>JAIYAW010000003.1 GCA_027488835.1 Bacteroidota bacterium | reverse complement strand
GATTACTCCAACTCTACCCCTCGACTTGCATGTATTAGGCCTGCCGCTAGCGTTCATCCTGAGCCAGGATCAAACTCTTCATAGTAAAAGTTTATTTGATCCGGCTTCCCAAAGTATTTGTTAATTGTTTGGGTGGCTTATCTATTCCTTACTCTTATTCTTTCAAAGAACTTTATAAATGTCCCCTAAATCTCTCAACCTAGGTTCGTCTATTTCTTTTTTGTTTCCCGTTCGTTTCCTTAAGGGGCTGCAAATATAACGCTTTGTTTTTAATACAGCAACTTATTTTGTGAATATTTTTTTATTAATGTTTGACCATTTTTTCAATCATACTCTCTTTCAGAACGGGAGTGCAAAGGTAACTCCAAATATTTCACTTTTGCAATAAGATTGTAATCTTTTTTTGTTTAACCCTTCAATGTCTCTCAAAATGAAGCAGTTAATACGAAATGTTTTTTGAACCATGCAACAAACTACTGTCTCCATAGCTCAAAAAACGATATTCATTGGCCAATGCATGCGTATAAATTTCTTTCCAAGATTCACCAACAAACGCAGAAATTAACATCAATAAGGTTGATTTTGGCTGATGAAAGTTGGTAATTATCCATTGAACGATTCTAAATTCAAATCCAGGCACAATAAATATTTGGGTTTCTCCTTTCACATAACCGCCATTAATCAATGCAAAATCTCTCAAACACACCAAAGCTTCACGGGTAGATATATTCCCAAATGTTGTATCATAGGCATCGGTAGACGCAACAAAGCAATCATCCAAAATTCCCAGATGTACCTTTTCCCCCAAATAATACAAACTTTCTAAAACCCTCATAGAAGTAGTACCTATTGCCACTACCCCACTATTTCCATCTAATAATCGATTTAAAAAATCAACACCCACTTCAAAACGCTCAGCATGCATTTCATGTTCATTTGCAAATTCGGCAGTAACCGGCTTGAATGTTCCCGCACTTACATGCAATGTCACCTCATCAAATTTGATATTGCCTTTTTCCAAATTCAATTTTAATTCATCAGTAAAATGCAAAGAAGCGGTTGGCGCAGCAACTGCACCCTCCTTTTCCGCAAAAATTGCCTGATAATTGTTTTTGTCGCTCGATTCAACGTCCCTCAAAATATAAGGAGGCAAAGGAACCTGACCCAAAACCTCAATGGCATCTAATATAGAAGGTGCATTGGTTTCAAATTTTATCAAATTTAAATCGCGGTTATGCCAGCATGCCTTTAAAATCAGACCTCCATCTTCAATAATAAGGACGTCTTCTAGTTTGAATTTTTTACGATTACCCACCAATACTTCGCAAACCGTCCAATCGATGGCAATGGGTTTTAGTATGAATATTTGTATTTTTTGACCCTTCTCATTTGAAAACCAAAGTCTAGCAGGAATAACTTTTGTGTTATTTGCAACAATAGTTGAATTTGAAGGAATAAATTCGGGCAAATTATAAAAGTGATGGTCACTAATATTATTGTTTTGAAACAACAATAACTTACTATGATCTCTGGGAGAAGCAGGAAAATGCGCAATTCTTTCCTCAGGTAAGTTATAATTATAAAGATCTACAGGGATTTTAGGAATAGTCGTCATAAAAGCAACGAAATAAAGTTTAGTTAAAATGCAATTTCATCTTATTCAAGGCATTTGCCCTATGGCTCATCGAATTTTTCACAATCGAACCCAATTCTGCAAATGTTTTATCATATCCTTGAGGGATAAAGAGCGGATCATATCCAAATCCTTCAACTCCGCTCAAATCCTGAGCAATTGCGCCATGAACTTCACCCCTAAAATAAATAGGATTTTCAGTAAAACCGTAAGCACAAATAACAGTAACAAAAAATGCACTTCTATCAGATTGACTTTGTAGCTCATTTAATAATTTTTGATTATTGAGGGAATGATCTACGGGTCCATGCTCATTGGCATAACGGGCAGATTTAATTCCAGGCCTTCCATTCAAGGCGTTCACACACAAACCAGAGTCATCTGCAAAACAAGGAAATCCAGTTTTTTCAAAAACAGTTTTGGCTTTTATGAGCGCATTACCTTCAAAAGTATCAGCGATTTCTTCAATATCATCGTAAAACTCAATGGTATTGAGGGACATTATTTCTGCAAATCCACCAAGAATTTGCTTGGCTTCATCCATTTTATGTTGGTTATTGGTTGCGAAAACCCACTTTTTCATGCGTGATTAGGCTTCGCGTTTACGCACAGTTATTTGTTCAATACGTTTTTCGTAGTTCGTTCCTTCAAAAATACGGTGAACAAAAATACCGGGTACGTGAATATTATTTGGATCTAATTCACCCAATTCAACCAGTTCTTCAACTTCTACAATGGTAATTTTACCAGCCATTGCCATCATGGTATTAAAGTTACGGGCAGTATCTTTGAAAATAAGATTTCCATGACGATCGCCCTTCCATGCTTTGATAATTGCAAAGTCGGCATCAAATGCAAACTCCATCAAATAGATTTTGCCATTGAATTCTCTTGTTTCCTTACCCATTGCTACTTCTGTTCCAACACCAGCGGGTGTAAAGAAAGCAGGAATGCCAGCACCGGCAGCGCGACATCTTTCAGCGAGTGTACCTTGAGGAATTAATTCAACTTCTAATTCTCCGGAAAGCAATTGACGTTCAAATTCAGCATTTTCACCAACATAAGAACTAATCATTTTTTTGACTTGGCGTTGTTGAAGCATGAGTCCAATTCCAAAATCATCAACTCCTGCGTTATTAGAAATACAAGTTAATTCTTTCACTCCTTTTTTCACGAGAGAGGAAATTGAATTTTCTGGAATTCCGCATAATCCGAATCCACCGAGCATAATTGTTTGCCCATCTTGAATATCGGCGGTTGCCAAATCGGCATTTTGATAAATTTTGTTCATTTAATCTTTAAATTCTAAAACGGCTGACAATCCTTTTTCACACAGGGCTTCACAAATTGGAGCCAATCTACTTTTAGAACCACTTTTTACCGCATACTTTCCTTTGGTGTGTACAAACCATGCGCATTGTTCTGCTTGAACGGTATCGTGTTGGCAATATTTAACTAAACAATTAATTACCCAATCGAAAGTATTGACCTCATCGTTGTATAGTACAATTGTCCAACCACCAACCGCAATTTCTTCTAAAAGGGAAGAAATTTGTTCATTTACATCTGTTTTATGAGCAGCTTTTATGATCATTTTTAATTTGTTCTGCGGTGTTTAGGCAATAATTTTGCTTTATTTTCATTTCCATGAATGAGGCGATTGATATTCTTACGGTGCGTTACAACAACCAAAACAGCAATTGCAATGGTAAAAATAATAACCGAAGGTTGTCTGTATTCGGGCATACTCTTACCAAAAACACTTACAAATAATACAGGTATTGAAATCCCACCTAAAATAGAACCAACGCTCACGAATCTAGTTGTGAACAAAGCAACTAAGAATATACCAATAGCGATTGAAGCGGCTACAGGATTTAATGCAATGATCATTCCTCCAAGCGTAGCGATTCCTTTTCCACCTTTAAAACCGGCAAAAATTGGCAATAGGTGACCAATAACCGCACATGCGCCAAACATGAGTTGAATGTTTACAATTCTGGAGGGATTCCAATCGAAATTGGGATAAGAATATTGAAACAAATAAATGAGTATGCAGGCTAAATAACCTTTTAGCATGTCCATCGCGAGAACAATTGATCCTGCTTTTTTTCCTAAAACTCGAAAAACATTGGTTGCACCTGCGTTCCCACTACCATGTTCACGAACGTCAACATTGTAAAAGGATTTACCAATCCAGACAGCGCTAGGAATAGACCCGAGCAAATATGCAGCCAAACAGAAAGCTCCGTAATAGCCATAAAATTCATTAGCGTGGATTTCCATATTTTAAATAGATTAGTTAAACATCTGGTATTACTTGAAAGAGTAGAACCTCAAAAAAGATACCTTATGTATCTACAAATTTCGTAAAAAAAAGGTAGAACTACAAGTTAAAAATAAAAAGGCCAGCAAATGCTGGCCTGAAATATTATTTAAAAGAGTCGATTATTTTACAAAACGAAACATTTCTCCTCCGTATATAGCGTTGTCGCCCAATTCTTCTTCAATACGAATCAATTGGTTATATTTAGCCATTCTATCTGATCGAGAGGCACTTCCAGTTTTAATTTGCCCACTATTCATGGCAACAGCCAAATCGGCAATGATACTATCTTCCGTTTCACCACTTCTATGACTCATTACATTTGTAAATTGGTTTCTGGTTGCCAATTGAATCGCATTTAACGTCTCCGTTAACGTGCCAATTTGGTTTACTTTGATTAGAATGCTATTTGCAATTCCTTCATCAATCCCCTTTTGTAAACGATTTACATTTGTAACAAACAAATCATCTCCTACCAATTGGATTTTGCTTCCTAATTTGTCTGTTAATTTTTTCCAACTTGCCCAATCGTCTTCAGCGCAACCATCTTCAATAGAAATGATTGGATATTTATTGCACCATTCAGCCCAATAATTCACCATTTCATCACCATTCATTTGCTTTCCACTCGATTTCTTGAAAGTATACAAGCCAGTTTTCTCATCATAAAACTCACTGGTTGCAGCATCCATTGCAATATAAACATCTTCACCAGGACGGTATCCTGCTTTTTCGATGGCTTTTAGAACAATCTCAATAGCTTCTTCGTTGCTTTGAATATTGGGAGCAAATCCACCTTCATCACCCACATTGGTACTATAACCTGCAGCTTTTAATACAGATTTTAAATGATGAAAAATTTCAACACCCATTCTCAAACCATGGCTAAAGCTTTCGGCTTTCACCGGCATTACCATAAATTCTTGAAAATCGATTTTGTTATCTGCGTGTGCACCACCATTCAAAATGTTCATCATTGGAACCGGCAATACATTTGCATTTACCCCGCCAACGTAACGATAAAGCGGCATTCCCATTTCATCTGCTGCTGCTTTTGCAACTGCCAACGATACGGCCAAAATTGCATTTGCACCTAAATTAGATTTGTTTTCAGTACCATCTAATTCAATCATGATATTGTCGATTTCATTTTGAGATGAAACTTCAACGCCTTCTAATGCTTCAGAAATAATATTATTTACATTATCAACTGCCTTTAACACTCCTTTACCCATGTAATGACTTTTGTCATTATCGCGAAGCTCAGCAGCTTCATGAATACCTGTACTTGCTCCAGAAGGAACAGCCGCTCTACCAAAAGCGCCATCTTCGGTAAAAACCTCCGCTTCTACTGTTGGATTCCCGCGAGAATCCAAAATTTGACGGGCTTGAATGTGTGTAATTTCGCTCATTATATAAATTTAAAGTTTTATTTTTTGTGGGATTTCATTAATTCAACAAATTGATCAAACAAATAAAGCGAATCATGAGGTCCTGGAGAAGCTTCCGGGTGATGTTGAACCGAAAAAGCGGGTTTGTCTAATCGCGCAATTCCTTCTACAGAATCGTCATTTAGGTTAATATGCGTTAATTGAATTTTTTGAGATAATTCTGAATTGTATTCAACTGCGAAACCGTGATTTTGACTTGTAATTTCGCTGCGACCAGAAATTAAATTCTTCACTGGATGATTAAGTCCTCTATGACCATGGTGCATTTTGTACGTTTTCAAACCACTTGCCAAACTCAGCAATTGGTGACCCAAACAAATTCCAAAAGTTGGTATATTGGCATCAACTACTCCTTGAACGGTTTTAATTGCATAACCCATAGCCGCTGGATCACCAGGGCCATTGCTTATCATAAAACCATCGGGATTCCATGCCAAAATTTCCTCTGCCGTTGAGTTGTATGGGAAAATACCCAAATAACAATCTCTATCGATAAGGCAACGAGAAATATTCTTTTTGCTACCAAAATCGATCAATGCAACTTTGTAAGGAGAATCGGGATTTCCATCCGTATAAAACTCTTTGGTAGAAACTTCCGATGCAAGTTCAAGTCCGTCCATACTAGGAACAGCATTCAACTGTTTCAACAAAGTTTCAACGTCATAAGTTTCACTTGAAATAATTGCATTTTGTGTACCGGCTTCCCTTAAATGAGCAACCAAACTTCTGGTGTCGATATCAGAAATTCCAACTAAGTTGTTTGAAGTAAAATATCCATCTAAACTATCAGAGCCCATTGCTCGAGAATAATTGTTTGAGAATTTTTTACAAACCAACCCTGCAATTTTAATTGATTCGCTTTCAACATCAGTTTCTTTCACACCATAGTTTCCTATGTGGTCTGTTGTCATAACTAGAATTTGTCCGAAATAAGAAGGATCTGTAAACACCTCCTGATATCCTGTCATTCCAGTGTTAAAGCAGATTTCTCCGCTTGTTGTTCCGATCTTGCCAATGGCATTTCCCTCGAAAAAAGTACCATCCTGCAGTACTAGTAAGGCTTTAGTTAATTGTGAACTCACTTCAAGGATACAAATCTCTCTTATTCTATGTGAAGTACAAAACAATGTTTATAAATAGTGAACTATTTGTCTGAATTACCAGATTGATTTGAAACAGGAAATTTCAAAGAATAGAAAATACTAACAGCCAAAATTCCAATAATTACGATGAGATTGTGAATGTGTGTAAACCCAAATTGAAGTGCATACTTTTCCAACAACATTTTACCTCCTATATAAACCAATATAATTGATAGGCCATATTTTAACGCATAGAATTTATCCAATCCATGTCCCAATAAAAAGAATAAACTACGCAATCCTAAAATTGCGAAAATATTTGAAAAAAAGACCAAATAAGGATCGGTTGTAATTCCAAAAACGGCAGGAACACTGTCTACAGCGAAAACAACATCTGTGAATTCTACTACAAGCAACACCAAAAACAATGGGGTTACCTGTAATTTTGAATTTTGCTTCGTAAAAAACGAATCCGGATTGGTAGGTGATTTTTCAACACTAAAAATTTTATTTCCCAAGCGGATAATAAAATGGCTGTTTGGGTCAAATTCATCTTCAGAATTTTGAAACATTAGTTTAAATCCTGAATAAATGAGTAAAATTCCAAACGCATATAGAATCCAATGAAACTGATTGATTGCCGAACTTCCCAAATAAACAAAAATAAAACGCAACACCATCGCACCAACTACACCCCATAGAAGTATGCGCTTTTCGTTTTTTGCAGAAATCTTGAAGGTTTGAAAAATCAAAAGCATGACAAACAAATTGTCGACACTTAAGGCATATTCCAAGATATAACCTGTAAAATAAGCAGTTGTTGATGCAATTCTAAAATTCTGGAGCGATTGATTAAAGTCAGAAACAATGGTAAATGAAATTCCATAATTGGCAATGTAAGTTTGCAAATCAGAATTACTCTTTAAATTGTGTAAATAAGGATGCAATAAATACACTGCACCTACACTTAATAATCCCAACATAAACCAACACAAACTTCTGTAAATACTCTGCTTTAAAGTCAAAGAATTTTGATTTTTCTTGGAAAATAGACCTAAATCAAAAATCAATGAACTGAATACTACAAGAATAAAAACAAGTATGATAATAACTTTTAATGACATAAGTAAAATACAAAAATACAATTCTTTTATTGTGAATCCACAGCGATAGCGCGTAGATTTGCAAATAGATGATGAATTTTTTGCAAAAATCAAGAATTATTAAATTGACATTCGTTGCAGCGGCAATTACAATTTTAGGCTCTTCTTTTAGACCCGATGAAGGAATGTTCCCTCTCAATTATTTAAACATCACAGATTTGAAAAATGCAGGCTTGAAATTAGAAGCCAAAGACATTTTCAATCCGGGTGAAGTTTCACTCACAGATGCACTTGTTAAGGTAGGTGGATGTACGGGTTCTTTTATTTCTGATGAGGGACTTATTATCACAAACCACCATTGCGTTTATGGCGATGTAGCAAACTTGAGTAATTCCGATCATAATTATTTGGAAAATGGGTTTGTAGCAAAATCAAAAAATGATGAATTGCCTATTTCCATGCCTTGTAAAATTACACAGAGCTATGAAGACGTTTCAGACAAAGTTTTGGCAGGAACCACAACCAATATGGATCCAGCTGTTCGACTAAAAACCATTGCAACAAATATCTCTGCAGTTGTAGCTGCCGAAAAAAAGTTATATCCTGAACTTTCAATAGAAATTTCGGAGATGTTTGTTGGAAAAAGCTATACCCTATTCCGATATGTTCTTATTCAGGATGTCCGTTTGGTTTTGGCCCCACCTTTGACAATTGGTCAATTTGGTGGCGATAGAGACAATTGGGAATGGCCAAGGCATAACGGCGATTTTAGCTTGGTTAGGGCTTATGTTGGAAAGGATGGCAAACCAGCTAAATATAGCAAAGAAAATGTGCCATTCAAACCTAAAAACAAATTGAAAATTAACCCTAACGGAACCAAAGAAGGTGATTTTGTGTTCATCATGGGATATCCAGGTCGTACTTTCCGACACGAAAGTGGTGCTTACATGAAATTCCAAAAAGAACATCAACTTCCAATTATCCAAGAATGGTATAAAACTTACATTGATTACATGAAAGAATTTTCAAAAGGCAATGTAAATATGGGATTGGCGTTTGCGGGAGAAATTCAAAGTTTGGAAAATGTAGAGAAAAATTACAGAGGTAAAATACAAGGTTTAAGAAGAACGGACATTGTTGATGCTCGGCTAAACGAAGATCAAATTATGATGTCAGCGTTTCCTGAGGGAAGTGAGGAGTCTAAGCAATCAAAATTGGTAATATCAAAGATCAATGAAATTTGGAAACTCAAATCAAGCACAGCAAAATTGAGATACTTGTTGAATTCTTTTTTACTTGGACAAAGCAATGCGGCCTATTTGGCAGATTTAATGCTAACATATACTGAAGCATTGAAAGTCCCTCAAAAAGATGCCGCTGGAAATTTAGTTTCAAAGCAAACCATTTTGCAAAACTTCAAACTGCAATTGAAAAAAGATTACGCCATTATTAGCCCAGATATGGAAAAGGCAGTCTTTATCAATCTTCTAAACAGAATTTATAAAGAATTGGCACAATACTCGCCAAATTCTGTTTTCAAATATGGCAATGCACAAGGCTTAAATACCAAAATATTATCAAAGATTAATAATTCTATATTGTTTGATACTGCAGTTATTATGAAAGTGGTTAACACCAATTGCGAGAAGTTTATTCAATCAAACGACATTGTAAAAGAAATCCTTCGAGAACTAAAACCAATAAGTACATCAATTTTTCAAGCCTGGAATGGAGCTGACATACAATTGAAGTCATTAATGCCTCAATATATTGGCCTCAGAGAGCAATATTTAAAGTCTAGATTTATTCCTGATGCGAATAGTACATTAAGATTAACCTATGGGCATATCCGCTCATTTAGTCCTAATGATGGCGAAACGCATACACCTTACACAACTTTAGATGGTGTTTTGGCAAAAGCAAATACCAATAGCGATTATAGACTTCCAAAAGTTGTACAAGACAACTTGACTCAAACCAATGTTCCGGAAGTGTTTAAGGACCCTAAAACGGGCAAAATAATTGTTGGGATTTTATACAACTTAGACACAACTGGCGGAAACAGTGGAAGTCCCGTTTTAAATGAGAAAGGCGAATTGATAGGAATTAATTTTGATAGAAGCTTCACCGCTACAATCAATGATTACGCTTGGAATGAAAATTATTCACGAAGTATAGGTTGTGATATTCGATATGCGCTATATATCATAAAGTATGTAGGTAAAGCCGATCATATTCTAAAAGAATTAAACCTAGAAATATAAGCTCAATAAAAAAAATACTTTTAAATAGAATTTAACTGCACAAATTTTTTTGTGCAGTTTTTTTTGAGGGACTTTGACCGCGGAATGAGATCCTTCAATTTCTGATTAATTTGTCGTTTGCTATTAGATATTCATCGTTTGTTCAGCTAAATGTGAGTAAAGTCACAATGTTCATAACGAAATAAGCGCAACTTTGCGTCTATATGGGAATATTTACTGCATTATTCGGAAAAAAGACCAAAGTAGATTTTGGTGAGTTAATACAAAAAGGAGCGTTAATTATAGACGTACGAACCCAAGGAGAATTTCAATCTGGGCATGTAAAAGGATCTAAAAATATACCTTTGGATAAAATCATGAGCCAAGTATCCAAAATAAAAAAAGATCAGATTATCATTACGTGTTGTGCATCTGGTATGCGAAGTGCTTCCGCAACAGGGATGTTGAAAAACGCAGGCTACACAAATGTTTATAATGGTGGCAGTTGGACTAGTTTAAATAAATACATATAATATGAAATCGTTTAAAGCAATAATCAATCAAGATAAACCTGTTCTAGTCGATTTTTTTGCAACTTGGTGTGGCCCATGTAAAATAATGGGACCTATTTTAGAAAAGGTGAAACAGAAAGTTGGGGATAATGGAACTATTTTAAAAATTGACGTAGATAAAAATCAAAAATTGGCAAGTGAATTAAACATAAGTGGTGTACCCACTTTAATCATTTATAAGAACGGCAAACAAATTTGGCGTCAATCTGGAGTCGTTGATGCAAATACATTGCAACAAAAGATGCTTAGTGCAAAATAGATAAAAAAAAATAAAAAAAAAGACCGCTAAAAAAGCGGTCTTTTTTTTTATTTCAAGAATATTATTTTGTTTCTTCAGTAGATTTATCATCTGAAGAAGTCTCTTCAGTTGATGTCTCTTCAGTTGATGTCTCTTCAGTTGGAGTTTCAACTTCAGGAGTTTCCTCTGAAGCTTCAGCAATTGGAGCAATTTCTTCAACAACAGGAGCAGCAATTTCAACAACTTCTTCAACTATAACTGCATCTTGAATTTCTTCAACAACGGCAGCTTTAGGAGCAGTAGTTTTTGGAGTAGTAGCAGTAGTAGTAGCACCTGAACGACGAGAGCGACGGGTAGTAGCTTTCTTTTTATCTTTAGCAAATCCATCAAAGAATTCATTAAAATCTACCAATTCAATCATTGCCATATCAGCATTATCACCTGCACGATTACCAGTTTTTAAAATTCTAGTATATCCACCTGGACGATTTGCTACTTTACCACCAACTACAGTGAACAATTCGTTTACAGCTTCTTTGTCTTTCAAGTAAGCGAAAACTGTTCTATAATTGTGAGTAGTGGCATCTTTGCTTTTGGTAATCAAAGGCTCGATATAAACTCTTAAAGTTTTAGCTTTAGCAACCGTAGTGATGATTCTTTTATGTTTAATTAAAGAAGAAGCCATATTGGCTAACATCGCTTTGCGGTGAGAGGATGTACGCCCTAAATGATTATTTTTATTTCCGTGTCTCATCTGTATTATTCGTCATTAATGTTATACTTGGCTACTTCCATACCGAAATGCAACCCTTTTTCTCTTACAAACTCTTCTAATTCAGACAACGATTTTTTACCAAAGTTTCTAAATTTAAGAAGGTCATCGATATGATAATTTACCAATTCTCCCAAAGTTTTAATTTCAGCAGCTTTCAAACAATTGTATGCTCTTACTGATAGATCTAAATCTGCCAAAGCAGTTTTCAAAATCTTACGCATTTGTAAGAAAGACTCATCAACTTCTTCAACAACTTTAGCTGCTTTGGTTTCAGGCATGATGTTTTCATCACTGAAAAGCACAAAGTGTTGAATAAGGATTTTAGCCGCTTCTTTCAAAGCCTCTTCTGGATGGATACTACCATCGGAAGTAACTTCCATTACCAACTTTTCAAAATCGGTTCTTTGCTCAACACGAAAATCTTCAACATTATACTTAACATTCTTGATCGGAGTAAAGATAGAATCAATGGCGATTAAACCAATTGGTGCTTCTTTAATCTTATTTTCTTCTGCAGGAACATAACCACGGCCTTTAGCAACTGTAATTTCAAGCTCTAAATTAATGGTTGGATCCATATTACAGATCACCAATTCTGGATTAAGGATGGTGAAAGAGTTGGTATAACGTCCGATATCTCCAGCTAAGAATTGATCTTTACCTTTAATTGAGATAAAGATTTTTTCGTTGTCTTCGGTAGAGCTATTGGCTTTGAAACGAACTTGTTTCATATTCAATACTACTTCTACAACGTCTTCTACAACGCCCTTGATAGTACTAAACTCATGATCTACTCCTTGAATTTTCAATGAAGTAATTGCATAACCTTCTAACGAAGAAAGAAGGATTCTACGCATTGCGTTACCGATTGTAACACCGTATCCTTTTTCTAAAGGAGAAAACTCAAATACTCCGTGAGCATCTGTAGATTTGGTCATTACAACCTTATTTGGTTTTTGAAATGGTATTACACCCATGCCTTTTAGTTTTAAATTATTATTTACTGTAAAGTTCGACGATTAACTGCTCCTTGATATTCTCTGGAATTTCAGAACGTTCTGGGAACGTAAGGAAAGTGCCTTTCAAATCATTGACATTCCAATCAATCCAACTAAATTTATTATTTACGGTAGTAACGCTGTTAGAAATAACTTCTAAAGATTTAGAACGTTCACGAACGGCAATAACATCGCCCGCACGTAATTGATAACTTGGAATATTCACAACCTCACCATTAACGGTGATATGACGGTGAGAAACAAGTTGTCTAGCACCACGGCGAGTTGGGGCAATACTCATACGATAAACGGTATTGTCCAAACGAGCTTCTAAAAACTTCAACAAATTTTCACCTGTGATACCTTTTTTAGCTGCTGCTCTTTTGAAAGTGTTTCTGAATTGTTTTTCTAAAACACCATAAGTATATTTAGCTTTTTGTTTTTCAGCTAACTGAATTGCGTATTCAGATAGTTTAGGGCGACGACGGCTGTTACCGTGCTGACCTGGACCATAGTTTTTCTTTTCTAAAGCTTTGTCTCTTCCGAAAATTGCTTCACGGAATCTTCTAGCGATTTTAGATTTAGGACCTGTATATCTTGCCATTTCGTTTTTTTATTATTGATAAAATTAAACTCTTCTACGTTTAGGAGGACGACATCCGTTGTGTGGTAATGGAGTTATGTCCATAATTGAAGTAACTTCCAAACCAACTGTTTGAAGATTACGAATTGCACTATCACGTCCGCTTCCTGGTCCTTTAACAAAAACTTCCACTTTACGTAAGCCTGCATCAAAAGCAACTTTTGCGCAGTCTAACGATGCAACTTGAGCCGCATAAGGAGTGTTTTTCTTTGAACCTCTGAATCCCATTTTACCAGCAGATGACCAAGAAATAACTTGTCCTTCTGTATTGGTAACAGATACAATAATATTATTAAAAGTAGCACGAATATGCACTTGACCGTTTGGATCAACTTTTACTTTTTTCTTTTGAACTTTTTTCTGATTTGCCATATTGTTTCTTACGACCTTAATTATCTAGTAGCTTTTTTCTTACCAGCAACTGTTTTACGTTTACCTTTTCTAGTACGAGCATTCGTGCTAGTACGTTGTCCACGAACTGGCAAGCCTTTACGGTGACGTTGGCCACGGTAGCAACCAATATCCATCAAACGTTTGATGTTTAATGTAACTTCCGAGCGCAATTCACCCTCTGTTTTCAAATTTTCAGTGATATAACCACGAATTAATCCTAGTTCATCATCATTCCACTCGCTCACCTTTTTATCGTGACTGATTCCTGTGTTATCTAAAATCGCAGCAGCTCTGCTACGACCTATCCCGTAGATGTAGGTTAAACCTATTACACCTCTTTTGTTCTTGGGAATATCTATACCTGCTATCCTAGCCATGTGTTATTTTATCCTTGTCTTTGTTTGAATTTAGGATTCTTTTTGTTAATCACGTACACTTTTCCTTTGCGGCGTACGATTTTGCAGTCTACACTGCGTTTTTTTACTGCTGTTCTAACTTTCATATAAATTACTTGTATCTGTAAGAGATTCTACCTCTCGTTAAATCATAGGGGGACATTTCTACCTGCACTTTATCACCAGGCAGGATACGTATGTAGTGCATACGCATTTTGCCTGAAATTGTTGCTATAATTTCATGACCGTTTTCGAGCTTAACTCGGAACATAGCATTGGATAATGCCTCCGAAATTAATCCGTCTTGTTTTATAGCGTCTTGTTTTGACATATCAAAAGGGCTGCAAATGTACGTTATTTATTTTTAAAAATCAACTTGTGAATAAGCGTTTGTCATTCTACCCTTCATTTTGCCACCGTTACTCATCAATCCGTCGTACTTACGCATCAATAAATAACTATCTATTTGTTGCAACGTATCCAATACAACACCCACCAAAATCAACAAACTGGTTCCACCAAAAAACTGACCGAACTCTTGGTTAATGTGTAAAGATGTAGCCATTACTGGTAAAATAGCAACCAAACTTATGAATATAGCACCCGGCAATGTTATTCTTGAAATAACACCATCAATGAAATTCGAGGTTTGTTTTCCTGGCTTAATACCTGGAATGAACCCGTTGTTTCTTTTCATGTCGTCAGCCATTTGAACAGGATTAAAAATAATTGCAGTATAGAAATATGTAAATACTACAATTAAGAAAACCAGTAATGCATTGTGAGCAAAGCTATTTGGATTCATCATGCTTAACAACCATCCTGGAGCTGTATTCTCAGTGTAAAAACTTCCAATAGTAGCTGGTAAGAATAAAATTGCTTGAGCGAAGATGATTGGCATAACACCGGCCGCCAATATTTTGATAGGAAGATATTGTCTTACCCCACCATACTGACGATTTCCAACAACACGTTTGGCATAATTGATTGTGATTTTTCGGGTACCTTGGGTAAGTAAAATCACTCCCAAGACTACCATAAACCAAATTACCATTTCAATAATAAACAAAATCAAACCACCACCTTGCAAACGAATTAAGAATTCGCTTATCAAAGCAGACGGCATACGGGCTATAATACCAACCATAATAATTAAGCTGATACCGTTCCCTAAACCTCTGTCGGTGATTCTTTCTCCCATCCACATGGTAAACATAGTACCAGCAGTTAAGAGAATAATATTTGTAAACATGAACATTTCTTTTGACAGCAATTGATCATTGAAATTGAATAACAATGCGGCTCTATTGGCTTCAGAATTAACAATGTTCGATAGATAAGCAAATGCTTGTACAGCAGTAAATGCAATGGTAAGGATACGGGTATATTGATTCATTTTCCTTCTACCCTCTTCTCCTTCTTTCTGCAAACGTTGGAAACTTGGAATTGCAATGGTTACCAACTGCATGAATATAGAAGCCGAGATATAGGGCATGATACCGAGTGCAAAAATAGCACCACGTGCAAATGCACCGCCGGCAAAAGTGTTGATCAATCCTAAAATGTTATTTTTAGTTTGACGATTCAACCCTTCTAACGCATCACTATCAATTCCCGGAAGAATGATATACGATCCAAGACGATAGATTACCAACAAAAGCAACGTATACACGATACGTTTCTTAAGTTCGTCTATTGCCCAAATATGCTTAAAGGTTTCTATAAGTTTTTTCATGCTTATCTTCCAATTGCGTGAGTACTTCCACCTGCTTTTTCAATAGCAGCCTTAGCAGTTTCACTAAATTTATTAGCGTGAACTTCCAAAGCAGTTGTGATTTCACCACGACCCAAAACTTTGAATAATTCATTTTTGTGAATTAAATTTTTGTCAATCAATAGTTGGCGATCAATTTTGCTGATATTCAAATTTTCAGCAAGTTGTTGCAAAACATCTAAATTCACAGAAGCGTATTCTACACGGTTAATGTTTTTAAATCCGCCCTTTGGAATACGACGTTGCAATGGCATTTGACCACCTTCAAAACCGATTTTACGAGAATAACCAGTTCTAGATTGAGCACCTTTATGACCTTTTGTAGAAGTACCACCTCTACCAGAACCTTGTCCACGACCAATTCTTTTACGGTTTTTTACAGAACCTGCAGCAGGTTTTAGATTACTTAAATTCATATTATTAGGCGTTTTCTACTTTTAATAGGTGATTAACTGTGCGAATCATTCCTTCAATTTGAGGATTTAACTCAACTTCACGAGACGCGTTCATTTTTCTAAGTCCTAATGCTCTTAAAGTAGCTTTTTGGTTTTTTGGATATCCAATACCACTTTTAATTTGGGTAATTTTAACTTTTCCCATGATTTTAACCATTAAATACTTGTTTCATACTAATACCGCGCATATGGGCAACGGTATGTGGATCTCTCATACTTGTAAGGGCATCAAAAGTTGCTTTTACCACGTTATGTGGATTAGAAGAACCTTTTGATTTTGCCAATACATCGGTAACACCAGCGCTTTCTAATACTGAACGCATAGCACCACCGGCAATAACACCAGTACCATGAGAAGCAGGTTTCAAGAAAACACGACCACCACCAAATTTGCCTAATTGTTCGTGAGGAACAGTACCGTTAATTACAGGAACTTTAATCAAATTTTTCTTAGCGTCTTCAATACCTTTATTAATTGCATCGATAACCTCATTTGATTTTCCAAGACCATGCCCTACTGTACCATGACCATCACCCACAACAACCAAAGCTGTGAAGCTAAAAGTTCTACCACCTTTGGTAACTTTAGCAACACGGTTAATATTAACTACTTTTTCGGTTAAGGTTAATTCACCTGGACGAACTCTAACTATGTTTTTATTTGACATTGTTTTTTAAAATTAAAATTGTAAACCTCCCTCACGGGCTCCTTCAGCCAAACTCTTAACACGTCCATGGTATAAATATCCACCACGGTCGAAAACTACTGATTCAATTCCAGCACCTTTTGCCAATTCAGCGATTTTTTTGCCTACCAAAGTAGCCTTAGCCACTTTATTATCTTTCACTTCGTTGATACCAGCTTCTCTTGAAGATGCAGCGGCTAAGGTAATTCCTTTGCTATCATCTATCAATTGTGCATAGATATCTTTATTACTACGGTAAACACTTAGACGTGGACGAGCAGATGTACCCGAAATTACGCCGCGAATGCGTTTACGTATTTTTTCTCTTCTTGAATTCTTACTTTTTGCCATTTTAATTCCTCCTTACTTAGATGCAGATTTACCTGCTTTTTTACGTAAAACTTCTCCAGCAAAACGAATACCTTTTCCTTTGTATGGTTCAGGTTTACGCAATGAACGGATTTTAGCTGCTACTTGACCCAACAATTGCTTATCGACACAAGTCATAGTAATTGATGGGCTTTTACCTTTTACAGTTTCAGTTACCACTGAAATTTCTGAAGGAACTTGTAACAAGATTTTGTGAGAGTATCCTAAAACAAACTCTACCAAGTTGCCTTGGTTTGAAACTTTGTAACCTACACCCACAAGTTCTTGAGTTACAGTATGGCCAATGCCTACACCTACCACTAAATTATTTAGTAATGAACGGTATAAACCATGAAGGCTTTTATGCTGTTTACTCTCGCTTGGGCGATTTACAGTCATCACTCCATTGTCAACAATAACGATAAAGTCTTGATCGATGGGTTGAGAAAGTTCTCCTTTAGGGCCCTTTGCAGTAACGTATCCTACGTTTACTGTAACATTCACATTCGATGGAATCTGAATGGGTGCTTTTCCTACGCGTGACATATATTCTTTTTTATTTGAATTTTAAAGTTAACGATTAAGAGATAAAACAAAGAATTTCTCCGCCGACACCTAGGGTGCGGGCTTCTTTGTCGGTCATAACACCTCTAGAAGTTGTAATAATTGCTACACCTAAGCCATTCAATACTCTTGGAATGTCTGAAGTTGCTGAATATTTTCTCAAACCTGGAGAAGAAACTCTTTTCAATGAAGAAATAGCACTTAGTCTAGATTGAGCATTATATTTCAATGCAATTTTAATTACACCTTGTTTGTTTTCGGTTTCCTCAAATTTATATTTAAGGATATAACCTTTTTCGTAAAGCACTCGAGTAATCTCTCTTTTTAAATTACTTGCAGGTATCTCTACAATACGATGTTGCGCTTTGATTGCGTTACGCAAACGCGTTAGATAATCTGATATAGGATCAGTCATTTTATTTTATTTTTACCAACTTGATTTAGTTACACCTGGAATTTTACCATTACTAGCTAATTCACGGAATTGATTTCTACAAACTCCGAAAACGCGCATATACCCTCTCGGTTTACCAGTAATTTTACAACGATTTCTCAATCTTACTGGAGAAGCATTACGAGGAATTTTTTGCAATTCGTCATAATTTCCTTCCGCTTTCAATTTAGCTCGTTTCTCAGCAAAACGTGCAACCATTGATTCACGTTTACGCTGACGGGCTTTCATACTTTCTTTTGCCATGATTTATTTAGTTTTAAAAGGGAAACCCATTAATTTTAACAATTCTAAACTCTCTTCGTCATTCTTAGCTGAGGTCACTACAGTAATATCCATACCCGTAATTTTATTGGTTTTATCAATATCAATTTCAGGGAAAATAATTTGTTCTGTAATACCCATAGTCCAGTTACCTCTGCCATCAAAACCCTTAACTTCCAAACCTTGGAAATCGCGAACACGAGGAAGTGCAACAGAAACCAATCTGTCTAAGAATTCGAACATTCTCTCTTTACGCAAAGTTACCTTGCAACCAATTGGCATATTCTCTCTTAATTTAAAGTTAGAAATAGCTTTCTTGGAATAAGTAGCTTGTGCTTTTTGACCAGTAATTTTTGACATCTCATCGATGGCAGCATCTACTAATTTTTTATCATTTACGGCAGCGCCTACACCTTGGTTCAAAACAACTTTTGTGATGCAAGGGATTTGCATTACATTTTTATAGTTGAATTTTTCCATCATTGCAGGAACAACTTCAGCCGAATATTTATCTCTTAATCTTGGAACGTAACTCATAATTTAATTATTTAATAAATTCTCCAGTTTTTTTAGCAAAACGTTGAAGTTTATTATTCTCATTTACTTTTCTACCGATACGGGTTGGATTACCACCAACCATTACCATAAGGTTTGAAATGTGAATTGGAGCTTCAATTTTGTCAATTTTACCACCAGTATTCTGTGCAGATGGTTTACGATGTTTGCTAACAATGTTTAAACCTTCTACAATAGCTCTACTCTTTTCTGGATAAACAGTTAATACCTTCCCAGACTTTCCTTTATCATCACCAGCCAATACCAATACGGTATCGCCTTTTTTGATATGTAATTTAAATGCGCTTTTCGCCATGATTATAAAACTTCAGGTGCCAATGACACAATTTTCATGAATTGTTTATCGCGCAATTCTCTTGCCACTGGACCGAAGATGCGCGTACCTCTTGGTTCATCTGAGTTGTTCAACAAAACGCAGCTATTCTCATCGAAGCGGATATAAGAACCATCAGCTCTACGAATTTCCTTCTTAACACGAACAACCACCGCCTTAGATACAGCACCTTTTTTGATGTTTCCACCTGGCATTGCATGCTTAACACTGACAACTATTTTATCACCAACACTGGCATAACGTCGTCCAGTACCACCTAGTACTCTAATACAAAGTACTTCTTTAGCACCGCTGTTATCAGCTACTTTTAATCTTGATTCTGTTTGTACCATGTTATTTAGCTTTTTCTACAATTTCCACTAATCTCCAACATTTGTTTTTGCTCAATGGACGAGTTTCCATAATGCGAACGATATCGTTCTCACCACATTGGTTCGTTTCGTCATGGGCAGCAAACTTTTTGGTTTTCTTAAAATATTTACCATATTTCGGGTGTTTCACACTACGAACAACGGCAACCACAATGGTTTTGTCCATTTTGGCACTACTCACAATGCCTATGATCTCTTTTCTGGAGTTTCTAATTGTTTCCATTAGTTTTCTTCACTCGTTTTTTTAAGGTATGCTTGATACTCAGCTTCAGTTCTACGTGAGTTTAACTCAGTTAACATACGGGCAATATTCTTTCTTGATTCCTTCAATTTATGAGGACCATCAATTTGAGAAACGGCATTTTGAAACTTCATTTGTGTCAAAAGTTTGCGTTCTTCTCTGTAACGTTCTACCAATTCTTTGTTCGGTAATGATTTAATTTCTTCAAATTTCATAATTAAGCCTCCTCGTTATAATCAGGACGTACAACAAACTTACAAGACACAGGTAATTTCTGCGCTGCAAGGCGAATACCTTCTTTTGCAATTTCCATTGGTACACCGGCAACCTCAAACATAATTGTTCCTGGTTTTACAATAGCTACCCAATATTCAGGAGCACCTTTACCCTTACCCATACGAACCTCTGCAGGTTTCTTTGTAATAGGTTTGTCAGGGAAAATTCTGATCCACACTTGACCTTCACGCTTCAAATAACGTGTTAAAGCAATCCTGGCAGCTTCTATTTGACGAGAAGTTATCCAGTGAGGCTCAAGCGATTTTAAACCAAAGCTACCGAACACTACGCGATGACCTCTTGTAGCCATACCGTGTACACGGCCTTTATGTTGTTTTCTAAATTTCGTTCTTTTTGGACTCAGCATTATTCTACTCCTTATGCATTATTACGACGACGATCACGACGGTCACGACCACCACGGTCTCTTCTATCGTTACCTCTATTATTTGAACCTTTTCTTTCGGTTTCTGTTTGTGGAGACAAATCTACTTTACCATAAATTTCACCTTTACACAACCATACTTTAATACCGATTTTACCATAAACTGTTTGCGCCTCTACCAATGCGTAGTCAATGTTTGAACGCAATGTGTGTAAAGGAGTTCTTCCTTCTTTATACATTTCCGAACGCGCAATCTCACCACCATTCAAACGTCCACTGATACGAACCTTGATTCCATCAGCACCCATTTTCATTGTTCCTTGAATTGCATTTTTAATTGCACGCTTGTATGAGAAACGATTTTCAATTTGTTGTGCAATATTTTCACCAACCAATCTAGCATCTAATTCAGGACGTTTGATTTCATTGATGTTAATTTGAACATCTTTACCAGTTATCTTTTTAATCTCTTCACGAATCGCATCAACCTCTTGTCCACCTTTACCAATTACAATACCTGGTCTAGATGTATTAATCGTTAATGTAATACGTTTTAATGTACGTTCGATAATTACTTTTGCGATTCCTCCTTTTGGAATACGCACAGTAAGGTATTTACGAATTTTTTCGTCTTCTACCAATTTATCGCCGTAGTCTTTACCTCCGTACCAGTTAGAATCCCAACCACGGATGATACCTAGACGAAATCCTATAGGGTTTATTTTTTGTCCCATTTTTATGCTTCCGTTTCGTTATTATTATTTTTTAAACTATCAATAATCACAGTTACGTGGTTTGATCTTTTTCTAATTCTGTAACCACGACCTTGAGGAGCAGTTCTTAAACGCTTCATTGTAACGCCACCATCAACCATGATAGTTTTGATAAACAATTCACCATCTTCGATACGATCATCTGGATTGATTACACCCCAATTGGCAATACCACTTTTGATTAATTTACTCAAATAGATTGCATACGCAGGTTTTTGATTGAATTGAAGGATGTTCAACGCTCTTTCAACACGTTGGCCTCTAACCAAATCCGCCACCAATCTCATTTTACGTGGTGACAACGGACAGTTTCTTAAAATTGCTTTAGCTTCCATGTTCCTTTTATTTTCCGTGTCCTTTGTATGTTCTAGTTGGAGCAAATTCACCTAATTTATGTCCTACCATATTTTCGGTAACATATACTGGAATAAACTTATTTCCGTTGTGTACTGCAAAAGTATGCCCTACAAAATCAGGGATAATTAAACTTCTACGTGACCAAGTTTTGATCACAGATTTTTTACTTGATTCGTTCAAGACATCAACTTTGTGCATCAATTTGATGTCTACAAAGGGTCCTTTTTTTATGGATCTTGCCATTTCGCTTGTTCTCTAATTTTTACTTATTGCGGATAGACTTTCTTTTCTCGATAATCAACTTAGAGCTACTTTTCTTCGGTGCACGAGTTTTTTGACCTTGTGAATAAATCAAGTTACGTGATCTAGGTTGACCACCTTTACTACGACCTTCACCACCACCCATTGGGTGATCAACTGGGTTCATCACAGAACTTCTAGTTCTAGGACGAATTCCAAGCCATCTTGAACGACCAGCTTTACCTTTCACTTCTTGGCTATGTTCGCTATTCGAAACAGATCCAATCGTTGCCAAACACGCTGACAAAATCAAACGACTTTCCCCAGATGGCAATTTAATAGATGCATATTTCCCTTCGCGAGCCATTAACTGAGCATAAGATCCTGCACTTCTGCAGATTTTAGCTCCTTGTCCTGGTGACATTTCAATATTATGTATCAATGTGCCTAAAGGGATTTCAGTCAATAACAAAGCGTTTCCAATTTCAGGCACTACACCTGGACCTTGTTCAACTTTTTGCCCTACTTTAACACCATTTGGCGCAATGATATATCTTTTTTCTCCATCAGAATATTCAACTAAAGAAATGAATGCGCTTCTGTTTGGATCATATTCTACTGTTTTAACCTCACCTACGATTCCAAAATTATTTCTTTTGAAGTCAATGATACGGTATCTACGTTTGTGACCACCACCAATGAAACGTACTGTCATACGACCTTGGTTATTACGACCACCTGATTTCTTAATAGGAACAAGTAATGACTTTTCCGGCTTATCGGTAGTTATTTCCTCAAAGGTATTCGCCACGCGAAATCTTTGTCCTGGGGTTGTTGGTTTAAGACGACGTACTCCCATTAGATGTTTTCGTAAAAGTCAATTGTAAATCCCTCTTTCAATGTAATAATAGCCTTTTTATACTTATTAGTATAACCGGAGATTTGGCCTGTACGACGATTCTTGCGTGCTTTCCCCCGTGTGATCATAGTGTTAACTGATGCAACTTCAACTCCATAGAACTTTTCAACTTCAGCCTTAATTTCGTCTTTTGTAGATTTTGGATCTACAACGAAACCGTACTGTCCTCTTTTGTCCATTAGAGAAGTCATTTTCTCAGTTATCAATGGTTTCTTCAGTATCATTTTTTATTAGTCTCCTCTATTTTAGAAATAGAACTTTCTGTTAATATTAAACTAGAAGCTTTCAAAACTTCATAAGTATTTAAATCAGCAGCACGCATTACAGTGTTTCCTTCAATGTTACGACCAGACAAATACACATTTTTGTCTGTATCTGGAGTAACAAATAATGATCGACCTGTAACATTCAAAGCTTTCAACATACCTACAAACTCGGAAGTTTTCGGGTTTAACATGTTGAAATCTTCTATTACTACTATTTGATTGTCTTTTGCTTTGTACGATAAAGCTGAAATACGAGCCAAACGCTTCAATTTTTTATTCAATTTAAATGAATAATCTCTTGGACGTGGTCCATGAATTCTAGCACCGCCTACAAATATACCACTTTTTAATGAACCGTGACGTGCTCCACCGGTACCTTTTTGACGGAAGATCTTACGTGTTGAACGTGAAATCTCGGCTCTGTCTTTGGTTTTGTGTGTACCTTGACGTTGATTTGCCATGAACTGCTTTACATCCAAATAGATAGCATGGTCATTAGGTTCTACACCAAAAATATCGGTTGACAAAGTAACTGTACGACCAGTTTCTGCACCTTGTTTATTTAAAACTTTAAATTCCATGATTTTATTTTTCAATTATTACAGTTGCACCATTATGACCAGGAACAGACCCTTTAATTACTAAAAGGTTTCTTTCCGCATCAATTTTCAAAATAGTTAAGTTTGTAGATTTCACTCTATCACCACCGGTTCTACCAGCCATACGCATTCCTTTGAATACACGACCAGGGAAAGAACAAGCACCAATTGAACCTGGAGCTCTCAAACGATTATGTTGACCATGAGATGCTTCACCAACACCGGCAAAACCATGACGTTTAACAACACCTTGGAAACCTTTACCTTTTGAAGTACCGATAACATCAACGAAATCACCAACTTCAAAAATAGTTACATCCAAGATAGAACCAATAAGCATATCAGTTGGAAAATCTCTGAATTCAACTACCTCAGATTTCGCTGAAGTATTTGCTTTTTCAAAGTGACCAATTTGAGCCGCGTTAGAATGTTTTTCTTTCTTATCTCCGTAAGCCAATTGAACTGCATCATAACCATCGTTAGAAACAGTTTTTACTTGTGAAACTACACAAGGACCAGCTTGAATCACTGTACAAGCAACTCTTTTTCCATCTTCGTTAAAGATGCTGGTCATTCCTAATTTTTTTCCTATTAAACCGTTCATCGCTCTTACAATTTAATTTCAACCTCAACTCCGCTTGGCAATTCAATTTTCATTAAAGCATCAACTGTTTTTGTTGAACCATTGAAAATATCAATCAAACGCTGATAAGTACAATATTGGAACTGTTCCCTAGCTTTTTTGTTCACGTGAGGTGAACGCAAAACAGTGAATATTTTCTTACGGGTTGGTAGAGGCACCGGTCCACTAACTACGACTCCAGTGGTGCGTACCGCTTTCACTATCTTCTCTGCTGATTTATCTAGCAAATTATGATCGAAAGACTTTAACTTGATTCTTATCTTTTGGCTTACCATTATTATTTCAATTAAGCTTACGCTTTAACTTTCTTTAAAACTTCTTCAGCAATACTTTTTGGTGTTTCAGCATAATTGTTGAATTCCATTGTACTACTTGCACGACCAGAGGTGATTGTACGCAAGGTTGTTACGTAACCAAACATTTCACTCAAAGGTACTTTTGCTTTTACGATTTGAGATCCTGCACGCTCATCGATACCTTCCATTTGGCCACGACGACGATTCAAATCTCCCATGATATCTCCTGTGTTTTCAGCTGGTGTTACAACCTCCAATTTCATAATTGGTTCTAACAATACTGGTCCACAACTTCTTGATGCTTCTCTGAAACCAGATTTTGCAGCAATCTCGAACGACAATGAATCTGAGTCAACTGCGTGGAAGGAACCATCAAATAAACGTACCTTGATACGATCAATCGGATATCCAGCCAAACAACCGTTCACCATAGATGCTTTGAATCCTTTTTCAACTGCAGGAATAAATTCACGAGGAATAGATCCACCTACGATATCGTTAACAAACTGTAAACCTTCTCCAACGAATGTATCGTCAGCAGGACCAAGTTCAAACTGAATATCCGCGAATTTACCACGACCACCTGTTTGCTTCTTGTAAGTTTCACGGTGTGTATATTTCTTGGTAAGAGCTTCTTTGTAAGCAACTTGAGGAGCACCTTGATTACATTCCACTTTGAACTCACGCTTCAAACGATCTACAATGATATCCAAATGTAACTCACCCATACCTGAGATTACTGTTTGACCAGTTTCTTGATCTGTGTGAACTTTAAATGTAGGATCCTCTTCAGCCAATTTATTCAAGGCCATACCCAATTTATCCATATCAGCTTGAGTTTTAGGCTCAACCGCCAAACCGATTACTGGCTCAGGGAATACCATTGACTCAAGAATGATTGGTGAATTTTCAACTACCAATGTATCACCAGTTCTGATATCTTTAAATCCAACTGCAGCTCCAATATCACCAGCACCCAAATAATCAATAGGGTTTTGTTTGTTTGCATGCATTTGGAAGATACGAGAAATACGTTCTTTGTTACCAGTTCTCATGTTCAACACATAAGAACCCGCATCCAACTTACCTGAGTATGCTCTAAGGAAACACAAACGACCTACGAAAGGATCAGTGGCAATTTTAAATGCCAAAGCACAGAAAGGTTCGTTATAATCTGGTTTACGAATTTCTTCTTTTTCAGTTTTTGGATTTATTCCTTTTGCACCACCTTTATCGATAGGGCTAGGCAATAATTCCATTACCATATCCAACATTGTTTGAACACCTTTGTTTTTGAAAGATGACCCACACATCATTGGTACAATTTTCATATCGATAACAGCAGGACGAAGTGCAGCCAAGATTTCAGCTTCAGTAATAGAAGTAGGATCTTCGAAGAATTTCTCCATCAATTTGTCATCATACTCAGAAACAGCTTCTAAAAGTTGCTCTCTCCAATAAGTAGCCTCTTCATATAAGTCTTCAGGAACTTCGATAGTTTCGTAAGTCATTCCTGAGTCATGTTCATTCCATATCATTCCACGGAAGTTGATCAAATCAACTACTCCTTTGAACTGATCTTCAGCACCAATTGGCAACTGTAATGGAACTGCATGAGAACCTAACATTGTTTTAACTTGTTTCACAACATTTAAAAAGTCAGCTCCTGAACGGTCCATTTTGTTAACGAAACCAATACGAGCAACATTGTAATTGTTTGCCAAACGCCAGTTAGTTTCTGATTGTGGTTCAACACCATCTACAGAACTAAACAAGAAAACCAACCCATCCAATACACGCAATGAACGATTTACCTCTACAGTAAAATCTACGTGACCAGGTGTGTCGATGATATTAATATGGTAATTATTTTCTCTATATTTCCAAAACACAGTCGTTGCAGCAGAAGTAATTGTAATACCTCTTTCTTGCTCTTGTGCCATCCAATCCATTGTTGCTGCACCATCATGTACCTCACCAATTTTGTGATTTACACCGGCATAGTACAATATACGTTCAGTGGTGGTAGTTTTACCAGCATCAATGTGAGCGGCAATACCTATGTTTCTCGTAAAATTTAAATCGCGTGCCATTTTCGTTTTTGTATAAGGTTATGCTCTAAAATGCGAGAATGCTTTGTTTGCTTCAGCCATTTTGTGGGTATCTTCTTTTTTCTTAACTGAAGAACCTTCATTTTTTGCAGCTGCTACGATTTCACCAGCCAATTTCTCAGCCATCGATTTTTCATTTCTTTTTCTAGCGTAACCAATCATCCACTTCATTCCCATAGCGACTTTTCTTCTCTGTGGAACTTCAGTAGGGATTTGGAATGTAGAACCTCCAACACGACGTGCCTTTACTTCTACAGCAGGCATTACGTTGTTTAAAGCCTTCTTCCAAGATTCAATACCTGGTTCTTCTGTTAATTTCTTTTCTACAATGTCAATTGCATCATAAAAAATGTTCAATGCAACAGATTTTTTACCATCGTACATCATTCCGTTTACGAAACGGGTTACCAAAATTTCGTTAAATTTTGGATCTGGTAGCAATATGCGTTTTTTAGCGCGCGACTTTCTCATGTCCTTAAATCAATTATTTTTTCTTAGGCTTCTTGGTTCCGTATTTACTGCGACGTTGATTTCTTCCCTCAACACCGGCAGTATCTAATGCTCCTCTTACAATGTGATAACGTACACCAGGTAAATCTTTTACTCTGCCGCCACGTACCAATACAATACTGTGTTCTTGCAAGTTGTGTCCTTCTCCTGGAATGTAGGCATTCACCTCTTTTCCATTTGTCAAACGAACACGTGCAACCTTACGTAAAGCCGAGTTTGGCTTCTTCGGTGTTGTAGTATATACACGAGTACAAACTCCTCTACGCTGTGGACAAGAATCTAGTGCTGGAGACTTACTCTTAACGGTAATCTCCTGACGACCCTTTCTAATTAACTGTTGAATAGTAGGCATATTTTTTCCCAAAAAGGACGGCAAAATTAACGCTTTTATTTCTTAAAATCAACACATACTAGAAAAAAAAGTAAAAAAATATCATATTTGATGCTTCTGCCCCGTGAATAAAGAGTTTGCACGCACTGCCTAAGCCCACCTTTCTTTTCAAATTATCTACTTTACCCACATTTTTGATACCATTAGTAAAGGTGTCGTAAAAAAACAACGCATTTTATGCAACCATTTCCACAATTTTTACGTCTTTTGTAAACACATCACATGTCCTATGAATAACTCCCCAAACAACCTATTAAAAAAATCTCTGTTTATCCTTTTTACCTTGTGCTCGATCACTCTTACTGCTCAAACAAAAAAGACGCCTGTCCCCAAAATTAAATTAGGTGCAGATATTTCATTTGATACTAAAAAACATAACTATGGAGAACTCGATGAATCCATGAAATTTGCATCTTATCGTTTTTCTTTTACAAATACTGGCGACGCGCCACTTTTTATAAATAAAGTTGAATCTTCCTGCGGTTGCACCAGTCCCTCATGGACCCTCGATTCTATTCCTCCTGGGGGAAAAGGATATATTGAAACTCGCTACGAAACCTCCAACCATTTAGGGCAATTTCACAAAACAGTTACAGTATACACCAATGTGCCAAAAACTCCATTCGTATATTTAGATATTGAGGGAAATGTGATCCGACCGAAATCTACTTTTATAGGCGCCGCTACGCCCCAAACCATTGGTAGTTTGGTATTTGAAAAAGGAGCAGTAATTTTCGAACCCTTGTACGATAATGGTTTAGATTCACAATATATCAAGCTTACAAATACTACATTATACACAACCAACTTCACTCCCATTAATCCAGACGATTTACCCCCTTATTGCAAAGTTTTAGATTTCCCTACTTCTCTAGAACCAAACGAATTTGCGAAAATCAAGGTTGTTATTGACGGTAAAAAAGCACCAGGATATGGCTTTGGCGCATTTCAAGTTCCTATATTTTCAGACAATGTTGCGCTACCGGCAATGGGCTTAAGCATCACATATAAAAGAAGTCAGTATTTCCCCAAATATTCAGCAAAAGAATTAGCCAAACAACCTAAAATTGAAATTGTTAAACCAATGCATGATTTTGGACCTCAAACATCTGGTGGTTTTCTTTTTTGCAATTTTGATATCAAAAACAACGGTAAAAAAGATTTGGTAATCAAGCAAATCATGCCCGATTGTCCTTGCTTGCGATTTAAAGACCACAAAAAAACAATTGCCCCAGGAGAAACATTAACCTTGGAAGCAATTTTTGATACGGTAACAAAAAATGGATCAAAAACAATCGGTTGCGAAATCGTTACCAACGACCCAATAAATCCCTCAAAATACATTTATGTTAAGGCTAAATTTCAAGAGAAATTTTCTTTGAAGTGTCCAACATGCGATTGATTTTAATTCCAATTAAACAAAAAAGACCATCAAAATTGATGGTCTTTTTTTATTGCTTAATTAAACGATTATTTATTGTAAGTTGTGATATACGTTCTGAACGTCATCGTCGCCTTCCAAACGCTCAATTAGGTCTAAAACCTCTTTGGCTTGATCTTCAGGTAAGTCAACGAATGTGCTTGGAATGTATTGCAACTCTGCATTAGCAATTTCTATTTTCAAATCTTCCAATCCTTTTTGCATTAATCCAAAATCGGTAAAAGATGTATAGATGTAAACAACATCTTCATCAATTGCAAAATCTTCAATTCCACAATCAATCAATTCAAATTCAAATTCTTCAAGATCTCTGCCTGCTAATTTTGCAATGTCTATTTTAAATACCCCTTTACGAGAAAACATAAAATCCAAAGAACCTGTTTTGCCCATAGTTCCACCACCCTTGTTGAAATGCATACGAATGTTTGCTACGGTTCTCGTGGTATTATCTGTGGCTGTTTCAACCAAAATTGCAACAGCATGAGGACCATACCCTTCGTAACGAACCTCTTCATAATTGCCTTCAGCTTTGCTACTTGCTCTTTTGATTGCTGCATCTACCCTATCTTTTGGCATGTTCACGTTTTTGGCATTTTGCATAGCCAAACGCAAACGCGGATTGTTGTCAGGATTTTCTCCCGACAGCCTAACAGCAATGGCAATTTCTTTTCCAAGCTTGGTAAATTGTTTTGCCATTCTATCGAATCGGGCAAACATTTTGTGCTTTCTTTTCTCGAAAATACGTCCCATAAAGGTGCAAAAATACGAAAATTAATTCATTAAAATTTATAAGACAAAGTACAACTCAAACTTCTTCCACTGGCTGTAACTCCCGAGGCAAAATAGCGGTATCTTAAATCCAACAAGTTCTCTAAAGCAAATTGAACTGAAAGTCCACTTTTATGAGAGAAACCACCGCGCAAATTATAAATTTGCCAAGCAGGATTTCCCATAGGTGGATTTTTATCGGCATTATCTTCTCCACTATTTGAATAATCCCTAGCTTCTTTTTTGCCATTGAATAAGATCTGGGCTTCAGTAAACCAAGATTTACCGTTCCATCTCAATGAAACTTGACCATAAAACGGAGGAATATGATCTAAAGGCTGAGCCAAACTATCTATACCTTTTTGGTAAGTGCCGCTTGTTGTAGTTGCTGAAGCATTCATCCAAAGTTCTTTATATAACCTAGATTTAAAATTAAAATACGCACCAGAAATATTCGCTAATGCAACATTCGTTACTTGGTAAACGGGAGTATTTACCCCATCATAAATCATTGAATCTTTGCCATCCCAACTTCCCTTTTGATCTAACAACAAATTAGATACATTTGAATTGAAAATTCCTGCTTCAAACATAAATTTATTTGATAACGTATAAGCTAGCCCTAAATCTATACTGATGCTAATTTCAGGTTGTAATCGATCATTAGGAACCAATAATTTAACACCTTTTTTAGAATCAAATACCTTTGTCATATCATCAACATTGGGATTTCTAAAAGCTTGATTTACGCTTCCTTTCACCATTAAATGTTCAGACACCATTTGAGTGATGCCCAAATCAAAACTAGGTGCAACATTTGAAAATTGAATACTTGTGTATGGCAATTTCCAAGGATTGGTTCTTGAGAAATTCGCAACCAAATCATACCCTGTGATTCTTAATCCTCCTTGTATTACCGTACCCGATGATTTGAAATTATAGATACCCTGAGTAAAAATACCCCATGACTTTGTATGCGCTCCGGAATCAGAATATCTTGCCTTGGTTGATGTTACAGAATTGTCTGTGATTTTCTTATTGATTCCATTGCTGATTATATCATTTGTTAAGTATTCAATTCCTGAGTTCAATGTAAAATTTCCAAAAATATCATGCCTATCAAAGTTAATCGTATTCATTTTCACTTTGTCTAACTGAGTTCTTTCTATTATTGAACCAAAGTTCCGAGTTACTCTGCCAACTTCCGTATTTTGTTGAGCCAATGTAAGTCGATTTGAGTGTTTTTCTGAGCCAAATTTCAACTGATACGAAAGATAATCTCTATTTTGTGGAGTGTAATCCCATCTACCATAAGAAAAAACACCATTATTGTTTTCATTGATTCTGTCATATCTCGGAATCAAATCACTCGATGATTTTTGAAAATTCAACGTATGTAAAAAACGACCAGTTTTAATGGTTAATTTCCCGAATAAATCGAGCTGTTTATATCCCGTACCCTTTTGTACATATGGATCAGCATTGTTAATTACAGTGTCTTTATTGTTCATTTGTGTTACATATTTTGGCATTAATCCAAAATTTGAATCCCCCCTATAATAGCTATTTTTACCCATTCTTAAGTCGCCAAAATTCGAAGAAGTTGCGTTCAAAATCAAACCAATCTTTGGAAGTTGAACTTGAATTCCTCCGTTGAATACAACACCGTCGTTTGCACTTAGGTAGCGTAAATTTGCGTAAGGACTAATTTTCTTAGTACCCAAGGTTGCCTCTTTCGTTTTAAAATATAAAACACCACCGAGTGCATCAGAACCAAACAAAGTTGAGCCAGAACCGAAATTCACCTCCATTTTATCCAAAATAAATGGATCAATGGTAATTATATCTTGGATATGACCCGCCCTGTATGTTGCATTGTTCATCCTAACCCCATCAACAACCATGAGCACCCTGCTTGCTTCAAAGCCCCTCAGAACAGGACTACTACCGCCCATTTGGCTTTTCTGAACAAAGACTTTACCGCTGTTAATGAGTGCATCGCCTAGCGTTGCAGGCTGAAGTTCCAACAATCTTTTGGAACTCAATACCTCTATTTGCCTCGGCGAATCTCTTCTTTTCTGCTCAAATCGTTGAGCTGATACTAAAATTTCGTCAAATGATTCAACATCACTTGTATCTATTATTTGAGCCTTTAATTGCATATTTATCAGGGTCATCAACCCCAATACAAGAATCGTTTTTTTCATATATTCAATTTTGCTTTAGAGGAACAATCGGGTGTCCCAAATCCCTTAATTCTGTTAATTACACAAAAACAAATGCCTAAAAAAGCACCTATTTTTCATTCTACATAAGAAAATCAACAAGCTTTTGGGGGCAAAAATGGGTTTGATTTGAAACCCTTTGTTAAACGTGAATGTGAAAATTTGAAAGATGAGATACATTCCTTCAATTGATATTCAAAACCCGAGAATAATTCAACAAATAGTTGAATATTCTGAATTGATTTTTTGTTCGATTTTTTTGATGGATGATTCGCGTTTGAATGTTGACTAAGCAGCGATTCAAGCTTTTTATCTAAGGTATCATTGAATACTATAAAATAATAACCATCGGAACGTTTTTCAATTGAAATAATATCATACATATTGTCATTCAATGAAATTTCATCGCCAACATGTTGATTTGCGTAGTCCTTATTTGAAACGAAAAGAGTTTCTTGATACTTGTAAAGTGCAGGAGAGTGCAAAATAAGTTGTTGTTTGAAATTTTTCTTTTGAATTTGAATACCAATCAATTCAGCAACCATTAATAAAGGAAGTAAGGCCGACAACAATACACAACTAATCTTGTACAACTTCCTCTTCATGGCTTTCCAAAGATACGAATATAATGAAAACAAAATAAATCTCTAAGCGATCAAACAAACTCACTACGTCTGATTGTGCCCGGTTTTCATGATTTTTTCTTTTTGACAGAAGGTTTCCCCGTTTTTAAATGCTGCAATACTTTTGATTTGAAATAGGGCGTTAAAAACGGCAATGCCTGAGTAAAGCTGATTGTAATTTCTGGATCTCCAAGAGCATAAGGTGTAATTTCATAGGGATTATATAAAAAATGAATCCCATTTTTATCAACTGAAAAATTATCTGCAATTTCAAATTGATCCAATAAGTTATCTTTCCCATAATCGGTATTGAATTTCGAACTCAACAAACTTTTTAACTGATTTTCCTTACTCGATTGAAACACATCGGTAAAAGTTAACAATCGGCCATCGGTTAAATCAATTAAAAAATGGTTATGCCAATGATTGGGATGGGCACCACCTGAAAATCCGTAAGAAAAATTTCCAATTGTAATGATGTCAAAAAACACATTGGTTACAGAAACCGTTTGTTCATGCTCTATGAAACCATAGGTTGCAGCCGTATCAACAATTTCTTTACAATAGCCACTAAAATTCTCATTGTAATTATTTACCAAATCGCCATCTGTTAGCTGGTAGATTGTTTTTTTTATTTGATCGAGGGATGTTTTCAAAACAAAATCAAACGGACCAGCCACGAATAAATCAGCAATTTCGAGATGACTTCTCATTGTATCTCCCCAATAAAAATCCTCATTTTCCTTGTTTAAACTCTTTAAAATATCAGTTTTTCTTTTGTTTGCGAATTCACTATTTTCATAAGAATAAACCTTATTGAAAAATACAAAATCTCTATATTTAAAAGTATCCTTCAAAACTATTTTAACGTTTTGACCTAGCAAACTTGAACAAAAAAGAAAAACAAAAAGGCAGTTTATTTTTTTCATGAGGGACATAGACTCAAAATTCGCATTTTATTTCTAATAAAATAAAAAAATATCCTTAAAAAATAGAATGTTCGATAAAAATGCCATTGCCTGTGTTGATTGTTGAAGGCAATGTTATAAAATAATCTTGTAACTTTGCACAATGAACGCAGTTTACGTGATAGATATTGTTAGAACCCCGGTGGGTAAATTTGGTGGAGCATTGGCATCAGTTCGCCCCGATGATTTGGCGGCAACAGTGATCAAAGCACTTATTGAGAGAAACCCAAGCATTGACTTAACCCAAATTGATGAGGTTATTTTGGGTGCAGCGAATCAAGCCGGTGAAGACAATAGAAACGTAGCAAGAATGGCTAGTCTTTTGGCAGGTGTTCCTACCAGCGTTCCTGGTTACACAGTAAACAGACTTTGTGCTTCTGGTTTACAAAGCATGATGAATGGCTATATGGCTATCAAAAGTGGTGAAGCTCATTTGATTATTGCGGGAGGTACAGAAAGTATGACCAGGGCCCCTTTTGTAATGGCAAAAGCTGAATCTGCATTTTCAAGAACTCCTGAAATTCATGACACGACAATTGGTTGGCGATTTACGAACAAAACATTATCAAAACTATACTACCCTTATTCAATGGGCGAAACTGCTGAAAATGTAGCAGAAAAATACAACATTACCAGAGACCGTCAGGACGAATTCGCTTATCAATCACAATTAAAATGGCAAAGCGCCCAAGAGCATTTGTTGTTTGAAAATGAAATTGTACCGGTCATGATCCCTCAAAAGAAAGGACAGTTTACTTCCTTTCATATTGATGAACATCCAAGATTAAGTACTGTTGATGTTTTAAGCACCTTGAAGCCAGCATTTAAAGACAATGGATCAGTTACTGCCGGAAACTCTTCTGGAATTAACGACGGTGCCGCTTGTTGTATATTGGCTAGCGAAAGTATGGTGAAACAATTTGATTTAAAACCTATTGCCAGAATTGTAAGTTGCGGTGCAGCGGGTGTAGATCCATCGATTATGGGAATTGGACCAGTTCCTGCTACTGAAAAAGCACTAAAGAAAGCTGGGTTAACAGCTAACGATATTGACGTATTTGAATTAAACGAGGCGTTTGCTGCTCAAGTATTGGCAAGTGCCGATTTATTGAATGTAGATTTAGCCAAAGTAAATTTGAATGGTGGAAGTATTGCCATTGGACATCCATTAGGCGCCAGTGGTACCAGAATTTCTGCTACCTTAATTCACCACATGGCCAAACACCCAGGTAAAAAATATGGATTGGCAACAATGTGTATTGGGGTTGGCCAAGGTTGTGCGATTGTGTTTGAAAACCTAGCATAATGCGTTACCGCCTCGATTTATCATACGATGGCACTGACTTTCATGGTTGGCAAATTCAACCAAATGGAATTACTGTTCAAGAGGTAATTCAACATAAACTTTCTCAAATATGCAATCAACCCATCGAAATTATGGGTTGTGGAAGAACCGATACAGGTGTTCATGCAAGTGAATATACCGCACATTTTAATTTTGATTTACCCATGCCGGAATCGTTTGTATACAAACTCAATGCGATGCTGCCAAAAAGTATTTCTATTAAAAATTGTTTGCCAACCCATGATAGCTTCCATGCAAGATTCGATGCAACATTGCGAGAATATCAGTATTTCATTGAAACAAATCCCAATCCTTTTACTGATAGATTTTCTTATTCTTTTACAAAAAAGTTGGATTTAGATGCCATGAATCAAGCCGCAAAAATTCTTTTGGGTACAAATGAATTTCAAGCATTTTGTAAAGGATTACCTCCTGCGGATAATTACCGTTGTCATGTTTACGAGGCAATCTGGTTCGAACAGGGTTCACAGATAATATTTAGGATATCTGCAAGCAGATTTCTTAGAAATATGGTTAGGGCCTTGGTAGGAACGAGTATTTTAATTGGAACCGAAAAAATGTCAGTAGATGAATTTGAAACCATACTGAAAACCGGGACAAGATCTGATGCCGGTAATTCAGTGGCTGCAAAAGGATTATTTCTAACTAAAGTAATTTACCCGAATTAACGCTCTATTTTCTTCAAGAACTTGTCTACTGTTCTCTCGGTAGTTTGCATGATATAAAAGTCTTTCGCTTTTACCTTATTCGCCGTGTTAATCAAGATTTCTGTTAACTTAGGATCAGATGCATAAATCGCACACTTACTTTTGGTAAGGTTGAAAAATACATAATCTTCGCCATAGTTAAGGTAGATAAACATATTTTCACCAGAACGTTTAGATTCTAAAAGCATGGTTGCCTTTACTTCTTTATTAATTGGGGTACCAGCAATACTTGCAATAATTACATTGTCATTGCAATACATACCTCTCATTTTATTGTCCCAACGGAACGTTGCATCAGACATTACTAAGGTATAATCGCATTCATCTTTTCCTTTGAGTTGGTTGCTCTTTTCAATACCTGAAATTGCATTTCGCAATACCTTTGGTGAAGCAATCATCTCACCAAGTGCATCTTTAAAGAAGTCCGTATTTAAATCAACCGTACCTGGTCCTCCTTCATTGATTTTGTTTACCAAATATTCAACAAAGTCTTTATGCAGAGGAAAATCGAGCATCATTGCCAAATTAAATGAGAACGTACTGTCTTTTGCTTTCAAATCGGCATGACCGGCATTTTTAAATTTGATATTTTCAGATTCTAATCCAAAATCCATTGGACCTTCTGCATGAATGGTATGGTCTTTTTCATTGAATTGAATGAAACTACCTTTTGTTCCGCCATTTCTCAATTTGTCTTCACTTCCCACCATGAAACTTTCTAACTTATGGTCGTAATACAATATCCCGGTATCGTTAGAAACATCATTATCGCTATATCGTCTTCTTGCAGAAAACAACAACGGATAAACGTGAGACGAATCATTTGCAATGTATAACCCAACAAACTGCTTTGTATTGAGCCTATCACGTGGATTTGACAATGGAATAACCACATCTTTGGGATCTACAAAATCTCTGAAACTCACCCAAGCCGATGGCAGTACGTTTTTAAATGTATGCAAGGGTTTCACAAATCCTAAGAATTTAATCAATTGCTCACTACTTTCAATTTGAGCAATTCCCTTGTATCCAATTTTCTTATCTAGGGTAAATCCTCTTTCTTCTTGAATCACACCAATTCCCTCAACATGTTTCTTTCTATTTACAATTACGCTATCTAACAAAAACTCTTGGCGGTTTGCAAGTTTATCCACGTATTGGTAAAATCCGGAACCATGCACCCTATTCTTGCCAAGTACTTTAATTGTGAGTTTATAAATTTCATGAAACTTATCATCTCTATTGGCAATTAACTTGGTTTCAAATAAGGTATCCATGTTTGCATTTTCACGGATGGTCACTTTCCCATCCTTCAAAAACAATCGAGAATCGGCAATATCAATATATGGAATCTGCTCAGCTTTGAGGGTATAATCTTCCATATTGTAAATGGCCTTTGGCGATTCAAACTTCAAACTATCTTGGGTTACATTGGTACTTAAAAACTCTGGCGTTAAGCCTCCCATACCGGGACCAACTTTTGCTTCGATGGTTTTCTTGTCCATATTCCATTTGTAATCACTCAAATTGGTTTGGTATTTATTGAATGGAAAATTGGTAATTTGGCCCATTTCATTTGTTGCGAAATCACCCATTCTTGTTGCGAAATCCATTGTACCATGAATGTTCTTGCTATTAAATACCACTTTGGTTGAATCCAATGCAAAAATAGTTAATTCTCCAACTTCTGCTTTTGCTTTTTGAGGCGCAAAAACCATTTCCTTGCTGCCAAATGTTGCCAAATCCCACTTCAATAAACCGTCACCAATAACATTGGTAGGACTCTGGGTAATTTTACCAAAGAAGTCATAACCATAATTAAACATTTTGATGGGAGTTTTACCCTGGGTAATGGTGTACTTATCGTTATACGGTTTCCAATTCAAAGAAGCATTTACTGCATGAATTTCTGGATATTTGGAGTTCTGATTTAAATCGTAAGAATTGATATCGCCCTTCGCTTCATTTAGCAACAACAGAATTTTAGTAAACTTGGTAGAACTTGTTTCATATTTGATTTCACCATTTTCACCATAAAAACCCATTTCACTCAAATTCATGGTCATATCGCCATGTCCCTTCCCTCTGTACATTGGGTAACCTCCCGGTGGCGTTGATTTTACAAATCCCAAAGAATAATCAGGTTGTATATAGGCATAATGTCTAAAATCTGGAAAAATACCATCTGAAAAGAACTCTCCTTCAAATCGCAAACCTTGGATTGTAAAGTTATCTAAACTATCAATTGTAAATGGATCCACCACAAACTTAAACACATCACCTTTATACTGGCCACCGTGAATACTTGGTTTGTCATACAAAATATCACTTCCTTTGTTCGAAGTGAAAATTGGATATTCTGGGTAGTTTATATTTCCCGATTTATTATTGGGTTTATCAATGAATAATGTCCCTCCAATGTTTCTTAAAACCGATTTAATTGGAATCAATCTCTGTCCCGTTTCATCTGGAAAGAACATTTGCATGGAATCAATATTCGCAAAATCAATAATGAATTTTTCATATGAAAAATTAAATCGCTGCCCGTAAAAATCAAAACGACCCGCACGAACCATCCCACCAAATCTTAAATTTCTATTGTGAGTTAGAACAACAGATTGGTCTGTAGGACGAACACTTACGTTTTGGGAATCAGAAAAATAACAGAATCTCACCCCTTCAATATTCATTTCATTGCTAAGCAAATTCAAGGTAGCATTGGGCTTTGCTGCAATTACCGAATTCAAACGGATTACATCATAATCAATTGCTTTTTTGTGCATCAAATTATATTTGAATAATTTGCGATTAATTTTAATGCTATCAGTTTTAAAATTATAATTCACAAACCCTGCATCGTGCAAATCAATAAATAAGTGTTTGGTATTCGTGGGTTCTAAATTGAAAAATCTACAATAATCGTCTAAATGGAATGTGCCTCTTTCTTTGAAATTAATCAATCTTTTTGCATTACTTTTTCGTTCGCTGAGTTCTTTTAACTTCACCGAGATTAAAGCTTGATCTCTCTTCGGATTTGCATATAATGTTTTGATTTCTTTGTCAAGTCTTTCTGCTATTGGATCAGGAGGAGTTCTTAAATAATAAGCGTTAATTTTTTCAAGTGGGTTGGTGAGTAAAGGTCCTTGCCATTTTTCATAAATAAAATCCCTAAAGAAATCGTTCGATTCAAACTTCACTCCTTTATCGTCGTTGATATTGTCAAAATCTACAAATGGCTCATCAATTTTCCACCGAATCTGCTCCACGTCGATACTCATGTTGTGGTAATCATCATTGAATGCAGTGCGCATCAATCCTTCTTCACCACGGTTGATGATTAAACGATTGTCATTAAATACAAAAGAAACTTGAACCGCAGGATGGCTAATGTTTTTACCGCTATCGAGGTATAAAGTAAATTCCGTATTGGGAGAATTTGCAACACCTTTTGCAATTCTAAATCCCGTACTTTTCAAGGTAACCTTCTTTTTACCTTTATAAAAAATATCAATGAACGATGGTTTGTTATCTACTGTTTGCGTATTAATTACACCGCCATTCATTGAGAATCCACCCCTAAAAAAGGATTCTGAACCAACAATACCACGAACCAACAAATTGTTATTAAATGATGTAAATTTGGGATATCCGCCTGTTTTCACCGTATTTGAATCGAGCGAAAACATCAATTTATCAGAAAATTTCCCTAAAATGGGTTCTTTAAAATATTTCGGATATATAAGCGTCACTGTATCAATCTGATATTCGGCTTTATTGAAATTGATTGAGTATTTGCCAAATTTAATGAGCGTTTTGTCTTCAGGTATTGCTCTAGAAAAGTCTGTATTTCCATATTTCCCCTCCCAAATTGCTGTTCCTGGAAAATAAATACCCTTGGTTTTTGAAATAATAAGTTTATCACTGAGTGATTTACAGGTTAAAGTAACTTCGCCAAAATCAATGGCTATCTTGCCTTTAACCAATTTAATATCGTAATTATTAGTATCAACAAACCATTTTTTATTTTCATTGATAAATAGTGTTTTAGATGAAAATAATTGTTCTGTAGTTTTTAGAAATTCGAGATAATCTTCGGATGAATTAGCCAAAATTGTTTTCACCAACCCTTGCCACTGTGCAAGCGTTTTATCGGGCATTTTTCTCTCAAGAAAACGGGTAATGGTGCCATAAAACAATTTGAAATAAGGCAATACTTGCATTTGATCGGTTAGCATTTGATTTGAAACCTGCATCATAAATTTTTGCTGATTCGGAGTAAACTTACCATTTAACCAGTTTTCTTTAAAAATAGCAAAATCTCGAAGCGTTTCTTTGTCATCAACTCCCTTAAAAAGGTCTTCCAATTCCTTCATGAAGATGGTAGGATCAGAATTAAAACTGCGTATTTGAGAAAAAGCAGCATTACTGAGCGCCAAAAGCACTATTAAGAAAAACAATTTTAATTTAATCATAGAATAACTCCTAAGAGAAACGTAAAAATACAATAAAGTATTGTACTAGTATAAAAAGGAGCTTTATTTAATCTCTTTGATAATATCAAAGAAATCTCGTGCTTTCAAAGCAGCGCCTCCAATTAATCCACCATCAATATTCTTTTGCGAAAACAATTCTGCTGCGTTATCGGGTTTTACACTTCCGCCATAAAGGATAGAAACTTCTTCTGAAATTGCTTCACCAAATTTTTCTGTGAGCAATGTACGAATAAATGCATGTACTTCTTCCGCTTGCTCAGAACTTGCTGTTAATCCGGTTCCAATAGCCCAAACTGGCTCATAGGCCACAACTACCAACGACATATCCTTCGCACTAAGGTGGAAAAGTCCCTCAGAAATTTGAGATTGAATAACCTTAAAATGCGAACCAGATTCTCTTTCTTCCAAAGTTTCCCCAACGCAAAACAAAACGGTTAAACCTTGATTTACCGCTGCTGTTGTTTTTTTGGCAAGCATTTCATTTGTTTCATGAAAATACTGACGGCGTTCACTATGTCCAATAATTACATGAGAAACACCAACAGACTTCAACATAGAGGCAGAAAGTTCTCCAGTATAAGCGCCGCTTTCTTCAAAATGACAATTTTGAGCACCCAATTTAACGGTACTTCCATCGAGTAATTTTGATGCAGAAGACAATGCCAAAAAAGTAGGACAAATAATTACTTCGGCTTTATTGGTATTCTCATCTCTAACAATTCCTCTAATTTCAGTAATCAGCGCTTGGCTTTCAACCAAGGTTTTATTCATTTTCCAATTTCCGGCAACTATTTTCTTTCTCATTGGCGCAAAGTTAGACAAACTATTTTAATCCAACAATTCATTTACCCAACTCATTGCAAGTTCGAATTGCTGTTTTGGCGTAAGATGAGAATTGTCAAGAAGATGATAGCTATCATTGAGCGTTAAGGGACTGTCCTTGCGGCTAGAATCGATTGAATCACGCTCAATTAAATTCGCCGAAACTTCTTCAATGGTTATATTTTTACCCGCTGAAATCATTTCTTTGAATCTGCGCTCAGCCCTCACCTCGTTTGAAGCGGTCATGAAAATTTTCAGTTCTGCATCTGGATAAACAACGGTGCCAATATCTCTACCATCCATAACCACTCCTTTATTTTCACCTATTTGCTGTTGAATCCTTACCAGTTTCGTTCTCACAACTGAAATTTTCGCAATAAAACTCACTTTGTTGGCTATATGAATTTCACGAATCAGAGATTCAACATTTCTGCCGTTTAAATGTATCTCAAATCGGTTGTTTTCTTTTGAGGGATGAAATTCGAGTTGTATATGATTTAACGCTTCTGAAATTGCAATTTCGTTGTCAATATCTATGTTATTTTCTATCAAATACAACGTAACCGCCCTATACATTGCACCACTATCAATAAAAACATATTCTAGTTTTTGGGCCAATTGCTTTGCCAATGTGCCTTTTCCACAACTGCTGTAACCGTCAATTGCAATATTGATTTTTTTCATGAATTAATTTAAAAATGCGGGAATTAATGAAATAGAAAACATATTTGAGTTAAAGCCCGGAAAATAAGATGAACTCGCATACGTAATATGGAATTTATACACTTTAAACTTCAATCCCCAACCAAATCCCGCCATTCCTTTTTGTGCTTCAGGCGCCATTTCCGCCCTGCGTTGATGGTTATATCCAACTAACAATCCCAGATGTTCACCCAAAATAAATTCCATACCTAATGCCAAATGTCTTGACAATTTATCTCCAAAGTTTGATTCCTGCGGAAGAACTTCTTGTCCATTCAAATCCATTGTACCTGTTTTCAAATATTGATCATAAGTTAAATCCCATTTTTGAAGCGAATGCGCGATTATCTGAAATCTTACTGGCATATGAGCTGGTTTGATTGAAACACCATATTGAATATTAAATGGAAGTGATTCGCGTGAGGCATTTCTATATGCGTTTAACATAAATCCAATGTTTCTGACAATCAATCCCATTTGAATCAGCGTGTCTTCCGAGTTGTAATGCGCTCCTAAATTAGAAAAAATCCCATTTGAAACGTAGGGTTCCAAAACACTGTAAACAAAACCCAACTGGGCTCCTAAAGTAATTCTATCTGTAAGTTCTCTCGAATAGCCCAACGTTACTTTGGTTTCATTTGCCGACACAGTTCCTAACGAATTGCCACCGTCGTCGAATGATTTCATTGTGCCATAATCCAGGTATTGCGCATGAAATGAAAAATTATGAATTCCTTTGTTGAAGGCATACCCTACTCCACCATTGGTTACACCAGGTAAAAAACTACCATAAGTAACTCCATAGTTGTTGTGTAAAGACTTATTTAGTAGCGCTGGATTGTTTGAAGAGAATTGAACATCTGTAGTAGGAGAAGCCAATAAATAACCACCCCAAGCCATAGATCTTGCGTGCAAAGGAACTTCCAAAATTTGAAAAACTCCCGTTCCTCCAACTTGGGCTTTTCCACTGGCGATTATTCCAACTAACAAAATAAATTGCAGAAACTTCATCCTCATAGTTGCAAAAATAGGGTTTATTACGAACTTTGCACATAGAATGAACGGCTTAATTTTCGACCTTGAAAACATCCCTCAAAACAATGGTTTTGTAATTACCCAGGGAACTTTCGATGGCGTTCATTTGGGACATCAACATGTTTTAAAACAAGTAGTTAACCTAGCAAAATCCTATAGCAAACCCAGTTTATTAATTACCTTCCACCCACATCCAAGATTGGTCATTGACCCCAAAAATACCAGCATTAAACTCTTATCTTCAATAGAAGAAAAGGCGAAAAAAATCTTAGAAATGGGTATTGATTATGTACTTGTATTGTCGTTTACTCATGAAATTTCACAATTTTCACCTAGAGAATTCGTGAACGAAATACTGGTAAAAAAACTAAATGTGGAGTGCATGGTTGTGGGATATGACCACCGATTTGGCAAAAATAGATCTGGAGGATTTGAAGAATTGACCAATTTGGCAACTGAATTCAATTTTGATGTAAAGGAGATTGATGCATCTGAAATTGAGGAAATTGCTGTGAGTAGCACCAGAATTCGGAAAGCTTTGAATAGTGGTAACCTCGAAAGTGCAAATGAGTTATTGGGAAGACCTTATATACTAAGTGGAACTGTAGTAAAGGGAAAACAGCTTGGCCGTCAATTGGGATTTCCTACTGCCAATATTCAAATTGACGAACCAAATAAATTAATCCCTCCCAACGGAGTGTACATTGGCTATACACTTATTGGAGAAACCAAGTATAAAATCATGCTCAATATTGGCGTTAGACCAACAGTAGATGGCACTACCCAAACCATTGAAGCACATATTCTTGACTTTAATAACGACATATACAACCAACAAATCACCTTGTTTTTGGTACAATTTTTGCGGGAAGAACAAAGATTTAATGGATTGGACGCGCTCAAAATACAACTACAAAAAGATGAAGCTAAAACAAGAGCCGCGCAGTTATTATAAACTTATTGTTTTTGTATTGGCCTTTTTTGCCATTAATTCCTATGGACTAAATATTTTGGGTGATTCTACTTATCGCGATGTTCCCGAAGATGTTTTAGAATTAAATGCACTCATCCTTCCAGGCTTTTATCCTGAATTTGATTTTTATTATCAATGGGATACGCTCGCGCTCGATCCATACAGATTCAATGTTAAAACATTAAACAGAGAAATACCAGTTACCTTACTTCATGCAGATTGTGGTTACACGCTACCCATTTCAGGGAAGGTAAATTCTGGCTTTGGATGGAGAGGTGGTGTTCCTCACCAAGGCATAGATTTACAACTAAGAACCGGAGATTCTGTTAGGGTAGCCTTTGATGGTGTTGTGAGAATGAGTCGTTGGTATTCAGGCTACGGCAATTGTATCATTGTAAGACATTATAATGGATTTGAAACGCTATATGGACATCTTTCCTATAGAATAGCAAAACCTGGCGATTTGGTAAATGCCGGTCAACTTATCGGTTTGGGTGGAAGCACGGGAAGAAGTACAGGTCCACACTTACATTTTGAAACACGATTCTTGGGCAGACCCATTAATCCTGCATCAATTATTGATTTCAAAGGAGATAGCCTAATCTATGAAACCCTGCTTATTTCGCAAGAATCTTTTCATTTGCCAAATTCACATAGCCGTTTTAAATTCAAAAAAGGTAAAAGACACCGCGGGTTTAAATTGAAATACAAAAATAGAAAGCGTCGTATTTTGAAAAAACGCAGCCATGGACCACACAAACCACATTCGCGAATCAAACATGGCAAATCAAAATTAAGGAAGCCCAAAAGACGGCATGCATTTGCTTACCCTTTGATCAGAAGGTGTACTGTAGATTTTACAGTTTAATGCATAGTTAATTTTATTCAACAGATATTGGTTGAATTTCATTTGTAGTCGGTATTTTTGTAAAATATAACCGTGAGTATTGTTGTAAATAATTTAACCAAAATTTATGGTAAACAACTTGCTGTCAATAACATTTCTTTTGAAATTGGCACTGGTGAAGTAGTAGGTTTTTTAGGTCCAAATGGAGCCGGAAAATCAACCACCATGAAAATGATAACAGGATTTATTCCACCTTCTGAAGGAGGAGGTTCTGTTTGTGGAATTGACTTCGTTGAAGACAGTATCGAAGTTCGAAAAATTGTAGGTTATTTACCTGAACACAATCCATTATACTTAGATATGTATGTGACTGAATACTTAACCTTTATGGCTGAAATTTCAAATATTAAATCAGCTAAAAAAAGCGTTGAAATGGCCATTGACATTACCAATCTGGGTCCGGAAAGACACAAGAAAATTGGTATGCTTTCCAAAGGTTACAGGCAAAGAGTGGGGCTTGCACAAGCACTTATTCATAATCCAAAGGTGCTCATTCTAGATGAACCTACCAGTGGATTAGATCCTAACCAAGTAATCGACATGAGGAATGTAATTACCCAACTTGGAAAAGAAAAAACTGTAATGTTAAGTACGCACGTAATGCAGGAAGTTGAGGCAATGTGTAGCAAGGTCATTATTATCAATGGTGGTCAAATTATTGCCAACGATGATATTGGATTATTAAAAACCAATTTCAGTTCGTTTATTTCAATATTGGTTGAGTTTAGTTCGGCAATAGATAAATCTAAAATCCTTCAAATTGATGGCGTAACATCTGCCGAAAACAAGGGTGGAAATTCTTGGAAAATCCAATCGAATAATGCACAATTGCGTCAACAAATTTCACAATTTGCATTATCAAACAATGTAGAAATTTTAGAGTTAAGTACAGATAAAAATTCACTTGAAGATATCTTCAGAAATTTAACAACAAATGTGGGTCATATTTAAAAAAGAAATTCGAAGTTTCCTTGGTTCCTTCATTGCTTATATAGTTATCGGGGTTTTCTTAATTTTAACAGGATTGTTCCTTTGGATAATAAAAGGGAACAATGTATTTGACTTAGGAATTGCAAGTTTACAAGTGATGTTTGAAATTGCTCCTTATATACTTATTTTCTTGGTTTCTGCCATCACAATGAAAAGCATAAGTGATGAACAACGATTAGGTACTTTAGAGATTTTAACCACCAAGCCAATTACAGACACCGCCATCATAGCAGGCAAGTTTTTTGCTTCGGTTACCTTAATCGCAATTGCAATATTGCCAACTTTATTTTTCTTCTATGCGGTGTATCAATTGGCAACGCCTATTGGAAATGTAGATATTGGAGCAACTTTAGGCAGCTATTTTGGACTCATTTTACTTGCCGCTTGCTATGCAAGTATTGGAATGTTTAGCAGCTCACTAACCGACAATCAAATTGTGGCATTGATTACTTCGATGCTCTTGAATTTTTTCTTTTTTGGAGTGTTGAGTATGCTCGGCGAAGCTTCTTGGCTTAATTTCATCGGAAAGAGTTTGGAATGGTTTGGTTTAGAATTCCACTACGATTCAATAAGTAGAGGTTTGGTAGATACCAGAGACGTTATCTATTTTGTGGGATTTATCTTGGTATTTCTTGGTTTGACAAAAATTGTATTTGAAAGCAGAAAATGGTGATGAACAGAACAAATAAAAAAATACAATCGTATATCAACTTTTCTGTATTGTTCTTACTTATTGTTTTGGGCAATATATTAAGTTCGCTTTACTACAAACGCATTGATTTAACTTTAGAAAAGCGATATACCCTCAGCGAAACAAGTAAAACTCTTGCTAAAAATGTTAAAGACAAAGTTTATTTCAAGTTATACCTAGATGGTGCTATGTCGGCAAAATTCAAACAATTAAAACTTGAAATTCGCGATATTGCTTATGAATTCAGAGAAATCAGTGGTAAAAAAATAGAAATCGAAATTGTTGATCCCTTTAAAGGAGTAAAAAAAGAAGACCTTGATGCGTTATTAGACGATTTTGTTCAAAAAGGAATTGAACCTGTTCGTGACATGGACAATGAAAACCCTGATGAAACAAAAATGAAATACTTGCTACCAGGAGCTGAATTAATGAGTGATAAAAAAACCGTTGCCATTAATTTCTTCGATTACGATGTAGCAAAATCGCCTGAGGAAAACATTCAGCGTGCCATTGACAATATTGAATATGAAATTGCAAATGGCTTGCGCCAGGTTGTGACTGAAAAAATGAAGAACATCGCCGTTATTGACGGTAGTGGAGAAATGCTTGATGGAAGGGTTGAGAGCTTTGCTGCAGAATTAAGCAAATACTACCAAGTTTCGGCCATCAATTTAAATACAAATGATCCAGAATCTGCCCGCCCTTTTATCAAAAGTCTTGAAAAAGATCCTAAAAATGCGGGTACTATTTTAGTAAATAGCCTACAACGTAGACTAAACCTAAACGACATGATCATGATTATCAAACCAATTAAAGATTACTCTCCTACTGAGTTGTATTTGATTGATCAATTTATCATGAAAGGCGGAAAAGCCCTTTGGCTTGTAGATCCTGTAAATATTGAAATAGACAGTTTTAGAAACGACAAAGAAGTATTGGCATATGATTATGGGCTAGAAAATATTACTGCTTCACTCTTTACTTACGGTGTGGGACTTGAAAACACGCTATTGGAAGATTTAAAATGCAATCAAATACCTATCCCCGCAGGAAAGAGAATGGAGTTGGTTGATTTTCCTTATTTCCCTTTGTTTGGATCAACCGACATGCCTCACATTATTTGCAAAAACATGGGTACAGTTTGGTGTCAATTTCCTGGAACATTACAACCTAAAATCAGAACCGACGTAACGGCCATACCATTGTTGAGCAGTACACAATATTCAAAGGTAATTAATACTCCCGCTTCTATTAATTTGGAAAATGTGTATATGCAGTCAAGGGATGTGCAATATAGATCAACTTTGAACCAGGGAGTTAAAACTTCGGGTTTGCTTTTGGAGGGACAGTTTAAGTCGCCATTCGTCTACCAAAAGAAATATACAGAAATACCTTTTGTAGCGGAGGGGAAAAGCAAAATGATTGTTATTGCTGATGGTGACATAGCGCGCAATCCTGTAAGTAGCAGTGGGAAATTTTTCCCAACGGGTTACGATAAAATATCACAGTTCACTTTTGCCAATAAAAAGTTCCTTTTAAACTGTATTGATTATTTGATAGATAACAACGGTTTAATTGAAATTCGAGCAAAAGAAAGAACGTTAAGATTGTTAGATCCTGAAAAATCAAAGTCAGAAAAAGTTTACTGGCAATGGTTTTCGATGATTTTGCCAATTTTAAGTATATTTATTTTGGGTATTGCAAACTATTTGATACGTCGCAAACGTTATACTTAAGCCGTTTTTATGTATGAATTTATTGAAGGGACAGTTGAACAGATTTCACCAACCCATGTAGTTATTAATAATCAAGGAATTGGATACCTTGCTAGCATAAGTTTACACACATTTGAAACCATAAAAGGTGGCAAACAAGTGCGTCTTTTTATGGAACAAACTTTCAGGGTTGAAAATCAAAATCCTACGGGCATAATCTTGTATGGATTTGCACATCCTGATGAACGTCAAATGTTTCGATTGTTAACTTCTGTCAGCGGCGTTGGTAACAATACGGCTTTAATTATGCTTTCTAGTTTAGATTCAGAGACAATCACATCAACCATATTAAATGGCAACGTCGGCTTGTTAAAAAGTATCAAAGGAATTGGAGAAAAAACTGCACAAAGAATTGTTTTAGAATTGCGTGATAAATTAACAGGTGGAAAGAAAACAGGCTTGGGTACATTATTGGATCCGAGTAAGTTAGATGCAATTTCAGAAGCATTAACTGCTTTAACCATTTTAGGTTATCAAAAAGCCAGTGCAGAAAAAGCGCTGATCAAGGTGAGTAAAGATTTGGGAGGGATGGCCACAGTTGAAGAATTAATAAAAAATTCACTCAAAATATTGTAAATTGCAAAATTAAATTTAATCAAGCTGCCTATTAAACAAAGACTACTCAAGAAAAAAAATTAATAATGACCGATCAGTTTCGATTTAAAGTATTTTTTAATTTTGGGTTGTTGCGAATTTTGCAAAAAATCGCGATAGTATTTGTTGCATTTTTTGCAACAGGTTCTTTGTTTGGACAAAATGATTCTACCGGTGTAAAATATAAAATTTCAAAACCGAGCAATCCAGACAAGAACAAACAAAATACATCTAATGTTGATTTGGATGATCCATTAAAAGTTGAATGGAAATACAATTCAAAAACCAATAGATACGAATCTTTCAAACAATTGGGTTCGCTCACCTATCCCACAGGTGAATCATTAAGTGTTACTGAGTATTTCCAAGTTTTTTCCAAAGAGAAAAACAGCGAGTATTACCGCAAGAAAACTCAGAATACTGATTATTCTCAAGCAGCAACAAAAGGTGGATTATCAAATTACATCAACGCAGAATTAAGCAACCCCGCAATTTCCAAAATATTTGGTGCCGGGGGTGTAGATTTCCAATTGAGTGGATCTGCAATGGTCAAACTTGGTGGAACCATCAATGAAATTAGAAATCCTAACTTTAGCAAACGCCAACAATTGTATTTTGTTCCGGTGTTTGACCAACAACTGCAAATTTCAGCAAGAGGAAGTATTGGAGAATTCGTAAAGCTTGGAATCAATTATGATACTGAGGCTCAATTTGATTTTGACAATCAAACAAATTTAGGTTGGAAAGGAAAGCCGGATGGCATATTAAAAGATGTTCAAGTAGGTAATGTGAGTTTGAATTTACCTACGCAATTAATAAAACCTGTACCTACGTTGTTTGGTTTTGCCAATAGCATGCAATTTGGCAAAACAACAGTTAAAACTGTTTTTTCTCAAAATAAGGGACAAAGCACTGAAACTGTCTTAAAAGGGGGTGCTCAAATGAACGAGTTTAAAATAACCGCCGACAATTACGACCAAAACAAACACTATTTCTTAGCACAATTTTTTAAGGATAATTACAATAAGTCATTAGAAAACCTACCAATTGTTGCAAGTGGCGTTGTAATTAACAGGGTTGAAGCATGGGTTACCAACAAAAATGCAAATGTTGAAACACCCCGTGATATATTGGCTTTTCAAGATTTAGGTGAATCTAATCCGTATAGAAAACAATTGAATGGGGTACTTGATCCTGCGGCTAGCAATGATGCAAATACAATTTATAGTTCTATCGAAAATGATGTTGACACCAGAAAGCTCGGTTCAGCAATAGACAAAGTTTATAAAACCTTTCCTTACTTTGAACAAACTGTTGATTTTGATTTACTAAACTATGCACGTCAACTTCAAACCAATGAATTCACTGTGAATACGCAACTTGGTTTTATTTCTTTAAACCAACCTTTGAATAACGATGAAATTTTAGCAGTTGCTTTTGAATATACTTTAAACGGAAAAACTTATCAAGTTGGTGAATTTTCAAGAGACGTTCCTCCTGGCGATCAAAAATTACTCTACTTAAAAATGCTAAAAGGCAATACTATCAGAACGCGTTTGCCCATTTGGCGTTTGATGATGAAGAATATTTATAGCCTAAACACATATACGTTAACTTTAGAGGATTTTAAGCTAAATGTAATATATGCAGATGATACCAGCGGCGCTGATTATGGATACATACCTGTTGGTACTGCAAATTTACCTGCTTTAAAGAACGCCATTCCTTTAATTAGGGTGCTGGGATTAGATAAACTAAACCGTCAACAAGAAGCCAAACCAGATGGTGTTTTTGATGCCATTGAGGGAATTACGGTTCAATCACAATTTGCACGAATCATTTTTCCAGAAACAGAACCATTCGGAGATTATTTAAGGGAAAAATTCGAAAACAGAACGGATCTGGCAGATTTTTATTGTTATGATGCAATTTACGATTCAACGAAATTTTTGGCAGCTCAAGATGTAAAACACAATAAATTCTTCATTCAGGGTAGCTACAAAAGTTCAAATGGTGCGGAGATGTTCTTGGGTACAACAAATTTACAACGAGGATCAGTGAGGGTAACAGCCAACGGTCGTCCACTTCAAGAGGGAATGGATTATGAAGTAGATTACGCAATGGGCAGGGTTCGAATTATAAATCAAGGTTTATTGCAAGGTGGTGCAGAAATTAGAGCAAGTGCCGATGGACAGAGTTTCTTCAACATACAACAAAAAACATTACTTGGCGCAAGGATTGAACATAAGTTTTCTAAAAACATGATGTTGGGTGGTACAATTTTACATATGTATGAAAGACCGCTCACAACCAAAACCAACTTCAATGAAGAACCCCTTTATAATTCTATCATAGGTGCTGATTTTGCATACAGTTCAAAATCAAGATTCATTACAAAATTGGTTGATAAATTGCCATTTATTGAAACCAAGGAAATTTCAAATATCACTGCCTATGCCGAATATGCACAAGTTTTTCCGCATGCATTTAAATCGCAAGGTAACCAAACTGGTGTTTCAAACTTAGAAGACTTTGAGAATGCAGAACTACCGAACGACTTTAAGGTTGTTAACAATTGGGTTGTGGCAAGTATCCCTCAAAAACAACCAGACCTTTTTCCAACAACCCAACTCGGTGAAAAACGCAATTGGTTGAACAATCATGCTAAATTAAGTTTCTATACAATTGATCAATTGTTTTACAGGGATGCAGATATGCCGAGTAACATTCAAAACAGGGTAGATGAAATCTTGAGCAATCCTTACATGCGACAAATTGATCAACGCGAAGTCTTCCCTCAAAGGAATTTCCCTCAAGGAACACCAACTATATTACCTACCTTAGATTTGGCGTTCAACCCAAATGTTCGCGGATTATATAATTTTAACACCGATCCAAATCAAATTGACCAAGATGGAAATTTGTTAAATCCTAAAAATAGTTGGGCTGGAATCATGAGACGTGTTGATCAAAATGATTTTGAAGCGGCAAACATAGACTACGTTGAGATTTGGATGATGGATCCTTTAATTAACAATCCAAATTTGAGTGGTGAATTGTTACTTCATTTTGGAAATGTGAGTGAAGATATATTGCCCGATCGCAGAAAATCTTTTGAGAATGGCTTACCTACCTCCGGTAACGACATAAATACAACCGATACATCAGTGTTTGGAATAATCCCTACAAGCCCACAAATCAATTTTGCTTTCGATAACAATGACGCCACTTTAAAAACTCAAGACGTTGGTATTGATGGTTTAAGTGATGCCAATGAACAAATATTTTATGATACAGGATATTTGCAAAAACTAAAATCCAATTTTGGTCCTACATCAAAATTATATCTATCTGCAATGAACGATCCTTCAAATGACAATTTTGTTCATTATTTAGAAGATAAATATACCGTAGCAGATGCTGATATCATTCAACGATATGCAAGATTTCAAGGTATGGAGGGAAATTCAAATCCAGATAAATACACAAATCAGTATTCTGGAATGCCAAAATCTTCATCGCCTACACCAGATTTTGAAGATGTAAATAGAGATTTCACAATGAATCAAAGTGAAGACTATTTTCAATACAAAATGAAAATTAGTGCCACTGAATTACAAATAGGTAAAAATTATGTTGCTGATATTGTAAATAACAATGTTAAATTGAGAAATGGCCAGGACAAGAATATTCGTTGGTATCAGTTTAAAATCCCTATTCGTCAGTTTGAAAAAGCGGTAGGAAATATTTCAGATTTCAAAAGTATCCGTTTCATGAGAATGATAATGACAGGATTTAATGATTCGGCAGTATTGAGAATGGGATATATCAATTTGGTTAGGGCAGATTGGAGACGCTATACCAATGCATTAAAAAACCCTGGTATTGTTGTACCAACTGATCCTAATGACGGAACTAAATTTATTGTTAGCACTGTTAACTTGGAAGAGAATGGAAAACGCTCACCTATTGCCTATGTAACTCCTCCTGGGGTAGTTCGTGTTCAAAATATGGCAAGCTTAGGTACCGTTTTAGAAAACGAACAATCTCTGTCATTGAAAGTTTGTGACTTGAAGCCAGGCGATGGTCGGGGCGCATTTAAAACGGCAAATTTTGATATTCGCAATTATAAACGAATGCAATTATTTATTCATGCTGAGGAATCAATACCAAATACCATTGACGATGGAGAAGCAACTGCATTCATTCGTTTTGGAACAGATTTAACAAGCAATTATTACGAATATGAAATTCCGTTAAAAATGACTAGGGGTTATGTAAATTCAAATTCGCCCAATAGCGATAAGCTAGTTTGGCCGGATGAGAATTTTATTGATCTCGAATTTCAAAAGTTATTTGACCTTAAAATACAACGGCAAAATGCAAATTGGCCAATGACGGCTCCATATATTTCGGCCACAGACAAAGGCAAAATAAGTGTGATGGGTTTACCAGATTTAAGCAATTTAAAAGCGATGATGATTGGTGTAAAAAACAAAGGAAACGCACCACAGTGTTTTGAAATTTGGGCAAATGAATTACGAGTAAAGGACATATCAAATGGAGGTGGTTGGGCAGCACTCGCCAATATTCAAACGCAACTAGCTGATTTTGGCACATTAAATATGGCAGGTTCAATTAGGACAATAGGTTTTGGTGATGTAGACAAAAAATTAAATGACAGAAGTTTAACAAATAATTACAATTACGACATTGCGAGTAATTTAGAACTTGGTAAATTTTTTCCCGCAAAAGCTGGAGTTAGCATTCCCATGTATATTGGATGGTCTGAGAGTTTTGTAAGACCAAAATTCAATCCGCTTAATCCAGATATTGAACTGGAAACAATGTTAACGCAGATTGCCAATGCAACCGTTAGAGATCAAGTTAGAAAAGCAGCGGAAGAATATAATTCTCTCTATAGTTTTAACATTAGTAATTTCAAAGTTGCAAGTAATCAATCTAAAAAGGCAATGCCTTGGGGGATTTCTAACTTCAATGCGAGTTATAGTTACACAAATACGTATAGAAGAAACCAACAAATTGAAGAACAATTTTATAAAACAACCCAAATTTCATTGGGGTATAATTATAATTTAACCGCAAAGTTCATACGTCCATTCGCAAAAATTTTCAGATCGAATACATTGGCATTGATTCGTGATTTCAACTTCAATTTTATACCTAGTACCTTCAATGCACAATTACAATTAAATCGATTGTACAGCGAATCACAGTCAAGGAACAACAATAACTTTATTCAAGTGAATCCAAGGTTATTTGATAAAAACTTTACATTAACGCGTAATTACAATGCGTCATTGCCCCTAACCAATTCAATTACTATTTCGTACATGGCTAATGTACAAGCGCGAATTCAAGAACCGTTTGGAGCGATTAACACCAAAGAAAAACAAGATTCCATATTTAATGAATTCAAAGGATTTGGTAGAATTTCTAGATTTACTCAAACAATGAACGCCACTTATACCCTGCCATTTAGTAAACTTGGATTCTTAAAATGGATTTCAAGTTCTGCATCTTATATAGGAAGTTATGAATGGAATCAGGCTCCACCGGCATTTACCACATTAGGTAACAGAATTCAAAATAGCCAAGATATCAATATCACTTCACAATTCAACTTTACTCAGTTTTATTCGATGATTCCTTGGTTGAAAGATTACAACAAACCTAAAGCCAAATCAAAAGGAAAAAAGACAGATAAGCCAAAAGTCTCAACTGATGACGAAGATGGACCTAAGTTTGAAAGTGCCATAGAAAAAGGAAAAGATGACAAACCAAAAGTCAATCCTGTGATTATGGCGGTTGGTAATTTCATAACAATGTTTAAAAATGCAAATCTAAATATACAAAGAAAGCAAGCAACTGAATTGCCAGGTTTTGCATTTAGACCCGATTACTTTGGTCATAATTTTACACATTTACAACCAGGACTTGGATTTGTTTTAGGGATGCAAGACGAAAGCATTCGATACAAACTCGCTAACAATGGTGGATTAATGAAGGACACCCGTCAAGCTAACTTCTATCGCCAAAATTTTACCCAATCAATTTCAGGCAGTGTAACGGTGGAACCCATTAAAGACTTTAGAATAAGACTAGATTTCATCAGAAACGAAACAAAAGGCACACAGAGTGTATTTAAGTATGACGGTATAAATTGGATGGATCAAGGATTAACTCAAAATGGTACTTATAACATTTCTGGTTGGTTTTTCAACACCCATTTTGTTGATGATATCAATCAAAATGAAAATCATCCAAATCCAATATTTGATGAATTTTTAAGTAACAGATACACTGTTGCGAATAGATTACAAATAAATGATATCAGAATTGGAACAACCCAAATTGATCCACAAACAGGATTCCCCATTGGCTATAGTAAAAACTCTCAAGAGGTTTTGATTGGATCGTTTTATGCTACATATAGTAAGTTAGATGTTGGTACAACTTCACTAAGCAATTTGAGTGCATTTCCAAGTATTCCAATGCCCAATTGGAATATTACCTATAACGGTCTTACAAAAATCAAAGCCCTATCTAAAATATTCACCAACATAAACTTCAAACATGCTTATAATGGTAAATATTCAGTTGGTGATTTTACGCAAAACTTGAGATTTGACAGATTGGAAGTACCTACAATTGGAAAAGACTTGACTCCTCAATTTCAAATTGCGAACGTTACAATTAGCGAAGGTTTCATGCCTTTGATTGGTGTAAACATTACCACAAAAAATAATTGGACGATCGGATTTGATTATAAAAGAAGCCGTATTTTGAAATTATTTGCTGCCAGTTTTAACCTAACGGAAATGCGTCAAAATGAATTTCAAATGACCGCAGGATATCGCGTAACCGGATTAACCCTTCCATTCAAAAGAAGAGGGAGAAAAATATTCTTGCCTAACGATTTTAGATTTGACTTGGCTGTGAGTATCAGCGATAATGTTACCATCATTCGAAAAATTGACGTAAATGTAAACAGATACACCGCCGGAATGACAAACATTAGAATTACACCTTCTATCACGTATCAAGTTAACCAAAAAGTCAATTTTGCATTGCGTTACAACAGGGTAATTATGGATCCTAAAATTGCAACACAATTTTATACATCCCTCACGGATTTTGGTTTAGAATTTAGATACACATTCAATTAATCTATAATGAAAAATGTAATTCTCTCAATTTCAATTTTTTTAGTTTCAGTTTGTTCAGGTCAGAATGGAATTCCAACTGGAAAATGGAGAACACATTTCACATACAAAGACGCAGTTTTTTGTGAAGCAACTAATAATTATGTTTATGCTTCAACCGACCAAGGATTTTGGCGAACCACAAATACTGGAGAAATGACAAAATTACTCCGAACGGATGGATTTCATGGAGGAGAAATTAGCCAACTTTGTTTCAACCAGGCGAGTAATACCCTTTTTATTGGTTATTTAGATGGTAGTATTGACTTACTTATAAACGACAATAAGATTACAAATATTCCAGGATTTTATTCTAAATTTTTACAGGGAGACAAACGAATTAATCATGTTACTTTTTATAACAGAGAAGCACTGGTATCAACCAACTTTGGATTATTAATAGTTGATTTGGATAAAAAAGAAATCAAAGACAGTTATACCTCTATTGGTACCGGAGGTGTTGCAATTAGGGTATTATCATCATGCATTAAAAAGGACTCAATCTATATATCTACTGTAGATGGAATATTGGCAGCATCATATAGCAAAACAGTAAATTTAAATGACTTCAATCAATGGCATTACGTATATTCGGGTAAAGATTGTTATCAATTAACGGCATTTGCTGACAGTGTTTTTTTTGAAACCGAATTCAATATAAAAATATATTCAAACGGAAAAACCACCACCTTTGATACGAACCGCGTTAACACAGCGCGAATTTTCAAAAATCAATTTGGTTTGCACATAGTTAGAAAGGGCAAAATTACAACCTTTAACAATACAGGAATATCTTATGAAACTATCAATTTGGTAGTGGGTGCCACCCAATATAAAGATGGTACTTATTGGTTTTGTACGGGTATTGGACCTGGTGTAATCAAAAAAGACCCAGTGATGGACTATTCATTCATGCCTAATGGACCTTCAAACACTTCAATTTTCAAAATGACAAAAGATGGAGATCAGATTTTGTGCACTGGAGGCGGCTTATCGAACACTTTTGGAAATGCCTACAATAACTCAGGTTTTTACATATACAACCAAGAAAGAAGCTGGAAAAGCAATCTAACCTCTCCTCTAAATTCAAACATGTATGATTTCACATTCGTGTGTCACAGAAAAGCCAATAACACATATTTTGCGGCAACTCATACAAATGGAATTCTTATCATTAAGGGAGATGAAATTATTGGCAAGTGGGATGAATCAAACACACTTTTAGAAAGAAATTCAGGCGACAATTTTATTAAAATTGGAGGGATCGCAGAAGATTCAAAGCGCAACCTCTGGATAGTAAATTACGGATCATCAAACCCATTATTATGTGTTACCCCTTCTGGTAAGTGGTATAAATTTGAATTTAATGGCACTACCGATATCAAAGGAATTAGTATTGATGCAAACAACAGAAAATGGTTAATTGTTAACAATGGAATTATTGTTTTTGATGAAGGCAAGCTTGATAATACGGCAGACGATAAATCGGCTTTCATTTCTCAGAACAACGGATTAATATCAAGCGACGTTTTATCCATAGAATGTGATAAAAACGGGTATGTTTGGATAGGCACTTTACAAGGTTTAAATATTTATACCGGTTCTACCAATATATTTATTAATCCAAAATTAGATAGGTTTATTGTTGAACAGGATGGTTCAACAGGCTATTTAATGGGCGGAGAAACTATAAAAGACATATTGGTTGATGGCGGGAATAGAAAATGGTTTGCCACAACAAATGGCTTATTTTTGGTTGATGAATACGGCCAAAAAGTACTGAAGCATTTTACTTTTGAAAACAGTCCACTCTTATCTAATTTTTTAATTTGCTTGGGTCAAATTGATGAAACTGGAGAGATTTTTATCGGTACCGACAAAGGAATTGTTTCATACAGAAACGATGCCAACATTGCATCGGAGAGCTTTGGAGAAATCTTGGTTTATCCGAATCCTGTCCCTCCAAAATATAATGGTCAAATTACAATTGAAGGTTTAGCCAATAACGCTGAAATAAGAATTGCCGATGCCCAAGGTAAGTTAATTTATCAAACCAAGGCAAATGGCGGCAAAGCCGTTTGGAATGGATTCCGTTTAGATGGCAGCAGACCCAATAGCGGTGTGTTTTTTGTTTTTGGAATCAATCAAGATGGTTCAGAAACAGCAATGGGTAAATTTATATTTATTCAATAATCAATTCAAGGCCATCATAGGCCAAATCAATTCCATTCGGAAGTCCTGCACAAACTTCATCATGAAAGCCAATTTGATGACTCATGTGTGTAAAATAAGTGTGCTTTGCCCCAATTCTCAATGCCAATTGCGTGGCTTGTTCTAAAGTGAAATGAGAAATATGTGCTTCTCTGCGTAACGCATTTAAAACGAGCACATCTAAATTCTGCAATTTTTCAATCTCAGTTTCAGAAATAAAATTCGCGTCGGTGATATATGCAAATTTGTCAAACCGAAATCCCAAAACTGGTAATTTATAATGTAAAACCTCTACGGGCTCAATAAGCAAATCCCCAATTGCGAATGGATTATTATTTATCAGGTGAAAATCTATTAACGGAATTCCGGGATACTTGAAATCTGCAAATATATAATCGTACTGACTTTTGAATGCTTCCAGAACCCTTTCATGGCAATAAACTTGCAAGTTTTGATTTTGCAGGTAATTATAAGGACGAATATCATCTAACCCAGCGGTATGATCTCTATGTTCATGGGTAAAAAGAAGTGCATCAATATGATTGATTTTACCACGAATCATTTGGTAACGAAAGTCAGGTCCAGCATCAATAACAATACTCTTGCCATTCCATTCAACATGAATAGATGCTCTCAAACGTTTGTCTTTTGTGTTTTCACTCAAACAAACATCAGAAATACATCCAATTGGAGGAACGCCTTGTGAAGTGCCTGTACCTAAAAATGTTACTTTCATAAAAAAAGGCCGCTTTGAAACGGCCTTGTCAATTAAATATTACTCAAATGGCCTTTAAGTTGCATAATAATACCAACTTCCATATTGTTTACTTTTTTGTCGTCTGATGCCCAAATACTCAACCAATCCGTAGCATGAATAACTTCAAACTGACTCAATAAAGATGCATTCGACACAGGATAATCATAAATTACGTTTCCTAAATCAGTCAATACTTTTTTCAAGAAATCAAAACGGGCTGCTACCCTACTATTCTCTTTACTATTTAAGAAAATAAAATTGGTATCGTGTTTTTCATAATAGCTTTCAATCATATTGTGATTTGCTTCTGGTAAAACAGAAATAAAGCCTTCACCTTTTGCGTTTTCTTGAATTTGTTGACAAAAACGAATAGCAACAGCTTCATAATTTTTATCGGTAACAACCACAAATTTATTTGCAATTGTTGGCTGAAACAAAGCATGCATTTCTTTTGCGCATTTGATAGCCTGTACAGGATTGTTAAACATATTTTTAACTTCTGTAATTGCTGATGTCATGTCTTTCCCTGCCAATTCACCCAATATCATTATTAAGTTACCCAATGCAAACCCTAATGTCATTCTTGGCTGATAACCTTCAGCAATTGTGTAATAAGGCAATTGATTGGTTTGCGCCAAAGACAATAGTTCACCACCAGCAGCCATACACAAAATATCACAACCACGGCTTTGAGCATCCTTATACATTGTTAATGTTTCTTCTGTATTTCCTGAATACGAACAAAGAATAACCAATGAATTATTATTTGCATATCCCGGTAAATTATAATCAGAATATACTTCAACAGGAATTGGCATGTCATTCCAGAAATACAAACGTGCTATTCTACCACCAATTCCACTTCCTCCTAAACCACCAATAACGATGTTGTTATATTGACTTGCTCTTTTACCATGTGCATGGTAATTATTCAAAACATATTCTAATTGCTCGTGAAAATTCTCTAAAGATAATTCGTGGGTAATAACTGACATCTAGCAAAAATACAATTCAGAATTAGACTAAACAAAAACAAATGCACTAAAATAAAAAAAGGCCACATAAAGTGGCCTTTTCTTTCAAATTAATGTTTTAATTATTGATTCCATTCAAATTTATAACGGAAATCTTGAATATTAGCACTCTTGTTTAAAACCTCAGTAATTCTGTTTGAAAGATACTGTGGTTGGTTCATGAAATCAATTTGATCGACAGAGGTATATACCGAAGTTGGCACTTGAACGTCATCGCGTTTATCAAGGAATAATACGCCTGCAATTGATTTAGAAGCAAATGGTATTGAAGTTGATTTCACTTTAGCACCAAATGCTGTGCCCAATACTTGCAACTCTTGTCCCATGTTTGGAACGAAGTTTTGACCAAATCTAAGCCCATCCAAAGAAATAACCATTCCTTTTACCGCAGCGGCCAATTGCTCTGCTGATTTATTGGTTTTGATCGCATCTGCTAATTTTGCAGCGGCTTTTTCCGATTTCATCTTACTTCTTACCAAGGGTTCGATTTCAGAACGTACATTGTCTAAAGTTGCGTAACCAATGTTTTTGATATTTTCCACTTTTACAATTACTTGTTTGTTTGAAAAAGCAAAAACCTCAGAAACATCACCCATTTTTCTTTTCTTGTCAAATAACCAAAAAAGAATAGTACGTGTATCTGCAGTAGCATCAACACCCACAATTGTTTTTTGATCTGTAGTAAAATCTTTTAACACACGTGGCACGACACCTGATTTTTCAACTGCTTTGTCAAAATCACCTTTGATGGCATTTTTAAAATTACGAGATTTTTCGTCTACCACTTTTACAGTTTTTTGTCCTGCTGATATTTCGATTTCATTTTGAACAAATTTGATCTTGGTATAATCCATTGGCCCCGTTATTCTAATAATGTGGTAACCATATTGAGTTTTTACGATATTGGTTTCACCCGCTTTACCTTGTTTACAGTATGCACCGAACTCTGGAACATATTTCGATGGATCTTGATAACCTAAGTCACCACCCATTTTTGCAGAACCTTGATCGGTAGAATATTTACCTGCCAACTCTTCCATTTTTGCACCAGATTTAAGCTGAGCAAAAACCTCAATCGCTTTCTTTTGAGCTTGAATAGAATCTTTGATATCAGTTCCATCAGGCAATTGACCCGACATTGGAATCAATATATGACTTGCTCTCATAAAACCGGTAGTATCTGCTTTTTGTCTGATTTTTTGCCAAATATAAAATTTACCTTCTCGGTAGATAGGTCCAATGACCATATTTAATGGGGCATTCCAAACCAAGTTCGAAATTTCTGCTGGAGCATCTTCTGGAAGTTGATTTCTCGCGATATAACCAATTGCACCAACAGTATCCGGAGTAGTTTGAGCTCTCATACCTGCAGCTGTTGAGTTTGCATTGTTGTATGCGTATGCCGAATCATCTCTGGTTGGAATAATATCAAACACTACATATTTGATGTTTCTTGCCTCTTGGGTGTATTTGTATTTCTCTTTGTATTCATCCAAATAAGCAGATAAATCATCGTCGGTAACTTTGATATCTTTATCTGGAATTGAATTGATATCTAACGATACAATTTTACCAGAAACCGATTGGTTCGCAGCAATATATTCGTATTTCTTTTCTGCTTTGCTTTTGAAACTGGCTTTTGAAATATAAGTTGCGTATCTAATTGTCAGTTCGTTTTCTTTCATTTTGCGAACATAATCAGCCAAACGGGCTTTCATTTGGGCGTTTCCTTTTGCCTGACGGAAAATTTGTTCCACTTTCTTTGGATCAAATTGATTATTCGTTTGGAAGGAAGGATCACCTTTGATAGACTCATCAGGGTGTAACCCTACCATCATTTCATTGTAATCTTCATCCGTTACTTGAATTCCTGCTTTGGCAATTTCGGTATACAATAATCTTCTCTTGGTCAATTCTGTCCAAGCTTTTGAAAACAATTGAGCACGATTTTTTTCAGTAATTTCATAATTAGGATCGCTTTCTTTTTCTGTTTGATAAACTTCTCTAACTACTGCATCCAAATCTTTTTCCCTCACCTTTTCAGAGTTCATGATAGCAATAACATCTGCATCCTCATTACCACCTCTTACACTGTTTTTACCAGAGATCCAATCTCCAACCACAAACAAAACAAGAGCCGCAACGATAACAACTGCTACCCAACCCGAATTTCTTAATTTCTGTATAACTGCCATAATATTTTAATACGTTAATTTTTAAAAGTAGCAAAAATAGGTTTTCGTGCCCGCATTTTCAAGCGTTTTAAAAATCTTTTTCCACCTAATCCAACCAAATTGATTTTTTATAAATTTTACCCTTCCTTCTCACTATAAAAGTAAATAAACCATGGCCTAACATAGACTTTCGAATATACATTTCTCTGTAATTTATTTTTTCAGGTTCGTCTATTTCAAAAACAGATGACATTACCACCCCATTCACCGATTTGATTTCAAATGTAAAGGAAGTTTCTTGAGGGAAAGAAACCAGTACTACCAAAGAATCCGATTTGAAATTTCTATTCACCAACAATATTGGATTTTTCTCAAAAGGTGTCTTTTTAAGGTTCTCCTGCCAGTCAATTAATTGGATACAAGGTTTCCGATTATCATCATTGTAGGCAGTTACAGCAGCCAATGCCCTTCCTCTAACAATCGATAAGCCCACATAATCTCCCATGAACTCATCTTTTCCCGGCAAAATAATTGGTTCGTTGGTTAATTTTATATTTTTTGAGGGACGTTTTTTGCAAATCTCTGCCGAATAAATATCTGCAAAATGTCCTTTTTCACTATTTCTTTTATCATACCAAATGAGTTTAGGATTTTCTAACTTTTCATTCAACACAACATACGGTGAAAATTGATCAACCCCCTCCATTTTATCGTCATTCACAACAAAAGGACCCTCAAACGATTTACCATTGTTTCCCGAATACACATAATAAATATCAAAATCTTTATATTCATTCTGACATGCAAACGTTACATAAATATGATTGTTTTTATCGGCCACAGCAAACGGCATTCCATTGGTTCTAACCAATCCCTTCACATTTTCAAAATTCCAACCACCAGGCATTCGGCAAATTGCTAAATCAATTCCCCAAGTTTTTCCTGCATCTATACTTTTATCCATCCACAATGTATCGGCCCGAGACCAAAAACACAATAAGGTTCCATCATTTAGTATTGCGGTTGTTACTCCCTCCGATGTATTGTCGTCGTCTTCAGCACCACCGCTTTTGTCGCTAATGGTTACAGGTGCAGAAAAACTTGATCCACCATCATTGCTTTTTGCAAATTTTACACGGGTTGAATCATGCTTATTGGCACTTCCATATTGATCAAACTCTGTCCAAGTCAAATATATATTTCCTCGATACTTGCTTTTTAATCCCTCGTCAATAGAAAACCAGGGTTTGTCTTGCATTTTATTTTTATCACCCGCCACACAGGTGGATTCGAACATTTTGCCATCCAAACTGCGTTCAAAAACAATACAGTCAAACCAAGTAGGCCATTTCTTAGATTTATTTTTAGCCAAATGAGCAAAATATAGATTCCCTTTGTTTGAAAACTTCAAAACTGGATCACCATAGTATCCATACTCAGAATTGGTATTCATTGGCTCCCAACTTTTACCAGCATCCAAACTATGAAATAAGTTAGATGTATTATACGCCAACCAAATTTCATTTTTATTGGTTGGATTGACCGCAATGGAGGGTTCATTTCCCTCAAGAACAGGATTACCGAAATGGGTATTTCGAATTTGACCAAAAACAAAAAGAGGGATAAAAGCCGCAACAATTGCAATGCATTTCATCCCTCAAAAGTATATTAAAAAATTGATTTAATCTTTTCTTGCCGACAACCAACGTTCAGCATCAAGCGCGGCCATACAACCACTACCAGCAGCTGTTACTGCTTGACGGTAAATTTTGTCTTGTGCATCGCCTGAACAAAACACCCCTTCAATGTTTGTATAAGATGAACCTGGAATGGTTTTTATATAACCTTGCTCATCCATATCAATGTAAGGTTTAAAAATATCCGTATTCGGTGTATGTCCAATTGCCACAAAGAAACCTTTTATCGCAATTTCCCTTAATTCACCGGTTACGTTGTTTTTCACACGAACCGCTTCAACACCCAAACCACCTAAAATTTCATCTGTTTCGGTGTTGAATAAAACCTCAATATTTGGCGTGTTTAAAACTCTATTTTGCATTGCTTTAGACGCTCTAAATTCATCTTTACGCACAATCATGTAAACTTTTGTACAAATTTTCGCAAGATAAGTAGCTTCTTCACAAGCTGTATCTCCAGCACCAACTATGGCAACATCTTGTCCTTTATAGAAAAATCCATCACAAACAGCACAAGCGCTTACACCGCTACCGTTCAAACGGGTTTCAGACGGAATGCCCAACCATTTTGCAGAAGCTCCTGTTGAGATAATTACTGTTTCAGCTTCAATTTCTTTTACACCATCAACAATAACTTTTTGAGGACCGCCATTTTTAAATTCTACCGAAGTAACCATTCCGAAACGCACATCAGCACCCAATCTAACTGCTTGTTTTTTAAACAATTCCATCATTTCAGGACCCATAATTCCATCTGGGTAACCAGGATAGTTTTCTACATCCGTTGTAATGGTCAACTGACCGCCAGGTTGAAGTCCTTCATACATAACAGGCTTCATATCAGCTCTCGCTGCATAAATTGCAGAAGTGTAACCCGCAGGACCACTTCCGATAATTAAACATTCCACTTTTTCTATTGCTTCAGACATAATAATTTCAAATTTATACTAAATGTATCAGATGTAATGTGATAAAAGGCACAAAATTAGCTCAACGATAATAATTCTCTGTATTTAGGAAGAACCCAATCAGCATCATCTACCAAACGCTCAATTTCATCACAACTTTCTCTAATTTCGTCAAACAAACCTTTTACTTTTTTATTGTAAACCAAAGCTTTTGCATGGGCATCAGCCAATTTATTGGCTTTTGCACGCTCATTTGTCATTTGGTTGTTTAATTCATACGCTTTATTAATGTGATTGCTTAATTCAGCAATGATATCCATTTGAGCTTTCACAGATGCTTTACTTTGACCAATTGCCAGTAAAGTTTGAACATTGTCGGCCAATCTTTTTTGGTACTTGATACCTGCAGGAATTACAAAGTTTTGAACCAATTCATTCAAGACACGTCCCTCAATTTGAATTCTCAAATTAAATGATTCATATCTAATTTCCGTTCTAGCTTCTAATTCTTTGTGGCTATAAATTCCGTTTTTCACAAAAACATCAACACTACTTGGCGACATATAGAATGCCAAAGCTTCAGCCGTGTTTTTTACATTATTCAATCCGCGTTTTTTTGCTTCTTTCACCCATTCATCGCCATAACCGTTACCACCAAACAAAATGCGTTTGCTACTGGTTAATTCATCGCGAAGCACTTGTTTGATAATTTCTTCTTTCGCAACACCTTTAGATGCTTTAATTTTTGCATCTACCTTGGTTTTGAATTTCACCAATTGATCCGCTACAATGGTATTCAATACAACCATAGGACTAGCGCAATTGTCGCTGCTACCTACAGCTCTAAATTCAAACTTATTCCCTGTAAATGCAAATGGAGAAGTTCTATTGCGATCTGTATTGTCAATTAAAATTTCAGGAATATTTGGTACTTGAATTGCTCCGCCTTTGTTGTCCGCTCCTTTTGAAGATGTTTGATTGCTTTCAAAATCGTTTAATACATGTTCTAAGGTGTCACCAACAAATACAGACATAATAGCTGGAGGCGCTTCGTTTGCACCCAAACGGTGATCGTTGCCTGCAGTTGCAATGCTTGCTCTCATCAAATCGGCATGATCATGAACCGCTTTGATTACATTGATAAAGAATGTTAAAAATTGCAAATTTTGAGCTGGCGTATGACCTGGAGATAAAAGATTTACTCCAGTATTTGTTACCAAACTCCAATTGTTATGTTTGCCACTACCGTTAATTCCTTTGAATGGTTTTTCGTGCAACAATACTTTTAATCCGTGATCTTGTGCAACCGCTTCCATCACATCCATCAATAAAGTATTGTGATCGACAGCCAAGTTTAATGTTTCAAACTGAGGTGCACATTCAAATTGCCCTGGAGCAACTTCATTGTGGCGGGTTCTCAAAGGAATACCCAATTGATGTGCTTTTTCCTCAAAGTCTACCATAAATGCCTGGGCATCGGTAGGAATTGAACCAAAGTAATGATCTTCTAATTGCTGACCTTTGGCTGGAGTATGTCCAATCAAAGTTCTACCTGCATACATCAAATCAGGACGCATTTTGAACAAATCTTCGCGAACCAAGAAATACTCTTGCTCAACACCGAGACTCACTGAACAATCATTTACCTTCTCGTCAAAATATTTGCAAACATCTGTGGTTGCTTTTCTAACGAATGCCAAAGCTTTCAACAATGGTGCTTTGTAATCTAGGGCTTCACCGGTATAAGATACAAAAATTGTAGGGATACACAATGTTCTAGAATTTGCTTTTTCAATGATAAATGCTGGAGAACTAGGATCCCAAACTGAATATCCTCTTGCCTCAAATGTATTGCGAATTCCTCCATTAGGGAAAGAACTTGCATCTGGCTCTTGTTGGGTTAATGATTTTCCTGAAAAAACTTCGATACCCGTATCAATTCCAGTTGGTTCGAAGAAACTATCATGCTTTTCAGCTGTAGTGCCTCTTAATGGCTGAAACCAGTGGGTGTAATGGGTTGCCCCCATGTCTAATGCCCAATTTTTCATACCCTCAGCTACCCCATCCGACATTTCACGGCTAACCGCTAATCCTTCGTTAATTGCTTTTTCAATGGCTTTTTGAGACGCAGCACTCAGATAGTGCTTTTGAGCTCTAGGGCCAAAAACCATTTCTCCAAAATACGACGAAATGCCGTTTTCAGGCAAAATAGTTGTTGTTACAGTTTCTTCTTTCGGAGTGGCTTTTTCGGTAGTTGATTTTTTGGTAGGCATTTTTATTTCTGAAATGGTTAATGATTAGATGGTGCAAATTTAGTTCGTTCTTTCTTTAATTTTATAATTGATTAATAAATATTTCATCAACAATTGTCATAACGACACTTATTAGAGCGAACATTAGATTTTTAGGCAATTTTCAAAAGAATTTCAATAATTCTTGCACACTTTTGAAAATTATCCCCATTTTAACAACGTAACTCTTTAAATTCGCCCAATATTTCAATCATGGGTAACTCCCGCATAGACAAACTCTCAGCAGCCGGCTTATTGATCACGTTGGGGATCATATACGGCGACATCGGAACTTCTCCGCTATACGTTATGAACGCTATTGTTGGTAGCAAGGTAATTTCTGAAACCTTAATTTTAGGTGGTATCAGTGCGGTGTTTTGGACACTCACCATTCAAACCACGCTAAAATATGTACTCCTTACACTCCAAGCCGACAACAAAGGTGAGGGAGGTATTTTTTCATTGTTTAGCCTACTAAGACGTCGCTTTCCTTATTTGGTTGTTGGAACTATGGTGGGTGGAGCAATGCTGCTTGCCGATGGAATTATTACACCTCCGATTTCGGTGGCTTCGGCTATTGAGGGACTTAGGTTTATCAATCCAACAAATGGGTATCACATAGATTTACGAGATATTCAAACAGTTCCGATTGTAATCGCAATTATTGTAATGATATTCCTGTTCCAAAGAGCAGGAACAAATGTTGTAGGCAAATTTTTTGGACCAATCATGCTCGTTTGGTTTGGTATGCTTTCAGTTTTGGGAGTATCGCAAATAATTCATCATCCTGAGGTTTTAAAGGCATTGAATCCAATATGGGTGTATCGATTTATATCGTCAAGTCCAAATGCATTCTTATTATTAGGTGCCGTTTTCCTTTGCACAACAGGAGCAGAAGCATTGTATTCTGATCTGGGCCATTGCGGCAAAAAGAACATTCAATATTCCTGGATTTTTGTAAAAATATGTTTGTTGGCAAATTATTTTGGTCAAGGCGCATACCTAATGAAACACATAGGCGAAACACTTGGTGAAACTCGAGTATTTTACTCAACCATGCCAGATTGGTTTCTTCCTATCGGAATTTCAATTGCAACAATGGCAGCAATTATTGCCTCTCAGGCTTTAATTAGCGGTTCTTTCACGTTGGTGTCAGAAGCCATTCGATTGCATTTCTTTCCTAAATTTACTGTAAAATTCCCTACTGCCGTTAAAGGACAAATTTATATCCCTACGGTAAACACAGCCTTGTTGGCCGGATGTATTTGTATCGTTTTAATATTCAAAGAATCAGCTGCAATGGAAGCTGCATACGGTTTGGCAATTACCGTAACCATGTTAATGACCAGCATTTTATTGTTCTATTATTTAAAAACAAGACGTTGGAACATCGTAGTTATTTGGGTCATTATGCTCGTGTTTTTTGCAGTTGAATCAGCATTCTTGATGGCAAACTTAGCTAAATTTATGGAAGGTGGTTTCGTAACCTTATTGATTGGTGCTGGTATCATTTTGGTGATGTATGTTAGTTTTAGAGGTGGCCAAATCAAACAAAAAATGGTAATGACCGAAAAACTTACCAACTACAGAGACAAATTACGTTCTCTCAGTCAAGACACAACACTTCCGAAATTTGCAACTCACTTAATCTACTTGTCAAAAGCAAAAATGGATGACGAAGTAGAATCTCCGCTGATTTATTCTATACTTCATAAACGTCCCAAAAGAGCCGATTTTTATTGGTTCATCAATGTAGATTTAACAGATGAACCCTACACAATGGAATATAAAGTAAACGTAATTGAAAAGAATGATATCTATAAAGTACGTTTCAGGCTTGGATTCCGTGTGCAACAAAAAATTAGTCTTTACTTAAAAATGGTAATCACTGAAATGATTGAAAATAAAGAAATTGATTTAGATCCTTATTATCACGGTTTTATTGATAAACATAGTATCGGTGATTTCCGTTTCGTACTCGTAGAGGAAGAGATGAGTACCGAAAACGAATTGCCATTGTTTGACAATCTTATTATGGATGGTTACGAAAAAATGAAGTTTTTGGCGGGTCGTCCAGAAAAATGGTTCGGATTAGATGGAAGTATGGTCACCAAAGAATTGGTTCCTGTTGTTATTGCACCAAGAACAGATGTATCATTAAAAAGAATTCGTTAACATGAACAAAAATTTGCTTTTACTTTCCTTCCTTTTTTGGGGGACTTGTGCCGTTACAAATGCACAAAACATTGCATTTGACGATATTTTTAACAACAAAGCATTAAGGCCAAAGTCAGCAAACATCGGACAATTTTCAAACGATGGTAAATTTTTAATCAACACAAAATCTGCAAAAACTGGCGACAAAACTACTTGGTGGGTAATTCTCCAAAACCCAGCTAACCCCTCTGATTCTCTCAAAACTATTTTTCATTCCAATTGGTTTGAAAAAGCTTTACCAGAAGGTTCAACTACATTTTCATCTGATGAAAAATTCATGTTGGTTGAAACCAATCCTCAGAAAATATACCGCCACAGTTCTTCGGTGAATGCCTATGTGGTGGATATTCAAAACAAAAAAATCATAGAAATTCCAGGTCGTTTCCGCTATCCAACATTGAGTCCCAACAATAAAAATGTAGCCTATGTCAAAGATAACAACATGTTTATTTTTGATTTGACCACAGGAAAAGAAAATCAAATTACAACCGATGGCAAGAACAATGAAATTATCAATGGTGCTGTTGATTGGGTATACGAGGAAGAATTTTCAATGAGTGTTGGTTTCCAATGGAGCCCTACAGGAAACTTTTTGGCCTTTTACCGCTTCGACGAATCGAAGGTGAAAGAATTTTCGATGGATATATATCAAGGTCTTTATCCCTCACAAGAAAAATGGAAGTATCCAAAAGCAGGTGAAGCAAATTCACAAGTAGATGTTTTCATTTACGATTTGGCTAAAAACAAAAAAATAGCAGCCAATGTTGAAAGTCAAAGAGACCATTATATCCCTAGGATTCAATGGACACAAGCAGATAATCAATTAAGCATTCAACGTTTAAACAGATTACAAAATCATTGGGAACTTTTATTTTGCAATCCAACAAATGGAAATTGTAAACTTGTTTTGGAAGAAAAAGACCCGGCGTATGTTGATATCACTGACAATTTGATGTTCTTACCTAATTCAACCCAGTTATTATATACTTCAGAAAAATCTGGCTATAACCATTTGTATTTGTTTGACTTTGTTACAAATAAAAATACACAGGTTACAAATGGAAACTGGCAAATCAACAGAATTTGTGGATTTAATTCAGTAACAAACACAGTTTATTACACATCAACAGAATTCTCAACCATTCAAGATAATTTATGGAAGGTTTCTATCAATAGTAAAAAACGTAGCATGTTTGCGAGTGTTTTGGGGAATACTGCCGTAATAATGAGTAGCAATGCTGCCTGGTATTATGTAATTGAATCAAATTTTTCTGAAAATCCAATATCAAAAACAACTTTGGTAGATGGTTCAAAAGAAATCTCAATAAAATCACCAACCAAAGTTGTTGATCTTTTTGGAAGCAGTCAAGTAATTACCATAGAAGACAATTCACAGTGGTCCTCATCTATGTCGAAAGTTAATTTGGGAAATTGTTCTTTTGGTCAATTGAAAAACACAGATGGTGTTGCTTTAAACTATTGGATGATAAAGCCTTACAACTTCGACTCTACAAAGAAATATCCAGTTTTGATGTATATGTATGGTGGACCCGGAAATTCAACTGTAAGAAACGCTTATGCCGGCAGAAACTTTTTATGGTTTCAACACCTTGCAAGTTTGGGATACATTGTGTTTAGCGTGGATAACCGAGGTACCGGAAATATGGGTGCAGCATTTAAAAAAGCAACCTACCTAAATTTAGGTAAGTTAGAACAAGAAGACCAAGCAGCAGGAGCACAATGGTTAGGAGCATTAAAATATGTTGACGCTTCACGCATTGGTTTGTGGGGATGGAGCTTCGGTGGCTATTTAACAAGTTTGTGCTTGGTAAAAAGCCCTGACCTATTTAAAATGGGAATGGCAGTTGCCCCTGTAACACATTGGAAATTCTATGACAATATTTACACCGAAAGATATTTAAGAACTCCGGAATTGAATAAAGCGGGTTATGAAGACAACTCTCCTATCAATTTTACCAAGAATTTAAAATCTAAATATTTGATTGTGCATGGAACTGCCGACGACAATGTGCATTTCCAAAATGCAACTGAAATGATCAAATCTATGATTCAAAGCGGCGTTAATTTTGACTCAGAAATTTATCCGAATAGAAATCACGGAATTGGAGATTTAGCCGCTCAAAAACATCTATTTAAAAAACTCACTACTTTTGTGAAAGAAAATTTATAATTTTTATTTTAATTAAAATTAATTGAACATCATGTTACCAGAAATAGGAAAACAAGCTCCCGCATTTTCAGCAATAGATGAAAATGGAAATACAATCACTTTAAATGATTTTGCAGGCAAAAAACTAGTATTGTACTTTTACCCAAAAGACGATACCCCAGGTTGCACCGCGGAGGCTTGCAGTTTGAGAGACAATTACAATGATTTGATTGCAAAAGGATATGCTGTATTAGGAGTGAGTCCTGATGATTCTAAAAAACACACAAAGTTTATTGCCAAATACGAATTGCCATTTAGCTTATTGGCCGATACCGATCAAGCTGTTTGCAATGCTTATGGAGTTTGGGTTGAGAAAAGTATGTACGGCAAAAAATACATGGGGGTTGCTAGAACTACTTTCGTTATTGATGAAACAGGAGTATTAACTGAAATCATTGAAAAAGTAGATACTAAAAATCACGCTGCTCAAATTAAATAAAGCCGCATGTCAACAATCCCACAAATAAAAATTGGCGTTATTGGAAACGGAAGCTGGGCAACTGCTTTAATTAAAATTTTATCAGAAAATAGCGACATTTCTATTCGTTGGTGGATGCGCGACGAAGCAACGGTAGACTATATAAAAGAGTTTCATCACAATCCGAAGTATTTATCGTCTGTTGAAATTGACCAAAATTTGATTCAAGCGACCACCAATATCCAAGAGGTAATTGACAATTCAGATATCATATTATTGGCTGTACCCTCTGCATTTGTGAATCAAGCTTTGAAAGATGCAAAATTGCCGATTGATAAAATTTATATTACGGCTATCAAAGGTATTGAACCCCAGACCAAAATGGTAATTGCAAAATATTTGCAGCAAAATTTCAATATCCCTCTAGAAAATATCACCCTAATTTCTGGTCCTTGTCATGCAGAAGAAGTAGCACTTGAGAAATTAAGCTACTTAACTATTAGCGGACTCGTGGCAGAAACAACCAATAAAATTGCACAGCTGTTTGATTGTCGTTTCATCAATATTTCACAAACCCAAGATTTAATTGGGGCTGAATATGCATCGGTATTGAAAAATATTTATGCAATTGGTTCAGGAATTGCGCATGGATTGGGCTATGGCGACAATTTTCAAGCGGTATTTGTGGCTGCAGCAATCAGAGAAATGGAAACATTTTTGCATGCCATACACGTCGAAAACAGAGATGTAAAAGAAGCTGCTTATTTGGGCGATTTACTTGTAACCTGTTACTCTCAATTTAGCAGAAACCGTTCTTTTGGAACTATGATGGGCAAAGGATATTCTGTAAAATCTGCGCAATTAGAAATGAATATGATTGCTGAGGGATATTATGCCACTGAACTTGTTCATGAATTAGCAGTTCAAAAAAACATCGAAATGCCTATTGTAAAAGCGGTATATGAAATTGTTTATAAGCAAGGTAACGCCAAGAAAATATTTAATTTTTTGGCAGAAAAACAACTTTATTAAAAACATTTACCCCTTTCAATTGTACCTTATAGCAGTATGACATTTAAAATCTATACCCGCAAAGGCGACGATGGCAAAACTGGCCTTATTGGCGGTGACCGCGTTGCAAAACACCATATTCGCGTTGAGAGTTATGGTACCGTTGATGAATTAAATAGTCATATTGGGTTGGTTCGAAGCTATGTAAGCAACACCACCGAAGAACATATTCTAGCCGATATTCAAAACAATTTATTTACAATTGGTTCATACCTTGCATCTTCTGCAAGCAGCAAAATGAATTTGCCTGAATTCCATGAAGAGAGCATCGAAATCATTGAAAAAGAAATTGACAGATTGACGGATCAATTGCCAGAATTAAAAAACTTCATTTTGCCAGGCGCAACCAAAGAAGGTGCTGAGGCACATATTGCGCGTTGTGTTTGCAGAAGAGCAGAACGCTTGGCTGTTCATTTGTCTGATATTGAGGAAATTGAAGCGTTCATTATCAAATATTTAAATCGTTTGAGCGATTATTTATTTACACTTGCTAGATTTCTTGATATGAAATTCGGAGGGAAAGAAATTCCTTGGATTCCAAGAGCAAAATCAGAATAATCATTCCCCTATTACACAATTTCACAATTATTTAATGCAATTTACTTGTTTGCTTGTTTAAACAAATGTAAATTTGTACTATTATTATGAAAAACATATTCTTTATTATTACTGCAGTAGCAACTATGATGTTTGCCTCATGCGGAAGCAACGCGACTGAAGCAGGTGCTGCTGACAGCGCATTATCAGCTACAGAAGGTTCAGCATCTTACGTTGTTGATTCATCAAGCGTACTTAATTGGGGCGGTTCTAAAATTGTTGGCGTTGGTGCACACAAAGGAACTATCGCAATTACTGAAGGTTCTGTAAGTGTTGAAAACGGCAATATTACTGCTGGTACTTTCACTGTTGACATGACAAAAATTACATGCACAGATAGTTTACCAAAAGAATATAGTGATAAATTAATCGGCCACTTAGGTGCTGACGATTTCTTTAACGTTGCTAAATTCCCAACTGCTAAATTTGTTATCTCTGAAGTTAAAGCTGAGGCTAACGGTGAAAACACCCACGTTATTTCTGGTAACTTAACTTTACGTGATTCTACTAAAAACATCAGTTTCCCAGCTGCAGTTACTATTTCTGCTGACGGTGTTACTGCTAAAGGTAAAGCAACTATCAATCGTTTGGATTGGGGTGTAAACTACGACAAAGCCAACATGAGCATCTCTGAAAAAGCAGCTGCTAAATTGAAAAATGGTGTAGTTTCTAAAGACATTGAAATCGGTTTCGATATCAAAGCGTCTAAAAAATAATTGTTAAACCTATTTAAGATTCCAAAAGGCCTCGTTTACGAGGCCTTTTTTCGTTTGGTAAATATTCTAATGTATTTTGAAACATTTACTTAGACTTATCCCTTTTTATTTATTTCCATTTAGTTCAACTACAACTAACGATCTTCCAGACGAAAAATGTGATTAACAAAAAAGCCCCGCTATTTCTCGCGGGGCTTTTTATTTGTAAATTATTTAGTAATTTAATTTATAAATATCTGTTACCAACCCAAACAAATCGGCGGTTGATATACAATGCATCAGTGAAACTTGCGTTTCCACTTGGATTGCCACCCGTTACGTGTAAATCACTGAACGCAGCGTGTTGGTTTACAAACGCAGCACCTGTGAAATTGAAACTTACTGGAGTAAATACCGCATTCATGGTGTTTTCAACTTCTTCCATGAATGAATCGTTGGTTGAATAACATTGACAAGTAATGGCACCTTTATTTTCAGCGCTGGCTGCTGTTAATTCCAAACATGCCTTCGCATCTGCCGTTTTAACAATAAATAAAATAGGACCAAAACATTCGTGCTGCCAGGTGTCTGTATCGTTTGCATCAACAACCACTACCGATGGAGACAACACCCTTGTATCAGGGAATTCAGGATTCACACATTCAATTGGACCCAAAGCCACATTTCTATTTTCTAAGGTTTTTAAAACACGATTCTTGGTAACATCGTTTTGAATGGCACCCAAGGTAAATGGACCCATTTTAGGATTTTCTACCAAACCTTTAATTGCACCGGCAATACCTGAAACAACTTCATCAAAGCTCAAATGTCCCTCAGAAGTAGAAATACCTCCAGCCGGAACAAACACGTTTTGAGGAGCAGTACACATCTGACCACTGTACAAACTTGCAGCAAAGGCCAAGTTGCCAAACACCGCTTTCGGATCGTTTACACTTTCCAAAATTACAGAATTAACACCCGCTTTTTCGGTAAATACCGTTTTGCCAGACAAGCCTTCAATATAATCACCAAAGGCAGAACCGCCGGTGTAATCAATCAATTTTACATCCTTATGTTCAGCCAATTCTTTTGTAATTGGATTTTCAACCGTGTCAACTGCCAATTGAACAATTGACGTTGGCAAACCGTGTTTGCTTAACACTTTTTGCATTTCGGCAACAACAATGGCAATTGGTAAAATGCTTTTAGGATGAGGTTTTACAATACTTACATTGCCTGCAATCAAATTTGCAAACAAACCTGGAACCGTATTCCAAGTTGGGAAAGTACTGCAACCAATTACCAATCCAATTCCTTTAGAAACTGGTTTAAAGTTCTTTTTGATGGTCAAATCAAATTTTCCCATATTCTTCACCCAATTCACATTTGCATCAAAACGCGACAATTCTTGAAGTCCCATTGCAATCACCTCTAAAGCCCTGTCATTGGCATGAGGACCGCTTGCTTGGAAACTCATAACAAAACTTTGTCCTGTAGTGTGCATGGTTGCATAGGCAATTTCGAAGAAACGATCTTTAACCGCATCGAGCATTTCTACCAAAATATTTGCTTTGTTCTGAATTGAAACTGCATTCCAAGCTGCTTTTGAAGTAATTGCATGGGCAATTAACGTTTCTACAGAAAATTGAGGATAGTGAACACCCAATCCAACTTGCATGTAAGGAGAAACCTCAGTTCCTATCCATCCAATTGCATTATTAGAATCAAGTTCTGTAAAGTTTTCATTTAGCTGTTTGCTAAAAGCGGTTTTTCCTGCTTCATTCCCATCGTCGGCGTATGCCTTAGGATTTTCAGGGTATGCGCTGAAATATAAACGATTTTTCAATGCGGCTTGCGCATCATTTAATATTGAATTCATTGCTTGTGTTGTCATATTATTTTATGCTAAACCTGTTTGACCACCAAAATTCAAAGGAACGTTTGGGCCACCTTGTCTTTCGTCTATTTCAACGTCACCAAAGTTGGCTTCATAACTTGCCAAATTATCACCCAGTGCCATTAACAATCTTTTGGCATGGTGCGGTGCCAAAATGATTCTGCTCTTAACCTTTCCTTTAGGAACTCCTGGCATCATTCTAATAAAGTCAACAATAAATTCAGATTGACTGTGTGTAATAATTGCAAAATTACTATAAGTACCTTCTGCAACTTCTTCGCTTAACTCAATATCTAAAGATTGAGGAACTTGTTCATCGTGGTTGTTCGACATAGCACAAATTTAACGCATAAAAAATAAAAGTGGCGCGATTTTCATCGAGATTTTGTAATTTCGCTTATCATGAAACGCTTAAAATTCCTGATTATCATTGTAATTGGTTTCTTTGTTACAAAAATTGCGACTGCACAAACCCCAACTTGGTTGGATGTTTCGAGTATCATTTATAAAAACTGCACCCAATGTCATTCTGCAGGAGGGATAGCCCCCTTTTCGTTGGTTGGTTATAACAATTGCAAAAACATGGCTAGCAGCATTGCCAGTTCTACCCAATCTAAGCGGATGCCGCCATGGCCCGCCGATCCAAAATACAGAAGATATGCCCATGAAAGGGTTCTGAGTGCAACTGAAATTGAAACGCTAAAAAAATGGGCCGACAATGACGCACCATATGGCGATACCACAATTAAGATATCAGATCCAACGTCAAACAACGGTACCCAACTTAAGAATATATCCCTCATGTTGAAGATGCCGAATTACACAGTAAATACTTCAAGCGATGAGTATCGCTGTTTTGTATTGCCTACCAATTTGACACAAAATCAATTTGCAACAGCCCTTGAAGTGATTCCGGGAAACCGCAGCATTGTGCATCATGTTCTCGTTTTTCAAGATACAAGTTCAATTCCCACCGCCAAAGATTTGGCAGATCCAAATCCAGGTTATTTGGCATATGGAGGGACGGGTTCTCCCACCTCGCAACTCATTGGAATCTATGTACCTGGACAAGAACCTATGGTATTTCCGGCAGGTTTTGGGACAAAAATTCTTAAGAATACAAAAATCATCCTTCAAGTTCACTATCCAAAAGGCATTAGCAATCAACTCGACTCTACAAAGGTTGCACTTAAATTGACCACGAGTAATTTACGTGAGGTTTATATTGCATCTATTTTAAATCACAACAACAATAACATGACGAATGGTCCGTTATACATACCAGCAGATCAGAAAAAGACATTCTATACACAGTATGTTGTTGGAGGAAAAGCAACTGTTTTTGCTTGCGCTCCCCACATGCATTTAATTGGTCAAAAAATAAAAGCTTATGGCTTGAATGCAAATGGCGATACTACTAAAATTATCAATATTCCCAATTGGGATTTCCATTGGCAGAGAACGTATAGTTTTTACAAGCCGCTTATTATTAATGCGGGCTTGACCCTTTGGGGGGAAGCTTATTATAACAACACTGCTTCTAATTTATTGAATCCAAATTTACCGCCACAGGCTGTGTCAAAAGGAGAAAGTACAACAGACGAAATGATGTTGATTTATTTTTGGTATACAGGTTACCAGGCAGGCGATGAAAATATTGTGATGGATACTACGCCGTTAAAAAACTTGTCATCGGTGATTAATCCCGTTAAAAACTTAGTAAATATTGCCCCAATTCCTGCGAATCAGAGTTTGCAATTCAGCAGTAACTTGGCAATTAATCAAATTACTTTATTTTCTCTTGAGGGACAAAAAATCATTGAATACCAAATAGATAATCAGGAAAATGGCAGCATTAATTGTCAATACCAACCAGATGGTATGTACATTTTAGAGCTAAAATCTGATAAAACCGTTACCCGAAAAAAGATTCTGATTGCGCATTAAGTCCTATCTTCTTATTTTGCACAAATAACAGAAATTTCAACGAGTGCGTTTTTTGGCAATCTTGAAACTTCTACTGTTTCTCTGGCGGGATAAACTCCCGAAGAAAAAGATTTGGCATATTCGTCATTCACCAATGGAAAGTCATTCATGCTTTTTAGGAAAATACTCGTTTTCACAATATTGTCGAATGTCAATCCGGCTTCAGTAAGCAAAGCATGAATATTTTTCATAACTTGTTGGGTTTGTAGTTTCACATCGGTTTCAGACACAAAATTACCGGTGACAGGATCTAAAGCAATTTGTCCAGAAAAATAATAGGTGTTACCAAAACGAACTCCTTGGCTATAAGGACCTATTGGAGCGGGAGCATTTTTTGTAAAAATAGTTTCTCTCATAATCTTTGTTGTATTTTTGTATGCACATGAAAATAGCAGTATTGGGAACAGGCAAAAAAGCGGAAGCTTGGAAAGCCAAAAATTTAAATGCAAATTCCTACACATGGGTGCAAGATACAAAATCTCATACCGATTTTGATGCATTTATAGATTTAGATTTCGACGAAAACCCCACAAATCTCCTTTCATATTCAACCAATACACAAACTGTGTTTTTAGTAAGTGCGGTTAATATTTCGTTGGAAGGCGCGTTTGCCAAAAATCAAATAAAGCAACACGATTTAAAAATTATTGGAATCAATGCGCTACCCACAATGGTTGACCGCACCACTTTAGAATATACAAATCCTTATGACGTTGAAATCCCAACAGATTTGTTTGAAACTATGGGTTATACAACGTCTACCATGGTTGATAGCCGGGTTGGAATGGTAACACCTCGCATTATTTGCATGATCATCAATGAGGCATTTTATACGGTCCAAGAGGGAACTGCAAATGCAAAAGACATTGATACTGCCATGAAACTAGGCACGAACTATCCAAAAGGCCCATTTGAATTCTTAGAACTCATCGGAATTGAAAACGTTTACAATACGTTAAATGCAGTATATAACGATACTCATGAAGAGAGATATAAGATTTGTGGGCTTCTTAAAAAGGAATTTCTGAGGGAATTCTAAGGTTTATAAATGCTTATAAGGGTTTATGAGAGTTTAGATTTGGTTTGAACTTGATTAAACTGCGAAGCGTAAACTAAATCTGAGTTATCCAGAAAGCTTTCGGAAAGGTTAGACTGGTTAGAATTATAGGGTTTATAAAGGCTTATAAAGGTTGGTTTATTGGCTACGCGCCTTTTAGATGACCTAACGGTCGTTTAACAAATGATTTCAAATTTTGATGCCCTACCTAAACGCATGTCAATGCTTCTAAACCAAAAACGAGCGAAGCTCTTCTATACGCACGAAGTGCTTCTAAACAAAAAAGGCGGCCAATGGCCGCCTTTTTGTATGAAACATTACTTAGGCAATTGAATTGCCGACAACTTTTTATTTTTGAATATTGATTTTACGGGTTACAACTTGGTTACCGTTTGAAATTTGAACCAAGTAAACTCCGCTGCTCAAGCTGCTTGCGTCTACGTTGATCAAACCTGTGTTGGTAGTTGATACTGT
>JAIYAW010000002.1 GCA_027488835.1 Bacteroidota bacterium | reverse complement strand
CCCTAAATTTCTCAACCTAGGTTCGTCTATTTCTTTTTTGTTTCCCGTTCGTTTCCTTAAGGGGCTGCAAATATAACGCTTTGTTTTTAATACAGCAACTTATTTTGTGAATATTTTTTATTAATGTTTGACCATTTTTTCAATCATACTCTCTTTCAGAACGGGAGTGCAAAGGTAACTCCAAATATTTCACTTTTGCAATAAGATTGTAATCTTTTTTTATTTAACCCTTCAATATCCCTCAAAATGAAGCAGTTAATACGAAATGTTTTTTGATTCGAATTATTGAATAATCAATTTTTTAACGCTCAATACACCGTTTTTCTCGTGTTTTACGAAATAAGTTCCCGGCGAATGATATATTGAAACCACATAAATTAACGAATTACCCAATTTAAAACTAGGCTGAAACGCATTTTGTCCCTCAAAATCTTTAAAAAAAACCTCCTCGCCTAGCACATTTGTGATACTTATTTTCCCCTGAGCTTCGTTTTCATTCAAAACAATGTTGAATTTTCCATCAGAAGGGTTGGGATAAATACTTAAAAAAGTATTCGTACCCTTCACTTTCTTCAAAGATGTATAGGCCTTATCGTTCCGCCAGCACCAACTGTCCATCTGTTGCCACATGGTCAACACATTCAATCGCCCCCCAGAAACAGTTAAATTCTTAAACTCGTCTGATTTATCAACGCCATTCAACAACCAATATCGATAAAGTCCAAAGGCGCTATCAAAGTTAGCTTCGGTTAAATCAATGAAAACTTTACATGCAGAAGCATTGATTAATGAAATGGCACCCGCAACCAAAGGCGATGCAAAAGAAGTTCCACTTTCTAATTTATACGGATTGGCCGGCAATTTAGATGTTGGATAGGTTGAAAAGGCATTGTCACCAGGTGCAGCCAAATCTACATATTTGCTAGAATAACCGCTTGATGTATGTTGATCGAGGTTATCTGAACTATTTACTGAGAACAAATATTTACTTGCGCACAGCGTTGGAATATCACCAAAAGCCATGGTATCGCCTTTCATACCCACCATTACATTTCTGTTTGTAGCGGATGAAATTGAAATAATACCCACTGAACCTAACGAATCATACAATGAACACCAAATTGGATAATCTTCAGGGAAAGCATTATCGGAACCTAGCGACATATTTACGGCAACAATATTGGCACCTTTTGCTTTATTCGATGACCTATAAAGCTTTTTCATTTTATAGGCGTAAATCATGCTTTGAATAATTCCTTGTTCTGCATCTCCTTGGGCAGTAGACGGGTAATAAACCAAGGGCATAATTTTGGTGTTCCAATTCACTCCTGCAACCCCTTTCCCATTATTTCCTTTTGCTCCAAAAACGCCGGCAACCATAGTACCATGTCCATCAACCAAAGAAGCTGAGGTAAAAACATATGGATTGTTTTCTACTCCATTCCAACCGTGCGCGTCATCTACATATCCGTTGTCGTCGTCGTCAATGCCATTATTTGGGATTTCGTTCCAATTGTGAAACAAATTGTCTTTTAAATCAACATGTGCAGTATCAAAACCGTCATCAACAATGGCAACAACAATGGTATCACCATAGCGGTTTGTGCCTCCAACGGTATTTTCCCAAACATTATAAAGCTTCAGTAAATCTGGTTGGTATTGTTTGAATAGATTTGGGTCGTTGGGGACTTTTCTTTTTTGAATTGGATGGGAATATTGCACATGGTCAAATAATCCCGAAGTCTTTAATTGTTCAAATACTGCATTTTTATTTGGAAGGACAATGGTGCCAAAGATTCCGTAATGTGTATCATTTTGGGTGTGCAAACTCAAAATGCGCCATGTAGTATCAATCAGTTCAATTTCAAATGGCACATGTAAATCTTGAAAGGATTTAAGTAACTGAGAATGTGTAGCCGCAGTAGTATATTGAAGTATGAAAGTATTGTCGTGATTCAGAGAAACAGAAATTCCATCCTTTTTGTATTTCTGAGGGAAGTTATTCCAAGTTTGTGCTTGTACAAAACACTTGGAACAGACTAATAGAAGAAAGAATACTGATTTTCTAAAGACGGACATATTACAAAAATAACAAAGCCCCGATGAAAATCGGGGCTTTGTTCAATATATTTTAAAATTAGAATTTATTTTTTTGTAGGCGCAGCCTTTAACTTGGCTTCACGTGCTTTTAGTTTTGCAAGGTAATCATCTAATTTCGCTTTAACAGCAATAATATCAGTGTCTTCAGGTTTCATTAAAATAACTTTGGCGTAATATTCACTTGCCAAATCATATTTTTTAGCTTTTTGTGCATAGAATGCCATATTTCTATAAGCAGTTTCTAAGTCATCTTTGAATTTTACTTTCTGCGTAGAATCCAATCTATTCAACCATTTTGTATATTCATAACTAGAAGCACCTAATGAATCGTATTTATCCATTTGAGCACTTGCTCTTGCAATTGTTAAATATCCCGTTAAATAATTTGAATCATTTGAAATAATTTCTCTGTTAACGGCAATTTCCTCATTGTATTTTTTCATACGGTTATAACAACGACCCATATAAAATAAATCACGTTGTGGTAATTTACCTTTTCTTTTCACCTTTTTCAAATCCAAAACACCCAATGCATATTGATATTTCGTTGCAGAAAATAATTGTTCTCTTGCAACATCATACCATGATTCAAGGCACTTTCCAGTATCTGCTAAAACAGTATTGTAAATTTGGTATCCATCTTCATATAAAGAATCTCTCACCAACAAATTGGCCTTGTTAAAGCTTTCTTTTGGAGAAAGTCCACGATTTTGACTTGGTACATACTTTTGCTCATACAACTTAAAATTAGCCAAAGCATCTTTATTTTCTTCAACAGTTGTGTTCTTCTTTCCAACATAAGCATAAGCAATTACACCATAAATGTTTGGAAATTCATATACAGCCAAAAGATCTTTACCTTCAGAAATGGCTTCATCGAATTGACCATTCAAATAAAGCATTTCTACAAAACGACGGCGCGCTGAAAGGTTGTTGTTGCGTTTCAAATATTCTTTGTAGAAAAAAATTGAACTGTCTTTGTCTTTTAACAAACCAAAAACTTCAGCCAATTGGCGGTAGGCTGGTGCATATTCTTTTTCTTTTAACAAAGATTCTTCAATACGAATTTTAGACAATTCATAGTTTTGAACCCTTCTGTATACAATTGCTTCTTTTAATAAAGGACGAGGATCGTTTGGCAATTCGTTCCCTGCAGTGATATATTGTGTTACAGCAAATGATAAATCATTTCCTTTAGACATCATATATGCATCTCCCAATAATAATTTTGCTTCCCAATCATCTTCAGCAACTGGAGTTAAATACTTTTCTGCTTTAATTGCATTGTCAATGATTTGTTTTGGCGAAGCCCATTCAACCAATAAATATGCTCTCCCTATTTCTTTGTTAATAAGAGGCAGCAATTTTGATTTTTCGGTTAATGCTTGAGCAAAAAATAGTTCTGCTTCCGTGTATTTGCCCTGACGCAAAGCAACGTATCCTTTACCCACATTGTTGATTTTACATTTAGGCGATTTAAATAAACCTTCATCAAACATTTTGATAGCGCCCAAAGAATCTCCCTTTGCCATTAAATTCAAACCTGCGAAGTAGTAGAAATTTGCTTCTTTTGGTTTAGATGTAATTAACTCTTGGAATACTTTTTCAGCATCTTCAAATTGTTCATTGCTACTTAAGCGTTTTGCTTCATCTAGAGACTGCGCTCCCAACCCTAAGGAAATTAAGCTAATTAAACTTAATACTGATAATTTTATGATTTTCATTTTCAAAGTACAAAAAAACTAAATTAATGTTATTTATATGTTATGTAGAACGATTTTTTTCAATAATTGTTTCACTCTTCTATTATTTCTATGGTTCTGCCCTCGTCAAAAGCCGGAATTAATCCCGATTTTTTTACGATTATTTGCCCTGGTTGACTTCTTACATAAGTAATGAATCCATTCCCCAAACCCGAATAACCTTGGAAATCATATCCAATTAGCGGTTGAATAAAAGGATATTGTTTTGCTTTTATTTGCGATTGAAAAGGCAGATAATATGCGTTATTAGCAATATTGCCAATGCTTAATACTTTAACCTTCTTTATATTAGACATTGCCAATCTGTCTTTTTTACTGGCAATTAAGTTTAAAGATACAACGCCTATTGTATTGTCGTGGGTTGATACATAATCAATAATCTGTTGTGAATTCGACAGGTGAATGGTTTTGCTTGTATTTAAATTTACTTTTTCAGAAATATACTTTTGGGCAGTGTCATTTATTTGTAAGATATTAATTCCATTTGGATCAAATGCCACCTTACAATTGCGTAGATTGGCAGAATTTGAAAAAATACGCAACAATTCAATCAATGACAGCTCAGAAAATTTTGTGTTTTTACTCACAATAAACACCGGCGCGGCATAACCCAATATTGTTGCACGCATTTTTATGTTCCTTTTTTCACAAATCCAATCTTGTTTGTCTTTTGAAAGTTCGTTGTGTAGCACAAAAGCCTGAATCGAATCTTGTTTGATCCAATTTAACAATTGTGCCTGACTAGCAAATTTAGGAACAACATGTGCCTTGGGGTAATTGAATTGAAACAATTCTATCCATTGATTCACCAAAAGCGAATCACCGTTATCAAATCCAATTTGGATGGTACCCGCGGTTGGAACGTCTTTCCCTTTTCCTTCATAATTAAAATCTTGACAACCAAAAAAAGCAAAGATTGTAAATATAAATATTAAACTTAGTTTATTCATTTTCATGTTTTTTATTCATTTTGAAGGACATATAAGCCCTGTAAAATCTGAATGTCCCCCACAGAAAAATTAGAAGGCCTAAGTATTTCGGAGATATTTGATAATAGTCCAATGCAGGAATATTTACGTTGCCGAATGACAAATAGACGGAACAAAGCAAAAACAATATTGCGGTGATGATATTATATAGGAATCCAACTTTCACAGTACAAAAATAAAAGAGGCCGATATAAATATCGGCCTCTTTATAAAAAATATTTTTAAATCTTATTTAACCATCATGGTTTTGCTTACGCTGTTACCACCTGTTATTAAAGAATAAGTATAAACGCCAGAGGTTAAACCAGAACCGTCTATAGACAATTCATGATTACCTTGAAACAGATTATTATAAGTTTGAGTTTTCACAACTGCACCCATCATGTTACGAACTTCAATTTTCACATCACCTGGGCGGGTTAACCAAACCAAAACATTGGTAGTATTTTCGAATGGGTTAGGATAGTTTTGGTTCACTATCATAACTTCACCTGTGTTTGGTTCATCAACACTTGCCAAACCAATTACACCGTCTAAAATATCTTGAACAGGAATAGCCTGGTAGTAAATTGTATTCAACACTACATCATGGTTGGCTTGAAGTGCATCATTGTTTTGCAAGTTGGTACCTGGAACATCATCTTGCTGCCACATTACGTGAACAAATCCGTTTACGGTGCGTGCAACAGAACCAAAATCATCTTCTTTAAGTACAGATTGGGTAATGTTTTGCGGGGTAGTCCAAGTTGCACCGCCATCTGTAGATGCAACAATTCCAAGATCACGGTAGTTTGCATCTAAATCTGATAAATCTAATTCAATTGGGGTAGAGAAGATACAGAAAATATTTCCGTTTGTATCACAAGCAGCATTTGGCTGACGCATAGCAGAGGTATTGCCCAATCGTGCAACTGTAGAAGTATTTGCAGGTAATTTACCACTGGCAAGGGCGGCAACCGTATTTGGACGTAATGTATTGATACCGTCACCATCAGCATCATATGCGCTTCCTTGAGCAATCACAACCGGACTTGTAGTGAAATCTTCGTTCCAATACATAATCGCTTGTAATCCAGGGAAGAAACTGTAAGAATCATCAGTAGTATCGTCATCTAAAACACGTGCCAATCCCCAAAATGCATGAAGTTTGTCATTTTTATCAATAACAACATCAACAGTTCCATCATTGGTAAATGGCGTATCGTTCATTACCGTTTTTGGTTTGTATGGAGCATATTTGAATTTCTCAGCATCAATTCTGGTAAACGTTGTACCAAAATCCGTACTTTTCCATAAAATAACACCTTGGAAGATATCTGCATTTGCAATTGCAACAACATTCCCTTTTACATCAATGGCATACTGATCAGAACCACCATTATCGGTTAATGTACTATCGTAATCAGGCAACATGATATGCTGCTGATCCCAAGTAACACCACCATCTAAAGAACGGCTGTAAACCATTGGCGCAAAAATTCCATTACGCGTTGGGGATCTTTTTTCACCAGGAGCAGCTGAATCTGTATATGAACAAATCAAGTGGATTGTATCACCATTGTTTGCAGTACGCGCCCAAATAGGCTTGTACGGAGCATCCTGTAGAATTTGAGTTGTTATTGAAGGTCTTGTAGAAGCACTTGTGCTTTTTGTCATGTAAAAACCACCATTGGTAGCATCGTGACCAATAGTAAATACTGAACCATCAGACAATGTACCTAAACAAGGCCAACCTGTACGTACATTTTCCACACGATTACTATCGCTTAAACCCCATGTACCTGAGGCACTTTTGAAGTTATATCCAGTTCCACGACCAGGGAAACCTTGTGCACCTGAGTAAGAAGATGTCCATCCGGCAGAAACTGCTTGGTCATTGTGAACAACAACACGGTGTGCCATTGCATAATTAGATTGTAAATCGTAATAAGTGGAACCAATACGAATAAATGCATTCAAATTTGCACCTCTGCTCGTAATTGTGGTTTTATTGGCTTTTGGTTTTACCATTCCACCACTCTTTGCATCATTGTCAACAAAAACGTTGGCATTTCTCGATTTCGCAGAAACAATTACCGGTGAGCCTGAAGGAACACTTTTTGGTGATTGTGCAAAAACCGAAGTAATAACGGCAATTGAACTTAAAAATATGTAGATTTTTTTCATAGATAAAATATAGTAAATGCGAATTAAAAGCATTTTCAATTAAAATCACAATTTACTATTGAAAATGTAATAATAATGACAAAATTATTTTGTCTTTTTCAAAATATTGACAACTGCTTCAATCAATAATTCACCATCTGTTGCAGCACCCCTATGCACTCCTTTTAATCTCAAATCAAGATATTTGATTTGACTGACTGCCCATTCTAAATCAGACATTGAGTAATTGCTTTGGGCTCTGATGTAGTCATCCATAAAAAATGAGGAAACGCCAATAACTGTAGCCAATTCACTTGGAGATTTCGCCTTTGAATTGTGCATTGCAATGATTTTTGTAAAAAACCCAAACAATACCGGCACCATTCTCATGAATTCTCCTTTTTCAGCACGAATACTCATTTGATGGGCAATTTGAACCGATTTATTGAAGTTTCTGTTACCCAAAGCAGTTTGAAGTTCAAATACGTTGTACTCTCTATTAAAACCAACATGCTCTTCAACATGCGATGCCCTAATATATGCTTCTTTTACGGTAATAAAGATTTTATCTAGTTCATTGTGAATTAATGGCAAATCAGCACCCAATAGATCGAGCAAAAGGTTGATTGCTTCCACATCCAATGACCTACCTTTGGATTCTGCATATTTGGGTAACCAGTTTTTTATTTGATAATCACGTAATTTTGAAGAATTGAACTCACAGTATTTGGATATTAATTTACCCGTTTTTGTGCGCAAATCCATTTTGGCATTCCTAAAAGCAAAAACCAAAATGGTAGACTTCAATGGATTTTCAACATAACTCAAAAACATATCCCATTCCTTTAAATCTTGTGCGTCTTTTACAACAATAAGCTGAAAATCGCTCATCATGGGATATCTTCTTGCCATTGACATGAGTTCAGGCATTTTTATATCCTTTCCATAAACAATGGATTGGTTGAAACTTTTTTCAGCTTCAGAAAGCACTTTGGATTCTATCAAATCAGAAATGGAATCAATAAAATAGGTTTCGTCGCCATGCAATAGGTAAATTGGCGCAAACTTCCGAGATTCTATTTCTGATCTCAATGCCCAATAAGCCGATATTGTATCTGCGGTTTTCGCCATTTTTTTTTGTAAATTTACAGCCTTTATGGTGCTAAATTTTCCTGAATATAGTTTTGAAATTCAAATTCAAACACAAAAAAAAATGATTTTTGATTCAGTTAGAAAAAAATTTATCCCCCTAACCCCTGAAGAATGGGTTAGACAACACTGTATTTGCCACCTAAACCTATACTACAATATTCCCTTGAATAATTTAGCAATTGAAAGGGAAATTAGGGTTATGGATTTACGCAAACGATTTGATATTGTTGCATTTGGAAAATCAGGAACCCCATTAATTTTGGTTGAATGCAAAGCACCCGAGGTGAAAATCGACCAAAATACAATCATTCAAGCGGGGGTTTATAACAAAAAAATGGACAGTCAATGGATGTGGATTACAAATGGCCTACAACATATTTGGCTAAGAAAAGAAGCGGATAAAATGGCTTTTGTTGAAATGCCCCTCGAAATTATTCGTTGATTACTGAATTTGGAAAAACCACTCAGAATTCCCAAAAGTAGCTTTTGCAACTTTGTCCTGTTTTGCATCGCTCATTGGATCAAAGTCAATAGTCACAACCTTAGTTTCTGAATTATTGGAATTGTCCCATTTATTACAAATTAGTTTACCCACAACAGGGAAATTAGAAGCATTTACCAATTTTTCACATTTTGATGTAGTTACATCATAGGTGTGAATTATTGAATACGATTCTCGTATTGAGACTAAATATAGACCTCCATCAAATTGAAAGCCATCTTTTGAAGAGATTTTGGTAGGATCTGCCAATAATCGCTTTACGCCAACACTCTGATCTGAATCAATAAGCAGTGATGGATCCTTCCAAATAGTTAATTTAGAAAATACATTATCTGTAACAGGCGATAGTTTCACAATGCAATATTTCCCATGAATATAAATGGCACCATTTGCTGTAAGATATCCAAAACTATCATTTAAATCTTGCAGGTCACAAATTACACTATCAATATTCCTTGAAGGATCGAAAACGCGTTTATAGGTAATAATTCCTTTCCTAGTAATATAATCGCCACATAATAAACCTTTCCCAAAATCAATCCTAAACGTTTTAGAATGCTCAATGACATTGCTGTCAACCAATTGCTTTTTTACTCCAAACGGTAAAATATCTTCATCAAATCCATTCCTTAAATGATCAAACAAAGTGAACATTTGCATTTGAACAGTGGTGATTTTACCAATATTTTCAGCAATTTTAACATTTGCGGGTAATGGATCTTTCACGCAACCAACGTTGGTAAAAATAACGATAACGGCGATGATAAAATGAAATAAGAACTTATTTAATGCGTACTTCATATTCTTTTCCAGCGCTATAAATTTTTGCAATATTGTCGCAAGACATGTTATTAAATGGATCGAAATCAATTCTATAACGTAAGTTATTTTTATCTATTTGTAAAATTCCTTTTACAATATTGGCAGAACAACCCTTTTCAATATTTTTAACAAGTGCCAATGTAGTTTTCCAAGATGTATTGGGCAGGTTGTTGTATGAAAATGTGCCATCACCGTTGTAATTGATGACATCATTAAACAAACCATCTGAGCTTTCTCCTGATGACCATTGAATGGCCAATTGTCCGGTAAAAACCATGGAATCAACATCCGTTACCATTTTTACTTGATTAAAGGCCATTGAGAGAACTCCCTGTAAACTTCTATATATATTAACGTTACCATTAAATTTCTTTATTGGATTATTTAAAGACCCAATATAAAATGCATTTGTATCACCAATACTGATGGTGGCAGTTGTATTTAATTCTCTGTAATTTTTACTCACATCAACTAGGACTGAACCAAATCTTGCTTTTCCATCGTAATTCAGTGCCGATTGGTTAATGTCCTTTTTATATTCTGGAAATTGAATGCGATAAGCATAACCATCACCGTCGGATGTGATTGAATCTATAATGATTATTTTACAATTTACTTGATTTTCAATCGAATCTAAATAGGTTCTTTTAAGTCCTTGACTTGATTTGGTTGAATTGATATGCTCAACAATTTCATAAATAGAAAGAAAATCGTTTATGTTATTATTGAATGCAATTTGAGAATTTAAATCTTCATTTTGAACGTCATAGATTTTCGTGCATCCGGCAAAAACAGAAACTACGGCAATTAAAATTGCAGACAATAAATATTTAGTTTTCTGAAGGATTATCACTTCCATTGCAATATTTAAACAAATATAATATGAATTACCCCCAAAACTAAATTAATTTAGTTGGGTTAAACAACCCTTTATGATGTTGCATGCAGAAATAATTTCATCGGTGGTGATTGTAAATGGCGGACAAATTCTTATTGCGTTTGGTTCAAATAGAAACCAATCTGTAAATAATTTTTCTTGAAGCAGTAAGTGAATTAATTTTGGTCCTTCCACCCCTTCAGCAAGGTGACAAGCCAAAAGCAACCCTTTTCCTGAAACTTTTTTTATTTTAGGATGAACGAGTAACAACTTGAACAGTTCTTCTTTTTGAGGGATATTGAAGCCTTCATAATTTTCAAACAGAAATCTATTGGCAGCAAGACCTGCTGCACAACAAACCGGATGTCCCCCAAAAGTAGTGATATGACCCAAGATTGGAAAGTTGGCAAAAGATTGCATGATGTGTTTTGGGGCAACGATTGCACCCATTGGCATTCCTCCGCCTAAAGCTTTGCCTAAAACTAGGATATCTGGTACAATATTGTATTGTTCGAAGCAAAACTTTGTTCCAGTTCTTCCAAAGCCAGTTTGGATCTCGTCAATTACAAACAAAGCATCTATAGATTTTGCATATTTATAAAGGGCTTGAATATATTCAATTGACGAAATGGAAGCGCCTTTTTCAGCTTGTATGAGCTCAACAACAACAGCGGCTACATGAGATTTAGGCAATTGTTGAATTGACTCAATCGCATTTTGATCAACAAAAAATACGTTATTCAAAAGAGGCCTGTATTTTGGAACGAAATATTCGTCGCTCATTAAACTTAACGGGCCTTGAGAACTTCCGTGATAAGCTAACTTATGAGCAACAAAAGAATGTTTTCCAGTAAACCGTTTTGCCAATTTCATTGCAGCATCTATAGCTTCCGAACCGCTATTCACAAAATACACATTATTGAGAGACTCGGGTAAATGATCAATTATAAATTGCGCATAATTATTTTGAGGCATTTGAACCGTCTCGCCATAAACCATAACATGCATATGTTTTTGGGCTTGTTCAATGATTGCATCAATTACAAGAGGATTTTGATGTCCAATGCTACAAACGGAAATCCCCGATATCAAATCAAGAAACTTGTTGCCATGTATGTCAAACAAATAATTTCCTTCGGCTCTATCAATTTCAAGCGCCAAAGGTTCCGGATTGGTTTGGGCCACAGAATTCAAGAATAGTTGTTTTGGCGACAAATGCATTTTCAAAAATACGTATAAAACAGAAAACCCCGCAAAGCGGGGTTTTAAATGTGTTCAGTAAAGTAAAATATTACTTTACGTTTTCGCTTAATTCAGCACCAGCTTTGAATTTTACTACTTTTTTAGCAGCAATATCAATTTCTTTACCAGTTTGTGGGTTACGGCCTTTACGAGCGCTACGAGTTGAAGTAGAGAAAGTACCGAATCCAACAAGAATAACTTTGTCATCTTCTTTCAAAGCACCAGTTGTTGCACTGATGAAACTGTTCAAAGCTGCTTGAGCTTGAGTCTTGGTAATACCAGCATCTGATGCCATCTTACCGATTAAATCTGATTTGTTCATTGTGTATTGTTTTATAATAGGTTAATCATCCAAAAGTAAGAAAGCAATTGACTTTTGCAAACTATTTAGTGAAAAAAAGATGCTTTAATTATTCACGAATAATCAACATTTCAATTTATTGGCTAAAATCAAAAAGCAACCAATTGATTTACTGCAAAATGCAACATCTCAGAAGGTGTTGACTTATTCCAAATTATTTTTGATTTGCTATAAAAAATTGATCGTTCTTCCAAGACATCAAGTAACCTAAGTCGAATTTGTTCTACAGAAAGTCCTGAAAACATGGGCCTTACATCCGCATTTTTCTGAATTCTTGAAATAATTACGCTTAAATCTGTGTTCAAATAGATTGTCATGCCGTTTGAACACATCCAATCCATGTTATTAAAATGAGCGGCAGTTCCTCCTCCACAGCTAATAACAAACTGATTTAAATTCTTTGTATTTTTTAAAATCGTAGATTCTAATTCTCGAAACTTATCCTCTCCATTTTCAGAAAAATACTGCGCTACTGTCATACCGGTTTCATTTTCTAAGACATCATCTAAATCCAAATTATTCCAACCCATTTTTTCCGCTAACCATTTAGCAGTTGTTGTTTTGCCTGAAGCAGGAAGCCCTATTAAATAAACTTTATTCATTTTTCATCCGAGGATCGATCCAAACATACAACAGCTCTGTAAAACTATGAATAACGAAAAACACACATGCTGTGAATAAAACTGCTCCCATAACCACAGGCAAATCACTTTGCTGCAGTGCTTCAATGGTCACTTTACCTAGTCCTTTCCATTGAAATATATACTCTGTAAAGAACGATCCAGCAAGCAAACTACTAAACCAACCACCAATTGAGGTAATCAATGGATTCAATGCATTAGGAAATGCATGTCCCCAAATAACTACACTTTCACTTAATCCTTTTGCGCGGGCTGTTCTGATGAAATCTAAACCCAAAATTTCAACCATAGTATTTCTTGTAAGTTGAATAAAAACTGCCAATGGGCGAATTCCAAGGGCAATTGCGGGAAGAATTAGGTTAGAAAACACCAAAGATTTTGTTTCACCATAGGAATCAATTTCCCACAAACTCCCTGTCATCGGCAAATGCGTATATTTTGCCAATACAAATCCGAACAACCAAGAAAAAATCATTGCCGAAAAAAACGATGGAACTGAAATACCAATGGTTGAAAGCCATACAATCGCATTATCTATCCATGTACCCTGTTTTTTTGCTGCCAATACTCCCAATGGAATACCAATAATAATTGATACAATAATAGCAGCAAATGCCAAAACCATAGTTCCCCAAAAGGCTTCAATGAGCATGGACGATACTTTTTGTTTTGTTTGAAAGGATGTTCTCAGGTATGGGAATTTCAACCAAATGCAAAAAGATCCTACTGAAAAAGAATATCCTGTTAAATTCTCTGTATTCGTTGAGTTCGCATATACTGAAACTGGCGATAAGTCGTTCATATAGTATAAACCTTGTTTCCACATAGGCTGATCTAAACCCAAATCTTTTACAATTGCAGCCGTGGTAGCAGAATCGGACCTTTGGGCGCTCAATATTTGATCCGCGCTTGGCAATGCCTGAAACAATACAAAAATAAACAAAACCAATCCAACCAAAACCGCCATTAAAAAGCGAAACTTTTTAAAAAATGGTTTGATCATTTTATATATAGTTGCAAATTTTCAACTGATGGAACATGATTGCCGCTCCATTTGTCTTTTACAATTGCGCCGTCAAATAAATAAAGTGTTGGATTGTACCTTGCCATTGTCATCAACATTTTTTGATCAGAAGTTAAAAATAAAAATGGCAATTTGTATTTCAAACAAAATTGCTTTGCAGGCTCCATTGAAGCCGATGTTAATGCATAAAACTTATAATTTTTAGACATAGCCCATTTGTATATGGCTACAACCTTTTCAATTTGATTGGTATTGGCGACATCCAATACAGGAACAAGATATAAAATTTGAGGGACTTTGGCATTTAACATCGAATCTGTGTAATCAATTCCTTGTAGCTGATTCATTATTGAAAAATCATGTATGGGCGATTTATATCCCTCAACAATCACTTGTCTATCTTGTCTACTGAAAATATATCCCTTTTCGATGTACCCTGCATATTCTTTGCTTGTAACTTTTACGGAATCATTTCCTTTATACATTACAAATTTTAGCGAAATACTGTCGGAGGCTCTTTCCCCTTTTGGCACAAACTTCATTATTTCCTGTATGTTATTTCCTTTTTTATAGGGAAGAAAATCCCATAGTGGTAGGTATAAGTAACACAATATTCCGAAGAGCAATGTCCCTCCAGAAAAAACAACCATGATAATATTTCCTCGTTGTTTTTCAAACCAAGATGAATAATTCTTCTTTCCCAAATACATCATTCCCACCAAAATCATGAGAACCAAATCTTTTTTGAAGGACACCCAAGGTTTCAATTTTAAAAAGTCGCCGAAACAGCCACAATCTGTTACTTTATTAAAATAAGCAGAATACCAAGTTAGGAAAGTAAAAAACACGACCAACAAAGCGGTAATAAACAAGGCGATATTCATTTGCCAGGCAATAATCATTGCAAAACCAAGGATCACTTCTAAGGCACAAAAGAATATACTAAAATACAAGGAGTAATTTTTGCATGATTTAAAGAACCCATGTAACCAAGATTCTGGCTTTACTAATTTCGCTATATCAATTTGATAGGCATAATCGCGCATACCATATTGACTGGTATCTATTTTTTCGATTTTCTCAAAAATAATTTGATTGTTTTTTAACAGGGTAAATTTTGCGGTTAATACTGGCGGATCAACATAGCCATCAGAAATAAAATGAGTTCCACCCCAAGTGCCAAAGACCTCGAAACGGGTATATGGCGGCGGATTGTCAACCTTGGTTGGATTGATATGCCAATCTACATTTTTAACTTTGTCAAAAGCATAAATTGCGTAGGTTTTGGTAATTAATTTTTTATTATTTACCTCACAAATGAGCTGAACTGAATCTTGCTTAACAGCAACATCTTGTGCAAAAACATCAAAATACTCATTGAGTTTGATTGCAAATCCACTTGGATCATTGAGCTTTACAATACCGGAGAAAATAAACAACGCCCCAGTAAAATAGCGCACAAACAAATTCAAGTATTTTTTCATGGTTTTAAAAATTAGAGTCGAATTAATGCAAAAATGGCATAGTTAATAATGTCTTGATAATTGGCGTCGGCACCTTCACTCACTGAAACTTTGCCGAGGTTATCTTCAATTTGTTTGATTCTTACAATTTTCACCAATATCAGATCTGTAAAACTAGAAATTCTCATTTCTCGCCAAACCTCGCTATAATCTGAATTTTTGAGCAGCATTAAATCGCGGGTTTTGGTTGCCCAATTGTCGTAAGCACTTGTAATGGTTTCAATATCATCAGATTCAGATTTATTGGAAATCATTTCAAGTTGAATAAGTGCAATGATTGAATAATTAACAATACCCATAAATTCACTGATGATATCATCACCTACGGCGTTATTCCCAGATTGTTCAATATTTTTAATGCGTTGGGCCTTAATATAAATTTGGTCTGTTAAACTACTTGGACGGAACAATCTCCAAGAAGTACCATAATCTTCATTTTTCTTTAAGAAAATTTTACGGCATAGGTTAATCACCTCACTGTATTGAGACTTCGTGTTTTGCATTGTATAGCAAAGATGGAAGAGGTTTTTGGTTTTATCAAACATTATAACTAAAAAGTTGATTTATTTTGAAATTTGCAAGAAATTTATTATATTTATCAAACTATGAATTCATTTGATTCTCTTTTTCAATCATTAAATCCTGAGCAAAAGCAGGCAGTTGAACATTTAGAAGGACCTGTTATGGTTATTGCGGGCCCAGGAACTGGTAAAACCCAAATTCTAGCCACAAGAATATTAAACATCCTTCAAAAAGAATCAATTCCTGAAAACATATTGTGTTTAACCTACACCGATGCAGGGGCTACCGCAATGCAGCAACGTTTGGCAACATTTATGGGAAGTGATGCGTACAAAGTGAACATATTTACGTTCCACGGACTTTGCAACAAAATAATAAAAGACTTTCCTGATAAATTTGGCAAGCGTGAAATGCGCGTGATGGATGATTTGGAAAGAATAGATATCCTTCAACAAATTATTGAAGAAATACATGAAGACTCTCCACTAAAAAGCTATTCAGATAGCGATACCACGCTCATTGGAAACCTCCGCAAAACATGGAATTTAATGGAATCTGAGGGATATAATTTAGGTAATTTCAAACTCTGGATAGATATACTAAATGACGATGAAATGTTCAAATTGCAATTCCCCAAAATGGTATATCAGAAAAAATACAAAGAATTCAATGCTGGAGACATCAAAACAAACCTAAGAAAGCCATTACAAGACAATTGGAAAAAACTTTTGGAGGCGGCGGCATTGCTCGACAGGTATAATTCGCTAAAAAAAGAACTTGGGGTATATGAGTTTTCTGACATGCTCAATTGGGTGAATGAAAAGTTAAAAACGGACCAAGAACTTTTATCCATTGTTCAAGAGAAATACCAATATATTTTGGTAGATGAATACCAAGATACCAGTGGTATTCAAAATGAAATCTTATATTCTCTAATCGAATATTGGGAAGACAATCCAAACTGTTTTGTAGTTGGAGATGACGATCAGAGCATCTATGCGTTTCAGGGAGCTAAGGTGAGTAACATGCTCGGATTTAAAGAAAAGTATGCTGAAAAATTAAAAACCATTGTGCTAACAAAGAATTACAGAAGTAGCCAATCTATCTTAGACGACAGTGTACAATTGATCTCAAAAAATAACAGCAGATTGGTCAATACCATTGAAGGGTTAAGTAAGGATTTAATTAGCAGCGGATCAAATAAAGATTTCCCAAATTTAGAGACTAAAATTATCCAATATCAAAATGAATTTCATGAAGCTGTAGGTATTGTTGAGTTAATTGAAGCCCAGATTAATGATGGAATTGTTCCAAAAGAAATTGCTGTATTATACAGTCAACATAAGCATGCGCAAACAATAATTGAACTCTTTCAAGAGAAAAATATTTCTTTCGTTTTAAATCGGGCCATCAATATATTACAGGAACCAATTGTAAAACAACTGATTCAATGGATGACATATTTATCTAGTGAGGCAAGTCTTCCAAACTCCGGAGAGTATCTCATTTACCAATTGTTATTAAGCGACAGATACGCGATTTCAACTTTTACATTGAATCAGATTTCAGTTGAAATTTATCAAATTAAACGTAAAAAGGAATACCATAACGAAAGTTATTCATGGAGAGAACATTTTGCCAAAATTTTAAAATCACCAGACGCTGAAGAAATTTACGGCAAAGAATCAATTGAATCAATCAAAGGACTGTGGGAAAATGTCGAAAAATGGATCAAAATTGCAACTGTTGAGAATGTGCCTACATTAATTCAGAGAATTTACAGTGAAGGCGGATTTTTAGCATATGCATTGAAGAAAGACGACACAGGTTGGTCAATGGAAATTCTTCATAGTTTCATGGAGTTTGCAGTGCAACAAAATAACCGTATCCCCTTTATTTCATTAAAAGAAATGATTTCCATGTTTCAAAAAATGGAAAAATCTGATATTCCTTTATATCTTGAAAAACGAATTGGCAACAGTTCCGGCGTTCAACTTTTAACAGCCCATGGTTCTAAAGGTTTAGAATTTGAACATGTTTATATTTTGAGGGGCAATGATTCAGTTTGGGAAAAAGATGAAGGAATGAAAATCCCGTTTAACATTCGCCAATTGATACTTGGAAACAACAAAGTAATTGAAAGCGAAAGCTCTGTTTCAGATTCATTTGAAGAAAGAAGGCGTTTGTTCTATGTGGCCATGACTAGGGCTAAAAAACAACTTACAATTAGTTATTGTAAATTTAAAATTGCTTCAAAAGTATCTGATAGTTTGGCATCAACATTTGTTTTAGACATAGCCAAAGAAAATCAAATTCCAAAAGAACCGTTGCAAATCCCAATGGAAAAACTATTGTGGGCACAACAAAAATGTTTGGAAAGAACATCCAAACCCATTTTGGAAATTGACAAGAAAGATTGGCTTAAATCAAAAGTTGAAAATTTAATATTTTCACCTACATCAATCGAAACTCTAATGACGTGCGGAGTGCAATTTTATTTCAGCCGAATATTACGCGTACCATCAGCACCGAATCAATACGGCGCCTTTGGAACTGCTATTCATGCTGCCATGCGCGAATTTGTTGTAAAAGGTGTGAATGCAAAAAAATGGATGTCACAATCTGAATTGGTCAAACATTTCGAATATGAAATGATGAAAGTTCGCGCCGGATTTACTCAAAAACAATTTGAGTTAAGACTAGACCAAGGCCGTTCAATTTTGCCAAAATACCATGCTCAGAAAATAAAGCAATATGAAAAATATGAAAAAATAGAAACTGAATTTCCAATAACCACAAAAATTGATGGTATTTCAATTACAGGAAATTTAGATAAAATGGTTTTTGACGGAAATGATATCACTGTTTACGATTATAAAACAAGCAAGTTAAAAAATACGGAAACAAAATCTAAAATCCCTTCAAAACAAAACATCGACAAAGGGAATTTTCCTCCTTCTTATTGGTTTCAATTGGGTTTATATACCATGATGATTAATGAATCATTCAAGGAAAAAAACTGGAAATCTAGAAATGGTGTCATTGAATCCATGATTTCAAATGACGATGGCGAATTCCAAGATTTTCCAATTATTTATTCAAATGACGATTTTAATTTAATTAAATCGTGGGTGATTAAAGCAAATGAAAAACTTCAAAGTTTGAATTTCATGGAGGGATGTAACAAATGTGAATGGTGCCAGTTTGCAAAAGAATCTGGACAAATTATTTATGTTCCAAACGATGATACCAACGAATCTTCTGAGGAATAAGCATTAAGCTTAGTTAGATATCAACCAATTCTAGGCGGCGACAAGCTTTTTCACAGCAGAGCTCCTCTCCTTTTTTTCGGCTTTTATTAATTTCAGAGAACCAAAGTTCATCATCAACCATCATGGAAACTACGTGGTTGTCATTTTTACCGGTGCCTTCGGTTTCAAACTTCCATTCCAATTTCTTCTGATTTTTTTGTATCCATTTCAGAAATACCGCTTTGTAACTCACTGTAGTAAGCATTAGTTTGTCAATATCTAAGTATTGACCTACCAATCGATCGTGAATAAACTTCGATACTTTCTTGTAACCTTTATCTAAATAAATTGCACCGATTAAAGCTTCGAGAGCATTCCCGCCAATTGTTTTAAGTGCTGTATGGTTTTTTTGAAGCTCTTGCTTCATTTCCATTACATCAACCAATCCTAGACGATGAGCAAGCATACCCATTTGTTCACGGTTCACTATTCTGGTTCTCATTTCGGTGAGAAATCCTTCGTCTTTATATGGAAACCTATTAAATAGTAATTCAGCAATTACTGAATCGAGAATTGCATCGCCTAGAAACTCTAAACGTTCATTGTCTAATGTTCTCGGCGCAAATAAATTGCCTGAGAGTGTTGCATCTGCAGCAGAGCTATGCGTTAATGCTTCGCGATAAATTGACAAACGGAAAGGTTTTACCCCAGTTATGAGATAAATTTTACGTCTCAGATTTTTAATTTGTTGAGGGGATCTTTGAAAAAGAAGCTTCAATCCACAAACAATTAGTCTACGAATTTTTTGAAGATCACAGATGCATTATGACCACCAAAACCAAATGTATTACTTAGGGCAGCATTCACAGTACGATGTTGTGCTACATTAAATGTTAAATTTAACTTGGGATCAATTTCCGGATCATCCGTAAAGTGATTTATTGTGGGAGGCACAATATCGTGATATACGGACAATACACTCGCTAATCCTTCGATAGCACCAGCTCCACCTAATAAATGTCCTGTTTGACTCTTTGTACTTGAGATGTTGAGGTCATACACATGCTCACCAAAAACCGATTTAATGGCTTTTGTTTCAGCAATATCACCCAAGGGTGTACTTGTACCGTGTACATTGATGTAATCAATATCACTTACTTTCATTCCGGCGTCGTCAAGAGCGGCAATCATTACATTTTTTGCTCCCAAACCTTCAGGATGCGGAGCAGTTAAATGATAGGCATCTGCCGTCATTCCACCGCCAACAACTTCTGCATAGATAGTTGCACCGCGTGCTTTTGCATGTTCAAGGTCTTCAAGAACAAGAGAAGCAGCACCTTCACCCATAACAAATCCGTCACGGTCCTTATCAAAAGGCCTAGAGGCAGTCATAATGTCATCATTCCGTTCAGACAAGGCTTTCATGTTACTAAAACCCCCAACTGAGGGTTCATTCACACAAGCTTCTGACCCTCCTGTAACGATGGCATCAGCTTTCCCAAGACGAATTAAGTTAAATGCATCAATGAGTGCGTGGGTAGAAGAAGCACAAGCAGAAACGGTACCATAATTAGGACCTCTTAAGTTGTGTTTCATTGAAACATACCCAGCGGCAATATCAATAATCATTTTGGGAATGAAGAAGGGCGAGAAGCGTGGAGTGCCATCGCCCTTAGCATAATCTACAATTTCAGTGAAAAAGGTAGACAAGCCACCTATTCCAGCGCCCCAAATAACCCCGATGCGATCGAGGTTGTGAGATTGTTGTAAGATTCCACTATGTAATATAGCTTCATCAGCGGCCACCATAGCAAACTGGGCAAATGGGTCCATTTTTCGCGCTTCTTTTCTATCAATGAAGTTGAGGACGTCAAAATTTTTGACCTCACAAGCAAACTTCACTTTGTACTTAGTCGTATCAAAATGGGTTATTAAGCCAGCGCCACTGGTACCCGCTACCAGTGATTTCCAATACTCGTCAAGAGTATTTCCTATGGGCGTAATTGCACCCATTCCAGTTACAACAACTCTTCGGAGTTGCATAAATTAGTTTTTGTTTTCTTCGATGTAACGAACAGCTTCCCCAACTGTTTGGATTTTTTCTGCTTGATCATCGGGAATACTGATGTCGAATTCTTTTTCGAATTCCATGATCAATTCAACTGTGTCTAATGAGTCTGCACCCAAATCATTGGTGAAACTAGCATCCGTAACTACGTCTGCTTCATCTACGCCAAGCTTATCTACGATAATGGCTTTTACTTTTTCTGCAATGTCTGACATGATAATAATGAATAATAATGAGTGTTTTTTTGCGCTACAAAGAAACATTTTTTTCTTGACATCAGAATGAAAATTTATTTTTGTATTGAAATTTTATCAATGAAAAGATACAAATCTACCATTATTAAGCACCCAAGCGACTTCAAAATAGTGGCTATACATGCCGATTATAGCCCGTATTTGCTGGCTTGGTGTCTTAATGACACTTTTTCTTTAAAATTTGTGTGCGAACCCGAAACTTTTGCAATAAATTTGTCGCAAAATAGAATTTCGCAGCATGTTGAATACCATTTTCAAGGTTCAGAATACTTTACTTCGATGTGGATTTTGCAAAATAATGGCACCTCGGGAAAAATTTATTCAGGAAAACCCACTCCAGATTATTGGATTTTGATAGAGGATGAAGAACTAATGCCTAACTTTGAACTTTGGTTGGAAAAATTAAAATCGATTGATAAAATTCAAACGGCTTATGTTTTCCCTCCAGAAAAAGCAATTAAATTTACTTGGGTTAATTTGCTGCAACATCTATAACAAACTATGTACAACGAGAATTTCAACAAAACCAAAATTGTAGCAACGATTGGGCCTGCAACGAGCAGCGAAGACATGTTAGAAAAAATAATTCACGCTGGAGTGGATGTTTGCCGACTAAACTTTTCTCATGGAGCACATGAAATACATAATGAAGTTATTGAACGTGTCAGAAAAATCAATGAGAAATTAGGAAGCAATATTGCCCTTCTTCAAGATCTTCAGGGACCAAAGTTGCGCATTGGCAAAGTAGATGGAGAAATTCATCTTGTAGATGGAGAGTCAATCATTGTGACCACTGTTGAATGCATCAGTACAAAAGATAAAATTTATGTTTCTTATGATAGACTTCCCCTTGATGCAAAACCTGGCGAACGTATATTACTAAACGATGGTAAATCTGAATTGGTAATCGATTCTATAGTAGATTCAAAAAATCTAAAGGCCATTGTTGTCGCAGGTGGGGTATTGACTTCAAACAAAGGATTTAACCTACCGAATACGAAAGTTACCATTCCCTGTTTAACCGAGAAAGATTTAATTGATCTTGAATTTGGTTTAGAAAAGAATGTAGATTGGGTTGCTTTGTCATTTGTAAGAACCGCAGAAGATATTATTGCAGTAAAGGAAATTATTGCTGCAAAAGGGAAACACACCAAGGTAATTGCAAAAATAGAAAAGCCTGAGGCGGTTGCAAACATAGATAGCATCATCAAAGTAGCTGATGGTATCATGGTGGCACGTGGTGATTTGGGAGTTGAAGTTCCACTCCAAAAAGTCCCTCTAATTCAAAAATCAATCGTTGAAAAATGCATTTTGGCTGCGAAACCCGTAATCATTGCTACCCAAATGATGGAAAGCATGATTACAGATAGCATGCCCACAAGGGCAGAAATTACTGATGTAGCAAATGCAGTTTTAGATGGTGCAGATGCAGTAATGCTTTCGGCTGAAACATCAGTTGGAAAATATCCAATTCGTGTGATTGAATTTATGAATAGCATCATTACTGATATTGAATCAGATAGAAGAGCCTACTACAAAGGTGTAAAACCAGATGCCTCCTCTCCTTCTTTTGCATCTGATGAAATTTGTTTTACTGCAGTAAGAATGAGTGACCACTTAAAAGCAAAAGCAATCATTGCAATGACAAAGAGTGGATATACAGGATTTAAAGTTGCGAGTTACCGTCCAGAGGCCAGTATTTATATTTTTACCGACAATAAATTCTTATTGAATACACTCAGCCTGGTATGGGGTGTTCGCGGATTTTATTATGACAAATTTGTAAGTACAGATGAAACGTTCCAAGATATCATTGACATATTAAAAGAAGAAAAAATTGTAGTTGAGGGAGATTGTGTGATCAATTGTGCAAGTATGCCAATTCACAAGAAACAAAGAACCAATACCATAAAGGTTACCTTTATTGATTAAACCCATTATTAGATTAGACAGGTTAGACAGGTTAGACCGATTATCCCGAAAGCTTTCGGGAGGGTTAGCAGATTGATTTAATCAACCTTTTCTTTTATAAACAGGCACTGTACTGCACGGTTCGCCGTACATCAAACTTTGTACTACTGGAATTAACTTGTTAGAAATATTGGTATAAGCTGCGGGTGAAACGGGCAAATCACCGCAACCCTTGATCACCACTTTTTGGTCTCTGTAATCTTCAACTTCTAATTTTTCGAATGCCGTTTCCCAAAGTGCAGTTTCTAGGGCATTTAAATCTCCAAAAACAACCTTTGCCGCAACTCCTGATAACTTAGCTGCAATCAACATATATGCCCACGTTGGAACAATGGCATCAGTTGAACAATATATTGCCACTAATTTATTTTGATACACCGTCCAATCATTGGTTTTGATGAATTCTCTGAAATCTTTTTCCTTCAATACCAATCCCATGAACAACAATTCTTTTAAATCTAATTCAACCCTATCGCCAACGGAATAATAATCCTCTAGGTTTAGTGAAATTAAACCACTGTTTGCTACTTTGTTCACAAATATTTCTTCCATGAAACAAAGATACTAATTCGATTTTGATTTCAGTATTGGTAAAAGAATGAAAATCTTTTAATATATTTGAACTTCATTTCCAAAGTGTCAAAAGTGCAACATTTCTTTAAACCTTTCATTGTAATTCTTATTGGATTTTCAAGTTCATTATGCAGTTTGAATGCGCAAGGAAGTTTTAACACGTTGAAACAATTTACTCAAATACAAGATTTTTATACCAAGTATTCTCAATTGTATTCAACCGATTTTTTTAATAGCCATGTAATTGGACATTCTTTAAATACATTTTCTGGGGCCCAAATACTAGGTACAGGCGCTTGGTCACTTGAGTTAAGGTCGGGAATGGCTGCTCGCTTACCATCAAGATACTACAACGAACCTTTCTACGCATTAGATTCTTTCAAGCAAATCATACCTGTTAACGGAAAACCAACGAATACAAGGGCTTCAGAAATTCCGATAAATACTCCCTTGGGGCTTTTATTCACACTAAATGACTCCAATCAATTACCATTAAATTCTGTTAGAAATGGAAGAGATAGTATACAATGGTACCTTCCAACATTTGATGATCTTGGAATTAACAAAAACGTTTCACCAGTTTACAATTTTATTTTGCATTGGGCACCAGGTTATGCTTTCGAATTTGCTGGAACGTTTTCAAAATATTCTTCAAGTTCAGGGACTGAGGACAAGGGGTTTACAACTGGAAAAGCAACAAGATATTATAACATTTATTTTGCACATGACGTGCTGTATTGGATTCAAAGCATACATACCTATGGTTGGCATTTGACCCCATCTATAGAATACTCTAACTATTCTATAGGTGTTAATTTAAATACAAATAAGGCGAATATGTTTAAAGATTTCCAAACCGCGGATCAAAGAGTATGGTTTAAAAATAACTTAACTCGTATTGATTATTTATGTAGAACCTTGCGTTATGGATTAAACTTTGGTCGTTCGTTTCATAAACTCGAATTTTGGGGAGGTTTAAGCTACATATTTAGCCGTTCGGGAATGAGCAATGATGGATTTGTTTCAGCATTTTTGGATGATAAGCCAAATGATCCTACAAATGGATTTCGCTCAAAAAGATTTAGAGAATTTTTTGTTACAGGAACTACAGAATCGAGGTTAGGTGTTCTAAGTGCAGGTGCTTCTTTTGGTCAAAATAGACTTAGATTTGGGTGCCAATACAACATTCTTACAAATGGATATCACCATGTATCAGCCTCAGTTAGGGTTGTTTTTAGGGACAACAACGTTCATCCTTGGCAAAAAAATGTTGTTACTGAAGAATATTTTGATCCAGAAAAACGCAAAACAGTAAGGAAAACTGTAATCTTGGAAAGAGAAGAAGAAGATTAATTACTTCTTTTGTAATTCTAATGTCTTTTTTAAAGGCTTCGTTATTGGAGCCAATCTCAAAATGTTCAACGACTTGTAAGTGAAACGCCAAGGACTTAGAAAAAACTCAAACTCAGGTTTGCCCGAAATTGACAAATCTAAAGTTGAATAATCATTGTTTGACTTCCAAGTACCTTTATATAAAACTCCCCCAACCAAAATTTCTAAAGGACCTTCATAATAGGTCTTCTTTTTTAAAGTAATAATTTCATCTTGGTAGAGTGCAGTTATGTTATTACCCCCTGTATCAATGGCCTGTGTAATGATAACCGGTGAATTTAATACATACAATTCAAACATCTGTTCTAAATAGGTAGCCTTTTTAGTGGTATCAACTGAAGTTGTGTCTTTGTTTGTTGGTGTTTCCTTTTTACAAGAAGTATTTAACGAAACAATAAATAAGCCTAAAACAAATATTGAGAGAACTATCCTGTTTTTCATAATATCAAAGGTAAGAAAAACCCATATAAATTTTCCTACATAAATTGAGCAAAAAGAATGAAATTTGCCACATGCAGAAAAAAATACTTTTTCTATTCGTAATTCTAATTTCATCAATGACAAACATCGACGCTCAAAATGTAAAATACGAAATTCGTATTCCAAACCCTAAAAGCCATTATGCAGAAGTACTTATCCAAACCATTGCAAATGAAAAAGGCTTTACAAAAATAAGCATGCCTGTTTGGACGCCTGGCAGTTATTTGGTGCGTGAATTTGCAAAAAATGTGGAATCTGTGAGTTGCGACATTAACAACAGGGCCATAGAAATTAACAAATCGGACAAGAACACCTGGTCCTTCCCTACCAAAAAAGGAGATAAAATTTCATTTAGATACAAAGTATATTGCTTCGAATTAAGCGTAAGAACTTCCTTTATTGACGCAGATCAAGCATTGTTGAATATGGCTTCAGTGTGCATGTTTGTTGAGGGAAAAGAAAAACTCAATGGTGAACTTACAGTGCTTTCTCCAGCAGGTTGGATGTCGGCTGCAAGTCCAATGTCCATAATTAGTCAAGAACCATTGCAAAATTCTCCTATTGAGCTATTTATGCAATTCGAAAACTACGATGAATTGTTAGATTCGCCCGTTCAATTGGGCAATTTCCAAACATTTGAATTCGAAGTTTCAAATATCAAGCACCGTGTTGCGCTAGTTGGTAAAAACAACGCAAATATTGAAAAACTCAAGTTTGATATGCAACATATTTGTCAAACCATGACGAATATTGTTGGTATTCACCCTTGTAAATCATATACTTTCGTTGTTCAAAATGTAGAATCTGGCGGTGGCGGTTTAGAGCATAAAAATGGATCTACACTTATGATGTCTAGATTTGGTTATGCAAATCCAATTAGTTATCAAGGTTTGTTAGGACTTGTGGCCCATGAATATTTCCATTTGTGGAATGTGAAGAGAATTAGACCTGTTGCCTTAGGCCCGTTCGATTACAACAATGAAAACTATACCAAATCGTTATGGATTGCCGAAGGAATCACTTCTTACTATGATGAATTGGCATTGATGCGAGCAGGATATGTAAGCCGCCAAGATTTCTTAAATACCTTGATAGGATATATCAATAACCATGAAAACAGAGCAGGAAGCAAAATAGCTACACTTCATGAAATGAGCTGGGATGCATGGATCAAAGAATACCGTCCCTCAGAAAATTCAAAAAACAACTCGTATTCCTATTATTCAAAAGGATTAATTATTGGAGCATTGCTGGATATGACTATATCAAAAGCTACCAATGGTAAAAAATCATTGGATGATGTTTACAAAACCCTGTACAACGACTTCTACCTAAACACAAAAAAAGGGAAAGTAAAAGATGGCATGGGCTATACTGATGAAGACTTTTTAAATGTATGTAACAAAGTTGCAGGCGTAGATTTATCAGCCGATTTCAAAAAGTGGTTGGAAACAACAGACTCTCCTGATTATTTATCAATTTTCAAAAATCTAGATTTAGACATCAAAAAAGTTGAATCTAATAAATTCAATTGGGGTTTAAATTGCGAAATTTCAAACGGCAAAACCATTGTGAAATATGTAAGAAATCCCGGTCCCGCTTTGGACTTAGGATTGAACGTAAATGATGAAATTATTGCACTTAATGGAGTTCGGATTAATAATGATTTGGAAGCAACATGGATGAAACTTGGAAGATCAGAATCAGTAGAAATGATGATTAGCCGTGGAGGATTAATTCGAACATTATCTGGCAGTTTTAAAGGATTCAACGAGATCGATTATTCAATATCTTTGAATGCCAATCAAAAAACTAACGAATATTGGTTAACGGAAGGTGCCATTCAAAAATGGTTGAAAGTAACAAAATGACAATCGTTCAATCAGAGATTCTAAGTAATTGGATTGCCAACGTTTTTGAAACTTGTGGTTTTTCTACAAAAAATGCACAATTAAGTGCAAAAATATTGGTCGATGCTGATTTAAGAGGAATTGATAGTCATGGGGTTGCCCGTTTAAATGGATATGTCAGATTAATACAAAATAAAAGAATTAATCCAAACCCGAATTTCATTGTCACGCATAGAAAAAAGACAATGATTCATTTGGATGCAGATGGTGCAATCGGTTTAATATCTGCCCCATATGCCATGAACTTGGCAATGGAAGCAACTGCTGAATACGGAAGTGGTTGGGCGGGTATTTCAAATTCAAATCACTTTGGTATTGCAGCTTACCATGCGATGATGGCATTAGAAAAAGATTTTATCGGGTTTGCAATGACAAATGCCAGTCCGTTGGTTACACCGGCCGGTGGAAAACAGAGAATGTTAGGTACAAATCCGATTTGCATTTCCGTACCTACCCAAAATGAAATACCTTTTGTACTCGATATGGCAACCGCTGCTGCTGCCAATGGGAAACTTGAAATTGCAGAACGATCTAACAAACCCATTCCTGAGGGATGGGCAATCACACAAAATGGTGAACCCACCACCGATGCCAAGGCATTGAAAAATGGAGGAATTTTGCTTCCTTTAGGAAGTAATAAAAACGGAGGATATCACAAGGGATATGGACTTGGATCGTGGGTTGACATATTTTCTGGGGTATTAACTGGAGCAAATTTTGGCCCATGGGTACCACCCTTTGTTTCATTTTTAGACCCAATTGCAAATCAACCAGGAAAAGGCATAGGCCATTTTGTGGGATGTTGGGATATGGATGGTTTTCAAAACAAAGAAACCACAAAAAAGAACATGGATTTATGGATTCAATCGTTCAAAAATACAGTATCAATAGACATCGAAAATCCTGTTTTAATTCCTGGAGAAATAGAATACTATTTGACCAAGGAAAGATCAAAAAATGGCATTCCATTGGTGGATGCGGTTTGCAAAGACATCGAATTACTAACTGCTGAACTAAAAATAAAATCTCCTTTATAAATCATGGAAAAACAACAAAAACAAAAACTGGCTGTTGCCATTATATTTTTCACTATCATCACGGGCATTGCTCTTTGGGCATATTTTGCAATTTTAAAACCCAATAAAGAATATCACCAAAAAACTGGTAAAAAGTATACGCAGAAGAAACAGTATAAAACCAATTATAATCCTGATTTTATTGACAGTATTGTTGAAGTCAATAAAAAAGCTGAGAAAAAATAATTGTTAAAACATTTTTGCAAATAATTGCTCCATAAATTGAGCATCATTTACTTTATCTTCTAACTTTTCAGAAATGATATGTTCCAACAACGCGTCATTTTTTGCTCCCCAATTGAGTGCATCTAAATAATTGTCATTTGAAAAGGTGGTTCTTTCGTATTGGCTCTTAAATTTATCTGGATATAAAACCACCAAGTCGTGTTCTACATGCTTTTTGTGTAAGAATTCAGGAGATCCAACCAAATCCCTCATTTCTATAAAGTTTTGCAAAGCCAAACTGGCAATTGCATCGGCATTGGGTTTTCTCGATTTTTGATAGGCATCCAAAATCTTTGTCCAATCTCCATTAAACTCATCTATGCATTGGTCTAATACTACACAATCTTCGAATGAACAATTCATTCCTTGTCCATAAAAAGGCACTATCGCGTGCGCGCTATCGCCCATTAAAGCAACATTATTTTTAACCCAAGGATAACAACGCATGGTTGTCAAGTTTCCTGTTGGATTATTTAAGAAATCATCAACCAAATTAGGCATCAACGACAATACATCAGGAAAATATGTTTCAAAAAACGACATTACCGCCTCTTTTGTATTGAGTTTTTCAAGACTCACTTCGCCTTCAAAGGGCATGAATAAAGTACAAGTAAAGTTTCCACCTGGGTTGGGCAATGCAATCATTAAGAAGCTGCTGCGCGGCCAAATATGTAAACTATTTACATCCATTTGAAATCCACCATTTGCTCCAGGTACAATTTCTAATTCCTTGTATCCGTAATCTTCATAAGTTTGAGAAAAGTTATAACGGGGATAACGAATCATTGCATCTCTAACCGCGGAAAATGCACCATCGGTAGATAGAATAACATCTGCTTTGTCCTTTACAATTTCTCCGGCTGCATTTACAAAAGTGGTTTCGTTGGTTTCTAAATTGGCATTGGTACATTTGTGGTCGAAATACATATGAATATTCGGATATTGATCTGCCAATTGCAATAATTTAATATTCAACTGTCCTCTAGATACAGAATAAATCATTTGATCTTCTCTTCCATAAGCTTGATAAGCCAAATCGCCCGCAACGCTATGCATCATTCTGCCTTTCATTGGAATGGATATATTCAAGATATCGTTTACCAACCCAACTTTACTTAAAGCATTAATTCCCCTGGTAGATAAGGCCAAATTGATACTCCTGCCCCCTTGATACTGGCCAAGGCGCATGTCGCCACGTCTTTCATACAAGTGAACATCATACCCTTTCTTAGCCAAGTAAATTGACATTAAACTACCAGCTAAACCGCCGCCAACCAAAGTTATCTTTTGAGACATATTGCAAATTTAAGGCATCGAATGATGCAATCCTCAAAAAAATCCATCATTTTTGTTCCTTCTATGCATTATTACAGGATTCCATCCTTTATCCAAAGTTTTTTTCACCGTTATCATTGGCGAATGGCTAAAAACGATAAGTCAGTTTATTTGACTTTTGACGATGGACCAAATGATATTGTAACGAATGAAGTGCTCGATATTTTAAGCAAAAACAATATCAAAGCAACTTTCTTTTCTGTAGGTGAAAACGCAAATAAGTTTCCGGAAGTAATGGAGCGTATTGTTTCTGAGGGACATTCAATTGGCAATCACACGTATAATCATTTGAAAGGTTGGACATCCCCCATTGACAAATACATTGATAACGTTGAAAAATGCCAAATTCAATTATTGAATCACAACAATTGCAAATTATTTCGACCGCCTTATGGCAGGATTACAAAAAAGCAAGGCAAGGCAATTATTGATATGGGATATAAAATTATAATGTGGGATATTTTGACTTATGATTACGACAGAACTCTTAATTGTGCAGATAGCCTAAGAAAGATTTCCAAAAGAACGAGGAATGGCAGTATTATCGTATTCCATGACAGTTTAAAAGCCCAAGCACAACTGAATCAAATTTTACCGAAATACATTAACAATATGTTAGCGAGAGGATTCCATTTCAAACCCATAACCTAATGATTTTATACATTCTCATTGTATTGGTTTCACTGTATTTGTTGGTTCAAATTTGGCAAACACTTTCATTGTTTAGATACCAAGTTTATTCTCACTACAAAAATTACGTGGGTGAAAATAACCAATGGAAAGTAATTTCTAATGATTTACCCGAAATCAGCATTTGGGTAGCCTGCCGAAATGAAGAAAAAAACATTGTACAATGTTTAACATCTCTGGTAAAATTGAAATACCCCCAAGAAAAAATTCAAATTCTCGTTGGGAATGACCAAAGCACCGACAAAACGAAGGATTTGGTGTTGGCATTTATTAATTCTTTCACATCTGAGACAATTGAATATAACGAAAAAAAAGCACAAATACAATTGGTTGACATTGTAGATGATGACTCTGGATTGAAAGCCAAAGCCCGTGCAATGGCGCAACTCGATAAATTTGCAACGGGCAATTACTATTTAATTACCGATGCCGATGTGGAAGTGAATCCGAATTGGGCATTGGGATTATTAGGTAGTTTGTCTTCTGATATGGGTGTGGCAAGTGGAACCACAATGGTGAAAAGCGATGGAATTTGGGGCTGGCTTCAAGAAATAGATTGGGCATATTTCATGGGCTTATTGAATCTTATTTCATTTTCAGGAATTCCTGCAACTGCAGTTGGCAATAACATGATTATAAAAAAAGAAGCCTATTGGGAAATCGGAGGCTATGGAAAAATCAAATTTTCCATTACTGAAGACTATAAACTGTATTCAGAAATTTGCAAGAAAGGCTGGAAATGGAACAATGTAATGAGTCCGGAAGTTTTGGCTTTTTCTGATAAGATTGAAGGATTTTTACCCCTATTACATCAGCGCAAACGATGGCTCAGCGGCGGTAAAGAATTGCCCTGGTATTGGTGGCTGTTATTTGGAATCTATGGTTTGTTTTATTTTGTTATGCCCATTTTATTGGTAATTAACATTCAATTGGGTTTGATTTTTTGGCTTCTCAAATTCAGCGTACAAACCATACAAATTAATAAAATTTATACCTTGTTAGGGCAGACAAGACAAACGATATTCAAGCATATTTTATATGAGTTCTACATGTTTTTAATTACCATTGGTACAGCAATTTTCTTTCTCTTGCCGGCAAAAACCATTTGGAAAGAAAGAAAATATTAATTTATTTGTAATTATTCTAAATAAAATTTAGATTTGCACTTAATTAGAATTAATCTAAATAAAATGCTGAAGAATATTATCATTTTTGGACTTTGTGGAATTATTGGAAATGTGAATGGCCAGTCTTTAAATGACACATCAAAAAATCACTTTGAATATTTAGAAGAAATATCGTTGGTTGGTCAACAAAGCAAAAGAGATGTTTTGCCATCGCCAGAAATCATAGGTACTAAAATCAATGCCGGGAAAAAAAATGCAATTATTATTCTCGACAATTTAAATACCATAGTGGTGAACAACAATATGCGTCAAATTTTAGCAAAAGTTCCTGGAATGCATATTTGGGAAAGCGATGGATCTGGCATTCAAATTGGAATTTCAACCCGCGGTTTAAGCCCGAATAGAAGCTGGGAATTTAACATTCGTCAAAATGGTGCTGACATTGCTGCTGATCCATATGGTTATCCTGAAGCCTATTATAACCCGCCAATGCAAGCAATTCAGCGCATACACATCATCAAAGGTGCAGGAGCATTGCAATTTGGACCTCAATTTGGAGGTATGATCAATTATGTTATGCGCGATGGCAAATCTGAAACAAAACCTATTACCATTCAAACAGCACAAACCATAGGTAGCTTCGGCTTGTATAACAATTTTTTGGCGGTAAGTGGAAGAAAAAACAACTTCTATTATTACGCATTTTACGATAAACGATCTGCAGAAGGATTTCGAAAAAACAGTGCTTACAATACGCAAACGCTCTATTTTTCTGGAGGATATCAATTTTCGAAGAACACAGATATCGCATTTGATTTAACCAATTACAACATGCTAAGCCAGCAACCAGGAGGTTTAACAGACGCGGATATGAATGGTGACATTACCAAAAGTAACCGCAACAGAAATTGGTTTTCTACTCCGTGGCTTACTGGAAACATAAAATTCAATTGGAAAATAAATAGTAATCAAACGCTACAAATTATGGCGTTTGGAATGGACGCAGATCGCAAAAGCGTTGGTTTTACCAAAGCAATTGATATCCCTGACACGATCCAATCAAAAACACTTCAATATGCTCCGAGAGAACTAGCCATAGACAAATATCATAACCGAGGCATTGAGGCAAGTTATTTGCTCAACTATTACATTGGCAATCAAAAACAAACAATTACAACTGGTATTCGATATTTCACAAGTTTTACCGAGCGCTTTCAAAAAGGAATTGGCAGCACAGGAACCGATAATAATTTTACTTCAGATTGGGTTTTCCCAGGAGAATTTAAATTCGATACTAAAAATTATAGCGTTTTTCTTGAACAAGTTTTTCGAGTTTCCAAAAAGCTATTGCTAATTCCAGGTATTCGTTACGAAAATATCCATTCAGTGGCTTCGGGTAGAACAGGATTTAATTCAGATGGTACAGCAATCAATATTGTTGCTCCAGCCCAAATTAGAAATTTTATTATTGGGGGTTTTGGACTTGAATATCATCTAAACAATGGATTAGAGATTTATGGAAATATCAATCAAGCTTACAGACCTATTCTGTTTTCAGACATGCAAGCTGTTCCCGGCACAGAAATAATTGATGCCAATTTAAAAGATGCGTCAGGAATTAATTCAGACATTGGAATTAGAGGTATTATTGGAAAGTGGTTTTATTTGGATGCAAGTATTTTTGGCTTACAGTATAATAACCGAGCGGGTAGAATTTCCTTGTACGACGCGAATAATAAATCCTATACCCTAAAAACAAACGTTGGAAATAGCTTTACTGCTGGAATAGAAGCATTAATTGAAATTGATGCAATGGCGCATACGTCCCTCAAAAAGAAATTTAAAATGCCAGTATTTGTTTCATATTCATTTAACGATGCACGTTATCAAGATTTTAATGTGACGGTTAAAAATTCAGCTGGTTTGAATGAATCTAAAAATATCAATAATAACTTGATAGAAAATGCGCCGAGAAATATTGTCAGGACTGGGGTTAATTTTGCCTATTTGAATGATAAAACGAGTCAAGAATTATTCAATATTGGATTTCAATACAGCTATGTAGGTCAAACGTTTAATGACGCTTTAAATACAGTTGGGATCTCCGCAAACGCCCAAAACGGAATCATTCCTGAATATTCAATTTGCGATTTAAATTTAAAAGTGAATGTTAAAAAAGACATTTCCATAAAAATCACAGTGAATAATTTAACCAACGCTAAGTACTTTACACGAAGAGCGAGCGGTTATCCGGGACCCGGAGTGATGCCATCGGATGGTAGAGCTATATTATTTACTTTGGACGTAAAAATATAACTCACAAAGAAATATTAAAGCATCACAACAAGTTGTGATGCTTTAATAAGGCATTTTTCCAATGACTTGGTTTCGTTAGAATTTCGGCATTCAAATCTGCCATTATACTATAAATTCCAAAATAAGTACGATTCACATAAAGCGCATGTTTACTTCCTCTTGGTTGTGTTGGTTTTTTCACCTCTGGAATTTGATAAATCTCGTCGCCAATCGCATAAATTTCATCCAAATATTCATAGGTAAAATGGAACTTTTCTGATTTAAATGGCGTACTTAAAAGATTGGTCATTTTAACAAATGCATCCGTCAATTCATCAATGATATTTTGACTATCTCCAGGGAAAATGATTTCAATTTCCTTCATTAATTTTGCAATTAACTCAGGATTTTCTTGAACCTCTGTGAGCAACAAAGGAAAATAACTGAAATAAAAATCATCTGGCACAACTTTAATGCAACCAAAATCTATAACCCCTACTTTCCCTTCTGCTGTAAACAAAAAGTTTCCAGGATGCGGATCTGCATGAATTGATTTTAACGTATGCAATTGATATTCGTAGAAATCCCACAAAGCCTGAGCAAGTTTGTTTTTTTCTTCTTGGGTTGGATTGGTTTGCAAATATTCCTTCAAATGAAGACCTTCTAAATAATCCATTACCAAAACCTTTTCGGCACTCAGTTCTTTGTAATATTTTGGAAAAACTACATTTTCAATGTGTGCACATGATTCGGCAATTTCAGTACCTCGTGTTAATTCCAAATGGTAATTCGTTTCTTCAATAAGTTTATCCTCTACTTCTTGAAAGTACTTTTTCATTTCTTTTTCAGACAAACCAAACATAGCGTTTGCAATGGGTTTAACCATTTTTAAATCGCTTTTGATAGAATCTGAAACGCCTGGATATTGAATTTTTACAGCGTATTGGTGACCATCTTTTTTTGCCAAATGAACCTGACCAATTGAAGCGGCAGCCAAAGATTTTGCTTGAAATTCATCAAATACATCAAAAGGAGATTTACCAATTGCATTTGTAAAAGCTTTAATGACGAGAGGCGGCGACATTGGTGGAGCAGAATATTGTGAAAGTGCAAACTTTTCAGTGTAAGCCCTTGGAAGGATATTTTTATCCATACTCAACATTTGAGCAACTTTTAGCGCACTACCCTTTAAATTGCTTAAAGAATCATAGATATCTTCAGCGTTCGACTCGTGCAGATCTTTTTTATCTGAATCACCAGTTATGCTCTTTTTGGCATAATACTTTAGGTAATTACCTCCAATTTTAGCACCTGTACCAACCAGTTTTACAGCTCTTTCGAATTTACTGCTGGGTATTTTATCTTGGGTTTTCATTTGAAGTTAGAAAACAAAAACTTTCCAAAATCAAAAGCAGTAGATAATGAGTTATTGGCAATCAATTGAAAACTTAAAGCAAATGATTTTTCAATGCATGCATCCGTTTTCTCAAACCCTTGACTTGTATCTTTCAACCAAAAATGAAAAACAAAGGACAAATTGGTAAACAACGCGTGGTACATTCCTTTTTCAAGTAAATTGTCCACTTGTTGAATTCCTATCCCTTTATTCTCAAATTCCAAGGATTCTAGATAACTAAAAAATGATTTCTTAAATCCGTTCATTGAGGACATCTGATCAAGTGGATTGCTCCAATCTTTGTATTTCAAAAGCAAATAGCTTCTGTAATTTTTCAGATTTTCAACAAAAGCATATACCGCAGAAAGTAATTTTTCATTGTTAGAACATTCCTCATAATATTCTTGCCCTTGTAATTTTTGAAGTGAATCCGACCAAATTTGACTTAAAACCTGCGATTCAAGTGAATTGAAATCTGCAAATTCATTGTAAAAATCAGATTCATGCATTTCCATTGTTTCGCAAAACGCAAATACACTTACAGGCATTTTCCCATTTCTATTGTAATGCAAAATGTAATTTTCTATTATCTTTGCTTTCATATTAGATTTATCTTTAAAATGAACATTTGAAGTATCTAAAAGTTTTATAATTTTACACAAATCAATACTTAATTTGCAACTGCAAAAATGACAATCCTTCAAAGTGATTATAATACTCAAAGAGACCATTTGAGAATTGCAGAATATGGCCGCCATATTCAAGAATATGTAGCACATATTCAATCAATTGCCGACAAAGACAAACGCACACAGTGGGTTCACAACTTGGTGAATATCATGGCTGCTTTAAATCCTGAGATTAAACTTCAAGCGAACTACAAAGAAATTTTGTGGGGACATATTTTCCAAATTGGTCAATACCAGTTGGATGTTGATTCTCCTTACCCAATTCCAACACCGGAGGTAAAATCAAAAAAACCTGAAACGATAGGTTATCCAACAACAAATATTCGCTTTAGATTCTATGGCCGAAACCTTCAAATGATGGTTGACAAAGTTTCTGAAATGCAAGAACCTGAATTGCGTCAAGAAATGGTAAACTTAATTGCTTCATTCATGTACAACAGCTGTAAAATTTGGAACAATGAAAACCTGAGTAATGAAGTCATTGCCGAACATTTGAAAATATTATCAAAAGGTCAATTGCAACTTGAAGGTTCTGAAATTACGGTATCCGTGGATGCGAGTAATTTCCAACCTAAAAAATTCTTCAAAAACAATAACAATACCGGAGGATTTAATCGCAATAAAAACAACAACAGTAACAACAATAAGAAAAATCAAACCCGCGGTAAAAATTACCGTAGATTTTAAAATTCATGGCAGTATTTGAAATTGAAGGTGGTCACAAATTAAAAGGGGAAATTATTCCTCAAGGAGCTAAAAACGAAGCTTTACAAGTAATTTGTGCTGTATTACTTACTTCAGAGGAAGTAATTATTGATAACATTCCTGAAATTAGAGATGTTCTAAAATTGATAGAACTTCTTCAAAATTTAGGGGTAAAAACCAATCGCATGGAAAGAGGTAAATTCTCCTTCAAAGCAGACAAAGTAAATTTAGAATTCCTAGACAGCGCCGAATTCAAAAAGCAAGGTGCTGCATTGCGCGGCTCAATCATGATTGTTGGCCCTCTCCTCGCTCGCTTTGGCAAAGGGTATATTCCAAGTCCCGGCGGCGATAAAATTGGCCGCAGACGTTTGGACACACATTTTGAGGGATTCATTAACCTAGGTGCCAAGTTTGAATATATTGCTGAACAATCTTTTTACAGGGTTCAATCAGAAAAACTGAAAGGTTGCTTTATGCATTTGGACGAAGCCTCTGTAACAGGAACAGCAAACATTTTAATGGCTGCCGTTCTCGCCGAAGGAGAAACAACCATATACAATGCGGCCTGTGAACCTTATCTTCAACAATTATGTACCATGCTCAATGCCATGGGTGCTAATATTGATGGGATTGGCTCTAACAAACTTATTATTCAAGGTGTTACATCCATGAACGGTTGCGATCACAGATGTTTGCCAGACATGATCGAAATAGGTTCATTCATTGGAATGGCTGCAATCACCCAAAGTGAAATCACCTTGAAAAATTGTAGGGTAGATATGTTGGGAATCATTCCCAAAACCTTTGAACGTTTGGGCATCAAATTAGAAATAAGAGGCGATGATATTTATATTCCTGAAAATGAGCACTATGAAATAGATAGTTTCATTGATGGATCTATTTTAACCATTTCTGATCAAATTTGGCCAGGCTTTACCCCAGACCTTATTTCAATTGCTTTGGTTACGGCTACACAAGCCCGAGGAACAGTTCTTATCCATCAAAAAATGTTTGAAAGCCGATTGTTCTTTGTAGACAATTTGATTGATATGGGTGCCCAAATCATACTTTGCGACCCTCATCGTGCAACAGTCATCGGTTTGGATAGAAGAACTAAACTCAAAGGCATCACAATGTCATCTCCCGATATTAGAGCAGGTGTAGCACTTTTAATCGCTGCTATGAGTGCCAAAGGAAAAAGTACTATCCGAAACATTGAACAAATTGACAGAGGCTACGAACGAATTGAAGAACGTTTGAATGCTTTGGGCGCCAGAATTACGAGAATTGATTAAGTAATGTTTCAATTTAAATATTCATCTGGGTCATTTGGAAACAATCCAAATGATGGACAAAACACAGCCAAAAATATCAAACAGATTCAAATTGCCAAGTTTAAGAAATGGATAATTAGGCAATTGTATACCGGATTTTTCATATGGCTGTTTAAAGACAAATCTTGGATTGATACCGTTACCTATATCTGGATATTTTTTGCGTCAATAAACTTATTGGGAATCATTTTCGTTTACAGATTCATGAACAAAGTATCCTCCAACTTTCAATCAACTAACAGCACAAGTCCAAACAAAATAAACAACAACGAAGCCGATTTTGTTGACGTTGAAGTAATTGACTAATTAAGGCAATACCGAACTAATACCAAAATACATATTCATACCCGTGTGTGAATTTGTATTTAGCGACTTAAGCATGTTGTCAGTTCCAACAAAAACAGGTCCCACGCGTAAAAATGCACCGAACCCAAACTGACTGTAATTGTCGTAAATTGAAATTGGGGTGGAAATTTCAAACCATTTTGTTTCAATTCTAGGAACAACAACCAAACTGCTATTCCCTAAAATTATATTTTGTTGAACAGATGCCAATCTTTGTTGCCAATGCGCGGCAATGTTGAAGTATTTAATTAGCTGAAAATCTGTTTGTAATTGTATGGTGGTAGGCAAATCAATCACAGCATCTTCTTCAATTGTTTTATATATACCTTTTTGCTTTGCAAATTCAGTTACATAATTAAACACACCAGACGAACCTTGGGTCACGGCGTACAAAAATGCTGGATCCTGCATATTTAAGGTTACTGGAGTTGATGTAGCTATTGAATATCCGGTGGTTTTTGAAGGATAACTGATATGTCCCAAATCTAAAACCGCTCCCGCAATTTTCCATTTGTAATTTTTGGCATGCAGTTTTCTTGTTTTATTTTGAAGGACATCGTTTTCTCCAACTTCAATTGCAAATCCTACATCAAGTCCATACCCAAAGCCAGAAATTTTATTCAAATTGGGCATACTTCCAAAAATTACTCCTTTTAAGATTTGACTTAAAAAGTCAAAATTGGTATACGTTACTTTAATATCAGACGAATTCAAACGAATTGAATCATGTCCATATGCCTGAAGCTTTGCCCCATTATTGTGAATATTAAAACTACCTAAACCCAATAGCAATTTCCCGGTTGTTCCCATGCTAAATCGCATATCGCGGTTATTCACAAAGCAATATGAAAGCGAGGCAGACACTTCCTGAAACGAGTTTGCTCTTAAATCGAATGTATGATTGATTGCATCTAATATTTGATAATTAGACCCTGAATCTAATAATGATTTGGCCCAGCCTACTATTTCAGGATCAACATTTGAAATATTTACAAAATTCCTGGTTCGCGTTGAAGTTGCCCAAACCAAATTTTCACCATAGCGCGTTGCAAAAGAAGGACCTCTGTATTCCAGTTCGATATTGGCCCACATATTTTCATTAGACTGACTTTCCTTAATCCAATTTGATTGCCAATTGATATTGCCAGAACTATTTTTATATTGTGGATCAACTTTATTGGTAATAAGTTCACCAAAGGTAAATGGCGTTTCAAACCTTAAGTAATTATTATTGATGTTAAAGCCAATTGATGAAAAATTAGCATAGCGTTTATATGGCATATTGGCCAAAGACGCGGGATTTGTATATGCTGAATGAACCCCTGCATAGTTGCTGTTTTGCAATCCAAAAAACGTTTGACTCAAAACGGATTTTACATTGAATAACAACAAAGCTCCTAAAACAAGTTTTTTCATAGAGCAAAGTTACATGAAGCAATTACAAAAAAAAGGACTTCCAATAGGAAGTCCTTTTTAGTATACAGTGAAGTTAAATAACCTTACTTAACAATAAATTTAGAAGATTTGGTACCAGCAGCAGTTTCGATAGTTACCGTGTAAATACCAGTTGATAAGTTGCTAGTAGCCAAAGGCAATTCATTCAAACCAGCATTCATAGTTTGAGCCGATGTAGCCAATACCACACGACCGTTCATATCGTAAACCTTAGCGCTCACCATTGACGCTGACTTCAAGTTAACAACTGCAGTTGCGTTGTTATTAGAAGTAGATGGGTTAGGATAAACAGCCAAACCAATGTTTGAGTTCATCAATTCTTTGGTAGATAAGTTATCGCAAGTAATATGGATGTCCGCGTTCATCATGTAACCTGTTGGGTAGATTGTTGTTGGAACATAACCTTGCCAAATACTTACAACTTTACCTGGTAATAACTCAGAGTATGTCCAAAAGGTGTTGTTAATTCTGTAAGGGGTATTCAAGTTATCATGAGGAATTTTGTCAAAATATGCCAAAGAAATACCAAAACCGTTGGTTTTCTTGGTGAAATTTGCATTTGTCCAATCCATAATTGTATCGTTCAATTGGGCAGGAATCATTGGTTTGAAATTAATTGAATATGCAACAACATTACTAGTCAATGCAGTACCGTTGGTTGATAAAGAATTAAAGTCTGGAGTCAAAGTAATTACTCTTGGAAAGTATGTTTGGTCTGTAATGTTAAACGAATCACGGTCAGCAGCAGTCAATAAAATCGTGTCAGTTTTTAAAGCAGATTTGTTAGTGGCTTTGAAAGGCACAAAAGTTGAACCTTTTGGAACGCCATACCAATACGCTTTCTTTAACGGATCTGATTGATAGTTGTATGCAGTGATGTTCATTCCTGATGCATCATAGTATTGAACAAATAATGTATCTACCACATCTACCAAAGAACCGTTCACGTCAACTTGATCTACATTTCTTCTGTATGCTTTAACGAATCTAATAGTATCCACATGATAAGGATTAAATTTAGTTAAAAGTGTGTTAGGAGCATCTATGAATGTTGAATCTTTAGGATCAAAAGAACCACCTAAACCATGGAAGTTGACATTTGATTTTCCGCCTGTTGGGTATACTACACATGCGTTACTATCTGGTGCAATCCAAAATAAAGTATTTTTACTTTGGTTAGAAGTAGAATTTGTGTATGCATCAACGTAGTTGTAAAGTTCAGATGTTCCGGCACGACGGCTAATTTTAGCTGATTTAGCACGAGCAGGGGTAATTGCGCGAATTCCTTGATCTCTTACGATAGGTTGTCTCAAATTTTGTGCATTTGCAGACATCGCCGCCAACACCGTGAAACCTAAAAATAGTAATTTTTTCATTTCTATATGTTTTTTGAATGTTTTAATACGCAAATATAACGATTCTGAACAAAAAACCATTGCCTAATTGTGTAACTTTTTGTCATATTTTACGCAATTTTCGCGGTTAAATATCGCCCAATATTGGCCTCAATATAACGTCTTCCATTGCCGTAGTTTGATTGATTGACCAAGCAGCAAACAAAGCATCTGCTACATCCATCGGTTTCATAAACCTACTCTCAGGCAAGTCTACACCAGCCCAAGAATCTGTTAACGTGGCTCCCGGCATAATCGAAGTCACCCTTATTCCTTTGTCACGTCCCTCAAGCCTTAAACTCTTTGAAAACCCAAGCAACGCAAATTTTGATATTGAATAACTACCACCAGCGGCATAAGCTATAAAACTCGCAATGCTGCACATGTTAAATACATGTGACCTTGCGTTTTCAGCAAATGAATTCCATAATAACCTAGTAACCCAATAAGCAGAAAACAAATTGGTATTCATCATTTTTGCCAACTGTGTAGGATCTTCTTCCATCATTTTGCCACCTAAGAAAACGCCAGCATTGTTTACCAAAACATCAATTTTTGTATATTGACTTATTATTGAATCAACAAATAACTGGCACTGACTTTCAACAGACAAATCAGCGGCAAAATAAGAACACTCACACTGATATTCATGCTGAAGTTCACTTTGTAATTCTATTAATGTGTTAGGGTTGGTTCCTCCAATAAATAAATTAAATCCGTTTGCTGCAAATTTAATTGCAATTGAACGACCTATTCCTCTGGAAGCTCCTGTAATAACTGCAACTGGTTTAGACATGCCACAAAGTTGGATAATTATTATCCAATTACCAAAGAAAGATTAATCTTCTTCAGGTTCATCTTTGGGAGCATCCTCTTCGGGTTCTTCTTCCGATTCTTCGGCTTCGGCATCTTTTCCAAGAGGTCGAATCATTGCGTCTAAATCATCTTCCGTAAGGATTTCTTTTGCTTTAGCACTTAACTTCACTAAATAAATTCTCTCCTCTGTTTCCAATCTCACTGCGGTTACAATTTCGCCTTTTGAATTTGGGAAACGGATAGTTTTCCCTGCAATTCCATGGGGGTATGTTTCGTTAAATAACTCCAATAACTCAGGGGTTAATTTAGCATAATCCGTAACAACTTTTAGTTTATCCATATACTTAAATTCGATTGTAAATTTAACAATCCAAACCAAACGTAGTATTTTGGTTTATTCACATTTTTTCAAAGAGTATTTTTTTTAGTGCAATGCATTTTAAAATAAAGAAATACAATGTTTTAACATTAAAATAGGAAAACGAATTTTAAAGAATTGGAATAAAAAAGTCAATAATTACCAATTTATCCATTCATACTCACCAAGAATTCTGTGTTGTCTTTGGTATTGTGCATGTATTTTAGGAATGTATTCATTGCTTCTTCTGCATTCATGTCTGATAAATGATTTCTCAATACCCACATTCTTTGCAATGAAACTTTGTCAATTAATAAGTCTTCTCGTCTGGTGCTCGATGCCAAAATATCAATTGCCGGGAATATTCGCTTGTTCGACAATTTACGGTCTAACTGCAATTCCATATTTCCTGTACCTTTAAATTCTTCGAAAATTACTTCATCCATTTTTGAACCCGTATCGGTTAAAGCTGTCGCAATAATTGTTAGTGAACCACCGTTTTCAATATTTCTGGCAGCACCAAAGAATCTTTTTGGTTTGTGTAATGCATTTGCGTCTACACCACCCGACAATATTTTACCAGATGCAGGTTGAACAGTATTGTAAGCCCTTGCCAAACGGGTAATTGAATCTAACAAGATAACCACATCATGGCCACATTCTACCAATCGTTTTGCCTTTTCTAAAACCATGTTCGACAATTTCACATGCTTGTCGGCCGGCTCATCAAATGTACTTGCTACAACCTCTGCCCTTACACTTCTTGCCATGTCTGTAACCTCTTCAGGACGTTCATCGATAAGCAAAATAATCATATACACTTCTGGGTGATTGGCAGCAATTGCGTTTGCAATGCCTTTCAATAACCAAGTTTTACCTGTTTTAGGCTGTGCCACAATCAATCCACGTTGACCTTTACCAATTGGAGAAACCATATCGATAATTCTGTTTGGATAGTTTTTAGGATTGTCGCATAAATTCAATTTTTCATCAGGAAATAAAGGTGTTAAATGTTCAAATGCAACCCTATCTCTTACTTCTTCAGGTGTTTTTCCATTTACAGATTCAATTTTTACCAAACAAAAGTATTTTTCATTGTCTTTTGGGGGACGAATGCTACCACGAATGGTATCTCCCACCTTCAAACCATTTTGCTTTATCAAATATCCTGGAACGTACACATCATCTGGAGATGCCATATAGTTATAGTCGGGAGATCTTAAAAAACCATATCCATCCGGCACTGTTTCCAAAACACCTTGTGTTACAACGATGCCATCCATTTCCATCAACTGAGCCAAAATTTCGCGTTTGCGTTTTTCGTCTTCAGTTTCTTGTGGTTTTTGGCGATCTACGTGGTCGGGATTGACATTGAAATTCGTTTCTGGAGATACTTCAGAATTTCCCTCATAAGAAACTTTTGCATTTTGATTTGCATTATTTCTGTTATTCGGGTTGCGGGGATGATTTGGGTGACTTGGGTGATTGGGATTATTGCTCAGGCGCGGATTAGGCGTTTGATTGGTTCTTGGATTGTTGTTTCTATGAACTTCACTCTGATTTTCTGGCACTGGCAAGCTAGAAACAGGTGCAATGCTTTCCTGTTCTTTGCTCTCTGTTGGGCCATTTTTAAATCCTTTGTTTTTGCGTTCTCTAAAATTGCGTTTATCGCGGTCGTTTGATTCAACTGTAGTTGTATTGGCAACTGAAGTTTCAACTATTTCAGATATTGGCGTTTCAAGTTTTTCTGCGTTATTTTCAATTACAGTTTCATTGGATGCCAATTCGCTTTTTACTGGAACACGTTTGCGTTTTACAATATTGTCTTCAGAAACTATCGTCTTTGCTTCAGCAATTAAAGAATTAGATTCAGATTGGTTTGCAATTTTTTCAATTGCAGCAATGATTTCAGGTTTTTTTAACTTTTCAGTTCCTTGAACTTCCAATGCAGTAGCCATTGTACGCAGCTCTGCTACACTCATTTTACCGAGATCCGGTGTATTTGCCATATCTTGTGATAACGAAAAAAATAATTTTATATGTTTTTGAATTTGTTAATACCTGTAGAAAGGTAAAAAGCGTAAAGATTAACCTTATTGCTCCTCAATTCGACTGCAATAATAACTGATAATTCACTTACAACAAAATTATTTGCGTTTTTTACAAATGTTTATGGAATAAAACTCATTATTCAGTCAAAATTTGAATCAATCGTATTGTTCAAAGAAATATTGACTGCGGTTATACCCCATTTCTTTCAATCGGTTACGCGTTTCAGCACACATGTCTTTCCAACCACAAACAAAGATTCTTGCCTCTCCTATTTCCCTCAAAATATTTGAATAAAATTCATGTACGTAACCGGAATTCTTGAATTCTAATTCTTGGCTTAACACCGGAATAAAATGAAAGTGTGAATTTTGAATCATTAAAGATTCCCATTCTTGCACATATAATATATCGTTCAATTTACGATTACCGAACACCAAAAACACATCTTGAGTTCCCAACGTTAATGCGCTATGAATCATACTTCTAAAAGGAGCAATTCCGGTTCCTGTGCAAACAAATATCAAAGGAAATTTCAAATGCTCTTCCTTTAAAACAAACGCTCCTTTGGGTTCTGAAATTTCAAGTTTGCTGCCGATGACCTGTTGGAATAACCAAGGGGTAAAAACGCCATTTTCATTCAGAGCAATACATAATTCAATCTTGTTTGAACCCGTATTTTCAGATGAAATCGAATAACTGCGGGTGTTATTGAATTCAGGCATAGATGGATGAATTATCTGAACAAACTGACCAGGAATAAATTCAATTACGCTATTATCGAGAGTTGACAGTTCAAACCGTTTTACACGATAGGATTCATCAATGATATTTGTAATTTCCACTTGCATCATGCAAAAATACGAACGGCATGGCTTATTTTCGCTTTATGAATTTAAAAATCGTTTTGCTAATTGCTTTTGGAGGCAGCATAGGTGCTACTTTGAGGGGATTAATTAACAAAATAATACCATTTCAACCACTCCAATTTTCTTACGGCACTTTTGCAATTAATTTATTGGGTTGCTTTTTCATTGGCGTTTTATGGACCAAATTAAATTCAGATTTGAGCAAATCATTTTGGATTACAGGCATTTTGGGCGGATTTACCACCTTTTCAGGTTTTGGATTGGAACTACTGCGCTATTTAGATGCGAAAGAATATGGACTCGTGTTTGGTTATGCAATTGCATCAGTATTTTTGGGAGTATTTATGGTATGGGTAGGACAAAAAATAGCTTAGTTTTTATTGCTTTATTGGGAAGTTTTTTGATTGCCAAAGCAAATCAAATATTGATTCCCATGGACGAATCTCAAAAGAATCATTTGAAATCTTATGGTATTGCTTTTTGGCTTCTCGACAAACAAAAAACCGAAGTTACATGGTTATTGAATTATAGGGGGGGAAGTTTTATGTCGCCCTATACCCCATCCCTTGAAACTGAATGTAAAACCCGAGGAATATCTTTCGACGTTATTTCAAATGCACAAGCCAATGGCATTGAAAATACCATAGCCGATCCATCCGTAAACATGAATATGGTGAAATTACTCAATGCACCCAAAATTGCTGTATACTCACCAAAAACCAAACAGCCTTGGGATGATGCAGTAACCATGGTGCTCACCTATGCCGAAATTCCTTATACGGTTGTATTTGACGATGAAGTAATGGCAGGAAAACTAACCGAATATGATTGGATTCACCTTCACCATGAAGATTTTACGGGCCAATTTGGTAAATTCTTTTCATCTTATGCAAATGCCCCTTGGTACCAAGCCGAAGTTGCCGAAGGCGAAGCCACAGCAAAAAAACATGGATTTAGTTCAGTTCGTGAACTCAAAAAGTATGTTGCACTAAAAATCAGAGATTTTTGCTTGGGTGGTGGATTTTTATTTGCAATGTGCAGTGCAACCGACACCTACGACATTGCACTTGCCGCACAAAATACCGATATCTGCGAAGTCATGTTCGATGGAACCCCTTCTGAACCAAATGCCCAGCAGAAATTAGATTTTTCACAGTGCTTTGCATTTAAGAATTTTCTACTCGAAAACGACCCCTATATTTATGAATACAGCAATATCGATGTGAATCCCAACCCAGTTTTAAGGGGGGTCACCGAAGAAACCGATTTGTTTACATTGTTTGACTATTCGGCAAAGTGGGATTTGATTCCCAGTATTCTATGTCAGAACCACACGAGAACTATCAAAAGCTTTATGGGACAAACCACTGCATTCCACAAGGAATTTGTAAAAAGCGATGTGCTTATTATGGGGGAAAATGCCCTAATCAAAGAGGCAAGATATATCCATGGAACCATGGGAAAGGGAACTTGGACATTTTACAGTGGTCACGACCCTGAAGATTACCAACACATGGTGGGTGAACAACCCACCGATTTGAATTTACATCCCAATAGCCCAGGATACAGGCTTATTCTAAACAATATTTTGTTTCCATCTGCCCAGAAAAATAAGCAAAAAACCTAATGATTCCATTCAAAGAAAAGAGTATTCGTGCATTACCCTTTGCTTTGATTTTTGGGTTGGCCGTTTTTTTACGCTTTTATAAAATTGATCATTTTCAATTTGACAGCGATGAATTGAGCGCCATCTTTAGGGCTCAAAATGCAGCCAATTGGAATCAACATATTTTAAATGGGATTTTGGGGGATGGACATCCAGCAGGAATTCAAACATTGATTTGGCTTTGGGTCAAACACATTTCAACCAATCCCCTGCCACTAAAAATTATAACTGCAGTCTTCGGTTTGGCAAATGTGATATTGACTTTCATTATTACCAAGAAAATATTCGGGTTAAAACCCGCCTATTTTGCAATGCTTTGTTTGTCGGTTTTATGGTGGGAAGTTGATTTATCATTATGGGTTAGGCCTTATATTTTTGGCCAGTTTTTCACCCTCGCAATACTTTGGCAATTGGATATTTCAAATAAGGAAGAATTTGCAAATCGCAGCAATTGGATTTTAATTGCCTTTTTTACTGCAGGCGCATTTTACACCCATCATTTTGCAACATTAACTGCGTTCACACTCCTTGTTTATGTCTTTTTGTTTCAAAGCGCAAAAAGGAAACATTTAATGAAAGCTTTTTGGATATTTTGCTTTTTGGCTATTCCTCAAATTTCTATCATTACATCACAGTTAAAATTAGGTGGTCTAGATTGGTTAGGTAAACCCGACTCAACCTTCTTTTTGAATCACATCATTTACATTTTTAACAATAGTAAATCCTTTTCTTTATTGATATTGTATATTGTTTTTACAGGCGTTTTTTATGCCATGAAAAATAAAAATATTGCTTGGAAGTACACATTCATTTTATCCATTTTATGGTTAATTCCAATGTTGATTGGTTATATTTATTCTATTAATTTCAAACCCGTTTTACAGAACAATGTATTGTTCTTTTCTTTTCCACTATTGATTATTTCAATTGGCAATCTTTTAAATGGCTTTAAAAGAAACATTTACATTGCATTTATGTGCATTTTTGCATCCGTAAGTATTTTCCAAATCTTTTTTATTAAACAAAGGTATTCGGTTGAAATAAATGATGTTTACGTATCACAAATTTCAACACTTAGTAAGGAATACAATACAAAGTCGGCGTTTATGATTGACGGTCCTATTGATGTATTTGAATACCACAAAACAAATACAAACAGATCACTGAATCTGAATTCTGCCGACAACATTTGGATGATGTCTCAAAATGAATGGAACTGGCACGACTTGTATGTGTCCCTCAATAAAATGAAGGGTAAAAGTGATTTGTGGTTCATGTCGAATGCCGGAACCAATCCCGCATTACGTCCCCTGCTCTATTATTACTTCGAAAATGGAACGGTTCATTCCAATTACATTGGTGGACAGGTAGATAAATTCAATATTTCTGCATTAAAAGATACCAATTTTTTAACTAAGCTTCACAAAAACTCAAATGGATTTCCGTTTATGTTGGCGAATGAAACATCACTTTCAACAAACGTAAATTACACCTATTCTTTTTCGAGTGATTATTTTGGCAAGTATATTGTGAACAATCAAAACTTGGCAAAGGAAGATATGCAGCCAAATGATCTTCTTGTAATTAAAACAGACAAAACCGAGTTCATGGGGGATGCTAAAATAGTAACAGCCATAATCAATCGTGAATCATCTCTATTTTCAAAATCTGATAAAACAGAACAAATTGATTACAGGTTTACGAATTGTAATGATTTCTGGGAAGCTGGATTTGGAGCAGCGTTTCATGTCTTAAAGCTATCTGATATTCCCAATTGGAATCAAAATAGCGAATTGAGAATTACAATTGAAACTTCAAATAAGACGATTAAAAATATCCCCGTTTGTATTTATCGTTTCAACGGAAATCCTTACCAATACGGAATAAATTAATTGTCTCACAAAAAACGAAAATGTCCTTGAATATATCCAAGGACATTTTTATCATATTAATCGATGATTATTATAAATTGATTTTATTTGAATTTTGAGGGATTTACAATTGTGAATACCCTTGAAAGGTTAAAACCAAATCGAATTCCGTAAGTATCCCAAGTATCTTGGGTGTTACTAATAAATTGAGCTTCGTTTAAGCCACTGCTATTTGTAAAATGCACTTGGAAAACGTGTCCGCCAGTTTCAATATCAAATCCTATAGAAGCGCTATTTCTAACAAATCCTTTATTTGTTAAAATTGGTATCCACTCGGCATTTAAGGTAGTTCTCATGGTAAGTTTCATTCTCATGCCCATACCCAGTGCAACTTGATTGAATGCAGCATTGGAACTATTGTAACCCAAAACATAGCTTGGTGAAAATTGAGCGCTAAAAGTTTCATTGAATTTTCTACCAATAATAACTTGAGCCACACTTGTCAATCTTTTTGAAGCATTCACATCGGAATAAGTCGGCCCAATTTTATTTTCTATTCCATAAAACAAAAGCAATGAAAATGGTTTTTTATTATTTGATGTTTGGTGAAAAACGCGATATTTCAAATAACCATCCACATTTTTATTTCCAGAAACATTACTTCTTCCAAAACCAGCCATCAAATTTCTATTGATTCCGTATTCTCCACCAAAGCGAATGGTTGCTAAGTCTAAACCGAAAGCGTTTATTGGTCCTTCGTTTAAAGCTCCAAATCTGTGGTTCATTTTGAAATCAAAAACTCCTGGTCCTAACAATTCCAAACTTTGAAGGTTAATTACTTTGGTGGTTTTAAATGCAAAATTCACTTTATTATCGGTTGGTATAGCAGGTTCATCACCCAATAAATCGTCATCTTGTGCAGAAAGTTTCAAAGAGACGAAACTCAGCGCGATCACTAATATCCATTTTAAATTGAACCTTACCATCTTCTTACAATATTAAATCCCAAACAAAATTGACCAAACGTATTAGGAACTTGGTCCGTAACCATGTAATATGGTTCATTCAACATTCTCGAATTACTTAAACTAATATGGAATGCATGCTTAGGAGTGAAAAATTCAAAACCTAATCCTACAGTAGGATTTGATTTAATTGGCAAATCCATTCCAAAAGAAGTTATTGTATTTGCTTCAAGAGTAAAACTTGCATGTTTGTTAAGTACCAACCGAACATATCCTCCCATTACTGGAATATCGTTATTCATATTTATTCCGTCAACCAAGTTCATATGGACCAAAGTTGGGGTAAATCCAACCAGTAAATATGGATGAAAGGTATAAGATACAATGAGTTGATGCGTATAATTGAATCGGTGCGTAAAATAGAATGGATTTAAATTCCAATCACTGGTTGCCCTGCCATCGATTGCCATATCGGCTAAGTAGGTCAAGTTAAACTTGCTAGCATAATCACCAATCAGGGCACATTTCACATATCCATTAAAAGTTTTGTAGTAACTACTTCTTCCCGCTCCAAATGTTATTCTTTTTGTTGCGCCATAGTCAAAACCAATTCTATTACTATTCATATTATCTACTCCCCACAAATTGTCAATTCCAGTGGAAACTTGACCAAATCTATGGGCTATGCTGATTTCGAATGACCCATTAGGCAATACAGCAGAGGAATGTCCGTTAATAATGCGCAAACTTTTAGATTTTACATTCAAATCTAATACGGGTGCAAATTCACCTAGTTCAAGCAGTGTTACAGTATTAATGCTGTCTTGCGCTTTGGCATTTTGCATGAACAATACAGCAAATCCTATTAAAAATAAATTTTTCATTATAAAGGACAACCTGCTGCTTTCCACGCTTCTAATTTTGAAACATTACAAGAGCTCCATTTTCCGCCTTTTGGCATTGCAGAAGCGGTACCGTCTTGCTTTACTGAACCAATAAATTTGCCGTTCACTACACAGTCCTTTACGTCTGCATAAGTACTTAACGCAATACCCGCTGATGGGCTAGTTCCACTGTGGCAACCTGCGCAAGAGTTTGTTACCAAATCTGCGATATCTTTGGTGTATGTCATCCCCACGGTAGAGCACGTTGAAGTGTAAAGATCCTCTTTTTTATCGTAATAGCAACTTTCAATAGATGCCGCTATTAACAATACTAAGAAACTTAATTTAATCGTTTTGACAGCCATTGTTTATCCATTTTTGGATTTGAGTAATTTGACAATTTGTTAATTTAGGGCTTCCATAAGGTGGCATTGAAACATATCCAGACAATTGCTGAACTGAGCCCACTAACTTTCCTGAAAGTGCAACAGATTTAACACCTGCAACATTCGATAAATCAATTTTCCCAGAAGGATTTGTACCTGAGTGACACCCGGTACATTGCGACATTATTTTAGAAACACCTGCACTGTAACTAAAAACATTAGAATCACAATCCACAAAGCAGTTGATTCCATTTTTCGCACCCGCAGCTATCCATGTTTTGATATAAGATCTTTGTAACGATGTCAATTTACCTTTAGGTGGCATTGAACCATCATCAATTACTTCCCAAATTTCAGAATCAGCGGGGTTTCCCGGTTTAATTCCGTCTTTCATAATTGATGAATAATTTGAAAGATTGTAACCTTCGGCTTTTGTATTGGCATCATGACAACCAGACATTGCGCAGTTTGAAACAAATATTGGGAGAATATCTCTTTCAAAACAAATACTATCTGCATTTACAGAAGGCAGATTCTCATGTTTGCAAGATTCCCCAAAAAATAGTAGAGAAGCGCCGAATAGTGCAAAAAATATTACACCATTAAATTTTCGCATGATTATTTCTTCTTTTTTGGAGAAAGTGTGCAATCAACTTTTATGTTGATAGTATTCGAAATCTGACTTACATTATTTTTAGGTATTTTGATACCATAATCAGCGCATTCAATTGAAAAATCAGCCAACAGAGTAATTGACTTTCCTTTGACAACTATACTTCCTTTCACCTCGATTTCTTTGGTTACTCCATGCATTTCTAAACTACCAGGCACCTCAACTTCGTAGGTTCCATCAGTGGTAAATTTAACCTCCGACAAATTTTTAATTTTCCCTTTGAAAATACTGGTTGGGAAAGTTGCAGATTCCATGTAATTCTCTTGGAAATGCGTTTGCATTAAATCTTTTTCAAATTGAAAAGAATTGATTGGCAATTTGAATTGAACTGTTCCCTTATTAACTGAAATTGCAGCTTGGGTTTGTTTATTGTAGGCTGAAAACTCTTCAAATTTAGTTTTGCTTACAAATGAAACAGTGCCAGTTGAAGTGCTGTAAATTTGCGCGTTGGCGAAGCCAAGCAACATTACAGAAAGCGAGAATAGGATATTTTTTTTCATTATATTTATTTAATTAAATTACAACGTGTTAAATTTATTTCAATTTCTGAAAGCAAGTCATCTTCAGATTCAGGTTTGGTAACACCGCTGCAATCACATTGCAATTTCACTTTATCACCTGCAACAATTTTTGTAAGTTTATTGGAAATACTTTCATGAAATCCCGCATTTACAACCATATCATCGTCATTTGTTTTCAAAGTGAACGTTTTAGAACCTTTGTTATCAACTACACTTTCAACTTCTGCATCAAATTGTATTGCTTTACCTACATATTTTGTACCAAAAATTGAATCGCTCAAGTTTTTGCCATCATTTGTCAATTCAATCAATGGTATTTGAAAATCAGGTTTCCCATCGCTTACAAATTCAGATGGTTTATTCCATAAATAATATCCAATTGCACCTACAGAAACTGCGATTACTACCAATACTAAAATTATTTTTTTCATATGTCCGTTATTTCAAATAAAATGTGAAATTTGTAAATATATTATGTTCAACAAATTTCCTCAAATCTTTTGCATTCGCAAAGTTTATTCTACAGATAAACGAATATACACGTTCATTTATTTATTATTGTTAACATTTCAGTCATTATTTTCACAAGCTAATATAGAAATCCATACGGCAAAAAAGATTTATGTTGCTGATACACAATTTAATTCAATTCAGAGTTTTGCTATTAATCAAGGAAATATCATTTTTGCAGGAAACTTAGCAGATGCAAAAATTGCATATCCCAAAGCTTCTATAGTCAATCACAAGGGTTATTTATATCCAGGTTTTATTGACGCCCATTGTCACTTTTTGGCTTATTGCCGCGGAACAAAAGAACTAAACTTGTACGATATTTTAAGCCCTGAAAAAGTTGGCAAAATGGCAAAAAAGTTTGCCAAAAAAAATAAAAGAGAATGGATCATTGGACGGGGTTGGGACCAAAACTTATGGCCAACGAAAGAATTTCCCTCAAAATCAATCTTAGATAAATATGTACCAAAGAAACCAATATGCTTGAGTCGAGTAGACGGTCATGCTATATGGGTAAACTCTAAAGCACTTGAAATACTAAAATTGAATTTAGATACCACAATTATCGGGGGCGAAATTATCAAAGACAATCAAGGAAAAGCAACTGGAATATTTATTGATAACGCAGCGGATTGGATCAAAGATAAAATTCCCCAATTGGATGAATCAATTCTAAATCAAGCTGTAGCAAAAGAACTAAAAACTTGTTACTCGAATGGATTAACCACCTTAGATGAAGCAGGCTTGGATATGTCTGAAATCGAATATATAAACCGTTTGCAACAAAATGGCATCATGAAAATGCGCATTTATGCAATGATGAAATTCAATGAAAAATCAATTCAAAATGCAACCAAATATCATGAATTTTACGACGGGAATATGTTGAACGTGAGAAGTATGAAGTTCTATTTAGACGGAGCCTTAGGATCAAGAGGTGCACTAATGAAAAACGACTACTGCGATCGAAACGGGCACCACGGTTTGCAATTGCTAGACATGAATTCATTTGACTTTTGGTGTTCTCAACTCCTTTCAAACAACTATCAAGTTTGCGTGCATGCCATTGGCGATAGTGCCAATAGTTTGGTAATAAAGAGTTTCAAAAAGTATATTCCGAAAGATGTTGATGCCAGATGGAGAATTGAACACGCTCAAATAGTATCGCCAAAAGATCTTAAAGCACTTAAAGCGTATAGCATCATTCCAAGTATTCAACCCACCCATGCAACATCTGACGCATCATGGGCTTTGGAACGAATTTGTGTAGATTCTAATCTGTTAAAGAAAAACCCCAAATTTTACAATCCTATAGCAGGAGCGTATGCCTACAAAAATCTTTTGAATGCAGCTGGATCCATTGCCTTAGGTACAGATTTTCCAGTTGAAAATATTTCAACGCTTGCTACATTTTACGCTGCTACTCAAAGAAAAGACATTGGTGGAAAATTGGCAAGTGCATTTTTACCAAACCAAGCACTTACCGCACAGCAAGCCCTATTGGGTATGACTCTTTGGGCAGCTAGGGCAAATTTTGAAGACCGCCGAAAAGGAAGTTTAGAAGTGGGTAAATTGGCAGACTTTATAGAAATAGACACCGATATCATTGTTGCACTTCCCAATCAAATTCAAAAGGCTAAAATCGTTAAAACTTATATTAACGGCGACCTAGTTTGGCAAAAATGATACTTATCATATTACTTGATTGAAAAACAAGCTTAATTTGTAACAAATGAAACCTAGATTAATATTATTCCTTTATCCCTTAATTTTGGCTTTAGGTTGCGGGAAAAAAGGAGAAACCTTAAGTCCCTCAAATCAAGAAATTGTAGAATCTGTATACGCCAGTGCAAAAATCAAAGCCTATCAACAATACAGCCAAAAAGTGAGTATTGGTGGAAAATTATTGAATTACTTTGTTTCTGAAGGAGATTTGGTAAAAGCAGGTCAACCCATTGCGCAACTTGAAAACATATCGCCAGCATTATCGTTAAAAAATGCCGAAATGGCATTACAAATTGCAAACGACAATGAAAGTCAATTACAGGAACTTGTTTTCCAGTCTCAAAACGCAAGCAAGCAATTGGTTTTTGATTCAATTGCTTATTTCAAACAACTGAGATTATTCAAAAACGACATTGGCACCAAGGGTCAATTGGATGCGTTCAAATTGAAATACGAAACTAGCAAAAATGCATATGCTGGAATTCGTGAGAGGCTCAATTCACAGAAGCACATTGTATCGAGAACAAAAGAGCAGGCCAAAAACAATTTAGAAATATCGAGAAAAAACAACGCAGATTTTACAATAACCAGTTATATCGAAGGTAAAATATATTCGTTGCCTTATGAAATTGGTGAAATGGTTTCACCGGTTCAAGAATTCGCTGTTATTGGAAACGACAAACAATTTACCATAGAAATGGATATTGATGAGTCGGACATTGCAAAAATCAAAGTTGGACAAAAAATCATTGTTAAGATGGAGGCATATAAACAGACATTTGATGCCACTGTTTCAAAAATATATCCTTCATTGGATGCCAAATCTCAATCCTTTAAAATTGAGGGAAAATTCAATACAGAAATGCCTACCCTTTATCCAGGATTAACTGCCGAAGCGAATATCATTACAAATACAAAGATTAATGCATTGGTAATTCCCCTATCGTATTTGGTTGAAGAAAAGTATGTGATTACCCAAAATGGCAAGTTGGAAGTTGAAACAGGATTGCGTAATTTCAATTTTATTGAAATTACAAAAGGAATTGACAAAAAAACCGTTTTAATTAAACCTTAAAATGGCCAAATCTATTTTGTTTGAAATTGCCAAAACCCATTTATGGGCAAGGAAGAAACAGTCTTCAATTGCAGCTTTGGGTGTAACATTTGGAATTGGGACATTTATTATTTTGGTGAGTTTTATGACAGGGCTCAATGGATTGCTTGATGGATTAATTTTAAACAGAACTCCACATATTCGAATTTACAATGAAGTTCAACCAAGCAAGGAGCAACCTATTGAATTATCAGATCAGTATAAAAACAGCATGAATGTCATACATTCTATCAAACCTAAAAAAAGCCAAGCAAGTATTTTAAACAACAAAGGGATTATCAACGCACTCAAGTCAGACAAACGGGTAAAAGGAGTTACCCCGCAAGTTTCAACACGGGTATTTTATCAATCTGGCAGCGTTTTATTGAACGGAAACCTTATTGGTATTGATGTAATTGAAGAAACAAGATTGTATAATTTTAAACAATATATTGTAAACGGGAGTCCCTTAGAATTAAAAAGCAACGACAATGGTGTAATTTTAGGAATAGGAATAGCACAAAAACTTTCCTTAAAAAAAGGAGATTATGTTCCTATGGTTACCCCATCGGGTGGCACAGTTAGGTTGAAGATTGTTGGTTTTTTTCAAAGTGGGTTGGCTGACATTGACAAACTTCAAAGTTATACCAACATTAAAACAGCTCAAAAAGTTGCTGGAGAAACCAGCAATTATGTGACAGATATCAGTGTAAAGCTTTTTGATATTGAAAAAGCAAAACCAATGACAGATGAAATCGTGCATAATAACCATATCAATGCGGTAGATATTAAAACGGCAAATGCACAATTCGAAACGGGAACAAGTATCAGAAATTTAATTACTTATGCTGTTTCTATTACCCTTTTGATTGTGGCAGGATTTGGCATTTACAACATTTTAAATATGATGATTTATGAAAAAATGAACGACATAGCCATTTTAAAAGCCACAGGATTTTCGGGTGGAGATGTAATGCGCATTTTTATTTATGAAGCACTTTTAATTGGTATTGTTGGAGGAAGTTTGGGTTTATTACTCGGATTGGGTGTTTCATATTTAATTAGCATTTCTCCTTTTGAAACACAGGCAATACCTACCGTAAAAACTTTTCCGGTTAATTTCGATGGTTTATATTATGTAATCGGGGCAATTTTCGCATTGATTACCACTTTTTTTGCAGGATTTTTACCCGCTCGAAAGGCAAGTAAAATTGATCCGGTTGAAATTTTAAGAGGACAATAATATGAATCCACTCATAAAAGTTAGCAACGTAAATAAGCATTTCCACGATCCGGTGGATATTCAAGTGCTTAAAAATATTTCACTTGAAATGGAAAAAGGAGAATTCGTTTCAATTATGGGTAAATCTGGCTGTGGTAAAAGTACTTTATTGTACATATTAAGCACGATGGACACTGACTACACGGGTGAAATATTTTTGAACAACGAACGATTGAGTGGATTAACTCCTAATCAATTGGCAGTTATTCGAAACGAACATATTGGCTTTGTTTTTCAGTTTCATTATTTGTTACCTGAATTTTCAGTTTTAGAAAATGTAATGATGCCGGCTTTGAAATTAGGCAGAAAAACGAGAGAAGAAATTGAGCATAACGCCATTGAAAAACTAAAGTTATTGGATATAGCGGATCAAGCATTGAAAATGGCTTCTCGAATTTCTGGGGGACAAAAGCAGCGTGTGGCTATTGCAAGGGCGCTCATTAACAATCCAAGTATCATCATGGGTGATGAACCTACAGGGAATTTGGATTCAAAGAATGCGCTATTGGTATTTGATATTTTCAAACAACTCACCAATGAATTTAATACATCGTTGTTAATTGTTACACACGATCCTGATTTTGCAGCAAAAACAGACCGCATCATTGAAATGGCTGATGGTGAAATAATAAGCAAATAATAAGGTTTATTGCAATTATTTTTGTTCGATTTATTTGCCAAAACAAATTTAAACGTGTATATTTGCAGCCCTTAAAAGGTCGGATGGCCGAGCGGCTAGGCACGGGTCTGCAAAACCCTTTACAGCGGTTCGAATCCGCTTCCGACCTCAATTTCAAAAAAACGCCTTCTTCGGGGCGTTTTTTTTGTTATCCTTTATTCCTCCATTTAAAATACAGAAAAGCAGAAAATACGCCTGAGCTATCAGCAATTAGATCTAGCCAATCGGCACTCCTACCCCATTTTAATGTAAATTGCAATATTTCTATTGTTGCACCAAAAAGAATTGCAATAACGATAAATATCCGTTGTTGTTTACTCTTGACCTTTGTTTGCGTAGAAATTTGAAATTGTTTTAAATATGTTAAATGATAAATCGCGTACCACAACGCCCAAAAGCCAAAATGTGCAATTTTATCGGGATGGAAATCTTTCAACCATATAGGCGAATGAAAGTCATTGGCACTTTTCGGCTTTATGGTAAGGTATAAAATAAAAAATCCCCACAGAACTGCGGGGATTATACTTTGTTTTTTAAACATTTAGTTTCTTCCGAATTAAGCACCAATTAAGGCTTTGTATTCGTCGGCACTCATTAAGCCATCGATTTCAGAAGGATTAGATAAATTGATTTTTACCATCCAACCGTCACCATAAGGATCAGAGTTAACCGCTTCTGGGCTATTTTCTAAACCAGTGTTCACTTCTGAAATTTCGCCACTAACAGGCATAAATAATTCACTTACCGTTTTAACTGCTTCAACACTACCAAACATAGCGTGCGCATCTAACGTTTCACCTTCTGTGGTAATATCGATAAAAACGATATCACCCAATTCACCTTGTGCGAAATCTGTAATTCCAACAGTTGCACTGTTTCCTTCTACCAAAATCCACTCGTGGTCTTTGGTATATTTTAAATTTTCTGGAAAATTCATATTCAATTTATCTTTTTGTTAGTTGTTTTTTGACCAAATAATTGACAACAAAGTTGACAATTTTTCTCTTAATTCTGTGCGTTTTACTATAAAATCTAAAAATCCATGCTCTACCAAGAATTCACTACTTTGAAATCCTTTCGGCAAATCTCTACCAATTGTTTCTTTGATAACCCTTGGACCTGCAAACCCAATAAGCGCCTCTGGCTCTGCAATATTGAAATCTCCCAACATTGCGAAAGAAGCAGTAACTCCACCGGTTGTTGGATTTGTCATTAATGAAATATAAGGCACACCTGCTTTATTCAACAAGGCCAATTTTGCGCTAGTTTTGGCCATTTGCATCAAAGAAAAAGCTGCTTCCATCATTCTAGCTCCACCCGATTTTGAAATCATCAGAAAAGGCGTTTTTGTTTTGATAGCGTGATCAATTGCCCTTGCAATCTTTTCACCCACAACAGACCCCATTGATCCCCCAATAAAATTAAAATCCATACAAGCCACAACCAATCCATGTCCATCAATACTGCCATATGCCGTTCTAACCGCATCTTTCAGAGATGTTTTTTTCTGAGCTACAACAATACGATCTAAGTAGGGTGCTGAATCAACAAAATTCAGCGGATCACCGCTCGTTAAATTGGCGTCAAGTTCAGTAAATTTATGATCGTCAAATAATATCTCAAAATACTCTTTTGAACCAATACGATCGTGATAACTACAAGAAGGACAAACATATAGATTATTCATCCAATCTTTGGTTGGGTGAACATCTTTACAACGGATACACTTTTCCCAAAGCCCATCGGGAGTTGGTTTTTTATCTTTGGTTTTTGTTAAAATACCAGAGATGGTTCTTTTAAACCATTTTGATTCAGAACTTTCTAATCCGAATTCTTCTTCAAAGTCAGTGTTTGCCAAAGTTTACTAGTTTTAAAATTAAATTATAGTTTAGGCAATAGTAATGCTATTGTCTAAGTATATGTCTTGAACTGAATTCAACAAGTGAATTCCATCATTCAAAGGTTTTTGAAAAGCTTTACGACCCAAGATCAAACCAGTACCACCCGCTCTTTTGTTAACAACTGCTGTTGTTACTGCTTCTTCAATATCGCCTTGTCCTTTACTCTCTCCACCACTATTAATCAAACCAGCTCTACCCATGTAGCAATTAGCAACTTGGTAACGCGTTAAATCAATTGGGTGATCGGTAGTTAATTCAGAATATACCTTAGGATGTGTTTTGCCATGTTTTGTAACCAAATAACCACCATTGTTGGTAGGCAATTTTTGTTTGATAATATCGGCTTGGATGGTAACTCCCAAATGATTTGCTTGACCAGTTAAATCCGCGCTTGCATGATAATCAACACCATCAACTTTGAAACCGTTGTTACGGGTGTAGCACCACAAAATGGTGGACATACCTAACTCGTGAGCCATTTCAAATGCTTTTGCAACTTCAACAATTTGACGTGCACTTTCAGGACTTCCAAAATAGATGGTTGCACCAACAGCTGTTGCTCCTAAGTTCCAAGCCTCTTTAATTGAACCAAACATAATTTGATCAAATTTATTGGGATAAGAGAGGAATTCGTTATGGTTGATTTTTACAATAAATGGGATTTTGTGGGCATATTTTCTAGAATTCATAGCCAACACACCGTATGTTGATGCAACTGCGTTACATCCACCTTCAATAGCCAATTTTATGATATTCTCTGGATCAAAATACGCTGGATTTGGTGCAAAAGAAGCACCCGCACTATGTTCAATTCCTTGATCTACTGGTAAAATACTTAAATACCCTGTATTTGCCAATCTACCATTACCATAAAGGTGTTGCAAGCTTTTCAAAACTTGTGTACTGCGGTTTGTTTGAGCAAAAACTCTGTCTACGAAATCTGATCCAGGTAAATGAATGGTTTCTTTAGAAATTGTGTTACAGGTGTGATTCAACAGGTATTCTGCCTGATCTCCTAATAAAGATTGAACATTTGATTGAGCCATTTTATAATAATTTTGTTGTTAATTTGAAGCAAAAATAACCATTTTTATTGATGATTCAGATATTTGAAATACAAACTCCCGAAGAAATGGCTGCCGCCTTTGAAATTAGGCGCATCGTTTTTGTGATTGGTCAAAACTGCGCGCCCGAAGAAGAGTACGACGAACATGAAAAAAGTTGCAGACATTTTCTTGCCCAATACCAAGGAATAAAGGCCGGAACGTGCAGAATTAGGCAAACTGAAAATGGAATTAAACTTGAACGATTTGCAGTATTAGAAAGTTATAGAGGTAAAAAAATAGGTGCTGCACTGGTAAAAAATTGTTTAGAAAAAATAATGCCCACTCACAAAGTTATTTATTTGCATGCCCAAGAACATGCTGTTGGTTTTTATGAAAAACTAGGTTTTGAGCAGTTTGGAGAAAGGTTTTTTGAAGCCAACATCCCCCATTTTAAAATGAAATTAAACAAATAATGCGACCTAAGCCGCATTATCTATAACTATACATAACAAAATACTAATCTATTTATTGAGAATCAAGTCCTGTAATTTTATTCACTTTTGATTTAGAATCAATAGAAACACGAACCATCATTTTTGCACCTGATTTTTTGATGTCTTGAAATTTGGTAACCATGTTTGATGGAATATAAAAACAACCACAATTTTGAGAACCCGTTGCTGTAAATTCAACAATTTTGAACCCCTTTAAAGTTTTACAAAATGGAGTTTTAGGTACACTACTTGCAATATTGCCGGTAATTGCTCCTAGTGAATTCGATGCTGGCTCATTTACATTTTTTGTATTCGGTTTTGTAATTACAGTTCCTGTAAAATTTGAAACTGCAATGTTTTTACCATCGTAACTAGCATAATTAGATACCAACTCAGTTGGTTTTACCATTTGTGCATTGGCCATTCCAACAAAAGCCATGATTGCAACTAAAAATATATTTTTTTTCATATTTATGTGTTTAATTTATTTTGTAATATCAAATTGCATGCCAAAGTTAATTATCGATATTTTCTCCAATTTGTTGTCGCCACATTGCATTATACAAACCTTTGAATTCAATTAACTCTTCATGTGTGCCATTTTCAATAATTTTCCCTTTCTCCAACACAAATATACAATCTGCGTGCATAATTGTACTTAATCGATGTGCTATCATTACGTTAATTCTGTTTTTTTGACCAGAAATATCTTTTAAGGTTTTTGTAATTTCTTGCTCCGTAATTGAATCCAACGCAGATGTTGCTTCATCAAAGATTAATAAATTGGGCTTCCGCAACAATGCCCTCGCTATGGACAATCGCTGTTTTTCCCCACCAGAAACCTTAATTCCGCCCTCTCCTATTTGGGTATCCAATCCTTTTTCAGCCCTGCTCATTAATGAGCTTGTTGCTGCCTTCGACAAGGCCTCCAACATCTCCTCTTCAGTTGCTGAGGGACAAACAAAAGTTAAATTCTCTTTGATACTACCTGAAAACAGTTGCGATTCTTGAGAAACCAATCCCAATTGCGTGCGAATTTCATTTCTATTAATTTCGTTCACTTCAAAATCATTGAACTTAACCTCACCCTCATTTGGCAAGTACAAACCCACCAACATTTTAACCAGTGTGCTTTTACCACTACCGGAAGGTCCAACAAAAGCAATTGTTTGTCCTTTGTTAAGCTCAAAACTTACATCAGTTAATGCATTTCTGTTTGCAGTTTGGTGTCTAAATGAAACATGGTTGAATGAAATTTTGTCGATATTTCCAATATGCTTGGCGTTTTCAGGGATAATTTCACTTGGTGTCTTTAGTAGTTGATCAAATTTATTGAGGGATACTTCTGCTTCTCTCCATGCCTGAATAAACGTTCCCAATTCTTGCAAAGGATTGAATATAAAAAAAGTATAAAATAAAAACTGAATATACATTCCCGGCGTAATTCTTTGGGTAAAAACCATCCATGACAAAAACAGCAACAATAAGTTGCGCATTAAATTTACCGTTGTGCCTTGTACAAATCCTAAAGTTCTTACTTTTTTAACTTTCTTTAACTCTAATCCTAATATTTTAAGCGTATTTGAACTGATACGTTGCATTTCTTGCACAACCAATCCCAAACTCTTCACCAATTCAATATTGCGCAAACTCTCGGTGGTGGTACCAGCCAATACGGAAGTTTCTTGCATGATTTCTTTTTGAATAACTTTAATCTGCTTGCTTAACATGGAACTACTAATTCCAACAATTGCCATTGCAGCTAAAAATACTGGAGCAATTAACCAATGCACAGAAAAAGATGCAATAAAAACGAAAATAACACCCACAATTGAAGTGAATAACAAATTCACTGTTAGGGTAATTACCCTTTCAGAATCGGTTCTCACCTTCTGTAATATATTCAAAGTTTCGCCGCTTCTGTGATCTTCAAAAGTAGCAAACGGCAAATCAAGGGTATGTTTGATTCCATCTGTAAATATTTTTGCTCCTGCCTTTTGAATGGCCACATTGACAAAATAATCTTGTAAGTTTTTCGATATACGACTCACCATGGCTACGCCAATACCAATGGACAACCATGTCATTACACCCCAGATATAATCATGTTCATTGTATAAATGAAATTTGGTTAAATATCTATCAAACAAATTCCTACCCACCCATGGATCTAACAAACTGAAAACTTGGCTCATCGTAGCCAAAAACAAAGCCCAAAACACCAATTTTCCTTGGGGTTTTAGATATAACCATAACCTTTTCATCTAATCTCTTTTTCCTATCATTTTTGAATAAAACGACAATAATTCGCGGGTATTCTTTTGCAAATTATGATGTTCAATCATATACTTTTTGCCACGTGTACCCATTTTGATGGTTTCGTGCCATTGTTGAATCATTGTAATCATTGAATTGGCGAATTCTATGGGCGAATTGGCGATTTTAACATGGATATTATTTTCAACATCAATTCCCTGTACTCCAATTTCTGTTGTTACACAAGGTATTCCCAAGCTCATTGCCTCAATCAATTTCATTCTAATTCCACTTCCAGCAACTACGGGCACAATACAAATGCCATGCGTCAACATAAATGACTGCGCATTTTCTACTTCACCATGGTTAAAAACTCCACTTTGAAAAAATCTTGAATCATTGTCTTTTAATCCTTTGCCGGCTAGATGGAATTCTAATTGCGGATATGCAGATTTGACGATTGGCCAAACCTTTTGTAAAAACCATTCAACGCCTTGAACATTGGCCATCCATTCCATGCTGCCAATATGAAACAATTTAAATGGTTGTAATTCAAGGTTAACCTCTAATCCCAAATTCAAACCCGGCAGGTATAAATGCGTCGATTTAATTATAAGTTCGTTAAATTTATTTAAATCACTCGGAGCGATAGCGACAATTGAATCAACACTTTTTAAAAAGGCAACTTCTTCGCGTTTGAGTCTTTTGGCTTGAATAGTCAAATAAATTTTCTTCAAAAAATTTGATGTTTCATTTGCCAATCTTTCCCAAATCTGACTTTCAACATTATGCGCCCTGTATGAAATATGTCCCGCGTAATTCTTTCTCAAGGTACTTAAAAATCCAGCCGAGTAAAGTCCCTCAATTTGAACCAAATCAAACTGTTCCTTGTTCAACAAACTGCTTAATTGTTCATTGGCAAATGTATTTTCGTAACGCCGCAAGTGAAAACTCCTGTTTGATAGCAAATTTAAAAATGCCTTCCAAGGGGTTATATTGGTATTAATTTGAAACGGATAATATTTACAAAACGAAAAACGCTCCAACAATGTTTTTTCGTTTACAAAGTGCTTTTGGGTATTCAAAGAGAAATAGCTAACCTCATGTCCCTCAAAAGCCATTGCTTTTAACATTTGAAATGTTGCAATTGCACCACCATCGTGCAAAGGCCAAGGAAATCGGTTTCCAACAACTAGAATTTTCATGCTTCCACATTTTTACGCTTCAAATTTGAAGCTGCAAATTGGAAAATGTATTTTAAAAACACTTTCAAGAATGTAAAATCAAAAACCGCCCTGTCGCGGATTGCCTTATAGGTAATGAGCATACCAATTGGGAATAAAAACAAAGAACTCATCCACATTCCCGCCCAAACTGGCAACACCAACTCTTTACCCATTTTTTCTCCTGTTAAATTTACGGCGTAAAACAGAACAAATAAGATTACACTGATTACCAACGGAAGTCCAATTCCACCTTTTTTAATAATTGCACCCAATGGTGCAGAAATAAGGAACAACATGAAAATCAAAAACGAATAAGAGAATTTTCTATGGTATTCCGTTCTATACAAAGCAATGTCTTGCGTTAAAAATATTTGATTAGAACTATATCCATCCAAAGTACCTTTCAATCCTCTAGCTTGTGTTATTGCCAAAGCCCTAATTACGGCTTGGCTTGTTTTATGAAAATGATCAATGATATTGGTATCTTTCAAACTTAAGAAATTCGTTTTTTTATCAATCAATCTAGGTCTTTCCATTTGCGGAAATAACTTCGGATAATGTATATATCGACTACAATAACGTGAATTTTCAGCCGTTAAATTTTTCATTTTCATGTGAAAAGTATCAATCTCTAACTGCAATTGTTTAATATTTAACAATTTGAAATCGTGCGACATAGCTTCCCTGTCTGTAAAGTTGAAATCTAAGCTCGACAAATCAATTACCATTTGTTGTTTATCAAAATGCATTTGATTGAATGGCATTGTTTTGTTGTATTCAGGATTGTTTGTCATTTCTTCCCAACGTGTTCCATTATACAAGGTAAAACTTAAACTGCGCTTGTCGTCTGACATAACCATTTTCCCTCGTTCGGCGCGTATTACATTCAATTGCTTGCTATCGTCTTTTTTGCACTCGTAAATAAGCACATCTTTTACATCTTCATTGTTTTTATCTTTTTCTCCGATTCGAATAGAAACGCCATCAATTTGCTGATAAAACTGACCCGGATCAATGTTGAATGCAGGTTTTTTCGACCGCATGTCCATCAGCATCGCCTTAAACTCCAGGTTTGCTTTGGGTATTACATAGTTCAAAAACAAAAAGTTAAGGAACATCAGAACAGCCATAAAAATAAAAGTTGGTCGTAAAATCCGCATCAAGGAAATTCCATTTCCTTTCATTGCAACCAATTCAAAACTTTCAGATAAATTTCCGAATGTCATGAGTCCTGCAACCATAATTGTCAAGGGCAATGCCATTGGCACCAAATCGGCCAATGATAAAAATATCAATTTCAACATTACAGTTGCTGGAATTCCTTTACCAACCAATTCGTTGATGTACTTCCAAAGGAATTGCATTAAAAACAAAAAAAGACTCAATACAAACGTCACCAAGAAAGGGCCAATAAACGACCGCAATACCAAAACGTCTATCTTTTTTAGTTTAAAAGGAAAGTTCATTAAAGTGCAAAGATACCATCTTTTGCCTAAAAGAAAATGAAATTGGTGGGAATTACCCCCGTTGTTAGGGTATTGATTATTTTGCCATTTCGATTCACCACGTACACCGTTCCATTGCTTACATAATCTTGGGCATCGGCAACATAAAGCCAACCGTTGCGTGGATCTATTGCCATTCCATAACAATTTTTGGCTTTATCAAAAACCGTGATTCTATCAGAATATAGCGTTGATTCAATTGAAATAGATTGAACCTGATTTTGTCCTATAAAATAGAGTTGATCCTTCTCAGGAGAAATTGCCAACCTACTTAATCCATAATTTTGAGGGAAATTGATCTTCTTTTCTAATTTCAAATTTTCACCGTAGCAAGACAAAGAAGATTTTCCATTCACTGATGCCATGACCCACAATCTGTTCCGGACATCCACAACCATATTTTGAGAACCAGAATCGGCTGCAATTTGCATGGTATCGAGGGTAAGTGGGTGAATCATGAGGATTTTACCGTCATAACAGGCAACTGTGACTTTGTTTTGCCATAGAATCATCTGTTCCGTCCATCCGTATCTCGAAGAAGTTTGTTTGGGAAAAACACCTATTTCTTTAATGGTTTGGAGGGACGTAGAATCGAGAATAGATATTGCATTTGCCTGAATATCGGAGCAGAAAATATACTTTCCGGCTGGCAAAAGGTAGCGGGGGGAACGCAGTGAGCCCCGCGAATTCACTTGTTTATACGTACTTGGGTTTAATTTTACTATTTTTCCACTATTATTGACCGTAAGCCATATACTGCTGCCGTCGAAGTATCCACTTTGCAATACATCTCCTATTGGCTTTTTGTTTTCCGACTCAAATACATTGGGATACAATTTATTCGAGTCAACACTGTAAACATCAAAACGGGCATTTCCCCACATGTAATTTCCTTCGCACAATATACCAACCCTGTTGGTTGTATTTACAATTGGTACATTTGGAATTTGCTTTGGCTCCGTAATACAAGACGTGAACCAAACACTGAATATACATGCGAATAATGCCCGAAATTTATGCATTATTGCTTGATAAACTTGGTGTTAAATGTTTGTCCTAATGCGTTCTGCATTTTTACAACATACAAACCTACCGACAAATCATCAATATTTACGGCATCAAAATTCGATTGTATTTGAGTTTGTTTACATAAAACACCGTTTGATTGATATATCATCACATTTGTTTGGGCTGAAGGAATTTCAAACTGAATTGAATGTATTGCAGGATTTGGATAAGATCTTACCACTTGCGTTGCAATCTTATTTACAGAACCTGTAAACTCAGACACAGTAACATTGTCCATCACAAAAAAGGCAGGTGTGTTCATTCCAAATTGACCATTGTCTGAACTTTCCAATGTAAACAACAAACTATCGGCAGTTTCATTTTGATTAAATTTAACTATTTGCCAAGTGTCTAACATGAAATTTTTGTTGGTATCGGCAAAACGATAATCTGCCAAGTATACCCTTTTAGAAAATTGCTTTACTTCATTTGAAAAACCCGTGATAATGAGCACAAAGCTATCTTTGTCTGCGGCTGAAAATTTCTTTCCTACAAAATCTCCCAATTTCATTGAGTTGTAGGCGTATGTTGAATTGCTAATTCTTAGTTGAACTACTTGCAAACTGCCATCTATTGGCGTCATCAATTTAAAGCCACTGTTGTTTTGACCTACCAAAAATACATTTTTACTTGCGGAGTGAGAGGCAAAATCGTAATCGGCCGACTCGCAGCCATATCCAGGTTTTGCGGCATAAAGGTGTTTCGCGTAATCACTCGCCTCTACTCTGTTGTAAATTACCCTAGAAGCAGCCCAATTCTTAGCCCAATATCCCCCAAAAGAAGTATCCCAACCAAATTGAAATGATGCGAAATTAGATTCATAATTTTTAATAGCGCTTTTGCCGTTTAAAACTTGTCCGGAATCAATCACAGAGGTAAGTCCCTCAAAAGTTTCAGTTTTCAAAATCTGTGCATTTAAGCACATAGATGTGAGAAAAAGTACAGATAATAGTATATTTTTTTTCATAATTTTAAATATTAATGGCTATTGATAACCAGAAAGTTCTACCTGGCATTACCCTATTTGGCATACTTTGATAAATCACATTGAATAGGTTCCTACATTCCAATAAAACATTCATTCTTACTTCCGAATGATTTTTATTTGTATGTAAATGAACTTGATTTAATCCCAGTTGCGCATTCACAAGTCTATACCCAGCCAACCATTGCTGGTTATCCGTTTGAATGTATCTATTTCCAACATGTTGCAGATCAAATCCCCAAGATGCTTTTTTCACAATATGCGAAAATCCTAAATTGCCCATAAAATCAGGAATAAAAATTTGATGTTGAGCAACAGATTCGTTGCTATTTTTAATTTGGGTTCTTACCCAATCCGCAATTGCAAAGACTTTAACCTTAGTTTCAGATAAGTTAAACGAATATTTAGATTGCATTTGGGCACCCAAATACTTGCCGCTATAAAAATTGGTTGCAATCCAAGAAGCTCCGTTTGGAACCCAAATAATGGGATTGTTCAATTCTCTGTAATAGGCTGTGATTTCAACAGAATATTGTTGTTTTGTTAAATTCAATTCTTTTAGTATGCCAATTTCTGCCCCCCATCCCTTCTCTGGAATTGCCAATTTTGTGGCATTTGTGTTCCAAAATAGATCGTTTAAGGTTGGACGTCTGAAACTCGTATGTAAATTAAATTTAAGCTTTGCAAAAGTTTTCAAAGGGGTTACCATAGAAATACCAGCCGTTGGTATTTTTTCGAAATGTTCAAATCTCGAGTTTACAGTAATGTCTGATTTCAATATTTTAAAGGTGCCCGAAACAAAAGATGCCGAATAATACCTGTTCGCATTGAGCGCTTTATAGTTTATTGAATACGCATTGATTTGTTGGGCATCCATACCAAACAACCATCGCACTCCTTTCCATGTTTTGTAAAATTCCGCTTGAAAATATGGGGTATGTGCCACACTGGAATCACCGTGAATTCCATCTGAATAATATTTGATGATGTCGCGAACATATCCCAATCTCATCACACTTTGAAGATCATTAGAACTGTATTGATATTCCATTACAGATCTAAAATTATTGTCTTTTTGAATTCCTAAAAATTGAGAAGACCCAATTTGAGTACCCAATCCCCTATTCCCAGAATTGTTCTCAACAACCACCTTTAATTCATGAGCCAATTTTTTATATCCGTAAACGGCTCTGTATAGTTGTTGCTTTAAGAATGAATTTGCAGCAGTTCTGTCAATCCCTTCAACTTTATCAAAAAAAGAAAACTTATTGGAATTATCAATACTTGAGGCGGTTAACTGCAAATAATGGTGTTTTTTAGAAATGGCAAAATTGACTCCGTTTGCATAATTCTGAAATTGACCATATTGCGAAACATATTGAGCGGAAACCCCTTGGTTAAACTTGATTTTATTTCGAAGGAAAATTGTACCGCCCACACTTCCACTTCCGAACAAGGCTGAATTCCCTCCCTCAATAATAAAAACCTCTTGAAGGCCGAACGAAGAAATATTGTTAAAATCCGTTAATCCGTGCATCGGATTATTTACGGGCAACCCATTCCATAGAACTTGAGTTTGGGCAGGATCAGCACCACGCCGAGAAATAGTTGAGGAACCAGAAACACCGTATTGTTTTAAGAACACCGCCGAATTGAGCAAGCTATTTTGCATCGATTGCGGTGAACTCGAAGAATTAATATCGAGTTTTACCCTACCAATTTGACTTAATTCAATGCGTTGGGCATGGATATATACAGTGTCAACGGGAACATTTTGCAATGTATCTCCGTAGCTGCATGATAGCAAAGCGATATATCCTAGGTTTAACAACATAATAAAATACCGCAAACAGGAATATAACAGGAGCATATTGCCCTAAAGCAATATATCACCGCGCTTTTAGTCCCGAAAGCGAGTAAATTGTGATGCAATAGGCAGGTCTTCTGACTTCCCCATTCTAGGCGCCTTCCCGTTTACACAGTGGCATAGAAACCTAAAATTACATCCTTAAAGGATGGGGGTTACAGCTGCGGGTACAGTCTCGGTCTTACACCGATGTTCCCTTTTCATTTCTCCGGATAAGCCATTATCTTTCGAAAACCTAAACACCGATACAAATATAATTTCATTTTTCTTTTGTGGAATTATAACCCCGCTAAGTTTTCAACAAAATGTGTTCATCGATACGAATTGAGGTCTATCGACAATATACAAAAACCTCAAAACAAGACCTTACCTTTGTGAAATGCGGTGGTTATATTTTCTTTTTCTTGGGGGATTTTCGGCAGTTTCACTAGCCCAAAGCTCACTTCCAAAAACCCAAGAATCAAATGTTGAAAAGTTAACATTAGAAAAGTGTATTCAAATAGCCTTGAGCAACAATTTGGACATTCAACTTTCGGCAATTGCAAACACATCGGCAGATTATGATTTGCAACAAAGCAAATTGAACTTAGGTCCAGATATCAACGGAACTGCCGGTCAATACTACCAAAGTGGTAGAAGTATTGACCGATTTACCAACCAATATGTGCAAACCACCATTGGAAGTAACAATTTTCAAGTTCAAGGTAACTGGGTATTGTTTGCTGGCGGACAACTTCGAAACGCAATTAACCAATTCAAATACAACAAACTTGCAACAGAGCAAGATTTATTGCAAGTGAAACAAACCATTTGCTTAAACGTGTCATTGGCATATTTGCAATGCTTACAAAGCCGTGAACAACAAAAAGCAGTAGCAGCAACGGTTCAAAGTAGTAAGAACGAATTAGATCGCATTCAAAAACTATTAACCGCGGGTGCCGCAAACGAAGGTGCATTGTGGTCGGCAAAAGCGCAACATTTAAACAATGTTTCGAATTGTACGCAAGCAGAAAATGGGTATAATTCAGCAATCAATACATTGAAAAATTTGCTCATGATAAACACCGATGTTCCTGTTGAAATATCAGATGCAATACCTGCTGTCCCTCAAAATAAAAATGAAAAATATTCGCTGAATGAATTAATTGACAGCGCAATGAATCACCGCCCCGACATCAAAGCAGCAAAGTTCAGATTAAACGCATCAGAATTTGCACTCAAATCGGCAAAAGGTGCATTGCTACCCTCTTTAACCATTGGAGGAAACTTGAATACCGTTTATTCTGGGAATGCAAAAACGGTGACAGGATATTCAATTACCGGAACCCAACCCATTGGCTATGTGAAAAGTACATTGGAAATAGTTGAGGCTCCATCACTAAATTACACAACCAAAACAATTGCATTTGGGAATCAAATTAAAGACAACTTCGGACAAAGTTTTGGGGCCACCATGTCGGTGCCGATATACGGAAAATTGCAAACCCATACCCAAATTAGCCAAGCAACATTGTCTATTTTGAGAAATGAAATTTCCCTCAATAAAAGTGTTCAAAATCTAAAGAACGACGTTACATCGGCATACATCAATTACACCAATAGTTTGGCAAAATATTTGGCTTTAGAGGAAACCCACAAGGCCCAAAAGAAGAATTTAGAGTTTGTGCAAATTCGTTTTCAGAATGGACAAGCATCACAGTTTGAAATTCAAAGTGCTCAGAATACCGAAATCAATGCCTATATGAATTTGATTTCATCGAATTACGAATATATTTTCCGTCAACTGGTTTTAGATTTTTTAATCAATAACCAAATCACCAATTTATCAAGCAAATAAAAATGAACAAGAAAAGAATCATTTGGTTAAGCATTGGATTGCTTATTGCAATCATATTTATTGTAAGAGCCTGCAACAAAAGCAATCAAGCTACCGAAGTTAGCACCTATAAAGTAGTAAAGCGTACCATCACAGAAGTAGTGAGTGTTACTGGTAAAATTCAACCTGAATTTGAATTGAAAATTAGTCCTGATGTGAGCGGTGAAATTACCGAAATGCTTGTAAAAGAAGGCGATAGTGTAACCAAAGGACAATTGTTATTGCGTATTAACCCAGAGTTGTATCAAACAACAATGAGTCAATTAAAGGCAAACCTCGACAATGCGAAAGCAAGTTTGGCAGGAAGTGAAGCACAGCAAATTAAGGCAAAAATGGCTTTGACGCAGGCTGAATTGAACTTAAAACGCCAACAAAAATTACATGAGCAAAAGGTGATTAGCGATCAAGATTGGGAGAATGCAAGGTTGCAATTTGAAAATGCACAAGCAGATTTTACCATTGCTGCCAAAACAATTTTGTCGGCCCAATACAATGTAAAAAGTTTGATGGCAAGAGTTGATGAGGGTAGTAAAAACTTGGGAAGAACAAGCATTTATGCACCAGTTTCTGGTATTGTTACCCAGTTGAATAGCGAAAAAGGCGAACGTGTTGTGGGAACGGCTCAAATGGCTGGTACAGAGATTATGCGCATTAGCAACTTGAACAGCATGGAAGTTCAAGTGAATATCAATGAAAACGACATTGTAAGGGTACATCGTGGCGATAGTGCCAACATCAAAGTTGATGCATATCAGGACCGTGTTTTCAAAGGAATAGTGACAGAAATTGCGAATTCAGCAAAATTCAATGTAGCCACTAACATGAATGAACAAGTTACCAATTACACGGTAAAAGTTCGGTTATTGGCAAGCAGCTACCACGATTTAATTAGCAAACGTCAACCCCAACCCTTTTTCCCTGGAATGACGGCATCGGTAGATATCAAATCGAGCACCAAAGAGAATGTGTTGTCGATACCAATTTCGGCGTTAACCACGAGAAATCCTGTGGTTCAAAAAGATGAAAATATTACTGTTAAAAAAGAAACAGAAATCGTTACTTGGGTATTCTTATTCAACAATGGCATTTCGAAGGCTGTAAAAATCAAAACGGGCGTTCAAGACATTGATTACTTTGAAGTTATTGAGGGACTAAAAGAAGGCGAGGAAGTAATATCTGAACCATCAATGGCCATTGCCAAAACCCTGAATGATGGGGATAAGGTTAAGAAGAAGAAGGCTAATTAAGTTCACACGTCCCAAACCACCTATATCGGTTTTTGGCAACCCAGGAATACACTTTATTTCTAATGAATTTGGGAATAATTTTCAATACATAAACCCAAGAATAAGGCCATCCCAACTCTTTAAAAATGAGGAGAACTGCATCAGATTGCGTGTAGAACCGTCCGTTGTTATCAAAAACAATGGTATTAAGATTTAGTAGTTCTGGATGATTTTGAAAAACCTTTTTTGCCTGCTCCGATTGTAAAGAAGCATATTCAAGTTTCTTTTGTTTGTCGTGCCGTGTTAAAAACCGCACCCAGCCATTACAAAGGTTACAAACGCCATCGAAGTATACGGTTTTCATGATCTTCTGCCGATCTTGCCTTTGGTTTTGCGTTTTGTTTGTTCATACATTTCTTCCCAAGTGTAAGCACGCTTCGACAATTGCTCCACCACCTTCATTGATGCCTCACTACTCTTCTTATGGAAATCATTGAGATACTGCCGTTCTAACTTTGGTTTTTCTTGCATCGTTTTGTGATATTAACAAAGTTACACCACAAACCCACCCTTCCGCAAGTCATTTCTTTATTTATTTAATGAAATTCCTTAAGCCATTGTAAGCATTTGATTTAATGGCCACAGTTTGTATAAATAAACCTCTAAATCTTTTACAAAACTTCTCGTATTTTTTTACAACCCCTACTAAAAACTTTTATAAACCTTAAAAACCAATCCCCCTAAACTTTCATAAACTTTTATAAACCTTTATAAACCTTTTTGCTTATATTGTTGCCAATTAATTGTCAATATTTTTAACAAAATGATTTACCATGCACATTCTTACTTTAGTTTACGGTACGGACTAGTGAGTCCCGAAGACATTGTTCGTTGGGCAGTAACACAAGCAGAATCCCTCAAAAGCCCCTTTACCATCCTATTGGCCGACATCAACAATGTGAGTGGAGCCTGTAATTTTATGCATGAAGCACAAAAACATCCCAATATCATTCCCCTGCTTGGCGTGGAAGTTCGAAATCAAAATGAAATTCTCTACCTCCTCATTTCTAAATCGCACAGCGGATTTGCCAGTATCAACGCTTTTTTATCGGAATACCTCTTGCAACACCAACCCTTCCCGATTCTTGCACCCAAATTAAACGACGTAGATTGTATTTATCCGTTTTTTAAGGTGGAGGGACTTAGACCGAAAGATATTCCACAGCACGCCTACATTGGGGTTTCGCAACCAGATTTACGAAAACTAAGGTCGTCTCCGTGGAAAAATGCCAACACACGTTTGTTAGCATATCAAAGAGCCACCCTCCGAAATATCGACGATTTGCATACCCATACCCTTCTGCGTTGCATTGACCAAAATTGTTTGATCACCAAATTAAAACCGCATCAAACAGCTTTCAAATCCGATTTATTTACCCCCATTGTTAGCCTTTTAAATGAATTCAAAGACACCCCCATTCTCCTGCAAAACGCCAATGAACTCCTTCAACACAACCACTGGCAATTCGAATTTTCTGTCCCCCAAAATAAAAAATCGTTTACCGGAGATCCCGACAAAGATTATAGAATGCTGCGGGAGTTGGCTTTTGAGGGACTCAAATACCGCTACCCAAATTATACGTACGACACCACAGTGAGGCTTGAAAAAGAAATGAAACTCATTTATGAACTGGGATTTACGCCCTACTTTTTGATTAACTGGGACATTTGCAGGTTTGCACAAGAAAAGGGATTTTTCCATGTAGGACGAGGGAGCGGCGCCAATAGCATGGTGGCTTACTGCCTGAATATCACCGATGTTGATCCCATTGATTTGGATCTATACTTCGAACGATTTATCAACCCGTTTAGAAGTAGCCCGCCCGATTTTGATCTTGATTTTTCGTGGCAAGACCGCGACGAGGTAACTGGTTATATCATAAACAAATACGGCAAAGACCATGCGGCGTTGGTGGGTACTTACAACACTTTCCAAAGCAATGCAGTGGTTAGAGAACTTGGAAAGGTGTATGGATTGCCCAAAGCCGAAATCGACAGTTTGCTTGAACGTCCTACCTATTATGGCAATGCAAACTTTGAGGAATATTCCACCAACAGCGACTCCATTTATAGTACGCCTGGTATAGGTCAGCGAAACCGCGATTGGAAACCCAAAACAGCACTCACCGGAGAAATCCCTCCCGAAGAAAAAGAATCGCTCTACACCGAATTGTTAAGGCATGCACAGAAAATTCACAACCTGCCAAACTATAGAAGTATTCATGTTGGGGGAATTATCATTTCAGAGAAAAGCATGTACCATTATTCTGCGTTAGAAATGCCTCCCAAAGGATTTCCAACCGTGCAATTTAGCATGCTAGAAGCAGAAGATTTGGGCTTAGCAAAATACGATATCTTAAGCCAACGTGGCCTTGGACACATCAAAGACGCCGTAATTTATATCAAAGAAAACCAAGGAATTGATGTGGATGCACACCAAATTCAAACGTTCAAAAACGATCCTAAAATTGCAAAAATCATTGAAACAGGACATACCATGGGTTGCTTTTATGTGGAAAGTCCTGCCATGCGGCAATTGCTTACAAAACTCAAGTGCAAAGATTATTTAACCTTGGTTGCGGCTAGCAGTGTCATTCGGCCTGGCGTTGCCAGAAGTGGCATGATGCGTACTTTTATTGAGCGGCATATTCACGAAGAAAAGCGCAAAGAAGCCCATCCTGTTTTGCATGAAATTATGCCCGAAACGTATGGCATTATGGTGTATCAAGAAGACGTGATTCGGGTGGCGCATATTTTTGCAGGACTCGGACTATCGGAAAGCGATGTGCTCAGAAGAGGCATGAGTGGGAAATTCAGAAGCAAGGCCGAATTCGTGAAGGTACAAGAGCAATTTTATGAAAAGGCACAAGAAAAGGGACATCCCCGCCAACTCATTGAAGAAGTATGGAAACAAATTGAAAGTTTTGCCGGTTATAGCTTTGCAAAAGGACATAGTGCCAGTTACGCCGTTGAAAGTTATCAGAGTTTACATTTGAAGGCCTATTATCCATTGGAATTTTATGTGGCTGTCATTAATAATTTTGGGGGATTTTATAGAACTGAGTTCTATGTACATGCCGCAAGAATGTGTGGCGGAAACGTGGAGGCACCCTGCGTAAATCACAGCAGGTTTTTGACCCGAATTGAAGGCAAAAATATTTGGTTGGGATTTGGATTGATTCAAAGTTTGGAACAAAAATGCGCTGAGAAGTTATTCATTGCACAACGCGAGAAGCCTTTCGACAGTTTATTCGACTTTAAAGAACGCGTAGAACCCGGACTCGAACAATTGAAACTGCTCATTCAAATTGGGGCGTTTCGGTTTACCGGACAATCGCGCAAAGCCCTTTTGTGGGAAGCTCATGCTTACTACGGACAAAAAAAGACGACCATGGTATCTACCAAACTATTTGAAGAGCAACCCAAATCGTATACCCTTCCTCCGCTAGAAGATTCTTGGGTAGAAATTGCCATTGACCAACGCGAATTCCTTGGGTTTTCGCTGTGCAGTCCGTTTGACCTTGTGGCACCGCAAGACATTCCCAATTCCGAAGTGAGGGCAAAACATTTTAAAAGGATGCTCAACAAGTCTATTTTTATTGAGGGATATTTGGTTACGGTGAAACCAACGCGTACCATTGGTGGCAAGGAAATGAATTTTGGCACGTGGATAGATCGGGATGGCTACTTTTTCGACAGCATCCATTTTCCACAAATTGTTTCACGTTACCCATTTAAGGGAAGAGGCGTTTATCGCATTTGGGGCCAAATCACGGTAGACTTCGGCGTTTACAACATTGAGGTCAGTAAGATGGAGAAGTTAGGGGTATTTATAGATCCGAGGGTATAGTTGGGAATGCTAAGGTTTATAAGGGTTTATGAAGGTTTATAAGCGTTTATAAAAGTTGAGTTTCACAGTATTTACAAAGTATAAACCAGCGAAGCGTAAACTAGCGAAGCTGTCAACAGGCGATAGCCGTCAACAGTTATTATTTATTTTTTTCTACTAAAGTTAACAATCGTTCATTTTCCTTTTGAAGGTATGTCAATTGATCGTTTAATATTTTTATGGTTGTCATTGTGAGCTCTTTATTGTCTTCATGAAGACTTTCAATGTACCCATAAAATTTCTCAATGTTGGAGTTATGAAAATTAAAAACTTGATTTTCTGCATTTATCAGTTCCTCAACAGGAGTTTCTAGAATATCTGAAATCTGTTTCAATCTATCTACGGTAAGTTTAATTCCTCCATTTTCAATTTTAGAATACGTATTTTGAGAAATATCTAATTTTTCAGCCATGTATTCTTGGGTGTAGTTTTTCAATTCTCTGTATTTCTTTATTTTAAGTGAGGTATTCATAGTTAGATTCAATTATTGAATAACAAATTTAACATTTTATCATTAATAGTGATAAAAAATCAATTACAATAATATATTAAACAATACAATAGTAAACATAAGTATTAGTAAATCATAGTTTTGCACAAACATATATTTATAAAACTATGAAAAAAATCAACTACTTATTCACGGGAATTTTAGCAACGGCAATTTTATTTGCGGGTTGTAGCACACAAACCAAATATACTGCCTTTGGTGGTGGCTGGGGAATGGAAAAAAACAAAGGTTTTCAAACACCTAATTCAACAGCAAAAACTGCAACTGTAACAAAAAACAGTGTAAACGCATCAGAAGAAACAATCACTGTGAATGAGGTGATTGCAAAAAACGAATCAAATTTATCACCAGAAGTAAAACCCATTGTTGCTTCGGGTAAAGCACAAATCCAAAAATTGGGCAATAAAAAAACCATTACAACTTCTGAAATATCTATCAAAAAACCATCAACTTGGAAAGCCTCAAACTTATTTCCGAAGAAAAAAGTTACATCTTCAGGCGGAGGAAGTGATACTGCAGCTTGGGGAATTACAGCAATCGCATGTTCATTTGTGGGTATATTCTTTTTAGGAATATTATTTGGAATTCTTGGTATTGTTTTTGGAGCAATTGGTATAAATAAAAATCTAAAAGGATTGGCAATTGCAGGATTAATATTGGGAGTTATTGATGTCGCTGCGTTTTTTATACTTTTAGCGTTAGTTCTATAAATCACAATAAACTATTATAAAAATAAAAAAATGGCCAATCTAAAGTTGGCCATTTTTTTGCTTTATACTCAAAAGCTTATTGAGATAGAAGGACTTTATAAAAGTTTATAAAGGTTGAGTCTTTGTGTCAACTTATTCCAGGGTAAGAAACGATGAGTTAAAGTCTAAACTTTTATAAACGCCCTAAACGAACGTAGTTCGTCTAAACGCACGAAGTGCTTTTAATGATTATGCCCACCTGGACCATGAACATGGCCGTGGTCTAGTTCATCGGCAGTTGCTTCACGAACAGATTCAACTTTTCCGGTGAAATGCAATGATTCGCCAGCCAAAGGATGATTGAAATCCAATTTTACCGTTTCATAACCAATTTCAACCAATTTGCCATCCATTGGATTGCCATCTTGGTCTTGCATTGGTAACATTGCACCCAACTGAAGAATATCAGCAGGAACTTCAGGTCCCTCAAAAATAGATTTATCCATTTCAACAACCCAACGAGGATCCATTTCGCCGTATCCTTGCTCAGGAGTTAATGTGAACGAAAATCCTTCGCCTACGCTTAGTCCTTCTATACGTGCGTCAAATTCTGGTAAGGTTTGACCAATGCCATGAATAAATACCAATGGTTCAGTAGAGGTTGCTTCATCGGCAATTTGTCCATTTGTCAACGCCAGAGAATAGCTTAAACTAACCACTCTGTTTGGGGCGATTTTTTGAGATTCCATGTTTCAAAAAACATATTATTCTGTCAATAAATTTTCAATTGTTTAATAAAACCTTTCAATTGTGAATAACTCAAAGCAAAATCAATATTTCTCATTCACTCCCACCAAATTATTTTTTGTAGTTTCGTTGACCTATGGAATTGGCAAATGCAAAGCTTCGCATTGAACAACTAACAAACACCCTTAAAGACCATAATTACCGTTATTATGTGCTTGCCGAACCTACAATTTCGGACTTTGATTTTGACCAACTGCTCAAAGAATTGGAGCACCTTGAATTGCAATTTCCACAATTTGCCGACCCAAACAGTCCTACAAAAAAAGTAGGTGGCAGTGTTTCTGAGGGATTTATTACCGTGAAACATCAACGCCCTATGCTTTCTTTGGCAAACAGCTACAACGAAGAAGAACTGCGTGAATTTGATGACCGCATTTGCAAGGCTACAGGACTGTCAACCATAGAATACGTTTGTGAACTCAAAATTGACGGATTGGCAATTTCCGTTTTCTATGAAAATGGGAAATTGGTACAAGCCATTACCCGTGGCGATGGCATTCAAGGCGACGATGTTACTGAAAACGTCAAAACCATTCGAAGCTTAACCCATACCCTTTCAGGTAATTTCCCCGAGAAATTCGAAATGCGTGGTGAAATATTCATGCACAGAAAAGGCTTTGAACGTCTCAATGAGCAACGAAAAGCTGCCGGTGAAGCCGAATACGCCAACCCAAGAAACGTAGCTTCTGGGTCCCTCAAAACAAAAGATACCGCGGAAGTAGCAAAACGCCCTTTAGACATTTACTTGTACTATCTTTTGGAAGATGAAGGACGTTTTAACAACCACGCTGAATCTTTAGATGCAGCAAAAAGCTGGGGAATTAAAATTGCCGAAACCTCAAAAGTGTGCAATGGCATTGACCAAGTACTCGCATTTTTGGGCGAATGGGATGAAAAACGACATGATTTGTCGTTTGATACCGATGGGGTTGTAATCAAAGTCAACAACAAAAACCTCCAAGATGAACTTGGTTTTACCGCAAAAACTCCGCGTTGGGCAATTGCTTATAAATTTCAAACCGAAACCGCTACTACTAAACTACTAGGAATCACCTATCAAGTAGGGAGAACCGGAGCCATTACTCCCGTTGCCGAATTGCAACCAGTTTCCCTTTTAGGAACCACGGTAAAACGAGCCAGTTTGCACAATGCCAATGAAATGCAAAGACTAGATGTGCGCATTGGCGACATGGTTTTCGTAGAAAAAGGCGGTGAAATTATTCCCAAAATAGTAGGAATAGATTTTTCACAAAGAGCGCTTGATTCCCAACCGGAATCATACATTACCCACTGTCCTGAGTGCCAAACCGAACTGGTAAGAGCAGAAGGCGAAGCACAACACTACTGCCCCAACGACCTACTTTGTCCACCACAAGTAATTGGCAAAATAGAACATTTTGTGGGCCGAAAAGCCATGGACATACAAAGTATTGGCGCAGAAATGGCCGAAACTTTGTACAGAAACAATTTGGTAAAAACTGCGGCCGATTTGTATGATCTAACTTTCGAGCAATTGATTCAACTCGACCGAATGGGCGAAAAAAGTGCGAATAATATTATTGAGGGAATTCAAGCGAGCAAGCAACAGCCTTTTGAACGGGTATTGTTTGCCATGGGAATTCGATATATTGGCGAAACGGTAGCAAAAAAATTGGTAGCTGCCTTTTTAACCATTGAGGCTTTGATGGCTGCGAGTATTGAAGACATGCTTGCCGTTGATGAAATTGGCGAACGCATTGCACAAACCTTATTCCAAACATTAAAAAATCCGCGAATTGTGCAAGAAATTGAAAGATTTAAATCTGCAGGATTGCGTTTTGAAACTCAAAAGATTGAAAAAGCCAGTGAAAAATTGGCAGGAAAAATATTTGTAATTTCTGGTGTATTTGAAAACCATAGCCGCGATGAATTGAAAGATTTGGTAGAAAATAACGGAGGTAAAATGGCGTCGGGCATTACTTCTAAAACCAATTTCTTGATTGCTGGCAGCGGCGTGGGTCCCTCAAAACTAGAAAAAGCACAACAATTAGGCGTAACTTTTCTTTCTGAAGAAGAGTTAATTAACATGATTCAAGAATGAGCGAAAATTTCAAACCAAGTAAACTAGTGATGGCCTACCTCAATATGAAGGCAAAAGGCATCAAGCGTGTAAAAGGAAACATCAATTTCCGCTTTGCAAAGAACTTTTTATTGGTCTATCACTTAAACGAAAATGATAGTAATCAATTGTTTGAAATTCAAAACCTAACCGAATACCTTGAGCAAAACGGTAAAACCGTAATTAGCGTGGTAATTTATCCAGGCAAAGACACCAAGAACATTCCAGTGCCGGCAGACAGAAACCGATGGAATTTCTGCTTGGCCGATTTTAATCGTTTTGGCTATCCAAAAGCCGATGGTTTGCTCAGAGTTTTGAAGCAACAAACCGATTTCTTTATCAATTTAGACCTAGATTTTTCTTACAAAAGCATTGCCATGGCCAATTTGTCGAGCGCTTATGCCAAGGTTTCTAATTTTCATGACAATTATCCTGCTTTTTTTGACATCTTGCTAAAACAACCCGAAACACCCAATTTGAATCAGTACCTTTGCGATTTAAAAGATTGCTTTAAACATATACAATGAAAGAACTTATAGGCACCGGAGTTGCACTTATTACTCCATTCAAAGACGATTACAGCATTGATTTTGATGCACTTGCACGCGTTGTTGAACAACAAATTGCCGGAGGTACAAACTATTTGGTGGTTCTTGGAACTACGGGCGAAAGCGCAACATTATCATCTGACGAAAAAACTGCAGTAATTGAATGCATTAAAACGGCAAATGCAGGTCGTTTGCCTTTGGTTTTGGGTATTGGTGGTAACAACACTGCCGAAGTGTGCCACCTTATGCAAACTACCGATGTGTCTGGCTTTTGTGCCATTTTATCGGTGAGCCCTTACTATAACAAACCAAACCAAGAAGGCATTTACCAGCACTACAAATCATTGTGTGAAGTAACTCCTTTGCCAATAATTATTTACAATGTTCCTGGCAGAACAGGAATGAATATGACCGCCGAAACGCAATTGCGTTTGGCTGAGTTGCCGCAAGTGGTTGCCACCAAAGAAGCATCTGGAAACATTGAACAAGTGATGCAAATCATTGCCAAAAAACCAGCTGATTTCTTGGTAATTAGCGGAGATGATTCTCTAACCTTGCCGATGATGGTTTGCGGTGCGTCGGGGGTGATATCTGTGATCAACCACGCTTTTCCCGTTCAGTTTTCTGGAATGGTGAAGGCTTGTCTTGAGGGACAGTGGAACGAAGCAAAATCGTTGCACTACCAAACCATGGAGTCAGCCATTGCCATTTTTGCCGATGGAAGTCCTTCAGGAATCAAAACCATGCTAAACGAAAAAGGTTTGTGTGGCGCTGCGGTTCGCCAACCGCTATGGCCGGTGAACGCAACCGTTGAAGCCAACCTTCGTAGATTGGCAAATTCTTTATAATCATGAATCCCATTCTCAATTCCTCAAACGACAATTTAAGCAATGTCGATAAAGACCTTGAAAAGGTATTGAGACCAGCGAGTTTTGACGATTTTACAGGGCAAGAAAAAATTTTAGACAACCTAAAAGTCTTTGTTGAAGCTGCCCGTTTAAGAGAAGAAGCCCTAGACCATATTTTACTTCATGGTCCTCCGGGTTTGGGTAAAACAACTTTGAGTCACATTGTTGCCAATGCCATGGGGAGTTCTATGAAAATTACCAGTGGTCCTGTTTTGGAAAAACCAGGAGATTTGGCTGGCTTGCTCACCAATTTGCAAAAAGGCGATGTGCTTTTCATTGATGAAATTCACCGATTAAGTCCTGTCATTGAAGAGTATTTATATTCTGCAATGGAGGATTATCGCATTGACATCATGATTGATACCGGACCAAATGCAAGAAGTGTTCAAATTTCTTTGCAGCCATTTACTTTGGTTGGTGCAACCACCCGAAGTGGATTGTTAACAGCTCCATTAAGGGCCCGTTTTGGTATCAATTGTCGATTGGAATACTACACCGCCGAAGTTTTAACCACCATTGTACAGCGTAGTTCTAGTATTTTAAATACCCCTATCGAAGACAGCGCATCTTTTGAAATAGCGAGAAGAAGTCGTGGAACGCCGCGTATTGCCAATGCTTTGTTGCGCAGAACCCGCGATTTTGCCCAAATCAAAGGAAACGGTACCATTACCCTTGATATTGCTCAGTTTGCCTTACAGGCCTTGAATGTAGATGCAAATGGTTTGGATGAAATGGACAATAAAATACTTACTACCATTATTGATAAGTTCAAAGGAGGCCCAGTTGGCTTGGGCACCATTGCTACGGCCGTTGGAGAAGATTCAGGCACTATTGAAGAGGTTTACGAGCCTTTCTTGATTCAGGAGGGATATATTCAGCGCACCGCTAGAGGTCGTGAAGCTACCCATTTGGCCTACAGTCATTTGGGGAGAATTTCGCACAAACCAGGTGGAAACACTTTGTTTTAAAAATATCCCTACTTTGTTATGGAGGGACATTCACTTAAAAAACGTATTCAACAAAAAGCCGAGGAACTCGGCTTTTTGGCTGTAGGATTTGCAAAAGCTGAAAAACTGAGTGAAGAAGAATCGCGATTAACTGATTGGTTAAAAAATGGATACCATGCAGAAATGCAGTACATGGAAAACCATTTTGAAAAGCGCTTAGATCCAACTCTGTTAGTTGAAGGTTCAAAAACTGTAATTAGCTTGGCTTACAACTACTTCCCTCAAAAAATACAAAATATAAATGCCCCTCAGGTAGCAAAATATGCACATGGAGAGGACTACCATAAGGTGGTTAAAGATCAAGCATTTGTTTTGTTTGAATTCATTAAATCTCTTGTTCCTAATTTAGCAGGACGTGTTTTTGTTGATTCGGCACCTGTAATGGAGCGACAATGGGCTGAGAAATCGGGCTTAGGTTGGATTGGCAAACACAGTTTGTTGATTCGCAAGGGAGTGGGTAGTTTTTTCTTTTTGGCAGAGATTATTTGTTCATTGGAAATTGAATCAGACGCTCCCACCACCGATCACTGTGGCAATTGCACAGCCTGTATAGATGCTTGTCCCACCAATGCCATCGTTACCGATAAAGTCATTGATTCGAACGCGTGTATTTCGTATTTAACCATTGAAAAACGAACGGAACTAACAGCCAATGAGAAATCGAATTTGAACAACTGGTTATTTGGCTGCGATATTTGCCAAGATGTTTGTCCTTGGAACCGATTTTCCTCACCCACTACCGAACCTCGTTTTGAATCAGGTGAATGGGCTGATTGGAAAAAAGAAGAATGGCAGCAACTTACCAGTGAAAATTTTAACGAAACTTTTGGAAAAAGCCCCTTGAAACGGGCTGGGTTTGAGAAGATAAAAAACCAGAATATTTAATGCTTATCACTTCTAGGTTATCATTTAATCTTACAAATCAAGCGGGAAATTGATTTCAAAAACGGTGCCTACGTTGAGTTCCGATTTGAAATGAATATTGCCACCGAATTGTTCAATAATTTTCTTGGTGATAGCCAAACCAAGTCCCATGCCACTATTTTTGGTACTAAAGTTAGGACTAAAGATTTTTTCTGATAGTTCTGGTGGAATTCCCTTTCCATTGTCGGAAATGAGAATTTTAACCCATTTTTTCTGCATTTCAACATTCACCAAAACTTGTCCTACCCTATCTTCAGGAATGGCTTGAATGGCATTTTTGAAGATGTTATTAAATATCCGTCCCAACTGATGTGGATCTGCCAAAATAGGAATGATTTCAGCGGTACTATTAAATGTGATTGGCTGTCCCATCTCTTTTTCCATCAACATTATTGCATCCCCCAAAATTAATTTTAAATCAATCTTCTCAAAAATCGGTTCTGGCATTTTTGCAAACGAGCTAAACTCCTCAGCCATGGCACTCAAAGAGTCTATTTGACGAATTAACAGGGCAATGGTTTTCTTCACTTTTTCTTCAATGTTGTCATCACCGCGGTTGATGGAGTACTCCAAATGCTGCAATGACAAACGCATGGGCGTAAGTGGATTTTTTATTTCATGGGCTACTTGTTTTGCCATTTCCCTCCAAGCTCCTTGACGTTCACTGTCGGCCAATTTATCCAAACTAGAATCAAGTGCACTGAGCATCGTATTATATTCCTTGACCAACAATCCAATTTCATCATTTCTTTCCCAATCGATAGGTAAATTCTTCTCACCAATTTTCATTTGAGAAATCTGATTTTTAATTAATATGAGCGGTTTGGATAGTCGCTGTGCCACGTAATAGGTGAGAATAATGGCTAAAGCAAAAATGAGTACGAATAAATTAATAATGGTTACGGTATATTGAGAGATTTCTCTAAATAAGTCTTCCCTATTCGAGAAATACGGCAAATTCACGTAGCCCCTCACTTCCAAATCATTGTCAATTAATGTTGTATAAGCGGAAATATAATTCAAGTCGGCAATTTTTTCCGATACTACCGATGAAGAAATATTCTTAGATTTAAATCGTTTAAAAACAGCAGGATTCATTAAATCGCTGGTAAATTTTTCCGTAAACAATCTGGGATTGGTAGAAACTATGAGTTTCCCATATTGATCATAGACATTGATATCTGTTTCATAATAGACAGCCAAATCGTATACTAAGCCCACTTCATATTTGTTTTGTAAGGCATCTAAGTTAAGTTCACCACTTATTTTGTTGGCAATATTATTGGCCTTATTTAACAGATAATTCTTTTGTCGATCAATATTGTTTTCAATAAAATAATTGATTGTTACAAAAATCACAATAACAAAAATGGCAAATACCAACCAAGTAATGTAAAGTTGTAATCGGCGGCTTAAGTACCAACTTTCTGTTGAAATTATAGAAGATGATTGATTGAAATTGAACTTAATTTTCTTCATCCATTTCAATTTAGAAAAATAATTTATTCCTCTTTGTTGAATGTAAACAAAAACCAGATACAATAGAATCACTAAAAAGCCAACCAAAGAAAGCAAGGTAAATTGAATGGCTGAAATCAATAAAGATTGATCCTTCTTCGTTATTACAACAATGTTATTATACTCATCTTTTTGAACATAATGGCTATACCCATTTGCGTTTGTGAATCTGGTATTTACTCCAAATTGATTGATTGCGGGATAATCGTAATGACCTAAATGTCTATTCAATTTATTGCGATTAAAAATTGCGTAGGAATAATCGTAACGTCTAAATAAATTCTCTGTGGCGTTTTTTTGAATAACATCAGACAATCTACCTTGGTTATTTCCAAACTTAGGAGTTAATAACACAAAGTAACTTCCCTGTAATTTTCCATCAAAAACCACATTGAATTTACCCAAGTAACTTCCTCTCAACCGGCGTTCGTTAATCAAAAAGAATCGATTGGTTACTTGAATACACAAATCGGAGAAATAAATCGCGTTTAATGTTCCAAAATCGATGGTGTTTTCAATTCTATAAGCCTGACCCTTCCCATTAAAGTCAAAAATAGAAAGCTGATAATTATCATATTTCCTGTCAAAATACAATACCTTTAATCTATTTTCAAATGCTTCTTTTGAAACGTCTTTACAGGTGTAATAATCAACAATACCTTTGTCATTCATCAACTGAGATTCAGATTCATATAAATGATTTTTTATTGTTTTGTCAGCCTTTATAAGCAATTTAGAGGCTATATATTTCCTTTGTTCCTGCTCTTTTTCTCTAAGTTTGGTATTTAAAATAACACTTAAAGAAATACAAGGCAGTAAAATTTGCAATAGCAATCTGGTATAATCAAACCGATTACGGGATTGTTTTCTGAATACAAACCAAATAATTCCAAAAGATAACCATAAATAAAACGGCAATTGAGGCACATTGAAATACCCGAAGGCGAGCAATGGAGCAAATGAGGCAACAATCATCATTAAACGATGATTAGATTCAACACTGAACAAATTATCGGCAATTTCGTTGAGCAGTGTGAAGAATGTAAGAAATAGCAATACCAAAACTCCAATACTTATTGTTGTGTATCTTGTTACGAGCAATATTTCAAAAAAATCAAAATGTATTTCGGTATCGCTTACCATTTTACTGGCTAAAACAAAAATAACTTGAAGAATGGTTAAAGCCACGAGAATAATTGGAACATTGAGGAAATAAGCAGACTTCAAATCAGCTGATTTTAATTTTGGTTTAATTTGAGCTAGAATAAGTGAAGCCAGCCAAAATAAAAGAACCGCATAACTCGCAATTACTCCCAAACTTTGAAAAATTGGGTTGATATAAAATAATTGAGATGAGAATAATTTTAATTGTTTTAAATTAGTGAAGTTAATATCGGCCACAAACAAATTCACAACACCAAACCACATGGTCCAATTGATCCATTTCAATATGGGTTTGTTTGAATTTCCTTGAATAATTATTATTCCAATACTTATCAAACACAGTCCGAAAATATACAAATAGGCAAATAACAAACTTGGTGAAAATTGAACCGTTGAAATTGCATATTTAACACCTTTGAACTTAAAACTTACTTGTTTTTTACCATTAATTTTCGTGGATTCATATTGACCGTCAAGTTTTACTATTTGATATATAGAGGATTGTTTTTCAAACAATGAATCAGGATTGATTTTCAATCCTTGATCTGGAAAAATATTGTAAACGAAAATTCTAATTCCGCCTTTGTGGACTAAATTCCATTTGGCCAAACACAAAGACCCTTGCTTAACTATTTCGAAAGAATTTGTATTTTGAGGAATAATTTGAAACAAATCATTCGTCCAAAAGATTGGCGTATTTTGGTGAAATTCAAAAAAGTCAATTCCATTTAATTTTAAACTATTTGCAACTGAATCTATATTTCTATTGGTAAGTTTAAACGATTCAAGATTATAAACGATTTTATCAATTGCAATGATTTCATTTTCAACTGATTTCTTTACTTTATTTAATGCAAAGCTTTCTTGTTTATCCAATTGTTGATCCGAAAAATATTGCGCCAGCCCTACAATAAATAAGCCAACAAGCAACAATAATTTTCCCGGCGATTTCAACATCTTAAATAAATTTATGCGGAACTAGGTAGTTTCTCACATAATCAGAAATTGCATCTTCAAAAGGAGTAAATCCTTCCGAATAGCCTGATTCAATTAATCTGGCATCATCAGCCTGCGTGAAATATTGATAGTTATCTCTGATATCTTCGGGCATATCGATATAATTCAAACTTGATTGCAAATTGAGCGCTTTGAACACTCCATTTGCAAGTTCTAAAAAAGTATGAGATTTTCCGCTCCCTAAATTATAAAGTCCTGATTTTTTGCGTGTTTCCATGTGATAAATCAGCACGTTCAAAACATCTTTTATATATACAAAATCACGGCGCTGTTCACCATCCGCATAATCAGCATTATAGCTTCTGAATAAATTTACACTGCCTTTTTCCTTGATCTGATTAAACGCATGGAAAACAACACTTGCCATTCTGCCTTTGTGATATTCGTTAGGACCAAATACATTAAAAAACTTAAAACCCGCCCAAAATGGGGGTGTACTTTCTTGCTGCATCATCCATAAATCGAAAATCTGTTTGCTTTCGCCGTATGGATTCATTGGTTTCAACTGCCTAATATTTGTAGGGTCATCTGAAAACCCATTTTCCCCATTGCCGTAGGTAGCAGCTGAAGAGGCATAAATGAGTGGAATGGATTCCTGAGAACAGATTTGCCATAGTTGTTTGGAATAATGTACGTTCAATTCATTCAATACGTTCCAATCAAATTCATTGGTTCTTGTTCTAGCCCCAATATGAAATACGAATTGAACTTTGGAAGCATTGACGCTCAACCAATCACAAAAAACAGATCTATCTATTCTCTCCTTGATTTTTTTTCCTTCAAGGTTTGAAAATTTATTATCGTCATTAAAATTATCTACTGCCACAAGTTCACCATAGCCCCTAGACTCCAATTCACCCAATAAGGCAGAACCTATAAATCCCAATGCTCCAGTAACAATAATCATTAAGCAAAAATAAGACAATCGAACTGAATTCTCGCTCATTTGCAATTATCCATTACTTTTGTAATGTAACTTATGAAAAATACCAGTTCAAAACTGACCATTTACATCCTTATTGCCATGATTATTGGTACTTTGGTAGGACAAATCATGTATATGAATCTTCCAAAGGAAGTGAATGCAGAATACGCTTTGTATTTCAAACAACTTACAAATATTTTCTTGCGTTTGGTCCAAATGATTATTGCTCCTTTGGTTGTAACAACGTTAATCGTTGGCATAGCCAAAATGGGAAATTTACAAGCAATAGGCCGCGTTGGCGGAAAAAGTATGCTGTGGTTTTTAACCGCTTCTTTGGTTTCATTGCTTTTGGGGTTGGTTTTGGTAAATTATTTCGAACCAGGAAAATCATTGAATTTAAGCGAGTTAACAACGAATGCGAGTACAACCGAAGAAATTGTAAAAAAGACGGAGAGTTTTTCACTCACCAATTTCATTGAACATGTTTTTCCTAAAAGCATTTTTCAGGCAATGGCCGAAAATGAAATATTGCAAATTGTTGTATTCTCCATATTTTTTGGAATTGCTTTGGCTTCTTTGGGCAAATCTGCAGAAAGTTTAATTGGTGTTTTCGACAAAATTTCAAAAGTGATTCTCAAAATGGTAAACTATGTAATGAATTTTGCTCCGTTTGGTGTTTTTGGGGGAATTACGGCCATCATTTGTACCAAAGGACTTGGAATATTGGTTGTTTACGGAAAATACATGCTTTCGTTTTATGCAGGAATTGGTTTGCTTTGGTTGGTGTTATTAACAGTAGGATTTATCATTTTAAAACAACGTTTATTTTCGCTGCTTAACAGAATCAAAAATCCAATGCTGGTTGCGTTTTCAACCACCAGTTCAGAGGCCGTTTTTCCAAAATTAACTGAAGAACTAGAGAATTTTGGTTGCAAAAAGAACATTGTAAGTTTCATCTTGCCGTTAGGATATTCATTTAACCTAGATGGAAGTATGATGTACATGACATTTGCCAGTATTTTCATTGCACAAGCTTACAACATACCCCTTGATTTAGGCACCCAATTAACCTTGTTATTGGTATTGATGCTTACCAGCAAGGGTATTGCAGGAGTGCCGAGAGCCTCATTGGTTGTTGTGGCTGCTACATGTTCTATGTTTCATATTCCGGCAGAAGGAATTGCCTTAATTCTTCCAATTGACCATTTCTGCGATATGGGTCGTTCCATGACCAATGTACTTGGAAATGCACTCGCAACAAGTGCAGTAAGCAAATGGGAAGGTGAATTGGGCGAAGAAAATTTAGAAAGTTAATCATGACCGATCAGGAAGCATACTTGGTTTTTCAGGAACCAGAATTAAAGGTAATTCAAGAAGTAATTTCACAAATTGAAAAAGATTTTGGAATGGTGGGTTTTGAATTTTCAAATGCGCCTTATTTGAAACTTGAATCACTCCTACCTGAATTGGAATCCATAATTGCAAATCTTCAACAAGAAAATCATTCAAAATGGATGAAAATTGTTTATCGGGTAGATTTAACCGAAAAACAATATAAATTTGTACAGAATTTAGGTGGAAGTACCCCGTTAAACATGGCAAAAGCTGTTGTTTTGAGGGAATTTCAAAAAGTCAAAAACAGACTTATTTACAGCTAATTTTGCAGTTTTTGCAAATATTAAAGCCTTTATTTTTTATTTATATTGCAAATCGCCGTTAAAAACTTGGTATTTTATCTGCATTTACTGAAATTTGCCCTATATGGAATTAAAAGACGTTGTTTCTGTAACTGGAATGCCTGGGTTGCACAAAGTAGTTGGACAAAATAAATCAGGGTTAATATTAGAATCACTTACCGATAATAAAAAATTTGGGACGAATGCACGTCAACGCGTAAGCGTATTGGCCGATATTTCAATCTTCACTGAAGAAGGCGAAGTTCGCCTTGCAGAAGCATTGAAAACCATTAAAAAGCTTGAAGATGAAGGAGCTGTTATTCCAACGTCTAAATCTGAGGCCGATGAAGTTCGCGCTTTTATGTCAAAAGTATTGCCGAATTACGATCGCGAAAAAGTATATCCTTCCGATATGAAAAAACTTTTCGTTTGGTACACCATGCTAAAAGCTACTTTGAACTTTGATACATTAGACAATATTGAAGAAACTGAAGAGACCGGTACTGAAACCAAAGAGGTAAAAGCAAAATCTACTGAAAAACCAAAAGTAACTGCAGCGCCAAAAACAAAAACTCCTACAAAAACATCTTCTGGAGTGAAGGTAAAAGCAACTACACCACGTAAAATGGGTAGCTAATTCCTGCCATTTTTTATGTCGCAATTCATTCCTAAAAATTTCAGCATCCAAAAACCAGAGGATGTTGAATCCCTATTCCAATTATTATTAGATCGCCCTATTCACTCAATTGTTGATTTTGATCAATTTTTGATGGATGTGAGTGATTTAGAGAGTTTTTTGTCTGAAGATATGGCATGGCGTTATATCAACATGACTTGCGATACACAAAATGAGGAACATGAAAATGCTTATTTACAATTTGTGCAAGAAATTCAACCAAAACTTGCTCCTTTTGAAGATAAGCTGAATCATAAAATAATCGATTGTCCTTTCAAATCAGAAAAAGAAAGCGATCAAGCCTATTTCATTTATTTTAGGTCGTTACAAAGTGCAATTGACTTATTCAGAGTAGAAAATATCCCTCTACAAGCAGAATTAAACACACTGGCACAAGAATATTCTGCGATTCAAGGGGCAATGACAATTCAGTGGAATGAAGAAACCATTACCATGCAAAAAGCTTCCAATTTGTTGATGGAAACAGACAGGGAATTGAGAGAAAAAGCATGGAAACTGATGAATGAACGCCGTCAAATGGATTCTCAAAAACTTGAAGATTTATTTGACAAAATGGTAGCGAAAAGACATCAAGTTGCGGTAAATGCAGGATTTGCAAATTTCCGCGATTATATGTTTTCATCATTGGGTAGGTTTGATTACACCACAGAAGATTGCAAGAAGTTCCATCAATCTGTTGAAGAGCATGTGGTTCCGTTGTTAAAAGCGATTCAAAAACGCAGGATTGAATTAATGAATATCGATTCATTAAAACCCTGGGATACTGCTGTAGATCCTTTGAATAGAGAACCTTTGAAACCTTTTCAAAATGGGGTTGATTTACTCGACAAAGGAATAGATGCATTAAATGAATTGGATCCATTTTTTAGTCAGTGTTTAACAACAATGAAAGAAAAATCATTGTTAGATTTAGACAGCCGATTAGGAAAAGCGCCTGGTGGATATAACTACCCATTGGCAAAAACCAACATGCCTTTCATATTTATGAATGCTACGGGTAATTTGAGGGACGTTGAAACCTTGGTGCATGAGGCAGGTCACGCAATTCATAGTTTCCAAATGGCACCATTAAAGTTGAATGCTTTCAAAAACACACCAAGTGAAGTTGCTGAGTTGGCTTCAATGAGTATGGAATTATTAAGCATGGATGCATGGAGTCATTATTTAGAAAACCCAGAATTATTAAATCGTGCAAAATGCGAACAACTAGAAGGAATTTTAGGCACGCTGCCTTGGATTGCAACCGTTGATGCATTTCAACATTGGATATACGAAAATCCCAACCATACCCAAGAACAAAGAAAAGCACAATGGATTATTGAGCAATCGCGTTTTTCAAGTGGATTGGTTGATTACACAAATTATCCGGATGCGCGCTCATATGCTTGGCATAAGCAACTTCATATTTTTGAAGTTCCTTTCTATTATATTGAATATGGATTCGCACAATTAGGCGCCATTGGTGTTTGGAAAAACTTTAATGAAAACAAATCTGAAGCCCTAGAAAAATATATGTCATTTATGAAATTGGGCTATACAAAACCCATTCATGAAATCTATGAAGAAGCGGGTGTTAAATTTGAGTTTTCATCAGAATACATCAAAGAATTAATGGATTTTGTGCACAATCAATGGGCACAATACAACTAAATAAAAACCTTATAAAACTATTAGGCATCAGTTTAATCGCTTTTGCCATTTTCCTTTATTTCGGAAACTTTATTTCCATTGCAGGCAATTGCTGGGGTGGATTTGGAGCCGACTGTTGGAGCCGATGGGACAGTGCATTGTATATCGATGTTGCTCAAAACGGTCATAACTTGATTCATTGCCCCGATTACCCAAAAGATTGGTGCGGAAACGCTGGTTGGGCTCCATTGTATCCCTTGACCATTCGAATAATACACTTTATTCTTCCACAATTTGAATGGCTTACAGTAGGATTATATTTGAGCCATTTTTTCGTAATCTGTGGTCTATTATTTATTCCATTTATGTTTCCAAATGCAAAATGGTATATCCATTTATTGACATGCCTGATTTACGTTTTTGCACCAGGAAATATATACTTACATGCAATTTTTCCACTGTCAATGCTGGTGTTTCTATTGCTTGTGGGTTTTTATTTTTTGCAAAAATCGCAATTTATAACCTCAGGAATTTTCGCATTTTTTGCGGTACTCACCTACAGCATTGGCTTCGTTTTGATTTTGGCATTTGCTGTTTGGTTTATTCACGATTTTTTTGTGAATGAAAAAATGAAATTAAACTTGAGGAAATTTAGTTTGTTGCTTTTACCCATTGTTGGAATTCTCATATGGTTTATTTATGATTATATAAATACAGGACATTGGAATGCCTTATTTCTAGTTCAAGCCAAATACGGACATAGTTTCAATACACCTTGGAAATATATGGAGGTCCGTTATACAGACATGATTCAAAATTGGCACAAACGGGATAAATGGATAGAAATCCAAAATTTTGCATTATGGATTGTAGTTCTATACGCATGTTATGAATATTGGAAACTCCGAAATGAAAATAAAAACTGGATATTTTTCTTGAGTTTTACCTTTTTGTTTTTGGCTGTGCCTTATAGCACCAGTCCAATTACCGCAATTTATAGAAATGCAGTGGTTTTGATCCCATCTTGGATATTTCTCATTCAAAGTATCAACTACAGGAAAACAATTGTTGCGCTGGCCGCATTTATTGTATTTGCTTATCCACTAGGAATTTTATTCATTCAAAGTGTATTAAAATAAAAAGGGATAAGTTTCCTTATCCCTCAAAATTAATTTTTATAATAGATTAGAGATTTCCTCTAACTTCTTGTTCTCTTTCGATAGATTCAAACAACGCTTTAAAGTTTCCTTTACCAAAGCTCTTTGCTCCGTGACGTTGAATAATTTCATAGAATACGGTTGGTCTATCTTCTACCGGTTTTGTGAAAATTTGCAACAAATATCCTTCTTCATCTCTGTCAATTAAAATATTCAATGCTTTCAATGCCTGCAAATCTTCATCAATATGTCCAACACGATCCAAAACGTCGTCATAATAAGTATCTGGAACATACAAAAATTCAATACCTCTTCTGCGAAGTTCGGCAACAGTTTCTAAAATATCATGCGATTCAACTGCAATGTGTTGAACCCCAGATCCTTTATAAAACTCGATATATTCTTCAATTTGAGATTTCTTTTTACCTGAGGCTGGCTCATTAATTGGGAATTTTACATATCCATTTCCATTACTAACAACTTTACTCATCAACGCACTGTATTCTGTGCTAATGTCTTTATCGTCAAAGGTTAATAAAAGTTTGAATCCCATTACATCTTCGTAAAACTTCACCCAATTGTTCATTTGACCAAGTTCAACATTTCCTACACAGTGGTCAACATATTTCAATCCAACGGGAGTAACGTCCATTGCATATGCAGGTTTTACAAATCCTGGCAAAAAAGGACCATTGTAATTTCTACGTTCAACAAATTTGTGAATGGTATCACCGTATGTATGAATGGCAGAGATAATTACATAGCCGTTTTCATCTTCAAAACGTGTTGGTTCCATGTATGGTTTGGCACCGCGTTTTACAGTTTCTTCGAAACTTTTGGTTGCATCATCCACCCATAAACTTAAAAACCTAACTCCATCGCCATGTAAAATATGATGTTTTGCAATTTCTGAATCCGGATTGATTGCAGTAGTCAATACCAAACGAATTTTACCTTGTTCAAGTACATAACTCGCTCTATCTCTTACACCAGTTTCTGGGCCGCTATAGGCCACGAATTTATATCCCCAAGCAGACTGATAGTAGTATGCGCTTTGCTTAGCATTTCCTACATAGAATTCAATATGATCGGTGCCATTTAATGGCAAAAAATCAGTTGTTGTAGTTGTGGTTTCTAAAGTTTCCAGTTCCATGTTTCAAAGTTAATTATTTTTTTGGTTAGTTTAAATCTATTATTAATTTGGGTCAACATCAAAATCAACACGAATTCCTGAGAATCCGTTGGCTTGTTGCATCTGATTTTGTGCCCATAAAATGTATTCTTTTATTTTGGGGATATTGTCTTTTCCTCTTTCCATTTTCAACAAAAATTGTTGCAAATACAAATTCTTCACTTTAGAGACCGACGGGGTTAAAGGACCCAATAATCGATCTCCCAACCTACCTCGAATTAAATTATTGTAATAGGCAGCTGCCGAAAAAACGGTTTGTTGGTCTTTATGTTTAATTTGAATTTCTATCAATCTGCTAAATGGCGGATAGTTAAATGTTTTGCGTTCAATTAATTCGCTTTCGGCAAGTTCCATATATGCTTCTTGTTTCACTGCATTTAAAACCAAGTGATTGGGTTGATAACTTTGAATCATTACCAAACCTTGATTTTTGCCTCTTCCTGCCCTACCCGAAAGTTGATATAACTGCTGAAACGCCCTTTCGTGAGATCTAAAATCGGGAACATTCAATAAAATATCTGAGTCAGGCACAACAATTAAAGCAACATCTTCAAAGTCAATTCCCTTTGCCAACAATTGCGTACCCACTAAAATATCTATTTCTCCAGTCTCAAATGCATTTAATATTTTTTGAAAATCATTGCGTTTTTTGATACTCTGCTGATCAAAACGGCCAATTTTAATTTCAGGAAAAACAATATTTAATTCTTCTACAATTTTTTCGGTTCCTACCCCTTTGAGTAAAAGTTCGTTTCCATTACAAGCAGGACAAACTTTAGGCACTTGTTGTTGGTATCCACAGTAACTGCAACGTTGTTGATTGGAACTTTTGTAAAAAGTTAAAGCAATATCACATTGAACACATTGGGTGGTATGTCCACACAAAGAACATTGAATAAAGGGGGCATATCCTTTTCTATTGTGATAAACAATAATTTTCTGTTTCCTTTTGAGTTTTTCAGTAATTTCAGAAATTACCATATCTGAGAAAAACCCATTCATTCGATTTTGCTTTTTTAACTCACTCAAATTGAGTGTGATTAATTCAGCAAACTGCTGTTGTTCATATCGTTGACTCAATGAAACATATTGAATTCCGTGATCCTTTGAAAGTTGCAACATTTCATAACTTGGCGTTGCCGAACCCATGATAATATTGGCTCCAGTAATTCTTGACAATTGAAAAGCTGCATCTCTGGCATGAAACATAGGTCGTTTTTCAAACTGTTTGAAACTGCTTTCGTGTTCCTCATCAATGATAATACAATCCAACTCTGCAAAAGGTGCAAAAATTGCATTTCGCGTACCTATAACAAAATTAATTTCCCTTAATCTTACTTTTTCGTATAATTCAGTTCTTTCAGAAGTGCTGTAATAATGATGCCACACTCCTATTTCGTCGGGAATTATTTGAGCAACACGGGTTACCAAATGCTCGGTGAGGGCAACTTCAGGCACCAAAAACAATACTTGTTTTCCTTTTTTGAGGGACTCAATAGCGAAGTGCAAATAGATTAACGTTTTGCCTGAGCCAGTAACCCCGTGCAAAAGCACATGTTTATTTTGATCAAACGCAAACTGAATCTCAGCAATTGAAGCCAATTGGTTTGACGTATATTCTATTTTTTCACCTTCTCCTTGAATGGCATGAAAACGGTCTTCGCGTTGTTTGTAAATTTTCAATAGCCCTTTCTTCTCAAGCGCTTTTAGAATAGGTTTACCAACAGTTTTATCTTCGGTTAACCGCTTCACATTTGATTTTCGAGACGCTGAACCCAATAGCTTCATCATGGCTTGAAACTGTTTTTCAGAGCTTTTGGCAAGGTTATTTAAAGCCAAATTTGCCTCAAATTCGTTTTCCCACAAATCTGTACATTCCACAATTTCAACAAATTTGGGCTTGTAATTTTCTCTCAATTCTTCTTCCATTGAAATCAAACCCTTCATATAAAGTGATTTGATGTATTTCAATATCGATTTTAGCTTTAATGAACTTTGAATTTGCTCAACCGCAACACTTTTATTGGTTAATAGAATGGATAAAATTTCATTTTCACGAGAATCCAATTCAGGTATTTCATCGGGATCAAAATCAGGATGCAATGTAACTTTTGTTTGTGATTGAACCCTAAATCCTGCTGGCAATGCCGACGCCAGAATATCTCCTAAGTAACAGAGATAATACTGCGACATCCATTCCCAAAACTGAATTTGTTTTATTGAAACGATGGGATATTCATCTAAAAGATCCAATACATAGTTCGCTTGATATCCTTCTGGTGGGACTTCCGATAATTCATAAACAATGCCAGAGTATATCTTCTTAGAACCAAATGGAACAGCTACCCTTTGTCCCACAAAAACCAAATCAACCCATTCTTGAGGCACACGGTATGTGTACATCTTAGGAAGAGGTATCGGTAAAATGATTTTTACAAAAAGGGTAATTCTCTCGGTCACAATTAAAATTTAATTAATTTCCGCCATGTTGCCAACAATATCCATTGGATGATGCTTTCCTAGAACACCTTGATCCTTTTTTTGTGGTGGCTGAACACTGTCCACCTGAGCTATTATTAACGCGGTCTGGTGTTGAACCGGATGGTGCAGCAACCTTATTTTGCTGAGGGGTATTGGTAGTTGTTAGTGATTTTATCTCAGGATTCACATTGTTTATGCCTGATTTCAAGTTCAATAAAATATTATCGATACGCAGATTTAATGCTTTATTGTTTTCTTCTAATATTGAAACTTTCGTTTCTAAAACAACTACTTTAGTTTCTAACGTTGCAATTTTGGCATTTAGTTCAGCAATTGTTTGACAAGAAGCATCTTGGAAACAAACCAAACTTAAAAAACATATGAAAATCTTAATAAATCTCATCCTTCGAAATTACGTCAAAGCAATTAAAAAGGGAATATGGATTTTGAAATCGTGGAGAAGTAATTAAATAACTATATTGAGGCAATATTTATAAAGAAGGTAAACAAGGGCAACGCCAAATGAAAGGTAATTAAAAATTTCAGCATCAAATCCATTCTTTTGTATTTTTCAGTCCAAGATGTTAATCCCATTGCCGTGACCAAAATTGTAGAAATTAATGTAATCGACGAGCCCAATATCAAATCTACATTTTTATAAAACTGATCTTTTTGAATCAAATAAATTCCTATAAAAACAACAAATACCGCTACATTAAATATAACCAATCCTAGTTTAACCTTTGATTTTCCTGCAGCTACAACAACTGTATTATAACCGAAAATCAAATTCCCTTTGTGTCCGGCCAAATCTTTGACCACATCTTTGGTGAATAATAATGTAAGCAGCGTACAAAAGAAATACATCAATTTCCAATCCCACACACCATAATGTATCCAAATTGCAATCAACGGCGCCATCGTTAATAGACTGGCAGAAAGTTCTCTGACTATCGGTTTCTTTTGCAATTTATGCGAATAAAACCAACAAATTAATATGTAAAAAAAATAGAAAATAAGAATTTTCTTAGATGCGCAAAAGGCAAATAACAAAGCCAATAAGTTAAAAAGAACATAGCTATTTGCTAAAAACGTTGTACCAATTGCCCTACCCACAAGTGCCAATTTAGGTTTATTCACCAAGTCCTTATCGGAGTCATAAAATGAATTAATTACAAATGCACCACATAAGGTAAATATGGTTGATAATACCATTAAATGTAGCGTTTTGTCGAATACTATTTGTCGAAATGAATATTGTGGACCAAAAACAAACAAAGCTAAAAAATATTGTCCCAAAATCATGAGCAATACATTGTACCAACGAATGATACCCAAGAAATAAATAAATTTAATTATTTTTTTGTTGCCCATAAATGGCATACTTAAATCTTATAAATTACTTGTAATTTATGACCACTAAGCATTTTTTCAGCTTGCTCAAAATCTTGAGTAAAGCCAAGAACAAAACCACCACCGCCGCTTCCACAAAGTTTTAAGTAATATGCATTTGTTTCTAATCCTGTACGCCAAATTCCTTCAAATTTTTGAGGGATCATCGGTTTAAAATTGTCAAGAAAAAGTGAAGAAATTGCTTTTACATTCTCAAACAATGGTTTGTTTTCGCCTTTCAAGAAAGATTTCACAGCGCCATCATTGTATTTTTTAAGTTGGGTTCTAACTAAATTCCTGAACCCTTCGTCTTTTAATTTTTGGAGAAAAATGGCAACCATTCCTTGGGTTTTTCCGGGACTTCCTGAATCCATCAAGAAAATAGCACCTTTTCCTTCTATATTTTCAGTAGGCATACCAACCGCCCCTAAATTGCCTTTGCCTTTAATCAAAATTGGCAAATTCAAATAACAAATCAAAGGATCTAAACCAGAGCTTTTTCCGTGGAAATAAGATTCAAGGGTAGATAAAATCACTTTTAAATTGGCGAGGTTATCTCCTTTCATTACCATGTCTGCAGCTACTTGATCTGTAGCATATTGATTGTATAACGCTGCAACCAAAGCACCCGAACTACCCACACCAAAACCTTGGGGAATGCTACTATTGAAATACAAACCGCTGCTTAAATCGGCTTCTATTTTAGAAAAATCAAATTTACAAGGCAAATCACCATTTGCATCCATAACTTTCAAATGGGCAACAAACTTGGCAATGCTTTCATTTGAATCTTTTTGTTCTTCATTAAACTGAGAAGAAAATTCGAATTTCCCTTTGAAAAAAGTGTAAGGAATGCTTAATCCCATAGAATCTTCGATGATTCCATATTCACCAAACAATAATATTTTGGCATAATATAAGGACTCTTTTAACATTAGGCTATTTTATGAGGGGTACCTCCAATATTACTACAAAGATACGTACCATTTTTGCAGTATACTAACAACTTATTGTTAATAAAGTTTGAAACCTCTATTTCGTATTGTTTATCATACAATAGGTGAACATTTGCTCCAGCATCTAAGGTAAATGCCAAAGGCAAATGTGTTTCTTCTCTGAAAGACCAAATTTCCTCCAAAATAGCCAAGGTATTGGGCCTAATCAAGGTAAAATATGGAATAGAGGACATCATCATTGAATGCAATTGAAGGGCTTCGGATTCTACCAATGCAATAAAATTAGCCACATCTCCACTTTGGAAATAATTGGTAATTTTAACGATATTCTGTTGTGCGTTTTTAAATCTCGCAGTAGCATATGGATGATTTTGAAGCAAAGCATGTCCTGCTGTGCTACTCACCTTCTTTTCTCCATCATCAACGATTAATACACAATCCTTCCAATTGCTCAACGATTGATGAATCCCTTTTTCGAAAGGAACTGCATGCAAGTCACTGCTATTGTCTATTTCAGGATGTTCACCCCAAACGGAAGGTTTGCCGTAAACACTTCTACATGCGCTACCAGAACCCAAACGGGCAAAGAAGCTTGCACGTTCTAAAAACTCAACACTATCATTTTCATATTTACCCTCCAAATCGGCAATACACATTGCCAATGCTCCGAAACCGGCAGCAGAACTTGCTATCCCAGTTCCATGAGGGAAGTTATTTACAGTATCGATAATGAAATTATGTGTTTTAACAAACTCACTGTATTCCGAAATTCGCTCTAAAAATGCCAATATTTTGGGTTCAAAAGAGGGTTTTGATTCACCTTTAAACGTAAATGTGAGTTTTGAGCCTGCTTCGGTAGATGCAATCATTGTAGTTTCTGCAAATAAATCGCTCAGCGACCAACTGATACTTGCATTTGCAGGCAATTGCACTCCGCCTTCTTTTTTCCCCCAATATTTCACCAAAGCAATATTGCTCGGACAACGGTATTTCACTTGCATCTTTTTGTTATTCATTAATTACCAAATCATTCCATTTCACTATACTAAAATTATCGAATGCCCCTGGATATGCATCTAAAATGGTTTGATTCACCAAAATCATGTCACCACCCCAAGCGCCCAGCCATTTGCACAATCCTTTGTTTACTGGTTTTATTTCCAATAAATCGTATGTAGTTGGAATGATCAAGGCTTGAGCCAAAAGCATTTGATACATCTCTAAACTCGATTCTAAAGAAATCATATCGGAAGCATTTTTTGACATTTCTAATATTTTATCGAACTGTGCCGTATAAAAATCATCTTCAGCAATGTCATTCAAAGCATCTTGAACCCCTGAAACACTTGCCCTGGAATCCATTTTTTGACCATAAAAAACCACATTCCAATTTTCAGTTAACGACTTATCTAATTTCCAATATTTCCAATGAGAATCATCCTCAGTTAACCAATAAATCAAAGGTTTCTGAAATTTAGCTACAGCCACATCATATCCACTTCCCCCAAAAATATCAAATTGAATTTTAAATGGATCGATATTCAAATAATCTGAAAAAAGATTAACCAAGGTACTGCTACTTCCCAAACCTGAAGTTCTTTCAAATTCTAAAACCGTTTCTATTCGATAAGATTTCCCTTCTTGCCAAAATTCTGAATCCGCTAATTTTAGGATTCCAACAAGACGATTAACTTGAATATTATCAACTTGAGAGGGATCACTAATTTCAAAATGCGGAAGGATGATTTTAGTTTCGAACCAAACATTATCTTTTAAATCTTTGGCTTGATACATGATAAAATCTGACAACCCCTTAGGTGTTTCAAATTCCCAAACATGCATCCATTGTCCTAATTTGGTAGGTACTGCCAAGCATTCAAATCCATTCATCACCAGGTATTCACCGGTGATCATAATTTTACCTGGAGCGAAATACGAACGCATTATTTTTTGTGAGAAGTCAAAGAATCGGCTGAAATTCCTCTTATTTTACAAAATATTTCAACTGCATTGCTGAAACTCACCACTTTATCTTTAAAGTAGTTTACAATTTCAACTTTCTCCTCATCAGTAGCTTCGAGTTGATTTAAAATATTCAACAGGTGCATTTTCATGTGTCCTTTTTGAATACCGCTTGTAATCAAAGAACGAACAGCACTAAAATTCTGAGCCAAACCTGCAACGGCAACAATTTCCATTAAGCCAGAAGCATTGGGATAACCCAAAAGTTCATGTGCAAATTTAACCATGGGATGTAAACTTGTTATTCCACCAACGGTACCAATTGAAAGTGGCATTTCTATCCAAAACTTGAAAATTCCATCTTTGGCAGAAGCATGAGTTAAACTCGTATATCGGCCATCTTTTGCGGCATAGGCATGGGCACAAGCTTCAGTGGCACGAAAGTCATTTCCAGTTGCAATAATTACAGCATCAATTCCATTCATGATACCTTTGTTGTGGGTAACAGCCCTGTAAGGTTCGATAGAAGCAATTCTGATGGCCCTGCAGAATTTATCAGCAAACTCTTGATTTCCTATTCCACTTCCCTCATTAATGTCTTCTATGGCGCAAGAAACCTCAGCCCTCACTAAGCACTCAGGAGTGAAATTACTTAATATACTCATTACAATGGTAACATTTGGCTGATTATCAGACTCTCTGTCGTCAACCAATTGCTTCCAAGTTTTGGCAATTTCTTCTAAACAACTATTTATAAAATTAGCACCCATACTATCGCGGGTATCAAATTTCACCTCAATTTGAAAGTATCCAGATTCGAATTCGGTTTTATTCAACAAAGTAATTTCTTGAATTCCTCCCCCACGAATTCTCATGTTTTTGGTAATGTCTTCTGTATTGGTATAGAATAAATTCTTATTGCTTTCAAATAATTCCGTTAACCAATTTAGGTCTGAACCCTCCCACAAAAAGTGAACATGACCCACTTTTACCATTCCAATTACCTCGGTTTTGAATCCGCCGCGTTCTAACCAAAAATTTGCAGATTTAGATGCAGCAGCCACAACGCTACTTTCTTCAATAGCCATTGGAATTGCGTACATCTTGTTATTGATTAAAAAATTAGGCGCAACACCAAACGGCATGTAAAAATTACTGATTGTATTTTCAATAAATTCATCGTGTAATTTTTGCACTTCAGGTTGTGCATGCCAATATCCCTCAATCATTTGACGGGATTCATCAGGTTGATTGGTATAATTATCAATAAGCCATTCTATCTTGGCTTCTTTTGTATATTTACTAAATCCTTTGATTGGTTCGTTTTTCATCATTTTTTTAATGTAAGATAAGTTTGAGCCATTTCTAGTCCTTGGACTTGACTTTCAACAAATGTCAATAATTCTTGTTCTCCCTGCATTGCATATTTCAAAAACAAAGAAGCATGGGCATATAACGTTTTATGAGGGATTGATTTCAAGAAATAATAGCCATCTAAGAAATTATTAATTCCACCTGAAACGATAACAGATTTGGCTTTGATTTCACCGGGATTATGATTTAAACCATCTATCACCCATTCCGACATTTCCAATGCAGTATGTCCAATATGTGTTGCACTTTCCCAGGATTCCTTTCTTACATCGGTTCTGCGCAAACTTTCAAGAACGCTGAAATTCGTCCCTCCAAAAGCGCCAAAATCAACAGCTTCCAAAGGTAATTTCATCAATGCATTGAGGGACTTTGGTCCGAATCCTTGACCAACTTCTTTCACCATAATGGGAAAATGGAATTTGTCAATCACCCTTTTTATTGTGTCAATGGGAGGCAATTGAAACTTGTCACCTTCAGGCTGAAACCACTCTTGCAATGGATTCACATGAATGATGAGTCCATCCGCCTCTAACAAATCAACCAACTCAGAAATTTTATTCTCTTGTTTTGATGCAAATAATTCTTCGATTTGTGCAATACCCAAATTTGCATACAGGGGTTGATTTCCTATGAACTTACGAACTGCAAAATCTTTGGCGTTTGAAGCATCTACCAAAACTGGTCTGCACGAGCCCAATCCCATTCCCAAGCCAAATTCTTTGCAAGCAATTGCTAAGTTTCTATTAATGTCACCTGCCAATTCCGCGCCACCCGTCATGCTGCTAATCCAGAGAGGAAATCGCATAATTTTACCGGCCATTTGCATCGGCGGAATACATCCAGAAATTGGTGATGCAGAAAACAGAGGTTCGTAATAAAAACGCGAATCTTGTTCAGATAACTGAGATTGAAAGGCCAATTGAATATGGTCTAATTTGCGAGTGTGTAACGATTGGTCTGACAAAGTTTTACAAAATTAACAAAAAATTAGGATGGATTGTTTTTGAATTTGACCAAATCCTATAATTTATCGTTTTTTTTGTGCCTGTCTGAATCTCGAATTGTCTTTTTTTGTATGTTTTTTTCTATGGCTTCTGTTAAATTTACCCCTGTTTGATTTGCCAAACAAATCAAAACCCACAATACATCTGCCATTTCATCGGCCAAATCGAGATTCAGTTCATTTTCTTTAAATGACTGATCACCATATTTCCGGGCCATAATTCGAGCCAATTCACCTACTTCCTCTGTTAGAATGGCAAGGTTGGTAAGTTCAGAAAAATAACGAACCCCCACAGTTTTGATCCAATTATCTACTTCAGATTGAAGTTCAGAAATTGACATATCTTTCATTTCCCTAATTTAAAATGGGGATACAAATTCAGAAAATGTAGGTAATGAAATGTCTTTAACCGACAAGACTGGATTTTCTATATTCCAAGGAATATTCAATTCCGGAGAATTCCATAAAACACCACCTTCCACCTCTGGATGGTAATAATCAGTGCATTTGTACGTAAATATTGTATTATCTTCTAATGTTAAAAAACCATGCGCAAATCCCGGAGGTATATAGAGCATATTAAAGTTTTTCTCCGTCAATTCTACACATACGAATTTTCCATAGGTGTCAGACTCTTTTCTAATATCAAGAGCTACATCTAAAACAGCTCCTTTTATTACCCGTACAAATTTACCTTGTGAAAATGGCGGCGATTGAAAATGTAAACCACGTAATATTCCTTTCTGAGATAAGCTTTGATTGTCTTGAACAAAATTGGTTTCTACGCCATTTTCCTTCAACACATCCTCCCTAAAACTTTCAAAAAAGTGACCACGGTGGTCTTCAAATACCTTAGGTTTAATCAAATAAAGTCCTGTTAATAATGATTCAATTTGCATTTTTATAATAAAGTGCGTAAAATTACGTTAATTTGTTAACTCAATCACATAAACTTAAAACTATTTACTATGCAAAACCAACAAGAGGGCAACAATAAATCAATATTGTATGCAATTATCGTTATCCTATTATTATTCAATTTGGGATTATTTTATTTATGGCAAAAAGGAAACTCTACAAGAGATGCTTTAACAACCGAAAACTCTTCACTTGCTGGTACAATTAAGCAAAAAGAAAATTTATTGGCTGCGGCAGATGCGATGATTGCGCAATACAAAACAGATAGCTCAGCAATGTCATCTGCAAATAAAAAGATTTCTAAAGAACTTGCAGAAAAAGGGAATGAAATTGCCCGTTTGGCATTTCAATTGCGCCAAGCAAATGTGAGCGGCGACAAAAATCAACAGTTAATAAATGAATTGACGAAAAAATTGGCTGTGATGGGAGATCGATTGGCACAATTAGAGAAAGAAAATATCGAACTAAAAGAGAAAAATGCAACATTAGCAACGGCAAATGACCAATTAACCAATGACAACACTATATTGACAAAAGAGGGTCGCAGATTAAAAAACTTAGCTGCAAGAATTCAAAGTAGCGAAATCAGAATTGAAACTTTAAAGAAACAATGGATTACTAAAAAAGAAACAAATACAAACAGAGCAAAAGATGTTGAAGCATTGAGAATTAGTTTTAATCTTGCTGAGAATAAAGTAGCAGAAGCTGGTGAAAGAAACATTTACATTAAAATTACCGGGCCGGAAGGTGTTACACTTAGCCGCGACGGAGAAGGTGGAATTGCTGAATTATCAGACGGAAAATCTACCAAATATTCATATAAAACGAATGTTGTTTTTGAAAAAGACAGCAAACAAGTTCCTGCAACAGTTTGGAAGCCTACGAACAAATTAACCAAAGGCAAATATTCAATTGAATTATTTACTGAAGGTTATTTAATGGGATCAAGTGTAATTGATTTGAAATAATCTTATTCCTAACATATTTTAAAAAGCGCAGGAGACTGCGCTTTTTTTATGAAAAAAAACGGGAAGGTTTCCCTTCCCGTTTTTTGATTACTATAAAAAATCGACTACTATTTTTTCTTGTTTTCTGGTTTAGCTTGAGGTTTCTCTGATTTCTCTGGAGTATCGAGATTGTTTTCTTTTAAACGCTTTTTAGCGTCTGCTAAGATTATCTTATCACTAAAGTTCTCTACAATGGTATTCCATGTAACCTTTGCATTGAATAAGTCGCCTTCTTTGGCAAATGCATCACCCAAAAGCAACAATGATTTACCTACCCATAAATCATACGCATTGAATACATCAAGTACAGCATAGCAAGCCTCTTTACAAGGCTCAATACTATCTATTGTTAACAACAATTCTGCCTCCAAATATTTAGCTTCAGCACCAAATCGGGTGGTATTGTTCGTATATAAATCTTTCAAAGAAACAAATGCTTTGGTTCTATCTCCGCTGGCAATATCTGATTTAGCCAAAATCATCTTAGATTCAAATTTCATATCCTCATCAGAAGAATTGTCTTCCATTACCTTAGCTGCAACCTTTTTTAATCCCTCCGTATTATTCGACTTTGAATAACAGAACATCAATGATTTCCATGCCCTGCGCTGAATATCCTTTGATTTTGTAATTTGCTCAAGTATTTCCACGTAAGGTAAAATCTCCTCACATGTTGCATTGTTTCCGTAGATTCTCAACACAGACAAGGTTGCATCCTCTTTGTATTCAATGGTATTGGCTTTTGATACATATTGATATCCATCAATCGCTTTTTGAGGCTGTTTAAGTGTTTCGTAAGCCATTGCTTTGTAATAGTGTGCAGCAATCACAAAATTACCTGCCGGCATTTCTTGCAAATAACTTTCAAAACTTTTTACTGACAGCGCAAAATCTTCACGGTCATACGCATTCATTGCTGTTTCATACATCAAACTATCTTCTTCCATTTTGGAAATACCAAGTCTTGTAGATGCCCATTTGATATAATCTTTGGCTCTTCCCGCATCTGTATAAATGGTTCTAACCATTTCGGCCGCAGATTTTGCTTCACTTGTGCCTTGAAATTTATCGTACAGACTTGTATAAGCCCCAACAGATTGATCGATTTTCTTCTCGTTATAGTAAATCTTTCCAAGTGTAGAATAAGCCCTAGATGTTAAGGCATTGCCAGGGAATTCATTTAATATTTTATTGTAATAAACCTCCGCTTCGCTAAAACGTTTGGTTAACATATACTCAGTGGCAATGTCATTGTACGCATCAATAGTAAAGCGCGACTTCGGAAAAGCTTGATTCAATCGTTTTAATGCACCAACTTTTTCATCTGATTTAGACAATAATCCATAAATAATTCCACTTTGGTAAAGCGCATAATCGGCATCTGCTCCATTTTTACCGGAAACATATGCATACGCTTTTACAGAACTTTCCAAGTTCTTTGTCATGATGTAACAATCTCCTAATCTAAGGTAAGCATCATGTACCAAACGTTCATCATAACGCAATCCAGACACTTTACTGGTGAATTCAGAGAAATACATGGCAGCATCACTGTAATTTTTCTTAGTAAACTGAATATATCCCAAACTGTAGTAAGCGTATGGAAACACGTCAATTTTATTCGATTGTGTCATTTCCAAGAAATCTTTAAAAGCAGTCATAGCAACTTCCGAATTTCCACTTTGCCAAATTGATTCTGCTTTCCAATAAGAGGCCTCAGCAGAAAACAATTTATTTGCTTGTTTCTTAATACATTTATCAAACAAACTTATGGCACCATCCCAATTTCTACTTTTATATAACTCCATACCACGTGCCAATGTCACTTTCTGATAAATTTCCTCCGTTTGAGGATCTAAATCGTCAATACCCTCTAAAATAGCAACCGCTTCTCTGTACTTATCTGTATTTAACAACAATCGCGCTTTTAATTTTGAAGCTTCTTTTGCATTTGTAGTTTTCGGGAACAACTTGATATATTTATCCAATAATGTGGTGCTATTAGATTCTCCCAACTGAACGGCTATTTTGGCTTGGGTAAATAGTGATATTTCAGCTATTTCTTCATTAAAACCTGTTCGCCAAACTTCAGAATAGGCATTCATTGCTTCTCTAAAATTTTTCAATTTCAACAGTGAATTACCCAATTCAAAACTCGCAATTTGCGCCAAACTGTCGTTGTTTTTTGCTACCAATCTAAACCATTGCAAACTTGAACTATAGTCGCCAGTTTTGGCAAAAGCATATCCAATTTCAAATTGCTCTTGTGCCTTCATGCTTTCAGGTGACATTCCAGACCGCCCAAATGAAATGGAAGCATTTTCGAAATTCTTTTTTCTAAAATAGCATTTCCCTTTCAGCCACTCAATCTCTTTCAACGCAACTTTACTGCTCGATAATTGATTCAATTCAGCAATTGCTTCATCGTATTTTGATAGTTGGTAATATACCTGAGCTATATAAAATCTTACTTTTTCAAACTTTTTATCTTTGATTGATTGAAATGCCAACAATGCATTTTCGTGATCTTTTTCCATCAAACAAGCGTATCCATAATAATATTTGCTTAACGTTTGGTATTGTCCACCGTGTTTTGAAACGGGTTCAAGCTCTTGTTTCGCTTCCTTAAATTTCTTTGTAAACACGCAACAAAATCCTTTTCTAAATTGAAACTGATCGCGAATATCCAAACTCACCCCACCAAAATCAACGCTGCGGTAATAACTCAATGCCGTGGAATATTTTTCCTTTCGGTAATAAAAATCACCCAATGCCATATTGGCAAGAGATGATTTAACAGAGTTAGGATTTTGATTCAAAAAACTCACAACTGACGCCACCGCATCATCGTGCTCTGCCTTTAGTTTAGACATTGCATAGTAGAATGAAGCATCGGTGTTAATTAATGCAGAATTGCTATTTCTAAAATATTCATCAAATTGCGAGATAGCAGCGTTATATCTACCTTCCTCATACAATTCAACTCCCCTATCAAAATAAATTTGAGGATATTGATTTACAGCATGTTGCTGCGCGTTCACTGACGAACACATTAACAATAGAATGAAAAACAGAGATTTTCTCATGATTTCAAAAGTAAGGGCAAGGCAAGACTAATCTTTTTGCACTTCTTCACACAAATTCAAGTGCGTTAAAAAGTGTACAGTAAATTAGTTTATTTCTAATTTCAACATATTTGCCAATTTAATGGCATTTTCATTGTTGTTAAAAAGTTGACCCAATAATTCAATTCGCTTTGATTTTTCAATTTCACAGAAATCTTGGGTAAAACAATCTTCTATGTATGTAGCAAATTCAACTGCTTTGTCTGAAATACGGCACAACTCTTCTACTTGAGTTTCATCAACCATGGCCGTGTTTGCCACAACAAATCTTCCACGGTATAGCGAATTCAATAATTTCAATTTGATTCCAGTGGATTGAAATGTAACCATTGCGTTCACATGGGCGCTTTCAATTAATTCCAAGATTTCCTCTGTGGAAATATTGGCCCTAAGTGTAATATTATCATGTTTGGAAATGGCTTTTATTAATTTCTTTGAGGGATTTGATCCCGAAATTATACATGGTCTATTTACCAATGGGAAAACTTCTTCTACCAAATAAAGCGCAGCTCGATTATTCTCGGGAACTGACAAATTACCATGGTACAAAACAAATTCACCCTTCCCCAATCTTGACACCACATCAGAGTTCGCATGAAATGCAGGAATATATTGAGTATTTCCATAGGCTTGATTCAAATAATTGGTTTCAGCAGGCGATATTCCTGCAATTCCATTTGCTTGAAGCAAAACACTTTCATATTTCCTCAACCGTTCAGCCTCAATCCTAAAGAATAACTTCTTAAAAAAACTATCTTCTGCTTTCTCCAATGCAGCATAATAATTATGTTCAACATTGTGTGCCCTAACTACCCTAATTCTATCGATTAGAAGTGGATGATTCAAGTAATACGTAGTGTGAAGTCCCTCAAACAAAATTGGCGAAATATCCAATAACAAATTTTGAAATAATTCATCATTTTTTCGTGTTTTAACAATATACGGTAATTTGCCAAAAAATGGATTTTTATACCTCTTCCTAGAGTAATAAATCGTTTTAAACGTTACTTTTTCTAAATCTGGCGCTTTTTCTTTTCCATCATATAAAAAAACATGGAGGGTGACCGAAATTCCTAACTTTTGCAAATGCACCAACTTAAAATACATGTCGGTTGAACCGCCGTAATTTGGTGGAAATGGCAAATCAAAAGCTACTACATGCACGTGTTTGAATTTCGCGTTTTCCATTAGAAGTAAATCTCGATTATTCGTTGTGATTCCATTTTCCAATTCCAAACTTGCTTGGCCAATTTACATTGTTCTTTTAATACTTGATGTGTCAAGTTATTAGAATAAATCAAATCTAAATTATTACGAATTGAAATTTTATTGTATTCTGTAGGGAGCCCTACTTGAAAATCTGCCATTAATTTCGTATATTCAGGAAAGTTGTTTACCAGCGACGGCAATTCTGCTGCTACGTAGTCGAAGAATTTATTATTCAAAGAATAATAATAACTTAACCCTAAATTTTCGCTCACATTGTATCCCACAAAAGCCCTTTTTGTTATTGAGGGAAGTTTTGAAGGCACCACAAATCCGACAAAATGCACTTGACTTTCTAAGTTTAATTCCTTTGTTCTTGTCTTCAATAAAGCGCTCAAATCGCCTTCTCCTACTATTACCAAATGATAGCTTGTATCAACCAAAACGTTCAATAAAATTTCTAATCCCCTACCTTCATTCAATGCACCTTGATATAAAATAAATGGTTCATCGGGCAAATCGATATCGCAAAAATCTGTACTTTCCGTAATTATGGGCATATTCCTAACAACAGCAACTTGTTTGTTGTATTGGTTTTGAAACCAATCGGCAATTGCCCCACCAACAGTATACACTGAATTTGAATGTTTGAAAGTCAACTTTTCCACCCACATCCAAAATTTTTGAACGCTCGGCCGGTTTATGACTTCAGGCACAAAAGGAAATAGTTCATGGGCATCGTAAAAGTGCTTCTTGTTTTTTAACTTACAAACTGCTAATCCTGGCAGTACTGTATCCAAATCTATAGAGCACAATTTATCAAAAGATTGAAAAATCAAATAAAAAAACAAACGAATATTGAATTCTACATAAAATAATTTCCCCGATTGAAAAATACAGTTCAATCTTTTTTGTTGGTAAGGTTTGTCTGTTAATGCTATTGAATCATTTCTCAAACGACCAATTAGCCAAACATCGGCTCCGGCATCGGTCAAAGTTGAACAAATTCTGTTCATTCGTTGGTCGTAGTTCAAATCGTTAGTGACAGTAAAAAGAATTTTCAAGCGTTCAAAAATAATAGATTATTTTCCGTTTTACCTACTTTCTTTCTATCAATTAATTCATTCAATACTGCAAAATAATCGTCTTTAAATTGGTGTGGCACATTCAAAGAAAAGTCATCCAAAGATATTTCTGTTACAAGCAATTGAAATATTTGGTTTTGAATGGATAAAACGGTGGGCTTCAATTTGTATTTTTTACAATTATCGCATTGACCACAAGGTTCATTTTGAATTTTGGTAAAGTGTTCAATCCAAAAAACCGACCTACAGTCTTGTAAATTGCTATATTTTTCCATTTTTTGCACCGCATTGATTCTTCTGGCTTTAAGCTCTTGAATAACGGACATTTTAAATGAGGGATACATAGAGCGGTCTTCCAACAGGGTAACCAAAGGATCTTCTGTTCTTGGCAAATATTCAATCATTTTGGCTTTGTGCAATTGTGTTAACCATTGAATAATTTGTGTTTCGGTTGCCCTCACTCTTTTTGCCAACTGTACTTCATATATAATTGCATGTGCATCAAATATCCCTCCGAAAGATCTTAAAAGAACATCAATAATAGGTTCATAAACGGGATAACGCAGTTTAAAGTCGTAAACCGATTGAAAATCATAAATAAACTTAACCCTTGAAGGTGTTTTAACCCCTTCACTCAGTTGCCATTGTCCCATTGACTCTATTGCTTTTGCCGCATAATAAAGCTCAAACATTGGTATTTTATAATTGTCTGCAATTTTTTGAAAATCTACAGGATACGATACTTGATACCCATATCCTGGAGCAATTCCAACAGAATTCATGATTGCATGGTAAGCCCTATTACAGGCTTGCTCTGAGGGATGTTGGTTCTCAACATGTTTAAACAATTGATTCCAATCTTGGTGTTGGTGCAGCATCACGCAATAGCTTAATTTCCCATCTCGCCCCGCCCTTCCAGCTTCCTGATAATAATCTTCAGGTGTTGCAGAAGGCATCATGTGATAGACATAACGGACGTCGGGCTTATCAACTCCCATTCCGAATGCGTTTGTACAAACCATCACACGAACCTTGTTTTGTATCCATTCTTGTTGTCGCTTCGATCGTGTAACAGAATCGAGTCCACCGTGGTAAAAATGCGCAGAAATATTGTTCTTCTCCAAAAACCTTGCAATTTCTTGTACTTCCCTTCTTGTATTTGAAAATACAATGCTACAACCTTGAGATTTTTGAAGAGAATTTAACAAGACCCCACTTTTGTTTTCTGTTTCAATTGCATAAAAAACAAGATTATTCCTATCAAAAGAACCCTGATGAATTTGCACATTGCGTAAAGCCAACCCCTGAATGACGTCATTCTGAATCCATTGTGGAGCGCTTGCAGTAAAGGCGCAAATGGGCACCTTAGGTATGAATTTTCTCACTTGTGAAATCTTGAGAAACGAAGGACGAAAATCCTTTCCCCACATGGAAACACAGTGGGCCTCATCAACAACCAGTAGTTTTATGGGTAGATTCTCCAAATATCCCTCAAAGTTTTTTGAAGTTAATCTTTCTGGCGACACATAAAGCAATTGGTAGTGGCCTTTTAAAGCATTTTCCATAATGAGCTTTATTTCCGACCAAGTTTGTCCGCTATGAATATAAATGGCGGATATGCCTTTGTCTTTTAGTCCATCAACTTGATCCTTCATTAGTGCAATTAATGGAGAAACCACGAGGGTTAATCCTCCTAAAATCAGCGCAGGAACTTGAAAACAAATACTTTTACCGCCACCAGTTGGCAACAATGCCAATACATCTTGTTGGTTCAAAATAGAGCGAACAATTTCTATTTGACCGGGCCTAAACTTATCGTATTTCCAAAATTTGAGCAGTATTTGCTCGGGTGTTGAGGACATGCTTTTAAAGAATTTGTACTTTAATTCGGTCTATGTATGATAATAAATTCATAAAAAACTGATTTCTCGTTTTTTCTGAAATCTGACTCACCTTATCACTTTTAGAAATTAAATTACTCAACCATTCTTCTGTTTGTCTGTTAAAATAATCATTCTTGGTTTGAATGAAATTAAAGGTATTATAGCCTAAATAACTCGCACTTTTATTATCTGATTTCAAATAAACACAATTGTTGCCAATCATTAAATCACAAGCATAAAGGGTATAATCCATTTCAGAATATTCTTTTGTTAATGGATTGTATTTTTTGCCTGCTTCTGCTTGTTTTTTTACCATTTCAATTAATTGAATTAGTTCATTTAACACATTTAGATAGGTATCTTTATGTTTGAAAAAACCTGCAGCCCAATAAAATTGAATTTGTTTAAGTGTACTTTTCAATGTGTCTTCATGCCAAATTTCAGTAGATGGGATTCTCATAAATGCTTCTCTAATTTTGGCAGCTTCAGCAGCCCAATCAACAGGAACTGCTACATCTTCAACACTCAAACCCTGAAAAGCAGGAGAATTCAATGTAGACTTATTCCAATAACACATTTTAAATCTGGCCAATTCTGGAAAAAAGAAATTATAAAAAACAGGCAAATCTTCCGCAGCATAGGTAACTGAGGCATTGGGAGAATTACGCAACCAATCCAGATCGGCATGCAATACTCTCAAATAACCCGCAAAAGAATCAGAATTATCATTTAAGTTATTGGCTCTAAACGTCACCATATTGGTGTGAGAAGCTATTAAATTGGCTATAGAAATATTGAATTGTTCCGCTATTTGCAAGGATTCTTCTAATGAAAAATCTGTTTCGCAACGCAATCTTCGGTAAACACTATCTAAGCTCATAGACATTCTACTGCTCAATTCCTCCGCCAAATTAATATGAGCGGGTACTGAATTCTTTAATAACTCAACAAATGCGATTTGAAATTTTCTTTCTGTCATAATTATTTTTTGCGTTAATCCGTAATTGCTAATTTGATTTTTAAGGTATTTTAATAATGAAAATGAATTTTTTCTTCAAATGAGATAACTCCACAACAAAAATGCTCTTTTTTCCCTTTTAAACAAGTTTTTTTATGATTTTTTACCGTTTTGGTGTTTTCGTGAATTTGTTTTGCAAATTTATTGCAATGATATTTGCTCTATAAAAAAACCATAAAATTATGAAAAAAATAATCATTAATTCTTTTTTAATTTCCGCGTTTTTGATGCTAAATATGAACCATTTAAAGTCACAAACAGCCGAAAACCCTAAACCGAGTATTGCCATAGTTGACTTCGACAGCCGCGCGCATCAAATGAATCAGCAACAAGTGATTCAATATTTAATCAATGAACTTATCCGCATTGGTCAATATGAAGTAATGGACAAATACGACATTGAATATTTAGCAAAAAAAGATACTTTAAAATTAAATGGATGCTTTTCTAAAATTTGTTTGCAAGACATTGGTAAAAGATTAAAAGTAGACAAAATGATTACCGGTTCTATTTCTGAATTGGGAAATAATATTGCAGTTACATTTAGATTACTTGATGTAAACAAAGGTGTTTTCGAAAAAATGAAAACCAGAGAGTTTTTGCTCATTCAAGGAAACGACTTTCAAATGATTCGCATTGTATTGAATGAATTATTTGATCAGCCAAACGACAAAGACATGGTTGATAAGTTAACCAAAGTGTCTGAATTGGATAATACAATCAACAATCCATACGAATTGCGTTTGCAAAATGATGGCCCAAGAATGGGTGGTGTGTTTTTAACAGGAGTTGGTGCTGCTGTTTTAAAAGCACCAGAAGCCAAAGGTGGTTATGCCGGCGGATATGGCTCCACCGCAGCAATGTTCCAGTTCGGTTACCAATTTGAGAAACAATACTTGAACGAAGGCAATTTCCAAGCATTGTTTGAATTTGTACCAATGGTAACTGGATTAGACCAAGGAAGATTCATTCCGAGTATCAACTTTTTAAATGGTATTCGTAATAATACCACCGGTTGGGAATTTGCTTTTGGTCCCAACTTTTCTTTTGGTAGTTATGCAAAAGGATATTGGAGCAACCCAAGCAATACAACAGATTACGCAACGGGTTCATTTTTATTGGAAGGTAGTCCAGAAGCAAATGAATTTAAAATAAAAAATCCAAATGCAAGTATCGAAGAACGACCTGACAGTCGTGGGGATGTAACCATAACCACCGGATTTTTATTTGCCGCTGGTAAAACATTCCGTTCTGGAAAATTAAATTTACCAATAAACCTATTCTGCATGCCAAGCACACACGGTTTGCGTTGGGGTGTTTCGGTTGGTTGGAATGGCAAAGACCGCAGAACATTGCGCCAAGATTAAACATTTAATTTTTTGAATTGATACAAAGAAAAAGGCTGTTTCAAGTGAAACAGCCTTTTTTATTTTTGATATTTTTATTGAACGACTTTAGTTAGCCAACTGACCGTCTTTCAGCACAATTTGGCGGTCAGCCATTTGAGCTAATTCGGGATTGTGTGTTACAATAATAAATGTCAAGTTAAAATCGTCCCTCATTTTGAAAAATAATTCGTGAATAAATTTGGCGTTTTTTGAATCTAAATTCCCACTTGGCTCATCTGCTAAGATAACTTTCGGATTCATAATCAATGCCCTAGCAATGGCTACGCGCTGTTGCTCCCCACCCGACAATTGAGAAGGTTTGTGCGCCAAACGCTCTCCTAGTCCCAAGTATGTCAATATTCGCACTGCTGCAGTGTTTGCTTCACTCATTGATTTTTTGGCAATTAGCATGGGAACAATTACATTTTCAATGGCTGAAAATTCAGGTATCAGTTGATGAAACTGAAATACGAATCCAATATTTTTATTTCTAAAATCCGCAAGTTGATTTCCTTTGAGAGACGAAATGTCTTTTTCTTCAAAAAATATTTCACCCGAAGTAGGTGCATCTAATGTGCCAAGTAAATGCAACAAAGTACTTTTACCTGCTCCGCTTTCGCCAGTGATACAAACAATTTCTTTTGCTTGAATTTCAAGGTCAATGCCTTTTAAAACGGCTAGTTGGTTGTAATTTTTTTGAAGATTCTTACAGGAAATCACGATGTTTTAGTAAAATGTTTATGGAATGGGCTCAAAGTTAGTTATTTTTGCAAGCGAAAAAGCAAAATATCTGAAAAAGATCTTATGAATATACATGAATATCAAGCAAAAGAAATCTTAAAAAAATACGGTGTTGCCGTACAAAACGGATTTGTTGCAGAAACTCCTGCAGAAGCAAAAGCAGCTGCAGAGCGTGTAAAAACTGAATTCGACAGTGGTTGGTGTGTGGTGAAAGCCCAAATCCACGCTGGAGGAAGAGGAAAAGGTAAAATTCAAGGCTCAGAACAACGTGGCGTGCAAGTTGCAAAATCTGCAGATCAAGCTGCTGAAATTGCACAAAACATGTTGGGTGGCACTTTGGTAACAATTCAAACCGGCGAAGCTGGGAAATTAGTGAACAAAGTTTTGGTTGCCCAAGATGTGTTCTACCCTGGAGCAAATGAACCTAAAGAATACTACATGAGTGTTCTCCTTGACCGTCAAAAGAAACAAAACGTAATCATTTATACCACCGAAGGTGGAATGGATATTGAAGAAGTTGCTGAACATACTCCAGAAAAAATTCACAGAGAATGGATCAACCCTGCTACAGGTTTACAACCTTTCCAAGCGCGTAAAATTGCATTCAATTTAGGTCTTGAGGGAAAAGCATTCAAAGAAATGGTAACTTTTGTATCTGCGCTTTACAAAGCTTACGACGAAACAGATTCTGCTATGTTCGAAATTAACCCAGTTTTAAAAACTTCTGACGACCGTATTATTGCTGTTGACGCCAAAGTAGATCTTGACGACAATGCTTTATATCGCCACAAAGAATTTTTAGAGTTGCGCGATTTGGCTGAAGAAGATCCAACTGAAGTTGAAGCTGGTAAATTTAACCTTAACTATGTAAAACTTGACGGTAACGTTGGTTGCATGGTAAATGGCGCAGGTTTGGCAATGGCCACTATGGACATTATCAAATTAAGCGGTGGTGAACCGGCTAACTTCTTAGATGTTGGAGGTACAGCGAACGCTGAAACTGTTGAAGCGGGCTTTAGAATTATCATGAGCGACCCTAACGTAAAAGCAATCTTGATCAATATCTTTGGTGGTATTGTTCGTTGCGACCGAGTTGCAAATGGTGTAGTTGAAGCTTATCGTAAAATTGGTGAGGTTCAAATCCCTATCATTGTTCGTTTACAGGGAACAAATGCGGAAGAAGCAAAAAGAATTATCGATGAAAGCGGATTGAAAGTGTACTCAGCAATTGCGTTGCATGAGGCTGCTGATTTGGTTGAAAAAGTACTAAAAGGCACACTAACAGCCTAATTAATAAAACATTATCCTATCTTAAAGGCCACCTTCGGGTGGCCTTTTTTTATGCAATTCACATTTGTGGATAGCCTTTATTATATGTTTACATAATTTATCACAAACTTTGCACTTTTCATTTATATATGCTCTCTACTTTACTTTTTTCGGCACTTTCTATATTTCCATCTATTGATGGAATAAAAGACCGTACCCAAGATAGTTCTAAAAATAAAAGTTGGGTCTATGGAGCAGATTTCAAGGCGAATTTCTCATTGGCAAACTCCTCTCCAAATTGGACCAGTGGTGCCTCTAATAACATTACCATTACCGGAATTGTGAATGCTTATGCCTATTTGAAAAAAAATAAAATGAGCTGGGATAATTCCCTTAAAATGAACTTAGGTATTATTGCCAACAGACAAAGCGATATTTTTGGTGAGGGATATTGGAGCATGCGTAAAAATATTGATAACTTATTCATAGATAGTAAATTTGGTCGTGAATTTCCTGAATATCCCTCTTTATCGATTTATGGAGGATTAAATTTCCAAACTCAAATGCTGAATGGATTTGTTTTTGGGAAGGATATAACTGGAAGAGAAACTAAGACACTTACTTCAAGCTTTTTAAGCCAAGGGCAAACCCAATTGGCTATTGGAACAGAAAATAAATTTGGACAAACTTATTATGTTCGTTTGGGATATTTGGCTCTAAAACAAACCTATTTGATCAATCAAAACTTATACTTAATCAGACAAGAAGAAACCATTGCAAGGGTAAAAAGAGGCCAATTTATTGACAATGAAATTGGCATGCAAGTTCAAATGGGAGCAAATAAATTTCTCGATGCAAACAAAATTTTCTCTATGAAATTCAACTACTTGGGATTTATTCCCTATCAATCTAAGCAAGCTTTACTGGATAGCAGGATTGATATGAGCATTTTGGCTAAAATTACCAAATACGTCAATTTCAACTATACCCTAATTGCACTTTTCGATAAAGATTTTGTAAAACCAGGCGCCTCTGCATGGCAAAATAGCTGGGTGTTCGGTATTGGATACCTATATAGAATTTAATGTTCGCTAGTGGTGTGGAATTTGATGTCTGGATATTTGTCAATTGCAGTTCTTAAAATATATCCAGTTTCTGCCAAAAATACAGGCCTACCGTCTTTGTCGTATGCAATGTTATTTTGACGGTATTTCATAAAGTCTTTTAAATCAGCTTCAGAACCAGTCATCCAACACGCTTTATTGATTACCCTAGCTTCAAACCTACATTTGGCGTTGTATTCATGCTCTAAGCGATATTGTAAAACTTCAAATTGAAGTTCACCCACTGTACCTACAAATTTTCTACTACCCATTTCTTGAACGAATAAACTCGCCAATCCTTCATCGGTTAATTGCTGAATTCCTTTTTCCAATTGTTTGCTTTTCATTGGGTCGAGGTTTATCAATTCTTTAAAAATTTCTGGAGAGAAACTTGGAATTCCTTTGTAAGTGAAGTTTTCTCCTTCGGTTAGGGTATCGCCAATTTTGAAGTTTCCTGTGTCGTATAAACCCACAACATCGCCTGGAAATGCATCTTCCATCACTTCCTTTGATTGGGCCAAAAACATATACGGATTTGCAAATTTGAATTGCTTTTCTAATCGAACATGTTTGTAATTTTTATTTCTCTCAAACTTACCTGAACAAACACGCAAGAATGCAATTCTATCGCGGTGCTTTGGATCAAGGTTGGCATGTATTTTAAATACAAATCCGGAAAATTTAGGCTCATTTGGTTCAACTTCCCTCAAAGATGTGGCACGAGGCAATGGATTAGGCGCTATTTCAACAAACGTATCTAACAACTCTTGAATACCAAAATTATTCAATGCAGAACCAAAGAATACCGGTGCAATTTGAGCATCCAAATAATATTCCATATCCAAATCGCCATAAACACCTTCTATGAGTTCAACGTCTTCACGCAATTTAGAAACGTCTTTTGCGTTTAGAATTCCGTCAAGTTTAGTGTCGTTTACTCCATCTATTTTAATCATGTCATCGGCTTTTTTTGTTTTGTTACTTTCAAACAAATTCAACGACTGATTATGCAATAAATAGACGCCTTTAAAGTCTCTACCGCCATTAATTGGCCAACTCAAGGGGTGAACACCAATGTTTAATTTTTCTTCTAACTCGTCTAATAAATCGAATGGATCTTTACCATCTCGGTCCATTTTATTGATAAACACAATCACAGGAGTTTTGCGCATTCTACAAACCTCCATCAAGCGTTCGGTTTGCTCCTCTACCCCTTTCACACAGTCAATTACCAAGATTACGCTATCAACAGCAGTTAAGGTTCTATAGGTATCTTCAGCAAAATCTTTGTGACCTGGAGTATCCAAAATATTCACCCAGCTATTTTTATAGGGGAAAGTCATTACCGAAGTTGCAACCGAAATACCACGTTGCTTCTCAATTTCCATGAAATCTGAAGCGGCAGTCTTGGTGATTTTATTCGATTTAACGGCACCTGCTGTTTGAATTTGACCACCAAATAAAAGAAACTTCTCTGTTAAGGTAGTTTTACCAGCATCAGGATGCGAAATAATAGCAAAGGTTTTTCTTTTGGCAATTTCCGATTCGTACATAAAGGTGCAAAGTTACATAAATTGATTTAGATGAATTTAGTTTTGTTTCTCTTTCCTTACCTTCGTGTTATGTCGTCGGTTCTAATTATTGTAGCAACAAAAAACGATATCCCTCAAATATTGGATATTGTAAATCATTACATTGAAAATGATACTTGCATTTACGACTTAGAACCAAGATTGCTTGAAAAACAAATGGAATGGTTCAACAACCAAACGGCGAATAACTACCCTGTTTTGGTGGCAAAGATTGACAATGAATTAATTGGATTTGCCTCTTATGCTCAATTTAGACCCAAAGTTGGATATAAATTCTGCATGGAACATTCAGTATATGTTGCGCATAACAAAAAAGGGAATGGCGTTGGAAAATTACTTTTGCAAGCTTTAATTAAAATTGCCGAAAACCAAAATATTCATACACTTATTGGGGGAATTGATGCCAACAATCAAAATAGCATCGAATTTCACAAGCAATTTGGATTTGAAATCGTTGGAAGGATGAACGAAGTTGGATATAAATTTAACCGTTGGCTCGATTTGGTTTGGATGCAAAAAACGCTTCAATCCAAAGCATAATACCTTGTGATTGAAACGAAACTTATCTAGAAGCAACCTTTAAGATTGAAATGTTACAGTGAAAAGGTATAAAATTCACATCGAATGCAATAATAGCAAATAAGATGAATATATGTTGTTTTTTTATTATTCTTTATAAAAAAGGTTGAGTTATCATATAAATTCACGAAATTTGCACAATTTTTAATTTGAACATGTCTTCACTGCGCAACATTGCAATCATTGCACACGTTGACCACGGTAAAACTACTTTGGTTGACAAAATGCTTCACCAAGCCCAACTTTTTCGTGAGAATCAAGAAGTTGGAGATTTAATTCTCGACAATAACGATTTAGAGCGTGAGCGTGGTATTACCATTCTTGCGAAAAACGTAAGTGTTATTTGGAAGGGTACAAAAATTAACATCATTGACACACCAGGTCACGCCGATTTCGGTGGTGAGGTTGAACGTGTGTTAAATATGTGTGATGGCGTATTGCTTTTGGTTGATGCATTTGAAGGCCCAATGCCTCAAACCCGTTTTGTATTACAGAAAGCACTTGCACTTGGTAAAAAACCTATTGTTGTTATTAACAAAGTAGACAAACCAAACTGTGATCCTGACAAAACCCATGACGATATTTTCGATTTGTTTTTCAATTTGGAAGCAAACGAAGACCAATTGGATTTTACCACCGTTTTCGGTTCTGGTAAAAATGGTTGGTTTGGTCCTGACTTCAGAACCCCAACGGAAGATTTATCTTTCTTAATGGATACCATTATTAATGTTATTCCTGAGCCTGTAATTGAAGAAGGAACAGTTCAATTGCAAATTACAAGCTTAGATTTCAGCAGCTATACAGGTCGTATTGCTGTTGGTAGATTGAAGCGCGGACATTTGAAAGAGAACATGCCTATTACTTTGGTAAAAAGAGATGGAAAACTTGAGCGTCAGCGTGTTAAAGAACTTTATACCTTTAGCGGACTTGGTAAATTGAAAACTACTGAAGTTTTTGCGGGGGACATTTGTGCAATTACAGGGATTGAAAACTTTGAAATTGGTGATACCATTGCCGATTTTGAAAACCCAGAAGCATTGCCAACAATGAAAATTGATGAGCCTACAATGAGTATGTTGTTTGCCATTAATAACTCTCCTTTCTTTGGTAAAGAAGGAAAGCATGTTACGTCTCAAAAAATTCGTGAACGTTTATATAAAGAAACTGAGAAAAACTTGGCATTGAGAGTAGAAGATACAAACAGTGCAGATCAATTCTTGGTTTTTGGTAGAGGTATTCTTCACTTAGGCGTATTGGTTGAAACCATGCGTAGAGAAGGTTACGAATTACAAGTAGGACAACCTCGTGTAATCTTGAAAGAAATTGACGGTAAAAAACACGAACCTATTGAAATTTTAACTGTTGACGTTCCTGAACACCACAGTGGTAAAGTAATTGAATATGTAAGCCAACGCAAAGGGGAAATGCTGAGTATGGTGCCAAAAGGCGATATGGTAAGATTAGAGTTCGAAATTCCTTCAAGAGGTTTGATGGGATTAAGAAACAACTTACTTACTGCTACTCAAGGTGAAGCAATTATGGCCCACCGTTTCAAAGCATTTGAACCATGGAAAGGTACTATGCCAACCCGTATTAATGGTGTTTTGATTTCTAAAGACAAAGGATTTTCTACTGGATACAGTATGGATAAATTGAAAGACCGTGGAAATTACTTCATTCATCCAGGTGCTGATATTTATACGGGTCAAATTGTTGGTGAACACATTAAACCAGGAGATTTGGTTTTGAATTTGTGTACTGCAAAACAAATGACCAACTTCCGTGCTGCGGGTAAAGACGACAACACAGTGTTGGCTCCACCAAAAGAATTCAACTTAGAGGAGGCGATGGAATACATTCAAGAGGACGAATACGTGGAGGTAACACCTGAAAATATTCGTTTGAGAAAAATCATCCTCGATGAAAACGAACGCAAACGTGCAGGTAGTAAAGCCTTACTTGGATAAAATAACTTATATTCGCAAAAACATAAATAACCATGAAATTTGATATAGCTGTCATCGGAAGTGGACCTGGTGGTTACGTAGCTGCCATCCGCGCTTCTCAGTTGGGCAAAAAAGTTGCCATCATCGAAAAAGCCGATTTAGGCGGAGTTTGTTTAAACTGGGGTTGTATTCCAACCAAAGCACTGATTAAAAGTGCCCAAGTTTTTGACTACATCAACCACGCTGCAGATTATGGAATTACCGTTGGTGAATTCAAATCTGACTTTGATGGTATGATCAAACGTAGCCGCGGTGTTGCCGATGGAATGAGCAAGGGAATTGCCTTCCTCATGAAGAAAAACAAAATTGAAGTCATCAAAGGAAGTGCAAAATTGGCTGGAAAAGGTAAAATTTCTGTTACTGACGCTGATGGAAAATCTTCAATGGTTGAAGCTGACCACATTATTTTGGCTACTGGTTCTCGTTCACGTGAACTTCCTTCTGTGAAAATGGATGGAACCCACGTAATTGGATACCGTGAAGCAATGGTATTGCCAAAACAACCTAAAGAAATGGTAATCATTGGTTCAGGTGCAATTGGAATGGAGTTCGCATATTTCTACAATACCATCGGAACAAAAGTTACTATTGTTGAATTCATGAACCGCATTCTTCCTATTGAAGATGAAGACGTTTCTAAAGCAATGGCTACAACCTACAAGAAAAAAGGCGTTACTGTAATGACCGAAAGTAGCGTTGAAAAAGTTGACGTTGTTGGCAATCGTTGTATTGTAACGGTGAAAACTAAAAATGGTGAAGAAAAACTTGAATGTGATATCGTTTTAAGTGCTGCAGGTGTTCAAACAAATCTTGAAAACCTTGGACTTGAAGAAATGGGCATCAAAACCGACAAAGGAAAAGTAGTAGTTGATGATTTCTATCAAACTTCTGCTCCTGGCGTTTATGCAATTGGTGATATCGTTCCTGGTCCTGCGTTGGCTCACGTTGCAAGTGCTGAAGGCATTATATGCGTTGAAGCAATTGCCGGTCATCATCCAGAACCGTTAAACTATGGCAATATCCCAGGTTGTACTTATACACACCCGGAAGTTGCAAGTGTTGGTTTAACTGAGGCTCAAGCGAAAGAAAAAGGAATTGAAATTCGTGTGGGTAAATTCCCATTCAGCGCAAGCGGTAAAGCTGCTGCTAGCGGTGCAAAAGACGGATTTGTAAAAGTAATTTTCGATAAAAAATACGGTGAATGGTTAGGCTGCCACATGGTGGGCGAAGGCGTTACCGATTTCATTATCGAAGCAGTTGTTGCCCGTAACCTTGAAACTACAGGTCACGAAATACTTAAATCTGTTCACCCTCACCCTACAATGAGTGAAGCAGTTATGGAAGCTGTTGCTCAAGCGTACGATGAGTGTATCCACTTATAATCCAAACTATTTTTATATTCAAAAGGCCGCGTTTGCGGCCTTTTTTGTTAACTTTGCTACCCAATGAAAATTCATCGTTTTACCTTTAATCCTTTACAAGAAAATACCTACATCGCTTGGTGTGAAGAAACATTGAACTGCGCCATCTTTGATGCCGGTAATTACGATTATTCTGAGCATGAACAAATTCGTGCCTTTATTGATAAATTAAGACTCATTCCTACCCACTTGCTCGGAACCCATGCCCACATTGACCATATTTTTGGCAATTGGTGGATCAAGCAAGTCTATAATCTTCCCTATTATCTTCACAAAGATGACGTTGTTATGATCGACAGATCTGAAACCATGGCATCAATCTGGAATTTAAATTACACCACCTCGCCACAACCCGACTTCTTTCTTGAAGGAGGTCAAACCATTCAAGTTGGAAATGGAGAATTGGAAGTACGTTTTGTACCAGGACATGCTCCAGGACATGTGGTTTTTATTTCCCACAAAGATGAATGGGCCGTTGTTGGAGATACCATTTTTGAGGGAAGTATTGGTAGAACAGATTTACCCGGTGGCAACCACGATTTACTCATTCAAAAAATTAAAGAAGAAATTTTTACACTTCCCGATAATTTTACCCTGTACCCAGGACACGGAATTGACACCACTGTAGAAAATGAAAAACAAAATAATCCGTTTTTCTAATTCATAAAATAAAAAGTAGATGACAAATTTGCGCAACAATCTCGATTTTATTGCCACCCTGTTTTTTGAAGCGGGAGTAACAAATTGGATTGTTAGCCCAGGTTCTAGAAATGCACCCATTGTGGCCGGACTCATTCGTCACGGCGGATTTATATTACATAGTTTTCCAGATGAAAGGGCCGCTGCCTTTGCTGCAATGGGAATGGCCATTGCAACCCAATATCCTTGTGGAGTTATTTGCACCAGCGGTACTGCTGCAGCGAACTTTTATCCTGCAGTTTGCGAAGCTTTTTACCAACGCGTACCCTTGGTTCTGGTTACCGCCGACAGACCCTATTATTTAATTGATCAGTGGGATGGTCAAACCATTCATCAGACCAACATTTACGAACCTCACATTCGAAAATCATTGGCTATCAACGCCAATGAAGATTCATTTTTAGAAATAGAAAATACCATTTATGAAGCGGTAAAGGTGACCCAATTCCCTGTTACAGGTCCTGTTCATGTAAATATTGCATTGGAAGATCCTATTTACAACGAAATGGATCAACCTTTCTTTCAAAACCAACCTTCAAAACCTTTTATTTACCATCATGCTGTTACCCCTCCGGTATCGGCTGATTTGATTCAGAAAATCCTTTCAAATAAACATATACCTACAAATCCTAAAATATTAATCCTTGTAGGACAACATAGTCCATCTGAATCGCTTTCTCAGGCCCTTAGCTTGATTCAAAACAAATTCCCAACGCTCTGTGATATTTGCAGCCATCAGATTGAATACGGCATTCAGCAATGGGATTTGGCTTTGACTTCTGAGGGATTTAATTCTGAATTACTGCCCGACATTCTTGTTACTGTAGGCATGGCAATGATAAGCAAACCGCTCAAGAAAGCACTTTCCAATACCAAACTAACTCACTTACATATTACAGAATCTGGCGAAGTAGGTAACCCATTCAATACGAACCCGGCAATTTTAACTCACCACGATGCAGATTTCCTTACTGCTTTGTATTTGCATTCTAATGAAAATGAATCTTACTTGAATTCATGGAAACAAGCTGCAAGCATAGCAAATACGAATAAGTTCAAAGGATATTACCTCCAAGAATTTAATGCAGTAAAGCTTATCATGGAAAATGCTTCAGAATCAATGGCTTTGCATTTTGGAAATTCAATGAGTATTAGATATGCTTCTTGGGCTGGAAATAGCAAAGCCAAAATATTTGGAAACCGAGGCACCAGTGGGATCGATGGAAGTTTAAGTACCGCCGTTGGTTATGCCATGGCAAACTCAGACCAACCTGTTGTTTGTGTACTTGGCGACATCTCTTTCATTTACGACGCCCATGGTATGTGGACCAGTCAATTTCCATCAAATTTAAAAATTGTGGTATTAAACAACAAAGGGGGACAAATTTTCAATTGGATCGATGGGCCAAAAAAAGAACCCAAATTGATGCCATATATAGAAACGCCGCAGGATTATAACATATCTAAATTATGTGAATTTTATAATGTAAAGCACCAAAGCATTGATTATTTTACCGTTGATACTTTTGATTCCTTTTTAAACGGCAATATTCAATGCCTCGAAATCGTTTCTAATTAAAAGCAAAAATATGCGCAAAATCATTTTCATATTCCTTTTCTCATTCATTACCAGCCAAATAGGATTTTCCCAAAATGTTAAAATTAAAAGTGTGCTCTTCGTGGGAAATAGCTACACTGCAGTAAACGACTTACCCAATTGGGTTCGTTTGGTTGGGGCAAGTCAAGGAGATACGTTTGAAGTAACAAGTTTTGCGCCAGGTGGAAGAACTTTCCAAGGACATTCTCAAGATCCACAATTGTTAATGCTCATTCAACAAAGAAATTACGATGCAGTTGTTTTACAAGAGCAAAGTCAACTCCCCTCTTTTCCAACGGATCAAGTTGAAACCGAATGTTATCCGTTTGCAAAATTATTGGTTGATAGCATTCGAGACAACAACCCATTTGCAAAAATTGTTTTTTATATGACCTGGGGTAGAAAAGATGGAGATGCACAAAATTGCCAAAATTGGCCGCCTGTTTGCACATTCAAAGGCATGAACCAATTGCTCCGCGACAGGTATATTCAAATGGCAAAAGACAATTACACTTGGGTTGCGCCAATTGGATCAATTTGGAGGGACATTCGCGATACTACCAATATAAACCTATACCAAGGCGATGGAAGTCACCCATCATTTGAAGGAACGCATTTGGCGGCACTTACCATTTACCAAGCATTGTTTCAAAAGAAAATCAATGACAATTGCTTTGTTGGTTCGCTCAATCAAACAAACCACAATAAAATTAAAAATACTGCCACCTCTGTTTTTAACGATAGTATTTCAAATTGGAATCACGATACCTGCAAAGTACCCATGCAATTTGAATACACTATTGTGAAAAACCTCAGTGGTGACAGTTGCGTTCTTACATTGAATGCGGTACGCAAAGACCCACGGGCAGACTACCATTGGTTTGTGAAAGGAACGGGAAACAAATACAGTAAAATTGGCAGCGGCTTTTCAATAGATTCATTCAAAACCAGCAAGAATAGCCACTTTTATTTAAAAGTAAAAAATGCCTGCGGCACCGATTCAAGCCAACAGAATTTTGTATTTGTATCGGTAAAAGCAATTAAAAAAACCACTGGTTTAAAATGTATTCAAACTACAGTTGGAAAAGAAATTGTGCTGCCAAATAAAACTAAATCAGAAACAATTCAGTTGATTGATATTCACGGTAGAATCGTTGATACAAAAGTGAATGAAGCCAATCATTTATACAACATTCCAAAAGTAAAATCTGGAATGTATTATTTATTCTTGAACAACAACTTGGCATTCAAGTTACTGGTAGAATAATTATTTGTAGCGTTGAATATCGCGGGCAATGTCTTTCTCCTTCAAATCGTCGCGCTTGTCGAAGGTTTTCTTACCTTGTCCCAAACCGATTTCCATTTTGAAAATACCACGTTCGTTCTCGTACAAACGAATAGGAAAAACGGTATACCCTTTTGATTTGATTTTCATTTCAATTTTGCGCAATTCTCTCTTATTCAATAAAAGTTTTCTATCGCGCATGGGTTCATGGCTGTTATAACTTGCCAAACTAAACTCAGAAATGTGGATGTTTTTTAGAAACAGTTCACCCTCTTGTAAAACACAATATCCATCGCCCATATTGACCGAGTTATTGCGAATAGATTTCACTTCTGTGCCCACCAATTGCATTCCGGCCTCATAGGTTTCCTCAATATGAAAATTGAATCTCGCACGTTTGTTGGAAATTTCAATTTTCTTAATACCCTTAGCCATTGATGATTTGATTTACAAGCCTTTCGAGCTTTTCTTTTTTTAATATTTTTTGTCCTTGCTCGCCTTCGGCAACAATTCTATCTCCCACTTTCGCTACAAAGGTGCAATCGATTTGATGTCCCTCAAGAACAGAAATAGTAGCAATAAATTCAACTGTATCGCCGAGCATTGCGGGTGATTTATGTCTGATATTTAAAAATGTACCAATTCCTTCTTCGTCGTTTTCTTTCATTTGAAGGACAAATTGCCTACAGGTCCATTCGGCATCTCTGCCAAGTGCAAATGTGCTATAAAATGGATGCACATTTCCTGTTTCGAATGTTGCCAAATCTGATTGTTCAACTAAATGAACAAAGCGAATTTGATTTCCAACTTCGAAAATGTTTATCATTTAAGGAGTTCCACGAGCTCTTTACAATTGATTTCCATGTGCGAAGCATCGTATGTGCAATCCCCATTTTCAACCCAAAGAACCTGAGGTGATTCATGGTGAACACTTAATTTTTCGGCTATTGCGTTAGAAACATCGCGATAAGCAATCAAGTCTAAATAATAAAAATTAGCCTTATCGTAAAAGGCACTTTCTAATTTCTCCAAGCGATTCAACGCCATTGTACTTATAGAGCAACGGGTTGAATGTTTGAATATTACAGATGATTTGTCGTTAGATTCTGAAATGATAGCATCTAACTGTTCAATGGAATTTAATACTTTCCATTTAATGTTCATAGCGAACGATTAACGGGTTTTAAAAGTTTTAGCACCCATAGAAGGACACTGGTTCTTTTTTGAAGTTCCACAAGAAGTGATAAAAAGTGTGGCAATTCCAACAACGACGATTAACTTTGCAATTTTCATGGTTTCTTATATTTACTGCAAATTAAACAAATTTGATGCCAAATCAGAAGCGATTTCCGAAATAAATTCAAAAATAATCGGCGAACTTCCTTTGAACCTTGGCAAACTCCAAAAATCACATGGAGATTTCTTTCCTATTGCAGCCACCCAACATGAATTGCAGAAGAAAGCACTGAAAAAAATTCCGAGTTTTATTCATGCCGGTTGTATCCTCGAAAAAAGGGCTTACGAGCAATGCACTTCTGAGGATGTTGCCATTTGGAAAGCCCATTTCTTTCCCTCAAAAAAGCTTTTAAGCCTAACCGGAGGGCTTGGCGTTGATGAATGGGCTTGGGCAAAATCAGGCACAGAGGTTACTTCCATTGATATTGATTCGAACTTAAATCATTTGGCAAAATACAATTTCGACAAACTCAAAGTTGAAATTGACCGACAAACCTCTGACGCCAATGATTTCATATTGAACAATGAGCTAAACAATTACGATTTAATTTACATTGACCCAGATCGGAGAGACGGCAATACCAGAATCACCAATCAAGTTGCAAGTTACAGTCCCAACATATTTGAAATTATTGCTCAAAATCAAAATCTCAATTGGCTCATAAAGTTGAGTCCAATGGTGGATGCCGATTTTATAGAAGCCCATCTACCTGGCAACAAAACTTATTACGCCGTTGTTGTAAAACAAGAGGTAAAAGAGCTCTTGGTTCATATTCAATTCACAGATAGTCAATCAAAAACAAAAAGAGAAGTGGTAACCATTGATGGAACACAATACAATTATTCGAGTTCTATTTTTGATGAGGGACATTTGGCAAAATCAACCCAAGAATACATTTTCGAACCTAATGGTGGGTTACTTTGTTTGAAATTGAATAGAAGTTTGCATGAATTGGATGGATTCACCCCTTTGAATATTCAACATACTTTTTTCAAATGCAATGTGATTGTTCCCTTAGAAATGGGACGATTGTTTTTACCTATTCATGAAGAACCTATTTTGGGGGGATTGAATAAAATTGGCAAAACCATAAAAAGTGAATTCAATATTGATGCGGCTTCAATTACAGCAAGGGAATGCAAACTGTCTACTGAAGAAATAAGAAAAAGTTTGGGGTTAAAAGAAAGTGACACCCACTTTTTAATACTTACGAAAAAGGGAAATGACTTTTTGGCTTGGGTATGCGTAAAGCCTACTTAGAACAGCGACTTACGTAATCTTCTAAAGCGGCAACCATACTTGGAATTCCAGGGGCAGGTGCGGTAATATCTAAGATTAAGTTGTGTTCAGCAATTGCAGCTTGGGTACTGGCTCCAAAACCAGCAATCCTGGTTTTATTTTGAATAAAGTCTGGAAAATTATCGTAAAGGCTTTTGATATCTGCAGGACTAAAGAACACCAAGATATCGTAAAATACTTCTTTCAAATCGCTCAAATCAGAGCTCACAGTTCTATAAATGATGCATTCTGAAAAATCAAATCCATTTTCAGTAAAATAATCTGGAATGCTAGATTTACGAATGTCGGAACATGGGAACAAGAATTTTTCTTTTTTATGCGTTTTGAATAAAGTTAAAAAATCTTTTTCATTTCCTTTGGAAGTAAACATTTTACGTTTTCTAGGAACAATATATTTTTGGACGTAATTAGAAACATTTTCATTGATAGAAAAGTATTTTGTTTCCGCCGACATTTCAATTTTCATTTCAGCAGCCAACGAAAAGAAATAATCTACCGCATTTTTTGAATTAAAAATAATGGCAGTAAAATCAGCGAAATTTACTTTTTGTTTTCTAATTTCCTTTGGAGTAAGCGGTTCGATGTGAATAAATGCACGAAAATCTATTGTGATTTTGTGTTTTTTAGCAAATTCCTCATACACATTTTTCCCCGGCTCTGGTGGTGGCTGAGTGATCAGAATACTCTTAACTTTAATCTCTCTTTCGGCTGTCATATCTATAAATTACTTTTGATATATTTAAAAAGCAGTAAGTATGGAATAACTTCCAAGGTGCAAAAATACAAAATTGCAACGAAAGAACGATAATTATCTTGAAATAGCCCCAATAATTGTACAATCAACCTTGTCATTATCCAAATTATGAGTATTGTGAGCACGATTAACGACAAGTTAATATTCTGTAATTGAGAGCCGTTGTAATAAATCAGTATAAAAACTGGGATCATTATAATGCCAAAAACAAGATTCACATTAATTTGACGTTGCATTTGACGTTTCCATAAATCTGCAATTTCTAAACTCGAAGTAAATGTAAACTGCATGAAATAGTGAATAAGAAATAAGATGGATACAAACAAAAGTGCTACAAAGAATGTAATTAAACTATTTAAAGCGACATATTCTGAGGTAATCACATACAATAAAACCCCTTGGCAAAAAACCAATAAGCCAATCACGTATGCATGGATACTTCCCGCAACAGAACTTATTTTTTGTTCATTGATCAAATCTTCAAAATAATATTTTTTCAAAAAACTCTTCATTCTCAGTTCTAAATGCTTTGAAAACACCGCCCTGTAATAAATTAAATACAATATTATAAATAAGCTTAAACCAAAAAACCAGAACCTACCCCGCGCAACATGCAAATAGGTTTCATGGATAAATGGATTGAATGGATCCGGTGAATGCGCTACCCTTTTTTCAGGTAATTTTATGGAAACAGCACTTTCTAAAACTTTCACCAAACTATCCGTTTTACAAGAATCAATAAACAAATAGGCATGGTATTCGGGCCAAGACATTTTGTGAATCTTGGTTCCCGTATCTGTCATTTGAATATCCAGACTATCTTTTTCTTGGGGAGAAAACGAATGTCCCTCATGACTAAAAAACAAAAGAAAAACAGCAAAAAGGCATTTTAAGCCCCAATTCATTGTTTTATTTTGTTTCATATTGCTGCAAAAATAATCGATAAATTATTGAGAATGATATTTTCTGGAATTAGATTTCAATAAATATTCAAGACCTTTGCAAACATTGGCAGGTATTTATATCCATATTCCTTTTTGTAGAAAAGCATGCAATTATTGCAATTTCCATTTCAGCACTTCCTTAAAAATTGTTGATCAAATGGTTCATGCAATTTGTACTGAATTAAAGCAGCGTAAGTTGGAATTATTTAACACCCCTATTGAAACCATCTATTTTGGTGGAGGCACCCCTTCTTTGCTCAATCAAAACCATTTGCTACAAATTTTCGAAACTATTGAAAGTAATTTCAATTTGAGGGACATAAAAGAAATCACCTTAGAAGCAAATCCAGAAGACATTACCACTGAATCTTTAGAAACTTGGAAAAAGCTCAACATTGACAGGCTCAGTATTGGAGTGCAATCACTGAACGAGGTCGAATTGACGTTCATGAATAGAAACCACAATGCCATTCAATCAAAAGCAGCCATTGAACTTGCCCTAAATGCAAATTTCAAAAACATCACCATCGATTATATTTACGGTAGCCCTTGGAAAACCGACGAAGATTGGAAATCAGAATTAACTTGGGCATTGAATGCGGGCATTACACATTTGTCGGCATACGCATTAACCGTTGAGCCAAAAACGCAGCTAGCAAATCAAATTAGCAAAAACATCTTACTGTCACCAACCGACGAAAGAATGGAATCACAATTCAATATCCTTCAAGAATATATTTCAAAAAACGGTTGGGAAGCATATGAAATCAGCAATTATTGCAAACCTGGTCACAAAGCAGTTCACAATTCAAACTATTGGGCAGGCAAACCTTATTTGGGTATTGGTCCTTCGGCCCATTCTTTTGATGGACAAAATAGCCGCCGTTGGAATGTTTCAAACAACGCACTTTACATAAAGGGAATTGAAAACGGAACCGATTATTGGGAAAATGAAATACTCACATTTGAAAATAAATTCAACGAATATTTAATGACAAAACTCCGCACAAAGGAGGGAATTGACTTGAATTATATTGAAACAATAAATCCAAATTGGAAGAAAAACCAATCAAAAAACATCGATAACCTATCATTAAAAGGAAACATCACAGTAAGCAATAATGCGCTTTATTTAACCAATAGTGGAAAATTGATTTCCGATTATATTATTTCCACCTTGATGATTTAATTTTAGTAAAATTCATCAAGAATTAATTACCTTTTATAGAAATAAAGCCTCAGTTCATTGGGGCTTTCCTCTTTTATGATTTCTGTCATTTTTTTTCATAATTAGATTTGTACCTTTGAACTATAATTATTTACGATTATGAATAGAAAAACGAACAACAACATTTTGGTACCAACAGATTTTTCTGATGTTGCTGAATGTGCTTTACAGCACGCAATTAAAGTAGCTCAAGCCTATAAAAATGAAATCACACTTCTTTTTATATTCGAAGAAGGAATTTTAGGTGGTTTGTTTTCTGGTTCTCAATCTGATGTAATGAAGGATGCAATTGGAACAAAACTGCAATTGAAAGCCGACGAAATAACCAAAGCATCTGGTATCAAAACTTCTTATAGAATTGGCAAAGGAAAGGTGTACAAAGCCATTTCTGAAATTGCCAATGAAGAACATTTTGATTCTATCATCATGGGTAGCCATGGTGCATCTGGTTTGGAACAAATTGTTGGATCAAACGCTTCTAGAACCATTCAATATGCTGAGGTTCCGGTTGTAGTTGTGAAAAATTCAAATATTGGGGCAAAAGGTTATAGCAAAATTGTAATGCCGATTGACTTAACCGTTGAAACCCGTCAAAAAGTGGATTGGGCCATCCACGTTGCTAAAAAATTCGATTCTGAAATTCACGTCGTTTATTCAAAGTCTAGCGATGAATATTTAGACCGTAAAATCCAAAATAACATTGCCCAAGTTGAATTTGATTTGAAATCTAAAAATGTAAAATACCAAATTTATGAATTCAAAGACGGCGTTTTAGACAACTTCGCAACTGAAATTCACAACTATGCAAATATTGTAAATGCCGACTTAATTTTGGCAATGACACATACCGAAAAAGGCATCTCTGAAATCATCATTGGAACCCTTACCCAACAAATTGTAAATAGAGCCAACAACGTAGCCGTAATGTGCATTCACCCACGTGAAACTGCATTCAACTACGATTATTAATTCTTAATAAAACCTGATAACAAAAAAGGCTGCCCAAGGGCAGCCTTTTTTGTTATCAGAACTATAATATATCCTTAAAAATCTAAAATGATACCAATCGTTGGCAATACATTGCCCGATGAGTTTACCAAATAGTCTGTGGCATATTGATTTGGATTGCTCGGATCCTTAATCAAATTACCCTGCGCATCTTGTCTGGCAATCAACGTTGGTGGACCAATGTACTGGTAATTGAAGAAATTCTGAATATCGATGTACAAATTCAACGACCATTTCTTTTTATACCAAACTTTATCAACCCTTAAATCGAATTGATTAAAATTACCTAGCCTTCTATTATTTAATTGGTTATAATCCAAAACTGCCACGCCTTTTGCGTTCCAATTTGATACATTCATTGACGTTGCAATATCATTTGGTGTGTAAGGTCTACCTGTAACAAATCTCCACTTCGCTCCTATTTCCCAGTTCTTTTTCAATTTTTTACCTGCAACCACAGATAGTGTATGTCGGCTATCCCAAGCACTCGCTACCATATTGTCGTTTTTGTCGGCAAATTGCGACCACGCCAACGTGTAACTCAAAATTCCATACAAACCATTTCTGGACCTGCGTTGAACCAAAAGTTCAGTTCCATAGGCTTGACCTTTCGCAATTGACGACACCGGTTCATTTCCCACAACCGCAAAATCAGCTCCCAAATTGCCCAAACTTATGCTGTCGTTCAAAGCCAAAGGATATTGATCGTAATATTTATAAAATCCCTCCAAAGTAATTTTTGTCTCCTGCCCTTGGTTGTATTGGAATCCGGCAGAAACCATTCTATTTCGGATATATTTTACCCTAGATTGGTTTACCAAATTAAAATTGGCATCTCTGTAACCCAAAACAGTATAGGCTGGCAATTGGAAAAATTGACCTGCATTGGCGTTGAAATAAAGTTTATTTTTTAGAGGGACAGAGACCGACGCAGAAATAGTAGGTTGCGAAAAAGGATTTTTGGTGTTGCTGCCATAAGACGAACCATCTAATCTTCCTGCCAATGAAACCATGGTACCGCGGTTTCCTACCAAGCCTGAAATTCTTGCAAAACCTGCATATTTAAAGGTTTCCAATAAGCTAGAGAAGTTTATAATAATTGGAGCAGGCAAAAATGGTTTTATAATTTTGTTGTAAGTACTAACGCTATATTTCACATACTCAACCCCTGTTCCAAGCATCCAATCCCAGCCATGTAATTTACCGGAGTGCTCAATACGAAGTTTGTTTTCAGCCTCTCTACTTTTGTATTTCAAATTTAAATTTGACTCAGAGCTTTGATCATTGTTTGCATATTTTACAGTTTCGTTATTCAACATATTTCTGCTTAAAAACAATTGCGTTTTGTTCTTTTCTGAGAAATGGGTGTAAATCATACCAAAGGTATAATTCCATTGTGTGTATACGGGCAAATAACCCAAAATGTATTTGTTTGTTTTTAATACCGTAGAATCTGTAATGCCATCGTTTACTTTTTCGTTTAACTGAAAAAAGTCGTTGGCTCCCACTGTAATAAACGATAAATTATCCTTGCCCTTCAATTGTATTTTGACCTTTCCTTGATAGTCAATAAAATTAGGGAAGAAAGGAAGTTTCAACAATGTAAACAAACTTTTCAAATAGCTCTGGCGGGCAGAGAAAATATAACTCACTTTCTTTTTCTTACCAATTGGACCATCTGCCGTAAATCCCAAATCGCTACTACCCACGGTAAATCGGTATTTGCCTTTTTGAAGATTTCCATCAATCTGTTGAAAATCCAAAACAGCACTCAATCCGTTGGCATAGTTGATAGGAAATGCACCTGAGTAAAACCCAACTTTTTTAATAAAGTTAACGTTTAACAAACCAACAGGACCGCCTGTGCTTCCCTGGGTTTGGAAGTGATTGATAATTGGAATTTCAATTCCATCTAAATAAAATTTATTTTCTACCGGAGATCCCCCACGAATTACAATGTCGTTTCTGAAGCCTGGAATAGAAATAACCCCTGGCAGCGACTGAATAATTTTAGAGATATCTCGGTTACCCCCTGGGTTTTTCTCAATTTCACGAATTGAAAGTTCTTGAGAAGATATTGGACTTTCGGCAGAGCGTTTTTGCAATGCAGAACGACTAATATTCACTTGACCCACAGTTTCGGCAAGCGATTCCATTTCAATCACAACTTCGTTTTGTTTGTCGTAGGTAAACAATTGCTCGTAGCTACTTCCGTCTTTATATCCGTCTAATTGGGCTGTAACGGTATAAAATCCTGGCTCAACGCCTTTGATTTCGAATAAACCATTTTCATCGGATGTTGCTACAAAATCGGTTTTAGGCACCAACACTTTCACTCCTTTGATGGCCGCATTGGTTTGGGCATCAACCACTTTTCCTTTAATGACAACTATTTGCGCTTGAATTTGCCCCATGAATGCAATGGCGAAAATTGCGAAAAATAGTTTAATGTTTTTTTGCATAAATAGTTTAACAAACAAATTCCAAAAGGGTTTAAAAATTACACAAAATTTAATATTGTGGTTATATTTGAGCGGAAACTGAAGAAAGTGTGAATAATTCTACGTCAAATAGTCAGTAAATAGCATTTGGCAGACTTTTCGCTAACAGAATAAAACATTAACTTCGCAGACTTAACCTATGTTCGGGAATATTATAAACAACATTGCAAAAATTTTTGGTGGAAATGCTGCCGAAAAAGCCATGAAAGAAATCATGCCAGTTGTGGCTGAAATCAATCAATACTACGATTCATATCAATCAATTAGCACAGATGAACTGCGAAACAAAACCGCAGAATTCAAAGCGAGAATAAGCGATTATCTTTCTGAGATCGATACTGAAATTGCGGATTCACATTCTAGAGTGAATGAATTAACAGCAAGCGAAATTGATGAAAAAGAAGAACTTTATCAGCAAATTACGAATCTTGAAAAGAAACGTGATGAAAAATTAGAAGAAATTTTAAAAGAAATTCTACCTGAAGCGTTTGCCACTGTAAAAGAAGCAGCGCATCGATTAAGTGTGAATGATGAAATTACATGCACTGCACTTGAAATAGATAGAGAACTTGCAATTAAAAAACCAAACGTACGCATTGAAGGCGATAAAGCCATTTTCGCAAATGAATGGTTGGCAGCAGGTGGTAAAATCAAATGGAACATGGTTCATTACGATGTTCAGTTGATTGGTGGTATTGCATTGCACCAAGGAAACATTGCCGAAATGTCTACGGGTGAAGGTAAAACGTTGGTGAGTACTTTGCCAGCTTACTTAAATGCACTGGGTGGACGTGGTGTTCACATGGTTACCGTGAACGACTATTTGGCTCGACGTGACTGTGAGTGGAATGGTCCATTGTTTAATTTCTTGGGACTTACAGTTGATTGCTTAGAATATCACAGCCCGAACAGCGAAGAACGCCGTTTGGCTTACAAAGCCGATATCACTTATGGCACAAACAACGAGTTTGGTTTTGATTACTTGCGTGACAATATGGCACATGAAACTGACGAGTTGGTACAAGGCAAACACCATTTTGCAATGATTGATGAGGTTGATAGCGTTTTAATTGACGATGCAAGAACCCCATTGATTATTAGTGGACCAACACCTAAAGGCGACATTCAAGAATTTGAATCGTTAAAGCCTAGAATTCAAGCCTTGGTTGATGCACAAAAGAAATATATTAACAACGCCCTTTCAGATGCAAGAAAATTAGTTGCAGAAGGAAAGAGCGGTCATAAAGAAGGTGAAGGCGGATTGGCATTATTGCGTGCACACAGAGGTTTGCCAAAAAACAAAGCGTTGATCAAATTCTTAGGTGAGTCTGGAATGCGCAATGTTTTAACCAAAACTGAAAACTACTACATGCAAGACCAACAAAAAGAAATGCCGTTGGCCGATGCACCTTTGTTCTTTACAATTGATGAAAAAACCAATTCTGTTGACTTAACAGAAAAAGGTATTGAATTGATTACCGGAAATGGCGAAGACACACAATTCTTTATACTGCCTGATGTAGGAAATGAAATTGCAGAGATTGAAAAATCTACAGCTTCTACAGAAGAGAAAATCAGATTGAAAGATATTCTAATGCAAGAGTTTGCTGAAAAAAGCGAACGCATTCACTCTGTTCAACAATTATTAAAAGCTTATACCCTATTTGAAATTGACGTTGAATACATCCTTCAAGATGGAAAAGTAAAAATTGTAGATGAGCAAACAGGTCGTATTATGGAAGGCCGCAGATACTCCGACGGTTTGCATCAAGCAATTGAGGCAAAAGAAAACGTAAGGGTTGAAGCAGCTACGCAAACTTATGCTACCATTACTTTGCAAAACTATTTCAGAATGTACCATAAGTTGGCGGGTATGACCGGTACTGCTGAAACTGAAGCGCAAGAATTGTGGGATATTTACAAATTGGGGGTTAAGGTTATTCCAACCAACAAACCTGTTATTAGAATTGACAAAGAAGATTTGGTTTACAAAACCAAACGTGAAAAATACAATGCAGTAATTGATGAAGTGGTTGCTTTGAGCCAAGCGGGTCGTCCGGTATTAGTGGGTACTACTTCTGTTGAAGTGAGTGAATTGTTGGCAAGAATGCTTAAAATTAGAGGCATCAAGCACAATGTATTGAATGCAAAACAGCACCAAAGAGAAGCTGAAATTGTAGCAGAAGCGGGTTACCCTTCAGCTGTTACCATTGCAACCAACATGGCTGGACGTGGTACAGATATTAAAATTTCCGACGAAGTAAAAGCTTCAGGTGGTTTGGCTATTATTGGTACAGAACGCCACGATTCTCGTCGTGTTGACCGCCAGTTAAGAGGTCGTGCAGGACGTCAAGGTGATCCAGGAAGTTCTCGTTTCTACGTAAGTTTGGAAGATGACTTGATGCGTATTTTTGGTGCAGAAAGAGTTTCTAACTTGATGGATAAAATTGGTTACAAAGAAGGCGATGTAATTGAACACAGCTGGATGACCAAAACCATTGAGCGTAACCAAAAGCGTATGGAACAAAATAACTTTGGTATCCGTAAACGTTTATTGGAGTATGATGATGTAATGAACAAACAACGTTCTAATATCTACAGAATGAGAAAAAATGCACTGTGGGGTGACAAATTGAGCATCGATTTGCGCAATATGTTGTTCAACTGGTGCAACGATGTTGTTACCAATTGCAAAGATCAAGGCAATTACGAAGAATTAGAATTGGAAGTAATTCGCACCCTTGCTGCAGGATTGCCTTTTGATGAAGCAACTTTTGATTCAACCAAAACCGACGATTTGGTAGATATGCTTTTTGCAGATTTATCAGCGAAATACAGAAACAAACTTGAAAAAATTGCTAAACAGGCCTACCCTGTTTTCCAGCATATCAGAAGCGAACAAGGCGAAAAAATTGAAAATGTGGTTGTTCCTATGACCGACGGAACCCACCAATTTCAATTAACCGTTTCAATGCAAAAAGCGTTAGATACAGAATGTCGTTCATTAAGCAATGATTTTGAAAAATCTACAACGCTTCAAAGCATCGACGATGAATGGAAAGAACATTTACGCGAATTGGATGAATTGAAACAAAGTACTGGAAATGCCCAATACGAGCAAAAAGATCCTTTGCTAATTTATAAAATTGAAAGTTTTGAATTGTTTGGAAAAATGCTTCAACGCATTAATCACAAAGTTCTTGGCTTGTTGTTTAGAACCAGAATTTTAGACGACAATCAAGTGGGTGAAGCACGTAAACCAATGCGTAAAGAAAATCCGAAAGTGATTGCAAGCAAAGAAGAATTTAGCCATGGTTCAGATAGCCAAGAGGCTATTGAAAATTCTGCACCTAAAATCCCTCAAAATCCAATAAGAAATGAACTTAAAGTAGGCCGCAACGACGCTTGTCCTTGTGGAAGCGGTAAGAAATTCAAATCTTGTCACGGCAAAGATTAAACAATGTCTGAAACAAACAATAATCAACCAGAACCCATTGAAAAAGAATATTACTTCGACAATGGGTTTTGTGTTTTTAAAGAGTCGTTTTTGATCAAAAGAGGCACATGTTGCGGCAATGGTTGCCGTCATTGTCCTTATCAACCCAAACACCAGAAGGGAAATGTGGTTTTATTCCCTGAATTTGTGCAAAAGTTGTAAAAACCTTTTTGGCATTGGCTCTTGTTGAGTAGTAAATTTGCCATGTGAATTCGAAAATTCAATCAGCACTCATTTCTGTATTTTACAAAGATGGTTTAGAGCCAATTATTCAGGCACTCCATAATAACAACGTAACTCTTTATTCTACTGGCGGAACCCGTAAATTTATTGAAGATTTAGGCATTCCTTGTGTGGCCGTTGAAGATGTAACTGGATATCCAAGTATTTTGGGTGGCCGTGTGAAAACACTTCATCCGAAAGTTTTTGGGGGGATTTTAGCCCGCAGAGAATTGGCATCAGACATGCAAGAAATTGCTGAGTATCAAATTCCTTTATACGATCTTGTTATAGTTGACCTTTATCCTTTCGCTGAAACAGTAGCAGCAGGTGGAACGGAACAAGATATTATTGAAAAAATTGACATTGGCGGTGTTTCATTGATTCGTGCTGCGGCAAAAAACCATGCACATACTTGCATCGTTGCCGACAAATCTGATTACATCACTTTCTTAAATGCATATTCTGAAGGAAACGGCACCTTGTCGTTAGAAACCAGAAAAGCATTGGCAGGAAACGCTTTTGGTGTTACCTCTAAATACGATACTCAAATTGCAAATTGGTTTCGTGGCGACAATGTTTATGCATTGCGCTACGGAGAAAATCCACACCAAAAAGCAACATTTAATGGCAATTTAGAAGCGATTTTCGACAAAATCCAGGGCAAAGAATTATCATACAACAACTTGCTTGATGTTGATAGTGCCATTTGCTTATTGAATGAATTCAAAGAAACTCCAGGAAGCACGTTTGTGATTATCAAACACAACAATGCTTGTGGTGTTGCAACCAGAACAGATGTTTTTGATGCTTGGATTGATGCATTGTCATGCGATCCAGTAAGTGCTTTCGGTGGTATTTTGGCAACAAATTCTGAAATTGATGAGAAAACAGCCGTTGAAATTAACAACTTGTTTTTTGAAGTATTGATAGCACCTGGCTATTCAGAAAAAGCAAAAGAAATATTATCGGGTAAAACAAACCGCATTATTTTACAAAGTAAAAATCCAATACAATTGAAAAATCCATTAACGCGTACTGTATTAAATGGAGAACTTGTTCAAGAACGCGATACAATTACTGATGTTAAAGCGAACATGACGGTTGTTACCGAAACTCATCCTACTGATGCCCAATTCCACGACCTTGAAATTGCCATCAAATTGGTAAAACAAACCAAAAGTAACACCATAGTTTTGGTGAAAAATGGTCAATTATTGGCTAGTGGTACAGGTCAAACTAGCCGCGTTGACGCACTTCAGCAGGCAATTGATAAGGCAAATAGATTTAGATTTGATTTAGAAGGTGCGGTAATGGCAAGTGATGCATTTTTCCCATTCCCAGATTGTGTTGAAATTGCAGACAAAGCAGGAATTAGGGCAGTTGTGCAACCAGGTGGTAGCGTAAAAGACCAATTGAGCATCGATTATTGTAATTCGAATGCAATATCAATGGTATTTACAGGTGTTCGTCACTTTAAACACTAATTTGGTACAGTTTTCGCAATTGAAGATTACACAATATGTATTCATTAATTAAGTTTTTTCTTTTTCTCCTTCCACCAGAAAAAGCGCACAATGTTGCGCTTGATTTAATGGAAAAAGCATTGACGTTTCCTTTACTAGGTAGTTATTTAAAAAGCAGTTTTAAAAGTAACAAACAAGTTCCAGTTACCGTTGCCGGAATAACTTTTCCAAATATGGTAGGTTTGGCTGCAGGCTTTGATAAAGATGCAAAACGATTACACCTCCTCAAAGAATTTGGATTTGGTTTTGTTGAAGTAGGTACAGTTACTCCTAAAGCCCAATCTGGCAACCCAAAACCCCGACTTTTCCGTATCCCTCAAGATTATGCCCTAATCAATAGAATGGGCTTCAATAATAGAGGTGTTGAGGAAATGGTTGAAAGGCTAAAAAACAGACCTGAAGGATTGATTGTTGGTGGAAATATTGGCAAAAACAAAACCACACCAAACGACCACGCAATTATTGATTACGTTTACTGCTTTGAAATGCTTTATGACCATGTAGACTACATTGCTGTGAACATTTCTAGCCCCAATACCCCAGGACTTCGCGATTTACAAGAAGAATCATTTATTGTTGGATTATTCGAGCAACTTCATACAATTAGATCTGAAAAAGCTGTGTCAAAACCGATTTTTCTAAAATTAGCGCCTGATTTCCAAATGAATGCCATCAAAGAACTTGTGAGAATTATTAAAATTGCAAAAGTTGATGGACTCATTGCCACGAACACCACCGTTTCTCGAGAGAAACTATCAATTTCTACCCAAGAAATTGAAAAGATGGGTGCTGGTGGTTTGTCTGGGCAACCCGTGTTTGAAGCGAGTAATGCAATGCTCGCGGCATTAAGCATCGAATTGGGTGGTAAAATACCAATTATTGGCGTAGGCGGCATCTTTACAGGTCAAGACGCCTCCGAAAAATTAATGCGAGGCGCTAACCTCATTCAAGTGTATACAGGATTTGTTTATGAGGGACCCTGGATCGTGAAAAATATTTTAAATTCTATCAATTATAACGACTAATTTGCCGTTATAATTTTTGTGAAAACATTTTTGAAATTATCGGCCTTTTGCTTGCTGCTTGCTCTAAGTGGTTTTACTTTCATTGGATCTCAAAAATCAATCTTGCCCCTTGAATGTCCTGAGCTATTAGCGGGAGAAACTCCCACCAAGCACCTTGGTTATATAACCTCATACAATCATACCCACGAACAAGCCAACTGGGTAGCCTATACCCTTTCTCCACAGAAATTGATGGGAGTGGTTGAACGAAGCAACAAATTTTCACCCGACCCTCTTATTACACCTCAAACTGCCAATACCCACGATTATACAAAATCTGGATTTGATAGAGGACATCTGGCACCTGCTGCCGACATGAAATATTCCGAAACAGCAATGAGAGAGTGTTTTTACCTCAGCAATATTTCTCCTCAAGCACCCAAATTTAACCGAGGCATTTGGAAAAAACTTGAAGAAAAAGTGAGAGATTGGGCGAGTCAAACCAACCAAATATTTATTGTTACAGGTCCTATTTTAAACAATCGCCTGGTAAATAAAATTGGCAGAGAACACCAAATTACTGTTCCTGAATATTTTTTTAAAGCCGTTGTTGATACCAACAAAATGGGCAATGGAATTGCCTTTGTAATGAAAAATCAAGGGAGCCAACTCCCCCTTAAAACATTTGTAATTACCATCGACAGTTTGGAGCGCCTAACCGGACGTAATTTCTATTCCCAAATCCCTCAAAAGAAACAAGATAAAATAGAAAAAACGGTGCATTTTGAACATTGGGATTTAAACGATTAATCGTTTTCGTAATACCGAAAATCGTTGTTCCAATAGGCCCTATCGTTGATCCACCACAATTCGTATTGTAAAATAAATTTGAATTTTCGTTTGACAATTTCTACCTCGTAACGGGTTACATTAAAGGCATTTCCTTTGCTTTTGTAAACCACCGGCGGCCAAGAAATTAATGCAGGCAAGCCATTGGTGCTGTCTTTCTTTTTTAGGTTTAACGTGTGTTCTTTCAAATACTTCCTGAATTTCACAACCCCTTTTTGAACCCGGTATTTGTATTGCACATACTGCGCATGAACCATCACAACAGGCGTTAATGTATCTACCCTTCTCACCTGGGCAACGAATGAATCTTCAGATAAAAATCCATAATTCATTGTTAGTTTGGGACTAATTAAATAATGCACCAACGTGTCTAGCGCTTCGCGCTCAGATGCAAAACCATTTTGTTGAGGATTGGTGCTCGAATCTGCGTTTTCACGCATCAATTGCCCAATAAATGTTATCTTCGAAGGGTGGTTTTGAGGGATAGCAGATATCTGTTTTGCCACAATGAGCAAAACAAACAACACCCATAAATAACCAACCCGAAATTTCAACATAATACAAAATAACATCAATTGTGAAACATTCCAACAATACCCCCAATAAATTAATTCACAGCAAAAGTCCCTATCTCTTGCAACATGCATACAACCCTGTTGATTGGCAATCTTGGAGCAGCGAAGCATGGGCCGAAGCAAAAGAAAAAAACAAATTGGTGTTGGTGAGCATTGGTTACAGCGCTTGCCACTGGTGTCACGTTATGGAACACGAAAGCTTTGAAGATAACCAAACCGCCGAAATGATGAACTTGGCATTGGTAAATATCAAAGTTGACCGCGAAGAACGCCCCGATGTAGACATGGTTTACATGGATGCTTGTCAACTCATGACAGGCCGCGGTGGTTGGCCCCTCAACGCAATTTGCTTGCCCGATGGCCGTCCTGTTTATGCCGGAACCTACTTTCCAAAAGCACAATGGCAACAAATTGTCATGGAACTCAGTACCCAGTTTCAATCCGATCCAGCAAAATTTGAAGATTACGCCTCAAAATTGTTTCAAGATCTTCAAAAATTGAATGCCGCCCTACCCTCCCAAGAATTGCAATTTTCGCGAAAAAATATTTATGATTTTTTTGAACTTTATGCAAAAGATATCGACTGGCAAGAAGGTGGACTCAACCGTTCTCCGAAATTCATGTTGCCCAACCAATATGAATATGTGCTCGATTATTTTTTGATTTCAGAAGATATCCAAGCCAAAGAATTTATGCATCTGTCGTTGCTCAAAATGTTTAATGGGGGCATCTACGATACCCTCAGAGGCGGTTTTTACCGCTATAGCACCGATAAAAAATGGTTTGCACCGCATTTTGAAAAAATGTTGTACGACAATGCCCAACTAATTGCGTTGTATGCAAGGGCTTATAGCTGGAGCAATGCTTCTGTTTATAAGGATGTTGCGTTGGAATCTATCGAATTTTGCAAGCGCGAATTGAAATCGGCCAATGGTGCTTTTTATGCAGCCTTAGACGCAGATAGCGAAGGTATTGAGGGACGTTTTTACGTATTTACCAAAACCGAGCTTTTGCAAGTGCTATCGCCTGAAGAATTTGAATTTGCCGAGCAATTATATGGCATTACCGAGTCTGGAAATTGGGAACATGGTTTGAATATTCTGCATACCCAACTGGCACCGCTTCAAATGATTGAAAAATTAAACTTAAGCAGCCAACAATACCTTGCCCTTTTGGAATCCATGAAACAAAAATTGTTTCAACTTCAAGAAAAAAGAGAGCGTCCGGGCCTCGACGACAAAATTATATTGTGTTGGAATGGATTGATGTTAAAAGCATTGGCTGTTTCTGCCTTGCATTTGCAAAGCAATGCGTTATTGGCCGAAGCGGTAGCCCTTGAATCCGCGCTTTGGAATATTTTTTACCAAGAATCTACCCAAACCTTAAAGCGCATTCACGCAAAAGGAGAAACATATATTGATGCGTTTTTAGAAGATTTTGGGTGTTTTATTGAGGGACAAATTCAGTTGTACCAAAGTTCAGGAAACGAAATGTACATTGAACGTGCAAAAATATTGACCAACAAGGCCTTGGAATTGTTTTACAACAAAGACACCCAACAACTTTATTTTGCTCCAAATAACGGAGAGCAATTGATTGTAAACAAATCTGACAACACCGACGATGTTATTTCCAGTCCGAACAGCCTATTTGCGCATTGTTTGATGGACTTGTCGTTACACACGGGCAACATCGAATACGCTGAAATTGCCAAGGGCTTATTGTCGCAAAATATGAGTCAGCTAGAGAAATATCCAGCATGGAACACAAACTGGATTCGTTTGTACATGGAGTATGCAATTGGGCAAATTACGGTGGCCCTGTCTAATCATTTCTCTGAGGGAGACATTTTCAAGTTCAAATCGGGATTACCGTCGTGGGTGCATGTAGGCAAGATTAATCCAAAGAGTACTCTTGCTTGGCTACAACATAATGAATCTGCAGAACCTGCCATTTACGTTTGCGCTGGCAATCAGTGTTTCGAAGCCGTTCAAACCTTAGAACAAGCTTTCGAAATCATTGACGAAGTTGTATCGATGGGTTAGTTCAATACAATTCGGGCCATATCACATCCATCCCTCTACATTGAAGCTTACATAATTATTGTTTGTGCCTAAAATCAGGTGATCCACGGTGGCAAAAATATATAAAAAAATAATAGTTCCATTAGTGACATGTCACTAATGGAATGATAAAAAAATCCCCTTTATTTGCTTCACAAAACGAATAACTTTGTCATGAAAGTATTCACTTTCCTAACCCAAACATATGCTTTGGGTTAGGCCCAATTTATTAAAACATTCATTGTTTTAACTTTTTGGTGCAAAAAAAAGAGGAACCTCTCGGTTCCTCTTTTTGATTATCAAATAAATTCTTAATTACAAAGCTTTTACTTCGTTTACAAGTTTTTGTAAACTGTCTTTTGCGTCGCCGAAAAGCATTCCGCACTTAGGATCGAAGAACAATGCGTTTTCAATTCCAGCATATCCAGATTTCATTGAACGCTTCAATACCACAATTTGCTTCGCTTGGTCTACATCCAAAATAGGCATTCCGTAAATTGGAGATGTAGGATCGGTTTTAGCAGCTGGATTTACAACGTCGTTTGCTCCTACCACCAACACAACGTCGGTTGTTGGGAATTCAGAATTGATGTGCTCCATTTCAATCAACTTATCGTATTCAACATTACTTTCCGCCAACAATACGTTCATGTGACCAGGCATACGACCCGCTACAGGGTGAATGGCATATTTCACATCAACACCTTCATCAGCAAGCAAGTTTTCAAGCTCATGACAAACGTGCTGCGCTTGCGCAACCGCCAAACCATAACCAGGAACAATAATTACTTTAGAAGCATATTTCATCATCACCGCAACGTCGGTAGCCTGAACTTCTCTTACATTACCAGAAACAGCAGCACCACCAGAAGATGAGTTAGAACCCGCCATACCAATCAATACATTGGTTAATGAACGGTTCATTGCTTTACACATTACTACAGTTAAAATGGTACCTGCAGAACCTACCAAAACACCACCCATCAACATCACGTTGTTGTCGTACAAAAATCCACCACAAGCAGCGGCAACACCAGTAAACGAGTTCAACAATGAAATAACAACAGGCATGTCGGCACCTCCAATAGGAAATACGAACAATAATCCGTATATTATAGCTAAGCCCATGGTTACATAGAACCAGATATTTGTACCGGCTTCTAAGGTGTTCACATGATGATAGTTCATGTAAGCAGCAGCAATAATGGCAATCAACACAATGGCATTGATAAATTGTTGACCCGCAAAACGGAAGTCACCAATTTTGCCATTCAATTTACCCCAAGCGATGATACTTCCCACAAAAGAAATGGCACCAATAATTAAACCCGCAATAATTGGTAAGTAATGCGCCAATGGAACAATTGAAAATCCTTCAGGAAGTCCCAAAACAGCCACCATTTCAGCCACATCACTTTCTTTAATTTTGTGTTCAATGTCACGCCATTCAATGATAGAGATCAAAGCCGCAGCCAAACCTCCCATACCATTGAAAATAGACACCATTTCGGGCATTGCCGTCATTTGTACGCGTTTTGCCATAAGTGCACCAACAACAGTACCCAATGCAATGGCAGCCAAAATATAACCAATGTTTCCGATTACTTGGAAACCACCTGTTTTACTCAAAAATAAAGTTGCAAAAACAGCAACAGCCATTCCAAAAGCAGCAATCAAGTTTCCTTTTCTTGCGCTGTCTGGTTGACCCATTAATTTTAGTCCAATGATAAATCCAAAAGAACCAATTAAATAGCAAATTTCTAATAAGTGTTGCATGATTATTTATTACCTCCTTTTGGTTTTTTCTTAAACATTTCCAACATACGGTCGGTAACTACAAATCCACCAATTACGTTTAGCGTTCCTACAAACACCCCAACAAATCCCACAACAAGTGAAAAATAGTCGGAAGCATCTGCCTTACCCAGTACAATGATGGCACCAATTAATACAACTCCATGAATGGCGTTTGCGCCACTCATCAAAGGCGTATGCAATACACTTGGCACATGTGAAATCAATTCAATACCCACAAAAATCATCAAACCAATGAGGTAGATGTATGTAATATTGTTTCCTATAAAGCTTAAAATTTGTTCCATAATTAATTCGATGTTAATAATATAGTACCTTCATGGGCAACCAAACAACCTTGAACAATTTCGTCGTTCATGTCAAAGGCAACGTCGCCTTTTGGTGCCATTAATTTCAATAATTCCCAAATATTTCTTGCAAACAACTCACTTGCATTGGCAGATAATGCCGAAGGCAAGTTCACTGAACCTACAATTTTCACTCCGTTTACATCAATAATTTCACCCGTTTTGGTTTGGGTACAGTTACCACCTTGTTCGGCAGCCATATCAATCAAAACAGAACCTGTTTTCATGAGGGACAATTGTTCGTCGTCGATCAATACTGGTGCTTTTCTACCTGGAACCAACGCAGTGGTGATAACCAAGTCGGCTTGCGCCAAAGACTTGTTCACGGCATCGCGTTGTGCTTTGCGGTATTCTTCAGAAGCTTCTTTTGCGTAACCGCCTTCAGAACCAACTTCTACCCCTTTTACTTCGATGAATTTACCGCCCAAACTTTGAACTTGTTCTTTTGTTTCAGGACGGACATCTGTTGCTTCAACTACGGCACCCAAACGTTTTGCGGTTGCAATTGCTTGCAAACCTGCAACACCTACTCCAAAAATTAATACTTTTGAAGGGGTAACGGTTCCGGCGGCTGTCATCAGCATTGGGAAAATTTTATCTAAGTGGTATGCACCTTCAATAACCGCTCTATATCCAGCCAAATTTGCTTGAGAACTCAAAATATCCATAGATTGAGCACGAGAAATACGTGGAATGGCGTCTAATGAAATGGCAGCAATGTTCTTTTTATTTAGCGCATCAATTACTTCGGCATTGGTGCGGTAGTACAAAGAAGAAATCCAAATTTTGCCTGCTGGCAATTCATTGATTTTTTCTAATGTTGGAACGTTAATTTGAACAAAAACATCGGCAGATAGTAAATCAGCAGCTGGTTTTACCGTTGCTCCGGTTAGTTCATACATTTCGTTGGTGAAATGGGCATTTTTACCGGCGTCTTTTTCGACCCAAACTTCAAAGCCCATTTTTTGAAGACTGGTACAAACTTGTGGGCTAATTGCAACCCTGTTTTCTCCTGGCCTTGATTCTTTAAATACAGCGATTTTCACTTGGCACTAATCATTAATGATTTCATGCGAATATAATGAAAACCAATTAGGAATCCATAAAATCAATCAAATAATACCCTGTAAATAAAAGTTTATTGCTGTTTTAGAATACGGCGAACCGAATTATTTACTTCAATAAAATAAACTCCATCTGGCAATGAAGCAATATCAATTTGCAATACATTGTTGTTCAAAACATAAGAAAACTGTTCTTTGGAAACCACTTTACCCAAAACATCCAAGATTTGAAGATTGTCGACGGCTTTGTATCCCTCAAAAAACACCTTGCCTTTTGTAGGATTCGGATAAACCAAAGCCTGTTTTTGAATGACAGTATTGCTTGCATTTGGACTTGCCAAATATTTGTCTCTGTAGTTGATAATCGTGGGAGTAAAAACCCCGTTTGGAGTAAGGATTCCAACTACCTCCAGCACTGGGATTTTTTCAGAGGTTGCCAAAAACTTGTAGCTCAATTGTTTCCTTGCAATAGGGAATTTTGTAAATTGAGAAACCAATGTATCAACTTCATCAACCAAGGTCATCACACGAATTACGTCAGAATAGGTTTTATATGGAGTTTTGATGCTTCCCCAAGCGTCAACCACGTTGGTTCTCGTACCAGCCTGAACGAATGAAAATAGGTTTTGACCGGGAATTGAAAACACAAAGCGGAATGTAGAAACGTCGCTGTCATTGTACTCCAAAGGAAATTGGTAAATTTCATCTTCATCTGTGTACTTTGAAGCCAAAGGAATTCCTGAATATGAATAGCCTAAACCTTCTGTTTTGAAAACAGAGGTTGATTTCGTGTAAAACGAATAAATATTTTTAAACAAGAATGGACCGCCACCCAAACTATCTGCCGTTTTTTGTCCTATTTGACCGAAGAAATAAAACGCATAAGGTGTTTTATTGGCGCTTTTGTACTCAAACAAACCTTGTGTTATTGGCGTTAGCGTTGAAAAATCCCAATTTTGATTGCCTCCACGTGTCATCCAAGTAGAATCAATATTTAACGGAGCAGCGGTAGAGTATCTTAAGGTATCACCAGATGCAGGCATTGATGAAGAAGAAATTGTAATTTGTGCGTTCAAAGACCCAAAAAAGGCTGAAACAATTACAACGATTACTCTTGCTAATTTTCTCATGAAAACAAATATAAGTAAAATTTTCTTTTTAATTTATTTTTCTATACCCTAAAAATTACCGATTTTTGCAAGAATATGGAAAATAGATGGAGTGCAAAGCAAATACCCAATCAAGAAGTTGTTGCCCGTCTGTCTAAAGAAATCAATGTTTCTATCCATATTGCCAATATTTTGGTGCAACGCGGCATCGATACTTTCGATAAAGCAAAACAATATTTCCGACCAAGTTTGAGTGATTTACATGATCCTTTTTTGATGAAGGACATGGATTTGGCCTACACCAGAATCAAAGATGCTGTAAAAAAGCAAGAAAAAATGATGGTCTACGGCGATTATGATGTAGATGGAACCACTGCGGTTTCTATTGTTTACTCTTATTTTAAAACACTAAATCAAAATATTGAATACTACATTCCTGACCGTTACAAAGAAGGATATGGCATAAGCAAAATAGGCATCGACTTTGCCGCTGAAAACAACATTCACCTCATTATTGCCCTAGATTGTGGAATTCGCTCCAATGATTTGATAGATTATGCCAATTCTAAAGGTGTGGAATTTATCATTTGCGACCACCATTTGCCCGGCGAAAAATTGCCAAATGCTGCGGCAATATTGAATCCCAAAAGATTTGATTGCACCTACCCTTACAAAGAACTTTCCGGAGCGGGAATTGGGTTCAAACTCATTCAAGCTTATTCTCAAAAACAGGGATTTAGCGAAGATAAAATTCTTGAATACATTGACTTAGTGGCTGTAAGTATAGCTTCTGATTTGGTGGAAATGCGCGGAGAAAATAGGGTTTTGGCATTTTTTGGTTTGAAAAAACTCAATGAAAATCCTTCTATTGGTTTGCAATCTCTTCTTGAAAGCGCCGCTGCAAAAACAAAATACAGCATCCAAGATATTATTTTCGGCATTGGCCCCAAAATCAACGCCGCTGGTCGCGTTGCAGATGCAAAATCTGCTGTCAAAGTATTAATTGAACAAAATTTCCCTGAAGCACGCAAACTCTCTCGCATCTTAAACGACAGAAACGACGAACGCAAGGAACTCGATACCGACATTACCAAAGATGCTGTGAATATCGTTGAAAACACTCCAGGCCTACTCGACCGTAAAAGCATTGTTTTGCGCGGCGAAGATTGGCACAAAGGGGTTGTTGGAATTGTTGCAAGCAGAATGGTTGAACAGTTTTATAAACCAACCATTGTATTTTCTCTCAACGATGGCATGTACACCGGCTCTGCCAGAAGTGTTAAAGACTTCGATATACACGAAGCCATTCAATCTTGTTCAGAGTTTGTTGATCAATTTGGGGGACACAAATACGCAGCTGGATTGAGTGTAAAACTCGAGAACTTTGAGGTGTTTGCTGAAGCATTTGAAAAATATGTAGCTGCCAACATTACTGAGAGTTCTTTGACCCCAGAAGTGGAATACGATTTGGAATTAGAATTGTCAGATATCAATGAAAATATGATGAAGTTGGTTTCGCAAATGGCGCCTTTCGGACCAGGAAATACCATTCCAATTTTCAAAACCGACAATGTAAAAGCACAAAATACCGCAAGGGTTTTAAAAGACAAACATTTAAAACTACAATTGTCGGGCAACACACGACATACATTTGATGCCATTGGATTTGGATTGGCAGAACATTACCACACCGTTTCAAATGGAAACATTTTCAACGCATGCTACAGTGTTGAGGAAAACAATTACAACGGTAGAATCTCGGTTCAATTGAGATTGAGAGACATCAAACCGCTTTAATGTCTTCTTATTTTTGAGGGACTTTTAAAAACAACCTTACATCGTAAAGCGTATCGTTCTTACTTGGAAAGTAAGCAATTTCTTTATATTGTTTCAACGACCTCATTACATGCAATGGCATTGGCCCATCCCGCCTAGCGTGAACATTGTCCCATAATACCACGCAAGAATCCGGCATCCAATCTTTTCCTTCATGGGTATCGATGCTCCACACATAAAATGACTTGGCATTTTCGGTAGTTGCCCAAGGGTCAAAATTTAATTGAACATCCAAGGCTGGCAACTGATGCACCAACACTTTGTTGTTTAAATGGTGGTTTTGAATAAATTCAAGGGCCGAATCAACATTGGCTTGGCCTGGAAACCCTTCAATTGAAGGTCCTTTTTGCCAAGGATAAGGCATGTGCGCACCAGAAAATGCAATAAAAAACGAACCTGCAATAATCACAACCTTCATGATTTGATTCATTTTTTTAATATTGAAGGACATTAACTTATGCAGTGCAAATTGGGCAATGATTGCTGAGATTGGCGCAACCACCACAAATACCCGAATTAATCCGTGGGAACCCATAGTTCCGGTATACCAAATTATAGTATGTGCAATTAAAAAAGAGAAAAACAATGGCAAAAACAACCACAAAACATATTGAGATATTTCATTGGGCGTTTTTTTATTGATGCGTTGTTTGATGTAGATGAAGATTAAAGCCAGTGCAACAATAAGTAGGGAGGTAATGAGAATACCGGTAATTTCACGTTGCGCTTTCACATAATGAAACAGCGCACCGCTTCCGGGATCAAACCTACCTGCCATTTCATGCCTGATATATGGATTGTTGTGATAAAAATATTTCCAATCGCCACTTACAATACCTGCAAAAATGGCAAATACCAAGGTACCTGAAAACAACAATGGCAAATACTTCCAATATCCCCTAATAAAAATAAAAGGAATTATAGCCAGTAATAAGATCATGCCTTCTGAACGCACCAGGGGCAAAAAGGAAGCCACAATAATGGCTGATTTAATTTTTTGAGATACAAACAAATAGCACATCAAAACCAACACCAAAGCATTGGTAGGTTCAGTGAGCGATGAATGAAAATTAGCAAAAACAATGGGTTGCCAACCAAATAGAATGATGAGCAGCCAAGGGTTTCTCAGGCTTAATTTTCTTCCAGTTAGGTAGCAAATCCATGCAGTGCAGAGGGTTGCAATAAAATTTAAAAAGTATACGCTGTTCAATCCGAAAGGCGCAAACGGAAGAGCGATGAGGGTGAAAAATGGTTTACCCCATTGGTCTAACAAAAGTTTTGGATGGTGTGGAGCCCAACGGGCGTATAGATAGTGGTTCCAACTGTCTTGTCCACCTGCTGGCGCATTTGCCATAACCCATATCCAAATGTAGGTAACAGCAACAGCCAAAAGTGCCAGAATGGCGGCATTGCTATTTTTGTTAACTTTGGAAATTGCATTAAGCATAAAGCGAAAATAAAGAAAATGCCGGCTCTCGCCGGCATTTAACATATAAATTTTTTAATTTATTTTAAATTTAAAAAGTGCTGTGCACCAACATCATATCGTGGATACGTTTTTCGGCAAGTTTAATTGCAGCTTGTTGGTTGTTTAGGTTGTGCACGTCTGACATTTTGTAAATATCTAAAATGGTGTTGTAGATATTTTCAGTTTGCGACATTGCTTGTTCTCTTACGTAACCGTTGTATTCGCTGTAAACATTAATTAAACCACCTGCATTGATTACAAAATCAGGAGCATAAATAATACCTTTTTCACGCAAAATATTACCGTGAATAATTTCATCTTCCAACTGATTATTCGCGCCACCTGCAATAATTTGACATTTTAACTTTGGCAAAGTATTGTCGTTTAAGATTCCACCCAAAGCACAAGGAGCAAAAATATCAACTTCCAAATTAAGCATATCGTCGTTTGAAACTACAATAGCACCAAAATGATCTGCTGCGTATTTCAATGCGCCTTCGTTAATATCGGCTACATACAATTTTACACCTTCTTTGTGCAGATATTCACACAAATGCATTCCTACTTTACCAATACCCATAACGGCAACTGATTTACCTGAAAGGCTATCGCTACCATAGGCTTGTTTCGCAGAAGATTTAATTCCCATGTAAACACCATACGCAGTAACTGGAGAAGGATCTCCACCACCACCCATGCTTTCTGGCAAGCCAACCACGTGGTCAGTTTCCATATTTACATATTCCATATCGCGGGTTGTTGTTCCTACGTCTTCAGCTGTGATGTATTTACCGTTTAAGTTTTCAACGAAACGACCAAATTTTCTCATAAGCGCTTCGCTCTTTTGAGTTTTAGGGTCGCCAATGATAACCGCTTTGGCACCACCAAGATTTAATCCAGCTACTGAAGCTTTATAAGTCATACCGCGTGACAAACGCAATGCATCTCTTACCGCATCTTTTTCATGTGCATAATACCACATTCTTGTTCCTCCCAAACCTGGGCCAAGAACAGTATTATGAATCGCAATTATAGCCTTAAGGCCAGTTGCGTGATCCTGACAAAATACGATTTGTTCGTGTTGTGTTGTCTCTAAACCTGCAAACAAGTCAAATGTAGTTACAGGGACATTTTGAGTTTGAATTTCTGCCATTGATTTTCTGGCTGCAAAGATACGTAATTTTTTAAGATAAAAATCATTTTTACAAGTGTCAAATAGACACTTAAGACATTGTAGGCAATGGTCTCGGAGAAAATTGCTTACACGCCTTCGATATTGCAGCTATATGATCAGGGGTTGTTCCACAACATCCCCCAACAATATTCACCCAACCGTTTTCACACCACTCGGAAATAACCTTGCTCATTCCCTCAGGGGTATCGTCGTATTCACCGAATTCATTTGGTAAACCTGCATTTGGGTAGCAACTTACAAAAATCTCTGAAACTCCCGCCAATTCTGCAATATACTGACGCATTTGATCGGCTCCAAGCGCACAATTAAATCCTACGCTCAATAACTCACCGTGAGAAATACTGTTGTAAAACGCTTCAGGAGTTTGTCCCGAAAGGGTTCTACCAGAATTATCGGTAATTGTACCACTCACCATTACTGGAATATCAATACCTCTCTCATCTTTGATGGTATTTACTGCAAATAACGCCGCTTTGCAATTAAGCGTATCGAAAACGGTTTCAATGAGAAGGATATCGGCACCCGCTTCAATCAACGCAATGGCTTGCTCTGTGTAACAGGCAACCAAATCATCGAAGCTTACCGCCCGGTAACCTGGATTATTTACATCGGGACTTAAACTTGCGGTTTTGTTTGTTGGCCCTATGGCACCAGCTACAAACAATGGCCTATTTTCTAGCTCGTTTTGGTATTCGGCAATGGCTTCTTTTGCCAATTTTACTGCTTCTACGTTTAACTCAACTACCAAATCTTCCATGTGATAATCAGCCATAGAAATCACATTGGCATTGAAGGTATTTGTTTCTAAAATGTCTGAACCTGCAATTAGAAATTCTTTGTGAATGTCTTTTATTATTTGTGGTTGAGTTAAAGTCAACAGATCATTATTGCCTTTTAACGGATGATCAAAATTCGCAAATCGGGTTCCGCGATAATCTTCCTCAGAATATTTATACTTCTGAATCATGGTACCCATGGCGCCATCAATAATTACTATACGTTGACTTAATAAATCTGTAATTTTCATTTTAATATTTTTAGATAATCAAAGGCACTTTTAAAAAGTGAATTCATATAATTTGCCGAAGTAAGATTGACTTCATTTTTTATTTCTTGAGGGATAGAATCAGCGCCCAAAAATTGATAACAGTTTTGCTTGTTTTCGTAAAAATTGGTACCCAAACATAAGTTTTTAGCATTATACAAATTTTCACTGGCAAAAAGGGCACAAGGATAAAGATGCATTTCAGAAGGTTTTATTACCAATCCATTGGTTACTAAAAAAACCTGCAACTGTTCTTTTGCCAAATTGAGACCATTTGCAATTTCAACCGGTGTTTTATGCTTGGCATCCGAATGTTTGTGGTACCAAATAACGTGGGCTTTTTTATCGTAAAGCGTTTGAATGGTTTTCGATTGAATGAACTTAGATTCCTTGCCCGAAAAAACATTATCCAAAGCTGATTCATTAAATTTGATATTTTCGGTAGTATCGAATGGCCTCATGATAACCATCGCCTTGAACTTATAGGCGATATAAATATTTTTCCCAATTACTTTGGTATAGGTATAATTGGGTTTTACAACTTTGCCATGCAAAACATTAATTTTCTTCAATGTATCCAGATACATATCGAATTTGGTATCAGATGTTACCGACAGGGATAAAAACTGGGCCTTGTCTGTTTCAAACAAAACCACATCTGAAAAAAGACCTACACCTGGCGTTGCTGGATCAGTACAGTGCTTAAATATTACTGCATTTTTAAACAAATTAAAAACACTATCGTAGTACGCAGGTTGTTTGCCTTTATAATCTTCTTTGAGCTTTTTAATTTGAATTTGAACAAACCAAGTTGTATTGTTAGGCACAATGAGTGGCAATCGGCTTTGTGAGTTAAAATTAAAATATAAATATACTCCCACCGTAACGGCCGAAATAGCAACCAGGATGATTAATCCTGTTGCAATTTTCAAAAAACCCTTATCAACCATGTTGCAAAGGTAAATAAACCCAAGCACAATTTTTGGAAATTGATAATGTTTAGATATAAAAAAAGCCCTTGAAATTCAAGGGCTTTTCCATCAAAAAATGTGATTATACTTTGGCTCTAGCGCTTGCTTTTGCAGTGGCTTTGCGAGAAGTTTTGTTAGAAGCAGGTTTGCTACATTCAGCTTTTTTGCCTTCACAACCTTCTTTTTTACCTTCTTTGTGATCACAACTCTTGCTTTCTGCCATTGCAGTTTTGCTTTTGCAGCAAGACTTAGTTTCAGCAGCAGCTGTTTTAGATTTGCAACAAGCCTTTGTAGGGGCTTCTTGAACAGGAGCTTCTGTTTGTGCGGTTGCCATTAGAGAGAAACCGAAAACAAACATTCCTAATAAAATAATTTTTTTCATAATTTAAAGATACAATTGTTTTTACAAATATACAAATTATTGGGTATTCAATTCAGTCGCAGCCTTTAAATTATCAGCAGTTTGTACAGAAGCACTTTTCAGTGAATCTAACGACTTTTGGGCATTATCAATATCCAATAACAACTTATCTTTCTGTGATTTGGTGGTTTTTAGTTGTTTTGCCAATGTGGCTTTAGTTGCGCCTTTTGTTAACGTCAACTTCGATTCTAGCGATTTGATAGCCACATTCTTTTGATCGACCAACGATTGTTTATTTATCAGGGAAGATGTGGCAATTCTGATCTTAGCCTTCACCTTGGCATCTTCTTCTTTTGCAACTTTTAACACTTCTAACTTCTTTGCAGCAAACTCAGCCTTTGCCTTTTCTTGTTCAGTTTTGGCAGTAGCCAAAGTTTGGGAAAACTTTAATTTCTCAGTTGGAATTACAACATTGTCAAAGTTGTTCTGAGCAACTCTTGTTTCCTGATTTCTATTGTCTAAAATTACTTTGGCATTGTAATATTTCATCAATACTTTATCGTAAGCACTTGCTGTATCAACTGTTGAACCCGCAGTATTTAATTCAGTTACAGTGGCATTTTGAGCATTTCCTTGAATCGCTAAAAGTGAAATAATGAAGGTAAATAGTATTTTTTTCATTGTTTTTATTTTTTGGGGGATAAAAAAAGGCCACACAAGTGTGACCTTTTCAAATATACATATTTTAGATTACCACTTGGCAACGATTGTTTCGCCACCTACAGTTTTTTGATTCATTTCTACACAGATTTCAGCATCTAGAGGTAAGAACAAATCGATTCTTGATCCAAATTTAATAAATCCATATTCTGCACCCATTTGGGCTTCTGCTCCTTCTTTTGCGTAACAAACGATTCTTTTCGCCAAAGCACCAGCAATTTGTCTAAACAAAATAGACCCTTTTGCTGATTCAACAACCACGGTTGTTCTTTCGTTTTCGGTACTGCTTTTGGGATGCCAAGCTACCAAGTATTTACCTGGATGGTATTTTTGATATGCCACCTTACCAGAAACCGGATAACGGTTTACATGGACATTGATTGGCGACATAAAAATACTTACTTGACGGCGTTTGTCTTTGTAGTATTCGCTTTCAACAACTTCTTCAATTACAACTACTTTTCCATCGGCAGGAGCAATAATCAAATTTTCACCAATTGGAATATTTCTATTCGGATGCCTAAAGAATTGAACAATTGTAAGGTAAAGCAACAATGAAATAACAAGTACAATTGTTGAAGCGATGTTATCGCTAAAATAAATCTGTAGGGGAACATTAATTGCTCCCAACACCAATGTGGTGATTAAAATAATGGTAAAACCTTCTTTGTGTAACTTCATATTTAATTAGAAAGAACCGCGAAGCTTCAACGTGCTAGAAACTTTTTCAAGCGCTACTACGTAAGCTGCAATTCTCATATTGATTTTATATTTTTCTGAACATGCATAAACATTATCGAATGATTGTTTCATCACACGGTCTGCTCTTCTGTTCACGCGTTCTTCTGTCCAATAATAACCCAAACGATTTTGCACCCACTCAAAGTAAGATACAGTAACACCACCGGCATTTGCCAAAATATCTGGAACTACTAAAATTCCTTTTTCTTGCAAAATTGCATCCGCTGCGGCTGTAGTTGGACCGTTTGCACCTTCTACAATTAGTTTCGCTTTGATATTATGTGCATTTTCTGGAGTAATTTGATCTTCCATTGCTGCAGGCACCAACACATCGCATTCAAGTTCTAACAATTCAGCGTTTGAAACTTTCTTACCAATGTTACAACCTTCTAAATTTCTATTCGGGCTGTTTGCAATAAATTCAATAGCCGCGTTTACATCAATTCCATCTGTATTGTAATAACCACCGGTAACATCGCTGATACCAATAATCTTCACACCCATTTGAGAAATCAACTTTGCAGAAATACTACCTACGTTTCCAAATCCTTGAACAACACAAGTAACTTCGGTTGGTTTTAATCCCAACTTAGCCAAAGCACTTCTGGTACTTACCATTACGCCTCTCCCTGTTGCTTCTACCCTACCTAAGCTACCACCTAAAACCAATGGTTTACCAGTAACAACACCCCAAGCATTATGTCCTTTGATTTTGCTGTATTCATCAACAATCCAAGCCATTTCTTGTTGTCCTGTTCCCATATCTGGTGCTGGAATATCGTTTTCTGGACCAAAAACATTCTTCATAGCCAAAGTGTAAGCACGGGTTAAGCGCTCTAACTCACCTTTGCTCATAGAGCGAGGATCGCATTTGATACCTCCTTTTGCTCCACCGTAAGGAATATTAACTACTGCGCATTTCCAGGTCATCCAAGCAGCAAGCGCTTTCACCTCATCGAGGTTAACGTCCATGCTGTATCTGATACCACCTTTCGATGGGCCCAAGTGTACGCTATGAACTACACGATATCCTTCAAAAACTTTTATAGTACCGTTATCCATTGTTACAGGCATGTTAGCCATTACAACTTTATCTGGCACACGTAAAACGTTTGCAAATTGTTCATCTAGACCTAAAATCTCCACGGCCGCATCGAAGCGACGATTCATACTTTCAAGCGGATTGTACCTTGGTGATCCGCCGTTCATTGGTGCTGACATATTCTGTACAAAATCTTTAGTGATTTGAATGGCAAAATTAGATGATAGTTTTGGGGTAAAAAATATTTTTTACCCCCAATACAAAATAATGGACAGTAGTTAAAATTTACGAAACCATTTCATCATCGCCAATCTTCTAATTAACAATATGTTAAAACCCAGTTGTAGACGACTTTTAAACAACCAATTTATTGAAATTAAATTTGAAATCAGCAATACAAGCAAGGCAAAATTCATACTTATTATCACAGAATTGAAACCAAAACCAAGCTGATTTCCAATGAAAACAACACCAATTAAAGCAGCAAATGCTATAAAATGATTCTTGAACATTGCTTTAAAACGGTTCATTGCATGTAAATAATTTCCAATTGCTGTTGACATTGCCGAAAAAATAATTCCAGGAATTAACCATACAAATTCCATTTTTAACATGGCAAAGTTTTCGCCAAAAACCAACGTGAAAATTCCATTTGGAATAGCAAGCACCACAGCACAAATTACCAATGTACCCAACAGCGAAAAATCGATGTATCTACGAATGAGTCTATCATGGAAAACCTTACTCGAATTCCTTATAACCCGTGAATGAATTACCGTACCGAAACTTCCAGAAAATATCCAAACCGTATCTGCAATGAGTAACGCATTTGCAAATACTCCCGCTTCCGAATCCCCCAAAAAATGAGCGACGAGCCACAATGGTGACTTCATTACCAAAAACAACATAAAATGCCCCAACTGAGCCCAAAGTCCCTCAAAAAAAACACCCTTTGGAGGCGCAACCACTGGAAAAGCCAATTTCCAAATACTTCTGGTTTTGAATATCGAAAAACACAGTATTCCAAAGGTAACCGTGGCCAAAACTTCTAGCATTGACTGTATGTTCAACGAAATAACATCCTGAGCTGGAATTAAAATTGCCACCAACAAAAGCGACAATAACTTCAATCCCTCGAGTGCAACTTGTAACTTATTTCTACGGCCAATCCAACCCTGGCTCTGATAAATATTGTACTGTATGTTTAACCATGCCAACGACAATCCTTGAACCCATAGTGGAATCAGTAACTCCCAAGAAATATGGCATAAAAAGTGAAGTACACCACCAGAAACCATTAAAACAACCAATGAAAACCCCGCCACCCAAGGCAATATTTCTGCAGATTTGTATTTCACCAACCAATTTGCCATGGCACTTCCCGCAAAAAGTTCACCAAACATCAATGATACCTGCAAATACAACAACAAGATGCTCATTTGACCCCTCCCCGAAGCACCTAAATACCGTGAATAAACAATTACAACCCCAAATGAAATTGCAGCTTTGGCAATTTGCCAACCATAGGTTTTTAAAGGACTATTTTCGCTCATTGTCTAAAGCCAACTTAAAATAACCCAACGATGCAATTCTGAAATAATGCTGTAACTCTTTGTGATTTAATTCGGAGAAATTCTGCAATAGTTTATTTCTATAATCGCGTTGTATAAATCCATCCAACCCTTCATACATCAAGGCATCTTTCCAAGCCTGACCATGCTTCTGGGTTAACCATGCTTCTGGAACAGAAAAACCTTTTTTATCGGTTCTTGCAAACAATTCCGGAGGCAAAAGATCTTGAAACGCATTGCGCAAAATCCCTTTTGGCAACCCCCCTTCCATCAATTCATGCAATTTAAAGTTCCCTAAATATTTTTGAGGGAAATACAAATCATCGGCAAATGGGTTTCTACTTTCCAACTGAAATGCCATGCCATTGCGGTCTTCCCAAGCCAACATTTGGTGCAATTTTCCATAAAATTGAGGTCCTTGCAATGATCCATAATAATCTCCCAACATCATCTCTTCTACCCCGCTTAATTTGGGATGTAATGCCATGATAGGTTCTTGCAAAATGGATTCCGTTAGTTTATTTCCCCAAACGGACTTTTCAATCTTCTGTTTTTGAGAATCTGAAAGCGCATATCTCAACTTCCTTTTTAAGAAGAATTTCAATGCTTCTTTGTATGTTATGGGCCAATTCTTTTGAAACTGAGCCAATTGTTTTCTCTCACTAAAAAGTGTTTGAATAAAATAATCTGAATATCCCCCAAACAATTCGTCGGCTCCTTGACCATTAAACAAAACTGTGACCCCTGTTTGACGAACCCTTTCGCACAAAGCAAAGTGAGCCAAATTATTCCATGCTACAGGAGCTCTATTTGTGTAAGAAATTATTTTTGGTAGCAATTGTGAATCAAATGATTCAACCAAAATATTATGGTGAAGGCCACCATTTTTTGCTACCACCATTTTCTGCCAATCCGATTCATTTCCAGCCAAATGATTTGATGCCACCGAAAATAAATCCAATTCAGCATCATTGCCCAATAAATGTCGGGCAATGCCCACCAAAACTGCACTATCAATTCCACCACTCACAGCAAAACCCAACTGAACATCGCTTCTGAGCCTAATCTTCATTGATTCAAGCAGCATTTCTCTGAGGGAAATGTTGTTTTGAATGATATTCCTTTCAGGGAAATACCACTGCGAAACTTTGAAATCACGGCTGGCTGGAACCCATTTTATCAAATGACCCGCAGTTAATGTTTGAATATTTTCAAACCAAGGATAAACATCTGTCATGCCCTGTTTTAAATGGGCAAAAACAGCTTTGTTATTGAGTTCGTTCTGACCTAAAATAAATCGCAGTGGTTGCTCTTCACTTGCAAATGCAAATATTTCATTGGTTTTTGCAAAAAACAAAGGCTTCACTCCTGTTCTGTCGCGAACCACAGTGTAAGAATTTTCCAAACTGTCATAAATGCAGAACGCAAAAAAACCATCCAATAATTTCAAGCATTTTTCTTGCTTTATAGCCCAAAGCTGAATGAGAATTTCTGAATCCGTATTGCTATTGTTGGTTAAACCAAACTGCGATTGCAGTTCAAGATAGTTAAAAATTTCACCGTTATACGTCATCCAATACCTACCCGATGGATCGCAAATTGGTTGATGCCCCAAATCTCCCAACCCAATAATAGACAAACGCTTGTGCATCAATACACCTTTGATGCTTGAAGATAAAGATTCAGCCAAATGCTTTTTGGGTAGATATTGAACACTCTCCGAAGGGTAAACCTTTTGTCCTACCGGAATCGGAGTTGCCTCGCTAGAAAGTAGCAGAAATCCTTCATCATCGGGGCCTCTATGTGCCAATCCAGCACCCAATATATTGGAATTCCTCAACCAAAATTCAGCAGTTTGAGCAACAATAGACGATATTCCCCCTATGCCACACATTAGATAATTGACAAGTACAATTGGTTTAATTTATCAGAAATTGATGAAGCATTGTATTTTGATTGGGCTGCAATTTCAATACTCTCATATTTCCCATTTCGCACATTTTGCTTCATTGTTTTCATTGACTGATATAACGTTTCAATATTGCGATTGTTGTTGGCAGACCAGGTTTTTTCATTTATTTCGAGATCAAACAAAACTCCGTTAGAATCATTGACCATATCCGATATTCCACCCACATTCGAAGTAACTACTGCCAATCCTGTACAAAGTGCCTCCGCAATTACGCATGGTGCATTTTCAGAAGATGAAGCCATAACAAGGCAATGGCTTTTTCTGAATATTACATTGATTTTTGAGGGACATTCTTTTTCGTGGATTTTCCAAACAAACTGATTTTCACCTTTTGTTTGTGAATTAGGCAACTGTGAAGAAAATTGGTTTTGATAAAATTCCTTTATTGATTTTTCAGCCCCAACAAATTCAATACTGATTGTTTTATCTTCAGCGTATAGTTTTGCAAACGCTTCAAAAATGAGTGCTATGTTTTTTCTATTTTCAAAGTTAGAAATATGCACAAAATTGAATTTTTCGTATTTCGCTTTTTCCGTAGACACAAAAAAATCTGTGGGAACTACGTTAGGAAACTCAACCACGGGAATGGCTTTTCCCAATAAACTTTGCATTTCTTGGTGCAACGGCAAACTCACCTGTGCTGCATAATCTGTATGTTTCCAGGTTTGCTTCATTGCATATTGAAACCAGCTATTTCGGGTTAAGAAATGATCAGGAACGGGACTATTATAAATTGCCCAATGTTCGGTGAGCACCATTTTGTTAATTTTTAATTTTTGCTTTATCCAGGTTGCCAAAATGCCACATTTGTCTGCTGCATGCACATGAATAATGTCAAAAAATTTATTGTGCTTAAGCCTTTTTAACAATCGGATATAAAACAAACTGTAATAGATGCATAAATTGAGGGGTTTAAAAATGCGCGACTGAAATTGGGGTACTGAAATCCAAATGAGTTGAAACGGATAATTTTCAGTTAGGGGCATATTTTTATCTTCACCAACAAAATAGGTAGCTGCATGAACCAAGGTAATATCAATCTTTGAACTACATGCAAGTGCATGTCGCTCAATAAAATTGCCGGCATAGGGATTGGCTTTAGAAGGAAACCAACCAACAATCCAAAGGGCCGACAGTTTTTTCTGCATAGCAACAAAAGTAAGGGAGTAAAAACATACCACAAAAGGGTTTTGAAATAATTCACCATTTTCGAGTTGATTATTGAAAAAAAACTCATTATCTTTGCAGCCGTTTAAATGGCGGTCTTAGCTCAGTTGGTTAGAGTGCTAGTTTGTGGTGCTGGAAGTCGCCGGTTCGAGCCCGGTAGGCCGCCCCAATTAAACCAAAAAAACCCAGATTCATCTGGGTTTTTTTCATTTACATCCCTAACGCATTGATTGTATTTATTTTTTTGTATTATTGTAAATATGAAAACATTAAAAAGTTTTTACATCACTTGTTTGTTGTGTGTAATTAGTCTAAATCTTCAAGGACAAGACACAACAACTTCAAAAAAGATTCAAGACATTCCTCAAAATGCCATTGATACAATTGTCTTTTATAATTTAGCGAAAATGCCATGCGTGGTTACCAAAATCACAAGCGCATCTATTCAATACTGTAAACAAAATATTACCCACCTGCCCATTTATGAAATCGACATTCAAAATGTAGATCACATCAAATACAGCAATGGGGTTATTGAATATTACAACCCAAATAAGGGAGATTCCATCAACAATCCCGTGTTACAAAAAACAAAAATGGAAGCGCAGTTATTTAAAGAAGGTTACAACGACGGCATGAATACAGATTTTCACGTTGTACAAACGGGCACGCTCTTCTTTATATATAGCTTTGTTTTTGTAACCGTTTCAATTATTCCTGCCATTATTTCAAGTTGTATTGCACCGAAAATTCCAGCAGAATCTAACAAGAATTATTATCCAACTTCATATCAAAAGGGAATGAGGCTTGCTGGTAAAAAACAAAAGAAAGATGTTATATGGTACAATACATTAGGGGGAACGCTATTTGGTGGCGCCTTCTATTTGCTTTTATGGCAAATAACACAAGCCCCAAGATAAAACTCGGCTTATCTTAAACCTCACCAAATCCAATATACTTTAGAAACTCATTTCTGGTTTCCATTTCATTGAATTTACCGTGATAGCTTGCAGTTACGGTAGCACTAGAAATATCTTTGATACCCCTACTTGCCACACACAAGTGTTTTGCATCCATTACAACCGCAACATGTTCTGTTTGAAGCACTTCTTTTAACTCTTCGGCAACTTGAATGGTTAAGCGCTCTTGAACTTGTGGACGCTTAGAATAATAATCAACAATTCTATTCAATTTAGACAATCCAATTACCTTACCACTTGCGATATAGGCAACATGCGCTTTTCCAAAAATTGGCACAAAATGATGCTCACAAGTACTGTAAAAACTGATATCCTTCTCTACCAACATCTCTGAATAACCAAAGTTGTTATCGAACAAAGTAGGATGTGGTTTATTTTTAGGATCTAAACCTTTGAAATGCTCATTGATAAACATCTTCGCAACACGAAGTGGAGTACCTCGCAAACTCTCGTCAGAAAGGTCAAGTCCCAAAACATGCATAATTTCTTTAAAATGTTTGGCAATCAATTCAATTTTAATTTGATCGTCCATGACAAACGCATCATCTCTTAAAGGGGTTTCCTTTGAACTTCCAACGTGCGAATCGCCCATTTCTTCAAATTGCGAAAGGAGATTATTTATTTTATTTTCCATTAAATTCTACAAAATTACGTGGTGTTTCATAAAGTCGAACACTTAACTCGAATTGATTGTCAATTCTTTTTCTCAATTTTTCCCAAATTACCCAAACGATGTTTTCGGCACTTGGATTTAAAGATGCAAAATCAGGAACATCTAAATTCAAATTTTTATGATCAAAAGCTTCAATCACTTCTTCATCAATAAAAGTTTTTAACACCTTCATGTCAATTACATAACCAGAAACTTCATCAACGGCACCAACTACTTTTACTTCAAGTTCGTAATTGTGTCCGTGATAATTTGCGTTGTTACACAAACCGAAATATGCCTTATTTTGCTCATCTGTCCATTGAGGGACGTTTAAGCGATGTGCCGCATTGAAGTGGGCTGTGCGAAATACTGCAACTTTTCTTGTCATGTCAGTTTAATAAACATTGATTCATATAAATAGTTTTGAAAACCCATCAATTATTCAAGGTTTTTCAATCTCATCTATAGAAATCAATACACAAAACTAATAATTGTCCCTCAAAAAAAAGGAAATAAACGACAAACACCCTAAGAATTCTATAAGGATATTGAAAAATTGTGCATGACTTTCTATTAGACTGTTTAAAAGGTTTTGTAATTTTGTAACATTATGAAATTCTTTATTGATACCGCAAATTTAGAACAAATTAGAGAAGCCAATGATTTAGGCATCTTAGATGGTGTAACCACCAATCCTTCGTTAATGGCCAAAGAAGGCATTGTTGGCGAAGCAGCTGTTATGCAACACTACAAAGACATTTGTGCCATTGTTGATGGCGATGTATCTGCAGAAGTTATTTCTACCGATTATGAAGGAATGATTGCCGAAGGAGAAAAACTAGCGGCATTGCACGAGAACATCGTGGTAAAAGTTCCAATGATCAAAGACGGTATCAAAGCCATTTCATATTTCACACGAAAAGGAATTCGCACCAATTGCACTTTGGTTTTTAGCGCAGGCCAAGCAATCTTAGCTGCAAAAGCCGGTGCTACCTATCTTTCTCCGTTTATTGGCCGTATCGACGACATTAGCTGGGATGGAATGGAATTAATCAAGAGCATTGCTGAAATTTATGCAGTTCAAGGTTATGATACCCAAATCTTGGCAGCGAGCGTGCGTACTCCTTTGCACATTGTGCAATCTGCTACAAACGGTGCAGATGTTGTAACTTGTCCTTTGAGTGCAATTTTAGGATTGTTAAAACACCCATTGACAGACATCGGTTTGGCTCAGTTCTTAGCCGATCACGCCAAAGCAAACAAGTAATATTTTCAACCACACATAAAACAAAAATGGCTACCCAAGGGTAGCCATTTTTGTTTGGTATACATTCATATTTAAGGTTTCTTTGCCAATTCCTTATCCATTACAAAATGAAAATCGGGAAGTAACTGATATATTTTCTCTTTCGGAATTCCGGTAATGTCAATAAAACAAATTTCCTTACCCATGTTCAATGTTTGTCCAGCCAACCACTGCACCCTGAAATCCTTCGGATTGTTGGTCATCCATCGGCGCACCGGCATCAAACAATACCATCCAGCAACTCTTCCTCTTGGATCTACCGCTGGCTCTACCCTCGCCACAGGACCTGTAATCATTTTTACAAATTTGAAGGTATCTAATTTCAAGAAAGGACCCACCTTTGCCATGAACTTATCCATTCCCCCATTCATTTTCACAATGGCGGGATGAGAATACTTTACATATATTTTGGCGTCTTTGTTTTTATACCCCGTGGTAAATTCATTTGCAGCTGTTTGAAAGGCAGCACACATTTTTAAACTATCAACACTCAACGATGCCAAACGAGAAGTATCGATTTGATTCAAATCAACCACCGCAACTGTGTCTTTGTCGCGATTGTCTGTTACCGTTTCAACCTCTTTTTTATTGCCTTGGCACGCCACAAAAAGCAAAGCTGCTGATACCCAACTGAATTTAAATTTTAATTTCATCGGAAACAAAGATAGTTTGAAGTTTGGTAAACAAAAAGAGCCACCCTTGGGTAGCTCTTTTTTATGGAAAAATTAAAATTTATTTTACTTCTTCGAAGTCAACATCTTGAACTTCATCAGCCGCTTTTCCGCCATTTGCATTGCTTGCATTCGGATTTTCTTGACCTTGTCCTTCAGCACCTGGTTCACCACCCGTTGCGTTGTACATATCCTGGCTTGCCGCTTGCCATGCATCGTTCAATGCAGCACTATGGGTATCCATATCGGCAAAGTTCTTCGCAGCAATTGCTTCTTTCAATTTTGCAACAGCCTCTTCAATTACAGTCTTTTTCTCTGCTGGAATTTTGTCGCCATACTCTTTCAATTGTTTTTCAGTACTGAAAACCAAAGAATCGGCGCCATTCACTTTGTCGGCTTCTTCTTTGCGCTTCATATCCGCTTCCGCGTTCATTTCAGCATCTTTTTTCATTTTCTCGATGTCTTCCTTGCTCAATCCGCTGCTTGCTTCAATTCTGATTTTTTGCTCTTTTCCAGTTGCTTTGTCTTTTGCACTTACGTTCAAGATACCATTGGCATCAATATCGAAGGTTACTTCAATTTGAGGGACACCACGTGGAGCTGGAGGAATGCTATCTAATATAAATCTACCAATCGTTTTATTATCAGCAGCCATTGGGCGTTCACCTTGAATGATATGGATTTCAACCGATGGTTGATTGTCCATAGCCGTACTAAACGTTTCTGTTTTTCTAGAAGGAATGGTTGTGTTTGACTCAATCATTTTGGTCATCACAGCACCCATTGTTTCAATACCCAAACTCAAAGGAGATACGTCTAACAGAACGATATCTTTTACCTCACCTGTTAACACACCACCTTGAATGGCTGCACCAATTGCAACAACTTCATCTGGATTAACACCTTTACTTGGCGCTTTACCAAAGAAATCTTCAACCAATTTTTGAATTGCAGGGATACGTGTAGAACCACCTACCAAAATTACTTCGTCAATTTGACTTGAGCTCAAACGGGCATCCGCCAAGGCTTTCTTACATGGCTCTAATGTTCTTTGAATTAAAGATTCAGCCAATTGCTCAAATTTGCTTCTGGTCATTTTTCTAACCAAATGCTTAGGAACTCCATCAACTGCAGTTACATATGGCAAATTGATATCAGTTTCTGTGCTGCTAGACAATTCAATTTTCGCTTTTTCAGCCGCTTCTTTCAAACGTTGTAAAGCCATTGGATCTTTGCGCAAATCTATATTTTCGTCAGATTTAAATTCATCTGCCAACCAATCAATGATTACTTGATCGAAATCGTCACCACCTAAGTGAGTATCACCATTGGTAGATTTAACTTCAAACACACCGTCTCCCAATTCAAGAATAGAAACGTCAAATGTTCCACCACCTAAATCGTAAACAGCAATTTTAATATCACGGTCAAGTTTATCTAAACCATAAGCCAAAGCTGCAGCAGTAGGTTCGTTGATAATACGTTCTACTTTCAAACCAGCAATTTCACCTGCTTCTTTGGTAGCTTGACGCTGAGAGTCGTTAAAGTATGCAGGGACAGTAATTACCGCTCTGGTTACTTCTTGACCCAAATAATCTTCGGCAGTTTTCTTCATTTTTTGAAGAACCATTGCACTTACTTCTTGAGGAGTAAAGTGGCGATCGCCAATTTTCACACGAGGGGTATCGTTGTCGCCTTTGGTTACTTCATAAGGTACACGTTCCATTTCTTTCAACATAGAAGAATATTTTTCTCCCATAAATCTTTTGATAGACTGCACAGTATGGGTTGGGTTGGTAATGGCTTGACGTTTTGCAGAGTCTCCTACTTTACGCTCGCCATTTCCATTGTCCATAAAAGCAACAATTGATGGTGTTGTTCTACGACCTTCGCTGTTTGCAATTACTACAGGTTCGTTACCCTCTAACACTGCTACACAACTGTTGGTTGTTCCTAAGTCAATTCCTATTATTTTACTCATGATTTTTAATTTCCTTTCCTTCCTACTATCAAAGTAAGTGCCAATGCAGAAAAGACAGAAAATGGCTGACGAATTGTCATAATTTGTCAGTAATTCTCAAAATAGACGAACAAATTCGCCATCATGACATAAAATTTTGAGGGAAATTAAACAAACAGAGCAGCCTTATCTTACAAAGTTGAGCTTCTTTGTCAATGGATGCACTTGAATAAACGACAATGAAGATGGCTCGAATTTGATTCCACGAATAGATTGTACGCAACGACTTGCAAACAAACCCAATCCACCTGAAATATTGGAATACTCAGCTTGTTTTTGCACAATGCCAATTGCTGGAACATTCACAGACATGTAGTCGATTAAATTTTGACTTCCCGAATAATACGTAACTCCGAATGAAACAAAACGGTGTTTTAGACTTGGTCCGGAAGTTAACGTATTTGCCATAAACTGGAAAAAAGCTTCTTTCTCAACTTGGCGAATTAAATCACCTTGATCTACTTGATAATTCGACATCACCTTCCATAACGCAGTTTTGGTTGCTTTGATAGATGTATCAACTGCATCGAATTCATCGTAGGTAACTTCAAGCACAACATCATAGGCTTTGACATTTGCACCAGGAGTGGCACGAAAAGTAATATATTCAGGTGCCAAGGAAAAGAGTGATTTGTTATTAAAAAATGGAGCCCTGATCAAAGACGGAGATACTGTTTTGGTATAGGATGTAACTGCTTGCTTGCTAATGGGATTTTCAACAGTAACCTCATAAATATCGTTGGCGTTGATTTTTTCTGTGGTTTGCCATAAATAATTTACGTTGGAAGCAAATATACCGGGTTGTTTCTTTATTTTATTGGTGCGAATTAGATTGATTACGCGACCTGTATTTACCTGTCGCAAGGAGACTTCCGTAGAATCCAAATACAAACTGTCGGAAATTTGAGCAACAGTGTAAGCACTTGTATTTTGATTCAAAAATGCTTTGTTAACCTTGATGTATTGTACCGAATCGTTTGGATCTAATAATCCATAAACCACAATGGTTTCTTTCCAGTCGGCGTTGATATCAACTGTATTCTCACATGAAGAAAATGCCAATAACACCAAAATGATTCCCAGGGAATTTAGACACTTTGTTGCTTTATTGTAACAATTTTTTATCATGTTAAGGGCAAAGATAAATGAAAAGAATGATGAATAAAGGGTCGTATCTATCGAAATAGCAGAAACTTCTTTTTTTTTACCATTTATAATGTACAAATTTGCAGTCCAATCACAAAAGAATGTCTGTACACAGAGAAGATAAAAAAATCACCACACACGTGCTTCATGAAATGAAGTCGAGAGGTGAAAAAATTTCGATGCTCACCGCATACGATTATTCAACAGCACAAATTATTGACGATGCGGGAATCGATGTGATTCTTGTTGGCGACAGTGCTTCGAATGTGATGGCGGGACATCAAACTACCCTTCCAATCACTTTAGATCAGATGATTTACCATGCAAGTAGTGTTGTAAGAGGTGTTGACAGGGCTTTGGTAGTGGTTGATTTGCCATTTGGTAGTTACCAAGGTAACTCCAAAGAAGCATTAAATAGTACCATTCGTATTATGAAGGAAAGCGGAGCCCATGCTATAAAAATGGAAGGTGGCGAAGAAATCATTGAAAGTATAAAAAGGATTCTTACTGCGGGTGTTCCGGTTATGGGACATTTGGGATTAACTCCTCAGAGTATATACAAATTTGGAACTTATACCGTTCGTGCAACAGAAGATGAAGAAGCGGAAAAATTGATTCGCGATTCAAAATTATTAGAAGAAGCGGGTTGCTTCGCGCTGGTTTTAGAGAAAATACCGGCACACTTGGCGAAACGTGTTGCTGAATCTTTAACCATTCCTGTAATAGGCATTGGCGCAGGAAATGGCGTGGATGGACAAGTTTTGGTGGTTCACGACATGATGGGAATAACCAAACAATTTAATCCAAGATTTTTACGTCGCTATTTAAACCTTTACGACGAAATGAAAGGGGCAGTGCAGCAATACATTTCAGATGTAAAGTCGGTTGACTTTCCAAATGAGAAGGAGCAGTACTAAGGTTTATAAGAGTTTATAAAGGTTTATGAGTGTTTAGACACGGGGGAATGCTAAGGTTTATAAGAGTTTATAAAGGTTTATGAGCGTTTAGACCTAGGGGAATGCTAAAGTTTATAAAGGTTTATGAGCGTTTAGACATGGGGGAATGCTAAGGTTTATAAAGGTTTAGATTGGGTTGGTAAATTAAAAACCGTAACCGTCAACCGAAATTTGTGAAATCTAATAAAGATATTTTGGATGTATTTAGAAATTAAATGTTCTAACATGAACCTTCATGAACTTTTTTATACACTTACAAACCCTAATAAACATTAAATTTTACTTTTAAAATTTAGAAATCGGTTTTATGTCATTTAGACCTAAAAAGTGTATACTTAAAGTAGTGATGTTTAAAATGTTCGAACATGAACCTTCATAAACTTTTATAAACGCTTATAAACCTTTATAAACATTAAATTTTACTTTCAAAATCTAGAAATCAGTTTTATTCAATATAGATCTAATAAAGACATTCTGGATGTACTTAGATATAAAATGTTCGAAAATGAACCTTCATAAACTTTTATAAACACTCATAAACGTTTATAAACCATAAAAAAAGGTGCGAAAAATTTCGCACCTTTTTTTATTCCTAACGCTACTCTTACTTAGCGGTAGTTAAACGCATTTTTCTGCGTGTTGGTTTTTCTTCTTTTACTTCGGCAAATGCTGCGATGCCACTTACGTGTTGATCCACCATAATACGACCGCAGTGTTCACAGTCAATAATTTTGTAATGGGCACGAATGTCAGAGTGACGTTGTGGTGGAATTTTAGAGAAACAACCACCGCAAGACCCACGAACAATAGGAGCAACGGCAACACCGTTTTTCATATTTTCACGAATTCTGTGGTAAGCACGGAAATAACGCTCATCTAATTTCTTAGCAGCATTTTCACGGTCTTTGTTTAACTTTTGAATTTCCTCTTCGTTCTCTTTTTCAATTTCAGTTAATTCCGCTTTTTTGAATTCCAAATCGGCTTTACGACTGTCTAACGCAGCTTTGGTGCTTGTTAAAACTTCGTTTTTAGATTCGATTTGTTTTACATAATCGCGAATTTTCTTTTCAGCAGAAAGAATTTCTAAGCCAGCAATCTCTTTTTCTTTGTCAATTGCTTCAAATTCACGGCTGTTTTTGATATTGTTTAATTGATCTTCGTATTTGTCAATTAATCTTTGGAAATCTTTAATTGCTAATTTTTTGTTGGCAACCTCTGTATCTAAAGAAGTAATTTCGTCGTGAATATGACTTACTCTGGTTTCAAAACCAGCGATATCATCTTCCAAATCCGATACTTCCATCGGCAGTTCACCCAATACAGCTTTCAAATTGTCTAATTTATTGTCAATTTGTTGTAGCTTCCAAAGGTCTTGTAGTTTTTTCTCAACGGTTACGTCCATGTTGTTTATCGATAATATTGAATAGGGTTGGTATTAGTTTGTGCAAAAATGGTTGCAAAATTAGGGAATTTTTTTGACAATATCTCGCTAAACAAATCAATCGTGTATTTTTCACTCTCAAAATGACCAATATCGCAAATCATTAACTGCTTTTCAGCTGCAAAAAATTCATGATATTTTATATCCGACGTTATATAAACATCGGCCTGTACCGACTTTGCTGCGTTTATTAAAAAAGAACCCGCGCCACCACAAACCGCAACTTTGCGAATATTTTCTCCGAAAAATTCTGTATGTTTCACAACTTCCAATTCCATATTCTGCTTTAAATGTGCCAAAAACTCAGATTTGGCCATCTCTTTTGGCAGCATTCCCACTGCCCCACTGCCAAAACCCGCAACTTCGTTATTCAAAGTTACTATGTCGTAAGCAACCTCTTCATAGGGATGTGCCTCCCTCAATATTTGAATCATTTCATTGGTTTGCCACTTCATAAATACCACCTCTAAGCGCATCTCATTTGCAGTTTCTCGCTTGCCCAAACTTCCAGAATAAGGGTTGGAACCTTCCATCGGTGTAAATGTTCCTTGTCCCTCAAAAGAAAAACTACATTCGACATAATTGCCAATGTTTCCAGCTCCTGCAGTAAACAAAGCATCTTGAACCACGGTAAAATGCGACGGTGGAACATACACCCCCAACTTCACCAACAATCCCGTTTTGGGCTCGAGCACTGACAATTGACTCAAATGGAGCTTTTCGGCAATTTTTTCATTCACCCCACTCCTCAAAACATTGTCGAGGTTGGTGTGACAAGCATAAATGGAAATATTATTTTGGATGGCTTTGATAACCGCTCGTTGCACATCGTTTTGACCCGTTAGTCGTTTTAAGCCCGAAAAAATCAATGGATGGTGCGCAATAATCAGATTGCATTTATTTGCAATCGCCTCATCAACAATGGCTTCCGTACAATCTAAACAAAGCAGCGTCTGGGTTATAATTGATTGCTTATCTCCCACCAAAAGACCGCTATTGTCATACGACTCTTGCAAACTGGGTGGTGCTACCCTTTCAATTTCATGAATTATTTCGAATAGTTTTACAGACATTTTTCAAATCTCTAACTTTTAATTGAACTTTGTACCTTCATTGTGAAAAAAGCAATCTTAAAAAAGGGAAAAGAAATTGCCATTGGCAGAAAACATCCTTGGATATTTAGCGGTGCCTTGGAAAGCATTGACCCCTGCACTACGGGCGATTTGGTTCAGGTTTATGACTATAAAAACAATTGGTTGGCCTGCGGCCATGTTGGCGATGGCAGTATTGCCATTCGCATTCTGTCGTTTACCCAGCAAGAAATTGACGCCCAATTTTGGGTAAACCGCATTCAAAATTGCAAAGACCTAAGAAACAAATTGTCGTTGGGAATGAATTTTCCTACCAATGCCTACCGTTTGGTGCATGGAGAAGGCGATTTGTTGCCCGGATTGATCATCGACATATATGCCGATACCGCAGTGATTCAAGCACATACCGATGGAATGTATTTGAACCTCGATGCCATTTCCGAAGCCATTAAAACCGTTTTCGGAAACGAAATTGCCCACATTTACAGCAAAAGCAGCGCGGCAATGCACGACGCCGAAATTGAAGATGAATTTTTGTTGGGCGATCAACACGAAGTTGTTGCCACCGAAAACAATATGAAATTCAAAGTCAATTGGGTTACCGGTCAAAAAACTGGTTTCTTCTTAGATCAACGAGAAAATAGACAGCTGCTTGGACATTACTCAAAAGGGAAATCGGTATTGAATACTTTTTCTTATTCGGGGGGATTTAGTGTCGCGGCATTGGTTGGCGGTGCTACCAAAGTGGTTTCGGTAGATATTTCACAAACCGCAGTTAGTCTAGCTGATGAAAATGTTGCTTTGAATAATCTAACAGAAAATCACTTATCTATTCAAGCAGATGTAATGAAAAACTTGAAGGACGAACCTGAAATGTTTGACATTGTGGTACTTGATCCTCCAGCTTTTGCCAAAAGCTTAACCAAAAAGCATCAGGCTACAATGGGTTATAAACGATTGAATATGTTGGGATTAGAAAGGGTAAAACCAGGCGGATTGTTGTTTACCTTTTCTTGTAGTCAAGTAATTGACGAGAAATTATTTGCAAATACCGTAACCGCTGCAGCCATTGAAGTGGGTAGAAATTGTAGAATCTTACACAGATTGGGACAAGGTCCGGACCATCCTGTAAATATTTTTCATCCTGAGGGACATTATCTCAAGGGATTGGTATTGGAAGTAGAATAAATCTTACGGCGCGAAAACGCTTTGGCCTTCTTGCAATTTGGGAATACAGATGTATTGTTTTTTCCCGTTGCAAATGAATCGAATGAGCATATCTCCTTTGTAGGCAATTGGGGGCTTTGTAGGCACTTCGTTGGGAATGGTGACCCCATTTACTTGTGGAATGCCTTCGTCTCTTGTAGGAATCTCTAAATGCCCCATCCCTCTAAAATGAGAACCTTTCTTTAATGGATCCATATTTTTGTAAGTAACAAGATTGAATTGACCACCTCTATTTCCAACCCAAAATGAGTCGAGTTGCAGGTTCACCTTTGATTTTACAGTACCACAATTGGTTTTGGTTACGGCATACATCGTAATATTATTGATAATGGCAGCGCCATAAACACCAGGATATAATCGGTTGATTACAACAGAATCAATCTTGAAATATTTGTTTGCTGGAAATTTAATTTTGGCATTTGCCTTTTTCTTATTGGGTTGGGCATTTGATTGAATTCCCAATAATGCAAGGGCAAAAAGGATAAAATATCTCATATTAACGAATATAAGCAAAAAATTACTTTTGTGCAAATCGGTAAAAAACATAGGCCACCGGCACAAACACCAAATTGGGAAGCCATACTGCCAAATTGGGATCCAACACATTGGTTTCCCCCAAACTAATAAAATATCGGCTGAAAAATAGGAAAAAGAGAATCACAAAAATTCCCACGCCTAGGGCGATTCCCAGTCCTCCCCTAGATTTCCTACCGGCAACAGAAACTGCAATCACAATCAAAATAAAGGTACTAAATGGCGAGGCATATCGTCGGTATTTCTCTGTTTGTAAAGCTGCCACGTTGCTAGAACCCCGCATCCTTTCTTTTTCAATAAATGCAGTGAGCTCATTCTGATTCAAAGATTGCACGTCCTCCACCCTAAAGAAAAAAGCGGCAGGATTAAATCCAATTGCAGTATCGATGTAAGGAAAATTCTTTATTTTTTGGGTACCGTCTGCCATAAACTCACGGCTTGTAACCATTTCTAGGCGCCACGTTTTCAAATTGGGTTCCCAACGCATAAACCGGCCAAACAAAGTACTTGTTAACTTTCTATCTTTAAACTGATTGAGGGTAACACCTATTCCAGAACTATCGTGGTTACTGAAATACTCCATGTACATAATTACACCTGGTTTGATCTGGCGAAAAATGGTTGAACGCGATTCAGACCAATAATTACGGAGATAGGTATTTTCAAATTTCACCCGTTTTTTGTCGGAAATGGGAATAATCCAAGCGTTCAAAACATAACTTCCAAAAGCTAGCAAAGCACCCACTGCCAAATAAGGCACGAGAATGCGCCTTAGCGACATTCCACCGGCCAACATGGAAATGATTTCTGTGCGGGAAGCCAACCTTGAAGTAAGGTAGAGTACAGAGATAAATATAAAGATAGGACTAAATGTATTGAGCAATGTGGGAATAAAACTCACATAATACACAGAGAAGATTTCTGAAACTTGGGCATGACGTTGTAAAAAGTCATCCAACTTTTCGGCAATGTCAAAAATGATAATGATGATGATAAAAAGTAGAATAGTAACGAAAAAAGTTCTCAAGAACTTCTTTGCAATATACATGTCCAACTCTTTAAATATTTTCATCTTACAATTTTCTACCTACGGTTTGAAGTACAGATTTTTTCCAAATATGAAATTCGTTGTTCTGAATATGCTTGCGGGCTTCACGCACCAACCAAAGGTAAAAGCGCAAGTTTTGCAAACTTGCTACAATGGGTCCTAACATTTCTCCAGCCACAAACAAATGACGCAAATACGCCAAAGAATATTCAGGTGTTAACCAAGAATCTACAGGTTCAAAAACGTCGGCCCATTTTTTATTGCGAATGTTGATGATTCCCTCACGGGTAAAAATCATTCCATTTCTTCCATTTCTGGTTGGCATTACGCAATCGAACATATCTACTCCCAATTCGATAGAGTTCAAAATATTTTCAGGAGTACCCACACCCATCAAATAACGGGGTTTGTTGGCTGGTAAAATATCGCAAACCAATTCGGTCATTGAATACATGTCTTCATGGGGTTCACCCACACTCAATCCGCCAATGGCGTAGCCACCAGCCTCGTGTTGGATCACGTATTCCGCGCTTTGCTTGCGCAAATCGGGATATACACTGCCCTGAACAATTGGAAACAATTCTTGGTGATATCCGTATTTGGGTTCCGTTTCATGGAAACGTTTCATGCAACGATCCAACCAACGGTGGGTCATGTGCATGCTTTTTTCGGCATAAGGTTTTTCGCAAGGATACGGCGTACATTCATCAAAGGCCATGATAATATCGGCCCCAATGGTACGCTGAATGTCCATTACGTATTCTGGGCTAAAAAGGTGTTTCGAGCCATCAATATGACTTTTAAAAGTTGCACCTTCTTCTTTGATTTTTCTCGTTCCAGAAAGAGAATACACCTGATATCCCCCACTGTCTGACAAAACAGGGCGGTTCCAATTCGAAAACTTATGGATACCTCCTGCTTTTTCCATGATTTCTAATCCTGGGCGCAAATAAAGATGGTAGGTATTGCCGAGAATGATATCGGCGTTGATGTCTTTTTCAATGAAATCGCGGTGCACGCCTTTCACGGTTGCCGCGGTGCCAACAGGCATGAAAATGGGTGTTTGAATTTTTCCGTGATCGGTTTCTAAGACACCTGCCCTAGCTTTGGAGTAGGGATCTCTATGTTGTACTGTAAAATTCAATTTTGAGCCATTAATGTAATACTAAAAAGTCGAGGAAAAATGGCACTCAATGAACCAGAGTAATAGCTATCTGGAACACGTACCAAGGCATTTGTGATGCCATTCGACATTTTTAATTCGATGGATAAATCCACATAATCCATTCTAAATTCAAATCCACCACCGAATTCGTAATAGTATGTATCTTGTTTTAAGGCAACCAAAGGTTTGGATGCGCCAATAACCATGTCTTCGTTACTTTGAAAATCGTGAGACCACCTTACACCCCCCAACACGAAAAAACCAGTGTTATTTGGCATGTCGGAACGGTATTTTATGGTAAGTGGAATATCAAAACAAATGGATTCAATTTTTATGGTAGGACCAGGTTTGCCTTGCCAAGTATATTTCAAATTGCGGTTATGCAATTGCAACATTGTAAGCATTTTCATTTCCCAGTGACGCCCAATTCTCAAGGCCACACTTCCCCCAAAACCACCACCCATTTGATCTATGGGAGCAATATTGGCAATTGAATCGGTTCTATCCCAAAACGTTTTGTCTAATTGCATTTTCATTTTTGCTTGGGTTCCCGAAAAGGCAATTCCCCAGAAAAAATGTTTTCGGTATATGCGATTTGGATCCTTTGGCGTAGCAGTTTCTAGCAAACGATCAACAATAGGATCGGCATTTGAACCTATTGCCAAAAAGGCACATAACAATATGAGAATTATTTTACGCAATGGTATAAAGTACAGACTCCGAAAGTTAATGGTTTATAGTTGACTGTTGCAAATCCTGCAGCTTTGGCTCTAGCAACAAACTCTTCTCCTTCTGGAAATGCCGCAACACTTTGAGGGAGATAGGTATAGGCTGTTGCATCTTTGCTAAAAAGACGACCCAAAGGTGGCAAAATAAATTTAAAGTAGAACCAATATAAGCGGCTAAAAATTGGGTTTGTAGGTTTCGAAAACTCAAGAACCAACAAACTACCCTCTTTTTTTAACACACGGCACATGTCGGCCAAGCCTTTGTCTAAATTTTCAAAGTTACGCACACCAAAACTTACTGTCACCGCGTCGAATTCGCCGGTTTCGAAAGGCAAATTTTCAGAATCAGCTTGTTGCAAAACAATGCGCTTTGTTAATTGCATTTTTTCAAGTTTCACATCTCCCTTATCGAGCATTCCACGGCTAATATCAATTCCAACAATTTGTGTATCAGGTATTTTAGATATTTCAATTGCCAAATCAGCGGTACCGGTTGCTACATCTAAGATTTTCTTGGCTTGAATTTTTGCAATTATTTTACGCACCTTTGTTCTCCAAGAATAATCGATTCCTAAGGATAGAAAATGATTCAAAAAATCATAACGTGAAGAAATATTATCGAACATTTCCTCAACTTGTTGTTTTTTTGAAGTGTCAGAAGACGGATTTGGTTTAATTGGCGTGCTCAAAATAAATGAAAGTGCAAATATAAGCGATTCATCGTCGACCTGAAAATTAGAAATTGCAAATATGAAAATCAAAACTGCAGAATACGTTGGAAGTTGGGAGCGAAATGTGGATATGCCGCACAGAGACAAGCCTGAATTTGCCTTTATTGGCAGAAGCAATGTGGGTAAATCGTCGCTAATTAACATGGTTGCTGAGCGCAATGGATTGGCAAAAACCAGCTCTACGCCTGGCAAAACCCAAACCTTGAATTTATTTAACATCAACAACGAATTGCAAATTTGCGATTTACCTGGCTATGGCTATGCCAAGGTATCGAAAGACAAACGCGAAGGTTTTGGAAAAATGATTGCGTATTATTTGAGGGAAAGACCCAATTTGTATTGCCTTTTCATTTTGTTGGATTTGAGAATCCCCCCTCAGAAAATCGATTTAGACTTCATTAATGATTGCGGTGACAATGCCATTCCAATGGTGATTGTTGGCACGAAGGCCGACAAACTAAAACCTGTTGAAGTGGAAGCCAATGCCCAAATTATCAAAGATGCATTGCTCGAAACTTGGGAAGAAGTTCCACCTTTCATCATCAGTTCATCTGAAACCAAGCAAGGCCACAAAGAAATTTGGGATGTGATCAAAAACGCAATGAAAAACGGGTAAGGTTTATTTTAAATTAACCACTTCTACCCAACCTTCATTTTTGTGATACAACTTACAGACAATTTTTTCTTCTAAAACCTTACAATTTTGAAGTGTTTTAAAGGTCGCAGTTACATTTGTTCCACTTGAAAACGAAGAAAGCTTTTCTTCATTACAAACATGGTAGTCTTTTCCATCTAAACGGAGATAAGTTCCAGAACAGTCTCTTACAACTGTCATTGATTTGCACTTTTCCTTGTTGCATGAAAACATTGTGAACAATAGTGCAATTGCTGTGATAGAAAGTATTTTTTTCATAGTTAGTTATTTTGTCTTTACAATCATTATTGACAAAAAGCAATTCATTTTCGTTGCCTGTTAATTCGTTGAGAATGAATTAGCATTGAAAGCCCCCTATCCCCACAAAAAAGCGTACGCTTTTTCGATCAGTTCTTGCATTGGGGTGGTTTGGTGGATGTTTGGACCCAATTCGGCAAAGGCAGCACGCATTTTTTCGATTTCTGGCGATGACTTTTCTTCGCGTTGGTTCAAAGCACCAATGGCACACAACCACTCAATAGCCAATACATTTTTGGTGTTTTCAACAACCCTCAACAACTTCGTTGCCGCGTTTGCACCCATACTCACATGGTCTTCTTGCCCATTGCTGCTCACAATGCTGTCTACGCTGGCAGGCGTGCACAATTGCTTGTTCTGACTCACCAACGATGCCGCAGTGTACTGCGCAATCATGTAACCGCTGTCTAGTCCCGCGCCGTCCGCTAAGTAAGGACTCAAACCGCGCTGACCGCTCACCAACAAATAGGTTCTGCGTTCAGAGATATTGGCCAATTCGGCAACCGCCATGGCACAATAATCCAATGTCAATGCTAACGGTTGACCGTGGAAATTCCCTCCACTCACAACCAAGTTTTCATCTTCGAAAACGTTGGGATTGTCGGTAACTGCATTCAATTCTGTTTCCCACACATCAAAACAATGGTTTAAGGCATCGTAAGATGCACCATGTACTTGAGGAATACACCTAAAGCTATATTGGTCTTGCACTTGCACTTTTGCTTTTGAGGCAATTGCAGAACCCTGCATTACATTTCTAATTTCTTGAGCCACTTGAACTTGACCTTTGTGGGGTCTCACCCTGTGAATGGCCTCTGTAAACGGATCCAAACGACAATCAAAGCCATCAATGCTGGCGCCGGCAATGCGGGGCAACTGAGCCAATATTTGCGAAACTTGCGCGTATGCGTCAACCGCATGAGACAACATAAACTGAGTGCCATTGATCAATGCCAAAGCTTCTTTTGGGCCTAAAACAATGGGGTCTAATTGCTGTGATTTCAACCAATCCTGAGACGACATAATTTGTCCCTCAAAAAGGACTTTACCTTTACCAATTAACGGAAGTACCATTTGCGACAACGGAGCTAAATCGCCCGATGCGCCCAAAGAGCCCTGTGCCGTAACAACGGGATACACTTTTTCATTGAGCATGAAAGCCAGTCTCTCAAAAATAATGGGTCTCACAGCCGAATGGCCTTTGCTCATGTTCACAAGCTTTAACCACATCATGTTTGCCACCAAATGAGGTTTCAACGCCTCTCCCACACCTGCGGCATGGGTAATGAGCAAGTTTTCTTGAAGCTCGCTCAGTTGTTCATTCGAAACAACTACATTCTGCAACGACCCAAAGCCTGTATTCACCCCGTAAACTGGGGCTGTAGCTTGGTCCATGTATCTTTTTAAAAAGTCTACACTTTTTTGCATGGTGGCGCGGGTTTCGATACTCAACGAAACAGGTTTTGCTATCAATTCAACCGCTTCTTGCAGCGTATAAGATTTATTCATTTGAGATTTTATTTAATATGTCTGAAACATTCACCAACTCTTGGTCGCCTGAAATCATATTTTTGAGGGACACTTTATTTTCTTCTTTTTCTGTTGACCCAATAATGGCAGCGTAGGCAAATCCTTTGGCATTGGCATAATCCAATTGTTTTTTCAACTTGGCTGCTCCAGGGTAAACCTCATTGGCTATTCCGTTGCTGCGGAGGTTTCTAGAAATGTCAATGGCATATCCCAACGACGATTCATCCAACGCGCATATCAACAAAGTGGATGCATCAGACAAGGTAGTTGGAAACAGGTTCGCCGCTTCTAGATTGTCATAAATACGGTCTAGCCCAAAAGAAACGCCCACCCCTGAAACATCTTTTAATCCAAAAATTCCTGTAAGGTTATCGTAACGTCCGCCACCGCCAATGCTGCCAATTTTATAGTCTTCAGGCATTCTATTGTCGTTCACGGCCACTTCAAACACACAACCGGTGTAGTAGCTTAATCCGCGGGCCAAGGTTAGATCCAATTGCAGATTGCTGGTATTTCCCACAAAATCAAAAACGGCAGAAATTTCATTCATTCCTTTTTTGAGGGACTCATTTTGAATAGGTGCATATTGGTTGAGGGCATCCATAATTTGGTTGTAATTGCCCAATTTCTGTGTGGAACACAACCATTTCCACGCGTCGATGCTGTGCGATAAGCCTCTGTTTTCCAATTCATTGGCAACGCCATCTTCGCCAATTTTGTCGGCTTTATCAATAATCACCATAAAGGCATTCCAATTTTCAATGGAACCCAAAACAGGCAAAAATGCATCGAGTATGCCGCGGTGGTTTATACGTATAGAAATGCCAAGGTCGAGTTTTGCAAAAACCTCTTGGTACATTTCTACCAATTCGGCTTCGGAAACCACTGAGTTGGCACCGACCACATCGATATCGCACTGCCAAAATTCGCGGTAACGTCCTTTTTGGGGCCTATCGGCACGCCAAACAGGTTGCAATTGATAGCGTTTGAATGGAAAAGAAATTTTATCGCGGTTCATCACCACAAACCTTGCCAAGGGCACAGTAAGGTCGTAACGCAATCCCCTATCTGCAATTTGCGGAGTGAGGGATTTCGAATTTTTTTCGGTTAAAAAAGTATCATTTGCTTTCGAAAGAAAATCGCCAGAGTTGAGCACTTTAAAGAGAAGTTGATCGCCTTCATCGCCGTATTTTCCTTGAAGCGTTTTCAAATTTTCGAGGGCTGGAGTTTCAATTGCGCCGAAACCATGCAATTTGAATACATTTTCCATGATTGATAAAATGTATTTTCTGCGCAACATCATTTGCGGAGAAAAGTCGCGGGTTCCAGATGGCAATTGCGGTTTTTCCATAGTGCGAAAATAAATTAGAAATGCAGGGTTTCCTAAATTTAAAAAAAGGTTTTGCATTTGGCACATTCTTTGCGTTAAATTTGGAGCAATGAATATCAAACAAAGTATCGCAATTATGGCTTTTGTTTTTGGGGGATTATTAAGCCTTCAAGCACAAACCGAAACTGTTCCTTCAGTTATTGTAAAGAATTTAAATGGTGAAAGTGTTGATTTTAAAAACTGCATTGAGCCAGGAAAAATTACAATTATCTCTTTTTGGGCAACTTGGTGCGCGCCTTGTATCAAAGAATTACAAGCCATTGACGCCAAATATGCCGAATGGCAAGAAAAATACAACCTGAAGTTGGTTGCGGTAACTGTAGATGATTCTAGAAACATAAAAAAAGTAAAACCAAAAGTTTTGGGCGAAGGTTGGACTTATGAAATCATATTAGATGAAAACATGGATTTGGCCCGTGCCATGAACATGAACAACCCTCCAATGACGTTCATTGTAAACGCTGAAGGCAAAATTGTATATTCTCACCAAGGTTACACTCCAGGTGCTGAAGACGAACTTGAAAAAGAGTTGGAAGCATTAAAAAAATAATCAAAAACAAAATCCATAAAAAAAAGGAGCTTCAAACTGAAGCTCCTTTTTTGTTTATAATCAATTTTAATTTAGTTAGCAGGTTCCCATAACTCAATTTGTTGTCCGTTTAAGTCTTGGATCCAAGCAAAATGTCCGTACTCAGAATCTTCCCTTGGTTTTACTTGGGCAATGCCATTGCTCGCCATTTCTTCTAATAATTCAGTTAAGTTTTCAACGATGTAGTTTATCATAAACTGTTGGTTTTGGTTGCCAAAATACTCCGTGTTTTGCGGCATGGTACACCAAGCGGTCGCACCTTCTTGCTCTGGATTTTCGTGGTTGCGCCATTGAAAAACTGCTCCGTAGCTTTCAGATTGCAATCCCAAATGCTGGGCATACCATTCTCTTGTTTTCTCTGGATCTTCCGAACGAAACAACACTCCACCGATTCCAATAATTTTTCCTTTTTTCATAAAATTTCTTGAGGTTGAGGGATTTTTGAGTTGGTATCAATTTTGATACCTTTTACACCTGCATATTCAGCGCATTGCACATCGCGGTCGCGATCGCCAACCATGAATGATTGCGATGGATCAATGTTGAATTTATGCAAGGCTTTTTCTATCATCAAACTGCCAGGTTTGCGGCAAAGACATTTTCCGGTAAAATCAGCATGGTGGGGACAAAAATAAAACGCTTCAATTTGAAAACCGTGGTATACGCATTGTCCTTGAAAATACTGATGCATGGCTTGCACTTCGGTTTCGGGATAAAGTTGTTTTGCCAATCCGCCTTGGTTGGTAATAACAATAAGTAAATATCCCAAATCATGCCATTTTTTTAGGGTGGGAATCACATCGGGAAGAATCACAAACTCATCGAGTTTCATGGTGTAATCACCGGGGTCGTGATTAATTACACCATCTCTGTCTAAAAAAAGTGCTTTATTTGTATAAGTTTGCATGAGTCTTCAAATTTTAGACAAAATAACTTAATTTTGCCCATATTCACGAATGAATCCTTATTTAGTTATCATACCAACCTACAATGAAATCGAAAATATCGAAGCCATGATCCACAAAGTCATGTCCCTCGATAAAAAAATCGATCTTCTCATTGTTGACGATAATTCTCCTGACGGAACTGCGAATGTTGTATTGACAATGCAAAATCAGTATCCTGATCAATTGCATATCTTACAACGCAAAGACAAAAACGGATTGGGAACAGCTTACATTGCAGGTTTTCATTGGGCATTAGACAGAGACTACCAATACATTTGTGAAATGGACTGTGATTTTTCACATCCTGTAGATCAGTTGCCAAATTTGTTTAAAAAGTGCGAAGAAGGTGCTGATGTTTGTGTGGGTTCTAGATATTATGGCGGTGTGGTGAATGTGGTAAACTGGCCAATGGGCAGGGTATTAATGAGCTACTATGCAAGCAAATATGTTCAGTTTGTAACAGGATTAAACATTGCAGACACTACTGCAGGATTTGTTTGTTACAAAAGAGAGGTGTTAGAAAAAATTGGCATCGACGATATCAAATTCCGCGGTTATGCTTTCCAAATTGAAATGAAATTTAGGGCATCACGCAGGGGTTATAAAATTGTTGAACATCCAATTATCTTTACAGACAGAACTGCTGGTACTTCAAAAATGAGCACCAAAATTTTCAGGGAAGCCTTATTTGGAGTGATTGAATTAAAAATCAAAAGTATTTTCGGAAAACTATAATTCATGTTTCACCCGATAACGCATCAAACAGAAACTTTTTCAAATGTTTTCAATGACATTATTGTTTTTGTATGTATCAGTGCAATCTCCACGCATTTAATTTTTAGTAACCAAAAATCTTGCTCTCTTTTTTTAAAGAGATCTTTTGTTCGTTTATACAACTATGCCGTTTAGATAAATTACCGGTAGTTTAATAAAACGTTTCGAATTTTGATACCCCAAATTAACGCATGGCAATGCGTCTAAACCCTCATAAACTTTTATAAACATTTATAAACCCTTTTATTCCCCTTTTCCGTATCTTTGCACCTCGAATCAAATGGACGGAGAACCCCGAAGTTATAATATAAGTTATGTTACGCGTTTACTTCAAACGACAAAATCGCGTGCACAAGGTGCAGAACTTGGCTCAAGTAGAGTCTATTGATGAATTGGTATGGATTGACCTTCAAGATCCATCAGCAGCTGAAATTAAAGACGTAGAAGCACATTTTGAATTCAAATTCCAGTCCCGTCAAGAGCAATTAGAAATTGAAAGTTCATCGCGTTACTTCGAAACCGACGATGAAATTATTGCAAATAGTAACTTCCTTCAGCTAAGTGCCGACGGAACACAATTTCATTCAAACGCCGTTTCCTTCATCCTTCAAGATGAAATTTTATTTACCTATAGAGATTCTGACCTTACTGCCTTCTCTGACTGTGTAAAAAAAATTAAGGGTGCTGGCCGGTTCTTCCATTCTGGAAAACAAATCATGGCTACCCTACTTGAAATGGGAGTAGACAATGATGCCGATATCTTAGAAAATTTGGCACGTCAAGTAAGTGGACTTTCTAAAGAAATGACATTCGACAGAGATCCCGACGAAGAACTCATTTTGAATATCAACCGTGTTCAAGAGTTAACCATGGAGCTCCGACAAAATGCTGTCGATAAACAACGCGTACTTTCTGCCATTTTAAAAAGCAAAGAGTTTGAAGGTGAAGATTATGAAAGACTGCGTATTGTAATTAAAGATATTAACTCATTAATTGATCATACAAGTTTCAACTTTGAAAGACTCGAATATTTACAAAATACATTCATGGGTTTGATTAACATTGAGCAAAATAAAATTATCAAAATCTTTACCGTTGCAAGTGTAATTTTCATGCCTCCTACCCTGATTGCCAGTTTATACGGAATGAATTTTGAATCAATGCCAGAAATTCATTGGAAATACGGATATGTGTTCGCAATTGCGTTTATGATTTCGTCTTCACTAGGAACATTATACTTCTTTAGAAGAAAACGTTGGTTATAATCATCCCGTTCTAAAACCAAATTTAATTTTTTTTGTTACCCCATTATGCTTTGGATTTTTTCACTTGTTACATTTTTTTTATCTGAACCTAATTTACCCCAAATTAGGGAGACATATAAGTCAGCAATCACGAACGAATCTTCGTTAACCAAACTGATTGAGATTACCCAACCTTATTTGAATCAAAGCGCCACATCAAGGGCATTTTATGCAATGGGAAAGGCCCTGGAAGCCAGAAATGCAACATGGGTTTCAACCAAGCTAAGCAATGCAAAAATTGCATACAATCAATTAAATACAAGTGTATCAAAAGCACCGAACGACGGAGAAATTAGATACTTGCGTTTCAGCTTCGAATCTCGAACCCCGTCGATGTTAAATATGAGAGCCCACGTAAAAGAAGACAAAGCATTTTTATTAAAGAATATTAAATCTTCAGAACCACTTTGGTCAATAATGAAGGCATTTTTTAACAACTGCGATGATCTATCTGCAGCTGAAAAAAAGAGTTTAATTACGCGTTAATTGCAGCAATACCTGGAAGTTCTTTTCCTTCAAAGTATTCCAACAACGCACCGCCACCAGTACTTACATAGCTAACTTGGTTTTCAAAATCAAATTTGTAGACTGCAGCTGCGCTGTCTCCGCCGCCAATTAAACTAAAAGCTCCGCTCTCAGTGGCCGTTGCAACTGCCTCAGCAATGGTTTTGGTTCCATTTTCAAATGCTTCCATTTCGAAAACGCCCATCGGACCATTCCACAAAATCGTTTTGCTGTTCAATACCACTTCTTTGAAATCGGCAGCAGCTTTTTGTCCAATGTCTAAGCCCATCCAACCATCTGGAATTGAATTGCTTTCACAGTTTTGGGTATTCGCATCAGGAGCAAACTTATCAGCAATGGTAGAATCCATTGGTAAATAAATATTTACTCCTTTTTCTTTTGCTTTTTGAAGGATTTCTAAGCAGGTATCCAAACGTTCGTCTTCACACAAAGAATTACCAATTGTACCGCCTTGGGCTTTGAAAAACGTGTATGCCATTCCACCACCAATGATGATGTTATTGGCAATGCTCAATAAATTTTCAACGATTAAAATTTTGTCTGAAACCTTCGCTCCTCCTACAATGGCTGTAAATGGGCGTTCAGGATTAGCCATCACTTTGATTGCATTTGCAACTTCTTGTCCCATTACAAAGCCAAACGCTTTTTTACCTGGGAAAAACTCTGCAATAATAGCTGTAGAAGCATGCGCCCTATGTGCAGTTCCAAAAGCATCGTTTACATAAAAGGTACCCAATGCCGCCAATTTTTTTGTAAAATCTCTATCTCCTTTGGTTTCCTCTTTATAAAAACGCAAATTTTCCAGCAACAATACTTGTCCTGCTTGCAACGCAGCAGCCTTCTCAACTGCTTCATCACCAATGCAATCATATGCAAATTGAACATCGGTATTTAGCAATTCAGATAAATGCTTTACGAGGTGTTTTAAAGAGAATTTATCTTCTGGACCTTCTTTCGGACGGCCCAAATGGCTCATGATAATTACTGATCCACCGTCCTTCAAAATCTTTTCAATTGTTGGGATTGCAGCACGCATCCGTGAGTCGTCGGTAATTTCAAATTCGGCATTCAATGGCACATTAAAGTCAACGCGCAATAATACTTTTTCTCCAGCTAAGGAAATATTTTCTATAGAATTTTTCATTTTTATAGTGCTTTTAAAAGGTTGTTCATGCCTGTTTCTTTTGCAAGAATATCTGATAATTCTTCAATTTTAACTCTTGTTTGCAACATGGTATCGCGGTGGCGGATAGTGACATCGCCATTTACCAAACTATCATGATCAATGGTTACACAAAATGGGGTACCAATGGCATCCATTCTTCGGTAACGCTTTCCAATACTGTCTTTGTCTTCAATGTAAACATTGAAATCGAAACGCAAATCGTTATAAATTTTTTCAGCCAATTCCGGCAAGCCGTCCTTTTTTACCAAAGGCAAAATGGCACACTTTACAGGGGCAATGGCTGGGTGAAGTTTCAACACTGTTCTAGTATCTCCATCTACTTCCTCTTCGTGGAATGCTTGACACATAGTTAATAAAAACAAACGGTCTAAACCGATACTGGTTTCAACCACATAAGGAATATAACTTTCGTTGGTTTCAGGATCGAAATAACGCAATTTTTTACCACTGAATTCTTCGTGTTTACCTAAATCGAAATCGGTACGAGAGTGAATTCCCTCCACTTCTTTGAATCCAAATGGGAAATCAAATTCTATGTCAACCGCTGCATTGGCGTAATGTGCCAACTTCACATGATCGTGGTAACGATACATTGAATCTGGAGTACCCAAAGATTTATGCCAACGCAAACGCGCTTCTTTCCAATATTCATACCATTGCAATTCGGTACCTGGTTTGCAGAAAAACTGCATTTCCATTTGTTCGAATTCTTTCATACGCATGATGAATTGGCGGGCTACAATTTCATTTCTGAAGGCTTTACCCGTTTGTGCAATTCCAAATGGCAATTTCATTCTGCCCGTTTTTTGCACATTTAGGAAGTTTACAAAAATACCTTGGGCAGTTTCTGGACGCAAATACAATTGGTCTTCACCACTGTCTAAGGCACTCATTTGGGTGCTATACATCAGGTTAAACTGACGCACGTCGGTCCAGTTTTTAGAACCACTGATAGGACAAACAATTCCCTCGTCTTCAATGAGTTGTTTGATCATTGCCAAGTTACCCGTTTCTAATCCTTCTTTCAACACTCCATCCATTTGGTCAATCTTTTGTTGGTATTCAACCACACGTGGATTGGTATTTCGATACATTGTTGCGTCAAAAGTTTCACCAAAGCGTTTTGCTGCTTTTTCTACTTCTTTATCAATTTTTTGACGGATTTTTTCTTGGTGATCTTCGATTAATACATCAGCTCGATAGCGCTTTTTACTGTCTTTGTTGTCAATCATAGGATCATTAAATCCATCTACGTGACCACTTGCTTTCCAAACCTTTGGATGCATAAAAATGGCAGAATCTAACCCTACTATATTTTGGTTCAAGCGGGTCATTGACAAATACCAATATTGACGTAAATTGTTGCGGAGTTCTACCCCATTTTGACCATAATCATATACGGCGGCAAGGCCACCATAAATATCACTGCTTGGAAACACAAAACCGTATTCTTTGGCGTGAGAAATAATTTTATCGAAGAGATTAGAATCGCTCATAAATTGGGTGCAAAGATAACCAATTTCCTACAAAAATATGGAACATGGTAACGAACACTTAATTTGGGAACTCCTGCTGAACCTCTTATATTTGTAAGAATTGAAAATGTTTCATTTTACACCTATTGAGTTTTGGGGATTGATTGCACTGCTATTTTTGGCAGCGGGAATGGGTATTTTAATATCTAGCTTTTTGTGGGCAAAACGAAAAAAACGCGTTTTAAGAAATTTGGAAAGGCTTATTTACATTGAAAAAAACGAAGCCTTCCATGAAAATGACAGCAAAGCCCAAGACATTGAAGATGCTTTTAAATCGCTTTTCGAATCACGAAAAGTTGAATTGCACAAATTGCAACAACTAGAAACCTATCGCAGAGATTATATTGGAAATGTAGCACACGAATTAAAGACACCCCTATTTTCTATTCAAGGTTATATTGAAACGGTTTTGGAAGATCCAGATATTGATAGAGACACAATGTTGCTTTTTCTTGAAAAAGCCAACAAAAATGCACAACGTTTGGGTCAAATTGTGAATGACTTAGATACAATTACAAAATACGAAAGTGGTTTTTTACAAATAGACATAGATCCTTTCGACATGTCAATTTTGGTTCACGAAGTAATTGAAGAACTTGAAATTCAAGCTAAAGAGAAAAATATTCAGTTGCATTGCTATTCCAAAGATGGTGTTTATTTGGTGAATGCAGATAAATCAAAAATTCGACAGGTAATCGTGAATTTGGTCTACAACTCTATCAAATACGGAAATCAAGGTGGGAACACCAATATTCGCTTGAGTAATACAGGCGAAAAAGTAATCATTGAGGTTGCTGATAATGGGATAGGCATTCCAAACCAACATCTAAACCGAGTTTTCGAAAGATTCTACAGGGTAGACAAACACCGCAACAGAGAAACTGGCGGCAGTGGATTAGGATTAAGTATTTGCAAACATATTGTTGAGGCGCACAATGAAACCATCCACGTCATGAGCACCGAGGGCGCTGGTTCTGTATTTACGTTTACCTTGCCTTGCGGGTAAATATCAATTCCCTGTAAATCGAAAGAAAATTGTTGAAAATTAAACGTAGTTTTCGCAATAATAGGACTACCATTTTTTGTTGCAGGGACATTTATCCCCTAATTTTGTATTCTTATGAATTGGCCTGATCAAGAGAAAAGTGATGAAGTACCTCCGTTTTTAGACAATCTAAATCCTCCGCAAATGCAAGCTGTGCTCCATACCGATGGACCAGTGATGATTATTGCTGGAGCAGGTTCGGGAAAAACGCGTGTGCTTACTTTTCGTATTGCCAATATTGTTCATAAAGGCGTTGATCCCTTTAACATCCTTGCCCTTACCTTTACAAATAAGGCCGCCAAAGAAATGCGCAACCGGATTGAAAAATTGGTTGGTGGTAATGCGCGAAACCTCTGGATGGGGACTTTTCATAGTGTTTTTGCCAGAATTCTTCGTCAAGAAGCTGAGCGAATTGGATATCCTTCAAATTTTACAATCTACGATTCCGATGATAGCAAAAGCTTGATCAAAGCCATTTTGAAGGAAATGAACATCGATGATAAAATGTACAAACCCAATTTGGTGTTGGGACGTATTTCGATGGCAAAAAATAATTTAATTACCGCCAAAGATTATTTCCAAAATGAGGAGTTAATTAACCAAGACAAAGCTTCCAACCGTGGAAAATTTGCCGACATCTATTTGGCTTATACAACCCGTTGCTTTAAAGCCGGAGCCATGGATTTCGATGATATCCTGGTGAATACGCACATGATTTTCAAGCATCATGCCGATATTTTGAACAAGTGGCAACACAAATTCAAATATATTTTGGTCGATGAGTATCAAGATACCAACCATGTGCAATACATGATTACCAAAAAGCTGGCTGCTGTTACACAGAACATTTGTGTGGTGGGCGATGATGCCCAAAGTATCTATGCTTTCCGCGGTGCCAATATCCAAAACATTTTGAATTTTGAACGCGATTATCCAGACGTTTCTACCTATAAACTAGAACAAAATTATCGTTCTACGCAAATTATTGTAAATGCTGCTTCGAGTGTAATTAAAAACAACAAGAAGCAACTTGAAAAGAAAGTTTGGACTGCAAACGAAGAAGGCGACAAAATTAAAGTAACCCGAAATGCCTCTGAAAACGATGAAGGCAAAAGGGTTGCTGAGTATATTTTCGAAGACAAACAAAACGAACATTTACCCAATAAGGCATTCGCCATTTTATACAGAACCAATGCCCAAAGTAGGGCTATGGAAGAAGCATTGCGTAGGCAAGGAATTGATTATCGCATTTATGGAGGGACAAGCTTTTACCAACGAAAAGAGGTAAAAGATTTGCTTTCGTATTTGAGGTTTGTAATCAATCCAAACGACGAAGAAGCGCTAAAACGCATTATCAACTACCCTGCACGTGGAATTGGAGATACATCACTAAACCGTTTGATTTATTTGTCGGGACAACAAAACATGGGCTTGTGGGAAGTGATTAAGAACATCCGCAGCTTTCCAGAAATTGGAAATGGAGGTCCTAAAATTGAAAACTTTGGCATGATGATCCAGGGTTTTGTTGGAATGACAGAAACCACCAATGCGTTTGATTTGGCTACACATGTTGCCAAACAGACAGGATTGATGCGCACATTGTTTGAAGACAAATCTGTTGAGGGAATTTCGCGCTATGAAAATATTACCGAGCTATTGAATGGTATTCAAGAGTTTGTTGAAGATGATGAAAGCGAAAAGGACAAAACGCTAGCCAACTTTTTAGAAGAAGTAGCACTGTATACAGACGATCAGAAGGACAAAGATCCAGACAGAGATTGCATTTCACTAATGACCATTCACGCGAGTAAAGGTTTAGAGTTTCCGATTGTGCATTTAATTGGGATGGAAGAGAATTTGTTCCCTTCTCAAATGGCATTAATGAACAGACAAGAATTGGAAGAAGAGCGCAGGTTGTTTTATGTGGCGGTAACTAGGGCAGAAAGAAAACTCTATTTAAGTTTCGCAACAAGCAGATTCAAATACGGTAGCTTGATTCCTTGTGAGCCGAGCAGGTTTATTGACGAAATTGATGCCAAATATTTAGATATGAGCTTGGCTTCGATGAAGAGCAAGGCTGTTTACCAGAGAAATAGCGACGAAGAACAATTCGTAAGTGCGAATAAACCAACATCAAACAAATCAATATTCACCACTCCTAAGGCTGCGGCGCCGCTCCCACCTGAGGATCCAAATTTTGTAGCAGGCGATATTAGTCATTTAAAAGTTGGAGACATGGTGCAGCATCAACGATTTGGCAGGGGTGTTGTTGCAGAAATTGAAGGTGAAGGACAAAATCAGAAAGCCAAGGTGAACTTCGACAATATTGGCACGAAGGTTTTGGTATTGAAATTTGCTAAGATGCGAATTTTATAGTTTGAAACTAACTTGAGTTAAAAATTCGGCATTTCGATGATTTTAAATTGAAGTGGGAATGAAATCAACCAAGAAACCGATTTCCCAATTTCGGAGTTCATGGTTATTTGACCCCCGAGCATATTTACCCTAGATTTTACACTATTTGTTCCAATGCCTGAAATCATTGTGCTCATATCAAATCCTGTTCCATTGTCTTCTAGATAAATTTCAATAAGTTCATTTCGCTCAAAAATATCTATTGTTACTTTTTTTGCTTGTCCGTGCTTGTGTGAATTCTGCAAAAACTCTTGTAAAATTCTGAAAACATTTATTTTTTGAATGGATGAAAACTCATGTTTCAAATCATAAAAATGATACTGTATTTCTATATCCAAACTTGCCGCCATTGCTTTAAGTTCTCGCTCAACCATTTCTATAAAGGTTAACTCCTCAATCCATGGGGGATACAAACGATAGGCATAATTTCGAATATCCTTATTAATTTCTGACAATGTTGATTCAATAATCTCATTGGTTGTATTTCCAGACCTATTTAACATTAACAAAATTGAAAGTCTATTTAGAATATCATCGTGCAGTTCAACGGCAATTCTTTTACGCTCTAATTCTACTGCCGTTGTTTGTATACTATTTGCATTTAATTGCAAATTTAAATTCTTCTCTAACAACGTGTTGGTAGTGCGAAAAGTTGACAAAATCTTATCGGTTAATGTTACAGCTATTGCGGTTACTTCCAACATTGGCAATATCAAAAGCCAAAACATGGTGCTATTATAATCAATTTCATGATTTTTGAATGATATTATCAAAAACACCACGGCATTGACTGTGTTAAAAAGCAAAACCAAATACATGTAAGATAGCTTTTTATAAACTTTATAATGAATAAATGGAATTGAACATAGGATTAAAATCAAAATCAAAAATGTAAATTGAATAATGTTGACAGTTAGATTTTGACTTTTTTCTAACCCGTTATTGGGAAAAATTAGTACATAGATAAAAAAAAATGTTGCCAAGAGCAAGACACATGAAATAACACGTCGTATCCATTTCGTTTGAGGTTTAACTTGTAAATAATCTACCAAAAACTCACTCAAGGTAAATCCAGAAACAAATAACAAATACATTCTCAAAATGCTATTCAAATGCGGGGTATTGGGATAGAGATAAAATTTTAAGTGACCCGATGATAGAACAAAGAAGGATATATTACTTAATATCCATAAAGAGAAAATTAAAAATGTTTTTGACTTATTTTTAATCCCCAAAAAAAGTGCAAATACAAAATATAAAAAAAAGACACCATATAGAAAACCAAAGAAGTATTCAACTCTTGAATTATATGCTAAAAATTGGGGGAGACTCCAAATTTTGCACATGAGATGAGGTAATTTACCCGTTCTCACATATTTCACAATAATGGTGTATTTGCCCGGGATTGGCACTTTCAATATCCCGGTGGGATTTCTGGTTTTAATCAAAAAATTGGTCAATTTTATTTCATCTCCAGCAACAGCAATTTTTAAAATTTCCTTATTGGGAGATATCGCGTAGGCTTCAATCAAATCGGCCAATGGATCAGGTAATTCTATTACCAACTCCGAAAGATGTTGTATGTTAGTTTCGTATACAAACCAACGTTCACAATCTTCATTTCCCTTATAATTTTTGGAATTAATTTGATTTGAATTTTGAATTTCAAGATATTGATTCAACGAAATTCTATTCTTCGTACAATAAATACTCTTTGGTACTAATTTTTGTCCCTCAATTTGAGTAAACCCAAAGTTAAAAGAGAGAAATAATACAAATAAAGTGAAGTATCTTATTTTACGGTTAATGTTCAATGCAAGAAAAATTAGGCAACTATGCGATATTTATGGGCAATATTAATCAATTCCCCAATAGAATTAATCTCTAACTTGCGAAAAATATTCTTTTTATGCGTTTCTAGGGTGTAAACACTAATGTTTAATTTGTTCGCCAATTCTTTCGAAACATTACCGGTAACCAATTCTCGCATTAATTCAAGTTCTCGTTTAGTTAGTAAACCAATGGCTGAAAATATTTCTTCACTTTTTATGGTATCGGTGTTACTTTCAAATTCAGGAAATGAGCAGAAAACCAGTGATTTATTTCTCACTATTTGAATCAAACTTTGTGAATCTATGTCTTTAGAGATACATGCATTTATACCCGCTTGCTTTGCTTTGAGAATTAGATAGGAATCCACAAATGAAGAAAACATGATGATTTTAAATTTTCCATATTTTCTTATTTCTTTGGCAATTTCAAATCCGGATTCATTTTTGAGTTGCGCATCTATGATTATAACATCAACCACATTCTTTTTATCGGAAAGAAATTGAATTAACTTTGCTCCTGAATTAAATAATCCTTTAGGATTTAATCCTACCTCATTCGATAAAATTTGATTTAGTCCTTCCAACACAACCTGATGATCGTCGCAAATAACAATATTTAAATTTGTAATTGATTGATACATTATATGCTTGAAAACATTGTTTAACTGTTAAAAACTGATACGATATTACGCTAGTTGGGGAGTTTTTGAATACCAAAATTTTGGTATCTTTGAGAAATGTAATTTTATTTTGCAAATATCAATTTTATTCAAGTCTTAAAATTGGAGAACTGTTTGAATCAAAAGCAAATTACTAAAATTTGATTTCAAATTCAAATTGTTATTTATTAAATAATTCACTATCTTTGCACTCCCATTTTGGAGAAATGGGATTTTAACTAAAGATATTTAAAACAAAAAAACTATGGCAACAAAGATTAGATTGCAAAGACACGGAAGAAAAAAACGTGCTTTCTATCACATTGTGGTGGCGGACTCACGTGCTCCGAGGGATGGCCGTTTTATCGAAAAAATCGGTACGTACAACCCCATCACCAATCCTGCAACCATCGACCTAGACGTTAACAAAGCCGCTCAATGGCTTTTGAATGGAGCTCAACCAACTGACACCGCCCGTGCGATTCTTTCGTACAAAGGTGCCGCTTACAAAAAACACTTACAAGTTGGTGTAAACAAAGGTGCAATTACTCAAGAAGATGCTGACAAAAAATTTGCAGCCTGGATGAGTGAGAAAGATGCGAAAGTTGAAGCTAAAAAATCTGGATTGGCAAACACTGCTGCTCAGATTAAAGCCGATGCGATGAAAGCAGAAACCAAACGTAAAGAAAGCATCGCTGCGAAAATCGAAGCGAAAAACACAGTAGTAGAAGAAGTTGCTGAAGAAGCAATAGAAGCTACCGAAGAAGTTGCTGACACTACCGAAACAGTTACGGACACAACAGAAGAAGTAGTTGAAACTGCCGAAGAAGTTGCAGTTGCTGCTGAAGAAGTTGTTGTTGCATCTGAAGAAGTTGCTGCACCTACTGAAACTAGCGAAGAAACTTCTTCTGAAGAAGCTACAAGCGAAGAAACCGCCGCTGAATAATTCACGGTATGATGTTGCCTCCCAAAACCACAATCGTTGGGAAAATCGTTTCCAAACACGGGTTTAAAGGCAATTTAAATATTTCAATCATTTCATCGTTTTACGATGAAATCTATGAAGGGGATTACCTTTTTGTCATAATCGACCAAAAAGGTGTCCCCTTTCTTATTGAATCACTCAACACAACAAAACAAATTGTCAAACTGCAATTTGTAGATTCTGAATTACAAGCCTTGGATCTTGTTGGGAAAGAAATTGCAATCGCCTTCGATATTGACCACGAATCAACCACAACCAATGGTTTAGAAGGATTTGTGCTTAACGACCAATTCGATCACCTCATTGGCGATATCAAAGCAATTGAAGAATACCCTGGACATCCAATGCTAGTTGTTATTGGCGAAAATCGCGAAATATTAATCCCTTTAATTGAAGATTGGATTATCAATTTAAACGAAGATTTACGAACTTTGAAAATGACACTTCCTGAAGGACTTATAAATCCAGAAGAATATGAAGATTGATATCATTTCAGCAGTACCAGATTTACTCATTAGCCCGCTTACCAATAGCATTCCCAAAAGAGCTGTGAACAAAGGACTAGTGGAGATAAATTTCCATAACCTACACGATTTTGGAATAGGTAAATACCAACAAATAGACGACAGTCCTTTTGGTGGTGGTGCCGGCATGGTGCTCATGCCTGAACCCCTCGCACAATGCATTGAGTCCCTCAAAAAAGACACCCATTACAACGAAATTATATACCTCACCCCCGATGGTGAAACTTTTGATCAGAAAATGGCCAATACCCTTTCCCTGGTTGATAATATCATTTTTATTTGTGGACATTACAAAGGCATTGACCACCGTATCCGCGATATTTATGTAACCAAAGAAATTTCACTGGGCGATTTCGTGCTCAGCGGAGGTGAAATTGCAGCGTGCGCAATTGTAGATGCAATTGTTCGCCTGATACCAGGCGTTATTGGAAATGAAGAATCTGCACTCTCAGATTCATTTCAAGATAATTTGCTTGCCCCACCTTTATTTACCCGCCCTGAAACATTCCAAGACCTCACTGTTCCGAAAGTACTTTTGAGCGGGAATCACAAATTAATTGACGAATGGCGCTTCGAACAATCTATTGAAAGAACTGAAAAATTGCGACCCGATTTATTAAAAAACAAAGAATGAAACTTCAATTAAAACGCCCCTTGGTGGTCTTCGATTTGGAAACTACTGGAATCAGTGTCACAGCAGACCGTATTGTAGAAATTTGCATGTTAAAGGTTAACCCCGATGGGCAAGAAGAAATTCGCACCTACCGCGTGAATCCCGAAATGCCTATTCCTTCAGGGGCCAGTGAAGTACATGGAATTTACGATGCCGACGTTGCAGACAAACCCATTTTCAAAACGCTTGCCATCGAAATAAATAACTTTTTAAAGGATTGTGATTTTGGGGGATTTAACTCCAATAAATTTGATTTCCCTTTGCTTGTTGAAGAATTCTACCGTGCAGGAATTGATTTTGATATTGAAAAACGCAAATTTATTGACGCGCAAAGAATTTATCATTTTAAGGAACCCCGAAATTTAAAGGCAGCTTTGAAATTCTACTGTGAACAAGACCTAGAAAATGCGCATTCAGCTGAAGCAGATACTGTGGCTACTTGGCAAGTACTAAAAGCACAAATTGAACGCTATGATGATATCCCTCATGATATAGAGGGACTACATAAAATGAGTGGTCAAAGTAATTTGGCTGACCTAGCAGGTCGCTTGATTATTGATAACAAAGGAGAAACAGTTTTTAACTTTGGAAAACACAGAGGAAAATCTGTGAAAGAAATTCTAAAAAACGAACCAAGCTATTACAAATGGATGATGGATGGAGATTTCCCTCAACAAACTAAAATGGTTCTTACTAGAATTCGATTAAGCCTTAGAAACGAATGAGCCAAAAACACACAATTACCATTGTAAAAGAAACCGATGAATGGTTGGTAATTAACAAACCACCATTTGTTCCGTCTTTACCAGAAAGAGGTAAATTTACCGCCGAATCTGTGATGGACTGGAGCCGCCGTTTTTGGCCTGATGCAATTTTATGTCATAGAATTGATCGCGAAACTTCTGGGGCATTGCTCATTGCTAAGAACTTAGAAGCTTTCAAACATTTGACCCTTCAGTTTGAACATAGAACTGTACAAAAAAAATATCACGCAATTGCCGATGGCAGGGTTGCATTTGAAGATTTATGGATTGATTTGCCTATTAATACTGAACAAATAGGCAAAATTAGAATTGATAAAATAAATGGAAAACCCGCACAAACGCGGTTCCAAACACTGAAATTATACAAACACTTTACTTTGTTGGAGTGTGAACCTAAAACAGGTCGACTTCACCAAATAAGGGTGCATTTGGCTTCGCAAAATGCCAAAATTTCAGGGGACACTTTGTATAGAAGTATCATACCAAAATTGAGTACAATCAAAAGGAAAATTTCAGGAGAAGACACCGATTTGATTACCCGTTTTGCTTTACATGCCAAAAGTTTAGAATTCAACGATCTCGACGGTAGTCGCGTGAAAGTAGAAACGGAATATCCAAAAGACTTTGCCGTTTTCTTGAAGTTATTAGAAAAATACGACCAATATTAATATGTTACTTTCCCCTTCTGAATTGCCATTGCGCGTAAAACAATGGGGCAAACCATTGAAGGCGATGCTTTTGAAACTCAAAGCCAAGCCACCTAAAGATTTAGATGAAATTTTCGGAAAGTACCATGATGAAGCATTTAAAAAAATTGATTGCCTTGATTGCGGCAATTGTTGCAAAACAACTAGCCCAATGTTTTTTGATAAGGACATTGAGCGTTTGAGTATTGCACTTAAAATGAAACCGGGTGCTTTTATAGAAAAGTATTTATTTATGGATACCGATGGCATCTATGCTTTAAAATCTGCACCTTGCCCATTCTTAGGAAACGACAACTACTGTCACGTTTACGATGACCGTCCTAAAGCATGCAGAGATTACCCACATACCAATCATAGAAAAATGCATACATATCTTCATTTGGGAGCAAAAAATGCAGAAATATGTCCTGCTGTTTTCAATATCCTCGAAAAATTAGAGGAATCCATTATTGAAAGCCAAGGAATAAAAAGAAAAATATAGGAATAACGATAATTAATAAGCGTTAACCGAAATCTTCTGATTGAGTATTAAATGTTCGCGAAATTTGCAACATCATAGACATTGTGGAGATTTTCATATGATAATAAATTTGGTTTATCCCTCTCCTTTTGGAGGGGGATTTTTATTTCAATTCAGCTAGAACTTGTTTTTCCACATCATGCTTTCTACAGGGCGGTTTGGTTGGCCACTGTATTTTGCATTTTTCTTGGTGTTGTATGGAACCAATATTTCACCATCGGCAGGGAAATAAATCAACTGTCCAATTGGCATTCCAGCATAAACCCTAACTGGCATTTTAACAGAAATTTCTAAGGTCCAGTTTCCGCAGAACCCTACATCACCTTTACCTGCTGTTGCGTGTATATCGATACCCAATCGACCAGTGCTGCTTTTTCCCTCCAAAAAAGGAATGTGCGCATGACTTTCAGTGTATTCTTCCGTAACTCCCAAATAAAACTTATCTGGCATCAAAAGAAAACCCTCCTCAGGAATTTCAAAATGTTCAATGGTGTTGTGTTTTTTTGCATCCAATTCCGTATCGGTATATAATGCCAAATATTTACCCAAATGCACATCATAACTGTTGCTACCCAAACAATCTCTATTGTATGGAGCCACAACAATTGTTCCTTTCTCCATTTCTTCAAGTATACGTGAATCTGATAAAATCATAGGGCAAATATAAGATTTTTAAAAGTAAAAATAATACCGACTTAAAATCGCAGCTTAGGTTCCACTTTACCAATTTTCTGAGTAAAACTAACACTTGGAACGGGAAAACTGAAATAATTTGTTAAACGTTGTGCATTACCATCGCTACTTTGGTTATCGTATTCTCCTCCAAAATTAGAATAATAAGCCAATCCAAACGACCAACTTTTGGTATCGTTCTTATTGCTTATTAACCTCAATTGAATATTTGCAAAAAGCGTAGTTCTGTTGACTATTTTATTGACTGAGTTTGTTTTATATGGAGATGCTAATGGATTTGAGGGATCAACCAAAGTTCTATTGCCATTTTCATCAAATACCCATTGAGAAACATTTAATATCCTTTGAGTTCCTGTGTTGAACCAAAGTTCACCAATTAGGTACACAGTTGAAGTCAATTTTTTACTGCCCCCAATATTATACATGAGAGATCCATCTGGAGAGAAATTCGCTGTAAAATAACCCATACAAACGGTAAAATGATTGTAATCATCTCCATAAGAATATCCTGCGTACAAAACATTCATTTTCGCTTTTCGCGGATCTTTCAAAAACAAACTGGTAATGGCTATATCGCCTATTAACAATCGCTGGTTATGTTCAACGTCTACCGAGTATTTCGGCGATGCATAGAAATAAAGAGGCAGCACAACTCCTGCAGAAACATTGAGGTTATTTGTGATTCCATATTGGAAATCATTCATGAAAAAATTAAAATTGTGATAATACAGGGTTTTTGCAGGTAAACTAATGCCCGATTGCATAAAAATATAGCGGTAGCAATGGTGGTTATCTGTTGGCGTAGTGTATCTAGACGTGTCAGTAGCCGTTGAATCAGGCAAGGAAGAAAATCCTTGAGCAATATCAACCGCGAAAAAGAAACACAAAGACAGCAACAAAATTCTCATTCGACGGCAAAATTACAATTCAAAATTGAAAGTATTTATTTAGGTATTTTTTATTTGCCAACACTTTATACTCCTATCGTCACTGCAAGTCACAAACATAGTGTCACTTAACCACACACAACCATTTACCGAGCTTTTATGTCCTTCAAATTTTACATTGTCAATTACTTTGATTAAAGAAAAATCTTGAGCATTCCACAAACGAATTGTTTTATCCATACTTGTTGTAACTAAAAAAGTATGTGTATTGTTTGATTTTATTGAATGAATGGTAAACCAATGTGCATCAATAGCGTGTGTATTTTCTCCCTTTTCATTCCACACTTTTAATTTCGCATCTCTGCCCCCAGAAATCAAGTGGTTGTTTGATCTTTCTAATGCAAAAACGCTATTTCCGTGGGCCTTTTGGGTTTCCTTTAATTCAAAATCTGCATTCAAAACATAGATATTCCCATCTGAACTTCCAATATAAAACCCAGTTTCTGAGGGTTGAATGGCCCTTAAACTTTGGGCCGATAGCTGAATTGATTTGTGAATTCGGGTATACCAATCTGACACTTTCAAAATACCATCACCGCCCACGGTAAGTATTTGATCCTCAGAAATTACATGTATCCCAAAAATGCCTTTGTTATGTAACTTCTGAGATATTGGAGCATTTCCTTGCTTTAGATAATACATAGTACCAGATTGTCCTCCAACCAATATTATGTTTAATTTTGGAATAAGCGTCATCGTGTATATGGCCTCAGGAACGGTTGCGAAAAGCTTTCCATCATTGTTATTACCAATTTGCCAATGAATTACGTAACCATCTGATCCCCCCGAAAAAAAACCACCGTTTAAATCACTGCAAAGACAATAAACCGATTGTTTATGTCCGTTGTAATTCTGTAACAAAGAAACTTGTAACTTTGTGGGCATGGCGTTGATTAAAAACTGGCAATGTGTTTCTGGAGCATCTCTTTATTTGTGGGAAATGCAAAAGGAAAGTTCCCAAATTTACGCAGAAAATAGCATAAAAAACAGTGCGCGGGAATTAGAAAAATCGTCAGTAAATGAGATTATCAAGATACTTCATCCCAATACGCAATTGCAAAAAGATGATTACGGAAAGCCGTATTTAAATTCAGAAAATTTGAATATGAACTACAGCCACGCCAAAAATCTAATTTTTTGGGGTGAGCATAAATCTTTGAAAATTGGTGTCGACATAGAGTATTTAAGACCTCAACTCTTGAAAATAAAGCACAAATTTTGCAGGGAAGATGAATGTGATTTTATTCCTACCGAAAATGAAATTCCATACTTATTGGCTATTTGGAGCGCTAAAGAAGCCATTTACAAAGCTTATGGTAAAAAGGAAGTTGATTTTCAAAAACACATGCAGATCCTACCCTTTGAAATAGGTTCGGAAGGTGTGATTGATGCAAATTTTTTATTGGGTAAACCAACGAAAATGAATGTCCATTATTTGTTCGATGGAGAAATAATCAATTGTTGGACAATCTTTCCAGGGTAATTACTTTTTAACGTAAATCCGAGCAGGGTTTCCAACAACAGTTGCCCCGGCAGGAACGTCTTTTGTAACTACCGACCCCGCTCCCACGATGGAATTTTCACCTATGGTGATATTGCTCATGATGGTTGAACCCGATCCTATAGAAGCTCCTTTTTTAATGAGTGTTTTTTCCATGATCCAATCATCGGCAGTTTTCAATTCTCCGGTTTCGGTCACTGCCTTCGGAAATCTATCATTGATAAAGGTAACAGAATGTCCCACAAAAACACCATCCTCAATTTCTACTCCCTCACAAATAAAGCTATGGCTAGAAATTTTACACCTATTTCCAATTATAACACCACCTTGAATTTCAACAAAGGCACCCACTTTGGTTTCATCGCCAATGATGCAATTGTAGGCATTTACAAATTGAAATATCTTGGTATTTGGGCCAACTTGCACATTTTTCAAGCAATGGTAAGGAGTTTCTTTGTTTAAAATTTCCATAATTACAATATTACAACCTGCAGAATTATTTGCAAACAGAATTTTAGCAAAGATTTTTTCTAAGTCTAAAATAAGTTCAATAACTTTGATCCTTTGAAGATGAATACAAACAGCTGGTCTCTGGGAATACTGTGCTACAATGAGGAAGAAAACATTGAAAACACCATTAAAAAAGCGCATGCTGTATTGGAAAAGCTTCAACATCCTTATGAAATATTGGTGATTGATGACGGTAGTTTCGATAATTCTCAGGAAGTAATTTTAAAAACTATTGCTACAATTCCTCAGGCAAAACTCATAGCCCATGAAGTAAACAAAGGAATTGGGGAGGCTCTTCATACATTTTACTCAAGTGCGCAAAATGAAAATGTGGTTTACACCCCTGGCGATGGTCAATTTGATTACGAAGAATTATTCTTGGTACCAACCTTTCACCAAGGATATTATGTTTCATTTTACAGAATTGAGAACACTACTTATTCATTGTTCAGAAACATTTTAACCCTGTTTAACAAAAAAATAAATGCTGTTTTTTTAGGACTAAAATTGAGGGATGTAAATTGGGTGAAGATTTACAAAAAGCAGGATTTAGAACAATTAAACCTCGAGATCAGAAGCTCTTTGGTTGAATCTGAAATTTCTGCAAAATTATTTTTCCTTGGGCGTAAAATTATCGAAATTGAATCGAAATACCTGCCAAGAATGTATGGTCAAAGCAAAGGTGCTTCTTGGGCAATTTTGAAAAAAGCCATTTTTGATACGCTTTTATTGGTGCGTGTAATTGGAAAATTTAGGCGGAAACAAAAAAACAACCGATACAACAGCAATTAATTTGCTTTTTTGCAAATTTACAGCCCCTAACCTTAACTCTATTGCCTCGAAAATCAGTATATTTGCAAGTTTTTTATGCAATATATACGCAATTTTTGTATCATCGCCCACATTGACCATGGCAAAAGTACCTTGGCCGACCGTTTATTAGAATACACCAAAACGATCGACAAACGTCACATGCAAGCACAATTGCTTGACGACATGGATATTGAAAGAGAGCGCGGAATTACCATTAAGAGTCACGCTATTCAAATGAATTATGAGCTTGATGGTCAATTATATTGCTTAAATCTCATTGACACTCCAGGTCACGTCGATTTTTCATACGAAGTGAGTCGTTCAATTGCTGCATGTGAAGGCGCATTGTTAATTGTAGATGCTTCTCAAGGTATTGAAGCTCAAACAATTTCAAATTTATTCATGGCCATGGAACACGACTTAACCATCATTCCAGTTTTAAATAAAATTGACTTACCAGGTGCAATGCCGGAAGAAGTTAAAGATGAAATTGTAGATTTAATTGGTTGTGACAGAGATACCATACTATCAGCTTCTGGCAAAACAGGTGCGGGGGTATTTGACATTCTTAGGGCTATTATTGAACGAGTACCTGCTCCAAAAGGAGATGTAACCAAGCCTCTCAAAGCATTAATATTTGATTCTGTTTTTAATCCTTTCAGGGGAATTATTGCCTATTACAGGGTGATGGACGGTGTTATGCACAAAGGTCAACATGTAAAATTCATGAATACTGGAATGGACTATGTAGCCGATGAAGTGGGTGTATTGAAATTAGAATTATTGCCAAAGCAAGAAATTAAAGCAGGCGATGTTGGATATATCATTTCAGGAATTAAAGATGCAAAAGAAGTAAAAGTGGGTGATACAATCACCGACTTCAAAAATCCTTCACTTGATCATATCAATGGTTTTGAAGATGTAAAACCAATGGTATTTGCAGGTATTTACCCTGTTGAAACTGAAGATTTCGAAGAGCTTCGTGAAGCGATGGGCAAATTGCAATTAAATGATGCAAGTATTGTTTTTGAACCTGAAAGTTCAGCGGCCTTGGGTTTTGGATTTAGATGTGGATTCTTAGGAATGTTGCATCTTGAAATTATTCAAGAACGTTTGGAGCGTGAATTTGGAATGGTTGTAATTACCACTGTACCGAACGTAAGTTATGTGTGCTACACAACCAAAGGAGAAGAAATACTTGTAAACAATCCTAGCGATCTTCCTAGTCCAGACAAAATAGATTATGTTGAAGAGCCCTATATTGCTGCAACCGTAATTACAAAAAGTGATTGGGTTGGACCAGTAATGAGTTTGTGTTTGGATAAACGCGGGATGCTGAAAAATCAAGTATATCTGACTTCTGACCGCGTTGAACTTTCATTTGACATGCCTTTGGCTGAAATTGTTTTTGACTTTTACGATCGATTAAAAACGATTTCTAAAGGGTATGCTAGTTTCGATTATCACCCTATCGGATATAAAGAGAGTAAGTTGGTTAAAATGGATATTTTACTTAATAACAAGCAGGTTGATGCTTTAAGTGCCATTATTCATAAGGACAATGCTTACGATTTAGGGAAAAAGATTTGCAAAAAACTCAAAGACTTAATTCCCAAACAGCAATTTGAAATTGCGATTCAAGCTGCAATTGGAGCAAAAGTTATTGCCCGTGAAACAATTTCCGCTATGCGTAAAGATGTGACTGCCAAGTGTTATGGTGGTGATATTAGCCGTAAACGTAAATTGCTAGAAAAACAAAAAGAAGGTAAAAAACGCATGCGTTCAGTAGGAAATGTAGATATTCCTCAAAGTGCCTTCATGGCTGTTTTAAAGCTGAACGATTAATATCTTTGAGGGAAGATGAAATTCCCTCAACTAAAAACAGAAGAAGAATCCATACTTGCACTTTCGTTTCTCAAGGGCGTGGGGCCTGTTTTGGGAAAGACATTGTTGCAGCATTATGGTTGTGCAAAAGCAGTTTTTGAGTCTTCAGATAGCGAATTATTGGCCATTGATGGCATTGGAAAATCACACCTTTCAAACATTCGAACTGAACCGGATATAGCAAAAATTCAAAAAGAATTGACTTTTTGCGAAGCCAAAAATATTTCGATCCTCCCCTATTTTCATGAAAAATACCCCTTGCGATTAAAGCAGCTGGTAGATAGTCCACTTTTTCTTTTTACATCTGGAAAAGCAAATTTAAATCCCCCAAAATCAATTGGAATTGTCGGAACCCGCAAACCAACTAAAAATGGGGTGCAACTTACACAACAAATTATTAAAGATCTTATTGGAGTAAATGTGCAAATTATTAGTGGATTGGCTTATGGCATTGACGGTGTTGCCCACCTATCCTCTCTAAAATCGAATATTCCAACTGTCGGGGTTTTGGCACATGGGTTAGATACAATTTATCCAAAAACACATACGGAAATTGCCCGAAAAATGATCCAAACCAACGGCGCTGTGATTTCTGAAATGCCATCGGGTACAGAAATTCATCCCGACCTTTTCCCGCGAAGAAACAGAATTGTTGCCGGCATGTGCGATGCCCTTTTGGTTATAGAAAGCGCCTTAACCGGTGGAAGTATGGCCACGGCTCAAATTGCACACAGTTACGACAGAGAAGTATTGGTAATACCGGGCAATCCGAACGACCTAATGAGCAAAGGCTGTAATGCGATGGTAAAAAGGAATGTGGCTCACCTCGTTGAAGATGCCGCCGACATTATTCAAATCATGAAATGGGATAGAAAAGGGCCTTCAACCCTCATTCAACAATTAGATATTTTCCCCAGTTTAAATGACGATGAAAAAAGCATCATGCAAATGTTATCAGAAAAAAAATTACATATTGACGAGCTTACCAATTATTCCAGTTTACCGTTGCATAGAATAACATTAGCACTTTTAGAACTCGAATTAAAAGGGCTAATTCAAGTATTGCCCGGCAAATTTTATCAAAGGATACTATAAAAAAACGCCCTTGAAATTTCAAGGGCGTTTTTTATCGGATATATGCGACTAATTATTATTTCTTTTTTGCACGTTGTTGCGCTTTCATGGCTTCTTCCATTCTTTTTTGGAAGCCTGACTTTACAACTGGCTTTTTGCGACTTTCTGCAATTTGCGCATGTAATTTTTTATCGTCAACCATTTTACGAATTGCCCACTGTTGACCAAATGTAATCATGTTACTTACAAAATAATACCAAGTTAATCCGGAAGCATAATCGTTCAATACGCCCAAGAAAATCACAGGCATGAAATACCCAATCCACTTCATTTGACCAGTGACACCTGATATTTGGTTGTTCAAATGTGTGTAGATCAAGGTTGATGCGGTCATCATTAACGTAAACAAACTGATATGATCGCCATAAAAAGGAATATTAAATCCAAAGTCGAAAATACTGTCATAACTACTCAAGTCATGCGACCATAAAAATGATTCTTGACGCAATTGAATGGCATTCGGGAAAAACTGGAACATGGCAAATAAAATTGGCATTTGCAAGAGCATAGGAATACAACCACTCAATGGACTCACACCTGCCTTTTTGTATAACGACATATTATCGGCTTGCGTCTTTTGCATATCGTTGCCATTTTTTTCTTTAATCGCATCAATTTCAGGTTTCAAAATTCTCATTTTCGCTGTTGATATATAAGATTTATATACCAAAGGCAATAACAAGATTTTGATGATTACGGTAAGCAATAAAATGATAATACCCATATTTCCAATGGTTCCTTCTAATGCTGAAAACACAGGAACTACGATATATCTATTCACCCATCCAAAAATACCCCATCCCATTGGAATGACGCGCTCAATGCCATGGTTTGGCATTCCAACCGAAGCAGCTTGCATGGTGTAAAAGTGATTTGGACCAAAATAATAGGCCATATTTACCACTTTGTTTTCCTCACCTTCAAAATCAACGAATACATCGGCGCTCATTTTCTTGAGCTTATTTTCACTGTTTACTTTATCCCAAGATAATTTCGCATCTGTTGAAAATCCCGATTTGTTAATTAAGATTGATGAGAAATATTGTTGTTTAAAACCAAACCAGTCCAATCTGTTTTTTAAAATTTCTGTTGTAGGTTCCGATACTTTTAACTTATCAGGGTCTTCACTTGGCATTTTATAAACCAATGCCGTGTTTTGATCCTCCCACTTTTTATGGCGCTCTTGTTTATTTAGTGTAGCAATCCATGTCAATTTAAAATCCGAATTTCCTCTTCGTATGTAATCATTCATGCCATGAATTGTGAAATTGTAGTTTACCACAAACATGTTCGTATCCGTTAATGAATAATCTTGTTGGATGTAACTCGAGTCATTAATTTTTAATTTGAGGGACAAAGACTGCGAAGTTTGGTTTTCCACTTGCCAAAAGTAATTGGCACTATTAATTGTTTGGCCATTTTGATCTGTCCATATCCACGATTGGTGATTATCGATTGGATTTAACAGCACCAAAGGAGTAGAATCTGCACGGTTGTATTTAGACAAGACTACCTTTGTAATGGCACCACCATGAGAGTTAACGGTAATAATCAGATTCTTATTTGCAATGCTTAATTCTTTTGCAACACCAGATGCTGAAGCAGCAAAATTTGTTTTATCGGTAACTACAGAATCCTTGGTTGTTGAATTTGCATTTTTTTGAATGAATTGCGCAGAATCAAGTTTGTTTTGAACTTGTTGTTTTTCAACCACAATTCTATTCAAACTGTCCTGACTTTTTTGAATGAGTGCTTGTTGTTCAGGGCTTGGTGCAGTGTACCAATAATATCCTGTTAAAATTAGGAAAATCAGCGAAAATCCTATTACCGTATTACGATCCATAAATTTGAGAATGCGAAGGTACAACAAGCCCATAAAGTAAAAAAGGTGTTTTTTACACTTAATTAAAAAAAATATTGAGTTGAAATTTTTATTTACTACCTTTGCACACTGAAAAGCACATGATGGTAAACAAAGGTAAAATATCACAAATCATTGGTCCAGTTGTCGATGTAAGTTTTAACGAATTTGGATCCACTTTACCTAAAATTTACAACTCATTGACTGTAATAAAAGAAAATGGTCAAAAGTTGGTTTTAGAAGTACAACAACACTTAGGTGAAAACATGGTAAGAACAATTGCCATGGATGGAACAGAAGGATTACGTAGAGGCATGGATGCTGTTGACTCAGGTTCTGCTATTACTATGCCTACCGGTGATGGAATTCGTGGACGTTTATTAAACGTTATCGGCGATGCTATTGACGGAATGGAAGCATTAGACAACAGCAATGGTCGTCCTATTCACTCAGCTGCACCAACTTTCGAAAATCTTAGTACAAGTTCCGAACCTCTTTACACAGGTATCAAAGTAATTGATTTACTTGAACCTTATGCAAAAGGTGGTAAAATTGGATTGTTTGGTGGTGCCGGTGTTGGTAAAACTGTATTGATTATGGAATTAATCAACAACATTGCAAAAGCATACAGTGGTATGTCAGTATTTGCAGGTGTTGGAGAAAGAAGCCGTGAAGGAAATGACTTACTTCGTGAAATGATTGAATCTGGCGTAATTCGTTACGGTAAAGAATTCGTTGAAAGTATGGAAGAAGGTGGATGGGATTTATCGAAAGTAAATATGGCTGAACTTGCAGAAAGTCAAGCTACACTTGTTTTCGGACAAATGAATGAGCCTCCAGGAGCACGTGCACGTGTTGCATTGAGCGGTTTAACAGTTGCAGAATATTTCCGTGATGGTGATGGAACAGGCGCTGGTAAAGATATCCTTTTCTTTATTGATAATATATTCCGTTTCACCCAAGCTGGTTCAGAAGTTTCTGCGTTATTAGGTCGTATGCCTAGTGCCGTTGGTTACCAACCTACCCTTGCTACCGAAATGGGTGTAATGCAAGAACGTATCACTTCTACTACGCGTGGTTCAATTACCTCTGTACAAGCAGTATATGTACCTGCCGATGATTTAACAGATCCAGCTCCAGCTACAACTTTTGCCCACTTAGATGCTACTACAGTATTGAGTCGTAAAATTGCTGAGTTAGGTATCTATCCAGCGGTAGATCCTTTGGATTCGACATCTCGTATTCTTTCACCTGAAGTTTTAGGCAAAGAACACTATGGTTGTGCTCAAAGAGTTAAAGAATTACTACAACGTTATAAAGAACTTCAAGACATCATTGCTATCTTAGGTATGGATGAATTAAGTGAAGAAGATAAATTAGTCGTTTCCCGCGCTCGTCGTGTTCAACGTTTCTTATCTCAACCTTTCCACGTTGCAGAACAATTTACAGGTATACCAGGAGTATTGGTTGATATCAAGGAAACCATCAAAGGATTTAACATGATCATGGATGGTGAAGTTGATGAATATCCAGAAGCTTCATTCAACTTAGTTGGAACAATTGAAGATGCCATTGCTAAAGGTAAAAAATTACTAGAAGAATCTGCTGCCTAATTATGCAAGTTGAAGTATTATCCCCAGATAAAACATTATATACCGGCGTTGCTGATTTAATCACATTACCCGGTGCGAACGGTAGTTTCCAAATCATGGCAAATCACGCCGCTATGATTGCCAATTTGAAATCTGGTCAAATGGAAATCAAGTCTGGTTCAGATGTACATACATTTGAAGTATCTGGTGGATTGGTTGAAGTACTGAAAGACAAAGTAGTTGTTTTGGTTTAATACAAATACAAATCTAAATCATATTAAAAGGCCATCCTCAAACAGGATGGCCTTTTTTTGTATTGAACTTAAAAAATTAATTGCATCACCAACTACATTTTTCATAAAAAATAAACTAATTCACTTGACCAGCATAAATGTAACAAAACTTCCAAATACTGTAATTCTTAAAATTGTTTACATAACCCAATATGAACAAAAGCAAATCCTTTGACAATGTTTAAACAAGTAGAACAAACATTAAACAAAGTAATTGTAAATGTTTTTGTATAGAGTTATACACATTTCCCTCAACAGTTATCAGAGAGATAGATTCATATGGCATTAAATTTCAAATCTTTACGCAAATAAAACAATCAACATCAAGTTTTTTGTTTGATAAATATTAATATTTATTAAACAAAAAACTTGACAATGTCGAAAATATATCGCAATTTTGTTTAACGATTAGATATGAACATTACACAAATTAATTTCGACAAGATGATGGAAAATGAATTAATGCCGTTAAGAAACTACGCATTGTCATTAACTCACAACCTGGATGAAACCAAAGATTTGGTTCAGGAAACGATATTAAAAGCTTATCGTTATAAAGACAAGTTTCAAGAAGGTACCAACCTAAGGGGTTGGCTGTATACGATCTTGAAGAACTCCTTTATAAATAATTACCGCAGAGATCAAAAACGAAATACATTTTTAGATTTCACCGACAATACCTACTACATAGATTTACCTTCACAAAAAGTCGAAAATGATGCAGAATTAAAGTTTATTCGCAGAGATTTAGATGCTGCAATTGATAGTTTATCTAAAGACTTAAAAATCGCATTTACTTTAAATGCTGAAGGATTTAAATACCATGAAATTTCTGAAGAATTAAATATCCCAATAGGTACAATTAAAACCAGAATATTTATTGCACGCAGAATACTAAGAGAAAAATTGAAAGATTACGGTAAAGAATTTGGACTACCTCTAAAAATGGCATAATTTGCAGGATGGACAAACAGTTCACGTATCTTTTTCTGATTTTTTTCACAATTGCTGGACCAATAGCATTATCATTTGATAAAAAGGTAGCTTTTTACAAAAACTTTAAACATTTTTTAATTAGTGCTGGAATAACTTCCATCATATATATATGTTGGGATATCTTCTTTACCCAAAATAATATTTGGAAGTTTAACGATGTTTATATTCTCAAATATAAATTTCTTCTTTTGCCTTTAGAAGAATACTTATTTTTTCTTGTAGTTCCATATGCATCTTTATTCATATATGAATGCATCAAAATCTATTTTCCCAATTTAAAATTTGGAGGGACATTGCCTTGGATAATAATTTTAGTGTTTTCTATACTAATGTTGCTCTCAAACTTAACCAAACTATATACAGTGGTGACTTTTGGATTACTTGGAGCAGTAATCATTTTTGCATATATCTGGAAGACCCAAATTTATAAAACTATATCCAATCATTTACTTGTAGCTTGGTTAGTTTGTCTTATACCTATGAGTTATGTGAATGGTGTTTTGACGGGTAAACCAATATTAATATACAACGATGCAGAAAATTGCACATTTAGAATTGGAACCATACCGCTCGAAGATTTTTTTTACCACCTTCTTTATATGGTTATTATGATTTTTATATATGAATATATAAAATCAAATAAAATTCAAAAAATAAGCAAATAATAACTTCCTATTTGGACGTAGCACTATCTCCCCAAACTTGCTTATCTTTTTTGGAAGCATCTTTGGCTTTTTTACGCTGAGTCTTTGTAAAAGGCACCGGAATGTACTTTTCAGGATACTTTTTCAAATCCAAAATCACCCTGTTCAATTCGATAGTGCCTTTTTGGATTTCATAGTATAACGCAGGATCTTTTGCCAATTTACCTAAAGAACCTTCTCCCTTTGAAATACTGCTAAGCAAGTCAGCTAATTCCTGAGAAGACGTTGTTAAAGATGAAACTGCAGTACCAATGTCTACTGTATCTAATTGCATCCCTACCCTTTCAAAACTCTTTAAAACAACATCTATCTTAGTGCCATAACTTTGCAATTTGTTAGAAAAGATAGCTGCATTATTCAAGGAATTTGTTATACCAGGCGTTGCGTTTGAAACTAGCAAATCAATTTTATCTAACGTATTTTTTAATGATATTACCGCCAATGGTAATTCTTGCATAGCTCTATCAACTGCTGCACTTTTAAAGAAAGCGTTCATCGATGACAATAAAGAATCAGCTTTGGAAACCAATGGCAAAATTTTATCATTCATAGCAGAAAATTGATCTCTGGAATACAAGGCTTTCAAGGTATCTCCGTCCTCAGCATACTCGGTGGAAACACCACGAACCAATTTCATTTTTTGCCCACCTAACAATTCTGACTCTACTTTTAATCTAGAGTCCTTTGGGATCTTCAAATCTGCAGATATTTCAATCTTGGCTTCGATAGACTGTCCATCATTTACTAATTGTAGAGAAGTCAATTGTCCAATTCTAAAACCATTATACACTACTGAAGTTCCAACTGACAAACCTCTTGAACTGTCACAATAAACAATAAACTCTCTGCCACGTTGAAGCGGGTTGTCCTTACCCAACATAAAATTGTATCCTAGAATCAATATTGTTAAAGAAACCGCAGTTAGCAATCCTACTTTAAATTCTTTCGTTAATCCAGTAAATATTGACATGTCTTCAAATTTAATTATTTTTTCGCAAATTCAATATTAAAAAAAAAGGCTCCACTTTCGTGGAGCCTTTTCCTCTATAAAATTTTAATTACAATTTAGTTATTTACAACTAGTTTTTTAATTGTTGTTTCACCATTGTTTGTCAAACGAACGAAGT
>JAIYAW010000006.1 GCA_027488835.1 Bacteroidota bacterium | reverse complement strand
GTAGCCGACCATCCCGCTTCCGCGGCATCCACAGAAAGCAACAAATTGCTGTTGGCATCATAAAAATCGCACTTGCCGCCGGCATAATAAATGATATTGGGTTTTGCCGCCACGGCGCCCGCTGGTGGCTGAGCAATGGCTGGAAAAACGAGCAAAAGGCCCAACAAAAGCAACGAGAAATTTCTGTTTTGATTGAAAAAGTTTTTTATCATCCTGCTAAAAATTAATTGCAAGATAAGACGCAAAAAGTAAAACTTCAGTTGCCCACCTCAGGAATCATCGAACGAAGTGAGATAATTCCCCCCAACTCCACAATTAAAAGTATTTTAATTTTCATTAAACCCAGTGAATCTAGTGTTTACGGGGTTTTTTGTTTTTAGTCGAATCCAAAACATCCTTAAAATTGGTTCATTAGAGGGTGCAATTCGGGAGTCATTTGTTTATGCGAAAAAAGACTCCCTCGGGGACTTCTACTTTAAAAATATATTTGATTAAAGTATTTTGTCGGGCGTCATACTATTTTTAATTTGAAAATTTAAAAGTTTAGTTGTAGGCGATTCTGTAGGATTTCTGTTCCTTATTAAATATCGACGGAATAGCATATTCATTAAATAATTGACAGCGGAAATGTTATTTATTCTTTGAACTATATTATTTTTGTAAAAATAAAAATCTATGTATATGAAATACAAATTATTAATAACTTTACTTTTTGCTGGAATTTGGATGAATTCATCTAGCGCTCAATTCAAAATTGGTCAAGAGCATCTCGGCGGTATCATTGTTATTTTGAATCGAACGGGCACGGGGGGAATGATTATGCAAAAAACCGATTTTACCCCCAGCGGAACTCCAAAAATGAATTGGCACGACGCTCGAAGAAACGTTGCTTTGGCAGGATCTGAATATAGATTGCCAACAGGTCGTGAGTGGGAGCAGATTTATCTGAACAATAGTATTTTAAAAATTAACGGTCAATTTTGGAGTAGTAACGATAATGCCAACTTAAAATACGGGGCGTGGGCGTTCGACTTCGGCACCGGCAAACAGTATTTTGAAAACAAGGGTATTAGGCTGAGAATTAGAACCATCGCTTTTAAAACGTTTTGAGTATAATTGAATATTTTATTCAACTCCTATAAAAAGCGATATTAAGTTCCTTGTAAAATTGTTGTCCACCTACTAATCTTGCAGTCAATACATACTGCCTTGCCGTAAATAGATATTAGGGCACATGTACTTTTAATTTGGCTGTTAGTTCTATATGAATTCAATAAACGGATGAATTATCCCATTTGTAGAATCATTTTGATTTCCTTAGCTTTGAGTAACATTTTAAGAAAACCTTGTGCGAAATGGGTGCTTTACTAGATTTTGATATTTAGGTTGTTGAATTTTAAATAGTTGATAATCAAGTTCGATACCAAAAACCCTCGTTTAACGAGGGTTTTTTATTGGGAAAATTCACCTATTTTTGTTCCACCAACTCACCCCCACCCCATTATGGAATCTCCAAACAACCTTCCCGATAACAATAACAATACCATTAACATCGACAATTACCTAGATAACCATTACATACACCGAAGCAATTGGCTGCGCGCAGCCGTTTTGGGTGCCAACGATGGTATCATTTCAATTTCTAGTATTGCAATTGGTATTGCCGCTGCAAGCACACAAAGAGAACCCATTGTGTTGGCATCTGTAGCAGGATTGGTGGCTGGTGCATTGGCTATGGCTGCCGGTGAATACGTTTCTGTGAGTTCCCAAACCGATATCGAAAAAGCCGATATTGAACGCGAAGCCCAAGAACTTGCCGAAATGCCAGAAGAAGAACTTCAAATTTTGGCAGCCATTTATGAAAAACGTGGACTCAAAAAAGAAACAGCCATGCAAGTGGCCCTCGAACTTACCGAACACGATGCACTTGCTGCACACGTGCGCGATGAACTAGGCATTACACAATTAAGTCAAGCCAATCCCTTACAAGCAGCCTTGGCTTCAGGCGCTGCTTTTACCTTAGGCGGTGCTTTACCGCTACTGGTTGCGCTATTCATCCCTCTTGCCAACATGGAATTCGCCCTTTACGGTTCAGCCATTATTTTCTTGGTTGTTTTGGGAATCATTGCCTCTAAAACTGGTGGTTCAAAACCATTTAAATCTGTTTTAAGAATTACCATTTGGGGTACCTTGGCAATGGGATTAACCGCGTTGGTTGGATACTTTTTCGGGGTAAGCGTTTAAAAGACGTCCCTCAAAAACTGCAAATTAACGGTCACCCACTTCTTCAAAAAACTGGGTTAAATACAATTCCATAAAAGCATGACGTTGGGCAGCGAGGTCAGCCCCTGTTTTGGTGTTCATCAAATCTTTCAACAGCAATAATTTCTCATAGAAATGATTCAAAGAGGGTTGCCCGCCTTTTTTGTACTCCTCTTTTGTCATGTTCAAATTTGGAGGGACATTGGGGTTGTAAATTTCATTTCCCTTAAATCCACCATAATTGAAGGTTCTGGCAATGCCTATGGCGCCGATGGCATCGAGGCGATCGGCATCTTGAACCACGTCAAACTCTTTGGAATGAAAGGTCCGAGATTCTTTTCCGCCCTTAAAAGATATATGATTGATAATCTGAACCACGTGTTCAATGGTTTGACTATCTAGTTTTTGATTGGTTAAAAAATCACGGGCAATTTCGGCACCGAGGGTTTCGTTTCCGCCATTGAATTTCGAATCAGAAATATCGTGGAGCAGGGCAGCCAGTTCAACCACCAATCCATTTACATTTTCATTGGCGGCAATGCGTTTGGCATTCACATGCACCCTGTAAATATGCCACCAATCATGTCCACCTTCGGCATTTTTCAGGGTATCTTGCACAAAGGCAATGGTATTTTGAATAATTACAGAATCATTTGTTTGCATTGGCAGCAAAGATGCGAATCTTTCATGGAAAAGCTTTCGGGAAATTTGCAAAAAAAAAGCTTCTTTCAGTTGTTAGAAGCTCAAATTCATCTTCAATAAATACCCTTAAACACCCTCGCCCCAGTTTTTCAATTCCTCTTCGCTCCATAGCTCAGGGAAGAAAATGCGGCGCTGGTATTTTGGGTGCATGTATTTTTGCCAATCGCTGCCACCCGTTGCAGCCGCATTACCCAAGTATTTGCCTGCTGCGTTGTAATGTGCCATTACCCAAGTTACATTCACTGTGTAGTCGTAATGACGCATTGCCGCCACTAAGTCAGCATTAGATTTTACATGTTCAGGCAATTGCTTGAACTTTGTCCATAAATTGGTGGTGTTGCATTCCTCCATTTTGCGCAAAAACGATGTTTTATACTTGCGCTCAAAATTCATAAGCAAGGTATTCTTTTTGCCCGTTTTATGGTCTTTTCCAGCCGCTTGCCAATACATGTGTTCAAAGGCATGCTCATAAGGCGTATTTCTGTCAATAGTTGCCCTAAATCTGAAATCTATCAAATTGATTAATTCGGTAGACGCAATTTCAATCAAACGGTATTGTTCACTTTGAAATCCGCTGGCAGGTGTCAACGTATTTCTAAACTTCATATACTGATCGCGGTCCATACCGTCCCCCATAATGGAAAAAGAAGAGGAAAGCATATCGAAGTAACGGCTAATTCTGCGCAATTTTTCGGTAAAGAAGGGAGCATCAACCTGATCGGCATTGCTCACTTGATTGATTTCCCACAAAATCATTTTAAAATACAACTCATTGATTTGGTGATACATAATAAACACCATTTCATCGGGTTGATCGGTTCTCTGAATTTGCAATCCCAACAACGCCTCCGGCAAAATATAATCCCAATAAGTAATCGGATTAGACCACGACAATCCCTCCAAATGAACATCTGGATTTTGATTAATTGCATGGTATTTGGCATCAATTCTGCTTAAAATTTCTTCTCTATCGGCTAACATAGTTTTCAAATTTAGTTTGTATTTGCAAAGAATTCGACAATGCAGCTGCAAAAACAATCCAATTGTATTTTAAAATTGAGGGTGAACAGGTTTATTGTTCAAAATAAGTTCAATGTCGTTCATAATTTCAGGTGTTAGCTTTTGAACCAATTCCCTACTTTTTAAAGTTTCTTTCAATTGAGAAGCTTTGGTAGCACCCAAAATTACGGTACTTACATTTTCATTTTTCAAACACCATGCAATTCCCAATTGAGGCAATGAAAATCCATGGTCTGCCGCAAATGTCATTAATTCTTTAACCCTGCTTTCGTTTTGTTCGGTAAACAAACGCTCGGCCAACCAACCCAATTCTTCGCGCTTCAAACGCACGTCTTTCTTAGGGGCATCAATGTATTTGCCCGTTAAATAACCACTAGCAAGTGGGCTCCAAATTGTGGTTCCCAATCCAACGGTTTTATAAATTTGACTGTATTCAACTTCAACTTTTTCACGGTGAAGCATATTGTATTGCGGTTGTTCCATGGTAGGACCAATTAAATTATAGCGTTGCGCAACCATGTGGGCTTCCATAATTTCTTGGGCACTCCATTCGCTGGTTCCCCAATACAGAATTTTACCCTGCATGATGAGTTGGTGCATGCTCCAAACGGTTTCTTCAATGGGGGTTTGTTTGTCGGGACGGTGGCAGAAATACAAATCCAAATAATCTACTTTCAATCTTTTGAGGGCTTGTTCACAAGCTTCAAAAATGTGCTTTCTGTGAAGTCCTCTTTGTGTAGGGACTTTTGCTCCTGCACCGAAATAGACTTTACTAGAAAGAATGTAGCTATCGCGCGACCAATTTTTCTTATGTAAAATGCGACCCATTACTTTTTCACTTTCACCGGCGGCATACACCTCGGCATTGTCGAAAAAGTTGACACCAGCGTCATAGGCAATGTCCATCAACGTCTCGCTCATGTCGTCGCCAATCTGATTTCCGAACGTGATCCAAGAGCCAAAACTGAGCTCACTAATTGGCAAACCTGATTTACCTAATCTTCTGTATTCCATTTCACAAATTTATTAATAAATTTGTATTGTGATTTCAAAGCGCCTCTCTATTTATTTCTTTTTCTTTTGTGTGGCTACGGTTGTAGGAAATCCATTTTTACCTCTTTTCAACAAACTTTACAAAACCCACCAACTAGTTGAAGGTAAAAAATTTAGCGAAGCTAAAAAATCAATTTTTTTATTAAAATCGAAAAAAGATTCTACTGAATGTATCTTGTGGTATGACTTAACCCGCGTTTATTTGAGCGAAAACAAATTCGATTCTGCGTTTATCATTTCCGATAAAGCTTTGTCTGTTGCCATTCAACAATTCCGAAATCAAGGCAAAGCGAAGCAAATTCAAAAAAGATACCACCTTACATTGAAAAATTTCGACAGTTTATTTGCGCAGCAAGTCGAAAAGGCTTTTTTGAGTAACCGAAGTACAAATCCTGATAAAATTACTTCCAATGGAAGTGGTTTCAATCAAAGGGAGATTAACCAACAGTATATCCGATTGTTTAAAACGAAGTTAACTTTCTTTCAGTTCAGAGATTCAATTTTAAATAAGTCAGATGCCTCTCAAACGCAATCGTTTTCACCAAAGAGTAATTCATTACTAACGAACTGTATTTTTCACCTAGAATTAACGCAAGACACATTGAATTTCCACAGTGTAATTCAAACAAATTCCATTTTGGCTTACAAAAATTATTTAAAGACCTATTGGGATAATATAGAATCTGAAACCCAGTTAAACTATCAAATCCATCAATTGAATTTTTTCAAGGTCATGGAAGATTCATTATACAATTTGGCATATATCAATACCCTTAGAACGAATACTGAAAATGCATTTTTGCTGTTTGCAAAAGAATATCCAAGGGCACCACAAAAAGACAGTGCTTTGAATCATGCCGAAAGCATTGCTTATTTGGAGGCCAAATCTGTCAATAATGAGGCGCAATACAATTACTATCTTTCGAGATATCCAAAAGCCATACATAAGTCACAAGTTGAATATTTATTGCGGTATTTGAATGTTATACCGGTGCCATATTTAACCAAAGACTTGAAATATGTTTTTGTAGATTCGGCAAGTTCCGAAACTTGGTCCGACAGTTCGTATGATTTTGCCTATCCATATGCATCTAAGTATCATAAAAAGTGGTATGACAATGGATCGATGTTAATGCCAGGTTGTGCCTTGGTGATGAAGTTAGATGCTTTTGAAACTCCTGAGTTTTACTATGTAGAAAAAGATGGAACTCGGGTAAACAAAAACAATTACGATGAAATTATTCAGTTTACTCCAAACATGGCATTTGTGCTGAAGGCTGAGCGATATGGCATCATAAACTCACTAGGAAATGAAGTTTTACCTTGTAAATTCCAAAGAATATATTTTGATACCTCAATGGGGATAGGTGCGGTTTTCAATGGCAAATTTTGGGGATTTATCAATATTGCAGGTAAGCTCATTACCCCACTTCAATTTAATGGCATTTTGACTTCAAAATTAACTTTTACGGTAAATGCCGATATTATTGAACTACCAAAATTATTGATACCGGTTTCTTTAAATAATTTGTGGGGATATATTGAAGCCAATGGACAAGTTGCAATTGATTACAAATATAAACAGGCTTATAGTTTCAAAAATGGGGTGGCATTGATTGAATCTACAGATTCGAAATGGTTTTATATTAATCGTTTTGGCGATGTGGTTTCAAAAGAATACGAAAATATTCAAGATTTTGAAAACGGTTTCAGTAAAATTACCAAAATCATCGATGGCAAAAAGAAAATTGGTATTTTGGCAAAACCATTTCGGGGGTTTATTAATCAATTGAATACAAATTCAAAGCAATTGAACGAATTGGGCGCTCAATTCAATTTATCATTGACTCCGGAGAATTTGAGAGCGGAATTCAAAGAAATTATCCCTCCAATACACGAAGAAGTTTGGTATACCGTAAACGAATTTTTTACTGGCTACGCAGTAAAACAAAAAACTGGATTTACACTTTACGATACTGCGGGGAAAGTGATGAATAAAAATCCATTTCCAAACATCAACATCCAAGCTCAAAAGTTATTTATTGCCAAAGAAAAGAAACAATTAAAATGGTTTAATCCCAAATCTAAAGCCATGTCAACGAATTCTGTAGATGAAATATCAATATTAACAGATCATTGGCTAGGCGGTTTAAATAAAGGTGTTTGGAATATTTACACCATGGATGAGTCTTTGGTGAACATAAACAACGACAAAGGCACGGTGTTCAAGGACTTTGAAGCAGTTGCACCTTCAGAAAAAGAAGGCTTTATTATTGCACAAAAGAAAGGTTTGTGGGGATTGATTAATGAAAAAGGAAACGTGTTGATAGACTTTAAGTTTTTAGACATTAATTTTACTGATGTTCCAAACCAATATATTGTTAGAATTCCTGTTCAAGGAAACCCTGAAGAATCTACATGGGGAGTTTACAATAGCTTGACTAACAAATACATCATTGATCCTGTTTTTGATGGAATCAGCTATGAAGATTTTAGTGGATATTGGTTGGTTCCTTATAATGAAAAGAATGCCTGGCTAGATTCAAAAGGCAATTTATTTGCCGAATAATTATCTGTTTTTCGTAACAGTAACAACCCGTGTACCTCTTTTAAATGTTACCCAAACGTCACAATTGGGGACTTCTCCATAATAGACAAATGTACGTTGATCGTCATCAACAGGTGCAATATCAATGCGACCTTTGGTAATTCCGTACTGGCAACTGTTGTCAAAATAAATTGAATCTTTAATTATTGCATTGTAATAACGGCCTTTTTCGTTTCTAGCATAAATAATGCCCGAAACTGACCAAACGTCGTCATCGGACTTCATTGTAGCATCGCCCAAAACTTTAGTTCTGGTGTAAACATTATTCCAATTGTAATTTTCTTGGGTAGATTTATTGATAACTTGAATACCTGTTGTTTCCATTAAGTATTCAGGCTGATTGTATTCATTCAAATCAAGATAAGTAAATTTCATGGTACCATCGTAATACCAGCCATTACATAAAAATCCATTTTCAAAAGTCACAATTACTTCTGTGCCTGGTTTATAAAAATCACCTTGCCAAGTAGCTGTTGTTATACCCCTTCTATTTACGCCATCATAATACATTGATAGCGTATCACCGTAATTTAGGGTGATTGTTTTAGTTACTTGAGAAGTATCAAATGAAATGGAAGGACCATTTACCAGGGAATGACCCCTAAAAATAACGTTGGCAGCATCTTGAAATTGAGTGAGAATTTTGGAATAATGAAAATCAGACAAATAATTATTGCCCACTGAAGACTCTAAAGTTTCAACATAATAGGTGCAATTGCTGAGTGAAAATATTACCGCAATAACAGCAAAAGAACCATAGAACTTCAAAGAAAATATTTTCAAGTATTTCATATACAAATTGAACACAAAGTTAATTAATCTTATTGGGAGTTTCAACAAGTATCTGTGAAAACACAAATGCACCGTATCTTTGCAGAAATAAAAGCCTGGCCCCTTCGTAGAATGGATACTACATGAGTCTCCGGAACTTAAAATACAGGTTCGATTCCTGTAGGGGCCGCAAAAGTTTAGAACTCTAAATTATCAATGTCATCATCGGTAGGAAGTTCCAAAGCGGCAACTGATTGAACGGCACTACCTGCAATTCCTTTTACTGAGCCATACATTTCAATGGTATTTATAACAACCTTTTCAATTTGCTTTTCTCTCTCCTTCCAAATCTTTTGCATGGCGCGTTTTTCTGTTTCCAGTCCAGCCTTCATTTGGGTAAATCCTTCCACAATGGCTTCAATTCTCATTCGAAATTCGCTGCTTGTTAAAAAATCATACAACATGGTCATTTTATCGCCTTTATTCTCTTGAGAAACCAACGCCAAACTCACACGAATTAATGATTCCCTTAAAATGGCTGCTAGACTTTTAAAGTCTTCAAATTTACAAATCCAAATTCCATTAATTTGGCCCATTCTTTCCATTCCAACCGGCATAGCTTCGGTAACAATTACACCAATATCCACGCCTTTTTCTCGCATGTCGTTCTTAAACTTTTCAATCCAATTCGACTGAAACTCTTTGGTGCGTTTGCTTTCATAATAAATTTTGCCACAATCGGCAGAATCTCTTGTATTAACAATTTGAATACAATCTCCACCTCTGGCACCTTTTTTAATTTCTTCAATCGTATCGAGTGGAAACTCACTCGAAAGCCATTCTTCAATCGCCAATTCCAAAATTTCACCCTGCATTTGCATCGAACCCTGCTCTTGTTTACGTCTCATTTCAGAAGTTAACTTTTTCTGATCTTCGAGCTGTTTCATAAGTTCGCGCATTTTCATTTCATTGCGTTCTTCTTCTACGCGTTTGATTTTTTCTTTTTCGAGGGATATTATCTCGTTTAAGCGCGTTTGAGACTCCGCTTCTAGGGTTTCCTTCATTTCATCCTTTTCGCGCTTTAATTTCTCAATATCTGCTTTTGCCCTATTTAATTCCTTTAATTGCTGTGATTTTTCGTTGAGTTCTTCTTGCATAGACTTCAAAACCTCTGCATTTTCATCGAGCATCTTGGTTTTAAGTTCAACTTCTAAACTTTTCCTATCAGCAGCCAATTGTTTGCTCAATCGATCCTGAAACAATTCGTTTTCTCGTTTTTTCGCAAGTTCAAATTCTTCTTTAGCCTTTGCAAAGACCTCAGCCTCAGCTTCAATTTTCTTGCGATCGGCTTTGCTCTGTTGCTCATACTTTAATTTTATATCCGATTCAAGTTGTTGCGTAAGTATTCCTTGAACGTCAAATTCCTCAAGGCAATGAGGACATTTTACCATTGTTGTTGCCATTTTATTATTTTAAAATATAAGACTTAAGTTTCGCAGTATATTTAACAGTTGAATAGTCTTCTTCTAAATCAATCAAACCAATACTCGGAGCATAGTAGGCATCAGATTGATAGTTGATAGAAGCCACAACACAATGAACCCTTACGACCCCAGTAAATGTTGAAGAATTAACCATTCTTGTGCCACCAATTCCTGTTACTTCATATTCATATAACAACGGTGTAGAAACAGGTGTAACTGTATTACTCCATTTATCTCCTTCTTTTACATTGTCCTTTAAATATATCAATTCTTGCTGAGTTCCTGCGGCACTTGTAATCATCAAGGAATATTGACCATCTTGGTATGCATAAAAATTTCTATACACGGTTCCTGAAGGATAAGTATTGTGAAAATTCGTAAATTTTTTACCGAAAGCAATTACAATTGAATCTGTTACCTCAACCTTTGAAGAATTGCCCGCACTATCAATGATATAATCCCATGAAGAACCTTTGTTTGAATTCAAATATTGGCCATTGGTATTTCCTGCCGGCGTTATTACATCTTTTGTACATGATGAGATGAGACAAGTAGTCAGAAGCAAAACTATTGAAAAACAGATTACTAAGAACGATTTAATATTTTTTATCATATTCCCAAAGATATAAATTCAAAATAGATTTACATCTAAATTTAGAAAATAAATTCTTTTGACCAACATTAAAAATCAAAAGATTTAAAAATCCATTAACGTATATTTCCCTCTAATACCGCATTAAACGATGCGGCTGATCTCCATACATCAATGATATATTCGATGAAGTCAGATTCGAATGTTTTTTCAGGTTCAAAAGAATGGGCAACATAAAATTGTTTATTAAATATCAATGGTTGTTTGGCTGCGGATTCTTTTAACGATGAATCGATGATCTTATTTTTACTACCTAAAACTTCACCAAAATACTTAATGAAATTTGGTTCATGAATGGCGCTTTCAAAATCTTGTAAATTATTAGATATGTTGTTTCTAAATTTTAAAAGATCCTCTTTTTCTGGCATGTAAACACCTGAATAAATTCCACAACTTTCTGCACCCAATTCAATATACATGCCACCTGGCCACATCTTTTTTCTACCACCAATATGCAATGAAGCAGAACAATGCAATTTATAAGGCGATTTATCTTTAGAAAATCGAATGTCTTTGTTAATTCTAAACAAACAATCCTTGGCAGTCAATTCTTGATATCCTTTATCAAACTCAGACATACTTAAAAGCAAGTCAGAGACAAAATCAATAAAGGGTTGCTTCACATCATTCTCATATCTTTTTCTATTCTCATCAAACCAAGATTTTTGGTTATAAAGGGCTAATTCTAGAAAAAACTCGTAAAATGAAACATCAAAATACTGCTTTGTCATCAATTATTTCCTGCTACTTCCAATGTATAATTGATTGGTAAATTGCTTACCATAAATTTCATAAGAAATCACATATATTCCACTTGAAAATTGAGAAATGTCATAATGGTGCACATCATTTAAATTATCTGATTCAACCAAATCAACAATCACTCCAATTGAATTTATCAATTTTATTTTTTGAATTTCTAACCCATTTGGGACAGATATATTCAACCTCGAAACGGCAGGATTAGGAAAAATAGAAACCCCATAAAGATTAGACTGATTTACGGAAGCCCTATTCATCACAATTTGTTTTGATTTAAAACAAAAACAGCCACCATCGCGCGTTTTGGCATTCATTGAGGCAGAATATGAACCATCTCCAGATAAATTAAAATAAACAGCTGCATTTACATCTTTCGAAGTTTTATTACCTAAACCAACTATGTTCCAACTGTAATCTATATTGTTTTGGCCACCAATAGTTGCGTTTTTATCCATAGGCTCCAATTTAGCTCCATAAAAAGATGAAGCATAATCTGGTGTAAATTCAAAATCGCAAGTTCTCGGTAATTCATAAATGTTAATTTGTTTCACCAAAGTTGCACTGCAGCCTCCAATAATTTTTGCAGTTAATGTAATATTAAAAGTTTTATTTTGAAGTACACTATATATGTGAATTGGTCTTTCCAATTTAGATGAATCGTTATCACCAAAATCCCATTCATATTCTAATTTCCCTAAGCCAGTTGATCTGTTGTCTAAGAAAATGGTATCATTTGAACATTTGTCTTGAAAAACAAAATTTGGTGTTGGTTCGTCTAGCACTTCAATATCTTTCGACAATTTTACTGCACATCCATTATCTAATGTTACGGTTAATGAAATTGTCCTTTTACCCGTAGTTGGCCATTTGTAACTCACATTGTCTGAAGTACTCGTATTTCCCTCAGAAAAATCCCACAGAATATTTGCAGCAGTTCCGTTAACAGCAGGCGTAGTATTCGAAAAATCCGTTTTACTGATGGCACAAAACTGGGTATTTGTAAAGCTCACTTTTGGCGATTCTTTAATACCAATTTTTTTGGTAATGGAATCTCTACATCCAAACTCTGACTGAACAATCAATTTGATATTTTTTGTACCCGCCGAAGAAAAATTATAGGTTGGATTCTTATCTACACTGGTTTTCCCATTATCGTCAAAATTCCAAGTGCTACCAAAATTACTCCCTCCTGCACTTGTATTATTTAAAAATACTATTTTTTCATAATCACAATTTCCTGATTGTTTTGTAAAATCGGGAATAGGCTTGTCAAATACAATAATTTTTTGTGTACCCGATGAAATACAGCCTCCATTATTTGCAGATAATTTAACTGAATAAGTAGCAGGCTTTGCATACTGCATTATAAATGAAGTTTTATTATTTACTACCGATCCATTTCCATCGCCAAAATCCCAACTCATTGTTGAAGTGCTTGGTGTTGTATTGTTAGTTATGCGTAAATCGTTGCCAATACATGCATTTTCTTTGGTGAATGACACTGTTGGTCGTGTATTTACAACAACGCTATATGATTTTGTAAACACAAAATAATATGGAGAAGAAATCGCTTTAAATGAAACGTTGAATGTCCCTCCTGTTAAAAACCTAAACGATGGTTCCACACTATTTACAGTATCGGCAGGATTTCCTGTTCCAAAATTCCATGTATAATTTAAATAACCTGATTTTAATGTTGAATTATTTTTAAAATTCACTGTATCGCCCGAACAAAGTTTAGAAGCATAGGTAAAATTAAATCTTGGTGAAGGCGAAATATAAATCATCCGTTTGTAGGTGGTATCACAACCCGTATTTACATCAATAACATTCACTTTTATATAGATAAAACTATCTTCCAAAGTTGAATCGGTTGAAGTGAACTTTACTTCTAAATCTGCAGATGACGTTGGCGCCGTTAAAGTTGCACCTGAAATGGACTTTCCACCTTTAGTTTGCGCTTGCACACTGGCGTACCAATTTTTTGGTGAAGTAGATCCGTACGAAGTATTTGAATACAATCTTGGTGCTTTCAAATCATAATAAATTGGTGTGCCATTAATCGTGATATCGAAACTACTTCCGTATTGATAAATTGCCGTGTTTGGAGTAGTTACTTTTGAAGAAGCAAACATACCCAATCCGCCCGGTGAAGCTGTAATTGTCGCGGTATATTTTAGTGTGTCATTTAATGTGTTATCATCTCCAAGGTCTATGTACACTTTGATGTCATTTTTCCCTGAAAAAACAAAAAGCATAGGTACTGTAAATGTAATTTTTTGGGAATCATTTGGCAATATTTTCTGGGTAACCTTTTGTCGTGTAACCTTACCATTAACTGAATAAGCCACAAAAAAGTTATACGCAGTATCAACAAAATTATTTTTTACATAAATAGAAAAGGATCTCTCGGCACCCGCACAAATTTTTCCAGTTACATTCAAATCTGAATTCACCAATTGCAAATCCATGAAATTCTCAAATGAGCCACGATCACTGTTTTTGGTATTCCTCTTTACTGCGACTACATCAATGTCATTTCCTTTCACATAAGTAACATTATTCTGGGTTTCAAAACAATTTGAGCGAAAATCATTTTTAGCCACATCGACAAAAACAGGATTTACAGAACTTTCTCCAGGACCAACATCGCTGCTCGATTTCCAACCATTAAAATTAGAAAAACTATTGGTACCTAAATTCCAAGTTTGGCTGCCACTGTATCCAATATTGAATGAATTATTGTTGCATAATTTGATTGCAGTAGTAGAATATAAAAAAGCAGGTATTGCATTACCTACACCTTTCATATCTATTATATTGCCTACAAATATTAAAGAAGATTCATCTTCAACATAAAAACCATAAGTATTCAGATTTGAATTGTTTTCTCTGGTATAAATGGTATTTTGATGAATATCTAACACATATCCGGTGTTATAATTTACATCCCAAAATGAATAATTTTCAGTATTCGAATTGTTGTTGGCAACCAAGTTCGACTTAAATGAAATATTTTCCAATCCATATAAAAATGTTCCATAAAATGAACTTGATGAAGCAACCGCATTGTTATTTGTTATCGAATTTCTATCTATTAACCAACTACCATCATATAATGCAGCAAAGCCATACAATTCTGAAGCAGCTAAAACAGAATCAATAACATTCGATTGAATTACATTCACACTATTGGTAACACAACCCACCGAAATAAAATAATATGAAACCAAACTTCCTGCATTTAATGAACCAAAATCGCATTTTCTTACTTTGTTTCCAATGACGTTGATATCTGATGAATTGGTAGCATAAACCACTGTTGAAGTGCCATTTAAACCATTAATATTGTATAATTCATTTTGCTTGATTGAAATTAATTCTGAATTATCAATGCCCAATCCATTAAAATAGCTCGCGAAAGATAGCGAACTAAATTTATTCAATTCAATTGTGAATGGATAAGTTGATGAACCATAAATATTAACCACTTCTACACCTGTTAATCCTGCCAAATAGTTTCCAGAATAAGTGGGAGAAGCTCCTTTGTATGGCAAATCATGAATGGTATTTTTTCCTATATAATTGCTTCTATTTGTTGAATATCCCTCATGAAAATAAAATATCTTCATCATACTATCCACTTTAGAAGTACTCGTTGCAGTTTCTCGAGAAATATCATTACTGTTAATTTGATCTCCATTTATGTAATTGATATAAAATGCACTGCTATAGAAATTTTTTATACTATTTCCAACAAAAGAATTATTGGTAGCCACTGAACTATAAAAACTAGAACCTTGTTGATCAATAATTGCGTAGGCAGGACCAGGCGCATTGGATGAACTTGTTTTGAACGTGCAATTTTTTATTGTATTTCTCATTCCATTGTGCGTAGTTGAAACAGTTTTAATTGCAGAATTGCTTGAAGCAAACGAAATATAAGCACCCGTTGGAACAGTAGAACTACTCATTCCCGAAAAATCAACGGTACATCCATCAATTACATTGTCATTTGCAGCTCCAGAAAATCGAATACCTTGCACCATTGCATTTGATCCAGAATGCAATAAATATAAACTTTTAATCTCTACAAAATCAACACCATTCAACCAAATCATTTCATAGGTTGGAGACCCACTTAACGTTTTGGAATTTCCGTCGATTGTTAAGGTATTGGTTGACGTTGTTGGATTGCTTGAATTCTGAGTCAATTGTAATGTTGAAGTAATACTCAAATTTGACATAACCTTAACATTCACAGCTCCGCTGACCCCATTATTATTGAATGCTGTTGCAAAGTCCGCCCAAGTGGAATAATTCGTACTTGAGGTTGTTCCACCAATTGTGTAATTTCCGGAAAGTTGACCAAAAATTGGAAAACTAGCAAGAAATCCAAAACCAGCAAGAATAAAATACTTGATATTTTTCATAATTTAGAATTAACAAATTTATGAAAAAAGATGGGAAGTAGTTAAATAGTTAACATTTCAATTAAATATGTATTTAAAATAATACGATTTTATTCGTTAACCAAATCAATTTCACCATCTAAAACACCAGTAAATTCGCTGCTTGGACTTTCAAACATTTCCAATTCAAAATCGCGAACCGCTGAAAAAACATGATCAAAAATATCTGCCTGAACATCTTCAAAGTTTGCCCATTGTTTATCGTAAGTAAAACAATAAATTTCAATTGGCAATCCCTTATCCGTTGGCGCCAATTGACGAACAACATGTGCCATATCCTTGTTAACTTTATCTAAAGACTCGAGATATAAATTTAAATATACCCTAAATAAACCCAAATTAGTAAAATTTCTATGGTTTCCTTTTAAACTTTTATCAACGGTAAGTTTTTTGTTATGTTCATTTATTTCAGGTAATTTTTCATCAATGTATGATGTAATTAGATTAATTTTTCTAAATTTTTCAAGCATTTTTTCATTACAAAAATTAATACTCGAAATTTTAATAAACACTGCTCTTTTAATTCTTCTTCCTCCAGATTCTTCCATTCCTCTCCAATTTTTGAATGACTCTGTTGTAAAGGCAGTTGTTGGTATTGTAGTATTGGTATTGTCCCAGTTTTTTATCTTAACCGTAGACAAATTGATATCTGTTACCAAACCATCTGCGCCATATTTTGAAAACTCCACCCAATCACCATTTCTCAATAAATCATTACTAGAAATTTGAATAGACGCAGCAAACCCCATTAATATATTTTTAAATGCAAGTGCCAAAACTGCAGACATTGCCCCAACGGCAGTAAACAATGCCCAAAGTGGTTTTCCGGATACAATTGAAATAATGATTAATAATCCAAAAATATTAAGAAACATACCAAATAATTGCACAAACGACGCCACTGGCTTGTCTTTTAAAGATTCAATTTCCAAAAGAATAATTTTAAGCGCTTTTAAAGTACTTTGTAAAAATACCAGCACTACAATTACCATGGTTAATTCTATCAAAATATTGGCATAAGGACGAACCATTGGAAATTCAGTCAAAACCAAAGGCAATGTAATTTTTGTAAAAACCGCCGGAATTAAATGACCAAGGTATTTGAAAATCTTCTTTTCAACCAAAATATCCAAAAACTTACTTTTCTTATTAATGGCATATTGCTTCACTACTGCAAGTATGGCTTTCCTTGAAATCCAATCAATTAACACTACCAAAACTCCCAAGAGTGCGACTAATATAACCAATTTAACTGTTAAAGCCGATGCTCTCGACACACCTGCCTTCACAACCAAATCCATAACCCAACTTGCAAATTTTTCCTGCAAACTGAATGTTTTATTCATATCCATATCACAAAATTAAGTGCAGTTTGCATATTTTCAACTATGAAAATGAACCATTTTGTAATTTTCAACGTTGTTATAGTTGTCAAATATTATCTTTGAATCAATGACAATTAAAATACCAAAATGGCTAATTCTGTGTATCGTAGCTTTTTTCCTAAGTTCTGGCTCCAGATTGGTAAATGATTTATTTGAATTTTCTAAAAATCTCGAAATTTTTTCTGCAGTATACAAAGAAGTTGGTGATAAATATGTAGATGAAGTACCACCTGGGAAATTGGTAAAAACTGCAATTTCGGCCATGCTATCAAGCCTAGATCCATATACCGTTTTTTTTAGCGAATATCAAGCTGAAGAAGCACTCATAGAAAGGCAAGGCGAATATGGCGGAGTTGGTTGCAGGGTTGTTTTCAGAGATAAATTCCCGGTAATTTCTGAAATTATAGAAGGTTACGCTTTTGATAAAGCCGATATTAGAATTGGCGATATTATTACACAAGTTGGCCCAGCAAACAATCTACAATCTACTGAAAATACCAATCAGGATTTTGTTTTTGAACAATTTAGAGGAGCTCCAGAGTCTCGTTTCGTGATAGTCATAAAAAGAGGTAATGAAACTCTAACTAAAAACATTGTTCGTACAAATGTAAAAACCAAAAGTGTTCCATTTTCAGGTATGATTTCAAATAATATTGGTTATATCAAACTCGATGAATTTGGACAACAATGTTCTAATGAAGTTGAAATTGAATTAAAAAAACTGCAAAGCAGCCAAGATTTAAAAGGCTTGGTGCTAGATTTACGCAATAACGGCGGGGGACTTTTAAACGAAGCCGTAAACATTGTAGGATTGTTTGTAGGCGAGAATAAACTGGTTGTTTCTTTAAAAGGCAAAAATCAGGAGGGACCAAAAAAGTGGATTACTTCGTCACCTGCAGTAGCTCCTAATTTGCCACTTGTGGTATTGGTTAACAAAAACTCCGCATCAGCTTCTGAAGTTGTAAGTGGAAGTTTGCAAGATATGGATAGGGCCGTAATTGTGGGACAAACGACCTTTGGTAAAGGATTGGTACAGAATTACTCAACACTACCCTATAGAACCCAAATGAAAATAACTACTGCGCGTTACTACACCCCAAGTGGCAGATGTATTCAAAAACTTCAATATGACGACAAAGACGAATTTGGAAAAGCAACGGTGAAATCAAACGACCAAAAGAAAGTTTTTAAAACCAAAAATGGAAGGATGGTTTATGATGCGGGTGGAATTGATCCAGACGTGTATTTACCATTATTTGATGGTGCGCAATTAATTCAATGGTTAGAGAAAGAATTTTTTATTTTCGACTGGTCCAACAAGTACATTCAATCTCACCCAGAATATTTAAAAAATCCCGAATCGATTCAAACAAATATCACACCGTTTCAAAACGATTTTGAGCAATTTATTTCAACAAAAGGTCCCAAAATAATGCAAACCAACTGGCAGAATTATTTGAAAAAACAAGGAGCCGATAGCTTTTGGACGCAGCAAATGGGATTGTATACACTGGATGAAAAAAAGCTAACTAATTTTTTGTCTACTGGACTTAATTCAAACAAAAATCAAATTGCAACGCAATTACAATTGGCACTATTTAAAAGAGGCTTCAAAGCTGAAAAGTACTTCTATAATTCACTTAAAATTGACAAAGAGATTGGACATTGTGTTGAAATATTAATTGCACCTGAAAGAATAAAAATGATTTTAAAACAATGATTTTAGACCTGATTATTCTAATCATTGGTGGATGTTTGGGAGGTTTTATGGCAGGACTGCTAGGTGTTGGAGGTGGTATGATTTTTATTCCATTCATACAATACATGCTTTCTGATTTCTCTAATATTCCAGATTCCGAAATTGTCAAATTTACTTTATCGAATTCAATTGGTTTGGTTTTTCTGAGCGGGATTTCCGGGATTTCAAGACAAGTAAAATTAAAAATTTACAATTTCAAAAACAGCTTATATATTGGCATACCTGGTGCTGTTGCTGCATCAACAATGAACTTGGCAATACAAAATGGAAATTGGTATGTCAAATCAGATTTTCAGAAAGTTTTTCTTTTATTTCTCGTCCTTTCAATATTAAATATGATTTTTGGCAAACAAAGTACCGAACGAGCACAACACGATAATGATAAGAAAATATTATCTAAAATTGTTTTGGGATTTTTAGCGGGCACAGTAGTTGCATTAAGCGGATTAGGTGGCGGCATCATCATGGTTCCACTCATTCGATATTTGCTTAAAAAACCAATTCACGAGGCTACATCATTAAGTTTGAGTATTGTTCCACTTTTATCTGTGGTTCCTGTTATCCAAAATATGTCAGCCGAAAATGTCCCTCATTTGATTCAAAATGGCTATAATTTTCCACTTTCAGGATATATCATTTGGCCATATTTTACTCCACTCGCAATTGGGGTAATCTTTTTTTCATCTTTTGGTCAGAAAACTGCACAAAAAGTGCCCGTTTTATGGCTAAGGATTATATTTGCTGTTCTTTCAACCATAATTCTATTTAAAACACTCTATGAAATTTTCTAATACATTAAAATTCAACACATTTTCATTTATTATGGGGTGTGTATTTTCGGTTTCTGCTCAAAATACTGAAATAGAAAAAGAAAAGTCCAGACTAAAAGCAGATATATCATTTTTAGCTTCTGATCAGTTGGGTGGACGTCAAACGGGTTCATCTGGTGAATTGGCTAGTGCTACTTATATCAGAAATGAGCTTAAGAAAAACAAATTGACATTACTTGGTAAAGATGGATTCCAAGAATTTAGCATCATTCAACTACGCATTGCAACTGAAAAATGCCGATTTGCATTGAACTCATCAAATGGATTTATTAATGACTTTAAATTATTCGAAGATTATTACCCATTGTCTTTGTCATCAAATAACGACAGTATTAGCGCAGAAACTATAGATGTAGGATATGGATTGGTAAGTGAAAGAGAAAAAAGAGATGATTATACTGGTTTAGATGTTGCGGGTAAAGTTGCTGTAATTCGTTTAGGATTTTTAGGTTCAGATGAAAAACCAAATTCTCCCTTGGCAGAAGTTGCAGATATTACTACCAAAGTAAAAGAAGCTGAAAAAAGAGGAGTAGTGGGTATTATTTTTATCAGGGCAAAAATGACCGACGAAGATCCTAGCGGTCAACTAAGTCGTACAATTGTTCCAACTAAATTGCCGATTTTTTATTTTAAATCAAACAATCACTTTCCAAAATGTACTGCTACCATGAAGAGTTTTTTATGGTCACCAACTGCTATTGGTCACAACGTGATGGCTTTTAAAAATAACCACCGTAAAAAAACAGTTGTAATATGTGCTCATCATGATCATATTGGTAATAATGAATATGATAACAGCAAAATTAAGGGTATCTCTGGCATTCACAATGGTGCTGATGACAATGCAAGTGGAGTTGCTACACTACTTGAACTTTCAAGAAAAATAAAAGGTTGGAAATACCGCAAAAACAATTATTTATTTTTGGCATTTAGCGGAGAGGAATTGGGTTTAATTGGATCAAAATTCTTTATACAAAATCCTGAAATCCCATTGAAAAGCATCAATTATGTAATTAATATTGACATGTTAGGTAGGATTGATTCAACCAAACAAATGCTCACGATTAATGGAATCGGAACTTCACCAGATTGGATAACTACCCTAAAGAAAGTAAAAACTGATACAACCCAGTTGAAAATCACAACTACTGAAAGTGGCATGGGGCCAAGTGATCATGCAAGTTTTTATTTGGAGGGAATTCCTGTATTGCATTTCTTCAGCGGACAACACAAGGATTACCATACACCCGATGATGATGAATCCAAGATTAATTACCACGGAATGTATCATAGCATTGAGGTAATTAAAGAGTTTATTAAAATAAATAATAAGTGTAAAAAACTTAAATTCACCAAGACAAAAGATGCCACACCAGGCAGAGCAAAGTTTAAAATCGCAATGGGTGTAATGCCAGACTATGCTTTTTCAGGTAAAGGAATGAAAATTGACGGTGTTTCTGACAATAAACCTGCTTTTAAGGCAGGACTTATGAGAAATGACATTATTATTAAACTTGGAGAAAATTCAGTAACAGGCGTTGAAGATTATATGGTGGCATTGAGTAAATTCAATGCGGGTGATAAAACAACCGCAACCATTATTAGAGGATCTGAAACACTAATAAAAGAAATTCAATTTTAATGAAAATCATAGAACATATAGAAAATAGAAAGTCAACCCTGTTTTCCTTTGAAATATTACCGCCTCTGAAAGGGTTGGGCATACAAAGTATTTACAATGCAATTGACCCTTTACTCGAGTTTAACCCCTCTTTTATCGATGTTACTTACCACAGAGAGGATTTCGTACTAAAAAAACGCGCAGATGGCTCATATGACCGAATTTCGACTAGAAAACGCCCAGGAACCGTTGCAATTTGCGCAGCAATTCAAAATCATTATAAAATAGATGCAGTACCTCACTTAATTTGTGGCGGGTTTACCAAAGACGATACAGAAACAGCGTTAATTGAATTAAATTTCTTAGGAATTGACAATGTTTTGGCTTTGCGAGGTGACGCAAAAAAAGGAGATATGTATTTTGAGCCTGAAGTTGATGGTAATAAAAATGCTTTGGATTTGATTCATCAAATCCAAAATATGAATTCCGGCATATATTTAGATGAGGAACTCACCATTGTGCATGAATCTAGTTTCTGCATTGGGGCTGCATGTTACCCTGAAAAACATGGAGATGCACCAAATATCCAAACTGATATGAAATACCTCAAGCGAAAGGTAGAAGCAGGAGCAGATTTTTTGGTAACTCAGATGTTCTTTGACAACAAAGATTATTTTCAATTTGTTGAGCGTTGCCGCGAAAACGGCATCAATGTTCCAATTATTCCTGGATTGAAACCACTGGCTTCAAAAAAACAACTTATCGCTTTACCTAAAATTTTCAATATTGATTTACCTGAAGCCCTAACAAATGAAGTTGAAAAATGCAAAACCGATAAAGAAGTTGTAGAAATAGGAAATCAATGGGCAATAGAACAATGCAAAGAACTTATGGATGCAGATGTTCCAGTTCTTCATTTTTATACTATGGGAAAAAGTGCACAAACTGAGGCAATTTGTCAAGCAATTTTTTAAGAAATGTTAGATGCTACCGTAATTAAATCGACCGGAAGTTGGTATATTGTTAGAACCAACGATGGGCGAATAATTCGGGCTAGAACAAGAGGAAAAATGCGTTTGCAAATTGTTGACACAAGCAATCCCGTTGCGGTTGGCGACCTTGTCAATATTGAATTAGATGCTAATTATGAAAATACGGGCTCAATTACTGAAGTAAAACCCCGAAATAATTGGATTATTCGCAAAGCGAACAAACTAAGCTCCAAAAGGCAAATCCTTGCAACCAATTTAGATGCTGCCATTTTGGTAGCCAGTCTATTCGCCCCTAGAACATCTTTGGGATTTATTGATCGATTCATTTTATGCTGCCAATCAATGCATGTTCCAGCTGTTTTGTTTTTGAATAAAACAGATTTATTGAAAGATGAAATCACCAAAGTAACGGAAGAACTGAACCGAATATACAAAGATGCAGAAGTAACAATTCTGGTCGGTTCAGCAAGAAAAAACCAAGGTTTAGAACCTTTATTGAATTTTATTTCAGGAAAAAGAATTTTATTGGCGGGACATTCTGGGGTAGGAAAATCTACCATACTCAATACATTGTTTCCCGGCGTAAGAGCCAAAGTAGGAAGTATTTCAGAATCGCATGAAAAAGGGAAACATACCACCACTTTCGCCGAAATGTTTATCCTTGATAAAAACACTCAAATTATTGATACCCCTGGTATTCGTGACTTTGGCGTAGTTGATATTCCCGACGGAGAGATTGCACATTATTTCCCTGAATTCAGAGCAGTTATGAGTCAATGCAGATTCAACAATTGCAAACACGAACATGAACCAGATTGTGGCGTTTTAAAAGCCGTATCAGAGGGAATTGTTCCTCAAGAACGCTATTATAGCTATTTGAGTATTTTACATAACGAAGACATGTATAAATAACGATCTTTGTAAATATTTAATGAAATTATCCCTCAAAAATATCATTTTTATTTGGCTGGCAATCCTTTCATTGTTCACACAATCGTGCATCAAGAGTGATCAGTATACGGCAAATTCTAAATTATTGTTTTCGAAGGACACTGTTTATTTTGATACCATTTTTACCAGAATGCCGGGGACTACCTACCCCATTTCTGTAACCAAAATGTTGAGTATTAAAAATAATGAAAATGCATGGGTAAAAGCCAATTTCAAAGTTGCAGGAGGACAAAATTCACCTTACAAAATTAATATCGATGGTATTGGTGGAAAAGAAATTAAAGATTTAGACATTGGCCCAAAAGACAGTGTATTTATTTTTGTTCAATGTGCGCTAGAAGCCAATAATACAGCCAATCCCGCATTGGTTTTAGATAGCTTGATTGCCAATGTAGGCCAATCAACAAGCAAACTTATTTTGGCTGCATATGGTTGGGATGCACATTATGTAAAAAATGAAATTTTACCCAACAACACCGTTTGGAATGATGTAAAAAAACCTTATGTTATCGTTGAGTCCATAGGTATTGCATCTGGAAATACGTTTACCATTGAAAAGGGTGTACAAGTTTTTGCTTCTGCAAGGACTGGAATTTATGTTGTGGGTGATTTCAACATTCGTGGAACTGCCCAAGAAAGAGTGAAAATTCGTGGGGATAAACCTGTTTATGCCACCGAAAAACTTCCCAATCAATGGGGCGGCATTTTTTTCTTACCCGGAGGGAAGGGTAAAATTGATTACGCAGACATCTTTAATGCAACAATTGGAATCCGAGTAGATTCATTATTAAACACCCCATCATTGACAATCAACCAAAGTAAAATTCAATACTGCGGACAAGCGAGCTTAATTGGTGTAAGTACAAGTATCAATGCTACAAACTGCTTATTTGCCGATGTTGGAAGTTATTCATTTTTGGCATATTTGGGTGGAAAGTATTTATTTAATCACTGCACATTTGCCGAATATTCAGGCATAAATACAAGACAGCAAGGGCATTTGGCCATTACAAATACCCAAAGAGATGGAAATGGGGTATTATTGAAATGGAAAGATTTAGATTTTACGCTTACCAATTCAATTGTGGAAGGACCCATGATTGATGAAATTTTTATAGACAATGTTTCAAAAGCCGTTTTCAATATAAATTCAAACTACAACATATTAAAAACCAAAGATCCCAAGAAATTTTTTAATACGCCTTTTAACTATTTCAACAAGAAAAATACTGGATTTATAGATGTATCAATTGGCAATTATGCCATTGATTCAACTTCTTTTGGAATTAGTAAAGCGGGCATGAGTAGTCCAATAAACATCATGGATATTACAGGGAAATTAAGGAAAAATCCTTGTGATATTGGGGCTTACGAAAAATAATTATTTGCGCTTAGTTGCAAAAAATTGCTTCATTATATCTGCACATTCTTCAGCAAGTATACCACCAATAATCTCCGTTTTTTGAGAGATAATCTTATTGCTAATGGTTGAGTATCCAAATTTGGGCTCATGTGCACCAAAAACAATTCTTCCAAATCTTGCCCATTTACTTGCTCCGGCGCACATCACACAAGGTTCAACTGTAACAAAAAGTGTACACTCATCTAAAAACTTACTATTCATGTATTGGGCAGCACTCGTAATGGCCAACATTTCGGCATGCGCAGTCACATCAAGCAATTTTTCAGTTTGATTATACCCTTTTCCTATGATTTTATTATCACAAACCACAATGGCACCAATCGGCACCTCATCATCTACAAATGCTTGATGAGCCAAATCGAGTGCTTTCCGCATAAAATAGGCATCACTGAATATTTCTTCTTGAATATCTTTCATTTTTTTATAGCAATTAAGCCTTTTTTTAGTGAACTTTGTTATCAGATTATGAGAATTGGTATTGTGCTATATCCTACCTTCGGCGGAAGTGGAGTTTTAGCCACAGAATTAGGGAAAGCGCTTTCAAAAATAGGACATGAAGTTCACTTTATCAGTTATCATCAACCAGCAAGATTAGATTTTTTCATGGAAAATATTTTTTTCCATGAAGTTATTATCCCTCAATATCCATTATTTGAATATGCGCCTTACGAAACAGCACTCGCTGGAAAGATTGTAGACTTAGTTAAATCCGCTAAACTCGAAATTCTACATGTTCATTACGCAATTCCTCATGCTTCAGCAGCTTTATTGGCTAAGCAAATTCTCAAAGAAGACAACATTCATATTCCGGTTGTTACCACCCTGCATGGCACGGATATAACACTGGTTGGTCGTGAAGCATCTTACGAACCTGTTGTAAGTTGGAGTATCAATAATTCTGATGCAGTTACCGCAGTTTCTGAAAGTTTAAGGGCCGACACCTTTGAGCACTTTCACATTCGTAGAGAAATTCAAGTAATTCCCAATTTTATAGACTTTACAAGGTTCAACAAACAACCCCGTGAACATTTCAAGAAAGCTTTATCGCCCAACAACGAAAAAATATTAGTACACACATCTAACTTTAGAAAAGTAAAGAGAATTGAAGATGTTATTCGCGTGTTTGAAATTGTTCAAAAGAGTATTCCAGCCAAACTTCTATTGATCGGCGATGGTCCTGAACGTTCGCACATAGAAAAAATTTGCAGAGACTTGAACGTTGTTGATAGCGTAACTTTTCTTGGTAAACAAGAAGCAATTGAAGAAATTTTAAGCGTTTGCGATTTATTTCTTCTCCCCTCAGAAAGGGAAAGTTTTGGGCTATCTGCTTTGGAAGCAATGGCATGTGAAGTACCTGTTATTTGCAGTAATGCAGGAGGCTTACCAGAGGTTATTGAAGATGGGGTGAATGGTTTTTTATCGAATGTGGGTGACTATGAAAAGATGGCTAATGATGCACTTTATATTCTCACAGACGAAGAGCGTTTTACACTATTCAGAAAAAATTCACTTCTCAAAGCGAAAGAATTTGACTTAAGTAAAATTTTAACGATTTATGTTGATTTATATCAATCAGTAATCAACTAATTTTTATTGAAATTTTCTTTGAGAAATTTCAACGCAATACTTATTTGATTCTCCACAGTTTTAGGAGTAATCTCTAAAATTTCTGCTATTTCTTTATAACTCAATTCGTAAATACGACTCATTAAAAAGACTTGTTTGCACTTTTTAGGAAGTTGATCAATTAACAAATGAATTCTCTTTTCTGACTCCTTAGCAACCATAGATGTATGTGCATTTACATTGGCATCAAAAACCGGTGATTCATCATTGATATCAGTAACGTCTAATTTCGACTTTTTAATGAAGTTTAAACATCTATTTTTAACCGAAGTGAAAAGATAACTTTTAATACCATTGGGGTCTAAGTCATTTGCTTCACGGTTCCAAATAGCAATAAAAACATCATGCACCAATTCTTCTGCATCGTTACTTCTACCAATTATTGAGGTAGCAAAAGCAACCAAACCTGGTCGGAACTTTCTAAATAATTGTTCGAATGCAACTAAATCTTGAGCCAAAAGTGATAATTTCTAATGAATTGGCAACAAAAATAACGGCAAGATTAAGAAATACTAAAAAAAACTTTTCCCGAATTGTTAATTAGCCAAATCAGAAACAAACTGTAAATGCATCAATTTTAATTCTTCAAATGAAAATTCACCTTCAAAATATGCAACTGCCGCATCAATATCTTCAACATCGGCAGATTTAAAGAATTGTACAATTTCTTCTTGTAAATCGTCATCTAAAAACTGTTCAAGGAAAAATTTAATGTTGATTTTTGTGCCACTGTTCACAATTTGTTCCATTTCATTTATCAAATCATCGAATGAAATTCCCAATTGTTTTGCAATGTCTGGCAGTTCTACCTTTTTGTCAATATTTAAAATAATGCTCACTCTTTTGGCAGACTTTTCTGAATTGCCTTTTAAAACAATGTCTAAAGGACGTTCAATATCATTATCTTGAACATATTTTTCAATATAAGCAATGAATTGTTCGCCAAATTTTTGTGCTTTATTTTTCCCAACTCCACTAATATTCGCCAATTCTTCTATTGTAATTGGGAATTTTATTGCCATATCTTCCAAACTTGGATCTTGAAAAATAACATAAGGAGGAAGTTCCTTCTCTTTCGCAACCTTGCGTCTTAACTCTTTTAAATCTGAAAACAATACTTCATCGCAAACACTTTCAAGTTTAAAACTATCAAAATCTTCCTCATTTACATTTTCATATTCATCATCAACCGACATTTCATGCGGTTTAGGATTTTTGATATATTCAACACCGGCTTCATTGATACTTAACAAACCATATTTTTCAATGTTCTTGAATAAATATCCATTTACCAAAGACAATCTCACCAATGATTTCCAAAACAACTTATCTTTATCTTTTCCAACACCAAACATTGGGTGTTGTTCATGATTGTATGATTTAATTGCACTGTCATTTTTATTGCCGATTATAAAATTCACTATATGGGTCAGAGAAAACTCTGACTTTAATGCATCAAAACATCCAAGCGCTATTTTAACGTCGTTTGATACTTCTTGCTTTGGTTTAGGATGTGCGCAATTGTCACACATTTTATCGCAATTTTTTTCATCGAATGTTTCACCAAAATAATGCAATAACAATTTTCTTCTGCATTGAGAACTCTCTGCAAACGCTGCGGTTTCAGCAAGTAACAATCCACCAATTTCCTGTTCTGCAACAGGCTTGTCTTTCATGAATTTTTCGAGTTTCTCAACATCATTGGGGTTGTAATACAACAAACAATCACCAGTCATTCCATCTCTACCTGCTCTTCCTGTTTCTTGATAATACCCTTCCAAACTCTTAGGCACATCATAATGGATAACAAAACGAACATCCGGTTTATCAATACCCATTCCAAATGCAATGGTAGCAACAATTACGTTACAGTCTTCCATTAAAAAAGCATCTTGGTGATTTGCTCTCACTTTGGCATCTAAACCGGCATGGTAAGGTAGCGCTTTGATCCCATTCATTTTCAGCATTTCTGCAATTTCTTCAACCTTCTTTCGCGACAAACAATAAACAATTCCGGATTGGTCGTTATGTTGTTTTATAAAAGACAACATTTCTTTATGTACAATGTCTTTTCTGCCTTTAGGCTTTACTTGATAATATAAATTTCCGCGATTAAACGAACTCTTAAACAATTTGGCATCTAACATTCCAAGATTTTTTTGAATGTCGTACTGTACCTTAGGCGTTGCTGTAGCTGTTAATGCCAAAATTGGCACTTCACCAATTGCTTTCACCATTTGACGAATTTTGCGGTATTCAGGCCTAAAATCATGCCCCCATTCTGAAATACAATGTGCTTCATCAACTGCAACGAATGAAATTTTAACTTTGCTCAATAAATCTAATGTATCTTCTTTTCTTAATGTTTCAGGAGCAACATACAATAATTTAGTATCCCCAGCCAACATATCTGTAACTACCTTATTCAAATCAGATTTACTCAGCGAACTATTTAAAAAATGCGCCAATCCATTACTATCAGAAAAACCACGAATATTATCTACCTGGTTTTTCATTAAAGCAATAAGAGGAGAAATCACAATAGCTGTCCCTTCCATCATTAAAGCGGGCAATTGATAACAAAGTGATTTCCCTGCCCCGGTTGGCATAATTACGAAACAATCCTCACCATTTAATATACTATCAATTACTACTTCCTGATTACCTTTAAATCCATCAAATCCAAAGAATTCCTTCAAACATCTTTTGGGGTCCTTTGCGTCTTGAAATGCTGCCTGCATATTGCTCTTTAAATTCTATTTTATTATGTTAAAAATAAATGTTATTATAAAACGTTCATGGTAATAAAACAACCATATTTGAGATGTGAAGATACAACGTTTTTTTGAAATGGTAATATTTATTTAATCAAAATAGGCCTCTCCAACCCTTAAAGTCACATTTTTTTAGTTAATTTGAAACAAACAATTGTACATTGGATAAAAATCAACACCATATCATTCAAAAAGTCGCAGTTGAAGCAATTCAAAACGAATTAACATCGTTGCAAGTTTTGCCTTCATTTATTCAAAACGACTTTATCAAAGCCATCGAAATTATATTGGCTTCTGAGGGAAGAGTGGTTTTGACAGGAATTGGTAAAAGTGCAATCATTGCTCAAAAAATCAGCGCAACAATGAACAGCACGGGTCAGCCCGCCCTATTCATGCATGCAGCCGATGCCATTCATGGCGATTTGGGAATGATACAAAAAAATGATGTTATAGTTGCCATATCGAAAAGTGGAAATACACCTGAAATTAAAGCACTTGCTCCCTTATTGAAGCAGTTTGGCAATACATTGGTGGCAATAGTCGGTAATATGAATTCTGAATTGGCAAAAATGGCTGATTTGGTTATCGATACCACTGTTGACAAAGAAGCTTGCCCAAATAATTTAGCACCCACCACCAGTACCACTGCCCAATTAATTATGGGCGACGCTATAGCTGTTTCTTTGTTACAACTTAGAAATTTTTCAGGACAAGATTTTTCCAAATACCACCCAGGAGGAGCACTCGGAAAAAAATTATATTTAAAATGTGAGGAAATTGCAACAAAAAATGCCAAACCTCAGGTTTTACCTACCGATCCTTGGAAAAAAGTAATTGTTACTATTACAGAGAGCCGTCTTGGCGCAACTGCAGTAATTGATAATCAAAACAACATATTAGGCATTATTACCGATGGCGACATCAGAAGAATGCTCAATAAATTTGAAAATTTCTCTAATTTAACCGCACAAAATATTATGTCAATGAATCCGCTATCAATTGATGCAGATTCACTTGCCGCAAAAGCAGGTCAGTTTATGCAAGACAAGAAAATAACCCAACTTATTGTTACTAAAAACAACCAATATTTAGGGTTAATACATCTGCATGACTTATATTCTGAAGGCATTATTTAATCTAAAAATGAAAAACAAGAACCATTACGTAATTATTATGGCCGGCGGAATCGGATCACGATTTTGGCCAGTAAGTAAAAAGAACTTCCCTAAACAATTCATGGATATTTTGGGAACGGGACAATCATTAATTACCCAAACATACTTGCGTTTTGCGGAATTTATTCCTGAGGAAAACATTTATATCGTTACAAACAAAGATTACGTTGAATTGGTTCAAACGCATATTCCTACTATCCAACGAAATCAAATACTTGAAGAACCATTGGCCCGCAACACAGCACCTTGTATTGCCTTGGCAACTTATAAGTTAAAGCAGATTAATCCAAATGCAATTTGTATAATTGCCCCATCAGATCATTTAATTACCCAAGAAAATCAGTTCATTGAAACTTCTTTGAAGGCTTTAGATTTTGCTGCAGAAAATGATGCTTTGGTAACTTTGGGAATTCAACCTAGTCGCCCAGATACCGGTTATGGCTATATTCAATACAATCCCAAAGCCAAATCTACCGGAATTCATGAGGTAAAAACATTCACAGAAAAACCAACTGAAGAAATTGCAAAGAGCTTTATTGAAAGTGGTGAATTTTTATGGAATGCGGGTATTTTTGTTTGGAGCCTAAAGGCAATAGCCGGTAGATTCGAACTCCTGTTGCCTGAAATTCACCAACTTTTTAGTGAATTGGATTTTAATTCCCCAAATATTTCAAATGAATTAGAAATAACCTATGGCCAATGTCCAAGCATTTCAATTGACTATGGAATTATGGAAAAAGACAAGAACGTTTTTGTTCTGCCCTCTAACTTTGGTTGGAGTGATCTTGGTACGTGGAAAAGTTTGTGGGATGTGTCTAAAAAAGACAGTTCAAATAATAGTTTAATAGGCAACAATATTCGCGCTTATCAATCAAATGAAAGTTTGGTTTTCTCGAACAATGATAAACTATTGGTAATTAGCGGCTTAGAAAATGTGGTGGTGGTTGATTCAGACGACGTGCTACTGATCATGAACAAAGACAAAGAACAAGAATTGCGAAACATAGTGAATGAAATAAAGGACAAATTCAAAGGAAAATATAATTAACTATTTTTTTACTCATTTCTACTTGATTTAATAATTTTGGTGCCGTATATTTGTATTGTTATCGTTTATTCGGTAACGCCAACTGTTACGCGCTTTTATAATACCAACAACATCCTGGCCGTGCCTTCTAGCGCGGCCTTGATTTTTTAAAGCCATACCGTGAAAAAATCCCAAAACTTTAAAGCCCTATTTTTTCTTCATATTGCAGTTTTTCTTTGGGGATTTACTGCCATTTTTGGCAAACTTATTTCCTATGGTTCTACTACGCTTGTATGGCACAGAATGTCAATTGCCGCTATCGCTTATTTTCTTCTTCCAACAGTTTGGAAAGGATTAAAAACCATTTCATTTGCTCATTTTCGTACCTTTTTCGGAATTGGAATTATCGTTTGCGCCCATTGGCTTACATTCTACGGAAGTATCAAACTTGGAAATTCAGTTTCAATTACACTCGCTTGTTTGGGATCAGCTTCGTTTTTTGCCGCAATTATTGAACCCATTATTCTTAAATCGAAATTTATAAAAAAAGATATTCTTATTGGAATGGTGGTTATTATTGGCGTTTTGTTTATTAGTTTTTCTCTTCCCGAAAATACCAGTGCAAACATTTCGTATCCCGCAGCTATAGCAACTGGATTAATCAGCGCAGCTTTGGCAGCCTTATTTACAACGCTAAATAAGAAAAACATTGAGAAGTCACATCCATTGACAATTAGCGCAATAGAGATGCTCGCTGGAGCTATATTGCTTTCTATTGTTGTTCCACTTAGTACTGAAAATACGATATGGTATCCTCAACTAGATATTTCAAAGTTTGATCCTCAGCATTTACAAAATGGCTCACTCGATTTGATTTGGGTTCTTGTACTCGCTATTTTTTGCACCAACCTTACATTTTATTTGGGAACATATTCGTTAAAATACCTCAGCGCCTTCACTGCCAATCTAACCGTAAATCTGGAGCCTATCTATGGAATTATTTTAGGAATATTAATTTTCCATGAAAACAACGATCTCAGCATGAAGTTTTATATTGGCACACTCATCATTATTGGTGCCATCTTTATCAATCCAATTTTAGCCCTCAGAAAAAATGAAAATTGAAGACATCACAAACCTCATTGAAACAAGACGTAGTCATTTTGCCAAAGAGTTCAATGGAGCTATTGCTCCAAAGTCTCTGATAGAAAACTTAATAAACAATGCAAATTGGGCTCCCTCACATAAATTAACAATGCCTTGGCATTTCGTTGTTTTCGAAGGACATTCTATGCATTCCTTAGTGAATAAAATTCTAGAAATTCAAATCACTAAAAATCCAGAATTGGCAGCAGATAAAATCGCAAAAATCAAAAATATCCCTCAAAAAGCATCTCATATTATTTCTATTTGCCTCAAACCAAGTTTCAAAGTTCCTCTTTGGGAAGAATATTGCAGTATTGGCGCTGCTGTTCAAAATATGTATCTCACCTTAAATACACAAAATGATTTTGGGGGATATTGGACCACCGGCAACGCAACGAACACCCAAGAAATGAGAGATTATTTAGGGCTCGAGGAAACGCATGAACATTTGGGATTCTTCTTTATTGGTGGATTAGACCAAAAAAGAACTGTGGCACATAGAAACGCCGTTAGCGTTGAATGGAAATAAAAAAAGCCAATTGAAAATTCAATTGGCTTTTTAATTGTAAAAAATATTTAGTTTAATACGATTTAGCAAAAACCACCCTTTGTTTTGAATGGTTTCCGGTTAATACACACTTTCCGTCCTCCAATTGATTTTCTAATGGAATACAACGAATTGTAGCCTTTGTAAGTTCTTTGATTTTTGCCTCAGTTTCATTTGTGCCATCCCAATGCGCATATGCAAAACCTTGCTTATTATTGATTACATCCAAAAATTCATCCCAAGTATTGGCTTCAAAATATCTTTCTTTTCTGAAATCTAAGGCTTTTTGATACAATGAATTTTGAATTTCATCTAACAAATTCGCAATAAAAGATGCAACACCTTCAGTTGAAACAACTTCTTTAGTTTTGATATCTCTTCGGGCTAATTCCACAGTGCCATTCGCAAAATCTCTTGGTCCCATTGCCAAACGCACTGGCACTCCTTTTAATTCCCATTCCGCAAATTTAAATCCAGGCTTATAGGTATCACGATTGTCTAATTTCACAGAAATACCCAATTTTTTCAATTCACCAAGAATGCCATTCAATCTTTCACAAATTTGATCGTATTCTTCATCAGTTTTATAAATTGGTACTGCAACTACTTGAATTGGAGCCAATTTTGGTGGCAACACAAGTCCTTCGTCGTCACTGTGAACCATAATCAATGCACCCATTAAGCGGGTAGAAACTCCCCAACTGGTTGCCCAAACATAATCAAGTGTACCCTCTTTGCTTTGGAATTTCACATCAAATGCTTTTGCAAAATTCTGACCTAAAAAGTGGGAAGTCCCCATTTGAAGTGCTTTGCCATCTTGCATCATTCCCTCAATACAATAAGTTTCATCGGCACCTGCAAAACGCTCTTTTTCAGTTTTCAATCCCTTGATTACGGGAATTGCCATAAACGTTTGTGCAAATTCAGCGTAAACCTCTAACATTTGTTCTGTTTCTGCAATTGCCTCTGTTTTAGTAGCATGCGCCGTATGGCCCTCCTGCCATAAAAATTCCGCTGTTCTCAAAAACAAACGGGTTCTCATTTCCCAACGAACTACATTAGCCCATTGATTGATTAAAATCGGTAAATCACGGTAACTTTGGATCCAATTTTTATAGGTATTCCAAATAATTGCCTCACTGGTAGGTCTAACTATTAACTCTTCGGTTAATTTAGAATCGGGATCAGGAATTAATTTTCCTGGATTTTCAGGATCAGGTTTTAATCTGTAGTGTGTAACAATAGCACATTCTTTGGCAAATCCTTCCGCATTCTTTTCTTCTTTCTCGAATAAACTCTTGGGAACGAACAAAGGAAAATAAGCATTGCTATGACCAGTGTCTTTAAACATTTGATCTAGTTGGCGTTGCATTTTTTCCCAAATTGCATAGCCATATGGTTTGATTACCATACATCCCTTAACAGCACTGTGTTCAGCTAAATCGGCATTGTTTACCAAGTTATTGTACCACTCGCTGTAATTCTCACTGCGTTTTATTTTCTCGAAAGCCATTTGAATATAATGAGGCAAATTTACAAAATTCAACCAAGCAAAAGATTTAAACTTATAAAAAGGAATGATTATTAGCGCAAAACAGTTACATCGCCGCTAAATGGATACCATTTGCCATCGGTTCCTTTGACATTTAAAATGTAAATATATACACCAGAAGGTACAATTTCAGTCTTGTAAAAACCATCCCAACCACTGCCACATCCTTGTCCCTCAAAAACCTTCTCTCCCCAACGGTTAAGTATTTTCATGGTGTAATTTGCAATAAAGATACCCTCTGGCTTAAATAATTCATTTAAATTATTTCCGTTAGGTGTAAATGCATTGGGAATAAATACTTTCGTTTTCACACCTGGATCATCAACATTGCTACAACTGGCGTTAAACCAAGAACTATCAGCTCCAACTGTTTTATTTCTTAACGCAGTAATTCGATATTCTAACTTCGGCAAACAGTTTAAACTAGGCAAAGGGTCAATATAAATTGAATCAGAAGCTGGAATTCTATCAATTTCAACCAATCCATTTCCACTGTTTCTCTCAACAACATACTCTTTCACACCCTCTGCCCATTCAACATATTTATTCCATTGCAATAATGGAAAATATTGATTAGTCAGTGAAACATCTAACAAAATTGATTGCGAAACCAAAGAGAATTCACTACTGTCGCCACATTCATCAATTCCCAAAACTTTGTAAATGGCATTCGTATTATCTACCGAAAATGATTTGTCATTCACCACCAGTGAATCAGACTTGGCATTTACTATCCAAATATTCTTATTGCTAGATTTATTTTCCTTTCCAACAATTACAAAACGATCAAGTGGGATTTTATTTTTTACAAGTTGTTGCCATTCTACCCTCACATATTGATCATTCAAAACAGTTGCACGCTTCATTTCAGGCGGCGCAACTTGATTCAAATAAATGGGTGACACATGACAAGTATCACTCCAACTAAACTCATTCAACCCTCCATTTTGATAAGCCTTTACTTTGTAATGATGCACCTTGTAACATTTGATACTTGTATCGGTGTAACTCAAATAAGATCCATCCACTTGTCCAATACTGTCAAAATTAGATGCCCCAATTTGTCTATAAATTACATATTTATCAACTGACCAACCAACATAACTGCCCCAATTTAAAATACTTGCATTCAAACCAGCTTTGCCGCGAAGTTCAATCGTGCAGTGTTTGTTCAATGTTACTTCGTTTTGGGTAAATTTACACAAATTGGTAGTTGATATTTTATAGCAATCACTTCGACGAAGCGCATCAACTCCCGCAATTTGAACGATGGTGTCTGTCACATTCGACAAGGTATTGATTGGCACAAATCCCGCCCCCTTGTCGGCATAGACAATGTATTGTGAAAAATCAAATGAAGGATATTTTTTCCATACCAATTCATGCGTTATATCGTTCACAACACTCACCCTTCGCCATGTTGGAGCAAAAGGAATAACTGTATCACCGACCTGAATTCTAATTTCAGATTTGGCTGTGTCCCAACATCCCAATTTATCAGAAATAAAATATTGTAAATGATAAACATCTGATTTTTGAGGGACAAAATTAAACGTCAATCCTTTTTGGCTCGGCAATCCATCGAATAACCAATACGAATTTTGAATGGCAGTATCTGAAAATACTTTTGCATTTGCCGACCAATCTTGGCCCAAGCAAACTACACTTGAGTTAGATGCAATTTGAACGGAAGGTTGATACAGTTTTACTCCGAATTTTATTGTATCAAAACATCCATTTTTAGATTTAGTTACCAACTCTAAATTGTTAATTTTATTGCTAAATTTATGTTTAATTGAGTCACCAAAAACACTGAAATTTTCATTCAAGAAATTCCATTTCACCATGGAGATAGGCGCATCAGAACAAGTACTCGTTGATTTGAATTGAATGGAATCACGCAAACACAATCCTTGTTTGGTAAACTGCGTTTTCGGATTATCAAATACAAAAATGGTGTCTGTTGGTTTGATTATACGTTTACACCCAAATGAATCCTTCAAAATCAATGCTGGCATGTATTTGCCTGGGACACTGTATTTATGGATAGCATTATTTCCGGTAAGTACTAGGCCATCTCCATAATCCCATTCTTTATAAACAGTTTGCGAATTTACACTGTCGCTAAAATTTACCAATAATGGCAAACAACCTTTATTCGGAGAAAAAGTAAATTTTCCATCAGGTCCAGGAACCAAAATTAAATACAAAAAGGTTTTGCTATTTGAACATCCCAAAGAATCAGTAATGGTCAACGAAATGGTATATTTCCCCGGATTCAAATATTGGTGACTTGGATGTTGTAAAACTGAAGTGCTATTATCTCCAAAATCCCAAAGCCATTTCCGTATAGACACATTTGAAGACAAACTAGAATCTCTAAAATTGACCAACATGGGTGGACATTTGGTCCCAACCGTGGTATAATTTACCCTCACCTTTAAACGCTCACCAGGAAAATAAACTTGATATTGTTGCTTTGCATAACAGTTCGATCCATCTGTAACCACAATTGTAACGGTGTAATAACCTGAATCGGCATATTTGTGATTAATGTTTTGGCTTGTATACTTTTTTCCGTCTCCCATGTCCCAAGAATATATGTAAACATCAGACAAACGCTTCTTATCAATATACCCCTTCAAGTTGCTTGTAGAGCAAGTATGCTCCCAAATAAGTCTTGTTTTAAATCCAGGACCTTTTATTGGAATTGGAATTAAGGTACTCGGCTCACAAATAGAAGTACCTTCAGTAATTAACCGTGCCCAAAGTGTGTCTTTAAATGAATTTTGTACGGTATATTTTGTATTGGTTGAATTAATTCGCAGGGTGTCACCGTTACTCAAAATCCACAAATGTTTCTTATTCGATGAAAAACTACTGTCAATTAAGGTAATTTCCGCAGGCAAACAAGTTGTAGGATAAACAACAGAACCCTTTAAATTGGATTCGCCAACTTCAAATGTCAAACTATCATATTGTTTACAATACTTTGTATAGTTCACAATGAGTTTTATAACATAAACGCCAGCTGAATCAAATTTAAAATTAAATGCCGTTTTTCCAATTGCGGTATCCTTGCCGTTGATATTCCAACTTACAGTGTTTGCAGAAAATCCATCTACAGAAAGACTCGCAAAACCAGGAGCACATAATTTTGAATTGAGAACTGTAATTCTCCCAATTGGAGATGGCGGTGTTACAAAATATGGTTGCACAGTATCCCAACAACCACTTGAATCATCCCAAACCCTTAAAATAACATTATGGTATTTTGATGGATCTAATTCTACTGAGTCAGTATAATACGATTTACCATCGATGAACCATTTAAAATCCGTATATTTAGAAGAAACATTTGTTACATAAAGCTTTTTAGTATTACAAATATCGTAACTATATAAAACTTTGGCATAAGCCGCAACTACTTTAAATGAATCAATCTGAAAGGCAGTATCAGGACATCCATTGTGATAAGAAATAAGCTGGGGAACTACCCATCCTGTATCTCTGTCATAGGTATGTTTAATATTGGTTTTGGAATATGGAGTTGGCAATTTTCCCCATGGCTTAATCATGGCCACTGATGATTTATTAGAAGAATCATCAAATACCCAACGAAAACTATCAATGGTAAAACCCGGATATTTGGTGGCATTTACAAATTTGATTGGATCCGTGTTGTTACAAATTAATCCATGCCTATCTGTAAAAAACCGCGGATTTGTTTTCATGCCCACTTTAACCGTAAAATTCCTTTCAGTTATACAATTCTTATAGGTTTTAACAAATGCCTTCACTATAAATGTGCCAGTGTCTAAAAATAACCGTTTTACCTTTTTTGTATAATAAATATCGTTGTTTCCAAAGTCCCAACCATAGCCCATAATTTGACGGTTTGTTGAAACATTCATGTCCCCAACAAATAAGAATGGCACACATCCAGACACAACCCCAATTGGCGTAATTGATGTAATGTTGGTTTGTAAATTCTCGTATACTATTGAATCGGTACAACCATATTCATTAGTAACAACTGCAACTATATCGTTGATTGCCTTATTTCCAATTTTGGTTTTTAAGGGATTTGTATTTCCCAAATAATACCGCGCGGTATAAGAACCCATATCTACTTTGGCAAACCATTGAATTGACTTAATTTTAGCTGTATCTAAATATGTAGCTTCAATATCAAATGGAATAGGACAAGGAAATGAATCTTTCAATACTATTTTACCATTGGGTTTTGGATTAATTCTGATATAATTGTTTTTAGTTAATTGTGCCGAACAAGATCTAAAAATAGATTGAACTTTCAGACTAACAGCATAAATACCCGCATTGTTATAAATATGCGAAGGAAAAGCCTTGGTTGATTTTATGCCATCTCCAAAATCCCATTCAAATTTTAATCCACCGTTAAACGTACTTTTATTGTCAAAATTCACCAAACCTGGACCACAAAATATAGTTTTATCAGCCAAGAAATCTGCTTTTAAAGGTCCCAAATATAAACCATTCACAAAGGCAAATGAATCAGAGCAACCCGAAGCATCCATTACTTTTAATGAAACAGTGTAAGTGCCTAATGCTGAATATTTGTGACGTGGATTTCTCAAATTACTTGTAGTTCCATCACCAAAATACCATTTATAGGTTAGCCCTGTTCCGATGCTTTTATTCACAAACGGTATCCAAGTTGGCACAACGCAATCATAACCAGAATCAATACCAAATGCTGCAACCGGATTTGGATTAACTTTTATTATATTGTTGAGTTGTATTTTATCTTGACAACCATGTCCATCAGTAACTACCAACGAAACCGAAAATTGTCCACTTGATTTATATTGATGATTGGGATTTTTGGTATTTAAAACAGTACCATCACCCATATCCCAACTATATTTTACGATAGCGGTATCTCCGGCGGTGCAGCTTTCTGTAAAACTAATTGATTTACCCGCGCAAATTGATGCTGGGGTATATATAAAATTCGCTTTAGGCGACTTATATGCGGTTATAAAATTGGTTTGCGTGAAGGTTGTTTTATTTCCTTTGGAATCTGTAGCAATTAATTTAATTGTGTATTTTCCGGGATTATAATAAATCGCAGAAGGATTTTGAAGGACACTTGTATTGCCATTTCCCAAATCCCAACTCCAACTAACAGCCCCAGCCGATAAATCCGTAAAAGCTATAGTTAAAGGGGTACATCCCCTGGTATTACTCGCTGTAAATTTTGCTTGTGCGTTTAATAAATTCACTGAAAATATTGTAATCAAAGCCATTACCCACAGACGGTAGCATACAAAATGATGACGATATTTAAGAACTTCAAACACTTATGAAACTTTTATTTAAATGCTAAGATAACATTAATTAACTAAAATAAAAAAAAGGCTCTCGTTAGAAAGCCTTTTTTTATACTTAAAATTGTAAATATTAACCTCTTAACTACAACCTAAGCTATTGCCACAATTCAAACATTTGTAACATGTACCACTTCTTACAGTGATATGTCCACAAACATTACAAGCTGGTGCATCACTTTGAACTTCTCTTAAATGATCTTGCATGTCTTTTGCTCCTGAAGCCTCTGCTTTAGCGGCACGAGCCATATCTAAAGAAATAGGTTCTGGATTAAATACAGGCTTAAATTCAGAAATAATTGGTGCTTCTGGAGACTTTTCCATAGGCAATAAATCACTTGGTTTTACTTGAACCAAATCTTCGCGATTCAAATATTCAAAACCTAATAATCTAAAAATATAATCTACAATAGAGGTTGCATTTTTTACATTCTGATGACCTTCAACCATTCCACTTGGTTCAAAACGAGTAAATGCAAATTTATCTACAAACTCTTCCAAAGGAACACCGTATTGCAAGCCAACAGAAATAGCAATTGAGAAACAGTTCATTAATGAACGGAAACTTGCACCTTCTTTGTGCATATCAATAAAGATTTCACCCAATGTACCATCATCATATTCTCCGGTACGAACAAATATGGTTTGGCCTCCTACTCTTCCTTTTTGTGTAAATCCATTTCTACGGTTTGGCAAACGCTTCTTCTCTACGATATTAGAAAGCTGACGTTTGAACTTCGTATCAGGACTTTCACTCAAAATGCGTTTAGCAGCTTCTAAAACGATATCTGGTGTTAATTCTTCAGCAATACGAATTACTTTTTCTTTTCCTGTTGCATCACTAGCCATAGCAGCTGTTTCTCTGTCTGCTGTTTCTTTGTCTTCTTTGTCAGCTTCTTCTTGGCTTTCAGATTTGTTGCTCAAAGGTTGGCTCAATTTGCAACCATCACGATATAAAGCATTGGCTTTCAAACCAAGTTTCCAACTCAATTCATAACAAGCTTTGATATCTTCAACTGACGCTTCATGTGGCAAGTTAATTGTTTTACTAATTGCGCCTGAAATAAATGGTTGCGCAGCAGCCATCATTCTAATATGTGCAAATGGATGAATGTATCTTACACCAATGTTACCACATTTGTTAGCACAATCAAACACAGGCAAATGCTCTTCTTTTAAATTTGGAGCACCTTCAACAGTCATTGTTCCTACTACAAAGTTATTGGCTGCAGCAATTTCTTTTCTGTCGAAACCTAAAGTTTGCAACATATTGAATTTTGGATGATTGTATTGCTCAGGAGTAATTCCCAAGTTTTTCATTGTTTCTTCACCCAAGCTATATTTGTTAAAGATAAAGCCAATTTCAAATGCCATAACAGCTTCTGATTCTATTTTTTCCAAATCAGCATCTGTAAATCCTTTTGCTTTTAACGTTTCATGATTGATAAATGGAGCACCTTTGAAAGTTTGGTGTCCTTTTGCATAATTTACAATCGCAGTTACATCAGCTTCAGAATAACCTAAATTTTTCAAGGCAAGTGGAACAGTATTGTTTACAATTTTAAAATATCCACCACCTGATAATTTTTTGTACTTCACCAAAGCAAAATCAGGCTCAATTCCTGTTGTATCACAATCCATTAACAAACCAATTGTTCCAGTTGGTGCAATTACAGTTGATTGTGCATTTCTAAATCCATATTTCTCACCCCATTGAACTGCTTTATCCCAAGAATTACATGCAGATTTCAATAAATAATCAGGACAATATTTTTCATCAATACACACAGGCTTAATTCCCAATCCCTCAAAAGCCAAAGGAGTGTTATAAGCAGCGTAACGGTGGTTACGAATTACACGCAACATGTTTTTCTTATTCTTCTCATACTTGCTGAATGTGCCTTTAACAGCAGCCATTTCAGCACTTGTAGCATACGATGTACCAGTTAATATTGCAGTTACAGATCCACAAATTGCTACAGCTTCTTTGCTATCGTAAGGAATACCAGCTGACATTAATACTGAACCTAAGTTGGCATAACCCAATCCTAAGGTTCTGTAATCATAACTCAATTGGGCAACTTCCTTACTTGGGAATTGTGCCATTAACACAGAAATCTCAAGTACAGTTGTCCATAATCTCGCAGCATATTCTAGGCTATTAACGTCAAATGTACACTCATTTTCATCGAAGAATTTTCTCAAATTCAAAGATGCCAAGTTACAAGCAGTATTGTCTAAGAACATATATTCTGAACATGGATTAGAAGCATTGATTCTTCCACCTTCAGGGCAAGTGTGCCATTCGTTAATTGTATCGTCGTATTGAACCCCTGGATCAGCACAAGCCCATGCAGCATCACCAATGGTATCCCAAACTTGTTGTGCTGGTAAAGATTTCATAACCTCTCCGGTTGAACGAGCTGTAAAATCCCAATCTTCACCCTTTTGCAATTTATCAAAGAATTTATGAGGGATACGTAAAGAGTTGTTACTATTTTGACCTGAAACCGTGTTGTAAGCTTCACCTTCATAATCGCTTGCGTATCCGCCGGCAATTAAAGCAGCCACTTTTTTCTCTTCACCTTTTTTCCAAGCAATAAATTCCATTGCTTCTGGGTGATCCAAATCTAGACAAACCATTTTGGCAGCACGACGGGTTGTTCCACCGCTCTTGATAGCACCTGCAGCGCGGTCACCAATGCGTAAGAAACTCATCAAACCACTACTTGTTCCACCACCAGACAATTTTTCACCTGCACCACGTATTTTTGAGAAGTTAGTTCCAACACCAGAACCATATTTGAAAATTCGCGCTTCACGAACCCAAAGATCCATAATACCACCTTCATTTACCAAATCATCATCTACCGATAAAATGAAACAAGCATGTGGTTGTGGACGCTCATAAGCGCTCGTTGATTTCATTAATTTTTCAGTTGCTGGATCAACAAAATAATGACCTTGAGGCTTTCCTGCAATACCATAACTATTATGCAAACCTGTATTAAACCACTGAGGAGAATTTGGCGCTGATTCCTGATTCAACAACGAGTAAACCAACTCGTCATAAAATACTTGTGCATCAGTTGCTGATGCAAAATAACCATGTTTCTCACCCCAAAAACGCCAACATTCAGCCAATCTATGTACTACTTGTTTCACAGATGTTTCACATCCCAACGAACCATCGGCCTGAGGCACTCCAGCTTTACGGAAATATTTCTGTGCCAAAATATCCGTTGCTACCTGACTCCAACCATCAGGAACTTCCACATTTAACATTTCAAATACAACACTACCATCGGGCTTTTTAATTACCGAAGTTCTGTAATCATATTCAAATAAATCAAAAGGAGAAACTCCTTCTTTTGTGTTTTGGCGGGCAAATTCTAATCCGCTGGTGTTTACTGTTTGCTGGTTCATGGTTTTATTGGTCATTTGGTTTAAATATCTATTTACTTTTGGTTTTGTTTATAGTAAGAAATCATTCTAGGAGGAACAAAAATATCAATCCGAAAATAAGAATCGTGATTCGTTTATCCACATAAAATGAAAAAAACCAATGTCCAACAGGGTTTAGGCTGTGGAAATAGTTTATTTATTTACCTATCAATAACTTATACGTAATATACTGATAATCAAAACTATAGTAAAAGTAGTCATTTCGTGTCTTTTTTAAGCCCATTTTCTTACCAATGTGCATTGGCACTCAGTTTAAATGAATTTAACAAAATAAAAATTAAAAAAAGAGCATTTTTCACTTTCTTTGCGTTAATTTATTTGATGGTTCTCAATCACCTATTTTCCCAAAAAAGCAACTCTAAAAAATGCATTGCAGTTCTAATTGATCCAGATCAACATGGTTCAAAAACAAATGAAATTTTTAAAATTGCACAAAAGTTTCAAGTTGATTTATTTTTGGTAGGAGGTTCACTTGTATCATCCGGAATTGCCAAAGATTGTGTTACCCAACTAAAACAACTCGGCGCAAAAAATGTTGTGCTATTTCCTGGACATGAAATGCAACTCGTGGAAAACGCCGATGCCATTTTATTCTTGAGTTTAATTTCAGGTAGAAATCCGGAATTTCTTATTGGAAAACATGTTACTGCAGCACCTTGGATTAAAAAACACGGTGTTGAAGCAATCCCTACAGGATATATGCTCGTTGAATCTGGTAAAATCACCTCTGCTTTATACATGAGTAATACAATACCAATGCCAAACGACAAACCCGATATTGCTGCCGCTACTGCAATGGCCGGAGAATTCTTAGGCATGAAAGTGATGTATCTTGACGCCGGCTCAGGAGCTCAAAATCCTGTGCCTCAATCTATAATTAAAGCAGTAAAAGAAAATACAAATTGCATTATCTTCGTTGGTGGTGGCATCAAATCTACGAGTGATGCAAAGAATGCTTGGCACAATGGGGCAGATTATATCGTTGTAGGAAATGGAATTTTCGATAATACCCAGTTATTAAGCGATCTTTGCCTTGAAATGAATCAAATAAATTCAACAATTAGTAATTCATAAAAAAATGTTTGGATATCCCTTTAAAACAATCTTTTTCAAATCAGATCAAAACAGACAACAAATTCAATCTGCAATTGAATTACATACCTTTCTGAGTGATGCAAATTACAAAAACACAGAAAAAAATGTAAAATCTTTTTATGGAGAAGTAAGTAGTCAAGATTTTAAATTGGAAACAATAATAAAGAAAAAGCCACTTGTCAACTTTATCCATGGTGAAATAAAAGGAATCGACAACGAAATATACATCATTGCAAGACTTGGATCATTAGAACATCAACGCATATACGCACTATTCATTGCTGTTTTTGGAGTATGTACAGCTTTCCTTTTGGAAGCTTTGTACAAATCTTCAAATTACTATGCTCCTAATTTTTTTAGCGACCCTATGAAAACAACAATGCTAGTTATAGAAGCAATATTGTTTTTAATCATCTATACAAAATACAGATCTTTCAAGAAAAATCTTCAAACAACAAAAGAGTTTTTGTTTGATATTTGGTCAGCAAAAGAAATCACAAAAGAAGACGTACCTTTAGTGTTTCGCCTGCAATAATTGCAGTAAGTTCTTTTCCCAATTCTCAGATGGATTTTCAATAATCCTACCGATTTCTTTCTTACCGTCATGGAAAATAACTAGAGGAACCTTACTAATTTCAATTCCTTCAGCTTTAAAATCAACAATTTTCTTGTCTTTATCAACCCTAATATAACGAAAATCATTTTTCGATAATCCCAAATCATCCAAAACATGAGTTAAGCCACCCATACCATAACGGGTATCGGAACACCAATTTCCTCCATAAACATCAACCTTTAATATTTTACCACCTAAGAGAATATCATGAATGGTGTCAATCACCAATTTAATGGGTATATAAGCCAAATAATCACTTTGCAACGACCCTAAAAAAACACTTGCATCTTCTTTCTCCACTCCTGTTGAATTCGAAAAATGGACACTTAGGGTTTCATCCAATTGATGAAAAGTAAAATACTTATTTCCTGAATCTCTCATATTCAATTTATTTTTAGGCACATTCACCTGTTTCAATTTATTCATTTTCATAGTACTACAAGAAAAAATAAAAGTTAAAACCACAATTGAATAGAAAAAATTCCATTTTAACTGATTGGAAAAAATTATAAAAATTTGCATCGTAAAATCTTTCCAAATTTAACAGAATTAAGCCAATTTTAAGCCAAAATATTGTCAAATCCGTTTAAACAAATACTTAATTTTTTGGTTACCTTCGCAAAGCCCATGAGCTCAAGCATAGAGCAAATAAAAAAACCCATTCTGAAGGAACTGGAAAATTTCGAAATCCAGTTCAGACAGAGCATGAAAACGAAAGTTCCTCTGCTCGACACAATCATGACCTATATTGTGAAGAGGAAGGGCAAACAAATTCGTCCAATTTTTGTCTTGTACAGTGCAGCTTTGTTTGGTGAAATCAACGATAAAACCTTGCGAGGAGCTTCTCTGGTTGAACTTTTACATACAGCAACATTGGTTCACGATGATGTAGTAGACGAAAGCTACAAAAGAAGAGGTTTCTTTAGTATTAATGCGCTTTGGAAAAACAAAATTGCTGTTTTGGTAGGCGATTTTCTGCTTTCAAAAGGATTATTATTAAGTGTTCAAAATAAAGATTTTGATTTACTCGAAATGTTGAGTGTTGCAGTTCAAGAAATGAGCGAAGGTGAATTATTACAGCTTGAAAGAGCCAAATTCATGAATGCTACCGAAGAAGTATATTTTGAGATTATTCGCAAAAAAACCGCTTCTTTAATCGCTTCTTGCTGCCAAATTGGTGCTGCATCAACACAACCAAACATCGAAATTCAAGAAAAAATGAGACAATTTGGAGAACTCATTGGTTTGGCTTTTCAAATACGCGATGACCTTTTTGACTTTGGGGAAAACAAAAGTGGCAAACCAGCAGGACTTGATATCAAAGAGAAAAAACTAACATTGCCTATCATTTACGCTATGTCTCAAGCTCCTAGCAATGAAACAAAAGGGATGAGACAAGTAATAAAAGGCAAACTGCCTGACAACCAAAAAATGAAGCAGGTAGTTGAATTTATCAAAAAATACGATGGCATCAAATATGCCACTTCCAAAATGAATGAATTTAGAAATCAAGCATTCCAAATCCTAGATTCATTAGAAACCAATATTTCCCAAAAAAACCAATTGATTCTTTTGGTTAATTTTGTAATCGATAGAAACGTTTAAGCCATGAAAGTAAACATTCAAGAAACAGAAATTTCTCTAGTTAATGAAAATAACATTTGGGTTCAAAATGAGAACCAAGAAATTCGTATTGTTAAACACAATGATGAAACTTTATTACTCATTACCCCTAATAAAGTGTATACAATCCGTTGCATAAATGTAAACCAAGAAACCAAAACACTTACACTGTTATATAACGGAAATAAATTTGAAGCGAAAATTACTGAACCTATTGATGAAATCTTAAAATCAATGGGACTTGAAAACGCCTTAACTCCAAAAATTTCAGACTTAAAAGCTCCAATGCCAGGATTGGTATTGCAAGTGCTTGTTAATCCTGGGGATACGGTAGCCAAAGGCGACAAAATTCTTGTTTTGGAAGCCATGAAAATGGAAAACGCCATCAAATCTCCAACAGATGGAATCATTGCCGATGTCTTTGCCAAACAAGGTTTAGCGGTTGACAAAAATCAAATATTAATTACTTTTAAGTAAATTGACTCTAACGCGGTTTACATATCGCAATCACTTACCTTTCTTTATCTTTATTCTTTGTTATGCCTTATTAGGATTAACAAATCTTGATACATTGCCTGTAGCTTGGACAGATGAAGTGATGAATTTAGATCCGGCCCTTCAATTCCATAAATTTGGTAATTTTTACTCTAAACTTTGGCCCAATCCAGGTGCAGAAAAAGTATTTGCTAGCTATCCCCCACTCATTGAAATCTGGCATATTCTTTGGCTTAAAATAGCGAATCCAACTGTTTTTAATGTTCGATTGCCTTTCCTAATTTTTCATTTAATTACGCTAACTTTAATATACTTTATACTTTTCAAATCATTTAATAACAATTATTTATCACTCCTATTTGTACTTTTTTTTGCATTCGACAAAAGTGTTTTCGAACTTTCTAGGAGCGTTCGTGTAGAAGTACTGATTCTCTTGCTAATTTCATTGTATTACTTCTTCCAAACAAAATCAAACAATCCATATTTACAGGGTTTAATTTCAGGATTATTACTTATTGCACATTTGTACACCTTACCAATTGTATTGGCTTGGATAATAAAAACTATTGTCAAAAATACCAACCTGTTCAAAATTAAATATGGAATATCATTGATTCTCCCAACGCTATTCAGTTTATGGCTAATTAATTTTAATGTTAAAGAGATAATTTCTCAGCTAGGATTGCAAGCAACGAAACACACCCCTCAATCAACTGGTTTTTTTTTTATTTTGAGGGACAGTTTTTGGAGAAGATTTTTCCCTTATTACAACGAGCAACCCTTCATGTGGCTGATTTACTTAGGTATCCTATTTCTAGCAATTAACCTATTGATTAAACAAAGATCCAACATTAAATCAGCACTACTCAATGGATATCTATTAGAACTTTTATTGTTAAGCATCACTATTTTTGGTGCCATGTCGGCGCAATACAGGTATTTACCTGCATTTTTACTGATTGGAATTATCACATTTTCCACTGAAATAAATGCAAAAAATAAGTTTTTAAATATGTTTATTCTAATTGTCGTTTTGAATGGATTTTTATCTTTTACTGCCCGACATGTAACCGCCATTTATCAAAGAAATGAAAGAGTTCCAGAACCAATTCTTTCGTTTTTAGAACAAAATATCCCTCAAAATAAAAAGACCCTTATTCTAGGCGAATCAATCGGCGAATATTACGCTGCCACGCACAAATTATGCGATTACGGATTAAACTTTCATCCAGTACACTTCCAATATGCAGAATATGAAAATGTTTACTATCTATCAAAAGACAGCATTCCATATTTAAATTGCAAAAAAATTGGCACATACAATCCAATTCAGAACAATATTCCCTCAATTGTATCAAAATTTGCAAAAGGTGGAACCTATTCAAATACGATTTTATGGAAGGTTGAATCAGAACTTGAATTCAATAGAATTAGGCAACCTTATTTAAATTATTAGTTATTTTTTACCTTGTGAATTCTTTAGTCCATACCCAATCAATTCATCAAACGGCATTGCTTGATTTCTGTGGTACATCAAAACCATGTAATTATTCTCAGTAGCCGAATTAGCACCTTCTAGAGGCTTAAATTCCAATTTATTGGTGGTTTTATTCAAAACACCATACATGTAATTATAATAACCTTGTTTTAACGGAACAACCGCTTCATAATTTTTCAAATCCGCATTATAATACATTTTCAAATTTTCATTGATACGCCAATCACTCAATTCACCGAATAAATAAACATCACTTTCTTGTAAATCAGCGGCCAACGAAAAATGCACAAATACATAATCACTTTCAAATGAAACACCGTTGCTCTTGGTCATCGTATCCTTAATGATATCTTTATTGTCATAAAAAACCCGACCATTATAATCACTCCAAGGCATATATCTATCATAACCTCGGCTTTGATCAGTTACCAACCAAACATGCTTTTGGTTTCCAATATTCATTCTTTTTTTGACCCAAGCTTGACTCGACCTTAAACTTCTAATGTCAAAAGATCGATATTCGTTTACACCACTGAATTGGGTGCCTTGAATTTGCTTATAGGCATACGATTGACTTTGGATAAACTGAGGCTTTAAATTATCTATTGCAGAAACCCATTCCCCATTCTGTAAAATTACCGCGGACAAATCTTGATATGGATTGGGAATATAATAATCTTTTAATGTACTAAATGTAAAATTAACTTGTTGATTTTCTTGTCTAAATTCGACTTGATTACTCTGATTTATGGTTACATCAACATTTCCTTTAGAACTTAAAAACATAACTCTCCTAGATAAAACAATATCAGCTTCATTAAAATTTCTATAAACTACGAGCAAATAATTACCGGCATACTTAGGCAATGTATTTTCAGTAGGGAAATTTTGAGAATAATGTACATACTGCGTCAATGTTGAATTTGAAAATACATAATTTTCCAGATTTTCAAATCCAGTGCCTTCCAAATATTGAGTTTTTGCCATTGAAACCTTGTTCCATTGGGCATCGCATAAAATTAATGTAAACTGATAAAAATCTCTTTCTGCAGTTAGCTGATCAAATTCAAGTTTTAAATTCTCCAAAGCGTTTTCTAACGTTGCAATTGGAAAACCAAATCCGCTTTGGGTTTGAGTTACCCTTACCGTTCTGATATCACCTTCATAAATGGCATTGGTAAAACGCAATGTACTGTCTAAATTCGCGTGAAGTTTTTCTCCACCTAAAAACAGAAAAAATATAAGTACAATGTGTTTCATTTCTCAAACATAACAAAAAAAATGCCAATTGACTATTCTTGCGACAACAACCATGCTTCCATGGTTTCATCATATTTAGCTTGTAGTTGAATCATCAATTCCAAATTGGCTTTGTGCGTTCCCATAACCTCCATCAATTTCTCTGAATTTGATGAAACCTCAGAACTCTGCATTAACGCGGTTAATTTATTATTCTTGGCTTCAATTTCCTTAATTTCGGATTCGAATTTCTCCATATCTTGCTCAAGTCTTTGAATTTGATTCTTAGAAAGAGTTGATTTTTTTACATTTGGTTCATCAACCTTAATTTCTAACTTTTGCGTTGGAACTGTTTTAACAATTGGAATATGTTCAACCACCCTGTTTGCATTCCATTCATTAAATTCATCAAATGTGCCTAAATATTCTTTTATTTGCCCATTTTCAATCCACCAAATTTTATTGGCGACCCTACTAATAAAAGTCCTATCGTGAGAAACAAAGATGATTGTACCTTCATAGTTTTCTAATGCTTCCGCCAACACCGAAGTTGAAAACATATCTAAGTGATTCGTAGGCTCATCCAATAACAAGAAATTCGATTGTGTAATTAACGTTTTTGCTAAGGCCAACCGAGATTTCTCACCACCTGATAAAACTTTTACCTTTTTGAACACTTCTTGCCCTGTAAACAAAAAACATCCCAAAACAGTACGCAATTCTTTTTCAGTATATTCAGCACTCACCGTACCAAGTTCATTCAATAAGTCATTCTTTAAATTCAAGGCTTCTAATTGATGCTGAGCAAAAAATGCAGATTCCACATTCCAACCCAATTCAATATTACCTTCATGGGGCTCGCTTCCATGCATCATACGGAGTAAGGTAGATTTACCCTTTCCATTGGCTCCAACAATGGCAATTTTGTCACCTCGCATGATTTGACCCCTAGTATCATGCAAAATGTGTAAATCGCCATAGCTTTTACTCACACCATCCATGTCAACAATTTGCTTTCCCGGATTTACTCGAATGTTGAATTTTATATCAAAATCACCGCGCTCCTTATCTTTCAATTCAATGCGATCAATTTTATTCAACATTTTTACCCTACTCTGAACTGCTGTTGATTTACTTGCTTTATATCTAAAACGAGAAATAAATTGCATTTGCTGCTTGATATAGGTTTGTTGGTTCTCAAATCGGCGCTGTAACATTTCATCGCGCTCATCTTTTTGATCCAAATAATCGGAAAAATTCCCTTTGTAGTGATATAATTGTTGATGAGCAACTTCCGCTATTCTATTTACCGTTTTATCCAAGAAAAAACGATCATGTGAAACAATCACGTACGTTCCTTGATAATCGCTCAAATAGTTTTCTAACCACTCAATTGTTGGCAAATCTAAATGGTTCGTAGGCTCATCTAAAAGTAACAAATCAGGAGCTTGCAACAACAATCTACCCAACATTGCACGCATACGCCATCCACCACTAAATTCCTTCAACGGTTTTTCCAACATTTCTGTTGTAAAACCAAGTCCCTCAAGAATTTTGTCACCCTGACTCTGCCAATCGTATCCACCCAATTGTCCAAACTGATCTTGTAAATCGGTCAATCGGTTGATACGCTTATCGTCATATTCAGTTTCTAATTCGTGCAATAATTGGTTAATTTCATTATCAATAATTACCAAATCATCTCGTCCCGCCATTACAACATCACGCACACTTTCTTGAAACTCCAAACTCAACAAATCTTGGTTAAGGAATCCAATTTTCAAGCTCGAAGATTTAGACAAGCTTCCTTCCCTCAAATCAAATTCACCAGCAACTACACGTAATAATGTAGATTTACCGGTACCGTTTAATCCTACCAAACCAATTTTTTCGCTAGGTTTAATATGCCATCCGGCGTTTTTATATAAATATCTTCCAGCGAATTCGAATGAAAAGTCAACTAATGCGAGCACGGTGCAAAATTAACCCCTCAAACCCGTTTTACCGAACGCTTTTCCAAACTTTCCCAAATCATGATGAAATCATTCATAAAATAACCGTCGCCAATATCAAAATCAGCAACTTTTTCAATTTTAAATCCTGCCTTAAAATAAAAATTAATTGCCTTATAATTTTGTCTATTCACTTGTAATCTAATTTCTTGAGGGAGATATTCACGCAAAATAAAATCAAAAAAGTGCAAACCAATTCCAGAACGCTGTTGATCTGTATCAATGTAAAATTTATTAATGAAAAGTTTTGATTCTCCCTCATTTCTAACCGAAACAAATCCCAAATAACGATTTACTCTCTCATCAAAAGCCAAATAAAACGCATCACCCGTTTGAATCTGCTTTTCCAAAGACGCTTTATCATACATTTTAGCCAGCATGAATTCAACTTGCTCATATCCAATGATTGAAGGATAATGGTCGCGCCAAATTTTTTGAGCCAATTCAATTATTTTGTCAATTTCTTGATAACTTGCTTGAATAAATTGCATATAGTCGTACGAATATCTCATTTTTGTAGTCAATAACAATGCTTGCCATTCACGAAATATCAACAGGGTTTAAAATCAAAAATAAATTGACTGAAATTCATTCAAAGATTTCATTCCATTTAGAATCAGGTTCTATTACCCTATTACTTGGTGCAAATGGTATAGGGAAATCCGTATTTTTAAAAACATTGCTCAATATTTACGAGCCTTTACACGGATTTGTAACTTTGAATGGCAAACAACTTTCAAATATGCCAAACGATGAACTTGCCTCATATATTTCTCTCATGTTGCCAACTCCACCCAACATTGAATTGATGTCAGCAATGGATATTGCAATGAGTGGTCGTCAAAGATTTACAAAGTCTTGGCAATTGAACAACGATGAGAATAAAGGCATAATAAATTCTTATTTTAAAATTTGTGGAATAGAAAACCTGAAACAAAAAAATTTCGCCCAACTCTCCGATGGAGAAAAGCAAAAAGTGATGCTCGTTCGATGCCTTTCTCAGGAAACGCCTATTTTATTGCTCGATGAACCCATGGCATTTCTTGATTACCCAAGCCGAACACAGTTTTTATCCCTCGTTAAAAAAATTGCCACAGAACAAGGCAAATACATCATCATTAGCACCCACGACCTTGATATTTCTCTGCCTTATGCCAACCATATTTTGGCGTTTACAAAAAATGGATATCAATTTTTCAATGATCCAAAGATTTTCTCTACTGATTTAATTTTTAGTGAAAAAACGTAGTCCTTTCGAGTTTAAAAACTTCACAATCCATCAAGAGCAAGTTACACTCCCCGTAACAACAGATGCTTGTTTGTTTGGAGCCTTTTGCACTTTTAATAATCCAAAAAGAATTTTAGATTTAGGAACAGGAACTGGACTGCTCGCACTTATGATGCATCAAAAGTACCCTACTTCACATATTTTGGGAATTGAACAACATCAAGAAACAGCAATTCAAGCTCAAAAAAATATAGATGAAAACAATGTTGGTTCAAACATCCAAATTGTTCAATCTGATATGTTTAAATATCAATTTGAATCAACTTTCGATGCCATTATATGCAATCCTCCATTTTTTGTTAACCAATTGGAATCTGATGAAATCGCAAGAAATCAAGCACGACATTTTCAAAATTACAATTTTGTAGATTTTTTCAATCTCATTAACAATATATTAGATAATAGGGGAACTGCTTGGATATTACTACCGCATTCTGCATTAATTGATATTCATAAATATTTAAAAACTACGGATTTACATATCCATACAATTGTTGAAATTGCTCCGAATTCAGACAAAAGTGCCCATTTGATTTTTATTCAATTTGCAAAAATTCTTCCAACTCAATTAGAAAAGAAATTAATTTTTGTCCGCAACAAACAAAATAAATTCACTCCCGAAAGTTATAAAATTCTTCATCCATTTTACAAAATTGAAGCACTAACCATTTGATTGAAATATAATTAGAAGTGAATTATTATCAGCGCCCAAAATTTGTCGAAAATTTTACATACCTTCGTTTAAATGAAATTCATTAAATACCCTTTGGAAAAATCATTATTTGGGGTTTGCTCGCAGCTGGCCGACAAAATGCATATTTCTACCAGAAGTGTTAGAATGTCTTTTATTTACGCAAGTTTCTTCACCTTGGGCTCACCCATTATATTTTATCTAATTGCAGCTTTTTGGCTTAATGTTAAAAAATATAACAGAGAAGGAAGAACCAGAATTTGGGATTTATAAAATCCTAATTCTTAGAAATTACTGCTTACGGTAAATCTTACGCCGCTAAAAGCAGGTTCCAAACGACAAATACCACCACTACAATTTACCCCTGATTGCTGTTTAATGAATGCCAATGTGTATACACTGTTATTATGAACATATCCCATAAAAAAGGATGGATAATGGATGATTTTATTGCTGATTGCCATGTTTGGATATCTATGAGGAATTACATTCAACATATCGCCAGCAGATACTGAAAAATTCTTCGATAGGTAATATTCCAAAACAATATTAGCAAATGAACCTTGATCTTGTTTGGTATACAAAAACTGACCTTCCACGCGTAAGCTTTTTCCTGTATGTGTTTTATGTAACCATTCAAAAAATGGAGTAATTGTTTGAACCGCATCATATTCTGGCTCTTGTTCGTATCTGGCTTGGTTATAAAAGATACTTTGAACACCCAATTTCAATTTGTCTTTGCCTAAATTTTGAACAATTTCCAAATTATACTCTCTAAACAACTGAATCGGTTTCATAGTCGCACTACTTGAATCATATTTTCCATTACTCGCCAAAGATTGAACGTAACTTGCATTAAATGAAATTCTTGTTTCACCAAAAAATCTCTTAATTTTCTTTTTGCTACCAATTTTACATTCAATTTCACCTTGTACCCCATCTTCTCCCAAATCCTGCCCCGGAGCATTATACCTGGCCATTAATCGATAGGTATTTTGCTTAGTCAAAGATGGTAAATATGAAACCAGCCCATCTAATAAAATTGCGCGTGGCGAAGTTTTGAAAGTAAAATGATCTACATGTCTGCCTTGAACATTCAAACCAATTGAGACTTGAGAAGAATCGCCCACTTTCATTTTACTTTTACCCCAACTTAATGATGAATAAAATACCTTACCATCTTTGTTAGATAATCGATTATCCATACCTACAACAGCTTCCTTGGTTTTATAATTCCCTTCTACATTCCAAGATAAATTGCCAATATTGTAGGTGAAATATCCATTAAATCCATACACATTATATTTTGGAAAAAATTGATTATCACGATCGTAAGTGTTGATATTTGAAACCAACCAATCCATAGATGTTCCGTCTAAAGTACGATTGATTGCAGAAGTTCCAACTTGCAAATTACCCAAGTCTTTTGAATCTGTTTTCATTGCTATGCTTCCCTCCAAATTAATGCCACTAATTACTTGCGGTGCATAATCAAATCTACTTTTGTTTGTTCCTTTTTGATTTCCAGAGAACCCTTTTATTCTCCAGTCATTGTTCCACTTGTCCTTAAAATTATAAGCCAATCTTAAACCTTGAATGGCATAATCAATCCCAATCTGCCTTTGCTCATAGGCCCTGAATAAAACTCCCGAACCAAATTGATCGTAAAATGAGCCGGCTGTAATTTCTAAATCGTTTACTTTTTTACTAATTTGCCAAAACCCAATGCCATGGTTTGTGTAAATATCCTGAGGATCCAGTAATGGTGAGTTATTAAACCCATCATATCTCAAAATAAAACTATAATCTTTGATGCGGTACTGCATAAACAACCAAGCATCGGTGCTTGCCGTGTTTTGACGATATGCTTTTGTAGTCGCACCAATATCATCATCGCGCAAATATTTTTGATAATTCGCCAATAAATTGCCTGTGAATTGTCCCTTATCTTTATCCGAATTTTGTGCATACATATTTCCGACTAAAAGTGGAAATAAGAACAAAAAAACACCTCTTTTAAATGCCATATTTACTGCAAATATGCGAAAAAGGATTCAAACCCTAATTCATTTCATATATTGTTCATTCATTTGTCCAACTTTTACTGCTATTTTTGTACATTAAATGACAACCAACGTAACACCAATTATTAATACCCGCAAACTCTATATTGAGAGTTATGGTTGTGCAATGAATTTTTCAGATAGCGAAATCATTGCAAGTATCATGCACGAACACGGTTTTGAAAACACAACCGACGAACTTGATGCAGATGTCATCTTTTTAAATACTTGCGCAATTCGCGATAATGCCGAAACCAGAATTAGAGAAAGGCTCAAACATCTTCGAATGAACAAAAGATCCAATAAAGATTTAATTATTGGAGTTTTAGGCTGCATGGCCGAGCGGTTGAAAGATAAATTATTAGAGGAAGAAAAACTAGTCGATGTGGTTGCTGGCCCAGATAGCTACCGCGACTTACCAAAATTGGTTGCTGAGGTTGATGGAGGAGGTAGAGCCATTAATGTTCTTTTATCTCGCGAAGAAACCTATGGAGACCTAAATCCCGTTCGATTAAACAGCAACGGAGTTACAGCATTTGTGAGTATTATGCGAGGTTGCGACAATATGTGCAGTTTTTGTGTTGTTCCATACACACGCGGCCGTGAACGCAGCCGCGATTCTCAAAGCATTGTAAACGAAGTTCTTGAACTCCAATCTAAAGGATATAAAGAAATTACCATGCTTGGGCAAAATGTAAATAGCTATTTATGGTTTGGTGGGGGACAAAAAAAAGAATTCAAAAAACTTACTGATAAAGAACAAGAAACTGCCATTGACTTTGCAGATTTACTGGAATTGGTTGCTTTATCCGTTCCAAATATGCGTATTCGCTACAGCACTAGCCACCCAAGAGATATCAATGAAAAGGTAGTAAATATCATGGCAAAATATTCAAATATTTGCAATAATATTCATTTACCTGCCCAAAGTGGAAACTCAAGAATTTTAGATATCATGAGCCGCAATTATACCAGAGAATGGTATTTGAATAAAATTAAAATGATCCGACAAATCATTCCAAATTGTGGTATTTCCTGCGATATAATTTCAGGTTTCTGCACTGAAACAGAGGAAGAACACCAAGATACAATTACATTAATCGAGGAAGCTCAATTTGATTTTAGCTACATGTATATGTATAGTGAACGCCCTGGAACTCCTGCCGCTAAAAAACTTACTGATGATGTTCCTGAAGAAATTAAAGGCAGAAGATTAACTGAAATTATTAAAGTTCAAAATAAAACGAGTTTATCTAAAAACACTGCTCGAATTGGAAATATCGTAGAAGTACTTGTTGAAGGTAGCAGCAAGAAAAGTGAAAATGATTGGATGGGACGCAGCGATGAAAATATTGTGGTGGTTTTTCCTAAGGAAAATCACAAAAAGGGAGATATCGTAAAAGTATTGGTAGAGAGAGCAACAGTGACTACATTGATTGGAATTTCAATCATTTAATAGTGTTGATTGCTTTTTCTGAATAACTTTGAGTAAATGGCAAATTGACTTCGAGTTAACTTACTTTGCATTCTATCCATTTTAATAGAACGAAATCCACTTATTTCTTTTTTCAATATTTTTGGCAAATGTGGAAATTGCTCCAATGCTTCTTGCTTCTTCTGTTCATATTCACACTCAATGTGGTAAATTTCCAATAATTTTGACTGAGTTAAATTCACTTCTTTTGCAAATTTCAATATTTTCGAAGCCGCATTCGCTTTGATGAAATTATTTCCATTTTTTCTATCTTTTAACCAAGATGGAATATGAGTAGTTTTATCAAATTTGAAAAAATGAACCATTCTAATCCAAAACGATTTCCGTTTTCTATTTTCGGTAATAATATCAGAATTGGTCATTTGATGTAAAGATTAGAATCCATAAAAAGCAAAAACAAAAATCTTGCCAATAATTGCTTGTAACTAAAATAAAAAGCCAAAAACGAAAATTTAATTATTTGTTGTATTGAATTTTTAAATTTTCTAGCATGTCAACTGTCATCTTATCCAAATCATAATTTGGCTTCCAACCCCAGTCTTCACGGGCCCTTGAATCGTCAATTACCGCTGGCCATGACTCTGCAATTTGCTGACGCGAATCAATTTTGTAAGTAATATCAAAATCTGGAATATATTTTTGAATTGCCGCTGCAATTTCCTCAGGACCAAAACTCATTCCAGCCAAATTATAACTACTTCTAATTTTTATTTGTTCCGCAGGTGCATGCATGATATCCAAAGTTGCCTTCAAAGCATCTGGCATATACAACATTGGCAATACGGTTCCTTCCTTCAAGAAACATTCATGAGTTTGGGTTTGTAACGCATCGTGATAAATTGATACTGCATAATCAGTAGTTCCCCCACCAGGAGCAGATTTATAACCAATTAAACCTGGATATCTTAAACTTCTTGTATCTACTCCCCAACGATTGTAGTAATATTGGGCATACAATTCACCTGACAATTTACTTATTCCATAAACAGTTGTAGGATCCATAGGACCAAATTGAGGTGTATTAAAACGCGGGGTATTTGGTCCAAAAGCTGCAATACTACTAGGCCAATAAACTCTTTTTACAATTCCCATGTCACGGGCGGCATTCAAAACATTGAATAAGCCATCCATGTTTAATTCCCACCCAAATTCAGGGTGTTTTTCTGCAGTAGCACTCAACAAAGCAGCTAAGTGATACACTTGCGTTGGTTTATATTTTTCAATTACTCCACGGAAAGCCTTTTCGTCTAAAATATCTAGTGTCTCAAATGGACCAGCTTCAAAAACAGGATTATCAGAAACCTTTACATCTGAAGCAATTACGTTAGAATCTCCATAAATGCCGCGTAATGCCTCAACCAATTCGGTTCCCAATTGACCGCACGATCCTACTACCAATATTTTTTCCGTACTCATAATTTTCTAACTGCAAATTTTGCAACTATTCTTCGAATAATCAAAATCAATTCACAGAATAAAAAAAATCAATTGTAAATCAGAATATGTTTCGCATTTTTGCCGTTCTATAATTCTTCAATGTTAAATAAAATTGGTTTCGCGGTTTTGGGGTTAGGTCATATTGGACAGAAACACTGCATACATATTTCCGAAAACCCAGAAGCTGCATTGATTGCCACCGCTGATATCAATGCAAATTTGATATTTGGGCATTACAAAAACGAAATAAACATTGATAATTTATTGAATTATAATCAAATCGATGTTGTCCATATTTGCACTCCAAATGGACTGCATGCGCAGCAAGCAATTCAATGCTTAAATGCACAAAAGCATGTTGTTATAGAAAAACCTTTGGCACTATCTTCTAAAGATTGCGAGGCAATTCAAGTTGCATCAGACAAAAATAATAAATTTGTTTTTTGTGTAATGCAAAATCGCTTTTCACCACCGAGTCAATGGTTGAAAAATTTAATTCTTTCAAAAACACTCGGCAATATATTTTCCATTCAAATCAATTGCTTTTGGAATCGTGATGATCGATATTATACCCCAAATCATTGGCATGGAACTATGTCATTAGACGGGGGACCATTGTTTACTCAATTTTCTCATTTTATCGATTTATTGTATTGGGTTTTTGGAGAAATAAACATCAACTATGCCCAATTTGAAAACTTCAACCACAAACAATCTACACAATTCGAAGATAGTGGCATTGTTACGTTTTCAATTAATTCCGGTGGTGTAGGTAGTATCAATTATTCTACATCTGTCTTCGATAAAAATTTTGAAAGCAGCATTTCAATTATTGGTGAAAATGGAACAGTAAAACTTGGTGGTCAATACATGAATGAAATTAGCTATTGCCATATCAATAATTATGAAATGCCTGCTCTAGAAAAGAGTAATCCTCCAAACAACTATGGAAACTATCAGGGAAGCGCTTCAAATCATCCATATGTCATTCAAAATATAATTGAAACGCTGAACAACAAATCAAAACCCCATACCCAATTGTCTGAAGGCATGGCGGTGGTTAAAATTATTGAAGAAATTTACAAATTCAGAAAATAATTTTTTATTATATTTTATTGATTTTATATCAGTTATATAAATATTCAAAACTTTTTCAATATTTTTTTATTTTTTCTTGGGGGATGGTTGCGCGTTTGTTGTATTCAAGCACAAGGAATACTCCCATGAAAGAACAATTAGAGTCAAACATTCTTACTAAATATGCGGCCGGATTAATGGAAGCCGAAGAATTAAGTAAGCTCGAGGATTGGTTAAAACAAAATCCTCAATTCCGCACAACGCTTGCCCTCATTCAACAAAATGTGATGGCTATGACTATGCAAATGAACTTGGTTAGAAAGTAATTTTATGAGGAACGAAGAAATTAACAAAAACGAATTGCATAACGATCCTGAATTCAAAGAAATTTGGGATTTATCAGCAAATTATACATACACAGAATCAGACCAAAATGATCAAGCTTGGTCTAAATTCAAAGCAGAAATTCAGCCAAAAGCCAAATTAAGAGTTTCATATTCGCGCTTATTGGCTTATGCTGCTGTGGTATCAATATTTTTACTCTCGGGTATTGTTCTATATAATATGAATCAATACAGCAAAGAACACCCACTAGCTTCAACGCAAAACACAACGGCTGGCGAATTCAAAGAATTCAAACTTCCAGATGGTAGTATAATTACAATGAACGGGGCAAGTTCCGTTTCTTATGAATTAACCGCAAATGCGCGTAAAATTAAATTATCTGGACAAGCACATTTTGAAGTTGCACCCAACAAATCAGCACCTTTTTCAATTGTTACGCCTAAAGGTACTGTTACAGTATTGGGAACAGGATTTGACGTAATTGCTTATCCAAATAAAGAAATGTCAGTTTCTGTAAATCACGGAAAAGTAAAAGTCCAACACGATAATAAAGAAGTTATCTTAACCAAAGGAATGTGTGCAATTACAAATAAATTGGACTTAAATAAGGTTGAAATGGATTCAACTTCGGTAGTTTGGAGAGGTGAATTTATTGAATTTAACAATGCCAATCTTTCAAAAGTTTGCACCACGTTAGAGAACAAATACAATGTTCAGTTTGAAAATTCAAATACTCAAAACCTCCAATTCACAGGTAAATTCAAACAAAATGCGTCTCTTGGTGAAATATGTAACGTAATCAATACCGCACTAAAAATTAACTTAACCCGCAAACCAGCTAAATAATCTCTGACACATAGTCGGGAAAATTTAATCTTTTATATTGTTTTTTTGCACCGAGGCCAATTTTTAAATTGGCCTCTTTTTTGTTGTTAAATCATGAACTATACAACGTTTTATCCTATTACTGAGTCATATTACAATGACTTTCATTTTATAACACATATTTCATCCATTTTATATTTAAATTTGTTAATATCTCAATGCGCAAAATTCTCATATCAATCATTTGCCTAATTTCTTTCACTGCTTCTGCGCAAAGTAATGATCTATACTTTCAACCCAATGTTGGCCAAATTAATGTCCAGGAAAATGAGGAAACCCCAATTGCCCTTTGCGAATTAAAAACAGCAACAGTTTATTTAAACAACACAGGACTTAGGGTAGTATTAACTAACCCGAAAGATATTCCAAAAATTCACAAATCATTCCATTATAAGGGATTGGATACTTCGTTTACAATTAATAAACATGTTATCGATATCAATTTTAATCAATCCCTAATTCCTTCAAAAATTGATTTTTTACAACAGGCACCGTATTACGTAAATTACTTTTTAGGCAATAACCCAAACAATTGGAAAACGAAAATTTATCCCTCAAAAACAATAAAATTATCAAATATTTATAAAAATATTGATTTCCTGATTTACGCAACTGACAATGGAATCGAGTTCGACTGGATTGTAAACAAGGGTGGTGATCCAAGTCAAATTCAATTAAATCTTGTTGGAAATACCGGTGTAAATTTATCGAAGACGGGCATTGAAATTCAAAGCACATGTGGGAACTTTACAATTGGACAACCAAAGGCTTTTCAGCGCAAACTTTCAAGATTTTCGAGTTTAAAAAGAGTTCCTTGCAAGTATTCTCAGATTAACAAGGGCACTTTCCAATTAATTACGCGTAAATACAATAAAAATGAGCCGTTAATAATAGATCCAATTCTAGTATTCAGCACCTACAGTGGCTCAACTGCCGACAATTTTGGATTTACAGCGACCTATGATACCTCAGGTTGTCTATATGCCGGAGGTATTGCCGATGCTGAATCATTAGACTATCCGGTTACAACAGGGGCATTTCAAACAACTTATGGTGGAAGCGTGAATGGGGCGGGTCCTGTTGGATTACCATGTGATATTACTATCAGTAAGTATAGCCCGGACGGCAAAAAATTATTGTTTGCAACTTACCTCGGGGGAACAGACGATGAATATCCGCATAGCTTATGCATTGACCCAGATAATAATTTGCTGGTTTTTGGAACAACGTTGTCCAATGATTTTCCAGTGCATCAAGATTCATTCTTTAGCAATGCTTATAAAGGCAATTACGATTTAATTGTAACCAAATTATCAGCCTCGGGTGACAAAATGCTGGCAGGAACATACATCGGTGGAAGTTCAGCAGACGGTTTTCAACTGAACACAGGAGGTCAAAAAAGCCAACTACTTTATAATTACGCCGACAATTACAGAGGTGATATTACAACCGATCACAAAGGAAATATTTTCGTTTCAACATGTTCTCATTCAAATGATTTCCCTACAACTGCGGGAGCCTTTCAAACTTCAATCCAAGGAAGAACAGATGCTTTGGTATTTTCATTAACGCCACTTATGAGCAAAATGAGATGGGCATCCTTTTTTGGTGGCACTGGAGACGATGCCGGATATTCTTGTCGATTTGACGATTCCGCACATTTATTTATTGGCGGTGGTACAAAAAGCTCAGATTTCCCTTTAACAGCAAACGCAGTTGCTCAAAAAACATTTGGCGGTGTAACAGATGGATTTATTTTGAAAATAAATAAGGACAATGGAAAATACCAAACGGGCACATATTGGGGATCTAATGCTTACGATCAAATTTACTTCTTAGACATTGACCCATTGGGGCAGATTTATTTTACGGGTCAAACTGAAGGATACATCAAAAGAAGCGCTGGTGTTTATGGAAAAGATAGTACCCACCAATTTATTGGAAGAATGAGCAATGATTTATCATCAATTGACTTTATTACCACTTTTGGTAACAGGCAAACTGGAAAACCTGAACTTTGCCCATCGGCATTCATGGTTGATGATTGTTATAACATTTATTTCAGCGGTTGGGGATCCGCAATAGGAGTTGGAAATAATGGAACCACCGACGGATTAGAGATAACCAATGATGCCCATCAAAAATCAACAGATGGAAATGATTTCTATCTTCTTGCATTGAAAAAAGATGCCAAAAGCCTGATCTATGCTTCTTATTTTGGGGGAAATTTAAGCGATGACCATGTGGATGGTGGAACTAGCCGTTTTGATAAACGAGGTGTGATTTATCAGTCTGTTTGTTCATCATGCCCAAATAATCCTCCAGGATTGAATGATTTCCCAACCACCGCAAATGCCGCATTCAAAAATAATATAAGCGTTAGGTGTAGCAATGCCAGTTTCAAACTAGATTTCCGTTTGGGTTATTCCGTTGATGCCATATTCAACGTAAATCCTATGGTTATTTGCTTGGGTAAAACAAATACGTTCACCCCCAGAAATTTATACAACGCCAAATACTTATGGCAATTCGGAGATGGAGATACTTCAAGTAAAAAAATCACAACCCACTTGTTTAATAAAATTGGCAAATACAAGGTTACGTTAACTATTATTGATACCAACAGTTGTAATCAAAAAGCAACATTCAATCAAACTATTGATGTCATTGAGGCACCAGCACCCAATGTAACTTTATTGTCTGAAAGCTGTGTGCCAGGAATTAAGTTTACCGCATTGGGAACCCAATACGACAGTATTTTTTGGAATTTTGGAGATAATTCAGAAATAAAGAAAAATGAAAACCCCATAACACATATTTATGAAAAAGGTGATTTTATAGCCACCATTATATTCAAAAATAGCGTTTCAGGTTGCACAGATACATTATCAAAACCCTTATCGGCGGTAAATGATAGTATTTCAAATTGGTCAATAGCCAATGTTTTCACCCCAAATAATGATCGTAAAAATGATTGTTTTGGCGTGGTTGGATATTCACCAAGTTGCGAATTTGCTGAAATGAAAATCTTTAATCGCTGGGGCGAAAGAATTTATTATGCAAGCTTAGATAATTGTTGGAATGGGAAAATAGAAAATACGGGTCCCGATGCCCCTTCCGGAACTTATTTCTATATCATTACAGTGATTAAAACGAACAATCCAAATGTACCTAAAGAAATACATGGATCTGTGAATTTAATTCGCACACAATAATTTATTGTAAACCAGCAACCGCTGTTTCCGGTGCAATTTTCTTTACCAAACCTTGTAATACCTTACCTGGACCTACTTCGGTGAATTGGGTTGCTCCATCGTTGAACATTTGTTGAACAGATTGTGTCCATCTAACTGGAGCAGTTAATTGAGAAACCAAGTTCTGTTTGATAATAGTTTTATCAGTTTCAGCTTTTGCTGTTACGTTTTGATAAATTGGACAACTAGGATCATTAAAAATTGTATTTTCTATGGCTGTCGCTAATTTTTCTCGGGCTGGCTCCATTAAAGGAGAGTGAAAAGCTCCACCAACTGGCAAAATCAAAGCACGTTTCGCTCCTGCTACTTTCATTGCTTCACAAGCCGTTTCAACTGCAGCATAAGAGCCAGAAATCACCAACTGACCGGGACAATTATAATTTGCAGGAACAACGATACCAGGTGTACTTTCACAAATCTCTTCTACTTTGTCGTCGGCTAATGCCAATACTGCCGCCATTGTTCCAGATTCAATTTCACATGCTTCTTGCATGGCCACTGCACGTTGATAAACCAATTTCAATCCAACTTCAAAATCCAAAACTCCAGCCGCTACCAATGCACTGAATTCGCCTAAACTGTGACCGGCAACCATATCTGCATTAAATTCAGAACCCATCAATTTTGCACGAATAACACTATGTAAAAAAATGGCAGGTTGTGTAACGTTTGTTTGACGTAAATCTTCATCCGTGCCAGCAAACATTAAATCTGTTATTCTAAATCCCAATATTTCATTGGCTCTTTCAAACATATCTTTTGCAATTTCATTGCTTTCATAAAGATCTTTTCCCATTCCAACAAACTGACTTCCTTGGCCAGGAAATATAAATGCATTTTTACTCATGGCGGCAAAATAACAACTAAAAAATTTCTTTGAACCCACAAAATATCAATCCTATCGACTTTGTGCAATTTTTTTAACAGATTAACTTAAAATTAACATTTAACAAGTTTGCTTGCATTAAATTTGTTTGAACAAATATTATATCAATTATGACAACCCAAGCAATTTCAAAATGGAACTTAGATGCTACGCATTCAGAAGTTCAGTTCAAAGTAAAACATTTAGTAATTTCAACAGTTACAGGTAGTTTCAAAGAATTTACTGCAAACATAGAAAAACATGGTGATTCATGGGCGAATGCAGTAATCGAATTTACGGCAAATATTGATAGCATTGATACAAACAATGCTGACCGTGATGGACATTTGAAATCTCCTGAATTTTTTGATTCAGATCAATTCCCTCATATTACTTTCAAATCAACTAGTTTCACTGAAAAATCTGGTAGTGTATTTTCTTTAGTTGGCGATATTACTTTGAAAGGTGTTACCAAATCTATTGAATTAACTGCCGAATTAGGTGGCGAAATGGTTGATCCATGGGGAAATCATAAAGTAGGATTTGAAGTAACTGGCGAAATTAACCGTGAAGAATTCGGTTTAACTTGGAATGCAGTTACTGAAGCAGGTGGATTGGTTGTAGGTCCTAATGTAAAATTAATTATGAATGCACAATTTGCACCAGCTGCAAATTAATAATAAATTATAATTTAAAAAAAGAGGCTTTAGAATCAAAGCCTCTTTTTTTATGTTAAAAAATTACGGTTAAACAAATTCAGAAAGCTCTAACCAACGCAATTCTTTCGAATCTATGGAAGCTTGAATCGTCTCTAATTCAGCACCCAATGTTGCAATTTTATCAAACTCTGTAGTTAAATGTGCAATTTCACCTTCTATTTTAGACTTATTTTGGTTTAGCTCAGTAATTTCTTTCTCTAATTGGTCGAACTCAAATTTTTCTTTGAAGGTTAACTTGCGTTTTTCAACAACAGGCTCCGCAACTTTATTTACTACCGCTATTTCAGGTTTGTTTTCAATTGAATTTTTAGAAGCTTTGAAGTTATCCTTTGCTTCTTGTTGACGCCTCGCATCCTCGATCTCGTCCCACTCTCTGTAATCACTATAATTACCTGGGAAATCTCTAACCTTACCCTCTCCTTCAAAAATAAAAATATGATCAACAACTTTATCCATAAAATAACGATCATGGCTTACAATGATGGCACAACCATCATAACCCGCAAGGAAATCTTCTAATACACCCAATGTCTCAATATCCAAGTCATTTGTTGGCTCATCTAAAATTAAAAAATTAGGAGCCTTCATCAATACAGTCATCAAATACAACCTGCGTTTTTCTCCACCACTTAATTTCACTGCAAAATCCCATTGTTTTTCATGGGTAAATCCAAATTGCAAAAGGAGTTGTTGGGCTGTCAATTTATTTCCGTTTGCCATGGGAATCCAATCGGCAATATCCCTTACAACATCAATAACCTTTTTTGAATCATCAATCTTCATTCCTTGCTGAGAATAATATCCAAAAATCATGGTATCACCTTGAACAATTTTACCAGCATCGGGCTGTTCCAATTCCATAATCATGTTCAAGAAGGTAGATTTGCCCACGCCATTAGGACCAACAATTCCAACTTTTTCTTTTCTTTTGAAAATGTAACTAAAATCGTCGAGTAAATTTTTGGTTCCATAGGATTTACTTACATGGTGAAGTTCTAATATTTTAGAACCCAAACGCTCCATTCTCATGGTAATATTGAGTTCAGTTTTATGACGTTGATTTTTAATTCTCGCTTCTAAATCATCAAAGGCATCCACCCTACTCTTACTTTTTGTGCCCCTTGCCTTAGGCATTTTACGCACCCAATCAAGTTCACGTCTGAACAAGTTTTTATCCTTTTCTAACTCACTTGCAATTTGCGCTTCTCGTAGTGCTTTATTCTCTACAAAATAGGTGTAATTGCCTTTGTAATGATAAATATCTCCATGTTCTAATTCAATGATTGTATCGCATACCCTGTCCAAGAAATAACGATCGTGGGTAACCAAAAGTAGAGATAAATCTTTTTGCGAAAGATATCCTTCTAACCATTCAATCATTTCTAAATCCAAATGGTTGGTAGGTTCATCCATAATCAACAAATCGGGCTCAGCCAAAAGTACTTTAGCCATGGCAACACGTTTTCTCTGTCCTCCCGATAAACTAGACGCCAATTGATCGTGGTCTGTAATTTTAAGTTTCGTTAAAACTTGTTTTACCCTGCTTTCATAATCCCACGCACCCAACAAATTCATTTGTTCGCTTGCCCATTGTAAATGATTCATATCATCTTCTGAGGGATCATGTGATTGTTTCTCAATTGCAATGTCATATTCTCTAACTGCTTTACTAATTGGAGAATCGTAAATTAAAATATTGTCAATAACTGAAACATTTTCCATCAATTCTGGCTCTTGAGGGAGATATCCAATTTTAATGTCCTTCCGTATAATTGCTTGACCCGTATTGGGTGTTTCTTTACCAATTATAATTTGAAGCAAGGTGCTCTTTCCTTGGCCATTTCCTGCAACCAAAGCCACTTTTTCACCTTGTTGTAATCCAAAGGAAATATTTCTAAGCACGGGTTTATCGTGCCAAGTTTTTGATAAGTTTTCTACTGATAAAAAATTCATTCTTCGCTAAAATGCAAAGGTAAGGGAATACCTCAGGCTAAATTGAATTTTGATATTGAAAACTCGAGAAATGAACTTTAAAACAATTAAGTATTTTTGCAAATATGAAATTACTTAAATTCATTATTTGTTTTTCCATTTTTCACACTGTTCAAATTCTGTATGCTCAAGATGTAAAAGAAAGTGAATTTCTCATTTACAGTGAATTATATAGTTCAAAATCAATTCACAATTTAGAAAAACCTAGCTATTTGTGTTCTTACGATCAGAATAATTACCCTTCAACAAATATTGTTTTATTGAAATGGTCATCGAATAATAATTTTCAGAACAAAAATTCAAAATTGCGATATAACATTGGCCTAATGATTGGCGATTATGTGAATTCAAATTTAAAAAGCGAAACGCGCACATTGCAAAATATCTATGAAACAAATGTTGGTATCAAGTTTAGCAAAAATATAATTTTAGACTTTGGTATTTTCAACTCCCATATTGGATTTGAAAGCGCCATTGGTCAAGAAAGTTGGACCTGTACCAGAAGTATTTTAGCCGACAACACCCCTTATTACGAGGCTGGCTACCGTTTGAATTTTGAATCCGACAATAAAAAATGGAAAGGGAATTTGAATTTTTTAAACGGCTGGCAAAAGATGACAGCAAATACAAATGATCAAAAAAGTTGGGGACATCAAATCCAATACATTCCAAATAAAAAAACCACAATTAACAGCAGCTCCTATTTTGGCCAATCTCCAACTGTGCAGAATAAAAACAGGTATTTTCATAATTTTTATACCCAATACCAAATGAACGATAAATTTGGCTTTATTGTGGGGATAGACAATGGCTGCGAATTCGACAAAACTGAATCCCTCAAAAATGCGAAATATTATTTTTCACCTATTGTTATCACGAAATACAACATAAATTCAAAGTCAAGTATTACAGGCAGATTTGAATATTTCAAAGACAATGACATGATTTTAAACAATACTTATCTGAAAGAAGTAAAAGGATATTCCATCAATTACGACTATCAAATACAGAAAAGCAGCACGTTGAGATTAGAAGCAAGAATGTTACAACATAAAGAATCAGACAAAATTGATCAAAAAGATAAAAACAATATCTTCTTTTCAATTGTATTTTGCACCAAAATAAATCAATGAAAGTAGAAATTTGGTCAGACGTAATGTGCCCTTATTGTTATTTGGGTAAAAAACAATTTGAAATTGCTTTAAATCAATTTGAGGGAAAAGATGACGTTTCTATCACTTGGAGAAGTTTTGAATTAAATCCTGACATCAAATATGATGAAAACAACGATTTGTATTCATACCTCTCAAAAATGAAAGGCATGAACAGATCCGATATTGAAACCAGTTTCAATAGATTGGCAGAGCAAGGCAAAACCTTGAATATTGATTTTCAATTTGCCAAAGCCAAAGTAATGAATTCAAGAAATGCCCATAAGTTGATTCAATTTGCCAAAAATCAGGATTTACAAACTGAAGTTGAAGAAGCTCTTTTTGAAGCCTATTTTACATATGGGAAAAATGTTCAAGATGATCAGATTCTTGAGGAAATTGCAAAAAATGTAGGTTTAAAATTCGAAAAAATCAGCGAAATCATTGCATCTGCAGAATTAGACAATTTGGTTATTCAAGACCAATATATGGCGCAACAAGTTGGCGCTAGAGGTGTGCCATTTTTTGTTTTTGATCAAGCATACGCGGTTTCAGGTGCTCAAGGGGCAGAGAACTTCTTACATGTTTTAAATACAATAGCCCAAAAAGCCAAACAATAATTTAATCGGCATTTGCGTTCTAAGTTTATGCGAAAGTTTAAATTACTGATATTTAATATCTCCATCACTTTTTTGGTAATGACTTTGTTTATTTCATTAAGAAAACCAAAAGATACATTCCTGAAAAATCAATTGGAATTTAAAAGGGTAAAAGACGCATACAATTCTTACAACGAATCCGTTACACAAAAATTAAAATCCCTCAAAATAAAATCATCAAAACTAGAATTATTATTAATTGCTTACAAAACCGAAAAGAGATTAGAAATTTACGTTGGCAATTCAGGCCAAAAAATGGCTCATTTTAAAACATACAAAGTTTGCGCACAATCAGGAAATATTGGTCCTAAAAATCAAAGTGGAGACAATCAAACTCCTGAAGGATTTTATTATATAAACCGATTTAATCCCAGCAGTAATTTTCATTTGAGTTTGGGTTTAAATTATCCAAATCAAGCTGACAAAATTAGAAGCAATGCAGCAGACTTGGGTGGCGATATATTCATTCATGGCAACTGTGTTTCAATTGGGTGTTTGGCAATGACAGATAAAGTAATAAAAGAAATTTACACCCTGGCTATTTTGGCTAGAAATGCCAACCAATTAAAAATACCAGTAATTATAGCTCCATTTGATTTCAATCTATCTGAAAACCAAAACTTTGAAAAGAATGCAACTTTAAACCAGCATTCTAGTTATTTTGGTTTATGGACTAAAATCAATGAGGGAATTTCAACATTTCAAACTACCAAACAGCTTCCAAAATTCAAAATTGACCAAGCTGGAAACTATATAATTAAATAAATCACCATGCAATATAAAGCAGATAACGCCCTCGACTATATTGCTCAATTGCCAGAAGACCGCATTGAGCCAATGAAAAAACTTAGAGAAACAATTTTAAGCAATCTACCACCCGGATTTGAAGAATGTATTTCATACGGAATGATTGGATATGTTGTTCCATTAAGCACTTATCCTGCCGGTTATCACTGTGATCCAAAGTTACCATTAGGCTTTATGAATATTGCTTCGCAAAAGAATTTTATTGCTTTATATCATTTGGGAATGTATGGAAGCAACACCTTATTAAATTGGTTTGTTGAAGAATACCCGAAACATTGCAAATCAAAATTAGACATGGGCAAAAGTTGCATTCGATTCAAAAAAATGGATCAAATTCCTTATGATTTAATTGCAGAATTATGCAAAAAGTTGACAATGGAAAAATACATTGAATTATATGAAACCGCATTTACAACGCGTCAAAAAGATTAAAGGTTTACACTCAAATAATGAAATGATTCATTCACCAATCATTTCATTTTATCCGTTCATTTTCTATTATCTTTGAATCATGTCAGCACAAGACATTCAATTCAACAAAAACGAGGACACCAATAAGCAAAATTGGGATGTAGTAAAGAGTAGATTAGAAAAAATCTATCTTGGTGGTGGTTTAAAAGCTGCTGCAAAACAAAAAGAAAAAGGTAAATTATTAGCACGTGAAAGAATTGATTATTTAAGAGATAAAGATTCAGAATGGATTGAAATTGGCGCTTTTGCTGGATATGAAATGTATGAAGAATACGGTGGATGTGCTGGCGGAGGTGTTGTAACCGGGATTGGTTATGTGAGTGGCCGACAATGTATCATTGTTGCCAATGATGCCACAGTAAAAGCGGGAGCTTGGTTCCCAATTACAGGCAAAAAGAATTTACGTGCCCAAGAAATAGCAATGGAAAACCATTTGCCAATTATTTACTTGGTTGATAGCGCAGGTGTTTTCTTGCCTATGCAAGATGAAATTTTTGCCGATAAAGAACATTTTGGAAGAATGTTCAGAAACAACGCAATCATGAGCAGCATGGGAATTACCCAAATTGCTGCAGTTATGGGAAGTTGTGTTGCAGGTGGTGCCTATTTGCCTATTATGTCTGATGAAGCTTTAATTGTTGAGGGAAATGGGAGCATTTTTTTAGCAGGAAGCTATTTGGTAAAAGCAGCAATTGGAGAAGATATTGATAACGAAACCCTTGGTGGAGCTGTTACCCAAAGTGAAATATCTGGTGTAATTGACGATAAATTCCCCAATGACCAAGCTTGTTTAGATAGAATTAAGTATATCATGGACAAACTTGGCAAACCTGAAAATGCTGGATTTGACCGTGTAAAAACAAAATTACCTGTAAAAAAGCAAGATGAAATTTGGGGGGTATTGCCTGCCGATAGAGGGAAACCTTATAAGTCCCTCGAAATTATTGAAAGACTGGTTGACAACAGTGAATTTGAGCAATACAAAGAGGGATATGGCAAAAGTATCCTTTGCGGTTATGCAAGAATTGACGGTTGGGCAGTGGGCATTGTTGCCAATAACCGTGAGATGGTAAAAAGCAAAAAAGGTGAAATGCAATTTGGTGGTGTAATTTATAGCGATAGTGCAGATAAAGCTGCAAGATTTATTATGAATTGCAACCAAAAGAAAATTCCTTTGGTTTTTTTACAAGACGTTACCGGATTTATGGTTGGAAGCAGATCTGAGCATGGTGGCATTATTAAAGATGGTGCCAAAATGGTAATGGCAATGGCAAATAGCACAGTACCAAAGTTTACCATTGTCATGGGAAATAGTTATGGTGCTGGAAACTATGCCATGTGCGGAAAGGCTTACGACCCAAGATTAATTGTAGCGTGGCCAACGGCTAAAATTGCGGTTATGGGTGGAGAACAAGCTGCCAAAACACTTTTGCAAATTGAAAAAGCTTCGTTAAAAGCAAAAGGTGAAGAAATTACACTTGAAAACGAAAACGCTTTGCTTGACAAAATCACCCAGCGATATAACAGCCAAACTACTCCATATTACGCTGCTTCTCGACTTTGGGTAGATGCGATAATTAATCCGCTTGATACGAGAAAATGGATTTCGATGGGAATAGAAGCTGCAAACCATGCACCTGTGAAACCTTTTCATCCAGGTATTTTACAGGTTTAATAAGGGCAAATAAAATCGTTGTTGATTTCGAAAGAAAAAATTCTGCGATTTAGCGATAAAACTCGTTAAATACAACATTTTCTTGATAAAATGTGGAAAACGTTAGGAAATTTCTGAAAACAATATTACCTTTGCACCGCAATTCTTTACGAGTGGGACTTTTGTAGTTTGAATCTATTGCGATTCCTACGCTTTCATTTCTGCTTCTGAAGCGTTAGCCCGAAAAAAAATATTAATGCAAAATTTTGAAAACTTGGGGTTACTACCTCAACTTGTGTCTACTGTAGAAAAGCAGGGATACACCGAACCTACGCCTATCCAAAAAGTGGCGATTCCAGCAATTTTAGCAGGTGGCGACCTTTTCGCAACTGCTCCTACGGGTACAGGTAAAACTGCAGCATTTGCAATTCCTATTATCCAACAAATCATCGAGAAACCGCAAAAAGGCGTTCATGCCCTTATTTTAGCGCCAACTCGTGAATTAGCACACCAAATTTCTGACAACTTCAAGAAATATGGTGCCACAATGAAACTTCGTATCGCTTTGGTATACGGTGGAGTTTCTCAAAGACGCCAGGTTGAAGACATTCGCCGTGGTTGTCAGGTAATTATTGCCACTCCTGGCCGTTTATTAGACCTTATTCAACAAGGACATATTGATTTATCTGCAATTAACACTTGGGTGTTAGATGAGTGCGATCGTATGTTAGACATGGGATTCATTAGCGATATCCGTGATATTGGTCGTTTAATGTTAAATGATAAAAAACAAACTTTATTATTTTCAGCTACGGCTCCAAGAGAAATTAGATTTTTGTCTCAAGAATTATTGTCTGAGCCAACTCAAATTGACATTGCTCCTTTAAACGAAGAAAAACCAAAAATTACACAGTGGTTATTTGCAGTAGGCAGAAATGACAAATTTGAATTATTAAAAGAACTATTAGATGATGCTGAAGTTCACTCTATGTTGGTATTTACAAAAACCAAACACGGTGCGGACAAATTGGTAGATTTATTAAGAAACATCAATGAACATGCAGTTGCCATTCATGGCGACAAGAGTCAACGCGAACGTACACGTAACCTAGATTTATTTAAAGAAGGACGTGCACGTATTTTGGTAGCAACAGACGTTGCTGCAAGAGGTGTTGACGTTCCAGCTTTGAATCACGTATTAAACTATGACATGCCTCAAGACCCTGAAACCTATACTCACCGTATTGGTAGAACAGGTAGAGCAGGTACTACAGGTTTGGCTATGTCGTTTTGTGATCAATCAGAATCAAACTTGCTTGATATGATTTACAAAGAGCATGGTACTACTGATTTGGTAGAAATGGAACATGAATACCGCATTGAATTGCCAAAAGGTCGCAGTGGCGGTGGTCGTGGACGTGGTGGTTATGGTGGCGGTGGAAACCGTGGCGGTAATCGCGGTGGCGGAAGTCGTGGAGGTAGCTCTTTTGGAGGTAACCGCGGTGGAAGCTCTTATGGTGGCGGTGGAGGAAACTCATACGGCGGTGGCGGAGGAAACTCCTACAGCGGTGGCAATCGCGGTGGAAGTGGTGGCGGAGATCGTCGCTCATTTTCAAACGACAGACCTGCTAATACAGACAGACCTTCTTACAACAACGACAGACCATCTTTTAATGATAGACCAGCTGGAGATAAACCTTCAGGAGACAGATCATTTGGTGGTAACAGACCCTCTGGCGATAGATCATTTAACAGTAACAGAACTTCTAGCGATAGACCTGCATTTAACAGAAGCGACAGACCTGCACCATCTGGTGACAGACCTGCATTCAACAGCAACAGATCTGGTAGCGACCGTCCATCTGGCGACAGGCCTTATGGAAACGCAAACAGAGGTGGTGGATCATTCGGTGGTAATAGACCATCCGGAGGCGACCGCCCTTTTAATAACGATCGCAATAGAACCACTTCTTCACGCCCTTATGGGTCTGAAAACCGCGATCGTAGTTTTGAAGGTAAGGTTAGACAAGAAACTCAAGCTCGTCAGAGCAGTGCTTTCGGAAACAGCCGAAACAGTGAACGTAGTGCTCGTCCAGCATTCAACAGTAACAGCAGCGGCGACAACAATCGTCAAGCACGTAGATCTGATTCAGGTCAACCTGCTGCGCCTGCTAGCGCTGATAGTGGCAAAAGTCACCATCGAGGCCAGGGCGGGAAAAAGCCAGCTAGTTCGAGCAATTTTAGCAGGAATTCACCTGCTAAACCTCGCAGAAACCCAGCTGGACACAAAAACAAATACAAATCTGATATCTAATAAATAGCAGAATCTGATATTCCAAAGGTGCGTGAAAACGCACCTTTTTTTATGGCGTTTTTAAATTAAATAATATAGAATATGGGCAAACTCCGACTGCGAAATTTTATAATATTAACTCCACGAGTAAATATTTTTCCCGAACCAATTAGAGAATAATAATCGGATTTATAAATCAATTAGAAATATTGACCATAAAAAAAGGCGGTATCGCGTCGCTACAACCCACTGCCCTTGCTTCCTTCCGGACCTGGGGGGATTCATGAGGAGCTGACCGTACCGCCGGTGCAAAGATACTGCCTTTTCCTTAGACCATCAATCGAAATTCAAAAAATCGTGTTCATTTCATTATCTTTGCACCATGCGCCTTCGCTCCGAAAACTTAATTAAACAATACGGCTCCAAAAAAGTTGTGAATGACGTAAGTGTTGAAGTAAACCAAGGAGAAATTGTTGGTCTTTTAGGACCAAACGGTGCAGGAAAAACAACCACATTCTACATGTGCGTTGGCCTTGTGAAACCAGATAAAGGGAAAATTTATTTGGATGATAAAGACATTACCAAATTGCCTATGTACAAAAGGGCCCAATTTGGAATTGGCTATTTACCCCAGGAAGCTTCAGTTTTCAGAGATCTTAGTGTTGAAGACAACATCAAGGCCATTCTTGAAATGACCAAATTGACAAAAATTCAACAAGAAGAAAAATTAGAAACCCTCATTGAAGAATTTAGCTTAGGTAGAGTAAGAACCAATTTAGGGAAAGTATTAAGCGGTGGTGAACGCCGAAGGACAGAAATTGCACGCGCCTTGGCAACCGATCCTCATTTTATTCTTTTAGACGAGCCATTTGCGGGAGTTGATCCAATTGCAGTTGAAGATATCCAAAGTATCGTAGCGAAGCTAAAAGATCGCAATATTGGCATTTTAATCACCGATCACAATGTACAAGAAACTTTAAGTATCACCGATAGGGCTTATCTGCTTTTTGAAGGAAAATTACTCAAGCAAGGAAATGCCGAGGAACTTGCAAATGACGAATTGGTGCGTAAAGTTTACTTAGGTCAAAACTTTGAATTGCGACGCAAATCACCAAAACAAGAAATTTCAGAATGAGATTGATTGTTTCACGCAGTCTTTGTCCGTATTTCCATCTCGCTGCAGAAGCATTCTTTTTACAACAAACCGACGAAAATATTTTGCTTATTTGGCAAAGTGAAAGCGCCGTAGTTTCCGGAAAGCATCAAAATATTTGTGCCGAAATCAATTATAAATTCTGTAAAGAAAATAACATATTGCCTGCACGGCGGTTATCAGGTGGCGGAACCGTTTTTCATGACATGGGAAATATCAATTTCACATTCATCAAAAACATCGAAACCGAAATGGACAAGGCCGTAAATTACAAACAATTCCTTGAACCCATTCGCAGCGCACTTTCTTCATTAGGCATTGAAACAACTTACAGCCATCGAGACGATTTACTATTAGATGGGAAAAAAATAAGTGGCAATGCACAACATATTTTCCAACAAAAGAAACGCGTTTTGCATCATGGAACCCTTTTATACAATTGCCAATTAACCAACTTGTCTAATGCATTGCATTCTGAAGGCCAATATAAAGACAAAGCAGTTAAAAGCGTAAGGAGTGTTGTAACCAACATCAAAGACTACCACAACTTTGGAGAGACCCAAGATTTCTTAGTGAAGCTGATTAATGAGTTGAGCACATCATTCGGTGCAGCACAATTTATTTCAGACAATGAGACAAAGCGCATTGATCAAATAAAGAAAGAAAAGTTTGAGTTAGAAGAATGGATTTTAGGTTACTCACCCAAATATATTCACCGAAGGTTAGTGTCCCTCAATGAAAAAAAATATCAATTGTATATGTTCGTTGATAAAGGAGAAGTTTTAGAAATGCAACTTATTGATGAACAGAGTGAAAAATGTTATATTTCGGAATGTTTATCCTGCCTTTCGAAACCAATTTCCGTGGCTACATTCAAGAAAAGTTTTATTGAAATTTCAGAAACTGAAATTTATCAATTTTTATAATTGAATTGCCTTGCAAATTGGGCAATTTTCAACAACATGACCTCTTGCTGGACAGTATTCTCGGCCATAAAATATAATTTGCAAATGTATTTTATTCCACAAATCTATTGGAGTTAATCGTTTTAAATCCTTTTCAGTTTGTTCTACGTTTTTACCATTTGACAACTTCCATCTTACCGCCAAACGATGAATATGGGTATCAACAGGAAACGCGGGAACACCAAAAGCTTGCGACATAACCACGCTTGCAGTTTTATGTCCTACCCCCGGCAATGCTTCCAACTCTTCAAAAGTTTCAGGAACTTGTCCATTGTGCTTTTCAAGAATAATTTGACTTAAATTAAATATGGCTTTACTTTTAAAAGGCGACAAACCACATGGTTTAATAATTTCACGAATTTCTTCAATGGTTAATTTCACCATTTCTGAGGGATTGTTGGCCTTTGCAAACAATGAAGGGGTAATTAAATTCACTCTTTTGTCGGTGCATTGGGCACTCAACAAGACAGCAATTAGCAAGGTATATGCATCTGTATGATCCAAGGGAATTGGAACTTCAGGATATAAATTTTCAAGCGTATCAAGAATAAATTGAACGCGTTCTACTTTTTTCATAAAATAAATTAGATGAAATTACTTAGAATTTGGGCATTGGAAATACCCTCAGCTTCAGCTTTAAAATTGCGAACAATTCTATGAGAAAGCACCCAATTCATTACAGCATGCACATCTTCAATGTCTACAGAAAACTTTCCATTCATTAAAGCATTGCATTTCGCACCTAGAATCAAATTTTGCCCAGCTCTTGGTCCTGCGCCATAAGAAAGATACTTATTTGCCATAAGGTGAGCTCCTGGTGTATTAGGACGTGTTTTCTGAACCAATGCCACCACATATTCAAATACATTGTTCGTAACAGGAACCTGTCTCACAATATTTTGATAATCCATAATTTCTTTGGCAGACAATACTGCAGATGCTTTTTCAGAACTACCAGCAGTGGTTTGTTTTAGAATTTGAACTTCATCATTGAAATTCGGATAATCCAAAACAACTTGATACATAAAACGGTCAAGTTGGGCTTCTGGCAATGGGTAAGTACCTTCTTGTTCAATTGGATTTTGGGTAGCCAAAACAAAGAATGGTTCTGCTAAATGATAAATACTTCCACCAGCTGTAACTTGACGTTCTTGCATGGCTTCTAGCAGAGCACTCTGTGTTTTCGGTGGTGTTCTATTTATTTCGTCGGCCAATAAAAGATTGGCAAAAACAGGGCCTTTTATAAATCTAAATTGTCTGTTTTCGTCTAATATTTCAGAACCAATGATATCACTAGGCATTAAATCTGGTGTAAATTGAATGCGATTAAAATCTAACGACATTGCTTGAGACAATGTTTTCACCAACAATGTTTTTGCCAAACCGGGAACACCCACCATCAATACATGGCCATGACAAAAAATTGCATTTACCAACGCAGTGATCACGTCATCTTGACCAACAATAACTTTTCCGACTTCAGATTTAAGTTGTTTTACTTTGGCTCCAAATTGAGAAGCCAAATCTGCAGTATCTTGATTACTCATTTACCCACTTTTTAATGTTGTCGCAATAAAATTCTCTGGTTTTAATTTTGATATAGGTTTTGCCTTTATATTTTGCAACCCATTTATCAATTGCATTTTGCTTTTTCTTAGCTTCAGCCGCCATTTGAATTCGGCTATAATCTTGAATCAAATTGGCTTGATGCGGAGCAATAAACGATTTCAAATAAACGATTCTATAAACCGCTCTCCCATCAGGTAACATAGTAATTTTAGGTTCTGAAAAATTACCTGGTTTCATTTTTTCAACCACTTGCTTTACATCAGTTGGCAAGGTTTCAAATTCAGTTTTTTGTAAACCTGTTGCTTCATCGGTTAAAAATCCGCAATACCCCTTGTTACCCATTTGCTCACTTGCATGAGATTTAACAGCAGTACACCAATCCAATTTTCCAGATACCAAAACATTGTAAATACTATCTGTCAATTTTGAAGCTTTAGAATAGTCATCACTGGTATTCTCCGGTCTAATTAAAATATGCTGGGCAATGATTCTCTCACCTTTACGCTTAATGAGCTTCATAATGTGGTATCCGTAATCGGTTTGAAATACAGGACTTATACTATCTTCTTTCAATTTAAAAGCCATTCTTTCAAATTGTCCCACCATTTCACCCCTTCCAAATTCAGGCAACAAACCATTGTTGTTTTTCGAACCGGGATCCATTGAATATGCCCTCGCCAATTTATCAAAACTCTCACCATTTAATATCCTTGCCTTTAAATCTTCTAATTGTGATTTTGCAAAATCTTGGGCAAGTGCTGAGTAGGGCAATTCTAAAATTAGTTGCGCAACTTCAACCTCAGTCGCTACCAATGGCAAACTATCTTGAGGGATATTGTCGTAGTATTGCTGAACTTCTTTGGGACTAATTCGAACTGGAGAAGTAATTTTATTCCTCATTTCTTGAGCCATGAGCTGCTCTCGAATTTTGGGTCTAATTTCATCTTTGTATTCTTGAATTGATTTTCCAATATATTTCTCTAACTCTGCGATACTACCCACTTGACGCTGAAAGTAACGGATTCTATTGTCAATATCAGATTCAATTCTATCATTTGTAACTGGCAAACTGTCAATTTCAGCTTGATTTAACATTAATTTTTGGATGATCAGTTTTTCAAAAAGCAAACAATAAAGCAGATGTGAATCCTTTAAGATTTGGCCCCTGGCCATGTCCATTTTTTCAGTTTCAAAATCACTTCTGCGAATAATTTTCTCACCAATCACTGCCATAATGCCATCTACATATTTTGGAGGCAAATTTGGACCTTGTTGCGCAGATGAATCCCCCCAAAAGGAAAGTAAGAAAAATACAAGGATAAATCTGCTTAAATGAACCACAAGTTTCAAATTATTGTGCACCAATTTTTTGTTTGAAAGCAGAAATTACGGCTTCATCAATCGAAACGTTGTATTTGCTTTCCAATTCTTTCAACCATTGGATTTCTAATTCCTCTTGGTATTTAGAAGCAACAGGACCCCTAGTTTCATCTAACAATTTAGGACCAGCAGGTAAAAATTCATTTACTTTAACTACAACAAAATCATTTTGAAATTGACCCAATTTGAATATTTTATTTTTAGCAGTTTTATATTCAGGAGTAGCAAATATTTTATTCAAAACATCCGGCTGTGGAAATAAATAAGTATCTGTAGCTTGATATTTTCCAATACGATAATCGAAATCAAGTTGTTTCACTTTGGTATGAATTTTCTTCATACTGTCGGCTGAAATGCCTTTTTTAGCCTCTTTCATCACTTGTTTTGACATTTTCTCAGAAGAACAATAATATACTTCTACACTAAATCTATCACCCCAGGTATATTCATTTTTGTGCTGATTGAAGAAATTTGCAAGTCCTACAGAATCATTATTTGCTTTATCCCATACCTTTTCTTGCATTCTATTGAACATCAAAATACCTTCGCGGTATTCTTGATAGATATCTCTAAACTCAACAGATTTCTCTTCTAAGTGGTCATTTTGGTAATTAACTGCTATGTCTTTTACCCAATTGTTTAATTTAGATTCAACAGCTTCTCTCACTGAAGAAGTTATTTTTTTATTGCTATTTAGACGCATTGCTAAATCTTCAATTGCGTATGATTCACCAGCAAAATTGAATAATTCCATTTTACGAAAATCAAAAGAAATTGTTTCTTTTTTCTTAGCAGATAGATCTTTGATTTTGGTAAATTTAGCTGGTAACATTTCAACCTTAAAGTTACCATTTAAAAAGTTTGTATCTAAAGATTTAACCAAGAAATCAAATGCCTCTTTATTCAATTTATAATTTTCTTCTTTTTTAACCTTTTCAACCAAAGCATCTACTGAAATTTGAGATCGCTGATTTTGTTGTACTTGGTTTTTTAGTGTATTTTTCATTTGATCAAAAGAACCAATTGGCTTAATGCCAACTTTTTGTAAAATATGCCAACCAAAGCTAGATCTGAAAGGAGCTGTCATGTCACCGATATTTGGTAATTCATAAGCTTTATCAATCCAATTTTGACGATCAATGTCACCCACATATTGCGTATTATTGACATATTCCATTTCTCCACCATTGTATTTGCTGCTATAATCTTCACTATAAGCCCTTGCCATAACATCAAATTTCTCTTCACCTGATTTCAACTTGGAATAAATTTCATCAACTTTCTTTTTAGATGCTTCATCTGTATTTTCAGCGTTGGTTCCAACACGAATTAAAATATGCTTAACTTTAATGTCCCCTCTGTTTTTACGTTTTTCTTCAACACGAACAATATGAAATCCAAAATCTGTTCTAAATGGTTCCGAAATTTGACCAATTGGCGTTCTGTATGCTTGGTTTTCAAATTCGTATACAACTTGTAAAGCAGTCATATATCCCAAACTTCCACCTGAATTTTTTGTTCCTGGATCTTCAGAATCAGTTTTTGCATATTCGGCAAAATTATCTGCACTTGGATTGCGTTTTAAAGATGCATATACTTCATTGATTCTTTTAGATGCTTTTGCTACATCAGACTCAGAAGCATCGCGGTTACACATAATTAAGATATGTGAAACCTTAATTTCAGATTGCAATCTCTCATATGCTTCTTCAATTAAACCTTGAGTTACAGCCCTGTCGTACAAATAGTTTCTAGACAATTGCTCGCGATACATTGCTAATTCTTGTTGATAGGCTTCAGCAGTATCTTTTCCGGCATCAGATGCATCTTGTATTTTCAATTTAAACTTTACGTAAAGCTTTAAATAATCATCAATGTCTTTTGAAGTAACTTTCTTTTCATTCAAGTTCAAATTTTTCAAGAATTGACGTTCGAATTCACCTAAAAATACTTTTTGTTTTCCATTAATTGTAAAAACTACAGGTTCATTGGTTGTGATTTGAGATTTTACATTTCCTAAAACACCGAAACAAACTAAAAATAATACAACACTTTTTATGGTTTTCATAAGTCTAATAAATCTTTTATCTTTTAATTAAATAACAAGCAAAAATAAGCATTCTTGTTGAATGTTACACATTCTCTTCAATGGCTTTAAATAATTCATCTTTGAGAACATCTAACCCTTGTTCTGTAATTGAACTAAAGAACAAAACCTTAACATCTCCCATTTCCTTCACAATTTCAGCTTTTAACTCATCATCAAGCATTTCTGACTTACTAATTGCTACAATTTTATCTTTTAACACCAATTCTTCGTTAAATTGAGCCAATTCATTGATGAGTGTATTGTATTCCATTCTATGATTTTTGCTATCAGAAGGTATTAATAGTAACAAAACAGCATTTCGTTCAATGTGCTTTAAAAATCGATGTCCTAACCCCTTACCCAAATGCGCTCCTTCAATAATTCCAGGAATATCGGCCATAACAAAACTTCGAAAGTCACGATATTTCACTACCCCCAAATTAGGTGTTAGTGTAGTAAAAGCATAGTCTGCAATTTCAGGTTTTGCGGCAGACAACACACTTAACAAAGTACTCTTTCCCGCATTTGGAAAACCAACCAAACCAACATCTGCCAATACTTTTAATTCCAAAACCATCCAACGCTCAACTCCAGGTTCACCAGGTTGGGCATATTGTGGTGCTTGGTTTGTAGGTGTAGCAAAATGGGCATTTCCTAAACCACCTCTACCTCCGGGAATCAAAACTTTTTTCTCCCCGTCTGCCGTGATTTCAAATAAAACCTCCCCGGTTTCAGCATCTTTTGCTACCGTACCCAATGGAACATCCAAAATAATATTTTCACCTGATGCACCGGTGCTATTACTTTCACTTCCCCCAATTCCATCTCCAGCCATAACGTGCTTCCTGAATTTCAAATGCAACAACGTCCACATTTGCTTATTTCCAATGAGAATAATATCACCTCCCTTACCACCATCTCCGCCATCTGGACCACCGCGGGGATTTATTTTTGAACGATTATAATGACGACTTCCCGCGCCACCATTGCCACTACGACAACATATTTTAACGTAATCAATAAAATTACTTTCAGCCATTTCACTGCAAAGGTCGTTAAAATTCAGCTACCTTTGTATTTTTGCACTCGGAATGTCTATTTCTCATCAATATAATTTCAACGAAATCGAATCAAAATGGCAAAAACATTGGAAAGATTCGCAATTGTACAAGGTTATTGAAAATTCTTCAAAGCCAAAATTCTACGCATTAGATATGTTTCCTTATCCTTCCGGATCTGGTTTACATGTTGGCCACCCTTTGGGTTATATTGCCAGTGATATCGTTTCTCGTTACAAAAGGTTAAATGGTTTTAATGTGCTTCATCCAATGGGCTATGACGCTTTTGGATTACCCGCTGAGCAATATGCCATTCAAACGGGGCAACACCCCGCTGTTACTACAGAACAAAATATTATCAGATTTAGAGAACAGCTCGACAAAATGGGATTTTGTTTTGATTGGGATAGACAAGTGAAAACTTGTGATTCAAATTATTATAAATGGACGCAATGGATTTTCTCCTTGTTCTTCACCCACTGGTTCAATAAAGATTTGCAAAAAGCGCAAAAAATAGAAGATTTAATTTCTGTATTTTCTGCAAATGGTAATGTTGGTATAAATGCACATGCAGGTAAAATTCACACGTTTACTGCCAATGAATGGAATGCTTATAATTCCCACCAACAAAATGACGTACTCAATCAATATCGTTTGGCATTTATAGACGAAACTACTGTCAATTGGTGCGAAGAGATGGGTACAGTTTTGGCCAATGAGGAAGTGGTAAACGGAGTCAGTGAAAGAGGTGGATACCCAGTTGTTCGCAAAAAAATGAAACAATGGAGTTTGCGAATTACTGCTTATGCCGATAAATTGCTCCAAGGGTTAGAAACCATCCAATGGTCAGATTCTATCAAAGAAATTCAGAAAAATTGGATTGGAAGAAGCGAAGGTGCTGAAATTGATTTTAATATTGAGGGACAATCTGCTAAAATTAAAGTTTTCACTACGCGTCCAGATACTCTTTTCGGAGCTACATTTATGGTAATTGCTCCTGAGAGTGAATTAATCAATAGCATTTGCAGCGAAAGCCAACAACCATTGGTTTTGAACTACGCGGCGACGGCAAAAAATAGAAGTGAAATTGAACGAATGGCCGACACCAAAAAAACCGGTGTTTTTACAGGTGCATATGCCATCAACCCTTTCACAAATAAATCTATTCCTGTTTGGGTAAGCGATTATGTTTTGGCTGGTTATGGAACTGGTGCTATTATGGCCGTTCCTGCCCATGATGAACGCGACTTTGAATTTGCACAAACCTTTGGTTTGGATATTATTCCAGTAATCAAGCCCGAAAATGAAACAATTGAAGTTCCAATGTCGGAAGCTTTTAGTGCAAAAGATGGAATTTGTTTCAATAGTGGTTTCTTAGACGGATTAACTGTAAAAGATGCAATTAAAACAGCCATTTTAAAAGTTGAAGAATTGGCAATTGGATGCAAAAAAATCAACTATAAACTTCGTGAAGCAGGCTTCGGTAGACAACGTTATTGGGGTGAACCATTTCCAATCATTTGGAACGATCAAATTCCTCAACTTTTAAGTGAATTACCGGTTGAATTGCCAAAAGTTGAATCATACAAACCTACTGGTACGGGCGAAAGTCCTTTGGCTGCAGTTACTGATTGGGTGAACACTCCATCAGGTATAAGAGAAACCGATACGATGCCAGGATGGGCAGGAAGTAGTTGGTATTTTTTACGTTATATGGATCCCAATAATTCAACAGCGTTTGCTGGCAAAGAAGCCTTAGAATACTGGAATCAAGTTGATTTATATGTTGGGGGAAGTGAACACGCTACTGGACATTTGTTATACAGCAGATTTTGGACGAAATTCTTAAATGACTTGGGATATATCAGCTGGGATGAACCTTTCAAACGTTTGGTAAATCAGGGCATGATTATGGGTGAAGATGGTCAAAAAATGAGCAAACGTTGGGGTAATGTTGTTAATCCCGATGATGTTTGCCAACAATATGGAGCAGATACACTTCGTTTGTATGAAATGTTTCTTGGGCCATTGACGGATAGCAAACCGTGGAACACCCATGGTATAGAAGGTGTTTCTCGATTTTTAGGCAAATTTTGGCGCTTATTCATCCAAAACGAACAATTTAACGTATCACATGATGTCGCTTCAGCAGAAGAGCTAAAAATCCTTCATAAAACCATAAAAAAAATATCAGAAGATATTGAATCTATGAGTTTCAATACTTCGGTTTCTGCATTTATGGTCTGTGTGAATGAATTAGGCACTTTAAAATGCAATAAAATGGAAATTCTAAAACCTTTATTGATTTTGTTAGCACCATTTGCGCCGCATGTCACTGAAGAGTTATGGGAAGCTCTGGGAGAAAAAAGCAGCATCCACATTGCCGAATGGCCAAAGTTGAATAGCGAATATTTGGTAGAAAGTAGTTTTACCTATCCAATTAGTATCAATGGAAAAACAAGAACACAATTAGAATTTGATATTCAAGCAGATGTGAAAGATATTGAAGCAGCAGTTCTGAATAATGAAATTGTGTTAAAATGGACAAATGGCGAAAAACCTAAAAAAGTAATTGTAGTTAAAAACAGAATAGTAAATGTAGTAATCTAAATTTTAGATTTATATAAATAACAGAAAAGGAGCGATATATCGCTCCTTTTCTGTTAACAAAACTTTATAAAAGATTAATACGCTTTTTCTAAAAATAATTTAAATTCATTTTTCAACTCAGAGAATATATGTGTGAAGGTTTCCATTTGATCGCGCAAATCCGCATGATCATCCACTTTTCTATGGTCTGTTGCAACATTATTTGTCTCTGCAATTTTGGCAATTCTTACTTCGCATTCGTGCACTTCATGTTTTAGTTCATCAATCACCTCATTATGGCGAATAAACTGATTCTGAAAATGCTCAACTTGAGCCAAAATTTCTTGCTTTGTGTTTGCAGTAACAATATCAGATAATCTATTGTTAAATGTTTTTATTTCATCTTTGGCAAACGCTAGGGTCGATAAATAAGTAATATGCTCAGTGTGGAGCTCGTGTATGTATTTCTGAGATGCTGTATTCATAATTCAAAGTTGAATCATAAATACAGCTATTACCATGACACCTATCAGATGCACACATGATATAAATCATAAATTGAAATTAAGCAGCTTGAACTTTTGCTTTTTGTCCCTCAAATTCAATAATAGATTCAGGATAAACTTTATTCCTCTTGCGGAGTTCAATTGCACCATTAACCTTAACCAATTCGGAATCAATAACTTCATTTGCCATACTTCCCGATTCCACCCAACCTATAAGTTTCAAGGCTTGATTCAATTGAATATATGGGGTATGAATAGTAAGTATTTCCAAAATTAGATAGAAAAACTCTCGCCGCAGCCACAGGTTCTTGAGGCATTTGGATTGACAAAATTAAATCCTTTGCCATTTAATCCATCCGAAAAATCAAGTTCTGTACCGCACAGGTATAAGAAACTTTTCATGTCGCAAACCAATTTAAAATTTGAATCACCAAATTCCATGTCCCCTTTTTTGGGTTCATTATCAAAATCCAATTCATAGGTTAAACCAGAGCATCCACCGCCTTTAACGCCTACACGCAAAAAATATTCTGGAGCTGTAATATTTGCATCCCTCATTAAATCATAAGCTTTTCCCAAAGCTTTTTCAGTAATTGTTATAGCACCTGCATCAGCCAACATAGAAAAACTTATTAATGGTGTACTTTTTCAGAAATCAAAGGCTCTAAACCTTGTTTTGCTCTGTAATCGTTAATTGCCATACGAATAGCATCTTCAGCCAAAACTGAACAATGTATTTTAACGGGTGGCAACGCCAATTCTTCAACAATATCCATGTTGTCAATTTCTAACGCTTGGTCAATTGTTTTACCTTTTAACCATTCTGTAGCCAACGACGACGAAGCAATTGCTGAACCGCATCCAAATGTTTTGAATTTTGCATCTTGTATAACGCCTGTTTCATCGTTCACTTCAATTTGCAAACGCATCACATCGCCACATTCTGGAGCACCTACCAAACCTGTGCCAACGGTATTTTTAGATTTATCTAATGTTCCAATATTTCTTGGATTGGTATAGTGATCAACTACTTTATCTGAGTATGCCATATTGCTTTTTTACTTAATTACAAAGTTATTTAAAATGTTTCTAAACTAAAAATTATTTCGACCAAATCGGATTAATGTTCTGTCCACTCAATCGATTTCAAATCGATGCCTTCTTTAAACATTTCCCATAATGGGCTCATATCTCGAAGTTTGTTCACTGCTTCGGTAACACAATTGATTGTATAATCAACTTCTTCTTCAGTTGTAAAACGACCCAAACCAAAACGCAAACTACTGTGGGCTAACTCGTCGTCTAAACCTAAATTTTTCAATACGTAACTCGGTTCTAAAGATGCACTGGTACAAGCCGAACCAGATGAAACTGCGATATCCTTAATTCCCATCATCAATCCTTCTCCCTCAACATATTTAAAACTAATATTAGCAGTATGAGGCAAACGATGTTCCACATTTCCATTTACGTAACTTTCTTCTAGATTGAGTAAGGCATTTTCTAACTTATCTCTTAACGCACTCAAACGTATTGCTTCAGCATCCATTTCCAATCTCGCCAATTCACAAGCTTTCCCTAAACCTACTATACCTGGAACATTTAAAGTACCCGACCTCATTCCTCTTTCATGACCACCGCCATCCATTTGAGCAGTAACTTTTACTCTTGGATTTTTTCTACGAACATATAAAGCACCTATTCCTTTAGGTCCATACATTTTATGAGCAGTGAAACTCATCAAATCAATATGGTCGGCCAAAACATCAACGGGAATTTTTCCAACGGCTTGGGTTGCATCCGTATGAAACAACACACCTTTTTCTTTACACAATTTGCCAATTTCACGAATAGGTTGAATTACACCCAACTCGTTGTTACCATACATCACTGAAACCAAAACAGTATTTGGTTTAATTGCTTCAGCAACTTGTTCAACTTTCAACAAACCATCTGATCCAACCGGTAAATAAGTAATTTCAGCACCTAATTTTTCCAAATGCTTGCACGCATCCAAAACCGCTTTATGTTCAGTGGTAACTGTTATAAAGTGATTTCCCTTTGCTGCATACATTTCAAACACCCCCTTGATTGCAAGGTTATTGCTCTCCGTTGCACCACTGGTGAAAATAATTTCCTTTTCATTTGCACCAATTAGCGCAGCAATTTGCTCACGGGCATAATCAACTGCCTCTTCTGCTTTCCATCCAAAAGGGTGACTTTTACTTGCTGCATTTCCAAAATCATTTAAAAAAAATGGAATCATTACTTCAAAAACTCTTGGATCTACTTGAGTAGTTGAATTGTTGTCGAGATATATTGGTAGTTTCATGGTGGTTTTGCTTTTTATTAACAATTTAGATTGGTTCTAAACTGCAAAAGTAACATTCAAATACCAAAATAGTTCAGCTTTTCGTTAATTTGCAATAAGATTTGACGAATTAATTATAAAATGCCTAAAAAACTTGAACATATAGGAATTGCGGTAAGCAATTTAGACGCTTCAGAAAAATTATTCACAAAGCTTTTGGGAGTTGAACCTTACAAGAGAGAATTGGTTGAAAGCGAAATGGTAATGACATCATTTTTTTTATTGGGGGACATTAAATTTGAGCTTTTAGCAGCGACTAGCCCAGAGAGTACCATTGCAAAATTTATAGAAAAAAAGGGTGAAGGACTTCATCATTTGGCTTTCGAGTCAGATAATATAATTGATGAATTGGCTGAAAAGGAAACCCAAAATTTTCAACTAATTCATCAAGTTCCGAAAGACGGTGCCGACAATAAAACAATTGCTTTCTTGCATCCCAAAACCACTGGTGGAGTTCTTACCGAACTTTGTCAAGAAAAATCCAAACCCTAACTTTCCTTCACTACCTTTGTACAAAATATGTAGATGCTTTTTTAAAAAAAATTTAGCAAACTTGAACCTACATTAATATATTTGAGAAATGAGTTTTTTTCCGTCAGATTGGGATGATGAAGAGGACGAAGACAACTTCGACCCTTTTCAAGGAGATATAGATTCTCTTGTCAGCGATTTTGAAAATAAATCTCGCGACAATTTTACTGCACGCGAACTCATGGAACTATTTCGTTTTTACAATAGTCAAATTGCCCTTCCTGGAGAGTTTAGAAACGAGAATTATTCAAAAACAATTATAGAACTAGGTATTCAACAGTTTCCTTATATGCCAATTTTCACCCTTCACATGGTTGAAATATTCTTGAGGGAAAACAAATACAAACAGGCTCATGCATCTTTGGCGCAAGCTACTGCATATACACCTTTTGACCCAGCTTTAATGATGATGAAGTCTATTTGCTATAGCCATGAAGGCGCTAGAAAATTGGCTTTAGAATCATTGCTTGCAGCATTAGAAATTGCGGGAAATGATGATGAACAATTAGAAGATTTCTTAGAAATGGCATTGTATCATGAGCAATATGATTTAACACTTCCAATTGTTGAAAAAGCGCTAAATGCAGGTGCCGAAATTAGTCCAATCATTGAAAAATATATAGCCCGCGCTGAAGATGATGGATTGATCGCTGAACTTATACCCACCATTGAGGCAATAATTGAGCAAGACCCTTATTCCTCTGAGGCTTGGTATGTTTTGGGCTCTGGATATTTGGCTCAAGAAAAACACAAAGAAGCACTTAGGGCCTTTGACTTTGCCGTTACAATTAATGAGAATTTTAGCGATGCTTGGATTGCTTTGATGGAATGCAATTATGAGCTCTCGAACTACGAAACATTTATTTCTTTGTACAATGAGCAAATAGAACGCTTCCCGAAAAAGATTTTTGAAGAATTAGAGGGACTTTTGGCTTGGAGCTATCATGAAACAAGTCAGACAGTCAAAGCCCGTGAGGTATATAAAGATGTATTAAATAGAGACCCTACTGACGCAGAAAGTTGGTATAGCGTAGGTTTAACTTGGCAACAAGAAAATAATTTCGCAAACGCAATACCCTATCTGGAAAAAGCATATGAACTTGATTCAATTGAAGTTGATTATGGTTTGGTACTTGCCACTTGTTATGTTGCTACAAATAACACCGCAAAATGGGAAGCGCTTTTTGAACAATTAAGCACTGAATTTCCATTTCAACCCGAAGTTTGGTTGGATTGGGGCGTTGCGTTACATGAAAATGGCGAAATCAATAAAGCACTCGACATTACTGAACAAGGTTTAGAGAATAGCCCAAGAAACCCAGCATTATTATACAGAATGGGTGCTTTGTGCTATTTATCAGGCAATCAAGATGTGGCCATACTCATACTAGAGAGGGCTTTAGAATTGAATGCACAAGAACATTTTACGCTCTTTATTTTTGCACCAGAACTCAAAAAGGCAATTCGCGTTTTAGAGTGTATATCACGATTTACACAACCAAAATTTTCAGATGAATAACGACTTATTTCAACTTACAAAACTTCCAGAAAGAAGTGCTAAACCAAGGCAAAATGGCATAACAATGGTTATGGACAAAGGTTTATCACTTGGGGAAGTAGAAAACTTTATTTCTATGAATGAGCCACATACCGATATTGTAAAACTCGGATTCGGTACTGGTTTTGTTAGTCCTAATTTAATTGAAAAAATAAATCTTTATCATTCAGCAAATATTCCAGTTTATTTTGGTGGTACATTGTTTGAAGCTTATATCGCTAGAAATCAATTTGATGATTATTTAAGGCTCCTAGACAGAACTAAAATTACCTATGCAGAAGTGAGTGACGGCAGTTTAGATATGCCCCATGATGAAAAATGCGAATATATTCGCACTTTGGCTAAGAATTTCACTGTACTGAGCGAAGTTGGTAGTAAAGATGCCGAAAAAATCATCCCTCCATACGAGTGGATTGAACAAATGGAAACAGAACTTGAAGCTGGTGCATGGAAGGTCATTGGCGAAGCACGTGAATCTGGAACTGTTGGAATTTTCAGAGGTTCTGGAGAGGTACGTTCTGGATTGGTTGCAGAAATCATTCGAAAAATACCTCAAGATAAAATCATTTGGGAAGCTCCACAAAAGGCGCAACAAGTTTGGTTTATTCAACTTTACGGAACAAATATAAACCTAGGAAATATTGCTCCAAACGAAGTAATTCCATTGGAAACTCTGCGTATTGGATTGCGCGGAGATAGCTTCCATTTTTTCTTATAAAAAAAGGCGAATCATACGATTCGCCTTTTTTATGCATTATTTTAAAATACAATTACTTGTATTTGTTTACCAATTGAAGCAGACCTTCTTTATCAAGCGCTCCCAATTGTTTAAAAATTACTTCTCCTTTTTTGAAGAAAATAATTGTAGGATATCCTTCCAAATTATATTTACTTGAAATGTCTAATTGCGCTTCTGCATCTACTTTAATTACATTCACAATTTCAGATTTTTCTGCTTTTATTTCAGCAACAAATGGAGCCATTTGCTTGCAAGGACCACACCATGTGGTATAAAAATCAACCATAGACAACTTTTCAGAAGAAATTTCTTTATTGAATTCTTCAAGCGTTAACTTTTTGTGATTGTCATGATCTGAAACATTTTCAACTGGTGTTGAAGCAACGGTTTCCGGGGTAATCGCTGCGGTTGTTGTGCTGTCTTGATTCATTGGCTCAGTTGATTTTGATTGACAACTCGCCAATAAAAACACACTCATTCCTAAAAAAATTGAGGTAAATATTCCATTCATTAAAAATCTTCTTTTCATAACACAAAGTTACTTCAGATAAAATGAATATTTTTGCTGTATGTCAGAAAAAAATATAGAATTGTCGGTCATTGTGCCTTTGTTCAATGAAGAACAGAATATAGGTGCTCTAAATGAGCGAATAATCACTGTATTGGCATCAATGTCTATTTCAAATGAAATTATTTATATCAATGATGGCAGCAAGGACAAAACTCTTCCTCTAGTCATTGGATTGACTCATCAATTTCCGAATGTCAAGTACATTGATTTTTCAAGAAATTTCGGTCATCAACAAGCAATTTCTGCAGGTATACAATTTGCGAAAGGCAAATATTTAGTTATTATGGATGGAGACGGTCAAGATCCACCAGAATTATTACCCGAATTATACAACAAAGCAGTTAGCGGCTTTGAGGTAGTTTATGCCAAAAGAAAAAAACGCCAAGGAGAGGGTTTATTGAAAAAATTTACTGCAAAACTTTTTTATAGAATACTCGCAAAAATTACAAATATAGAAATCCCTGTAGACACTGGCGATTTTAGAATCATCCATCAAAAAGTACAAAGAATATTAAATCAAATGCCTGAACAGCATAAATATATCCGTGGACAAATAGCATGGATAGGATTTAATCAAACCTTTATCGAATATGACCGCGAAGAAAGAATGTCGGGGCAAACCAAATTTACTTACCGTAAAATGATAGGATTTGCAATTGATGGTATCAGTGGATTTAGCACTTGGCCATTGAAAGTAGCAACCATCAGTGGATTTATTGTTTCGTTTATTTCCTTTCTGCTTATCATCTACAGTTTGTACCAAAAATTCTTCGGGGAAACTGAAAAAGGATGGACATCGCTCAATATTTCTGTTTTATTTATTGGTGGAATACAACTCATTGGAATCGGTATATTGGGTGAATATTTAGGAAGAGTAAGCGAAAATGTAAAAAATAGGCCTCACTTTATTGTAAGAGATTCAAATTTGAATTCAAATGAATCTTAAAAATAAAAACACACAATTTGTTTTATTTTGGATACTCCTTCAAGTGTTCTTTAATTGGATTGAATACATTTATTTACCACCTTTTGGTATGCACCAAGGGGCACAAGCCGACAGAGCAAGCATTGCATTAAATTACTTCAATTACTCAGAGAATTTCTTTGAACCTAGGGTTATGGAATCAAGGGCTTACCATGGACTAACTGGTTTGGAATTTCCTATCATACAATATATTGTTAGCTTATTGTATCAATTATTCGGTTTTCATCATTTCATTTATCGTGCAGTAATGGGCGCTATTGTATTTGCAGGATGCTTCTCAATTTGGAAACTAACTGGTATGTATGTTTTTAAAACCATTCATAGGTACTGTATTTTTATACTTTGGTATTCTTCCCCTATTTTAGTTTATTATTCATTTAATTACATTCCAGACATACCCGCTTTCTCATTTTCAATGATTGCTTGGTATCATTTTTTTAAATACTATCACGGTATAAATAAAAAGAAATCGATCTACTTATATGTTTTATTCACAACCTTATCTGGCTTATTGAAAGTAACATTCTTTATCAATCATTTTGCCTTATTGGGAATCATTATCCTTCAGAAAATCAAACCAAACGCAATTTTGAATCCAATATCTTTCAAACCAAGGCAATATGTTTTATTTTTTATTCCATTTGTGATTGTATCTGCTTGGTATTACTATTCCAATTATTTAACACAACTAACATGGAATCATCATTTTCTACAGGCTACAAATCCTGCGAAATCAATTCCGGATTTTTTTGAAAACACACGTTTTTCTTTCAATACTTGGGGAGACAGAATTTATCCCTTTTCGGTGTTGATGGGCATTTTGCTTATTTGGCTTGTAACATTAATTAAGTATTTCAAACAATTAGACATCATTGGATACATCGGCATTTTATTATTTGGGGGATTTTTCATCATTTTCACCTTTTTCAATGTTCAATTCCGTTACCATGATTATTATTTTGTAGTTCTCTTCCCATGTTTGTTTTTTGTTTTTCTGTGGTTGTATAAGGTTCATATAGAAAATAGAAGCGTCTTTACTGGAATTTCGGGTGTAGTTAGTTTAATTGCCATGTATGTCTTACCAATTTCAAATAGCATTCATGCCAAAAACAATGTAAAACGCACTTTTACACCCAACGACTATTATTGCCAAAATGTGATTGGAAATATTGACGACTATCAAAAAGCGAAAGAATTTATTAATCAAAAATACCGAAATAAAAATGAGATTTTTGCAGCTTTTGATGACAGCCCAAATACATCTTTATACCTATTAGGAAGGCAAGGAATTAGAATAGCAAACGATTTCAGTAATGAGGTTATTGAAGACATTTTCGACAGAAAATTCGAAGAAAAAAATACAAATTTTCTGTCAATTATCGTTTTAAACGATCTTGAGCATTGGCAAAAATTGAATTTAAAAAAGTATAAAATATCAGAACCAATTTTTCAATCGGGTAATTTACATATTTGCCCATTTACAAAAATAAAATAATTAAAAAATTTGATAGCCAATATGCATCCCAATTCCTCCACCATGCCATTTTGAAGGATTGACAAATGACTCAATTCCCATTAAATTGATGCCCCAAACCAAAGGTTTCCCTTTGAAATTGAGCGTATTAAAACTCAAACCCGCATTGATATCAAAATCATCAAATCCACCAACACTTGCACCTACTTGGTAAAAAAACGTTGTGGTATTGTTGCTCTTTTTTCTATTATATTTCCCCTTAAACGTTGCCATGTAATTCAATCGTGGAAAGTAACCTATAACATCGATATATTTTAGAGAAATCAATTGGCTATATAATTTCGCATTAAAATTGTTTCTATTTCTAAAATCAATACCTGCGTAAATTGTAAATGGAAACATTATCGTTCCCCTTCGCTTTGAATCTGTTAGATTCAACTTACTCACAATGCTATCTTTTTGTCTGGTGAACCAAGAACCAAAACGTAAATCTGATGTATTTATTTGCACTGCCGTTAAGTTTAATGGTTGAGAGTTTTGATAGTCATCAGGGGTTAAACCTTCACCATTTGCATTCCAAATTGCATCTTTACTTGTTACACTAACATCAGAAAAACTATAAAAACCAAAATTTTGCAATTTGAATTCAACGTACGTGAGCATTCCATTTGAATTTAAAATAGATTTCGATAAATCTAATCCCGCTTGCAATCCATAACCATTTCCACCAAAAGAATATCCAGAAGAGGCAAAATACCCACTTCCGGAAAAATCAACTTTGTCTCCAAATTGATCACTGGTTAGCTTGATATCTTTGGTTGAAATTCTGTTGTAAGACAAGCATTGTCCGAACTGAATACTTGGATTTAAGGTAAATCCAAAAAATTTCGACTTGGTATTAAAAACAAATCGGATGACTCTGTTTCTCCAAGATTCTATTTCATTTTTATTCGCATTCAAAGTTTGACCTAAATAATTGGTATTTCCTTGAAAAAACATTCGAAATGCATCTTGAGTAAAATTGGCACCTTGAACATCTTGAATGAGCAATTCAACTGTTTTTAAAGAGATATTTTTATTCCTTTCGATACCAACAATTGGATAAAGCGTTAAACGATATTCCTGGCATGCTCCCATCCGATTCGAACTACTCAATAACGACTGATAAGCATTCATGCTTTCAGGCGATATATAACCTCCAAAAGCAAATTTTGACACCATAGAAAGCGGCACTGCGTTTGACCCAGATTCGATTTCAAATGACGCAATTGGTAATACCATTGAAACATTTTTGCTTATAACCGGCACGAGATTAGTTCTAATAGGGAAACCTATTTTAGCCTTACCCAATGAATCATTCAATCCATGTAATTGAAAAAAAGGTAAAAAGCCAACCAATAAAAGAAGTTTAATTCCTCGCTTCATACTCAAATTGAATTCTAGATTTTACCTTAAGCTTACTGGTGTTGAAAAGTCGTTGCATTTTGCCATTGCCCTTCACTTTCATTTTCAAAGCCACATAACCGGCATTTTTTAACATGCCCACTTTTTCTCGAGGTAGTTTTATTACCAACATGGAACTATTTGCTTTAAGGGGATAACCGCTGGCATCTACATCACCTGCCAAAATACCAGAAGCCGGATCAACATTTAAAAAGCCCAAAGATTTATATTGGTTGTCGAGTATTTCCACTTCAATTCCAAAATCCATAGGGAAAGAATTGGTCATATCTAAGAATAATGTTGCACTTTTTATGCGTTCCATTGCACCAATATTGCTCAAATTCAAACCTTGAGTATCCCTTAAAACAAATCCACCAAAAGCAAATGTAGCAGGTGCCTGAACCCTCATGATTACATCGAGTCGTGAATTGTCAAAAACAAAATCCTTGTAATTATTGACATTGCCATTTGGTGAAATTTCAGTTTCTAAATCGTAATTTAATTTCTGAGGGAGATTTTCTAAAAAGGATTTTATATTAGAATTGCTCGAATTCAAATCAACCACTGTTTCGGTGTATTTATCTCTTTGGAAAATTGGCGATGTCACAAACAAATCATTCATAAGTGGATTCGCACTCAAAGCCAATTTATTGTTATTAAATACATTTTCACCTTCCAATGAATGTAATTTGAATCTACCATCAGTACCAATGCTGTTTCGCAATACAAATGAAACATTGATGTCTTTTACTTTCAAATCACCATCTAAGCCTTTAAATAAACTAAAATCTGTTACTTTTGAGCCAGTTCTACTCAAAGAATTCCCCAAATAACCAATGGCGTATTCCGGTTTTAATCCCTCAATTCGATAAGTAAGTTTGATACTATCCTTTAAACTAACAGCCAACTTTCTTCCGCTGCTATCTAATGTAACCCTTAAAATTTGATGGAAAGTATTTACCGTATCATTTGTTAATGGATCTTTCCCTCGAAAATCTAACAAATACCCCGACATATCGTATATCTGTTGGGTTGTGGCAACACCATTTCCTGCAGAACCGGGCATTTTTAATTCTTGATAAAAAGGTTTACCATCTTTCATTGCACCGGGCAAAGAAAGGACCATTGACATATTTTCTTGAATTGTACTTTCTACTTTTATTCGCAATTGTCCAGATGCTACCTTGAAATACTTTACCTCAGCACCACCCATGTATAGCGTTAAACCTTCATTTTGGTCAATTACATTTTGAGTAGGAAAAGCTGCTATAGCATTTCTCGGCCTTAAATTACGAACAGACAACTTTACATTGATACCCTTACTTGCATCAATTAAGACCAAACCACCACTAGCTTCAGTGATAAGTTTTTTAATTGTTCCCTTTAAAGTTTTGGTAACGGTTTTATTTCTTAAATCAATGGTTTTAGTTGCTATTCCGCCGTTTTTATTTATATTTTTAAAAGAATCAAGTGCAACAACGGAATTATCACCCGAATTTGTTAATTCAAACACAATTAACGAAATATTTACAGGTAAACCATTCGTGATTGATATATCTAAATAACCAGTATCTAATGTAGCAGTTTCAAAAAACGCACTTGCATCAATGTCTGTAGGTTCTAAATTAGACTGAACTTGAGCTGGAATATCCGCGGTCTGTCCATTCAAAATTTTAAATAAGGGATTGATCTGCCCCAGGGTAATATTATTTTCAATCGTTCTATCACTTAATTTCAGTTTTCTTAAACTAAAAAAGGCATCAATACCCGTATCTGTAGCCTGTAAATCATTAATTTTGTATCTATAAATTAGATTTTCATAATTCAAAAGATAACTACTATCAGTTAATGTTGGATTTAAATATCGTGTATCAACATTGTCTAATGACATTTCCGTTTGAAACAAAGGCAAAGTTGAGTTGATATCCCAACTCGTTTGCTCTCTAGAACATGCAATTAGTAATATTGCAGAAATGATAAATATGTATGCCTTTTTCAAAATCATTTATTTCCCAATTATCATTTTATTTAGCAAGTTCCCAACCAAATTGAGCATAGAGCAAATTTTTACCACCAAAAATCATTATCCCCCAAATAAAAATTGAGATTATCATATATGTTACAATTTTGGGTCTATTGTGAATGAAAGTAATTGCCAACAAGCAACCGACGGTCAAACTAATAATAACCGGCGACAAAAAAGCAACCAAAGGCAATCCCCCATTCTTTCGAATTTTCACCAAAAAACGATTTTTTTTAGTGAATACCAAAGGCTTTTTATATTTATCACCCTGTCTTCTAATTTTACGCTCCCTGAAAAACCGGGTTAATTCAGTTCCCCCGTATACATAAATTAAAACTGAAATACTCGAACCTATTGTTGTGGAGATAAATCCTTCAATAGGATTTAGCACTTTCAAAGCAAATGTTACACCAATTAAATACTTGATAATTGATAAACCCACTGTGCCTAAAATCTTAAAAATTAATTCCATTATTTACGATTTACGCAATTTATAGCAATTTTTTCGAGAAATCGGCACCTGATAAAAGATAATACCTCAAAAATTATACGCAAATTTGCAAATCAAATTGAAAAAACAATTTAAACATATCATTTTATTGGCTTGTGTGCTCGCATTATTTTTCAATGAAGTGGATGCACAAATTTTCCCCAACTCGCAAGGTTCTATTTTAGAACCTAAAAGTGCGGACACCGCGAGTATGAAAAGAGATTCGATTGAAAGGGCAAGCAAACCAAAAAAACTGCGTGCCTATCCCAAATCACAATTGGCAAATACTATTTGGCAATTGAGAGATACTCTGCACCAGTCAGACTCAAATTTTTCTAATTTTCACCGTTATTCTCCTTCAAGTAAACAAATTATCCCAATTGCAAACCTCGGAGTCATTGGATCACCTGAAAAACTCTTAGCAATACAACCTTTTAAAAATTCAGGTATTCAAATTGGATTTCAACAGTTTCCGGTACAAGGAAAAAACCCCGATAATTTTGAGTTTCATAAAGTTTCACAACCCTACACCAATGTTAAGTATTTACAAGGTTCAGGTGGGATTATTGGCTTAGACATTTTGCACACTCAAAATTTGTCAGCAACTTGGAATGTCACCATTGATTACAGCAGTATTTTAAATGAAGATATGTACACTCCAAAAGTGGCACTTCAACAAAATTTAAATAGAAATACAATTTTAGGGAGTAATTTCACTTCTAAATCTGGCCAATACGAGCAACAAGTTATTTTCTCATGGAATAGAAACCGTAGAATTGAAAACGGAGGATTAAAAACAGATAGTTTATTTTACGGACCAAATTTCCAAGCTTCAAATACAATTCAACAACGTTTATTCGGGAACTACTATCCAAATTTAACAAGTGCAAAATCATTTTGGGCACAAACAGACCATAGATTTAAACATCGTTACTTTTTCGATTCATCTAAAACTTTTGGAATCTCTCAAAGTATACGTTTTCAAAAATTAAGATTTCAATATACAGACAAAACGAGAGACACAACTTTCTACGGCAATGAATATAATTTTACCAAAAACACAATTGGAGATAGTACGTCGTATAATCTCTTTGAACACAAAGTTGGCATCAATTTCCAAAAACAATTCGCTTCGCTCGATGCAAATCTTCAAGTAAACCATATTTTTCAATATTTAAATTATCAATATGATACATTTTTGTCAAAAGCAAAAAATTACTCAATAAATACCCAAGGATTTGAAGGAATATTAAATTCTAAATATAAAAGTTGGGAAATTTTTGCAGAGGCAAATATATTTATTTTGGGGTATGCACAAAAAGCATTCTTGCTAAACGCAGAATTGAAAAAAAGTTTCAATAAAGAATACTTTATAACGGTGAGAAGTCAAATTTCAAATCAGCCAATTTCACAATATTTATCAACTTTCACTAACAATCATTACCATTTTTCGGCAGATAGCCTTCACTCTACTCCTAGCAATCCGAATTTTACACAACAACAGTTTGCAGGCATCAACATTATCAAAAAAGGGAAGCAAATGTGGGGAAATATTGGATTAACTTTAGGTAGTTTACAAAACGATTATATTAGCATCAACAGCGCTGTCCCTCAAAAAATAGAAATTGTTAATTATGTTCAATTTTCAACCGATGTTTCTCTTAAAATCGGTCGTTTTATTTTCCAAGAACAGGTTTATTTACAGTTAAATCAAAACAAAGAATTGAGCAATTATGGATTGCCTAAATTAAATGCGCGTTCTTCAATATTTTACCAAAATGAAGCATTCGATCAGGCGTTGTTATTTAGAATTGGTGTTGAGGGGACTTACACTTCGCAATACATGCAACTCAATTACAGACCGGATGCCGGCGCTTTTTATTGGAATACAAACAACTTAAATCCTTTGGGAAATTACCCTGTTTTCGATGTATTTATCAGTGGCAGAATTCAAACAGTTGATCTATTCTTAAAATACGAACACTTAAACGAATGGCTTATTGTTCCTGGTGTAAACAAAAGATACGAACAAACATATAAATACCCAATTGAACCCTACCGCTTAAGGTTCGGATTCAATTGGAGATTCTGGAATTAATGCGCTTCTAACCAGTTGTTTCCGACACCAGTTTCTACCAAAATTGGCACATCTAATGACATTGCTGATTCCATTAATTCTTTTACTTTGGACTGAACTATATCTATTTCGTTTTTAGGGACATCAAACAACAATTCATCATGCACTTGTAACATCATTTTGGTTTGCAAGGTGGTTGATTTCAACCAATTTTGAATATTAATCATGGCAATTTTAATCATATCAGCTGCACTTCCTTGAATGGGTGCATTGATTGCATTTCGTTCCGCAAAACCTCTAACCACAGCATTCTTGCTATTGATATCTCTTAAATTACGTTTTCTACCCACCAAAGTTTCTACATAGCCCAAATCACGGGCAGAATTAATGGTATTGTCCATGTATGATTTAATTCCTGGAAACTGAATAAAGTAATTTTCAATAATTTCTTTTGCTTCAGATCTTGAAATATTAACTCTCTGACTTAATCCAAATGCTGAAATACCATATATGATACCAAAATTCACTGTTTTGGCTTTTCTACGCATTTCCTTATCTACATCAGCCAATTCAACACCCCAAACTTTTGCAGCAGTTGCGGTATGAATGTCTAAACCTTGATTAAAAGCTTCAATCATGGTAACATCTTTTGAAATGTGCGCAATGATTCTCAATTCAATTTGAGAATAATCTGCACTTAACAGCAAATGATTTTCATCTCTAGGAACAAACGCTTTTCTAATTTCTCTGCCCAAATCTGTACGAATTGGAATATTTTGCAAATTCGGATTTTGACTACTTAAACGTCCAGTTGCCGCCACAGCTTGATTAAAACTTGTATGAACCCTGCCTGTTTGATTTTTAACCAATAAAGGAAGTGCGTCAACATAAGTTCCTTTAAGCTTCTGCAATGCCCTAAAATTCATTATGTATTCAATAATTTCATGTTTCCCCATCAATGAGACAAGCGTTTCTTCGTCGGTTTGATATTGGCCTGTTTTTGTTTTCTTTGGCTTGTCAGATAGCTTCAATCGTTCAAACAGTACAGCACCAACTTGCTGTGGCGAAGAAATATTAAATTGCATACCTGCACTTTCAAATATTTTTGTTTGCAATTCCAAAGCCTGCGACTGTAATTCTTTGCTGTATGCATTTAAGAAATCGGTATCAATTTTAACACCTTCATATTCCATTTCCATGAGCACTTCAACCAAAGGAATTTCAATATCATTAAAAACAGAATTCAATCCCCTCTCTTCAATCTCAACCATCAATTTTTGTTTCAGTTGAAGTGTAACATCGGTATCTTCAGCGGCATATTCGGCAATTTTTTCAATGTCTACATCAGACATATTTCCTTGCATTTTGCCTTTTTTACCAATTAAAGTTTCAATACTAATTGGCGAGTAATTCAAATAATGCTCACTTAACACTTGCATATTGTGGCGTTGGTCTGGCTCAACCAGATAATGTGCTAACATGGTATCATAAAAAGGCCCGACCATTCTTAGATCATATTTTTTGAGCATTGCCATGTCAAATTTCAAATTTTGAGCTATTTTTAACTTATTTGAAAGAAATAAGGGTTGAAATTTATGAAGGACATTCTTGGCGTCTTCAAAATTATTTGGCATAGGTAAATAAACTCCTTGGCCATTTAACCAAGAGAATGAAATTCCTACAATTTCAGCAACAAACAAATCTAAATCGGTTGTTTCAGTATCAAAACAAAATTCTTCCCTATTGTCCAATTCATGAATCAATTGATCTATTTCAGAATCTATCAAAATTGCTTTGTAACTATGAGGTATATCTTGAATTGTTTGGTAAATTGGCGCAACAATTTCTTCTTCGTCTGATTCTGGTTGAGTAAACAAATCGAACATTGAAGTTTGTGCTGGATTTGATTTGGCAGCTGGTTTTGCTTTGGCAGCCGGCGCAATATTTGTTGGTTCTTCTGTTGCTGCTACACCTAAAACACGTTTTAGTAAAGTCCTAAATTCTAATTCATGGAATACTTCAGTAATGAGTTCTGCATTTTTGGGTTTAATTTCCAAAGATTCAATATCAATATGAACGGGCACTTTGGTATCGATGGTTGCCAACCATTTACTTACTTTGGCTTGTTCAGAAAACTCTTCGAATTTTTCTTTCATTTTGCCTTTTAATTCATGGGTATGGGCCAAAATATTTTCCATAGTGCCATACTCTTGGATTAACTTTTTGGCAGTTTTTTCTCCAACACCGGGTACTCCAGGAATGTTGTCGGCAGCATCACCCCACAAACCCAGAATATCAATAACCTGATCAACCCTTTCAATTTCCCACTTTTTTAGGATTTCATCCACTCCTAAAATTTCATCAGGATTACCCATTCTTCCAGGCTTGTAAATATGAACTCTCTCTTTTACCAATTGCCCAAAATCTTTGTCGGGGGTCATCATAAAAACATCCATATTTTCTGCCTGCCATGCCAATGTGCCAATAATATCATCGGCTTCATATCCATCCATTGAAATTACTTGGATATTAAAACCATTTAATATTTTAACAATGTAAGGCAAACTTTTTCTTAAATCTTCTGGCATTGGATCCCTATGCGCCTTATACTTTTCATACTCAATATGTCGTTGGGTAGGCTTATCTGTATCAAAAACCACTGCAATATGAGTGGGTTTTTGTTTATTTAGGATGTCTAACAATGTGTTAGTAAAACCAAACATAGCACTTGCATTTATTCCCGTGCTTGTAATTCTTGGATTTTGGCTAAACGCAAAAAAGGCCCGATAAACGAGGGCCATACCATCTAATAAAAACAATTTCCGCTCTTGCATATAAAGGTAGCAAGTTAAGAAATTTTTTACCTAAAATTTGATTTATTTATTGCTTTTTTACAAAGCCCAATGAAGCTCCATTGATACAATATCTGAGCCCTGTTGGTTGATTATATCCATCATTAAAAACATGCCCCAAATGTCCTCCGCATTTTGCACAAACAACTTCAACCCTCGTCATTCCATAGGTTGTATCTAGAATTTCTTTCACTTTTGATTTATCAATCGATTGATAAAAACTTGGCCAGCCACAACCGGCATCAAATTTTGTATCACTTGAAAACAATTCTAAGTTACATCCCTTACATACGTATGTTCCAGAATCCCAAAGCGTTTCATACTCACTTGAAAAAGGTTTTTCCGTTCCTTTTTCCCTCATCACATGAAATGAAAAATCACCAAGCACTGCTTTCCATTCACTATCTGTTTTCTCAATTGGAAATTGATTGTTATTTTGATCCATATTCGTAACTTTATTTTTAGAAATTGACGAACATCCAACAAAATAAAAACTTATTGCCATTATTAACCAATTCATAATTGTTTAACAATATAATGGTTTGATTGTTTTATAAACGATCCAAATCCTTGAACTTTGCTTTGTGAATTTCTTCGGGCATTACTATTTAGACAACATACCCAATAATCCGAAACACAATTTTGGAATTTTAACCCCAGATTTGCTTAGGAACTTTACGGCAAATCTATACGATAAAAAATTATTGCATCATCTTTGTGATAGCGATTGGCAATCTGGTGTGCTTAAACACTTTGAAAGAGACAAAATTTTCCATCAGTCGATATTTTTCGAAGACACATATCAAGTTTGTCATGAAATAACAAAAAATATATTTCAAAAAACCAACATACCCCGGTTTTACTTTGCACTTCACGTTTTGATAGAAATGATTTTGGATAAGATCCTTATTTCTCAAGATCAAAACAAACTACACGAGTTTTATGAGCAGTTAGAATTATGCAAATCTGAAATTCCCGGGTTACTTAAACAAATAAACCACCAAAATCCGAACTTGTTTTTAGAAAAGTATAATCTTTTTTTAGAATCTAAGTATTTATTCAAATACTTAAACGAATCAGGAATAGTATATGGTTTAAATAGAATTTACAATCAAGTGAATGCATATAAGTTTGATTGGAATGAAGAACAAAAAGTCGAATTAGAAAAACTCGTTTTGGTAATACAATTCGCTATTCAAAATAACATTACAAAGTTGAATTCCTGAAGAGAGTATATAGTAAAAACAACAGCGTTGTAATATGTAAAAACTCTTTCCACTTCCTCCATTTATTTCCCTCGTAAAAACCAGATATAAATATAGAAACTGGAATTGATGCAATTATAAAATAATGTGAATAATCTTTGAATCTGATAAAAAATATTGAAAGTACATAAAATCCAAAAATCAACATTGCCAATTTGCTACGCCTGGTTTCAACATTAGATCTAAAATAACTACCGACTATTTGTAATACTCCAACAAATACAAAAATTAGCAATAAAAACAGCAATAAAATTTCGGGTCCATCCTTGAGCCAATGAAAGTCTAAAGTCTTATTCTTTATTACCCAAAATTGCCAAGTATTATAAAAATCATAAGAAAAATTTGATAAATATCCGACTGCCGAAACCAAATAATAAGGCATAATCAATCCAAATAAAATAGCAAATATATCTAATGGTAAAATTGGTTTGAATAAGATAATTGCAACAATTAAGAAAATGATAACCCAATAATGCTCAGCAATACATAAAGCACTTATACCGAAAAAGAGTGCACTTAAAAAGAGCCATTTTCTATGATAATTGTTCTTTACAAATACGTAAAAATAAGTTATCCCAATTAAAACAAAAACATTCCCCAATTGAACATTCGAAAGGTAAAAATTTTCTAAAAAACATGAATTTACTATTGCAAAAAAATACAAAATAACATAACCAGGTTTTTCAACAATATTATACTCCCAACATATTTTATTGACAATTAATCCCTCAATAATGACAACAATAAATGAAAGAACAAACGACAACCAACGAACTGAATTAATTTCATTGATAAAGTTTGATAATATTCCAGTGTTTAATGTATTAGTAGGTTGATATTGCGTAATAAAATAAATGGGAATTCTTATGAGCATGATTACCAAAATAACCAAAGTCAAAGAACCTATTTTATTATCAAAAAACTTCCTAATCATTGCCTGTTAACTGCATCCAAAACCATTGTTTATCGCGGAACAAAGGTACCGTAAATGTACAATAATCCATCTCTTTTCCATCAAATGGAACAACCAAATTATAGAAATTATCACTATTCATAACCACTTTTTTCGCAATTTGAAAATTTGGTTGAATACAATAATCCAAAATTTGATTTTTTCTAGCAATATCATCGTTAAAAACAAGATGAATTCCATCTTTACAAACGTAGCTACCAAAACCTAACAAATAGGCATTTGAAATTGTAGCAGATTGATCTTTTTTGATCACAAAGCAGCTATCTAACGCAAAATCTTTATTCATAAACAAACTGATAATATCTCCGTAATGATAGGATATTTTTGTTGCAGTTTGAGGAATTCCATTGACATAGTAAGTTTCTAATTGTCGGATTTCATTATACTGTTCCAATAATAAGATCTTGCTTCCATTTGAATTTAAAATCAAGCGTCGCAAAAATAAATCCCTTGGCAGTTCTTTCCTTTTATTACTTTTAATTTCCAAAATTTGATCAATTGTACGTTGCTGAAATTCATAATCATTATATATTTTTTGAGGGAAATTAATATGTGAAATTACTTGATCAAAACATCCAACGACATCAATCCCACTCGCATTTGAATACAGCCCACTTATATGCCAATCCTGATTTATTGGATCGATTGTTAAAATTGAATTTAGATAGCTTCCGTGATACAAGTTTAGTTTGAAAATTTCACTCATTTTTTCAGAAAATGAACAAATATGAAACTCTTGATTTTTTGCAGATTTAGAACCAAACTCTCTCGGCAAATTAGCCAAGATGGTTCCAACAAATTTTGAACTATCTGACAAAGATCCTGCGTCCCAAATCAAATAATCTCTCTGTATTTTAAGTGTGTCAGAGTTCTGAAATATTCGTTCGCCTTTTAAATTATAAATGGAAACTCCAATTAAACTTGTATTTCTTTTTATTTCATTAATGTATCCAAAAACCCACTGTTTTCTATCCAAACTGTAATCAACTAACAAATGATCCATACCAATGTTAGGCAAATCAAAATTAGCAATAATCTTAGTTTCCACAATTCCATTTAAATCATTGGCAATTCTATTTAAAAATAACCTCAACGGCTCCTTTCTTTTTTTCAAAACACTCACCCAATAAATTCCAGAATCAGTTGTGAAAATTTTTAATACAAAAACCTTTCTCCCTAATTCAAAAAATTGATCTTCAACAAAACCCAAATCATTATCATATAGCTCAATACTAAAGCCACCCGCCAAATTCTCTCTGGCATAATTTAAAAAATAATTCCCTAAACAATTCTGCCCAATTGGTCTATGAAACAAACTGTTTTTTTGATTTAACTGAGATTTATTAGACAAAATATACTGCTGCGCATTTACTCCCAAACTCATCAAAAAAAGGAAAATTAGCAATAGTATTTTACGCATATCCCTCAAAATTCGATTTCAAACACCACATTCGCAAATACAATCGTAATTTTGTACCCTAATTTGAATTATTTTGATAGAAAACGAAAAACCTCAAGAAATTGCAATCATTGTGGGAGTGCAATCTCAAAGACAAGAGTTGCCAGTAGATGAATATCTCGATGAACTTGAGCAATTGGTTTATACGTCGGGGGCAAAAAGCATAAAAAGATTTACCCAAAAACTTGAACACCCCCACGCCAAAACCTATGTTGGAAAAGGGAAAATGCAAGAAATTGCTGAATACTGCAAAAACAACAGAGTTGATATTGCAATATTTGACGATGAATTAAGCCCTGCACAGGTTAGAAATCTTGAAAAAGAAATAATTGACGTAAAAGTACTTACTAGAACACACCTGATTCTCGATATTTTTGCAAAAAATGCACAAACTGCCCAAGCCAAAACACAAGTTGAATTAGCGCAAAGTGTTTTCCTGTTGCCAAGACTTACGGGTATGTGGACGCATTTAAGCAAACAAAAAGGTGGTATTGGTATGAAGGGGCCGGGTGAAACTGAAATTGAAACTGACAGACGTACACTCCGAGCTAAAATTACCCTTTTAAAAGAACGGCTACTTCATATTGAAAAAATTGGCATCACTCAAAGGGCATCGAGAGAAGGAGCGCTCAGGGCTGCATTGGTTGGTTACACAAACGTTGGTAAAAGCACAATTATGAATTTATTAAGTCGTTCTGACGTATTGGTTGAGGACAAATTTTTTGCCACATTAGATTCTACTGTGCGTAAAATCGTGCTGCCTAATCCATCTGAAGAAGGCGAAAATGTACCCATTTTATTAAGCGATACCGTAGGATTCATTAGAAAACTACCTACCCTTTTGGTGGAAAGTTTTAAAAGCACCTTAGCGGAAGCATTAGAAGCCGATTTGTTAATACATGTTGTAGATATTAGCAACCCTAACTATGAAAAACAAATGCAATCTGTAAAAGAAACGCTGCACAGCATAGGTGCTTCTGACAAGCCAGAGTTAATTGTTTTTAACAAAGTTGATGCTTTTAAGGGACATGATGACGACTTTTTTGTTGGCACTACCGGCTTAACAATCGATCAATTTGAAAAAAGTTGGATGGCAAAAGAAAATGCGCCTGCAGTATTTATTTCAGCAACCAATAAAACCAACGTAGATCGATTAAGAGATTCAGTTGTTAATGAATTATTGAAAGTACGAACACCAGGATATTAATTTTTTTTACATTTCTATTACAAAAAAGAGCGGCAATTGCCGCTCTTTTTATAATTCATCTTCGTTGAAAAAGTAATCATCATCCGTAGGATAATCACTCCAAATTTCTTCGATGCTCTCATAAGGTTCTCCATCATCTTCCAATTCTTGAAGATTTTCAATAACCTCTAAAGGAGCGCCTGAACGAATTCCGTAGTCAATTAATTCATCTTTCGTTGCTGGCCATGGAGCGTCGTCCAAATAACTAACCAATTCAAGTGTCCAATACATAAGCTTTTTTTTTTAAGTTTTAATTTAGCGCGAAAATATATTTTTATTTGTATAAAACAACACCATTTTTGTAATCATTTTATTATGCACCCAGATTGGCAAGACAAACTTCATATTTATTGTGAACAAAATAGCAGCCCAGAACAGCAATATCTGAAAGATAATACTGCATTTACCTGGCGAAACATGTTAAATGCCCGACAATTAAGTGGAAAACTCCAAGGCCAACTTTTGTCTTTGCTCGTTGCGCTTAAAAATCCCCAATGTATTTTAGAAATAGGAACATTTACAGGGTATGCAACAGCCTGTCTTACAGAAAATGCATCTAACGAAACACAAATACATACCATTGAAGCCGATCTAGAAACCGCTTTTAAAACAAAATCTTTCTGGAAAAATTATAATTTTATGGAGAAAGTTCAATTTCATGAAGGTCCTGCACTTGAGATTCTGCCCACTTTAAATTTAAAACCAGACTTCATTTTTGTTGATGCAGACAAGCATAATTATATCAATTACTTCAATATGTGCTTACCTATATTACAAAAGGGCGGTATTATGCTTTTTGATAATACACTTTGGAGCGGAAAAGTTTTAGAGATCGAATTTATAGAAAAAGACAAAGACACAAAAAAAATGCATGCTTTCAATCAAGAACTTGCTAAATGTACAAATTGGAAAACACTTGTGTTGCCTATTCGAGATGGGTTATCTGCAATTATAAAAAATTAACCGCGCATCTTATCAAGTAAATTGCTCAAAATTGAAGCTTCTTCTTCCGATAAAGTAGCAATTTTTTCATTAAATTCAATCATTATTGGGTCTATTAAATTTAACATCTTTAGACCTTCCTCGGTAATTCTTATATTCATTTTCCGCCTATTTCCATCATCAATGCATCTGTCAATAAGCTTGCGTGTCAATAGCCTATCACACAACCTTGTTAAATCGGGATTTTTATCTAGCATCACCGATTTAATATCCGACGGATTTAATGAGTGAGGAAATTTCCCTCTGAGAATACGCAGTACATTATATTGCTGAGGGGTAATATTGTGGTCTTTGAAAACATCACGAAGCTGACAACTTAGCCACCCATCGGTGAACATTATATTTACAATGGCTTTATGAACTGCCGAAGTAAATTTATCTTGTTTTAACTCTTCTTCGATTTTCACTACGATACAAATTAAATACTAAATAATTATAAATATAGTATCTCATTCAATCATTAATGATTATTACCTTTGCATCGTGAATATTTCTTTTCAAAATAGCATCGAATACGCGAATGATTGCGACAAAAACGATTCACTGGCAAAGTATAGAGAACAGTACATCTTTCCTGTGAATGAAAAAAACGAAACCCAAATTTATTTTTGTGGTAATTCACTTGGGTTGCAACCAAAAACGGCAAAAGAAGCCTTAAATATTGAATTAGAAGATTGGGGTAAATGGGGTGTTGAGGGACATTTTCACGGCAGAAAACCTTGGTTTCACTATCACAAATTCCTAACTGAACATGCTGCAGAAGTGGTTGGAGCTAAACCGATTGAGGTAGTAGTTATGAATCAGTTAACCGTCAATTTGCATTTATTGATGGTAAGTTTTTACCGTCCCTCAAAAGAAAAATATAAAATAATCATGGAGGCAGGCGCCTTCCCTTCTGACATGTACGCCATTGAAAGCCAAGTAAAACATCATGGTTTCAATTATAATGACGCAGTAATTGAATTAGTTCCCAGGGAGGGAGAACATACCCTTAGAACAGAGGATATTTTAAAAGCAATTGAAGACAATGCATCTGAATTGGCGCTGGTTTTCTTTAGCGGTGTACAATATTATACCGGTCAATATTTCAATATTCCCGAAATTACCAAAAAAGCCCATGAAGTTGGTGCCTTAGCAGGATTTGATTTGGCCCATGCCGCTGGGAACTTGAATTTAAAACTTCATGATTGGGATGTAGACTTCGCAGCATGGTGTTCTTATAAATATTTAAATAGCGGCCCTGGAAATGTTTCAGGCATTTATATTCACGAAAAACATTGTACAAATCCAGAAACTCCAAGATTTGCAGGATGGTGGGGATATCAAGAAAACAAAAGATTTTTGATGGAAAAAGGATATGTTCCTGAAAATGGAGCGGCAGGTTGGCAATTGTCAAATGCACCCGTTTTTGGAATGGCTGTTCATTTGGCTTCACTAGAATTATTTCATCAAGCAGGAATTGAAAACCTAAGAAATAAAAGCATTGTTTTAACAAACTATTTAGAATTTATTCTTGAAGATGCAAAAAGGCAGAATGCCAATCTGTCATTTGAAATAATAACTCCAAAGAGTGAACGTGGTGCGCAACTTTCGTTGTTAACAGATGCAACTGGAAAAGCCCTATTTGACCATCTAATTCATCACAATATCATTGCAGATTGGAGAGAACCAAATGTAATAAGAATTGCACCAACTCCAATGTATAACTCATTTTTAGATGTTTTTGAATTAGGAAAAGCTATGATTTCTTTCTCAAACCGGTAAACACAATTTTAAGAAAAAAAATCCAGCCAATCTGCCATTTTTTCAGTTCTATCAATTTTTTTCTATTTCCTGTCGCCTTTTTTATTTCAATTGTTTATAAAATTGTAGTTTTGTAGCCAATTCGCATTTTGGTGCGATTATTGAAACAACAAATTATATTTTGAAATGACCGAAGAACGCAAAACCCCAGAAAATAAGCCAAGTGGCCGAAAATTTAATTATTATTGGATATACGGTATTTTATTTATTGTTTTTCTAGCCTTGAGTTTCCTACCTAAAGGATCTGGACAAGTTACAAGTTGGAACGAAGTTAGAGACATGGCTATAAAAGGTGATGTTAAAAAATTAGTTCTAGTAAATGACCGTCTGGTTGAAGTATTTTTAACCCAAGAAGCTTCACAACAAAAAAGCTATTCAAACGCACAGAAAAAAGATGACCTTTTTGGCCAAGCAGAACCAAATTTTAGTTTCGAAATTGAAAAAGGTTTTTTTAACAATGAATTTAAAGAACTTAAAAGTGATATCATCAAGGCGGGCAAAAATCCAAATGATTTAACCGTTCAATTTGTTAGCCAAAGTGATATTTTTGGTCAACTTTTTCAATGGGTTTTCTTTATCGCTATTTTCTTGGTTTTCTGGAACCTAATGTTCAAGAAAATGGGAGGCGGAGGTGGAGGTGGTCCAAATATATTTAGTATTGGACGATCAAAAGCTCAATTATATGACAAAGACACCAAAGTAAATATATCATTTAAAGATGTTGCTGGCCTAGAAGAAGCCAAAGAAGAAGTGATGGAAATCGTCGATTTTCTCAAAAATCCAAAAAAATATACTGATTTAGGTGGTAAAATTCCAAAAGGAGCCCTGCTTGTTGGCCCTCCAGGTACAGGTAAAACTTTGTTAGCCAAAGCTGTTGCCGGCGAAGCTGGCGTGCCTTTTTTCTCTTTGTCAGGTTCTGATTTCGTAGAAATGTTTGTAGGTGTTGGAGCAAGTCGTGTACGTGATCTTTTCAAACAAGCAAAAGAAAAAGCCCCTGCCATTATATTTATTGATGAGATTGACGCCATAGGTAGAGCAAGAGGAAAAAATTTAATCCAAAACTCTAACGATGAACGTGAAAATACTTTAAATCAACTTCTTGCCGAAATGGATGGTTTTGGAACAGACTCTGGCGTTATTATCTTGGCTGCAACTAACCGTGCCGATATTCTAGATAGTGCTTTAATGCGTCCCGGTCGTTTCGATAGACAAATCAGTGTTGATAGACCGGATATAGTTGGTAGAGAGCAAATTTTCAAGGTACATCTTAAACCACTAACCAAATTAAATGCAGATGTTGATGTACATAGATTGGCTGCACAAACTCCTGGTTTTGCAGGCGCCGAAATTGCAAATGTTTGTAATGAAGCCGCATTAATTGCAGCCCGCTACGGAAAAGATCAAGTTTCAATGAAAGATTTTCAGGACGCAATTGATAGGGTTATTGGTGGATTGGAAAAGAAAAATAAAATCATTTCGCCTGAAGAAAAGAAAATTGTTGCCTATCATGAAGCGGGACATGCCGTTGCAGGTTGGTTCCTAGAATTTGCAGATCCTTTATTGAAAGTTTCTATTGTTCCTCGAGGCGTAGCCGCTTTGGGTTATGCCCAATATCTTCCTAAAGAACAATATTTATATCGCACAGAACAATTGATCGATAGCATGTGTATGACACTTGGAGGTCGTGTGGCTGAGCAAATTTTCTTTGGGAAAATTTCAACCGGAGCGCAAAACGATTTGGAAAGAATTACCAAATTAGCGTACAGCATGATTACGATTTACGGTATGAGTACCAAAGTTGGAAACGTGAGTTTTAACGATCCAACTGGTGAGTATGGTTATCAACGACCGTACTCTGAGCAAACAGCTCAAATTATTGATCAAGAAGTACGAGAATTGATAGATAGTGCTTACAAACGAACCATTGAATTGTTAAGTGAGAAAAAATCTGAAGTTGAAGCAGTTGCATTGGAACTACTAGATAAGGAAATTATTTTCAAATCAGATTTAGATAGAATTATTGGTAAACGTCCTTTTGCTGAAGATGAAGATATTACAGCTACAATTGCAGCTGCGAATTTGACAGATAGCGAAAAAAACGAACCAAAGTTACCAGCAGCTGAAACTACAGTTTCTGAAACACCTTTAGCTATTGAACCAATTAATCAATCTGAAATCACTGAAACCAATGCAAGCAAATCTGAAGAATCTAGTAGTACTTCAGAGGAATCGAATAAACCCGAATAATAATAAACATTTAATTCAAAATAAAAGAGGTGCAATTAATCAATTGCACCTCTTTTATTATTTGTCTAATCCTCTCAATTGCTATAGGGATTACCTTAGTTATTAACCCAACTCTTGCAATTGTATTAGTTTAGCATATAATCCACCTTTTGATATCAATTCTTGGTGCTTTCCAATTTCAACAATTTTACCCTTTTCCAATACAACTATTTTATCTGCATGCATCACTGTGCTCAACCTATGAGCAACCACCAAGCTCGTACGATTACGCATAAGGCTCTCTAAGGCCATTTGAACTGCCTTTTCGCTCTGAGAATCCAAAGCTGATGTTGCTTCATCTAAAATCAAAATTTCCGGGTCTTTTAACAATGCACGCGCAATAGATATCCTTTGCTTTTGTCCACCACTTAACTTTCCGCCACGCTCACCAATTTCAGACTCATATCCCTTTTCCATTTCCATAATGAAATCATGTGCATACGCAGCTTTTGCCGCAGATTCAACTTGTTCTATAGTAAGCTCAGGCCTACCTAAAGCAACATTGTTGCGAATAGTATCATTAAATAAAATACTCTCTTGATTTACGATTCCTACCAATTGCCTTAGATCTTCTTGATTAAACTCGCGAATATCTATTCCATCTAGTAAAATTGCCCCTGAAGAAACATCGTAAAATCTCGCTATCAAATCCGTAATCGTTGTTTTACCAGCACCAGAAGGACCAACAAAAGCAATGGTTTCACCTTTATTTATTTTAAGAGACACATTACAAAGTACTTCACTTCCCTCAATATAAGAAAAACCAACATTTGCCAATTCCAAGGTACTTTCAAATTTAGGAGTTTTGGGATCTTGTGGATCTTCAACCACCACAGGGGCTGTTACCAATTCTTGAATTCTCTCCAAGCTAGCCATCCCTTTTTGTGCTGCATATAATGCATTTGAAAATCCTTTAAAAGGCGGAATTAATTGGCTAAAAATCGTAAAGTAACCCAAAAAGAATTCAGGATCCAATTCTCCACTAAAAACCATTTTTCCACCTAACCACAAAAGCAGTGCAGAAACTGTAATACCGATAGTTTCACTCACAGGAGATGACAAATCATATCTACGTTGAACCGAAATATTATTTTTGGTATAATCCAAATCCTGATCACTGTATCGATTGTAAAAAAACTTTGAAGCATTAAACGCCTTAATAACCCGAATACCCCCAAGAGTTTCTTCAAAAGAACTCATTACCCTTCCTAGCAATTGTTGATTTTTGCCTGATTTTCTGCGCAATGATCTTCCAATCAAAGCAATAATAACAGCTGTAATTGGCAAAAACAAAAGTATGTATAAAGTTAACTTAGCAGAAAGCACAACTAGCGCCAACATAAAAATAACAATGTTCAATGGCTGGAAATAAAGTGCCTCCAATGAAACCATCAAAGCAAATTCAATTTCTTTAATGTCATTGCTCATTTTTGATATTAAATCTCCTTTTCTTTCATTATTAAAATAAGCAATGGGCAGATTCAAACATTTCTCATATATATCCAATCTCATTTGTCTGATGCTCTTGTTTCTAATGAGCACCATGTAATTCATAGCGGTAAAACGAGCTGCATTTTTAAATAAAGTGACAATGACCAAACCGATACTCAAATAAGCCAAAGCAGTGTAAGGATCACCTTTTGCCAAAGCACCAAACCAATCAATAAATGATTGATAAATTCCAGCAAACCATTTACCAACATCCTTTTGATTTACATGCAAATCAGATATTTGTTGATCTTTACTGAACAAAAATTTCAGAACGGGCATGATCAACAACAATGTAATTAAGTTGAATAATATATAAAACAGATTAAATAAGAAATTCAAAAAAATTAAACCCTTATAATCCGCAGCATACTTAAGAAATTTTAATACAGCTTTCAAATTGTTACAAAATTACGGAATATTCTGATTGTTTTAAGCACTTCATTTATACGTCAAAATTGCACAAAAAAGGCCCAAATAAAAACTTGGGCCTTTTACTTTGCCAACTATTTGGCAATTGAAAATTCATTATTTAACAAATAATCTATCTACAAACGATTGACCAGTTAAATTCGTAATTCTAACAAATAACATTCCTTTCAAATTATTCAATTGAACATTCAATTCTGAATTAGATAAATCTGTATTTTTTACACTTTTTAAAATTCTTCCTGACAAATCAATGAATTCAACTTTGGCAATATTTTGTGCATTGCTAAAGTTTAAGGTTTCAACAGCAGGATTAGGATACATTTTGAAATTTCCTTGTGAAAAATTCATAACGGCACTCGCTTCGTTGTCTTTAATAGTTAAAATCATCAATGAATCTTTTCCATAATTACCGGGACCTTTAATATTTCGGATAGCAAATGTTACTAACAAATCTCCTTGATAAATCAAATCATCAGTAATATTGGTTTTAACGCTGAAGTAGTTGTTATTTTTTGTTACAATTATTGTTCTATTAGCAAAATCATAATCTGCAGGACTAGCAGCGGTACCACCAAGACAAACAACATCAAATGTAAAATTCTCATCAGAAGGAAAAACTGAAATATTCATTTTAAATGAGTCAGCCAATTCAAAAACAGAATCTTTACCATTCATAAAGTTCACAGTTGGTAAACTAGAGACGGTAATGTCTGAAATTTTACGAGGCGTTAAATAGTATTTGGTTGTGAATGGAGTTGTTGCATCCAATTGCGTTCCAATACCCGTTACGTTGATGTATCCGGTTGGAGTTGCCATTCCAGAAATATTGGTTTCAGCATCAATATTCAACGTATCAACATTTCCAGAAGTACTAATTACCCTTACAAATTTATTTGTATTTGCACTCAAAGCAGTTGTTGGCCATTCTGTAATGTCAACCAATTTAACTCTGTTTAATTGAACCAATTTAGATTCTGTAGTTTCATTGATTTTAGAAACTAAAACTGGCGAAACCATTTTATTGTTATTTGAAATTTTAATAATGGTATCTAGTTTATCCATTTGAGCATAACCCTGATTCTGATTTACAGAACCTTGAACCATAATAGAATCGCCTTCTTTTACAGTGTAACCAAAATTATTCGTTGCTGACAAAACTCCAATTCCACCTGTATTATCCATCACAGTAAATTCTAAACCAGAAGATTTCAAATTGACACCATAAACTGTACCATAAATTCTACATTTTACATTCAATGAATCAGCAGTTTTATTCAAATTTGTTTGCTTATTAATTTTTCCAATAGGATAGATCGGATAATCATCGTCTTTTATTATTACGTTAAATGTATCAGATTTAGCAATTTTGAAATTAGATAAATTAGCTAACCCAAATTTCATATTTTCACTAACCTCAAATATATTATCATCAACTATTGGTATATTAATACTTAGTGTATCAGACGAAGAAGAAGTGACATTAAAAATTTTAGATGCCGGATTAAATTTAAAGTCTCCAGGATTTTGAGCTGTACTTAATGCAGTATATAGTCTAAAAGTAAAATCACCACCAGCGTCTTTTCTATTAATCAATAACATTTTGATATTCACAGAACCCACATTCTCATTTACGGTTATACCAGATCCAATGAATTTAACAGTCGATGGGCCATCATTATCCATAATGATAATGGTACCTAATGAATCTTTAGAAATTAATCCGCCACCAGTAATTTGCCTTACAACAACAATTAAGGAATCATCTTTATCCGACATGATATCATCAAATACTTTTCCTTTGATTATGATAGAATCAGGACCCGTAGTTTTACCCAAACTAAAAATCGTATCATTATTGTTACTACTCAATGAAAATTCTGCCGGAATAAAAGTACTATCCGCTCTGTATTTCAACATTAATCTCAATTTACAAGCGGTGTTAACCGCCTTGTCAATTTTGATTTTAATACCAACAGTACCTGCGCTTTCTTTTACTTTAATTTTGGCTGGCAAAATTGAAATATTTGCAACGTCATTATCAGTAATCGTTGCAGTATGCGCAACTTCTGTCCCGATTACGCAATTAGCTGCTTGATCTAATCGTAAAACTATTGTTTCAGAACCTTCTGCAATATTGTCATCATTTAAAGTAATCACTGTTGTGTCGCTTACGGCTACACCTGGTTTAAATTGAATTACTTTAGGTTCAGTTAAATCGTAATCAGCGCTAGCCCCTTTAGAAGCTGTACCACCAACAACATACAATCTTACAGATTGGTTTTCTGAATTGCTATATTTTCTTGTTACGTAAACATTGAATTTACCCGCACCTTCACCCACCGTTGAAGTTCTTGTCCAAAATTCAATTTTGGGAGCAACCATCGGAGCATCATCAACGGTAAATACAATTGGACTTGAAGCTCCTCCCAAAGGATTTTTTGTATTTCTATTATTCACACCCCAAATTGCATTTGTATCTGTATTGGCATACAGAGAAAATCCATTAGCAAATGATAGATTATCAATTCTTTTAACACCTGAAGCCAAATCATTTGGTATAATAGTACCCCAACGTCCAGATTTTCCAACAACACTATCTGATAAGAATTTAACTATGCTCGAATAAGAAGCACCTGAATAAGAACTATTTTCAATATTTGCAATTGACAATGGCCTTCCTAATCCACTTACATTATCAAACAAACCAGCAAAACTTTTTGCTGAAGCCATACTTTTACCCCAAACCGCTGTTCCAGAATTTGAGCTTGCCGTTGTACCCCATTGCAAAACAGTAATTGAATCTTGACAGAAATATCTCATTGTATCATTTGGGTTGTTAATACCCAAAATAGTGATAGCCATATACAATTTATTACCAGCCTTGAATCTAGAATCACCATCACTCACCACAGAAAACCACCCCTCAACCGTACCCATCATATCGCTACTTAATGTATCACAACCGCCTGAAGTTTTAAAACTTGTAGTTGTTGCATATCTAAAGTTGCCTTGAGAATCAATGAATAAATCACATCCTGCCCCTACGGCTGTATCGCTATATTGATAAAGTTCAGAAGATTTCATCAATTTAACAATATACTTATATTTTGAATTTGGATTAAAACCATCCATTCTCAGTTTTGCAAATACTGGTAAACGTGTTGAAGAACCTGATGCCATGTACTGAGGAACTTGCATTCCAGTTGTTTTCATTGATGTATATTGAGCTTTTGAAAAGCCAATTTGTAACACCAATAACATAAATAATATCTTTTTCATTATAATTTTTCGAATATTACAAATTTAATCAACTATTTGACATTAGCAACAATCTAGTTGTCACTCATTAGATCAAACAAAGCCTATAATGTGAATCCCAATGCGAGAACACTAACTTTAACATCCGTAAACTGATGAACTGCTCTAACGCAAGATTCAATTGTAGAACCAGTTGTAATAACATCGTCTACGAGTACTATATGGCTATAATTGTGATTAAGCTCATTCAATGCATACAAATCCCTGGTATTCTCCCAACGCGAAAATCGATTCTTTTTTGTTTGACTTTCGGCATATATATCTCTTTTTAAAACATTTATATCTATAGGTATACCTAAAGAATACGATAAACCTTTTGCTATCTCTTCGGATTGATTATAGCCCCTTTTCTTTAATTTTTTAGGATGCATTGGAATTGGTACCAAACAATCAAAACTATCATCTATCACATGATTGCTCTTTAGCCATTTCCCATATTTATTGCCTAAATCGTTTGCCAATATCACCCCACCGTCATATTTAATATTTTTTATTAAAGAAGCATATTTAGAATCGCTTCTATATTTCATATATGCACCAGCAACATCTATTTTACAACGTCCCCAAAAAGTCTTTTCAACTGGATTTTCTGTGCCCAAATTATAGTATCCGTATGGAATACCTCCCTCACACTTTAAACATAAATATTGTTCATGTCCGTAAATAATATTGTCGCACACCAAACAATATTTCGGAAAAATTACATCTATAAATGAATTATATATTTCCTTCATGCTTTTATCGAATATTTCATCTATTTAAGACAACTTTTTTACCAATTCCCCCCACGAATTAAAATAAACACCGAAATTTGTATTTTTAAGTATGGCATCAAGACGATTTGAAGACAGAGATATTCCAAAAACCAAAATTAGTATGGGCGCAATCAAACGTGCATTTCGCTTGTTTAATTATATTTCAACAACCAATAAGTGGCTCTTTTTATTGGGTACCCTTTTTTTAGCAATTACCGCGGGCGCCTCAATTTTATTTCCAAAATTATTGGGAAATATGATGGATGGAGTATTCGTTTATAAACAAGGTTCTGTTTCAACCGCTCCATCAATGGATAAAATAACTCAAGTTGCAAACTGGTTTATTTATCTTTTTATTATCCAAGCCGTTTTCAGCTTTTTAAGAATTGCCCTTTATGTTAAGGTTACCGAAAATATGACCTTCTCTTTGCGAACTAGTCTTTTCAAATCAGTAATAAGTCAGAACATGGACTTTCACTCAAAAAACAGAGTGGGTGACTTATTGTCACGTTTTAGTTCAGATATTTCTCAAATCCAAGATACGTTTACAACCAATATCGCTATGTTTATCAGACAGATATTAGTCATGATTGGAGGGGTTTTTTTAATATTCAAGACCTCACCGCAACTTGCGGTCTATATGCTTGCAACCGTTCCGGTAATTATCGTGGTGGCATTGATTTTTGGTAAATTCATCCGTAAAATTTCAAGAGAAGTCCAAGATTTAACAGCTCAGAATAATATTATTGTTGAAGAATCTATTACCGGCATAATCAATGTGAAAGCCTACACCAATGAACTTTTTGAACACACCCGCTACATAAAAAATGCATTTACACTTCAAAAAGAAAGTGTTATTAGAGGATATTGGAGAGGCGCTTTTAGCTCATTTATTATTGTTTGCCTTTTTGGAAGTATTGTATTTTTAATATTTAAGGGACTTGGACTCGTTCAAGCCGGCGAACTAGGTATTGGAGAATTATTCAACTTTATGCTATTAACTGCCTTTGTTGGTGGCAGCATTGGTGGAATGGCAGAACAATTTGTACAAATTCAAAAAACATTGGGAGCTGTAGAAAGAGTTCTTGATATCATTGAAATGCCAATTGAGTCAAATAACTCAAATAATTTACCTGATTTTAATCAACCAATCGTATTTGAAAATATAGAATTCTCATATCCCTCAAGACCAGAAAATATCGTTTTAAAAGACATTTCATTAACCTTAGAACCAGGTAAAACGATTGCATTGGTTGGACCAAGTGGTTCCGGTAAAAGCACAATTGCCAGTTTGATTTACCAATTTTACAAACCTACTCATGGAAAAATCAACCTAGGTAATTTAAACATCAACGATATAAGTTTAATTGATTACAGAAAGAACTTCGCCTATGTTCCTCAAGAAGTCGTCCTTTTTGGTGGTAGCATTTATGAAAATATACTATACGGAAATCCAGAGGCAACTATGGAAGATGTTTTAGATGCAGCAACCAAAGCAAATGCCATTAATTTCATCAATGATTTCCCTGAAAAATTCGAAACACTAGTTGGCGATAGAGGGATGAAACTTTCAGGTGGACAGAAACAAAGAATTGCAATTGCAAGGGCAATTATTAGAAATCCAAAAATATTGATTCTAGACGAAGCTACTTCTGCACTTGATTCAGAAAGCGAATTTGAAGTTCAAAAAGCATTGGCAGAGTTGATGAAAAACAGAACTTCAATTGTTATTGCTCACAGATTAAGTACAATTCGCTATGCCGATAGTATTCTTGTAATTAGAAGTGGCAAAATCATCGAAAATGGAAATCACCATGAATTAATGACAATTGAAAATGGCATTTATAAAAATATGATTGAAAGACAAATAGACCCTTCTGACTATTTTAGCGAAAATTAATGCGGTTAAAATTATATATCCTTTTTGTAACGCTCTTCTTCTGGGCAAATATTGCTAGTTCACAAAATAAAATTGACTTAGCAAATAATTTATTTGAACAAAATGAATATGAAAAAGCCACAATCATTTATGAAGATTTAACTGCTGAAAATCCAGACCAGCAAATTTTTCATGATAGGTATGTTCATTGCTTAGTAAAAACAAATAACCAAAAAAAGGCGATAAAATTTATTCGAAAAAAAGCAAAAAAACAGCGGGATCCATTGAATTACATGGTTGATGAATGTTGGGTTTTGAGCACTGATAAAAACACAGAAAACGAAAGCATAAAACTATTTGATTTTATCAGCGAAAAAATCAAAAATGATTATGGAACGCTCATGTTGGCAGCTGATTTATTTGAACAACACAATCTCAATGACTTCGCAATAAAACTGCTTCAAGAGGGTGAAAATATATTTGGTTCAACATCCGATATTACCAACCGATTGGCAAACTTATATTTAACAAACGGACAGCGAATCAAGGCAATGGAAAGGTATTTAACTTTGATGATTCAGAGTAACATACCCTTTGAACAATTTAAACAAGTCTTTGAATCCAATATTACAGATAGCGCCGACTTTGTTGCTTTGCAACAACTTTTGATAATTAAAATTCAAGAAAATCCAAACGTATACTCATTAAACGAGTGGTTAAAGTGGTCTTTTATTAAACAACAAGATTGGAATAGTGCATACATATTTACCAAGACTATCGATTCTAAGCTAAACGAAGATGGCAAAAGATTGTTTGATTTAGGAATTTTATGTGCTTCCAACAACGAATTTGATATCGCATTAAAGTGTTTTGATTATTGCGTAAAACTAGGACAAAATAGCCACGACCCAAATTTGGTTATGTCATATTATCTGAATACCAAGTTTCAAATATTGAGCAAATCAGTTACTTCACCCGAAGAATGGAATCAACTTGTACTTGAACTTACAAAGTTTGAAATTGAAAACGGACCAACGTTAGAAACTCTGCCAATTGCTCAAAATTTAGCTAATATTTATATACAGCGTAAAAACAATCCAACCGAAGCAGTTGGCATGTTGCAAAAGTATGTGAACAACAAATCACTCGACAAAAAAGTCATGGCAAATGCAAAAATTTCTTTGGCCAAAGCAGAAATCGCAAACAATGAAATGTGGAAAAGCGAATTGCTTTTGGCTCAAGTTGAAAAGGATTTTTCTGAAGAAGCTTTAGGGCAACAAGCAAAGTTTTACAGAGCTGAATTAAGTTTCTTTCGTGGAGATTATGATTGGGCCTCAATGCAATTGGATGTGTTAAAAGATGCAACAACCCAATTAATTTCTAATGATGCTATGGAATTGGCATTATGCATAACCGACAATGTTGGCACCGACAGTAATTACACACCACTTCAGCTTTACTCTAAGGCACTTTTGTTTCAAAGACAAAATAGATTTGACAGCGCCATTTTCTATGCCGAAAAAATTAGAAATGACTTTCAAGGCCATAGCTTGACAGATGAAATATTGCTTTTAAAAGCAAGAATTTACGAAAGCCAAGAAAATTATGAAAAGGCCATTGATACATACGAAACATTAGCCGTTGCCTTTTCTCATGATATTTTAGCGGACAATGCACTTATTGCTCTGGGAAACCTCTATCAATACAAATTGAAAAAATTAGAAAAAGCAATTGAATGTTATAAGAAAATTATTGAAAATCATTCAAATAGCATTTTTATTACCGAAGCAAGAAAAGAATTTAGAAAACTGCGTGGTTTTTAAGTTATTTGCAATATGATTTTAACCCATAGGAATAATTTTATTGTTTTCATTTTTCTTTTTGGGGGACTTAATTCTGCCGCGGCTCAGCTCGACAATTCTATTTTTAAACGTCAAACCGATTTAACCTACTTGAAATCGCAAAACGATTTCAAACCAATAGATACTGTTATTATAGACACTACTATTGATGCTGAAGATGATTCTATAAATTATGAGAAAATTAAGAATTCAAAACCTCAAAATACAGAAGTACGGATTTATAAAAGCGGATTCAGTTTCGGGAATTTGATGTATTCTAAAAATAATGAATACGGTGAAAATAATAATCCTGGTCAAACTTTCTTTGGCAATCAAATGTGGTTTGGAGGGAAAAATTATTTCACCCAAAACTTATCTGGAAGCTTAGGACTTTTATTACAATACGATTTTGGCGACAACAAATTCCCTAGTAAAACTTTACCCATTTTCAACATTGAATACAAAACGAAAAACTCTCAAATAATTGCAGGTACAATTTTAGGTAATTCAAATCACTACCTCATTGAACCCGTATATAATTATGAAAATGTATTTACCAAACCTTTAGAATACGGACTTCAATATTACACCGAAAACAAATTTTTCAACTATCAAACCTGGGTTGATTGGCGCCAATTTGCGAAAATTGCCACATCCCAACAAGAAATTATATCCTTTGGTCAAACACTAAACATCCATCTGATTGATAGTTCAAAATATCCGTTTTCAATTTCTCTGCCATCTTCGCTTCTGGTTTACCACCAAGGTGGCGAAGCATTAAATATCCCTCAAAGAATACAAACTTCTATAAATGCATCGTTTGGAATACGATTGAGTGATAAATCGAAACACTTTAGAGTTGAATCATTTTATCTTGTTTCAAACGACCCTTCCCCAACCTTAAATCATGCTTTCAAAAATGGCCAAGGTTCTATGACAAACTTAACCTATTTCTTCTCCCAAAAAGATTATTCACAACATAGAATTGTAGCAACTTATTACAAAGCAGTTGAGTTTTATAGTCCATTAGGAGCTCCGCTATTTATCAGCGAACTCCAAGGAAAACCCTACTTGCAATCTAGAAAAAGAGAATTTATCATGTTGAGATATCAATTTGAAAAAGTATTTTATTTGCCGAATACGTCTGATTTCAAATTAGATATACGCGTTGAACCTATTTATCATATAGAGCAGAAATTATTTGCCTTTTCAACAGGGATATACTTAAAGTATCTTATTGGCAATAGGATTAATTAAAAAGATAAGTCAATCCAAACTCGGCAAAGTCAGCTATCGTTTTGTTGGCTTTTAACCGCACTACGGCTTTGTAATTTGAATTAATGACATAACTGCACCCAATTCCCTCATAATACGCCGTTTTCTTCTTAAAATCGGGCTTGTATAAATAAATACCAAAATCTGTTATAATACCCCAACTACCAAATCTCGTTTCGTAACCCGCAGAAACTGCAAATTCAGAAGTTCCCGCAAAACTGTAATTGGGCATTTTCTTGAATTTATTAAACTGATAGGTTCTGTCGTGAAAGTATGATACACTATATCTGAAATTACTTTTTTTACTTATCCAATTTTCTAGTGTAAACTCCACAACCCCATTCATAAACTCCCTGTTATCATCCAAATCAATTTCCTTCTTACCTAAACGGATCGACACAGATTTTCGCCATGGCAAAATCGATAATTGTTGATTCAATATCTTCTTTTTGTCTAATTTTTTTGATGAGGGATATAAATTTATTGGGTAGCCAATTCCAATTTGCAAATAAGGCAAATTCACTCCTAGATTTGGGAATTTCCAACAAGCATTTGAAAAGTGAGCCAACCCAAACTCTAAAAAAACCATAGAATTTTTATAGACCTTCTTTTCAATATCTAAGCCCAATTGCATATAACCGTTGATATGACTTCCGATAGCTCTATTCTCACGGTTAACTACAGCATCATAACTCTGAGTTAAATAACCCAAACCCAAAGCAAATTTCAAGCTACTTCTCCAGTTAATTTCTTTACCCCGATTGCTGATCAAATCAGAAGAAATAAGTAATCCTCCAGAATAAGCTTTTCCCGAAATATTTGTACCCAATTCTATTGCCGAAAGTACAAAACCCAATCGTTGAGAATACTGAATGTTATTCTCGTTCGAATTTTTATTATTTGGCCATGTCAAATCAGAAGATAAATATTGCAATTGTAACCCTTGAATATGGGCATACATGTGTTGCATATCTTCATGGTGAGGCATTAAAAAACCTTTCATCAAGCCAACCGATAAGTGATTGGTAATCCTGTTTTTATATAAATCTGAATTTTCTAAACTATGGCTAATTTCTGTTTGATCCTTAACTAAATGGGAAGTGTCAAAACTGATTGATTCTGCTTTTGCAAATTGACTGAAAAATAAAAGCCAAAAAAAAAGGCCTATGTAAATAAGCCTTTTTTTCATTATTGTCTTGTTTTGTCGGTTGCAAGAACCATTCTAATGCCCAAATTAGCACCAATTTCCATTACATCAACCATTTGTTGTATTGTTAATGCTTTATCCAAACGCAATACTACATTTAATCTATTGTCAGGATTTGCAGCATCAAAAGATTGATCTCTTCTTTTCGTTAATCTATCTGTTAATACGGTTAACCCAACTGGTTCTTTTTCACTGTCGATAAAGTATAACACTTGAGTTTTGGTTGCATCATTTTCATCAAACTTTACCGTTAAAATAAATGGTTTTGTTTGTACTGTTGACGTTGTTTTTGCTTGTGGCAACATAATTTTAATTACGTTCGGATTAGCAAGCGTACTTGCAATCAAGAAGAACAACATCAAGAAAAACATGATGTCACTTAACGACGATGATTCAACTTCTGCCTCTTCCCTTTTACGGCGTCCGAGTTTCATAAGCCTTAAATATTAGACTTTGTTAATACTTCAAGTAAATTCAAGCTTTGCTCTTGCAATCTTTCTGCAAACCTATCAATTCTTCTCATGAATAACTGATATCCCAAGAAAGAAATAATTCCCACTACCAAACCGGCGAAACTAGCTACCATTTTGACATACAAACCTTCAGAAATAGAAGCAATACTTAAATCATTCGACTGAGCAATTGAATAAAATATATTAATTACGCCCCAAATGGTTCCTACGAAACCCAACATTGGTGCAATTCTTGAAATCAGACTTAAATAGGTTAAATTACTTTCCATCGCACTCAATTCAACGCTTGCTTTGGTTTCCATGGCACTTTCAATTTCTCTCATGTTGCTACCCAAAAAACGCAAACCAGTTGAAATCATTTGAGCTTGTGCAGTTGGAACCCTATCGCAGTATGCCAAAGCAGCATCTGGCCTGTTCTCTCTCAAATTATCTTTGATTACATTAATCAAATTATCGTCAATTTTCGCTCGATTCTTTAGGTAAATCAAACGTTCCACCATAAAGTAAATCGAAAGAATTAAGCAAAAGCCCAATAGCCCCATTACGAAGCCACCTTTAGCCATCATTTCCAATATTGGTGCAGAAACATGCTCTACGGTTGCTGGCTTTTGACCTGCAACTGGTTCATTTACTGCTGCAGCATTGGCAGCTTGTAGTAAAATGTTAAGTAAAAACATCATATCATGCGAATTAAGGTTTGATTTAATAGATTAACGAATGTTTGCCGTAAAAATTATCCCCAAAGAAATGCACTATTTCATTTCTGTGACACCACCGCTTAGAATAAACTTGGTAATTTCTCCAGAATCAATATCCAATTTCACAACTTTTTCCTTACGAACAACAAGGATTTCCCCAGATATAGCGTAGCTATTGGGGAAATAAACCGCACAAAACCCTGGCATTCCAAACTCATCCATTTCTTTTTGAGTTAAAAATCCAATTCTGTAGACATTGTCAGAAATTTCAACTTTCACCGCTATGGTGAATTTTTTATTTTCACCTACAAATGCCTGTGTCATGTCTTTTGTAGTACCAAAAATCCAATTTAATCCAGGTGCCTTTTCAATAATTCCTTCAAAAAATTCTAAAATTTGTTTTGCAACTACACCCTCTGTGAATTTGCCAATAAAAGTGATGGACAAAATACCCAAAATTAAATATAAAACAATGGCTCCAAAACTCAGTTTATCTAGATGCAAGAATGAACCTATTATTTGCAAAACCCAGATCAATATACTCACCGTCAATGCAATTGGTAAGACTACCAACAACCCCCTCAAAAACAAATTCAACATTTTCCTTGCAGGTGGTTTCATCCGTTTGTTGATTTGATTATCAAATTCATTCATTTTCATACCTCAACAAATCTAATCCAATATCTCTCCGATAAAATTTTCCATCGAAATTAATAGAATCCGCCAATTCATTTGAATCATTTAATGCAGATTGAATATCAGTATTTAAAGAAGTTACAGCAATAACCCTACCTCCATTGGTAAGAATTTCTCCGTTATTCAATTTTGTCCCAGCATGATAAACAAATTGATTTTCGTTTATCTTGAATTCGTCAATATGAATTATTTTACCCTTCTCAATATCTCCCGGATATCCTCCAGAAACCAAAAATATAGTAGCCGCTGTTCTAACATCAATTTCCAATGCCAATTGATCAACGCCGCCACCGGCAATAGCCAATAACATGTCAACCATATCCGTTTTTAAACGAGGGAAGATGGCCTCCGTTTCTGGATCCCCCATTCTCACATTGTATTCAATAACTTTTGGCTGACCAGCAACATTCATTAATCCCAAAAACAAAAATCCTTTGAATGGATTTCCTTCTTTCCTTAATCCTTCAAAAGTAGGTTTGATGATTTCATTTTCAACTTTCGACATAAAAATATCGTCGGCAAATGGCACTGGACTTATTGCGCCCATTCCACCTGTGTTTGGACCTAAATCGCCATCAAAAATTCTTTTGTAATCTTTGGCAGATGCCAAAATTCTATAATTTTCTCCATCGCCAATGGCGAATACAGAAATTTCAATTCCATCTAAAAATTCTTCAATAACAACTGATTTTGAGGCAGACCCAAACATCCCCCCTAATATCATTTCATTTAAAGTATCAACAGCCTCTTCAAAGTTGGAAGTAATAATTACTCCCTTACCTGCCGCCAAACCATCCGCTTTTAAAACGTAAGGTGGATCTAACGTTTTTAAGTAATCTGCAGATTCATGAATATTCTCAGCATCAAACGTTTTATACAAAGCGGTTGGAATTGCATTCTTAACCATAAACGCTTTTGCAAAATCTTTACTTCCCTCTAATTGTGAGCAAAACTTATTTGGACCGGCTACTTTTATTGAAGTTCCAAATTCAATATTTTTTGACTCTATGAAATCAAAAATACCTGCAACCAATGGATCTTCATTACCAGGTACAAGCAAATCAATTTTATTTTCAATACAAAATGAATAAACCTCATCCAATTTTAATGGATTTAAATCAACGTTTTCACCACAATTTGAAGTACCAGCATTGCCAGGTGCAATATATAATCTCGAAATATGTGCACTCTGATTGATAGCACGCGAAAAAGCATGCTCTCTACCACCAGATCCTAATAAAAGTATATTCACAAAGCAAATTTACTCTTTAAAGATTTATTCCCAAGTTTCCGGGGCAACTTTTGATAAATCCACCGGTTTTTTTGGTTCTTTACGCTTCAATCTTTCTACATACGAAATTTCTTTCTCAGTTAAGAATCGCCATTTGCTTCTGCCTAACTTTATCTTGTCAAACTCACCAAACAAAACCCTATCTAATCCAGCAACTTCATATCCAAAATGTTCAAACATCCTACGAACAATTCTGTTCCTTCCGCTGTGAATTTCTACACCCAATACTGTTTCTTCATCTTCTTCAACCCATCCAACTTGCTCAAAGGACATAAATCCATCTTCCAACTCAACTCCTTCAACCCAAGCCAACATATGGTCTTTTGTAGGTTTTTTATCAAGTGTAACTCTATAAACTTTCTTGATTTCAAAACTAGGATGTGTCAATTTTTGGGCAAATTCACCATCATTCGTTAACAATAAAACACCCGTCGTATTTCTATCCAAACGACCTACCGGATAAATTCTTTCTTTGCCTGGTAAATCAATTAAATCAATAACAGTATCACGGCCTTCTGGATCACTCGTAGTTGTAATATAACCTTTAGGTTTATTCAAAATAATATAAACGGGTTGTTCTGGAACAATTCTTTTGCCATCCACTTTAACTTCGTCTTTTGGCATTACTTTACAACCCAATTCAGTTACAACCTCGCCATTTATTTTAACCAAACCTTGCTCAATCATCGAATCTGCCTCTCTTCTGCTGCACATTCCACTATTGGCAATATAACGATTTAATCGTATTTCCTTGCTAGCAAGTTCTTTGCCTAAAGCCAATTTATCACCTGCTTGTTTAAAGTCTTTTTTACTTCCTTTAAACGCAGTTGTAATTTCAAAATCAAATTGTTTTTTCTTAGACAACGGTTTTACTGGTTTATTTTCTGCATTTTCAGGTTTATTATTTGAAAATTTAGATTTGAACCCACCACGATTGTCTCTATTGTAACCGCCTTCTGGACGGGGACCTCTATCGTATCCACCGCCTTCCGGACGGGGACCTCTGTTGTATCCGCCACCTTCTGGACGGGGACCTCTATTGAATCCGCCACCTTCTGGACGGGGACCTCTGTTGAATCCACCGCCTTCTGGACGGGGACCTCTATTGAATCCGCCACCTTCTGGACGGGGACCTCTATTGAATCCGCCACCTTCTGGACGTGGTCCTCTGTTGAATCCTCCGCCTTCTGGACGGGGACCCCTGTTGAATCCACCGCCTTCTGGACGGGGACCTCTATTGAATCCGCCACCTTCTGGACGGGGACCTCTGTTGAATCCACCGCCTT
>JAIYAW010000008.1 GCA_027488835.1 Bacteroidota bacterium | reverse complement strand
GTTGGCCCTACCGCCAAGGGGGATGTATTTGAAGGATTTTTTGAAGGACAATCCGTATTTAGTCTTAAAGTGAACTCATAAATTCAAAAAATTTAAGTAGTTTTGCCACCCTTTTAAGGGTATAACCAAATAGGATCTCGGCGAGGTAGCTCAGTTGGTTAGAGCACAGGATTCATAACCCTGAGGTCTCGGGTTCAAATCCCGATCTCGCTACATGAAAATCAAGGACTTACGTTAAATCGTGGGTCCTTTGTTGTTTCTGCGTGAGGTTTGCGTGAGGTTTTGCGTGAGGTTTTTTACTTTTACCAATACAATAAGTATTCATGGAAATACAAAAAGAATTAAAGACGAATTGTGATGTTCCTGCACTTTGGCAAGAGCACAAAAAAGAGTTGAGAAACTTCATTTTAAAAAGAGTAAAAGAGGAAGATTTGACAAATGATATTTTGCAAGATGTTTTAATGAAAGTTTATAATTTTTGTATTTCAAAATCAGGAGTTAGAAATATTAGAAGTTGGCTTTTTCAAATTGCACAAAATACCATAACCGACCATTATCGAAAGCAATCAAAATTCACCAACTTAGACAATCTGACTGAATTTGAAAATGAAGACCCAAATATTGCTTTTAGCGAAGCTGCAAACTATATCTTACCAATGCTTAACTTCTTGCCCAAGGAATATTCAGTCCCTTTAAAATATGCCGATATTGATAATATGAAACAGGCAGATATTGCTCAAAAACTAAACCTTAGTTTACCCGCAACAAAATCAAGAATACAAAGAGCAAGGCAATTGTTGAAAGCTGAGTTTATTACTTGTTGCCATTTTAAAACAGACAAACTAGGCAATCTAATTTCTTTTGAAATTAAAGACAGTTGCGAGCCATTGCAAAAAGTTAAAAAAGATTTACAAAAATAATTTGCATCTTTTTAATACTCCCCGCGTCTTGATAGTGAATTTAAAATTATTCACTATTTAAATGCAGAAAAATGAAAAGATTTCACGTTCACGTAAGAGTAAAAAACCTTAATGAAAGCATTGAATTTTATAATGCTTTATTTAACACACAGCCAGCTATTGTAAAATCAGACTATGCAAAATGGATGTTGGAAGACCCTAGAATAAATTATGCGATTTCCACAGGACACAGCGAAAGTGGGATTGAGCATTTGGGTTTGCAATTAGAGAACGAAGCAGAATTGCAAGAAGTCTATGAAAATATGCAAAAAGCAAAGGGTACAGTTAGAGAAGAAGGTGAATGTACTTGTTGCTATTCAAAATCTCAAAAGAGTTGGATAACTGACCCACAAGGTGTTGATTGGGAAGCATTCTACACCCACGGTACAGCCACAGTATATGGAGAAGGAATCAATGCAAGACCTGCCCCTGAAGTTATGGAGCAATGGAAAGGCAATGATGGTAAAAATGCGTCACTTTAAAAGTAGTAGACATCCCTATTAAAGTGTAGTTGTATGTCATTTTTCTAGAAGTTCAACCCTTTAATTTCCTAATAGTCACATACTCAATCATCGCATTATAGTTGCATCTCCTCTGCGTGAGGAAAACACCCCCTGAATTCGACTGAAATCGGTTGATTTCGGTTTTGTCAAAACATAACTCCTTATAAATCAAACCCTTCATTTTCTCAAAAAATCTTCATAACCCTGAGGTCACGAGTTCAAATCTCGTTCTCGCTACATGAAAATCAAGAACTTACGTTAAATCGTAGGTCCTTTTCTGTTTCTGCGTGAGGTTTGCGTGAGGTTTTGCGTGAGGTTTTTGTCATTTCTTAGTTCAAGTTCAGAAGAGGGAGCCACACTGGACAAGTCCCGCATATTGCGGGACTTTTTCTTTGTCCGTCAGTGAGTTAGACGAGTTGCATCTTTTGGATTTTTATCAGGAGGATTTTTTAAAAAGATGCAACTTAATATCTTTGATGTATACTTAACATTTAAGAATGGACAGCTTATTCCAACCCTTTATAGACCATTTTTCTGTCAATCAACAACTATCTGATGAAACAAAAGCAGAAATCTGCTGCCATTTGTCAATCTTAAATTTGAACAAAAAGCACGTGCTCATCAATGAAAATCAACGACACGATTTTGCCTATTTTGTTATTAAAGGTGCAGTTAGAAGTTACTACTTAAAAGATGGAATAGAAGTAAACACTTGGTTTGCTTTAGAAAATGATATGGTTGGGTCATTGCAAAATTTTAATGACAAGCCTTCAAGAGAAACAATTGAGCTGGTTGAAAATTGCACCCTAATTGCAATCAATATAAAAAAGATAAAACCCTTAATGTTTTCCAACATTCAGATAGCCAATTTTGTAAATACAATAATTGAAGAGTACGCCCTGTTTTTAGAAGATAAGTTTTACTTTTCTCAAATGGCGAATTCAATTGATAAATACTTGACATTGTTAGACAAAGAACCCCAAATTCTCCAACGCATTCCTTTAACATATATTGCCTCTTTTCTTGGTATCACTAGAGAAACATTGAGTCGGTTGAGAGCAAAGTGATTTTGTGACATATGTCAAGTGAAATCATTGTGAAGTACCCCATTTTTGCAGTCTAAAAATGATTGTAAATATGACTGTTACAAAGCAAAACAACAGACTTTTGTCCATTGACCTTGCAAGAGGCTTGGCTGTACTTTTTATGATTGCGGTTCATACGCTTGAGGTGTTCGCAAATCAAGAAGTAAAGAACTCTGTGCTCGGACAAATTATATCATTTTTAGGCGGTCCTCCTGCAGCACCTGTCTTTATGACTTTGATGGGATTTTCATTCATCTATTCAAGTAAATCAGAATTAAAGCCAAAGCTCTTACGCGGGTTTAAAATATTTTTGAGTGGTTACGTGTTAAATATGTTCAGGGGTGTAATTCCGTTTACACTGGCCACTTACCTAAAATTGGATGTAGTAAAAACATTCCCAATAGAAAAAATTAATGAGTACACGATTTTAACTACTGTGGATATATTACAATTTGCGGGTATTGCCCTAATGATAATGTCAATCATTCAAGCACTTCAAATCAATAAGTACCTGGTTTTATTGTCCGCATTTCTGATTAGTATGATTTCACCATTGCTATGGGGAATAAAGATAGACATTCCAATAGTAGACCAAATATTAGAGCTTTTTTGGGGAGACTTACCAATCGAGTTTAGCTTTATTGCGAATAAAATCGCCTTTCCAGTTTTCCCTTGGCTTACTTTTCCACTACTAGGAATGTTTCTCGGCGAAACTGTTAAAAATTCAATAGATATGAATAGAATCTTTAACTACTTTGGCCTGTTTGGGATATTCCTTATTGGCATAGGTGTTGCCATTTCATTTAGTAATTATCAATATCATTTTAACGACTACTACCATAGCCGTCAAGGTGCTATGTTTTTTATGTGTGGATTTGTAATGGTTTGGTTGTATTTAACTAAGTTAGTTATAGATAATATACCTACGAATAGTTTTTTTGATTTACTATTTCGCTGGAGTAAAGGAGTTACTAATATTTACTTTATTCAATGGATTATCATTTTATGGAGTATCGCATTTTTTGGAATTAACAGTAGCTCATTTATAACTACTATTTTGTTGATTTTGACTTTCACAGGTATTTCACATTTTACAAACGAATTTATCATTCAGAGACAGAAAAATAAGTAAATGTGGAGAAGTTTAATCCTTCAATCTCCTGATAGTCACTTACTCAATCATCCCATTATAGTGGCATAAGTCGTGTTGCATTTACCTACTTTTTCAACTTATTTTTCACAACCTGGTTGTAATATTGCATTGGACATATGAAATGTCGTACAAATGACGCCTATTTGTCTTTCATTTATTCAATAACCTAAATCATATTTGCATAATGGAATTTGGAGAAAGATTGAAAGAGCTTAGAACCAGTTTGAATTGTTCTCAAAAAGAACTTTCAGAAAAAACCGGTTTAACGCTTAGGACAATTCAGAGGATTGAGAATAACAAAGTGAATCCAAGCCTTCATTCGTTAAAAGTAATTGGGGAAGCCTTGAAAATGGATTTATCTGAATTTGCCAATCAATCTGACACCAAACCATACGAGTTTAATTTAACGTTTAAAATCACTGATATGAATCAATTTTTAACTGACTTAAAGGTCTTAGTAAAAACCCACTGGAAAACAATTTTCCTTATTGTTTTGGTTATTTGGCTTATTACCAATTACACTGATATAAAATCAGGAATAATGGATGCTTGGAATGGGAAGTAGCACCTGGATTTTTTAACAAAACCATAATTTAAAAAATTATATATAAAATGAATAACAACACCAAAATCAATTGCTGGGTAATTTTATTTGTAATAATTTTTAGCTGGGGTAATTTATATGCTCAAGTAAATGGGAGTAACGAGACGCTTGCTAAAAAAGAAGAAGTTAAACTACCCGAAAAAGGTTGGAAAAAATTGAATACGGAGCGCTATCCTGGGAAACAAGATGATATCACTTTCATCAATGAAAAAGAAGGTTGGTATGTAAACGGTTATGGAAGTATTCACCACACAAAAAATGGTGGCAAAACCTGGGAAAAACAATTGGAAAAAAAAGGAACTTTTTTTCGAACCATTGCCTTTGTGGATAGTTTAGTTGGTTTTTCGGGTACGGTTGGAACAGATTATTTCCCTAATGTTACCGACTCCATTCCTTTGTATGGAACCAAAGATGGTGGCAAAACTTGGAAGCCAGTAGACTATAAAGGCCCCTATGTTAAAGGCCTTTGCGCCGTTGATATTGTTAAAGAACAATACATTAATCACGGAAAAATAGACCATAAAATACATATTTACGCCGTAGGTCGTGTAGGTTCTCCAGCTAATATGATGGTATCGCACGATGGTGGTGCAACTTGGACTTCCAATAGCATGAACAACGACTGTAAAATGCTCTTTGATATCAAAATGTTTGATAAAAACAACGGATTTGTTTGTGCTGCCTCTGATGAAGATATAGAAAAATCCAACGCCTTGATTTTAAAAACCAACGATGGCGGAAAAACATGGAAAAAGGTGTACCAATCCAATCGTCCATTTGAAGGTACTTGGAAGGCTTCTTTCCCAACAAACAAAGTTGGTTATGTAACTATACAATCCTATAATCCAGATTCAAACGTAAAACAACAACGTATCGCCAAAACAATCGATGGCGGTGAAACTTGGAATGAAATCAACTTAGTGGAAGATGCTGGAGCAAGGGAATTTGGTATTGGTTTTATAGACGAAAACCACGGCTTTGTAGGCACCATGAATACAGGCTACGAAACCAAAGACGGTGGTAAAACCTGGGCGAAAGTCAATTTAGGAATGGCTTGCAATAAAATCAGAATTTACAAAGATGCCAACGGAAAAACCTATGGGTACGCAATTGGTGTGGATGTGTTGAAGGGGGAATTTTAATAGTTAAATTATTCTAAAATTAAATAAATGAAAAAATTATTTTTAACACTCGCGTTACTTTGTGCAACAATAACAACATTAGTTGCTCAAGAGATTGCCCCATCAAAAAATAAATTTGGCGTTGTATTGTCTACCAATATTTTTGGCTTCAATGATGATTTTAATAAAGTTGATGTAGGCGGCGGTTTTTATTATACCAGAAAATTATCCAATAGGTTTTCTATTTATACCGAAATAAATGGTTCAAGTCGCAATTATGGCAATTTATCCTTAATGCCAGGATTGGTTGGAGAATTTACCACCGGAAATATAGCAATGTATATTGGGCCTATGCTTAACATTGGGAAAAAGGCACATATAGGTCTGGGACTGGTAGAAAATTACTTGTTTAATCCTGAGCTTAAAACCGCAACAGGGACTATAGACTTAGGAAAGGAAACAACGAATTATTCTACTCTGTTTTTTGATATTAGAAAATCTATCTACAAAGAAGTTAGTTTAGGCATTAGGTATGAATGGGGATTGAATTCAATGTTTGAAAAGATAGATAGCAAAGTGAACAATATTTCGTTTAACGTGATTTTACCTTTAAAAGGGAAAAGAAATCAAGAAAAGGACAAATAAACTCCCTACAAATTTACACAAAGTTCAACCTCTTAATTTCCTGATTGTCAAATACTCAATCATCGCATTGTTATTGCAGCTTTCCTCAATTAGGGGAGCAGATATAAAAGTAAAAGGGTTATACTTGTAAAGTGTAACCCTTTTTCGTTTTAAATAATCAATATGAAAATCCATACAACTATGCCCGAGAGATTAAATCTATACTTTCGTAAAGAATTGGAAATTTCTCTTAACTATTTTTTAAATAAAGATTTTAGTTCAAGCTGGCATCATTTAGAGAGAGCACATATACTTGGTCAACCCTATCCCTTCCATCACACATTAGTTCATTGGAAAATGTTATTATTCGGATTCAAGATAAAAGACCGAAGGGAGATTATCGGACAAATTCCACGACTACTTGTTGGGGGCATAAAGTCATTTGTTGGGGAAATTCCAGTTGGAAATACTGGTGGAGCAAATGTGCCACCACTTAAAAGCATGGAGATAACAGAGGAATTGAATAGAATTATTGAGGAAAATAAGTAAATCAAAATACTGCCTACTGCAAATTAATAGGAAGTTCAACCCCTAATTTCCTAACAGTAGCATACTCAATTAACGAATTATAGCTGCAACTTTCGTCAATTAGGGGAGCCAAAGTGGGAAAGAGGTCAAAATTGACCTCTTTTTCTTTTTCTACCCCTTGTAAACCCTTACCAATATTGAGAAGTAGTTGAAATGGCTCAGAGATTGGAGTGGTTGTATTTTTTTAAGCGTTGATTTTTCAATTCTTAATTATTTTGTAAATTTTCAATGAATCCCCAAAATTGAGATTTAGTATATAAACAGCGGGAGATAGATTTGATACATCAATGGTTCCCAAAGTAATTCCATTTTTTATAACCTTACCTGATAAATCACTGATAGTATAATTTAGGCCTTTTTTCAGATTTGAAATATTCACAAAATCAAAAACAGGATTTGGGAATACAATAGTATTTTCAAAATAGACATGTGAATTACTTGCCTTCGAACAGTCGATTGTATATTTTTTAAAAAACTCCCACATCAAATATGTTGCACTGAATTGTTTACTTACTTCAACACCAGTAGAATAACCACCAGGCCATGAATGTTCACCATCATAACTCACGTATTGTTCAAGTAAAGCATTACAATAACAATCTTTGTAAACAAAATGGTCATATTTATTGGGGTTATGAAAAATCGTATCTTTTAGAATTTTACATTTATACCCTTTACTAATAATATTGAAAATACTGTCTTGAGGAGGAAAATATGTACCCGTTGTGCCTACAGTTACACCTCCAAAATACTTTACATTTTGGTCTTTGTAAGAATGGAAACTAATAATTGGAACTTCTCTAATTGGGCTCCAAGGATAATATACCAAATCCCCTGCAACAGGTGCGATAGCTGCAAATCTTGAGGCCAACTGATTTGCTAATCTGTAACACAATAAAGACCCATTTGAAAATCCAGTCGCATACACACGAGTTGTATCAATTGAACTCGTCTTAAAAAGATAATTTAATAATGAATTAACAAATCCAACATCATCGATTTTGAAGGTAGTAGATGGTGCACAACATCCACCCGCATTGAAAGTTCTATTCCCAGCTATTTTAACCCCTTCTGGATAAACTAAAATAAAACTTGCACTATCAGATTTTTTTGTCAACCCCGATTGATACTGAATAGTTTGATAACCCAAGGGCGCACCACCGTGGAAGGCTAATACCAAAGGATACTTATTGATTGAATTATAACCAACGGGCAGGTGAATCATAAATGTCCTATATCTACCATTTAAGTATAGGCTATCATATTTATCGGTTTGTGAAAAACAAAAGTGATAATTGCTCAATAAAATCATGAGCAGCAGTGTTAATTTTCTCATATTTTATTTAAATTCAATGATTAACTAGACGCATTTGCGAATAAAAAGTTTCCACTTTTTCTAAATTAGCATATGGATTCCGCATTTTATTAGTGTGATTTTAAAAATAGATTAAATTCCTTCTGAGCATTCGAGTCTTGAAATAAAGAACCATGTCCTTTTTGAGGCACTTCAACAAACAGTCTTTTGCTGCAATTCGTGCAATTCAAAACTTCTTGTTTGAATGTTGGCCAAGAATACAATTGAATTGGTGAATCATCTAAACCTTGAATAAATAAAATATCCGACTTATATCCATTGGTGAAATTCATCAGTGACCTTTGAAAATAAGCATTTGGGTTATCCGTAGTTGAACCATATTCCTGCCTTAACTTCGAACATTCTACCCCTGATTTTATTTTCCCATCTTCCTCCAATTTACACCTATAAACTAAATTTAATGGCCCTGGAGCATTTGCAATAACACCATTGGTTTGGTACAAAGTATTTAGTCGTGTTGCAACATAAGCACCTTGGGAATGTCCAGCTAAAAATATCTTATTTATTTTGATACCCAATTCGCTACTTGCACTATATTTCAACCATAAAAGCGCAGATTCACACAACTGCACATTATCGCCGAGCAATATTTTTTCTTGTGGGTAAATCACACTAATAATCATCATTGAGTTAGAATCTAACAATGCCTTGAAACTATCCAAAGTATTATTGGCTGCTTCCACTAGATTGCTGTCATTCAAAACAGTCCCATGAAAAACCATAAGCACATCCACAGCATCTAATGCTGGCTTATCAACAACAATATCAATTTCTTTTTGATTATATTGAATTGTTTTTGATTGCCTGTATGCAATTGGTTTGCTTGGAATTATAGGTTCTTGTGATTTGCAAGAAAAAAATACGATTAAAATCACGATAATAGCGTTATGCATACTTCATAGAATTTACTGTTTTATGTTATAGACGATTTAATGATAAAAAAGTTTACCCATCCGCAAATGAAATTCAATTCAGTGGATTTGTTTTCATTCATTTTATAATAAATTCTATCTCATGCAATGTTGTTTTTCATTCAGTTTAAAAAATCAACCATCGATTGATATCTGTATTTTTGGCTCCCTTTCTAAACCCTTACCAATATTGAGAAGAAGTTGAATTGGCTCAGAGATGGGGGTGGTTGTATTTTTATTTTTCAGAGTTTGTTTTTTCAATCCTTGATTATTTTATAACATTTGAAGGAATCTCCAAAATTAAGATTTAGAAAATAAACAGCAGGAGATAGATTTGATACATCAATGGTTCCCAATGTAATTCCATTTTTTATAACCTTACCTGATAAATCACTTAATGTATAACTTAGGCCTATTTGCAGATTTGAAATATTCACAAAATCAAAAACAGGATTGGGAAATAAAATAGTATTGTCATTATAGATATTTGAAGCCCCAACCTTCGAACAGGGTATTGTATATTTTTTAAAAAAATCCCATAATAAATTCGTTGCATTTATTTGAGTAGAAACCGGGTTATTATTGGGATTTCCGCCTGGCCAACTATGGCTACCGTCGGTAGTAGCATAATGATGAATTTCAACATTGCAGGAACAGTCATGTATTTTAACAAAGTCGTAATTAATTTTATTACCATTGATGATTGTGTCCCTTTTTGAACAATTGTTTTTTTGAGACCATAACCTCATTGTGCTGTCCTGAGATGGAAAATATATTTTTGTCAACGGGGATGCCCCACCCATACCACCTGTATAAGGAACTATTGGGTCAACTTTGGAATGAAAACTAATAACTGGGATTTTATTTGTCGGATTGCAAGGAAAATACATTTGAGCACAAGCATTAGGAGCTATTGCAGCAAAACGATGACTCAATTCGCAAGCTAATCTGTAACAAAGCATACCGCCATTAGATGAACCAGTTGCATAAACTCGGGTAGTATCAATTGAATAATTTGAGAAAACTGAGTTTAGCAGATTGTCAATGAATCCAACATCGTCAATATTTTGATTGATTGCAGGTGGACAACAATTTCCTGCATTCCAAGACCGATTTTGATTCAAAACTAGTCCTTCAGGATAAATTACAATGAAACCGGAACTATCCGCCTTTTCTGAAAGTTTACTTTGATAGGCAAATACAGTCCACCCTTGTGAACTTGTGGCTGCCTGTTGTCCGCCATGAAAACCCAAAACTAACGGATATTTCAAACTATTATTGTATCCTTTGGGCAAATGAATGTTGAAAGTTCTCCAAACACCACTGTGATAGATACTATCATATACATTAACCTGCGAATAGCCTTTACTAAAAATACTAAAAATTAGTATTATCAAAAATCTAAACTTCATCATATTATCCATATAGACGAATAAAGATTGAAAAAGTTAAAAATCAACACTGTACATTAATTAAAACACTAGTCACCTTTTCCTATCTATTTGATTTATAAATGATTACATATTCAACCATCGGTTGATGGTTGTATTTTTGGTCAATTAGGGGAGCAAACAGAGAAAGCCTCGCAGAAATGTGAGGCTTTTTTTTTCATCTAAAATGTCAGTAATTTTGGGACGACTACTACATATCTCAATAAAAAATAAAGAATCATGCAAGACTTCATGGACCAAGCCGCAAAAAATGATGTAGTACTTTATGATAATGGAAAGTGTCAATTTTGTGGTGCAAACTATCAACGAGGGATTTTTGAATGTATGGAAAACTATAACAATGGACTTGCATTTTTAGATTTTAACGATTCGAAAAATAATTTGTTTAGATTTTTAAGTGTTGATTCTCATGCCTTGCAACACCCAGAAATTCATGGACGATGGAGCAATCATTTTCATTTGACAAGGTTGCATTTAATACTTGAAAAAAAGCAAACATGGGACTACAACAAATCACCCCTTCTCAGTGACTACTTAAATAAATATAAATCAAACAAACCAAATGAGTTTCTTAAAGCCCCAGCATCATTGAATAGAGGAAAAATTACTGCAAAAGATTTGACCAAGGTAACAACAGCAGAAGAATGTGCTCAACTTATTATAAAATGGGCAGAAGAAGTATATCATTCATGGAATTCAAACCATGGAACAGTTTCTCAAATTGCAGAAGGTTTTTTAGCTAACTATTAAAATGAAACAACACAAGGAAGAAAAACAATGAAATACAAATAGCCATTTCAATAATTGGGTGGTTCATTAATTAGGTAAACATATCGAATAATCCCTCAATTCATCCCAAAATTGGTTCGAGAAAAGCCCCGTTTGGGGAGCCAAAAAAGTCATCAGAAATGATGGCTTTTTTTTATGCCTTAACCTGTGTTTTCAATGGTCGTAAGAGTAGACCAGTAAGCGAAATTTGCAAAAAAGTGCTTTTTCAAATTTAACTTTAAAAGTTATAATTTTTGCTTTCTAACCTCAAAAATGATACTTTTTGGCGCAGTTAGAGACGCAGTTTGAGTAAATAATCTAATAAAGTTAAGATTTCTTCAGTTTACCGAAGTTATTAATTATCAATAGCCTCATAAACACAGGAATTTCCGCTTTTACCGAATCAATTAAAATTTAAATACTTTCAAATGTTGATCATGTAAAACTGAATTAAATTATCTACTATTCAGTATCATTTCTGCAACTTCTCGCCCAGACTTCATAGCAGCATTAAGAGATGGATACGCGGTATGATCACCACATTGGTAAGTAAAGTCATTAATTTTTAATGATTTACTCGAAGATGGTGCTTCAAAATACTGCGGCAACGCTTCAGGTATGCGATAAGTTTGCAGGTGATGCCAATCATACTTTTTGTCAAACCATAGAGTAAGTTCTTGCTGCACTTTTTCTATAAGTTCTCTTTCTCCAAATGAATTCTTACCTACAAGACTCACTGAAATCAATGTTTTTCCCGTTGGGGCATAAGAGGGCGAAAACGCTGATAAATCTACAACATGGTCAATCAACTCATCCTTATTGGCATTGATGATTAGGTACGGTATTTTAAAAAGTTTAGAAGGGCTGTCACACGCGAAATAAAGGCAATCAGTACTGTTGTAGTGTGTAGTTTCATTTTCCCCCAAAAAACGTGAAGTTGTATTGGCGTCTGTAGCTAATACAATTGTTTGAGCACTAATAGTTTCCCCATTTTCAAGATATATGATCTTTCCCTCAATCTTTGCGACACGTGTTTGCAGCCTTATTTGATTTGGTGAAAGACGGGATGCAATCTGTTCGGGAATGGCCTGCATTCCTTCTTCTGGCACAACCACATTACCTTTAGCAAATTGACTAAACAAGAATTTAAAAAACTGAGCATCTGTCTTCAAATCTTTTTCCAAAAAAACACCTCTGAAAAACGGTTTAAAAAAACGATTTATAATTGTATCCGTATAACCAAATTCTTTTAAAAATGCCATTGTAGTTTGCTTTTTAACTGGCGCAGCTGCATTCGGTTCCACGGCGTTTCTTAAATTTAAATTGAGTTGTAGAACTTTGAGCTTATCCCATAAATTCCCTACTGGCGCTAACAATGCTCGCGGGGCAGTTGTCCATTTTTTTATTGGATTGGGCATCACATGATAGTGATTACCCATTCTAATACGCGCTCCACTTGGGAGAATTTTTAAGTTTAATGCCTTGTAATCTAATATTTTAATAGCTTCTGGATAAGACGTTAATAAAACCTGAAAACCTCTATCGAGTTTATAACCATCTACTTTATCGGTTCGCACGCGCCCACCAACATTATCGGAAGCTTCAAGCACCATTGCTTCAATACCTTTATCTTTCAAATATTTTGCACAAGTTAAACCCGATATACCTGCACCGATAATCACTACCATAAATTTGTTTGTGTTTTTTATATAAGACTGTATTTAACCATAGCACTTAATAATTGCCTTATAGAATCGTAGATTTCAGATTGGCGTTTAATGTTATACGTTCTATCTCTTGGATCATTGTCAACTCCAGAATTGTACATCCAATTGCCCTGAACTTTTCGGTTTTTTTAAATCCGTGTTTGTTCTCTTCAAATTGTCGCGGGTCGAGACAATATACTGCCAATGTTTTACCTGCATTTTTTGTAGCTTTATAGAGCGAATTATTATCTTGCGTTCTGAGATCGTTACGAAACCAAACTAAATTATTCATCCTATCTTTTATTGTACTTAAACTTACCGTCACCTTTAAAAGTAGCGTATTACATAAACAATTGATCATAAAAATTGTTTACCTATTTATTAAAATGAAATTGTATCGTTACTCTTATTGGATTGAATAATTATTTTTATACTTGGTACAACTGTTTTTAAATTTGAGATTAACGATGAAAAATGAAACTTTATCCCATGGCAAAAATGTTTTTGGTGGTGATCTACAAATAGCTGGAACAAAACCTGTTACTGGTTATTATAGGGATGGCTTTTGTACCTCGGGTTCCGATGATAGAGGTGTTCACGTAATCGCAGCTGTTTTAACTGAAGATTTTTTGCAGTTTTCAAAATCACGTGGTAACGACCTTATTACACCCATTCCAGCTTATGATTTCCCTGGCTTAAAGGCCAATGACAGATGGTGCTTGTGTGCTTCTCGGTGGAAGGAAGCTTTTGATGCAGGAGTTGCACCGCCAGTTATTTTAGATGCAACACACGAAAAGGCCTTAGAATTTGCAACTTTGGAGCAGTTGCAATCTGTAAAATAATTCATTAAAACAGCCGCAATACTTCAATATCTATATCGTTGATTCCTGAGATTCTAGAATTAAGTCAAAAAACGCCGGCGAGTTTAATAAAGTTAGGGTGATTGAACAATAAAATTTTATCTTTGTAAGGAGATTTTGTTGTGCACGATAAAAAAATAGTAAATCCTGTGAAAGTATCGGTATTAATGACCGTTTTCAATACCAATTTTTCGTACACAAAAAGAGCAATCGATTCTGTTTTAAAACAAGACTTTCAAGATTTTGAACTCATTATTATCGACGATGGCAGTAAAGAAAATGACCGAGAGTCGTTGTTGAATTACATAGAAAAACACGAGAACAAAATCAGTTACATCCGACATAGCAATCGCGGGCAATCGGAATCAATTAACAGAGGCGTTCTTTATAGTTTGGGGGAATATATTACCATCCTAGATAGTGACGACGAATACAAACCGAATCATTTGAGCCTTTGTTTGAGCGAAATAAATAACCTCGATTTAATTTGCTCAACCTCAGAAACTATTGTGGATAGCGACAACGATTATTATGTACCCGATAAAAACGACCTAAGCAAACTCATTCATTTAGATGAAGTTATCTTGTTTGGGACTTTATTCGGGAAAAAAGAAGTATTTACTAACCTCGACTTTAAAACAGGATTCTCAGCGGATTCAGATTTTTACGATCGCGCTAACAAACTATTTCGTGTGAAAAAATTGAACCTACGCACCTATATTTATCACAGAAATATTCCAAACAGTATTTGTGCTAAAATGAAACTCGACAATTCTGTCAGCGCATAATTATGTTAGCGGAATCGCTTCATTTCCCTCAAAATACAAATTTAGTAATGGGTTGCCTTATTACGGGTTTACACGATGTAAATCGGAATGAAACACTTGTCAACGACTCATACGAATTAGTGAAAGATTGGGCTGAATCAATTACAGCAGCAAATTTACAAGGTGTTATTTTTCACAATAATTTTTCAGAAGAAACCTGCAAATCTTTTGAAAATGAAAACATTACTTTCATTAAAATTGAACATAACCCTGAATATAATCCCAATGTATTTAGATATTTTACTTACCGCGATTTTTTAAAACAACATATTCAGCAAATCAACGGAATTTTCATCACCGACATTTCGGATGTGGTCCTCGTAAATAATCCATTTACAGATCCTCTTTTTTGCAACAACACGAATGCGCTTTTTTGTGGCAACGAACCCAAAATATTGAACAACGAGTGGATGATCGCTCATAGTGAACATTTGCGAAACAACATCATTGATTATGCCGATTATGAAAATGCTTTTGCGAATGAAACCCTGCTCAATTGTGGAATTATTGGAGGATCAGCCCCACTGTTTTTCGATTTCATACAACAGCTTTGTGAGATTCATCAAGATGCCAATAGATATAACAAAACCGCCTACACCGGCGACATGGGAGCATTTAATTATCTAGCCAGAACAAAGTTCAATCAACAAATCATACACGGCACACCTGTAAATACCGTTTTCAAAGGATATGAAAACAATCGAACCGATTGTTGGTTTAGGCACAAATAATTATTGCCTAAACATAAAACCTCAAATTATAGAATCAATATTCTATTTCTTGTACCTCTATTGAAAATCAATGTTTTACGAGCATATTAATAACAAGTACCTCTATTTCAATTCCTTCACAAACCAATAATCAGTTTGAGGTGTTGTTCCAAGTGGAAAATCATTTTCAATGCCAGAATTCACAAAACCATGCTTCTCGTAAAAACCTCTAGCGCGAAAATTGTATTCCCAAACCGATAAATACATGATTTCAAAACTATTTTCAAGGGCGTAATCAATTGCGAAATTCATGAGTTCATTTGCAACACCCGTACCATGGAATTCCTTCAAAACATACAATCGAACCAACTCAACGCAATTCTGATTTGAAACTGATTCCAAAGGAAAAGGATGTTTTGCATTGATGCGCATATACCCTTTCACAACGCCGTCTTCCTCAAAGAAAAAGAAATTATCAGTATCATCAAGCAGTTCCATCTCTACTTGTGCGGTATTGAAATACAATTCTAACACGCCACGCATATCTTCCTTGGTACAAGTATTACCAAAGGTATCGTCGAAGGTCTTTCTACCAATCGTTTGCAATAGCGCAACATCATCCAAATTACCGCGTCTGATCATTCAACAAAGTTATCAATTTAACTTCCAATAATGAACCTTGTACTACGATTCTAATACCAATTAGTATTTTTCAGCAAATATTTAGATTGACAAACAACAATATTTTAAATACTTTTACAAGAGTTAAATAAATGCGAAACGAATCCCTAAAAAAAGCCGTGTCCATCTTGGGATTATTGGTATTGTTTTTTCTCTCAAGTAAACTAGATGCTCAAATTATCTATACCGACATCCCAGACGCTACTCCCAATGCAACATATCCTTTAGATTTAAACAATGACACTGTCGTTGATTTTTTAATTCAATTTGATTTGGGGGACAAAGTGATGTGTAAACCACAAAACAACAATGCATATTCAGGATATTATTTTGATGATGTTTATTTACCTTGGGCAAATACCGAATCTACACACATTTGTGATTCACTGACAACTTGGTACGACGCCAATAATCCCGGAACTATGGCCTACGGCACAAACATGGGTTACTGGATTGGAGCAACAGACAAATATTTAGCGCTTAAACTTGTTGTGGGAGCAGAAACTTATTACGGTTGGGCGCGTTTAGATGTTACAGCATCATCCACATCTTTCACGATAAAAGATTATGCTTACGAAAGCACACCAAATAAATGTATTCTTTCAGGTCAAACCAAATTGGGACTAAATAAAAATTTAAATCATACAGTTTTATCTATATTCCCCAACCCGTGCAATTCAAAAACAACAATAAAAACAACTAATAATTTAAAAAATACAACTATTAAGATTCAAAATATATTCGGACAAACAATAAAGCAACTAAAAAACATATCTGATGAGTCATTCTCTTTTTCTTGCGACAACATTCCAAAGGGAGTGTATTTCATAGCAGTACAAGAAAACAATAAAATCATAGCTGTTGAGAAATTAGTTATTACGGATTAAAACGAGTGGAAAAATCAATATAAAAGATTACATTTGATTATAAGTCAATTACAAATGAGAATGAGTAAATGTAAAAAAACAAATCTAACAAAATTGTTAGAAGCCATTCCTAGATAACAATTGACAATAAATGATTCAACTAAATAAAAATGAACCTATCCAATCTCTTTGAAAATCTTTACCGAAGACTTCTTTCCGAAAAAACCAAAGAAAGGAGTGAACAGATTATCTTATGGATTGCTTTGGCAAGTTTTATCCTTCATCTGTTAATTATTGAATTAATAAATTTTGATATTATTTCAATTAATGAACCCTCAAATTTACTAAAAGATCCAATCGCGGCTATTTACACACCCTTCTCTTTTATATTGGTTTACGAGGTATATCTGTTGATTTATTATCTCCCAAAATCAACATCAACCTATATCTCAAAACAATATGAGATTATTGCGCTGATCATTATAAGAAGACTATTCAAAGACCTATCCGGATTATCACTTACGCCTGATTGGTTTAATGTTAAAAATGATTTACAGTTTACTTACGACTTGTTAGCTTCTGTCTTGTTGTTCTATTTAATTTATCTATTTCAGATTCAACGAACCAAAATATATAGAACTGATAATCATAATAATAAACAAAATTCAAGCATTAAAAAATTCATTAATGCCAAAAAATGGATTGCCACATCATTGGTTCCAGTGCTTTTAATTATTGCCATTTATTCGTTCTTTAATTGGTGCAGTGGCATCATTCAACCCCACGAGCCGAATGCAATTTCATTCAAGAATATCAATAATATTTTCTTCGAACAGTTCTTTAATATTTTAATCATAGCAGACGTAATTTTGTTGTTATTCTCGTTTTTCCATACCGATGAATTTCACAAAGTAATTAGAAATTCTGGATTTATTATTTCTACCATATTGATTCGAATTTCGTTTTCAGTGAGTGGCATCATCAATAATTTATTAATTGTTTCTGCTATTTTATTTGGGCTTTCAATATTTTTCATTCACAATCAATTCGAAAAGCGATTGTCAACTGAAATTGAAGAAAGCAATGAAATTTAGAAATCAAGCGTTGGCAACAGATAGAATTTTCCATACTTGACCCCGACAACAATTTACTAACTTTTGGACAAGGTATATAATTCACTATTTGTGGCACTCTACTGAAGGCCATATCATTTTGAAAAGCCCCTGTTTTTTTGTAACTTCGTATTAATCCAAAAACTTGCAAAACAGAAGTCAACTATAATACTACAATGTACCGCGAAATCGACATAGACCGAGAAAAACTTACTTTAATGGGAGTTCAATTCCCAACTCTTTCTGCATTGGAATCTACCGCAAATGCCATTGGCAGCAATATGTTTGAGGGATTTGAACCTAGCACAAAATCTGTTGAAATCATTCGAGATTATATTCTTGGCAAAATATCTTTATCTGATTTAATATCAATTACAAAAGCTAAGGCATATGTCTAATGGCTATCAATATATTGATTTAAAACACGCTTATATTGATCCGATTTCGGGTATTCTTAAGAACATACCTAATCTAACAGAAGAATCAGATTTACTCTTTTTTGAAAGCAGTGCAGTTTCAAAACGACTCGAAGAATTATTTTCTAACCCAATAAAAATTATTGATTCCAGTTCTTTGTTGGAAATCCACCGCCACTTGTTCCAAGACGTATACGAATGGGCAGGAAAGGTAAGAACTGTAAATATTAGCAAAGACGGCAAACCTTTTTTCGAAGGAGAGCGATTTCAAACGGGTTTCATTTACATCAATTCTCTCATTGCGGAATTTGCAAAAATCAACCCCGAACAAAAGCTTGAAATCGCTGAAAAGTTGGCAGAAATCCTTGATAATACCAACTTCCTTCATCCGTTCAGAGAAGGGAATGGAAGAGCCCAGCGAGAATTTATTCGATTATTGGCAATCCAAAAAGGGTTTCATCTTAATCTGAATCCGCCAGACAATAAAAAGATTTACAATGATTACATGAAAGGTACAATTGATAGTGATTTAAAACTATTAACAGAATTAATCAAGGGAGAATTAAATCCATATTAAAAACGTTATCTGTTGGTGGAAACCAAGCTTAAGAATTCAACAAGTTCAACTGTAAAAAGAACAACCAATTGGATAATTGCACTCGCATTAATTTCAATCGTTACTCCTTTTATTTATATGAAAATTGGCCCCAATGGAATTAAATATTACGGCGAAGATGTACCCGATATCTATATTTTGGGTGGCTATATTCTTGGAAAAGACACATCTTTTTGGGGGATTAATTTTGCGTATAAATTCCAATTATTATGCATTGTCATTATTGTTGGTTTGACCTATTTTTATAGTATCAATAAAAAAGTCAGCTACATTGTTGCAAATTTAGTTTTGTTGTTTTGCTTCCCATTTTGGTTATATATGTATATTGGTGGGGTAAAATGCAACAGTGATGGAGCAGCATCTGACCTCACAGTTTACCCTATGCCAGGTCTCATTATTTGGGCAATTATTTTAATCCTAAATATATTGCTATTTTTGAATCATAAAAGCAATAGCAAAAAACTCCAAAACACTTAGGAATAAACAAATATCCGCTTCAAACTTTCTTATTTAACAATCCATTATCGTTTTAATTCATTGAATAAGTAAGTAATAAATAATACCAAACGATTTTATTATATTCGTGTGTAAATCAACCAATATGTTAGTCACAAAGGCAAATACAAAAAAAGACATCCTAGTATCACTTTCGGAATCTAGGTTTGTGTTGAATCGCCTTGGTATAAAATCTATTGGATTATTTGGGTCGTTTGTAAAAAACAAAGTTAGAGATGATAGCGACATAGATTTATTGGTAGATTTTTTACCAGAACAAAAATCATACGATAATTTTATGGATCTTGCTTTCTTTCTTGAAGAATTACTCGGTCGGAAGGTTGGAATTATTACTCCTCAATCTTTAAGCAAGCACATAGGACCACACATTTTAAAAGAGGTTGAAGTTATTTATCAATAATCCTTCTTTGGCAAATTGCCATTGTCTATTTATTTCAAAGCCCAATGTCCCTCAAAATAAAAATCAATCATTTAATTGCTTCCGTTTTTTCCAATAAAAACAAGCAACCTTTTGAGAAAGTACTGTTTGAAGATCGTTTGATTCGCTATGACGAGCAAATTGAGATGGAATATTTGTCACTCAAAGATGCCGAATGGTTTAGGTTTGAACCAATTGACATTGACACAACTTACAAAGTTAGTCCACTTCAGTTAAAAGCAGAAAACAGACATGAAATAAACGAAAAGTTGAATCAATTGAAGTTGGTTCGAAAAAAGGCAAAACTAGCATCAAAACAATTAATTGAGGGAATTGAACTGTTGTTGAATTACGGGGTATGGACAGACCACATTGTTTCTTTTTTAGATGATTGTGTAAATAACGAAGAACTTTATTCAAGCGATGCCCATTTGATTATCACAACCCTAATTGAAAATTCAATCAGAGCCGTTAAAAATGAAGACGAAGAGGACTTCGAAAGCTATATAGCTTTTGATTTTGAAAAATATTTCGAAGAACATTTGTGCCTAAAATTGAAATTAGCAGGATTTCTCGACATTAAATTTAGTCAAACCGTAGCTCCATTTGACGCAGATGACCCTGAACCGCTATTGGTTTATCGTTTTACCATTGAATATGGCAATCAAAAACGATTTATCAGAATAGAATCCGATTGCGATATTTTTTTACTTTTACGATCTATTTTTAATGGAATTTTATTAGAATCAGGTTCAAACATGCGATTTTATCGAATGCAATTTTGCCCCTATCCTATTTTATTAGAAAAGGAACTCGCTTTAGATCTGATGAAAAAACAGAACATTCTAATTTTCCATGAAAACTGGAGTTTCCCAACCAGCTTTCCAGAATTTATCGATTAAAAATGTTGAAAATTTGATTGTTTGTTTAGGATAGTAAACAATACTGATTGATTAAATCAGCATTTTCACTTTTACTTTGGAAATATAATTTTCAATTTATTTTCAAACCCTATTCTTTCGTATCAACAAGTAATCGATAATTGAGCCAATTGCGACGCCAATTGCCAACCATGGAGCAATGCTATTAGACATATTTCCCGTTTTTTTACCAATTATTGTTCCGAGTAAAACACCCAAGGCAGAACATGTTCCAATGCCAATTCCGGTATATTTATTTTTTTTAGACTCCATGATTTTTTTACTCGCAGTTTCAAAGATATCCATTTATCATTTAATTTGAACGGCATATCTTCTTGTCTGAAAATTTCGGAACCAAATTATAGAAAGCGAAAATCACTAGGTACTGCATCAAATTCAAATCTCATCACCCCTGAATTTTAATCACTCAAATTTGTAATTTTTCAGTCATAATGAACCAATTTCAAACTTTAAAAAATTGCCAATTATCACAAAATGTGTAATTTGCACATGTGAAAATAAAGTTCGCTAGACTCATTGCCTTCATATTTGTAATATTTATTGCCCAAAACAGTTTTGCGCAAACTCCATTAACAAACAGACAAATTTATGATTTCAATCCTGGCGATGTTGTTCAAGGAACCCATTTTTACAAATTTGAACCAGGGCCTCCTACTTATGAAACGTTTTCTTATTTAAAAAGAACTTCTTCTAAAAACAACGATACTTTATTTTATAAAATCAGAAGAGAGTATTATACGCCTCCTGCTTGCCAAGATTGCAAACCGTTGGTGTGGATTGATACAATCACACAAGCATACATGGAGTTAGACTCTATTGCAAAACACTACAACGAAACCTTCCAATATAGCATTAAAGATACTTTTTTTAACGACTTCTGCAACAGAAGAGTATGGGGACAACAGCCCGATAAACTTGATTCTATGTGGTTTGAACCCGTGAAACATTTCACTTATTTTGTAGAAGGATTGGGCGGTCCATTTTATCTAAAAGAATTCTCACAAGGCAGACCAACCAAACTTGATTTTGTACTTACCTATTACAAAAAAGATGGTGTTTCATGCGGAAATTTTGTGAATGATGTTCAAGATTTTAATGTCCAAAACTTACAGGCTACTATTTTCCCTAACCCTTTGAATGAAAAAGCAACCATTCATTTTGAAAAACCCCTTACGAATGGCCGCATTGTTATATTTAATTTTGAGGGACAAATTATCAAAGAATTCAACAACATAGCAGGAAACGATGTCGTTGTATTGAGGGACAATTTACCTTCGGGTATTTATTTCCTAAAAGTTGAGAACAACGGAAAAAGCAGCACTCAAAAAGTCATGCTACAATAATTGCCAATCAAAAGACTCCCTTTATTTTTTGAGAATTTTATTTATTTTCGCAAATAAATTACGAAACATGAAATCAACTAAAATTATCTATTGGATATCAACCAGCATCATCTGTTTGTTTGCTTCAAGTGCCATTCAAATGAATTCTCAAATGGCCATTGAGGGCACCAAGCATTTGCTAATTCCACGTTATTTGGGCTTAGAAGTAAGTATTGGACAACTTATTGGATTGGTTTTATTGATAGTTCCACAAATTCCTGCTCGATTTAAAGAATGGGGTTACGTTGGATTCGGAATTTTATACATTACCGCTTTTATTGGCCATTTGGCTGTTGGTGATGCAATGGTTCCTTATGGAATGATGTGTTTAATTTTCTTTGGACTATTGCTTACTTCATATATTACGTATCACAAGTTACAGAACGCAACAAATTCTTAATTCTGTTTAAGAAGAATTGGGCGTACTTTTGAGTTATGTATATTTCAATTACAGGCTTAAAGCCAAAAAACTTTTTCAGTTTTATTAAATTTTGGTTTTTGGCAATTCCATCATTCCGACAAGCTGAAAAATCAAAGGGAAACATCCACACATCTACAAAGCAAATGCATGGCTACCAATGCACTGTTTCGGCATGGGAAAGCCGTGAAGTGATGCTCGAATATATGCGCAGTGGTGCTCATTTAAAAGCCATGAAAGCGTTTCATACCATTGCCACAGGCCGAACCTACGGTTATGAATCAGACAAGATTCCAAACTGGGATGAGGCCTATAATTTACTTCAAGAAAAAGGGAAAGACTATTGATTGAGTTCAATGACAAATTCCCCATTTTCTAGATCTATCAAATATCTTATTGCTATTTTAATCACCCTCACAACCATGAAATCTCATGCCCAAACATTAGAAACTGTTCCTTTTGTTGACTTAAATAAGTTTGCAGGAAAATGGCATGAAATTGCCGCTTATCCTCAGAGATTTCAAAAAGGTTGTCACTGCACAACGGCTGAATATACCCCAACCGACAAAGGCTACATCATTGTTGAAAACAGATGCAACAAAGACAGCATAAACGGCCGAGAATCATACATTAAAGGAAAAGCTTTTATTGACGAAAACACGGGCAATTCGAAATTAAAAGTTCAGTTCTTTTGGCCATTCAAAGGCAAATACTGGATCATAGATTTGGCCGATGATTACAGCTATGCGGTAGTAAGCCATCCAAACAGAGATTACTTATGGATCTTATGTCGCACTCCCAAAATGGAAGAAAAAATCTACCAAGAAATCCTTACACGTTTACAATCCAAAGGATTTGATTTATCAAAAATCCAGATAACTATTCAGAAGTGAGGTTTGAAGGGGGTTTCCGTATAAATTTGCAACCAAACATGTTTACTTTTCCATGTTGTATTGATGTAAATTTTCACCATACCCATTTGGAATAATTTCTAGCACTCGCATTCCCATTTTTTCATAAAAAGGGAATGTATGCTGACTGGTTCCTAAAGTGATAATGTGTTTGGGATATTTTATAGAAATGTCTTCCTCTCTAGATTGAAACAACAATGTTCCAATTCCTTTTCCGTGACAACCCGAATGAATCATTCCCCAGGCCAATCGGGCTTCTAAAAGATCTTTACAGACATAATATCCGCCACATCCAACTATTTTTCCTTGTTCATCCTCCACCACTTCATAGGAATCAAATTCGGCATTTGAATAGGTAGGACTTTTGTATTCAAGTGCATTGTTGCCACAATGCTCAAGCCAAGTTGCAAATTGTGGTCTTTCTAAATCATCAAAATACAATGGCAAATTGCTATCGAAAACAGCCATGCATCCCTCAAAATCTGAAGGAAGATATTTTCTGATTTTCACTTTTTAGGTTTGTAAAATAACTTCAAAGCAATGAACGACATTGGTATGTATGCAAAAACCAGATCGACAATGCTAAACCAAAGTGGACTAGGTACCATGGAAATCATCATAACTCCGCCAATGAAAAACACCAAACCAACCAAATAAGCCAAATATTTAGATTGAGCAGGCATGAGCTTCACCACAATAATTGCTGCCAACAACGTTCCTAAAGCATGGGCCAAAAACGGCATTATAAAATGCTTTGGCTGCATCAAATGCATCGATTTTTTCAATCCTTCAGCAGTTGTGAAATCAGTACCTGGAGGATTGGAAATCAATTTATGTCCATTTTCAACAATAAACATATTTAATTCCCCACCAATAAATAAACCCACGCATACAACTAAGAGTCCTTTTAGTATGATTATAATCTTTTCCATGTTATGAAGTGTAATTTAAAATAAAGCCGTTGATTCTTGTGCAATTCCTAAAATTCAAAATTACGCAATTAGGATGATTCCTTACAATCAATTAATTTTGAACCAATGATTCAATTTCGCATTTTCTTAACTTTCGTTTTCGTATTTTTTATAGGTTGTGATTTTCTGCCAAAGCAGAACAAATCAACAACCAAAATAGAAACCAAAGATAAAAAAGTTTGCGATTCAATGGGTGTAGAAACAGAAATCCTAAAGAGAATTCGTGAATTTAGTAATGGCAAAATTGAACCTTTTCATTACGCTTTGGCACGGGCCATTTCTGACAGCAATGAATTACAAATCAATCCCATTCGTTTAAAAGGAATTACCATTGGTATCAAAAATGCAGATTCATATAATACCATCTTTTCTTTGAAAGATGAATTCAAGAAAAAAGGATATACCATTTTCATGCTAGAAAATAACAATGGCGTGAACGACAAACCCGATAGGGTTGGTATTTTCAAAACCACTGACAAGTATAAAATTCTGCGAGATATCAAAACCAGTGCTTTCAATTACGACATTGACAACGACAGTTTGATACATATCATTGAACGTTGGGACAAAGATCTAGATTTGGAACTCATTGGCGCATCTGGCGATTATTGCGAATTTTTAATCAATAAAGATCCGCAAAATTGGCGAGAACTCGCGCAACAAATCTATAACATCTGCCCGGATGTAGTTGACCAAGGAACAGGTTATTTGGTGGTCTATAAAAATGAAATGATGAAGAACAAACGTCTTTATCTTTGGTGGGATTAACCTTGCAATTGCCCTTCAAATTCGTTATATTTGTTTCACTCTGAAATTTCTCATTGTTCAACAAACATGAACAAAACAAAACCCAAATCTCCCAATAAAATCTTTAAATTTTGGAAAAACATTGGACCTGGATTGGTAACCGGTGCCTCCGACGATGATCCCTCTGGAATTGCAACCTACTCGCAAGCAGGTGCCGCTTTTGGATTATCCACTTTATGGACGTCAATCCTGGCTTTTCCATTGATGGCAGCCATTCAACAAATGTGCGCCAAAATTGGAATTGTAACTTCACAAGGACTAACAGCTACATTAAAGAAACACTATCCACAACCCGTTTTATACATCATGCTCATCTTTAGCTTTCCAGCTATTGTCATGAACATTGGTGCCGACATTGCCGGCATGGGTGCTGTTGGAAATTTGCTTTTCCCTGGCATCGACGCCAATTACTTTAGTGTGCTTTTTACAATTATCCTTTTGGGATTAATTATTTACCTCCCCTATCAAAAAATTGCCGCTGTTTTAAAATGGTTTTGCATTGTGATGTTGGTCTATTTTGTGGTACCATTTTTATACAAGCAAGATTTTTCCGCAATTATCAAAGCCACTTTTATCCCTCAAATCCAATTTAACAAAGAATTCATAGGTATTTTGGTTGGTATTTTAGGAACCACAATTTCGCCGTATCTATTTTTCTGGCAAGCTTCTGTAGAAGTTGAAGAGCATAAAAAACACATTGTTGTGAACAAGAAAATCATGACCGAAATGAAACACGATGTCGATTTTGGAATGACTGTCTCTGGCTTTGTGATGTACTTTATTATTCTTACAACGGGAACCGTTTTATACAATGCCGGCGTTCATAAAATTGACACCGTTGAACAAGCTGCCATGGCACTAAAACCATTGGCTGGCAATTTGGCTTATTTGCTTTTTGCAGTTGGCGTTATTGGCACGGGCTTTATTGCCATACCCGTTTTAAGCGGCTCTTTATCCTACATTTTTACTGAAACTTTTGGTTGGGAGCAAGGCCTTGACAAGAAATTTCACGAAGCAAAAGGCTTCTATACCATCATTGCCATTTCTTTAATTCTTGGCTTATCCATGAATTACATTGGCATTTCACCCATAGATGCGCTCATTTACACAGCCATTCTTTACGGTCTTACCGCACCTGTTTTGATTGCAATTATCTTGCATATTTCGAACAACAAAAAAATCATGGGCGAGTATGTGAATACGAGGTATTTAAATATCATGGGATTTGCAGCATTGACAATAATGACAGTGGCTGCAGTTCTTCTGATTTATTTCACGTTTAAGTCTTAGTTTTTTGAGGGACAGATAATCGTCGATTATTTTATTTGACTCAACAAACGTGAATACCTAATTACGCATCTTTCCCTTTATTCTCATTAATTTTGCAACATAATTTCCAATTATGGCAAAAACGATTTTACACAAAGCAGACACCCGTGGACATGCAAATCACGGCTGGTTAAATTCTAAACACACTTTTAGCTTTGCCAATTATTACAATCCTGAAAGAATGCACTTTGGCGTGCTTCGTGTATTAAACGATGACGAGGTTGCTCCGGGCATGGGATTTGGAACCCATCCACATGAAAACATGGAAATTATTTCCATTCCGTTGGAGGGAGATTTGGAGCACAAAGATAGCATGGGAAATGTGGCAGTTATTCGCCATGGAGACATCCAAGTGCTGAGCGCAGGAACTGGAATTACCCACAGTGAATACAACAAAAACAAGGACAAAGAGGTTAAGTTTTTGCAGATTTGGATTTTCCCAAACAAGCAAAACGTAACTCCAAGATATAGCCAAATATCCCTCAATATCCAAGATAGACATAACAACTTCCAACAAATTATTTCGCCAAACGCCGACGATGAAGGCGCTTGGATCAATCAAAACGCTTGGTTCAGCATGGGGAATTTCGACAACGGCTTTGAAACCACCTATAATTTAAAAAGCAGCCAAAACGGAGTATACATTTTTGTATTAGAGGGAGAAATTGAAGTAGAAGGACAAATCCTTTCAAAACGTGATGGCTTTGGAATTTGGAATACAGAAAGTTTTTCATTGAAAGCACTATCAAATTGCGATGTTCTTTTGATGGATGTGCCTATGGATTTGGCCTAAAAGTTATTTATTATATTCATTGAAAAAATAGATTCAAATTAAGTTCACCATGAAAAATATCATTTTAACAGCTTTATTTTTTATTGGCACAAGCATTAACCTGTTTTCGCAGCGTGCAATTACTCCTTCCGATTCTTTTGTGATTTTCGGAAAAGTAAAAACTCCGGTGACCATTAAAATCCAAGATTTATCAAAATTAACTGGGGTTGAAATTCCTCCGCAAGTAATTTATAACCACAAAGGAGAGATAAAAGACACGTTGAGAAATTTAGCAGGAATACCTTTAAAATCCATTTTACTTTCTTCTGAATATACTTATTCCAAACCAAAAGAATTGAATGAATTCTATTTCGTATTAAAAGCCACGGATGGATATCGCGTGGTTCTTTCTTGGAATGAAATTTACAATGCAAATTCTGACTTTTATATTCTTACACGCTTTAATGACAAACCCATTGCTGAATCGAATAACAGAATGATTTTCCTTTCAACTTCAGATTTAAAACCAGGCAGACGGTATATCAAGGCATTATCGAGCATAGAAGTAAAGCAATTAGAATGAGCAATCTGATAGATTTATACATAGAAAAATTCCCTTTACACACTCAAGAAGTTTTGAATGAAATGAGGAATATCATTCTAGAAGTGATTCCAAATGCAGAGCAAGTAATTGGATATCAAATGCCAGCATTCAAAGTTAACGGCATTTTGGTGTATTTTGCAGGATATAAAAATCACGTCGGATTTTATCCTACTGCTTCTGGAATTGCGAATTTCTCTCATGAATTTGGCAGTTATAAATGGTCAAAAGGCGCAGTTCAATTTCCCCTAAATGAACCTTTGCCAAAAGATTTGATTCAACGAATTGTAAAGTTTAGACTCGAAGAAACTTCGAAATAATATGATTTCTGCTGAATTCTTAAAAAAACTGAGCATCCTTTCTACCGATCAAATTTGGGTAATTAACCCTATGGATTACCCTGTTTTAACACCAGAAAATAGCAATATTTTAGATGTTCCAAGCTGGATATGTATCGTTTCTTCAAGTATTGATGAACTTACACAATTGGCAACTCAACATAAAGAAGTATTGTTAAAAGCCCGGTCCATATGGTTTTACTACCCCAAAAAAACAGGTCAAATAAAATCAGATTTATCAAGAGACATTTGTTGGAAAATATTAGTCCCACTTGGTTTCACCCCAAATAGTCAAATTTCAATAGATGATACCTGGAGTGCATTACGCTTCAAACCCATTGAAAACACATCAATCTGGGTTGAGAAATTATTGGATAAATCAACTTCAAAACCAAAATCCAAAGAAAAAACGCCAATTGAAATCCCAACGGAATTAATGATTCAATTTGAAGAATTCCCTAAAGCCAAAACTTTCTTTGAAACGTTATCTTATGCTTGCCAAAGGGAGTATGTAACCTATGTAGCAGAGGCAAAAAAGGAAGAAACAAGAATTTCGAGATCACACAAAACCATAGAGGCATTATTAAATCACAAAAAATACAGAGCTTAAATTTCTGCAATCTATTTGATTGCTTTACCTGTTGAAATCAACTGCCCTTGGGCATTAAATACCCTCAACAAGTATAGTCCATGTTGATTGTTGAATTCAAAATCCGATGCATTTAAAGTAGCTTCTTTTGATCCTGTAGGAATAGGTTGGGTATGTAATTTTTTGCCCGCTATGTCTAAAACTTCAAGTTGAGTTGCATTATTCGAAACTAGCAAATTCCATATTCCATCAATGGATGGATTTGGCCAAACTTTCAAGTTTTCAACTTTCAACGTTGAATTATAAAGACGGGGCTTATTCACATAGGGATCTAATTTAAAAATATACTTTTCATAGCAAGAAGGATAGTCATACATTTCATCGGCTGGCGCATTTGAAATCATTGCTGTTTTCAAACTAAAAACATTAAAAATCGCGGGATTACAAATATGATTGACATTAAATTTCGCCTTCCCAACTGCCAAGCCTTTTCTTCCTAACAAGGAATAAGTACAACCAGGAAACAACGTATCCATATTTAACCCTATGCTTTCAAATGATTTTTTTAGCGATCCAAACTGGCTGTAACCATTCGCTGTATTTGCGAAAGCTCCAGACCATTGATTATACGAAACAATTGCAATATAATCACCGGTTGACATGCCATCAATAATACTATCAAGGGTTTGCATTCCAGTATAATTCGGATTATAAATATTAAACTGATAAAAAACTTGAGAATCAATGGGATATCCAAAGTTTTTAATCATTCGCCCTGCGGGATTTTGAGGAAAAACAGATGACACCCAATATGGTTTCAAGGTGTAATTATCGAATAAAATGGCAATGGCTACATTGCTTCCAAAAAGGTAATTCTTAGAACCCTCATGTAATTGATACCAAGAATTGCTACCCAAACGTATACCATCGGTTTTCCATGAGCCTGCACTTTCAAAAACTGGCACAAATTCGCAACTACCATTGCTTTTGGGAGGCAACACTGTATTTTTATGAGAAAACCCATTTGTGTCATACCAAAACAATTCAAAATTGGCAAGCATCAGTGTATCAAAACTCGCCGCAGCGTAATTGTCCCCTGAAACAATTGGAAAAGAATCACCCGGTGAAACCCAAGCATCTAACCCCAAGCCTATTTCAGATTTGTATTTCCAACAATTTTTTTCACCGCAGAATTTGCCTGTTTTACGGAAATTTTTGTTGCCCATAAAATAGGTATAAGGCCATATCATTACATTCTCTGATTTGTAAAAGAAATCCAAAGTTGCCGCCGAAAGTTTCACGTTCTCCTGAGTCAAATTCTTCACATACCAAATCACAGAATCGCGGTTATGATAGGTTGAAAATGTAAATTTATGTTGTGCGCTTAGCTGAGAAAAGAATAAACAGATAGAGAAAATAGAAAATATTTTAAATTTATTATCATTATTTGCTTTGAATTCAATTTTCATAGTAAGTTATATTAATGTAATGACGTTAAAAAACAAAAAGGTCACAACAATAGATAAGATTGAATTGCAATTTAATAAATTCCAATTAACTCTCAAATTTAGTAACGCTCAAAATTTTATATCTTCGCACTAGAACTTAGCCAAAAAAGTTTTATTAATTATTCAAAATGAAAATTCGTGAATTCACAATTGCAGAATCAAAAATCAAATGGATAGACATAGAAAATCCCAACCAAAATGATTTGACAGAATTTTGCACAACCCATAAATTAAGCCAAGCCTCTATCCAAGATTGTTTAGAACCCGACCATTTGCCAAAATACGAGGAGCTGACACCATTGGATTTCATTCTAACGCGTGCACTCCACATTGAAAACGAGCATAGCCATACCATCCAAGAAATGAGCACCAAAGTGGCCATTTTTATCAATAGTGAACTCATCATTACCATACACAGATTGTCGCATTCTTTTTTGGAGGACATTATCCATCATTCTGTGAATACAAAAAAAATTAATTCAACCCACGAATTAGCCACGAAAATCATCAAAGGGGTTCTTCGGACATATGAAAAATATCAAAATAAATTGGCAGCAGAAATTGATGCAATTGAAGATTTGATATTTCTCAAAAACACCAAAAACAATTTTACTGAAGAACTATATTATTTAAAACGACAAAGCACCATTGGCAAGAAACAACTTTTGCTAACCAGAGAAGTTTTAAATGGAATGCAAAGCCACCACAAAATGTCACCAGATTTGAGGGATGTGATTGATTTACATGGAAAATTAGAAATGTTCTACGACCAACTAATTGATGATGTAAGTAATTTACTCACCATTTATTTGTCGGTTGCTTCTCAAAAAACCAACGATGTAATGAAAGTACTTACAGTATTTTCTGTGTTTTTCATGCCGTTAACTTTTATTGTTGGTATTTATGGAATGAATTTTCAATACATGCCGGAACTATCTCAAAAGTACGGATACGTGGGCGTTTGGATTGCGATGATTACTGTAAGTATTGTGGTTGGATTTTGGTTTAAACGAAAGAAATGGTTGTAGTATAATGTTTACTTGAAAAAGATTAAACAATTGCAACAAATATGTCATAATTCAAATATTCTGTAATTCTAAATCATCAAATAGAACTTTTCCATGCTAGGTTTGTTAGATATTACAATTATCTATGAAAACAAACAGTTTAAATTTAAAAAACAACCTAACCACTTCAATTTCTTTCATATTTACCTTATTTTCACTGTTCGCAACAAACCAAATTAGCGCGCAAGGTTTATTCGACACTTGCTTTACAAAAAAATTCAAACTCAAGATTAATGCAACCAAAAGCATTGATACCTGCGCAAAAGACATACAACTAACTGTGAGTTACACAGGCAAACCTTCCTATATTTATTGGAGCGATGGTTATTACGGTGGAACCCGAATTGTAAACAAATCAGGAGACTATCAAGTTGTGGCCTATGACAGCGTATACTGCATGGATACTTCAAATCATGTAAAAGTTACATTGAATGACAATTACATCAGCGTGTATTCTTGGGGTAAATCAGGTCCAGATATCAGTCTTTGCAACAACGAGGAAGTCATTCTTAATTGTTATTCAACGAACAAAATCAGATGGAATACAGGAGATACTATTAGCAGTCTAACTGTAAGCAAATCAGGAAAATATTTTGCAATTGCAAAATCCCTCAATGGCTGTTATGATACATCCATGGTTTATAACATAAGAACTATCGATTTTAACAATATTAAAATCAAAGCCAATGGAGATACCATTTTATGTCAAGGTGATTCTGTTCAACTTGAAGCTACAGGTATAAGTGGTAAAATGGGCTGGTATCCTTCTTATTCTTATGACAAAAAGATTTTTGCAAAAACGTCAGGAACCTATTCAGTTTACGCCTATGACTCATTATCGGGATGTTCTGGTTATTCAAACAGAATTACGGTTCAAATTATTACACCACCAACTGAAAAGTTGTGCATGGTTACAGTAGATACTGTTTTGAACAGAAACAAATTGGTATGGGAGAAATCAGCTGGCATGAGAATAGTTTCCTATAACATTTACAAAGAATCAAATTTTGCAGGGATATTCGATCTACTTGGAAGCGTTTCATTTGATTCAACTAGTCATTTTATTGATACTACAAGCAATCCGAAACAAAGACCTTTTACTTATTACATAGCAGCAGTAGATTCATGTGGAAATGAATCAGAGGAAACCAAATATTATACGCATACTACATTACACCTTTCTGCAAATTTGGGTGTATCTGGCGAAAACAATTTAAATTGGTCTGATTATTTGGGAATTTATCCTTTAAACACATATTTCATTTACAGAAGTAACAAAGGTGGTGCTTTCAAAGCGCTTGGATCAGTAGCCTCAACCGTGCACTCTTATACCGACTTAACTCCACCAAGTGGAAGTAATAGATATTACATCGGAATTGTTGGAAATACAGATTGCCAAGGTGCTAAAACGGTAATCAATTCAAATATGGTGGCATTCGGATTTTTAAACGCTGAAAAACTAAATGCCTCTAAAATTAATATTTCTCCAAATCCTTTTAACGACAATTTGAACATTCAAAATGCACCGATTGGAAGTGTCTTGAAAATTTATAATACCCAAGGACAAATTTTGCATGAAGAAAAATGTACCCAAGCCGATGTAAACTTGAATTTAAAAGAATTAAGTAGCGGTTTGTATTTCTTGAATGTAGGAAATTCTTATACTACAAAAATCATCAAGAATTAATTCTTAACGATATTCACATACCCATGTTTACCATCTTCGTATAAAATATGAAGATGGTAAATTCCTTTTTGAAAGTTTTCAACAGATAGTTCCCTTTCGAAATCACTTATTTCTGATTCAAAAAGCAATTGACCAATAGTTGAGTAAATCAAAATGGATTTAATCATTCCCTCGCTTTTTATAGTTATTTGATTTAAGCAAGGATTCGGAAAAACACAGGTAGAATTTAAAATTTGAGCCAAACCTGTTTTTGATTTCAACGAAAAATTCAACTTTTGCAATTTCGCAGAACTGCTAAATTTTTCATTTGAAACAAAACAACTACCGGGCTTATCAAATGCAATACCTTCCACCTGAATTTGCTTTTGAGGGACAAGGTCAATTTTATATGCCGATTGCCAATCAAAACCTGATTGGTTTTTCTTTTTAACTACATAAACAAAAGGGTGATCAAAGGTATATCCGCACAGCGCCAACAAACTATCTTTGGCGGAATAATCAGCACCGGTAATCATACCCTGTGAATTAAAACTATCTAACTTTGTTAAATTAAAGATGCCTGGCGTTTTCGGACAGACATAAATATCACAGCGATTGTTACCCCAGTTCTTTGTGAATACTACCAACTGATTACCAACAGAAGTAAACGCCTCAACATCAAAATTAGTGGTGTAGGGCTGACTAGAAAAAGAAGTTTGATTGATAAATGAAAAGTTAATTTTCTCTGGCTTTAGATTGGTGTCGTTTATCAAAAGCCTATTGATTCCAATTTTATAAATACACAAATCCTTCCTAGTTCCATTGTTATTTCCAAAGTCACCAATATACACAAAGCTATCATCGTGTGTCAAATCTTCCCAATCAATATTTGAAGATCCATAAATAGGAAATAAACCCAATATACAACCAATGGTTGTGTCAATTTCATAAATTATAGATTCATTTCCTGAATCATTGTGAGTAAACAACCTACCCTTTAAAAAAAGCAAACCAGAAGTTTCAGAAACTGTATCTGACAAATTGGTTTTTGTTTCTATATTATATGACTGACCTGATGATTTCCCCCAAAAGAAAATAGACAATAGCAATATGAAATTAATTTTCATTTCCAAATATAATTCTCAAACATACCTAAACCAATAAAATTAATTTACTTATCGATATTTTATAAAATTCATCGAACCGGCTATTTAATTGACTCAAAATCATGACCTTTGTGAATATGTCGTTTATTCAAGTTGAAAACGTTTACAAGTATTTTGAAGACAAATGCGTGAGCAACAATATTTCTTTAGAAATACCTGAAGGAGAAATTTTTGGTTTATTAGGCCCAAATGGTGCAGGTAAAACAACATTAATCCGGATGCTTGCAACCATCACAACTCCCGACAAAGGAAAAATTTCCCTCAATAACGAACCCCTTAATTCAAATCATTCTTCAATGATTGGATATATGCCTGAAGAAAGAGGCTTATATAAAAAAATGACAGTTGTAGACCAGTTATTGTTCTTTGCTGAACTAAAAGGATACACGCGTACTCAAGCAAAGCAGGAAGTAAAATATTGGATGAACAAACTCGATATTGTGTCGTGGGCTGATAAAAAAATGGAAGAATTGAGCAAAGGAATGGCTCAGAAAATCCAATTTATTAGTACCATTCTTCACAAACCAAAATTTTTGATTCTAGACGAACCATTTAGTGGATTCGATCCAGTAAATGCCGACATGGTAAAAGATTTAATTATCAGCTTAAAAAATGAAGGCACAACCATCTTGTTTTCAACCCATAGAATGGATAATATTGAAGAATTGTGTGATCAACTTGCAATCGTACACAATGGAGAAAAAATACTGGATGGCAAAATCAATGACATACGACAACAGTTCTTTAATCATGAATACATTATCGAATTCACCGATAATGAAATGAATGCTGAAGACACTAAGATAAATGGTTTTAACATTATCCAAACGAAATTGAATTCATTTAACAGAAAAGAAATCACGGTGAAGCTTAATGAAAATCAAACGCCACAAGAATTATATCGTTCAGTTGGAAATTCAGCTTCTATAATTGGATTTAGAGAAAAGATGCCAACCATTCATCAAATTTTCGTAAATCAAGTAACTTCAAAAAACTAAGACATGAAAAACATTTGGGTCATATTAAAACGTGAATATTTAACACGTATAAAAAACAAAACGTTTATTATTATGACGTTTTTAGCTCCAATATTAATCACCGCATTTTATGGTGGGGCCATTTATGTTGCAACAAAAGGGGCTGAAGACAATACGCAGAAGACTATTTATTTAAGTTCAAACAATGACTTGGTGCAAAAAATCGACCGAAAATTCGACAATTTTGAATTTATCAATGAACCAAATATACCTCCAGGAGGAACTGTAGTTTTAGACAAAATCAATGAAGACATTGAAAAAGGGAAAGTCAATGGTTGGTTGATTATTTCAGATCAAGATTTGAGCAACTTAGATAGTACCGAATTAATTGTGAAAGAAGCTTTTTCAGTAAATCAAAAAAATTCTATCAATGAATTTTTGAAAGCACAAATCACCAAGCAACTTTTGCAAACAAAGGGCATTTCCCAATCAATTTTAGATAGCGCACAAGTCAAAGGTGGCATTTCAATGGTAGAAGAAAATGAAAGTGGCAAAATGGAAAATAGCAGCAGCGAATTAAAAAGCGGTGTTGGATTCATCATGGCGTTTATCATTTATTTCTTCATTTTTATGTATGGTTCAATGGTGATGCGCAGTGCCATGGAAGAAAAAACCAACAGAATTGTTGAAGTTATCATTAGCTCTGTAAAACCATTCCAGTTGATGTTTGGCAAAATATTGGGCGTTGCTTTGGTGGGACTAACACAATTTTTTGCATGGATTTTATTGAGTTTGATTTTTGTTTTGGGTATTGGAAAATACCTTTCCTCAGACATTCAAATGCCTCAGAACCTGCCTCAAGGCAGTATGAATAATCAACAAGCCATAAATACTTTGGTTGAACAAAACGATTTATTGGGACATCTTCAAACACTACCTTACGCACAAATTATTGTTGTGTTTTTGTTGTTTTTTCTTGGGGGATATTTATTGTATAGCAGCCTTTTTGCAGCAATTGGGGCTGCGGTAAACCAAGAAACCGATGTTCAGCAGTTTATGCTCCCAGTGAGCTTACCCTTGGTATTTGGCCTCATTATAGCGCAATCTGTGGTATTCCAGGCACCGAACGGACATTTGGCAAAAGTTTTCTCTATGATACCATTAACCAGTCCTATTGTGATGGCAGTGAGGGTTCCATTCGGAATTAGTTGGTCAGAAATATTTACGAGTGCGGCAATATTATATTTAACCTTCTTCGTTATGGTTTGGATTTCAGCAAAAATTTATCGCATTGGAATTTTGATGTACGGAAAAAAACCTTCTTGGAAAGACTTTGCCAAATGGATAAGACAATCCTAATCATTGTGCATAATATAGAATACCAATAAAATTGTTTTTGTGAAAATAGATATAGTTTTACGAAAATGCTGTAAACTATGACATTCAAAAAATCCCTCATTCTTGCCATATCTTATTTTTTCATCTTTATCATTTGGAAAGCATGTGAAAAACTTATTGGCTTACATGATAATAATATAAATCTTTATCCTTTCATCTCAGACCTTATCATCATTCCACTCATATTGCTCTATTCAACCGGTTTCAAAAAATACAGAATTGGTTTGGGAGGAAAAATCACATTTATCAATGGAATTGGATTTGGACTCATGGCTACCCTATTTATCGTGGCGCTAACTCCTGTGAGTGTATGGATTTTTGACCAATTTATCAATCCAAACTTTTATGCTTCCATGATTCAATACCAAATAAAAAACCATGTAAGTACACTTGAAATTGCAAAACAATCATTTAATCACGAGAACTTTAAACAATCGTGCATTTTGGGAAACACAGTAACAGGAACATTACTTACTGTCGTTTTGGCTATTATAAGCTCAAAAAAATCTGCTTAAAACCTTAAAAAAGTACCCAAAGGTAATTTCTTTTCGTACTTATCCGCTAAGTACAACTCACCACTTTCTACGTTTGTACGATCAGGAAAATGTTGTTTGATGATATTTTGCGTAATGAGTGTGGAAAATCCAAGAGAATATAAATTGATTACAAAGAATCCTGTAGGAGTTAGAATTTCTGAACACATGCTCAAAAGTTCATTGATTTGTTTTTCTAAAACCCATTTTTCTCCGTCTGGACCTCTACCGTAAGCAGGAGGATCTAATATAATTCCATCGTATTTTTTGCCACGACGAACATCCCTCTGTACAAATTTAAATGCATCTTCAATGACCCAACGAATTCCATCGAGTCCACTTTCTTCCATATTCTCACGGCTCCAAGTAACTACTTGTTTCACGCTGTCAACATGAGTCACATCCGCACCTGCTTGGCACGCCGCGATGCTCGCACCACCGGTGTAAGCAAATAAATTGAGGACCTTTGGTTTTTCTGATTGCTTATTTTCAGAAAGTTTTTTTGCAATAAAATCCCAATTGTCTGCTTGTTCGGGAAAAATCCCAACGTGTTTGAAAGAAGTTAAGGCCAATCGCATGGAAAAATTCAATATTCCATGTTTGTATTTTACAAACCAACGATCTGGCATTTCACGTTTTACGGACCAATTTCCTGAATCTGAGTCGCCTTTTTCCCCATGTTTCCTTTCAAAAGTGGCATGAGACAATTTTTCCCATTCAGAAACAGACATTGATTTGCTCCAAACTGCTTGAGGTTCAGGTCTTCTTAATACCCACTTACCAAATCTTTCTAATTTTTCAAAATCTCCAGAATCTATCAATTCATATTCAGGAAGCGCTATTGGGGTAATTGTTTGAATCACAGTAGGTCTAATTGCGGATTATCGCCTTTTTGAATGGGTGCAGGCGGAGGAGTTATCGTTGGTTTAATCACGTCTGTTTCATTTCCGGAATTGGAATTTGAATCATCTGTATCGATCTCTTCCTCTTCAATAATTTCTTCTTGAGGGACTTCGTATTCGCCCACTTTTTCAGAAAGAAGGACTACTTTTTTCACTATTTCTTGACTCAATCTGTTGCCAACGGATTTCCATCCCTTAACATCCATAAAGTCATTTATTGTGATTTCTTCCTTTTTCTTCTCTCCTTTTTTGGTTTCTGTTAGGAATTCAACCAAAGTAGGATTGGCGGTAGACGCGCACTCTAGCTTCGATCCTTTTTCTTCAGAAATAAAGATAAACTTTTTACCAACTGTACTGGTTTCGATAACGAAACGTTTAACAAAATGATTTTTGGTTTTTCCATCTAAATAAACAACCTGAATAGGCTGATCTGCATGGAATTTTTGTATTGAATAAAGTTCGCTTGGTTCGAAACGGTTAATTAATTCGTAATTGGTAATTTCATATGAACCATCATTAAAAATGGCCAAAATGCGGTCGTCTAAATCAAACTCACCCAAATATTGTCCTTTGGCATCGCCTGTTAATCTGCCCGTAATAATATCCCACCAAATTTTAACACCACCCAATGTTGATCCGCCTTTTTCGCGAAGTTCAACTTTGCGCACTGGGTATTTGGTAAGCTGATTTCCGGCTGCATTTTTTCCTTTGATGGCAAGTTTTGCAAAATCGTATTCGAATTGTTTAACCCTTGCATTGGCCGCGGCACTCAAATAAATGGTTACTTTTTCAGCTTCTCCATTTGAATTGGCAGAAAAATATAAAATATCACTTTTGGGGCTACCACCAGTTAAATCGTATTCTTTTTCGCGAATCAATCCTGTAGCATTGAATCTTTTGGCCATGGCTTTTTTGCCAGCACCGTCCCAATAAACCAAATTATAGGTTGTTCGTTCGTCGTTCTTACGCCAAACATCAACGTGAATCAAATCTTTACCATAGAATGTTTTATCAGATACTTTTGAAATAGAATATTTACCATCTTTTCTGAACGCAATGATATCGTCAATATCGCTGCAATCCATTAAGAATTCCTCCTTTTTCAGTGAGGTACCCACAAATCCTTCTTTTAAATTGGCGTAAAGTTTCACATTCGCAACAGCAACAACATTGGCTTCAATGGTATCGAAAACCCTTATCTCTGTTTTCCTTTGTTTGCCAGCACCATACTTCTTCAACAAACGTTTGAAGTAATCTATTGCAAAGTCCACCAAATGGTCTAAGTGATGTTTCACTTCTTCAATATGCGCTTCAATGCCTTTAATAAACTCATCGGCTTTGAAACTGTCAAATTTAGAAATCCGTTTGATTTTAATTTCCGTCAATCGAATGATATCTTCTTCTACAATTTGTCTTTTGAAGAGAGATTTAAAAGGTTCTAAACCTTTATCAATTGCTTCAATTACAGCTTCCCAAGTTTCGCACTCTTCAATGTCCCTATAAATTTTATTCTCAATAAATATTTTCTCGAGGGATGAATAATGCCATTTGTTTTCGAGTTCATCTAGTTCAATTTCAAGTTCACGTTTAAGCAAATGCAATGTATTTTTTGTACATTCCTTTAATATTTCACTCACGCCAATGAACATTGGACGATCTTGAACAATAATGCACGCCAAGGGAGAAATAGAAATTTCACAATCTGTAAATGCATAAAGTGCATTTACAGCAATGTCGGCGTTTAATCCTGGTCCAAGTTGAATTTCGATTTCAACATCGCGGGCGGTGTTGTCAATTACTTTTTTAACTTTTATTTTGCCATTATCACTGGCTTTGATAATGCTTTCAATCAAACTACCTGTAGTTGTGCCAAAAGGAATTTCTTTGATTAAAAGTGTAGACTTATCTTTTTCTTCAAATTTCGCACGAACCCTAACCCTTGCTCCCTTTTTACCATCGTTATACATGCTAAAATCGGCAGATCCTCCTGTAGGAAAGTCGGGAAAAATTTGTACTTGTTTGCCTTTTAATATATCAATGCTTGCTTCACACAATTCAACAAAGTTATGCGGCATTATTTTGGTACTTAAACCCACAGCGATACCTTCAACACCTTGTGCCAACAACAATGGAAATTTCATTGGCAATGAAATTGGCTCTTTTTTACGGCCGTCGTAACTCAATTGCCATTCGGTTGTTTTATCATTAAATGCCACTTCTTTGGCAAAGTTCGACAAGCGCGCCTCAATATAACGGGGAGCTGCAGCAGAGTCTCCTGTTCTTACATCACCCCAGTTACCCTGACAATCAATGAGTAAATCTTTTTGCCCTAAGTTTACCAAAGCATCACCAATAGCAGCATCACCGTGTGGGTGGTAAGCCATGGTAGCACCAATTATATTTGCAACTTTATTGTAACGACCATCGTCCATTACATTCATCGCATGCAAAATTCTTCGTTGTACCGGTTTAAGACCATCTTCAATTGCGGGAATTGCACGTTCTAGAATTACATAACTCGCATATTCCACAAACCAGTCTTTGTAAAGCCCAGAAACAGGCCTTACTTTGCCAAGATCTTCACCCTCTGTAGGCTGATCATCTAATGGTTCGCTTGAATTGATTTCTTCTGGGTCTAACTCCATGATAAAAGTCCAAAACTACTGCTTTCAAAATCAAAATACCCAACAGTTTATTCACATCAAATGTTTATCGAATAGTATCTATATTTCGACTGCCATTTTGTCAGCAATGTTGATTTTTTTTCATATATTTGTAAATACTAAATAGAGGGCATGGACATTCAATCGGTAAAGCAGAGATTTGGAATTATAGGTCATTCGACGTTGCTGAACACTGCACTTGAAACGGCAGTAAAGGTGGCGCCAACCGACATGAATGTACTTATTCAAGGTGAGAGCGGGGTAGGCAAAGAAAGTTTCAGTAAGATCATTCACCATTTGAGTGGAAGAAAACACGCTCCTTTTATTGCCGTAAACTGCGGTGCAATTCCAGAGGGCACTATTGACAGTGAACTTTTCGGACATGAGAAAGGTGCATTTACGGGGGCAACCGACAAACGAAAAGGGTATTTCGAAAGTGTGAATGGGGGAACTATTTTTCTTGATGAAGTGGGAGAATTGCCATTAGGCACCCAAGCCAGATTATTGAGAATTTTAGAAAACGGTGAATTTATAAAAGTTGGAAGTTCACAAACACAAAAAACTGATGTTCGCGTGGTTGCCGCAACCAACCGCAACCTACTAGAGCGCGCCCAGCAAGGAAAATTTAGGGAAGACTTATATTACCGTTTGGCTACAGTGCCGATTAGGGTTCCTAAACTATCAGAACGACCACAAGATATTTATTTATTATTCAGAAAATTTAGTCAAGATTTTGCTGAAACAAGACATTCGCAAAAAATAGAGTTAAATGATGATGCACAAGAATTGCTATCTAATTATCCTTGGCCGGGAAATATCAGACAACTAAAAAATGTGACCGAACAAATATGTGTTCTTGAATCAAACACATTCATTGATGCATATTCTTTGCAAAAGTATTTGCCTGTAATTGACAACCAATTGCCCATACTTTTAGGTAAAAATGATGGTTCATACGATGGCTTGAGCGAAAGAGATATTTTTTATAAAGTTTTGGTAGATTTAAGGCGTGATGTAAACGATTTGAAAAAAGTTGTTTTCGGATTACTTGAAAACGACAATACCTCATTAACACAAAATCACAGTAACGATCATGCCAGCATACAAACATACAATGTACATCCTGTTGTGGCTGAAAATCCAATTTTAATACCCAGTTCCAACTCTAAAAATCAAGACAATGATGAGCATTTGTATGTAGATGCTGTTGCAACGTCAAATGGCATTTTTGAGGATAATCTGAGCCTTGAGGCCAAAGAAATTGAATTAATTCGCAGGGCATTAGACAGAAATCAAGGAAAAAGAAAAAAAGCTGCCGATGATTTAGGAATTTCTGAACGAACTTTGTATCGCAAAATTAAACAATATGAATTGGATTAATAAAGGCGTCATATTATCTGTTTTAACCTTACTAAGTGGTTGCTTTTGGAAGTATTACGACTTTAAAGGAGCAAACATACCTAATGATATTCAAACTTTTTCAGTGCAATTTTTCACAAATGAGGCGAGTTTAGTAAATCCGAAACTAAGCATGGCTTTTACTGAAACGTTGAAAACAAAATTTCAAACCGAAACACGATTGGGATTAGTTTCCGAAAATGGAGATTATCAATTTGCAGGAGCAATAGTAGATTACAGACTAGACCCAGCTTCAATTAGCACGGAAACAGGTGCGGCTCAAACCCAATTTACTATGTCGGTAAGGGTAGAATTCAATTGTCAGAAATATCCTGAAAAGAATTTTATCAAAACTTTTACTTCTTCAAAAATATTTGATGCAAACATTGCATTTGCATCGCTTGAAGATAACCTTACAGAAGAATTAAGCACTATCATTGTTCAACAAATTTTTTCGGCTGTTGCCTTAGACTGGTGAACCAAGAAACATTATCAAATATCGTAAATCAAACTGAACCTATAGAAGCCAACGTAAGTATGGATTTGGTTCAATTATGTAATACATTTCCATTTTTCCCAATCCCATTTATCCTTCTAGGAAAACAATATTCACAGAAAAAAGATTTCAGAACGGATACGACCATTTTTCAGGCTGCATTAAGGGTTCAAAGCCGAGAATGGCTTTTTACCTACATCAATACAGATCGCATCGAAAAACAGGAAAAATCCGAAACAATATCATCGGAAAATGCTGCAGTAGAAACTGAAATCCCTATTCCCACAGAAGTCCATCAAGAACCTTTAGGAATTGATAATTCAATAGATAAAATAAAAGAAAATAATATTTCTGAAATCAAAATTGACAATGATGCGTTCTTTGAGAAAATGAATGACCTTATTTCTGCACCCATTGTAGAAATAAAAGAATCCATTCCTGAGGAAGAAACCCAAGTAGAAACTTTATCGATTGATCCAGCTATTGAATTCAACAAAGAAATCGAATCATTCCTATTTATGCCAAGCTTAGATTCAATTGATATCTCGGAAGACGATATTGAGGTTAGATCTACGGGAAGATCATTGTTATTCAATCCAGAAATTGAGGAGAAACTAGAAACAACTCATAATCCGAATAAAGAGTCTCCAAAGCCTTATCATGCGATGGGCTACAACATAGAAGATTATTTTGAAGCGCCGGCAGAACCTGTAAGGTCAGAAAATGCACATCAAGAGAATGACTTCTTTTCATGGTTAAATTCTGAGAATCAAAATCAAGGCCCTGTGAATAAATCAGAGATTGCCAAGAAAGATTCTTTGATTGAAAAATTCATCAAGGATAGTCCGAGCGTTACAAGACCCAAACAAGAATTCTTTTCTCCTGAAAAAGCAATGAAGAAAAGTGAAGTACTAGATTTCGCTATTGCAACTGAAACATTAGCAAAAATTTACTTAAAACAAGGGTACCCAGAAAAGGCAATTAAAGTTTATGAACAATTAGAGTTGAAAATTCCCGAAAAATTGTCGTACTTTGCAGCTCTTATAGAAAAAATTAAAGAAGAACACAACTTATGACCTGGTTATTAATAATAGCAATTATCGTTTCCATCTTATTGATGTTAGTAATTTTAGTTCAAAACCCTAAAGGTGGAGGATTGGCATCTAATTTCTCACAAGGAAACCAAATTTTCGGGGTTGAAAAAACAACCGACATCGTAGAAAAAATCACTTGGATAGGCGCATTGCTTCTTGTTGTTATTTCTTTGGCTGCAGCTTCTTATATGAATGTAAAGAAACCAACTAAAGCAAATGCTGCTGCACCTGCTGCTCAAGATATCAAAATTCCAGATATTAAAGTGCCTAAAAAATAATTACACATTTTATTTATATTAAAAAGGCCGCAATTGCGGCCTTTTTTGTGTGTTTATACTTTCTTTAATTATTTTATTCCCAATCGGATAGCCAAATCTAATCCATGCTCTTTGGCCGTTGCTTTTGCTATTTCATAACCTGCATCGGCATGTCTTACAACTCCCATTCCTGGATCGTTGTGCAACACCCTTCTCAACCTTACTTCAGCATCGTCGGTACCATCTGCAACAATCACCATTCCTGAGTGAATGCTATAACCCATTCCAACGCCGCCACCATGGTGCAAACTTACCCATGAAGCTCCACCTGCAACATTTACAAAGGCATTAAGAATTGGCCAATCGGCAACGGCATCAGATCCGTCCAACATGGCTTCAGTTTCTCTGTTAGGAGAAGCAACCGAACCAGTATCTAAATGGTCACGACCAATTACTATTGGAGCGCTTACTTCGCCATTCTTAACCATTTCATTGAATGCCAAAGCTGCTTTTTGACGTTCTCCTTGACCCAACCAACAAATACGCGCTGGTAATCCTTGGAACTCAATTTTCTCCGCTGCCATTTTCATCCAACGTTTTAAACTTTCGTTTTCAGGAAACAACTCTAGAATTTTACGGTCAGTTGCATAAATATCTTCAGGATTTCCGCTCAATGCAACCCATCTGAATGGACCTTTTCCTTGACAAAACAAAGGACGAATATAAGCAGGTACAAATCCTGGGAAATCAAATGCATTTTTCAACCCATGCTCCAACGCCCTTCCACGAATGTTGTTTCCGTAATCAAAGGTAACTGCACCCATTTTTTGAAGTTCTAACATCAATCCAACATGTTTGTGAATGGTTACATAACTTAATTCTGTATATTTATCTGGATTATCCCTTCTTAATCTATCAGCTGCTTCCACATCCATATCCATTGGATAATATCCAATCAAAGGATCGTGGGCACTGGTTTGATCTGTTAATGTATCTGGAACAATCTGTCTGTCTATTAATCTCTGTAATAAATCAACAGCATTGCATAAAACACCAATAGAAACAGCATCGCCATTTTCTTTGGCTCTCACTGCCATATCAATTGCCTCATCAATATCGCGGCTCATCACATCCAAATAACGGGTTTCTAAACGCTTTCTAATTCTCCACTCCTCTACTTCAGCAACCAAGGCAACCCCTTCATTCATCGTAATGGCCAATGGCTGTGCGCCACCCATACCACCTAATCCTGCCGTTACATTGATTGTACCTTTCAATGTCCCTCCAAAATGCTGACGCGCTGCTTCGGCATAAGTTTCATAAGTACCTTGAACGATACCTTGTGAACCTATGTAAATCCAACTACCTGCTGTCATTTGGCCGTACATCATCAATCCTTTTGCTTCTAATTCTCTAAAGTGTTCCCAAGTAGCCCATTTAGGCACCAATTGGCTATTAGAAATTAAAACTCTTGGAGCATCTTTGTGCGTAGGCAAAATTGCCACTGGCTTACCGCTTTGAACCATTAAGGTTTCATCGTCGTTCAACTCCAATAAAGCATCACAAATTTGATCAAATGCTTCCCAATTTCGGGCCGCTTTCCCTAAACCACCATATACAATTAAATCTTCAGGACGTTCTGCAACATCAGGATCCAAATTGTTATGCAACATTCTGTATGCCGCTTCTTGAACCCAACCTTTACAATTTAATTTATTTCCTGTTGGTGCTTTAAGCACTCTTTGACCGCGTTGTTTTTCGTTCGCCATAATAATATTACAAAGATACGCAAAAAGGGTTTTCCCTTATGAGCGAAACTTCATCGTTAAATTGATTCTTTTCCTAGGAATATCTAAATCCATTACCCTCACTTTTACCTGTTGTCCAAGTGACAAAGCCTCGGAAGGATGTTTGATGAATTTTTCCGAAACTTGACTAATGTGAACCAAACCATCTTGCTTTACTCCAATATCTACAAAGGCTCCAAAATTTGTAATATTGGTAACAATTCCGTTTAATTCTAATCCAATATCCAAATCATTGATGCTTCTTACCGTATCTGCAAAGGTTACCTCCTCGGCCATTCCCCTTGGATCTAATCCTGGCTTTTGAAGTTCTTTCACAATATCTTCAAGCGTTGGCAATCCCAATCCTTGAGAATCATCAACAAATGAACCCAATTGAATGGCAGAAATTTTAGAATGATTGCCAATTAATTCTGCCACACCAACTCCGGTAGTTTTGGCCATTTTTTCTACCACTTTATATCTTTCAGGATGAACACCAGAATTGTCGAGTGGGTTTTTCGCATTCCTAATTCTTAAAAATCCCGCACACTGTTCAAAAGCTTTATCCCCCAATCGTGGAACCGCTTTCAACTGTTCTCTGGATGTGAATTCTCCAATTTTCTCACGATATTCAACAATATTTTTGGCCAATGAGGGACCCAATCCGCTCACATAACTTAACAAATGTTTGCTCGCTGTATTTAAATTGATTCCTACTTTATTCACCGAACTTTCAACCACGCTCACCAATCGTTTTTGCAATAAGTGTTGATTTACGTCGTGCTGATATTGACCTACTCCTATACTTTTGGGATCAATTTTCACCAATTCCGCCAACGGATCCATCAACCTACGGCCAATACTAATTGCACCTCTCACTGTTACATCTTCTTTTGGAAATTCTTCACGGGCAATTTCTGAAGCACTGTAAATACTTGCACCTGATTCATTGACCATATAAATTGGCAATTGGGTTCTTAGATTGTCCTTTAAAAACGAATACGTTTCACGTCCCGCTGTTCCGTTTCCAACTGCAAAAACTTCTATTTCATAAAGTTTTACCAATTCTGAGATTGCAGCCACAGATTTTCCAATTTCATTTTGTGGTTCATGAGGGAAAATTGCACTTTTATGAAGCAACTCGCCTGTATTTGATAAACAAACCACTTTACAACCCGATCTAAAACCTGGGTCTAATGCCAAAACCCTTTTTTGACCAACAGGAGAAGCCAACAACAATTGAGAAGCATTCATTGCGAAGACACTTATTGCTTCTTCATCGGCACGTAATTTTGCCATGGCCAAAGATTCATTTTCCAAACTCGGCTGCAACAGTCTATCGTAAGAATCATCCATTGCTTTCCTTACTTGATCCGTTAAATCGCTATACCCTTTCAAGCAATGTTTCATTAAAATATAATACGCCCTTTCTTCTTCTGGAGACACCGCCAATTTTAAATAACCCAATTCTGCACCTCTCATCATAGCCAAAAAACGGTGCGAGGGACATTTGGTAATCATTTCATTGTGTTCAAAGTAATCTCTGAATTTCTGAGCTTCTTCAAGGTCTTTCTTCCCTCTCGCTGGCTTACTCGAAATAACTCCGTCTTTCTCAAACAATTCACGCATCTTGCCTCTCAATGGAACATCTTCATTGATCCATTCTGCCATGATATCTCTGGCACCTTGAAGTGCCTCTTCCTTGTTTTTTACATTTTCATTTAAATATTGAGGGATATTATTTAGCGCCCTCATATCTTTTTGTTCAAATATAATTTTGGCTAGCGGCTCCAAGCCTTTTTCCTTGGCTATATCGGCTTTTGTTTTACGCCTTGTCTTATATGGCAAATACAAATCTTCAAGGGTATTGATATCAAGCGCTTCTTTAATTGCCTTTTCCAACTCAGGGGTGAGTTTCCCTTGCTCATTTATTTGCTCTAAAATATATTCCCTACGTTTATTTAACGCTTCAATTCGATCAAACTCATCCTTGACTTTTGAAATTTCAACCTCGTCTAAATTGCCAGTTTTTTCTTTTCGATAACGGGCAATAAATGGAATGGTTCCACCTTCTTCCATTAATTGTAAAACAGCCGCTACTTGCCAAGGCTTTACTCCAATTTGATCCGCAATAAATTTATCCATAAAAAGCGAAAATAGCAATTACCCCCCATGGTTTACACACAAGTTATTCCCGTTGTTTTATAACAATTTTAATTCCTCCCCATTTGAATATTTAATTTTTATTGAAGGATATGATTAAATTGTAGCATGAAAAAAATGCCATTGATTCTAATTGCAACACTTATTATATCAATATTTAATTATGGTTGTGGAACATTCCAAACAACTTCGAAAACAAACAGGGTTATTACAGTTGATGAAACCGATGTGAATATTGATGAGCCTAAAATAAATGTTCCAACTGAACCAACAATCGTTGGCAATGACAGAGATGTGCATGGTTGCATCCGATCAGCGGGTTACACTTGGTCTCAAGTTCAAGGGCGTTGTCTGCAACTTTTTAACGAAGGCTTGACACTAATGCCTCCCGTTGACAAAGCGCTGCCAACAGATTTAGACTCCCCTTTTGGTGCAATTATGCAAAGTTTTCTCATCTTTAGTGCTGATTCTAATAGAGTAGAGCTATTCATGCCGAACAAAGAAGCCATTTTTTTTCATAAAACTGCATCCCAAGGCGATATAAAAAATTGGATAGCTGAGAATTACAAAATTGAGTTCCTAAATAGTAAGTTTATTGTAAAACAAAACATGGATATCATTCTCAAACAATATTAAAAAATTCGAGCTGCCTTATGGAAAATCCAAACCATCAACTCAATGCAATCTCTTCTAAATTTACCCGATACTGAGCACACCATGCCAGCCCTATTTGTGGGACATGGTAGTCCCATGAATGCCATTGAGCAAAATGAATTCACTCAAAAATGGGCACAACTCGGACAAAATTTGCCCAAACCTACAATTATCCTTTGTATTAGTGCTCATTGGGAAACCTATGGCACACAAATAACCGCGATGGACAAACCAAAAACCATTCACGATTTTGGGGGATTTCCTCAAGTATTATTTGATGTTGAATACCCAGCTCCAGGATCATCCACCTTTGCCAATAAAACACATACAGACAATCCATCTATTGCACTCGATCAACGTTGGGGATTAGATCATGGCTGTTGGAGTATTTTAACAACCATGTATCCCAAGGCCGATATCCCAGTGCTTCAATTATCGCTCGACGTAAATAAAACACCGCAGCAACATTTCGAAATGGCAAAAACATTAATGTCCCTCCGAAAAAAAGGTGTGCTAATTTTAGGCAGCGGCAACATGGTTCACAACTTAGGACGGGTGGCTTGGGACAAAATGAACTTACCAGAATATGGTTTCGAATGGGCCATCCAAGCAAACACAGAAATGAAAAGCGCCATTACAAGCCACAATCTTGATATTTTAACAAACTACAGCAAACAAGGCCCGGCATGGAATTTGGCTATCCCAACTCCAGAACACTATTTGCCTTTGCTTTATACTTTGGGCGTAAAATCTGAAAAAGACAATTTACAATGGTTCAACGACAAAGCAATAATGGGGTCACTCACCATGACCTCGTTTGTTTTGGAATCATAAAACGAAAAACAAATCCAACAAAAAACGCCACATAAATGTGGCGTTTTTTGTGAATTCAAAATTCAAATCCTTACTTTGGCAAACCAGTGATAAACCAACCATATTTATTTCCTTTAAAAGTAATAGTACTTTTGACAAAAGTTGATTTTTCAGGAAGAGAACTATACAACGCATCAGTGATATAGAAACATGAATTCCATTTTGAGTTAGACGAGAAATCAACTTTAACTAATTTTTGACCTTTGTATATTTTACAATTGGGAAAAGTGTTATTTTTCGGTCCTGTACGTTGAGGACCGACTGAGTCACAATAATACGCAAATTGTGACCTTTTGGCATCAGCAATATATTCAAAAGGTGTCTTACGACGCAAATTAACCCCTTTTATGGTGATAACCTGATCGTCATATTTTTCACAATTTTTAGTGAAATCTTTTTGATTAACAATAACTTGAGCAGAAGCAGCGCTAACTAATGCTAAGATGCTTAATACTAAACTGATAATTTTTTTCATAGTTTTATATATTTGTTTTGCACACCTTGAATAACAAATACTGTGCCAAAAAAAAATGTTTTTCTTTGTTATCAATAAAATAATTCCATTACATATTTCTCCGGTATTGACCACCAACTTCAAATAGAGATTCTGTAATTTGTCCCAATGAACTTACTTTACACACCTCCATTAATTCAGCAAATAAATTCTTATTTTCAACTGCAGAAATTTGCAATTGATTTAACAAATTCACTGCAACATCTCCGTGAAGCTTGTGTAAAGTTTCAATGGTTTCAATTTGGAATTGCTTTTCTTCCTCCGTACTTCTGATAACTTCACCAGGCACCAAAGTTGGAGAACCTTTGCTATTCAAGAAAGTATTTACCCCAATAATTGGATATTCACCCGTATGTTTTAAGGTTTCATAATACAAACTCTCTTCTTGAATTTTACCGCGTTGGTACATGGTTTCCATTGCGCCCAATACTCCACCACGTTCGGTAATTCTATCGAATTCAGTCAATACTGCTTCTTCAACCAAATCGGTCAACTCTTCAATAATAAATGCACCTTGGGTAGGGTTTTCATTCTTAGCCAACCCAAGTTCTTTGTTGATAATCAATTGAATTGCCATAGCCCTACGCACACTTTCCTCAGTTGGGGTTGTAATGGCTTCATCATACGCATTTGTATGCAAAGAGTTACAGTTGTCGTAAATCGCATACAATGCTTGCAAGGTTGTTCTTATATCGTTAAAGTCAATTTCTTGTGCATGCAAACTGCGTCCACTTGTTTGAATGTGATATTTCAACATTTGAGAACGCGCGTTTCCACCATATTTCAACTTCATTGCTTTCGCCCACAATCTTCTAGCTACGCGACCAATAACCGCGTATTCTGGATCTACTCCATTGCTAAAGAAGAAACTTAAATTTGGAGCAAAATCATCAATATTCATTCCCCTACTTAAGTAGTATTCTACATAAGTAAATCCATTTGACAAGGTAAATGCCAATTGGGTAATAGGATTTGCACCAGCCTCAGCAATGTGGTAACCACTGATACTTACTGAATAGAAATTACGTACTTTGTTATGAATGAAATATTCTTGAACATCACCCATCAAACGAAGTGCAAATTCAGTGCTGAAAATACATGTATTTTGAGCTTGGTCTTCCTTCAAAATATCGGCTTGAACAGTACCTCTCACTTGAGATAATGTCCAAACTTTGATATCGTTATAAATACTTGCATCCAAAACCTGATCTCCAGTAACACCCAAAAGCATCAATCCCAAACCGTCATTGCCTTCCGGCAATTCACCTTGGTATGTTGGTCGGCTTAACCCTTTTGCCGCATAAATGGCATCAATCTTAGCATTTACTTGAGCCTCTAACGAGTTCGCTTTGATATAAAGCTCACATTGTTGGTCAATGGCTGCATTCAAAAAGAAACCAAGCAACATTGGAGCCGGACCGTTGATGGTCATAGACACCGATGTTTTTGGATCAGATAGATTAAATCCACTGTATAATTTCTTTGCATCGTCTAAGCAACAAATACTTACACCTGCATTTCCAATTTTGCCATAAATATCAGGACGTAATTCAGGGTTACGACCATAAAGGGTAACAGAATCAAAAGCAGTACTCAACCTTTTTGCAGGCATTGCCTTACTCACATAGTGAAATCTGCGGTTTGTTCTTTCTGGTCCACCTTCACCGGCAAACATCCTAGTTGGATCTTCACCTTCACGTTTAAAAGGATAAATACCTGAGGTATATGGAAACTCACCAGGAACATTTTCCTGTAACTGCCAATGAAGCAAGTCACCCCACCCTTTGTATTTAGGGGTAGAAACTTTTGGAATTTGTGAATGGCTTAAACTTTCAGAATGCGTTTGAATTTTGATTTCCTTATCTCGAACTTTAAAAATATAAAACTCATCTCGGTATTGTTGTGCTTTGGCTTCCCAATTTTCTATCAACTTGCGATTTGCAGGTTCTAATTGGCTTTCCAATTCTGCAAACATTTTTCGCAAACTTTCAACGAAAGAATCTTTATTTTCCAACAAATGGGCATCCATTTCTGTTGATTCAAGAATGGTATTTAAGGTTTCTTGAATTCCATACATTCTTTGCGCAATTTTACGCTGCGCATTTGCTTTAGAATCATAGGCTCTGTTAGATTCAGAAATTTCACTCAAATAACGGTTTCTCGCTGGAGGAATGATAAAAATCTTCTCGCTTAATTCATTGGTTGCAGACCAATTGCTTTTCAAATCCATTCCTGTTTTGGTAGCAATGGTATGCATCAAACACTGATACAAACTATTCATTCCAGGATCATTGAATTGACTTGCAATTGTTCCAAACACAGGCATTAACTCTGAGTCTTGGTCAAACAATTTATGATTGCGTTGAAATTGCTTGCGAATATCACGCAAAGCATCAAGTGCACCTCTTTTATCAAATTTATTCAAAGCAACAACATCGGCAAAATCAAGCATGTCAATTTTTTCCAATTGGGTTGCAGCTCCATATTCAGGAGTCATTACATATAATGCAACGTCGCAATGTTCCGTAATTTGTGTATCACTTTGACCAATTCCACTTGTTTCAACAATAATCAAATCGTAGCCCGCAACTTTCAAAATAGCCACCGCATCATCAACATGAGAACTCATTGCCAAGTTCGCTTGACGGGTTGCCATTGAACGCATGTAAACCCTATCGTGGTTGATGCTGTTCATACGAATTCTATCGCCTAACAATGCACCGCCTGTTTTTCTTTTTGAAGGATCAATAGAAATAATTGCCAAATTTTTATCGTCAAAATCTAGCAAAAATCTTCTTACAACTTCATCAACCAAACTACTTTTACCAGCACCCCCAGTTCCTGTAATTCCCAAAATTGGAACAGAAATATCAGCCGCTTGCTCGCGAATTTGATCTAAGGTAGAAGCATGTAATTCAGGATAATTTTCTGCAGCCGTAATCAAACGTGCAACATCAATTTTAGAACGAGAAGCCAATTTGGCGGCCTCTCGGTTTAATTTATGTCCTGTAGGGAAATCACTTTGGCGAACCAAATCGTTAATCATCCCTTGTAACCCCATGGCACGTCCGTCATCTGGACTATAGATACGGGTAATTCCGTAGGACATTAAATCTTTGATTTCTTCAGGAAGAATCACACCGCCACCACCAGCAAATATTTTTATGTGGTTGGCTCCTCTTTCCTTCAATAAATCGAACATGTATTTCAAGTATTCATTATGACCGCCTTGATAGCTTGTCATTGCTATTGCATTTGCATCCTCTTGAATTGCAGTTTCAACAACTTCTTGAACACTTCTGTCGTGACCCAAATGAATCACTTCACATCCAGTTGCCTGAATGATTCTTCGCATTACATTGATTGCCGCGTCATGGCCATCAAATAAACTAGCAGCAGTTACAATACGAACCTTATTAACAGGCACGTAAACTTCTGTTTCCATCATATACTGCAAAGGTAACAATCACATTCCAATCATGCGAAATTGTTTTTTTTGCGAAAAATGCAAATTCTTTTTTTGGGGGACATTCAATCTTTCAATGTATTCACGTCAAACACTCTTAAAAATGAAAACTTATAAATTCTTCTGGACCCTTTTGGCAAGTGCATCTGCTCTAATGAGTTGCCAAAAGGAGTCCAATCCTTTGGCGCAAAGAGAACAGAACATTAATGATTTGGTTTATCAAGCAGAAAATGAATCCGATCGAATCACTCCAACTTACAATAGCAACTTTAATAAAATAGAAGTTGCGCATTGGGGATTGTCATTTGATTATTTAATCACTACAAAGATTCCTGCGTTGTGCGGATACTACGATTATAACGACATCAATTTTGAATATTTTAAAGAATCAAATTTCAATAGAGTCAATTGGGAATCCTATTCAACTTCCACCAAAGAATCGTTAGAGGCTATTATTCGAAAATTTGAGAATAAACAACTTCCCATCATTCAGAATGCTGAGGCAATTCTTAAGAATTGCAATGATTCGTTGAAGCATTATTTGTCCATAAAGCAAAGCATGTTGAATCAGAAGGAGATAAGCAAAAAAGATTATGACTTGATAATATCAAAAGTACCTGATACTTTTTTAAAACTATTCCGTTCTAACATGGAAGACAATAAAATTAGAATTAATTGTTCAGCAAATTTCCGACAATTGCTACAAGAAATTCAAAATACCCTCTCGCAAACACAATGGGAAGAATTCTTCCAGTGTATTCATAGAAAGTAACATGTGTGTTATTTAGTTTAGTTTAGTTTGGTTGTTGCAAAGGCTCGAGAAATCGGGCCTTTGCTATTTTCTATACTTTGAGATAATCAAATTCAAATAATAATATGCCATAATTCCCAAACCACAAATAAAAAATGGAATGGCAATATGCCGTTTGGTATCTTGAAAATAAAATTCACCAAACATCCAAATCACGTTGGCTGATATCCAAAAACATATAGAAAGGTTGTGATAAAAATCAGACTTGTTTCTCTTACTCAACCAAGTCAAATAAATGGCAAGAATAATAGTAGGAGGTGCCATAATTAACCCCAAAAGTTTATATCCTGAAATCCAAGCAAAATCTTTGATTAACCAGAGCACAACGTGGAGATTTTCATTTTTACGAATTTCATTCATATTGGCACAAAGTTATCGAAAAATGAAACATTTTTTGTTTGTTTGCATAAGATGAAAAGCAGCGCTCAGAAAAAACAGCAATTAATGTCGGATTTCCCTATTGCTCATCAACCAATATGGAATTCCCCGCATGCAATGTTATTCATAGGTTCTTGTTTTTCAGTTGAAATTTCTCAATTATTCAGCAATCATTTTTTACAAGTAACTGCCAATCCTTTCGGAACGATATTTTCACCACTCGCAATTGCAAATACTTTATTCAACTTGGTAAATAATATTCCTACTTCAATTGCCCAACATGAAGAAAATTATCACGCCCTTTTGTTTGACTCAAGTTTTCAAAACAAAGACAAAAAAATACTCCTAAATAAAATTGAAGAAGCATCAAATAAATTGATGAATGCTTTAAAACAATCGGAAACCATTTTTATTACCTTGGGAAGTGCATGGGTTTACAAACACATAGATAGCAGTAGTTATGTAGGAAATTGCCAAAAAATCCCTCAAAAAGAATTCACAAAAGAATTATTATCGCTTGATCAAATAAAACAAAGTTTAAATGAAATTGACCAATCAATTCGACAAGTGAATTCTCGTTGCAACATTATTTTTACTATTAGCCCGGTTCGACATTTGCGCGATGGAATTTCCGAAAATCTTCTGAGCAAATCTTTGCTTGTGGTTGCCCTTCAAGAATTCCTTCAAATGAATAATCGGGCGTTATATTTTCCAAGTTTTGAAATATTCCAAGAAGAACTCAAAGATTATCGGTTTTACAAAAACGATTTGGCACACCCAAACGAATGGGCTGTAAACTACATATTTGCTAGGCTTATTGAATGTTTTGGCACAGATAACTTCCAAAATTACATGGAAGAAGCAGGTAAATTATCAATGTTTATGAATCATCTTCCAAAATCAGAAAAGCAAGAGAAAATTAATGATTTTGTGAAAATGAAATCCGAAAAAATTGATTCCTTTTTCAGCAAATATCAAAACATAACAAAGCCAACGAATACTATTTAGTTGGGAAATTTGATTCAATAATTTTATCCACGGCAGGGGCAATTCTCATGAAAGTTGGTTCTACAGATTTTAGTTTTTCCGTAACTTCTTGGGTTTCTTCGTGATTATGCTTTAATTCAATTTTCAATTGGTTATACTCCTTCAAAAACGCATCAATTTCTTTGTCGAATTTGCTTTTTTTCAATTCTTGTTCAATCCCTTTTATCTCGTAAAACAAATTCTCTGCTTCTAAAACTACCTCTTTATATTTTCCAGCATTTGATTTGTAAACCCTGAAAATTGCATTGTATTGTGAAATATCTGACATGTTTTCATCTGTAAGTTTATTTCCTTGAACAAATTTCACTTTTGTTAAGTTTTCATTCATTTCCTCCTGGCGCTCAACGAACTCATCCATTTTAAATACGAATAAGTTTCTGGTTGATTGTAACATCCAAGCCAAACTATCTACTTTTTCGATACAAACACTTCTTTTCGTTTCTGTATTTTTCGCAGATGGTGTGCAATTTGATAAAGTTAAAAATAATATGGCAAAGGCCGAAAAAAATGTTGCAAATTGTCGTATTTTGTAAATCATCTGATGAATCGTAATGCAAACATACAAAAAGCAAAACATTTTCGCTTCTTGCGTTCGGTTTTTTGGCTTGGATTTTCTGCATTCGGTGGGCCTCAAATGCACTTGCCTTACTTCCAAAAAAGATTGGTAGAAAAGAAAAAATACATTTCCCAAGATGAACTCATAGAGATCAACGCTTTTTGCAGTATTCTGCCCGGGCCAAGCACTACCCAAACCATTACGGCAATTGGATTGAAGCTTGGAGGTCCAATTCTCGCCTTTTTCACATTGTTGGCATGGGCGCTTCCCGGAGCATTGATTGTTACCCTGTTTGCATTATCGCCAAATTTTTTACAATCACAACAACTTCAAAATATTGAAGCCTGCGTGGCAGGATTCTTAATTTATGCGGTTTATAGCATGTTCAAATGGATGAAGCCTACCAAATTAAACATCGCCATTTTTATACTTGGAGGGATAGGTGGTTTTGTTTTTAGAAGTCCTTGGATATTTCCAATTGGGGTTATCATTAGTGCAGCAATCAGCGCTTGGTTGGTAACCGACAATGCACCAATCAAACGCAAAGCCTCTCTGCCGATTAAATGGAGGAACCTTACACTTTTCATTTCCATTTTTGCAATAGTTGGATTAACCGGATTATTACTAACCAAATACAAAACCGAATCTAAACTCTTAAAACCTTTAATTTTATTTGAAAACACCTACCGAATGGGAGCACTATCGTTTGGCGGCGGAAACGTTTTGGCGGCAATGACCGTAGAACAATACGTCCATCACAAAAAAAGAATGTCCCTCGATGAATTAAATACCGGTATTGGATTGGTTCAAGCTTTACCAGGTCCGAATTTCAATCTAGCAGTTTATACCAATACCATTGCCATGAAAAACAATGGTTCAGGAATTGGAGGACAATTACTCGGCAGTTTAATTGGATTAATTGCCGTTTTTATGCCAGGTACTCTTTTGGTATTATTTGCGTTTCCCATATGGGAAAGACTAAAAAACTCGGTTTACTTACAAAGATCAATTAGTGGAATTTTTGCGATGTCAGTTGGATTTATACTTACTGCTGCATTAATCATCAATCAAAATTTCCTACACAATTTAAATAAGGTGCAAGATAGCACACATTTTTGGATTCAAATTTTTGTTTGTTTTGCCACAGTTGGAATGTTACTCAGCAAAAAAGTACCAACACCTTTTATCGTTATATTTGCCATTATCCTCGGTTGGTTTATCCCCTAAGAAAATAATTGAGTACATTTGACAAAATGAAAATTGCCCAATAATAGACACTTGAAAAGCAAAAAATCCATATTCTTATTCCTAGCAATTTCTTTGTCGTTTATCAGCAACTCGACATTCGCTCAACCTGGTAAAGAAAAAAATCCATACATCTTATTTACTGGCCTAGTTTTAACTTCCGACAGTCTAAAAGCAATTCCCTATGTAAATATCAGAAGTAACCGACGTGGTTTAATTGGATACTCCGATCAATACGGTCATTTTGATGTGGTTGTAAAAAAAGGCGATACCATTTTATTCTCTTTGGTTGAAAAAGTTGGCTCTTGGCATGTGGTTCCCGATACATTATCTGGAAATCGTTACAATGTGGTGAAATTAATGACGCAAGATACCATCCACTTATCTACCATTTATATCAAAGCCATGCCATTGAAATCGATGTTTAACCATGTATTTGTAACGGCCGACATTCCAGACGACGCTTACGAAAGAGCAAGGAAGAATCTAGAGCAAGAGGCCTTAAAAGAAGAGTTAAAACTTAGACCCGCCGATGCTGCTGCTTCGCAACAGTTCCTGGCGCAATCTAGAGCAAATCAACTTTATTATTACAAACAAGCACCTCCGCAAAATTTCCTAAGCCCGGTTGCTTGGATGCAATTCTTTGACGCTTGGAAGCGTGGTGATTTTAAGAAAAAGAAAAAAAGCACCGACAACAAATATATTTCGCCGTATTAGGCAAAATTTATTTTACAATTTGTTGCTTTAAATACTCCAATTGTTGCTCGGGTGTTATCAAACCCAAACGAATCATTTTTGCTGTAACTGCTGCCTGTTTTGCAATTGGCTCTGATGGAAATTCCTTAGCCAAAATATCATAATATTTCAACGCCTTCTCAAATTGAGTATTCATTTCGAAATAATGACCCGCCACTACTGCCAATTCCATTCTGTATTTTTTTTCTGAGGGATATTGATCGATATAAAAAGCGGAATATTCAGCCGCCTTAGGACCGTTTCCGCGTTTTTCTGCTATTTGACTTGCAGCATATAAGTATTGAATACTCTTGTTGTGCTGAGGAAAGTCCTGCACAAAACGATATAAAACGGTATCAAATTGTTGTGGGATACTGTCTAAAATGAGTTTCCCATCAATATATTTTTCATAGGGAATTATCAAATCTAAAGATTTATCTAATTTTGACTTACAAGAAAACATAGTTACGCCAATTGCCAAAACCAAAAAGGCATTCATTAATCGGAAATTCATTTTTTTCATCCCCGCAAAATTACGTCATTATTGACATTCCACCAATTTGTGAAAAACTTCTGTGTAGCTTTTGAAGAAGTAAATTTATTATTGTAGTCATGAGTAGTGAAGAAATTCAAAAGCCACAATATACCGAAAGTGAAATTAGAAGTCTTGACTGGAAGGAACATATCAGGCTCCGACCAGGAATGTACATTGGTAAATTGGGCGATGGAACTTCAGTAGATGATGGTATCTATGTACTTATTAAAGAAATCGTTGACAACAGCATTGACGAGCACGTCATGGGCAACGGTAAAAAAATAGAAATCAACATCGACGACAAACGCGTTCAAGTGCGAGATTTTGGCCGTGGTATCCCATTGGGAAAAGTAATTGATTGCGTTTCTAAAATCAATACAGGAGGTAAATATGATAGCAAAGCGTTCCAAAAATCTGTTGGATTGAACGGGGTTGGTACCAAAGCCGTAAACGCGTTGAGCTCATATTTTGTGGTGCAAAGTTTCAGAGATGGCAGAACCAAACGCGCAGAATTTAAATGCGGTGAACTTATTGTCGATTCTCCTGAAACAGATACAAACGAAAGCAACGGTACTTACATCACGTTTGAACCAGACGCTTCTGTTTTCAAAAACTACAGATATATTCAAGAATATATCCGCGATCAAATTAAAAACTACACCTATCTAAACAGTGCTTTAACCATTAAATACAATGGCGACTCATATGCTTCACGCCGTGGATTATTAGACCTTTTAGAAACCAAAGTTACCACTGAGGCAGCTCTATATCCTGTTATTCATGTAAAAACGGAAGATATGGAACTTGCCTTTACCCATACAGACGCGTATGGTGAAGAATATTATTCTTTTGTAAACGGTCAATATACTACCCAAGGTGGTACACATTTGGCCGCATTTAGAGAAGCCTTCGTAAGAACCATTCGTGATTTTTACAAAAAAGAATTTGACGCTGCCGATATCCGCAGTTCTATCACTGCTGCAATCAGCGTGCGTGTGATGGAACCCGTGTTCGAAAGTCAGACCAAAACCAAATTGGGAAGTACAGAAATGAGTCCCGATGGCATTTCATTAAAGTCAGCCGTCCTTGATTTCATCAAAAAACAGGTTGACGATTATTTACATAAAAATACAAAAACTGCCGATGCCCTGCTGAAAAAAATCCTTCAAAATGAAAGAGAAAGGAAGGATATGGCAGGGGTTCAAAAATTGGCAAAAGAGCGTGCAAAAAGAGCCAATTTACACAACAAAAAACTAAGAGATTGTAGAATTCACTTCGGCGATGAAAAGAAAGAAGAACGCTACGATTCTACTCTTTTTATTACGGAGGGAGATTCGGCAAGTGGATCAATTACCAAAAGCAGAAACCCAGATTTGCAGGCCGTTTTCAGTTTAAGAGGTAAGCCACTGAACTGTTACGGACTTAAGAAAAAAGTGGTGTATGAAAATGAAGAATTCAATTTATTGCAACATGCTTTAGATATCGAGGAATCACTCGAAAACTTGCGTTACAATAAAATTGTTTTGGCAACAGATGCCGATGTAGACGGAATGCACATTCGTTTGCTCATGATGACATTCTTTTTGCAGTTTTTTCCAGACTTGGTTAGAAATGGACATTTGTACATTTTACAAACACCTTTATTTAGGGTAAGAAACAAAAAAGAAACCATTTATTGCTTCAGCGATAAGGAACGTGTGAATGCAATTGGCAAATTGGGCGTGAGACCGGAAATCACGCGATTCAAAGGATTGGGAGAGATTTCTCCCGATGAATTTGGAAGATTTATTGGTCCAGATATCCGCCTCGAACCAGTAATTCTGAAAGAAGAAGCGAGCATTGAAAAACTTCTGAATTACTATATGGGTAAAAATACGCCTGAGCGTCAAGAGTTTATCATTGACAACCTTGTGGTTGAAAAAAATGACTTGGCTGAAATTGGTGTAACCGACGTACCTGAAGAAGAATTGGCCTAATACGAAAGTATTCCGTGGTTAATTACCCAATAACCGTAAGTTATTAAATTTATAGTTGCCAAAATAGCAATCATCAACCTTCTGTTTTTACTCCCATTTATTGCATTTGCCCAAACAAAATGTATTGGAAAAACAACCATAAAATAGCGGTAGTAAGAAACCAACAACCCCGAAAACAAAGGAAATATTGTCAAACTCCATTGAAATATTCTTTCGCCTAAGGTTAATTTCTTGGTGTAAATGCCTGTAAAAACTAAGATTAGAACAGTTACTCCCGTCAATACATAATAGTTCCAATCCCGCAGATCCATAAATCCCCTAAAAGGATTGCCCCATGTCCTACCCCATGTAATCACAGAGTGATTGAATGCAAAGGCATCACCGCAATGAAAATGTAAGTAAATCATATACATTACAATTCCTAGGGGTGCAGAAACAAACATCAGTGATTGTTTACTGAAAACGCGCTGTAAAAAAGACTTGTCTTTATTTACCAATATCACTTTCCAAATCCAAATGAAAAAAGCAGCAATCAATCCAGTAGGCCGGCACAAAACCAGCATAAACAACAAAAAACTCAACTTCAAATGTTTTTGTTGTTCTATACTCACCAAAACCCAAAACAGGATGGTAATAAACAACAGTTCGGTATAATTCACAAAGAAAAAATAATGGAATGGCAATGCTACCCACATAATGAGGTATGAAATGATTTTGCTTTGATCATTTTGGAAATATTCCAATTTTGAAATTCCTTTCGCAAAGAGGAAGAGCAATATAAAGCTTAACAAAAAGGCAGAGACATCAAAATTAAAGATGCCAAGACTCGTGATTTTCAGGAAAATTGGATACAAAGGAAAAAACGGAAATGCATCACACACCCATAGCTTTGGAGGGACGGTTGGATAACCCTCATCAAATATTTTCATGTACCAAAATGAATCATTTCGGGTAAAGACAGTCAATCCCTCTGCAAAATGCTCATTGCTAAGTGCCCATCCCAAAAACAAATAAAGTAACTTAACTGCAAACAGCAGCCCTACCCCATTTATATATGGATATTTGAGTGTTAACTTATTTACAAATGACCGAACCACAAATTTCTATTTTTGAGAAAGAATGTACATCCAAAGAAACGAAAAGAAATTGGTTCAGCGCTAAAATAAATCTTAAATATGATTGAAAATCTACATTTTCAATTCCCTAGAGCAAAAAAAAGACCACTTTTTGAGTGGTCTTTTTTATATATTAAAGTAATTGATTAATATCTGTATTGATCCATTTTGAAAGGACCTTCCACTTTTACGCCAATGTAGTCGGCTTGCTCTTTTGACAATTCTGTCAATTGAACACCAATGTGAGCCAAGTGCAAACGAGCAACTTTCTCATCTAAGTGCTTAGGCAATACATACACTTTGTTTTCGTAGTTGCTTCCGTTGTTCCACAATTCCAATTGAGCCAAAGTTTGGTTTGTAAAGCTGTTAGACATTACAAAACTAGGGTGACCCATTGCGCAACCTAAGTTAACCAATCGACCTTCAGCCAATACGATGATTTCGTTGCCGTTCAAATTGTAAACATCAACCTGAGGTTTGATGGTATACTTTGTATTTCCAAAAGTACCGTTCAACCAAGCCATATCAATTTCATTGTCGAAGTGACCTATGTTACAAACGATAGTTTTATCATTCATCATTCTGAAATGACTTTCTGCAACAATATTACAGTTACCAGTAGCGGTAACGATGATGCTCGCTTGTGGAATTGCATTTTCAAGTGTCAAAACTTGGAAACCGTCCATTGCAGCTTGTAAAGCACAAATTGGATCAACTTCAGTAACAATTACACGGGCACCTGCGCCACGTAAACTATCAGCAGAACCTTTTCCAACATCACCATAACCACAAACAACAGCCACTTTACCAGCCATCATAATGTCTGTAGCACGACGGATTGCATCTACCAAACTTTCTTTGCAACCATATTTGTTATCAAATTTGCTTTTTGTAACGCTATCATTTACATTGATTGCTGGCAACGGCAATGTTCCTTTGGTAACACGTTCATACAAACGGTGAACGCCTGTGGTAGTTTCTTCAGATATACCTTTGATTGCAGCAGCCAATTGAGGATATACATCAAGCACCATGTTGGTCAAATCACCACCATCGTCAAGAATCATGTTCAACGGTTCTTGTCCCTCACCAAAAAACAAAGTTTGTTCAATACACCAGTCAAATTCTTCAGCAGTTTGACCTTTCCAAGCATATACTTGGATACCTGCAGCAGCAATAGCCGCAGCAGCGTGATCTTGTGTTGAAAAAATGTTACATGAACTCCAAGTTACCTCAGCGCCCAATGCAACCAATGTTTCAATTAAAACAGCAGTTTGGATGGTCATGTGCAAACATCCTGCAACTCTAGCACCTTGTAGAGGTTTAGATTCACCGAATTCAGCGCGTAACGCCATTAAGCCTGGCATTTCTGCTTCAGCCATTTTGATTTCTTTACGGCCCCATTCAGCCAATGAAATGTCTTTTACTTTGTAAGGAATATATGTTGAGTTTGACATAATCTATTTAAATTGGAGCAAAGTTACAAATAAACTTCGGAACTAATCTAAATAATTGACAAACAACCTAAGCCTTTTTGTGAAGTGAATTAAAAACCGCAATTGCAGCCACCCTTTGACTTCACTGGTTTAGCACTGCCGCAAGATGTTAGCGAAGCACCCAATAAAATGCTTATTGAAAAAAACAAAATGAACTTTTTCATAGTAGGATTTATACAAAAATACGAATTTTAACTGAAATTTGCAGAAATTTGAACCTGAATGATCTATCTCAACATAATTGATTTTGCCAAAGATTGGCTATTGCACCTCGATAAACACCTTGCAGAATTGGTAAGCGAATATAAAAACTTGACTTATATAATTCTATTTCTAATTATATTCGTTGAAACTGGATTGGTATTTATGCCAATATTACCCGGTGATTCACTTTTGTTTGCAGCAGGTTCGATTGCTGCTTTAGACGGCACATTGAATATATTTTATTTGATTCCTTTGTTGATTTTTGCTGCGCTCTTGGGCGACAATTTAAATTACTTGATTGGTTCAAAAATTGGGGTGAAAATTTTCAACTTGAAATGGAAACTTTTGAAAAAAGAATATCTCACACAAACCGAGGAGTTCTATGAAAAACATGGTGGATATACCCTCATTATGGCTAGGTTTGTTCCCATTGTGAGAACATTTGCTCCATTTGCCGCAGGTTTGGGAACGATGACTTACCGCAAATTCATCGGTTATTGTATTTCTGGGGCAGTTCTTTGGGTAACAAGCATCACATCTTTGGGCTATGCCTTGGGTAAAAATGAATGGGTGAAATCCCATTTTGAAATGGTGGTTTTTGCAATCATCGGGTTCTCTATTTTACCAATGATTTTCCAAGTTATCAAAGCCAAATGGGGCAAATCTTCCAACTAGGATTAATTGGAAACCCCGTTGCGCATAGCCAATCGCCGAAAATATTTCAAAAGTTTTTCGACAACGAAAACTTGCCCAATTGGAATTACAACTTATTTCAACTTTCGAATATCGATGAACTTAAACCGCTTTTATTCAATAATCCAGACATCATAGGCTTCAACGTAACTGTTCCCTTCAAACAGACCATTATTCCATTTTTGCACAGCATTTCTGATGCAGCAAAAGCAATGAACGCGGTAAATACGGTTAAAGTGATTCGCAATAATGGTGATATTTTTCTTGAGGGACATAATACCGATTACTTAGGGTTTTTAGAAACAACGAAAGTACTTCCCTCAAAACCCCAAAAGGCAATTATTTTGGGAAATGGTGGTTCGGCAAATGCCGTAAAGGCGGTGTTAAACAACATCGGAATCCCTTTTGTAAGTGTTTCTAGAAATCCAACTGCCAATCAAATTTCATACGGTAGTTTACTCGATTTAACTTTCAATGAACCAACATTAATTGTTCAAACCACACCCGTTGGAATGTCGCCCAAAGTTAATGTTTCGCCAATTTTTCCATTTCAACATTTGAACGAAAATGTAATGGCAATTGATTTGATATATAATCCTGAGGAAACCTTATTTTTGAAACAATTTAAGAACCACGGATGTTTTTGTTTGAATGGCAGCTTGATGCTCCAAAAACAAGCGGAACTGGCCTGGACAATTTTTAAAAACAATGAAAAAAAATAAATTCATTTACACGGCTTTTGTTGCATTGGCGATTATTTTCGCTTTAAACAGTTGCAATTTATTTCATAAAAATACTTCTGAATATGATGAAAGCGAAGATTATTTCAATTCTTCGCCGGATACGGCCTATGCCAATGCCGAAAATGCTATTATTTACCAGAATCCTTCAGACAAAGTTTGGCAATTGATTCATACCGATTTGAATTTAACCTTCAATTGGGCAGAAAGAACAGTTCTGGGAACTGCAATATTAAAATTGAAACCGTATTTCTATGCGCAAGACAGTTTGGTTTTAGACGCAAAGGCAATGGACATTTTGAGTGTGGAAATCAATCAGCCAAAAACTGAGGGACCACCTCCTGAAAAATTGAATTTTAGTTACACAGACTCACAACACCTTGTGATTCATTTCAAAACCATACAAATGCCATTTGGACCTGTTGAAATCAAAATCAACTACATTGCAAATCCAGAGCGTGAACTTGTAGACGTTGAATCAAATTCAGGTTCTGCAATTTTAGCTGAAAAAGGAATCTACTTCATCAATCACGATTTAAGTAATCCTGCAATTCCCCGACAACTTTGGTCGCAAGGTGAAACGCATGGAAGTCGTTGTTGGTTTCCAACCATTGACCAACCAAATCAAAAACATTCACAAAAAATTACCCTAACATACCCCGACACCATGGTTTCAATTTCAAATGGTGAAAGATTGAGTCATACAAAACTCGAGAGGACCAAAGAATTTCAAGATGTTTGGGAGCAAAATCAACCGCATTCGGTATATTTAACCATGATCGCAATTGGCAATTGGGCCGAAACAGCAGATAATTACAAAGGCAAGCAGGTGCGCTATTTTGTTGAACCAAAATACAAAAAAGATGCAATGACCATTTTCGGGCATACTCCCAAAATGATAGAATTCTTTTCAAATTATACAGGGGTAGAATATCCTTGGAAGAAATTTGACCAAGTTGTTTGTAGGGAATTCGTGAGTGGCGCCATGGAAAATACAACCGCTGTTGTTCATTCTGAGGGACTTCAAGATAAGGATAATGACATGGAAGATTATATTAGCCATGAATTGTTTCACCATTGGTTTGGCGATTATGTTACTTGCGACAATTGGGGAGAAATTACAATGAACGAAAGCTTTGCGCGATACAGCGAAATGCTTTGGAATGAACATTACTACGGTTTAGAAAAAGCACAAAGTTGGCTTGCCGAAAACAATACGGCTTGGCTGTTTAGCGAAAAAGTAACTCCGCTTGTAAACTATAGATATCGCAAAGCTGACGATCAGTTTGATGAAATTCGATATAACAAAGGTGCTGCCATTTTAAATATGCTCAGAGACTATATTGGTGAAGAAGCATTGAAATTATCGATGAGAGAATATCTTACCACTTATGCTTATGGTAATGCAACTGCCGCTGAATGGAAAAGATGCATTGAAAAAGTAACGGGTAAAAACATGACGGATTTCTTCAATTCTTGGTATTATTCAAATGAAGTTGCGGATGTTCAGTGGGGAATATCAAAAGATAAAAATGTATATCAAATAGAAATCACGCAATCAACGGGCAAATGCTTTAAACTTGATATTGAATATTCGTCATATGATGGATTGCATAAACATAAAAAATCGGTTTGGTTTGGCTCAAATGAGTCAAGTAAAATTATCAATTTAGAGATTGATACCATGCCAGATTATGTAATTCTTAATCCAAATAACACATTGGTTGGTACGGCAATTCACAATCCTGAATCATTACATTTTGAATGTTTAGATAAAAATAGCCCTGAATTAATAAAAGGCATTCCCAATACCGATGCAATTTACAAATTGTTATTAAACAACATTATTGAAGCGAAATTTGCCGAAACCAAAGTCAATCAGTTGGCATCTTTAAATGCAAACATTAGCTATTGCAATGCTTATATCAAAAACCAAAATAAAAAGTTGGAGGAATTGGCTTTTAAAAGCAACAATTCTCAATTTTTGAATATTTCATTGTCAACGTTAGAATCATTGAATCCCGAACATGATCTTAGATTCTACAATTCAGAACTCAAGCAAATGCTGTTTTCTGAAAAAACGAATTCGAATGTCAAACAAACTTTGTTAATCTTAATAGGTTCTGGTTTAACCGAAACTGAATTAATCGAACTTGCTAAAACCAGCAATTATACTTTGTTAGAATATTGTATGTTTTTTGGATTTAATAAACTCGTAGAATTTAACAAAATTCAACCTGCTACCATTGATTTTGCCAAACAGCAAATGAACAGTTTAACCTCTTCAAAATTTATTGCGGCTTGGGCCAATTTGATATTGGATTACCAAGTTCAAAAAGAAGAAGATATTTCAAAAACGCTTTGGGATTTAAAAAATACCAAAATAGACATTGAACAACGATTAGAAGCTTATAAGAATTGCTTTAACGGATTGGGTAATTTCAATTCTGTGAACAATGCGTTTTTGGAAATCGCTGATAAGTCCTTTGAATCGAAGGATATTGAAACGTTAAAAATTCTAAAATTAAGTTCATTGGAATATTTCAAAGGATTAAACATTCAATCAAAATCTACCACTGAAACAGCGAGATTGTTAAGTGAAAAAGTAAGGAAAGTACATAATTTTCCTATTAATTGAGAATAAAATTTGACTTTATTTAAAATCATTCTAAATTTGCACAGTGAACATCACCGCAACTCATATTGAGATCAACAAGATTTATGAAATTAGTTCACTAAAGGAAAATGATTTAACTTTAAAATTAGCAGAAATGGGTTGTGTTCCCGGAACAGAAATTGTAAAACTTTACAGTGCTCCGGGCGGTGATCCAATTGCATTTAGAATAGACTCGTACATTCTTGGCCTAAGAAAATCAGAAGCTGAAAATATTTTTGTTAAAGAATCCGAATTAGTATAATACAGTATTGTGAAGAGAATTGCGCTAATAGGAAATCCAAACTGTGGAAAGTCAACCCTTTTTAATCGACTAACAGGGCTAAGCCAAAAAACAAGCAATCTCCCCGGTACAACTGTTGAATCTACTTCGGGAGAGTTGAAACTCAAGTCGGGCAAGATTGAATTAATAGATTTACCAGGTATTTATAGTTTGTTTGCTCAGTCGGAAGATGAGCGTTTGGTAGTTTCTACATTATTAGGAATTGATGTTCCCAGGCCTGATGCTATTGTATTTATTATTGATGGATCGAATATCCGTAGAAACTTACTGTTGGTTTCTCAGGTTGCTGAATTGGGCATTCCATCATCGTGTATCTTAACTATGGCAGATACTGCCAAACGCAGATCAATCGATATTGATATAAAAGCGCTTGAAAGTGAGTTAGGTATTTCAGTTACAGTTGTAAATCCGCGAAGCGATAAAAATATTCAAAGCGCTTACCTGTCCCTCGAAAATCAAACCGTTGGAAATATTATTAGTCAAAATGATAATTTCGAACACCGTTTGAGAAGTTTTTATGAGGGAAACAAAGAACGTGGATTAAGTGAAGAAACGCTTAAGCGATATACAGATATTGAAAAAATCGTAAAAAAAGTTGTCATTGGTTCTCAAACGAGAAAACGCAACAATACCATTAAAATTGACAAATATGTTACCCACCCCGTATTTGGAGTTGTCATTTTCTTTTTGGTAATGATGGCGCTTTTCCAAGGTGTATTCGCCTTAGCATCAGGTCCAATGGATTTAATTGAAACTGCGTTTAATTGGGTTAAAATTCAAATAGACGAATTTTTACCGAATGGCATGTGGGCAGATTTTGTGAGGGACGGTATTTTAGGTGGTATCTCTGGAGTTATTGTTTTTGTACCTCAAATTTTCATATTATTTTTCTTAATAGGTATTTTGGAAGATAGTGGCTACATGGTTCGGGCGAGCTTTATCACAGATCGCATCATGCGAAAAATTGGATTGAATGGACGTTCTATTATTCCTTTGGTAGGCGGTTTTGCATGTGCAATTCCAAGCATCATGGCTACTAGAACTATCAAAAACAAAAGTGAAAGATTGATTACCATGTTGGTAGTACCACTTATGAGTTGCAGTGCTAGGTTACCAGTTTATTTCTTGTTGATTTCATTGGCAATACCAGCGTCTACTTTTTGGGGACCTTTCCATGCGCAAACTTTTGTAATGACATCGGCCTATTTTGCTGGAATTTTTGTGGCATTGGTTTTTGCATTAATTTACAAATTCATTGGAAATGACAAAGAAAAGTCTGAATTCATTTTAGAATTACCAACTTATCAAAATCCGAGAATTCAAACTGTAATTTCTCAAGCTTGGATTAAATGTAAAACTTTTTTAAGTGAAGCCGGAAAGGTAATTGTTGTTATTTCGATGATACTTTGGGCATTGTCTAGTTTTGGACCGGAAGAGGCAATGAAAACTGCGCATTTAAAAGCAGTTGAATTGAGTCAAATCAATAAGAAAGACAGTGCACAAATTCACAATACCCAAAAACTTGAAGCGAGTTATGCGGGCCATCTTGGAAAATTTATAGAACCGGCGATTAAGCCGTTGGGATATGATTGGAAAACTGGTATTGCGTTAATTTCATCTTTTGCGGCAAGGGAAGTATTTGTTGGAACGATGAGTACCCTTTTCCAGACCCCAGAGGACGATGATCAGGTAAAAGGCATTAGAACAAAAATGCAGGCTGAAATAAATCCTACAACCGGCAAGCCTTTGTATGGCGTTCCTTATGCCATTAGTTTAATTTTCTTTTACGCGTTTGCTTTACAATGTGTAAGCACAATGGCTGTTATTAAAAAGGAAACAGGAAGTTGGAAATGGCCCGTTGCATTGTTCTTCATTTATGGAGGAATTGCATATATCAGCGCTTATACTGCATTTAGAATTTTGAGTCATTATTTCTAATCATATTCCCAGTTAAATGTATTTGAATTGAATGAATTACAATAAAAACCAAACCCTTAATTTTATTTATTCGTTGATTTTTCTAAAACAGTTATCATTAAATTGCGTTAGCGCAAACTATTTTCATCGTTCAAACGTATATAAGTAGACGATTGTTAATTCCGAATGATTTTGAAAATTAATACTTTGGATTAATTGAATAAAAATTGTAATTTTGCAAGGCGAAAATTATACTAATTCTAGTTTTATTATATACATTCATACATGAGGCAATTAAAAATATCAAAACAATTTACCAATCGCGAAAACAAGTCGCTTGACAAGTACCTAAACGAGATTTCAAAAGTACCAATGATTGATGCCCAAGAGGAAGTTCAATTGGCACAAAGAATTCGTGAAGGCGATCAAGCTGCGCTCGAAAAACTGGTAAACGCCAACTTGAGATTCGTTGTTTCTGTTTCTAAGCAATATCAAAACCAAGGACTAACATTAGGAGATTTAATCAACGAAGGAAACATGGGATTAATTAAAGCGGCAAAGCGCTTTGATGAAACCCGTGGATTCAAATTCATATCTTATGCAGTTTGGTGGATTCGTCAAAGTATTTTGCAGGCATTAGCCGATCAAAGCAGAATTGTACGTTTGCCATTGAATAAAGTTGGTAGCTTAGGAAGAATTACTCAAGCATCGGCAAGATTAGAACAGGAACTTGAGCGTGAACCAACTCCTCAAGAAATTGCAGAATCATTAGATATTCCGCTGAGCGAAGTGGAAAACGCATTGCGTTCTAGTGGCCGTCATTTAAGTATCGATGCCCCATTGGCCGAAGGTGAAGACAATACCCTTTTAGGTGTACTAGACAACAACGACGAACCGAATCCAGATATGCCTTTATTGAATGAATCATTGCAAAATGAAATCAATAGAGTTATCTCAACCCTTACCGATAAAGAAAGAGATGTATTGAAATATTACTTTGGATTGGATGGCAACGCTGCCCATACCTTGGAAGATATTTCTGAGAAAGTAGGATTAACCAGAGAGCGTGTGCGCCAAATCAAAGAGAAAGCATTGCGTCGTTTGCGTAAGTCAAGCAAAAGCAAAATCCTTAAGACCTATTTGGGATAAGGGAATAACACAATATCATGAAAAAGGTCTGCTTTTAGCGGACCTTTTTTTTTGAGGGATACATTGTAAAATTTACGACCCACAAAAAAGCCTTGAAGAAATTCTTCAAGGCTTTTTAATAGAATTAGCTTATTGCTTTATTTTAAAACGGTCACTGTGCCTTTGTGCACATAAATTCTATTGTCAATATACCTAAAATCAATTTGATAAGCGTAAACACCCTCTAAAACCATATTTCCGTCCGTATCTCTTCCGTCCCACCATCCTGTTGGATCAGTTGTTTTAAAAATGATATTTCCCCAACGGTCAAATATCACCATGCGATATTTATTCAAACCGAAAGAAGTAGTATTGCTTCCTGGCCATACATCATTTAAGCCATCATTATTAGGACTAAAAGTATTCGGCAAGTAATACAATAATTCGGGCTTTAAGAAAATATATGCCGATGTGCTATCGAAACAACCACTGTTGGTCGTTACATATAGTTTTACCTTAAAATCACCCGTTTTGTTGAATGTCATGAACACAGGTCCACCTGTATAATCTTTTTGTCCATCTTCAAATGTCCAATCATAATTATCCGCACCAACAGATTGGGAAGTAAATTTCCAATCTGTTTCTAAACCCTTCGACAATAAATATTCTGAAGTAAATTTAGCTATAGGACGAACAAACGCTTGAATTGGTAAATCTGTTGCATTTCCTACACAACCCAAATTAGATGTAACCTTCAATTTTACAGTATACGTATTTGCTGAAAAATACGCATGAGAAGGATTTGGCAAAGTACTGTTTCCAGCGTCTCCAAAAGTCCATTCATAGGATGGAGAACCCACATTTAAATATACGCTAGAAGTAAAATTAATTGGATCTCCAACACAACCATTATTCCCGGCAATGGTTACAATTGGAGTTTCTGCAACGTAAATATTTTGAATTTTAGAACTCACACAATTTTTATCTGTTGTGGCAACCATTAAAATCGTCCTGAATCCTGTATCTACAAAAATCTGATCTACAATTGCCTTGGTTGGAATATTCTTCAAAGGTTTAGAAATAGTCCAATTATAATTGCAAGCAGTTGCACCATTTTCATTTGTGGTGTTATTAAAAATGAATCTATTATTTTGCAAACATTGTACTGAGGTATTCACAGTGAAATCTGCTGTCGGCGCAGGGAAAACATCAATATATTTCGATACAGAATCCTTACATCCATCAGCCGTTGTTACAACCAATTTCACTGATTTCTTTCCAGTTGTAATGAAGGTCTTACCTGTATATTGATTCGTAGTAGCCGTTGTTCCATCCCCAAAGTCCCATAAAACACTGTAACTTGAACCAAATACAGTTTTGTCATTAAAATTAAACAGCTGAGAGTAAAAACACGCAGTGTCTTTATTCGTTATGAATGCAGGAGTTGGGCTAGAAACAATTCTAGCGCTAGTTGAAGCCGTATCTGAGCAACCCGATAATGAAACAACTTTATGAGTAATCCAATATGATTTAATTGCCCCATATGAATGATCAATAGAGTCTTTAGAACTTGTAGTTCCGTCACCTAGATCCCAAGTATGTGTCAATGGATCTCCAGAAACTTTCCACATATTTTTAGAAACAAAATGGAATTTATTTCCTACCAAACATTGCAATGCATTTTCCGGAGAAATCTTGGCATCTGGGTTCGCCAATACTTTGAGATTTCTTTGAATCGAATCTTTACATCCAAAATTAGTTGATGCAACAAGTCTTACCCAATAGGTTCCTGGTCCACTGAACGTTTTAGCAGGCACCAATTTTGCATACGCATTAGTTCCATCACTAAAATAGAAATTGCTACGCGCTGTTAACGAACTACCGCTTGGAGCTATACTTACATCATTCAAATCGAAAAAGTGATTCTTGTAGCAAGACAATGAATCGGTAACAGCTACCGCAGCCTTAGGCTCGGGCGCAACATAAATATTACCAATTATAGTATCCGGGCAACCTTTGTCTGTAATTGTAATTAATATTAACTTTTTAACACCCGTGTCTGAGTATGTAACTTTAGTTAAAGTAGTTGCATTGTCGGTAGTTTTTCCATTTACTATCCAACGGTTGGTAAAAGTTCCTGTTGAAAGAGTTGAATTATCGGTAAACTCAAATTCATTTTGTTTCAAACATAGGTTTACTATTTTAGTACCGATGACTGTTTTGGCAACTGGATAAATTACAAACGTGGAGTCAATGGTATCTCGACATTGATTAATTGATTCCGTAATTAATCTCAAGTTATAGGTATTGACATTTTTATACGCATGTATTCCGAGCTTTGTGTTGGTTGTATCATATTCACCATCTCCAAAATTCCAATATGACTTTGCGATTCCCTGGTCTGAATAACTTGAATCAACAAATGTCACCGATTTCTTTTGGCAGAAATACGGCGGAGGAAGTGATACTTTCGCAATTGGATACGTATACACAACCAATGTTGTATCGAGTGTATCTTTACATCCTTTTTTAGTTTCAACAATATATCTCAGATTATTCTTACTGAGAGTATCAAAGTGATACGTCATTCTCTCAGTATTATATGTAAATACTTTACTTTTGAAATTATCCACCAGTCGCCATTCCGACGATTTTCTTGAATCATTCTTATAAACAGTTGCATCAGATAATGAAAAATAATTCTGTTTGTCACATTTATTCAATGTATCGTAGGAAATTTTAGCAATAATTGGATCTGCACGTCGAACATAAGTCGTATCTTGAGCTACACAGTTCGTAGAAGTATCTGTTATTTTCACCCACACCTTTTTATCGGTTGTTACGGTATAGGTATTTGCCGTAGATCCATCTTGCCATTTGTATAAAAACTTGACTGAATTTGGAGGAACAACCTTAAAATTCAAAGTGCTTGCACATTGCGTAAATGTATCTGGGAAATTCAAAAAAGGCCCAGGCGAAACGTTTATAATTTTACTTCTTGTAATGGTATCATCAATTCCACAAGCATTTGCAACTACACATTTCATTACTACATAGTATGTACCGATTTTAGAAAATTTATGGGTGACTTTTGTCCCCCATTCCGATGGAGTACCATCTCCATAAACCCAACGAATTGCCTTTACAGATTTATTAACCACAGCGGTTAATGTTACAGGTTCACTCGGACAGTTCCCTTTTCTAGCCACGGTAAAATCATATTCCACATTCTCAAACAATGCACCCGCTGAATAAGAATAACTTTCATAAGGACCAACACCATAGGCAACAACAACCATTCCGCTGTCACATTCTATTAAATTTGAACTTGGATTTGATACAGCCAATTGAGCAAAGGCATATTTGTTATTGCAAGTAGTAACATTTGTGAATGAGGCAGCCGAAACTTTTGTGCCATTTATAAAAACAGCATTTTTTGCAGTTTGATCAATGAGAATATTCACCCAATGCTTATTCATATTTGAAGTTGTAGCAGTACCTACAATTGTTTTGATCAGACGTTGATTGATATCTGGAGATATAAATACAGCTGGATCACCATTTGTTCCTGTCAACCCACTACAAACTCCATTTTTCATAAATTGCGCTACATAAGATGGTTTATCCGTTGTAACACAAACAGGAGTGGCTGTTGTAATATGATCATAAATCCACTGCCCTTTGGTTGCGATTGTTGTCACTAGGGTTCCATTTTTATACACTTTGGTATTATCGTTGGCGGCGATCACTTTGTATGCATAACCACCAGTTTGACCGCTAAAAGGCATTAAAACATAATCTTTTCCTAGCGCAACAGTTGGAATCACTTGTGTATATAGATGATCTCTGCCATTAGTACCACTACCACAGTTCCCTTTTGTTACGTGTGCTGAGCGATTGCCTGAGAATACATTTATTTTACCACAGCCATTAATGACCCTTATTCTTGTACCCGTTAAATCTCCATTTTTTGCACCGATAGTTGCCCACGATGAAACGGCAGGATCCGTATTGTTTGTGCCAGTTGCTTTGACTGACTGAACTTGATAAACTTGTCCCTTTTGCAAAGTAACGGTATAAGCAGTACCTGCGGCTTTACCTCCTTTTGTAGGAGCTGTTGGTGTAATTTCTACCGTAACACTGTTATCCATTGCAATAATCACAAACTCACTTTCACCGTATGATGATGTTACGTTTGGGAAATTCCCAGTTGGCGCATTCGGTGGAAAGGATACTACAAAATACTCCGGCGCAGCTGGAATACTTTCATAGGGCAATACAAAAGTTCCATCTGAACGATTTAACTCCAGATTCATGCAATAAACATTCACAGGATCTTTTGCCACAATTCTCAAACCACGTTTGCTATTTATATCAGTACTACTAAACTCTGAACCAATTGGATAATAAAAGTTTACGTCTACTGAAATTCGGTTTACTTTATTTGCAGTAATATTATAATTTACAGATGATCCCGTTAACCTTGGATTATCCAACACTAAAGTCGTATTTATTGGAGATGTTACGAAAATGAGCAAGGTATCAGGAAAGCCACCGCTTCGTGTTTCCATTTCCATGAAGCTCATGTAGAAAGTTTTCCCTGTTGAAGAAATTTGTGAATTTCCCTTTTGGGAAAATACCAATAGTGATAAGGTAAATAGAATTACTTTAAATGAATTTTTTAATCGTTTTGTCATATGATGCCGGTTAAGACGTAGTCTTAAAACTTGTTTTGATGTGAATTATTTTATAAATAAAATAATTTAACATTTGTATGACAATTAAACCGAAAATAAAGTTGCCCTGATAAAACTGAAAAAATAAAAAATGACAATATTAGGAGATTACTCCACTAAATATTAATTCATTTTCTAAATAAATTGTCGCAAATTGTCCTGCAGTTACAGACTTTTGAGGTGTTTCAAAACTTAAAATAAAAGAACCATTAACTTGTTCTATGAGTTTACAACGAAACAATGATTGGCGATATCTTATTCTACAAAGTAAATGATCTGATTCTAAAACAAATTGCTTCATTGAGTGCCTTACCCAATGCGCTTCCGCTTGTGAAATCAACAACCCTGCAGAAAATAAACCCATGTGGTCTTCACCTTGTCCTACGTATATAATATTGTCTACAACATCGGTCTGTAAAACAAACAATGGTTTAGGTTTACCACCAATGTTTAATCCTTTTCTTTGCCCTATTGTGTAAAAATGGGCCCCATTGTGATCACCTACCACTTTACCATCACTTTTGGCAAATTTCAACTTCTCAATTTTATTTTCCCATGGCAAATTTGCATCTTTCATTTTATTAAAATACACACTTACCTTCTCATTATTTTCTTGAATTTCAATAACTTGACCCACTTTTACTTTTAATTGCTGTTGCAAAAATTCAGGTAATCTTACCTTCCCAATGAAACATAAACCTTGAGAATCTTTTTTAGCTGCTGTAACCAAATTTGCATTTTCTGCAATCATTCTTACTTCCGGTTTCAAAATCCCTCCAATAGGAAAAAGCGCCTTAGAAAGTTGGAACTGATTTAACTGACACAAAAAATAACTTTGGTCTTTATTTGGATCTAAACCCGCAATTAACTTGAATTCTGTTACTCCTTCAACAACAACTTCTTGCTTTTGTACATAATGCCCGGTTGCTACAAAATCAGCACCCAATTTTAGCGCATTTTGCAAGAACACATCAAACTTTATTTCGCGATTACATAAAACATCCGGATTCGGAGTTCTACCCATCTCATATTCATTGAACATATAGTCAACGATACGTTCCTTGTATACTTCACTCAGATCAATAACTTGAAAAGGGATACCCAATTCTTCTGCAACCATCATTGCATCGCGGCTATCGTCTATCCACGGACATTCATCTTCTAAGGTTACGGCAGCGTCATTCCAATTCCGCATGAATAGTCCAATCACTTCATAGCCTTGTTGTAAAAGCAAATATGCAGCCACGGAGCTATCAACGCCTCCACTCATTCCAACAACCACCCTTTGTTTGTTCATAGCCATCAAATTTTACCTAACCACTTTCGCAAAAACCATTCCCCAGCAAATATAAAAACCAATAAAAACATTACCCCAGAAATTTGCATAAAAGAGAGTGATTTTTCTTGTTCCACGATTCTTTCTGTGCCAATTAAATTCTTAGATAAATCATCAATTATACCATTCAAATTGTTAACTGCATAAAAATGTCCCCCATTAACCTGTGAAATTTGGCGCAACAAATCAAAGTTAGAAGTTGTGTTATTTTGTTCCAATCCAGAATGAGATACAGAAATTATTTGCTCATCGAAAATTGCTGCATTTGTTTTCAAGGATGCACGAATTCTATAATTCCCAACTGACTTAGGATTTACAATACACTGGTACTTATTTAAATTTTTATTAACTGGCAATTGAATTTTATTTCCAATTGAATCAATCAAATAAACCTCAATTTCATCTTTGTTTTGAGGCAAACCCGTTTGATCAAAATGGATAATGGCAATATTCTGCTCAGACCCCAATAAAAATATACGATTAGGCAATGAAATTTGAATTTCTTTTTGCTTTTTTCCCGAAGCACCAAGCCACAACATATTCTTACTTACCCATTCATCAAATAATTTTGATTCATTATTAATTCTCCCCTCATTCATTCTCCATTTCCAGATACCATTTCCAAAAAACCACAAACTGCGCAAACCCTCTTTTTCGCAACTTCCAAAAAGCGGATAATTGGTTTGAATTCCATTCCATTTTTGAAACAATTGGGTTTGAAAATCGGCATTTAAGGCTATCCTCGTCAATGGAGTGTTCACTGCACCTAAAGATTTCCATTGATTTTCTGTCCCCTCTATCAAAAAAGGTCCATAATTCTCATTCCAAATTGTGGCAACTTCTTGCCATTGATTAAAATTGGCACCAATATTTTGGTTCAGTTGATTTGAAAGCAGAGTTGCGCTTACAAGATTGTCAACAAATACCCAAATTGGAATGCGTTTCTGAATTACATTCATAACAGCACTTAACTCGATTTTGTTGGTTGGAAAACCATGAAATACATAAATATCGGCACCCGATTTCAGTCCACTTAGTCCGCTGTAAATAAAAATCTCATTTTGAACTTTCGATTCTAATGCCAATTTCAAGGACTTTATATCCGGATGTGGTTTCCCATAAACCAGATGTATTTTCTTTTTCTCCTCAACAACTTGAACCCAAAAATCCCTTGTGTTATTAAGAGCATTCTTTTCTTCAATCTTCCCTTTGATTTGCAATGAATATTTCAGCCATCCAATTTTAGATGGTTTGACATCAAAAATCAATTTTGTAAAATCATTTGCATTACCCGGTACCCAATTCTTAGATTGAATAATTCGATTACCCTCTTTCAATTGAATTTCGACATTTCCCGTAGGGATTTTTTTTGCTTCAAAAGAACCTTCAAGAACAAATGTATTTTCTTTATAAACCTGATCGTTGGCCAAACAACCGGTAATCATTAAATCAGGATATTGAACAGAATCGCCTAAACCAACAGCAAACAAAGGCACTTTGGTTGAATTCCCAATAAAATTAGGCATCTGACCTTGGTTCATTATTCCATCAGAAATAACCAACGCCGCTGTTACAGACTCATCTTTTGTTTGTTGTTTAAAATGCTTAACAACTTGATCAAATCGGGTAAATTGTTTCATCTCATTTGGCATTTTATTGCCATTTGAAACAATTTCTTTGGCAAAATCAAAGGATGAAATACTGATATTGCTACCAAATTTTAGATTCAATAGGGAATCTAATGTTTTATTAATTTTGAGGGACATTGAATCACATGATGCACTGGCATCGCGATAAATCAACAATTTAGACTTTACAATTTTATTCGTTTTTAATGTAATTGTTGGTGCAAAAAACAACAAAACCAATAAGATTATTCCGAAAAATCTCAGAATTGCCGCCGTCTTCCAAAGTTTACCAATCTGAAATTCTTTGAAATAAACCAAATAAGATACTCCCAAGGCAATTATTACGGCCGATAACAGCGCATACCAAGGAATATCAATCATGTATAAAATTTACTTAATTCCCTACAATTATTAGGCTGCTTCTTTTGATGTCGCCTTCAACAAAAATCAAATTGTAAACTCCAGATGCTAATTTAGAAGTATTTACAACCATACCATTTGCGTTGGCTGAATATTGAATTGGCATCTTCACACCTGACAAAGACAACATTTCAATTCCGGAAATTGAAGCATTGCTTTGAATATTGAAAGTATTTATCGAAGGATTAGGGAAAATAGTTACATAATTCGACAGCGAATTCAAACCTACTCCCCATCTTACGTAGATATTAAACACCATTGTATCAACTTTTGAAGGTGCATTTATATCCCAAATTGCATACTTCACAATGGCAGTATCGGCAAACCCATTTGGGAAAGTTGATAATTTCAAAGACGATTCTTCATCGCCAACCGGAATATCAAACATAACACCAGTATCACTGAATGAATTGCTGCAATTTACGTTATCACAAAAAGAAACGTCCCATTTTGTAGGAAAATCAACAGATACTTTTTTGTATTTTAATTTCAAAATAGAAGCACCCTCATTTTTAATATGAATAGCACAATCCATTGAACCTGTGGCATTGGGATAAAAATATTGCACCGAACCACCAACAAGACTAAATGTTTGTGCAGACACAGAAGAAATCAAAATTAAAAAGCTGAAAGCAGCCAACAATTTTTTCGCAAAATTTTTCATTGCTACAAAAATAATCATTTGTATTGAGATAATTAGAATTCCTGGATAATAGAATTCGACCAATGACATAAATCTTGCACAATTCCTCCAAAAAGAGCATGATTCATGATACTATCATCGATTGTATTTGCATTGCTTTCTTTACAATACCAATAGGTTTGAATTCCGGCATTTAGGCCACCCCTCACATCTGTATTAATGTTATCGCCGATATACAAAACCTCCGAGTAATCTGAATTTACATAAGTTAATGCCAATTGAAAAAACTCAAGTGATGGCTTTGCCAATCCCACTCTTTCGGAAGTTTGTAAATAATCTACAAAATTCCCAATGCCCGATTCTGATAACTTAAGGGTTTGAGTTCCCTCAAAACCATTTGTTAAAATTCCTATTTTAAATTTCGATGAAAGCAATTCCAAACATTCCAATGCACCCGGCATTAGTTTGGTCATTCTCGGACAAATATCCAAATACTCTTGCCAAATATTTTCAGGCTGCAAAGCATGTGGCAATCCCATTAAATCAAAAGTATCTGTAAATCTCTTTGTTCTTAGGGTTTCTTTATCTACTTCACCTTTTTCATAACGCAACCAATAGGCTTGATTGACATCTTTGTACAATGCAACAAACTGATCAACTTCATACCCCGTATGATGCTTCAATTGATGTCGATCATGCAAAACATTGAGTGCATCTTCTGCATTTCCATCGAAATCCCACAAAGTATTGTCAAGATCTAAAAAAATCCATTTTATAGCCACTTTGAGGGATATTCGTTTATTAAGAAATTTTATCTAAGTGATCACAAAGTGATACAAATATTTGATCAATTTCACCAATTCCCTCAACCCCAAAATATTTATTTTTAGAAGCATAATAATTTTGAATTGGCAATGTTTTGTTCAAATATTCTTGGAAACGGTTGCGAATGGTATCTTCGCTTTGGTCGTCGGCACGTCCGCTGGTTTGACCGCGCAACAACAATCTGGTTACCAATTCGTCTTCATTTACTTCCAATCCCAAAACGATAGAAATATCAGTATTAAAATCTGACAACATTGTATCCAAAGCTTCCGCTTGCGCAATCGTTCTTGGAAATCCATCAAAAATAAATCCTTTGGCATCTGTATTATCAGCCATAAAATTCTTTACCATTCCAATAACCACAGCATCTGGTACCAATTCTCCTTTTGAAATAAATTCATTGGCTTGATTTCCTAGTTCCGTGCCAGCATTTCGCTCTGCCCTTAACAAATCGCCAGTAGAAATATGTTTCAGGTTATATTTCACCAAAATTTTTTCACTTTGGGTGCCTTTTCCTGCACCTGGAGGGCCGAATAAAATTAAATTTAGCATAATTTGAGGGTACAAAGTAAAGGAGTGTTTATGTAAATGACAATAATCTGCTAATTTTGTAAACGCAGATTATCCAATTTAAAATAGATACTCCAAATAAATTTTCAAAAAATGGAAACGAATAAAACTGAATATCAAGAGATTATAAAAAATATCCGCGAAATTTTCCATGCAAAAGAAAATGAATTTATTCCATTACATGCCCCAAATTTTAGGGGAAATGAAAAGAAATATCTCAATGAATGTATAGATTCAACTTTTGTTTCTAGTGTTGGACCGTTTGTTGATAAGGCTGAATTAGATTTATCCGAGTACACTGGATCCAAATTTGCGATTGCGTGTTCAAATGGAACTTCAGCGCTTCATATTGCATTAAAATTATGTAATGTTGAACAAAACGATTTGGTTATTACCCAACCCTTTTCATTTATTGCTACAGTGAATGCCATTTCATATTGTGGTGCAACTCCTGCATTTGTTGATATCGATGAAAAAACATTGTCGCTTTCACCAGAAAAACTTAAAGCATTTTTAAAAACTGAATGTCAATTAGTAAATAACGTTTGTATCCATACCAAAAGTGGAAAAGCGATTAAAGCATGCGTTCCAATGCATACTTTTGGTTTTTGTGCTGAAATAGACAAAATCATTGACATTTGTAATGACTATTTTATTGATGTAGTAGAGGATGCCGCAGAAAGTTTGGGTTCGTATTACAAAGGCAAGCACAGTGGCATTTTTGGAAAATTTGGAACAATCAGTTTTAACGGCAATAAAACCATTACCTCCGGCGGTGGTGGTGTTATTTTAACCCAAGATGAAACTTTGGCAAAAAAAGCAAAACACCTCACTACGCAAGCCAAAGTACCACATGCATGGGAGTTTTTCCATGATCAAATTGGATACAATTACCGAATGCCAAATATCAACGCAGCTTTGCTTTGTGCTCAGTTGGAACAACTTCCCGAGTTTTTAGCAGAAAAAAGAACGCTAACAAAACAATATACGGAATTATTTTCACATTTCCAAGACATCCAGTTCCTTAAGGAGCCGAATGAGCAACACAGTAATTATTGGCTGTGCGCAATTTTACTTCCCTCAAAAGAAGAACGTGATTGCTTTTTACAAATAGCTAACGACAGTAAAACCATGTGCAGACCAGGATGGGAATTATTATTTACCCTTCCCATGTTTGAAAACAACTGCGTAAAGTCAGATTGTTCAACGGCAAAAGACATTCAATCGCGGTTAGTCAATATTCCTAGCAGCCCATATTTCGCAAGATGACAAAATTGAACATTCTTTTTATAGGTGGAGGAAAAAGATATTCTGCAGCAGAATGTTTTATTGATGCCGGCAAAAAATTAGGGATTGATATTCGAATCTTCGCTTATGAAATGGGATTCGGTTTACCAATTGAAAAAATTGCAACTGTTTTTCAAGGTTTGAAATTTTCTGACCCAAATATTCTTGAAGATATTAAAAAAATAATTTCGGAAAATCACATTGAAATTGCTATTCCCTATCACGATCATGCGGTTGACCTTTTGGCTCAACTAACAGATTTTGTTTTTACGCCAACTTCCGATTATGCTCAATGCAAAACTTTTTTCAGCAAAAAGGCCTCCAACCTGTTTTTTGAATCAATTGGAATGCCAACAGCAGGTTTCGGAAATAAAATTCCAGCAATTGCCAAACCAGATAAAGGTTCGGCAAGTAAAGGTTTGATCTATTTCAACGAACAACGTGAACTTGACGAATTTTTATTTTCCGAACAATCTAAAAACTATGAAATTCAAAATTGTATCAAAGGACAAGAATATTCTGTAGATGGATACATAGGTTTGAATAGCGATTTTCAATTCTTCGGAATTAGAAAACGACTTGAAACTTTGGGTGGTGAAGCAGTAAAAAGTCTAACTGTAGAAAATGAAAAAATTAGTAATGCCTGCAACATTCTTGCAAATCAAGCTGGAATTAAGGGCGCTATTACGGTTCAATTTATTGAAGATCCTAAAACCAAAGAAATATATACCATGGAAGTAAATCCTCGATTTGGTGGCGCAATGTTAACCACTTGGGGTGCTGGAGTTCCATGGTTTGAAATAGTACTTTGTGATTATTTGAAATTAGAAATCCCTACGTTCTCGTTCAAACCCAACACACTCATGGTGAGGAGTTTTAGAGAACATTATTTTGAAGGATATACCCATGAATAAAACATTTATAATTGCCGAAATTGGTGTCAATCACAATGCCAACTTTGAATTGGCTGTAGCGATGATTGAAGCCGCTGCAAATTGCGGAGTGGACGCTATTAAGTTTCAAACTGCAATCCCAGAGTTGGTTCAAACTTCAACCGCACCCAAAGCCGATTATCAAAAAGTAACAACTGGAAATGCAGGTGAAAGTCAATTGGAAATGTCGCGCAAATTCCATTTCACGCATGACATTTTCCCTCTACTAAAACAAGAAGTTGAAAAGCGTGGCAAAATGTTTTTATCGACGGCTTTCGATTTGAAAAGCTTAGATTATCTGACTGGAATGGGTGAAACCATTTATAAAATCCCTTCAGGAGAAATTACCAATTTGCCATATTTGAGAGCGATTGCGCAAAGGGCTTCTCAGGTTTATATTTCTACAGGAATGGCAGACATGGAAGATGTTGAAGCAGCGGTAAACGCGCTTTTGGCAAATGGCCAAACAAAAGATCAAATTACTGTTTTGCAATGCAATACCGAATATCCTAGTCCAATTGCAGATGTCAATTTATTGGCAATGGTTGAAATGGGAAACAAACTAGGCATCAAATATGGCTATAGTGACCACACGCCAGGCATTGATATTTCAATCGCTGCAGTTGCGTTGGGCGCCACTGTAATTGAAAAGCACTTCACTACCGATAAAAGTTTACCAGGTCCAGATCAGCAGGCGTCATTAGATCCCTCAGAATTCAAAGCATTGGTAGATGGCATTCGAAATATTGAAATTGCGCTAGGGTCAAAAGAGAAAATAACTTCACCGAGTGAAGGCAAAAACAAGTTTATTGCAAGAAGGAGTATTTTTACTTCGAGGGACATTGAAGCCGGTGAAATATTGAGCATGGAAAATTTAGTGATTTTACGTCCAGAATCTGGAATTTCACCCATGTTGATTGATGAGTTTGTTGGGAAAACAGCGTTGAGCAACATACCAAAACAAACTGCATTAAGTTGGGATCACATTCAATGAAAATTCAAACTGTAATATTTGATTTAGACAACACACTTTTTGCTGAATCTTTCTATTTTCAAGAAATTTTCAACCAATTCTGTTTAAAAAATTCAATAGAGTCAGAAACTTTTCAATTTTTATTTGATCATTTTGATCATTTCAGATTCACAAAGAAAGACATATTCAAATTTGCCTTAGAGGAGGCTAGTTTGTATTCACATGTTTATCATGACGAACTTTTCGACTTATTTATACATGTATTGTGTAAAATAGAACCCTATGAAGGTGTCAATGAATGGATTGATTTTTGTATTTTAAAAAACATTCAAATTGGAGTGTTAACCAATGGCATCATCAAGGCACAACAAAATAAATGGAATTGTTTAAAAATAAACAACAAAGAAAAAATTCAATTTACGCCATCGCGCGAATTTGAAAATGACAAACCAAATGTTCATACCTTCGAAAAGTTCATGCTTCAGATAAATGCCAACTGGGAAACCACATTATTTGTAGGCGATAGGTTTGAAAACGACCTTGAGCAGGGCATAAAAAACGGAAGCCACGGAATTTTAATTGGCAGTGAATCGAAACATAAAAATGTTCGAGCTTTTCATACAATTCAAAAAGCATTTAATTATTTTCAAACACTATAACCAATAATTAAATAGATTTGCATCAATATGAGTGTTAAAATTGGAATATTAACAAGTTCAAGGGCTGATTATAGTATTTATTATCCGTTGATAAAAGCCTTAAACTTGCTACCCAATTCAACCATTGAAATCATTGCATTTGGAACACATTTGTCCGAAAAATATGGATATACTGTGAATCAAATATTATCCGATGGCTTTGAGGTCCCTCATAAAATCAACAATTGTTTTGCGCTAGGTGATTCACCGAAGCATATTGCTGAAGCTATGGGAAATACAATGTTACAATTCTCTCAATTCTGGGAATCGAATCAATTTGACTTGGTATTTTGCTTAGGCGACAGATACGAAATGTTTGCAGCAGTTTCAGCATCCGTTCCTTTTCAAGTCAAAATTGCTCATTTATATGGTGGAGAGAAAACCGAAGGTGCCATTGATGATTGTTTAAGACATGCTTTAAGTGTAATGTCTAAATACCATTTTGCAGCATGCGAATCATATAAGAATAGGGTCATTGAACTTACATCTAACGCAGAAAATGTTTTTAATTTCGGACATTTGAGCATTGATAATTTGGAAAGTTTACCGTTACTAAATATTGATGAATTAAAAATAAAAACTGGAGTACATTTTGCAAAGCCAACCATTTTATGCACTTTCCACCCAGAAACAGTGAACTACGAATCAAATACGCGTTACGCTCAAGAAATTTGTGATGCGTTTTCGGAAATTACTGAATTCCAAATTCTCATTACAATGCCGAACAGCGATACTGGTGGTGAAATTATTAGGAGTTCTTTTGAAAAATTAGCAAAAAATAACACCCACATATTTACAACAGAAAATCTTGGCACCATTGGTTATTTATCAGCAATGAAACATTGTAAAATGATGGTGGGCAATACTTCTAGTGGATTTGTGGAAGCTTCTTATTTCCCTACTACAGTAATCAATTTGGGTGAAAGACAAACTGGAAGAATTATTACTCCGAATATTTTCAATACGCCTATTCAGAAACAGCAAATTATTGATGCGGTTAGAAAAAACATCAATAATACATATGAAAACACAAAGATTCAAATTTATGGAAGCGGCAATACTGCGGAATTAATTTGCAATGAACTACAATATAATTTATTAAAAAGCTCCTATTCACATGATTGATATTTCTGCACATACCATCAAATACAATGAACCAATTTCTTTGGCCTTGGAAAAGTTAAACTTACCATACCATTTGAGAACAGTATTTGTATTGAATTCAGATAACCAGGTTATTGGAACAATAACCGATGGAGATATCCGTCGTGGTTTGCTAAACGGTATTGATTTCAATCAAAACGTAGAAAATTTTGCTTTTACAAATTTCAAATATATTGAAGCTGGAAAAGTATCAATTGAACAACTTAGGATTTGGCGAGAAAAGCAAATATTAATATTGCCTTTATTGAATTCAAAAAAAGAATTGATTGATATATTAAACTTTAATCGGCTAAAAAGCTACTTACCATTAACAGCAGTGATTATGGCAGGTGGATTGGGAAACCGATTAAGGCCTCTCACCATTAACACTCCAAAGCCAATGTTGAAAGTTGGCGACTTACCTATTTTAGAAATTAATATTAGAAGGTTAATTTCTTTTGGAATTAAGGATATTTTCATTTGTGTAAATTATTTAAAGGACCAAATCAAAGGGCATTTTGGTGATGGTACAAATTTAAATTGCAATATACAGTACATTGAAGAAAATGAACCCCTTGGAACTATCGGTGCATTGTCGTTGATATCTGAAATTAACACCAACCATACATTATTATTCAATGCCGATTTGTTAAGCAATATTGATTTTGAAGAAATGTATTTAAGGCATTTAACAACAAATGCAGAATTAAGCATCGCAACAATTCCGCATAAAGTAACATTGCCCTATGCCGTTTTAGAGAATGAAGGCATCAATATCACTGCAATAGCTGAAAAGCCGACTTATACTTACTTTGCAAATGCTGGTTTTTATTTATTCAACTCGGGTTTAATTGAAAATATCCCTCAAAATACTTTCTATAATGCTACCGATTTTGCTGATCAATTAATTGCATCTAAGAAATCGGTAGTCAGCTTCCCGATTCATGGCTATTGGAATGATATTGGTTCGCTTGACGACTATCAAAAGTCAAATGAAGATTTTCCGACCATTAATTTCTTTTAAATGAAAGTGCTTTGTATCATTCCAGCGCGAAGAGATTCAAGAGGAATTCCTGGTAAAAATTGGAAGTTATTGAACAATATACCACTAGTTGGATATTCAATTGATATTGCGAAACAATCGAAGGATATTGATGAAATTTGTATAAGCACAAATTCTGACGAGGTTATTGAAATTGCAACAAATCATTATCATTTAAAGGTTCTGTTTACCCGTCCCGAAGAATTAAGTTTAGATACAACTTCTTCACATGACGTTTTGATTCATGCGGTAGAATTTTATGAATCTCAAGGAAAAACTTACGACGCAATTTTACTCTTACAACCAACTTCACCTTTTAGAAAAGTTGAATTTATAAACGAATGTATTGAAATATTCAAAAAATCGGATTGCGACATGGTAGTAAGCGTTTGTGAAACCCCGTTAAATCCTTATTACAATCTTTACAATGAAACTGATGGATTTATTCATCGCAGTATCCAGAGCAATTTTACCCGCCGCCAAGATTGCCCTAAAACGTATTTAGTAAATGGCTCAATCTATGTGATTTCTGTGAATTCATTAAAAAAACAGCAATTACATGAAATGGAAAAAGTAGTCAAATATGAAATGCCAGAAGAATTTAGCGTGGATTTAGATACCTTGAATGATTGGGAAAAGGCAGAAAAGATATTGATTAAACAATGAAAATAATTGACACCATATTGTCTTTGGCGAAAATTGCCTTAAAAAGTAAATTTTTTCTACCCACTTTTCAAGCAACTGAAAAATCAGTTGTAATTATTGGCAATGGACCAAGTGCCAAAGAATATTTAGACAATTTCAAATTTAATGATTCAATGCCATCAATGTGTGTAAACATGTTTGCAGCAACCCCTTCTTTTACAACAATTAAACCTAAATACTATTTGATGTCCGACCACGCATTTTTAGATTTCTCAGAAGAAGTTTTTAAGGATGCAACAACATTATCCAGACTCAAAAAACAACCCGATTTTTTACAAATTCAAGAACTGATTAATTCAGTTTGGAAATCGATTTTTTCTGCGAAATGGGAAATCATATTATTCATACCTCAAATATACAGAGATACTTATATCGTAAATTTTGCCATGACTAAGAATATGAAAATTCAGTTTTATAATTATACAGTTGTAAAAGGATATACATGGTTTGAGAATTTTATTTATAAAAAGAAATTGGGCAGCCCACAAAGTCAAAATGTAATTAATTCATGTATTTATCAAGCAATAAATTCTGGATTTGAAAAAATTTATTTAGTAGGAGTTGATAATAATTTCCATTTAAATATGATTGTTGATGAAAACAATCAACTTCAACATGTAGATGATCATTTCTACAAAGTACATAAAAAAACAACTCCTCAGTTGCATGCAAACGGAACATCAGTAAAAATGCATGAGTTTTTTCTCAGTTTGCACAAAGCATTTTACGCACACCATCGCTTGCAACAATATGCACAATATAGGGGAGTGAATATTTATAATGCAACGAAAGGTAGTTTCATTGATGCATACCCAAGAAAAGAAATTCAATAGGTTTAATTACTTTTGCAATCTTAAACATGAATATTTCAGGTAAAAAAGTACTTATTACGGGCGCCGATGGTTTTATTGGCAGCCATTTAACAGAAGCTTTGGTTGCTCGTGGATCCAAGGTTAAAGCTTTTGTATATTATAATTCTTTCAATTCTTGGGGTTGGCTAGATACTTTACCGAAAAGTATTCTAAATGAAATAGAAATTTTTTCGGGGGATGTTAGAGATCCAAATGGAGTATATACCGCAATGGAAGGTTGTGAAGTCGTTTTTCACTTGGCTGCATTAATTGCTATTCCATACAGTTATCACTCACCAGATAGTTATATAGACACCAATGTAAAAGGCACTTTAAATATTGTTCAAGCAGCGAAGCGCTTAAACATTGAAAGGGTTTTGGTAACTTCTACCAGTGAAGTTTATGGAACCGCTCAATTTGTTCCCATTACAGAAATACACCCAAAACAAGGGCAGTCACCTTATTCTGCATCCAAAATTGGTGCCGATGCAATTGCCGATAGCTTTTTTAGAAGTTTTGAAACGCCAATTACATTAGTGCGACCTTTTAATACCTACGGTCCACGTCAATCTGCCAGAGCAGTAATTCCAACTATTATCACGCAATTGGCTAACGGTGTAGATCAAATTAAATTAGGAGACACTACACCTACCAGAGATTTGGTTTTTGTAAAAGATACCGCAGAAGGATTTATACGCATTGCCGAAACCGATTCTTTAATTGGGCATGAAATTAACATTGCTACAGAAAATGAAATTAGTGTAGGAAACCTAGCCCAGCATATTATTGACCAAATCAATCCCAATGCTACAATTTTGCAAGATACAGACAGATTGCGACCACAAAATAGCGAGGTATTCAGATTATTAGGATCAAAAGAAAAACTAGTTCAACACACAAGTTGGTTCCCTCAAACAACAATTGAAGATGGTTTGGCAACCACCATTGAATGGTTTAAAAATCCTGAAAACCTGAAGCAATATAAGCACGAAATTTATAACGTATAATTTATTTACGCTTGATGACTTTATTCATCATGCTTTTAACGTCATCACTTAAATTCAATTTATAAATTGCAAACATGGCTAGTCCCATGATTGTGACAGATTTAATTCCCCCAAAAACTATAAAATGTATATTCATGGTATTTTGCCATATCGCATTTATGCCAAATAAAATACCAAACACAATAACTACCCAAAGTATATTCCAAGTGAGTGGATTCATTTTGTAAATACGCCAAATAATCAAGGCAATTATTAAACCCGAAATACCCCAAGTAAAGGCTGTGGCAATTGCAGCACCTTCTAAACCCCAGCGTGGAATGGCATAATTATTAAATACAATACCGAAGAAAACAGCACCTACATTCACAATTAAAGAAAGGTAATATTTCTTAGAGAAAGTGAGCATTGCAGATGAATTCCCTTGTATGAGAATGAGTAATTTACCAATACCCAGAAATAAAACAGCAAACTTCCCTGCAGCATATTTTTCACCATTGGGCATCAATTGAAAAAAAACATCAATGTTTATCCAAATAAGCAAAAGCGCCAAACAGCCTAAAATAAATTGATTCAAACTTGTTTTTTGATACAAGCGGGCTATTTCATGGTCATCTTTACGGTGAATTGCTTCGGCCAATTTGGGATTAGATATTTGTAAAATACTTCTGGTTGGAATTTCTATTAAAACGGCCATATTCACAGCAATTCGATAGATACCCGTATCGGAAAACCCTTTCATTGAACTGATCATAACAAAGTCAATTCTTTGAACAAATAAATTCGCCAAATAAGTCAAAAATAGATAGCCCGTATATTTTGAAAAATCTGAAGTTAAATTTTCGGTTTGACGTACAAAATGAAAATCTGGCCTGAAGGAAATATTTGTATTTTTAACAATATAGGTAAAATTCAAAATTGCCATTACCCCATAAACTAGTGGGATCAAATGAACAGATTGCGAAAAATGCAATGTTTTGATATAGTATAAATAACCGATCAATCCTAGCAAAATCCGCACTACATTTTCTCTTAAAAAAGATGCAAAAATGATACTGCCAATTGACGATGAAAAAATCTCGAAAACGTTATTAAAAACAAAAAAGAAAATAAAAGGCAGCAACCAATAGTAATATTGTTCAAAATCTGTTGAATTTTTGCCAAAATAAACCATGATTGGATCTTTGAAAAACAATAAGGCGAGTGCCGTGATAATAAATCCAACCAATGGAATTACAAGAATCCAAAACCCTGCCCCGTTATGTCCTTTTTCGGGATTTTTAAACTGAGGAAAAAACTTCCAAATTGAATATCCGGTGCCCATTTGAGCCACTCCTGCTAACAAAGCTCCCATTTCTATAAACAATCCAATTACCCCATTCTCAGATTGGGTATAAACCAATGGAAATAAATAGAACGTAGTAAATAGCCCCACCAAACTACCGGTGTAGTTTACAACTGAGGCCCACAGACTTTGGCGAGCAATTACTCCTGACATTTTCACAAAGGTAATTCGGAATATGAAAACTTGAAATTGTATTTTCTTGTTCAATATTGTTGATTATTATGCTCATAAAATGTCATTATTATTATTTTTGATGATTTTTGTTGTTTTTACCCTAAAAAACGCATTAATTCGTAGATAAATACTGAAAAAGACAAACAAAATGAAAAAATTATTATTATTGGCTGTGATTTCTGCAAGTGTTGTGGGAATGATGCAAAGCTGTAAAAAAGACACGCCAACTGGCGCGAATGGTGCAACTTTAACTGTTGCCAACAAACAACGTTCTTTGTTGATTTATAATACTGCAACGTGGTGCGGACCTTGTGGCGCGTATGGTGCTCCTGAATTCAAAGGTGTAATTTCTACAATGAGCAGCGATGATTTAGTATCAATTGATTTGCACACTTCTGGTTCATCTTTATTGGTTCCTTACTATTATGATGGTGTTAAAGATTCATTATATGTTTCTACATTTGCCATGCAATTGTACGGTCAAACCAAACCAAATGGATACATTCCTCATTTTTACATGAGTAATTCTTTCTTGGGAAATACTGGAACAACTGCTAAAACCATTACTGATAACGCAGCTAGTTACAATAAAAATGCAGTAATGAACAACAACAACAAAGTTGAAGTAGGTGTTGCAGCAAACGCTAGCTTGAGCGGAAACAAATTCACTGTAAACTACAAATTACAAGCTTTCGGTCCAGAAGCAGGTGCGAAATATCACACTTCTGTATTGTTGATCGAAAAATCAATTAACACATACCAAGCAGGTGCATCAAACAACAGCGCAGATCAACAGCACATCATCCGTGCTTCTATGCAAAATGATGCAAACGGAAAACAAACTGCATTCTCTCAAACTGCAATCATGGACAATCCGTCTGCAAATGCAATCGTTGACAAAACTGCTACTTTTGATTATGTTCCAGCCACTGCTAAATGGGTTACTGCATTAAACGCAGCCTACCAGTCTAGCCTTGGGCGCGATTTCGGTTGGTGGAATTTAAACAAATCTAACACTGCTGCAGTTGTTATTGTTTGGAAATATATTTCTCCTTCTGAATTGTTTTATGTAAACTCAGTTTGGGTTGACGTTAAATAAGATAATAAACAAAAATTAATTTCACTCTACTTACAAAAAAAGAGCGGCCAAATGGTCGCTCTTTTTTTATGTTACTAACTTTAAAAATTATTTATTCTTAAATTCAGGTTTCCGTTTCTCTATAAAAGCATTCATCCCCTCTTTTTGATCTTCTGTTGCAAACAACATATAAAAGTTTTTACGTTCAAAAAACAAGCCTTCTTGTAATCCAGTGTCGAAAGCTTTCAATACACTTTCTTTTGCCATTTGAACCGCAATTGGTGATTTCTCTGCAATTTTACCTGCCATCTTAATTGCCTCGTCTAAATATAGCTGAACAGGTACTACTTTATTAATCAATCCAGCTTCACGTGCTTCTTCAGCAGATATAAAATTGCCTGTAAGCACCATTTCCATAGCCCTGGCTTTCCCAACTGCCCTAGTTAAGCGTTGCGTTCCACCTGCGCCTGGCATAACTCCAATATTGATTTCAGGTTGGCCAAACTGAGCTGTTTCACTTGCAACAATCATGTCGCATAACATACAAAGTTCACATCCTCCCCCTAAAGCAAATCCACTTACAGCTGCAATAATTGGCTTCTTGGTTTTTCGAATACTATCCCAGGTACTAAATTGATCGATTTTTAACATGTCAATGGCATTTCTACCTGCCATTTGTTTGATATCTGCACCAGCAGCAAACGCCCTTTCATTCCCTGTAATAATGATTGCACGAATATTTTCGTCTTCATCAAATTGCAATAAGGCATCTTTTATTTCACCCATTAACTGCAAATTCAATGCATTTAATTCCTTAGGCCTATTTAATTGAATTAATCCAACAAAAGGTGCTACCTGAGGATTAACAAGAATAAATTCATAACTCATAGTGCGAAGTTAAATTAAAATTCAATTTTTTAAGGCAAATGCCTTGAACTTATTTTCCCAGATTCGACTAATTAGTAAGAAAATTAAATATCCCAAAATCGCCCCTCCAATAACATCTGCCGGCCAATGTACCCCATTATAAACCCTTGAATAAGCTACCATTGTTGCCAAAATAAAAGCAACCGTGATATATTTTCGTCTTTTCTTCAATTCGTTAAATCCAAAAATCAGCACAACAAATAATGGATACAAAGCAAAAGCATTGGCAGCGTGTGAACTTACAAATCCATATTGACTTCCTGGTTTTCCATCTGGCAAACGCGGATTCATTGAAGTACAATATGCAGGTCTCGTTCTTTTGAATAGTGGTTTGCAAATTTTAGAACTAATGCTATCTGAAAGTCCCACAGCAAAAACACACAATAAAATTGGAACCCAAAATTTCTTCTTATATAATTGAACAAACTTAAAAATTGCAATCATGTAAATAGGTATAAACGCTGCTTTGGAACTTAAAATATGCATCAAACCATCCAACCAATGATTTGAAAGGGTTTGATTGATCAATAGAAATAACTTATGATCGAAATTTATCAAAAAGTGCATCATATTTTTTTTGCAATTAAAATAATTCGGGGTGACGTATCTTCATCAAAATCTTCCAAGCTATAGTTTCCAAATACTGAAATTAATTTCAATCCAACTTTTGAATACATTGCATCCAACTCATTTCTTGAAATCATTTTAACCCTTTCCATGAATTCATCTTCAAACTTTCCATGTTTTACATGAATATGCTTTTCAATAAATTCCCCGTTCACCATTTTAGAAATCCCAAACTCAACATCGTCAATAATTTTTGTTTCATTCTGAGGAAAATTAGAAATCACAATCTTTGAATTTATATAATCCTGAATAAAATAACCGCCACTTTTTAATGCCAATGAAATATTTTCAATACACTTTAAATCATCGTTTGAATCTTCAAAATACCCAAAGCTTGTAAATAAATTAAAAACATAATCGAAATTTCCCTTTGGAAAAGGTTCCCTCATGTCATGTACTGAAAATTCAGTTCTTTTATTTGCATGTTCGTTTGCAAACAGAATGCTATTGCTACTCAAATCCATTCCCCAAACATTTAAATCGTATTTAGATAATTCCAAACTGTGTCTCCCCTTGCCACAAGCAATATCGGCAACATTCGAATTTGATGGAATTTTCAAAAACGCTACTAAATTTCGAATAAAGTAACTGGCTTCTTCGTTATTCCTATGTTTATACAAAATGTGATAATACTTTGTATCAAACCAACTCTTGAACCAATTATTTCTAATTTCTAACATTATTTTACAAAGTTATTGTAACTTTTGCAATATATATCCGTTTATTATTCTAGCGAATGACCATTGAAGAGTACAACCAAATTGTATATTCCCAGAGTGATGCTCTTTATCGGTTTGCGCTGAAGAATATCAAAGTGGTTGAAGATGCACAAGAAATTGTACAAACATCATTTGAAAAACTTTGGATAAACAAAAACAACGTTGACCCTACAAAATGCAAAGCTTATTTATTTAGAATTGCATACAATTGTATGATTGACATAATTAGAAAGCAAAAAAGAGAAGTCGATATGGAATTGATTTCAAACAGAGAACCACAATCAGAACAAGCTGATTTTAGAGGTTTAAAACCCATTTTAGAAAATGCCTTAAGCCAAATAAGCGAAATGCAAAGAAATGTTATCCTTTTAAGAGATTATGAGGGATATAGTTACTTAGAAATTGGTGAAATCATGAACCTAACCGAAAATCAAGTAAAAATCAATATTTTCAGGGGGCGACAAGCCTTGCAAAAAATATTGGGAAAATTGGAGAATTATTTATGAAAGAGATATCAGAAGAGTTACAGTGGGAGATTTTTGAATTGTTAGAAGGAAACTTGTCCAGTGAGGAAAGTTTAATTATCCTTAACAAAATAAAATCCAACAAAGACTTAGAAAACTATCATTCATCTCTGAAGCAGACCTACTTGCTTAATGACGATGCTATTGTTTACATTAACAAACAATCATTAATCAGAAAGTCATCTTGGCAAATATATGTTTCGCCGTTAAAATATGCAGCTGCTGCAGTTGTCGTTTTGTGTGTATCGTATTTGTTTTACACTAACCAGCCAACATCGATTCAAAAACAACCAAGGGTTGCCAAAAATGAAACAAAGAAAATTATTGAACCTATCGAATTTAATAAAAGAGAACAACTGATTCCTATGAAATTAACAAACGTAGTTACTGTAGAGGATCCAAATTCATCACAAAATATACCTCTTGAAAAATTAAGTTTGAACAAATTTAACAAACATAAAAAACAGTTTCAACCTTCAAGTAAGCTCATTGAAGAATATGAATTTTACAACAATTTGACTGCAAATACCTACTTATCTGACGAAGAAAAAAAGCAAATCATGTTAAAATGGTTATTGATTCATTCCGCGAATTACTGTGCATGTCAAGACGATTGTATTGAAATTCAACCAACAAAAAACATTGCATTAAATGATGTTGAAGTAAAAAACGACCAACAATTAAGCAAACAATGGATAAATGAGGTAAAGCAAATGATTAAAAGTGGTACAATTCCAAAAATAAAATTGGTGACAAGTCGCAAGAAAGAAAAGTGGCTACCTACTTTAGGAATTCAAGTTAATACTGAAAATGCATCTATGATTGCGAACATAATTGAATAATCAAATGAAAACATATACAAAAGAAATTCTAATTTTATTGCTCGGACTTTTTGGTGCTATGCCAATTTTAAAAGGTCAAATTGTTACAATGTCTACCAAAAGATCATCTCCCAATGTAAAAATTGTAATTCACGAAAACTATTTACATAAAATCCCTCAAAATGAATTGGATAAATATTTTGATTCATTAACACAATGGGCTGATTCTGGTTTAAAAAACACAAATACAAACATTCCGCTGCCTAGTTTACCTCCATCGATAAAAGATATGGATGTAGATATTAATACTGAGAAATTAAATGATGTTATTTCCATTGAAATAACTGTAAACAAGACATCAGGAGAAAATCGAATTAAATTCAAAAGTATTGAAAACGATACCTTAGTGCCAGAAAAGCTACACGGCAAATACCCACGTTTGGCAAAATTGAGAAACAGATATAAAATCAAAAAAGTGGTGACCTATTCACATTTTGACTTGGGATTTTTACAAGTCAGAAGTCAGAAACCTATACCTAATGGAACAGCACCACCAGCGGTTGATTATCATCAATTGCCAGAATTAGATAATTTTAGAACATTACAAATAGGGTTTGAGAAAGATTGGGGGTATAACATAGCCAAAGGGAAATTACGCTTTTGGTTTGGAATTAGTTACAACATTCAAAACTACAGATTCAGAGACAATAGGGTTCGTTTAAAGCATAATGCAACTCAATTTGAATATGAAATTGCCCCGGCAGCTGCAAATCCAAATGACAATGCCGACAAATCTAAAATTGTAACCAACTACCTTGGGATTCCAATTTCAATTGGTTATCAAAACAAACCAAGAAATCCTACTTTCTCAGCGAAATTAGGGATTCAAGGAGGCTATTTGGTGCGCTGTCACAGCAAAGTAAGAACATTAGATGGAGAAAAAATCAAGTATTTTGATGATTTCAACATGAACGATTTTGCATTACATCAATTTGCTTCAATTAAAATGAAAAACGTCGAATTCTATGCAAAATATGGTATGAGCGATATTTTCAAACCTCATCAAGGTACACCAAGCCGCAATTTTGCCTTTGGAATTATTTTAGCAACGGCAATTGATTAGTAATTTTACACAAATTATCTAACAAAAAAGGGTGCGTTTGCACCCTTTTTTGTTAGATTTGTAATTCAATTATGAGCACTAGAAATTGGACAACCATTGAAACATTTTCAGATATTTTATTTGAATTTCACGAAGGAATTGCTAAAGTAACGATCAACAGACCTGAAGTATATAACGCTTTCAGACCCCAAACTGTTATGGATATGTTAAAGGCATTCGATATTTGCAGAGAACGCTCAGATATTGGGGTCGTAATTTTAACTGGAATTGGAGATAAAGCGTTCTGCTCAGGTGGAGACCAAAATGTAAAAGGCATTGGTGGATATGTAGATGATAACGGTGTTCCACGTTTAAATGTACTTGATTTACATAAAAAAATTAGATCATTACCAAAGCCAGTAATTGCAATGGTAAATGGCTATGCAATTGGTGGCGGACATGTACTCCATGTAATTTGCGACTTAACCATTGCTTCTGAAAATGCCTTATTCGGACAAACTGGACCTAAAGTGGGTAGTTTTGATGGTGGTTTTGGAAGTAGTTATTTGGCAAGAATTGTAGGACAAAAGAAAGCAAGAGAAATTTGGTTCCTTTGCAGACAGTATACTGCAATTGAGTGCGAAAGAATGGGATTGGTAAATAAAGTTGTTCCTCTAGAACAGCTAGAAGACGAAACCATTGATTGGTGCAATACAATTATGGAAAGAAGTCCTATGGCAATTAGAATGCTGAAAAGATCATTTAACGCTGAATTAGATGGTCAACATGGCCTAATGGAGCTTGCTGGTGATGCAACGTTGCTTTATTACTTAACTGAAGAAGCACAAGAAGGAAAACATGCATTTTTAGAAAAACGAAAACCTGATTTCCAGAAATTTCCAAAATTCCCATAATTCGCAAAAAATTTAAACATGAAAAAATACCTTTTTATCTTTCTTTTGATACTTATATCAAAAAATATCTCAGCGCAACCTGAATTATCCTGTTGGATATTGAATGTAAACAACGCCACAGGCTACAGTGGCATTTCTTCAAACGTTCAGAAAGTGCAATACTCAACTGATTTCGTTTATGTAAGTGCAACTTGCATTCCCGGTTATGACATTGGACCTTGGACAGCCAATCCCAATAAACCAGCAAATCAAAATTTCGTATTTAAAATTACTAGAAAACCCATTAAAAACGCAGGGACCGCTACTAAAATTGGACTTGGTCATATAGGAATTTGGACAAATGGAGTAAGTATATACAATGCCTCCGATGGCCAATCATATAACAGCGCGGGTGTTTGGAACAGAAATGCCTATTTTTTTGAAGGTATTAGCTTTGATAACTGTTTAGGCCATGCCGCTCAAAATGGTGAATACCACCACCACGTGAGTCCTAAGTGTTTATACAATTCAGTTGACTCTTCGAAGCACTCACCAATTATTGGATATGCTTGGGATGGATTTCCAATTTATGGAGCTTATGCATATACAAACATAGATGGAACTGGAAAAATCAAGAGAATGATTCCTAGCTATAGAATAAAGCAAGCAACTTCTCGCACAAACGGGCCAATTCCAGATCAAACATACCCATTGGGTTGCTTTTTAGAAGATTATGAATTTGTAAATGGATTTGGTGATTTAGATGCTCGAAATGGCAGATTTTGCAAAACTTCAGAATATCCGAATGGCACTTATGCTTATTTTGTAACCATAGATGAAAATCAAATTCCTGTTTATCCATATGTGATGTTTGGAAGTTATTATGGCGTTGTAACAGCAGGAAATATGGGACCAGGATCAGGACACGTAACCATTGCGGAACAAGTTCAAACCTACTCAAATAGCGCTTCTATATCCCCCAAAAACAATGCTATGCATATTGAAATTTTCCCTAATCCAAATTCAGGCAATTTCAATGTGATATTTAATGATTTCGAGGGAAATAATTTCAATTTAAATATTTACAATGTAACGGGTCAATTGATTTACAATCAAGCAAATTTGCAACCCACAATTAGTTATCCAATATCCATTGGCAATAACAACGGAATCTATTTTTTAGAGATATTGTCTGAAAATAAAGTAATTTCTAGAGAAAAATTAGTCATCAACCACTAAAAAAAATCTCAATTCAATTATTTTCTTTGATGGATCACATTCTCAATGTTATCACAATACATTATCTTTGTAAAAAATTCATTTTCCCCTAAAAAAACATGAGCAAAATTAAAGTTGAGAACCCAGTAGTTGAACTGGATGGTGACGAAATGACCCGCATTATTTGGCATTTTATTAAAGACAAATTAATTCTACCTTACCTAGATATCGATATCAAATACTTCGATTTGGGTATGGAATACAGAGATGAAACCAACGATCAAGTAACTATTGATGCTGCAGAAGCTATCAAGAAATACAATGTTGGTATCAAATGCGCTACAATTACACCAGACGAAGCTCGTGTTTCTGAATTCAATTTGAAGCAAATGTGGAAAAGCCCTAATGGTACAATTAGAAACATTTTGGATGGTACCGTTTTCCGTGAACCAATTGTTTGTTCTAATGTTCCAAGATTGGTTCCAAACTGGACTGCTCCTATTTGCATTGGACGTCATGCATTTGGCGACCAATATCGTGCAACTGACTTTGTAACCAAAGGAAAAGGCAAATTAACTATCAAATTTGAAGGCGAAGATGGTCAAGTAATTGAGCATGAAGTATACAACTTCAAAGGAGATGGCGTTGCATTGGCGATGTATAATACAGACGAAAGTATCAGAGGTTTTGCACGTTCTTGCTTTAACCAAGCAATTGCAAAAAAATGGCCTTTATATCTAAGTACTAAAAACACCATTTTGAAAAAATACGATGGTCGTTTCAAAGATATTTTCCAAGAAATCTACGAACAAGAATTCCAGTCAACAATGGAATCAATTGGAATTACCTATGAACATCGTTTGATTGACGACATGGTTGCGAGTGCTTTAAAATGGAATGGCAACTTTGTTTGGGCTTGTAAAAACTATGACGGTGACGTTCAAAGCGACACTGTTGCACAAGGTTTTGGTTCGTTAGGATTGATGACATCTGTTTTGGTAACTCCAGACGGCAAAACAATGGAAGCAGAAGCAGCGCACGGTACAGTTACCCGTCACTACAGAATGCACCAACAAGGTAAGAAAACTTCTACCAATCCAATTGCATCTATTTTTGCATGGACAAGAGGGTTAGAGCACCGTGGTCGTTTAGATGGCAACGAAGCGTTAATTAAATTCTGTCAAACTTTAGAGCAAGTTTGCGTTGATACAGTTGAAGCAGGCAAAATGACAAAAGATTTGGCTGTATGTATTTATGGAAACAATGTTCCTGAAGGAAGTTATTTATACACTGAAGACTTTTTAGAAGCTTTAAACTTAGAATTACAAAAGAGATTGGCTTAATTCATTTAAGTTATCTATAACAAAAAAAACCGCGTTTTACGCGGTTTTTTTTGTGTTAAAATTTCTTAAAACAAATAACTTACACCTATCGAAGCTTGAAACAATCTAGCAGAACTAGCGTGTTTCATTGCAACTGTTTGTAAATAATCATTTACATCACTCGTATATCCACCGCCATCTACCAATTCAATTAAGGAATTAGGTGTACTTTGATAAATTGTGTAGCCCATACCAAAACTATAATCTAATCCTATCTGATCCGTCATCATTCTTCTACCGCCTTGAACATAACTCACAGCAATAATTGTAACGTTGCCAATGGAATTTAAACTTGCAGACTCAGCCAAAGGTTTACGCCAACCAATTTTACTTACATCAGAAATACTCAATTGATCATACGCAATTTCAAGACCTGAATAACTACCATAAGGGGCAATCGCGCCTTTTCCATCGCTATAAAATTTTGGTGTAATTTTTAATTCATTGATGCTATATGTTAAATAACCAGAATTCACTCCATTATATTCTGAATTTCCATTATTATCCGATTCATAAAAACGATATTCTTCATAATCCACCATGTCTGGATTCATTTGCTGGGTAATTTTTTTATACCCAATATTCCACGCAAAATCTTTAGATCGAGCAAACTCATAAGATACACCAAAGTTTAAATTCATTAATGGTCCTGCAAAAACGGCATTACCCATCAAACCAGTAATATCAAGTTGGACTAGACTTTTTCGGCCCATGTAACCTGGGTTTGCTTGTCCAGAAGCGTTTCCAATTCCACCCAATGCGGCAAGAAAACAAACCAAAGTAATTTTAATATTTGTAGTTAGTTTATTCATGATCTTATTTCCCTTCAACATGTTTAATTTCATAAATGGTATTGTAAATCTGAGCTCGCAGAAAATCTTCCTTTATTTTATGCTCAACCATGTTTTTGTGATTATAAATTTGGCGTCCAGTTTCGGTATTGTATACCAAAACCTTTTGATTAAAATAGCAGTCGTTTTGCAACTGTTGGGCCAAATAAAAAGGAAAGTAAACAGGAAAATACAAGGTGTAAAACAATGCCAAAGGATCAAATGGTCTTGGGACTTCGGTATATTCATATCCAACCCAACCCACATATTTATCATTTGCATCCAAATTCAAATATTGGCTGTAAAACAATATCATTTGGCCTGTATCATTATTCAATCGCTCAGAAAGCCAATCATTCATTCTCGAATAATTATTCAAATCCTCGGTTTTCAATGATTTACTTACAGAATTATTGAGCATTTGGATATCATTATTCGTGTACTTAGAAACATATTTCCATTGCTCAAGGATATTTTTCTTGGTAATTTCTTCCAAATAGTAATTTCTGTTCGACCTAATATCATCTCCATTTCCTGTAATCCGACCTAAAGAATAACTAAATTTAGGTTCCAAAAGCGTAATTGATGAAATATTTTTGTTTGAATATAAATATCTCTTTTTATCTCTTTCTAATTTTGAGGAATAAGTTTCTTTCTTTGTAGTACCTATTGAACTATAAGATTGTTCAACTGAATTAAAATAACTTTCTAATGCTTTTTTATCGGCAATCGTGTAGAAAACCCCCATATAATATGCTGTATTTATTGCAATTTCATTTCCAGATGTTCTAGTTATCCTAGAACGAGGATTTTTCAATTTACCATCCATAACCGCAGATGTATCAATATTCTTTTTAGCAGCTTCAATATCCTGTGGTTTAAAATTTAAAAAATCTTTCAAATTTATGTCCAATTTACTCTGAATCAGTTGAAAAGAACGATTTGTAATTTTAGTTAAAAATGATTCTTGATTGCGTTGAGCATAAATATCATAAATTAATTTAGAAGCAAAGGCTCCAAAATCTTTAGCATCTAAGGTTTCTATTGCCGCAGTAATTGGGCGCCAATCACCTCTGTTTTGATTAATTCCACAACCATAATCTGCTAAATCGTGTTTTTTAATTTTATGCTCTAAAATACCGTACAAACTCATTGCTTTCACCTTATCAATAAAATTTCCTTTGCCGTACAAAATTTCAACAACAGACGACAAATAAAAACTTCTTCCATAGTCGCCGCGACGAACAAACAAAAGCAACAATTCATAACGCGCCATTTTTTGAATTTCCTCAAATTGTTTTTGTCCTACAACAAACTTCTGATTACCTGTAAAATTCTTTTGGTCAACTAAATTCTTTAGAATGTTTATTCTTTTGTCTAATGAGGGATGCGTACTCGTTTCCTCATCTAATTCCTCTTTGTCTGATTTTTCATCTGCAACAACTGCTTCGGAGAGTTTTTTAGCAATACCTTCTTTAATATGAGTTGGATATTTGTAGTAAGGAGTTTCAAATGATTCAATTGACATTGTAGTTTCTAAGAATGGATAATCAGTGTACTTCAGCATTTCGAACACATAAATCCCCTCCGATAAATCATATTTAGAATTTTTAATTAATTCATAGCCCATTTTATCCGCTTCTAACTCTTGATCCTTACTAAAACGATACAAATGCTTGATTTTAGATTCAACATCTGAATTACCTCTTCTTGAACGAGAATCAGCAATGGTTTGTTTCACTTCTTTATATTGTTGTAAAGAATGCTTTAACACAAAATGTTGGATTTCGTGGGCTAAAATCACGGCCAATTGCGATTCGTTTTCCAATCGAGCTAACAATCCAATAGTAACCACCACAATTCCATTGTGCGTTGTGTAAGCATTGGGAACATGAGATTTCATTACAAAAAACTGAAGTTCATCACGCAGTTGTTTTTTATCGTTTAATAATTCATCTGCAACTTGATTCACAAATTCGGACATAGGATCACCATATAAAATTTGACCACTTGTTAAAAGTTGATCTTCAAAAAAACTCGATTCTATTGCATGATCAATTTCTGTTTTCTTATCAGATCTTTTGGCATTTGTGCTTTTAATTGTTTTGGTTGCTTCTTTAGCTTTTGAGCTACTTGATTGATTTAAAATTGACGGAATAACGCCTTCGCAATATTGCGGTTCGTAATTATCGTAATCCTTCACCTTCGAATTCTGAGCTTTCAAATTCACCAGTGAAAACAAAAAAGAGAGCAATATCAAATTGCTTTTAATACGTTTCATAGAATACATTTATTGCAACAAAAAAACAAAATAAATTTGACGTATTAAAATTACTTAAATAAAAAAACGCCGTTTTGTCATAAAACGGCGTTTTTTAGAATGTATTGATTAAAATTACACAAAAATTACATTTAAAAAATATCCTTCATTTTATCAAAAAAAGACTTCTTCTCTTTTTCATCTGGTTTGAAGTTTTTGCTTTCTTGCAATTTCATCATAAGATCTTTTTCTTCAGAAGATAATTTTGTTGGAACAAACACATTTACCACTATCAATTGATCTCCCGTTCCATATCCATTTAAATCCGGAAATCCTTTACCTTTTAAACGCAGAACTTTTCCAGCTTGCGTGCCAGAATCTACTTTAATTTTTGCTTTTCCATCGAGAGTGGGCACCTCAACACTTGCGCCCAAAGAAGCCTCAGGAAAGCTCAACCATAAATGATAAATAACGTTGTTATTTTCACGGTGCAATTCTTCATGCTCAACTTCTTCAATGAGTACTATCAAATCACCAGATGAACCACCGGCTGGGCCTTGGTTTCCTTTGCCATTTACACTTAATTGCATTCCATCGGCAACGCCTCCAGGAATTTTAATTGAGGTTTCAAAATCTTGACTAACTAATCCTTGCTCATTGGCATCCTTTGGTTTGCTTTCTATTATTTTACCCAGACCTTGACATAAAGGACAAGCGCTTTGTGTGGCCATTTGACCCAAGAAAGTATTTGTAACCCTTTTTACCGCTCCTGTTCCATTACACTGCTTACAACTATCGTATTTAACGCCTTCAGCTTGCACCATGCGGCGGTATTTTACCTTTTTTTCGACCCCTGAACGCATTTCCGCGAGGGTAAGTTTTAATTTGATTCGTATGTTAGACCCTACTGTTCTTCTAGAACCGCCACGTGATCCACCTCCGCCCCCAAAAAAAGATCCAAATACACTATCATCACCGAAAACGTCTCCAAACTGGCTAAAAATATCATCCATGCTAAAGCCACCAGAGCCACTGAATCCGCCAGCACCGCCTGGACCGGCATGACCAAATTGGTCATATTTGCGTTTCTTATCTTCGTTGCTGAGTACATCGTATGCTTCAGCCGCTTCCTTGAAATTATCTTCTGCCTGTTTGTCACCAGGATTTTTATCTGGATGAAATTTTATGGCTAGCTTACGGTATGCCTTCTTTATCTCATCAGCGCTCGATGATTTTGTAACACCCAATATATCGTAGTAATCTCTTTTACTCATTTTTGTTTTTAATTAATTACCGACTACTACTTTAGCAAATCTAATTACTTTATCGTTTAACAAATAACCTTTTTCAACCTCGTCGACTACTTTTCCAATCAAATCCGGACTTGGTGCAGGAAATTGGGTTATTGCTTCATGTAATTCAGGATCAAATGGTTGTCCTTGTGCGTTCATAGGTTTCAAACCAATTTTCTCCATAATTGAATATAATTTCTTGTAAATCAATTCCATTCCTTCAATTGCAGATTTAGAAATATCATTGGCGGTTTCCATAGATTTTAGGGCGCGCTCCATGTCATCAATTACTGGCAAAACGCTTAAAATCACGTCTTTGCTTGCCGTTTGCATCCAATCTAAACGTTCTTTGGTTGTGCGACGTCTAAAATTTTCAAACTCGCTATACAATCTTAGGTACTTATCTTTTTCAGCTTGAAGTTGGTCGATTCCACTCTCATCAATATCATTTTCAACAGATTGAGTTTCTGAAGAATTTCCAGCTTGAACATCAATGTTTTCAATTGATTCTTCTTTAGATTTATTTTCTTGATCTTGCTTCTTAGTCATAATCATAACAGATTTAGCAAAGATTTTGCCACACTTTTTTCGTGCCATTCTGTCATTAAAACAAAAATATCACATTATTTGTTAATTTCGCATCATGTTTACTGGAATCGTTGAATCATTTGCCACCATTATGGATATAAAGCCAAATGGAACAAACATTGTATTCCACTTACAATCAAATATTTGTAACGAATTCAAGGTAGATCAAAGTATATCACACAATGGAATCTGTTTAACTGTTACTGAAGTGAATGGGTTACAATATTCTGTAACGGCAATTAAAGAAACTTTGAGCAGAACCAATGCCGGGTTATGGAAAATTGGTGACACAATCAACATTGAACGTTGTATGAAAGCAGATGCAAGATTCGACGGACATTATGTTCAAGGGCATGTAGATTGTATTGGAATTGTGGATGAAATTCATGATTTAGATGGTTCTTTTATGATTTTCATTTCTCATCCAGAAGACGCCGGTCTAACCGTAAATAAAGGAAGCATAACAGTAAATGGAGTTAGTTTAACTGTTGTAGATAGTTTTCCTATCGCATTTTCTGTTGCTATTATACCATACACTTGGGAAAACACCAATTTCTCTAAGTTAAAAGAAGGTGATTCAGTCAATCTAGAATTTGATGTTTTGGGTAAATACTTTCAAAAATTTAAAGATTTGAAAACCAAATAAAAAGATCTCTACGCGTTCTTATCTTGTTGAATTTTTTCTTTGAAATTATTATAAATAACAAACTTCTTAAATTTATCAAAGGTATTTCACTCTCATTTGCTAAATTTGCAGTCAATCAATTTAAATATATAAAAATTATTTATGGGAGTTTTGTCGTTCTTGTTTTCTTCTAGCATTGGTAGAAAACTAGTTATGGCAGTGACGGGAGTTTCACTCATCGCCTTTTTGGTGGTTCACTGCGCAATTAATGCTTGTGTTTTTTTTATGGATGGAGGGGCAACTTTTAATGCTGCCGCTGAATTCATGGCTCATAATTTATTTATTCGTCTTGCCGAGGTTGGATTAATTGGCGGTTTGTTGATTCATATTGTACAAGGTTTATCTTTAACGTTAAACAACATGAAAAAGAGAAACAACAAATACGGGTCATCTCCAAAAAGAACAAACAGTACTTGGTATTCAAGAAGCATGGGCTTACTCGGAACTATATTGTTATTGTTTTTGGTTATGCATCTTAAAGACTTCTGGATTGTTAGCCGCTTTGATGCTCAAGGTGGGTTAACCGAATCAAAAACTTTATATCATTTCATGTTAGAAGTTTTTACTAACCCTGTTCCAGTAACTTTGTACGTTTTGGGATGTATTAGTTTGGCTTATCACTTACTACATGGTTTTCAAAGTGCATTTCAAACTTTTGGATTGAATCACCCAATTTTAACTCCAATGATTAAAACATTGGGCGCAGCATTTTCTATCATTGTTCCATTGGTATTTGCATCAATACCGGTTGTTATACATTTAGGCTTGATTAAATAATTTTATGAAATTAGAATCAAAAATTCCAGAAGGTCCAATATCTGAAAAATGGACCAAATTCAAAAGCACGGTTCCTTTGGTAAACCCTGCAAATAAAAGACATTTAGAAATCATTGTTGTTGGAACAGGTTTGGCTGGTGCAAGCGCGGCAGCTTCACTTGCAGAAATGGGTTATAAAGTTTCTGCTTTTTGCTTCCAAGATTCTCCGCGTAGAGCACACTCAATTGCGGCTCAGGGAGGTATCAACGCTGCAAAAAATTATCAAAATGATGGTGATAGCGTTTTTCGTTTGTTTTACGACACTATCAAAGGTGGCGATTATAGAGCGCGCGAAGGCAACGTTCACCGTTTGGCAGAAGTATCAACATCAATTATTGACCAATGCGTTGCGCAAGGTGTTCCTTTTGCTCGTGAATATGGTGGAACTTTAAGTAACCGCTCATTTGGTGGTACTCAAGTTCAACGCACATTTTACGCTGCAGGTCAAACAGGCCAACAACTTTTATTGGGTGCTTATTCTGCGCTAGAACGTCAAGTTGGTTTGGGAAATGTTAAAATGTATAACCGCCATGAAATGGTGGAAGTTGTAACTATCGAAGGTAAAGCCCGCGGAATTATTGCGCGTAACCTTGTTACAGGTAAATTAGAGCGTTTCTTCAGTCATGCTGTTCTATTGTGTACAGGAGGATATGGAAACGTATTCTATTTAAGTACAAATGCAATGGGAAGTAACGTTACAGCTGCTTGGAAAGCTCACAAAGCAGGCGCTTACTTTGGTAATCCTTGCTTTACACAAATTCACCCAACATGTATTCCTGTTTCAGGTCATTACCAATCTAAACTTACCCTCATGAGTGAGTCTTTGAGAAATGATGGACGTATTTGGGTCCCTAAAAAACAAAATGACGACCGTCATCCAAACGATATTCCTGAGGATGAACGCGATTATTACTTAGAAAGAAGATACCCCGCTTTTGGTAATTTAGTACCTAGAGATATTGCAAGCCGCGCTGCAAAAGAGCGTTGTGATGGTGGTTATGGCGTTGGTCCTAGCAAAATGGCTGTTTATTTGGATTTCAAATACAACATGATGCAAAAATATGGCCGTACCGAAGCAAGTAAGCATAATATAGAAAATCCTGATGATGCAACTTTATTGCGTCTTGGTCAAGAAGTAGTAAAAGAGAAATATGGCAATTTGTTTGACATGTATAAGCAAATTACTGACGAAGATCCATACGAAGTTCCAATGCGTATTTATCCAGCAGTTCACTACACAATGGGTGGATTGTGGGTAGATTACAACTTAATGACAACCGTACCTGGATTATATGCTTTAGGTGAAGCGAATTTCTCAGACCATGGTGCTAACCGTTTGGGAGCATCTGCTTTAATGCAAGGTTTGGCCGATGGTTACTTTGTAATTCCTTTAACTATCGGAAGTTATTTGAGTGGAGAAATTCACACAAAAGCAATTCCTACAACTCATGAAGCATTCGAAGCTGCTGAAAAACGCGCCAACGAAAGAATCCAAAACTTCTTAAATATCAACGGTACACGTTCTGTTGAAAGTTACCATAGAGAATTGGGATTAATCATGTGGAACAAATGTGGTATGGCGAGAAATGAAAAAGGATTAAATGAAGCCATTGCCGAGATCAGAGCCCTGCGCGAAGATTTCTACAAAAATGTAAGAGTACCAGGTACAGATAAAGAATTCAATCCAGAATTAGATAAAGCAGGAAGGGTTGCTGACTTCTTAGAATTGGGTGAGTTGATGTGTATCGATGCATTAAACAGAAATGAAAGTTGTGGAGGACACTTCCGTGAAGAATTCCAAACCGAAGAAGGTGAGGCATTGCGTGATGATGAGAATTACAAAAATGTATTCGCTTGGGAACATACTGAAAATAACAAATGGGAACTTCACAAAGAAGAACTTGTTTATGAAAATATTAAAATTCAACAACGTAGCTATAAATAATTAGAGAAACATGAAACATTCAATGAAAGTAAACCTTCAAGTTTGGCGTCAAAAAAACACCCAAGCTCAAGGGAATTTTGAAAATTATAGCGTTGAAACGAATCCTGACATGAGTTTCTTGGAAATGTTCGACGTTCTAAACGAACAATTAATTCATGATGGCAAAGAACCAGTTGCTTTTGATCACGATTGCCGTGAAGGTATTTGTGGTATGTGCAGCATGGTAATCAATGGCAATCCTCACGGACCTAAACAAGCCATTACTACTTGCCAATTACACATGAGAAGTTTCAATGATGGTGACACCATTGTTGTTGAACCATGGAGAGCCAATGCTTTTCCTGTAATCAAAGATTTAAGTGTAAATCGTTCTTCTTTTGATAGAATTATTGCTTCAGGTGGTTTCGTTTCTGTGAATACAGGTAACGCCGTTGATGCAAACAACATTCTTATTCCAAAAGATATTGCCGATGAAGCTTTTGAAGCAGCTACATGTATAGGATGTGGAGCATGTGTAAGTGCTTGTATAAACGCTTCTGCCATGCTTTTCGTAGGTGCCAAGGTAACTCAACTAAGTTTGTTGCCACAAGGCCAATCTGAACGTCAAAGTCGCGTTGTTGCAATGGTAAATCAAATGGATGCTGAGGGATTCGGTGCTTGTACCAACACCGGTGCTTGTTCTGCTGAATGTCCTAAGGGAATTCCATTGTCTGTTATCTCAACACTTAACAGAGAATACACAAAAGCCAAATTAAACGGAATTTAATCCATTTAACTTATTGATAAAAAACCCTTGAAGAAATCTTCAAGGGTTTTTTATTTAGTGCAAAGGCCAAATTATTCCAATGTCTATCGATGCTTGAGGACACCAAGCAATTTGTACACCACCAGCAGATGGCAACAATGGGATATTTACTTTGGGTTGCAACAACAAATGCATTGTTTCACCAAATGTATAATCAAACCGCAGACCCGTATTTACAAATACATTTATTTTTGAGGGATAAACCCTTTTGATATCAAAACGCCCTTTGTCATTTGAATATTTTCCATTTGCATTTTGAACTACAGTATAATCATACGTTGAAATATTATTACCTTCCGCCAATGTAAAACCTTGGGTCATAATATTCAAATCACTATTGAATAAAATACCTGGTGATGCACCAACAAAATACCACAGTTTAGTATTTTTAATCATTAATCCAGCGCCATCTATCCTTCCTAAATATTTTAAATCGAGAGTTACATATGAATAATTAAACTGATAATTCAAAATTTGTGTGGGTCCTTCCGAAAGATTTGCATAAACCTGGAGATCTGGATGTGGAGAGTAATTGAACATATTCCCTTCCTTTTGCCTAGTAAATCCCGTTTTTAAATATGAAATCCCTATTGAAAATGCTTTTCTATCCGTTTTTCGATAAACGAAATTTGCACCGAAATTGACAAAATCACTTGAGACATCTGCTTTCGAAAATGAATCGGTTAGCTGATTTAAAGTAAATCCTCCCTCAATATCAGGAGTAATTGCACCTAAAATGCGAGTAGAAATGGATGGAGAAACAAACAATTCAAAGGTTCTATCCCACTTCAGATCTTGGCCAAAAGAGATATTTACAATCGAAAAGGCACAAAAAACAAGTATCTTACTTAATTTCATATTAAAATTTTAATTTATTTAATTTACTATAAAAACGATAAACCCCAAAAATAGATGCAACAAATAATCCAACGGTAAATCCTATCCAAACCCCATAAACCTGTCCATTTTCCCATATTGAGTTTGGTACATGAACCCGGGTAAAGTGACCATTTAAGTAATTAATCCGATAGTCTCCAAAATAGTAAGACAAAGGCAAAGAAATTACCCAATAAGAAACGATTGAAATAATACTAGCCCAAACAACATCCTTTACTCCACGCAACAAACCCATTGCTCCTGCTTGTATTCCATCAGAAAGTTGAAAGAAAGCAGCTAAAGATAATAAAGGCAAAATGTATGGCATTACAGAATCATCTACCATGTAAAGGGCTGCTATTTGTTTATTGAAAAGCATAAAAAGCAAAGCATTAAATATTTCAAAAAGAGTTAAAAGTAAAAATGTAGCGTGTGCAACTTTTTTGAGTTTAAGACCATTTTTTTCTCCGTAACTATTTCCTGCCAAGATGGATCCAGCCATAGCAACACCACTAGCAATCATATAAGTAACCGATGCAATATTCAATGCAACAGCATGAGCTGCCAACTGTGATGCACCGTACCATCCAACCATAACTCCCGACAATGCAAAACAAGCCCATTCTGCAAAAGTTTGCAAGGCCAATGGAATTCCCATTTTCCAAATTGGTATCATTTCTGGCAAAACAGATGTCCAAGTTGGCATTTTTTCTGGCAAATATTGCTTCATTAATTTAGAATAACGAACATACCAGAGTCCAACGATTGCCATCAATATTCTCGAAATTAATGTAGCATACGCAGATCCCTCAACACCCAATGCAGGTGCTCCCCAATTTCCATAAATCAAAATCCAATTCAAAAACACATTAAGAATCAAAGCGGCAATTGTCAAAATCATGAATACTTTGGTATGACCCAAACCATCAGTAAACTGCCTCGAACTCATTGTGATTAAAATTGGCAAAATAGACCAACTCACTATATTTAAAAATTTCGGGGCGAGAATATTAATATTTCCAGATTGACCCAACCAATGAAAATTATGAATAAGGATTTGTAAAATAACAAATTGAAATACAAATAGCAATATGCTTACGATTAAACTTGCACGATAAATTGCAAAACCATGCGACGCTTTATTTTCACCAACTTTAATACTAACTAGCGTACTTACGGCAAACAGAACCCCGAAAGTTAATCCACTTAGCATGAAAAATAAATTGTTGGCCTGATTCACACTTGCCAAGGCATCTGTTCCCAATTTACCAACCATAATAGTGTCTGCAACTCCCATTAAAACTACTCCCAACTGACCTAAAATCATTGGATAAGCCAAATAGGCTATCTCCTTTAATTCGAACTTGTAACTCTTAAAAGAAAAAAACGACATGTATCTTACAAAAGTACTTCTAAAACTTTAATATTAAATAGCCAACAATTTGGTAAATTTGCTGAATGCTTGAAGTATTATGGGAAGACAATCACCTTTTGGTGGTAAATAAACCAGCAGGGTTGCCAGTTCAAGGCGACGAAACTGGTGATGAACACTTATTGGAGATTGCCGAAAGATATATTCGAGAAAAATATAATAAGCCAGGTGCTGCTTTTGTTGGATTAATTCATCGAATAGATCGCCCGGTAAGTGGAACTATGATGTTGGCAAAAACATCAAAAGCACTTATTAGAATGAATGAGGTTTTCAGATTAAAGCAAAATAAAAAAATATATCATTGTATCACCCAATATGCACTCCCCGAATCTGAAGGAACTTTAGAAAATTATTTAGGGAAAGACAGCACTACACATAGAGCACTTACATACAACACACCGCGTCCTGGTAGCAAACACGCTGTTCTACATTATAAGTTATTGAATAACAGAGGAGATAAATTCTTATACGAAATCCAATTAGAAACAGGGCGTTTCCACCAAATTCGTGCACAATTGGCTAAACAGGGTTCACCCATAATGGGCGATTTGAAATATGGAGCAAGAGAACCCCTTCCTGACAGAAGCATTGCTTTACATGCATATCAATTGGTTACACCACATGCCGTAAAAAGCAATCCATCGTTGAATATAAAAGCACCTTATCCAAAAAAGCAATGGTGGCAGTTATTTGCTGATTTATTAAAAAAAGACGACTTCAAAAAGCCGGCAAAAAAGAAAGAATTTTCAAAGAAGCCTTTTGAAAACAAACCAATTACAAAGAAGCCGGGTCCCAAAAAACGTCCATGAAATTTTGAATTTGATCGTCTATCACAACAATTCCTTCGGCCTCTAACAGCTGTTGCATTTCATTTATATCTTTGAAATGGGCTTTCCCTGTGAGAAGTCCATTCCTATTTACCACCCTATGAGCTGGAACAAAAGGCTCAACAGAATGGCTTAGGTTCATGGCCCACCCAACCATGCGACTACTCCTTTTCGCACCCAGAAAAGATGCAATTGCCCCATAGGAAGTAACCCTTCCATGGGGAATTAATCTCACTACATCGAAAATTCGATCATAAAAATTATAGTTTTCAGAATCCATACAATGTTTTGGAACAAAATTTGTCTAAATTTACGGAGATTTTAGTAAAAACAATGAAGCCTAAATATTTTTTAACCCTTGCTTTTGTGCTTACCGCACTCTGTACGAATGCACAAATAATTCCTTATCAAAGAATTACACCACCAGTAAAAAGAAATACTGTTGGAATGTATCCCGAACTAAAAAATAAAACCAGTTGGGATGGCCGAGAACCCGGATCATACAGTATTAAATTTAAATGTAAAGCATTAAAGCCAGGGCAATTGGTTTTTCTTGCCGATCACCATATTGGAGGAAAATACCTAAGAGATACCGCAGAAATTCAAGCGAATGGAATTGCCACTTTTAACGGAGGCTACAATACAAAAAAACCAAGCCCTAGCAAATTACAACGCGGTATGTATTTGTTTGTATTACCTGAAAAGAAAGATTATTTCGAATTCATGATTGATGATGATCAAGATTTCACAATCACTTTTGATACTTCTTTTTACGAAAGAGAATATTACAAAAAAATGAAAGTTGAAGGTTCAACAGAAAATTCCGATTTTGTTCAATATCAGGTTTCCAAAATGTCGGTAATTGAAAAGTTAATTGCACTTGATGAGGAATTAAAAAAAGACTCAACACCTGCAAATATCAAACGCCTAGAACCTAAAAAAGCTGCATATTTAAGAGAAAAAGAAGCTTCAGATTCTCTTTTTATTGCAACGCATCCTAAAAATTTATTATCCCGTTTTCTATACTCATTGATTGCGGTTGATTTTCCCACAGTTTTGCCAACCAAAGCAGATGGAACCAAAGACAGTGCATATCCATTTAATTATTTCAAATTACATTATTGGGACCATGTTGATTTCAACGAAGATGGATTGGTGAGAATGCCGGTAAACGTATTGAAACAGAAATTAGACTTTTACTTTGATAAAGTGATTGTTCCAGATGCAGATACCTGTATTGTGGCGAGTGAATGGCTTTTGTCAAAAACTAAAAATTCAATTGAAAATGAAAAATATATCATTTGGTATTTAACAAATAGATTTGAATCTAGCAATGTAATGGGATTGGACAAAGCATTTGTGCATATGGCATTATCTAATTATTGTGCAGGTAAAGCTTGGTGGGTGGATAGTGTAACTGTTGCCAAAATGTGCGAAAATGCTTTCAGGCGTTCTCATACATTAATTGGGCAAATAGCACCTGAATTAGAATTGAAAAACTTAGACAGTGCATGGGTAAGAACCAATTCAATTAAGGCACCTTACACCATTATGATTTTTTGGGACCCAACCTGTGGTCATTGCAAAGAAGTAATGCCTAAGTTGGCAAAGATTTATGAAGAAAACAAAAGCAAAGGGTGGAAAGTAGTTGCATTATCCTCTGGAGATAAAAAGAAAGAATGGCATGAATATGCAAAAGAGCATCCAGAAATGAAAGAATTTATTCACTTAATTCGCGGTGAAGTACAAAGTCAAAAATATGCTGATGCACTTTACTCATATTATGTTATTGCGAGTCCTACAATCTTCATTTTAGATTCAAACAAGAAAATCATTGCAAATAGAATCGATGTAGAAAAAGTTGCAGAATTCATTGAACACAACGAAAAATTTAAATCAAAATAAATTTAATCATAAGACTTTTATCATATAAAAATGGTCGGAAAAATCCGACCATTTTTATTTAGTGAATTCACGAATGTCTTTTAATAAATCTTTCGTAAAGACCATTATTCCATAAGAATAATATGGCGCAGTATAATAAGTGTTGGGGGTTAAGGAAGTCCTTACTCCAATCCCTGCTGTAAGTCCGAAATACTTTAAAAAACGTAAATTCCCAGTGATTCCTGTTTCAATGGGAATTATCATTTTTGATGTGTATTGGATTTCCTTTTTAACATTAGATTCTTTAATATCAACGGTTCCAATTCCAGTTTGGACAGTTTGATGAAAATGAAAGCGATAGGTTTTATACCAATGATATTCGCAAATTGCTCCTAAAATTAAAAAATCATATGTATTCTCTGTTCCTTCTTTTTGGGTTGACGCTGAATAAAAAGCACCAAGAAGAGCAAGTTTACCATAATCACAACCCGCCCGTATTCCAAAAACATTCACAGGCATGCCAACAACATATGAATTTCTTTTGTCCATTCCCAAAATAATATTCGGTTTGTTTTTTAAAGACAAATTTATACTATCTATTGGAGACCAGTTCTGCCCAATTGCTATCTGATTACAAAATAAAATCAAAAAGAATAATATAATTCTCCGCATTTCGATACAAAAATAGATTAAATAGCAATGTTATAATTCAATATTTGTAAATTCGAAGAATGAAAACGCTTTTTATTGCAATTTTTGCTTGTTTCATGTTTCATTCCGTTGGTGCCCAAACACCAGCAAAAGCAATCAATACTGTTGCAAATATCAATGCAAACAACAATAATGTTAATAATAATCAAAACAATGTTGGTCCATACTTAAAGGCAAAAAAAGACAATATTACTTTTGAGGGAATTTTAAATCTTCAACTGATGAATCAGCCTTTGGGAATTAAGTTTGACGAAATAAAAGTAAGATATTTCATTTCGGAAAAGCGAGCATACAGAGGTAGAGGAATGATTACAATGTCGTCTATCAATAAAACAATTACCGGTGACAAAGATGAAAGTGCAAAAATTTATGAAACAAATCAATCATTTACTCTTGGCGGTGGCGTTGAACAACATATTAAATCCAAAAATGATTTGTCGCCGTATTGGGGAGTAGAATTGGTATTTTCCATTCGTTCAAAAACAGTGAATGGAACAAATACCGATGATGCATCAACGTACAAAAAAGGATTTATATATAATTCTTCAATTACCCAACAAGGTGTATACGCTGGTGGAATAGTGGGATTGGATTATTATATAAATTCTAATTTTTATTTAGGGACAGAAATTAGATATGGTTATGAATCAGTAAGTTTGGGCAATTTAGATAAGTCAATTTTGAGTCCTACTGGAACATTGACCACTGGAGAAAGCTTAGGCACTAACTCTTCTTTGGCTTTGACTTATACAAATGGCATCAGATTGGGATATAAATTTTAATTGCAGAAACATATGAAATCACAATCAATTATCGCATTCTTTGTATTTACTTCACTTTTTCAATACAGCTTTGCGCAAAAAGCAGAAAAAGGAAATAAAACAATTGAAACAACTTTGAATATCCAAACAGGTAGTGCACCCATTGGTCTGAGTATTTCAGAAATCCGGATGCGTTATTTCCTAAAAAAAGATATCGCCTTGAGAACAAGATTGGCCTTTAGTTTTAATCAAAATACCGATTATTCATATGATGGCATGGCACCTGGTAATCCTCCATTTACAATAAATCAACAAAGTACCGACTTAAAATTCATTTTAGGAGTGGAAAAACACCTGCCTGGAACTGAAAAACTTTCACCATACGTTGGCGCTGAAGCGGGTATGGGGATTTCAACTATGAGTAAGGATGGCACCAATACATTGAACGGAGTTACTTTTACTGAAAATGGTCAAATGACACTAATTAACTCGGGTGCATTTTCAATATACGGTGGACTTGTATTTGGGGCTGATTATTATATCATTCCAAGTATTTATTTGGGTGCTGAAATTGGATATGGATTTGGTTATAATGACAATGGCACAGCCCAATATTGGAATAATGGCAACAATGAAACCAGAGAAGTATTTTTAGGTTCAAGAATGGGATTCACTTTGCAAACAAATTCAGGAATTAGATTAGGAATCAAATTTTAATCTTCTTGTTTAAACAAATCAACTATTCTTTTAATTATCGTTAAATTTCATTGCGTATTGGTTTAATTAATCCTAAATTTGTACACAATAAACATCTAAAACATGGCTACAATAAGATTTGAAGGCAGAAATGCTCAGTTTTTTAGTACTTTACGATCAAGAATCGATCAATACTTTACAGAAAACAATATTAAACCAACTGGAAATTGGAGTTTATATATAAAAACTATCGTATTTGGATTAATGCTTGTAAGTGCATATTTGTATTTGGTTGTTTTCACACCTGAACAAACTTGGTTGCAAATAGTTCTTTGCTCATTGTTAGGAATTTCTTTCGCGGCGATTGGATTCAATGTAATGCACGATGGTTCTCATGGCAGCTATTCTACGAAACCTTGGGTAAATAAAATAATGGCGAATAGTCTAAATTTCCTTGGCGGAAACGCTTTTAATTGGGTTGAAAAACACAATATTGCACACCATAGCTTTACCAATATTGATGGTGCTGATGAAGACATTGATATTTATCCTTTCATGGTCGTAAATAAAAACCAGAAAAAGTTATGGTTCCACAAATTTCAACATATTTACGGTATCTTTTTATATTCAGTGGCTTATATAACTTGGATTACTTTGCAAGATTTCAAAAAATATTTTAGCGGTAAAATAGGTGAGCGACAAATGAAGGGTAAAATGACTTCATTTGAACATTTTGAATTCTGGGCGAGCAAATTGGTTTACTTAGGCATATTTATAGTGATACCAGCAATGAAATTTGGTTTGCCAATAGCATTAACGGGATACTTAATCACGGCCATAGTAACAGGCATTTGCATTACAATTGTTTTCCAATTGGCACACGTGGTAGAAGGCATGGATTTTATTGCACATCATCCTGAAGAAGTTATAGTTGAAAATGATTGGGCTACGCATCAAATCCACACTACTTCTAATTTTGCTACCAAAAGTAAAATATGGTGTTGGTTATTGGGTGGTCTAAACTTCCAAGTGGAACATCATTTATTTCCAAAAATTAGCCACATACATTATCCTAAAATTAACGAAATTGTGAAATCTACCTGTGCTGATTTCAACATTAGATATCAAGAATTCCCTACAATGTTAACTGCAATTAAATCTCATTTTAATTATATCAAATATATTGGCCAATTAAATCCAACATCATAATTAAAAAATAATTTACAAATAAAAAACCGCGATTTTAAAATCGCGGTTTTTTTATTGATTGAGGAAATCAAATTACAACAAATAACTGAAACCGAATTCCATGTAATCTGCTATATTCAGATGCGCTTTTAAACGCGTTCTAGCGACCCAATTTTGACTCAACCTATAATCTATACCAAAACAATTATAAAAGGCTGGCTTCTCGCTAAAAATTGGCTTTAACAAGTACATTCCTAAATCTGTTCGCAATCCTAACCTACCAAAAACATATTGATGACCAAATTTTAGTCCCAACTCCCATTGTTCTGAATTTGTTATATCATTTGAATTTCCATATTTATCAAATTTGTAATTATCATCAGAAAAAAATTCAAGTCCAACATCCCAAATGTGATTCGCCGATTTTTGAATCCTATATTGGATATCTGTAATTACCGTTGACAAAGAATTAGGATACTCAAGTGTATGCGCTCTTATGGCATAACGCATTCCAACGGATAAAGGACTCGTATAATATCTCCTTTTATGCAAATAAAAAGAGCTTCTTTCTGTATTATAAACTTCGTTTGGAAAATATATAACACCAATATTTGCGTGAATGGAATTTAATCCAACATTGGGCTTTGCAAAATTGGCATTTGAAACATGTGTTAAATTTGCACCAAGAGCAACCGAAAAATTTGGCAACACATTATATTGTGCCTCAATTTTAAGTTGAGCTAAAAAATTAATATAACTTCCAATTGCATAGTTTATTGGCTTAGTAAATGTATCATACTTTTCAGAAACATATGATAGGCCATGTGTTAAAGACCAAGATAACAACCATTCCTTTTTTGTTGACATTTCTGCACCCATAGTTACTCCAACACCCAATTGATATCCACTTACGGATAACCCATTATTTATAAAAATAAGAGAACCACCAATTTTAGGACAATAAGCAGCATTAGAACTTGAGGTAAGTTTGGAAGATTGATCCATACGCAGTTTCCATAATGCATCAATTTGAACTCCATCAACCATCGCCTTTAATGGTTGGGTATATTCGGAATGAGGCAACATTTCACCTCTTAAATATTGCAAGGATAAGGAATATTGAGAATAACAGTAATTGACAGTTATAAATAAAAATAAAAAACAGCCAAATTGCTTTTTCCAATTCTTAATCATTTTCATGATTATTCAGATACACAGCGAAAATAACGAAAGCCATGAAATAAAAAGGTGAAGCAATGAAAATGACAAGATAATTGTAAATATTTTCCAATAGAATATTTTCATTGAAAACAAAATGAGAAACTCCAATTAAACCTAAACAAAAATCAAATAAAAGTAAAAAATAAATAAATAGTTTGGCCCAAAATTTCGAAACATTTTTAGAAATAAAACGAAACCCCAAATAACCAAATGTATATACAATGATTTCTCGATAGAAAAATCGAAAAACCTTATTCGCAAATAAGAATTGTAAACTTTGATAATTCTTGTTTTGAAAAACTATTTCATTCGAAATAAATTGAAAAACAAAATTTAAAACTAGTAATACAAAACTATATACGATTATTCTTTTTGTGTTTTTTTGCCACTCAATGGCTTTAGATAAATTATCCATATTGCAAACATAATACCGTATACCAATAATTGAAAGATGGTTTTATGAAATGTATCAAACCAATCAGGCATATTTCTCGCTACAAAAAATAATGCAGTAACTCTAAGCAAATTACTTATAAATAAAATGAGAAATCCACTAGTTGAAAAAATCAATTTTCTTTGCCAAGAAACATTGGGAATTGCAATAATAAATGCAACGCAAAGGTAAAAAAGATCCAAGCCATTACAAGGCTCACCTATAAGCACATGGGCCCTTGAATCAAAAACATGGTATGTAGATTTCAAAGGATTATAATAACCCCAAGGTTTTACCCCGGAAAACAATTCAATTAAATATCGTGAACCAGTTGCCGCTAAATGTGTAAAAAAATCATTCAACCCATCTATGCTATTCAGAACTGGAAAAATAATTAAGCTTATTAAAACAAAAAAAAGGAAATTTCTTTGGGCTTTGCTCAAAGAAACTTCCTTCAATATTTGGGTGGAAACACCCTTGAAAATCATAGAATTATTTAGTAGATTTTCTGTTTTTAACGCGGTAAACACCGTAAGCGATTGCTCCACCTACTACGGAAAAAATACCACCATCAACAGGAACTGAAGCATCTGGATCCGTATTTGGAGTTCCTTGTGCCATTAATGCACTTACAGCAACTGTAAATAATGCTACAGCTATTGTGTGTTTTAAAAAATTTTTCATTGTTACAAATTTAACTAATTTATTCTAAATTACAATTATTTATTTGGCGATTATAATTTCTGTTCCAACTGATTTGTTACCAATCATTTTTATAATAAAAGTACCTTTACCAGCAAAATTAATTTTGCAAATTTCAGAACTTGAATGATTATCGGTGTTAAATGATTGAACCAATTTTCCATCCATTGAATAAATTTCAACTTTCTGAATCCTATTTTCAGAATTGCTCACAATATTTATTTCGTTAGAAATGGTTGGATTTGGGTACACAGTGAATTTATTTTGTACAGCAACGTTTAGCCCTGTAGTAACTTCAATATTTGAATTATACAAAAGTTCAAATCTATTTTCTATCAAAGCATCTCCTAAAGACTTTGTAAACGAATACTCAGACCCATTGCGCATGCGAACTACTTTATTGAGCATTTTATCTACCAAAGAAATCTCATAACGACCAGCGTTATTTTCACAACCATCGAAAGAAATTATATATTTATTATTTTCAGGCGTTTTTACTTTCAACGGAATTGTATAAGATTTCAACTCTGACGCAGGCCTGCGATCAATTGACATCCATACATTATCAGGGGTAAGAGGACCTATACCTAAGAACCCACCAAACAATTTTGGTGCATCGAATTCATCCTTTTCATTCACAATTTTGTCATAATTCATATCGGATTGAATCAACGCATTGTCGTTTTCAGGAATACTATCATTACCAAACCTAATTCCAATTCTCAATTCGTTACATTTCAAATTATTTGAAGATGCTTTAAAATGATCAATTGTTGATTTCAAACCCGCACGTTTTGAATTTTCTGTAAAAGTTAAACTTTGCCCTGTGTTACTGGCAACAACAAAAAATGACGCACCCGCTTCAATTATGCGACTCGCATTTCTTGATCCATTTACAAATTTGGATGACCCTGACTTTGATAAACCTAAAGTACTGTCCCAAACATTATAGGTTTTTGCACGGCTATCATATACTTGGAACTTCTGTTTAAATCCAGAAGCTTTTGTGATTTCTTTAAAATCTATAGCGCAAGGATAAGGATTACTAATTAGATTGTATCCCTTCAAGGCTGGATCAGCACCAGAACTATTATAATCTAGACTTACAGTATGATCACCAGTAAAAAGTTGTCCTTTAAAATCAATAGTTGAAGCATTTGCATCACTATCTGGCTTACCCAAATTATATCCTTTAGCTCCTCTAAAGAACATCATAATTCCCGTACCATGAGGCACTACATTGGCATTATTCCCTGAACTAAAAGCACCCCAAGATTGACTCGATTCATACCAAGTAAATGCTGATGAAATACAATTACTACAAGTGGTAGAAAATGAATCTTTATTTTTAAAGGCATAGCTCCCCGTGATATCAATATTATCAGTAAACTGAGATAAATTCACTCCGTTTTTCAGAGGAATACCGAACATTCGGTATGCACGTACATTGGTTCCTTGAATTTCAAATAAACAACCTCCATTAATCGTTGCTGTTGATGGAAATACATCCAACTCACCTCTACTTTTAGCACCTACTCTCGTAGCTGATCTAAATTGCAAATAAGGTACCCAAGAATTCCAATCTGCAGCGCTTGCGCTTGAGGGAGTATTGGAGTTAATTGTAGTATTACCCAAAATACTTAGAGTACTGAATAAAGGTAATGATCTATTTAATGTCAATGCCGTTGTAGTCGATCCCTTTCCAACTTGTACATTCATCATTGAATCAATATATAATGTACCAGAATTACCTGTTATTGTTTGTGATACACCATCCAAGTATAGTGTATTGAGCGTGCTCGGAATAAAAGATAACAACCCACCCAAGGTATTAATTGTATTTGAGAAAATTTGTTTACCAGCTCCTGTGAATTTTAATTCTCCAGCAATCGTATGCAATGAACCCATTGCAGTTAATGAATCAGATGAAGGAATTACCAATTCTAATGTTGCATTTCCAGTTTTACGCATTGCTGAGTTTGGATTAATCACAAAGTCAGCTCCCAAACCCGATGACCCACTATTTCCTATTGTCCATTTTGAATTAGAAGTTGAACAAACAAAATCAACAGTGTTATAATCAAAAATTTTAAATTGATTGATAGTTTCGGTTACACCAGAGATATTAATTGATGTTTTCACTGGAGTAGTTTCAGAGCCTAAATCTACAACCAAAACATCAGAGGTAGATGGCGACGTTCTCGCAGGAGACCAGTTATCAGATCTGCCATAAGTACTATCTATTCCGCTTGCCCCAACCCAAGTATAAACTCCGTTTGCTGTTTTTTGTACAGTTACATTAAACGTAACTGCAGTAGTATACGAACTACAATTTGAACCAAAACCAATGGTTATTGTATTGTTGTATGTTCCGGCATTCGTTGAAATATTGCGGACAAACACAGTTTCGGTTGTTTGACCCGCGGATAAACTTTTAACTTGACAAAACGATTTCCAACTATTCGAACCCGGTGATCCGATTAAGACCTCCCAATCTGCCGTATTGGACGCATTGAAAATTAACTTAGTACCACCTGAAATAGATGATAAAGTCAAATCAATTTGCTTTTCAATATTCGTAGTGGTTGTGGAAGTTGTCCATTTTAAGTTATAAGCAGAACTAGATCCTGCAGAAACGGCACCGGCAGATGATATGCTAGTTATTGTTTGTGCATGACTATTTATTGTAAATAAACATGAAATTAGACTCAAAATGAAAATTCTTTTTGAATAATTCAATTGTTTTAGGAAAGAAATCATAAATTTTTTATTGTTTAATTGATACAAAGATAATCAAACTATGTATAATTAACACCAAAACACAAACGTAAATCTGTTATTTAAGTGTTAAAATTACATAAATTGTTAATGTTACTCAAATTTGACCCGTTACTTAACCTGAAATACCGGAATTTTAGTCAATTCCAATCTACGGAATTTGAAAATTTGCTCCACTTTTTTATCTACAAAAAGCTTGCTCGCTATCCAACCTAAAAAAGACAAGCCCACTTCGTAATGCAAAATATCTGTCATTAATACCCCACCGTCAACAGCCTTAAAATGATGTTCGTGATGCCAAATACTGTATGGACCTTTACGCTGCTCATCAACAAAAAATTGTCCCTCAACAATATGCGTAATTTCTGTGCACCAATTTAATTCAATATTCAACATTGGCTTAATTTTATACTGAATAAACATGCCTTCATACATTTTCTCTGGCAATTCAGAAACGATTTTGAAAACCATATCCTTAGGAGTTATGTCATTTAGATTTTTTGGGGTTGCAAAATAATTCCAAGCAGTTTCTAATGACACCGGTAAAAATTGTTCCTGAACAAGTCTTTTCATACTGATAGAACAAAGAAAATAGATAATTGTTTGCGCTCATTGACAAAGATAAAAACATGAGATAACGTAATTTTTACTCAAAAACGAAATCAAATTCGCTGTGAATTTCAAATTCTAAGTATTCAACGGCAATTTATTATTTCTTATAATCCAAATGATGAGCAAACTAATACCGGCCGACATAAAACACCATGTTGAAGGCAACGCATTAATATAAAAATAGTATGCAATACCTAAAGCCAATGCATTTACAAATGCCAAAACCAATATTTCACGAATTTTAGATAGGAAAAAAGGGACAACCGTAGATACGACATAGAAGTAATTATTCATAGTCCATGTCGCTTCAATGTTTTTAAATTCGTATGCAATATGAAAATCATGAATCTTTGGAAACGGAATTAAATAGATCATCTGATAAAGAGAATAAAGCGCGGTAAAAACACCCGCAGCCAAACACAAAAACAACCCAAATTTACGCCATACAGGATGTGTTGAGCTTACTCGAGTAGATGGCAAACCTTTGCCTCCAAATTCGAATTTATACAAAGCAAAAGGAACCAAAATTGGCCCTATAATCCAAGCAAACGAAAGAAAAGATTGGGTAAAAAAACCTTGGTATTTCATACTTAACTGATAATTCAGTGTGAGCCATACAAACCCTTCTGAAAATTGCTGAACTGCGAATAAAAACGGAATGGCCGCTAAATATTTCTGATGGGAGTGGGTTACCGATTTAATGGAATAAATACCCAAGGCACCAATGACCACAGATGACGTAAAACTAGCCGTGGCTGAAAAACACATAAACAAAGATAGCCTAACTGCAAACAGAAAGGCTATCTTATTGAATTTAAATATGTTTTATTAATTCAATAAATATTTTACTACCAAATTTGCATTCGAATTACCACCTGCAGAAATCTCAAAATCTCCTGGCTCTATGGTCAATTTCATTTGTTCATTGTAAAAACCAAAATCTTCTTTTGTTAGTTGAAAGTTAGCAGTAAAGGTTGATTTTGCTGGAATATTCACCTTTTTAAACCTTTTTAACTCTTTCACAGGACGGGTTTTAGAAGCAACCAAATCAGACATGTAAATTTGCACAACTTCTTGTCCTTCTCTATTACCAGTATTGGTTATATCAACCGATACATTTAGCAATCCATTGCCCACTTCTGTAGCTTTCAAATTGGTATATTCAAATTTTGAATAACTCAAGCCATAACCAAAGGGCAATAGCGGCGAATTTGCAACATCCAAATACTTAGAACTGTACTTCTGATTTGGATCAACTGGACGTCCTGTTTTACGCGAATTATAATAAATTGGAATTTGACCCACATCACGAGGAAAGGTCATTGTCAATTTTCCTGAAGGATTTACATTTCCAAACAATACGTTCTTTACTGCCTCACCAGCCATTGTTCCAGGAAACCAACATTCAAGTACTGCCTCGGCTTGATTAAATTCATTTTCAATGGTCATTGGCCTTCCGTTAAACAACAAAAGCACAATTGGCTTTCCTGTTGCTTTCAATGCAGTAAACAAAGCTTTTTGCTGTGGTTGCAAATCTAAATTCGACATAGAAGCGGCTTCTCCTGTCATTCCAAACGCTTCACCCAATGCCAAAACTACTACGTCAGATTTTTTTGCAACTTTCACCGCTTCTTTGATTAAATCCGCAGCAGATTGTTTTGCAATTGTAAGTTGACCATCGTGTTGATTCAACTTGTTCATCAAATCAGGATTTTCAATCATATTACAACCCAAGGCATAGGATATGTTTTCCTTTTTTATAGTTCCTTGATCTGAAACAATTGCATCGTAAAGGGTAATTGCTTTCTTAGCATCACCTGCACCGCTCCAACTTCCGATCAAATCGCGCTGACCTTTGATATGTGGTCCGATTAAAGCAATTTTCTGATTTGAAGGCAACTTCAAAGCTATAGCAGATGGAGCTACTCCATTACCCAAAGGCAATATATTGTTATTATTTTTCAATAACACAATTGATTCCTCTGCAATTTGCAAAGCAATTGTTTTATGCTCATCAGACATGATTTCAGATTGCCTAACTTCGTTTAATCCTCTATATGGATCACTAAACAACCCCAATTTGTACTTGGCCATTAAAATATTTCTGCATGAACGGTTCAAATATTCCATACTCAATTTACCGTCCCTCAAAAGACTTTCTACCTGGTTCAAATACAATTCACCAACCATATCCATATCCGCACCAGCTTCTAACGCACGCTTGGCAACTGTTTTTTCATCGCCCATTCCATGATTCATGAGTTCATTAATTGCAGTATAATCCGTAACAACCAAACCGTTGAATCCCCATTGTTTTTTCAAAATAGTATCTAATAAGAATGGATTGCAAGTTGCTGGAACACCGTTTACATCGTTAAATGATGTCATTACGCTTCCAACTCCCGCATTTACCGCGGCATGGTATGGTGGCAAATAATCATTACTCATTTTATAGAGGGACATATCTACCGTATTGTAATCACGGCCAGCTTCAGCTGCACCATAAAGTGCAAAATGCTTTACACAGGCCATTACATTCACAGGATTGGTTAAACTTGTACCTTGGTAACCGCGTACCATGGCTTCGGCAATGCGGGAACCCAAATATGGATCTTCTCCCGCACCTTCAGAAACCCTACCCCAACGAGGATCGCGGGCAATATCAACCATTGGAGAGAACGTCCAATTCAATCCATCTGCAGTTGCTTCCTTAGCCGAAATCCTTGCCATGTCTTCAATTTTACCTAAGTTCCAAGTACATGACAATGCCAATGGAATTGGGAAAATGGTTCTATGTCCATGAATTACATCATATCCAAATAACAAAGGAATATGCAACCGATGACCTTTTATTGCCTTTTCTTGCAACTTCCTTACAGCAACTGGAGTAAATGTATTGAATACACCACCAACTAACCCTTTGCTCAATTTCTCATCGACGCCTTGGCTCACAATAGGACCGGTTACGTCAAAACCTACCGATGGCAAATTTAACTGACCAATTTTTTCTTGAATGGTCATGATATTCATCAACGAATCAACAAAAACATCGGCACGCGTACCTATTGATTTGTTCAACACCGGAGCGTTTTGAGCAAATACTGTTTGACAAGAAAATACAGAAACAAATAGGCTTAACCCCAATGTTTTTGCAACGGAAAATTTGTTTTTATGCATAAAATTGATTATATTCATATTATAGATAAGGGGCTGAAAAGCCCAATTTTTTCATACCTGCTTTCAATTCGGTACAACTTGTAAATTGTTCCCAAAGCAATGATGACCTGTAGTTTTCAATCATTACCACAATTGGTCCTTGATCGATAGCCAAATAAGAATCAGCAACCCAAGTTTCGTTGACATTGAAAGCATCAACAAAACCATATTCTCCCCATATTTTATCACCCAATTTGTAATAGAAAAAGCGCATTGCTGCCTTAGATTCATTTGGAGTAAAAGGCATAGAAGCCAATGCCGCAGTGGGAGAAATTACACCCCTGTCGTTTGTTGGAGAATGGGCTTCGTAACCCCACGGATTATCGCTAGCAGTTAAACCCCAACATTCGGAGCTATATCCCCCAAAATTCCTTGGATTTTGTTTGCAATAAGTGTAATTGATTAATGCATGATTTTGATTTTGTTGCCAATAATCGGCATATTGATCTGTAAGACCTCTTGGGTCAATTCCCAAAAATGAATAATGGGCAAAGAACATAGGTCCACCATAATCAGGACCCAATGGCAATTTGTAACCATAAAACGACTTCCCATTTTTCATTCCACCGTTAGAAGCCCAACAGTTTTTATAAACGTCGGTACTTACCGGATAAGTTGGAGACGAAGCGGCCAAAACATGGGTAATCAAGCACTCATTCCATCCGCGAATCTGCATATTCATGGCAAATCCTTTTGTAGGGCTCCAATGCCAATACAGATTTGTTTCTGCACCATTTTTGGTAAACCATTTCCATTCAACCCTGTGCCAAATGCTATCAATTTTATTTCTGAGGGACGTTTCTTTGCTGCCTGCATCGTTAAAATACTGGCGAGCGGTTAATAATCCTTGAATCAAATAAGAGGTTTCTACCAAGTCTGCGCCGTCGTCATTTGTAGAAAATGCAATGGTATTGCCATTTGCCCCATTGAACCAATGAGGGTAAGCCCCATGATAAACTTTGGTTTTATACAAAAGAAACTGCGACATGATATTGAGGTGATTCACCGCTTCGGAACGGCTAATAAAATTGCGGTTCACACCAGCAATAATGGCCATAATTCCCATGCCAGATCCACCGGAGGTAACCAAGTCACCCGAAGTATTGCGCTCGCGCGCCAGCCCACTGATTGGGTGGGCAAAATTCCAAAAATATTGTAGGTTTCGGTATTGAACCGAATCCATAAGTTGGTTATCAGAGATAACACTAAATTTAATTGAAGTATCCATGCCAGTGCGCAGTTGTGCAGCATAATATTTCGATATTCGGCCACCTGACTTAGATGCCAATGTAGTAGGCACCGTTAATGTGTATTTGGTAAAGTATTTCAGTGGTTTTTCACAGCGAATTGAAACTGTTGAATCAGAATGTGAAAAAAGATAAATAACTTGAACGGGAGTAAATCCACCTTCCTTAATTGCCAATTCTTTTTTAGCACTATTGGTATCAAGTGCTGCGGTAAATGTTAGTTCAAAAGTTGGATTAACAGCCAAATTTGGAACAACTGTACTCATTTGTTTGTTGTTTAATTTGATGTTTAATATTTCAAAATTTTTAGCAACTGGAGGCTGGGTAGCCGGCGTTTCTTTTTTACAGGAAACAACCACCCCAAACATCAAAGACGCTAAGAACAAACTGAAAACAAAAGGGGCTGTTCGCAAAACGCCCAGCCCCGATAAAATTATTTTTTTCAACGAATTAACGACCCGCTTTTTCTAATTGATATAAAGCAGTTACATCAGCATCAGCCAATGCTTTGTCATAAATACGGAATTCATCTAAAGCACCAGTGTAGTTTTTCATCCAAGCATCTGGAGTTCCACCAGGTAGGCTTTGTTTGTAACAACCAAAAACAAATTTAGTAGCGTTTTTGAACGCCAAATTACCCAAAGGCAAACCACCTTTTGTAGGATCGTCTTGGAATTTATCAGTTACACCTGCAGGCAAGTTACTTTTAACACCATCAACATAAACAGCAATTTTAGAAGTTAAAGCATCATAAGAACATACTACATGGTGCCAAGAATTGTCACCAATTTTGATACGGTTTTCATTTACCAAATCTGTCCACTGTTCTTTCCAAGCAGTTGCATTCCAATTGTTCATTGTGAATTTGATACGCGTAGAATCATTACCCACAGTACCTGACTCTTGTAAAATAAATAAGTTACCAATCCAGTTACTGTCGTTCAACAATTGGAACCAAGATTGAGCACCATCAGTGTGAACACCGGCTTTAACCCAAGAAGAAATAGTTGTAGATTGAATTCCAGATATTTTACTAGAAACTCCAGAGTACAAAACGTAACCAGCAGAGGCACCTTGCCAAGCTTGGCCTTTAGCACCAGCTACAAATGAAGTACCTTCAGCAGCACCACCAGTAATGTTGCCTTTTGCATCAGTAACATCATTTTCGAACGAAAATTTCGCAACCAAGTTAGAAGAAGCAATCTCATCTGAAGTGTTGTAGCCACCAATTGGAGGGGTACCATTGTCAGTTTTTTTGTCGTCACCACATGAAGTGAATGTAAATGCCAATAAGGCAGCGGCTGCAAAGCCTGTGATTGAGGAAATTTGTTTTTTCATTGTTGTATTAATTTTATTTATTTGGTTAAAGTTTAATATCCTGGGTTTTGAATGAGTTTACCATTTGCCAAATCTATTTGGCGCTGTGGTATTGGGTATAAATCGTGTTTGCCATCCACATAAGCTTTTCCATGTGCTCTCATAATAGTACCTGCCTGTTTTGTTCTTCTGAGATCAAAAACACGGTCGTGCTCCATGGCCATTTCTACCCTACGCTCTTTCCAAATGGCAGTACGAATATCGTTTTTTGTTGTGGCAGTAGTATTAGCCAATCCAGCACGATTTCTAACCATATTCATATATTTCAATGCTTTAGATGTATCACCAAGTTCGTTATAGGCTTCTGCTGCAATGAGTAGCAAATCACCATAACGCAATATACGTAAATTTTTATTTGTTTCATTGTCTTGCTTACCCCAAGATTCAACCAATTTACTTACGTAACTCTTGTAATTGTACCTGGCGTTTGGTGCTAAATTGCTTGTTTGCCATCCATCCCACAAAACTTGACCTGATTTAATAATTGTTGCATCTCTTCTAACGTCACCAGCTTCATAAGCATTATAAAGATCTATAGATGGCGTATTGAAACCCCAACCCAAACCACCTTGTCCACGCGGCGCCTGTACTACAAAATAACCCACAATACCTTTTGCGGGATCTGTGCCTTTTGCATTTACTTCAAAAATAGATTCTGATGAAAATTCTCCAATTTCCCTCCAAACATGAGAATAATCTGGCAATAAATCAAAATTCTTCGAACCTATCAACACTTCTGCATTTGCCGCAGCTTGTGCCCATTTTTCTCTGTATAAATTCACTTTGGCCAACAATCCAATTGCAGCATAAGAAGTTGCCCTACCTTGATCAATTAACCTTGTTGACGGTAATACCGAACCGGCATAGCTTAAATCAGACTCAATTAAGTCGTAAATTTCATCGGCAGTTGATTTCACATTAACCGCATCGATTTCAGCTTGGGTAATTGGAACTTTGTCAATTTTTGGCACACCACCAAAACATCGAACCAAATTAAAGTAGTAGTAAGCCCTTAAAAACTGAACCTCTCCCTTGAATATATTACGTTGGAAAGGATCCATATTTAATTTATCCATTAAATAAATTGCTTTGTTTGCCCTTGAAATACCTTCGTAATTAGATTCCCATACTTCACCAAATGAAATAGAAGTAGATGTATGTGACAAATTATCTAATTGATCTTTATCTGCACCGGTATCTCCTGGATCACTTCCCTTGTCGGCATCATCGCTGGCAATACTGGTTATGCCAATCCAAGAAAATGAATGTTGAGACCAATCGTATAATTTGTTATAAACAGATGTCACCAATTCTTCAGCGGCTTGCTTTGTGCCCGAAAAGTAATCATCTGGAGTTTGGGCTCTCGGTGGTTCCTCTAAAAATGATTTTCTACAGGAAGGAACAGCAAGTAAAATTGAAGCCAAACCAATGATCGTAAATGTTTTTGTGATCTTTTTCATATTGTTTTTCATGGCTATTTATTAAAATTGGATATTCACGCCTGTTAAAATTGTACGAGAGGTTGGATAAACATTTAACTCAATTCCCGCTTCTGGCGGAGCACCCGGCAATTCGGCTGTAAAACCAGAATAAGCTTTCCAAGTAACCAAATTCTGTGCTGTGATATAAAAACGGTATGATTTCACATGGCTCTTTCTTGCCCAAGTATTTGGCAATTTATAACCAATTGTGAAATTATTCAAACGGGCAAAACTACCAGACTCAACGAAGTAAGTTGATGGTTTTGGCACCCCATTAAAAGCCCTTGGATATTGGTTGGTTGGATTGTTTGGTGTCCAACGGTTCAATGCAACATCGTATTCTACATTGTAATTTCCACCATAACGCACTGTTTTCTTACCGTTAAACACTTTGTTTCCTATGTTAGAAAAGATATCAAAACTAACATCCCAACTCTTATAAGAAATTTGATTATTAAATCCCAAATAACAAATTGGCTGGTAAGACCCTACATATTGACGGTCTTTGTCGTTAATTATGCCGTCACCATTTACATCAACAAACTTAAAATCGCCAGGTTTAACACCGAACAAATGTGGTGTTTTGTTAATTTCAGCTTGGTTTTGATAAACGCCATCTGTTTGATAAACCCAAAAAGAACCAATTGGTTGCCCTGCTGCCACTCTAGTTGCAAATTCACCGTTATTTAAGTTTCCGAAATTAGTTGGTTGTCCCAAACCTAAATTCTCAACCCTATTTTTATTAAATGTGGCATTCAAACTCACAGAATATGCAACCTTGTGTTTTCTTGGATCGTTGTTGTATCCAATGGTGAATTCTAAACCAGTATTGCTAATATCAGCTGCATTTGTTAGCATGGAATTGTTGTTGTCGCCCAAACCGGCCGACAAAGGAATATTAAACAAAGCGCCGGCTGTGTATTTGTAATAGTAATCTACTGTACCCTTCAAACGTCCCCCAAAAAATTCATAATCAAAACCCAAATCATATTCTGTTGTAGTTTCCCATTTCAAATTTGGATCTTTTACTTCAGCAATGGTGGTACCGTTTTTTATCTGATTTCCAAAAACTGCTGTCAACCCTGAAGACAATAAAGTAACAAATTCTGAAGGATTGATTCTGTCATTACCAACCTTACCCCAAGAAGTTCTAATTTTCAAATAATTCATTTTGGGGATATGGAAGAAAGACTCTTTAGAAATTTCATAACCCACCCCAAAAGATGGAAAATTACCCCAACGGTTTTGAATTGGAAACTTGGATGAACCATCTCTTCTGAAACTTGCGGTAATGAATAATTTATCTTTAAAGCCGTAATTAACCCTGGTTAAATAACTTTCACGACGACCGTAATCGGCAACAGGACTTTGATATAGCAAATTTGCTTGAACAGTTGAACTTCCGGTATTTAAATATCTATATTGAGATTGAGGTGGAACACCGTCTCTAGAAATTGCCATCTGCTCACCATCGTATTGCTCGGCAGTATGTCCAAACATCACCTTAAAATTCTGATCTTTCAATTGTTTGGTATACGTTACAATATTATCCCAGATCCAACGATAACCTCTAGAATTGCTTAATGTCAATGTTGTAGTATCGTATTTTTGGGTTGGTGAAACCTTATATTTTGTTTGATAATTTTCACCATTATTGTCATACATATCTGTACCAAAACTTGACCTAAATGAAAATCCTTTTCCCAAATCTAAATCTGCATAAATATTACCCATTAAACGGAAACCATAAGATTGATCGTTGGTGTAATCTAAAGTGGCCAATGGATTGCCAACGTCGCTTTTGGTGGTATAACCATATACCCCGTTTTCATCTTTTGCAGTATAAATTGGAGCGGCATTATAGGCTTGGGTGAACAAACTAAAGGGTTTGTTATTGGAGTGATACTTGCTCAATCCAATATTATTTCCGATTTTAAGGGATTCATTAATGTTGAAGGTATTGTTATTTCTGATTGCCAATCTTTCGTAATCATTACCACTTAAAATACCTTGTTCTTTCATGTAGTTTACTGAAAGCAAAGAAGTTGCCAAATCACCACCACCCGAAACTGATATAGCATGGTTTTGTTGTATACCTGTTCTTGTAATTGCATCAAACCAATCGGTGGTTGGTGTTTTAGAAATATCTGAAGCAATAACGGCAAATGTACCTGCTGCTTCATTTGAATAAGTAGCATACATATTAGGTCCCGCCATATCAACCTTATCCGAAATACTTTTTATACCATAATATCCGTCATAGGTTACAGAGGCTTTGCCACGGGTTCCAGCTTTTGTTGTAATTAAAATTACTCCATTCGATGCACGAACACCATAGATTGCCGTAGAAGAAGCATCCTTCAAAACATCAACTGAAAGGATATCGGCATTGTTAATATTTCTAATATCTTCAGTAATTACACCATCAACAACGTATAATGGCTCAGCGCCACCAATTACAGAACCCGTTCCACGGATTCTCACTGTTGGAGCAGAACCCGGAGCTCCTGAGGCTGTAATTTGCACACCGGCAAGTTTACCTTGAAGGGCTTGTGATGCCGTCAAAACAGGTTGCTTTGCAAGTGTTGCGCCGCTCACAGAACCAATTGATCCTGTTAATTCTCTTCTTTTGGAAGTTGCATAACCAACAACAACCACTTCCCCAACATTTTCTGATTTGGGTTCTAATTGTATATCTAATTTTAAAATATCGGCAAGTATGAATGATTGAGATTCATATTCTGGAGCACTAATTTCAATTGCTATTCCTGGCAGCAATACCAATTCTAATTGACCTTTATCATTTGAAAGCACTTCCTTCTTTATGCTTCCAGCCGAGGTGTTTTCTGAATAAGAAATTTTTGCAGCGTTTAAAGGTTGATTATTTTGTCCGGTTATTTTAATATTATAAACCTGCGGTATATTTTGACCAAACAAAAAAGAGTTCAATCCAATAGCAAACAACAGTAAAAATGAAACTCTAAATAGTTTCACATTAAACCACAATAAAAAAGTTGGCTTACAGGGTACTTTTCTTTCCATAATTTATTCGTTGAAAAACATTTGGGAGCGAAACAACACCATGAAAGTAAAGCGCACACTCCCAAATGATTTGGCAATATAAGTAATTGTTAAAAGTACAACAACTTATTTCTATTAATTTAGAATAATTTTAATTTTTTATATTTTTCAACGATTAACCCATATAATTGTTTTTTCATCATTTCCTTTATTAAAAAATAACGATGCTTATTGCATATTTGAGGACTTTTAGTCTCCAAACATATATATCATAGGAATATTTAACCGCTCGCTCCAAGATAATTCTGAATGATCTTTTCCCTCAAAAAACAAACTCAAACAGGAAATATCCTTTTTAAATTTCATTTTCTTTTCATTTATCCTATTTTCAAATACATATCCTAAATCAAGCATAATTTGATTGACCGATTTTTGAGCACTACCGTACATTGAATCAAGTGTTTTATTACCATGATCAAAGTAAATTTTGTGTTTGTGAGGATCAGGTAAATTCATATCCAAATACTTCTGAAAATCTCTATAAAATGGATTCAATGAATCTGGTTTGATGAATAAACCAGGCCAATGGGTAGACATACAAACAGCACCTTTAAAAACATCGGGATACTTACAAATTGCATACAATGAAATTAAACCTCCCATACTTGAACCGCCAATGTAGTTTTCGTTTTTCACTGTTTTAAACATCGAATCTACCTTGGGTTTTAGTATTTCTACAATAAACCTAAGATAATTATTAGACTGCACAGGGTGCTCGAACAATGGCAAAATCCCGAGTCGATCTTTACCCAACATAAATTGATTTTCACCGTCGGTTAAAATTTCAAGAGGGTCTTCTGGTAAATATTCTGCACGGCGCTTGCTTCCGTTATTCCAAATCCCAACTACAATTACCGGCCTAATTTGCTTAGATACAATCATCTTACCCAGAACCCCATCAACATCCCATTCTTGCTTGTTCCAAGTAATTGAAGAATCAAAAAGCATTTGTCCGTCGTGCATATATAACACTGGGTATGATTTTGATGGACTAAAATTCGGTGGCAACCAAATATCAACAATTCTACCATCTACATATCCTCCAATATTTTCAATCCGTTTTATCGTTCCATGTTGTACCTTTGGATTTGAATTCTGAGCAAGTAAATTACCGACAATAAAAAACGAGGTAACAACAAAAAATTTGATCGAATGAATCATAAGTTACAAATATAGCTTGTCTATTTTTATAATTTAGTCGATTAATTACCCCTCAATTGGAAACAAATACTTAACAATACCTTAATTTAAAATAAAAATAACAACAAATAGTTTTGCATTTAAAAAAATTGAAATCGAATAGGCTTAGTATAGTGAGAGACATCAGTTGGTTGTCTTTTAATGAAAGAGTATTGCAGGAGGCTAAAGATCCGAGTGTACATTTAAATAACAGATTAAAATTTCTAGGTATTTTCTCCAACAACTTAGATGAATTCTTCAGAGTTCGCGTGGGCACATTAAACAAAATGCTCAAATTAGAAAAAAATGCAAAAATGCATTTTGAAGACGATCCAGAAAAAATTCTAAAGAAAATTCAAGAGGTAGTTCTTGAACAGCAAATTAATTTCGACAATACATATGCCGAAATTATTAACCAACTAGAAATTCAGCACAAAATTTTCTTTAAAAATGAAAAGCAACTTTCTAAAGAACAGAAAAGTTTTGTGCAGCATTATTTCGAAGACAAGGTGCGCACACAAATTGTTCCTTTAATGATTGAAAGTATGCCCCAAGCTCCTTTTTTGAAAGATCGTTCAATATATTTGGCATGCGTACTTGGCAATACTCAAAATCCAATGCTACAGCGTTATGCATTGATTCAAATCCCAGAAAAAGAAGTTCCAAGATTCGTAATTATACCCTCTCCAAAAAACGAAACACATATTATTTTACTTGACGATATTATTCGTTTTAATCTTAAATACCTATTTGCTCCCTTTGGATTCAACCGTTTCAGTAGCCATATTGTAAAACTTACCAGAGATGCAGAATTGGAATTAGACAATGACTTAAACAACAATGTAATTGGTGATCTTGAAAAAAGCTTAAAAAACAGAAACAAAGGCAAGGCTACACGTTTTGTATACGACAGAAGCATAGATCCACATTTATTGGATTATTTAACCAAACGACTAAACTTATTAAAAAAAGACAACCTAATTGCAGGCGGAAGAATTCATAATTTTAAAGATTTTATGGATTTCCCTAAATCGGTTTTCAATGACTTAACAACCCGTCCAAAATCATTTGTACATCCTTTGTTAGAACAACCATGTCGCATCATGGAAGTGTTAGAAAAACGAGATGTAATGCTGCATTTTCCATACCACTCATTTGACTCAATTATTGACTTATTGAGAGAAGCAGCAATTGACCCATCAGTGCAAAGCATAAAAATTACAGCTTATCGATTGGCAAAACAATCAAAAGTAATCAATGCACTGTTAAATGCTGTTAGAAACGGAAAACAGGTAACCGTGGTCATTGAGTTAAGGGCTCGTTTTGATGAAGAGGCAAATTTATATTGGAAATCTGTGCTGGAAGAAGAGGGAATCAAAGTTCTTTTGGGTGTTCCTGACATGAAGGTACACGCAAAAATTTGCGTGATTAAAAAACGAGAATTTAATAAAACTACGCAATATGGATTTGTGTCTACAGGCAATTTCAATGAATCTACGGCACAATTATATGGTGATCACTTGTTACTAACAACCAACAAAATGATTTTGGCTGATATCAATCGTATTTTTGACTGTTTAGACAAACCAATCATTCGAATTGACTCTTTAAAAACATGCAAAACACTGATTGTTGCTCCAAATAACATGCGTAAGTACTTTTTAAACATGCTTGCCAAAGAAATTCGATTTGCCAAAAAGAAACAACACGCGAGCGTATTTTTAAAATTAAATAGCTTGGTAGACCACGAACTCATTGAGGAATTATACCATGCAGCAAGATCAGGTGTGGAAATTCACATGATTATTCGCGGTATTTGTTGCTTAAAAGCTGAACAAAAGTCCTTCAAAAAAGACATTCATGCCATCAGTATTGTAGACGAATATTTGGAGCATGCCAGGGTTTTCATATTCAACAACTTCAATACGCCAATGGTTTATATTTCGTCGGCTGATTGGATGGTGAGAAACTTAGACCATAGAATTGAAGTTGCTTGTCCAATCTTTGATAACTCAATTCAAGAGGAATTAAACACCATTTTAAAATTGCAAATGCAAGAGAATGTAAAGGGTAGAATTTTAGACAACGACCAAACAAATAAATATGTAATTTCTGATGATAATACCCCAGAAATGAGGTCGCAGATTGAGATTTATCACTACCTTAGCGCCAAGAAATACAACTCTTGATACTTGCTGCTATTGATATTGGTTCCAACGCTGCTCGGTTACTCATAACCGAAGTGAAGCCTTATGGCAACAATGAGGTAGATTTCACAAAATTGAACTTAATCAGGGTTCCCATTCAATTGGGATATGATGTGTTTGATAGTGGTTCCATTGGCATTGAAAAACGCCACAATTTCATCGAAACGATGAAGGCTTTCAAAATTTTGATGGATATTTATCAGGTCAAAGCATACAAAGCATGTGCCACCAGCGCAATGCGTGATGCAAAAAATGCCGATGAAATTATTGAACAAATTGACCGTGAAGTTGGTATCAAAATCAGGGTAATCAGCGGACAAGAAGAAGCCTCCATTTTATATGAAACACATATTGCCGAGCAATTTCAAAACAACAATGCATCGCTCTATATAGATGTAGGTGGAGGAAGTACTGAACTGACTTTATTTGCAGATAAAAAAATTATTTTCAAGGAATCGTTCAACATTGGTACCATTCGGTTGTTGAATTTTAAAATTACCCAAAAGCATTGGGATAGTGTGAAGTATTTTATTAAAAATGAAGTCGAAAAATACCAACCAATTCAACTCATTGGAAGTGGTGGCAACATCAATAAAATATTTTCAATGTCAAAGGTCAAGGAAGGCAGACCACTAAAATATAGTATATTAAAGGATAGTTTAACAGAAATGGAAAACCTTTCTATTGATGAGCGGGTTCACAAATTCAATTTGAAAGATGAGAGGGCGGCCGTAATTGTTCCGGCACTAGAAATCTATACCACAATCATGAAATGGGCCAACGCTACTGAAATATATGTCCCAAAAATCGGGCTGGCAGATGGACTTATTAAATTGCTTTACGCAGAAATAAACTTGTAAAAACAATCAAAAAGCTTCGGTATTATTCTTGCCTTGGACCTATTTTAATTTTTCCTTTACAATTAAAAACACAGCATTCATAGAATTCCCTTGCATATACCCCAAAGTTTAACAACCTTTGTTTCACTATGTCAGAAAATACTCCTTGCCCACAATGCGGTTCAGAATACCCTTATCCTTCCGGACTTTTAATGATTTGTCCTGAATGTGCCCATGAATGGAATCCTAACGAAGTGGAAGAAGTATCTACAGAAGATGGCGGTTTGGTTGTGAAAGATTCTAACGGAAAAATTTTAAAAGACGGCGATACCGTTGTCATTATCAAAGATTTGCCTGTAAAAGGATTTTCAAAATCAATCAAAGTAGGTACAAAAGTGAACAACATTCGTTTGACCGATGGCGACCACAACATCGATTGTAAAATTGGCGAATTTGGCTCTATGTCTATCAAATCAGAATTTGTAAAACTCGGATAAAACTTCTATGAACACCAACGTTGAAGCATACTTTGCAAACTTGAAGCAATGGAAACCAGAGCTTGAAATGTTGCGCAATATCGTGTTGGATTGCGGTATGGTTGAAGAATTCAAATGGCGCGGCCCTTGTTATTCTTACAACAATAGCAACAGTATCATCATTGGAGGATTTAAAGACAATTTTGTAATCAGCTTTTTAAAGGGTGTGTTTTTGAGGGACGACCACAAGTTGTTGCAAAAACCTGGCGACAATTCCCAGACTTCGAGAATCATCCGATTTACGGAGGCATCTCAGGTTTTGGAATTGGAACCCATCATCAAAACATACATTTACGAAGCCATCGAGGTTGAAAAGGCGGGCATGAAGCTCGATCCTGCTACCAAACCAGCTTTGGAACAAATACCGGAATTCGACAAATTCATTGCGGAAAATGCTGAATTTAAGGCAGCTTTTGAGGGACTTACTCCTGGCCGACAGCGCGCTTACAACATGCACTTTGCATCGGCCAAGCAATCAGAAACCCGCACTTCGCGCATTTTGGCAGTTGTACCAAGGGTAATGAAGGGAAAAGGCCCCAACGATTGCATTTGCGGTTTAAGTAAACGCATGCCCAATTGCGACGGCAGCCACAAGATGCTGAAAGAGGCGTAAGTGCTCACATACCATAACTTGTATTGTTTTTGATGCTAAAATGCAAATTGCACCATAAACGGAATAATTACCTAACCTGAAGCGTAACTATCAGTAGCAATATTAAATTTTTTCAATTGTTGTTGGCACATTGGCTCATGAGGGACAGATATCGTACAGCAATCAAAACCGCTACAGAGAAAATGTACTTGACTTAATCAAGGGCAAATAGAAGATGGGTGGCTTATAAATTGGCGCACCATTAACCAACCCCCCCTTCAATCCATCCCTCAAGAACCGAGGGATTTTTTTTGGCGATTATAAATTCAATTTTAAATTGTTCATCTTTTATTCAATCAAAGTTCAACAAATTATTTTGTTTAATGTTTTTGTTATTTAATTATTATGTAAACATTGAGTTTAAAAAGTTTTGTTTAAAAAAAATGCTAAATATTTTTTGAGTTTTTCGCGTTTAAAACAGCCAAAAATTGAATAAATTATTGAAATAAACATTTTTACATTAGTTTTTAAAACTTAATTATTCTATCATTGTTTCTTTGAAATTGGAGTCCAGCTACCAATTAAAAAAACGGGGCCTTAACCGAAAAGCCAAAAGAGTAGGAAAAACCAAACTAAATTTATATATTATGGAACATTTAAAAATTGCAAGTGATAATTACGTGGCGTTCACGTTTTTTATCGGCACAATGGCTATGATGGCCGCGTCAGTTTTCTTCTTCTTTGAGTTGAACAACACTTCAGCTAAATGGAGAACTTCAGTATTAGTTTCAGGACTAATTACTTTCATCGCAGCTGTGCATTACTACTACATGCGCGGTTACAACTTGGCAACAGGCGATTCACCAACATTCTTTAGATATGTTGACTGGATTTTGACTGTGCCTTTGATGTGCGTAGAGTTCTATTTGATTACCAAAAAAGCAGGTGCTAAAATTAGCCTACTTTGGAAGTTAATCTTCGCTTCTGTAGTGATGTTGGTTACCGGTTATTTCGGTGAAACAATCGATGCTGCCAATAGCGTTCTTTGGGGTGTAATTTCTGGTGCTGCTTACTTCTACATTGCATACTTAGTATGGTTTGGTGAAGTAGCTAAGTTGTCACAAACTGCAGGTCCACAAGTTGCAAAAGCAACGCGTATTTTGGCTTGGTTCGTTTTGGTTGGTTGGGCTATTTATCCATTAGGATACATCTTGGGAACTCCAGGTGGTCTTTTCGGAATCAAATTAGTTGCAGATCCAAAATTGGCTTCTCACTACATGGACATCGTTTATAACATTGCCGATGCAATCAACAAAATCGGTTTTGGTTTAGTAATCTATGCTTTAAGCAGAAACGAAGACTAATATACTCATTTCCTAACTAAGGCGGATTTTTCAAATAGTCTATACGTTTGAAAAATCCGCCTTTTTTTATGCCTAAAAAAGTTCACTCAAGAAACACAAACAAGTTTAATCAGATGATGCAGCCAACCCATAAAATACACGTTTATGATTATGTATTCATTGGCGCTGGCGCTTCAACCATATTGTTGCTGTTAAGTCTTGAACGAAACGCATTATTAGAAAACAAAAATATCTTAATTGCCGATCCAGATCGAAAAGATCAAAACGACAAAACATATTGTTTTTGGGGCAATGCCCAAGAACCTTTTGTCAAAAACATTGAACGTATTGTTTCTCACCGCTGGAATTCATTTGCCGTAAACCAGAGTCTCACAGACAAAAGCAACGGCATTGAATATTTCCATATAAAAGGCATTGATTTATATCAGGAACTTAACAGAATTATCCAAAAATTCAATATTACCAGAACCTATGCAGCGGTAAATAAATTAAAAGAAAACAACGAACATACCAAGGTATTGTCTGCAGATGAAACTTGGCTGGCCAAAATGGTTTTTGATAGCCGTCCACCAAGATTTCATAAACCCAATATCCATCAAGCACATCTTTTTCAATCGTTTGTTGGCTTTGTTGTTCAATTGAATGACGCACATTTCAAATCAACAACCATCGATTTGATGGATTTCAATGTCCCTCAAAATGAAAACACACAATTCATGTACGTATTGCCATTTGGCCAAAATTTGGCCTTGGTAGAGCTCACTCGATTTGGCGAAAACATTATTACTGTTCACGAAGCAGAACCCATTATCAAAAATTACGTTGAACAACATTATGGAGCATTCCAGTTAATTGATACAGAAATTGGATGTATCCCTATGAGTTCAGCGGAAATAACCACCGAAACTCCTTCGCAAAAAATAATCAAAATTGGAGCAAGGGCGGGTGCCATCAAACCGAGCACCGGTTATGCATTTAAAAATATGATCAACCATTCGGAAACAATATCTCAATCGATTTTAAACAATACCAAAATCGAAATTATTGAGAGAAGTCCCCGATTCCAATTATACGATCGATTGTTGCTGAAAATTATCGAAAAAAACCACACAACCGCAACAAGCATCTTCGAAACGCTTTTTCAAAAAAATCCTTTGGCACTGATTCTAAAATTCTTGGATGAAAAAACGAGCATTTGGGAGGACATCCAAATATTCAAAACTTTGCCTTTTTTAACGTTTATGAAAGCGTTATTGAAAGATACATGGCATCGATTTAATCCTTTTTTTCCCTCTTTCCTGCTATTGCTAACTACCTTATTTCTGAATCTGTTATTTGTTTTAGACCCTGAAATCGGCAACAAAACAAGTCTAATTTTAGGTGTAGTTGGACTTTTCACAGTAGGAATTCCGCATGGAGCGTTAGACCATTTACTCGAAAGCAAGCAAATCAATCACAAACCCACGTTCAAGTTTATTTTCAAATATTTGGGGGTCGCCTTTTTGTATTTTTTACTCTGGGTAATAGCCCCGAAATTGTCGTTTTACTTCTTCCTCATCTTCTCAATTTGGCATTTTGGTTCTACCGACATTCTAGAATGGCGCGTTGGCAAAAACAAAGCTTTTAAAAGTTGGCTTTGGGGGACATTGGTTTTTGGAATTATATTGTTTGGGCATTTCAATGAAACGAAGGACATATTATTGAACATGAATGTGGACCTTTCTGCTATCAAAGATTCAACAGTATTCTATACATATTGGGTAAGTATTGTTTTGGCAATTGGGTTTGCCATCATAGAAAATAAGAAGCCCATATATTTGGCTGTTGCAATAATTTTATTGGCAAATCAATTGCCTTTACTAATCTCGTTTGGCATATATTTCATTGGGCAACACAGTTTCACTGGATGGTTGCATTTAAAACAGGGATTAAACGCAAACAATCTCAATCTCACTAAAAAGGCATTCCCATTTACGTTTGGTGCTTTGTTCCTGTTTGCCGTTTTGACAGTGTGTATTCAATTAAATCTGGTAAGCCAAATCAACAACAATCTATTGAGCTTATTCTTTATTTTCATTGCCTGCATCAGCTTCCCTCATGTTTTGGCAATGAATATGTTTTATAAGAAAACAAGTTTGAATTAAGCAATACCAAATTCCCGGTATCTCTCTAGGCTTATTTGCCTTTATTGGCGCGGCATTTGTCTGAACAGTATTTTACATCCGCCCAATTTTTCTCCCATTTTTTGCGCCAAGCAAATGGCCTATTGCAGGATATGCATACTTTTTCAGGTAGATTTTCTTTTTTAACGCCTTTCATGAATTTCTGTAAATCCAGTTTTTCACTTGATTCAACAAGAATAAAACAAATGTGAACGGAAATGGTTGTTAGGACTCAAAAAGACCTTGCTGCCAAAATGGAAGTTTCACATCAACAAATTACAAAAATCGTGAGCGGTAAAGCTATTTTCCTTTGAACTAAATTTAACTTCAATTGTTAACCCTAAGTGCATTGCAAGAGCAATTGCGCTCTAGAAAATGTTGAAGCAGGAAATTGCCGTTGTTTGGTTTAAAAGAGATTTGAGGTTTACCGACCACGAACCCCTTTTCAATGCCCAAAACCAACAACTACCCATTCTGCTAATTTACTGCTTTGAGCCGTCAGTGATGAACTATGAAGATAGCGACGTGCGGCATTGGCGCTTTGTTTATCAATCCTTGCAGGATATGCAAGACAAACTAAAAGAGCACGATGTTCAAATTGCTATTTTCCATCAAGAAGCCCTTTTCGTTTTCGAAGAAATACAGAAAAAATATACCATTGCCACGTTGTTTTCCCACCAAGAAATTGGCAATCTAATTACCTACAAAAGAGACCTTGCAGTTAAAGACTTTTGCACCCAACACAACATAGTTTGGAAGGAATACCAAAACAATGGGGTAATACGCAAGTTAAAATCTCGGAGGGACTGGGAAAAGCGTTGGAAAATTAAAATGCAAGAACCGCCAAAAATGGTTGGTGAAAGCAATTGGCGCTTTTTAGACATTGACAAAGTTTGGCATGAAAACCTAAGGGGAGAACCGCTGAATAACGACATTACCCAACCACATAAATCGTTTCAGATGGGTGGTGAAACAATGGCTTGGAAATACTTAAGCAGCTTTTTAAAAGACCGCTACGTAAATTATTCAAAACACATATCCAAACCTGCCTTGAGTCGTAGGGGATGCAGCCGTATTTCCCCGTATTTGAGTTATGGCAATATTAGCATGCGCATGGTTTACCAATTTACCTTGCAGCACTATAAAACATCAATCAACAAAAGAGCGTTGAACAATTTCAATTCTCGGCTACATTGGCATTGCCACTTCATGCAAAAGTTTGAAGATGAATGCCGTATGGAATTTGAAAACGTTAACCGCGCTTACGACAACTTGGTAAAACCCAAAAACGAAGCGTATATTTTGGCTTGGCAAACTGGAACAACAGGTGTTCCCATTGTAGATGCGTGCATGCGGTGCGTAAAAGAAACCGGTTATTTGAACTTTAGAATGCGTGCCATGGTGGTTTCATTTTTTGTGTTTAACCTATGGCAAGATTGGCGGGAATTGCATTACTTGGCAAAGCAGTTTTTAGACTATGAACCAGGCATTCACTATCCTCAGTTGCAAATGCAATCTGGGGTAACTGGCATCAATACCATCAGAATTTACAATCCCATCAAAAACTCGATGGAACACGATGAAAACGGTGAATTCATCAAAACTTGGATTCCTGAATTGCGGTTGGTGCCTGCCGACATCATTCACGAACCTTGGAAAATGAGTGCCATGGAGCAAGAATTATATAAGGTCGAAATTGGAAAAGACTACCCCTATCCAATTGTTGATATTGAAGAAAGCCGAAAAGCCGCCAGCGATCAGGTGTATCAATTCAAAAAAACAGCAGCAGTTAAAACCGAAGGCCAACGCATTTTGCAAAAGCATGTAAATACATCAAAACAAATGGCTAAAAACAACGCAAAACAAAAAGCAATCAACGATTTGTTCAATAACGAAACTCCCGAATAAATGGAAAAATTAGAACCCAACAAAATAGGCATCGTTTTTCCGCATCAGCTGTTTGAAAACAGCCCTTTGCTAGAAACCTGCCATACCGTTTACTTGGTTGAAGAATGGCTATATTTTCAGCAATATAACTTCCATAAAAGCAAACTCATTTTCCACCGGGCAAGCATGAAATTTTATGAAGCACATTTGCTGTCCCTCAAAATCAATGTGGTGTATATTGAATCGAACAATGAATTGTCAGACGTGCGCAAATTGATTCCTTTTTTATTTTCTGAGGGACATTTGGAAGTGATTTACATAGATACCACCGACAATTGGTTGGAACAACGCATTGCCAAAGCCAGCGCTTCTGTAAACATGGTTTGTAACAAGATAGAAACCCCTATGTTTCTGAATACTTCCGAATCTAATTTTGAATTTTTCAAAAACCGCAAACGGATGTTTCAAACCGATTTTTACAAGCATCAACGGGTATTGAGAAACGTACTCATTGAAAACGAAAAAGATCCTATTGGGGGAAAATGGACTTTCGATGATGAAAACCGTTTGAAATACCCAAAGGGGAAAACGCCTCCCAAAACGGAGAGTTTGTCTAAAAATCCATTTTATTCAGAAGCAGTTGAATACATTGAAAAGCACTTCCCAAACAACTATGGAATTTCAAATCCATCAATTATTTATCCTACTACGTTCGAAGAAAGCAAAGATTGGCTAACCCAGTTTTTAGAAACCCGTTTTCTAGAATTTGGGGCATATGAAGATGCCATAGTTACCAACGAAATTATTCTGCATCACAGTATACTCACACCCATGATGAATGTGGGTTTGTTGACACCGGAATATATTCTGAGTGAAACCCTTGAATACGCTAAGGATCATGAAATTCCTATGAATTCTTTGGAGGGATTTATTCGTCAAATCATGGGTTGGAGAGAATTCATTCGGGCCGTTTACGAGTTGCGGGGCAGCGAAGAACGCACCAAGAATTATTGGCAGTTTAACCGCAAAATTCCCCGATCATTTTGGGACGGAACAACAGGCATTGAACCTATTGATATCACCATCAAAAAGATTTTAGAAACCGGCTATTGTCATCACATTGAGCGATTGATGGTGTTGGGCAACTTCATGTTGCTTTGCGAATTCGATCCGGATGAGGTTTACAGATGGTTCATGGAAATGTTCATTGACTCATACGATTGGGTCATGGTTCCTAATGTTTACGGAATGAGTCAGTTTGCAGATGGCGGTATAATGTCGACCAAACCTTATATCAGCGGCAGCAATTATTTGATGAAGATGAGCAATTATTCCAAAGGCGATTGGCAGCAAATTTGGGACGGTTTATTTTGGCGTTTCATGCATGTTCACCGAGAATTTTTTCTTAAAAATCCAAGGTTGGGAATGCTTATCAAAAGTTTCGACAAAATGGATGCATCAAAGCAAAATATGCATTTAGAAAACGCGGATGGGTATTTGGAGCAATTGGATAGATAACCTCTTTAAATTATTGCATATTCGGACTATCCGGTAAATTCAACAATCAAAATCCCCAGCAGCTATTACAGATAGAGACTTTCGTTTCCGTTAATCGTTAATCACAGGTTTGCCACCTGTTTTTTCAGTAGTTTGTGGTTTTTCATCATTTTCATGAAGCTATCAGATTCACCGTCGTAAAAATTTGTTGATTCCTTAAATAAATTAACAGTTTGTACAATAGTATCTTTCACTTTATCAGCCTTTAAACCAACGCAATCTGCGGCTAATGGTCCTAACCAATACCGTATCTGAGATTCTAAAAGGTAAGAATCCATTCCCTTGGTCATTGATTTGTAGTAGGTAATCAATTCTTTAGCTAGTGTAAACCCTTCTTCAGATTGTTTAAAATGTCTCTTCCTAATGGTTTTTTCAAGGAGTTCAGCTTCTTTCAATGTAGCGGGTAGTAATTTGTCTTCAATATGAAGTTGGTAACCAATATATCTCCACAGCGCAAGGAAATTTTCTTTTTCACGTTCAGTAACCATATAACCGGATTTCTGTAGCCCAGAGATAATGATATAGGAAAAGGCAAGATTTGTACCGGCCATGTCTTCCTGATTGATTGGAACTCCCCATTCCATAGACCAATTATTTGATTTAAAAATATAATATCGAGCTACAGCATGTATCAACCTTAGTTTGTTCATACTAATTTGTGCTTCGCTATTTTCCGAGATATTTAGCGCTGTAGAAACTGTTATGATAAAATCTGCAGTATCAACCAATCGCTTTCCCGGAGAGTTGCGCATCTTATCTGATAAATACAATGCCTTATTACCGGGAGTGGCAGCATAGCAATAAGGCAGAGACAAACCGCCCAACAAGGTCATAACAGGTGTAGCAAATTTCTTATAGAATTTTTGTCCTTTTGAAATTCGCTCAGCGTCAAACCATTGTGGCAAAGGACGAATTTCAATAAGGAAAGATTTCAATTTTGAATCCTCAGATTCCAATATAGCAGCTGAATCCATCTGAAGAAACCTATAAAATTTAGCTTGCTCCATTTTTTCAAATATTTCATTAACTAGATTATCAGCGGATGGATCACCGATTAATCGATTCTGATTCAAAAATTCAGGAGAGGTGTTCATGTTTGTTTGGTAGTATTTACTTTCCCTCAAAGCGGAAATCAATTTGAATCAAACTTGTACATCGCATCGCTGGCGGTTTTGCCCAGTTTATCACTGATCGCCAAGGCCCATAGGACCAATTCCATGCAAAAGTCTTTGTCAGTATCGCTCAAGTATGAAGCGTGGTCTTGAATGAGCGCATTTAACGGTTTGATGTTCTTAAGGCTTTTGAAAAAAACCTCATCTGTATCCGTGTAATTGAGTTCCACATAATTTTTCTCAAACCAGTGAACCAAATCGCTGTAAGGCGTTTTCGTACCGGCCTTTTCCAACTTTGGAATGCGCGGAAAAATTTGGTTGAATTGAGCCATTATCGCCGTATCAATCAAGATCCGAGCCACCTCGTCGGCCCCCTCCTGCTCTCCCTCGTACACTAGTTCGACTTTACCTGTTATAGAAGGGATAATCGACATAAAATCTACCAATCGGATGGTGGTTTTTTCACTTTGGGTTTCGATCAAACGGAGTTTACCGGCAGCCACGAGATTCTCCATTGCACTGATAGACAAACGCGCGCTAACGCCACTTTTCGAATCAACATATTCACTATCTCTAGCCTGAAATGAAACCTCTTCCAACAAATTTTTAGCCAAATCAGGAATGACAACCGCAGCCAAATCCTCAGCTGAAATCTTTGCCTCATGCTCAGTAATGGCACGAGCCAAAGCAATATTTTTTGGGTAATGGGTAAAAATTTGCGAGCCGATACGATCCTTTAAAGGAGTTACGATGCTCCCTCTGTTGGTATAATCTTCGGGATTTGCCGTAAATACAAATTGAATATCCAATGGCATTCGCAATTGAAATCCGCGAATCTGGATATCTCCCTCTTGCAAAATATTGAACAATGAAACCTGGATACGGGCTTGCAAATCGGGAAGTTCGTTTAGTACAAAAATGCATCGATTGGCACGTGGAATCATTCCATAATGAAGCACGCGTTCATCAGAGTAAGGCAGTTTTAATGTAGCCGCCTTAATGGGGTCGATATCGCCAATCAAATCGGAAATATTCACATCTGGCGTGGCGAGTTTTTCGAAGAATCGAGCCGACCGGTGCACCCATGCGATAGGGGTTTTATCGCCTAGTTCAGCCACCAAATCCAAGGCAAATTTGGAAATCGGCTCAAAGGGACTGTCGTTGATTTCCGACCCCTTCACAATGGGCATATATTCATCCAGCAAGTCCACCATACTGCGAGCAATACGGGTCTTTGCCTGTCCGCGCAATCCCAACAAATTAATGTGGTGACCAGCCAAAATCGCTTTTTTTAGCTGTGGCACAACAGTATCCTCATACCCAAAAAGTCCCTCAAAAACGGGCTGTTTTGCTCTGATTCGCGCAATGAGGTTTCCTTGAATTTCTTGGTTTATGGTTTGGTGGGCATAGCCCGATGCTTTCAATTCTTTGAATGTGGTTTCTTGTTTCATCTGTAATTAAATCCGTTTGATTCTGTTTTTTTCGTAATCTTCAAATATCATTTGACCCAAATCTGAGAGTCCAGTAAGGAATGCTTTGCCTTGATTTTCGGCGGTGAAGCGTTCTACAAACTGTCTGAGATAGGGATCTTGGGCAATCATAAAGGTGGTAATAGAAATTTTCAATTTGCGCGCCTGGGCAGCCTTATTGAGGCACTTAGAAACGATGTACTCATCCAATCCGTTGCTGTTTTTATATAGTTCGCCAGTAGACAGTTTTACGCAACTCGGCTTACCATCCGTGATCATGAAAATTTGCTTGTTGGTATTGCGTTTCCGACGAAGAATGTCCATCGCCAACTCCAACCCTGCCACTGTATTTGTATGATAGGGACCCACTTGTAAATAGGGTAAATCTTTCACTTTAATCGACCACGAGTCATTGCCAAAAACGATAATATCGATGGCGTCTTTGGGGTATTTCCTGCGAATGAGTTCTACCAAGGCCATGGCCACTTTTTTGGCGGGGGTGATGCGGTCTTCTCCGTACAAAATCATAGAATGACTGATATCAATCATCAGTACGGTGCTCATTTGGGCTTTGTGCTTGGTCTCATCTACAACCAAGTCGTCTTCCGTCAGTTTCATCTCAGAAATCCCATGGTTGATTTGGGCGTTTTTGAGGCTTTCCGACATATTGATTTGCGACATTTCGTCGCCAAAATGAAAATTGCGAATTTCACCATCGCGCTCATCGCCCACACCGAGTTTGTTGGTTAGATGGTTTCCCGCACCGCTTTTTTTAAGTTTGCCGAAAATTTGGTCGAGGGCGTGCTCTCTCAAAGCCGCTTCAAGCTTCGCCGTGAGCAGATTTTTTCCTTTCCCATTTTGATCCGAATCCTCTTCCCCATCAGGGTTTGGCAAAATTTCTTCTTTGATGTAACCCCGTTTTCTGAGGTCTTCCTCAAAATCGTGAATTGTATACTCAGCGTTGAAAATGCTATATTCTTTATCGAGCGAATCAAGCCAATCAAAGGCCTCATCCAAATCACCCGAAGTATGGGTCAATATTTCTTTAAAAATTTCAAATACCCGTTCAAAAGGTTCGATGTCCTTCGGAATATGTTTACCAATGATAAAACCTTTCCCCTTATTGAATTCAATACCCTCTAACATCATCTAAATAACAAATCTAGGTATTAAAAGTTCTTTGAAAAATGAAAATGATTGGCACAATTGGTTAAACAAATAAATGGGGTTCTGTCGCATTAATTATTTTTCTCTGTCAAAGGATAGATAGTTAGAGTGATGGAGCCAATTCCTTAATCCAATCATCGCCGTTATGCCGAGGCGCATTATTTTTGATTATCCTAGTTTGTTTGAGATTACTTTCCGATACAAAATTTGCTAAAGATATTCCCGAGCACTTCCTCATTGTCGATGTGGCCGGTAATGGCGCTTAATGCGGAGATGGCACTGCGCAAATAAAACGACAATAAATCGCCGGTGAGGGCATTGGTGATACCATCGAGAATGTGCTGCAACTCCTGAGAACAGTGTAGCAACGAATTTGCATGGCGCGCATTGGTTACCACCGTTTGATCGTCGAGAATTCCCAAATCTTGCTGGAAGCGCGATGCCAACTCTTTGGTAAGTTGTAAAACGGATAAACGATCGTTGGCTGATATTTGCCACATACACAATTGGGTAATGCTTTCAACAACGGCAGTATAGGGTTCTATGTCCCCCAAAAACGAATCCATTTTATTTGCAACCACCCAAATTCTGTCAGTTTTACTTATTAATTCAAGCAAGTCAGATTCCAGTTCTGCAGGACTTATTGTTCCAATTTCGAATAGGTAAAGCGTGGCACCGCTCATTTCAATGTGTTTGAAAGTACGGGCAATACCCTGCTGTTCAATAACGTCGGTAGCTTCGCGAATTCCTGCCGTATCAATAAGGCGGAGCGAAAGTCCCTCAATAAAAAGTCTATCTTCAATGGCATCACGGGTGGTACCAGCAATGTCGCTCACTATTGCCTTGTCTTCGTTTAGCAAGGAATTAAAAAGCGTACTTTTTCCCGCATTGGGTCTACCTGCGAGCACCAAAGTAAATCCTTGTTTCAGGGCATTTCCCAGTGCAAATGAATCTTTAAGCGCATCAACTTTGTGTTTTATATTGGTCACGAGGGATGTAAGTTCGTCGCGAGACGCAAATTCAACGTCTTCTTCGCCAAAATCAAGCTCTAGTTCAATCAAAGACGTAAAATGAAGCAATCTATCACGCAAAGCATCAATATCCCCAGAAAAGCCACCGCGAAGCTGTTTTAAGGCCTGATCATGCGCAAAGCGATGTTCGGCAGCAATGATGTCGGCAACGGCTTCAGCTTGAGCCAAATCCAATTTACCATTTAAAAAAGCACGTTGGGTAAATTCCCCTGGTTCAGCAACCCTACATCCATTCAACAACAACGCTGCAATTAAACGATTCACAATATAATCACTTCCATGCACCGAAATTTCAACTGTGTCTTCGCCGGTATAACTTTTAGGTCCCTTAAACAGAATTACCAAAGCTTCGTCAATCATACCGTTGGTATCAAAAAGCTGACGCAATAAAGCAGTATGAGATTTTTTGAGGGATATTTTATTCTTCAATAACCCATCGGTGCAAGCAAAAGCAGTAGGACCAGAAACGCGCACAACGGCTATGGCACCTTTGCCTGCTGGAGTTGCCCTAGCAACAATGGTATCAAATGAATTCATTACACAAAATTAAGCAATCACTGTGAGAAAGATAAAGATGATACCACAAATAAAAATCTACAATTGCTAAAAAATGAAGGCAAAGTGTGCAAAATACACTTATTTAATTAATAATAATATTGTTTAAGAAAATGCATAAAAGCCATACAATAATTATAATTATTGTATAATATACAATATATTCGCCTTGATGGAAGGAAACATTGAATCAAAATTCAAAGCAGCAGTATCTGTAGACAATGTTATATTTGGATTTGACAACAATGATTTAAAAGTACTTTTGATTTACAGAGGTGCAGAACCATACAAAGATTGTTGGGCACTCCCTGGTGATTTAATTAGTTTAGACCAAGATTTAGAACAATCGGCTGAGAACGTATTACAAAACTTAACTGGATTGGATAACATTTACATGGACCAAATACATACTTTTGGTCGTGTAGACAGACATCCTTTTGGACGTGTATTTACAGTGGCTTATTTTGCTTTGATTAAAATCCAAGATTACATGGTAAAACCATCATCTTGGGCAGAAGAGGCAGCATGGTTTCCAATAAACGAAGTTCCAGAATTACCATTTGATCATATGGAAATCTTGGCATATGCAAAAGATTTATTGAAAAACAAAATCAGGCATCAGCCTATTGGATTTGAATTATTACCCAAATACTTTACGCTTACCGAGATTCAATCACTTTACGAGGCAATTCTAGAAACACAATTTGATACTCGTAATTTCCGCAAAAAGCTACTTTCAATGAATCTAATTGTAGACACTGGTCGACAACAAAAAGAAGTGGCACATAGACCTGCAAAACTTTATAAATACATAACCAAACGCTATGCGCAATTGCAGCAAAGTGGATTTTCGTTTGATCTTTAGTGGGGAATTCAAAGGTTTATAAAAGTTTATAAGCGATTATAAAAGTTTATGAACGTTATTTTACTTGATTACTTTTACATTTAATATACGGTCTGAGCAATGCGAAGCTGTTGACGCTATGCAGTTTATTCAATGTAACTACCTAAAATAACTCTTATAAACCATTATAATCGCTTAAAAACTTTTATAAACCCGATTACAATATGTCTAATCAGTCTAACTCTCCCGAAATCTTTCGAGATAATCATTCTAATCAATTTGGTTTACGGCGCAGTATAAATACGCGAGGCGAAGCGAAGCTTAAAATGTGTACCTTAAACTACATAGCGTAAACTTCATAACTAAATTGCGAAGCTTATACTGCAGATAGGCTTAAACAAAAAAAAGCCCCGTTTCCGGGGCTCTTTTTTTGTTATTGTGTTCTTATCAGATTTACTGATCCACTTACGTGGTTAATTTTAGTTTTAGATTTGAACTTATAATCTAACTGGTAGAAATAAGTACCTGAAGGAGCATCTGGTCCGTCATTGTTAACTTTACCATTCCAATGTTTCTTAGAATCTTCAGAATAGAATACTCTTTCTCCCCAACGATTAAAGATACGTATTTCAAATAAATCGTGACCCTGAATTGGAACTTTGAACAAATCGTTTTTGTTATCACCATTAGGTGTGAAAACGTTTGCCAAGTAAACGAACAAGTCAACTACTACTTCTTTACATATTGTGTCAGAGCAACCAGTTGCATTTTTCACAATCAAACAAGCCCAATATCTACCTGAACTATCATAAGACCAACGAACATCTTTGTCAGTAGATTTCAAGTTTTCAATAAAATCACGTGGCATTGAATTAGCTATATCATTTTGATGACCAAAACCCCATCTCCATTCTACTCCATTTAGATCTTTGCGCGTAAATACAAAGTCTGGTTTACCACTAGAATCTATATCAAAATCAGCGATCACACTATCCACAGTGAAGAACATATCACCCATTACAGTTGGACACCATGGTTTCGGATGAGAACCATTGTAATCTGCATAATGAGAAACCCTATAAACACCTGGATCCGTGAACATTTTTGAAACAGTTTTATTATTAGAAGAAAGTGTATCTGTTACAACTTTACCTAATTTTTTACTGTAGTGTACAAATTTCCATTTGTATCTTTTCAATATTGTATCTGAATTATCAATGAACGTATTGCTATCACCTGGACAAATTGCAGCTTTCAAAACGCTACCTCTCACAGTATCACGAGGCAATACAGTGACGATATAAGCGCGTTGGCTCGGAGTGTCTGGGTAAGTAGCAGGACAAGGACGGAAGATATTTGGAGGAATAAACAAGTAGTCATATTGCTCAAGACGAACATTATAAACACCTGGTTTTTTAAATGTATGCCAAACAGTATCAACAAAGTAATCAGAAGCCCAAGGTTTTCCATTTGGTGCTTTTGTATACCAAGTAGAATCTGGACCAGAATACAATTCACCGTCACCGAAGAACCATGTCCATACTGACTTAATAGAAGCTGAATCAGACATATTCGTAAACTGGATGCTATCGCCCATACAAATGGTTACATCATTACCAGCCTTGGTGGTGTATTCAAATCTTGGACGAGGTCCAGGAATTTTCACCCAACGGCTAAATGTATCGAAACATCCTCTTTGAGTAGACAATTGATATTTAATCTGGAACCAACCGTTGCGTGTATATTTATGTGCAATACGGTTTGGCAAACCAGCTTCAGATTGTTTTTTGCGGGTAAACTGATTGACAATACCATCTCCCCAATCAATTGTCCACTGTTTTACGAAATCACATGAAGTTGGAGCACCACCTGAACAATTTTTAATTGCCCAATTACAAGGATCAAATAACTTAGAAGAATCATAAAACTCTATGATTGAGTTACAAGAAGGAGTTTGTAAATCTAAACCAAACTTAACGTCCAATCTAGAAATAAATACTCTCTTGGTTAAAGTATCCATACAACCTGTTGAGTCACCGGCAACCACTCTGAATGTGTAAACACCAGAATCATTGGTATAGTAGATTCCACCGCCACCCAATTGTTTCCATGGGTTTGCATTTGTACCAGCACCAACCGCACCATATGGAGCACCTCCAAATGGAGTTGATGTAGCGTCGTCTCTTTTGTTCCAATCCCAACGTGTAACTCTTTCTACGTTCGTGTCGCCTGATGTCAAACGCGCTGAACGCGCTGGATCTCTCCAATAATCATAACCCGTAGGATTTTGTGTTGGATCAGTATTCCATTGGTACTTCCAATCCCACTGTCCAAAGTTTTGTGGATCTGTAGAGAAGTATCTAAAGTCTGGTGATGCTGTTAATGAATTACCCGCATCTTGACAAACCAATGTATCATTGATTCTTAATCCCATGGCAAAACCAACAATAATTGGATATGCACTTACCTTATCACATTTACCATTAGATGAAGTCATATTCAAACTCATGATATGGAAACCAGCCCAACGTGGTTTGAATTTATACCCTTTAACCTTTTTAGTTTTTCTTGCTGCTTTATCCCAGTAAGTAACGCTATCCAACGGTGAAATAGATGAATCACGGTAGTGCAATATTGTGGTATTCTTTGGATCAGGAATAAAGTAGAATTTAATAAATTTACCAAAACCAGTGGTATCAATACAGCCATAAGCACCAGTGCTAGGTTGACCAATTACCCCTTTGTTATTCCAAATCATTTTCGCAATCATTGTATCAGCCAATGCAAATGGATCAAATCCTCTTGCTTCCAATTTGGTCTTGATGTTATCCCATACCAATGAAACGTCAGCACCAATGGTATATTTACGAATTTCAGAAGTGAAAATAGTATCTGGACCTTTGTAGTTTTTAGCTACGCCGTCAGCCCATTCGTCTGAACATGGCACCTGACGCGGGTTTTCAAGACCACGAGTTTGAATCATATAGTTATAAAGGTAGTTAGGATTTTTACCCGGTACTAACTTTTGATTCAGTAAGTAATCTTCTTGTATAAATTCAGACCACTGTTTGGCAAATACAGGAGTTGCATCTCCAGTAGTTAATCTCCAACGCAATGATTTCAAATCTTTAATTCGCGTCTTATTCTTAGGTACAGGACGAACTACAATATCATTGTATTTACAAATTTTATAATCACCCAATTTATTTTTGGTTGGTGTTAACATTTCAAAATCAGTATCGATAATTGGGAAACATGCAAAGCGATCATAATACTGAGTATCAGCACACAATGGACGTTTTGCAGCGTTACCACCTGGAGGGGCAATACCATTTCCGACAATAATACCCACAGTTACACAACCCGTAGAATCATTACAAACATCAGAAGGATTGTATACTTGTGAGAATCTATTTGGAGGGTTACCACCCAACTGATATCCTGTATTCCAATATGGTGCTGGAGGGTTCAACGGACGACCACCAGGGAACAATCCCGGCAATGAACTCCAGTTGCCCGCAGAGTTACCACAGAAAGTATCATAATTAATTTTTACTTCAGTAAAAGTACAACCAGGCTTTAAGTCACTCAAAATAAATGTCACACCATAAGATGGGTTATCAGAACCCAAACACTCAATTGCATCTTTCAACATACCACTACCTACACCACCTGCATTTGCATGAAGCATCGACAATTGCTTGATTGCTTCGCTTTCGCATTTCATTGGATGACAAGTATCTTTATGTGTTAGCTTCACATTATTACATTGAGGGATTTGAGCATAATACAACTCACGGAAGCGTTTGTAATTCACGAAGAAATCTCTATTTCTAACCAAAGTACCTCCGTTGGTGAAATTCCTTCTATAACGACTAAGAACTTTTGGATTTTCACCTTTCGCCTTACGGATTAAATATAAGTCTTTTGGCAAAGTATCCTTTTTCAGGTAATAAGTAAATAACCAAGTACAACTATCAGATTTGCTTTTTAATTTTAATATTTGCTTCGGAGCCATAGAAATTGTTTGAGGCCCTTTCTTTAAAATAAATGGACCGGATGCTGGACCAACATAAGCAGAATCACCAGCTTCCAATTTCACATCCACATAATCTTCAAAATATCTTTGTCCAACACCGCGCATTCCTTTTTGGGTAGTATTACCGGTTGGATTTTTAGTAGAAGAAGGCACAGCTGGAGTATACTGACCATAATTATAATAAGTAGTCGTTTTATTCCCAACAAACTGCGGACCTGATGCAGTAACAATATCATTCATATCTGTTGGCACCACAATCAATGTATCTTCAATGACGTACATACTGTCTGAAGGCCATACTTGAACTGTTTTGCACAATCCTTGTCCTTTAAATATTCCCGTATCCAAGAATATTGCATCTTGCATAGGTGCATTTTTGAAATCAGACAACATTACCAAATCCCAAGATCTATAATAGTGATTCGGAATAGAGTCTCTAGAGAATGCGCAGTTTACATAAACGTTTTTGTTTGCTCTTGTGTCGGTTGTACATTTCGGTGCGTAATTGTCACCAAAATCCCACAAACGCGTAGCACAAACTCTTTCTCTTTTCAATGGATCAAATCCACCACCTGGAGAAGCAGTACCAGAATATCTGGTAACTGTTCCATTTAAGTTGGTATCCAATCTTATTGGTTTTAACCAAACTTGTGTTGGATTTTTAGCAGTTCCTTGGAACACGTGACCCAATGCTGGTGTACCTTTTTTATAGAAAGTACTATCATCATCAGTAAAGTTTCTATCATTGTGATAGAAGGTCGACAAGTTTTTCCTAAAATGCACTGTATCCATTACATCTTTTGGACATTGGAATGTTTCATAATCAGCTACCCTTTGAAATGCTGACTCAATTGCAGAAGAAGGACCTAAGATAATAATTGTATCATAAGTAACCTTGTTTCCGCATATTGGATGTTTATATTCCAATTTAATTAAGAAAGGACCTAATCCTGTAAAAGCATGTTCGGGCGTCCACGTTCTATTATTTGTATTTTGGGGGCCAGAGTTCGGGTCACCAAATGTCCATAACAAACCTGTAGCACCTGAAGGTATTTCATTCACACTAAATTTAATATTTGGCGCAGAAATACAAGTTGAATCTTTATCAGCTAAAATAATTGCTACCGAACGGAAAACTGTAGCGGTTGCTGTCATTTTAAATGAATCAATACAACCGTCAATGGTTTGAATAACCATTTTAGAATTATAGGTACCTTGTCCATAAAACCAGTGTGTGAAGTTGGGACCCCACGATGTATCGGTAGTACCATCACCCCAAAACCATGTAATTTTCTTTACGAAGGTTGGATTGATACTGCTAATGTTTTTGATAATCGCTTGTACAGAATCACACGCTATTGGCTTATTACTTGTAAATTGAGCTCCTATCTTAGCTCTTACTTCCACAGCCTCAGATAACAATTGTGTATCTTGGCAACCGTTTTCATCTGTTGTTTCGATATAAAGGTCAAACTTACCTCCGCGTTGATCTTTAATTGAAAAACACAATCTGTTGGGCATTACCGATGGCGGAAAATCGTATTGAAATAATTGACCATCAGATATAACGTATTTTGTACTCGTAATTTTTGCACCGTTTTTGTTGGATGTGCTATCATCAAAACAAAATAAGTTTTTCTCAAAACATTGCTGCTTGAGATTCACCAATTTCATTTTGATTTTTGGTTTGTCTTTAATTACCAAATCCAACACCGCAGTACATTTGGTACCACCAATTGTTGTGATGTAGGTAATTTTTGCATTACCCGGTTTTTGAAATGCATAATTGACAATTTTTTGACCGCTACTGGTATATTTTGCACCCGTTGCATCAACAAATTCCCAATCATGGGATGTACCTGAATTTGAACCGGTAAAAATTATTGCCGATCCAACGCAAGGAGAGCCGCTATACTGAATTGCACACTGTGCATTTGCAATATTGGATCCTAAAAACAATGTGCCAAGCATCACTACCCAGCTTTTTAAATATAAGGAAAATCCTTTCATAAGTTTATTTTTCGTACGTAAAAGTTCAAAAATAGGTTTTTTTGTTGATTTACCAAACAATAGACCATTTTGTCCATTATTTTGTGGCAATTCTATGATTTTTCCAAACCAATTATTTTTCATATTAATTTCCATTAGAATTTCGATTTAAATTTACCCAACGTGTTGATACACTTTCTTTTTCACCGCTGTATTGCGTTTTTATTACAACCTCATAATTGCCGTCAATACATGGCTCTCCAAAACAATTACCGTTCCATGAATCACGGAATTTTGTAGTGGAAAATATCATTTTTTTACCTTTATCAAAAACCATCATTTCGAAAATTTTCGGTTCAGGAATTGTTATGTAATATGCATCATTTTTACCGTCACCATTGGGTGTAAAAACAGTTGGAATCATGATTTCATTGATTGGTATTGAAGGACTTACTTCAATTTTGGTCATTGCGCTGTCTTTACAACCATTAGAAAAAATTGAAATTAATTTTATATAAAAATCTTTTCTAGAATTTACTTTGTAAAAATGATTTGTAGCAATCGTATTTCCCTCAAAATACACCTGTTGTCCATCTCCAAAATTCAAATATGAATTTTTTACATTCCCATTACAATTAACTTGAACCAATGTACCATTTGAATCAGATTCTACAGCGTTCAATGCAATTTTATTCTTGCACCCATTTTCAATCAAATTCCCAATTAGTGTTGAAGTTTCATTTTTCGATTTTTGTACTTCACCGTTACTAGCAATGATAGATTGAATGCTATTTAGCAAATTATCTTCATTTCTAAAAGAATTCGTAGCCAAAAGATCCTTATTCAATTCAGAAAGAGGAGGATAAACTTCAAATACTTTGGCTATTCCATTTTGTGATTGGCTTTGACTCTTGTTGGAAGTATTGACAGAAGGATTGGGAGTACTTATTTTATTTGATTCTGTAACACCTTTGTCAATTCCCACCGGTAAAATATCATTTTGGCTAATTTCATTTTGAGTTGAAAGCACCTCGTTTTGAGTAAAATTTAAATCATCAGTTTTCGATAATTCATAAGCAACACTTGTGATTATTGCTGTAGCAAGGAACGCAACTTTAGAAACCAATCCCAATTTTGCAAACCAACTTTTTGCAACAACTCCTTGAGAAGCTCCAGAAACATTAGATAATTGATTAGAAATCCCCTGCCAAGCATTTAGAGGCGGAATTTCCTTTGCATTTTCCAATGTCGAACGGAAGAGTTGGTCAATATTTTCTTCAGGCAACATTATCTTGAAATTTGAGATTGAAGCCATTTGCGGGCTTTGAACATTTGAGATTTACTGGTATTTTCAGAGATATTCAAAATTTCTGCAATTTCAGCGTGTGAATATCCCTCAATAGCAAACATATTAAAAACTGTTCTGTAACCAACAGGCAATTTCATTAGCAATTGCATTAAGTTTTTTACATTTATTTCTGCAAAAACATCATCGGTTGAAGCAATTAGCTCATGCACATTATCGAGGCTATCCTGAAACTTTGCCTTGCTCTTTTTCAATGTATCTAAACATTGATTTACACAAATACGTTTCAACCACCCCTCCAAGGATCCCTCAAAGCGAAAATCGCCTAATTTTTGGTAAATCTTTATCATTGCTTCTTGAAACATATCTTCTGCTAAAGTATCTTGACCGGCATAACGTTTACAAATTGCAAACAACACCCCCGAATAGCGTTGGTAAAATTCTTGCTGCGCCAATTTCTCGCCCGCCACACAAGCCATTACCATTTTTTTCTCTTCGGTGATTTGCTCTATTGCCATTTGCCAATTTCATAATCCGGATTTTAAACAAGATTGTATTCACAATACAATAGTTGCCTCGGAATGAATTATTTTTTTAAATTTCTTGCCACTTTGAATGACAAATCGGTTAAAATCATTTTTGCATTGCCATTGCGCTCAATATTTGATATTGCCGACTCTATTTCTCGAACTATTATTTCCAATTGAGGGACAGGAATTTGTAGATTATTAAATTTCTCTATGAAATCGCGTTCTTGCCCTACCCATGAACTAACGCTGCTATCAAATCCAATAACCAAAACACCACGCAATATTTCCAATCCATACAAAAGGAAACTTTTTAAACTCTCCCTTCCAATTGCAGCCATTTCATCAGACCATTTTACGGCTTCACTAATTTTTCTGGTATAACAAAGTCCCATCCAATTGCGCCACTGATCAAAATAAGGATTTTCTGTTTCCTGAATCAGTGAAATCGCAATTTTAAAATCACCCTGAGACATTTGAGCAATTCTATTGGCATTGCTATCAGCTATTTCAAATCTTTCTACCAATGCCTTGGATAATTCAGCCAAACCTATTGGAGGAACCCTAACTGGCTGGGTTCTAGAAATAATGGTATTGATAATTTTATCGGCATTTGCACCCACTAACAAAAACAATGTATTTTGGGGCGGCTCTTCAATGATTTTTAAAAGTATGTTCCCTTCTTGACCCAAATACTCAGGAAGCCACATCAGTAATACTTTGTATTCACTTTCAAAGGGCTTCAATGACAAACTCCTGATAATTGCCCTGCATTCTTTTACAGGAATATTTCCTTGTTTATTGTCGGCTTCAATCAAGGTCATCCATTCATCATAACTCAAATATGGATTTGATAAAAGTGCCGATCGCCATTCCTTTAGATATTCAGAGGCGACTTCCGCTTTTGAGGGAAATGGAAAACTAAAATGCAAATCGGGATGAACCAACGATTGATATTTCGAACAAGACGAACATGTTCCACAGCTATCTTCTAATTGTCTATCAGTGCATGAAACATATTGGGCATATGCCAATGCCAATGGAAGCGTACCATTGCCAACCTTACCTAAAAACAACTGTGCATGTGGGATTCTTCCAACAGTAACACCATGAATAAGCTGTTTCTTTAATTTATCCTGACCAATAACCTCTGAAAACTTCATTTTTCAATTACCGATTTAGACTTCTGGAAAATGAAATAAAAATAACTCCAAATTAAATTAACCAAGATTGCTAAAAATTGGCCGTATATCAAAAAAAGCACACTTATTTTATCTACTGACACGCCAAAATAAAATAGCTCGGGGTACATCATACAAATGTAAACCAAAAGAATAGAAAAAGGTTAAATGCAGTTTCTAATTAATTCAGCAATATTGGCCAATTCATCATGCGAAACTTGCAATTTTTCTCTGGTAAAATTCAAATCATTGGCAGTTTCCATAGGTACCAAATGAATATGTACATGTGGAACTTCTAGTCCAATAACCGAATTTCCAATTCTTTTGCAAGGAATAGCCATTTTAATTGCTTTGGCGATAGGAAGTGCAAATTTCCAAAGATTTGCCAATTCATCTTCTGACAAGTCAAAAATATAATCAATTTCCTTTTTAGGAACAACCAATACATGTCCCCTAACCAATGGCATTACATCTAAAAAAGCCAAATGATTTTCATCCTCACAAATTTTATGGCAAGGAATTTCACCGGCAATAATTTTAGAGAAGATACTTGCCATTAAACAAATATTTCTAAAATTTCTAGTTTTACGACACCAGCCGGTACGGTTATCTCTGCAATTTCACCAACAACTCTACCCAAAAGACCAGCACCGATGGCGCTCTTAACCGAAATTTTATTTTCTTTAAGATTTGCTTCTTTTTCGGAAACCAACATATAAACAGCTTCTTTGCCTACATTGTGATTTTTAACACGCACGTTACATAAAATACTGACTTTACTCGTATCGAGTAAAGAACTATCTATTACGCGAGAATTAGCCAGCAAACTGTCCATCTGTGCAATTCTATCTTCTATGTGGCCCTGAGCTTCCTTAGCAGCATCATACTCGGCATTTTCACTTAAATCACCCTTATCTCTGGCTTCAGCGATTGCTTGGATAATAAGAGGACGTTGTACCTGCTTTAATTCCTGTAATTCAGCTTTAATTGCGTCTAAGCCCTCTTGGGTAAAATATTGAATGTTACTCATAATTCTAGTTTTGTTTTGATTGTTGATTAAAAAAAAGTTGCACCAATGTTTTCATTGATGCAACAATTATACAAATATAATAAAATTTTAATTTAGTCTTTCTTTACTTTTCCTTTAGATTCTGAACCTAAACCAATTCTAATTCCGAAGGAATGACAACCACCGAATGGGTTTGTTGCGCGGTAACTGTAGTCAATTGAAATTACATTGTCTTGCTCGTCACCATCTAAAACATGCCAATCATAGCTTAAGCCACAAAATGGACCTGTGAATGCAGACGATCTTGTATCCTCACTAAAAATACCTTCTTGATAAGCAAAACCACCACGCACCATAATGAAATCTTTATAAGCATATTCGGCAGACAGCGTAGTTTGATTTGCACTGAAAGAATTGTTTGTAAATCCAAATGCCAATGTTAAACGGTTGTCATATTGATTATCAGCTTTGTCTAATTTAAGATCATATGAAGCAGCAATATTCAACAAAGCGGGCAGTTTCACCGCAGATGTTTTCACAATCATGGTTTTATCAAATGTTCCATTTTGCAACATTGCTTTATAACTTAAACCTTCTCCTGTGAAGTCCATATCTGGACCAATATTTTTAATTGAAATACCAAAGTTAAAGTCGTTCTTTTTGATATTATTTCTCGAAGGACTTAAATTAGCAGAATATTGAACTCCCGCATCAATTGACATTCCATTTGCTTGTGCATCGGGTATACCTTCAGATAACATTCTTGCTGTCACACCCGCTGAAATATTTTTACTGAAACTCTTAGAATAAGATAGACCAATATTGGTCATGCTTACTCTATAAGTACCGATACCACCGTATGGATTTTGTTCAGTTCTGATATCAATTGGGTCAATTCCAAATTGCATTACTTGGATACCCAAAGTACCGCCTTCTCCATCCTCACCCATGCGCTGAGCGAAGCCAACATTATTCACGCCAATCCCTGACCCTACAAGCCACTCTGTGCGGTTAAATACTAATTCAGTATTATTTAACATTCTATCGAGACCAGCTACATTCATGAACATTGCCTCAGCACCAGTAATTCTACCTCCGTTTGCCCATCCCATTCCTGCACTTCTGCTCCAAGGATTAATTGTAAGCTGAGCAGCACCCGCTTGTCCTTGACGCTCAGGATTGCCAGCGAAAAGGTTACTTGCACTAGATAACACTAGTGTCAAAGCAACTGCTGATATATTTTTTAAATTGATTTTCATCGTTGTCAATATTAATAAGTATCTAAATCAACGGCATGCATTATTCCATACCAACGTACAATTTTCTCACCCAAACCAGGAGCTTTCACATGAATCAAATACAAACCACTAGCAATAGGTACATTACTTCCATTTTTCAAATCCCATTGGTAATAAGTTGCATCATCAGCCTTATTGATTGTGCGAATTAAATTACCTGACATATCAAAAATTGTAATCTTACATGTTGGTGGTAAATTAATTATTTTCACTCTTGAATCAATTGGGCTATTTTCATATTCGCTATAGCCTCTATAGGGATTTGGAACAACATTCACCATTTCCAATGATTTTTTACCAATCTCTGTAGATCTTTTAGGGGCAATTAAACCACCATCAAATTCGTACATTGGCAAAGAATATTTATTAGCTCCACCTCTATCAACTAAATTTCTCTTATCTGCAGATTCAAATGGAGCATACGCTTTTTTGATTCTCACGGTTATGGTTACATCGGTTGGAGGAATACCATCCTTCATTGAATAACCACCGGCCAAATAAGTTGGGATAATCCAATTTACTTGCGACAATAATTTCAATTTTTCTGTATTGGTTGGCACCCCGCCAATAGCTGGTGCTTCAAGTCCTTTTCTGAATCTGTCAAAATCCGGCTCAGCTTCACCCATGTAACGCACACCTTGGTTTGTTCTAGTTAACCCCGATTTACCTGTTCCAAAAATATAAATGAAGTGTTTACCACCAATAGCAGGATAATTTGCATTGTCATTGTAAATATTTGAAGTTGGATTCCAAAGCATATCTCTACCGTTCTCACCTGCCAAATAACTATCTTCTCCAAATGCCAAAGCCAATCTCTCACCAGTTTCCAAATTGATGGCATAACCTGGGAAATAACTTAAACCCCTACCGGCAACATCATTACCTTCTTTATCTTTAGAATTAGCCCAACGCATGTTGAATTTATTCATTCTCCCTTCAGTACTATTCAAAAGTTCTTCATCACCCATTTCCAATACTGGGCAACGTGTCCATTTTGATTTGTCTTTTGTGATAACCAATTTGAAACTTGATAATTCAGAAATTGGATTTTGCAACCCACTAGCATTACCAGACCAAGCGAATCCATAAGTATTTTTATCAGCAGTTGCGCTATATTTTTCACGCGCAGCCAATCCATAAGGTGCAATTCTACCACCCCAAATTTTCTCAAAAGATTGACTAGGATCTACTGGAGTATTCCCATCAGCCATCATATAATCGAAGGTATATCCATCAAAAGTAGCAACACCTCTTCCTGTGTAACCTGAGCGAATCCAATTCAACCAAATACTCCCTGATGTTGGTGTACTTTGAGCATCATTATCAGCAACCGCATTTAACCATTGTTTTCCATTGTCTTCCCATTTCACAGACCAATCGATTAATCCATTGGAAGGATCTCCGTTTACAAATTCACCCGGATTGTTTGTTTGAGCAATTTCTATACTTAATCCCCAATCAGCCAAAGTTTCTTTGGTGCGATTCTGCAAACTTCTCTTACCTTGAACCGATTCGAAACGATAAGCCAAAGTTGTATCAGAGAAAATCGTATCATTGCCTTCGTCATTTTTCTTTACCAAGAACCATGATGTATTTTTAGTTATTGAATCTTTTAATCCTGCCAATAACGATGGTTTATTTTCTTTAAGTACCAATTCAAATTTAGCATCTGGCACTTTCAGAGGATCAACCACCTTAATATTCACGGGACCAGCACCTCCAACATATGTTGGTTTATCTGAAAAGTTATTTTTAAGAATTTCATTTATCGTTTCTTCTGTAAATTCCAATGACATTCCACCATTACCACGACCTGAAATTCTTGACAATAACGGTCCTGAACCGTAACCTGAAGTCAATTCAGTTCCTGCATTTTCCGGCATAGGGTCGTGCGGAGTTGCACGGTAAGTTTTTATATTTCTTCTACCCGCTAAAAATTGATTTGGATCAACTTGTAAAGAGTCATCACTCAAGATCGCATAACTCATAACCAAGTAGTAATAGTTTTTAAAATCTATCAATTGGGTATTTGCTGTTGTTGCAAATAAGTCATTTTTAATGCTGAATGAATGTTGAACTCCTTTATCGGCTCCATCCACTTTTTCAACTGGAATATTTTGAGATAGTTTTGGATCAAACACTTTATTGATGATTTGACCTCTGTTATTTTTTATGTCGCATTGGAAAAGCAAACGTGCTTTGTCAATATTATCTAAATCACCAGTATTAACTGTACCATCTTTTAATTGATAAACCAAATATCCTTCAAATTTGTATGTTTTGGTTTTGTTATTCGCGTCTTTATAAAGCTCTGTATAATTCTCAATTTTTGTTGAATTTGTATTTAAGAATTTCAAAACAACTTCTTGATTCAATTCTTGAACGTCTACATCAGGTGCATTAGGACCATCTAAAATTTTAAAATTGTTATTGAATAATGTTTGCGCTTTATCAGAAGCCAATTTCAATAAATCCAATGAACCTTGGGCACCACCTTGGGTAGTTCTAGCCCATACAACACCAACTGTAATACGTTGAACTTGTCCTGGTTTCATGAGGAAAGGTCCAGTAGATTGTATAAAACGACGATCCCCAGGACGGTTTCCGGCAGTTTTTTCTGTCCATGTCTCACCTGCAAATTGAGGATCGGTATTACCAGGGAACATATAATTACAAACCCTAGATCCACCCAATCCATTTCCACCCCAAGTTACGTTTTGGCCACCCTTCCATTTTCCCATTAAGAAATTATAATATTGGTTGGCAGTTCCTGGGTCACCTGTAATTTGGTCATTTGAATTGTTGTAGTACATAAAGTGACTCAAACCCATTTGTTTTCCTGAAGTATCCGTTGGACCTTCAAAATAATCAACTCCAATTGTAGGAGGATTTAAACCATAACCCAAAACACCTTCATCATCGTCATCTCCATTGTAGCAAAAACCCAAACCACGACCAACATCACAACCTACATAGTCATCCGCATAGTTACCCAAATCGGCATCTACCCATTGTCCCATATAACAATCATTCAAAGCGGTAAAACCTCTATTTATAATTTTGGTTGAATAGAAAGTCATGTTATTTACTTCATCATTGGTAGAGAAAGCAAACGCAGTAGTTTGACACTCAATACCAATTGCTTGGCCTGTGGTACCGTGAATATTTCCTTTATCGTTGTAAACCCACCAAATAAACATATCTGGCTGACGGTCTACCCCGTTTTCAGCAACCGGGCGACGTTCGTCAATTACTGGATGTTCTCCATCGGTTGGATTATACAAGCCATCAGGAACAACTTCTTTATATGGAGCCAAATATTCTGATTCTGCTCCAACTTTGTAAGAACGAGAACTTCCTGCTGGCCAATCGCGAATACCCGCACTTTGAGATAAAAATTTACTGTTTGCAAATTCTTCTAACTCATCGCGGGTTACTTTCCACATTTTATCATAAGACTTGCAACGCAATGGATCAGTAGAAGCAGTAGATGTATCTAACGGTCCTGGCCAGAAATCCACACCACTTTGACGGTATGTCATTGCCGCCAACTTAAGGTTGCCACCATTGTCTTTACCACCTATCCATATAGCACCTGCAAACAATGAATGTTTACGAACTGCGTTCGGATCAGTAATTTTAGGAATTTCATATTTTGGATTATTCAAATCCCACCACATATCACCGCCGTTCAATAATTTTGTACGAACGTTGTTTATGTCCAAATCTACAGATTGAGAAGCTGGATCACAGGTATTTGCAAATGCACCTGCACGCTTGTCAATCGTTGGTTTGATTGTTCTGCGAGTCAGATTTTCAATTGGACGTGCAGTCGCAAATTGAAAAGCCAACAATCCTAAAACATATATACCAATTTTTTTCATATTTTAAATTTTTAAAATTTACAATTAATTAAGGTTTAAACGTATACCCAAACGAATGGTTCTTGGTGCATTCCAGTTACCCGTTTGAGAATTTAACAAAATTTTGTATAGATCAATATAACTTTGAGCATCTGTTTGGGTTTTAACCAACAACTTACCTTGAGAAGAGTTCAAGAAACCATCATCATTTGGTTGACCAGTATATGGGAAAACACCCAAAACATTCCAAGTATTTAATACATTATTCACCCAGAAGAATGCATTAAATCTTAAAGCTTTTTTCGCGCCACGTTTAATTTCAAATCCTTTCGTAATGTTTATATCAAAATTATATTGCCATGGCAAACGAGAACCATAAGGAACACCTTTGATTTGTGCGCGGTCAACAGCTCCAATCTGTACTGCTCTCGTAGTAGGAGTGTATGGACCACCTGAATAAGTATTTCCGATTAAGTTGAAACTTGCAAATTTAAAAATTTCATATCCACCCACAATAGGACCGGTATATAAGTTCTTTTTAGAAACTGGATCTTTTCCACCAGCCCAAGCCCAAGTTGCAGAAACTTTGATATTGTGGCGAATATCTAATTCACCCAAAGGAATTACGTTTCTTAGGTTAGGTTGGTTACTTGCAATCAATGCCGCTTGTGAACTAATATTTGAACCAGTACCATCTGCAAATTGTAATTGATAACCAGCAGTTAAATTCATCGCTCCGATATCTAACAAGTTTAAGTTTCCTCTAAAAGTAGTAATCGTAGAAAAGTCAATATTACGGAAAGTTACATAGGTAATAGGATAACCTTGGTTAATTTGAAATTGTCCAAAGTCATTTCTGATTTCAGTATATGATGCAGATAATTCTAAACCTTTATCACTTTTACTTCCAAAGATTTGCTTAAACCCAACTTCATAATCTGTTTTTAAACGGGCATTCAATGAACCATTAGAAATCGTAGAACCTTGTCTAAATTTCATGTAATACAATTCATCAATACTCAAGAAAGAAGATCCTTGATCTGGGCGCTGAGCCAACATGTCGTAACTGACATAGAAAGATCTTTTCTTGTCTAGAGGGAAAGAGAACCAAATACGAGGCAACAAGTTAATAATCGGAGTATAATCTGTTAATGACTTTTCTGTCAATTCTTGTTTGTTATAATCCACCAAATAAGGCGCAATTTTACCATTTGTAGTTTGGTTAGCCAAGAATTCAGGATTTCTTTGTTCGCTACCATCAGCATTAAACCATCTGTCTCCATTTCTGTAACCAATGATCTTAGTAGGCGCTTGCATGTCATTTACATAAACTGCAAAATTACTTCCAATGTTTGTTGGGTGATCTAATTTTAATCCATTCAATTCTTTTACTTCACCAACCGTTCTAATTGGATACAAACTATATTGATCTTTCATAACCAACTGATTTGCATCATAACGTTCCATACGCAATCCCATTCTAAAGATTAACGATTTAAATTGGAATTGATCTTCTAACCACGCTGCAATATAAACGGGTTGGAATGCCCCGATTGTTCTTTTGCTTCTGTCATTTAAAAATGAATTTATTGATGGTTTACCCACTACTTTATTTCCTAAATGATCAAAACCAAAATAGCTTACATAACTGTTACCGTTATTCAACAACTCATCGGCGCTGAACATGTTCAATTTAAAATCTTCTGGCTTATATGAGTTAATATCAACGAATGTTCTTTCATCTATTTTCTTACCGTAAACGTCTTTTGAACCTCTACTAATTAATTGATCTCTAAAATTACGATCAAAAGTTGATTGTTCACCATAATTAATTAAACGGTTATAACGAACTGTGTCGGTAAATACACCATTTGCATCATAGCTTAAAATAGGATTATTAATATCTAATTCTGAAATATGTTTATTGGTCAACTGATTCATCAAGATCCATAAACCATTCGCATTTAAATTATAACCTCTAACTTGCAATTGCTCATAATAAAAACCGGCTTGTAAATCATGTGGAGCGCGCTCAACACCTGCAATTGATTTTGGTTTAATTTGCATTTGACCCATTGCAAATACCGCATATTTTTCAGTTTGGCTTTTAGAGTAACCCGTAACTGTTGTCCCTGGAGTTTGGTGAATTGAATATACGGCTGCTGGGTTATATCCGTTTAACAATCCTTGTAACAATAAAACATTGAAAGAATTTGATATAGAACTACCTAAGCTTTCTACGTCTCTATACACTTGTTTTGTATAGTTAGACCTTATCGGGTTTTTAGATGTTGTGTAATCAAAAGTCAACGCGGTATCAAAAAAACCAACTTGATCCCAATAGTTTCTTAATTGTACATATTTTCCATATTGATCACGAACAATTCGTGGCTCTTTGTTTGGATTTTGTTGTGCATCATTATTTGCATAAGCAAACAATTCAGTTGGTTTTGCTTGGAAAGTTCCAATGTAGCCATAATCAAAGAAATTAGTTCCATGATTTACATCACCTCCCGAAGCCATTGCATTTTGGTATTCTGCACGAACAGTGTAGAAAGCACTTTTTATAGTTCCTTCTTTCGGTAATTTAAAATTTTGAGTATACTGTAAATAAGCACGCATTGTTTGGTTTTCGGTACTTCCAGTATTTTGGTAATTCATAATTGAGTTGGAAGTGTTTCTTCCTCCCCCATAAAAATAACTTCCATAAGCAACCAATGAAGTCAATGTAGTTGGTTTGTATTCGAGCTTACCAATAAAGTTACCATTGTATTGTGCTGCGTTGGGGCGAGTGGCTAATCTTGTAAAATCTGATTCTCTCAAAAAAGACGCACCACTAACAAAACCATTTGGAGTTATTTTTAAAGGATTTTCCTCTAATTCTTTTTGCTTTGCATCGTTCAACACATAAACACCAGTTCGAGTTGGTGAAGGATCAACAAAATAACCAATATTGGCATTCATTGTGTAACCCAATTTTACAATATTTTTACGTGTTCCATCAGATTGTTTCACGTCTTTCTTAACCCATAGTGGACCAGATACGAAACCTTCTAAAGTATTATAACCATAGGGATCTAAGCCAGTTGATGAAATACCTTCTATGATACCTACTACTTTTTCGGTGGCACTTTTAGACGTATATGAAAATGCGCCTCCAGTTAAATCACCGTACATGGCACGAATACCACCAATTGAAACCGCCAATTGATCCGTACCAAGTGAAGGCAAAGCTCCTGAACCAACTGCTCTCATTCCATCAATAAAGGTACCGTTACCATCTGGACGTGTACCACGAACCGAAATACCTGCTCTTGACTCAACTACTGCAACGTTGGTAGAAATCACCGCGTTCATTCCACGACGACCAGAATTCAAGGCTTTCTCACCAGATATTGGATCACCAATTTGAATCATGTTAATAGGAGATTTCTTTCTCTTTCTGTCAATTTGAATGACATTTCCCCTTTTCAAAATTTCTTGTTCCAATTCTTTATTCAACCCTTCAGTCAAGGTTAATTCTGTTATCGTATTTGTAGGATATCCTTCTTTTGTAAATACAATTGAATAAGTACCCGGCGTTAATGTTTGGAACAATACGTTACCATCTCTGTCAGAAGTATCTGCAGCTTGCTCAATATTATTTAACAACATTGACACTTTAACTCCGCTCATTGGACGAGAGTCATCGTTAATAACTTTTACCCTGAAATCGGCGTAGTTTGTTTGAGCGTTTGCCCAACCACAAATTAATCCAAAAGTGGCTAATAATGCGAATCGTAGTAATCTATACTTCATATCAACTTTAAATCTAAATTTGTCATTAATCGATAATCATCGACCATTTATCGGCAAGTTTACCCAAAAAACAAGGATTTAACAAGTTTATTTTATCCTTTTGTTACGAAACTTACAAAATATTTTTTACAAATAGTGCAAAAAAAACAGCGCTAAACTCCAACTATATTATTGAATTTCAATATATTAAACAACAAAATTTGCGAGATTTTCTCGTAACTTTCAATTGTCCACCCACCTACATGCGGTGTTAGCAAAACATTTGAAAATGAGTTTAACTTTTGTAACATAATTTTATCGAAATCGTTGTTTAAATCTACAGGCTCATTTGGCAAAACATCTGCACCAAAACCAACAATTTTTCCTGTTTCTAAAAACTGTATAACAGATTGTATATCAACAATTTTACCCCTCGATAAATTCAATAATACAAAGGGCTTAGAAACCTTATTAATAAATGCGTCATTTACCAAATTTTGGGTTTCCATATTAAGTGGAATATGTAAAGATATGATATCAGATTTTGCCAAAATTTCATCAAAATTCACTTCTGTCAAATTTGTGTCACTAAATTTAGACTTATATTTATCGTATACCAAAATCTCAACCCCAAAACCACTTAATTTTTGGCAAACAGCTTTTCCCGTATTTCCGTAACCTATAATTCCAACTGTTTTGCCCTTCAACTCGATACCTCGATTTCCTTCTCTGTTCCAAATTCCTCTACTAACTTCATTATGTGATTTTACCAAATTCGTTCTCAAAGCCAACAGCATTGCCAGAGTTTGCTCACCCACAGCATCGGCATTGGCATTCTCCGAATTCATAAGTTTTACCCCAGCCTTAAAGGCTGCATCCTCATCAATATTATCCATACCAGCTCCACCCCTGGCCACCCAAATTAAGGTTGAACATTTGGAGAAAAAATCTTCGGTTAGAAATAATTTCGAACGAATAACAAGTCCCTCAATATTTTCCCGAACAATAAAATCAGCAATTTCCTTTGCTTGAATATCAGGCTTATAAAATACATCAAAATTGTTTGATATCAATCCAAATACCAAACTTTGATGTACATCATCAACTATTAAAACCTTTTGAATGATAGACACTTAATAATTTTTTCTAGCACGATACCACTCTGATTCAGAATGAGAAGAGTAGTCAACTACATTCGCAGATTGATTGCTTTTACTTTGAGCAAAGAATGCCACGGCCGCAGTTGCCAATACAGAAAGTTCTTCCTCAGACAATTTTTCAGCAACCAATTCTTCAGGGTTGAAATAATTCTGTATAAAATGAGTATCAAAGTTCCCTGAAACAAACGCCGGATGAGTTAAAACAAACTCACCAAAGCTTAGTGTAGTTTCAATACCTGTAATCACATACTCTTTAATGGCTCGGCGCAATCTAGAAATGGCTTCCTCACGCGTTGGACCCCAAGCAATTAGCTTCGCCAGCATATTGTCGTAATAAATAGGAATTTCCATGTTGGATTCCATGCAATCGTCAACACGAATTCCTGGACCATTTGGAACCAAATATTGAATTACCTTACCAATATTGGGTAAAAATTGTTGGAATGGATCTTCAGCACAAACACGCAATTCTATGGCGTGACCATTAATTTTCAATTCATTTTGTTTGAAGGACAATGGCAACCCAGCTGCCACATTTATTTGCTCACGAACCAAATCTAATCCTGTAATTAATTCAGTAACAGGGTGTTCTACTTGCAAACGGGTATTCATTTCTAGAAAATAAAAATCTTTCCCATCAAATAAAAACTCAACAGTACCCGCTCCAGTATAATCACACGCTCTGGCAACATTCACCGCGGCTTGACCCATTTTTTCGCGAATTTCTTCGGTAAGAGCAATGCTTGGTGCTTCTTCCACCAATTTTTGATGTCGTCTTTGAATACTGCATTCTCTTTCAAACAAATGGCAAACATTTCCATGTTGATCGGCCATAATTTGTAGCTCAATATGCCTTGGACTACCTACATATTTTTCTATAAAAACGCTATCATCACCAAATGCATTTCTGGCTTCATTTTGAGCCATTTGTAATGCACTTAAAAATTCTGATTCTTTTTCTACAACCCTCATCCCTTTTCCACCGCCGCCTGCAGATGCTTTCACCAAAACAGGGAATCCAATACTAATTGCCACTTGTAAAGCTGCATTTGAATCTACAATGGCTTCATTGATACCAGGAACCAATGGTACACCGTACTTCTCAACCGCCTGTTTACTTGCAATCTTGCTTCCCATTACTTCCATCGCCTCTGCACTTGGACCAATGAGAACAATTCCGTTCTCAACCAACTTACGCGCAAAAATTGCATTTTCAGAAAGGAAACCATAACCGGGGTGCACCGCTTGTGCTCCTGTCTTGATACACAAATCAATGAGTGTATCCATTTTTAAGTAACTTTCGTTTGATGGGGCCTTTCCAATACAAAAAGCTTCATCGGCATAGCGCACATGACGCGCCAAAGCATCTGCTTCACTATAAACAGCTACGGTTTTGATACCCATTTCACGGCAAGTGCGCATTACCCTAATGGCAATTTCACCACGGTTTGCAATCAATATTTTGGTAAACATTTTTGTTGTTATAAAATTATTTGTGAAATCGTTATCTGTTTGAGATTCTGATTTACCTTCGCGAAGGTAAAAAAAGATGCGCAGTATTGCCAAAGTAATTTCACTTATAAAAATTGAATGGTCCTTAGATTTAAAACGACCGGCAATTTTGGCTTCTGCCATATTGCAAATGGCAGTAATGGCCATGTTATCAATGCTCTCTATGCTGTCTCAGCCAGAAAAAGCCACCAAAATTTGGAATAGTTTATTTTGGATAACATTAATATTCTGCACATTACAAGCGATTTCTAAATCATTTTTAACAGTTTCACGAAACCGATGGATTTATTGGAATCAGTTATCTTCACCAGGACAAATATTATGGTCAAAGATTATTTACGGTTGGATTACAATGATCATTCTAACCCTAATCAATTTAATCTTATTTGGATTTTTTATGGGAATTCCTGTAATTCACATGTTTGCGTACATAAAAATATTGATTCTTGTAACTGGAGGAATTTCAACAATATTTACATTTATAGGCGCAATTGCCTCCAAAGCAAACCAAGCTGGATTTTTGGCTCCTGTTTTAAGTTTACCCGTAATATTACCGTTGATTTTGTTGGGCATTAAAGCATCCAACAAAGTATTTAATCCAATACTAGTTAGCTCAGTAAACAAGGACATTTTAATGCTAACAGCACTAGATGGTTTAATTCTAGTGCTGTCGGGCATTTTATTTTCAGCTCTTTGGAAAGAGTAATTTGCTACTTATTGGTCCAATCATACAAAATCTGAATAGATTCATCTAATTGAGCATCTTTCATGTATCTTTTCACCCAATCAAGTCTTTGCGCCTTTTTAACTTCATCTGATTTTACTTCATCAATATCCATTTGCAAAGCCATAACAGTGTCAATTAGATTCTTATACTTGTAATCTTTAAATGCTTTTTCTTGTGCTTTTAATGCTTTCTGTTGTGCTTTATATCCGTCCATACTCAAACTATAAGTATAAGATTTCCTCAGCTTTGCAATATCAACAGCGCGTTTTTTGATTAAGTTAAAATACTCATTCTTTTGTGTCCTAATAATTGCCTCTTTTATAACTGAAGCACGAGCAGCATTATTAAATAATGTGTATTTGGCAGCAGGAATTTTATCAAAAGGCAAGTGATAATCCATTTCCTTTTCACCTTGCTCAATTCCGTCATAAATATCTGGTAAAATTACATCGGGAACCACACCCATTAATTGGGTAGTTCCACCATTAATTCTATAGAATTTTTGAATGGTTACCTTCACTTCACCATATCCACGAGGAAACATTGTTGATTTACCCCCTTGAAGTGGCAACATGGTTTGAACAGTTCCTTTACCAAAAGTTGTGTTTGTACCCACAATGATTGCGCGTTTATAGTCCTGTAAAGCAGCCGCCAAAATTTCAGATGCCGATGCGCTGTATGTATTCGTTAAAATAACCAATGGCCCTGAAAATTGAATTTCAGGATCAGAATCTTGCGCTTGTTGTATGCGTTGACTTGGATCTTTCACTTGAACAATTGGACCATCTTTAATAAACAAGCCTCCCATATCAATTGCATCAGCCAAGCTTCCCCCACCATTATTTCTTAAATCCATTACAATACCATCTACTTTTTCTAGATTTAATTTTTCAAGTTCCAAACGAATATCTTCGCTACTATGTCTGCCTCTGCCTTGTGCTGCGAAATCTGCATAAAAACTTGGCAATTGAATTAAACCAAATCGTTTTCCTTTAAAATTCACAATGGCACTTCTTGCGTAACTTTCGTCAATTACAACAACTTCACGAACAATCGGTATCACATGAATACTGCCATCTGGTTTTTTCACAGTTAATCTTACTTCCGTTCCTTTCTTACCGCGAATCAATTGAATGGCATCATCTAATTTCATATCGACAACGTCAACTGGATCAGCTTTCCCTTGCGCAACTTTCAATATCAAATCACCCGCTTTTAATTCACCTTGGCGTGCACTTGCACTACCTGGAACAATACGCTCTACTTTTACATATCCATCTTTTTCCGTTAAGGTAGCACCAATTCCTTCCAATTTTCCAGTCATCGAAATATCAAAATTCGCTTTTTCTTCGGGAGGGAAATAATTAGAATGCGGATCATAAATTTCGGTTATACAATTTGCGTAAAGGCTCAATTTATCTTTTTGATCCATTTTTCTCCAACGTTTAAACCAATCTTTACAAAACTTTAAAGTTTCTGTTCTCGCTTTTAACTCCAATGTATCAAAAGGCAATATTTTAACAATTGCAGAATCTTTCTTTTGCTTTACATTTTCTTGATCTTCAATTTTACGATACAACCTATCTATAGTTTGAAACTGCAACCAATTTTTCCAATCGGTTTTCAGGGCTTCTAAATTAGGTTTATATTTTACAACCTTATTCTCGAGTATATAACTTTGATTTGATTTGTAGTTCAAAGGGGCAGACAATTCTTTTTCAATTAGGGGTTCAAGAGCGTTCAACCGCATCATTAATATAGACCATGCTGAATCTAAAAAATCATATCTCCCCACCTTAATTTGGTCGTCAATAGACTTTTTAAATACACTTAATTTCAGAATATCTTCTTGCGTAAAAAAATGCTTATCATCATCCAAATTATTCAAAAGATTATCATACACCATTTCTGAAAACTTATCGTCAAGTTTCAATGGTGCATAATGTTGTTCAGACATTGCATCGGTTAACCTTATTAGCAAAGGCTCATTGGCATTGCTTTGTTTGTTACTGCAAAAAACCAAGACAGCCATTACGGCCGCTATACTGGTTAGGGAGACCCACTTATTAATTTTCATCTAATAATATCAAATAAAGACTTTGATTACTTCTTTTCTTTTTTAACTGCAGACTTTTCATTTTCGTCGTAAGCCTTCAAACCCAACGTATCAATTCCTTGATCAAAAATAATGTCTACAGGAATTTTTGCCTTTTCTAGCTTCGCCAAATCTTCTTGCAAAGACGCTTTTATGATTCCTCGTTCTTGTAACATTTTAGCAACGCCATTTTGATCGCCATCCCCTTGTAAATGAAGCAATTCAGCAGCCAGTTTTTCAATTACCGCTTTCATCTCAACAACATTCACATAATATCCTTTTTTGCCCGAAACTATGCAGCCACTATTTAAAAGTGTATTGAATGTAATCATATTTGCTTTGCCATGGGCACTTGCCGCACCAAAACGTACCGAACGAAAAACAGATGAAACAAATGTTACATAGTAATCATCCAACGAACCCGTTAATTCTCCTTTGTTAAACAATTGGGTAACCATATACAATCCCAATACATCAGCTTTGCATTCTTCAATTGCAGAATAATCTGCGCCAAGAGCTTCACGTACTGTCTTAATTGTGTCTTTAACTAAGTTTTTCACACCTAAACCATGCGCAACCTCATGGAACATCACATTTGCAAAAAACGCATCAAACAAAATATTTTTTTGCTGAGATGGATCCACCAAAATTTGAGAAATCGGTTTTACAATTTCTTCAAATTTTGCTTTCATTGTATTTTTTAACTGAGATCTTCTTGTACCATAATATTTCTGAAGAACTTCATCATTTGGCAAATTCACCGCAATTGTTTTACTACCTGCATTGCAATCACCCGCATAATAAACCGCATCAAAAACCGCCAATTGACTTAAAGATGCATTGGGTTTTTGCAAAGGTGGGTATCCCGGAATGTCAATCATATCGCCTGATGGCATTATGTTCCCATTTTCATCAAATTGATTTACACCTGTATTGTTCGAAATTATTGGCTTATACGCTGCTTCTACTGGAATATTTGCTTGAAGTTCTGGCAAATATGAAACATATTTTTCTAATTTAACTCCCCATTCTCTATCACGCACCAAAACATATGCTTCAAATGAAGTTTTTGTACCCAATAATTTATCTTCATAATTTTCAATTGGACCAATTACAATGTCTAAATGTGATTTTAATGTCATCCATTTTATATCTGATAGAATATATTGATTTGATGTAATTGACATCGCTCGTTCTCTAAGGTATATTGCAAATAATTTATCTTCTTTTTCAATTGCAGTGGCAGCCTTCATCATTTCTTGCAAAACCAATTGCAAATCTTGTTCAAAAAAACTATTGTATTCTATCAAGGCTATTTCATTGCCATTTAATAGCGGAAAACGTTCCATCATCATTGGTCTTTCTGGCATTTTAGGTTTTTCACCTTTCTTTGGCTGCGGCGGCATTAAGTCTGCTTTTGAAAGAGGCTTAACAATACTATATGGCAACATCAATCTCTCGCGAAAATTTGGAGGTACGGTATTGATATCAAAATTCTCGGGATAGAAATTTCCGCCCTTGGGCTTAGCTCCGTAACCTTGTAAAAATGGCTTATCGTCGTTTAAACGATCCCATGGCCCATAATTGATTTCTACGAATCTCCGTAACGTATCATTTTTGATTCCCTCCAACGCTTTAGATTTTTCTTTAAAAGCCTGTTTCCAAAAAATCTCATCGGCTTTTTGAGCTGCTTTTATCAAATGCACCAAACATTTTCTTTCTGCTTCACTTAATAATGATGTATCGGTTTTGAGGGAAATTTTCTTATAACTTGCTAATCTCTCAGCAACAGGGTAACCCTTTACCGCCTTTTGACCAAATGATGCAGACGCCGATACAACAGCGATTGCAATCAATACGAAACGATAGACTTTATTTAATGCCATTTTACAAAAATATGAGGTTAATCATGTTAAAAAAACAGCAACCTTTAAATAACTTAAAATAAACGACAAAAATATAGTTTCTACCGATTTGAATAGCTGAAGCATCAATTTTCAAGCATCTTTGTAATCGATTCTTATTCCAAATACCCTTGATTCAACAAATTAACCCAGAACTTACAGATAAGCTGTTGCTTTCGATGCCAAATCATTACGGAACTGTAGCTGTAAATGGAACTGTTTTCCCTGTTAGCTTCATGGAATTAAGTAAACCAACAGGAAAATATGTATATAGGATCTTTATCAAACTTTTTAATCTTTTTGGAAGAAAGGGATATATCCGAATCATTGGAAATGCCTGCGCACCCGGAATAGCGTTTCCTGATTTTTCAAATATCAAAACCAAGGAATTATTAAACAATACAGAAAACAATTGTGGTGTTTTAATCGCCAATGTTTTGGGACATGAAAAATATGAATTAGGAACAACCATTCCCGCTGAACCATTTATGGTAATTTCCCTTAAAAACAACCTCTCTTCAATCCAAGAATATTTACAATTATTTTCTTCAAAATATAGGGTTCGTGCCCAGAAAGTATTAAAAAACAGCGATGATATCATTTCAAAACCACTGCATGATTTGCCACCCAATGATTGGATTTCTCAATGCGGAAAATTATTGTATCACACCCTCCAAGACAAAACAATAGCAATAGGTCAAAACTTATCTCAACTTATTCATTGCTATCAAAAATCTTTAGGCTCAAATTTTAAAGTAATTGGATATTACTTAGATGGTAAAATTGTAGGATTTATAAGCTTTATACAAGATGGGACTATGATCCATGCTACACATTTAGGGATTGATATACAACTACCTTTATCATACTCTCTTTACCAACGAATGATGTATGATTTGGTGAGTTATTCTATTGACAATAAAATTACTTTTATTAATCTTGGCAGAACAGCCACTGAGATAAAAAGCACAATTGGCGCGGTTCCAATAGAAAATAGTTTTATCATTTTTACAAAAAATCCCATACTACATTTTATTAACCAATCTTACACCAAATATATCCATAAAAAACCTGAATTCATTCTCCGTAATCCATTTAAAAACTGAAACTCCTATATTTGTAAACCATGAAAAAAATAGTCTTTGCAATTATTTCCTTATTTTTTGCTGCGTCAAATGCCCAAATCACAACCAATAAACCCGGTAGTAAATATGAATTCACTAAGGTTGCGGAAACGCAAAAAACAACTGTAAAAGACCAATGCAAAACTTCTACATGCTGGAGTTATAGTACACTTTCAATGTTGGAATCAGAATTGATTCGTTTAGGCAAAGGCAATTATGACTTAAGCGAAATGTTTATAGCACGCTGGGCTTATGTTGAAAAAGCAATTACTTATGTTAGAATGAATGGCAAACATCAGTTTGAACAAGGAGGTGAGGGACATGATATACCCTACATTATGAACAAATATGGTATCGTACCTGAATCAGTTTACACAGGCTTAATCAATGGAAAAACCAGACATAACCACAACGAATTAATTGATGTGCTTAAAAGCTATATGGAAACCATTGTAAAAAAAGACCCAACTACATTGGGCAAAGAATGGATTGCCGGAATAGAAGGAATTCTCGATGCTTATCTAGGTAAAATTCCAACTGAATTTGAATACAATGGCAAAAAATATACACCCATAAGCTTTGCTCAAAGTTTAGGCATCAATTTAGACGATTATGTGGTATTGACCTCTTTTACACACCATCCATATTACAAACCATTTGCATTAGAAGTTCCAGATAATTGGGTTATGCAAACCGCATACAATGTCCCTCTAAATGAATTTATTGAAAATATTAAAAATGCGATAAAAGTTGGATATTCTTTGGCTTGGTCGGCGGATGTTGGAGAAAAAGGTTTTTCATTCAAAAATGGCATTGCGATTGTACCATTGCACGATTCATTAATTCAAAAAATTGGTACTGATAACAAAGGATTTAACGATGCTGGCGCGAATAGATCAGGAAATGTTTTTGATACGCCTTGTGCAGAACCTGAAATAACCGAGGCAATGCGTCAAGAAGCCTTTGATCAACAAAAAACTACAGATGACCATGGCATGCACATAACAGGCATGTACAATGAAAAATCAACAGGCAAAAACTTCTATGAAGTGAAAAATTCCTGGGGTATTAACAACCCATGTAATGGTTATTTATTTGTAAGCGAACCTTATGTTCGTTACAAATCTATTTCTATTATGCTACATAAAAATGGATTATCCAAAGTTACCCGAAAAAGCCTGGGGATTTAACAAATTGTTACCAAGTTATTATCAATTAGGAATTTGATAATATGTATTTCATTTCTATTTGACATAAAAAAAACAATAAGAGCATATTCACTTCGTTTCTTCGCATGAATCTAATTCTATGGAAAGAAAAAACTTGCAAGTATGCGTAATAAGTGATCTACACTTAGGTACATTTGGTTGTCATGCAAATGAAATTGTTCGCTATTTGAAAGGGATCAATCCAAAGATATTAGTTTTAAATGGCGATATAATTGACATTTGGCAATTCCGTAAAAAATACTTCCCTCCTGCTCACATGCAGGTGATTAGGGAAATTTTAAAATTAATGGAAGCTGGTACAATGGTTTATTATATTACCGGAAATCATGATGAAGCTTTAAGAAAATATTCAGGTACCCGTTTAGGAAATTTGTTGCTTGACGACAAATTGGTACTTGATCTTGATGGAAAGAAAACATGGATTTTCCATGGAGATGTATTTGATTCAACAACCAAAGGGAGTGCCAAAATTATTGCCAAATTAGGGGGACAAGGATATGACTTCCTCATTTGGATGAATCATTGGTTAAATAAAATTTTAACTTTTTTTGGTCGTGACAAAATGAGTTTTTCCAAAAAAATCAAAAATAGTGTTAAAAAAGCGGTTGCCTGGATTGGAGATTTTGAACAAACAGCGGGAGAATTGGCAATTGAAAAGGGATTCGACTATGTCATCTGTGGGCATATTCACCAACCGCAACAAAGAACAATTACAAATGAAAAGGGTTCTGTAGTTTATTTAAATAGTGGCGATTGGATTGAAAACCTTACATCTTTGGAATACGACAAGGGAGAATGGAATATTCATCAATTTGAAACGCTCAAATCACAAATAAATTACAACAAAGAATACCAACGCACACCCAAAGTTCCGGATGTAATTACTGAGCAAGTTGCATTCTGGATTCAAAGCGTTTTGTAATGAAAATATTATACGCAGTGCAAGCCACTGGAAATGGACACATTGCGAGAGCAATCGAAATGATGCCCCATTTGCAAAAATATGGCGAAGTAGATGTATTTTTAAGTGGCAGTAATTCATCTTTAAATCCCAATTTACCTGTTAAATACAGAAGCTCTGGATTAAGCCTATTTTACCGAAACACGGGAAGTTTAGATTACCCGAAAATCATTTCACAAATTAATTTATCCAGAATTCAAAAAGAATCAAAAGAATTGCCAGTAAATAAATATGATTTGATTTTAAATGACTTTGAATTTATATGCGCCAAAGCGTGTAAAATAGCGAAGAAAAAAATGATTCATATTGGTCATCAGGCAAGTTTCGTTTCAAAAAATGTACCACGCCATGAAAAATCCGATGCTGTTGCGGAATGGGTATTAAAAAATTATTGTAAAAGCAATAACAATATTGGATTTCATTATGAAGCTTATGAAAATTGGATTTTACCACCTGTAATCAAACAGAGCTTGTGGAATGCTGAACCTACGAACAAAGGACATGTTGCAGTTTATTTACCACAATATTCCGATTTTAATCTTTACAGAGCTTTCAGCTCGCTGCAAAAAATTCAATTTGAAGTATTTTCAAAGCATGTTCAAACTAAAAAAACCGAACAAAACATAACTTGGATGCCAATTGATAATGATAACTTTGCAAATAGTTTGATTCACTGTCATGGCATAATTACAGGCGCTGGTTTTGAAACACCTGCAGAGAGCTTGTTTTTGGGTAAAAAAATGTTGTTGATTCCCATAAAAGGCCAATATGAACAACTTTGTAACGCTGAATCATTAAAAAAATATGGAGCACAAAGTGTGTATGATATTGACCATTATTTTGGAAGTAAAATAAATCAATGGTATCATCAAAATCCTACCACACTTGATTTAGAAATGCCTAATTTCCTACCTACGAATCACATAATTGAAAAAGCAATGGAAATTGCCTTGACTTAAATGAGGCAAAACCTCATCTAAATTATAGAAAAGTTTTTGCGGGGTATTGCTCTTCAATTATTATCTTCGCACGAATTTTAACTATCATGATAATTGGCGTTCCTAAAGAAATCAAAAACAACGAAAATCGCGTTGCTTTAACCCCAGCTGGGGCTAGTGAATTGGTAAAAAACGGTCACACGTTGTATGTACAAGCTACTGCTGGAAACGGAAGTGGTTTTTCAGATGAGGAATATGTTAGTGCAGGTGCTAAAATCATTCCAACCATTGAAGAAGTTTACGGCATTGCCGAAATGATCATTAAGGTTAAAGAACCAATTGAATCTGAATATCCTTTGATCAAAGAAAATCAGTTGCTTTTCACCTATTTCCACTTTGCTTCATATGAACCCTTAACACACGCTATGATCAAAAGCAAAGCCGTATGTTTGGCATATGAAACCGTTGAACGTCCTGACAGAAGCTTACCTTTATTGGTTCCAATGAGTGAAGTTGCGGGTAGAATGAGTATTCAAGAAGGAGCAAAATACCTCGAAAAACCTATGGGTGGACGTGGTATCCTTTTGGGAGGTGTACCTGGGGTAAAACCTGCAAACGTAATTGTATTGGGTGGTGGTATAGTTGGAACACAAGCTGCTAAAATGGCTGCTGGATTAGGTGCTAACGTAACATTGATGGATATTAGCTTGCCACGTTTACGTCAACTAGACGACACAATGCCTGCAAATGTAAATACACAATATAGCAACGACTACAACATCAGAGAAGCAATCAAAACTGCCGATTTGGTAATTGGTGGTGTTTTAATTCCTGGCGCAAAAGCTCCAAAATTAATTACCCGCGATATGTTGCCAACTATGCGTAAAGGTGCAGTGATTGTTGACGTTGCAATTGACCAAGGTGGTTGCTTCGAAACATCGAAACCTACTACACACGCAGAACCTTGTTACGAAATTGATGGTGTAATTCACTATTGCGTAGCAAACATGCCAGGCGCAGTTCCCTATACTTCTACTTTGGCACTCACAAATGCAACGCTTCCTTATGCGGTGCAATTGGCTAACAAAGGTTGGAAAAAAGCTTGTAGCGACAACCAAGACCTTAAATTAGGATTAAATGTTGTAAATGGTGATGTCGTGTACAAAGGCGTAAGCGAAGCATTTAACCTTCCATATACTCCTGTTGAATCAATATTAAATTAATTTTAGTCTAATACATACAAAGGGGAAAAGATCACCATCTTTTCCCCTTTTTTATAAAAACAAAATGCTTGTAAACCACAAAATATACGGAGCAGAAAACTCAAGGCCTATTTACATTCTCCATGGAATTTTTGGTATGCTCGACAATTGGCACAATATTGCCAATCACCTTTCAAATCAATATCGGGTAATTACATTTGATGCCCGCAATCATGGTAAATCATTTCATAACGATGATTGCTCATACAAAGCCATGGCAAAAGATCTAAAACATTTGATGGAACACATGAACGATAATGAAGCTGATATCATTGGCCACTCTATGGGTGGAAAAACCTCGTTGTTGTTTGCCAACATGTTTCCTGATATGGTTAAAAACTTAATTGCTGTTGATATTGCACCCAAACAATATCACCCCGGGCATTTAGAATATTTCAGGGCTTTCAAAGAACTAGATTTTTCACAAATCCATTCTAGAAGGGAAGCAGAATCTGCTTTTTTACCTTTTGCACCCGATATGGGCGTTCGTCAGTTTTTGCTAAAGAATTTAGAAGCTGATGCCAATGGAGGGTATAAACTAAAAATTAATTTACCTGCCATAGAAAATTATTATGAGGAAATTATTGGTGGTCTAGATTTTACGCAAGAGTTCACACGATCAACCCATTTTATTTTGGGAGAAAAAAGTGGGTACTTAAAAGAATCAGACAAACCCTTTATTGAGCATTATTTCCCTACTGCTTGTTACCATACCATTTCCAAGGCAGGGCATTGGGTACATGCTGATAATCCCTCAGAATTTTTAACAATAATAAACCAAATTTTATCACATCTCAATTAATAATATTATTTTCGAATTATATGCGGTATACAGTTGCTTTGAAACTTATTCTTATTTGTGTTCTTTTTTTCATTTCTAATGAAATTAAAGCATCAAATTATATTGATACCGATACCGCAAAAGTTAAAACAACCGATACCCTAAACAATAAAAAAATATCAATTTTCTCTAACAAAGACAAATCTTGGATTTTTTTAAATTTCGGTGCGGCATATAATATAAATTATAGCGACATTGCTTTAAAATACCCGGATTTTACAAGTTTTCCAATCGCAATCGAATATCAACACCAAGGAAAGTGGGTTGGAAGTTTCGAATACAATATATACTTAGGAAACAACGTAAAAACTGCAGGATTCTTCAACAATATATCCAACGAGAATGGCGATATCATTGATATAAATGGACATCCTGCGGTGATTCGCGCAAGATTAAGAGGATTTTCATCTCGTGCATACATTTCTAGGAATTTTTATCCAGTTCAAAAATTCACTAAAAAACACCTCGCATTGCAAATTGGCATTGGTGGTGGCTATTCACAAACCTACATAGAATATCAGGTAGACCAGGGTACAGTTCCACAAATAGAAGGAAATAATATAACGGGATACGACAAACTTGCCGGTGGATATCAAATTGCTCAAAGAATTCGCATTCAGTATTTTAACTTCAATGCAATTAGTTGCGTTTTGGGCTTTGATTTTATTCAAGGGGTGTCACACAGTTTGCGACCTTGGGATTTTGGAAATAACAAAGCCGACAATGCCTCTATTAACGAATTTACAACTGGAGTTCATTTTGGTATGATTATTCCAATTAGAATTGATCAAAAATTAAGAGATCAAGAGTATTTTATGGATTAATATTTTGAAAGTCATTTATTCTTTTTTCATTTTCATTTTTGAGGGACTCATTCGCCTTGCAGGAATAATTAATCCCAAAGCCCGAGAAATGATCACGGGAAGAAAATTACAAGTTGATTTTATCAAACAATTACCACCAAAAACGAACAAACGAATTTGGATCCACGCAGCGAGTTTAGGGGAATATGAAATGGCTGTTCCTTTAATTGAAGAAATTTCTAAAAACGAACCTTTAACAGAGTTAATTATCAGTTTTTTTTCACCATCTGGATATAAAAACGCCAAATTGCTCTCAAATTGTATAAAATTATATCTGCCATTTGATTCAATTGATAATGCAAAAACATGGATTCAAGCAATCAATCCAGACATTGCTATATTTATTAAATATGAATTTTGGCCAAATTTGATCAATGAATGCCATCAAAAAATCATCCCATTTTGGTATTGGAATTTCTTACTCCGCGATAATCATTTCATATTAAAACCTTGGGCATCTTTTTGGCAGAACTCATTGAAAAAATGTACAGGTTTCTTTGCCCAAAATATAAACACGGTGGAATTGGGGAATTCAATTCAATTACCTAACATGAAACTTCTTGGAGACATTCGATATTTGCGCACTCAAAAAATACAATCAAAGCTTGCAGATATCCCTCAAAATATAAAAGACTTTACATTTGGCAAAAGCACTTTGATTTTGGGCAGTTCGTGGGAATCAGAAGAAAATGGTCTTCTCAAATATTTGCAAAATAAATCTCTGGAAGAGAATCAGTGTATTTTAATCGCACCACATGATATTTCTAAAAATCACATTGATAAAATTGAACAAAAGTTTAACCATTTTGGAATAGAAAGATTGTCTAATTTCCAAAACAATTCCACAACCAAAATTGTAGTTATTGATAGTATTGGATTGTTGTCGAGATTATATGCCTTATCAGACTTGGCAGTAATTGGTGGTGCTTTTGGAAATGGATTGCATAACATAATTGAAGCATCTGCAGCGGGCGTCCCTGTTATATTCGGACCAAACACTTTTAAATTTCCTGAGGCAAAGGAATTCGTAGATGCCCAAATTGGCATGCAGATAAAAACAGTTGATGAACTTGCTAAAACAATTGAAGCAATGTTCAATTCGTCTGAATTGAACTTGCTAAAACAAAAAACTAAATCGCACTTCGACACGCGTATCCCACAAATTGAAAATGCAACTAAGGAAATACTCAACAGCAAATAAAAATCCGTTTTATATTTTCAATTATTGATTTTATTAAGTCAAATTTTCAGATATGACAAATTGACACAGAGAAATATCATTTGTCATAAATTTCTGATAAAATTGCAGTCAAAAATCGTTCAAAATGCCTTGGCATAATATTCGATAGAAGAAAAGAGAAATTAACAATTATATAAATCCAATAAAAATATGTCAGTGAACATTAAACCATTGGCCGACCGAGTTCTAGTAGAGCCGGTTGCCGCAGATCTAAAAACAGCTTCAGGTATTATTATCCCTGATACAGCAAAAGAAAAACCACAAAAAGGACAAGTTGTTGCTGTAGGTTCTGGGAAAGTAGATGAGCCCATGACTGTAAAAATTGGCGACACTGTTTTGTATGGCAAATATGCTGGTACTGAAATCAACGTTGAAGGCAAAGATTATTTAATCATGCGCGAAAGCGACATTTTAGCAATTTTATAATTAAAAAAAATGGCAAAGAAAATAGATTTTAACGTAAGTGCACGCGACGGTTTAAAACGTGGTGTTGATGCTTTGGCTAATGCAGTGAAAGTAACCTTGGGACCAAAGGGTAGAAACGTTGTTATTGACAAGAAATTTGGTGCTCCAATCGTAACGAAAGATGGTGTTACTGTTGCGAAAGAAATTGAATTGGTTGATCCAGTTGAAAACATGGGTGCGCAAATGGTGAAAGAAGTTGCTAGCAAGACTGCAGATATTGCAGGTGATGGAACAACTACCGCTACTGTTTTGGCTCAAGCTATTGTTACTGCAGGTTTGAAAAACGTTGCTGCCGGTGCAAATCCAATGGATTTGAAGCGCGGTATTGACAAAGCAGTAAAAACAGCTGTATTGAAATTAAACGAATTGGCTATTCCTGTTGGAGATGACAACAGCAAAATTGAACAAGTGGCTACTATTTCTGCCAATAACGATAGTGCAATTGGTTCTTTGATTGCAGAAGCTATGAAACGTGTGGGTAAAGATGGTGTTATCACTGTTGAAGAAGCAAAAGGAACTGAAACTACTGTTGATGTAGTTGAAGGAATGCAATTTGACCGTGGTTATTTGAGCGCATACTTTGTCACAAATACTGAGAAAATGGAAGCAGAATTAGAAGGTGCTTTCATTTTAATCTACGACAAAAAAATTAGCAGCATGAAAGATTTGTTGCCGATCCTTGAAAAAGTTGTTCAAACTGGCAAGCCTCTTGTTATCATTGCTGAAGACATTGAAGGTGAAGCATTGGCTACCCTTGTAGTGAATAGAATAAGAGGATCCCTCAAAATTGCAGCTGTGAAAGCACCTGGTTTTGGTGATCGCAGAAAAGAAATGTTGCAAGATATTGCTATTTTAACTGGCGGTACTGTTATTTCTGAAGAACAAGGTCGCAAATTAGACGATGCAACTATTGAAGATTTGGGAAGGGCTGAAAAAATCTCTATTAACAAAGACAATACTGTTATTGTAAATGGTGCGGGTGCTAAAGAAAATATTCAAGCCCGTATTCACCAAATCAAAGTACAAATTGAAAATACAACCAGCGATTACGATCGTGAAAAACTACAAGAGCGTTTGGCTAAATTGAGTGGTGGTGTTGCAGTGTTGTATATTGGTGCCGCTACTGAGGTTGAAATGAAAGAAAAGAAAGACAGGGTTGACGATGCATTGCATGCAACGCGCGCTGCTGTTGAAGAAGGCATTGTTCCAGGTGGTGGAGTCAGCTTTATCCGTGCCATTGCAGCTTTGGCTGACTTAAAAGGATTAAACGAAGATGAAAATACAGGAATTCAAATTGTACGTAGATCTTTAGAGGAACCTTTGCGTCAGATTGTTGCAAATGCAGGCGGTGAAGGCAGTATTGTGGTTCAACGCGTAATGGAAGGAAAAGACGATTTCGGTTACAATGCACGCACGGATGTTTATGAAAACCTCATTGCTGCGGGTGTTGTTGATCCTAAGAAAGTTTCTCGTGTTGCTTTAGAGAATGCCGCTTCTATTGGTGGTATGATCTTAACAACAGAATGTGTACTTTCCGAAATCAAAGAAGACGAAAAAGGCCACTCTCATGGCGACGGTGGCATGGGTGGTATGGGCGGAATGATGTAATCATATCTCCCTAATACAACAAAAAAGGTGCGAAGAATTTCGCACCTTTTTTGTTTACCTTTGCAGTATGGGTAGAATTATTGGAATTGACTACGGCCTTAAACGCATTGGCATAGCAATAACAGATCCATTGAAAATTTTTGCACAACCGCTTACGACTGTTTTTGCCTCCGACTTTCCAAAATGGCTTTCTGATTATGCTCAACTCGAATCAATCGACGAATTTGTTGTGGGCATGCCATCCAAATTGTCTGGAGAAGATACTGATGCCACTCAGCCTGTAAGAGATTTTATAATTTGGTTAAATTCAAATTACCCACAAATTCCCTTGGCAACTATTGATGAAAGATTAAGCAGCCACGAAGCCCAACAATTCATTAACAAATCAGTAGTAAAAAGAGAAAATAGAAAAGACAAAAAACTAGTAGATACCATTTCTGCTACATTGATACTTCAAACACACCTACAAAGAATTTCATGATTTTTCCAATATACGCATACGGACAACCAGTGCTTCGAAAAAAAGCCGACAACATTGATCAAGATTATCCTCAATTACTTGAATTAATTAGCAATATGTTTGAAACCATGTATGAAAGCAATGGTATTGGGTTGGCTGCTCCACAAATAGGCTTACCAATTCGATTGTTTATTGTTGATGGGACAGACATAGATGATATTAAGCCTAAAGGATTTAAACAAGTTTTTATTAATGCAACTATAGAAGAAGAGTTTGGAAATGAATGGGACTTTGAAGAAGGTTGTTTAAGTATACCCAATGTAAGGGCGAACGTTAAAAGAAAAGGTGAATTAACCATTCACTTTTTTGATGAAAAATGGCAAGAACATACCCAAACTTTTGATGGAATGGCAGCAAGAATTATTCAACATGAATATGATCATATTGAGGGAATTTTATTTACCGACAGGTTGAGTCCATTGAAAAGAGGAATGATAAAAAAACGATTAGAAAATATTTCAAAAGGATTTGTAGATATTGATTACAAAATGAAATTCCCAAAGAAATAATTACTGTGAAATACTACTTGAAGCTTATTAGACCTATTAATTTAACTTTAACTGTTCTCACACAGCTCCTTTTTATATTATCAGCTTCAAGAATTAATCATAGCTTCTCACATTTCGATTGGAGCAATATCCGATTTCAAGAATCAATCACCACAATGTTTGCCTGCGTTTTTGTGGCAGCTGGAGGTTATGTAATCAACGATATTTTTGATATTGAAACCGACCAAATTAACAGACCAGAAAAGATTATTCTCAGCAAACATATTTCAACAAAGTCTGCCAAAATATTCTATGCAATTCTAACATCAATCGGTATTATTTCAGGCTTTTTAACAGGTATAGGAATGGGAATCCTTTGCATTGTATTGGCAATTCTTCTTTATTTCTATTCTAGCGACTTAAAAGGCGAAATGCTACAAGGGAATCTTTTGATTTCAATAATGGCAGGCATGGTAGTCTACGTTGCATCTCGAGGTGTTTTCAACGTACAAAACACTTATTTCGCTGAATATGCAAGTGTGGCCTTTTTTATTACAATGGCAAGAGAATTAATCAAAGACATTGAAGACATTGAAGGAGATAAAGCACAAGAATATGTAACTTATCCCATTTTGAAAGGGGTGCAAGCCACAAAAATATTGGCTGCCATTTTCATCCTTTTGACCTTTTTAATTGCAGTTTTACTCATGTTTCAATCAAACGTAAGTTTATTTAAAATTTACATATCAGCATTTATCATTGCGCCTATTTTCTATTATTTGTATTTGCTTTACAATGCAAAAGACAAGGGTCAATTTAGAAAAATATCCAATTGGCTAAAATTAACGATGTTCATTGGATTGTTTTCTAGCTTATTCTGTTAAACTTCCCTATTTCGCCAATCTCTCGCAACATCGCATAGTTCTTGATACCAGTCCTCACCCATTTTGCGAATCAACGGTTCTTTCAAAAATTCATATACTGGAATGTTCAATTCTGAACCTGCGCTGCAAGCATCACCGCAAATATCCCAATGATGATAATTCATGGCAACATAAGATCCATATTTTTTGGCTCTTATTGGATATAAATGACAACTTATTGGTTTCTTGAAATCAATCTTTCCATCTGTGAATGCTTTTTCAATACCACATGAAGCGATACCATTATCTTCATACACGACAAAAACACACTCTCCCGAAGGTCTGCAAACAGTAACCAAATCACCATCAATATCTCTGGTTACATATCCATGATCTTTAATCACATTAATGCCTTCAACACTCAAGTAAGGCTCAATCTCATCGTAAATATCAAGTATAATATCAGCTTCTTCTTTCAGCAAAGGTGCGCCAGCATCTCCTTGCACACAACATTCACCCTTGCATTTGTTAATTTGACAAGCAAATTTTCTTTCTAATACATCCTCAGAAATGAGGGCGTTGCCAACAATAATCATTTTTTAAGGTTCAAATAATTTTGATACCCAATTTCTTCAACCTTGGCTGCTTTTTCTAATACCTCAGTATTCATTGAATCTTTAAATTCGATTACGGAATTCGCAACCTCCTCATTTGAAATCCCTATAATTTGTGCCGCCAAAATTCCTGCATTCCGGGCTCCATTGATAGCAACAGTGGCTACAGGAACACCTGGAGGCATTTGTACAATTGAATATAAACTATCTAAACCACTCATATTACTAGACTTCACTGGAACACCAATTACAGGCAAGTGTGTGAAAGCTGCAATCATTCCTGGCAAATGGGCAGCCCCACCTGCTCCTGCTATAATAACACCAATTCCATTGTTGTGGGCATTTTTGCCGTAATCTACCAAGCGATTTGGTGTTCTGTGGGCAGACACTATGGTGAGTTGATATTCAACGCCCAATTGACTTAATATTATTGCTGCTTCTTGCATCACTGGCAAATCGCTATCGCTACCCATAATTATTCCAACTTTCATAAATTAATAGATTGTTTTTGTATTGCAAAGTTCGCAATAAATGATATAAGTATATAAATAAAATAAAAAACTGCAACACCAGCCGCTCCAAACAATGCAATACTTATGATTCCAAGACCCAAAAGTGCATATTTCCACTTGTTTAATGGATCGCCACTTTTAAACTTCAAAGCCAACATAGGAAAATCAGAAATCATCATATATGAAGCCAAAATTGGGACATACAGCCAAAAATAAAAATGAGTCAAAATCTCACGAACATCCAATACCGAAAAAGTTGGTTTACCCATTGAATACATAATCCAACTCCAAGATGCCAAAGCCAACCCCGTAATAGGTGTAGGGACTCCTAAGAATCCTGTTGTTTGACGGGTATCAATATTAAACTTTGCTAATCGATAAGCTGCCCCGAGTGGAATAAACATCCATACATAATTATTGATACAAAATCCTGAAGCCGAACAATATCCTTGATTTTGTATATAATATCGCCAAATCAATCCTGGCAATACACCAAATGTAACCACATCTGCCATACTATCTAACTGCTTTCCAAGTTCACCATCTGCCTTTAACAAGCGTGCCACAAATCCATCAAAAAAATCAAGAATTGCACCTAATATCATAAAAAGAAACCCAGCGAACGGATTTCCTTGCATTACCATTGTAATACCCAATAAACCACAAGACAAATTGCCTAAAGTGATCAAATTTGGAATAGATTGAATCATTTTATTTTATTTTTAATTTAAAATTTAATATTGGCTTACCAAAATTCAGACATTGAAAACTCACTCCTATAATTTTAATTTCATCAACAAAGAGACATTCCAAACCAGCGAACCATTTATTTTTCCAAAATTCTGATAGACGTATTGACTGTGCTGATACCTCCAAATATCATCTTGTGGCTGAAACATCATTTGATATGACATTCCTATACTTGCATCGGAAAAATGATAATCACAACCAATATGTCCACCATATACAAATGAGTTGGACACGATATTTACAATATTGCTGCTAGCACTTGCTATATCTGGTGACTTTGGGTCATTCTTTATCTTCTGTGAAAACACGCCACAATCAGCCATAACATCAAATGAAAAGTTCGAAACATCAAATGAAACACCCAATGAACCAATTGCTCCTCCAGCTGAATAGTGCAGTGAACCTGATGGCAAATCTAGCAAGGTTTCGTCGTTACCTAAGCTATAAAAACACATTAATTCCGTTTTAATAAAACCATGCTGATAACCTAAACTATGATTAAAATACCAATTAGAAGGATTTTTAATCGTATTGCCAAAATTTACACTTTCAATATGGTTTTGAAAATTCGTCAAATTAATCTTCAAAAAAGAGAGACCCAATATATTAAAAGTGAATCTTCGCTTTCTGCCATGACTACTTTCACTGAAGACTAAATCTATTTTTTTGGTTGTATCTCCTTTTCTAATTGAAGGCAATTCAACCACATCGGAACCACTTAACAGAACAAAGCGAAACTTTTTCTTCAACTCAACGAATTGATTGGTTGTATCGTACAAATCAAAAAGCAAATGTATTTTTGATGAAATATTTTTAATTGAACGTACTTCTTCTAGCATGATTGAGTTGTTTTCTAAATCCACTGCCGACAATTGTTCTTCCTCATCTCTGTAAAACAAAGCAATACTTACAATTTTACTTGAATCTCCACGAAAGTAATTTGTGCGTATTTTGTTGCACAGACTATGATAATTATACCAACCACAATCATTGTCTTGTTTTGAATAAGCTACATGGCAACGACCGAACTGGCCAAAAAACTTTTGGTTTGTGTCTGCAGCTAATATTTGCTGAAACTTCCTACCCATGTACTCTTCTCTCCACAAATATTGCTGTGCATCGTTTTCAAGTTTAATCCATTTAAAATATTCCTGAAGCGAAGTCAAGTTGGTTTTAAATGTTTCATAATCAGAACCTAACCAGATTTTGTACATAGACAATTGCTTAGTCATTGAATCAATAATTGAAAGTGTGTGCCTTTCATTAGGTTCTGGATAATCAGACCCATATGCATAATCACCATGTAAACTTTTCTTGCTACTCGTATTGAAATAAGTTTGATATTCCTCATTTGTTTTTAACAAATCCTTAGCCAATAGTTTTGCAGCATTAACAGAGGGAAAAAGATTTTTAGGAATTTTAATTTTTATTGAATTTAAATGATCGACTAACCTTTGTAAACTTAAATCATAAAATCGTTCAACATCCAATCCATAAATATGAATCCTATCTTTTTCAGGAACTTTTTGCATCCAATTATTCATATGATCGAAAAACCGCATGTATTTTTCTGAAGATATAGAATTTAACAAACGACGAGCATTCGAATCGTTTTTACAAATATATTGCTCCATATAATAAGCCCTATTTCCGCTCATTTCTACAATAAAATTGCGATAACCACAATTTTCATACAAACCCTTCATCATTGAAAATTCCAACCTGGAATTCAATTCAGTCATTGAATGATTTTCACCATCAAAAACAACCCTTGCATTTCTTGCAGCTTCGTACATTGTTTTCATGCCTGCATCTTTACTAAAATCAAGATGATTTAAATCTAATTTTATTCCATGAGGGACATTTTGCGCACATAAAAATTGAATACAACAAAAAGTCAATGTGTAAACTATGCCCTTTTTCATTTGTATTTCTGATAAATATTAACTCCTAAACCAACTGAGAAATATAATCCCCTGTTCGACATACGGCCTTTGCCATTGATGTAATTGTCGTTGTATTTCCATCGACCATCCCCATAATCCCATAGATAACCTACTTCACCAATCAAATGGAATTTACTAAATCCAATTTTACCGTTCAATCCCAAACCGTATAAAAATGAATTCTTGGTGACTTGATAAATTTCTTGAGGATTTGTTATCAAAGGATCGCCCATTTGAAACCCATTATAAAATGTCATACTATTTCTCATATAACTCAAATTCGTTATCAATGATAAAGTTGCAAACCTCTTATTGAGAATGGTAGATTCGGTTGAGAACATGAAATTATCACCCCAATAAGTTTCGTTAATTTCAGAATTTTGATCGGTAGCCAAGGTTCTACCATAAGAAAAACGAAAACGAGTGTCATCATCACTTTGCTGAAACACAAAAGATAACCCAACAGTATTTAGGTTCGCCATTTCTTTAAATCCCTCAGATTTTAAAACTTCATTGATTTCATTGAAATTGTTATAAAACTTCATAGCAAAAGGTTCCACTCCAAATGTTCTCGAATTCAATAATTTCCTTGAGCTATAATCCACTGCAGTTGAATCTTCAATAGCTGCGGTAGAATCTGCGATTACGTTATAATCATCATTCATCAAAAGTTGGACCATAAACATTGAATCTGGATTTACTTGCCAAACAATTAAATTTGCTGTATCGTTACTTTCAAAATCATTCCTATCATCTTTTACAAATACAGTATCGAATTCTATCCAAATTCTATTTACAGTAGCCATGGGATAATACTCTTTTAATACAGCGCGGGTAGAGATTCCAATTCTTTCCAAATTTAAAGTTGTATCAAAAAAATTACCCGAATTATATAACATCCAATAATTGGTGGCATTTTCATTCATTCTTTTGTCAATAAAATACAAATCATCCATCAGGGAATTCACTATATCGTCTGAAACCTCCCAAACTCCGTAATTTGAATAATAAACAACATTATTCTTGACAAGAAAGTCAATGTATGCTTTGAATTGATTCCAATCGGCTTGCTTTTCAGTATTGAGTTTTCCATTCAATGTTTTATCTAAAACATTGATAGAATCCAAAAAACGCTTCATCGTAGATTTAACATCAAAAGAACTTGAAAAACTTACACGCTCATCAATTTCACTTTCACCCAAACCTTTTTTGCCACTGTAATCCCCCCCTAATTTATATTGGTTGTAAACGTATTTCTTAGAAGCCCTAACAGCATCAATTTGATTTTGAATTTCAATATCTATCAGAGCAGATGCATCAAGTCCCTCAAAAATATCATCAAGTATATAAACAATTGATTTATCGAAGAAATCTGAGAAAGGTGAAACATTTTGAATAAATTTTGTCTTCGCTAATACTTCGGGCGATAAACTGTCAATAAATTTCAATACCATTTTTATCCTTTTGATATCGTAAAAATTATTGGATGCTTTATCAACCATATCTAATATCTTTCCATACTTCAAAGAATCTACATACTTGTATTCTATTCCTTTTTTAATCAAATATTCCGAAGTCCAATCAAAATTAGCAATGATATTGTTTTGCTTTTTGTCGGACAAATTTGGCTTAATTGAACTTAGAAAAAGTGCAAAATCACCTTCATCAAAAGTATAATCCTTTACATGAAACAGATTGAATTTTGCGTCGGCTAATTTTCTATTTTCTGACCCGTTTTTTTGAGCGAATAATCCCAACGGGATTAATAAACTCAGAATTACAAACAATCTAAATTTCATAAAATTCATTGTTATAACTTTTAAATTATGCCAAATTCAGAACTTGTTCTTTAATCTGTTCAAGCTTCTCCTTCATTTGGACTACCGCCTGCTGCATAGGAAAATAATTGCTCTTCACACCCATAGTATTCATTTCTCTGCCCATTTCTTGAGCAATAAAATTCAATTTTCGACCCTTGGGTTCGGTTTTCAAGGTGGTGATAAAATAATTTATATGTTGACTCAAGCGTTGCTTCTCCTCAGCAATATCCCATTTATCTAAATAAATCAAAATTTCCTGTTCCAACCGATTTGGATCAAGTAATTCTTCTTTAACATGTTCCATCAAGTTGCCATAAATTCGCTCCTTCAAAGCTTCTTTGCGGGCATCTTCTTCATTTTCAACCAGTATTAAATCTTGTGAAATACTTTGAACCAATTGCAATAGTTTTTCACCTGTAGCAACGCCTTCAATTTCTCTGAATTTGATCAAATTGTCAGCAGCCATCATTGTTAACTCCTTGATCTGATCTTTGATATCATCAGAAATTTCACGATCTGCAGTTCCAATAACCTCAGGAACGCGAATAATTTCTCGAAAAGGATCACTAAATTCAACATTTAAATTATTGCTTAACGTTTGCAAAGCATCCAAATATCTTTTTGCTAAAGCTTCGTTAATCTGAATTTCTTGAGATGAGTTTTGTTCATCTACAATTTTTATGTTAAAAACACAAGTTATTGTACCTCTTTCTAATTTTTCCGATAACATTCTACGCATAGAAGCATCGATTTCATATAAGAATTTTGGCAAGCGAATGTCGGCTTCAAAGTATCTCCCGTTAAGTGCTTTAATTTCGCAGGTTGCTTTGAGTTTATCGTTTTCTATGACTGCCCTCCCGAAGCCTGTCATACTTTGAATTTTTATTGACATGTTTAATAGGCGAAAATAGACATATTTAATGCAAAAATTATCATACTTTTCACCACGTGCAAAACAATTGCAAGTTCTTCACAAATTCCATCATGTAAAAAGAGCGTTAATCTAATATAAAATTCAGTATCTTTACCTTTTAAATAGAATCAACTACCTTTGTAAAATTAAAATTTTATGAAATTTAAACTTGTCATTTTTACTGCTATTTGCATCTCATTAATCTGCATAACAAACAGTTGCACAAACAATACAAAAAACAACAATTCAGAAGAAGTTGAAGTTAAAATTGTAACCAAACCCGTTTCTGGTTTTTCACAAGACAGCGCCTTTGCTTTTATTCAAAAACAATTGAGTTTTGGATATCGCGTTTCCGGAACAAAAGAACATGAAAAATGTGCAAATTGGCTTTATCAAAAATTAAATAGCTATTCGGATACAGCAATCTTTCAAAAAGGGAGCGCAGTTACTTATGACAAAAAACGAATTCCTGTTTATAACATCATTGGCACTTTTAATCCAAAAGCAACCAAACGTATTTTATTTGCTTCTCATTGGGATTCTAGACCTTGGGGCGATCAAGACGATATAGACGCGGACAAACCAATTGACGCTGCAAATGATGGCGCCTCAGGAGTTGCTGTTTTGCTTGAAATTGCAAGAAACTTAAGCATTTCAAAACCAGATATTGGCATTGATATTATTTTCTTCGATGCCGAAGATTATGGCAAAAGCGAATTCGAAAACTCTTTTTGTTTGGGAAGTCAATACTGGGGTAAAAATTTGCACTCTCCAAATTACACTGCAAACTTTGGCGTTTTACTGGATATGGTTGGAGGAAAAGATGCCCAATTTATGTGGGAAGAAAACTCAAATACTTGGGGAAATTTTGCTCTTGTTCATATTTGGGCTGTTGCCCAAGAATTAGGCCATGCCAATTATTTCGTTGGAAATACAATTGGTCAAATTATCGACGATCACAAATACGTTTATGAGGCAACAAAAATACCGATGATCGACATCATTCAATACAACCCACAAACAGGATTTGCACCTTATTGGCATACCCATGACGACAATATTGGAAGCATTGATAAAAATACCTTATTCGCAGTTGGCAATACTTTGCAAAACGTAATATTTTTCCCTCCTCCTAGTTTATCATATTGATGAAAGTTGATATCTTAGCCATAGCTGCCCATCCAGACGACATTGAACTCGCTTGCTCTGGAACTATTTTAAAGCACATCAGCATGGGATACACTGCCGGCATTGTTGATTTGACACAAGGGGAATTAGGAACAAGAGGTACTGCAGAAATTCGACTTGAAGAAGCGAACAACAGTGCACACATTTTGGGCGTTTCTTTTAGGAAAAACTTAAACCTTGGCGATGGATTTTTTGAAGAAAACGAAGCGACACTAAAAACCATTATCACTGAAATTCGTGCCGCAAAACCAAAAATTGTTTTTGCCAATGCAATGCGCGACAGACATCCAGACCATGGAAGAGCATCAGCCTTAATTTCAAGAGCTTGTTTCCTTGCTGGATTGCCTAAAATTGAAACCTCGCTGAACAATGTCCCTCAAGAAGCACACCGACCAAAAGCAACATACTTTTATATCCAAGATTATAACATTGGCCCCGATTTTATTATAGATGTTTCTGAATTTTACACAAAAAAAATAGAGGGAATAATGGCATTTAAAAGCCAGTTTTACGACCCCAATAGCCCCGAGCCAAATACACCAATAAGCAGCAAGGAATTTCTTGATTTTCTCGAAGGGCGCGCTCTAGAATATGGGCGTTTAATTGGCGTTAAATACGGTGAAGGATTTAAAATAGATAGGCCCTTGGGTATTGAAAATTTGATGACCACACTTTGAGAATTTTTGCAATCATATTGTTTTTTTTCATTTCTTCAGGGGGGAACACTGCCTTTGCACAAACCAACGTAGAAAAATTAATGAAAATGAAACCAATGGTTGTAGGTAGTCACCCCATTGTATCAGATACCAATATTGTTTATTTACCAATGGAGTTTTCTTCATCTGAATTCAAATCTAAAACTTTGCCCAATTTACCCAACGACAGAACAATCTTAACAGTTCATTTGGTTTATACCAAATACAGGGAAGTAGATACTTTCAATCAACCATTGTTGAATAGAAATCGTTACGAAAACCTAAAAACACTATGGCCAGAATTGTTTGTTTTAAAAGGAATTCAATTTCGGGCATTTGAACAAAACAAAGCAAAAACGGAGGACGATGCTAAAAAACTATTTCATGGATTTATCATTTTTTACAAATCAAAACCTACTGAAAAAGTAAAAAAAGAAAAAGGATTAATCAGTTATACTATTGGAACTTACAGAGATACTTTCATTAATATTCCCGAAAAAATAATATACAAAAAGCGAAAACGCTATATTGAAACTGGATACTATTTGGCCAACGATCCTGAAAAACGCAAAGACGGTCAGAAATTCAAAACTCCATCCATTTGGTTTAGAGAAAAAGAAACCAAATTGGTGGTAGATAGTGTGGTTGCTAGAAAAATAAAAGCCAAGAGAAAACGTGTTGGAAAATTTGATTCAAAGTTTCTAAAAAACACGAATGAATATGACGCTCTCGTAAACAAAACATTCAACGGCAAATGGTGTATCGTAACAGATGTTACTGGTAGCATGGGCCCATATTCGGCCCAAGTACTTCTCTTTTTGAAATACAATTCGGAAGTACTTAAAAATAGCAGATTTACCTTTTTCAACGATGGCAATGGTGCTCCCGAATTAATCAAAAGACCAGGAAGTTCGGGTGGTATTTACAATGTAAATAGCAATAATTTCGATACCATTTTCAAAACCATATTAACGGCAATGGAGAATGGAAATGGCGGCGATATTCCTGAAAACAACATTGAAGCTGCTATTAGTGCTTCAAAAAAATGGCTAGATATTGATACCATACTCATGATTGCCGATGCGGAAGCACCCATTAAAGATTTGGTGTTAATAAAAAACCTCAAAAAACCTGTTTCTATATTACTTTGCGGCAGTGTAAATGGAAATGTTCCATTTGATTATTTCCAATTGGCTAGAGAAACGGGCGGAACAATCATCCAAACTGATGATGAAATAAGGAATTTACGTAAATACAAAAAAGGCGATATTATCGAAGTCGGGGAAAGATCTTACCGCTTATCGGAATTTGGCCTACAAATCTCCAAAGAATAAACTTCCCCTTTTTTTGTTTGCAAAACCATTTGTTTTTCATTCACTATCTTTGTAAGCGAAATGGTTGAAACTGATATAATCATCATAGGCGCTGGACCGGTAGGTTTGTTCACTGTTTTTGAAGCAGGACTTTTGAAACTAAGGTGCCATATCATTGATGTATTGCCTCAACCAGGTGGGCAATTAACTGAAATTTATCCAAAAAAACCAATCTACGACATCCCTGGTTTCCCATCAATTTTGGCAGGAGATTTAATTGATAATTTAATGGAGCAAATTGCCCCTTTTAAACCTGGTTTTACTTTGGGTGAAAAAGCAATTTCCATTGAAGAAACTGAAGATAATAAATTTATTGTAACCACAGAAAACGGCACACAACACATTGCTCCAAACATTGCCATTGCCGGTGGTTTGGGCGTATTTGAACCAAGAAAACCACCAATTGCCAATATCTCAGAATTTGAAGGCAAAGGGGTTGATTATATGATTAAAGATCCCGAAAAATATCGCAACAAAAAAGTGGTCATTGCCGGCGGTGGTGATAGTGCTTTAGATTGGGCATTATTTTTGAAGGACGTTGCCTCTGAGGTTGTTTTGGCACATCGGAGCACAGAGTTTCGAGGGCATTTAGATAGCGTGCAAAAAGTGATGGATTTAAGCAGCAATGGACAAATGAAATTGATCTTAAATTCCGAAATCACACACCTAGATGGAAGCGAAAACCTCAATAAAGTGGGTGCTACAATCAAAGGTGAATCAGAAATTCAATGGGTTGAGGCCGATTGCTTTCTACCTTTATTTGGACTTTCGCCTAAATTGGGACCAATCGCAGATTGGGGTCTGAACATCAATAAAATTGCAATTGAAGTAAATACATTTGATTATAGCACCAATATTCCAGGTATCTATGCCATTGGCGACATCAATACTTACGTAGGAAAATTGAAACTTATTTTATGCGGTTTTCACGAAGCTACCTTGATGGTTCAAAGTGCTTTCAAACGCATTTACCCCAACAAAAACTTGGTATTAAAGTATACTACAGTCAACGGAGTTCAAGGGTTTTAATTTAGATTTCATTATTATTGCCCATGTTTACAATGATTTTCTTCCGTAAGTTTTTTAAATATTGTTTAATTTTTTGGGGAATTTCACTCATTCCTGTAATCATTTACAAATGGGTAAATCCTCCATTCACCATGATACAAAATTCACAAAGTCATATTCGCGGTGAAGAAGGACGATGGATAGACATAGACGAAATTCCTAAATCTTTTCAATTGGCGGCTATGGCCGGAGAAGATCAAGTATTTTTCGATCATTGGGGATTTGATTTCAGGGCTATTGAAAAAGCCATTGAACACAATGCTACGAGTAACAAAACCCGCGGAGCAAGCACCATTTCTCAGCAAACAGCAAAAAATGTATTTTGTTGGGAGGGACGCAGTTGGTTAAGAAAAGGAGTTGAAACCTATTACACATGCATGATTGAACTATTTTGGAGTAAAAAACGCATTTTAGAAGTCTATTTAAACGTAATTGAGATGGGCCGCGGAGCATTTGGTGTTGATGAAGCTGCGCAATACTATTTCCATATTCCTGCTGAAAAACTCTCTCGCCAACAAAGTATTTTGATTATTTCTACCCTACCTTGCCCAAGAACTTGTGGATTTAATAGTACCCTTGCCAGAAATCGCCAATATTTAATCAATTACGCTATGAAACGATACGGATTGAAATTAAAGTATTAATAACAATAAATTTGATTTATAATCCATGTTTGAATTTCGTTGAAATTCTAACATTAAAAAAAATTATCCTACCTTTGCAATTGTATGGCTACAACTCAAGACGTTTCAAACGGTAATTTTATTCGCTTTAACGGCGAATTATGCCAAATTATTGAATGGCAACACAGAACTCCAGGGAATTTACGTGCATTTTATCAAGCAAAAATGCGCAGAGTGAAAGACGGAAAATCGGCTGAAAATCGTTTCCGCAGTGGTGAAACTGTTGAAATTGTTCGTGTTGAAACCAGAGAACTTCAATATCTCTATGAAGAAGGTGATGCATACATTTGCATGGACAACGACACTTACGACCAAATTCCAGTGCAAAAACACTTATTTGGTGAAGGTGCTAAATTCATGAAAGAAGGCGATACTGTAATCATTGCTTTTGAAGGTGATGATACCCCTATTTCTGCGGAACCTCCTCATACTGCAATAGTAGAAATTACTTACACCGAACCTGGCGTTAAAGGAGATACCGCTACCAATACATTGAAACCTGCAACCGTTGAAACTGGTGCAACAGTATTTATTCCTTTGTTTATTGATATCGGAACCAAAATCAAAGTGGATACCCGTACTGGTGAATACATGGAGCGTGTTAAGTAATTGCGATTGCAAAAAATGAAAGTACTTAATGCCGAAGATGGCTTTTTAGCCCTCCCAAATAACGATATCACTACACTTGAGAATGCAAAAGTTGTTATTCAACAAGTTCCTTACGAATTTACAAGTAGTTATATTGCCGGATCTGACAAAGGTCCACAAGCAATAATTGATGCAAGTCACTTCGTTGAATTTTACGACGAGGAACTCGATCAAGAAACATACAAAAATATTGGTATTGCAACCCTTGAAGCCATTAATTTTGAGGGACTTGTAGACGAAAATGCAATGGTAGCCATTGCCAACCAAACCCGCCAACTTTTACAGAATGATAAATTCGTGGTTTCCTTGGGTGCTGAACATACCGTAACAAACGGATTTATTCGTGCATACAAAGAAAAATACCCGAGTATTTCAGTTTTGCAAATTGATGCCCATTCTGACTTACGCCAAGAATACAACGGCAACCCGTATTCTCATGCCAGCGTTATGGCAAGAATCAACGACATGGGAGTGAATTTGGTTCAAGTTGGAATTAGGGCACAATGCATCGAAGAGTCTCAATTAATCAAATCTTCACCAATTATCAATACTTGGTATGCCCATATGTTAGACAAAGATGAAACATGGATTGACGATTGTATTGACAAACTTGGAGATGTTGTATACGTTTCAATTGATGCAGATGGATTTGACCCATCTATTGTTCCTGCCGTTGGAACCGCTGAACCCGGTGGTTTGTCTTGGCAACAAGGTACCAAACTTCTGAAAAGATTGTGTGAACGCAAAAAAGTGGTAGGTTTTGATATTGTTGAAATTGCACCGCGCGAAGTAGATATCATTTCTGAATTTGCAATGGCAAAACTCTGCTACAAATTTTTAGGATATTTAAATATAAATAACCACATTTAATGACAACACCTACTAACAGAATTTATTTAGATAACGCAGCTACCACCCCAATGGATCCTGAAGTAGTTGACGTAATGATTCCAATGATGCGTGAGCATTTTGGAAATCCAAGCTCTACCCATGCCAACGGCAGGAAAGTAAAAAATGTTATTGAAGAATCTCGTAGCAAAATAGCATCCTTATTAAAATGCTCTCCCGGTGAAATATTTTTCACTTCTGGAGGAACAGAAGCAGACAACTTAGCACTGAGAGGCTCAGTGGCTAATTTGGGCATTAAAACCTTAATTACATCCCCTATTGAACACCATGCTGTTTTGCACACTGCAGAAGACCTACATAAAAATGCTGGGGTAAATCTTGAATTGGTTAATATTTTGCCGAATGGACATATAGACACAGCCCATTTATATAACTTGGTTTCGAATAACCCAAATTCATTGGTAAGCTTAATGCATGCAAACAATGAAATTGGCAACATGATTCAAATAGAAGAAATTGGCAAAAACATCCATAACGCAGGGGCGATTTTTCATTGCGATACTGTACAAACCATGGGGCATTACAACTTTGATTTAAGCCAAGGCTATGTAGATTTTCTTTGTGGTGCAGGACATAAATTCAATGGACCGAAAGGAATTGGTTTCCTGTACATGAACAAAAAAAACCGTGTTTCTCCTGAAATTACTGGCGGTGCACAAGAAAGAGAAGTTCGTGGTGGAACAGAAAATGTATACGGAATTGTTGGATTAACCAAAGCCCTTGAAATCAGTTATAGAGATTTAGAAAAGAAAAAATCTCACATTTCTATGCTCAAAGCTGAAATGATAAAAGCATTGCGTGAAAACATTACCGACATTCAATTCAACGGCGATCCTGAAGGTAATAGTCTTTACACCGTTTTGAGTGTTTCTTTCCCTAAATCAGACGCTGGAAACATGTTATTATTCAACTTAGACATCAATGGAATTTCTGCAAGTGGCGGAAGTGCATGTTCTAGTGGAGCGAATACTGGAAGTCATGTTTTGAATTGTATTTGTCCAGCATCAGAACGCAACACCGTTCGTTTTAGCTTTGGAAAATACAATACCCTTGAAGATATTCAAACTACCATAGAAAAATTAAAAACTTGGTATTAAGCCGAATTTTTTAATTTATTTTTGCACCCGCAATGCCGCTACTTTACATCACAAGAAAAGAACATTTCAACGCAGCCCATCAGCTTTGGAACAGCAATTGGACTGAGGAACAAAATTTAGCCATTTTTGGGAAATGCGCAAATCCACATTTCCACGGACATAATTTCGATTTATACGTTTGTGTGAAAGGCCAGCCCAATCCAGATACAGGTTGTGTAATGGACTTAAAAAAGTTAAAAGTCATTATAAGAGAAGAAGTCATTGACCATTTAGACCATCAAAACCTAAATTTAGATGTTCCTTGGTTATCAGGACAAATGCCTTCAATAGAAAATATATCTGTTGCAGTGTGGCATCGCATTGCCGCGAAACTCCCTGTTGGCGTTCAATTGCATAAAATTACCCTTTGGGAAACCCAAAATAACTTCGTAGAGTACCTCGGAGAATAATTCTTAACGAACGATTCGATAAACAGGATATCTCCTGTGTGAAGGTTCGTAATACGGTGAATTCTTATAAACAAAATCCAATTGAGCTGCACCATCTTTGGCAAATGCTGGATCTGATTTTCTTTTTGCTTCCAACTTTTCTTTTAGTTTAGGATTTACCTTCAATATTTCAGCAGCTTTGTCTTCAAAAACATAAGCACTGTAACCTTCCTTTTGCTGCAATATGCCATCAAAAAAGTTCCAACAGAAATAACTATCAGGTGATTTAGGCTCTAAGGTTGCCGATAAGAAAGCACTGTTACTGTCATTCACGAATATCAACCTATCTCCCGCTCTCAAAGTCACCTTCATCATGGTGTCTTTGGTTATAACTTGTGAATGTAAGTAATGTCCCTCATAAGGCTCTTTTACCGTCTTACAATCTATTACATAACTTACTTTGCAAAGCAGCACTGTATCAGAAGTAATTGTTCTGGATTTGATATTATTGAGCTCTAGCCTCTCCAATACTTCCTTGTAGGCATAAGGTAACACATAGGCTTTAGGCAATTCAACTGAATCAGTTGGAATGTAATGATTATAATATTTTAATGAAATAGTTTTGGGTTTAGATCTATCGTAATACAATCTCGGAAAACCCGAAACCGCACTGGGTTTATAACCGAATTCATATCCCAAAAAATCAAACATTTCAAACTTTGTTTGATCGAGTGTGAAATGGGTATATTGAATCTTGTTCAGATTGTTATACAATCCAAAACCATCTTTTGATTTCAACAAATTCTCTCGAATCTTATCTGCACACACACAACTCAAAAAAGCGTCTAAAAATGCCTTTGTTGCATCAACCCTTTTATTAAATGGTTTTAGCATATGCGTTTCAACCGTAAATCCTATGGTATGATTCAAAGCAGCCCAACCAGTTGCAAATCTTGGAGATTCATAAAAACCAACCAAACCGCTGTCTGGAACTTCTTGCATTGTATTCACGTATGGAGAAGTTGGATAACCCATGTTTTTGAGGGACAATTTCAACACCGAATCTACAATCAATGTATTACTCACCAAATATTTCGGCAATTTCTCAACCCGAGTATGAAAATAAGTTAATGTATATTGGTAATCAGCTCCATTCGAAGTGTGGTTATCAATGAAATAATCGAATTTTTGTTTTGCCATAAATCCAACCAAAGTTTTGGCATTGCGGCTATCCATTTTAATAAAATCGCGGTTCAAATCTAAATTTTTGGCATTCCCTCTAAATCCATATTCAACAGGTCCATCTTGATTGGCTCTAGAAGTTCCACTTCTGTTGATTGTTCCATCAACGTTGTATTGAACAATGATATATATATCGGCATTCCGATAAACTTCTTTTCCCAGTCTTAACTGCTTTGTTAAAATGTCTCGCGCAAACAACATGCTTGCATCAGTTCCTTCTGGTTCACCTGGATGAATATTGTTATTGATTAATAATTTGATTGGATTTTCCTGTTGTCGGTTTTTGTATTTTTCATAATCAATTGAACCATCAGGAAATCCTTCTGGGGCATTCATTAAAATTATCTCAGGCAAAATATGAAAACAATAAATAGGCAAACCCGCATCGCTATTTCCAATATTCATCAATTCGGTATTGGGAAATGAACGGTGCAACTTTTTATACCAATTTACGGCTTCATCATAAGTAGCAGTTTTTGTATAATTACTTAATTCATAAGGTGTTTTGTGAAATTCCGGTGATTGATCGTCTATTTCACCAACATCAACTGTAGGAACAACAAAAACAGGTTGGTTTTTTGTTTTTTGAGGGATGTTTTTCTTTTTCTTGGATTGACCAGAAACAAAGGAGCAATGCACAATGGCAATGACTAAGAACACCCACTTTTTCATCGTATCCTGTCCATACTTTGAACCAAACGCTCATCGTGTCTAATTCCAAAATAGGCTAATATTGAAAAAACGAACATGAGTAATGGCCAAACAATTTGATATCCCAATGTTGTTGAAATAGAATTATTTTCAAATTGGCTTTTGGTCATAAAATAATCGACTAATAAAATTGCAAAAAATACAAATGCACACAAAACTAGGATAGCAACAAGTTTCAGCTGAAGCTTTCGATTTCCAAATAGAAAGACATTTACAAGTGACCCTAATCCGACAAATACCAATAAAATCATATTCAACAACTTGTAGCTATATAATGGAATTCGACTTTCAGTAGAAATTGAAAATTGACTCCAATATTGCATTAAAACTGATTCAGGATTAAAACCATGTTTCATTCTAAATTCTGCATATATTGGATTTGAAAGCATCAACAACAATGCAATTGCAAAAATCAAAAATAAATAAAGTGTTTGGATGCGTTGTATCATAATTCAAAGATAAATTTTGTTTAAGTATTTCCTTCTAAAATTATTCTAAAAGTTGTTTTTACAAATGGATTACTCTCCTTTACAAAGATTTGACCTTTGTGATAATCTTCAATGATTCGCTTGGCCAAAGACAATCCCAAACCCCAACCACGTTTCTTAGTTGTAAAACCGGGTTTAAAAATATCGGTCATTTGATTTCTATGTATGCCTTTTCCATTATCAATGAAATCAATTATCACTTTCTGATTACGGGTATAAACTTTAAATAACAATTCGCCTCTTCCTTCCATCGCGTCGATACTATTTTTGATTAAATTTTCAACTACCCAGTTAAATAAATTTACATTAATTTTAGAATACACATTGTGATTTAAAAGTTGAACATCAAAATGAACATTTACACCTGATCTGGTTTGCATATAGGTTATTGAATCACGCAGCACTTGATTCAGTTCAACATCTTCCAAAATAGGTTCTGAACCAATTTTGGAAAACCGTTCTGTGATTATTTTCAAGCGGTCAATATCTTTTCGCATTTCAATCGGCGCATTTTCAGGAATAATATCCATTTCCAAACATTCAACCCAACCCATTAAACTCGAAATTGGAGTACCCAATTGATGCGCCGTTTCCTTAGCCAATCCAACCCACACTTGATTTTGCTCACTTCTGGTAGAATAAGAAAACGCAAAATAACTCACCAACATAAACAACGCTACAATACCCAAAACCACATAAGGATAATAGGCCAATTGTTTTAAAACCGTACTTTTACCGTAATATACTTTGAAAATAGTTTTTTCGTCAATTGGAATATCGATTGGCTCATTTTCTAATTTGAATTCTTCAATTTTCGATTTTAGTTTAGTATCGGAAATTTTATCTTTAGGTTTATCAGATTTTTCAAGATTAATATGTTGAATTACCCTACCAGTTTCGCTTACCAATATGGCAGGAATAGTTGTATTCGATTGAATAATTGTCAAATGAAAACCCAAATCTCCTTCACTATTGGGATCAGAAAGTATATGTTCGGCATCGGCCCAAATCTGCATTTTCTTAGTCTCCTCAGCGGCAATTTTATTCACAAGCCTCTGAGATAAAAACAATGTAAAAATGCTGATCAATACAGCCAACAGCAATAAAATAATTTTTACAATTCGTTTTAATTCAAACGCGTTTATTTTTTGAAACCCAAACTTCATAAAGGTTTATTAAAAATCGAATGTATCAACCTATTGAAATCCTTGGAAACATGATATTCTTTTGCATACAAAAGATTAACATCTCCTTCATAAATGGTATTTTTCCAATTTCCACTAATGGAAAATACGCCTGTTTTTATTTTTGGCAAAAATTCAGAAGTTTTTGAATTTGAATAACTCACCCATGTTTTAAATCCAAATAACACACCCAATACGTTTTGGATAATCAATTTTATGGACTTATTAAACATTGCAAAAATCAAAAAGGCGGGTAATGTTGCCAAAACCAAACTAGAAAATAAAATATCAAATATTCTCTTTCTTCTTTGTTGATGCATTTCGGCAAGCTCATATTTAACTTCAATGGTAAACAACTCGCCTGGATCATTTTTTGAACTCGATCCAATGATTGATTCCCCTTTATCTGGTGCAATTTTCAATTGAATTCCTGATTTTGCAAACTGCGACATAGTTTTCATAATTTCAGAGGCTGCAACATCTTTACCGCTGAAGATCACCAAGTTCGATTTGTATATTTCAATAATTTCAGAAAGTTGATGAATGCCTCCCAGAAAACCTTCGGTTTTGTCTGCAATCGGCAATACCCAGCCCAACATTTGATGATTCACTTGACTCCTATTTAACAGCTGCTGAATACGTGTTGCTTCTTCTTTATTTCCGACAATAATTATGCGCTTTTCGGAATTTGAAGTAAGGTTAATTTCACCAAGTTTTAAAAATTGAGCAACGAGCCTAATAAAAAACAGGATACCCAATGCCCAAGCCGACCCAAGCGCCAAAATAGCCCTAGAAAACTGCAGATTTTTTGGCATAAGACCATAAACTACAAACAACGCTAATGCTCCAATAACTGCGCCTCTTAGCAATCTTTTACCTTGAAATGGCTTATCATATCCCCCCGAAATAAATACTGCAAATAAAACAGCAAATACATATATAGGAATATGCACTGCATAATATATTTCTGGATAAAATCCCCTCACAAATTTGTGATACAATTCCCAGTACTTGGCAATTCCCAGATATCCAAGATAAATACAAAGAAAATCTAAAGATGGCAAAAAAATTGAATGAAGTCCTCTAAATAAAACAGCCAAACTTGCCCTTAAATAAATCGCAATTTTAATCCAAAACGCAAACCAACCAGCCATTCGCTGTGAATAGTGTTTTTGGGCAAAAAGCACCATTGCGTTGTAAAAAACTTTTACATAATTCGCAGATTTCTTTTTGGTCGATTCACCTTTATAATGAATAATAGTTGTATCCGCAAAATATACATTTTTAGATCCTCCCAAAGTAATGCGATAACTTAAATCAATATCTTCGCCATACATGAAAAAATCTTCATCTAACAATCCAACCTTTTCAAGCACACTGCAACGCATCATCATGAAAGCTCCCGACAAAACATCCACTTCGTGGGTTTCATTTTCAGGCAAATACTTCATGTGATACTTTCCAAAGTAACGTGACTTAGGAAACAATGTAGATAAGCCAGTCATTTTAAAAAATGCGACTTTGGGAGTAGGTAATCCACGTTTACTTTCTGGTAAAAAATTTCCTTTGCCATCTATCATTCTCACACCCAATCCACCAACATCTTGATGATTGTCCAAATAATCTAGGCATTTAACCAATGAATCATCCTGCAAAACAGTGTCAGGATTTAACAACAATATGTACTCACTCTTGCTTTCTCGAATGGCCTGATTATTTGCTTTTGAAAAGCCAACATTTACTTTATTACAAATGGTTTTAACCCAAGGAAATTTATCTGCCACCATTTCCATACTGCCATCAACACTGTTATTGTCAACCACCCAAACTTCAGCATCTACATTGCAAATAGCCTTTTCAACAGAAACAATTACTTGTTCGAGAAAGTGCTTTACATTATAATTTACAATAACAATTGAGAGTTTCTGCATGAAGTTAAATTGAATAATGGGTTCGTTGAATCAAACTTCTACCCAAGGTAATTTCATCGGCGTATTCAATCTCACCACCAACGGCAATACCTCGTGCAATACATGTAATTTTCACGGGAAGATGTTGTAATTTTTTTGCAATATAATACATAGTTGTATCACCTTCAACCGTTGCGCTCAATGCAAGTATAATTTCGGCAATTTGATTCTGTGAAACTCTCTCAACCAGCTTTAAGATACTTAAATCATCGGGTCCAATTCCATCCATAGGTGAAATCAATCCCCCCAAAATATGATATTGACCTAAAAATTGAGAGGTTGATTCAATTGCCATTTGGTCAGAAAAATCCTCAACAACGCAAATTATGTCTGATTGTCGCATTGGATTTGAACAAATTGCACAAACTGGGGTATCGCTTACATTGCAACATTTTTCACATAAATGCAACTCGGTTTTCAACTTCATTAATGATTGAGCCAACACCGAAACCTCTGTCTCTGGGCGCTTTAGCAAATACATAACCAAACGCAATGCCGTGCGTTTTCCAATACCTGGAAAACCCGACAATGACTCTACTGCCTTTTCAACAATTGACGATGTAAATTGCACAACTGCGAAAATACATCAAACATTATATGTATTTGATTGCGATTACATTTTTTAAAATTAACTTTGCACCAACATGTACATCGAAGTACTTCAAGCCAAAATTCATAATGTCCGTTTAACTCAAACTGAGCTGAACTATACGGGCAGTATTACCATTGACATGGATCTAGTTGATGCAGCGGGAATGATTCCTAACCAAAAAGTGCTTATAGTAAACAACAACAATGGCGAACGTTTTGAAACCTACATTATTGCGGGAGAACGTGGTTCAGGAATTATTGGACTTAACGGCGCTGCTGCTAGAAAAGGTCAAAAAGGTGATGAACTCATTATCATGACCTTTATTTCAATGGAACCGGAAAAAGCAAAACAACATCTTCCAAACAACATCTTTCCGGATCAATACAATAAACTCACTTAACCAGTTTTGAAAAAGCATATCTCCACCATTATTATGATTGCTTTAGCAATTGCGGTATTCGCTTTTATTGGATATTCTATGGACTTAAAGGCCACGTGGGAGTCTATTAAAAAAGCCAATTTTTATATGATTGGCTTAGGAACTATTACCATGCTTATTGCCCATTTTTTACGTGGTTACCGTTGGAATATGCTCACAGAAACAGCCAATATCAATCTAAATTATAGAAGATCGTTTTATTCAGTAATGATAGGATATTTGGTAAATACAGCAACCTCAAGAGGTGGCGAAGTTGTGCGTTGCGCACTCACTGCGAAAAGTGAAAAAGCACCAGTTGAAACGTTAATAGGAACCGTAATTACTGAAAGAATTGCAGATTTGGTATTTATGCTTGTATTGGGAGTTCTTTGTGTTTGCATACAATTTAATCAGTTTTATGGGTTCATCAATCAAAATATTTTAATGCCTTTGACCCAAAATCCGATCATAATAGTGGTAATTATTGTTGCAATTATTGGAAGTTGGTTTATCATAAAAAGACTCACAAAAAATAAAAAAGGCAACAAAGATTCTCTTTTAGGCCGTTTGCTAATTGGAATGAAAAGCATTCTCAAATTAAAAAACCCACTCCTATTTGCAATATTGTCTTTGGCTATTTGGATGGGTTATTGGGTTGGCATGTATTTTCAATTACAGGCACTTGATATAACCGTACATTTTAACCTTGCAAACGCGTTGGGTATTTTAATGTTTTCTGCAATGGGAATTATTATACCAATTCCAGGTGGTGCAGGTGTTTATGGAACAATTGCACTTGGCCTTACTTTGATGTATGGTTTACCTACCAAAGAGGCTCAAACATTCTCGATATTCAATATCGCCTTTTCAAATATTTTCCATATCACCATGGGTGCTATTTGCTATGGATTGTTATTTTTTGAAATACGTAAAATAGAAGCCAAAAATGAAAACATCAACTAAAATTTGGGCTTACAATCAGATTGAAAGTGAAATTTCCAAATTGAAATCAAACGGCCAGAAAATTGTTTTCACAAATGGCTGTTTCGATATTTTACATGCAGGACATGTTCAGTATCTTGAAGAGGCTTCTGAACTCGGCGATTTCCTCATTGTTGCTCTGAATACTGATGAGTCGGTACAACGGTTAGATAAATCACCTGCCCGTCCTTTACAAAACGAATATTCTAGATGCCACGTAATGGCGTCTCTTGGCTTTGTTGGAGCCGTGTTAGTTTTTAATGAAGATACCCCAAAAGAAATTATTGAAATTATTACCCCTGATGTCCTAGTCAAAGGAGCTGATTATGAAATTTCAAATATTGTAGGTGCAGATTGGGTATTAAAACATGGTGGTCAAGTTAAGACCATTGAATTTCTTTCGGGATATTCTACAACAGCCATTGAAAAAAAGATCATTGCAGCGAATATATTGTGATCTCTTTTTTGCAAATATTACAAGTAATACCAAATTTTTATCTTTTATTTTTATGGCTAATTGCTTTGCTCTTAATTGGGAATTACTTTTTTACTTGGCATAAAATTGCACAACACAATTCGGAAATATTTAAACCTTATGAAACACATTTGTCAACTAAGGAAAATCCAAATATTTCAGTGATTATACCATTCCGAAATGAAGCCCATAGAATTATTCCACTTTTAAATTCAATTCAAAAAATTGATTTTGAGGGACAAATTGAGTTCCTATTTATCAATGACCATAGTTCCGATAATTCAGCCGAGATTATCAAAAATCACGATACTTTTCTATCGAATGATTGCAAAATCATTCATCTTGAAAACGACAAACATGGCAAAAAAGATGCATTAGAAATAGGGATTTCGGCAGCTTACAACGAAATAATCATTACAACTGATGCAGATTGTGTGCTGATGAATTCAACATTTAAAACTCTCATTCAGGCATTTACAGAAAAAAATGCCAACATGGGAATTGGTCCAGTTATTTTTGACTCTAACCGTTTTTCAATTCATCAAATTTATCAAAAAATTGAAAACACCGCATTGATTGCATTGGGATTTTACCAATTTCATATTGGGAAACCAACCATGGCAAATGGTGCCAATTTAATTTTTAAAAAGTCTATTTTCCTTACGTTAAATCCGTTTGAAAACAACAGAAAAATAGCAGGAGGGGATGACATTTTCAACCTAGAGGCATTTTATAAATTCAATCCAAACAAGGTTATTTTTATTTCAGATCCTAATGCCGCAATTTCAACAAATGTACTCAAAAGCTTAAGTGAACTATGGAAACAGCGAATCAGATGGGTTAAAAAAACCGCTTTTCAAACAACTTCAAATACTGAAAAATCGCAAAAATATTTAGCACTATTTTTTATGCTTTTTTGGGGCTTAACTTTCATGGCACTGTACTATTCTTGCTATGAAATTATGCTTTTTCTTTGGTTTGGAAAAATTGTTTCCGACACAATTATCCTTAAAAAAATTTTCCACTCCTTCAAACAACCGATTTCTGTTATTGAAATTATTGTGTCATCGATCTTTCAAAATTTCTTTATTCCGATTTTGGGAATTGCCCATCCATTTAGCAAAACAGATTGGAAACAAAGGATTTATTCTTAGCACGTTAATCGCGGGTTTATACTCTTCATCCTATTGCCAAGTGAATTTAAACGACAGCGCAAATTCAACAAAATGGCCAATCGGGATTATTGGTGATACTGCAAAATTCAAAAGAACAACAAAAGCAGTTATTACAAATTCTTCAAATCCCTTAAAGCATCAATTTCAACTAAACTTTAATAACTCACAATTAAAAGAAGCTCAATATCACATTGATATCACCTCCGAGATTAACCTGTCTAGTTCGAATTTTCTTGAATTCGGCTTTACTGATTCAACAAATCAAAAAATCCAATTTCGCGTTGGCAATACGCAAGATCAATGGCAAATATTAAAAAATGATACCATTATTTACCGAGGACAAGAAAACGAATTCGACGTTTCAAAATTCAATTATACTTTTGATCTCAAAATCAAATCAGACACAATATTCTTACAGAAAATTAATCACCTAAATTCTGTTTCTACAGATGATACCCTATTGTTGAGTGTTCGATTTGAAAAAATAAACGGGTACATAAAAATTCAACAATTCGGAACAAATGCAATCGGGAAAATTAGCTACAATTTTCTTTATTTTGGCAAAAACAGAACCGATGAGTCTCTACCCAAAATTTATAAATTCCGTCAAGTTGACAATCAAAGAATCTTGATTGAATTCGAAAGACCTGTTCAGCCAATAATAAAACTTCAATGCACAATAGATAAACTAATAATTGATTCTGTATTACAATTATCCAAAACTCAATTTTTATTGCAAATCTCAAATTTCTTGAGAATTAAACGCGATTCAATAACCATTGAACTAAATAACATTCAAGACCTATTTTCTAAAAACACAAAACAAATCAAAATAAATTTGGATTACATCTATCTCGACACACCCAAATTTGGAGATATCATTCTCACTGAAATTATGTCGAATCCTAATCCGTCATTGGGCATTCTTCCCGAAAAAAAACACATTGAAATTTACAATCGAAGTCCAAAATTTCTTAAAACAAACACACTGTATCTCTCAGATTCTAGAACCACTGCCAAGCTCCCTGATATTGTAATGGAACCATTTAAATATTATTTGTGTGTAAACGAAACAGATTCCAATTTTTTTCCAAAAAACCAAATACTTAAAATAAAAAGCTTTCCATCTTTTAACATTGAATCAGATTTCATTTCCCTGAAAACCACTAAAAACGAATTTATCTTTCAATTCGAATATTTCCAAAATATGCATCAGCCAGAAAAAAATAATGGGGGATATTCGCTCGAAAAAAGAAATGTAACCGTTGGCGTATTAGAAACAAATAATTGGCAAAGTAATTCAAACGTTGGAGGTACTCCAGGAGCTCCAAATAGCATTGATACTTCAATCAAAATCAATCCATTTAAAATAATTGAATCCTATTTTAAAAATGACACTTTGGTAATAAAATTCAATCACAATACCAATCCCAACAAAATAGGCAAAGCAAGGTTCCTAACACAATCCGACACTATTTATTTGAACTATTTCAAAAACACTGCTAAAGGATATTGTAAATGCCCAACACAAAACTCCGGAAAAATTATCCCTATTCAGCTAGAAAATGTTTTGGAAAATAAAATTATAAATCCTTTTGTGGCTTACAATTCGAATGCTTCAAATTCGAATATTCAGTTCAATGAAATATTATTTCGCAATTATGCTTACAAACCCGATTTCATTGAATTTATTAATACCGATACCTCAGCCGTTTTTTTTGAAAATATTAACTTAAAAATCTACGATGTATATTTTCAAAATTTCAAATCCATATACGCCTTTAAAAATCCATATCGAGAATTAATCTTGCCAAATGAAATATTGGCTTTCACGGGATATTCAAGTGATTTAATACATCAATTCACTGCATCTAATAAAGAAAAAATCATTGAAATACCTGATTTCCCAAATTTATCTTCAGAAGGGGGATCATTATTATTAGTCAATATCAAAAATGGATTGACAATTGATAAACTTTCTTTTGACGATAAATATCATAGTCCCAATATCGCAAATCCCGTCGCCACTTCCCTTGAAAAAAATTCACCGAATGCAGAAAGCGGCGATTATAGAAATTGGCAAAGTGCCATAGAGACGAGTGGCGGGGCAACACCCGGTCTTACAAATTCAGTTTTCACAAAAGCAATTGAACCATCAACTGTAAAACACTTTACCATCCCTCAAAAAAGAATAATAAATCAATCATTAACAATTTCACCCTTGCATGTTGAATATCAATTCCCCCAATCTGGTTACATTTGCAACGCAATAATTTTCAACAAATTCGGACAAATTATATGCGAAAGTATAAGAAATCAAAGACTTACACAACAAGGCACACTCACAATTTGGCCAAGCAAACATGATCAAATTTTACCCAATGAAAATTATGTAATAAAACTTGAAGCTTTCTACCCAAATGGTGACCTTTGTAGAGAAATACATAGATTTACCATTCTAAACCAATAAACTGTTGACCATTCAAGAATTCAAAGCCGACTTTCAAGAAAAATGCGATCCTCAATTTTCAAAAGATGAAATTCATAGCTTTTGGCAATGGTTTAATGAAAACTTGATAAGTATTTCCAACCCTACGGATTTGGAAAACAATTACAATAAATGGTGCCTTGAATTAATTAGTGGCAAACCCATTCAATATATATTTGGGTATTCATTTTTTCATAAATATTGTTTCCAAGTAACGTCTGATACCTTAATTCCAAGGCCAGAAACCGAGGAATTGTGTGAATTAATTTTAAATCAAAATCAGAATACACCATTATTTGGAATTGATATTGGAACTGGTTCTGGATGTATTCCAATTACATTGCTTAATGAACGATCAAATTGGAAATTCAGAGCCTTAGACCTATCCGTAAATGCCTTAAAAGTTGCTGAAACAAACACAAAAAAATACCAACTTTCAAATAGATTGGAATTGATAAATCAAAACTTTCTAGAAAATCAAAACGTAACCAACAATTACGATATTATTGTTTCTAATCCTCCGTATATCGATCCAAAAGAAAGAGATAATTTGGAATCTAGAGTTACCCATTTCGAACCTCATATGGCACTATTTGTGACACATGATGTTTTAGAATTCTATATTGCTTTGTTCGCATTTTTCGAACGAAACACGAATCCCAACGCACAACTTTGGATGGAAACCCACCAAGATTATTGCAACGATGTAATAGAATTATTTAATACAAAATTTAGGGCAAAAAAAATCGAGGATCTTTCCAAAAATCCTCGATTTGTATATGTAGTGAAGTAAAAATTACTTTTTAGATAGCGTGATAACTCCGCCATTGTTCATTAACTCACCCGATTTGTAGATTTGAGTCAATGTAGTATAAATACCTTGTGAATATCTTTTGGCATCGCTCTCTCCACTCAACAAGAACAATTGTTTAATTAATTCTTTAGAAGTAATTTCCTTGTTAAAAGTACGCATATAACTGAGAATAATATCCTTCTTAGTCAATTCACCCGCTTTTTTACGACCACCACCTTTTCTCGGCTCTCCTTTCACAGGACGACCCCGTTTTAACGCCGGCTTAGCAACTAATAATGCCGGCCTACCAACTGATCTCTTTTTTATTGAACCTGCATTCAACAATTTATGTCGATATTCTTTCGCACGTTCTTTCCAAAGTTTAACAGACAAATCTGATTTATCTTTAATTTTAGAAATATCTTTTTTATGTTTGGCTTCTAATTTTTCAATTTGTTTGGCGGCCAATTCTTGTGCTTTTTGAATGGCTCCCATAACGGCAACCATTTCACTCTCAAGAGTCTTAAATATTACATTGTAACCATTGTTACTCGCAGTTCTTTTTGACTTTGATTTGTTTTTTGAACCTTTTTTTCTACCACGTTTTTTAGGTTCAACAATTTCATTTTTTTGATTCATGTTGATTAGAGATTAAGAGAGATTTTAGTATTACAAAAATGAACAATTTATTTCATTAAAATGTGTTCATTATCGAATAATAGTTTACCTTAAACGATATCGATAGTTAAAATTAATTTCGAAATTAAATTACTAAATTATGTAATTCATGAAATTTATCATGCTATTTTACAATTACTTAAATTACGCAAAACCTCTATCATTACAACGTAAAATTGCTATTTAATAACCCTTAAAATTAAAAAATATTTTTCAAAAATGACCAAAACCTTACATAAAAAACAAATCAAATGGTAAAAATTCAGTTTGAATATTTTTATGAATTTCTAAATTTCAAGCTCAATGCGCATCCTATTCAACATTCGAACGTATTTTTGCGCATATGTTTCTTGAAAATATTCATCACCCCTCCGAAATCCAATCTTTCACTGCTGATGAGTTGATTGAATTATCTGCAGAACTACGCGAATATATCATTGAAACAATTTTGCAAAATGGAGGACATTTTGCAGCGAATCTCGGTGTAATTGAGCTTACCACAGTTTTACTTAAAAACTTTGACTTTAATACGGATCGAATAGTTTGGGATGTAGGACATCAATCATACCCATACAAGGTGCTTACCCAACGCAAAGAAGAACTTAAGTTAATCAGGAATATCAATGGAATTTCAGGTTTTCCAAAAATAGAAGAAAGTAGTTTTGACCATTTTGGTACCGGCCATTCAAGTACAGCAATTTCGGCAGCAATGGGCATGGCTCAAGCTGCAAAAATCAATAATGAAACCAATCGTAATTTTATTGCCGTAGTTGGAGATGGAGCCCTTACCGGAGGCATGAGCTATGAGGCTCTAAATAATATTGTAAATAGCAAATTAAATATTACAATTGTACTCAACGACAATCAGATTGGGATAGACCCAAATACAGGGGCTTTAAATTATCATCTAACCAACGAAGATTACCATCATATAAAACAGTGGTTCGAATGGTTTGGATTGAATTACAATGGCCCTATTGATGGGCATAATGTTCATGAATTATTGACGGCATTTGAAAAAGCAAAAACCATTCACGGACCTAAAATTATCCATGTAAAAACAACCAAAGGAAAAGGCTATTTACCGGCAGAAAAAGAACAAACCAAATATCATAGCACCAATAAATACATAAAAATCCAACCAGACGAAAATCATGTTTCAAAGAAATGGCAGGATGTTTTTGGTGAAATCCTAGTTGAATTGGCCACGCAAAACATACAAGTTGTAGGCATAACCCCAGCAATGCCGAGTTCTTGTGGCATGCAAAAAGCAATGGATGCTTTTCCCAATCGTTTTTTTGATGTTGGAATTTCAGAACAACACGCTGTGACCTTTGCGGCTGGTTTGGCAACACAAGGAAAAATTCCTTTTGTAAATATTTATAGCACATTTTTACAACGTGCTTATGATCAAATTATTCACGACGTTGCGCTACAAAATTTACCGGTCGTTTTTTGTATTGACCGCGCTGGATTGGTTGGTGAAGATGGACCAACCCACCACGGTGCATTTGATATTTCCTTTTTAAATTGTATCCCAAATATTGAAATTTTTGCACCTAAAAATGCGCAGGAGTTATATAACAATATGAAATATTCCATTTGCGCAGGAAAGCCTATAGCAATTCGATATCCCAAAGGATCAGTAAAGAACGATCAATGGTCTCCAGAAAACCATGCCATTGTTGAATCTAAAATTGAAACCAATAATAAAATCTTAATGATCTCTACGGGTGTTGTGAGTAATTTCGTGGACACAGCAAAAAGCAAAACTTCAATTTCATTCGATTCTTTACATATCAATCAAATCAAACCTATTCCTAATCTTAACCTATCACAGTATTCTAAAATAATTACAGTTGAAGATGGTTCAATTATTGGAGGATTTGGGCAATCCATAAAAATGAATCATTCAAATTTCAAAGGAAGCTGGATGCATCTAGGAATACCAGATCAATTTATCCCTCATGGAAATAATGAAAATCTCTATGAAATGGCTGGGTATGGAATAGATGTAATAGTTTCGGCTATCGAATCAGGCTATTAACCCAATTATCTATAATTTTTTGTCCCATTGGAGTTAAAACACTTTCCGGATGAAATTGAACGCCAACAATTGGTAATTCCATGTGCTGAATGGACATTATTTCGCCTTCGCAATCACCCAAAATATCAATATTTTTAGATGACTCAACTGTTTGTTCTAAAATTAAAGAATGATATCTCCCAACAGCAACAGGCGAATGAATTCCACTAAAAATGCCAATTCTATTGTGCGTAATTTCGGATGCTTTGCCATGCATTGGAATTTTGGCATGAATTAAATTCATTCCAAAGTATTCTCCTATTGCCTGTTGTCCCAAACATATGCCGAAAATAGGCGTACCCGACTCAATTAAAACTGGCAAAAACAACATTAACTCGCCCGACTGATATGGGGTATTTGGTCCCGGACCAATCAAAACACCTTCGCATTCTAATATTTCCGACTGAAACTTAAATAGTTCACCATTATTAAAAACCTTAGTTTTTGCACCTGCTTTTTCAAGGTAATGCACCAAATTAAAGGTAAAACTGTCGAAATTATCTATAAAAGCTATGGTCACACCGCGAACTTTTTGCTGATTCCTGGCACAAAATCCTTCAAATAAAAAGGTTCAAAATATGCCACATTTTGAAATTGACTGTTTTGAAATAATTTACTCGCTTCAATGCTGAGTTGATTTGCAAATGGGCCAAAAAGCATCACCTTAGGTTCTTTTTCAATAATCCGCACTGCCTTTTCATTTGAATTTCCTATGAATCCAATTTCTTGCCAATTTTCTTCTGAAATCAAATTATCCAAAATTTTGGCTTCCACTTTTGCAATTTTACCAAATTCCAATCGCTTCATAAACACTTCATCTCTGCGCGCATCAATCATAGCATAAACGATTTTCAAGTCAGGATTCCCCAAAAACAAAAATTGCCCCATCGCTTCAAATGCATCGATTGCCAACAATGGAATATTTTTAGCATAACACAATCCTTTTGCCAAACTAACCCCAATTCGAAGACCAGTATAACTTCCTGGACCTTGATTTACGCCAATTGCTAACAAATTAAGCGAATGCTCATCAATAAAATCCAACGCATTTTTAACCAAAACGGGTAGTTGCTCTGAATGACTTTGAAAAACATCGGCATGTTTTTCAAATTGCACAATTCCTTGCAAATCGCAAATTGCAACAGAGGGAAAATCAGCCGAAGATTCAATGATAAGAATCACGCTACAAATATAGGCAAATCCCCTTTTGGCTTTGCCCTATTTTGAATACCTTTGTAATACAAAATAAAGCTATGACAAAAGAAGTGTATATCGTAGGTGCAATGCGCACACCCCTAGGCAGTTTTAACGGATCTTTGGCCTCAGTTTCTGCAACCAAACTTGGTGCTGTAGCAATCAAAGCTGCGTTAGAGCAAGCAAACATCAATCCTGAATTGGTTCAAGAAGTTATTATGGGTAGCGTTTTACAAGCTGGTTTGGGTCAAGCACCAGCAAGACAAGCTGCAAAATTCGCGGGTATTCCAGATAATGTTTCTGCTACTACAGTAAACAAAGTTTGCGCTAGTGGTATGAAAGCAATTGCTTTGGCCGCTCAAAGCATCCAACTTGGATATGCCGATGTGGTTGTTGCTGGTGGTATGGAAAATATGAGCCAAGTGCCACATTATTTGCCAGGTTCTCGCTCAGGAAACAAATACGGAAATATCAATATGCTTGACGGCATTATTACGGATGGATTAACTGACGTTTACAGCCAAACCTTAATGGGTGCATGTGCTGAAATGTGTGCAGATGAATACAATTTTACCCGTGAAGACCAAGATAATTTTGCCATTGAAAGCTATAAACGTTCTGCAAAAGCTTGGGCAGACGGTAAATTTGCTAGCGAAATTGCTCCTGTTACAGTTCAAACCCGCAAAGGTGATGTAATTGTTTCTGAAGATGAAGAATATAAAAGTGTAGATTTCACTAAAATACCAGGATTAAGGGCTGTTTTCAAAAAAGATGGTACTGTTACTGCTGCAAATGCAAGTACAATGAACGATGGTGCTGCTGCGCTAGTTTTGGTAAGTGGTGAAAAATTAAAAGAATTAGGGTTAACTCCATTGGCCAAATTGGTTGGCGCTGCAGACGCAGAACAAGCTCCAGAATGGTTTACCACAACTCCGAGCAAAGCCCTTCCAATAGCAGCACAGCGTGCTGGTATTTCTATAGCAGATTTAGATTATGTTGAACTAAACGAAGCATTCGCTGTTGTTGGTTTGGCTAATAACAAATTATTAAACTTATCTGCAGACAAAGTGAACGTAAACGGTGGTGCTGTTTCTTTGGGTCATCCATTGGGTGCTTCAGGTGCAAGAATCATTGTTACCCTTATCAATGTTTTAAAACAAAACAATGGTAAATTTGGTGGCGCGGGTATTTGCAATGGCGGCGGCGGAGCTTCTGCAATGGTTATAGAAAATTGCTAATTTTTCACCGTCCCTCAATAAATTCATTCATATTAACGTTATAAATGAATATGTTGCGTTTTAAGTTTTTTCTTATTCTATTTTTTGTATCATTCTTACAATTCAACACTGCGTTTTGTCAAGAATTAATCAATCCACGAACACTAGAAAAAAACATTCTCTCTATTAATTTAAAGCCACTCTCGGCACCCACAGATGCCGAGAGAATCAAGGCATCTATTGAAATACAAGATCAACTTCTTGAGGGATTATTAAATCCATTATCATTTACATATCCCTTTGATTCTCTCAAGTTTACAACTATTGCAATTGCAAGTCATAAAGATGCCGATTGCCGCATTTTTACTTATAACGCCATACTTCAAAATGGCAAATTCATGCATTTTGGTGTCATCCAAAGGAAAATCAAAAAGCAAATGAGAACTTTTATTCTCATGGATACATTAGAAAATATTGCCAAAGATGCAGAAGAGGAAACCTATACCCTTGCCAAATGGCCCGGAGCATTATATTATCAAATGCAGCCATACAGATATGATGGTAAGAGTTTAATTTTATTAATGGCATTTGATGGACATAACAACCAATCAAACCGCTCATTTCTCGATGTTCTTTATTTTGAAGATGGAGAACCCCTTTTTGGATATCCTCTATTTAGAGATGGGGAAGATGATCCTAGTGCATCCAATAGGGTAGTTTTTGAATACCACAAGTCTTCTCAAATGGTTTTACGTTATCAACCTGAAGACAAAGTGATTGTCATGGACCATCTCGGTCCAGCTTATGAAAAAGTGAGAGGTAACAAAGCTTACTATATACCAACCGGCGATTATGATGGATATCCATTGAATGGAAAAACCTTGGTAAAAAAGACAATGACATCTATGAATTTTGGACAAGATCCAAAGCCTTTAGACCCAAAAACACTTTCTCTACCAGAAGATTTAACTCCTCCACCTGATGAACCGTCAGACAAATCTGAAGACGAAAAAACAACAAAAGAGCCAAAAAAATCGGAGTCTAAAACCACTAAACCAGCAGAAAAAAAGCCTGAGCCTAAATCTGATTCTAAGAAAAAAGAAAAAAAGAAAAAATCAGATGATGACGAAGAAGATGAGGATGAAAATGACGACGAGGATTAATTCCAAAAACTTCGAATTACATTCATTTTAGCTTCCGTTTCTAACCATTCTTTTTTTACTTCACTACCGCTATTTACGCCACAACCCGCAAAATAGATATGTTGATTTTGTGTAATTTTTGCACAACGTAAATTTACCAAAAGTAAAAGTTTATGATTGACTATAGGACCCATAAATCCTGTAAATAATTCACGGTTGAAAGTTTCATTTTCCATCAGCCATTTTACCGCAGTTTTTTGGGGATATCCACCAACCGCTGGTGTTGGAGATAGTGATTCAATTAAATCAAATAAATCGGATGCATTTATTTGCGTTTTAAATCCACTTTTTAAATGCCTCAAACTGCCACTTGAAGATTCATCAATTGATGTAGGTTCAATTGGTTTTATTGCAAATTGCTGCAAAGTTTCTTGGATAAATTTACTTGTCACACTTTGCTCCAATGCCTCCTTTGCCGACCATTGATCGTTCTCGTTAACCAAAGTTCCTGCCAAACTCATGGTTTGAACATATTCATTTTCGTATGATATTAATGTTTCTGGAGTAGCCCCGATCCACAAACCAAACTCATTAGTGTAAACCAAAGAAACAAATGAATTTTGATGATTTTTTAGAAGCAATTGAAACCAAGCAGCAATTTTTTCAATGTTGAAAGCTTCACCTTCAGCCACAATCCTGCTGGCTACTGCCTTTTCTATATTTCCAGTTTCAATTTCCTTTTGAATTGCTATAACCTCATTTTCAAATTCAATGTAGTTTGTTGATGAAGTTTGAGTCTCATTAATTTGAAAATCGAAGTCCCTCAAAAAATCAAGAACCTTTATTTTAGAAATATTTTCTTTATCACCCAAAATACACCAAAGTTCATTTGATTTAGCCCAAGGAGAGAGTATAAATCCATGCGGAAAATTACGAAATGCTAAATTCGCCGTTAATTTTTGACAATTACCTTTGCAAAGATAAATTTGATTGTCATTGGCTTCTCTATATATTGCAAATGAAATCCCCATTTCAATTTATCGCGACCACAGCCATATTCATCGTTCCTTTACACACCAATTTACCCTCAGATTGATAGATTGAAACCTCCCAAACTTGACTTTTTCTTCCAATATGAATAGCATATGCAACCGCTTCAATCCATTCTCCTTCCTTAACCGGACGAAAATGATTCCCTGTAATTGACTGCCCCAAGGCAACTTCTTTATCTCTGTCTAAAATCAAATTAGCCGCCATACTTCCTAGAATTTCTACAACTGCCATTGAAGCACCGCCGTTTAACATGCGCAATGGTTGACAATTAGAGGCATTAACCATCATTTTTGCTTTTAATGCATCTGTGGTAATTTCTGTAAATACCAATCCCATTGCAGTTGACATGGTGTTTTCACAGCGCTTGTTTAATGCATCTATGCTTATATTTGCAGTATCAAAAATATTGGCCATCATTCACGCAAAATTCACTCACAATGAGCAAAAAAACAATTTATTTAATTCGTCATGGTCAAACAGATTTCAATAAACAAGGAATTGTTCAAGGTTCTGGTGTTGATTCTACTTTAAATGATGAGGGACATGCTCAAGCAAGGAAATTTTTCAAAGCTTATCACCACATTAATTTCGACAAAATATATGTAACCGAACTACAAAGAACCCACCAAACAGTGGCTCCTTTTGGGCAAAAAAATATACCTGTAGAAATTGTCCCTGAGTTCAATGAAATAAATTGGGGGATTTTTGAAGGGAAATTGCCAACAGCAGAAAATACGAAAACCTTTTTGGAAATATTGAAACGTTGGCGCAACGGGGATCTAGATCATTGCATAGAGAATGGCGAAACTCCTTTAGCCATGTTTGAACGTCAATCTAATGGACTTAACCGCATCCTTAAAAATGAAGCAGAAGATACAATACTTATTTGTATGCATGGACGCGCCATGAGAAGTTTCTTATGTTTGCTTACGGGAACTACTCTTCAAAATATGGACAATTTTGATCATGCCAATGTTTGCCTTTATAAGTTGGAACAAAGACAGGACAATACTTTTGAAATTAAACTAAACAATTATCTCGAACATTTAAGTTGATCAATGGAGAATACCAATATAAATATCACAATTATAGACAGAAATGGGGTGGCTCAAAACTTTGAAGCTCCCACTGACATGAATATGAATTTAATGGAATTTTGCAAAGCGTTGGAACTTCCAATTAAAGGCGAATGCGGCGGCATGGCAATGTGCGCCACTTGTCAGGTTTATGTAGAAAGTGACACCCACCTTCCTGAACGTTCAGATTCCGAATTGGATATGTTAGATCAGGCATTTTTTGTAAAGGATAATTCACGTTTGGGATGTCAAATTCACCTTAACCCAAGTTTAGAAGGACTTATTGTTCGGTTGGCTCCTGAAATTGATTAATTTTTTTTCAAATATTCTTGACTAAATAAAAGATTCATCGTATATTCGCACTCCTTTTTAGCAAAGCAATGGCAAATCATAAATCCGCAATTAAAAGAATCAGAGCCAATGAGGCTAAGCGTGAGCTCAATAAATATCAGCACAAAACCGCGCGTAACATAATCAAAACTATCCGTAAATCAACAGATAAAGCAGAAGCTTCTTCATTGTTGATTAACGCTATTAGCGCTTTAGATAAACTAGCAAAGAAAAACGTAATTCACAAAAACAAAGCAAGCAACTTGAAGTCAAGTTTGCAAAAGCATGTGAATGCATTAGTATAAACTTAAAGTTATTTTTTTTCATACAAAATAAAGACGGTTAAACCGTCTTTTTTTGTTTCAATTAATTGCAAATTGGGCAATTAACAAAGGCTTCTAATTTGATATAGGTAATTTTACGCGATACAAGTGGTATTGTAATCCAAACATCAAACCACAACCATAATTTCTAGAACCGGGCATATACTTAATTACATCCACTAATCCTGCATCAAACACGAACGAGCCCATGCAAGTAAGATTATTTTTCAAACGGAATTCAACATTAAAAGAACCATTGGTTCCCCAATCCACTTCATTTACATTCAGCGTAAAATCTCTTGTTGAATTTATATCACTCAATAATCGTTGTGTTGCGTTCATTCGATACGAACCATAAGCTCCTATTTGAAATGAATAATAACTATTTCGAAAGCTACCAACTTGAAACTTCACTGTTAAGGGTAACCTTAGGTATTGAATGTCAATTGAATTTTCATGACTTCCCACATAAGATGAAAAAGGATCAATTGTAATTGGCGAAATTTGCAAATACCCTTTTTGCAAATAAGTTAATCCCAGAACCATCTGAATTTTATTTTTCAAGGTTGCCTGATAGGTAAACGACGCACAAGCCCCTGGTTTGTAACCTATTGTTTCAGTACCTGAAAGGAAATTCACCAATCCTCCCAATTGTAAACTTATTCCACTTTGACTATAACCATAATTGGAAAAACCAAGTATTAAAATAAATAGAAATTTTTTCATATGAAACAGTTTAATGACTATTCGGCATTGACTCTTTTAGATAGCTATTTAATATATTTAATGTTGCAGGTCCTAATCCATGGGCATTCTTCAATGATTCCTGGGAGATCTTACTTAAATCCAACAAAGTATATACCTTTAGCCGTATCATGGCTCTAAATGCAGGCTTTGATAAATTAAGTTTTAATATTTCACCATCTATCTTCAAAATTTCAACTTCAAAAAAGGATTTTGTTTCAATATTATATTTTAAACCACAATGTTCCATAATCAAATACAAAAGTGCTAAAATATTCTCAAACCATCTAATTAAACTCAGTTAAAGCAAAAAGCCATCGATTATATCAATGGCCTTTAGAATATTATTTCAAAAAAAAATTATTTCACTAGTGTACCAACAGACTCACCATTCATTAATTTCAGCAAGTTACCTGGTGTGTTTATATCAAAAACTACGATAGGTTTATTATTTTCTTGACACAGTGTTATAGCCGTCAAGTCCATGACTTGTAATCCCAAATCATATACTTGTTTAAATGTAATTTCATTGTATTTAACCGCATTTGGATTCTTTTCAGGATCAGAATCATAAATACCATCTACGCGAGTACCTTTAATAACCAAATCAGCTTCAATTTCAACAGCACGCAAAGATGCAGCTGTATCGGTTGTAAAATATGGATTGCCGGTTCCTGCTCCAAAAATAACTACCCTACCTTTTTCCAAATGTCTCATTGCCCTTCGGCGAATAAATGGTTCTCCAATCTGTTCCATTTTAATTGCCGACAACAAACGGGTTGTCATACCAAACTTCTCGAATGAACCTTGAATAGCCATGGCATTCATCATTGTGGCCAACATACCCATATAGTCGCCGGTTGCCCTATCAACAACACCGCCTTGAGCACCTTGCACACCTCTAAATATATTTCCTCCACCAATAACAATGGCAACCTCTACACCAGCGTCTACAATTGATTTAACTTCTTTTGCGTATTGTTCCAAAACGGAAGGATCAATACCGTATTGTTGGCTTCCCAAAAGGGCTTCACCGCTTAATTTGAGTAGGATTCTTTTATATTTCATATTTTCAGTATTTGCCAAAAAAAATCCCCCGAAATTCGGAGGATTTTTTGAATATTTTAAAATTATTATCCGAGTTGAACTCTTCTAAATTGTTTGATAGTTAAACCAGCTTCGGTGTCTTGCAACATTTTAGCAACAGTTTTGCTACCGTCTTTAACAAATTCTTGATTCAATAAAGTTGAATCCTTATAGAATTTTTCAAGTTTACCCATTGCAATTTTTTCAATCATTGCTTCAGGCTTACCTTCTTGACGGGCTTGCTCTTTACCAACTTCTAGTTCACGTTCAATTGTAGAAGAATCTACTCCGTCACGATCAACAGCAACTGGATTCATCGCAGCAATTTGCATTGCAGCATCTTTACCAGCAACCACATTTGAATCTGAAGGAGCGTTGTTCATTTCTACCAAAACACCCATGCGATTTGCACCGTGAATGTATGCTACAACGTTAGAACCTTCAATGATTTCATATTTAACTACGTCGATTTTTTCACCGATTTTAGCAACTTCATCAAGCAAACGCGCTTCAATAGTTGCATTACCCATTGGAAGGGCCTTTAAAGCTTCTAATGTAGCAGGTTTGTTGTTCAAGGCAATCTCAGCAACTTCTTTTGCAAAGGCTACGAAGTTTTCGTTTTTTCCAACGAAATCAGTTTCGCAACTCAATACAATAATAACACCAGTAGATGAGTCACCAGAAGTTAATGCAATTACTGCACCTTCTGTTGCATCTCTATCAGCACGTTTTGCTGCAATTTTGGCGCCTTTTTTACGTAAGAAGTCAATTGCACCTTCAAAATCACCACCTGTTTCAGTCAAAGCGGCTTTACAATCCATCAGACCTGCACCAGTTACTTGGCGCAATTTGTTAACGTCTGAAGCGGTAATAGTTGTCATATCTTTTTATAAATATTTGATTAAATTATGCTTCAGCAACAACCTCTTTAGGAGCTTCTACTTTGTTTTCTTCTTCAGATTTCTCGCGTTTGCGTTCAGCAGTTCCTTCTAAGATAGCATTTGCCAATTCAGAAGCAATCAATTGAATACTTTTAGAAGCATCATCATTACCTGGAATTGCGTAATCTACTTTAGTAGGATCAGAATTTGTATCAACCAACCCGAAAGTAGGAATATTTAAGCGAACCGCTTCAGAAACTGCAAGGTGTTCTCTTTTCACGTCCACCAAGAAAATAGCACCAGGTAGTTTGGTCATATCTTCAATACCACCAAGCATTCTAGCCAATTTAATTTTTTCACGATCAAGCATCAAGCGCTCTTTTTTGTTGATACGTTCGAAAGTACCATCGTTCGCCATTCTGTCGATTATTTGCATTCTTTTAATGCTTTTACGAACCGTTTGGAAGTTGGTAAGCATACCACCTAACCAACGTTCAGTAACGTAAGGCATTCCAGCACGTTGAGCCTCTTGCATCACGATTTCTTTTGCTTGTTTCTTAGTTGCCACAAATAAAATGCGACGACCAGACTTAGCAATATTTTTAATCGCTGCTTTAGATTCTTCTAATCTTGCCTCTGTTTTTTTAAGATCGATGATGTGAATACCATTCTGTTCCATAAAAATATACGGAGCCATTCTAGGATTCCATTTGCGGGTAAGGTGACCGAAATGTACACCAGCATCGAGCAAATCTTGTTGAGTATAAGCCATTTTGATAATTAACGTTTAGAGAATTGGAAACGCTTACGCGCTTTCTTCTGACCGCTTTTCTTACGTTCTACAACACGAGAGTCACGTGTCATGAAGCCCGCATGTCGCAATACAGGTTTAAATTCAGCATCAATATCTACCAAAGCCTTTGAAATACCTAAACGAATCGCTTCCGCTTGTCCGCTGATACCTCCTCCACGTACATTTACCATAACATCATATTTGTTGTCATTTGAGGTAAGTGTAAATGGCGCTTGTACAGATGTTTGATGCCATGCCAATGGAAAATAAATATCCAAAGCTTTATTATTAACAGTAATTTGCCCGCTTCCCTCCTTGAGGTAGACTCTCGCCACTGCGGCTTTTCTTCTGCCTGAGTTGTTTATCATAATTCTCAGTTATCGAATTTTAATTCTTTTGGTTGTTGTGCTTCATGTGGATGCGTAGTTCCTTCATAAACAAATAAGTTATGAAACAACTTTCTTCCTAAACGATTTTTCGGCAACATGCCTTTAATCGCCATTTCGACTAATTTTTCCGGTCTAACGTTTTTCGCAAGAGTGCTACGTTGTCCTCCTGGATATCCAGTATGGCGCAAGTATTCCTTGTTCTCCATTTTTTGTCCGGTTAATACTACCTTCTCCGCATTGATAACAATAACATTGTCACCACAATCTACGTGAGGGGTAAAACTTGGCTTGTTCTTGCCACGAATGATCATTGCAATCTGAGACGACATACGTCCCAAAGTTTGACCGTCAGCATCTACAACATACCAGCACTTAGTGGCTGTTGCTTTGTTTGCTGAAATTGTTTTATATGTACTCAGTGGGTTCACTTTACGTAACGCTTAATTCTTATTTGGGGTTGCAAAAATAGTAATTATTTTCTTGGATAACAAGATATCCACAAACTTTTTTTATGAGATATTAAATTAGACACTAAAAAATGACTTTTGTAGTCGATTATTAAAGCGCAACAAATTGACTACCATTCATCTTCTTCAGGGCGGTATGGTTCGCGTAAAGCGTAAGTAATTGCTGTAACCATATCTTTAACCTCTCTATCCGATGCCAAAAGGAACTTATCTGTTGCCTCATAACCACGTTTTACACGCATGTAATACTCGTGATAGGTTTTTGTTGGGTTCCCGACTAAGCCTTCTCCAGTTTGTAAATGTAAAAAGTTTCCAAATTGATATTTGAAACGAGAATCTTGAAATCTTAAACATAATTTGTATTCCATCATTCCCTTTGCCGCTTTGTTGTACCTACCATTAATTACAACCATTGGCAAAGTTACTTTTACCGTTATATGGTGCCCAATCTTTTCATCCAATATCATTTTTTTCAAAACAGACTTGCCGTACTTTTTTGATAAATATTTTTTGGCTCTCCAATACAACGAATCAGCCGTACACAATGAACAATCTTCATTCTCAACGATACCTTCATAAAAAATGATTTCACGCATGGTATCATATGGAGGCACAAAACGTACGTAAGGAATTTTTTTAAGTGCAGAACTGTCTATCTTAGCAGTATCTACAGAACCACCCATATCCCACTGCGCATCCAGATCTCCTCCAATTACCATTAATAATCCTATTACAAAAACCTTGAAATATTGACTCAAGCCTTTCTTCGCTTTATCTGTTAAATTATTCAATTTTATCCTTATTTTTAATTTTAAAAAGTGCGAATATAATTACCACAAACATTATTTGCATAAATGTTTTGCAAATTGCTTGCTCAGTGTCCTAAATATACTGCGTTTGACATAGTAAAACGTAAAAAAAACCGTTTTATTGTAATGGAGCTTTAAATCTTCCCTTACTAAATATTCTGCCTGCCGGTTTTCCCTTTCTCATTTCCTTTTGAACCTCTTCAGGAAGGTGAATTGTTTCTTTACATTTTTCACTACAACAAAACTCATATTTAAAGCCACATGCCTCACATTGAATAAATAGCAAATGACAACCTACATTCGCACAGTTAATATGAACATCTGCGGGCTCTCCACACTGATGGCAAGATGAAATCACATCATTGCTCACACGTTCATGCAATCGTTGATCAAACACAAAATTTACACCTTTGAATTTATTTTCTAATTCCTCTGAACGGACTTGATTTACATAATTAATGATACCACCTTTCAAATGGTACACTTCGTTGAATCCATTATGCTTCATCCAAGCACTTGCCTTTTCACAACGAATGCCGCCAGTACAATACATCAATATTGTTTTATCTTTATTGTTATTATATTCATCAATGACTAATTTCAATTCCTCTCTAAAGGTATCGGCATCGGGACACTTTGCACCGTCAAACCTACCCACTTCGCTTTCATAATGATTGCGCATATCAATCACTACTGCATTGGGGTCATTTAGCTTATCATTCCAACCATTTGCCTCTAAATATCTACCTGTATTACCCGGATTAAAGGTGGGGTCATCAATTCCATCTGCAACTATTTTAGTCCTTACTTTGATATCCAATTTAATGAAGGACTTTTGACGTTCTTCTATGGCAACATTCAATCGGATATTATTTAAAAAATCTATCGTATATAGGTTTTGTTTAAATCCCTCAAAATGCACAGAGGGAAGCGCAACTTGCGCATTGATTCCTTCATTGGCAACATATATCCTTCCAACCACTTCAAAAGGCTGTAAATTTAAAAAGAGTTGATTTCTGAAATCTGTGGGATTTTCAATTGGATAATAACAATAGAAGGAGACGGTGGTATATGAACGCTCGTCGGCATCCATTTTACGTTTTAACTCCTCCCTACTAACGATGTTTCGCAATAACATGGTGGGGATGTTTGAGTATAGATTTAACTACACAAAGATAAGAAAAAACGCAAAAACAATTCAACAAAAAAGGAGCCCTAAATAGGACTCCTTTTCTGATATATAATTTAGTTTAGTTGTTTAAACTTAGTGACGAACAACCATTTTGGTGTTCAAGTTTTTAGAACCAGATTGAACTGATACCATGTACATTCCTTCGCTAAGGTTAGCAACGCTAATTTGTGCTTTTCCATTAACCAAAGAACCATTGAATACAATTTGACCTTGTGCATTTGTTACAATTACATTTGCATCTTCAGATGCCAAAGTACCAACATTAATATTGAACATGTCGTTAGCAGGGTTGGGATACAAGTTAATACCTTGCTCAATTGCTTCAACACTGGTTAACGCAATTGGGAAAGTTTCAGATTGCAATACCTCTTTTGTAACAGCATCTTGAACGAAAACAACTACAGCCAAATCATCCCAAGTTTCAATACTGTTTTCAGTAGCGTGATTGATGTGTTGACCAGCGGAACCATCTAAAGATAATCTGTAATTACCATTAAATGTATTGCTCAATGATTTAGAAACAGGAGTATTCCTTGTCATTGGAGACAATGCCATACCAGAACTAGAAGGCATCATTTTCTTCATAACATTTTCGAACTTTTTTTCTCCATTGCTTTTCTTGTTTGCGAAGGTTGTTCCCTCAACAATAACAGCAAACAATTTCAAATCGTTTGAAGTAAAGTTTACCAAAGGATTTAAGTTGATATCTGCAGTAATTTTATTTTTCCATGTCAAATTTACAGAACCGGTAATTTCTAAGAAAGCAGGTTTTGCAGAAAACTGCTCATATAAAGCACTTGTGAATGAAGATGCATTGCCATCCCATCCACCATCAACTTCCATTCTAGGAACAGAAGGACTAGGCATGTAATAACCTACCCTATCTCTCACCTCTTGTGTGCAATATGGATCTCCAGTACCAGGGAAGTAAACTTGATACTTAATTGTAGAGTGTTGAGTTTGACCATTCGTTACATTTAAATAATTAGTGTTACCCGGAACGCAAGGAGCACAAGTAGAAGAAGTGAATATTTCATTCAACATTTTGCGTGGTGCAATTTTATCAACTACGTTCACTGTTAAAGTAGCAGTATCATTTTTTTCATTTTCGTCTACTTCACCGTTCAAATTTGAAGCCCAAATTTTCAAAGTGTAGGTACCAACTGCAGTTGGAGTCCATTTAATTGGAGAACTTAATTCTTGCGTACCAAAAGTAGAAATATCAACACTTGAAGCGGCACCTGTTTCAATAGCACCTCCATCTATAGAGTAATTCAAGTCAGCAGAGGAAATTTTATCAGTACCATTGTTAAAGAAGGTTGCTTTACAAACATATGGAGCTTGATTTAGAACCAAATATGGACTCAATGTTACTTTTAAACCAGACAAATCTTTCGCAGGTTGATTTCCAACATTAAATTGGTAGTAACTATTATCATTTGCGGTAAAATCATTCGCAGTGATTTGTTGTGCACCTACATTTGGAGAACCAACTACATTGTATGCAGTAGTGCTATTCACCTGAATACCCAACGACATTTTTACATTGTTCGTACAAAGATTACCTGCGTTCACACACAAAGTTTTCATGTCAACAATATAAATATTATTGGTTGTTTCTTCCAAGACGATTGCCCAATAAGTCCAACCTGAATTGATATTTGCTTCGCTAAAGAAGTTAAACCAAATCCAATGTTGGCGTTTGCCTGCTGAACCGTATGTTTTGGACATTACGGCACTTTGGTAGGTAGTAGTTCCACTTAAAACGCTTTGAGGTTTAATACCCAATACACAAACTGAATTATCAGGAATTTCCGCAGAAGGCAATGTTAAATTAGAAAATGCTGTAGGAATTACAGTTGGAGTTCCTGCATCGAAAGAAATTGTTCCAAAGTTACTTGGTGTATATTTTGTTACAGTAGCACCGTTAAATTTAAATGCAAATGGTATGCTTTTTTCTGTAAGATATTCTGGCGTTGCGGTAGCATCACCATTCCAGATATTTGTCCAGCCTGTGTTAGCCGTTGAAGGATAAGGATTTTCTCCATCTTTGTTTACACCACCTGGATTCTGTTTAGCATTCAGAAAGGGGATATTGTAGTATTGAGCATTAGCAACTTGACCTGCACAAAACAATCCCAACAATAGTAATAATTTTCTCATAATTTTCGTTTCTTAAAACACAAATGTAAGAAAATTTTACATTTGGTTAAAAAAAACTTATTACAATGTAATTAAATCATTATCGGCGTATTCGTCTACTATTTTATTTAATATAGATTGGATTTCCGATACATCTTCGCTTTGAACCAATCTCATACGAAATTCTTTAAAGTGCGACAACCCCCTAAAATAATTGGCATAATGCCTCCTCATCTCAACAATTCCAACGCGTTCCCCTTTCCATTGGATCGATTTTTCAAAGTGCGTTGCACAAGCGTTTACTCTTTCTTGCATGGTTGGTCCTTCCAAAAGTTCACCCGTATTCAGGTAATGTTTGATTTCCCTAAAAATCCAAGGGTGGCCAATACTTGCCCTTCCAATCATAATTCCATCCACACCATACCTATTTTTGTATTCAAGGGCTTTTTCGGGGGAATCAATATCGCCATTGCCAAAAATTGGAATATGCATTCTTGGGTTATTTTTTACTTCTCCTATTAAAGTCCAATCTGCTTCACCTTTGTACAATTGTACTCGAGTTCTTCCATGAATGGTTAGGGCTTTGATACCAACATCTTGCAATCTTTCGGCAACATCTACGATATTTTTAGTACTATCATCCCAACCCAGTCGTGTTTTTACTGTTACAGGCAAATGTGTGCATTCAACGATAGCTTTTGTCATTGCCATCATTTTGGGAGGATTGGTTAAAATTCCAGCACCGGCTCCTTTGCAGGCTACTTTTTTCACCGGACATCCATAATTGATGTCGATTAAATCGGGATGGGCCTTCGTTGCAATTTTTGCAGCTTCAACCATTGAATCGATTTCTGATCCAAAAATTTGGATCCCAATTGGACGTTCATATTCAAAAATATCCAATTTTTGGACACTTTTTGCAGCATCTCTTATGAGTCCTTCACTGCTAATAAATTCAGTGTACATAAGGTCTGCGCCGTTTTCTTTGCATACAAAACGAAACGGAGGATCACTCACGTCTTCCATGGGTGCCAACAATAATGGAAAATCTCCTAGCGCTATGTCACCAATTTTTACCAAATTTGTGCAAATTTAATATCTTATGACAAGCAGAACTGATTTATTCTCTAAAAACATTTTTCTAAACCTTTGGGGATTGGCATTATTGCTCATCCTTATTCTTATTTTTCAGCTTGTTGGATACTTTATTTCAATTTATTTCTTGAAAATTTTTTACCATATTTCAGTGAATGATGTAAAATCACTCATGAATCATCCCGATGGCTCAGCGCTAAGTGTAAACATTGGCAGATGGTCTAATTTTATCCAATTTGCCTTTTATATGGGTATTCCGGCGCTGATTTTTACATTTATTAATGGTTCTAAGATTGGCGATTTCACCCAGTTCAAAAACAAACCCAACTTCAAAAAAATATCATTGGCAATAATTACGGGAATAACGGCTGTGCCCGTTGTAAATGTTATTACAACACTCAGCCAACAGTTTCCATGGCCAACTAGCTTTCATTATTTTGCCCAAAAACTTGAATTTACAAGAAGCAGCATTTTTGAGAATATGCTAGACATGCATACATTGAGTGAATTGTTAATCTGTATTTTTATACTCGCATTTTTGCCTGCCTTACTGGAAGAATATGTATTTAGAGGACTCATTTTAAAAATTGGATTGACTCAATTTTCAAAAGCCAAGAGAGCATTATTTTTCCAAGCATTCATTTTCACAATTTTACATTTATCACTTTACGAATTTTTAGGCATTTTTATGATGGGAAGTGTCTTGGGAATCATTGCATACCGCAACAATAGTTTGTGGTACAATGGCATTACACACTTTACTTTTAATGCAGTTACAGTAATTTCACATTTTGCACTCTTGACCAATTTTGAAAAAACAGGTATTATGGTAAATCCAGAATCGTATTTAAACAATTTCTTTGTTGCCATTCCTGCTTCACTTATATTTGGATTTACTTTCTATAATTTAACAAAAAAACAATGAATAACTTTTGGACAAGGGTAATTAGTGGAATTTTCTTGATTGCCGCAGTAGTTTTACTCATCAATCAAGGACAAATTGGCATTATTGCTTTGGCATTGATTATTGGTATAGGTTGCCACTATGAGTGGTTAAAATTAAAGGGTAAACTATCAAAGTTGAATTTAGCAATTAGTATTTTCTATTTTTTAATTTTTCTTTTTTTTAAACAAATCAATGATTCAGATTTTCAAAATTTGTGGAGAAGCATTGCCATTTTAATACCTGTAGTATTGGGTGCGAATTATACCAAAAGAGAAAATAAAATTTTCAATTTTGATTTAATTATCAATCACATTTATATTTCCATTCCCTTGTTATTATTTACATTAACTCCATATACCAAAAATATTTACAATCATTATAATGCCATGTTGCCTATCATGCTCATGGTTTTGGTTTGGTCTTCTGATTCTTGGGCTTATGTTTCAGGTAAACTATTTGGAAAACACAAACTTGCTCCTAGTATTTCTCCCGGAAAAACTTGGGAAGGGCTCATCGGTGGAACCATTTTAACGGGTATAACAGGTTACTTTTTTGTAAAATATCTTCTGGAACCAAATGGTGGTTTTATTGGAACAGACGGCGCACATAATTTAACTTTAGCAAAAGGTCTGATTTTAGGGACTGCCATCTCTGTTTTTGGAACTATGGGTGATCTTTTTGAAAGTTCCCTCAAAAGAAAAGCAGGGGTAAAAGACAGTGGAAATGTACTTCCAGGACATGGTGGAATGTTAGACCGATTCGATGCTTTTTTATTCGCTGCGGTGGTGTTTACCATCGTTTCGCGAATTCCTTAAAATTCATTGTGCCAAACACTTTTTTTTAGGTAAATTTGCGTTCATATTACATTATGAGCGCACCTGATACATCTTACCTTATGAACGCCGATCCTACGGCTATCGACAATTTGTATAGCCAATATCAAAACGACAAAGAAAGCGTTGATTTTGGTTGGAGAAAATTTTTTGAAGGATTTGATTTAGGAGCTCAAAAACAACCTACCGGCGGAGCCATTAGCGACGATGCTATGAAGGAGATTCACGTTTTGAATCTTATTCATGGTTACAGAAGTATGGGACACTTGTTTAGCAAAACAAACCCTCTTCGTCAACGCCGCCAATATTCTCCTAATTTGGATATTGAAAATTATGGCTTAGAAAAAGCAGATCTTGAAAAAACTTTCAATGCAGGTGCAGAAGTAGGATTGGGTGCAGCCAAATTGAAAGATATTGTTGCAAAACTTGATAAAACCTATTGTCACAGCATTGGTTGTGAATTTGCATATATCAGAGATACCAAACGCCGTAAATGGTTGCAAGATCGATTCGAAGGAACACAAAACATACCTGATTTAACCATTGACGAAAAACGTCATTTCCTAGATAAAGTAAATCAAGCTACAGTATTTGAAAATTTCCTTCATAAGAAATTTATTGGACAAAAGCGCTTCTCTCTTGAGGGACTTGAAGCGTTAATTCCTGCTTTAGATGCGGTAATTCAATATGGTGCAGGTCTTGGTTTAGAAGAATTTGTGCTTGGAATGGCTCACCGTGGTCGATTGAATGTACTTGCTAATATTTTTAATAAAACATATAGCCAAATATTCTCTGAGTTTGAAGGCAAAGTTTTCCAAGGTGGAGATTTTGATGATTTTGAAGGAGACGTAAAATACCATTTAGGTTATAGTGTTGACGTGGATACTGCCGCTGGCAAAAAAGTGCATTTGCGTTTGGCCGATAACCCAAGTCACCTTGAAGCTGTTAACCCCGTGGTGAAAGGATTGGTAAAAGCAAAACTTGACCATAAATACAATGGCGACGTTGAAAAAATTTGTCCAATTTTAATTCATGGTGATGCAGCTCTTGCAGGCCAAGGCATTGGATTAGAAATAGTTCAAATGAGTGGCTTAGATGCCTACTATGTAGGTGGAACCATTCACATAGCAACCAACAACCAAATTGGCTTTACTACCAATTACCTCGATGCAAGAACTTCAACCTATTGCACCGATGTTGCCAAAATTACCCTTTCTCCAGTTTTACATGTTAACGCCGACGATTTAGAAGCTGTGGTTCATGCTGTGAAACTCGCAATGGCTTACCGTTTAGAATTCAAATCAGATATTTTCATAGACCTTTTGGGTTACAGAAAATATGGACACAATGAAGGCGATGAACCTCGTTTCACTCAGCCTGAAATGTATAAGTTAATTGACAAACACCCAAATCCAAGAGAAATATACAAACAACAACTTCTTGAGCGCGGTGAAATTGATGCCGCTTTGGCGGTTGAAATGGAAAAGAAATTCCAAGAACTCCTTCAAGAGAAATTTGAAGAAGCAAAAGGTGACTTCAAACCAACTCCTATCCCAGTCAAAAATACCTGGGAAGGATTCAAACACTCCGATAAAAAAGACATTCAATTGGTTGCCAATACAAAGGTTGATATGAAAACTTTGAAAGAAGTTGGAACCAAAATTTCTACCCTCCCTGAAACCAATCAGCCAATTAAAAAAGTTCAAAATCTTTTTGCAGATCGTAAGAAGATGATTGATAATGGCACTATCGATTGGGCAATGGGAGAATTGTTGGCTTATGCTACTTTGCTAAATGAGGGACATCCTGTGCGTCTTGTCGGGCAAGATGTAGAGCGTGGAACATTTAGTCACCGCCATGCAGTAATCAAACAAGAAATTGGAGAAGATGAATACACACCTCTAAATAATATTTCAGACAAACAAGCTAAATTCAGTGTATACAACTCTTTATTAAGTGAGTACGCTGCATTGGGATTTGAATACGGTTATAGCACAACCACTCCAAATGGATTAACATTATGGGAAGCACAATTTGGTGATTTCTCAAATGGTGCTCAAATTATCATTGACCAATTTATTGCATCAGCTGAAGCCAAGTGGAACAAGTTTAGTGGAATAACCATGCTGTTGCCACATGGCAACGAAGGACAAGGTCCAGAACATAGTTCTGCGCGTCCTGAGCGTTACTTGCAGTTGTGCGCAGGTACAAACATGCAAGTGGTGAATTGCTCAACTCCTGCAAACTATTTCCATGCATTGCGCCGTCAATTAAAGCGTGATTTCACAATGCCCTTAATTGTGATGACACCAAAGAGTCTTTTACGTCACCCTAAATGCATTAGTAATTTAGATGAATTGGCAACTGGAAATTTCCAAGAGTTAATCGACGATATCAACGTAGCAAAAAAGGTAAGAAAAGTATTGTTCTGTACCGGAAAAATATACTACGAGTTATTGGCAGAAAAAGAAGCCAAAAATGCAACAGATATTGCAATAGTTCGTATTGAACAGTTATATCCTTTACCTGAGTGGAAATTATCAGAAATATTTGCAAAATACGAAGGTGCAGAATTCTGTTGGGTACAAGAAGAGTCTAAAAACCAAGGTACTTGGTTACACTTACACCGTTACGACTTCCCTGCGAAATTAACTTACATTGGACGTAGAAGCAGCGCAAGTCCGGCAACTGGTTTCAAAAAAGTTCACGACGCCGAACAAGCCGAAATTATTGCAAAATCTTTTGCATAATATTTTTGCAGAAATCGTAAAAATAAAAACATAAAAAAGGTGCGATAAATTTATAGCACCTTTTTATTTATATAGGGAGCTTTCTTTAAAAATAGGTGTAATATTTCTCTTGAAGTTTAACAGATCCTTGTAACATGGTAACAATAATTGGTCTATTCAATGAATCGAATTGATAGGTATATCTATAAGTAGTTGAAGATCCTCGCGTGCTGTATTTTTCTGTATCAACCAAATAATAGGATTTATCTCTCAAGAACGGCCAATATCCCATATTTCTATTGTCTGGATAATTTGTATAAGTAGCTACTATTTGAGATTCATATTGTGGAATAGCGCATTCTGTAATGCATTCATTTTGCCATACCCCATAATACCTTATCGAAGAATCTTTCCCAACATGGTAATATTCCTGGGTACGATAACCCTCATTATTGTATACAAAAGAAATAGAATTCAAAAAAGCACTATCACTTGCATACATATTTTTCCAACTTGCATACCCCTTTTGATTTAATATATAATGCGTATAATAAACCAATCTACCCGTTGATTTTGCACGTTGATTCATTATAATTTTCTTCGTATCACTGTAATCAAAATCCATCACCAAATCGTCTTTGATACACCATTGACTTAGAATTCTATTCTGTGCATCGAATGTAAATTTAAACAACGCTGAATCTGTCAAAACACCATTGTCGAACATAAGTGTTTTAGATTCTTTTACATTATAACAAGTTACAGTTGGAAGAGGCTTTTGCTCAACTGGTTTTTTGGTATCGTCACCGCAAGAACCCAAGGTTCCTATTAGGAATACACCTAAAAAAAAATTCAATAAATTGTTTTTCATTGTTTTAATTAAACGAATTTAATCCGATTTAGTTACCGTTACAAATTATCTCAACAGATACAACGCCACATTTTCAACGTGGTGGGTATGAGGAAACATATCTACCGGTTGAATTTTTACCAAATCGTATTTTTCGCTGAGCAATTTAGAATCGCGGGCTTGCGTAGCAGGATTACAACTGACATAAACAATTTTCTTAGGTTCAGCTTCAAGCAATCTGGCAACAACACTTGGGTGCATTCCATCGCGCGGGGGATCAGTAATTACAACATCCGGTTTACCGTGTTCTGTAATAAATTCCTCGGTTAAAATGTCCTTCATATCTCCTGCAAAGAAGATACAATTTTCAACGCCATTCATATTGGCATTTTCTTTTGCATCAATTATTGCTTCTTCTACATATTCAATACCCACGACTTTCAAAGCCTTATCGGCAACATAAATTGCAATACTACCAGTACCTGTGTATAAGTCGTAAACCAATTCAGAACCCGTTAACCCAGCAAAATCTTTGGTAATGTCATACAACACTTCCGCTTGTTCACTGTTCGTTTGAAAAAAGCTCTGCGCTTGAATTTTATAAGTTTTATTTCCTAAGGTTTCAGTCAAGTAAGGAACGCCATCAAACAATTGAACTTCTAAGCCTTGTAAAGTATCATTTCGTTTCTCATTGATCACGTACATCAACGAAACCACGTTATCAAATGAATTTTTAACGTAATTCATTAATTTGTCAATGGCATCTTCATCGTTTTGGTGGAATGACAATACAATCATCCACTCCCCTTTTCTATTGCAACGCACCAATAGGTTACGCATTAATCCTTCTTGGGTAATCAAATCAAAGAAAGAAATTTGATTCTCAAGACAAAAAGCATGAATACCACGTTGAATTTCATTAACAAATTCAGGCATCAAATGACAGTAATCAATATCTAAAACCTTATCGAATCTGCCGGGAATATGAAATCCCAATGCTTTGGGTTTATCGCTTTCAGATTGCTCCAATTTATTGAATGTAGTAACCCAAGCCTTATCACTAAATGTCAAATCAAGTTTGTTCCTATACGCTGTGGTTTTAACACTTCCCACAATGGGCATAACATCAAACCCAGATATCCCACCAATGCGCTCCAAATTATCAATCACTTGTTGTTGTTTGAAAGCAAGTTGGTCGGAATAACTTAAATGCTGCCATTTACATCCACCGCAAACGGTAAAATGCGAACAAAAAGGCTCAATTCTTTTCTCTGATTTTTTGTGGAATTTCAGAATTTTGCCTTCTTGAAAACTCTTCTTTTTTACAACAACCTGAACATCAACCACATCGCCAGGTGCCGCAAATTTTACAAAAACTACCTGATTCTCAGTTCTGCCGATACAATGCCCCTCCGCCCCTGCTGCCGTAATTTCAAGTTGATCTATCAGCTTGAATTTTGCATTTCTTCTGCCCATTAATTTTTCATTTTAACTACAGACGATAATAACTTCAAAAAGTCTGCAGGAGGCAAATAACCAGCTTGATTATCGCGCTTATCGTCTTTGTCAGGGTTGAACCAAAAGTAAGTGGTAGGAAAACCACCTGATTCACCATATCCTAACCAAAGCAACAAAGTTCTTCCATCCATTTTTCTGTCTCCAAATTGATAAGTTTTTTCAACTTCAGGATTGAACTTCACACAAATAAAATTACTGTTTAATGCTGAAATCACATCCACATTGGTATATGTTTCGCGATCCATTACTTTGCACCATCCACACCACTCAGTATATGCATCAACCAGTATGATTTTCTTTTCTTTGACCGCTTTTTTATATCCCTCTTCAAAACCATACCACTTTAATTCATTATTTGGTTCTTCTTTAGGCACTGGAACTTTATCCAATGAGGTGATTGCCGTAACCTCAGCTTTTTTCTTTTGAGGGACAGTTTTTCTTTTTGCCTTTTGAGCAGTTAGAGCATTGCAAAGAAGCACAAGTGCCGCAATGAAAGTTATATTTCTAATTTTTAACATTTTAATTTTTCAATTTTGTTTTAAAACTAACATCAAGGGCCTTAACACTGTGTGTTAAATACCCCAAACTAATATAAGTAACGCCAGATTCAGCGTATTCTTTTATGTTACTTAAAGTAATTCCACCAGAAGCTTCCGTTTCACATTGACCATCTATAATTTTAACTGCTTCAACACACAATGAAGGATTAAAATTATCAAGCATAATTCGATCAACACCGACAGCCAACGCTTCTCTCACTTCATCCAAATTTCGGGTTTCAACTTCTATCTTTAGATTTAAGTTATTTTCAATTAAATATTTTTTTGTTTTATTTACGGCAATTGTAATACCACCAGATGAATCAATATGGTTGTCTTTCAACATAATCATATCATACAATCCAATTCTATGGTTAAAACCACCACCCATAGTAACTGCCCATTTTTCAAGAATTCTTAATCCCGGGGTCGTTTTTCTTGTATCTAGCAATTTCACAGAAGTATCCTTCACTAAATCAACAACCACCCTGGTTTGAGTAGCAATACCAGATAAACGCTGCAATAAATTCAACATCAATCGTTCACCTTTCAATAACGATTGTGCATTTCCTGATGCCTTTGCCAAAATGGTACCTTTCGAATAAAAACAACCATCTTCTGCCAAAATTTCAAAATCAATTAAAGCATCTATTTCGGAAAACACCAATGCAGCCAATTGTAATCCCGCAACCACACCATCCTCTTTCAAAATCAAAACCGAATTTGCAACGGCGTTTGAGTCTATTGAAGCCAAAGATGAAAAATCACCTTCACCAACATCTTCTAACAACCATGTGTTAATTTGATTCTTTAAGGAATTAGATTGGAAATCTGTCATGTGTAAATGTAGGCTCAAAAATAAAGTGTAAACTTGATAAGAGCACGATTTATAAGAAAAAATGAATTCTCAAATTATATTTTACTCAAATCAAAATGTTAATCCTTCATAATTTTACCTACAAAAGTTGTACCACTCAACAATGTAATCCAACAAGCATACATTCCGGGTTTCATATTTTCTAAATTTAATTCCAATTTACCAAACTGTTCTTCAGACGAAGACAATAATTCCAACGGAATAACTTCCCCCATAAGTGAAACCAAACAAATATTTTTAACCATTGAAGCCTCTATATTGAAAACTACTTTAGCAACTGTTGGGTTTGGATAAAATTGTAATTCAAGATTCTTGATGTCAAACAAACCCATATTTTCACAGTTACAATTGTGAGAACCCAATGAATCAAACATATCCTTTGGGTAAGAAACCCATTCCGATGTTGGATTAAAATTTGAAGTTGGATTTATTGCCATTAGAATACCATTTCCAACTGAATCGAGTCCATGTGTAATCCATGATTTCCGAATCAAAGTTCTATCCATCGAATACCAATTTCCTTGTCCCAAATATGGGTATTTGTCGGTCCAACACGGATTTGGTTTAGCTCCAATTTTTCCAAAAATATCAACCGCTACATATTTCCCTAATTGGGCATTATATTTTTCGAGAGACAAAGCGTCATTGCCATTGAAACTCATTGAAAAATTCAAGCTATCTGTATTTCCTAGAAACAATGTTGCCTTCTGTTTTAAAATACTCACAACCGGCGTATCTAGTCCAACTTTAGTTATATCTTGTTTATCAATAACCAGAACTATTGTTTTTCTTGATGGAAGAAAACCACTTAATTTATGGCTTAAAGCGAATGAAAATTGGGAAGAGCCATTTGGCCACCGCACAACTCTGTATTGTCCGAGATTTACCGTTTTATTTGTTGGATTATAAATTTCAAGCGCTTTGTTATTTCTTGAACCTTCCACGTACTCTGAAAAGAATATTTCTGAACATTTTGGGATGTTCTGACCCATTAGGTTTGATATATTCAATAAAAAACCCACCATAACCGCAACAAATCTCCACTGCATCATATTTCAAATGTCCCCCGAAAAAAAATAAAATAATTTCAAATTCCGCGGAATTCGCAAATCATATTGCAATTTTTATTTCAGGAAAAGTTATATGCTAAAATGATATATTTCATAAAATCGGGCGTAATTTTGTAACTTGAATAATTCAGCAATAGACGAAGAAGAGTTACCTAACGAAGAATCGTTGTTTGAACATCATGCATTTATTGTAGACAAAGGACAAGAGCCATTGCGCATTGATAAGTGGTTACAAGTTCGCATAGCAAATGCAACACGATCTAAAATACAAGCGGGTATTGAAGCTGGCTGTGTATTGGTTAACAATAAGCCCATAAAGAGTAATTACAAAGTAAGGGGCCTAGACGATGTGCGTGTAGTACTTTCTGAACCTCCTCGTGATACTGAAGTATATCCTGAAAATATTCCCCTAGAAGTAAAATATGAAGATACCGACATATTAATCATCAACAAAAAAGCGGGAATGGTTGTTCATCCGGGTTGCAACAATTATTCTGGAACATTGGTAAATGCATTGGTTTATCATTTTGGAAATTTACCACAGCAAAATGAAAACCACAGACCAGGATTGGTTCATAGAATAGATAAGGACACATCTGGTTTGTTGGTTATTGGCAAAAATGAATTTGCGCTTAGCTTTTTAGGTAAGCAGTTCTTTGATCACAGTATCGATAGAAAATATTGGGCTTTGGTATGGGGCGAACCCGCCGAAGAATCAGGTACTATTAGAGGATATTTGGCTCGCGACCCTGCCGACAGAAGAAAATCTAAGCATTATACCGATCCTGAAATGGGAAAAGAAGCAATTACACATTATAGAATCATTGAAAAATTCTATTTCCTCACATTGGTTGAATGTACTTTAGAAACGGGCAGAACCCATCAAATTCGTGCACATTTTACGGCAATTGGACACCCTTTATTTTCTGACGAAATGTATGGAGGAAATGAAATACGTAAAGGTACATCATTGGCTAAATTCAAATCGTTTATTCAAAACTGTTTTACAATGATGCCTAGACAAGCGCTTCATGCAAAAGAATTGGGTTTCATTCATCCAACTACAAAAGAATATGTGTTTTTCGATAGTGAATTACCTCCTGATTTCGCAGGTATTCTCGAAAAACTTCGAAATTATGTCAAAGCCAATCTAGGTGAATTGACCATAGACAGATAACAAAAAAGCCTTCGTTTAAGAAGGCTTTTTTGTTATCTTAAATTTATATCCTATTCAAAACTCAATTCAATTTCGTTGCTTCTCGGCACTGATTGACAGGTTAGCACATATCCCTGTTCAATCTCTTTATCGCTCAAACCTTCTCTTTCTAGCATGTGCAAACTTCCTTTAGACACTTTCGCACGGCAAGTGGTACAAACACCCACAGTACAACTATATGGAGGATCAATACCTTGTTTCATAGCCGCATTCAAAACGGTTGTATTTGAATCACATGTAATGGTATGGGTTTTACCATATACTTTCATTGTGATATTTGCGGTTCCGCTAAATGCAGCATCTGGAGCTGATTCCTCAACTTGGGGTGTTGAAGTAACTGGTGCAGAAAAATATTCAATTTGAATTTGTTCATTGGAAACACCAATTTGCGTCAACCCAGTTTTTACAACTTCCATCATAGGACCAGGTCCACATGTATAATAGAAATATTGATCGTAAGAACCTCCAATTTTTTGCTTTACAATATTTGCAATTTTATCGGTGGTTAACATACCTTTTAATCCGAACCATGTGAATGGAGCTTGGTCGTAGTTATGAATTACTTTGAACCTAGATCCAAACGTCTTCTCCATATCGGCCAATACCTGCTTGAAAATAACAGAATCTGGGTTTCTATTGGCATAAACAAGGGTAACATTGCTATTGGTTTCCTTGTGAAGTACCTCTTTTGCAATTCCCATTAACGGGGTAATTCCGCTGCCACCGCCGAACAATACATAATTTTTTGCTTTTGAGGGATCAATATCTACAATGAACTTACCCATAGGAGGCATCACTTGAAGTGTATCTCCTTCTTTAATTTGAGTGTTCAAATAAGTACTCATTTTTCCCTTTTCAACCATTTTTACTGTAACTGCAGGATCGGCATCTACCTCAGAAAATGTGCAAAGAGAATAGGATCTTCTCACTTTTTCGCCATTTATTTCGGCATCAAAAGTTAGATATTGGCCAGCTTTATAGGCAAATGTTGATTTCAAAGATTCTGGAACTTCAAAATAAAAAGTTGTTGCATCGGCAGTTTCTTTAACTGCTTTTTTTACAACCAATGGAAAAAAACCTTCACTCATTATTAATGCAAAATTACGCCGATTTTTCCAATAAAAAAGACATGTGCATTAAAGGTTTTAATAAAATGATTTTTCTAAGCGAATTTGCATATTCAAATGATCGACGCATTTTTTACCCCAATTCCTGAAAATTTATGGGCCCCCATGAAAGGGAAAAACCAATTTATTGGAGGGAAAATTAAACTTAATTCAACCGCTTTTCCCAAACTCAAGAAAACACAAATTGCAATTATTGGCTTGGGTGAATCTTCAGATTTATTTAGAAAGTACTTTTATCAATTAACATGGAGGTTTGGAAATTTAGAAATTGCCGATTTAGGCAATTTGGTCGAAACCAAAGATGAAACACAGCGTCAATTTGCATTGAGCGAAGCCATGGGTGAGCTCATGAATTTAAATATTATAGTACTCGTAATTGGTGGCAATAAAAATCTCACATTTGCACACTACAAGGCCTACAGACAACATAGCGAACCCATCGAAATTGTTAATATTGCGCCATCCATTGATTTCGAAGAAGGAACCCCGTTGCGTCAAATTTTAATTGATAAACCTTCGAATTTATTCAATATAGATTTTGTGGGGACACAGGGATATAACATAACTGAAAATACATCGAGCCTGTTAGAAAAGATGTATTTCGAAAATCACCGTTTGGGGGAAGTTAGAACGCATATTGAAGAAACAGAACCTATTTTAAGGAGTTCTCATTTGATGATGTTCGATATGAATTCTTTGCGCATTTCAGACGCCCCTGGCACTAGTGAAAAATCGCCAAATGGCTTGTACGCTGAGGAAGCGGCAAGAATTGCCCGTTACGCCGGCGTTTCAAATAAATTAAGTTCTGCGTTCTTTTATGGTTTAGATGAAATTCAATTAGACCCTGCATCACATCAACTTCTTGCACAAATGGCTTGGTATTTCATTGATGGCTATATCACTAGGTATTATGACCACCCTGAGATAAACCATCCTGACTTTATTATTTACAGAAATAAATTAGAATCAACAGGACATGAAATAACCTTTTATAAAAGCAGAAAAAGCAACAGATGGTGGATGGAAATTCCACATCCTTATGAAGGTAAAACCTTTTTTATTGGCTGCTCTTATCGCGATTATGAAATGGTATGCAATGGTGATATGCCCGACCGATGGTGGAGGGCTTATCAACGCTTGATGTAATTTGCTTTGTGTAGCATTATAACCGCTAAGATTTAACAATCTTAACGATGATAAATAAGCCCATTTTCAAAATCATAGGAACCAAAAACACCTATTGCTCCATCTGAAAAGTTGCTAGATAAAATAAGTGGCTCGGAAAATGGACTCGGATCAGAACCATAAAATTCTTGGGTTTTATAAAATTCTGCATACGCTTTATCCATCGTATAAAATGAACCCTGAACAGATATTAATTTCAACGGTGCGTCTTCAAAATATACGTTTTGCTTACTGAAAATATTGATAACTCCTGAATTGCTTCCTTGAATAATACTTCTATTTACATCTTGTAAAAATACAACTTCTGCTGCTTTTTGAAACTTATTTTCAATAGAATCAACAACTTGCATAGATGCAAAAAAGTTAGTATTTAAATCACCAGTGTATTGGAAATTCTGCAACAATGGTGTTTCAGAATATACTCCACCTCCAGGACCAACACTAATATCGGTTGATGTACCAAATTCATGAAATGTCATTTTCAATTTAGACAAATCTGGTTTGGGAGGTACTTGAGAGGTAGCATAATACACTTTCCCATTCGGCAAAGTAACAATTATTTTATAGTTATGTAGTGAAGCAATGTGAAAACTCGTTGTATCCGCACGGTAAACACCTTTGCTTGAAAAAAGTGATAACTTAACCGAATTAGGGACGGTTAAATCAACTAATTCAACGCTTGCATCCTGTATGTATTCATCCGGAACATTTGCAGAAGCACCCCAATAAGGTTTTGTATAACTCAACTGCGCATAAATGTACTCACTCTTCGGAGAAATCAAGCACACAATTACAGGTTTTTTAACAAAAGCCGGCGGCTCAACCAATGCCGTTCTCTCGCAAGATGAAATCATCAATAAAAATAATGACAGCATTCCGATAATGTAAATTTTGTTTTTCATAAAATTCTTTTTAGTTTTAATTTACTTAAATTTATACGACCAACTCACAGATGGTATTACAGGAAATAAGGTTATTTTACTCAATAAATTAATTCCATCAACATTGGCACCATAATAGAAATATGGATTGGCTCTATTGTATGCGTTGTACAAACTAAATTCCCAAGTTCTTGTCCCCCTTTTCATTGGTGTACTATATCTAACACCAATATCTAATCGATGATAAGCTTCCATTCTAAAACTATTCCTCGCTCCAAAATCAATTTGGGAATTGGAAGAATTAAAGGTAGGATTCCAAATTGTGGGATAGTTTGACATTTGATGCGAATTTGCAACCATTGTTCCCTGAGGAATGGAAATTGCGTTGCCCGTACCATAAACCCAAGTGGCAGAAATTGTAATTCTCTTATCTATTTTATATATACCGACCAATGAAATATCATGACGACGGTCGTATTTAGCATAAAATGGTTTTCCTCCATTTAAATCATCAAATTGCAAGGTTGTCCAACTTAACGTATATCCTACCCAACCACTAAACTGCCCCATTTGTTTTTGTAAAAACAATTCGGTTCCGTAGCTTGTTCCCTTACCAGATGTTACCAATTGCTCCCAACTTCGTGAATCTGCAGTTGCAGAAGGATCCAAATTGTCTGACAAAAATGAGGAACTTCCATTCTTGTATTGGAGAACATTTTGCATTGTTTTAAAATACCCCTCAATATTTAAACTTATTCCGCCCTTAAAATCCTTTGCAAAACCCAATGCCAGTTGCTCACTCTTCATTGGCTTTAAATTTTCAGTTGCTGGCACCCACAAATCTGTTGGCAAGCTAATTCCAGAACTACTCAACAAATGCATATACTGATTCATCACTGAATATGCGAGTTTTATAGCTTTATCTCTGGATATATTATAAGAAACTGATAAACGCGGTTCCGGATTTAATATCATCTTATTGCCAACCAAATAATGACTAATCCTCAAACTAGGCATAATTTTAAGTTGGTCAACTTTAATTTGATCCTCAACGTAAATACCACTTTCAAGTGTTCGGATAATTTCAACAGATTTATTAAATAGATCTCTCGTTCCCACTTTGAAAACCATTGCGCTAGGGCTAAAGTTGTGATTTATTGATGACAAACCAAAGCGAACCAAATGATTAGGAATAGGGCGCCAGTCGAAATCATACTTTATTCCGTAATCATCGATAGTGCTTGTGTATCTTAACTCAAATTTTTCTTTCAGGGATATATCAGTGGCGCCAATACTTAAATCGTAATGACTATAAATCAATGACAAATTCGAAAATAACCTAGGCGTAAATTGATGATTCCATCTGCCTGTCATTGTTCTATTCCCCCATCCAAAACTAAATTCATTTTTACTTGCTTCTATATTGCCAGATGCATAGAATTTATCACGCCCAAAATAAGCACTTATAAATAATTTATCTTTGTCGGAAATGATATAGTTAAATTTTGCATTCATATCATAAAAATAATAACCTGCATTATTTCCATCGCTCGCAGCCATAATTAACGGTTGGGCCAAAACATCTAGATAGGTCCTTCTTCCAGATACCATAAATGAACTTTTACCTTTTTTTATAGGCCCTTCAAATGTAAATCGAGAACTTAATATCCCTACACCTAATTCTCCGCTAAATTTTTGATTATTTCCCTCTTTCATGTTTAGATCAATAACACTCGATAATCGACCTCCATATCTTGCAGGAAAGCCACCTTTGGTAAGTTCTACTGAACGAAGTGCATCACCATTAAAAACAGAAAAGAATCCAAACAAATGACTTGCATTATAAACAATTGCTTCATCAAGAATAATTAAGTTTTGATCTGGGCCACCACCACGAACATAAATACCACTTTGTCCTTCGCCTCCTTTTTGAACACCAGGAAGTAATTGAATCACTTTCATCACATCCTTTTCTCCCAACAAGGCAGGAATTTCTTTTATTTGGTTGATAGGAATGTCAATTTTGCTCATTTCTACCTTATCTGCAATGGTAGATTTTTTAGTTACAATTTCAACCTCTTTGAATTTTTCAAAATCATCACCTTGAGGCATCAAAATCATTCCGATAGAAAACGAAGTATCTGATTTCGCAGACCAAATAAAACTGTCAAGTTGAAAACCTGGAAATCTAAAATAAATTTTCTGTGGTGTATTTTTACGAACAGAAATTGAATAAAATCCGTAAGAATTTGTACTTGTACTGTATCTCGAGGGATATAGGGCAATGGCAACGCCACCCAACATTTCTCCAGTGGACTTTTCTGTAATATACCCAGAAATACTAACCAATTGTTGGGCTTTGCCCACTGAATAAAATTGTAACAAGACAATTATTAATACTGCTTTGCGTAAAACTAACTTCATCATCTAAACAAAATTAGTTCAATTCAGATGGGATTAATCCAAACAAAGATATTTTTAAAGGTAAATAAATTGCAGAAATCGCAAATTATATGGCAACAGGTGCCTTAATTGAAGGCCACGGTTCGTATCCCTCAATAGTAAAATCACCGAAATCAAAATTGAAAATGTCTTTGATATCTGTGTTAAGTATCATTTTAGGATATGCTTTTGCTTCTCTTGAAAGTTGCAAATTCACTTGCTCTAAGTGGTTGGTATAAATATGTGCATCGCCAAAAGTATGGACAAAATCACCTAATCCTAAATTACATACTTGAGCCACCATCATGGTTAAAAGTGCATAGCTCGCAATATTAAATGGAACTCCCAAAAACAGATCGGCACTTCGTTGATACAATTGACAACTTAATTTACCATCGGCTACATAAAATTGGAACATTGTATGACAAGGCAATAACGCCATTTGATCTAATTCGCCAACATTCCATGCATTAACAATAATTCTTCGGCTATCAGGAGTATTTTTAATTAACTGAATTGCCTCAGAAATTTGATCAATAATTTTACCATCTTTGGATTCCCAAGATCTCCATTGCTTACCGTAAACAGGACCCAATTCGCCACTTTCACTGGCCCATTCGTCCCATATACTCACACCATGTTCCTTTAAATAAGCAGTATTGGTTTCGCCCTTTAAAAACCAAAGCAATTCATATATAATGCTTTTTAAGTGTACCTTTTTTGTAGTAATTAATGGAAATCCTTTGGCCAAATTAAACCTTAACTGCCCACCAAAAACACTAATTGTTCCTGTTCCAGTTCTGTCGGTTTTTCTGGTCCCATTTGCCAAAACGTGGCGCAAAAAATTCTCATATTGATTTGTTTCCATTGGTTTGGCAAAAATTCTGTTACAAAATTAAACAAATGTCCCCAAAAAAAGTATTATTTTTGTGGTTCGTTTAACGATTATAAAATGGCTGAAATAATTACACTACCCAAAATGAGCGATACTATGACCGAAGGTGTCATTGTGCGTTGGAATGTAAAAGTGGGTGATACTGTAAAAAGTGGTGATATTCTTGCGGAAGTAGAAACCGACAAGGCAACAATGGATATGGAAGTATATGCAAAGGGTACTGTACTTCATTTGATTATTGAACAGGGCAATGCTGTTCCTGTTGACGGTGCAATTGCTGTTGTAGGTGCTCCTGGAGAAGATTTTCAGGCATTGTTAGCAAACAAAACATCCACTCCTGCTGCAACTTCAACTCCTGATGCCACCCCTGCTTCTGCAGTAAACAATGTCTCAGCAGCTGCGCCAGTTTCTGTAAGTGCAGCAAATGATGAAAGACTTAAAGCGAGTCCTTTGGCAAAGAAAATTGCGGAAGATAAAGGCATTAATCTATCTAATGTAGTTGGTTCTGGCGAAAATGGCAGAATTGTGAAAAAAGACCTTGAAAACGCTTCATCTGCTTCCGTTGCAACTACAAAAGTGAGCGCTGCACCGATAGGCCAAGAAAGTTTCACAGAAGTAAATGTGTCGCAAATGAGAAAAACCATTGCAGCACGTTTAAGCGAAAGTAAATTTACTGCACCACATTTTTACTTAACTGTAGAAATCAACATGGATAAGGCAGTAGCAGCAAGAGAACAAATGAACCAAGTGAGTGAAGTGAAAATTTCAATGAATGATTTGGTTGTGAAAGCCTGCGCCGTAGCACTGAGAAAACATCCGAATATTAACTCGAGTTGGTTAGGAACAAAAATCAGATATAACAACCACATTCATATTGGTGTGGCAATGGCTGTTGAAGATGGATTGTTGGTGCCAGTTGTTTGTTTTGCAGATCAAAAAGGATTAAATCAAATTAGTTCTGAAATCAAAACTTACGGCAAAAAAGCAAAAGAAAAGAAATTACAACCGCAAGATTGGGCTGGCAATACATTTACCATAAGCAATTTAGGCATGTTTGGAATTGATGAATTTACCGCAATTATTAACCCACCTGATGCCTGTATTTTGGCAGTTGGAACTGTAAAAGAAGGCGTTGGCGTTGTAAATGGAGAAATTAAAATTGTCAAAACCATGAAGGTTACATTAAGTTGTGACCATAGAGTAGTAGACGGTACCATGGGTGCCGATTTCTTAAAAACGGTGAGAGAATATCTAGAGGAGCCAGTTAAATTACTCGTATAATTTGAAAGGCTGCCTCTGGCAGCCTTTTTTATGTCATGAAAATAAAATTCAATCATATTCAAGATTTGGGTGATGCCCGTTATGCATCGGCAGTTATGGCCGATTGGATAGGCTTTGCCATTGATGGATCATATGCCATTACCCCAGAAAAGATACAACAAATTATTGGCTGGTGTTCTGGCCCTAAATTGATTTTAGAAATTTACGGCGAACCAAATCCCCTAAAAATAAAAAGCTGGTTTGATGTGCTGCCAATTAATGGAATTGAATGCAATGAAAATGCGCACCAAACTTTAAAAGAAATTTTTAGCGACCCTGAGTTAGATTGGATTATCAGAAATATTTCAGCCCCTGAAAATATGTGGTCACATAGCTCATTTCACCAAGATGCAACCAATCACATTACCCATATCAACGAACCTAACGAAGAAAGCGCCAATTGGGTTATTGAAAATGAACCAGCAGCAATTAGTTTGCATTGTTCAGTCGAACAAGAACTGGGTAAGAAAGATTACGAATTATTTAACCAATTTTTTGAAACCTTAGAAATATTATAATATAATGAAAAAAATTCTATTTTTATCGACAATCGCACTATTTGCATTAACTGCATGTGGCGGAAATGAATCGGCTTACACCGAACAAGAAAAAACCTCTCAAGACAGCATCGACAAAAACACACAAGAAGATGATTTTGAGAGCTTAATGTCCGATACCACAAAAAAAGATAGTGTTAGCATGAAACCAGAAAAAGCAGAGGTTTCAAAACCGGGTACTGCCATCACTCCACCCGCAAATTAATGAAAGTTGCGGTAGTTGGCGCAACCGGCCTCGTTGGGTCAAAAATGTTGCAGGTTTTGGCTGAAAGAAATTTTCCTATCACTGAACTTATTCCAGTTGCTTCCGAAAAAAGCATTGGGAAAGAAATTATATATAAAGGAAAATCTTACAAGATACAATCAATGCAAGATGCAATTGACGCAAAGCCGGCAATCGCAATTTTTAGTGCCGGAGGTTCTACATCTTTAGAATGGGCTCCAAAATTTGCTGCCAACAAAACATTTGTTATTGACAACTCTAGTGCTTGGAGAATGCAGAAAAATATCCCTCTTATCGTACCTGAGGTAAATGCCGATGCAATTTCTCAAACAGATTATATTATTGCAAATCCCAATTGCTCCACCATTCAAATGGTGGTTGCATTGAAACCCTTACATCTTAAATACCAATTAAAGCGGGTTGTGGTGAGTACTTACCAAAGTGTAACAGGTACTGGCCAAAAAGCGGTAAAACAAATGATGGACGAAAGAGCTGGAAATTCAGTAGATGCGGTTTATCCTTATCAAATTGACATGAATGTTTTGCCACATATTGATGTTTTTCTTGAAGATGGATACACCAAGGAAGAACAAAAAATGATGCTTGAAACCAAAAAAATCATGAACCTTCCAGACCTGAAAATCACAGCCACAACTGTAAGAGTTCCAACAATGGGTGGACATTCTGAAAGCATCAATGCTACGTTTGAATTGCCTATTGATTTAGCAGAAATCAGAAACATTCTATCTCATTCGGAGGGAATTATCTTACAGGATGATCCTTCGAAACTGTTATATCCAATGCCTTTAACAGCACATGATAAAGACGAAGTTTTTGTAGGAAGATTAAGAATAGACAATTCTTGCGATAACACATTGAATATGTGGGTGGTATCAGACAATCTACGAAAAGGTGCGGCAACAAATGCGGTTCAAATTGCAGAATATTTGATAAAAAAAGAATTTGTGAAATAACTATTTCGCAACTTGTTTGTTTATTAGATACCTTGGAAAACGAAACCAATCATATTGTTCCAGATAATAGACCAAAATTCTTAAAAGACGCCATCTATCAAGGAGAGTTAAGTAGTGCACCGTATGCGCTTTCAGTTAGCTCACCAAAAATAGAACCACTTGATAAGCGTTTGATGAAAGCAACTGCACATGAAAGCATGCAGCATCAAGCCGAAAAGCAAATTCAAATGCTTAAAAAACAGGCGGAACTATTGATGAAACAGGCGAGAGAAATCGAACATAGACTTGAAGTTTCTCACGCCATTTATAAGGCAGATATAAATTTTGAACCCGTAGTAAATGGAGTTTACCATTTGTATTCCAGAGAAGATGACTCTCAACAACTGAGTATGGTTGCACCTTATGAATGGGGAAATAAAATGCCATTCAAGGAATTTTTACATACAGTGAGGTTGATGGGAGATAAAACTTGGGAAGTTTTATCCTAAATTACCAATTAAGAATTTTCTCAACAGCCTTTCTTACGCTACCTTCTGTTAGCAATACCGCGTTTGCAGTGTTGTAATCTAAACCGGTTTCTTCCATCACCATTTTGGTGCCTCTGTCAATGAGTTTGTCATTTGTCAATTGCATGTCAACCATTTTGTTCCCTTTCACATGTCCCAATTTAATCATTACCGAAGTTGTAATCATATTTAAAACCATTTTGGTAGCGGTGCCAGCTTTCATTCGGGTACTTCCGGTTACAAATTCTGGTCCAGTAACAACTTCAATTGGAAACTTAGCAATGTCCTTCAATAAAGTATTTGAATTGCATGCAATTCCGCCTGTTGCGATTCCCATTTTATTACAAGATTCAAGAGCGCTCAACACATATGGAGTTCGGCCTGATGCTGCAATTCCAACCACAAAATCATTTTGATTGATATTGAAGGACATTAAATCTTTGATTCCTTGTGTGGTATCGTCTTCAGCAAACTCAACAGCTTTGCGAATAGCGCCATCGCCACCAGCCATAATGCCAATTACCTTATCAAAAGGCACGCCAAAGGTTGGAGGACATTCGGAAGCATCAACAACGCCTAAACGGCCACTGGTACCTGCACCCAAGTAAAACAGTCTTCCCCCATTTAACATTTTAACGTAAAGCGCATCTACCAGTTTTACAATACTTGGAATTGCGCTTTCAACAGCAAGAGCTACAGATTTGTCTTCTGTGTTAATTCCCTCCATTAATCCTGAGGTACTTAACTCATCTAGGTTTTTAAAATTTGATTCTGATTCAGTAAACACTTTACAAATAATTTATGATTGGGTCAAAGTTAATTATTACCTGCATAAACAGAATAAAATGTACCAAAAAAATACGACCTTTGTAATTCATGATACAAGAAAATCTACACGCAGAAATAAAAATCAAGTGGAAAAAAGTTATGGATTTTTTTGAATCTAGATTCGAACGAAAACCAGACTTAAATGCCATCCTTTTCATCATTGGAGTCAGGGAATTGGGCCAATTGCCTGAAACTAAATTCTCCAAAGAGGAAAAAACATTGCTTATGCACATCGCGAATTGCAGGGTTTTAAGTTATTCTGGATACTACACACAAGTTGGAATTAACCAAGATGGGTTTCCAGTATATGAAAACGCATTGCCTATTCCTAATTTGACTTTGTTTGAGCAAGAAAATTTGTTACGTCAGCACATTATCGAATATTTTGAACAAGAAGAAATTATCAATTTCAATGAAAATTAAATACTTTATACCTGCTATTTTCTTGTTTGCCTGTCAACAAAAAACTGCCAAACTAGACGAAGTTGAAAAAATGAAATTAGAATTGGCAAAAGAGGCAATTCCAATGACAGTTCCCGACACAACACTTCCTACAAACTGGAATGCTGTTGAATTCACCACCAATTATGGTGTAATTACATTGGGATTAAATCCTGCTACACCAAAACACAGCGATAACTTTTACAAATTGGCTTCTGAGGGATATTACAACGGAATATTGTTTCACCGAGTAATCAAACAATTCATGATTCAAGGCGGAGACCCTAACTCTAAAAACGCAAAACCGGGACAACAACTTGGCGATGGTGGACCAAAAGTAACCATACCAGCTGAATTCAATGACACCCTTTATCATTTCAAAGGTGCATTGGCTGCTGCGAGAGAAAGCGACGACCGCAATCCAACCAAAAGTAGCTCAGGTAGTCAATTTTATATTGTAACCGGAACGCCTGTTTCTAGCGAAAAATTCAAAGAAATGATTTCACAAAATGCCATAAAAGAATTTATGTCAAAGCCAGAAAATACTGAATACAAAATGCGCTTTGCTACAGCTATGGAAATGGGAAATCAATTGGCAGTTGATCAGGTAATGAAAGAAATCAAACCTTTGGTAAAAGAACAGGTTGAGGCTTCTTACAAAACAATGCCAGAAAACGTAAGAAATATATACGGAAGTTGGGGAGGTACTCCTTTCTTGGATAAGAATTACACAGTTTTTGGAAAGGTAGTTTCGGGCTATCATATCATTGATAAAATTCAATTTACACAAACAGATAAAAACGACAGACCTGAAAGCGATATACGTATTATTTCAACCAAGGTAATTCCAATGAAAAATAATTCTATTAGGAAAAAATAGAATTTCGCTGTATATTTGCAGAACTTTCCGAATGAAATTAAATGGAAGGGGACAAGCCACAAGCCGTCCCCTTTTTTATTGAATATGAAAAAAATAGGTGAAAAATTGAGATTAATAGTTGATGCTGAAGCAACTCCTTTTGGGTTATTTGTTGTGCAGCAAACTGTTAGTGAAGATGGATTATTTAGTTTTTATGTTGATAGCGAAGAAGCGCTATCAATGAAAGCTTTAGCCGATTTCACAAAGCAAGTCTCTACACTTATTGACGAGGATGATTTTGGTGATACACCATTTACATTTGAGATCTCATCGCCTGGAGCAGATAACCCTCTAACAGACATTCGTCAATTTTCAAAACATATTGGTCGAAAATTCGATCTTGTTTTAACAAACGACGAAACATTAATAGGAAAGTTAGAAAAAATTGAAGATTCAGTTTTTTTCTTTCAAAAGGAAATAAAAGGAAAAGGGAAAAAAGTTTCATTTGAAGAAACAAATATTCCTTACAGTCAAATTAAACAAGCAACAATTATAATAAGTTTTAAATAACATGAAAACTAAAGCCAAGGATCTCGGTATTAACCTGGTGGAGAGTTTCTCCGAATTTAAAGAGTTCAAAAACATTGACCGCGCAACAATGATGCGTGTTTTGGAAGATGTTTTTAGAAATATCTTAAAAAAGAAATATGGTCAAGATGCCAACTTTGACATTATCATTAACACCGAAACAGGTGATATTGAGATGTATCATTTGCGTTTGATCGTTGAACAAGGAGAAGTTGAAGACGAAAGCCTACACATTGCTGTAAGTGAAGCACAAAAATTAGAGCCTGACTATGCAGTGGGTGAAGATTGTATTCAACAAGTATTCTTAGATGATTTCGGAAGAAGAAGCGTTTTAAATGCACGTCAAGCTCTGATGAGCAGAATTATTGAACTAGAAAAAGACGAACTTTTCAAAAAATACAAAGATAAACGAGGTGAAATTATTACCGGTGAGGTTTATAATGTATGGAAACGTGAAATCATGATTTTAGATGATGAAGGAAATGAACTTTCTTTACCGAAAGAACAGATGATCCCTCGTGACATTTACAAAAAAGGCGATACCATTCGCGCCGTAATTCATGAAGTTGACATGGATAAAGGTACTCCAAAAATTATCTTATCTAGAACTTCACCTGAGTTCTTAGAAAGATTGTTTGAATTGGAAGTTCCTGAAATTTTAGATGGTTTAATTACCATTAAAAACGTTGTTCGCGAACCAGGAGAGAGAGCAAAAGTTGCCGTAGAAAGCTACGACGATCGTATTGATCCTGTTGGAGCTTGTGTGGGTGTTAAAGGTGCTCGTATTCATGGTATAGTTCGTGAATTACGCAACGAAAACATTGACGTAATTAACTTTACAACCAATAATGCATTGTACATTCAACGCTCTTTACAGCCTGCAAATATTAGCAGAATGGATATTAATGGTGAAACAGCGAACGTTTTCTTAGAAAGCGACCAAGTTTCATTGGCAATTGGTAGAGGCGGTCATAATATCAAATTGGCAAGCAAATTAACCGGTTATCAAATTGAAGTTTACAGAGTAAACAATGTGGTTACCAGTGAAGATGATGTTGATTTAGATGAATTCTTAGATGAAATTGATACTTGGATTATTGAAGAATTCAAACGCATTGGTTTAGACTCTGCAAAAGATGTAATCAATAGTTCAGTTGAAGATTTATTGAAGAGAACTGAATTAGAAGAAGAAACTATTGTTGCTGTGCAAAATATTCTTCGTCAAGAATTTGAAGATTAAAATCAAATAATGCAAGTTAGAAAATGCTTCCCAAGTCTATTTCTAACTTGCATTAAATTAAAACAGCAAAACAAACTTGGGATTTACAACATATTAAAAGTAAATTTGAATTAAAATATGGCGGAATACCGTTTAGCAAAAGTTGCCGGCGAATTAAATAGAAGTTTCACTGCATTGGCAGAGTTCCTCAAACAAAAGGGGTTCGATGTTGAAGCACGTCCTACTACAAAAATCAACGAGGACATGTATCAATCTTGTCTTCAAGAATTTTCAGCTGATAAAGCTGCAAAAGATGAAGCCAACAAACTTAAAAATCAGAAGGTTGTAAAAATTACGACCACAACACCTACAACAGAGAAAGTTGCCGTTGATGAAACGCCAGCAGTTGTTACACCTGTTAATCCACCGGTTATTAAAGCTGAACCAGTGATTCCTCAACCAGAAGAACCAGTAAAAGTGGAACTTCCGAAGGTTGAAGAAGTTACTCAAGAAAAAACTGTAGCAATTACAGAAGAAACGCCAACTGATTCTTCGAATAAAAAAGAGGAACAATTGGGTGGTTTGAAAATTTTAGGAAAAATCGAACTTCACGAAAAACCTAAAAAGCCTAAACATAACGATCAAAAACCGAAACAGCAGGAAAATCAGAAACCGAAACAACAAGAAACTCCCCCTCCTATTAAAAAAGAGGAAAAAGTTGAACCTGTTGCAAAAGTTGAATCAATAGAAAAAGTTGAACCTGTTAAAGAAAATTTTGTTGATGAAAAGAAAGTTGATGAAAAACCTAAGGTAGAATCAACAACCAAAGTAACAGAAGAAATTGAAATTGAGAAAATTGTAACCCGCAGAGAAACACTTTCAGGGCCAAGAGTTCTCGGTACAATTCAATTACAAATACCTAAACAAGGTGTTTCTAGTTTGGCTAATGATGCCAAAAAAGATGTCAAAGAAGAACGCAAAAAACGCAAACGCAAGGACACACCAGGCACAGTTAAAGTTGCGGTTCAGGATACAATAAAAACCGACGACAAATTTAAACCTGCTTTCCAAAAAGCAAAACCTCCAGTAAAAACAGAAGTTTCTCAATCAGCTGTTAAAAGCAATGTGAAAAACACTATGGGTAAAATGGGGAATGCTGGAAAAAGCCGCGGTGATAAATTCAAAAAGAAAGCCAACGACAAAGACCGTCGTAGAGGAGAACAAGAAAAAGAAAGAATAAGAAAAATTGAGGATAGCAAAACCCTTAGAGTTACTGAATTCTTGGCTGCCAATGAACTTGCCTCTATGATGAATGTACCTGTTACACAGGTTATTTCAAAATGTTTTTCTCTTGGTTTAATGGTTTCTATTAACCAACGTTTAGATGCTGAAACTATCCAATTGGTTGCGAATGACTTTAATTTCGAAATTGAATTTGTTGATGCTGAAACTCAAATAGAAGCAGTTGACGACGAAAAAGAAAACCCAGAAGACATTTGCCCACGCGCTCCTATTGTTACAGTAATGGGTCACGTAGATCACGGTAAAACTTCTTTGTTAGATTATATACGTAAAGAAAACGTAATTGCCGGTGAAGCGGGAGGAATTACCCAGCATATTGGTGCTTATGAAGTAACTTTACAAGATGGAAGAAAAATTACATTCTTAGATACTCCAGGTCACGAAGCGTTTACAGCAATGCGTGCAAGGGGTGCCAAAGTTACCGACATGGCAATTATTGTAATTGCCGCTGACGATAGTGTGATGCCACAAACTAGAGAAGCAATTGCGCATGCTCAAGCTGCTGGTGTTCCAATGGTTTTTGCATTCAATAAAATGGATAAAGATGGAGCTAATCCTGAACGTATCCGTGAGCAATTAGCGCAAATGAATATATTGGTTGAAGATTGGGGTGGTAAATTCCAAGCCCAAGAAATTTCAGCTAAAAAAGGCTTAAACGTTGACAAACTTCTTGAAAAAGTACTTTTAGAAGCTGAGTTAATGGAATTGACTGCCAATCCTAAACGCCGAGCAAAAGGAACAGTTGTTGAAGCAACCCAAGAAAAAGGTAGGGGTATTGTTTGTAGCATGTTGGTACAAACTGGTACACTTCGCGTGGGAGATCACGTTGTAGCTGGTCCACATTATGCTAAAGTAAGAGCTTTATTCAACGAACGTGGAATAAAAATCGACAATGCACCTCCATCAACACCGGTTAAATTGTTAGGATTCTCGGAACCTCCAACAGCGGGTGATACTTGGACTGTATTTGCTGAGGAAAGCGATGCAAAATCGTTGGCTAACAAACGCCAACAATTGGTTCGTGAGCAAGGGATGCGTACCAAACGTCATATTACACTTGATGAAATTGGACGTCGTTTGGCCGTTGGAAACTTCAAAGAGCTGAAGCTTATTGTTAAAGGTGATGTGGATGGTTCTGTTGAAGCACTTACTGATTCATTGATGAAGTTGAGTACTGAAGAAATTGCCATTAACGTAATCCACAGTGGTGTGGGTCAAATTACAGAAAGTGACGTATTGTTGGCTTCTGCATCTGATGCTATCATTGTAGGATTCCAAGTTAGACCTTCTGCAAAGGCCCGTCAAATTGCTGAAAACGAAGAAATCGATATTCGAACATACTCAATCATTTACCAAGCTATTGAAGAAATCAAATCTGCAATGGAAGGTATGTTGAGTCCAGAGGTTATTGAGAAAATCATTGGTACAGTTGAAGTACGTGATGTATTCAAAATTTCAAAAGTGGGTACCATTGCTGGAGCTTATGTTACCGATGGAAAAATTGAACGTAAAAGCAAGCTTCGTGTTATCAGAGATGGTGTAGTTATGCACGATGGTGAACTATCGTCATTGAAACGTTTCAAAGATGATGTAAGAGAAGTACTTAAAGGATTTGAGTGCGGATTGCAAATTGAAAGATTCAACGACATTGAAGTTGGTGATTATTTAGAAGTTTATAAACAAGAAGAAGTAAAACGTAAATTATAATAACCTTTGTCCCTCAAAAATAGAATTATAACGATATTCTCTTGAAAATTCAATATAGTTTTATTTTTTTGGCACAGAAGTTGAATAACCAAACCTGAAATAAAATAAAAATTAGAGATATGAAAAAGATGTTAACCCTTTTGGCTTTATCATTAGCCTTTGTTACTACTACTTACGCTCAAAAAGATGTTAAAACTGAAGATCCAATTAATTGGAGTGCAAAATCACACGATTTTGGAACGATCAAAATGGGTCCTCCAGCGGAAGTCACTTTCAAATTCAAAAACAACACAACTGCTCCTTTGGTAATTACAGATGCACACCCTTCTTGCGGTTGCACTACTCCTACTTGGACCAAAACACCAGTTATGCCGGGCGAATCAGGTGAAGTTAAAGCTAGCTATGGAACAGATGGACGTGCAGGTTACTTTAGCAAATCTGTAAAAGTTACGTTTGACAATGGAAGTACCACTGATTTGATAATTAGCGGAACCGTTGTAACTGAAGCTGCTCCTGCTCCTGCCGACGAAATTAAAAAATAATTGGATGAAAAAGTTAGTATTTGTTTTTGCAGCGGCAGTGTTATTTAACATAACATGGGCACAAACCAATCCAGCTATTGGTTCAACACCAACACCAGCTGAAGAAAAAAGCAATGCGGCAATAAAATTCGAAACTACTTCACATAGTTTTGGAACAGTTATCGAAGGCCTGATTGCAACTTACGACTTTAAATTTACAAATACAGGAACTGATCCTTTGGTTTTAAGCAATGTTACGGCAAGTTGTGGTTGCACCACTCCTAAATGGCCACGTGAAGCAATTGCACCAGGCCAGTCAGCTGTGGTTACGGCAGAATACAATTCTAATGGACGCCCGGGAACATTCAATAAAAACATTTTTGTAAAAGGAAATGGCGGCGATGTTACATTAACAATTTCAGGTAATGTGGTTAAAGAACCTGAAAAACCATTATCACCAATTATTATCAATAAATAAAAAATAATTTTTATAAAAGGGTCGATTTATCGGCCCTTTTTTTATATTCGAATAAAGTATACAATCACATGGAAGAAAAAAAATTATCAGTATATGCTACATCCCTAATTGCCTTGGCAATTGTTTTGGCATCATTAGTTTTGGGCAACGCCTATAAATACAAATTTGTTTCTGCTGAAACCATATCAACCACGGGTTTGGCTGAAAAAGAATTTACTTCTGATCTTGTTATTTGGAATGCAAGCTTCAGCAGCTTATCGATGAGCAGAAAAGAAGCGTTTGATGCATTGAGAAAAGATCAAGTAACTATCAAAAATTACCTAATTCAAAAAGGAATCAAAGAATCAGAAATTGTATTTAGTGCAATTAATGTTGAGGAACAAACAAAGACGGAACGCAAATACAATGGAAACGAAGGATATTCTGAAGTTTCTACCTTCGACGGATATAAACTTACCCAAAACTTCGATATTGAATCAAAATCGCTTGATATCATTGAAAAAACTGCCCGTGAAATTACGGAATTACTGGAGCAAGGAATCAATATCAGTTCCAACCACCCAAATTATTATTATACCAAACTCGAAGATTTGAAAATATCGTTAATTTCAAATGCTACTGAAAATGCAACTGTGAGAGCCAAAAACATTGCAGAAAAAGGAAACTCTACCTTGGGTTCACTAAAAAATGCAACAATGGGAGTTTTTCAAATTACAGGTAAAACTTCTAGTGAAGAATTTTCATGGGGCGGAGTATACAATACTTCGGATCGTAACAAAAAAGCGTCTATCACTGTGAAACTAGAATTTGCAATAAAATAAAATATGAAAACCCTGTTTTTGTTAATCGGATTATGCATGGCATCAATTGGGCTTAAGGCTCAATTGATAGGTGAAATACACAACGAAAATAGAGGTGCCCTCAAAATAATTGGCAATAACAAAATCAAACAAGATTGCAATCTTGGCGATATTATTGAAGCAGTATTCTATATCCAAAATACTTCACCGGATACTGTCTTTATTGCACAAATTGCTCCAGATTGCCAATGTACACAATATGAATTTCCCTCAAAAGGAATAGCGCCAAATTCAACTGACTCTATCACCCTATTCTTTATGTCGGAACACACTCCCCCTGGACCCTATTTCAAGAGGAACATCGTTGATTACGACGATACCAGCTTTGAATTGAATATTGAGGGAAACATTACAAAAGTGAAAAATATCATACGCGCGGGACAAAAGCCAATTTTATACCAAAAGAAACAAATTCGAATTACGAATAATTAAGTTATGATCAATAAAAATAATATTTTAACATCAAGTATTTTTGCAATTTTAATGTTCATAGCTTGCGGAACAAAAAAAACAGCCATTACTGTTAATATTGAACCCAAACCAATGGTCGTTCAAATTGATACCATTCTATGGAATGAGCACCTTCATGATTTCAAAGATGTCCCAAGCGGTCCACCTGCAGTTACTAAGTTCTATTTCATTAATAAAACCAAAGAACCCGTTACCATTACAAAAGTAGAGGCCGGATGCAGTTGCACTGCTTCAGACTATACCAAATACCCGATTAAAGTAAGCGATACAGCTTGGATTACCGCTTCATACAAAACGAGCAATACCTTTGGTATGTTTAAGAAACATTTAGATGTTGGTTTGTCAAATGGCAAAAATTTCCATTTGATTCTAACAGGAAATGTAGATCCCATGATGAACCAACATTAAAGGACGTTCTTAAACTTTTCAGACATGCCGCCCAACATACCGCCGGTATGTAAAAATGCAATCTTTTGATTGGACAAAAAAACACCATTTTCACTATCATTTTTTAAAGCAAAAAGTGCTTTTGCTGTATACACAGGATCAATCATTATATTGGTTTGTATTGTGAAATCTTTTTGAAATTCAATTAATTCAGGCGTAGACTTTGCATATCCCCCAAAATGAAAATCTGGAATAAAATCAATGATATCGTATACCCCATGTTGCTCAGCGTATTCAATTTGAGCATTTAAATTTTTCAAAACCAATACGGCTTTAATTTGAATAGCTAGATTTAATTTTTTAATAGCCTTTGCCAATCCAACAGCGGTTGTAGCAGTTGCAGAAGCATGATAAACAACATCAACTTTATCTTTCCATGTCAAAACCAAGGATTCAAAGCCCTCTAAAGCCAAGTCACCTTGACCACCCTCTGGAATAACCATACAGCCTTCCATTTGGCTATATTCACTCATTAATGCGGTTTTTTCACGGTATAGCTCACGTGATACACCGCGGATTTGCATTCCACACGATTTTGCAATCTGTAAATAATGATTGTCTATTTCTTCATCAGCACGCAAAATGCCAACGGTTTTAAATCCCAAAAAATTACCAGCAGCTGCAGTTGCAACTAGATGATTGCTGTAAGCACCACCAAAAGTAACCAAAGTATGAATGTTGTTTTCTTTGGCATGTCTTATCCAACCTTCTAATTTGCGCCATTTATTTCCAGAAACTATAGGATGAATTAAATCATCGCGCTGGATAAAAATGGAGTTATTGCCTAAATCAGAAAATATTAAAGGTTCAAGAATAGCATTGCTCAAGGCAATTTCTCGATTTTCAATCAGTGCATTCAGGGGGAAATCCACGCTGTAAAATTATTTGGTCCAAGAATCAAATTGAAATAATGCGTCTATGGAATTTTGAGTCACACTATGATATCCACCACGTGCAATTTCGTAGGTGTAAAATGCCAATTTCCATTCTGGATTTGAACTTAAATCATCCTTATTTACAACATTCACACGACAACTTAATAATAGTGATTCGTACAATGGCAAAACAAACTTGCGGCGGCCTACTTTTTTCAAAAAGTTTGACAAATCAGGATAGGCAACAGAATAACGAGATTTGATACAAAGCTGAAACCAATCAAAAGCAATTTCACTGTTTTCGGTTTTCGAGAATCCAAATTTGCCATCTAAAAATTGCATATTTGCAAAACTCAACGAATCTAAATTTCGTAGAAAATGCAAAAAATGATGCGTTGTCCAATCTTTGGCATCAAGATTTACCAAATCCGGAGAACCAATGCAATCCCGATGATTTTGATTGATACCATTTACCAAATTAGCGACTTTTTGAGCTTGATCTAGGTAATTGCTTTTCATTATAGGCATCAAAGACTTATCAGAAGACGCACTAGCTCCACCACCATCACTATTGGCAAATTGCATTTTAGGAAATCCTATTCCATAAACCCATTGTTTTACATTCAACGAAAAATCAACTAAGTTCAGTTTCGAATTTTTCTGATTCTCAACACAAAACTGATTCAACTCTTTTACAAAAATTTCTGTATTTGAAGTTGAAAACGCATGTTTCTTGAAATATTGGTTTAAAAATATATCCCACTGCTTTCTTCCAAATTGCTTTTCGCACCATAGCAAAAAGAACCTACCCTTTTCATAAGCAATGTCGGTTAATCCGTCATCGGGGTTTCTGCTGTTTAAGTTCAGTTTCAATCTTGTATCGGCGGGAGCTGTTTGCATTAAATCGGCCATGGTTTTTTTCAATTCACCAAGTCCTAAAACTGCCAACATATCTGCGTAATCTTTTCCGTAGATTTTCTCCATGATCCGGCTTTCAAAGTATACTGTGAATCCCTCATTCAGCCAAAAGTCATTCCATGTTTCGTTGGTTACCAAATTTCCACTCCAACTGTGTGCAAGTTCATGTGCCAAAAGACTAACCAAACTGCGATCCCCTGTTATGATTGTTGGGGTTGCAAAAGTTACCACGGGATTCTCCATCCCTCCAAAAGGAAAACTTGGAGGAAGCACAAGTACATTGTATTCTTTCCATGCATATTTTCCATAAAGTGCCGAGGCGCTGTCTATCATTTTAGGCAAATCTGCAAATTCGTAGGCTGCTTTTTCAAGTAATCCAGGTTCGGCATAGACTAAACAATTTTCGCCCAACTTTTTCGATTGAAAATCTCCAACTGCAATAGCCATGAGGTAGGATGTAATGGGAAGGCTTTGGTGGAAGTAAATCCTCTTTGTTAGATTAGACTGATTAGACAGGTTAGACAGGTTAGACGGATTGGGGTTATTGGGATTAGGAGGATTATTCCGATGGATGCTATCGGGAAAATTATTAGAGAGTTTACGTTTTATAAAGTAACGAAATTCACCGTTTTTGTTCGGGTAAATTTTTAAGAATGACGGAATATCCTCAAATTTTTGGGCACTCATTACCACATTTAATTCTGAGGGATAATTTACTATTGCATTGTAAGTAAACTTTACTGCAGGAACATCCATACAAGGCAACCAAGTTCTAGCCAAGATAGCCTGAGATTGACTGAACATGAAAGGCTGTTTTTTATCGTGGGTTTGGGAAGGTTTTAACCATTGAATTGCCGAAATAAAATTAGGATTACGGCTGATTTCCATTTTATTCCAAGTTCTGTAATGAACTTGAATGATGGTATCATGTTCGCTCGAATTAATATCCAATGCCTTACCAAAAATTTCTGTAGAATCTCCATATTTCCAATATAATACCCCTTTCATTCCAAATACAGATTCGATAATGAGACCCTTGGTATCGAGAATAATCTTGTCGTTTGATTGATTAACCATACCAGAAAAAACACCTAATTTACCTTTAGATATTTTGATGTTACTTTTTGACAAATCCACTTTCTTCATTTCCCTATTCCATTTCAAATGGTAAATGGCAATACCGTGGATGCATTCATCTTGCATATCGATATCTAATTCCAAATCAAGTTTATAAGGACGAACTATTTGATAGTTAGAATAGCTATGGTTTTGAATCATTTTCGCTTTGGCGAAGATTGGATTCTGCGCATAAAGGCTGTGGTGAAACACCATTATAAAAAACAAAATGACAAATAATCGAATATTAAAAAAGGAAGGTTTATTGATTTTCATTGATGCAAATATCATTATAACACAAAGCAACCACATAAAAGTCGATTTAAAAAATAAATTGCATAAGGTAAATATTATTCCATTAAATTTGTATTTCATTCGGGGTGCCTCTATAGAGTGCTGAGATTATACCCGCTAACCTGCTCAGGATAATGCCTGCGAAGGGAAATGATCAAGTATTACTTGATGTGTCTCGGATGAAAACAAAACAGCCGAAACAATATGCCAAACAAAAATCTCCTTTTATTTTTCGCAATTCTTGCAACTGCACAATCTGGATTTGCACAAAAAGATGCATCAAAAGTCAAGAATAATATTGACACCAGTAAGTCTGAAAACTTCCAATCAATAGAAGAGGTTCTTATCAAAACCAACCAAATCAAACAAAACAGCACCAACAACACGATTATTGGGAAAAGAGAATTATCTTCGGGTAATACGGGCAGAGATATCCCTATTTTATTACAGCAATTGCCCAATGTTATTACAACATCAGACGCAGGAAATGGGATTGGATATACAGGAATTAGGGTGAGAGGTAGCGACGCAACAAGAACCAATGTTACAGTGAACGGGGTACCCATTAACGACGCCGAAAGTCAGGGCACTTTCTGGGTAAACATGCCCGATTTGGTAAGTTCAGCAAGTTCTATAACCCTTCAAAGAGGAATTGGCACAAGTTTATCAGGTGCAGGTGCTTTTGGTGCAAGTTTGCATGTACAAACGGATGAAAGTACAGAATCAAAAGTCAATTTGAGTTATGGAAGCTTTAATTCTCTCAAATTCACCGCACAAATTGGAAATAGTATTCAATTAAAGAACAAAAAACAACTAAAATTCAATAGCCGAGTTTCGTATATACAATCTGATGGATTTATTGACCGAGCAAGTTCTGATTTACTGGGATATTTGACTTCAGCAAGTTACTATACACCCACTTTTTCTGTGAAACTTTTGGCTTTTGGAGGGACACAAAAAACATATCAAGCATGGTACGGTATTCCCATTGAAAAATATAACTTAGGAAACCCAAACCGCAAAAACACAACTTCCGATAGCACTGCTCTATGGGATCATTATATTCGAAATGCAGGAATTGGATTTACCTATCAAAATTCGGCTGATAGCTTAAACTTATTTAACAGCAATCCAGATAAGTTTAACTATTATCAATATTCCAACCAAACCGACAATTACCAGCAAAACCATGTTCATCTTTATCTGAATAAAAAACTCAATAATAAATCTAATTTCAACTCCACTTTATACTACACACATGGCGAGGGATATTACGCAGAATATAGATATAATGACAAACTTTCTAATTATGGTTTACCAAACATTACCATCCCCGACACGTTAACAATATCTATGTCCAATAGCAATTTAACAAGACAAAGATGGTTAAACAATGACTTAATTGGAGTTAACATAAATTATTCATTTGAAACAGAAAAATCATTTTTTACTGCCGGAGTTGCCGCAAACAAATATATTGGACAACATTATGGTATTGTAGATACGGTTTATTCTGCTACTCCCTTATATATCAAACAAAATCTACCAAACAAATACTATCAAAATACGTCTTACAAAACAGACATCAGCGTATTTTTAAAATACAATCATGCTTCTTCAAGTATGTTCAATTACTATTTGGATTTGCAAGGGAGAAAAGTCTTATATAATGGCAATGGAACAGAAAACGCCTTACAACCCATTAACTTCAATTCCAATTTTACATTTTTTAATCCCAAAGGTGGTTTCAATTTCAAAAATCCAACCATACAATTTTCAGAAAATTTCTTATTACAAGGAACATTGGACGGAAGTATTGGAATGGGATATAAAGAACCTGCAAGAACAGATTTCACAGACAACAACGTAATAAAAACTCCCAAACCTGAACAACTCATAGACTATGAATTGGGGTATCAATTTGCCATTCTATTTAAGAGAAATTATAACTATACGAATGATAGCGAACAAAAATATAGTTCAATATTCACAATGAACTTAAATGGGTATTACATGGACTACAGAAACCAACTCGTTTTATCCGGAGATTTAAACGATGTTGGATCTGCGTTGAGGGTGAATGTGCCGAAAAGTTATAGAACGGGAATAGAAATAGAGGGAAGCGCTTTGATCTTTGACCATATAAAAAAATACTTCGGTAAGTTTAGCCATGAACTCAGACTCATAGGAAATATTGCTTTGAGTAAAAATATTATTGAAAATGCACCTGCAAGTTGGTTAGACTATGCCACATACGAAAAAGTAGATTCAAACTTCCGCAATGCACCAATCTCTTATTCTCCAAACTATGTGAGTTCATTAGGTTTTAACTATACTGTATATTTTTGGAATACAGTTTATTCAGACCATAAAAGAGTAAGTACCACAAAAAGTAATTTAAGCTTCCGTTTGGTTACTAAATTTATTGGAAAACAATATTTAGATAATACTGGTGATGAAACTAGAAAACTCAACGATTACAACTTCTCTGAATTAATGATTAATTACAACCACGCTATATCTCGTAAAAGTTCAATAAATATTAAACTTCAAATAAATAATTTGTTCAATAAATACTATGCGAACAATGGATATACCTGGGGATATATGAATGGCAATAGAAATGTAATTCAAGAAGTTTACTTATTCCCTTCAGCCAGCAGAAATTTCAACTTTTCGGTAGGTTATACCTTCTAGTTTCTTCAATTGTTTTTCACGTGTAAAACTTCTTTCACAAATTAACACTTCCTCAATTGTAGATATTTATCTACGTTATTTGAATGGTTTTAAAAATAACTTTGAAGTTCAATGCCAAATACCTCAAAAACAAGAATTCTGATTGCCGATGACCACAGTATCATATTAAGTGGCATTAAAATGATTCTTTCTTATAAATTAAAAGTACATAATGTATTCGAATGTTTAAATTTAAATACTCTTGTATTACAAATCAGAGAAAACAAACCTACACATTTGATATTGGATGTGAGTTTTCCAGAAGGGTCGAGCTTAAATATCTTAGACGAAATAATTTTAGAATTCCCTGAATTGAAAATCATGATTTTCACGATGCACCCTAAAATCATGTTTGATCACATATTAAAAAAGCATGCAGCTATTTCATTTTGCGAAAAAAAACTAGCTGAATCTGAAATCACAAACAAGCTTGAACAATTTATTCAATCAAATGAAAAGACATTGGTTGAAAGCAAAACAAAAAAAAGCCGGTTAAGCAAAAGAGAACAAGAAGTACTCAAATTAATATTAGAAGGAAAAAACACACAAAACATTGCAAAAGAACTTTTAGTTAAAAGCAATACCATATCAACAGTGAAAAATCGTATTTTTGAAAAGCTACAAGTATCAAACATTGTAGAATTGATACAACTATACAATTGAAATTTAAAAAGTTAACATTTATTTTATCTATCTTCAGCTTATTGCTGATAAATAATCTTATTGGTCAAAAAAACGACGACTATTTTCAAAAAACCATCAATAAATTCAACAGTAAATTTGATCAAAACATTGTAACTCATTTATTTTTTGATGACGATAAAATATTATGGATTGCCACACCCACTGGTATTTTTAATTTTAACGGGATAGAGATTAAAAAATTAAAATCTCCAAACAATAGTCGCTGTGTAAGTTTTTTCAAAACTACTGAAAATAAAAAACTCATCTTATTTGCCGATGGAAATGTGTATGAAATAAATAAAGAGAAATTCTCATTTTATATTAAAGACTCATCTCAAAGAGATTTTACTTGGAATTACAAATTTTTACAATTGCCTTTGAAAGATTTTAAAAAAATTGTAAAACTAAGTACATTCAAAACCTTTTTTTTCACAACCAAGGTTATTCCAATTAACAAAAGCACCGTTTATTTTACTCAAACTAATGAATCTAGCTATTCCATTGTATATGAATTAAATTCATCAGATTTAAAGTACAAAAAAATCGATTCTATAGAAAACCATAAATTATTAGAATATATAATCGTTGATAAAAATATTTTTGCGCATTTAAAAGATGGCAGTGTAAAAACAATGTTGAGTAAAAATAAGGCTAAAATTTTATCATTCCCAAAATCGGGCTTTAACATAAGAAGTTATAAATTAATCAATCATCCCAATGAAACTCCTATTTTAGTGAGCCATAAAAATGCCTGGATCTTGTTGTATAATAAATATGAAAACATCTACAATTGGAAACTCATTACCGAAGAATTGCCTGTAGAATTAAGTTTTCAAAATGGACTCTATGTGCCAGAATTAGATAAACTTTTTCTAGGGTCTGAATCTGACGGCCTACTCATATTATCCAAATCAAAATTTTCTACGAAATTCAATTTGAACAAAATACACAAGAGCAATTATTATATACAGATTCCAGATTTAAATGGCGATATTCTCACTAACGGAGGATCAATTTCGGACAATCATAAACAATCCGAATTATTTAAAAACCAATGGATAAATAACAATTATATTTTTACGAAACCCTCAACTATTATTACATCTTCCCCTGAAAAGATATTTACTTATAATCTCAAAACACATAAGAGCCAAATACTGTTAAAAACAACAACTAATTCTTACGCCAATTTTTTAATTTACAAACATAAAATTTATATTATTGGGAATACATTTATTTCAGAATTTAATCCTGAAAATAATAAAACATCAAAAATATATGAAGGTGATTTAGGGTATTTAAACATAAACACTGTCAAGATAGTGAATGGCAATTTTTGGATTGGCAGCACAGCTGGATTAACCATTTATAACCCAATCAAAAATAAAATAATTCATAAAATTGATAAATCAGTACCGCTTAGAAATATTCAGAAATACAATAATGAATATTATTTAACAATTTACGGATTGGGTGTGATAAAAATTGACTCCATTTCATTTAAATACACAATTTTACCTTCTGATGAAATTGGTGCAATTAAATATTCGCATGGATTTTACACGGATAAAAAAGGGTGTATTTGGATGGCAACGAATAAAGGAATGTTGCGCTTTTCAGCCTATAGTTTTAAAAATGCTATTAAATACAAAAAATTTCTTCCAGAACCTGAATATTTTGATACCGATGACGGTTTATTAACAGATGAATTTAACGGAGGCGCATCGCCAAGTTTTCTTACCTACGGCGATACCATGATTTCATTTCCTTCCCTAAAAGGAATTGTATATTTCAAACCAAATTCAATTCCTGAAAACTCAAGAAAGTTTCGATTGCAAATTGACAAAATTACCTATTTAAACAAGGAAATTAAAATAAACAGAAACCAAATAAATCTAACCAGTAACGTTGAAGAATTAACTTTTGATTTTAGTGTTGTACATTGGTATAACCGCAGAAACCTAAACTTATACATTAACTTTAATGATTCCACAAAACATATTAATTATTCAGAAATTCATAATTTTAAGTTACCTGTTCAATTTAATGGTTCCAAGTCATTGGAAATATACACCATTCTGTCAAATGGAGAAAAACACATTTTTAAAAGATTAGTCATTGAAAAAGAATATCCTTGGTATTTAAAAGCCAATTATATTATTCTGAGTATTTTTATTCTTCTTGTACTTTCCAATTTGGTATCTAGATTCAGAACTTTTAGAATAAAAAACAAAAACAAAAATCTTGAAAAAATCATTCAAGAAAAAACACAGGAAATTCAAGAAATTAACCTGCAGTTAATGAATAAAATCAATCAATTAACTAACTTAAATAATGAAAATACTACTTTTATTAGCATTATCAACCACGATATTTTTGCTCCCATAAAATACATCAATATCATTGGAGATATGATTCATGGAAACCATGAAAACATACAAAAAAACGATGTATTGGTACAATTTAATCAAATTATCAACTCCACCAAGCGATTGGAAGTATTGTGTTCAAATATTTTAAACTATATCAATACTAGCAGTCCTATTTCAGAAGGGATTTCTGATGTAAATCTGTACAAATTGATTGAAGACCTTAAAGGGTTTTTAGAAATTGGATTAATAATTAATAACAATCAGTTTCAAAATAATATCCTTGCGGATACAAATATTAAAATCAATAGAGATGCTATAAATATTATACTTACCAATATTTTAAGCAATGCAAATAGATTTACTCAAAATGGCCAAATTGTAATCAATTATATACTCGATGATGATTCTGAAAGCATTATTATTCAAGACAATGGAAAAGGAATGGATCATGAAACTTTGGATAAAATCAGGAACAGAACATTGATTGTATCTAACCGGAATTCAATTGAATATCAGAGTTATGGCATTGGATATACCTTGGTATATAAAATGTTGGATATTATTTCAGGCGAATTTGAAATTCAATCAGAAAAGGACAACGGCACTATAGTTAAAATTTCGTGGCCTTTGAATAAATCAATTTAACCTTTTCAATCGTCTCCATACACCTATCAAACTGTCTGAATAGGGCATTTTGATGCTAAAGTTGGGCTCGTTGTTCCTTTTAGGGAAAATATCCTTTAATTGGCTTTTTTCTTCCACAATAACAGGAACCAATGACTTTGCAATTGCCTTTCTTACTGCAGCATCGTAATGCTCCGTTGGGTACCACTGATCGGTAAAACGAGAAACTTTTTCATTGGCTTCAGGTAAATTGTAGTTATCAACCACCGTTACTCCCCAATTCGCAAATCGTTTTTTCAAAAACCAATAATTATAATCCAAATATTGTTTTAATTGATTTCCAAATAATCCCTCAGTATGGTGAATATTGGGAGGCAAAATATGGAAAATCAAATTCACACTTAATTTATTACATATCTCCACAATTTCTTTCAAATCTTGAACCCTCACGTTGTTGTCGTCTAGTAAAAATGCAAATTCTTTTACATAAGCATCGGCCATATTTTTTACTTGAACCGGCAATTCTGGTCGTTGATCCGACGCCAAATCGTCAATCCACCTTTTTGCCGTTTTATACTTGTTTGAAATGCGGAAAGTATCCATTCCTTTGCCAGAAATATCAACCGACCGCCACCACTGAAACTTCAATCGTTCCATTTCCAAAGCATCTCTATGGTCGTAATACTTCAAACTCATAAATAACCTTGTTAATAATGAGGGACGTTTGCTGTAGAACAAAGCTTCCTGCTGATTGCTGGCTTCATTGCCACTGAACACCGCAGTGGGCCCACAAGTTCGAATATTTACACCCAAAACAATGGTTTGATCCTGATGCATGGCCATAAACTCAAAAAGACCCCTGTTGTTGGGATGTAAATTCAACATCTGCCTAAACAACCCGGGATGGTAACTTTCATGCGTTACTGCTTCAATCCTTTTACCCGGCAGATACAATTGCAAAAAGTCTGAAATACTCTCTTTTAAAGTATCTGTCCAAGGATTGTAACTGGTATTGCTACTTTCCCCCAAATACACTATATCACCGTATTGAAAGGCACTGTCGATTCTGCTTTTTACCCTTGAATATTTTTGTACATCGGCATCATAAAATTCCTTTTTATAAAGCACATTAAAACCAATCAAAATAACCAATACAAGGATTAACCGACTCACCACATTTTTAATGATTGTTTTCATGTTCTAAAATTGAAAATAGACAAAAGGATGATTTACAGCGCCACCAAACATGGCTATGCTACCAATGAAGAAAATATACAAACTCCAACGGACATAAGTGGGTAGTTTCCCCAACCAGGAATCGGCCCGTTCTTTCATGATATTGTTGTCGAGAACTACCCCAACAATCAAAAATAACCAAATCAATAATCCAACTTGTATATTTTCAATACCCAAATTTGAACCCAACATTTGCTTGTAAACCAATTTGGCTTGTTCAATCGTTCCAGACCTGAAAAACACCAAGGTTATCATGAAAAACAAGCCTGTTTTTACCTGTTTAAATCTTTCCCAAACAACAGATTGAATTTGAATGTTTTTAAAGATAAATCGATCAAACAAATATAAGAATCCTTGGCTCAGCCCAAAGTAAATCATGGTAATGTTTGCTCCATGCCACAATCCGCTGGTAAAAAACACCAACATCACAGCAAATGCTAAAACTACAGGCCCACGTTTATTTCCTCCAACAGGAATAAATACATAATCCCTAAACCAAGTGCTCAAAGAAATATGCCACCTATGCCAAAATTCAGGGATACTCTTTGCTAAAAATGGTTTGTTAAAATTGTCCATTAAATGGATGCCAAACAACAAAGCTGCTCCTTGAGCCAACAACGAATATCCAAAAAAATCTAAGTAAACTTGGAAAGTAAACAAAAACGCAGACACCCAAGTGGAAAGTAAATTGTATTTTGAGGGATTGGCGTAAAACTCATCTACCACCCCAGCCAAATTATCGGCTATGGCAACTTTCAGAAACAACCCAAAAATCAACAACCGCAACCCATTTCTAACATCCTCCCACTTTGGAGAATAATTTGTAAAAAGTTGGCTGTGTAATTTCCCAAAACGCTCAATTGGACCAGCTACCAATTGCGGAAAAAACGATACATACAGCAAAAACTTAGGCAAACTCTTTTCGGGAGTTTCGTCTCCGCGGTATACATCAACTACGTAACTGATACTTTGAAAGGTATAGAATGATATCCCCGCTGGTATGGTATATTTTCCCAATTCAATAATCCAAGCAGTCCACTGACTTTGATACATCGATTTCGCCAAATTTGAATCGCCCAATGCAAAGTTGAAATACTTGAATAGAAACAGCATACCGATATCGCTTAAAATGGCAATCCATAGCCACGATAATCGTTTCCACTTTATATCTGATTTATCAATTTGTTTGGCAGCAAACCAGTCTAAAAAACTGGTAAATAGCATCAAGCCTGCAAATTCCAGTTTCCAAAAGCTGTAAAAATAATAACTCGCAAAAAGCAACCATACCCACCTAGATTTTAATGGCCATACAAAATAGACCAACCATACAATGGGTAAGAAAAACCAAAATTCTACAGAGTTAAACAGCACGGGACTGCAAGTTTAATGAAAATAGTGCAGAATTACTTTTGAACCACCACTTTTCCCGAAGAAACCTGCTGTCCCCCAAAAATCTTGAAAACATACATGCCGTTGCTCAAGTTTGATATGTCAATTGTACTTTCACCCATTACCGATGTTTCAAAAACCAACTGCCCCGACAAATTGAACATACAAAATTTACGTTCGCCCAATGTTGGAACGGCAACATACAAGGTTTGCGCAGCTGGATTTGGATACACTTCTACGGACTCAATTTTCACATCAGAAACAGACATTTTGGCCATATCCACTAAAAACGGATTGTCAATTCGCTTGCTTGTCCACACCCTAAACTCACTTGGTTTAAAACTTACCGCCATATTTACATTCGTTACATTGATGCTATCGCCATTCATGTAATCATACCACATTCCAGTAAATGGAAACGCAGGAGTTACGGCTTGGGACGTTAAATCGAAACTTCCATACAACAAAGTTGTAAAAGTTCCACCATTAATTTGCATTCTCTTGAATTTACCAACCGCATTCAGTGAAAAATTCACAGGAGCACTTACATCGTTATACGTTTTCTTCAAATGCAACATCATGGCATTTTTGAAATACAACCTTCTGCGGTTGTTGTTTGAAGTCCAATAATCCCAGCGAATAGGCTTTTGATCGAGCCTACAAGAATTGTTAACCGTACCATTCACGCAATGGTTTATCGAATAATCATATCCCAACTCATCAAACTGCCAAATCATTTTAGGACCGGGAGTCAGCCATAAAAACGAATACGACAATGCAATTCTGTCCAAAAAAATCGGATTGGTTCTGACACTATATCCAGACACTGCAGCTCCATAATTAATGCAAGAATAAGCCATTCTCTCTTCGTCATGGCTAGCTGCATACGACACCAAATTCGGGGCAAGTAAACCCCTTTTGGTATAATCTATACCCCAACCAAAATCGCTGTTGTTGATCACACCTTCTGCGGCTTGGTTCATGTTGTAATTTGCATTCCCCCAAAGCATCATGCCATTAGCAGCCAATTCTTTTTCTTCCGAATTATCGGCAAAGTGTTCTAGAATCGTATATGCTTCTGGATCAACACTTTTTACTGTGTTGTTATAGTCCTTCCATATTGCAATTCTACTTGCATCGTATTGCCCCATTACATTTGCATCGCTTCCAGAATTTTTCTGGGTAAATCCTTTGCTTAAATCAAATCGAAATCCATCCACATGAAACTCTTCCAATATATACTTCAATACGCGTTTTACGTAATATTTTGTTGCCGAGCTTTCGTGGTTTAAATCGTTACCCACATTAAATGGATGGGTTGGAATTGGATTTGCATAAGGACCATTTTGAGCAGGTCTAGAATTCACATCATCCCAATACATTTGGCAAATAGATGCAGAACCAAATGCATGGTTGAATACCACGTCTAAAATAATTGCAATTCCCTGCTGGTGTGCCGCATCTATCAAAGATTTCAAAGCGTCACGAGTTCCGTAAAACTTATCGATGGCCATGTGCGAAGCGGGATTATACCCCCAGCTCAAATTTCCCTCAAATTCAAAAACAGGCATCAATTGCAACGCTGTAATTCCCAATCTTTTCAGGTATGGTAGCGAATCTTGAACCGACTTAAATGTTTGAGCCTTGGTAAAATCTCGAATCAAGCATTCATAAATCACCAATTTATCTTTTGAGGGACGGGTGAATTTCATTTTGCTCCATGAAAAACCTGGTGCTCCAGGTTGCATCACAGTTACCCATCCAGAAGTTTTGTTCTTAGGATAAGGTTTTAAGTTTGGATAGTTCGCAGCTGGAATTCCTGCATCATCCCATTCACTCAACATCAACGGACTGAAAGGATCGGCAACGCGCAATTTTCCATCAATAAAATATTGATAACCCACTTCTTGCTTTGGAGTAAGTCCTTCAACTCTCGTCCACCATAATGATTTTGAGGGATCAAAATTCATGAAATACTTTGTATCGGGTTGCCAGTTTGAAAAATCACCAATGGCATAAACATAGTTTTTATAAGGGGCATAAAGCACCAAATAAACAGTTGAATCGTTGATGTAATTGATACCCTGTTCCAACCCCGATGGAATTGCCAAAGAGGTAACAGTTGGATTGACTATATACACAATACTGTCGGAAGAAGTTTCGCTCCCAACATTGGCAATGATTTTAATTTTATGCGAACCCAAAGTAAAGTTTGTAAACAAAGCTTGCAAACTATCTTTTGATGTTATTGAACGCAACAAACTACCATCGAAATACAATTCGATGTTGGCACTTTTGCTGGTGTAGGCATTTACATTTAATATATCGGTAGATTTCCCAATGGTTGTTTTTGCCTCTGGCAAAGTAATTTTCAATATCAAACTGGATGCCGCAGAATAAACAGGTGAAAAAATATCACCGCCGTTGGCACTGCGGCCAACGATACTTCCATCTTGGTTTCTAAAAACAAATGACAATTGTTGAATGGTTTCGTTGGGGGCAAAAGCCCCTGCTTGGGCATAAAAGTTCTTCATGTGGTAACGAAGTTTCCACTTATCGTTGCCCATTGAAATCATTTTCACCCTAGTATCTGCCGTTCCCCATGTTCCTACAACATGCTTCCAATCGGCACTTGAAGTTGATAAATTGGTAATTACACCGGCATGGGCATATACTTGTGTTACTCCCTTCAAGGCTCCGTTGCCCAAAGTGGCGTCGAATACCACCGTAATGGTATCTGTTTCTTTTGGAAATACAGGATCAACCGTTACCACCTGACTTAGCAATACATTTGATAATGAAGCCAAGCCAAAGAACAATAAACTTTTAAGGGAAATAGATTTCATTTAGAATAAGTGTTAATGTGACGCAAAGAACACTATTTTTTATGATAATTATTGAGGTATGACATATTTTTTACATATTGCAGTTGATATGCGTAAATTCCTAGAACCAGGTACCCTCTTAATTGCAGAACCGTTTATAACTGACGAAACTTTTTTCCGGAATGTGGTACTCATAATTGACGATAATGATGAGGGAACTTATGGCGTTGTAATCAATGATACGTCAGGCCTACTCATGAAAGCAGCTAGCGAAGAAGACGGAAGTGAAATCAGTTTAAAGTTATATTTTGGGGGACCCATGGAATCCAAAAAGACAATGAATTTTTTGCACAGCTGCGGCGATATCAAAAACACCTTACCAATTGGCGATGGCATGTATTGGGGTGGCGACGCGCATGAAATTATTGCTGTGCATCAAACAGGGGAACTAAACGAAAGTAATGCCTTTGCAATTGCCGGTTATTGTGGTTGGGGACCCGAACAATTGGAAAATGAGATTAAAGAGAAAACTTGGATTGTTTCACAATTCAAACGCAATTACATGATGATGAATGCGCAGTTCGTTTGGAAAAAATGTTTGTCTGATTTGGGTGGAGAGTACACTTGGTTAGCCCAAGCTCCAAACGATGTACAGCTAAATTAATTATTGTCTTTATTCTTGCGAAGCTTTAAAACTCCATAAGAAATAGCAGCTCCAAGAATAACAGATATTCCACCGTCAACTGGTACAGCAACATCAGCTACATCATCATCAAAACCAGCTTGCGCCATTAATATTTTTGATGATATCAAAACAATTGCAAGAATGAGTGACTTTTTAACTAACATAACTAATTTCATACAAAGATATGATTAAAAATTTTAATTTCAAATTATTTTTTTAATGAAAATTCCACTTTGACCCTAACACCTATTTCAGATAATTTTTCAATCAAACAATGCATTTCTTCCATTTTGAAATTCAGATTTAAAATATACAAAACTACATAGTTGTTTGTGATACTACGATTTTGTCTCAAATTTTCAATGCTCTTTTGAATAACCAAAATCGCTGAGTCCATTGATAATTTTACCAAACTTATATCGCTTGAAACAATAGAATCTTTGGTTAAATCTTGAATTTGGAATTTGTATTGGTTAGAATCACCAAAAATAAGATTCAATTGAAATTTAATTGGTGGTACCCTTATCGAATCAATTTTGGATTGCGCTGTAGCATTTTGATAAAACAAAATCAAAAAGCACACACAAGAATTCTTAAACAGTTTGAACCAAGAAAATCTCTCTAAAATAAGAGTAGAAAAACAATACAATAAATTGTTATTCAATTATTAATGTTTTAGTTTGAACAGAATTTTCTGAATAAAATTTCACACAATAAACACCACTCGATAAAACGTCTTGGACATCTACAATAACTTCATTTCCAATTAGAGAAATAACCTTTTTATAAATTATTTTACCATTCATATCAATAATTTCCAAAACATTACCCAATTCAAAACCACGATTATTGGTAATTTTAAATCTATTATTTTTGACTGGGTTGGGAGTAATAGATAAATATTTTGAATTAGACAATTTTGATGATATAGATAAAACCTCTTCTTTAAATACGATAACAAATCTATTTGGATCTTTTGAGCTATTATTTAGTAAATCTACTTCAAAAGAGTACGAAGTAATTCCAACATTTTCAATTGGATATTCTAAATTCAAATATTTATCAATTAAAAAGGCTTTCCTACCCACATTTGCACTAATATCAAATTTAAAAACATATTTTTTGTCGCGAATTTGATAGAAATACAACGGAATTGTGTCTAAAAATTCAGGTATGTTCCTAGATTCTATACTGAATAATTTATCTGTATTCTTTACAGCAAGATTTTCATCTTGATTGACTGGTTTAAGCGCGTCTAACTGATCAATTGTGTTTGAGAATTTAGAATCGAAGTGCACTATAAAACCATCATTCGGCATAGCATCAACATTAAGAGAATCAGATTGATAAAGTTGAATATTCCAGGTTGATAATGGTGGTAAAAGTTTAAATACATTTGTAAGAGATGAACCTTTTGAGGCCTCGGTAAAAGACATTGCAGATGATCCATTGCTTACAGTTTTTACAAAACAAGCTTGCCAAGGTTGTAAATATTTATCAGCTGTGGATCCGCTAACATTGTTCGAATTATTCGCAACATCAACTGTTACATAGGCACCGCGGGTTGAAACCTTTGGATCCCAAATGTAATAATAACTTTTATTCAAATTGGTTGACCCAGTCAAAATCGTATTCATATCTACTGGCGCTTGATATGGATTACCAATAAAACTAAAACCATTGGCAGTTTGACTCAACCCACTAACAGATAGCGAACCTGTAAATAATGTACCTGTTGCCCGTAATGTGGTATTCCTTGGCGTTGGGGTATTGGTATTTAAATCAACAGTTCTATCACCACGAACCATCAATCGATAAGGATTCCCAGATGTTAATGTAGTGGAATTTGTATTACCTATAGAAGACCAAGTTCCAGTGGCATTGTTATGAGTAAATAATGAATTATTTCCCGTTTGAGATTGATCAAATCCATTTGATCCTGTTGACGAACCTGTTATGTGCGTACCTAAGCCTGATGCATTACTTCCACCTTCTTGCCAATTTACGTTGATACTTGTTGTAGTTGTTACAGGCGAACTTAACAAACGAAAAGCCCTGCGAGCGGGAATATACCTTTCAACTGTAACTACACCACTAATACTGCCCCCAGTAACTTGATTTACGATAGCGGTTCCGGAGGAATTACTTTTTAGCGTAAGAGTACCATTGGATGTACCTAATACTCCATTTGTGAGTGTTAAGGAATTTGTAACATCTGTTGCCCCTCCGATATTAACACCCTTGCTGTTATCAATGACCAATTTAGAAATCGTATTGTTACCTGCTAAATACTGTGAACCTGATCCAGCCATTTTCAATATTGAGCCAGAACCACCGCTACTTATTGAACCTGAATTAAATATATCACCAGATATAGACAATGTAGTATTGTTGTCTATAGATAATGTTTTACCCGTTGGAATTTGCAATGCTCCAGCAATTGTCCAGTTACCGCCTGTTGAATAGGAAATTGAATTAGCAGAATTATCGAGAATAAAAATTTTATCGCTATTAAAATTTGCTGGACTACCTCCTGTTCCATCAGGATAACCAGACCAACTCGACGTTGAATTTAATGCAGCAGTGAAACCTGATTTTACATAGTATTTAACGTAAGGAGTCCATTTGGCGTATAATGTTAAATTTGCGGTTGTTGAATAAGTTGCACCAACTGCATAATTTGTACCTCCACCACTTGGCTGTGTATTCCAACCGCTAAAATAATATTCATCCCTCAAAAGCGTACCTTGGCCTGATAAAGTCACGGAATTTCCAGTTGTAAAGCTTAAATTATTCGGTGCTGAACCACTGGTATTGTTATTTCCAGAAAAAGTAACTGTATATGTACTTGAAGTAACAAAAACTGGTTGAATTGTTAAATTTGAAGTTAACGTAATTGAATAAGGATTTGATGTAGAAACAACTGAACCAGTAGTATAATCTATCCACGAACTAAACGCATATCCTGTATTCGCAATTGCGGTGACATTGATTTTCGTTCCTGAAGCATAAACATCTCCATAAATCGAAGCACCCAAAGTAGTACCGTTGGCAGCGATTACTGATTTCAACATGTAAACAGTAGCTATTTCAGTTTCAACAGAACCTCGTGTGGGCGCAGTTGTGCTTCTTGTTGTTCCTAATTGATCTAAGGTAACAATATTACTAGATGCTGCCGTTCCCAATATATTCACCCAAGTTCCACCTGTGTTTTTATACCCCATAGATGGAGAACCACCCCCAAAAGTAAAACCTGTTACAAGTCCTTTATTTGCGGTTTTATTTGGAAAACTTCCCAATTTTAATGTTGCAGTTTTCGCTTGAACGTTAGAAACCAATAATGGCTGATACACTTTTGCACTACCAATTTCTGTCCCCGTTCCATCAGTAATTTTTGTGTAAATGCCACCCGCAAATATTGAATTATCCGAACCATCAATTGCGCCGGTATATTGAACATTCCCTGTAGAAGTAGTTGTGTTAAATTTATTTGTACCAGAATGATAAATAGAGTTATAACAATTTACATTTGTACCAGTAGTTAGTCCAAAATCATCTAAATCATAAGCACTTGGATTTGTAATTGTTCCTCCTGATCGATAATAATTATAGGCGAAAATACAATTTAAAACATATTCTCCATTTCGATTTGAAATGGCAGCACCTCTTGAAGTTGAGCCATAAACAACATTTCCCGTAAAGGTACTATTGGCAACATATGTAGTTGAGTTGTAGTTATTGATAGCTCCACCATATTCGGTACTATAATTATTTGAAAATGTACAATTATTGAAGTATAAAAAACCGCCATTTTTTGTCTCGCAGCCGCCACCACCGCCGCCATTGAATTCAGATCTATTTTCGGTAAAAGTAGTCTTTTCAAGAAAAATCTTACCCCCATCATTCAAAAACCCACCTCCATAACCTGCAGAATTTCTGGTAATCATGCAATTTTGCATGTAAACCCTTCCCGTTGATGTATTGCTCATTCCACCACCACCATTACCTAAAACAATAGAGCCACTCGATAAATATGAACTTCTGCCGTTAGATATAGTAACATTGTTCAAAACCAATTTATCGGCGCTGTTTAAAATACAACCACCCGATCCATTAGCACCAATATTTCCACCTTTTATTACCCAATCATTAATTGTAATTGTCACAGAAGTTCCAGTGGTATTTAATACGCGATAAGCTGACGCAGTTGATGTTCCTCCAGTACCAGAATTATTGATACCACCATCTGAAACACCCGTTACTGGAACAGTAATGGTATAATTATTTCCATTGATGGTAAGTGTTTTGCTAATAACGAGCGCTGAAAATCCCGTAGCGGGCGTTGTAGTTGTTAAATCATTTTGAATTTCAATAATATCACCAGATGTCGCAGCGTTTATAGCACTTGTCAATCCAGAAAATGTTGATGCGTAATGAGTTGTTTGCGAAAACAAAGACTGTATCGACGCAAAAAAGAGCACCAAAATTACAAATCTATTTTTCATCGAACAATTCATTCTTAATTTAACCACACAAATATAGAAAAAAATCAGCAGAATTTTTTCTATATCTTTGTAGAACCGATTGGGGTTGATCGGAATCGACGGGATGAATGGATGCGGTGTAAGCAGGTAGTGCTTTGGATTTTGGCACTTTAATCTCAATTTTCAAAAATTTAAGAGGCGAAAACAATTTTGCCATGGCTGCCTAATCCGAGTGATAGGTTAATGCCATTTACTTCGATTCTCTATACTCGTGCCGAGAATCAACAGAAGTAATCGACCCGCACGGGTATGTTTCTGAAACATTGGCGCAGGAAACATTATTAGCCAAATAAGAGGTTACGTTGGCTTGGGGAGAGCCGGCCTACTTCCGAAAACAATCTCACCCTAAACCTGTAGAAAGCGCCAGCTTTCGCATCTCCGGACGGGGGTTCAATTCCCCCCAACTCCACTTTTGACAACAGTCTAGGCAAACAACAGGACATCAAAATCCTGTTGTTTGATCTAGGATGTCAATCTCAAATCACCTTCAAACCCTTTAAATAAAGGGGATCACCGTTTCGT
>JAIYAW010000009.1:0-632500 GCA_027488835.1 Bacteroidota bacterium | reverse complement strand
TAACAAAGTTTGTTTTTCAATGAATCAAGTTGACAAGAAAAAGTTGGCAGAATCAACTACTGGTCCTACCAAAGCTTCTATTACCATTAAAGGTACTGCAAAAGATGGTTTTACTATCATTTCTTTTGTTCCTAATCCTTAATTCTAAATTTTACTTTATTAAAAAAAAAGCCTCACTCGTGAGGCTTTTTTTGTTTAATTCTTCGTTTCACTCAGCTAGTTGAAGGGCTGCGCACTGTTGACGCCTTCGGCTGTTTACGGCTATTGCCTGTTTAATTCTATGTAAGTACTTCAAAACAACCTTTATAAACTCCCGAACGCTTTCGGGATAAACGCGCTAAACATTTATAAGCCTTTGAATTACCTCCTGCCGAAAATTTCCCTAACCCACAAATCTTCAACCTTTTTACGGGCCCATGGAGTTTTGCGCAGAAATGTTAAACTCGATTTTACACTCGGATTAACCGCGAAACAATTTACGCGGACTCTGTATTCCATTTCTTCCCATCCTAGGGCTTCAACCAAATCAGTAACAATCTTTTCTAATGTTACGCCGTGTAATGGATCATTTGACATGTTATTGTGAATTATTTGCGCAAAAATACGCACTTTTTTACTTTTCACACATTTGGAAAAACATTACTTACAAGCTACTTTTGAATTAATTGATTGTAATAAAACTATTAATAATGTTATTTAAACGTAAAAATATTTTAGCCGTATCCTTCTTGATTTTATTGGCATTTCCTAAATTGGTTTTGGCTCAGAAACCTGGTGATACAATTAGGGTGAAAACCTTCCATTATGGAAGCAATAGTAGAGATACCATCGCTTATTTTCCAAAAGGAAATCTCACGTTTGAGAAAATTATTTTGAGATATAACATGCGTTGTAAAAATGGCCTAATTTCTGATGGAAACAACAGAAATAAAGGCTGCGGAGAATGGGATTATTCATGCAATACCTTTTTAGTTGATTCTACCAAAGTTGAAGAATTAACCCAAAAAGCTCCCGAATATATTGTTTCTAATTTTAACGGAACTACTTTTAAATACACGGCCAAGCCAATTAGTGATTATTACGATTATTCCCTTAAAAGTGTAAATGTGAATACTGTTTCTAATGAACAAAAAGTTACAATAGGAACAGGGAGTCTAGGAATTTATAAAGCATTAAATACGGATAAAAAATCAGGTAAAACCCAAATAATTTACCGTGCAGAAGAATTGAGAAACGCGGGTTTCTCCGCCGGTGATATCCAAGGAATTTCTTTGAAAGCCCTTGGTGCTGGAACTGCTAATTTCTTCAAAATTAAAATCCAACAAGTTACCGCAAACCAATTAAATGCAAATACACCCGTAATGTCTGGATTTACAGAAGTCTTTTACAACACCATGCCATTCATAGTTGGTGAAAACAAAATTGTGTTCCATACTCCTTTTAATTGGGACGGGACAAGTAATCTGCTCTTTGAATTTTCATTTACAAATTCGGCACCGTCAACCGCTGTTGTTTTTGAGGGCTATTCTGATACCTTAACTTCTTTATTGTCTGCCAATAACAATTATGCTGTAGATTTATCATCTAATGGGCATATTGTGATTAATGCATCGGGATTATCATCCATTAAAAATGAAATTTCTATTGCTTTTTGGGCATATGGAGATTCAAAATCATTGCCAACAAATACTTCCGTAATTTACGGTTGGGCTTCAGATATCAATCAACGCCAACTAAATATTCATTTTCCTTGGTCGGATGGAAGCATTTACTTTGATTGTGGATTTGCATCAGGTGGATACGATCGAATCAATAAAGGAGCTGCAGCAAATGAATATGCAGGAAAATGGAATCATTGGGTCTTTACTAAAAACTCAACAACCGGAAATATGTCGATTTACCTCAACGGAACCCTATGGCTCTCAGGTACAAGTAAATCCAAACCAATGTCCCTCATGAATGTAATTTTAGGCAAAGATCAAAGTTTGCAAAATAACTACAAAGGGAAGTTAAACGAATTAAGCATTTGGAATAAGGCCTTGACAGCAAATGAAGTTGCCGATTGGATGAACAAATCTATCGACAATACTCATCCTCAATTTGCGAGCTTGCTGGCTTATTATCCAATGAACGAAGGAAATGGATCAACAGTATCAGATGGCGCCTTAGGGAAGCTGTCTGTTGGTAAAAACATTCAATGGACATACGATCGCGGTGATGCATTGAGCAGAATGTTCAACGGATATGTTGAAAAGCCAAATTTGACATTGTTTACTGGCAATTATTCTGTAACCGTCAGCAATATTACCCAACGAGATTCAATTGTGAGAAATGCCAATACAGTTGACAGATATAAGGTTCTTGACAATTCGCTTTCCAAAATTGTAACACATGATAAACTTGAAGTTGATTCTTCTTTTAAGGTGTATGAGTCAAGTAAATCAAAGGTTTACAATGGCGAAACGGGAGTTTTAATTGATTCAATAACAAATCAAAGTCAAGGGAAAATCGATATCACAAATTTGAATTATCAATTGCGTTTTCCATGGTATAACGAACTTGTTTCTTTTGTAACGCCTTATGGCATTGGCTTAGATTTGGGAATGAAAGGTAAAAATTGGTATTTGGATATGACCGATTTTGCTCCATTGTTAAAAGACAATAAAAGATTGGTAGTGGCAATGGGCGGACAAAACCAAGAAAATATGGAAATGGAATTTCTATTTATTGTAGGGACACCGCCAAGAAATATTTTGAACTTTAATCAACTGTGGCAGGGTGGAGCTAGATTGGGTGGACCTGGTATCAATAGCATTTTGAATAATAATGTGTTTGCACCAACGAAGGTTTCCTTATTGTCCGATGCCAAATCTTTTAAATTGCGTTCTACAATAACCGGACATGGTTCAGATGGAGAATTTGAACAAAATGGAGGCGTGATTACCCATTCATTAATTGTAGCAGGAAATAACTTGAATTGGAGTTCAAATATGGATTGTTCTACCAATCCGATGATTGCCCAAGGTGGTACTTGGCTGATTCCCCGTCAAGGTTGGTGTCCTGGTTTGCGTTCAAAGTTAATTGAACATGAAATTACAAAGTATGTAACTGCAGGTAACACCGAAACCATTGATTATGAAATTTCACAACCTGTAAAAACAAGTGGTGATTACAGATACATTGTTGCCCACCAATTGGTTTCTTATGGAGATTTGAATTTTAACTTAGATGCGAAAATTGTAAATATTGTAAAGCCAACCACCGATTATGAATATGCAAAATCAAATCCTATCTGTTCTCAACCATTGATACTTGTTCAAAACACAGGGAAAACGGATTTGAAAACCATCAAGTTTGAATATTGGGTGAACAATTCAAATGTAAAACAAATTTGGACATGGGCAGGCAACTTGAAATCTTTAGATACGGTGAGTATTGCTTTGCCAACATGGGGATTGTGGGACAATGGAATGCTGCCATCAAATAACGTATTTCATTGTGAAATAAGCGAATTGAATGGCTCAGCCGATGAATATGCGCAAAACAGCAAAATGACAAGTCCGGTTACCATTCCAGATGTGATACCTGGCAATTTTAAAATAGAATTCAGAACAAATAACAACCCTACGGAGAATACAATTACCTTGTTAGATGTTGATGGAAAAGTGGTATTTTTTGATAGTTTTACCGCAGCCAATAAGCTTTTCACATATCCAAATAATTTGAATGGTTGTTATAAATTGATTGTGAAGGATTATGGAATAGATGGATTAAACTGGTGGGCCAATACAGCACAAGGGACAGGTTTTGTTCGTTTTAGGAATGGCACTTCCAATGCAATTATCAAAATGTTTAATGCCGATTTCGGAAGTATTATTGAATACAATTTCACCACAAATTATGCATTGAATGTAACACATTTGGAATTTGGCAATTCAATTAACCTTTATCCTAATCCGGCTACCAACAAATTTAGCTTACAAGGCGACAATTTAGAAAATACGCAAGTTGAAGTATTTGATGTTTTGGGACATAAAGTTGATTCCAAATCTATTGCTGTTGAACACAGTGTGGATTTCAATACCGAAAATTGGAAATCAGGGTTGTATATGGTTGTTGTAACCAAAGGAAACTTAAAAACCACTAAGAAATTGTTGGTTTATTGATAGAAAAGTAGAATAATAACCTACTTCCTGTAGAATATTTTACAGCCAAACGATTCTGTTGTGGGCATGCTTAGAGGTTTGTTCGCTAGTAAATCATTTACAGCCATGGCAATGAAATTCTGCGCCATTTCAGGGCTCTCGCCGTTATCGTCGATTGCACCTTTGTATTTGATTACCCAGCGGTTTCCGTCCCTCCAAATCACAAAAGCTTGTGGTGTGTTTACTGCTCCAAAATTCTTTGCAACCTCTTGTGATGCATCTTGTAAATAAGGGAATGCGAATTTGTTTTCGCTTGATTTCTGTTGCATGAACGTATAACATTCTTCCTCATACACCATTGAATCCATTGAATTGATAGCAAGAACAGGCACTCCCAACGGTGCAAATGTTTCTTGGAGTTTGTTTATTCTTGAGGGATATAATTTCGCGAAAGGACAGTGGTTGCAGGTAAAAATAACGATGTAGCCCTTTGCTTGTTCATTGTCTTTTAATGAAATGTATTTTCCATCGATGTTTCTTAAAGAAAAATCATTGATGGTTTTGATGCCAATATCAAAGCTTGAAAAAACTGCCCAGGAAATGAACCCCAGGCACATGAAAACACTCTTTTTTAACATTTATTCTTTGATGAATTTCTGTGTAGAAACAGATTGTGTGTTCTTATCCATCACTTGAAGGAAATAAGTGCCACTCGCCAAATTGGATATGTCGATTGGTTGGTCTATTTCAGGTTGAGGCAACATCATCACCGTTTTTCCTACAATATTGTTGATGGTAACGTAGTAGGCTACTATATTTTGACCTAATGCAATTTTTAAATTGTTTTTAGCTGGATTTGGGTAAACCGAAAATAAGAAAGGTTGATTTAACGCTTTGTTTAGTCCATTTGTTCCGGTAACCACAAATTGGCCCATCATCCCCCCATCTTCATGGTTTGCAAAATGGCAATGGTACATGAAAGGATGGGTTTCATCGGCATAGTCAACAAAACGAGCCACAAAACTCACAGATTCGTTTTTGGAAATAAAGAAATTGTCTTTCCAACCAGATTCATATGCACCAATTGCACCCGTGCTTCTTGAAACCAATTTAAATTGTACATCGTGAATGTGAAAACAGTGTCCAAAAACGTTGTTGTTTTTTACCGTCCATTTTTCGGTGGTACCTGTTGTAACAATGTGATTGATTGTAGTTAAATTGAAAGGTTTGTTGTCGAGGTCAAATGGAATGCCTGAGCCAGGATTACCATTTGTAATGTTTATCGTTCTTGAAACGGTTGCGTCTGCTGCAGTTAAATAGGTGTTTGTTCTGAGTGCTGTAGGAATTGTTGTAATTGGTTTTGCGGTGGCGCTTCCAACCGTAAAATGTAGGGTAGTGAAGGTTTTGTTGTTCAGTAAACTTCCAAACTCACCTCCAGTACCAGGTTCGCCCCCTGGAAAACTTTGCGATTGACCAGAATTGAATGCATTTAAATCAAAGGTAGTACCAACGGCATCGTTGCTGCAATCAACCAAAATTTCATAGCGTTCACCAACGTGAATTGGCAAACGGGTTACAGCAATTGGTTTATCAAATAAGCCACCACCGCTGCTAATTATGTAAAAAGTACGGTTGTCGCTGAAACCCAAATTGTAGCTTCTTTCCATTTCAGCATCAAGTATGCGCAAACGCACTACTTGCTTTGGAATGGTAAATTCGGCATTGGTTGTTCCATTGGTAAATATATAATCACCATAAGCGCTGTTCCTAGTTACAAACTGATTGCTAGCAGTATATCTTCTGCTTGTCAAAACTACGGGAATATCATCAATGCCATAAGTTCTTGGCAATGCCAAGGCGCTTTCAACTGCGTCTCTCACAATAATCAAACCACCCAAACCTTTGGTCATTTGTTCTTGTGTCATTTCATGCAAATGTGGATGGTACCAATACGTGGCAGCATCATTTTGAACTTTCCAATAAGGGCGCCAAACCGTATTTGGAGGGATCACTTGATGTGGTCCGCCATCCATCACTGCTGGCAAATGAAATCCATGCCAATGCACTGTGGTTGAATCGTTTAATTTATTCAAAATATTCATGTGAACAGTGTCGCCCTGATTGAATATTAGGGTAGGTCCCCAAAAATTGGAATTTACACCCGCCGTAATGGTTGTTTGCCCTGTTTTAAATTGGGTAAAGGTATCTTTTAAAACCAAGTTGAACGTTTTGCCAGACATTGTATCTGGAATATGCAGTTTGTTGTACTGAGCTTGGCTATGGGTTGCTGTTAAAGACAATCCTACCAATATTAAGGTTTGAAGTTTAATCATGATTGTTTTATAATTTGACGACAAAAGTCTATATTTCATTCTAAATTATCTAATTATTTTAATTCTTCTTTTCTTTGTTTGAATTTCGGTGCTTTTATGCCTTGATAATTGGTTTTATGTGTATATTTCCAAAGTGAAAAACATTTCTATTTTATTTTTCTTTGTTGTTGCTGGTGAATTGCTTGGGCAGTCTAAAACTCCAACGAATCACAATAAACAAACCAAATTTGCAGTTTCAGAAAACCAATCCGTTGATCTTAAGATTATTTCAACCTCAAAAGAATCTGGAACAAGTATTTCGCAATTGAAACTAAATGTTCAAAGCATACAACCTGTTGAATCTGAAATTTCGGTTTTTGTGAATCCAACTGCAAAGTTTCAAACCATGCTGGGCTTTGGCGCTGCCATTACCGACGCCAGTGCCGAAGTGTACGCGAAAATGAGTCCCTCAATACAAAAAAAGTTAATGACCATGTTCTTTCACAAAGATTCAGGATTGGCTTACAACATCATTCGGACCAACATGAACAGCTGCGATTTTTCAAGCGAATCATATACCTACATCAAAGAAGGCGACGCGAGTTTATCGACGTTCGATATTGCACACGACCGAAAATTTAAAATGCCCATGATTGCAGATGCCTTGAAAATGAGTGGCACAAATACAAAGGTTTACATTTCTCCATGGAGTCCGCCAGCATTCATGAAATCGAACAATAGCGTTTTACACGGAGGCAAATTGTTACCAGAATTTTACCCAGCTTGGGCAAATTATTTTGTGAAGTTTATTCAGGCCTATGAGAAATCTGGAATTTCGATTTGGGGACTTACCATTCAGAACGAACCCATGGCAACCCAAATTTGGGAATCGTGTATTTACACTGCCGAAGAAGAGCGCGATTTCCTCAAATACCACTTAGGACCAACCTTGGCCAAAAACGGATTGGGAAACAAGAAAATTATTGTGTGGGACCATAACCGAGACCTAATTTATCACCGAGCAAATACCATTTTAAGCGACAAAGTTGCTGCCAAATATGTCTGGGGAATAGGGTATCATTGGTATGAAACTTGGACGGGTGCAGACCCATTGCACGCCAACTTGGGATTGGTTCAATCTACCTATCCCGATAAAAATATTTTATTTACTGAGGGATGTAAAGAGCTGTTCAACGCACAGAAAATGGGGGATTGGGCAATTGGTGAGAAATACGCGAAAAACATGATCAACGATTTTAACAATGGGGTTGTGGGATGGACCGATTGGAATATCTTTTTAGATGAAAAAGGTGGTCCCAATCATGTTGGAAATTACTGTTTTGCGCCTGTGCATTTGAATACCCAAAATCCAATATCCGACTCATCCATAATGATTACCAACGCCTATCATTACATGGGCCATTTTTCTAAATACATTTTAGCGGGTGCCAAAAGAATTGCCTGTTCACCAAGCAGGTCAACCTTGCAAACAGTTGCCTTTGAAAACCCCAATAAACAAATCGTAATTGTGGTGTTAAATGCTTCTGAAAAGGAAATCAAATACAAGATGTATTTGAATAACAAAATGCAGGAAATTTTAATTGCAGCACATGGAATTCAAACTATATTGAAATAAATTTTATATTTGCTTTATGAATAAATATGTTTCTTCATTGATTGTTGCGGCAGGTAGTTTCTTTTTGGTGGGATTTGTAGCTGAGAATAACACCATAAACACAAAATACGTCGGAACATACAAAGGCGTTCAACCTGCGTATAAGTTGAATGGGGTAGATATGCCATCTTCTGAGTTTAGCTTTGCCATTTCGGTAACCAACAACAGCGTGAATGTGGCCCAAATCATTATAGATCCCAATGCCGTTGGAACTGTTGAGCCGGAGGTAATAAGGTACAAAGGCACTTACAAATTATCTCACGACGGAGAATCGTATAAATTGCTTTGTTCGGTATTAGAATTGCCAAAGAAGTTATCAAATCCAACCTATTTGTTAAAAGTAAGTAAAACCACTTTCTCTGGAACTTGCACCCCTTCTCGCGAAGGTGAACCCGTTTTCAATATTCTAAAAGCGGGATATATCAAAAAAGTAGGCGTTCCTGAAAAGGTAGCCGCCGATTGCTCTGGTTTAGAACCAGAATTGGAAGAGTTTGAGCGCGACAGATACTCAAAGTTCAATCCACCAATGGAATGCCAAAAGATAGAAGTAAAGCACTTAATGAATTGCTTTTACGAAGTAAACGCAGTTGTGTTAGATCCGGCAACAACCAAATCACGCGCGGTGAAGTTGAAATACAAATTCAACAAAGGCGACTGGGAAATTAGCAAGTAAACTACTGCTTATTCGCCAAAATACTTTCTACAACAGTTGGATCTAACAGGGTAGAAGTATCTCCTAAGTTTTGGGTTTCTCCTTCTGCTACTTTACGCAATATTCTACGCATAATTTTACCACTACGGGTTTTCGGTAATCCGCTTACAAACTGAATTTTATCGGCTTTTGCAATTGCACCAATGATTCTGGTGATGGTTGCATTGATGTCTTTTCGAACCAACGATTCATCGTGGATGTGGTCGTTACAAATTACAAAGGCATAAATGCCTTGCCCTTTGATATCATGGGGATATCCAACTACAGCGCTTTCAACAACGCCAGCGTGCATGTTGATTGCATTTTCTACTTCGGCGGTACCAATTCTATGTCCGCTAACGTTTAATACATCGTCAACGCGGCCTGTAATTCTGTAGTTGCCATCAGAATCGCGGTAAGCCCCGTCGCCGGTGAAATATAGATTTTCGTAGGTGGCAAAGTAGTTGGTTCGGCAACGTTCATGATCGCCATAGGTTGTGCGCAGCATACCAGGCCAAGGGAATTTGATACATAAATTGCCATGGATATAACCGGTTTCTATATTGATTTCGGTGTTTTCTTTGCCGTTTTCATCAACCAAAATGGGTTGAATTCCCGGCAATGGCAATGTTGCCCAAGCGGCACGGCTAGGGGTAACTCCTGCAAGGTTTGAAATCAATACACCCCCAGTTTCAGTTTGCCACCAAGTATCTACGATAGGACAATTGCCTTTTCCAACATTGTTGTGATACCAGTTCCAAGCTTCCTCATTTATAGGTTCACCCACGGTACCCAATACGCGAAGGCTAGAAAGGTCTTTTCCATTGAAAATATCGGTGCCACTAGTCATCAAACTTCGAATGGCAGTTGGTGCGGTATATAAAATATTGACTTTGTGTTTTTCTACAATATCCCAGAATCTTCCGGCATTTGGGTAAGTTGGAATTCCCTCAAACATCAGGGTAGTTCCACCTGCCAACAAAGGACCATAAACAATGTAACTATGTCCTGTAATCCATCCAATATCGGCGGTGCAAAAATGCACTTCCTCTTCTTGGTATTGAAACACTTGTTCAAAGGTATAATTGGCCCAAACCATATATCCCCCAGAAGTATGAACAACTCCTTTTGGTTTACCGGTAGAACCCGACGTATATAGGATAAACAAGGGGTCTTCAGCGTTCATTGTTTGAGAAGGGACGTTGGCTGTGCCTACTTTTTCCATTTCTGCATCCCACCAAACGTCGCGGTCTTTGATCATGCTCACAGGTTCATTTGCATGGGTCAACACCACCACTTTCTTTATGAAATCGCATTGCACCAATGCATCGTCGATAACCGCTTTCAATGGAATGGTTTTGTTTCCACGGTAAGCAGCATCTTGGGTGATGATAAATTCCGCCTGGGCATCAATAAGTCTGTCGGTGATACTTTGGGCACTAAATCCACCAAAAATAATACTGTGAATTGCCCCAATTCTGGCGCATGCCAACACTGCAATGGTCAATTCGGGCACCATTCCCATATAAATACAAACCCTGTCGCCTTTTACAATTCCTTGATTTAATAGCACTTGAGCAAAATTCATTACTTCTTGGTGCAATTGGTCATAGGTGTATTTTCTTACAGGTTGTGAGGGATCATTGGGTTCGAAAATGAGGGCAGTTTGGTTCCCTTTGGTTGCCAAATGTCTGTCTAAGCAGTTCTCGGTAATGTTTAATTCACCATCAGCAAACCATTGAATGTTGGGTTCTTTGAAATTCCAATCCAATACTTTGGTATAAGGTTTTTTCCAAGTAAAGGTTTTGGCAATTTCATCCCAAAATGCTTCAGGATTTTCTATGCTTTTTTGGAAGGTGTTTTTATAATCTTCTAGGGATGTAATTCTGTGAAAGCGCGACATAGGGCAAGGGTTTTAACTTATATGCAAGGTACAGAATTTCGGCATTACTAACAAGGGGGAATTCTGTTTAGGCATCTAAACCAATCTGTCTAATCCGTTTAACCTTAAATTGTTGACGGCTACGCCTGTTTTTTCAAAACTAAACCCTCATAAACCCTCATATACATTTATAAACCTTTTCAATTCTAACTTACCTTTGTGCCTCAATCCTTATGCAATCCAATTCAACTTACCCAGGCAAAGTGTTTACCACTTCTAGAGAGTTTCAGTTTCCTTTGAGTACTGTTTTTGATCATTTTACCAATGAAGACTTATTTGCTTCGTTTTGGGGTTCACCAGGAATGCCCTTGAAAGTTGCCGAAGGAAATATTATTCCTGGCGGCGTTTTTCATTACTATAGCGAACTTCCCGACGGTGGTAAAATGTATGGCATTTTGAAATATGGCGACATTGTTGCCGATGAAAGCATCGAAATTATCAGTGGATTTTCTGATGAAAATCAAGCTTGGGTGCGCCACCCATTGGCACCAACTTGGCCGTTAGAAACAAAAACAATCATCAGCTTTGCTGAAACCGAAAACGGTTGTACAGTAACGTTTGCAGGATATCCAATCAATGCCAATGCAGAAGAGATTGCTCTTTTTGAATCGGCATTTGATGGACTAACCCAAGGGTTTGGTGGTACCTTCAATCAACTTCAAGCTGCGCTTGAAAAGTATTAAAAGGTAGAAGTAAAGTTTATTAAACTTTGCTAAATAATCTTTGTCCGATTTCAGGGAATCTGATTAATCCTACAATCCAAACAAAAGCCAAAATAACACATGGCCAAGCAATACCTAGATGATTGGTTAAATGCACAGCAATGGCACCGCCCATATAAGCGGTTAACAAGGAGAAGCCAAGAATTCCAGTTCTAGGAATCAAAAACAAAACGGCAGCAAGAATTTCCACTGCTGCGAGATAGGTGATTGTGCCAAAACTGATTCCCATCATACCCATTTTTAAAGCCATATCAGATTTTTCTAATGCTGTGAATTTCCCTAATGCACTTGCAATGAAAAGCAAACCAACCAATCCGGTTAGCGACCAAGTAACTATTTTTTTAAAGTTCATGTATGTTTATTTTCTTTCCTTCAACACCATATCGATGGTAATGGCCGTTGCTAAAATTGCCATTTTGTTTTCAGGATTTGAATTGTAAATCGGAAACAACTCAACAATATATTTGTCGGCAGATGTAAATACCTCTTTCATTGCACCGTTCCATTTTTTAGAAATGGTACCAATTTGAGCTTGGGTATTGTCTTGGATGTTGAAGTTCCAAGCCTTCCAATCGCCAGAGATTTCGGCAATTTCATTTCCCAAGGCATCTTGGATTTTGAAAGTAGGTTTGAATAATTTAAATTTTTGGGTAATAGAACCAATGGCAATGCCTTGTGCATTGTGAATGGCAATTTTAGACATGAAAAACGTCCATCCGCGGTGAATAGAAGCTTCTACTTCGTCGTTTGCATTTTTGATTTCCAAGGAAAAGGGCAACATGGCTTTGTTTAAGAGCATACGCAAAATTTTATCGCCAAAACTTAGCTTCTGCGCGATTTTACCAATTGATTCGCCTGATTCATTGTAAACGTTGTACTGATTTTCGAATTTGAAGAAGTTTACTTTTTCATCGATCAAGTAAACATTGGAATTGAAGAAGGTAGAATTCATATTTCAATGCTACAACAGAAAATCGAATTTTGAAAGCAAATAATTCAAAAAAATTGGATCGATATTATTTTTTCAACAAGGTTAAGCTGCTTCATCAATTAACAATTATCTTTGTTTTATGGCAGGAAAAGAATTTTTTGACGTTACATTCGATCGGGTTGATTTTACAGTAGAACCTTTTGAAATTGGGGAGTATGAGGGATGTAGCTTCAATAATTGCAATCTGATGAATGTCGATTTTGAAGACGCTAAGTTCATTGACTGTCATTTCAGTGCATGCAATATTACCACTGCCAAAGTTTCTCAGGTGTCATTTCAAGATGTGCACTTTGTGCATTGTAAAATGGTGGGATTGCAGTTTAAAAACTCAAACGATTTCTTATTTTCGGTGAGTTTCGACACCTGTAATTTGCAATTGGCATCGTTTTACAAAGTGTTACTCAAGAAAATGAAGTTCAACAACTGCATTTTGCGCGAAGTAGACTTTACCCTTGCCGATTTAAGCCAATCGAGTTTTGAGGGATGTGATTTGGCGGGTGCAGTTTTTAGTGACACCAATTTGGAGAAGGCAGATTTCAGTAAAGCGTACTATTACATGATTGATCCCGACCGCAACCGAATGAAGAAGGCAACATTCTCTATCGATGGGGCTGCAGGCTTGTTGGCAAAGTACGATATTCTGTTTAAAGATACGGAGTAATTGGTTGGTTTATTGTTGCTATCGCAAACAATAACAAACTTTTATATAACATTGAAGCAATCGCAAATTGTCGATTGTTTCAAAACTTCAAAAAAATACAAATTTGATTTGCAAACAATAAAAAATACCCTTATTTTTGCAGTCCTTTACGGAAAAGGAGAGTTGGCAGAGCGGTCGAATGCGGCAGTCTTGAAAACTGTTGACTGTAACAGGTCCTGGGGTTCGAATCCCTAACTCTCCGCAACCAAATGAAAAGCCCAGCTTGCTGGGTTTTTTTATTTATAGGCCAAGCCAAGCTCCGCTTGAGCACAGGCGTGGAAATAAAAAAACAAAAACCGCGCTAGCGGTTTGGTTTTTCATTTGGTTAGCAGCTCACCCCCCCAGAGATCACGAGCGGAGCGAGTAATCCAAAACCTCCCTTAGCCGCTGGGCTTTTACATTGGTTAGCAGCTCATCCCCCAAGGAATCACGAGCGGAGCGAGTAATCTCTAGATAGATTAGACAGGTTAGACTGGTTATCCCGATAGCTATCGGGAAGATTGGTTTAGCAGCATCCGGCGTGCAATACGGGAGTCGTTTTTTAATTTTGGTCCTTTGTTCTAAATGGTATTCACTTGTTTCTACAAATACCATAAAAAGCGTCTTAACCGTTTCAATTTCACAAAAGTCTGTTTCAGTAACAAAATTTAGAACCCTATTTTTTCAAGTTGTTAAAATGTAATAACTTGTAAAAACCAGGTTTTTTTTAAGTTCTGAGATCAAATTAGCTAACTGCTAAACATTTTTAGAAAATCAATTTCAGTCCGACGAAGAGGGTTTGGTTTGTCAAATTAATCCAAATTAACAACCAAAGCAAAAAAATTAGTGCAATAGCAAATTTTAGGATATTTTTCATGTCCAATGCAAACTTTTACGCCGCAAATTTGTAATATTAGTAATAACTAACTAACTAAAATATATGTCAACATTTGTAGGGAAGCAATTCCCTGACTTAAACGTCAAAGCAATCGATGAAATGGGTGATGCATTTCAAATCAATGTCCTTCAACAAGCAATCGACAACAAGAAAAAAGTTGTTTTATTTTGGTACCCAAAGGATTTTACTTTTGTTTGTCCAACGGAGATTCATGCTTTTCAAGAAGCATCCGCAGAGTTCGCCAAAAGAAATACAATTGTTATTGGTGCATCTTGTGATACCGCTGAAGTTCATTTCGCGTGGTTGAATACTGCAAAAGAGAACGGTGGAATCGAAGGAGTAAAGTTTCCAATTATCGCAGATTCAACACGTATACTAGCAATGGAGTTGGGCATCTTGGATTATGATATGTATGATGAAGATTCGTTAGGAGATAATGTTACTTACCGTGCAACATACTTGTTAGACGAAACGGGGATGGTATTCCACGAATCTGTTAATCATTTTCCTGTTGGACGTAACGTTCAAGAATACATTCGTTTGATTGATGCATTTACACATGTTCAACAACATGGTGAAGTTTGTCCAGCAAATTGGGAAGAAGGAAAAGATGCGATGAATGCAACACGCAACGGAGTTTCAGATTATCTAAGCAAACACTAGTCAATTATGTTTACTGAATTAACTGAAGATCACTTGGATCAACTTTTGGCTAAGAATCCAAAAGTAATGGTACAATATGGCGCAACGTGGTGTGGCAATTGTAAAATCACCAAGCCGAAATTTAAACGCATGGCTGAAGAGAATGAAGGTGTTGAGTTTTATTACATCGATGCCGAAAAACTTCCAAATTCTCGTCAATTTGCGAATGTAAGTAACTTGCCAACTTTTGCGGGATTCGTAAATGGGTCTTTAGTGAAAGAATTACAAGGGAATAAATTAGAAACCATTCAAGAAGTTTTAAATGCGGTTACCAGTAATTAAACACATTGTCGAATTTATTGAGAAGAACGATGAAGACTACGTGATTGAAACCATGGAAACACTCGAGAATTTAATTGAGGCTCCAGGAATCAAAGACGAAGAATTGGATGTAATCGGCGAATTATTGTCCAATTATTCCGGCGCATTAGAGGTGTATAAAGACATCCAAAAGGGAGCAGAGAAAAAGGATGCACTGAATGCGTTTATGAAGCGCGTAATCGGTTCTATCAATTAAACTTGAGTGAATTAGTCCGAAATAATCAATACAGATTATAGAAGTCAAAATTAACTGATGAAATCCCATAATCAGGATCCGTCGCCTTGATCATTTTGTCTTGGAGACAGCTTAATATTAAATTATAAATCAATAATTTAGGTATAATTATGATATTTACGCGATTAACGGATAACACCAGTGTAGAAATAGCAGATTATTTGAAAAAGTATATTGCAGAACACCACTTTGAAAATTTAAGAATTTATATTGGATGTGATTCACAGAGTAAAGGAGAATGTACAACCTATGTAACTACTGTTGTGGTGCATAAAGGAATAGCAGGGTGCCATATACTTTATCAGAGAGAAAAATTGGCGAAAATTAAAGATCTGTGGACGAGACTTTGGAATGAGGTTGAAAAGTCGGTTGGTCTTGCAAAATATTTACGCGAACAAGGTGTAAACATTTATACCATTGACTTAGATTTAAACCATGACGAACAACATGCCTCAAACAAATTGGTCAGCGCCGCCAAAGGGTATGTTGAGTCAATGGGTATCAAAGCAAGGATTAAACCCGATATATTACCCGCAGTAAGCGCTGCAGATAATCTATCAAAATGAACATTCTAAATATTGGCTGAAATCAAACATTTTCTCAATTGATTTGTTTGGTTAGTAGGTTAAAATATCAAAACATAACCTTAGCGACTAATTTCTTTTGAACGGGTGAATATTTTATTGTCAAACCTCTTCATTTGAATCGGACATTGGCAGGCTTTGGTATAATTCACATAGTATGGTTAAGACTTTCTTGAAGGCGCGGTGGGAAAACCTCATCATGGCAAATTATAGTATCGATCCTGAAATACTCAAACCATTTCTGCCAAAAGGGGTGGAATTGGACCTTTACGATGGCAAAGCATATTTAAGTTTAGTGGGATTCATTTTTAAGCGCAGTAGGATATTCAATATTCCAATACCGCTAATGGGTACATTTGAAGAAATAAATTTGCGTTTCTACGTCAAGCGAAAGGTTGGCGATACTTATCGAAGAGGCGTAGTTTTCATCAATGAAACTGTTCCGTACAAACCAGTGGCCTGGTTGGCGAATAAACTATACAAAGAACATTATATCACCGTACCTACAAAGCATCACATTGCTTTGAATCAATTGGTAAAGTCCATCCAATATGAATGGAAAGTTGAATCAAGTTGGAATCATATCAAAGTTGAGGCATCCACAGATTCGCGTGAAATGGAACGTGGGAGCTTAGAAGAGTTCATTTTTGAACATTATTATGGGTATACCAAAATTTCTGACAATTTATCACAAGAATACAAAATTAATCACCCAAGGTGGTTGGTAAACGATGTAATTGAAAATTCTATAAATTGTAATTTTTCACAAATGTACGGACTTCCATTTGGGAATTTAAGTAACAAAAACCCCGATTCTGTCATTATTGCTGAAGGTTCAGACATTAGCGTTGACTGGAAACGACAACCATTTTAATTTAATATTTAGACCATTGATTAATCCCTCAACATCCAAGGCAAATTGTAGTATTTGCAACAGCGCCAATCATCGTTTCTACATTCAAACCAATGCGATGATGCACAACCAAAAGTCGGAATCCTACATATTTAATTTTTGCCAAAACTGCGAATCTGTATTTCTAACAAATCCAGTCACCGAAAATCAACTAGACCAATATTATACCGATGCCTATTTGCCTTACCGAGGAGAAAAAGCTTGGGGGAAATATTCCAATTTTGTAGTTTGGGATGATCTAAAGTTAAACGAACGCAGGGTTAAAATGGCGTTGCAGCATTTGCAATCGAAATCAGAAATCAATGTGCTCGATATTGGCTGTGGAAAGCCCGATTTTCTTGCGCAATTGGCAGAAAATGAAAATATCAAGACAATGGGGATTGATTTTACTTCGGCACAATGGGAAGATCCAAAATATAAAAATCTCACACTCATCGAGGGCGATTGGCGAAATATTGAATTAAACAAACAGTTTGATCTCATTACTGCTTGGCACTATTTTGAACATGATTATGATTTAAATCAAACAATACAAAAGTGTCATCAACTTTTGAAACCCAATGGAATCCTCATGATTGAGGTTCCTATGTATGAAGGTATTTTACAAAAAATTCAAAAAAATTATTGGCAGGGTTGGCACTCGCCAAGACATATCAGCTTGTTTGGTTTCAAAAGTTGGAAAATGATCTTTCCGACTAAAGATTGGGAAATCGTGAAACACCGCAAATATGGCACCATGTCGGCCTTTACTTTGTGGTGGTTGGGTCATCAAGAGAAGAAAAATATTGATTGGACCGCTTCTATGGACAGTCATTTTTGGAATTTGGTTTTCTGGAAGGTTGTGCTCATGCCTTTTTTCGTTTTAGAACGCATCATTCCAATGGGTATCCAAACCATAGTAATTAGAAAAAAATAGTTTTATGGTCGATCAAATTACAACCGTTACCATTTTTAAATTGAAGTCGCGTTCATCTAATTTTTGGGCATTCCAACAAGTTCCTATGGCTGTTTTCAAATTGAAAAAGGTGCCAGGTTTAACTTTTTTTAAATCAATGGGTTCTGGGGGAGGAAAGGGCTTCGATTTCATGCCAAGTTTCAGCACCTACGCTTGGTTGCTCGTTTGGGAAAATCAACAGTTTGCTGATGACTTTTATGCAACGAATGCCTATTTTCACACTTACCAGAAAAAGTGCTTATCGGTACAAACTTTATATTTAAAGAACATTGTATCTCATGGCAAATGGTCGGGAGTGAGCCCATTTCAACAGGGTGCAATCATGGATGATACAAGTAAAATTGTTGTGCTAACTCGGGCTAGAATCAAGTTTCTGAGGTTATGGCAATTTTGGAATAAGGTGGGAAGAACAGCCAACGAACTATATAAATTCGACGAATTGGAATATGCCATTGGCATTGGCGAATTGCCTTTTATTCAGCAAGCAACAATCAGTATTTGGAAGAATTATGATGCCATGAAACGCTACGCTTATGTTGATGAAACGCACAAAAACGTGATCAAGCTTACCCAAAAATACAAATGGTACAGCGAAGAACTCTTTGCTCGGTTTGTTCTTGTGTCTTCAGTAAATCACCAATTGTAGGCCTGAGCAGAATTGCTTGATTTAAGCAGAAATAGTTCCTTCAAAAACACGTTAATCTTATTAAAAGGCGTAACTTCGAAATGTCTTAAAATAGATTTTCAACTCCGGAGAGCATAAAGTTCTTACAGGTTTATAGTTGATAACATTCAATCCCCCAAAAAACATGAAAAAAATCACACCAATCGAATTTTTGATCTTACTTTCTGTAGTGATCTGTATTTTTTACAGTGAATATTTGTTTGTATATCAAAAAGATTACATGAAAGCCGTATTCATAGGATTATGGCCGCCTACTATGCTAGGATTATTAAACTTCATTAATAGCAAAACAAAATAAAAATGGATATCATTGTCTTATCAGCTATAATTTCATTGTTGTTCATAGTTTTTGCATTTGGTCCAATTTTGTTTCAAGAATTCTCCATTGCAAAAAAAGGAAATCCTGATATCAATTTTAATCAATTCGTTCAGAAGTATTTTGCAAATGAAAAGCCTTTGGATAAAATGGATCCGCTTGATAGAAAAGCGCTCTATGAAAAAGTTTCATCAAACATTGCCGACATGGAAGGAAGCGGTGTTTACTTTCCAGATGAAATAAAGAAGGAGTTAGAAAAGAGAAAAAAAGAGTTACTCTAAAGTTCTCAAATTCTTTCATTTACAAAGGAATTTTGTCATGCAAATTTTCGTTTGTCAAGTTTCTAATCGATTTGCCAAATACCAAGCATTAATTTTTACAGAGCTATTTCCAACGGTGAATAGCGTATTCAATGTTTGCCAAATCTAATAAACAGTGATCATTTCACTTGCTTTGGTGTCTTTGCCCATAGTAACACCATCTTTTCTTTTGGCTGTGAGTGTTACAATGAATTGGCCAATTTTGGTAAACTTGTGTTTTATTTTGAGGGACGTTGTAATGGTATCTTTGGTGCTATCACCGAAATTCCAGGCAAAGTACGATGCATTGCCAGAACACGACGCATCAAAGGTTACAATCGAATCTCTTGTTATCGTTTTTTTCGAACAGGTGAAACAAGATTCTGTTGGCTTTGAACAAGATGTTGTGAAAAAAGCAATAAACGATAAAATTATCAATGGGTATGTTACTTTCTTCATATTGGTTGCCAGCATTATTCATTGTCTTTCTCATATCCCTCATAATAATAAGACTGATCAATTCCTTTGAAAATAATTTCTCTATTGTCAACGTCGTCTGTTAGGTTGCCCATGAGCAATGTTCTTAATTCCAAATCGTTGATTGGACTTCTTTCCATGGACTGTAAGTAAAGCGTTTTATCAACGAATTGCCAGTTTACAACTTTCATGAGCTGTTTTTTTAAGATCATGTCGAGCCAAATTCGCATGGATCTGCCATTTCCTTCTAAAAAAGGATGTGCAATGTTCATTTCAACATATTTTGCAACGATTTCCTCGAAATTGGTTTCTGGCATTTTCTCAATTGTCATGAGAATTTCTTTCAGGTAAAGTGCAGTTGCAAATCTAAAACCACCTTTAGAAATATTAACGGTTCGGATTTTACCTGCAACATCGTACAACCCTTCAAATAAATAACGATGTATTTCTTGGAGTCCTTTGGTAGTGCCAATTTCTATTTTATTGATATCATCCGATTCGAATAATCGGTATGCATTCGCTAAACTATTTTTATCAATGTTTTTCATAAGGTTGCATCTTCGAAAAAGGCCATACAAAAATAGATTAAATTCCTTTGAATAATGGAATTTTCTCACCACCAACTTTTAACAACTTTGAAAGTGATTTCTTCAAAATAATTAGGGAGAAAATTTATTCACACAACTCAGAAATCATTTTTTTGGTTGTATCTTGTATGCCCTTTTTTTTAACACATACAATTATTTAAAACAGTAGAAAGATGAACGTTATACTTGATAAACTCGAAACATTGGCCGATGCTATTATTAATATTCCACTCAATAATGTGGCATTTGAAAATATTGAGGGACTTGATGAAACTGCTCAAAAGTTCCAAATCGGCCACATGGAAATGGCAATTTTGTCTTTGGCTGTAGCCTCTGATCCTTTGTGGGGAACCATTGATGAAGCGTTCATGATCAATCGTTTAAAGAAGTTTACAAGAGGAAAAAGGTCTAGCATTCAAGCTACCTTAACGTCTATGAACGAAATGGGTATTTTAACCATTTACCCAGAGCCTGAGCAAAATATTCGGGTATCGAGAAAATACAATAAAATGATCAATACAGGCGATTGGAATGCCATCAAAAATTTGAGACCCGTTGGATTAATTCCATTTTTGAAAAACTTCATGACGGTATTGGAAAATTCATCATCAATGTTTGGGAGAGATTGGCATCCCCTTGATTCTGCACATAATGAAAACTTATTCATTCAATTAAACCAAGATTTAACCTTGGTGAAATATTTTCACAATTACTTAATTAATCATGATTTCCCCGAAATAATTAGCTATGTGTACTTTGGTGTAATTGCCAAAAAAGTACTCAATGGCGATAGCGCCGAAATAGATATGTTTTTAGGAAAGTACAACAAGTTTGAAGTGGATGAATTTAAACAGAAATATTTAATTAACCAAACTTGGGACCCCATTGAAAAAGGTTATTTTGAAGTGGTGGGACACCATTACATGAAAGACAATATCGAATTGGAATTCACCGATTTGGGTATCTCAGAATTGGTTCCTGAACTTGAACCTGAAAAATTGGAAGCACTATTGAATGCAACCAAGATCACAGTCCCTCATAAAGATCCCTCAAAAATAGAAGATGTAAAATTGCTATTCGATGCCCCAACTCAAAAGCAGCTGAAACCAATGATGCGATTGATGGAACCCGAAATTCGTGAGAAAATTCGAGAACAAGTGGGAGGCCGAAACAAAGGAATTTCCATGCTGCTTTATGGAGCACCAGGAACCGGCAAAACCGAATATTGTTTGCAGTTGGCTAAAAAATTCAACATGCCTGTGATGCAAATAAATGTGGCAGAAATCCAAAGTAAATGGGTGGGAGAAAGCGAAAAGAATGCGGTGAAAGCCTTCCGCCAATACCAAAAGTTGAGAAAACAAAGCAAACGAGAATGTATTCTCCTGATAAACGAATGCGACGCTTTGCTCAGCAAAAGGGTAACAGTGAATACCAGCGTTGATGAAATGTCGAATGCCCTGAAAAATATTTTTTTAGAGCAATTGGAAGAATTTGAGGGAATTGTATTGGCTACATCCAATTTAACCGACAATTTAGATCCTGCCTTCGAACGACGATTTCTCTATAAAGTATGTTTGGCGAAGCCAGCACCTGAAACCGCTGCCAAAATATGGAATTTGTATTTTCAAGGACTTCCCAAAGCCGAAGCAACGCGTTTAAGTAAAGATTACGATTTTAGCCCTGGCGAAATCTCCAATATCAAACGCAAATACGACATTGAAAAAATCCTTGGAAGCAAACTCAGCCGCACTGCCTTGATTCAATCGCTCTGTAAAAACGAACGCATCGTTACCCAACGCCTTCAAAGTGGCAAAACAGTAGGTTTTAATTGATTAATTGAGTTGGTTGATAAAGAGTGAAGCTCCGAAATCGATAATTTTTAACCTATAGATTTATAAATTATTTTTATTTTTTAACTTAAAGGTTTATATTTGTAATAAATTTTTAAACTTAAAGGTTATGTCTTCAATAAAAAAATTACTGATTCAAAAGCAAATAGATGATTTAATTCAGTTGGTTGCTATAGGAGAACAAAGGTCACAACTTCATTCAGGATGGATACAAACAATTCGTTTGGCCCTTGGAATGTCATTGCGACAATTGTCTGAAAGGATAGGGGTTTCGCCTAGTGCACTCAACAATTTTGAGAAGAGAGAACAAACGGAAGCAATATCGCTTGCATCGCTAAAAAAAGTAGCAAATGCAATGGATATGGAATTGGTATATTATTTAAAACCAAAACAAGGTTCTATTTATCATACAATTAAAAAACAAGCTAGATTAAAGGCATTGGAAATACTTGAACAATCTAATCAAACAATGAAATTAGAAAATCAAGAAACAAGTATTGCAAGTCAAGAAATTGAATTGGAGAGACTTACAAATGAAATTGCGAATAAAATACCTGCAAATCTATGGGATTGAAATTGACTTATATGGATGGTCAAACACCTTTAGATCCTGAACAATTAAACGGATTGAAAATTAAAACAATTCATTCACAGCAGCAATTAAATGAGTTTGAACAAACAAATATCAATGAAGCTTTAAAGTGGTTAAATGCCAAAAGTAAACTCAAAATCGTTATATCCGAAGAATTCATCATTCAATTGCACAAAAGAATGTTTGGGATGGTTTGGAAATGGGCTGGTCAATTCCGACGAGTTGAGACAAACATAGGAATAGATTGGACAAAAATTGCAATTGAACTTAAGTTACTTGTTGACGATACTAATTTTTGGGTTGAGCATCAAAGTTATATGCCCGAAGAAATTGCTATTCGATTTAAACATCGTTTGGTTTCCATTCATTGCTTTCCAAATGGAAACGGTCGTCATTCTAGGATAATGGCCGATTTAATTGTCTTACAAGTATTTGGATTAAATAAATTCAGTTGGGGACAATATAGTTTGGTAGAAAACTCAGAACAGAGAAAATTGTATCTTTATGCTTTGAAACAAGCGGACAATGGTAATTTCTCCGAATTAATGAAATTTGCGAGAAGTTAATTTCTTATGTTACATCCTCACAATCACATCATAGTAAATCCATTATAATCCGTTCCTGGAATTCCTTCTGTAATACCAAGCTGTCGGGCTATGCTTACAATTTGTCCCCGGTGGTAAGTACTGTGGTTTAGCATGTGGAAAATGTAATGAAATCGGGCTTGATTATTTTTCGACCAAGGCGTATCTAAGAGCAAGGTTTTATTCAATTGGCTTTCATCGAAATGCCCCATAGATTCCTGCATTCGAAGCGATTGGTTAACCAAATCATTAAGATTTTGAGCTGCTTGATTTTCAAAAACAGACCAATCAAAATTGGCAATGTCTTCTTCATGAATGAAGGCCGACCAATATCGTTCAACGCAATGAATGTGTTGAACGGTCAAATCTATGCTGCTGAAACTCGAATCTGCTTTCGCATACAAAATAGATTCATCTAGGGTACTTAACCACTTTGCGATTCGCTCATTGGCCCAGGCATTGTATGCCAAATTCGAATTAATTAATTGATGTAAACTCATGTTTTTTGATTATTCAACCCTATTTCGGATTGCACCGTAAAATTAATCCTAATTTACTTAAGTGTGTAATTATCAATTAATCGAATATCTATTGAGAGATAATTAATCACAAAGAATCGACAATTTTATTATACCGTTTTACGGCATCTGATAATGCTTTATTCGGTTTTGAAGGATTTGTTAATTCATTAAAGAAGATCTCCTGATCTCGCTTTGATGCAATGATTTTGTTGTGATCATCAACAGATTCTTTTGATATTTCAATTTTGCTCATTGATTTAGGAATTTAGACTATCTCAAAAATAAGTATTATTTCCAAAGAAAAAAACCTCATTTGAAAGAAAATCGGTCGCAATTTGCGATCACGTCATTTTAGAGATTTTCTCACTTATACAAAGTTAATTCCCGCTGAATTGTTCAGTTATATTTCAATCAAAAATCGAGGCGCGAAGTTTTGCGTTTTTCGCGAAATAAAACGGTATTTTCAACTTTAATACTAGATTGTAAAATTTTAACAACACTGTTATTTCCATATGGGTTCTGATTGCCAATTTCTGGGAAATCCCATTTTGCTTAATTGGGAATTAGGGAATTTTGCAAATAATTCAACTAGATCTTTTTTAATGTGATGTCCGGGATTTATTTCATTATTCATATAAATAATTGCCGAAAGAATAGGGAAAATTTTCCGTCGTTGATAGTTGTTTGGGCAATATGATAAAATAGGTTTGCGAGAAGATGTTGGCCAATCATATTTATTAATAATAACCCTATTCCATAATCTACCATGATGAGCAATTATATTTCTTAAAACCGTGATTGTTAATAACCAACTTACAAGATACTTTTGATTATTTAATCCAAATTCTGATGATATTTTGTTTTTTTCAGGTAATTGATGTTTTAAATTACTATATAATTTTGATATTGTACCAAATGTAAGTATTTCCAAGGCTTTCCAGCTTTCGGGCATTTCGTTTGGATGATTTTCAAAATGTTTTATAATAAATTCTTCTCTACTATTAATTATGTCTGTCTTTATTTTTTCTAAAGATGCGATATGTCTTTTCGGGTCTTGAAAAATAGACGGAATAATATACCAATGTGCACCATAACTTAATGATAAGTGGTAAATCATCTTTGTTCGCAATGATATTTCAATACTTTCAATTGCATTAAATAGTATCAATCTAAAATGTCTGTCAAAATTATATAAATCAATTACATCTTCAAAATAGCTATTTGGAGCAAAATGGTGATTTTCTTTATTATCTTGCAATTCCCACCAATATCCCTTTAGTCGGTAATAACTAATATTATTTAAAATATGTGACGCATTACTGATGTTTCGAAATTGCAAATCTCGGTCTTGGAGAATAGTAATTTGTTCAGAAATACTCTTTGAAAGCTTAGCCATATTTCAAAGTTTTGTAAATGAAAAAAACTTTTCAGTGAATAAAATAGACAGTAAAAAGGGGCCTCTTAATTCTATGGTAAACCCTTATAAAAAAGAAAGACCCTTGAGCTGATCTAACGGGAAGCAACAAGGGTACTGTTACTACAAATTTAATACTTTTCTTGATTTCTATCAATGATTTCAAAATTATTTAATTTCTATTTTTCTCACTTTTACAAAGTTAATTCCCGCTGAATTGTTCAGTTATATTTCAATCAAAAATCGAGGCGCGAAGTTTTGCGTTTTTCGCGAAAAAAACGAATAATCCTTTTCCCACACAAACCAATCTACCACCTATTTGTTATACTTTCAATGACAAAAGAAGTGACAATCGTTGGGGCCGGTATTGCGGGAATTGCATCGGCAATTCGGTTGGCTAAGTCGGGACACAAAGTGCAAGTGTTCGAAGCTTCAACCCATCCCGGTGGCAAACTTCGTCAAATAGAGGAGAAGGGCTATCGTTTCGATGCCGGTCCCTCGCTATTTACCTTGCCAAACTTGGTAGATGAGCTTTTTACACTGTGTAACAAAAATTCCCAAGACCACTTTCAATACCAAACACTTGAAGATATTTGCCATTACTTTTATGAAGATGGAAAGCAATTTGTAGCATACAAATCCTGGGATAAATTTAGCGATTCCCTTACAGGAATTGCCAGCAAAAACGAGATTGCGTCCCTCAAAAAACAACTTGAAAAGGCGGCATTTCGTTACAACATTACCGCACCTGTTTTTCTAGATCAAAGTCTACATCGGTTTAAAAATTACCTTAATTGGAAAACACTTAAAGGCATATTGAATTCCGGAAAACTGAATGTGTTTGAGTCAATGGACCAGGAAAATCGCAAACAAATTGGCAATCCACATTTGGTTCAATACATGAACCGTTTTGCCACTTACAATGGCAGCGATCCATATCGGGCGCCAGCTTTGCTGAACATGATTCCCCATTTGGAGCAAAATTTGGGGTCGTATTTCCCCAAAGGAGGTATGTATAACATTCCCAAATCACTATATCAATTGGCCTGCTCAATGGGAGTGCAATTTCACTTCCAACACACTGTTGAAGAAATTGTTACGGAGGGAAACAACATCGCTTCAGTGCGGGTTAGAAACCTCAATACCCATGAAGCTTTCGAGCGAAGAAGCAACATTGTGGTGTGCAATGCCGACGTTTACAATACCTACAAATTTTTACTCCCAAAACACAAGTCCCCCGAAAAAATTCTATCTCAAGAAAGATCTACATCGGCCCTTGTTTTTTATTGGGGGATAAAGGACCGTTTTCCTGAATTGGGGCTGCATAATATCCTATTTTCGGAGGATTATAAATCGGAGTTTCAACAACTTTTTCAACCGGGAGAGCCAACAAACGATCCAACCATTTACATCAATATCAGTTCCAAGTGCGAGGCATCTGATGCCCCTGAAGGATGTGAGAATTGGTTTGTGATGATCAATGTACCAAGCAATTCCGGTCAAAATTGGAGCGAAATAGCGGCCAAAGCCAAAGTGAATATTCTACAAAAACTGAAGCGAATTCTAAAGAAAGACATTGAGCCACTGATTGAATTTGAAGATGTGCTAGATCCTGTGAAAATCGAGCAGCGCACATCGTCGCACGGTGGTTCGCTTTACGGCACATCGAGCAACAATCGTTTTGCTGCTTTCCTCAGACACAAAAACTTTTCCAGTTCCATCAACGGCCTTTATTTCTGTGGAGGAAGCGTACACCCTGGTGGTGGCATTCCTTTGTGTTTAAACAGCGCAAAGATTGTATCGCACCTGATAGAAGAGGATTTTAGTTAGGTGCTTCAATTCCCTTCTAGGATTCATTTATCTTTCGCGCCACTTACTTTCTAACCCCATAAAATCTTCCAAATGATAAACATTGTCTGAATGAGCAAAGAGAACAGTGCGGTCATCCACAATTGTATACTTCTTTCTCTTTTCAACTGACATCTTTTGTATCTCAGGGAAATACTTTAATGGAACAATAATCACACGACCATCTTCAAGTTTGAGGGATATTTTTCCTGCAATATCGAAATTGATTTTTTCGATCGCTATTTTGGTGTTTTCAAATGTCATGGTGATTTATTTTAATATTATTTAAATCTTAAACCTATAATTTTGTCTAAGGTAAAATTACTGAGAATTTCTTGCTTTTTTCAATGGTTGTTTTTCTATTATTTTAGTTTCATTGACCTTTTGTACATTTTCAACTTTAATTATTTCTGTATTCAATTTGGCTTTAATTTCGAATGTAATGTTATAGGCATCTTGGATTTTGGCAAGGGTAAGCAGGTTGATTAATTTATCGCCTCTATACAATTGTGTAATAAAGCTAGCGGATGTATTGAGTGCTATGGCTAAATCCTTTTTTTTGATAGGTTTTTCTGAATTCATCTTTTCTAACTCATTTAAAAAGCGAAACATAATCATTTTGGCTTCATGTTCAAGTTCTTCCTCTTTGCTTTTTTCGGTAAAAAGACCTTCAAACTCAGCGTTAATATTGAATTTTTCTTTAAATTTCATAACTGTATTTTGCTACTTTTTCAATTCCAAAATTAAGCTATAGGTTAATAAAAAGCAAGTTGATTTAGATGGATTTTAGTTAAAATTTCCTACTAAATTTTATTCAATAAGATCTTCTGCAGCAATTGAAATATCTGATGGATCAATTTGGTAGGGTTTACTAATTCCTGAATCTTTAGAATCCGCCGAAAAATCAGTTTGCTTTTCTACGTAAGTCAAATAATTAAACAACCGGCTTTCAACCGGAGTTGATAATTTAAATATTAACTTAACAACAGATACATCTTTATTGTTATCGTCTTTAATAAAGGTTTCTTCATAAAAGTTCTCTACGGGATTTACATCGCCCATGTAATAATAATCAGTACCTTCTCCATTATGTTTTTTAACAAATAATGGCAAACGCATTTGATTTTGAGCATTAATTATTGCCTGAACATCAGGGCTATTAATTGTGCGTTTCGATTTTGACATCCATTCAAATTCATGATCGCTGATGAATTTATCGAGATATTTTGTAGTACTCGAAATATTATCTTCTTTATGATAATTCACAAAAATTGGGCAGTTTTTCTTATCTGAACTAATCATGTAACCACCAACGCTTTGAGCTAATGGATTTTTGTTCCAATTCAAAATTCTAAAGGTATCTTTTCTGGAATACTTTTGATATAAGATAAAACCGTCTTTGAAATTATTTGGATTGAATTTTTTGTTGTAAGTTTCAATCGAATAATTAATATTGTCAATTAAGAATTTTTTAAAAATGGGATTCATTAATTGATTTTTAAAACTTTGCGTCATTTCAATTTCCCCATCAATTAATCTAATATTTTCAATTCCATATATTTCATTAGCCGAGATTAATTTATCTTCAATTCTCTCAGTAATATATGCGAAATTTAGATTTAAAACGCATGATTGAATTGTAGAATCATTAATTGTATAGCTATATTTTTCAAAGATTAAATCTTTAACTTTTTGTATTTTAATAGTTTCACTTTTAATTAATTCATCAAGAATGATGCTTTCTTCAACTCTTTTTGAGTTGTTTATTTCATTTGAAAACAATTCTAGTAACTTCTTTTCTTCCGTATTTAATTTGCCTGAATATAAATCTTCTTGTTCTTGAACAAAATTAAAGTATGATTTAGAATAATTTACATAAAGCTGAGGGTCTCGTGATCCATGTTCAATAAAATCCATCATCATTGGAATTCTACCTAATTTGAATTTTAATAAATTATAATCATTTACCAAATCCCTTTTTGTGCGCATATTTGCCTTGTCTATAGAATCGAAAATGCGTTTATGTGTTATCTCATCGAAATTTATTGTGGATGAACCAGGAATCATTCGACTTCCTTCAGTAACTAACTTTCTTAATGTATCTTTATTGTAGGAAGTATCGCCGTATAGTGCTACTGGGATTAAATAATTATTATCATAATTGCCAATGAAATCAATGACTGTTAAATAACTTTTTCCATCTACTTTTCTTAATCCACGACCTAACTGTTGAATAAAAATAATTGCAGACTCTGTTGGACGCAACATGATAATTTGATTGATTTTTGGAATATCAATACCTTCATTAAAAATGTCAACAGTAAAAATGTAATCTATTTTTTCACTTAAATTATCAGATTCTAATAATTCAATTGCTTTTGCTCTTTCTGTTTCTGAATTGTCTCCTGTAAGTGCAATCGTTCTGTAGCCACGGGCTTTAAACAATATAGAAAGTTCTGTAGCTTCCTCTTTTCTTGAACAGAAAATAAGGCCTCTCGTAGTTCCATTGTCAGTGCCATAGAAATTAGCTTTTTCAAGTATTCGGTCTACTCGTTCATTTGAAACTAATAAATTAAAATCTGATTTCTTCTCAATCTCTTTTTTGTCAATAATTAAATCTGTAATCCCGTAATAATGAAATGAACTCAACATATCTTCTTCCATTGCTCGATTTAAACGTATTTCATAAGCAATGTTATGGTCAAATAACTTGAAAATATCAGTTCCATCAGTTCTTTCAGGAGTAGCAGTCATTCCCAATAGGAATTTTGGTTCAAAATAATTGATTAAACGTAAATAAGAATCGGCACCTGAACGATGAGTTTCATCAATTATGATATAATCAAAATGATCTTTAGCGAAATTTTCTAAGTGAGAAGTTTTTGAAATCGTTTGTATCGTTGAAAAAACAAAATCGCATTCTAATTCTCTCAATTCTCCAGAATAGATTCCCATAGTTCGTTCCTCTCCAAAGACATTCTTAAATGTTTTTAAAGAGCTTTTTACAATGTTGAATCTATGAACAATGAATAATAATTTTTTTGCATTGAATGCTTTTGCGTCGAATGCAGATAAATAAGTTTTACCGGTTCCCGTGGCTGAAATAATTAAAGCTTTGTTTTTATTCTCGGCTCTTAATTTGGCAAGATTATCTAATGCATCAATTTGCATTGAATTGGGTACAATGGTTAATTTTTCGGGATTTGGATTTTCGGTATTAATCCTTTGATTTAAAATGAATTGATTTCTATAAAGTACTTCATAATTTACAATGTAATTTGGTGTAACATGAGTTGCATTTTTAAAATCATGCTTGAATTCACTTAAAACTTTTTCAACAATGCTGCTTTCCGATAATGCTGAAACCTTTAAATTCCATTCTTTATTAATTGATAATGCCTGAGCAGTTAAATTACTGCTTCCCACAATCAAATTATAATGGTTTTTATGTTTGAAAATATAACCTTTGGCATGTGCATTGCCAGATGTTGCAATTTTTAATGTAATATTTTTAAACTGCGAAAGCCTTTTTAACGCTTCTGGTTGTGTGAAGTTTAAATATTGTGAAACTAAAAATTCACCTTTTATATTTTTCTTTTCAAGAGTTTCCAGGGTATTGATAATAGTTGCAATTCCACCTGTTGTAACAAAGGCTACTGAAATATAAAACTCTTGGCAGTTTTCAAGTTCCTGTAAAATAGTTGAAAGTACTTTCTTAGGTGGTAGTTTCTGGTTTACAAGTAATTCAGGATGGTATTCAGTTCTTGATAATATTGATTTATTTACAAAACCTGTTTGTAAACTATCTGAGAAAATCTGATATAAACTATTCATTTATTAAAAGTTTATTTACAATTGGAATATCTGCGGCTGCCCAATCAAGTTGTTCAAGTTCATCAGCTTTTAACCATTTTTGATCTATGTGTTCTTTGAGATGGATGGTTTTCGAATCTACTTCGCATAGGTAACTATGCATAATGAGTTCAAAATCAGGGTATTGATGTTCTACTGTCAGAAAAAAGGATTTAATATCAACTGAAATATCTAATTCTTCTTTTAACTCTCTGTGTAGCGCATCAATTTGTGATTCATTAATTTCAATTTTTCCACCTGGGAATTCAAATTTTTCCGAAATATATGGAAGTTTATTCGTTGCTCTTTGAACGCATAATATTTCATTCTCATGAAATATTATCCCTGCAACTACTTCAATTTTTTTCATGTTTTTAATTTTAATAATATTGTAATTTATCAAATCATTGATGATTAATAATTACTAATATTAATATTTATTGATCTTTTCAAATATACAGTAATCTTGAAAAATACAAACCGAATAAATCGACATATTCCCTCAACCCACTTCACGGCATTTCTCACTCCCAACTAAACTCCCTAAATTTCTTGGTAGTGCTGAATAAAGTATAGCTCAGTTATTTTCTTCGCTATCGTTTATTTTGTTTTTCTTTTCAAATTTTGAATGTCATTTTCAAGTTCAAGAATACTTGATGTTTTTTCAATGGCTTTTTGAACGTCTTTATATTTTTCAAATTCTTCGCCAGATTTCTTCAGGGCAATTTCATGACTTATGTTGCCTGCATAGGTCAGTAATTCTCGGCCATTCAGTTGTAAAATGCTGTCTAAGCGTTGAATCCAGTCTGTCATATACATTGGCGTTTGTTGTTGTGCCATTGTTTCGGCAAATGCTAAATATTGCTCTACCAACAAGCCAAGTAGTTTCATTTCATCCTCGTTTAGGTAGTTTTTGGCTACACTTACATCTGCTTTTTTTATTGAAACAGCGTTTTTCTTATCGAGCGACTGCATTCCCAACAAAGGTAGATTTGCATCGACTCTTCGGTAGACCAATTCCGCTGCTGTTTGCTCACTGATAGCCCAGAGTAATTTGTTTTGAACTACCTTGAAAAACTCAATTGTTTTTTCTCCTTTGGGGTCATAATCAATACTCGTTGTATAAATATCCTTTATTTTCTGATAAAAGAAACGTTCCGATAAACGTATTTCTCGAATGCGCTCCTGCAATTCATTGAAATAGTTCATCGAAGTGCCCGACTTAAATCGGTCATCATTGAGTGTAAATCCTTTTATGATGTATTCTTTAAGTCGTTGGGTAGCCCATATGCGGAACTGTGTACCTTGAATAGATTTAACCCGATATCCAACCGAAATAATAACATCGAGGTTGTAGTGATTTGTGTTGTAGTTTTTACCATCTGCGGCAGTTGTTCGGAAATTCCGAACAACTGAATTTTCATGTAGTTCTCCTTCTTCAAATACATTTATGATGTGTTCACTAACAGTGGCTTTGGATTTTTGAAAAAGCTCACATAACTGTGCCTGCGTAAGCCATACGGTTTCTTCCTCCAAACGGACATCAATTTTGATATTCCCTTCTTCGTTTTGATAAATGATGATGTCGCTGTTCTGCATGCTTCTTTAAAATTTAATTTATTGAAATTCAAATATTTAATAAATAAAACTTTGAATTTTGGGAATTATCAAAATTAGTAAATAATTATTATTTAATTCTCAATCCGTTTAAAATAAATCCCTCAAATCCTTAACTTCCAATCACATTCTTAACACCCATATAAGACACCAACGATCATTCATCCCTCAAAAATAAAGGCCTACTCATTCCTGTGAGAAAATTTGAGAGGGTGGGCAATAGTTTGATAGCAAATTCGTTATTCCTAAACATTGTGTTATAATTATGGAAAAACAACATCATTTTAAATGGATTTTACTGTCAATGGCACTGCTTGCGCAAACGCTCATGGCACAATCGCCTGTAGATTCAGCAACCGTAAAAAGTACCTATCAAAATGCCGATTCTGTAACCGCTATCAAATACAGGGTGTCGGCAGGAGCTGCAATTATTGAACCCGATGTGCGTCCAATCTATTGCAATGGGTATAGGTATGATTTTTTTGGTGACAACAATGGCGGCCTTTTTAGAAATTCATACGGAGGGATGGTTTCCGCCGAAATCATTTACAATGTAAAGTACATACCAGTGTCGTTTGTGGCTGATGCATCCTATTCTTTGATGAATTTTGCCTTGTACCAATTCAATGATTCGGGTGTTCAAATCAATGAAAGTTGGTTTCGGAAATTGAGTTTTACCACTGTGGGACTGGGATTCGAGGTCGACAGCAAATATGTGATTGCGGGAGCAAAATACCGGTTTGGCTATTGCAGTAGGGGAGAAAATACAGACAAAATGCCATTTACCCCAGATATTGTGAAAAACGGAAAATTAAATCTGCGTACTCCATTTTACCAAGCCATGGAAATGTCATTGGGTGCAAAATTCAAGCAGTTTCATCTTGTTTTTCGCTATGCGTTGCCACTAAACAAACCAATTGTCAACTCCAATGGCTGGCTCGGTAGCTTTACAGCCGTGAGCTTATCGGTTGGCTATACGTTTTGAGGTTAGGATTCTAATTTCATATCGCGTATCGCGATATGCGATATTTCAATTTCAAAACCTTGCTTTCTTACAATATGTAAAATAAAATGCTATAAATATGTAAAGTGAAATGCTATAAATATGTAAAATGAAATACTATAAATATGTAAAGTGAAATGCTATAAATATGTAAAATGATTGTATATTTGTTGACGAATTCGAAATCATGAATTACCAAAAACGAATATCAGACAATGAGTTAAGTCGCAAATTGATGGCTTCCGGTGCAGTCTTAATTAGAGGCGCAAAGGCTTGTGGTAAAACCGAATCTGCAAAGCAGTTGGCAAACAGTGTACTACAAGTAGATCGCGATCCAAATATTTCAATGATTTTTGACATGGCGCCACAGCGATTGTTGCTCGGCGGTACTCCACGACTTATTGATGAATGGCAGGTATTACCGAAATTGTGGGATTATATTCGACATGAAGTAGATGACCGCAAGTTAAATGGACAATTTATTTTAACTGGTTCAGCCAATCCCAATGAAGATGCAAAAATGCACTCTGGTGCAGGTCGATTTACAATAGTGGATATGCGAACCATGTCGTGGCAAGAGTTAGGTTTATCAACTGGAAAAGTGAGTTTGGCAGAATTGTTTGAAGGAAAAAAGATTGAGATTTATGATGAACCAACAGAGTTAGAGTTAATTATTCAACAAATAATTAAAGGTGGTTTTCCAGCTTCAATGAATAATTCTGTTGATCAAGCCATCGATTTAAACAGGGCCTACATTGCATTGTTGGCAGAAGTAGACATGAGTAAAGTGTCGAATGTTCGCCGTGACCCTATGAAAATAAATAGTCTATTAAGGTCACTCGCCAGAAATACAGCTACGTTGGTTGAAAATACTGTTTTGGAAAAAGATATTCGCCAATTTGATAATGTAGGTTTGTCTAGACCAACAATTCATGATTATTTGGATACCTTAAATCGACTCATGATTATTGAAGATCAACCTGCATGGAATACCCATATCCGTTCAACTTATTCCTTAAGAAATAGTCCGAAACGTCATTTTACCGATGTTTCATTGGCTGTTGCTGCAATTGGGGCTGATCAAAATGCGTTATTCAATGATTTGAATTTTACAGGATTCCTTTTCGAATCTATGGTTGTGCATGATTTGAGGGTTTATGCACAGGCAATAGATGCCAAAGTATACCATTACCGCGATTCAACTGGATTAGAAGTAGATAGTATCGTGCAAAAACATAATGGCGATTGGAGTGCATTTGAAATCAAACTGGGTACCGGTCAAATTGATGAGGCGGCTGCCAATCTATCCAAATTCGTAAATCAACTCGATTTAAGCAAAGTGAAAGCACCAAAATCATTAAATATTATCACAGGAACAGGAATCAGTTATACCCGAAACGATGGTGTGAACGTGATTTCGTTATCATCATTAGGGGTATAACATCCCTCAAAATCAAACCACCCGAATATAAATTTCATCGGGATGGTTGCCCATCACAACCTGGGTAACGTTGCATAGCCAAACCAATTTCACCATGCGCGGTTTGTTGCTTAAATAGGTGGCGCCCCAGGGATCGCCAAAAAGCTTTTTCAATTTGATGCTGGCGCCCGCCAAGGGTGCATCGGAAAAGTTTAACGTAACTTCCTTGCCGTTCGATAATTTGTCGAGCATTTTATCGGCACCAGCCACCATTTGCAAATCGGCCTTCGCACCCCCGTGCTCCATGTATGCAGGGAAGTCGATGTACCACTTTTGATTTTCTTTGTAAAACGAATATGTATATTGCTTCATGATTTTAATTATAAAATATCGTCGTGATTGAGGCCCATTTTTTTCAAATATTCCACCTTGTCATGGCTGCTCTTTATTGAATACGAGCGCATTCCTTCCCTAAATCCCTCAGAAGAATATTCCACCTTCATGGAGTGATCAAAACTCAATTTTTCACTCATTTCTTCAACCGATTGGTCTGACCCATAATAGTTGAACGACCAACCTTGGCCTTTCAATCGTTCTATCAAACGTTTAGTTTCCTTCAATGAAAACTCTCTGCTCGAATTTTCATAACCATCGGTAAATAAGGCAACGGTAACCATGGTGTTGCTATTCAATAACTTCAAATGAGTCAATTGGTTTTCTAATTTCGTGCAAGCGGTGCCAATGGCATCAAACAATGGGGTAGAGCCGTTTGGTTTCAATGCCAGCGACTGCAATTCTTCACCGTTTTCAATTTTTGTGAGCAATTGTTTTTCCCTCACTGAATTTTGACAAAATGTCCACGTATTTACATACTGAATGAGGTTTGGCATGCTTTCGCGTTCCTGCTGAATGCTTTGTAAAATGCCCAAATGGCTTTCTTCGGTTGCTTTCTTTAATGAGGCCATGCTGCCACTTTCGTCGATAATCATGAGGGTTACCGATACGGCTTTTTCTTTTGAGGGACTTGTGTTTTGCTGTGTCATAGTTTTTGAATTTGTTGATGCAAAGTTGAACCCATTTTAACCCGACCCCCGATTTTTACAACCTTGTAAATCTATTTTTATTCTCCCATAAAAGACTAAATTTGTTTCATCATATAAATCCAAATGTCTGACTTAGTCCTTTACATGCAAATTGGCGAAACGCCTTACCGACAATACATTCAAGAGAATTTGAATGAAATTCAAGCAGGGTTTCAAAGAAAGAATTCCCAATTTGTGTTTTTGCCTGCATTGCGCGAAAAACACAGTGCGGCATTCGGCGATCAGTTGCAGCAATATTTGGAAATTTATTATCCAGGGTACCGATTGTTGTCGGCCGAACAACAAATTCAGGTGTTGTACATCATTTCGTCAACGTCTGGTGAGCAATCGGTGTATGCGCGTATCCAAGATATGTTTGGCTTTAAATTGGATGAGGGAGCTTATTTGTGCTACCTCAACGAGAAGAGCTCTCGCATTGAAAAATTACCCGGTGATGTGCCCCCTGAAGATGGAATTTCAAAATATCTTTTCGATGAAAAGACGGTTTCATATTCAATTCCACCTACAGATGATTTTCGAGGGATAAACCGCGTATCTCATGAAATTGAAAGCAGTGAGGACCCTATTTCATTTTTAAATGAACGAATTGAGTCTGTTAAATACATTAACAAAAGCCAAAAATCGGTTAAAGATGACAATTTAGATTTATATGGATTAGAAAAGTGGAGCATCCCTCAAGAAAAGCATGAAATAGACGAGGATATTATTGAGAACCACGATGTTCTGATTGATGATGCAATCATTACCCCAGAAATCCAACGGTTGTTAGATACAGTGAAGTTGTTGAAGTTGGAGCGGGGCTTGAACGATTTGATAGGGATTATTTTGAAGAATTATGCCAAGGAATTGCAGCTTACCAATGAACAAACTGGGTTGCAAATAACCTATGGCCAATTCAGGAGAATAGGTGATCCCATTGAATCGATCCGTTTTAATTTTGAGGGACAATTATTCCTCGGAGATAAGAAGGTTCAAATGACCCCCATTTGTAGGTCGGTTTACCGGTTGTTTTTGAATCACCCTGAGGGAATAGAATTGAGAAACATGGGCAATTACCACGAAGAATTGCATAACATTTACCGCAATATTGCCACGCATACCGATTCTGAAACCATTATTTCTCGGGTGAAGTTGTTGTGCAATCCATTGGATAACAGCATTAATGAAAAGATTTCAACCATCAACAAAGCATTCAAGAACCTACTTGGCGAAAACTATTGCATGCCATATCAAATATTGGGCGTTCGTGGCGAAGCCAAAAAAATCACGGTTGCCGTTGGTTAGGTTAATTTCACAATAAAGCTAATTTCAGCTTTTAGTGCATCCATTACTTTTACAATTGTATCGATTGTCGCACTATTTGTACTATTTTCAATTTTAGAAATTTGGGCTTTTTGAACACCAATGAGTTTTCCAAGTTCTTCTTGGGTTAGTTGTCGTTCAATCCGCACTTTTTTGATCATTTTCCCCAAAACATCCATGCGTAATTCATGTTCAAAAGCATCGCGTTCAGTTGTTCCAACGGAGCCAATGAATTTGTCTTTCATTTCATTCAGTGAACTGGTTTTTAAGTTATTAGTCATTTGATTTGGGGATTATTATTGAAATATTTGTTGCGTAAGTTTATTGCTTTTTCGATTTCTTTGTTGGGTATTTTATCAACTTTTTTCATAAAGCCATGAGTGGCAATTACAAGTGTTCTAATCTCAGACGTTTTATCCCAAAAGGCTAAAAGTCTGTATTGATTTCCATTGTATTTTGTGCGGAACTCCCAAATATCCGAATTTAGTTTTTTAAAAAGTCTCGGGTCATTTGTTTGTTCTGCAAGGTCTATATTGTAAAGTATTTTCCTTACGGTTTTGAAGTCTAATTTTGAAAATAAATTAGATACTTCATCTAAAAAAAGTGTTTCAAAGAATCTCATCACTAAATCGCTTACACAAATACAAATATAACACAATGTTTCTATATATAGAAACTTTTGAATTGCAAAAATCGCGAATCAACCTACGTCGTGAGTTCCAAGATAGGTTTTAGGGGGTATTGAAATTATTTTCCAGTTTTGAACCCATAAATCCAAAGCGGGATACCGAGAAGTGTAGCAATACCTATGGTAAAAATACCACACGGAATCAACCAAAAACCTAGTTTACCCCAAAATCCCAAATTACGGTATGATTTACCAATCGTAATTAATAATATCGTAATTGACAATATTAACAACAAACCGCCTATCATGGCTATTTCATAGTAATTTCCACTACCTCCGCCAATAATTGCCAAAGATTGGCCGGCAATTAAAATTAAAGTTCCTATTGTCATTAAAATGGTCCTAAATATTGACCAGTCTGATGTCTTCTTCTTATTTGATTTTAGTTCTTTCAAACTTTCTTTCAGTTTGAATTCATGTGGAACCAATACCAAATTATTCCGTTTTGTATTTGAATGTTTTATCTTTTGAAATAGAACTTTTACTTTAGTTTGGTTGACGGATAATGATTCCGTATTTAAACAATTGGTTGATTCACACTCAGGTAAAACCAGACGTAATTTGCTTTCATGATTGGTTACTGGGGCTTTTGCTTCATCACACCGTTTTGCATTCCAACTAGATGAACTTCCTCCTTCAAAACCATGATCGTTGCGCTCTTGAAAAACAGTGCATGCATTCATCATGAATATGATGATTATAAAACCAAAATAATGTATCTTTTTATTCATTTTTATAAATATAAATATTTTTGCAAATTCGTGAATAATTTATAATTAGAATCAATTTATACTTAGATTCTTTACGAAAAATTGCAAATGAAAATTATGAAATTATTATTTTCCCGTAATTTTGATGCTTTAATGAAAACCAAACTCATTTTAGCATTCCTTCTTTTGGCTATCTTTCCTTGCGGGGCTCAGTCCCTCATGGAAAAAAGAACCGCCAAACTAATCAATGATTATCGGCAGAGTATGGGTTTGAAAACCTTGGTAATCGACTCAGGATTAACCCGCGCATCTCGGTTTCATGTTCAGTTTGAAGCATTTTTCGATACCGTTACGCATATAGAGTTTGATTCCTTTCACGGCAGTTATATGCCAAATCCGGGACATCGAATTAAATTATTCACTAAAAACACCAATCCGGCATATGGAAATGAAATCACGGCTGGGGGAAGCAGATATATCGATAGCATTTTTTTACGCCGGGTTAGACTCGAAGATTACTTGATCAATATTGAGCAGCGCATTGTGGAGGGATTTAAAAACAGTCCACGCCATCATGAGGCACTGGTTTCTCGCAAACCAACTAAAATGGGTTTATGTATTATGACCGACCGCAAAGCAATTGGAAAAGGGGTGAAAATCCGTTATTTCTGCGTGATCACCTTTATGGCTGATTAATTCATTTACACAGATTTAAATCTCAGTCAATTCTTTGCGACTAAAAATTTCAAGAGCATGATCAGTATTTTCTTGATTTAATGCTAAAATTCACATTTTAGACTTTTTGTAAATGATTTAACAACAGTATTCTAACTTTTTATTAATGATAGTTTGGTGTTACTTTCGTCTATTTGCTTAAATGGATAAGCGAAAAAAAAGTGAACAAACATCTAAGATCTTTGTATTAGATACGTCTGTGATTTTATTTGATCATCTAGCAATTAAAAATTTTCAAGAACATGATATTGTTATTCCTATCACAGTGCTTGAAGAGTTGGATCAATTTAAAAAGGGGAATGATACTGTAAACTTTGAAGCGCGCCAATTCATAAGATTCATTGACAGTATTTCACTAGGTCAGAATTTAAACAACTGGGTGAAAATATCTGATGATAAAAATTCTTTGCTCAAAGTTTTTATGGATGTGACTGATCCACTTATAATTGACGCAACTAAGATATTTGGGGATAGAAAAAATGATCATTTGATTTTAAACGCTACATTGTCTACAAAAAATTCATTTCCGAACAGGCAAGTTATTTTGGTTTCAAAAGATGTGAATCTAAGATTGAAGGCAAGGTCATTGGGTTTGTTAAGTGAAGATTACGAAACGGGCAAAATAAAAGACGTTGAAGGTTTATATAAGGGAATTACACAATTAGAATGGAGTGATACTGAAGTAATTGAAAAATTTCACTCAATCCAAAAGGTGAATTATGCTGAAATTTTAACACAAGAACCCGCTTGCAATCACTTTTTTTTGTTTAAAAACCAAAAGAATTCAGCACTCGCCTATTACCATAAACCGTCGGGTAATTTAGAGAAAATAGAAAAGTTAAATGCGTATGGAATAAAACCCAAAAATGCGGAACAAACTTTCGCATTGCATGCTTTGTTTAATCCCGAAATACAATTGGTTACAATTCAAGGTGTTGCGGGCACGGGCAAGACCTTATTGGCCTTAGCGAGTGCAATTGAACAGCGCGCACAATTCAGACAAATCTATTTAGCAAGACCAATTGTTCCGCTGAGTAATAAGGATATTGGTTTTTTACCTGGAGATGCACAACAAAAAGTTAATCCCTATATGGAACCACTTTGGGATAATTTAAAGTTGATTCAAAATCAATTTAAAGAAACATCTAAAGATGCGCAAAGAATAAATGAAATGATTTCTAGCGAAAAATTAGTGGTTACGCCTTTGGCTTATATCCGTGGGAGAAGTTTATCTAATATCATGTTTATCATTGATGAAGCTCAAAATCTCACTCCTTTAGAAGTAAAAACCATCATTACCAGAGCAGGTGAGGGCACTAAAATTGTATTCACTGGCGATATTTATCAAATTGATACTCCTTACTTAGATTCGCAATCAAATGGACTTTCTTTTTTGATAGATAGATTCAAAAATCAATTGCCGTACGCCCACATAACTCTTGAAAAAGGAGAAAGAAGCAACCTTGCTAATTTGGCGAATAATTTATTATAATTTAAACAACAATTTTATCCAAATCACTCGCAACCAATTGAGAAATTTCAGTATCCGAAGGATCAAGATATACTTTTTTAAACTGATGCCCATATTAAAAAAAGCCCCCGGCATTAAACGCTCGGGGGCTTTATATTAAATCCTAAAAAAAATAATCTTAGAATTTATGTATTACAATAATTATTGTTTGATGAATCTAGAAGCGCTAACGCCGTTGGCAGTTGTAACATTCAAGAAGTATGTTCCAGCTTGCAATGCAGCAACGTTGATATTTCCAGCATTTGAAACTTGCATAACGCGCATTCCAATTGTGTTGAAAATTTCTACATTTTTAATAGCAGCACTATTCGTCATTTCAATATTGATAGTGCCAGAAGTTGGGTTAGGATAAACCTTAACACCGTTGTTAAATTTAGCAACACTACCTACAAGAGATGCACTTCTAACCAATTCATAGTGCCAGTGACCAGCACCATTAATTGCAATATCAACCATCATTGTGTCTACGTTGATAGACGCCATATAAGTGATAGTATCTTTTGCATCAGAAGGTTTGCTCAATTCACCACCATTAAAAGGTTTTGGCAAACCAATGAAGGAACCTTTTCCAACAATCATAATTGTGTTTGTTTTTTGGTCAACCATCCATTTTCCTTCTTTGCTACCATCATGAGGAGCAACTGGTGTTCCACAACCTGCAGTACCTTGCCATCCTTCAATGTAAGTTTGTGTACCAAAAATATTGTTGTATGATCCATCCGCATTGAATTGGAAAATATCATCGAATTGACAAGCTCTGTCGCCAGTTACTTCTGAAAGAGGATTTGACCACCAGCTAATGTCGCCTTTACCTGGTCCAACACCAATAGCACCCGCTTTAGGAGCCAAAATCCAACAACCTATTGGATTAATTGCAGCTACTTCTTTGCTTAATTCAAATCTGTAATGAGCGCCAGATCCATTAATTGCAATATCTAAAACTAAGCTGTTTGAAGTCATTGTGGTAACATCGTATACAAGTGTATCTTTTGCGTCTGCTGGGCTTCCTAATTCTCCACCATTGAATGCTTTAGGAATACCAATAAAATTACCTTTACCAATAATTGTTAAAGTTTTGTTTGTTTCGTTATAGATCCATTTACCTGTGTTTGAACCATCGTGAGGAGCAACTGGGCTGCCACAACCGGTTGTTCCAGCCTGCCAGTTTTCAAGAAAGGTTTCGGTTCCCAATACATTTTTGAAAGTTCCATCTGCATTGAATTGGAATACGTCATCAAATTGACACGCTCTCTCTTTTGTAACTTCTCCGATAGGGTTCGACCACCAGCTAATGTCGCCTTTAGAAGGTCCTACACCAATAGCACCAGCTTTAGGTGTTAATTTCCAATTTCCTTGGAATTGTGCACTCAAAGAAGACACGGCAAGGATACCCATTGCCATAACTCCATTTTTCATGAGTAATGTTAAAGTAGTTTTTTTCATAGTTGTTTAATTTTTGTTATAGTATTTACAAATGTATAAGGATATTGTAAATAAAACAATATGTTTTGTTGTAAGAATGTCATAATTTTCTTTTACAAATAGAATATGACCTATCTTACTAAAAATCAATGGGATTTAATTGATTGCATCAAATTCCGCTCTCAAATTTGGGTATTGAAACGAATTTTGATAATAATCACTTGTTATGACTTTCTGAGCATTATTTCGTCGTAGGCGCCATTCCACAATCCAATTCGGTGTTGCAAAGATAATTTCGTGTATTCGCTAGCTTCTTCCCACAATGATTCATCGGTGCCACATAAGTCGCGTGTCATTTCTAATGCCAAATGGCTGTGGTGGTCACCATCAACTTCAATATGTCTTTCCAAATAATATTTAAATATTGAAATGCTATCAGGAATGCGTTTGTAAATGTCTTCAATCATTGAAATAAACATTCCTGGAATCAAATCTTCTCTTCCAAAAGTAAATACTGCAGCCATTAAATGCGGCTTATTACTGTGAATTACAGAAAAAGTAAAATTAACAAAATCTACAACACTTTTCGGCGCTTTGGACTCTTCAAAAGCATCTTGGAAATTATTGTTACGAATTAAAGTAATTAAAAAGGTTTCAATTTGGTTTGATTCTGCGCCACATTGTTTCATTGATTGTAAATACAACTCAAAATGACTCATTCTGTTGCCGAACTGATCCACATCAGATTCTTCGCCAACAACAATTTCGTTTATTAAATACCTAGTATTGGCATTGCCTGTGGGTATCCATGGAATTGTGGTGCAAGTAAGGTTGTTTTGGAGGGACTTAAGCAGCGACATAAAATCCCAAACTGCAAAAATGTGATGCTTCATGAAGATTTTGAGGTCTTCAATATCTTCAATCACGGAATAAAGTTTATGATGGATTATTTCGTTGCGTAAAGACTGAATAGAATTTTGAATATTTTGAATTTGTGGGTTTTCCATGTGCTAAAAGTGACACAAAGTTCAGTTCTTAGGTTGGGATTTTTGCATAGGATTTATGCAGAAATATTCCACAAAACAGATTAGATCCATTCGATTATTACGTCTTGCTCAATTTCTGGGTGCAAGCTTTTTGAAACAGGGCAGCTTCTAATTACGCGTTCTAATCCTTCGCGCTGGCGATCTGTTCCGTTTTCGCCTAATTGAATGCGGATAGTGGCTTCAATGCGCGCAATTCTGCGTGGTTCCGTGCCCATGATTTTATTTGTGTCTGCCGAAATAGAAAGCACTTCAATTTCTTTTAATTGAGCGTATACGCCCATGGTTGTTATGATACAGGTGGTTAAACTCAATGCACACAAATCGGTAGGAGAGAATGCTTCGCCTTTGCCAAAATTGTCGGTTGGTGCATCTGTGTGAATAATTGTGCCACTCTGAATATGTGTGTTTTCACAACGTAAATTGCCTAGATATTTGGTGCTAAAGTTTCCCATTTTTTTTCGATTATATATTTGTGCAACAAATTTATGGGATTTACGAATTTATTCCTATCTTTGCACGGCAAATAACCACCATACTTTTTAATTGTTATTTGCTATGTCTACTACCAACAATTCCCCCAAAATTATTTTAGAAGGATTAACTTTTGACGACGTACTCGTTGTGCCACGCCATTCACAAGTGTTGCCACGTGAAGCGGATACAAGCACTCAATTTACCAAAGGCTTGCGTTTGAATGTGCCTATCGTTGCTGCGGCAATGGATACGGTTACAGAAAGCAAAATGGCAATTGCCATGGCAAGAGAAGGTGGAATTGGAATTATTCATAAAAACATGACCATTCAGCGCCAAGCTGAAGAAGTGAAGAAAGTGAAACGTTCAGAAAGTGGAATGATTCTCGATCCTATTACGCTTACTGCCGATGCTACTTTGGCAAACGCAGTGCAATTGATGGTCGATAACCGTATTGGTGGAATTCCAGTGGTTGATAATGCGAATAAATTGGTGGGCATCATTACCAACCGTGATTTGCGGTTTGAAAAAGACTTGACAAAATTGGTGGGTCTTGTAATGACAACACAAAATTTAATTACAGCACCACATGGCACTGATTTGAAAGGTGCTCAAGAAATACTTGAAAAACATAAAATTGAGAAATTGCCCATAGTAGATGAAAATCAAGTGCTACAGGGTTTAATTACTTTTAAAGATATTCAAAAAGTTAAAAATCACCCGAAGGCTGTGAAAGATTCTCATGGTCGTTTGCTCGTTGGTGCTGCAGTTGGTGTAACTGCAGATACAATGGAAAGGGTGGCAGCGTTGGTAAAAGTAGGCGTTGACGTCATAGCAATTGACACTGCTCACGGACATTCTAAAGGTGTTTTGGATCAAGTATCCGCAGTGAAACAAGCGTATCCAAATTTGCAAATTATTGCAGGCAATATTGCTACAGGTGCTGCAGCAAAAGCTTTGGCTGATGCTGGTGCTGATGCTGTGAAAGTGGGAGTGGGACCAGGAAGTATATGTACAACGCGTATTATTGCCGGCATAGGAATGCCTCAGTTAACCGCAATCATGGAGGCCGCTGAAGCTTTAAAAGGAACCGGTGTTCCGGTAATTGCCGATGGTGGAATTAGATATAGTGGCGATATGGTGAAAGCCTTGGTTGCTGGTGCCAATACAATTATGGCGGGAGGTTTATTCGCAGGTACCGAAGAAAGTCCGGGAGAAACTACTTTTTACGATGGTCGCAAGGTGAAATCATACAGAGGTATGGGTTCAATTGAAGCAATGAAGGATGGTAGCAAAGACCGCTACTTCCAAGATGCAGAAGATGAAGTTGCCAAATTGGTTCCTGAAGGTATTGTGGGTACTGTTTCTTATAAGGGACATTTAAGTGAAGTAATTTACCAATTGGTTGGTGGATTAAAAGCAGGTATGGGATATTGTGGCTCGTCTACAATGGATCATTTGCAAACTGCAAATTTTGTAAGAATTACAAACGCAGGAATGAGAGAAAGTCATCCTCACGATATTTCAATAACCCGTGAAGCGCCAAATTATAGTCGCTAATTTTTATGCCAAAATATTCAAAGCCTTCTCATCGTAGAAGGCTTTTTTGTTTCGTAATATTGTGTCAATATTCAAATAATAATCTTACAATAGATTTGCATCAAGAAGTAACACAAATGTAGTTTAGTTTTAGTTGTTTAAAATTAGCAATTGTGAAATTCCAAAATGTAAATCTGTTTTAGGGGTAGGCAAAGTGTAAACGTCAACCTGGAATTTGATTTGCATTTTATTAGGTGTTTATGTTATAAAAAAAAGACGCAATGAAACTGCGTCTTTTTTTTATTTAAAAATATAAAATTAGTTCATTTTCATTGCAGCACTAATAAAGGCTACAAATAATGGATGTGGATTTTCAACAGTGCTTTTTAATTCTGGGTGAAATTGCACGCCAACAAACCAGGGATGATTCGCAATTTCAACAATTTCGGCTAACCCAGTATCTGGATTTGTTCCCGTAATTGTCATTCCTGCTTGTTGGATTTGCTCTTTGTATGTGTTATTGAATTCATAACGGTGTCTGTGACGCTCGGTAATATGTGTTTTGCCATATGCTTTCGCTGCATGGCTGCCTTTGATTAAAGTACATTGATAAGAACCCAAACGCATTGTGCCTCCCATATTGCTGATTTTCTTTTGGTCTTCCATCAGATCAATAACAGCATTATTTGTGTTTGCATCCATTTCGATGCTATGTGCATCGGTTAACCATACCACATTGCGTGCAAATTCTATGACTGAACATTGCATTCCCAAACAAATACCAAAGAAAGGAATTTTGTTCTCTCGGGCAAACTTCACAGCAACCAATTTGCCTTCTATACCCCTGTTTCCAAAACCTGGGGCAACCAAAATACCTTGGAAACCACTCAGTTTTTGAGCAACATTTTCAGTGGTAAGCAATTCAGAATTAATATATTTTACTTTTACCTCACACTCGTTGCTTGCTCCAGCATGAATAAATGATTCATTTATTGATTTATATGCATCTGGCAATTCAACATATTTGCCAACCAAGGCAATCGAAATTTCCGCCTTTGGATGTTCTAGTTTAAATAGGAATTTCTCCCAAATTTCTAAATTCGGTTCCGTTGTACTCTTGAGTTTTAGTTTAGACAAAACAACTTTGTCCAACTTTTCTTTCAGCATTGCCATTGGAACCTCATAAATGGTTGACATATCGCGGGCTTCTATGACTGCATTGTTCTGAACATTACAGAATAGGGCCAATTTGCGTTTAATTTCAGCATTCAAGTGGTGTTCAGTTCTACAAACCAAAACATCGGGTTGAACACCCAATTCAAGTAAACTTTTAACGGAATGTTGTGTAGGTTTCGTTTTTAATTCACCAGCTGCAGCAAGGTAAGGAATTAAGGTTAAGTGAATAACCATTGAATTGCTTTCACCTTCTTCCCAAATCAATTGACGCATACTTTCTATATACGGCAGCGATTCAATATCTCCCACTGTACCACCAATTTCCGTGATAATAATGTCATAATTACCTGACTCGCCAAGAATTTTCATTCTTCGTTTGATTTCATCGGTAATATGAGGGATAACTTGTACTGTTTTACCCAAATAAACCCCTTTGCGTTCGTTGTTAATTACAGTTTGGTAAACCCTACCTGTAGTTACATTGTTTGCTTGACTTGTTGGAACATTTAAAAAACGTTCGTAATGACCTAAATCTAAATCCGTTTCTGCACCATCCTCGGTTACATAGCATTCACCATGTTCGTAGGGATTTAAGGTACCTGGATCTACGTTAATATACGGATCGAATTTTTGGATAGTTGCTTTGTATCCCCTTGCTTGTAATAACTTAGCTAATGAAGCAGCGATGATTCCCTTCCCTAAAGAAGATGTTACGCCCCCCGTAACAAAGATGTATTTAGATTTATTCATGAAATGCATGTTACGGGAAACAAAATTACGATAGAGTTTTTGTTCCCCGAAAGAAATTAATTAGTTAGTTTTCAACAAAGATTTAAATACGAATAATCCAACCTTGTGTATCGGCAGATCGCTCCAGTTTAATATCGTCTAAATAGGTTTTTACCTTCGTAGATAGATTTTGATTTCCTTGTGTAATCACAGAGAAGTATTCGCCATTATGGCCAAATCCATCGATATTAATTAATGTAGCTGCAGTACCAGTAATAAACAATTCTGTGAGGGTTCCTTCTGCTAAGCTATCTTTTAATTCTTGAACAGAAAGTTTTCGCTCTTCTACATTATATCCCATAGAACGCAAACTTAAAATTACACTTTCGCGTGTAGTTCCCGCCAATAGGGTATCGGTTAATTCTGGAGTCGCAACGGTATTTCCAAAAACTGCAAAGAAATTTGTAGTACCGGTTTCTTCCACCAATTTATGCGTAGTCGAATCTGTCCACAAAACCTGATCATATCCTTCCGCTTGTGCCAATGCAGTTGGATACATCGAAGCAGCATAATTCCCTGCCGATTTTGTAAAGCCAACGCCACCTGGCGCAGCACGGCTGTATTCTTCTTCCACTTTTACGCGTAGAGGCTTGTTGTAATAGGGTCCAACAGGACAGCAAAAAATAGCAAAAGTGTAATGATTTGAGGGTTTAACGCCAATGAAATCATCAGTGGCAAACATAAATGGACGAATATAAAGTGAACCACCTTCGGTTCTAGGAACCCAATTGCGGTCGATATCGAGTAACTTGCTTAGTCCTGCCAAAAATAAATCTTCAGGAATTTCAGGCATTGCCATCCTTTTTGCAGATCTGTTTAAACGTTTTGCATTTTCTTCAGGTCTGAACATCAATACATCATGGTCGTTTTTTGTACTTCCAAAAGCTTTCATTCCTTCAAAAATAGATTGCCCATAATGGATTGCACTGGTTGCAGGACTTAAAGTAAAAGGACCATAAGGAATAATTCTATGATTTGTCCATTCTTCACCATTCCAATCGGAAACAAACATGTGATCGCTAAAAATTTTACCAAAACCAATATTTTCGGTGTCAAATTCAAGAATTCTGCTGTTTTTTACTTTTTCAATACTAATTTCGAAGTCCATCTAATTTCAAAAATAGAAGAAATCTTGTAAGCTATGAATGAAAAAATACAAATTGTGGATAATCCATTGCTTTTAACTTCCTTATTTTCAGGGGGAATTTTTTACATTCCAACAGAAAAAAATAGGGAAGCTGACGATGTTGTAAATTCAGAATATCAACAAGTTGATGTTTTAAACAATGCAACAGAAGATGGTGAAATTGACGAAGAATTTGCACCAAATATAGTTGAAATAAAAAAAATAGAATTGCCGGTATCAACAGTTGTAAATATAATTATTGATGCAGAATTAGCCCATTGGCCTGAAAAATTGAATGAGCCCTTAACCAAGATGATGGGTGCAATTCGTATCGATGGGAAACCACTTGCTTTGGCTGATTTTGCAGTGTATAATTTGACATTGTTTCCAGAGGTAACAGATATTACAAAATTCATTTCTGAACTCAATTCCCATAGGGTTTTAATTTGGTCTACTAACCTCAAAACTGAGGCGTTTCAAACAATAAATTCAGAATACTTACTGGCAAATAAACAAGTTTTATGGTTGAAAGATGTGTTAGACGTAATGTCAAACAACGAATCTAAAATGGAAGCTTGGATTTCAATGAAGAAATTCTTTAAGATGTAATCATTTACGGCACACGTTTTCATTTGAAAAAGTGTCTATATTGTTGTATATTTCCAACTTCATACAAAAAATGATTAATCAAATAAAAATTTGGGTTCAACAAAAGTTAATAAAAACATCGTCATTAGGGGTATTGATGATTATTTTTATAGGCTTTTTTAATCAAGCAAAAGCCGATCACGTAATGGGTGCCGACATGACTTATCGGTGTTTGGGAAATGATAAATATAAAATTATTGTAAAATTCTACAGAGATTGTCGTGGTGCTGGTGCCCCTGCCAGTTGGAGTTCATTGTATTGGTATGCCGGAAATAACGGAGGAATCAGTACTTCAACTTATTCCCTTGGATTAACATTTGTAAGTATTAAAGACATTACCCCGCGTTGTTCAACTGCCAATAGCCCTTGTAAGCCAACAAATACAAGTTATACCGGTGAAGGAGTTGAAGAACATACTTATGAAACTACAGTAGATTTGTCAAAAGCGCCATTTAGTAACTCCACAATAGGTTTAGGTTCAACAAATTGTGAATTAACTTTTGCATACAACCAATGCTGTAGAAATGCGGCAATTACCACAGGTGCTACTTGGGCCGATTTTTGGACCACCGCTACTTTGAATATTTGCAATTTGCGCAAAATGTCAAACAAATGTAACAATTCTCCTACGCTAACAAATGTTCCAATTGCTTATGCATGCTGTAATGAACCCTATTACTTTAATAACGGAGCATTAGATACCTTAGATTTTGATTCATTGTCATATAAAATGGCCCCAGCCTTGAAAGGAGTTCCAAATTCTTCAGTTCCATACACTTCTCCTTTTACTTATTTGTATCCAATTACACCGTTTTGTGTTCCGCCAACCACCATTAAATGTACACCAAACCCCAACTCAAATCCACCAAGGGGGTTTTTCTTAGATACAGCGAACGGTGACTTGGTATTTACGCCGGTTAAATGTGATGAAGTAGCGGTTTTAGTGGAAAGGATGACAGATTGGCGAAAAGATACTGCCGGTGTTTGGCGGTGGGTTGGAAAAACACATCGAGATTTACAAATTGTTGTAAAAGATAATTGTGGTTATAATCATCCACCTAAGATATCAGGTCCTGCAAACAGTAAAGTTTGTGAAGGGAATGAAATTTGTTTTACCATTGATGGAACAGATGAAACATTCTCACCGAATCAAACGGTTCCAGATACTGTTCAAATGACATGGAATGGAGGTATATCAGGTGCCACATTTAAAATTAAAGATAAAAAGAAGCGAGAAAAACAAGCTGAATTTTGTTGGAAAACACAAATCGGACAAGCCTCAGATGTTGCATATTCATTTACCGTAACTGCTACCGATGATCATTGCCCAACACCATCTCAATCTATTAAAGGATTTAGAATTAAAGTTAACCCGAAGGCATCTGCTGATAGAAGATATACTGCGGTTCAGTACAGTGCTTTAAAAGGATATAAGGGCGCAACTTTGTCGCCCAATTTCATGAAATGCGGAAGATTTGCAATGACTGCCACACCTCCAGCTTCCTTCAAAGGAGCACTGTCATATCAATGGAGCGTTCGTGATAGTGTTGCAAAAAAGGAGTTGTTTTTTAGCGCGAAGAAATCAGATACTATGACATTTAAAAAGGGTGGTAAGTATATTATTGTGTTTACGGTAAACAACTCGTTTAACTGTCCTACAATTTACAGAGATACCATTATTGTTCCCAATCCACCAACCGTTGTAATGGCAAACTTAGACACGTTTGCTTGTATGGGAACAACCTTGAATATCCTTCCAAAAGTATCAAATGCAAAACCAACATATAAATTTTCTTGGTCGCGTTTAATGTTCGACACAGCAACCAAAAAATTCAAAAATGAAACTAGTTTTGTTCAAGATACACTTGATAAATTAAGTATACCAAATATTAACCGCGATAGTGCCATTCGAATAAAAGTAACTGATGGTGATGGTTGTGTTTTTTATGATACCATGACAATTTATGTGAAGCCACTTCCCGTAATTGGATTGGGACCTGATAAACGAATTTGCACTTATGAGACTGCAACTTTCGATGCACAGAATAACGATACAGTGAAATATCTTTGGAATTCTGGAGATACAACTCAGAAAATAACCAAAAATGTAAAAGGCGATTATATTGTTAGAGTAACAGAAAAAAAATTCAAATGCGAGTTGCTAGATACTGTTACTTTGTTTGTAAACGATACGGTTATCGCCATATCTGGACCAGATTTAACCCTTTGTAACCTTTCTTCATCTTTGCTTACAGCTCAGCATAAACCCGTTGCCCAAACGGGAAGTTACATTTGGAAGGATGTCACCAAAAGTACAGTTTTAGGATCAAATATGGGGTATACTGTATCCCCTAAAAATACAAATGCCGCCGGAGGTTCAGCGCAGTTATTTACCTATAGTTTGTATGTTTCAGTAAAACAATCAAATCATACCTGTGAAGATTACGATACTATGGTAATTAAAGTAAATACTTTGCCTTTTGTTAAATGGGATCCAAAACCATTGAAATCGCAATGTTTTGCCTATGGTGATTTAGAATTGAATTCTTTTTTCAATAGAGGGAAGGTTTCTGGTGTTAGAATTTGGAGTGGTAAACGTTTGCAACCAGATATCTATGTAGACAGTGTAACTCCTGTGCGACATATGTTTAAGACCTCCAAATTAAATAATACACAGTTACAAAATGGCAAGAGTTACAATGCAAATATTTATGGTTGGTTCAAAGATACAAATGGTTGTATCAACGTAGATTCTGTAACTCAGCGTATCAACGGCAATCCAATATTGGAATTAACGAATAAAATTTATTGCCAAGATAAGGGCGATGCGTTTATGGATTCAAGTATTGTGAAACCAAAAACAAAAGCAGGAGTTAATTTCCAATGGACATCAATGATTGTGCCTAATGGGGTTGATTCTGCTAAAGTTTTGATTAATAATAATCCTTTGGGAACTCCTGATTGGCATTTCCTATTTGGAGATGTAACTGAAGATTATTACATGGGCGATTATAAATTCAAACTCTGTATTGAAGATATTTTAACAAAGTGTAAGAGTTGTGATACCACCAAAATTCAAGTTATTGGTGAGCCCAGTATTAAAATAATTAGCCCAAATCCACTTTGTATCAATTGGGATACTATTGATTTATACGACAATGTAATAGTGAATGGGGTTAAGGCCCAAGATGGAGATGGTGGAAATTTCAAAATTGTGGAATTTGATTTTGCCAAAACAGGTCCTATGATTGGCAAAGCTCTGCCTTTGGGACATTTATTCCCGCCATCATTTGGAAAAGGGAGTTATAAAATTTTATATTCAAACAACGGAACTGGTTGCATCAAAGTAGATAGTTTTTATATCACAGTGAATGATACGCCAGATGCGGTTATGTTGTCTACGCTTACTTTATGCAGCAGTGGACCCAAACTTGATTTAACAACCCGTTTAGACGTAAATAAATCAAAACCGGCATCAGCAACTCAAACATGGTCGGGTCCCAATTTGGTAGGATCCATGTTGACACCTGTAACTACCAAGTCAGCAAATATTGAAGGTCCACAGAAATTCATATTGGCCTATACCGATAACAACGGCTGCGCTGATACAGAAACTTACAATGTGTTTATAAGAACCCAACCTGAAATCATTATCCCTCAAAAGCCACTCGATGCATGCGAAGGTGCTCCGCTGAATATTTCGGCATTAAGTAAATTTAGTTACAATAAGGTTTTCTGGACAAAATTATCTGGTTCAGATGGTATCATCGATAATATAAATGCTGAAAATATCAAATATGCAAATGGTTCTAATGACGCCATAAAAAAGGAAGCCAATTTATTGGTAACTACTGTTCCTTTGGCAAATGATGTTTGTCCTCCAGTTTCTGACTCTATCAAACTGATTTATTACTTATTCCCGAATTTAAGTCCACTAGATAATTTCAAAGGATGCGTTCCACTGCTTACAAACTGGAATGTTACTGAAAACAAAGGAATCAATCCAACTGATCTGGCATATCAATGGGTTTTTGGAAATGGCGATTCAAGTAAATTATCAAACCCAACCAATATTCCATACATAATTCAAAATCAATACCCAGTATCTGTAATTGTAACAAATGTAAAAGGAAATTGTAAAGACACTGCTGTTGGCTCAGTAGAGGCTTACCCAATTCCGGATGCTAAGTTCTATACAGATCCGAAATATCATACTACCGTTGCATTGCCTAAGTTTATCATGTATAACCAAAGTTCAGTAGTGCAAAATCCATTTAATCCAACTTTGAGTTATATGTGGGATTTTGGAACTTCAAAGCCAGATACTTCAATGATGCAGAGTCCTCGTTTTGCATACTCAAGAGATACTGGTAATTACCTGATTCGATTGTTGGTAAAAACCAATCACGGTTGTTTTGATACAGCAAGCCAATGGATTCATATTGGGCCAGACATCATTGTATTTGTTCCAGATGTATTTACACCTAATGAGGAAGGTCCCGGCACAAATGAAACTTTTGCTCCTGTTGCTACCAATTTTAAATCCATTCAAATGATGATTTATAACCGTTGGGGAGAAAAAATATACGAAACCTCTGATATAACCAAAGGATGGAATGGCAAATCTAAAAATGAACCATGCGCCCAAGATGTTTATGTATACCATATTGTAGTTACTTCATTTGAAGATAAAGAATATTATTACGATGGAACCTTAACGCTGCTGCGTTGATAATTATTTTTTAATAAAAATATATTTCTGTAAAGGCCCACAAGTAATTATGGGCCTTTCTTTTTTTAAATAAACACTTTATCTTGCGGGCTATGCAAAAAAACGATAAAAGCGTATTAACCGCTTGGGCTATGTATGATTGGGCCAACAGCGTTTATTCATTGTCAATATCTTCTGCCATATTTCCATTGTTCTATGAAATTTACACAAAGCATTACAATCATGAAACCATGCAAATTTTCGGATATTCATTCAAGAATACAGCTGTTTATAGTTACACCTTATCGTTTGCATTTTTACTGAATGTGATATTGATACCCTTTCTTTCGGGCATTGCAGATTCAAGAGGGAATAAAAAATCATTCATGCGTTTCTTTATTCTTTTGGGAAGTATAGGCTGTAGCAGCTTGTTTTGGTTCAATGGCGATAATTATGTGTTTGGATTGATGTGTTTTCTAACAGCCACGGTAGGATTCTCAGGAAGTTTGGTATTTTACAATGCATATTTGCCAGAGATAGCAACACCAGATAGATTTGATAAATTATCAGCAAGGGGATTTACCATGGGTTATATTGGGAGTATCATTCTTCTTGTGCTGAATCTATTGTTTATTCAAAAGTCGAGTTGGTTCGGATTACCTGAGCCCACTGGCGAAAATTCATTGGCATTTAGGGTTGGGTTTTTAACAGTTGGCATTTGGTGGTTTGGATGGTCTATTTGGCCATTGTTAAAATTGCCGGGCAAAACCAAAGTAGGAGCACCATCTAAAATTTGGCAAGGGTATAAAGAACTGAAATTGGTTTTCAAAGAAGTACTTACCATGAAACCAGTGCTTATCTTTTTAGGTTCATTTTTTATGTATACCATGGGAGTTCAAACTGTAATTTATGTTGCTGCCTTATTTGGTAAAAATGAATTGCAATTGGAATCGAGCGATCTCATAAAAACTATTTTATTGATTCAATTAATTGGTATAGCAGGAGCCTATTTCTTTGCTTGGTTGGCCGACAAACAAGGCAATAAAAAGGGAATTATTGTGGCGCTCAGTATTTGGGCGATTAGTTGCGTACTGGCTTATTTCCTTGAACCAAAACATCCCAATCAATTCTTTGGATTGGCGTGTTTAATAGGTACAGTTATGGGAGGAATACAAAGTCTTTCTAGGGCAACTTATGCAAAGCTCATACCTGGCGACAAAGACAATGCCTCTTTTTTCTCATTCTACGAGGTTACAGAGAAGTTGGCAATTGTTATCGGAACATTTGCTTGGGGATTAATCGATGATTTAACAGGCAGCATGAGAAACAGCATTGTAATGCTCATGGTGTTTTTTATTGCCGGAATTATTATCATTTCATTTCTGAAATCTGATAAAATTAAAGCAAGTAATTAAGATATTTGGGGTTAAGCGTATTTAAGATCTTGAATGGCATTCCATTCATCTTCTGCCATTTTTCGGGTAATGCGCAAAGATTTCTTCTTTTTGTCGTTTGAAGGAATTTCAAACATGTATTTCTTAAGCACTGCTTCGCAAATACCACGCAATCCACGTGCACCTAACTTGTTTTCAAAAGACAAATCAACAATAAAATCGATGGTTTCGTCATCAAATGTCAAAGCCACGTCTTCCAATTCAAACAAATATTGATATTGCTTTAAAAGGGCGTTTTTTGGTTTTGTAAGGATATTTTTTAATGCCTCTTTATCAAGAGGTTGCAGAGACGCAATGATTGGCAAACGGCCAATAATTTCAGGAATCAAACCAAACGATTTCAAATCTGCAGGAGAAATTTGACTCAATAAGTTTTTTGTATTGATTTCTCTAGAATCGCTGCGTTTAAAACCAACAGCATGGTTTTGTAACCTACGACCAATTATTTTCTCTATACCATCAAATGCGCCACCGCAAATAAACAAGATATTGGTGGTGTCAATTTTTACGTATTTTTGATCTGGGTGTTTTCTACCACCTTCAGGGGCAACATTGGCAACAGTGCCTTCAAGGATTTTCAATAAACCTTGTTGAACACCTTCGCCACTCACATCGCGGGTAATGGATGGATTGTCGCTTTTGCGGCTAATTTTATCAACTTCGTCTACATACACGATACCTCTTTCCGCCAATTCAGGCTTATAGTTGGCAACTTGCAACAAACGAGATAAAATACTCTCTACATCTTCACCCACATAACCAGCTTCAGTTAAAACGGTTGCATCGGCAATGCAGAAAGGAACATTTAATAGTTTGGCTAGGGTTTTTGCAAGCAAGGTTTTACCTGTGCCTGTTTCTCCCAAAATCAACACATTGCTTTTTTCAAGCTCCACTTCGTGGTGGTCGTTTTTGTGTTGAATACGTTTGTAGTGATTGTAAACAGCAATTGAAAGTGTTTTCTTTGCTTCATCTTGTCCAATTACATATTGATCAAGGTGTTCTTTTATTTCTGCCGGGGTCGGCAAATTAGTAATAGCGCCAATAGAAGTTTCTTTCGATTTCTTCTTATCTGGCGCTATAGCTTTATCTTCAAGGCCAAGTTCTTTCGAAACTATTTGGTGCGCTTGTTCAGCACATTGGTCACAAATATGTCCCTCAAGACCAGAAATGAGCATAATTGCTTCTTCCTTTTTTCTTCCGCAAAAGGAACAGGTTTGGCCTTTGGATTTCATTTTTTATTTTCTTCTTCCTAGAACTTCGTCAATCATACCATACGCTTTTGCTTCCTCAGCTGTCATCCAGAAATCTCGGTCGCCATCGGCTTCAATTTTTTCATAGGTTTGACCAGAATGGTTGGCAAGAATATCGTATAGTTCTTTTTTTAACTTAGAAATTTCTTTGTAGGTAATTTCAATGTCGCTCGCTTGACCTTGGGCACCACCCAAAGGTTGGTGAATCATAATTCGAGAGTGGGGAAGGGCAGTTCTTTTGCCTTTCTGACCAGCTGCCATTAATACAGCACCCATACTAGCCGCCATGCCTGTGCAAATGGTAGCAACGTCGCTTCCAATGTACTGCATGGTGTCGTAGATGGCCAAACCGGCATACACACTTCCACCGGGACTATTGATATAGATTTGGATATCGCGATTAGGACTTGCGCTTTCTAAAAAGAGCAATTGGCCCATGATGATATTGGCAACATCTTCATAAATTGGAACTCCCAAGAAGATAATTCTATCCATCATTAATCTTGAGAAAATATCCATTGATACGGCATTCATTTGCCTTTCTTCAATAATATTTGGAGTAAGACCATAAATACCTGGTGCTTGAGCCACCATTTTGGTGTATTCATCAACGCGCAAACTACTAATTCCTAGGTGTTTGGTTGCGTAATTTTTAAATTCTTTTCCGTAGTCCATTGTGTGTGATAAACAAAAATAAGCAATAAAAGTTTATTCTCCGTGTTCGGCTTTATGTTCGTTAACGTGTTTGAAGTAATTTTCGACAGTCATCTTTTTTGTTTTGATGGAAATCAATTCTTTTACCTTGTCGTAGGCTTTTCTGTAAATTACCCTATCAGCCATTTGAGAAACGAAATCTCTGTCGGTCATTCTTTTGTTTACAGTTTCGTCTAAGAAACTATCGTTAGGAGAAATATTCAAACCATACTGACGGTACATGCCAACAAAATAAACCCTAGCTTCCATTTTTACATCTTCTTCGGTTGCTTCTAAGTTGTTTTCAGCAGCGATTTTATCAATGATCAAACGGCGCTGTAATGCACTTTTTTCCTGTGCATATTTCTCTTCAATATTTTCGAAGTTATAGTCGTTTTCTTTGGTAGCAATCAACCATCTTTTTAAGAACTCATCAGGTAGGTTAATGTTGTGTTTGCTCATTAACAAATGGCCAATTTCATGATCTAACCACAAATCTGCTTCATTTTTGTAATACGCAATTAGGTTAGTCATAACACGGTTTTTGTAATCTTCTTCAGAAGTAGGAGCTGCTTCACCTGGGAAAACTTCTTTATAATAGTCTTCACCCAATTCAGGCATAACACGCGATTTGATTTCAGTTACATTGATAGAAAAAGAATTATTCAAATCGGCAATGCCTTCTTTTGCGATTCCTAAAGAACTGGAAATAACTGTTTCATTGTCGTTAAACAATTTACGAACATCAGCATTTGTAACAAAGTCCTTACCAATACCAACGAAGGCTTTCTGTAATTTTTTGTCTTCAATCATTGAAGGAACAAAACTTACAGGTTTTTCAGAAACACCACCTTCTAAAATTTCACCATTTTCACCCAATTCGGATACAGTGGCGTATATGATTGATTCGGCATCAGAAACCTCAGCATCTTCTAATTTTGCATGACGTTTTCTCGCATAATCAATATCTTCATTTACTTCTTTTTCGGTAACTTCAACTTCAAACAAATCTAATTTATCTTTTGTAGAAATTGCCAATTCAAAAGTAGGAGCTAATCCCAAATCGAATGCAAATCTAAAATCTTCTTTATTGTCAATGTCCAAATCGCTTTCAACATTTACACTGGTAATAGGGTAGCCTAAAATATCAAGCTTTTCATCTTGTATATATTGGTTGATGGCGTCAGAAGCAATGTTTTGAATTTCTTCAGCAACTACTGATTTTCCATAAAGTTTTTGAACCATTCCCAACGGAGCTTTTCCTGCACGAAAACCTTTGATGTTCGAAGTTTTCTGAATTTTCTTGATTTGGCTATCAACTTTTTCTTGATAATCTGCTTTTACAAGGTCAATGATTACTGTAGCTTGTAAATCGTCTTGTTTTTGGATACTGATATTCACGGTTTATGTTTTTTTCTGTCAATCAATTACAAACAAAAAATGGAACTCGATGTTCCATTTTCTATGTTAGTGCACGCGGAGGGACTCGAACCCACACACCTTGCGGCGCCAGATCCTAAGTCTGGTGCGGCTACCAATTACGCCACGCGTGCAGTTAGGATTCTCGAATGAGGGTGCAAAATTAACAATAATTTTTCACTTTTCAATGAATCAAGGAAATTAATTTAGCCAAATGGTAGAAGTATATGTAAATTTCTTTTTAGGGCTTAATTCAACGGAGATTGTGAAAGTTTCACCGTCTTGAATGTTGTTTTTTTGTTGCTCAGAAATTGTTGGAGTAATAACCAAAGTTGAAAAAGGCATCATTGGTGCCTTTTCTACTTTTGTAGTGCAGCCAATATTTCCTCTACTTTTAGACAATATAGTCACTTTCGCTTTGCTAAAGTCACCGTACATAGAGAACGACCATTTGCTAAACAAGAACATTTTAGGGCAATAAGCCGGGGGCCATGCTATAAAATGGGTATTGTAATAAGCGGTATCAATCAATTTATCAGTTGGGGTAGTTACCCATGCAATTGTATTATTTTCACTTGCGCCTATGCCTAACTTTCTGCTGTTGGGGGCCAATACAAATTGACGGTTGTAAAGTTCTTCACTTTTTTCATCACTCATTAGCACGGTTAGTGCGATAGCTGGATTAGGGTCTTTTACCATTTGGCCAAACATGGCCGCTTGTCCGGCGTCTTTTGTATAGCATGTATGTGTTTCTGGACCTGGTTCTCTGCTGAAAACACCAATTGGAGCAAACATTACAGATGCCTCTTGGCATTTGGCGCTGCGCTCTTTGTCAATTGCCAAAATATCTCTCACTCCCGCATTTTGACGGAAATAATTAATTCTATTTTCTAACTTGTTCAATGTAGAATCAGGCATTTCGCCGTAATCGCAGCGTTTAGATAATCCATTCCATCCAGTTTCAGCAACAATGGTGTTTGAAACTGTTTTCCTGTTGGCTATTTTTGATCCTTTGTAACGCACTTCAAAATCTAAACGCGACAATGCATAATTGATTTTAGGCGCGATGGGATTTGCGGGAAACTCATCTTTCAATTTTCTTAAATAACCCCAACAAATATCCACTTGCTTGTATTGGTAGAAACTATCAATTGCCCTTAAAATTAATTTTTCTTTTTCTTTTTTTAATTCAATCATAGAAGGGAAATCTTTCATTACGGAATCCGCAGTAGCCAATAATCCGTGCCATTCCACCGGGAAAACAGGTTGAGATTTCCAAATGTTAAAAGTATTTAGTCTAAATGTCTTTAAATTCTTGTTTTTAGGATATGTTCTTCCTCCATGATTCATTAAAGCCAGAATTAATCGTTTGGTTACATATGCCGGTGGATTACTTAAAATTGTTTCTAAGCCTTTTTCATCAATCTGAGGACTTTTGAAGAATTGTGGATACCAATCATAGAAGAAGTAAACGGTTGATTTTTCTGCATTTCTAGACAAAAAATAGGATAAACACTTGGCAGAAAACTCCATACTGTCAGCAATTAAATATTCATCCAGTTTGTTTTTAACTTTTTTGTTGATGGTATTGATTTTGGCGTTATAAAATTCGGAATGGTATTTGGCGGCTTCAACGAAATCGCGCTTTTCGCAACTGTAACCAATTTTTGTTAAATAAAATGTATTTTGGTTTTGAAGTAAAAAGGTATCATTTTTGAGATAGGTTAAGCCCCTCTCTATCCAAAGATTGGCTTCAGAATTTAATCCGTAGTTCCCTTTGAAGTAATTGATTCTTTCGTGAATCAAACGTTTTTCGCATCGAATTAATGCAAGATTAATGGGAAATAGTGTTAATCCCATTTCTGTAAACCTCAATGCACTGTCTATTTGGTTTCGCTTGTTGTAGTAACTGGCCAAAATTTCAAATGCTTGCACCAAATAAGTGCTTTTGTGAAGATGATCTTCGTTAGCATCAAAGTTCCATTGCGCAACTTTTTGCATGATTTTCAAAGCTTCTTTCTCGTTTTTTGTAAACCAGTAGCAAATACCCATCATTCCATAAGCAACAGTATCGTAGGTTAATTCATAACTTTTGGTATAATAAGGAAGTGCTTTTGCATATTTTTCTTGATTAAAAATTTCAAGGGCAGATTTGTTATTTTGCTTTGCAATGTTGTTGAATAAATCCTTGTATTTTAGAGTGAATTCATGCTCTTTGTCTTTTGATTTGGCTTTTATGGCAGACTTGATGCTTTCTTTTGCGTAATTTGTTTCTCCATCTGTTTGAGGGGTAATTAGCGATAATTCATATTGTGCTTTTGTTTTTACAAAAAGAAGCTCCACATTGGTTTTGTCTTTCTGAATGCCTTTTTCGCAAATTTTTATGCATTTTTCATATTTTTTCTCATCTAAAGCTTTCTCAGCTTTGATTAGGCTTACCGATTGCGCTTTCAAAAATGCAACACAAAATAAAGCCAAGAAAAATGGGATGATTGTTTTCATTGAGGGATAGATTAATTTTTACAAATTAATACATTTCCAACAAAGAATTTGACGGTTGTGAAAAAGGGGTGTAAAAGTTAACGAATTAGGTGAAAGTTGGTTTTTAAAATTTTACGGTAGCTATCATTGCCTACCAATTCTAATAAACAGATGTAAACGCCTTCAACTGCTGGGTCTCCCATGTAAAAACCGTCCCAACCTCCATCTAAATCGGTTGTTTCAAACATTTTTTGGCCCCATCTATTGTAAATGAACATTCTCAAGCTTTTAAATCCTTCTTTGTAAGGCTTGTAAATATTATTTGGATCGGCGTCATTTGGTGTAAATGCATTTGGTAGCCAGACAACTGGAGGACAACTATCAATCAAATTAATATCGTCGGTTTTAGAGCAACCATCGGCGCTAGTCACTTTCACTGTATAATTTCCGGCCAAACTTGCTGTAATTTGCGATGTGGTTTCTAAGGTTGGTGTCCAACTGTAAGTATACCCAGCAATAAAACCAGCGTCAAGTATCAAAGAAATATTTCGGCAAACAAATAAGTCACCGCCCAAATTTACAGAAGGCATTGTGCCTTTCTTTACGACAATGGTTTTGGTTGAAGTACCACAAATATTGGTTATTTTGACAGAGTATGTTCCAGCTTGGTTGATTGCCAATTGATTAAATGTGTCTTTTGAAGTTACGGGTGCATCAGGACTGCTCCAAACAAAATGATTCAATGGTAAATTATTTCCTGCATCAAGTGTTAAGCTGATTGTGTTGCTACAAATTGTAGTATCGCGAATTGGGATATTTGTAAATGTGCCATCAACGATTAGAACATAAATAGTTTTTACATTTTTAGAACTATCTGCAAACGTACTTGTGCAAGTGGTTTTAAATAAGCCAATGGCTGGATAAGTAACCTTTGGATATCGTTGGGTAGAAGCGGCAATATCACCTCCTTGGAATGTCCAAAACCAAGAAACACTCGGTAGGGAAGAAGATGAATCGGTTTGTGAGTAATTGATACTGCTTCCTTTGCACAAGGTTATACTTGGAGTTTGGCCTTTTAAATGATTAAATCCTAGTAAGATAAATATCCCAAAAAGAATGTGCAGTTTTCGTTTCATTTTTTAGCCAATTTGATTATTACAAATATACAATAAATTGAACAATTGATTGTATTCCTTAGTGCCAATACTATCAAAGTTATGTAAAATTAATGGTTGTTTAACAACTGGAAATCTTCAAAGCTGTGTTTGAATTCTTGTGTGCATGGAATTTGTTTTAAATGAATTGTAGAATCTTTGAAATTTTGCACAATTCCTTTGTAATCATAGCGATAAATTTCTCCCAAATTTGAGATAATTTCAAAATTAGTAGATTGAACTTTTACAGAAGATATCTTACTTGGAGCGATGGTTTTGATCAATGAATTCAACTCAAATGCAAATACACTTTGTTTGTCGTTACTGATAATTAAACCCGTTGTGTTTCCAAATTCTTTCAATACATATCCGTTCTTTTCAATAATAGACCAATCTACAGATTTAATCTGATTATTGTTCTTTACCCAAACAACCCAACTTTTGAATTTATTTGGTTTTAAATTCCTGCCAATAAGTTTGCTTTTTACGGTGCCGTCATCAAATTTTTCTAAGTCCTTATAATCTTTTATAAAATCTGAATCTTGTTGCAAAATAAGGCTGTTTGGATATAATGCGAGCCATGTTTTTAACGTTGTTTGATAACATGGAATGTCTGCAAGTTGTTTGCCTTTTTGACTCCCAGCAATGCAAGTGCCATTCACTTGACGCCACCAACTTTTTGTTTCCGGATCTTCAAACATAGCATTGAAATGATCCATCCCTACCAATCTAAAATCAACTATTTTGCCATCAATAATGGGTTCGTAAACCCTACCAGTTCTGCATACCGAACAATAGGTTACCAATATGTCTTTTCCTGCAATTTTGTCTTTCACTTGGTGGTGATGGGCAATGATATTTATAGGATAAGCCCTGGCCTCATTTCCAATAACTACACCAATTATCAATCTGTTCGTATCAATGAAATTGCCTTTTTTTTGTGCAAAGTTTTCATGATTCATTGTTCTAAACATAGTATCGGCGCTCATTGGGAAGTTCGTTGCGTATGCAATTCCCCCAAGAAGCAACAGCATCAAAAGTCCTGTTTTGAGGTATTGTTTCATCATGTTTTTGAGGGACATTCCTATCACAATTGCCAATAATAAACGGAAAATCCAACGATAACTATGTAAGAAATACGCCAAATCAATGCTATTCATTCTTTGGCTGCCTGGCATTGGCATAATGAAATAAACCCGAGCAATTTCAAATAGAATTAACGTAATAATGGCAATGAGAAATGCTTTGCTCGTTTTCATGTTGTTTATTTTATATTCAAAAATAGTTATTTTGACTTACATTGTTATCTATAAATAAATTACTGTCGCCTGTTGGCAAGCAAAATGGGGGCGGAGCCATCAAAAGGATTGCCTTTTCTACCCAAACTTCTCGCGTCCATGCCATTGGCTCTTCGTACTGCACTGTCGCCAAAACGATTGCGAATGCTATCCATTGCTTGATATAAATTTACCAACTCTTCGGTTTCTTCAAAAAGGTTTATTTGAAATCCACCACTTACCAAATCGCTAAAGCGCACCCCAACCAACCGAATGAGCAATCTTTTTTGAAACAACTTATCAAATAATTCTAAGGTTCGTTTAATCAAAACATGATCGGCGCTGGTATACGGTATTTTGGCTTGTATGCTGTGTGTGTTAAAATCGCTGTATCTGATTTTTACGGTAACACAAGCACAAAGTTTGTTGCCTTTTCTCAGTTGATACGCTAAGTTTTCGGCCATTGCACTCATCAGGTTTTTGAGCATCACCACATCTATGGTGTCTTTTTCAAACGTTCTTTCGGTGCTAATGCTTTTCCTTTCTTGGTATTGCTCTATGGGTCTGTCGTCAATGCCTTGCGCTTTTTTCCATATTTCAATCCCCGTTTTTTGGAGGGTTTTAAACATCAGCTCCCTCGGAATTTCTTGTATCGTTTTGATATATTGAATGCCTAAGTTTCTCAATGTTTTGTATGTTTCATTGCCAACGCCAGGTATTTTTTTTACCGATAATGGTGCCAAAAATGGAATCTCTGTTCCGTGTTCTACAAATGCTTGTCCTGCAGGTTTTGCCGTTCCCGTAGCAATTTTACTTACCGTTTTGTTTGCCGATAACCCAAAACTAATGGGAAGGCCTGTTTCCCTCAATATCTTGTCGCGCAATTCTAAAGACATTTTCCAACATCCAAAAAACTTATCCATTCCAGTTAAGTCAATGTAAAATTCGTCGATGCTGCTTTTCTCATAGAGCGGAACGCTTTCTGCAATAACTTCTGTAACCATGTGCGAATAGTCGCTGTAAAGCTGTGAATCACCGCGAATGATAAGGGCGTCGGGACAAAGAATTCTGGCTTGTTTCATGGGCATGGCGCTGTGTACCCCGAATTTTCGGGCTTCGTAACTACAACTCGCTACCACGCCACGGTCGCTTTGTCCCCCAATAATCAAAGGCTTTCCTACAAACGACGAATTTCTGAGCCGCTCTACACTCACAAAAAATGAGTCTAAATCCATGTGTGATATAAATTTCTTTTCCATTTGTTAAAAATATTAACAATTTTAAGTCTGTAATTTAATCAAAAAATAATGAAGTGTGGATTTTTATTATTTAATTAAATTGACTATTTTTGTATGTACAAAATTTGTCAATTATGGGTTTCGGGAATTATTTAAAGCAATCAAGAATTCAGAAAGGGTATAAGCTGAATGAAATGGCGAGTAAATCTGGTATAGATTCATCCCTCATTAGCAGAATTGAATTAGATAAACGTCAAGCAACAGCATCTCAAGTGAAAAAGTTTGCAGTTGCTTTGGATTGTTCTGAGGCAACATTGTTAACCCAATGGTACGCAAGTAAAATTGTAAATGAAATTGGATATTCTAACGCAGCGTTGAATTCATTAACGGTTGCTCATGAAATGATTCAGCAAATGCAGGAAAGCATTCCTGAGTATGGAAAGTCCCTCAAAGAAAAACTCGACGAAATTGACCATAATTGTCAAATTATTCAAGCAAATAGGGCTCAAAACAACTTTAGAATAGAAGAAGCCCTAGAAATTGAATATACCTATCACAGCAATCGCATTGAAGGAAATACACTTACCCTGCAAGAAACAGATTTGGTTGTCAATCACGGATTAACCATTTCTGGTAAATCGTTGCGCGAACATTTGGAGGCAAACAATCATGTTGAGGCAATTGCATTTGTAAAAGAGTTGATACAAAAGAAAGTTGACATAACAGAGCGGGTTGTTTTGCAAATTCACCAATTGGTACTGCAAGGTATTGATAGAGAAAATGCAGGAAAATATCGCAATGTGCCGGTGTTTATTAGTGGTTCAAGTTTGTTGCCTGTGCAACCGTATTTAATTCCAGTAAAAATGGAAGAATTCATGAATTGGTTTCAAAATAATGAGGGACTTATACACCCGGTAATTATGGCAGCGTTATTGCATCTGAAATTGGTGCATATCCATCCATTTGTCGATGGAAACGGCAGGACCTCTCGGTTAATCATGAACATGTATCTCTTGCAAAAAGGGTATCCACTTTCGGTGATTCATTCTGATATGGATAACAGACAAGAATATTACAAAGTGCTAGAATTATATCATACGCAAAACAAAAGCGAAGATTTTGAAGCCTTTATTGTAAAAACCGTGCTCAACGATGCAAAGAAATTATCGGCCCTGTTGAGTGGAATTTGAAAATCTGAGTATCGAAGTTTAAACTTTTAACTTCTTAACTTGTTCATTTACCATGAAGAATATTTTGGTAATTGGTGGATCATCGGGTATAGGATTACAATTGGTTAAAAATATCAGCGAAAATAATCGTGTTTTTGCAACGTATAATCAGCACCCAACTGATAATTTTAACAATGCAACTTTTCATTCTTTGAATGTTCTTGATGGTTATTTGGATTTGAGCTTTTTGCCTGAAGCAATTGATGGAATTGCCTATTGTGTTGGTGCAATTTCATTAAAACCATTTGCTAGAATTTCAGAAGATGATTTTATCAATGACTACAAAAAGCAAGTCGGTGGTGCCATTCGCATCATACAGGCTTTGTTGCCTAAGCTCAAAATAGCAGAACAAGCGAGCATTGTTTTGTTTTCTACCATTGCGGTACAAACAGGATTTCCATTTCATACCTTGGTGGCGAGTTCAAAAGGGGCTATTGAGGGACTAACAAAAGCGTTGGCAGCGGAGCTTGCACCGAAAATTAGGGTGAATTGTATTGCTCCTTCAATCACAGACACTCCTTTGGCTGCAGCGTTGTTGAATACCGAAGAAAAAAAGCTGGCAAATGCACAGCGTCATCCATTAAAACAAGTGGGAGAAGCAAACGATCTTGCAAATATGGCAGAGTTTTTATTGACAGAAAAATCGAAATGGATTACTGGGCAAATCTTCCATGTAGATGGGGGAATGTCAACCCTTAAGGTATAATGAAACGCCCCTGGAATTTGATCAATGTTCCTGTTTACAGTGTTTCGAGCAGGAAAAATGGGATGACCAATATGAATATTTGCACCTATGTTTCGGCGGTGAGTATGGAACCGAAGCGTTATATGGTTGCGGTATATCACAATACCCAAACCATTGAAAATATTCAAAATAAAAACGAGTTTGTGCTTCAATTATTGGCAGAATCTCAGTTTGGATTGGTGAGGAATTTTGGTCAAAAAAGTGGGAAAATGTTTGATAAACAAGGTTTTTTGAATCGGAAAAATCAAAATAAAATTGCAGAAAAAGAAAATCCATATGCCATTGTTTTTTGGAATAACTTTGAAGTTCTTTCAAATGCTGTGTCATTGATACTTCTCAAACCCATACAAATCATTCCTGCGGGAGACCATGATATGTATTTGTGCGATGTAGTTACGTTTGAGAATTTAAACGATTCGCCAATTTTAACCTTGGATGTTTTACGACAAAAAAAGTTAATAAGAATATGATACTTATAGACGAAGATATAGATAGAATCATTGAAATGGCTTGGGAAGATAGAACTCCTTTTGAAGCCATTGAAGTGCAATTTGGATATACCGAATCAATGGTCATTCAATTGATGAGGAAAACGCTTAAGCGTAGTAGCTTTAATTTATGGAGAAAGAGAGTAAATAGTGGTGTGAGTCAAAAACACAAACACAAACGAAATGATCAAATCCAACGATTTAAATGCAAAATGCAAAATCAAATATCAAATAATAAAATAAGTAAACGATAATATGCCAACTACCCAATATACGGAAATTTTAGCGAAAATCCAAAAAATCAATCCAATTAATTACGCAAAAACTAGGAATAATTTAGATGGTGCGGTAACACAACTTTCACCATTTATTTCAAGGGGAGTAATTTCTACAAAACAAGTAATGGAAGTGCTTATTGCCAAAGGTTATCGCGTGGCGCAACTTGAAAGAATTCTTCAACAATTGGCTTGGCGCGATTATTTTCAAAGGGTAGCGCAAACGCATACTGAATTGTGGCAAACGGAAATAACAAAAGCGCAAGAATTTGTAGTTGATGAAATGATACCAACCGCTGTTTTAGATGCGAATACAGGCATTACAGCAGTCGATATGTCTATCAACAATCTTTACCAATACGGAACAATGCATAACCACATGCGAATGTATGTGGCTTCTATTGTGTGTAATTTAGGTCAATCTGGATGGAAAAATGGTGGAAAATGGATGTATTATCACTTGTTAGATGCGGATATCGCAAGTAATTTTTGTAGCTGGCAGTGGATATGTGGTGCGTTTAGTTCAAAATTGTATTTTGCAAACCAAGAGAACATCAACAAATATTCTGGAACGGAAGACGTAGGAACCTTTTTAGATTCTGACTACCGTAAATTTAACGACATGGTGATTCCTCAAGAATTAGCGGAAAAATCAGCTGTGGAATTAGTGACATTTTTACCTGAAAAAACACAAGTAACGCTTGATAAAAAACTTCCTACCATTATTTATAACTACTACAACCTAGATCCAGTTTGGAGAAAGGATGAAGAAGCGAATAGGGTATTGCTCATTGAGCCATCACACTTTAATAAGTTCCCAATTAGCAAAGTCAATATGGATTTCTTTATTGAGCTTTCTAAAAACATTCATAACATCCAAGTGTTTGTTGGTGAATTCGATGAATTGAAAAAAGAATGTCCCTCAAAAGAATTTATTTCCAAAGAGCATCCATTGTTTTCGCACATTCCAGGAACAAAAGATGAAAGAGATTGGATGTTTCCAGAAGTGGATAAAATGCAACCGAGTTTCTTTAAATATTGGGATAAAGTACAAAAAACGCAAACCTATAAGAAAATAAAATTGAAATAATGCAGATAACATCCGAACAAATTGAACAATTAGAAACACGTTACCGCGCGAATTTGATTAATTCGTTGGGAGGATTTAAAAGCGTTGTATTGATAGGAACTAACAGTGCCACGGGAAATACAAATTTGGCTATTTTTAACTCGTTGTTCCATTTGGGTGCAAATCCACCGTTGTGCGGATTTATTGTGCGACCAGACGTTAGTCCAAGGCATACCATGCAAAATATTTTGGAAACAAAATATTTTACAGTGAATCATATCAACGAGGGTATTTATGAAAATGCCCATCAAACTGCAGCACGCTATGACGCATCAATTTCAGAATTTGACGAGGCAAAGCTAACGAGGCAGTTTATTGAGGGATTTTCTGCGCCCTTTGTAGAAGAGTCATATTTGAAATTTGGTTGCGAGTTTCAGCAGAAAATTGATATTGAAATCAATGGCACATCCATGATTATTGCCAAAATCGTTTCTATTGAATATCCAAAGGAAGCACTCATGGAAGATGGATATATTGATTTGGAAATTGCAGGTTCATTGGCAGGGAATGGCCTTGATGGTTACCACAGAACTGAAGAAGTGGGTAGGTTAACATATGCAAAACCAAATACTTGGCCTAAGAAGTTTTCTTTGGTTACAAATAGTCCTGAAGAGGAATAAAATACACTTAACTGATGTCGCTACTGCTTAGATGTTCTGAATTCGAGTTAGAAGCTGGATGTGATGAAGCGGGTAGAGGTTGTTTGGCCGGTCCGGTTGTTGCTGCAGCTGTAATTTTGCCTTTGGATTTCCAGCATGAGCTATTGAACGATAGCAAACAAGTGTCTGAAAAAAATAGAGAAATTTTAAAGCCCATTATCATGGAGCATGCTTTGGCTTGGGCTGTTGGTATTTGTTCCCCTCAGGAAATCGATAAAATTAATATTTTAAATGCCAGTATTTTGGCAATGCACAAAGCGTTAGATCAACTCGTTATACAGCCAGAATTCATTGCTGTAGATGGAAATCGATTCAAAGCATACAAAAACATATCTCATGCAACTCAAGTAAAAGGCGACGGACGCTTTTTGAATATCGCAGCAGCCAGCATTTTGGCTAAAACCTTTAGAGATGAAATTATGTGCAATCTTCACCAAGAATATCCAGTATATGGATGGAATTCAAATATGGGCTATCCAACAATCGCTCATAGAAAGGCAATCAAAGAATTTGGTGTAACGCCACACCATAGAATGACATTTCAATTGTTGCCCGCGCAATTGAAAATTGATATTTAAAATAATTTATAAATATTAATCAATAACCCTTTGCCATATTTGATAAAGGATTCAATCCATTGGCAACCACATATATAAAATCCATCAAATCCATATTTATATCCACCTTTTAGAAAATAGTTTTTCGAAAATTTGATGGTAGGACTACTGAGCCATTTCAATAAAATGGTGAGTAAAAATGAATTTTCTAGATTTTTTGCTCCAATATTTCCAAATTTAATAGCCTGATTATAAACAGCTTTTCGATCGGAATAGGTGTAGTGTAGCAAATCTCCAAGAATGTGTTTTTCTGCCAACTCACTTTGAAGTTCAAATCGATCGTGGGGGTTGGTGCCTGTCCATTGTCCGAAACGGTTATTCCATAACCGCAGTTTTCTGTCTGGATACCAACCGCAGCCTTTAATTGGTTTGTCACTCAAATGATTCAATCGATTCATTGAATATCCAAAAATAGGTTTTCCATTTTTGTCTTTTTCGGAAAAGTTGCTGTTTTTAATGGCCGTAATTTGGGTTAACAATTCAGAACTTAGGCATTCATCGGCGTCTAGGCTCAGAACCCATTCGTAATTGGCTTGCTTCCTAGCCCAATTTTTTTGCTGAATATGTCCCTCAAAAGTATGCTGAAGTACCGTTGCTCCCATATTTTCGGCAATTTCCGCGGTTCTGTCGGTTGAAAAACTGTCTACAATAATTACTTCATCGGCAATGGGTGCAACAGACTGTATACAGTTGCCAATGTTGGCTTCTTCATTGAAAGCAATGATCACAACTGAAATCTTGTTTGTTTGCACGGTAACAAATTTAAAACTTTTATATTGCTTCAAATAGTTTTTAAAGATAATATTCGTTGAAAATGAATTCTGAAATTCAGGGGGCATAAAAAAAGGCTGTGTTTTGCACAGCCTTCTAAATTGTATGTCTATTTTAAGATTTAATGTGCACCTGACATTTTATCGTCAAACTCAATTCCTTGATTTTTCAAAGATTTCTTTACGAAAATTGCATAATAGGTCAAATAAGCAAAGCAAATTGTTCCAATGAAGAAAGAGTTGTGAATTCCAATGATATCGGCAAGTTTGCCTTGAATTGGAGGCAAAATAGCACCACCCAAAATCATCATTACCAAGAATCCGGCTCCTTGTGACTGGTACTTTCCAAGTCCCGCAACTGACAAAGAGAAAATACAAGGCCACATGATAGATAAAAATAAACCCGCTGACAAAAATGCATAAATGCTCATCATTCCAGTTGTTGACAAACCAATTATGGTGGCCAATGTTCCTAAAATGCCAAATATCATCAATGTAAATGCAGGTTTGTCATTGGTAATATAAAAGGCTGCAATTTGCACCAATATGCATAAGAAATACCATTTTAAAGGTTGAATGTTATATCCTGCAATAGCTGTAAATGTCAATACCACAGCAAAAGCAATCAAAGGCATGAATAAACGCAACCATTTTTTAGCGTTGTCAGATAAATTCAAAGCACTCACAGCACCTGTCCATCTTCCAATCATCAAACTTCCCCAATACATTGCAATGAACGGAGCAATTTCGCTCGATGTAAATCCACCAAAGTTCGGTTGCTTCAACAATTCACCAAGGTTACTTCCAATTGCAACTTCAACACCCACATAAATAAAGATGGCCAACATACCCAAACTTAATTGAGGATATTGCATGGCTCCCCATCCTTCAGATGATTTCTTACTCGATCTAAATGCAAATAACAATCCACCCACAACAATCACCAAGCCAATCAATAACCAGTTTAATCTGTATTTTTCAAGAGGATGTTTTAATCCTTCTATGCTGCTTGAAAGCGATTTGTATTCTGTGTTTTTATTTAATGTTGCTGTGATTTCTTTTTCAGTTGCAGTCGCCTGCATTGCAGCAGTAACGTTGGTTTTAATTTCAGATTGAGATTTTTCATACTTGGCAATTTCAATGGCTTCTTGGCTTTTATAACTGCTGAAAACAGGAATAAAACATACAATTAAAAACGTAGTAACTACCAAAAGTAAACGCATTGCTTTGTTTGCTTTTTCTGGTTTTTCCTCGAAAATACCTGCAGGTACTTTTTTTGAGAATCCAAACAACGCTGCAATACCTATAAATAACAATCCAACAGCCGCATATAAAATGATTACCTTATCGAGGCTCAAAGCTGCAATTTCTTCATCCTTAATCGCTGACGCTTTTCCAAATAAACTCAATGCCACAATCAATGGACCAATAGAGGTTCCAAGGCTATTAATGCCACCTCCAAGGCTAATTCTATTGCTACCGGTAGATTCATCCCCCAATGAAATCATGAAAGGATTGGCTGATGTTTGTTGTAATGAAAATCCCAATGCAACCACAAAAAGTCCCATTAACATTCCCCCAAAAACATTCATATAAACCGAAACAATCATAATGGCTGCACCCAAGGCCGAAAATCCCAAACCATAAACGATGCTTCGTTTATAACCCCAAGAGCCCACAATATCTTTGTTTGATATAGATCCCAAAACAAATAATATCAATGCGCCAAGAAAATAAGCCATGTAAAATGCGAAGTCAATCAATTGACTTTGAAACTGGTCTAAATGGAAATAATGTTTACAAAATGGAATGAAAACACTGTTGCCTGCTGCAATAAATCCCCAAAAGAAAAATACTGTGGTTAATGTTGAAAGTGCTCCGTAATTGGTAGGTTTGATATTGTTACTCATTGTTGGTTTTAATAATTAACAAATAAAAGTAAATTTATGTGAAACTCAAAATTACGCAGCGAGGTTATTGTGAATTTTACAATATTGGTAAAAAGCAAAATGAATTAGATTGACCTAAATTCCCTAAAATTATTAACTTCGCAAAAGCAATGATTTCATTTCAATCTAAACTTCCAAAAGTGAATCAGTCCATTTTTTCTGTTATGTCGCAAATGGCAGCCACAGAAAATGCACTAAATTTGGCACAAGGCTTCCCTGAATTTAATCCACCTTCAGCATTGATAGAAGCAGTTCATTCGGCCATGCTGAATAATAAGAATCAATATGCCCCAATGCCTGGTTATCTGTCGTTTAGAGAGCAAATTGCTTTAAAAGAACGCGATTTACATCAATTATCACTTAATCCTGAAACCGAAATTACCGTTGTGCCAGGTGCAACCGTTGGATTGTTTGTAGCTATTCAAACATTAGTGAATCTTGGCGATGAAGTGATTATCATAGAACCTGCTTACGATTGTTATGAACCCGCAATTACCCTTGCTGGGGGTAAAACAATTCGTGTTTCAATGGACTTGAATACCTTCCAAATTCCATGGGATGAGCTTAAATCAAAAGTGAATTCAAAAACCAAACTCATCATCGTGAATACCCCTCACAATCCTTTGGGAACGGTATTTACACATGACGATTGGCAAAACCTGAACAATATTGTGCAACAATCAAATGCATTTGTGATTTCCGATGAAGTATACGAACACATGGTTTTTGATGGCAATAACCATATTTCTGTTTTGAATATTGAGGGACTAAAGGACCGCTCCATCAAAGTATCTTCTTTTGGAAAGACATACCATTGTACCGGCTGGAAAATGGGATATTTATCGGCAAATGCCGAAATAACAGCTGAACTCAGAAAGGTATATCAATTTCTTGCATTTGCGTGTAATAGTGCTGCCCAAGCGGGAATAGAGTCTTTCATGAAAATTGACAATAATTGGGAAGTTGAACTTTCTAAATTTTACGAGCAAAAAAGAAATTTATTCAGATCGCATTTACAAGGTTCAATTTGGAAAATGTTGCCATGCAATGGTTCCTATTTTCAAGTATTGAGTTTTGAGGGACATACGGCCTTAAACGATATGGATTATGCAGTTCAATTAACTAAATTGTCGAAAATTGCAAGTATTCCCATCAGTGCTTTTTGCAATAATCGCGAAAAAACCAATTTGTTGAGGTTTTGTTTTGCGAAAAACGACGATACCATTATTCAAGCTGCCAATATCTTATGCAATCTTTAGATATCTATTTTTTACAAACCAATTTAATTTGGGAAAGTTCTAATGCCAACTTGAATCGATTGAATTGGTTGATTCAACAGGCGCACGAAGGTAGCTTGGTGGTCTTGCCAGAAATGTTCGCCACAGGATTTACCATGAACCCTGAGGAACATGCCCAAACAATGGATGGCGAAGCGCTTGATTGGATGAAATTAGCCAGTGCAAACAAGATGATTTGTGGTAGTTTGGCAATTTCTGAAAACCGTCAATTTTACAACCGCTTTTTGGCGGTTTACAATGGAGAAATTGTTTTTCAATACAACAAGAAGCATTTGTTTTCTTATGGACATGAAAATGACCACTACACGGCAGGAAATGAATGTGGAACATTTGAATTTAACGGTTGGAAAATTGCTCCGTTTATTTGTTACGACTTACGGTTTCCTGAATGGATAAGAAAATCAGCGGATGCCGATTTAATGTTATTTGTTGCAAATTGGCCTGCTGCCCGAATGAAGGCTTGGAATACATTGCTTTTGGCAAGGGCCATAGAAAACCAATGTTATGTGTTGGGTGTAAATAGGGTAGGTGACGATGGAAACGGAATCAAGCACGCTGGACATTCTCAGCTTATTGATTTCTCTGGTGAACACCGCGTTGAACCCATTGAAAATATAGAAAAAATGGTGCATGCCGTAATTGAAAAATTCCCAATGCAGCAATTCAGAGAAAGGTTTCCTTTTTTAAAGGATCGTGCTTTATAATACATTTAAACAAAAAGAAAGGGAGCAATTGCTCCCTTTCTTTTTTAATCAATATTTTTTGAGCTTATTTCTTAGCTCTTTGCATTGGGTTCGGAATTTCTTTGCCTTCTTTGGCTTTGAATAACTCAATTCTTGAAACAGGAATGTTATCGCCTTTAGGCCAAACATTGTTGCTTTCGTCAATGTCGGCGGTTTCTTTGAATGGGTCAACCAATATGCTCTTTACTTCTTTGTCTTTTACGAAATTCTTGGTAATGCGATTCTCGTTTTTACGCCAGATATAGGCATTTATATAATCAACTTCAGTGGTTCCATCGGTGAACGTCCATTGAACGATAACTGGAGTTACTGCGCCGCCTAAATTTTTCAATGTCAATTCATAGTAATAACGATTTTCGTATTTCTTGGCATCGTCGGTTGGAACCACATCAAAATTGCGGTATCTGTTGATTACTCTTGGCACACTTGGGTCCAAATCTCTCTTTGTTTTCCATCCCTCAAAAGTATCTTTTTCTTCATCGTAGTAGAAATAAAAGTCTCTCAAAGTAGTGTCAGTATCAACGGCGAATTTCATTCCGCTTGCTTTGTTTCTCAATCTTGAAACGTGCAAATATTCTCCTGTAGTTTTTACCGAAGGTGCATTTTTAGATGATTTCATATTTGGAACAACAGGTGCTCCAATGGTTTTTGAATATTGACCTCTTCTAATTGTATCTATTTTTTCTGGTACTGGGTTCGGCGCATAAACCTTGTATGCTGTAACCGAATCTAAAGAAATATCTACAGGTTCAATGTCGTAAAACCAAGCTCTCCAAAACCAATCTAAATCGACGCCTGAAGCATCTTCCATGGTTCTAAATAAATCGGAAGGCGAAGGGTGTTTATAGGCCCAACGACGACAATATTCTTTGAAGGCATAGTCAAACAATTCTCGACCCATTACCGTTTCCCTCAAAATGTTTAAAGCTGTTGCTGGCTTTGCATAAGCGTTTGGTCCAAATTCAATGATCTCCTCAGAGTTTGTCATAATTGGTTCCAAGCGATCTTTTGGCAATTTCATGTAATCTACAATTTTGTGGGCTGGTCCTCTTCTTGAGGGATAATTGTTATCGAACTCTTGTTCAGTTAAAAACTGCACAAAAGTGTTCAATCCTTCATCCATCCAACTCCAGTTTCTTTCGTCGCTGTTGATGATCATAGGGAAGAAATTATGTCCAACCTCGTGAATAATTACACCGATCATTCCGTATTTGGTTCCAGAAGTATAAGTGCCATCATCTTCGGTACGGCCATAGTTGAAACAAATCATAGGATATTCCATGCCACTTGCTGCTTCAACGCTAATTGCAACAGGGTAGGCGTAAGGAATCGTGTATTTTGAATATGTTTTAATAGTATGCGCAACAACCTTTGTTGAGTATTTGCTATATAAATAGTAAGATTCTTTAGGGTAATAACTCATACACATGATTTTCTTACCTTCAACGGTAACTGGCATGGCATCCCAAGTAAATTTACGAGAACTACCCCAAGCAAAATCTCTCACGTTTTTGGCCTGATATTTCCAAGTTTTCACATTTGAAAGTTGTTTCATGAACTCTGGGAATTTTTGCATCCAACCACCACTGATTGCAGCTTGTTTAATTGGTTCGTAAGAAAGATAACGCTGTAAAAATACATCTGAAGTAAGTTCATCTTTTACGCGTTGTGGATTTTTTTCGCTTTGAACCGCTTCTTCAAGTGTTACCACCATTTTAGGATTTGCACAATTTTGTGCTTCTTGCCAACGTTTTATTTGCTCTGCAGTCAAAACACTGCTGTAATTCTGACATTCGCCTGTGGAGGCCACGATGTGGTCTTTGGGGGTAATCATGGTTACATCGAAATCTCCGAATACCAATGAGAATTCACCGCGACCCGTAAACTGTTTGTGGTTCCAACCTTGGTAGTCTGAATAAACACACATTCTTGGGTACCATTGTGAAATGGTGAATAAATCACTGCCGTCTTTTTCAAAGAATTCATATCCACCGCGACCGCCAATGCGTTTTTTCTCTGGAATTTTATATGTCCATTTTACTTTAAAAGAAACACTTAATTTCGATATCAAGGTTTGTTTTAAATCAATGCGCATCATGGTGTTATTGATAGTGTAAGTCAACGCTTTTCCAGCCATGTCGGTTACTTCTAAAATTTGCATGCCATAACCATCCAATTTCTTTTTCACATCTAGGTTGTCTAATTCACCCGGATTGCTGGGATTTGACTTGTTGCTCTCGTTAAAGTAATTGCTTTCTCCATTGGGATTGTGCTCGTTTTCATCGAGTTGCAACCAAATATAGGTTAGGTTATCAGGAGAATTGTTAATGTATGTAATTTCCTCATATCCATGAAGATATCGGGTGTTTTCATTCAAATAAGCCGTAATTTTGTAATTGGCTTTTTGCTGCCAATATTCTTTTCCAGGCGCACCGGAAGAAGTTCTGTATTGATTTCCATCGGGCAAAATGGTGCCTAATTGTTCAAATTTGTTTCCATGATTTGATGTAGGATTGTTTTTTAAATTTTGTCCAAATACCGCAGTATTGAATGCAATGGAAAGGATAAATATAAGTTTACGCATTTGATATATTTTCAATGTATGATTTGATTGTATAGGTTACAAAAATAGATTCTTTTTGAGGGATTTGGGTAGTTTTATTTTCCGGTTTTGTACAAATTCGAAACCTGTTTTTGATCATATTTCCGCTGATGATCAACACAATCACAGAGAGGATGGCGATATATATTATTCGATTCAATTTCAATTTATTGATAATGAGCGTATTCATTGTCAAAATCAAACAAACTATCAATATTTGTCCTGCTTCAATTCCCAAATTAAAATAGAACAATGGCAAGATAATATTCTCTTCGGATCCTAACATTGACTTTAACATATTCGAAAAGCCGAGTCCATGAATCAAGCCAAACAATGAAATTACTGCAAACTCAAATTTCAGCGAAAGCTTTTCGGATTTAAATTTCAATTGTAGAATTTGATAAACTGCAGCAATATAAATGGTTATTGCAATGGACAATTCAATGATATTTGAATTGAGTGAAATGATGTTTAACGTACTTAATGCCAATGTGATTGTGTGGCCTAGCGTAAATCCTGTAACAAGGATTAACACCTTTCTAAAATCCCTCAAAACAAAGACGCAAGTTGTTACAAGTAAGAAAAGCATATGGTCGTAACCTTGTAAATCGGTGATGTGATTTAATCCAAGTTGAAACCAAAGCAAAAAGTCTGACATCTTTGTTTAAATTTGTGGGAACGCAATTTAATTCTAAATAATTTAAAAATTGAAAAACTTCAATAAATGGCTGCTTTGTATTTTGATTTTAACGACAATGTCGTTCGTGCATCCATTTTTTGTGGGAGTCACAGAAATTGCATGGAATAGCAAATCTGGAAAAATTGGCGTGAGTATAAAAGTATTCACCGACGATATTCAAGAGGCTATTTACAAATCTGAGTCAGTTAAATTTCAATCTACAGCTCAAAATGAAGTTAACAAATTGGCGCTGAACAAATATGTGAAAAAGCATTTTACATTAAAAATCCTAGATAAAAATGGAAAGTTTAAGGCTGTCGAATATAATATGCTTGGTTGGGAAGTAGAAGAGGAAGCAACATGGATTTATTTAGAGCATGCAGGTTCAAAACCTACAAAAAATGCAAAACAAATTGCTGTGAACAACGAAATGTTGTTTGAAAATATTCCAAGTCAAATACATATTGTGCATTGCAAGCGCAATGATGTAAGAAAAAGCGAACAATTGACACATTCCAAGCCCATTGTTACATTTATTTGGTAAATGTGGCCAGAATTTCTTTTGGGTGATTGCTGGGGCTATTTTTTAGTGAGTGTCTGAAGTTGGATTTGTCACAGAAATTCAGTTTGTCCCTCAGGAAATGTAAGTTTTCCTATTGATTACTACGATTAGATTATAACCTTTTTATTAATTTTCCTTACCTTTGCACCATGAATGCAGAACAGCATAAAGATATAAAAGGCCGTGCAGAGGCTTTGAGGAGGTATCTTTGACCTCGATAGAAAACTAGCAGAGATTGCAGACGAAGAGGAACAAACCTTAGATCCTAGCTTTTGGAACGATCCGAAAAAAGCTGAAGCCCACCTAAGGAAAATTAAAGATAAAAAAGTTTGGACAGATGGCTTTGCCAAAGTTCAAGCGTTGCTCGATGACCTTGAAATTCTTGTTGAATTCCAAGAAATTGGCGAAAGTACGGCAGCCGAAGTTGATGAGCAATTTGCCAAATCAGTTGAAGCCATTGAAAATTTGGAGTTTAAAAATATGCTCCAAAGTGAAGAAGATCACTTAGGATGTGTACTCGAAATTAATGCAGGTGCCGGTGGAACTGAAAGTTGTGACTGGGCACAAATTTTGTCGCGCATGTACATCATGTGGGGTGAGAAAAATGGCTTTAAAGTCAATGAACTCGATAGAACCGATGGTGACGTTGCTGGTATAAAAAGTATTTCATTAGAATTTACAGGTGGAGAATTCGCTTTCGGCTATTTAAAAGGCGAAAACGGCGTACACCGCATGGTGCGTATTTCTCCTTTCGATAGTAGCGCACGCCGACATACTTCTTTTGCAAGTGTATATGTTTATCCTCTTGTTGATGATACCATCGAAATTGAAATCAAACCCAACGATGTTGAACTTCATACCTCGCGAAGTGGTGGTGCTGGAGGACAAAACGTAAATAAGGTTGAAACCAAAGTTCAGTTAACACATATACCTTCCGGTATTGTGGTTGTTTGTCAGGTAGATAGAAGTCAGTTAGGTAACAGAGAACGAGCCATGCAAATGCTGAAAAGCCGTTTGTATGAATTGGAAGTTCAAAAAAGAAATGCTGCCCGCGAAGAAATTGAATCTGGGAAAATGAAAAACGAATGGGGTTCTCAAATTAGAAACTACGTTTTCCATCCATACAAACTCATTAAAGACGTTAGAACTGAAACGGAAACAAGCAACGTTCAAAACGTAATGGACGGAGATTTGTGGCCATTCATTAAGAGTTATTTGTTGGCTCTCAAACCAGGTAAATAGTTTAACCCGAAAGCTTTCGGGAGGTTTTAGGGTTTAGAAGCATTTCGTGATTTTAGAAGCTTTGCGAAGCATTTAGACGCTACGCAGTTGAGTCTAAACCTTTATAAACGCTCATAAACCATTATAAACCTTACCGGTTCAAAGCTTCCTTATAAACTGCCAAACACCGGTCCCTGGCAAAACCATGCTCAACAATGGGTTGAGGGTAATCTTTGGTGCCGTATTCAGGCACCCATTGTTTGATGTATTTGAATTCTGAATCAAATTTTTGGGTTTGTAGGGTAGGATTGAATACCCTAAAATAGGGTGCAGCATCAACGCCGCTTCCTGATGCCCATTGCCAACCACCGTTATTGCTCGCAAGTTCAAAATCCAGTAGTTTATCGGCAAAGTACGATTCTCCCCAACGCCAATCAATGAGCAAATGTTTGGTTAAGAAACTCGCAACAATCATACGAACCCTGTTGTGCATGAAACCTGTTGCATTCAATTCCCTCATTCCCGCATCAACAATGGGATAACCCGTTGTTCCCGCTTTCCAGTTTTCGAAATCGCTTTCGTTGTTGATCCATTGGATTCTATCGTATTGCGTTTTAAACGATTCCTTTATAACCCTTGGGAAGTGATACAAAATTTGCATGTAAAATTCCCTCCAAATCAATTCGTTAACCCATTTATCACTCAGTTTGAAACCTTTACTCACTTTTTCTCTTACACTAATGGTTCCAAACCTCAAATGCACACTTAACCTACTGGTTCCTAACACCGAAGGAATGTCGCGGGTTTGTTCGTAATTTTTAATTCTGCCTTGCTCCACAATTGATGATGGTATTTCTATTGGTGAAGGAGAAAATCCCAAATCTTTCAAACTTGGCATTTCGCCATAGGTAAAGTTTGCCAATTTGTCTAGGTTTTTTTCTGAGGGATAATTTGTTGGGGGATACTCCAAATATCGGGCTTTCCACTTTTTCATGTAAGGGGTAAATACCGTGTAAGGTAATCCATCGTCCTTTGTAACTTCACTTTTTTCAAAGACTACTTGGTCTTTGAAACTGGAAAAACTGCAATTCAATTCTGCACAAAGATTTGCAATATTCGCATCGCGCTCAATGGCAGATGGCTCATAATCGGTATTGGTGTATATTCCTTCAACTTCGTTGGTGTTCAGAATCTCTTTCCAAACATCAATGGGATTGCCATGCCAAACTTCAATGTCGCTCTGTAAATTTGGGTATTCACTTGATTTCCCATTGAAAATATCCTTCAAAATAGAAATTTGATTGTGAATGAATTGCAATCTAGCGTCGCATTTGTCAGTAAGTCTATCTAAAATTATAGTGTCAAAAATAAAGATAGGCTTTACCGCGTAACCACTCATTAATGCTTGGTAAAAACCATGATTGTCGGCAACTCTTAAGTCCCTCCGAAACCAAAAATACACAAATTTATTTTTCATGAATCAATTGATGAATGGCTTTTTCAATATTTTCGTAATGGAAAACGAAACCGTTATTTAATGCTGCAGCTGGGTAAATATTTTGATTGGTTAGGGCTAATATGCTTTGTTCTCCCATAATCAGTTTTAAAACAAATTGAGGGACGTTGGGTGTGAAATTTAAATTTAATGCCAATTTGTGGGCATTTTTCATTTCGGAAATAATACGTTTGGCAATTTCGCCTTGGGAGCAACAATTAGGTGAAACTCCGTTGTAAACTCCTTGGGGTAGCGTTCCTTCAATAAGCTGAACATACATGTTTACCAAATCGATAACATGGATCCAGCTCCACATATTTTTTGAACTTCCAGTTGTAGGAATCAAGCCAATTTTTTTAAATTTTGCAATTACGGGATAGACTCCACCTTCATTGGCAAGCACCAATCCAGTTCGAACAATGCTTGTTTCAATACCGAGTGTATTTATTTGCTGAGCTGATTTTTCCCAATCGATGCATACATCTGCCAAAAAACCAGAACCATGACTCCCTGATTCGTCTGTTTTTTCAAGCAGAGGGTCGTTGTAATAACCAATACCTGAAGCCGAAATGAAGCGCTTTGGTTTTGAAGGTAATTTTTGTAAAGTTTCAAATAATAAATTATTTCCATCAATTCGCGAATGGTAAATACTTTCTTTATTCTTCTTTGACCATTGTTGAGCGATGTTACTTCCTGCCAAATTCACAACGCAATCAGCATCTGAAAACGCTTGAATATCAATTTTTTTGGAAAAAATGTTCCAAGTAAAATCTTTTTTGTCACTTTGATTGTTACTCTCGTGAATCAACGGAACAATTGAATGATTTCGCTTTTTTAACTCATTAATTAGCACTTTGCCAATTAGACCGGAACTACCACAAATAACTATTTTCATAACTTATGAACGACAATATAACAATCGAAACGAAAAAAAGTCGGACGACTCTAAAATCTAAAAGAGATTTTAGAGATAAGTACTTCATAAAAGATGTAGAAAATATTACTGGAATCAAAGCTTTCACCCTCAGAATTTGGGAACAACGCTATGGTATGTTGGTTCCTAAGCGTACCGATACAAACATTCGATATTACGAGGAGGACGATTTGAAATACATGATGAATGTCGCTTTATTAAATTCACATGGTCATAAAATTAGCAAAATTGCTGAAATGTCACGTGAAGAAGTACAACGCCGTACGTTAACTATTTCTGAAAGTAATTCCACCTACCAAAGTCAAATTCAAGCACTCACAGCGGCAATGTTTGCCTTTGATGAAAAAGAGTTTATTAAAGTTCTTTCGATTAACATATTAAAGCTGGGAATTGAGGAAACTACAGGTCGAATTATATTTCCTTTGCTTCAACATGTTGGGATACTGTGGTTAAGTGGATCAACAAATATTGCCCATGAACATTTCATAACCAATCTCATCAAGCAAAGAATGTATTCTGCAATAGATCAGATTACAACTCCTTTGTTGCCAAATGCCAAAAAATTTATTTTGTTCTTGCCCAACGGTGAAAATCATGAGTTGAGTTTGTTATTCGCTTCCTACATACTAAAATCACGTGGGCACATGGTAATTTACATCGGCTCATCTACTCCAATTGATGATTTAGATCAAATGTTCAAGGTGCATAAGCCAGATGTGCTGTTTTGTGCCATTACAAATGCCAATAGTAGTATGCCTATTCAAGTGTACATCAATACCATTACAAGGAAATGGCCAACAACCACAATTTGTTTAACCGGAGGTCAGGTTACAAAACGAAAAGATTTAAAAACGCCGCCGAATTGTAGAATTATAGCGAATCCGGATGATTTTATCGAGTTTATTTCGAAGTTAAATAGTCAAATTGATTGATGTCTAATTCAGCATTGAGCTCCGATTGTTGAGTTAAATATTCGGCATAATGCTTGCTCAGAATACTGGCAAGTGAACTTCCTTTGCTTCCCAAACCATTGTAAATAAATAAATTGTTCATGTATGGGTGTTTTCCCAAATATGGTCTTCTTTCTGCCACAGTTGGTCTGATTCCTTTTACATGAGACAATAACTTTACAGGTTGTCCCACCCAAGATTCGAATTCTCCAATCAACCAATCGGCATCGTTTTGTTCGGGATTTACCGATAAATCGTCAGAATGATAGGTGCTTCCACCAATCCATTGATTATTTCCAATTGGTATTAGCCATTCTTTCTTTTTTAAAATATGGGTTTGAGGGATATTTTGTATTTCAACGATTACAATGTCACCGCCCGAGGGGTTGAAAGGTAAGTATTGAAAAAAGGGATTGTTCAATACACCAATTCCTTCTGCAAAAATCACTTTTGAAGCTTGAATATGTTTGTAATTCAATACCAAATTAGATTGTTTCAATTCATTATAATCGAACGCATCTTCTGTGTATTGTATGTTTTTATTGTTAAAATGCGATTTTGCAGTTTCCAAGAATTTCAAGACATCTAATCGTCCTGTTTGAAGCACTTCAATGCAATCGAAATTCAAGGGTTTCATGCAATCGGGAAGTTGAGGTGCATGAATATTTAAATACTTCTCAAAGCCAGGTTCTCCAGCCCGTATGGTCCAATTATGAACCTGACGTAAATTTTTATGTATTTGTAAACTTGGAATCACTTGCATGAATGAAGTATTCCATTCTTTTTCGTACTCCTGATAATATTCAAATACATGAGGGAAAATTTCATCGCATTTCCATGTTTTGCGCACATTGCGCGGCACCATAGGACTAATTAAACCAGCGGCAACGCGAGAACTGCTTAATGGATAATTGTTGTCGATTACCAAAACAGTCTGGTTCAGTTTGCTTAATTCCAATGCCAATGTGGTTCCCGCAATTCCAGCACCTACGATTAAAAAATCCACATTAATTGTTTTTTCGATCATTATCAAAGATATTGCTACAAAAATAAGTTTTCTAGAGTGAAATCAGTTGTAATAAGTCTTTTTGCCCTCACTATTTCTGGCCTGTTTGGCCAATCAAAAAATTATCCAAGTGAATTAAGAGCGGGTAAATTCTATTATTATCCTTCATTTCAATTGCTAGCCTGTCAAATTGATGGTGATAATTCTTCTGGGTATAACAAATTGGGATATCAATTTTCACTTCACAGCGGTTTGAAATTAGAAAAAAATAGAACCATAGAAATGATGATGGGAATTTCGGAGCGAGGGAGTAGGAGATCTTACAACATTGATGACCCCTCCATTACCGCCTTTCATTTGCATTATAATGCGGTTGACTTGGGATTTTTTTACGGTTGGGTATTTGACAACAAACTGCATGTGAGTACCGGCTTACATGGTCAATATTTATTGTCGATAACTGAATCGGAGGGATTCTCAAATAATTTAGAATTGGATTATGAAAAGTTTGGACTGCTGCTTGATGTAAATACCAAATATCCAGTGGGTAAGAACTTCGCAGTTACAGCTTCGTTTAATTACAGTTTGTTGAGTTTGTTGAAAACAACAGTAAGCAATCCAACGTTTTATCAAGGAGCAGGGGTATATCACAATGTATTGGGTTTGGGAATAGCATGGATATTATAAATTTGAAAATGAGCGTATTTTTTCGTATATTACTAGGAGTTGTAATTACAATTGGAGTGAATGGCTGTGGCTATGGGGATAGAATTCACCATAAAGAGTTTCACCGAAAATTTAACCAAATGCCTAAATATTCATTTGTTGATGTTCAAAAAGTTTTAGATGAACAAATTACACAATGGAATAATGGGAGCATAGATGGTTTTATGAAGGGATATTGGAAGTCAGATTCTATGTTGTTTATTACTTCTAAAGGTCCACGATATGGTTATCAAGCTGTTTCAGATAGTTACAAGAAAAATTACCCAACAAAAGAGGCAATGGGAACGTTGCGATTTGAAATCGTAAAAATGCAATGGATACAAGAAGATGCTAGTGTTTGTGAGGTTTTGGGTAAATGGCATATCGATGAAAGTTCAAGTCCCAAATCAGGTTCAGGTTATTTTTCTCTGGTATTCAAAGCCATACAAGGAAAACCAAGAATTGTAATTGATCACACTTGGTAAATGAGGGCCTTTCTTCTAAAGCTTAAAATTTGGCACCTGCTTCTTGTATTGATTTTGATTCAAGTGCTTTCGCACGCGGCGTATTTGAAATTGCCTGCAGTAGGGAATCACGTTTGGAGGCAATGTAATACCTTAGCGGTTGCCCGAAATTACTACCAAGAGGATATGAATATTTTATATCCTAGAATCGACAAACGATACCATACCAACGGAATTACGGGTCCACAATTTACTTCCTATGATTATACGTTGGCATTGGTGTACAAGGTTTTTGGATTTTCTCAAAATGCCCACAGGTATTTGAGTTTAATCATAGGTATTTTTGCCATTTTGGGTATGTTCTTTCTTGGATTGCATTATTTTAGAGACAAACAATTGGCATTTTTATGTGCTTATGCACTCATTGGAATTCCTGAATTTTATTACCATTCAATCAACGCAGTTCCGGATTTATTGGCATTAGCAACCATGATTTGGGGCTGGTATGGATATCAGAATTTCTTAAAATCGGGTAAATTTTTATGGGCATTTCTTACTGTTTTGTTGTTGGCCTTGGCAGGAATGACGAAAATTATGTTCTTAATTCCAGGTTTTATTTTTTTGGGGGATATTATACAGCGAAAAATTTATCGTGAATTTGCTATTGTTCCAATATTGGTAATGGGATTAATCGTTGCTTCGGTTAGTTTTGGTTGGTATTACTGGGCAAAAATATTAACTTCATTGAATGGAATTTATGAGTTTGTTCATGAAGTGAGATTTATTGAGGGATGGGGAAATAGGTTCGGAACTTTGTTAGACAACGTTTTTAAAGATATTCCTGAAACTTGGGTGGGATATGGCTTTTTGTTGATGTTTGTTACCGGTTTGTATTTTGTTGCAAAAAAACGAATGCGCGATTTAAGGGTTCTGTTTTTATTTTTCGGGATATTTTTATTTTATGTTGCAATGCAATATCAATTGAAAGTCCATGGTTACTATACGCTGCTATTTGCGCCATTTGTTTTGATTATTGGTATATGGGGTTGGAATCAACTGCAAAAAGGCCTTGTGAAGCAATTTATGCTTGTTTTACTCATATTGTCTCCGGTTTGGGCATGGGCGCGAATCAATAGAAATTGGCAGGAGCAGAATTTCAGGGTTGCCAAGGAGTTAATTGTCCCTCAAAATCAAGAAAAAATCAGGCATTTATCTGGTCAAAGAAAATACTGGATGGTTGGTCCGGATCAATCGGGTTGTGTGGATTTCTATTATTTGCAGGCAAAAGGATTTCCTTGGTATAAGTTGGAAGAGAAATCGGATTTGTTCGATAAATTTATTAGAGATGGGGCGGAAGGATTAATCACAAGCGACACCTTTCATGCCAAGCAATATTTTCGTGAATTAAAAATGAATCCTAAGTGTATTGGAAATATAGGGAAATATTATTGGTACGTCTTTTAGGTTTATAAGTGTTTATGAAAGTTTATCATCGTTTATAAATGTTTAACACTATTGATTATTATGTTTTCGTAAAGAAACCACAACCTTTATAAACCTTCATAAACCCTTATAATCTTTTATAAACGATTTTCATTAATCACTGTAATTTAGCATGATTTTAAAAAATCTTCAGAAAAGGTTTGAGATTGTAAAATAAAATGTTATTTTTGCAACCCAATTTTGGACCAAAGTCATGAACTCGATTGTAAATAGCATCTCGCAAGAATTTTTAAGAAAAGACCTTCCTAATTTCAAGGCGGGCGATCGTATTACCGTTCACTATAAGATTAAAGAAGGAAACAAAGAACGTATCCAGCAGTACCAAGGCGATGTTATTCAACGTCGTAATTCAGGTATTGACGAAACTTTCACTGTTCGTAAAATTTCTAATGGTGTAGGTGTAGAACGTATTTTCCCATTCAATAGCCCATTCATCGATAAAATCGATGTTAACCGTAAAGGTAAAGTACGTCGTGCACGTATTTTCTATCTACGCGAACAAATTGGTAAAGCTGCACGTATTAAAGAACTACGTCGTAGATAATATTTACGCAGAACATATTAAAAAAGACCTTCGAGAGAAGGTCTTTTTTTTTGGTTAGACGGATTAGACGGATTAGAAAGATTAGAAAGATTAGAAAGATTAGACGGATATTCTATCTGATTGCTGCAGGTGTAACATGGAACAGTCAACCGCCGCAGCCGCAAACAGCGAACATTCATGGTTCAGTTCCATAAAATGGAAATAAAGCCAAATAGCATCATATTAATTATTTAAAAATACGGAGTACACAAAAATGTACACTTTTTTCGCTATTCACATTCAATGTCTTAAACTTTCAAATACCAAATGTTACGTTTTAACAGAAATGCATTCATCTTCGCATCACCAACCACACAATTATGAATGTTATCAATCTAAAAGTAAAGAATGAAAAAATGCAAAAAGCAGAAGTTTCAATCAACTTCTTGCGCCTTGACGATTTTCAGCTTATTTCTTATTTCTCAAAAGCAGAACATTTAGAATCTGCGTTCAGAGAGTTAATTCGCCGTTTTCAATTGCCTCTATATAACCATGTTCGATCTATGGTAGTAAGTCATACTGCTTCAGATGAAATTATTCAAAACGTTTTTATAAAAATTTGGGAAGGATTAAATTCATTTCGTTCTGAAAATTTGAAAGCAGATCTCTATAGAATTTCTTCGAATGAAACTATTGGGTATTTAAGAAAAAATTTCCCTCAAATTGATTTTGATGAGGCACAGCCCGAATTTGCCGATTTTTTAAATACAGATGACTTTCTTTTAAGTAGTGCTGAAGAAGTGAAATTCCAGAAAGCCATGTGCTATTTAACGTATAAACAAAAATTGGTTTTCACATTGAATTACTTCGATGGATTGTCATTTGATGAAATTGCTGAATTAACACAAACTACCGAAACAAGTATTGTGGCAACTTATCAGCATGCGGTAAAAAAATTAGAAATTTATATCAAAGTTTTAGGATAATTGGAGGGAATTATGGATTTTCAAACAAACAAAATTGGCCAACCATTCAATCCTAGCTCAAATTATTTCCAAGGATTGTCAAATAACATTCAAAACCGTGTAGGAATTGAGATAAAAAATATTGTCGAAACCAAAGCACCTAAAATTGATAATAATAAACAGCAGAAGCCCATTCAACTCACCGTTGAATTTGGTTTTCCATTATCTACAGAAAAAAATGATGCAATTGATTCAGATAATAACGAGGTTTCCGTAATTGAAGATTCAAACATTGTATCAAATCAAGTTATTGACTCACCAAATAATCTGGTGAAAGACGATGAAATTGGGCAAATACATATTGAGCCTATTCAATTGTCTGCCAATCCTAATCCTTATTGGCACAATTTTAATTCAGATGACGAATTAGAAGGTTTGGTTTTAGATTCTGAGGGACAAGAGATGTCTGATATTACAATAAATGGCGATGCCATGTTTGATATAGATCAGCATTTCTTTCAAAAAGACAAATCTGAAATCGTTATAGATGAGCTTCCTGAAGTAACCAATGAGGTTTCAGAAGTAGTGCTTGTCGATAATGAATTATCTACCATTACAAGTATTGAATCTCAAATTGACCTAGATAATACATCAGTAGTTGTAATTGGCGATGAATTTTTAGAAAATGATACATTAATAGTTGTAAATGAATTCGAAACAATTGCGAACGAAACACCTTCAGTTGTAGATAATAATTCTAGTGAAGAAACTTTTTTTAGTTTTTCATTTACACCTGAGATTACAATATCCTATAAATGTGAACCCGTTGTAAATGAAGTTGAATCGATTGAAGTTGCACCAATCGTAAATGAAGTTGAATCAATTGAAGTTGCACCAATCGTAAACGAAGTAGTATCGATTGAAGTTGCACCAACAGTAAATGAAGTTGAATCAATTGAAGTTGCACCAATCGTAAACGAAGTTGAATCGATTGAAGTTGCACCAATCGTAAATGAAGTTGAATCGATTGAAGTTGCACCAATAGTAAATGAAATAGAATCGATTGAAGTTGCACCAATCGTAGCCGAAATTGAATATTCATTCAGCGATGCTGAATTAGATAATTTGCATGAGCAAATGTCGCAACAAGTTGAAACAATTCATTCAGAACAACAGGTTGTGATAAATAAACAATCGGAAAATCATGCAATAACATTTGTTGATTTTAGCACAAATGAAATTGCAATTGATCCAGAAAGGGAATATACAGACGCAGAATTGGATATGCTACACGAACAATTATCGAAAGAAATTGAGGCATCTAAGCCAAGAGTAGCTGATCCTGTGAATGTTGCAACAAAACCAATCGCGTATCAAAATAATGTAGAGTCAAATAAAACAGTTTACGAGCCAATATTAGAAGTAAAGCCTTCAATCATGGAGATGATTCCATGGTCGAGTGTATTTGGTATTTTAGCATCGTTAATGGCAATTGCTTCCGCATGGTTTATTTGGAATAGTATTCAAAAACCAATTGCAATCGATGAATTTATTGATAGTAAAATAGCTCCAATTGTTAGCCAAGTCAAAACATCCACTGCAGTTGAGAACGTTGATAACACTTTGTCGATGGCTCCGGCTGATTTTATTGTGAATGAAATATTATCAGAAGTTGAAAATCCCTCAACAAAAGAAAATAATTTCAACTTCGTGAATTTGTCTGATCAGTCTAAAATTAGTGCCGTTGTTTTAGAAAGCAATGGTTTAACTACTCTGGATTTGGAAGATGGCTTTTTTGAAGATTTAGGATTATAATATGCAAGTGAAAATTAAATTTATCGTATTTCTTGTCATTGTATTCATACATTGTCAAACAAAAGCTCAAACGCTTGATTCAGCAAGAGAAGCTCAAATAGATGCTTTGAAAGATTACCGCGAAACTTTGTTCAATGATAAGTTAAAACTTACAGCAATTGAATCGAAGGAGTTTTTTCCTGTATATGATTTGTATATGAGTGAGTTGAAAAAGGCAAAGAAGGTCTTTAGAAACAAATGGAAAAAGACAAGTATTGAATCTTTATCTGAATCAGATGCCATGGAGTATTACAATGATGCACTTTTACTGCAGCAGAAAGAAATTGACTTGTTTAAAGACGCTTGCGAAAAACTGAAGTTGGTGATGCCAATGACAAAAATTATTTTAATTTCAAAAGTGGAAAGAGAAGTAAGATTGAAATTAATTGAAAAAGCCGATAAAATGAAGGTTAAAAGAGTAAAGTCTAAACCAAAATTAGAAAGCGAATCAAATATTAAGTAATTGTTAAATCAATATAGTATCGATGATCGTTGTCTTTCAAAGCGAACGATCAATGACAAAAAAATGACGCTGTGGTTGGCGTCTTTTTTTGTTTTATATCGCATTGAATTTTAATTACTTGTAAATTATTTGTGCATTTATTATCTCTTTAAGCCCAAATGAAATGGTTAATTTTCAAACAATTTACGACATCAACGGAGGGTTAATAGAATAAAGGCAGAGATTTTAAGTTTTATTATTTAAACTTGAATTAATACACACACTTGCAATTAATGGAATAGGGCCGTATTATTGCAACATTTTTTAGACATATTCACAAACAAAGAAACATTTTATTATGAGCAATAACACAAAAAAATCAGGAAGCAGCGTTTTTAAAGCTTATTTCGCTGGGGCAGCTTTATTGTTTGCCTTACTTACGGGAGTATTAATTTTCAATTTGGTAATGGGAGATCCTGCTAACTTTGAAGGTGCTGGATTAAAACCAGAAGAAATTGTTGAAAAAGGACATCCAAAAAACATTTTGGGTATCATTCACAAAGGTGGATTTATTGTTCCTTTGTTGATTGCGGTAAACATTACTGTAATTTTGATTAGCTTAGAGCGTTTTATCACATTATCAGCAGCAAATGGAAAAGGAAATGCTGAAACTTTTGTGAGAAACATGCAAGGAATGTTAACAAAAGGTGATTTCGACGGCGCTATCAAAGCGTGTGATGTTCAACAAGGTTCATTGGCAAATGTTGTTAAAAGTGGTTTGGTTCGTTATAAGTCTGTTACAGGGAATGACAAATTGAGTCGCGATGAGAAGAAAGCAGCAATTGAAAAAGAATTAGAAGAAGCAACAGGTTTAGAATTGCCTATGATGTCGAAAAACTTAGTAATTGTTTCTACAATGGCTTCGATTGGTACATTGGTAGGTTTGATTGGAACAGTATTGGGTATGATCAAGGCGTTTGCGGCATTGGCAAATGCGGGTGCTCCAGATACGGCTGCTTTGGCAACAGGTATTTCTGAAGCCTTGGTAAATACTGCATTTGGTATCATTGGTTCTACTTTAGCAATTATTAGTTATAACTATTTTTCAAATAGAATTGATAGCATGACTCATGCAATGGATGAGGCTAGTTATTCAATCGTTTCAAATTTTCAATCAACCCACGCATAATTCATTTACTTTTTAAATTGAATGCGTATTAAAAACAATAAAACGTTATGCCAAAAGTAAAAATGCCTAGCTCAACGCCTGCATTGGATATGACTCCAATGGTGGATTTGGCGTTTCTATTGGTAACGTTTTTCATGTTAACCTCTAGTTTCAGGTCTCCAGAACCTGTAATTGTAGATCCACCTTCTTCTACTACTGAAATTCAAATACCGAAACAAACTTTTTTGGTAAATATTGATTCAAGTGGCAGAACATTTATTGACATTACAAACAATACTGTAAAAATAAAAGTATTGAAAAAAATGTTGAAATTATATAATGTTCCTATGTTGTCGGAAGAAGATTGCAAGAAATTTGCAGGAATTGGTTCTTTTGGAATAAGTGTTAGAGAAATTCCACAATTTATGGAACTCGAAACCAACGAAAGAACTGCCTATTTCCAAAAAGGTATTCCTAAAGATTCTACAAAAGGAGGTTCTGCAAGTGAATTGTACAACTGGGCTTACAATACCCGTATTGAAGCGCACAACGATTACAAATCACGTGAGGAAGAGGCTAAGATGAAAAACATGGAATTTGACAAAACCAATTATATTCAATTTGCAATTAAGGCTGAAGCCGGAGCAAAATATAACGTTGTTAAATCTGTTATCCAAGTCTTTAGAGATGCTAAAGAAAAGAAGTTTCAAATGATTACCGGGCTTGAAAAAAGTCCTTCAAATTAAGAAAGGAAAAAGAAATGGCAGAATTAAACACAGGTGGTGACGGCGGTAAAGGCGGTAAAAAAAGGGCCAAGAAACAGAGTACCAGGGTAGATATGACTCCCTTGGTAGATTTGGCTTTTTTGCTACTTACCTTCTTCGTCTTAACCTCAACATTTTCAAAACCTAAGGTTTTGCGTATGATTTTTCCAGAAAAAATTAAGGATTTAAGTAAAATTGATCAACCAGAAGTAAAAAATGGTTTAACTATACTTTTAACCGAAAATAATAGAGTTTTCTATTACAACGGAGCCCTTAATGATAAAACTGTTTTGGAAGAAACCGATTTTACAAAAGATGGATTGCGTAAAATTTTAATTGAGCGCAACTCTCCATTGTTGAAAGAATTAAGTTCGCTTCAGATGGAATTGTCAAAAATTCCAGAAAGAGATACTGCAGCGAAAAATAAAGTATTGAACAAAGTAAATGAAGCTCAAACAAAAGCATCACTTGTTGTGCTCGTTAAAGCCGATGAAAAAGCTACTTATGCCAATATGATCGATGTAATGGATGAGTTTTTGATTACTCAAATTGCTAAATACTTCCCAATTGATGAAGGTATGATGCCCCTTGAGAAAAAACTCGTTGCTGATAAACTTAAATTGTAAACGCTATGGAAAATTCATTTAATCAATTAGCAAACAGTTGGAACCAACCTGAATCAGATTCTCGATTAGAGTTGGTATTTAACGACCGATTTAAGGAGTATGGTGCTTATCAAATTAGAAAAAGTTACCGTTCTCGTATCATTATTGCAACAATCATTGCTTGCGTGTTCTCTTTGTTTTTGTCTTCTTTGCCCATCATTATGGACAAAGTAGGTAAAGATACTAAGCCAAAGAAAAAAGTGGTTTTCGTGGTTGAAAATATCGATGATATCAAAGATCCGGAAGAAGAAATTGAAAAACCAAAAGATCTTCCAAAACCAAAAGAGCCTGAAATGCAACAAGATGCTTATGTAGCTCCACGAATTAATCCTGAAGCGACCAAAGAAGCAGACATTTTGCCTCCAGACTTGATTGACAACCCTAGCGATAAAAGCGTGAAAGGTGAAAAAGATCCAACCTTCCCAGATCCTAACGAAACTGGTGGGCCAACTGGTAGCGGAGAAGATGATAAAGGCGAGGCTAAAACAGCTCAAGTGAAAGCTTCTTTCCCAGGCGGTGAATCGAAGTTTAGAGAATATGTTCAACGTGAATTCCAATATCCAGTTCGTTGTCAAGATGAAGGGATTAACGGATCAGTTGTTTTAAGATTTATTGTTGATTCAAAAGGTAAAATTTCTGATATCAAAGTAATCGAAGAAACCAAAACTTGTCCTGAATTTACAACTGAAGCAATTCGTATTCTTCAAAAGTCTCCAAGATGGGTGCCAGGTCAAAATAACGGCCGATTCATTAAATCTTATCGAGAGATTCCTATTAAATTATCTGTTCAAGAATAATTCATAAAAAAGGGTGGCTTGCCACCCTTTTTTTATGTAACATTGCAATGTAATGAGCCTTCAGCCCATCATTCAAATAAACAAACTGCGGATACAAGCCAATAACAAAACGCTTCTTTTTATTGAAAGCATTTGTTGCAATGCCGGTGAAATCCATGCCATTATTGGCGAAAGTGGAAGCGGTAAATCATTAACACTCCTAACAATAATTGGATTACTTTCCAAAAATCTTGATGTGTCGGGAGAAGTATTGTTATGGCAAAACAACGGATTTGTAGATTTATTAAAACTTTCAGATAAAGAATTTCAAACTTACCGAGGAAAATTAATTGGAATGGTTTTCCAAGAACCAATGTCGGCTTTAAATCCTCAAATCAAATGTGGCAAACAGTTACTTGAATCATTTTTGGTGCATGGAAATAAAGCTGAAGCCCAAGCAACCATTTCAAATAAGTTGGAAAAAGTTGGATTGGGACAAATGATTGAACGTATCATGGATTCTTATCCCCATCAATTAAGTGGAGGACAACGACAACGCGTGATGATAGCAATGGCCTCATTGCACAATCCTTTGGTGTTATTGGCAGATGAACCTACCACAGCCTTAGATTCTTTTTCAAGAAAGCAGGTAATGGAAGATTTTACCCGTTTGGCCTTAGAAATGAATTGTGCATTAATTTGGGTGAGCCATGAATTGGATTTGGTTGCCAATTTTGCAAATCAGATTACAGTCCTAAAAAAAGGAGAACTCATAGAACAAGGTATCGCAAATTCACTGATCAATAATCCCCAACATCCTTATGTTATTGAATTACTCGACGCTGTTCCAAAGCCGAAACTTCAGATAAATATCCCTCATAATCCTGTTTTACTTGTAAAAAATGTTTTCAAATATTACGGTAAGGGAAAAAATCAGGTAAATGCATTGAATAATTATTCGGTGAGTTTGTCACCGGGTGAAACTTTGGCGGTGATTGGAACTTCAGGTTCTGGTAAGTCAACGTTAGCTAAATTATTGGTTGCACTAGAGAAACCAAGCAATGGAGAAATTCAATTGCATGGAAAAAATATTACCTCAAAACCTCCAACGGGAATTCAAATGGTGTTTCAAGATCCATTTGCATCGTTGAATAGAAATCACACCGCATTATATGCCGTCTCGGAAATAATTGCATTTAAAAATCCATCTATCGCCAAGAAAGAGTTGAATGAACAAGCCATCAAAGTGTTAAACGATGTTGGATTTGATGAGCGATTAATGAATGCGAAACCAGATCAAATGAGCGGTGGACAAAGACAGCGTTTGTGCATCGCCAAAGCATTGTCTACCAAACCAGAGGTGCTTATTCTTGATGAAGCAGTTGCGGCATTAGATCCCTTAATTCAAAAACAAATTTTAGATTTATTGAGGGACATTCAATTATCTAAGAAATTGATATATATCTTCATTACCCATAATTTGGATGTTGCCAAATCATTGGCCGATAAATGGTGTTATTTGGATAACGGGGTAGAGAAGGAGATTCCGGCAGAGTGGATGGTAATGGGTAAAAAAGGTTTATAAAGGTTTATAAGAGTTATAAAGGTTTAGATTGATTAGACTAATGATATTAAAAACTATAGTTTGAAAATATGACTAAGAAAATTTTTATAGTTGGACTTGTGGTAATGGTGAACTTGCTATATGCTCAATCGAATGGGGATAAGCTTAGTACAAATACTTCGGAAACGAAAGTGAAGCAAATTTCATTGCAAATGATAAGTTCATCCGATGAAAGTGTTCCAACTCCTCGTGGGAATTGGGGAGCATTTGATACAAATTCAAAAAGTAAGCAAGTTTCAAAAACTACAACTAAAAATCAACCAAAATTACCCGCGAAAAACGCAAAAGGAAAAGCGAAGGCAAGAACCAAAACAAAACCACAAATGTATTTTATTCCACCTGTTATAAAGGAAGAGGTAGATTCAGATACAATTAAAATGTATCAATTAGGAGATAGTAAAACAATAAATAACGTAGGTGATATTGATGAACAGAATAAAAGAACAGGGAATGAGATTTCAAATTTAAAGGGAGATGAGCCAAAGAATCAAGTTGGAGAAACAATTGGCTTACCATTAGATTATTTTGATAATGATTCTGAGATAATTGAATTAAAACCAAATGTAAAAGCATCTTTCCCAGGGGGTGAAGTTAAATTTAGAGAGTATATTCAGCGTGCTTTCCAATATCCTGTTCGTTGCCAAGACTATGGTATCAGCGGATCTGTTGTATTGCGATTCATTGTAGATTCAAAAGGTCAAATTTCCGATATTAAAGTAATTACAGAAACCAAAACTTGTCCTGAATTTACAACTGAGGCAATTCGTATTCTTCGAAAATCACCAAAATGGGTTCCAGGTCAAAACAATGGCCGATTCATTAAATCTTATAGAGAGGTTCCAATTAGATTATCTGTTCAATGAGAATTAGAAAAAAAAGTAAGGCTTGTTGATTTATCTAAAAAATAATTATTTTTTGTGTTGTTCAATTTTATGATAGGAGAATAGTCACCTTTATAAACCCTTATAATCTCTCATAAACTTTTATAAACCCTCTAATTACCCTCTTAATCTAATATTATATACACCCCTTTTCTTGTGGAAATCACCCTGTAAATAGCACATCGCAACTCCGTACTTTTGAGTATGAAGTTTTTTGCATTTATCGCTGTTTTTGCGGTTAGCAGTGTTGCTCGCGCTCAAGTCAATGTAGCTAAGCCAGCTGCATCGTCAGATACCCTTGGATTGACCCTTTTGCACAAGGTGAAAAAAGGGGAAACAGTATACAAAATTGCGAAAATGTACAAGATGACCGTTCCCCAAATTCAGGCGCTTAATCCACAAATGACAGTAATTAAGCCTGGAATGTCAATTCACGTGGTGAGAAATATGCCGGTTGGTAACAATAGAAACACAACGGTAAATGTCCCTACTCAAAATACAGCAGACCATGTTGTTGTAAAGGGAGAAACTTTGTATAGCATAGCTAAGAAATACCATACATCCGTTGATATTATTCGCAAATGGAATAATTTGGGAGATGCAGGATTGTCATTGGGCCAAACAATTAAAGTTCCAGTGGTGAATCCTTTAGGTGATATGAATGATGGTAATCCTTCAACTGGAAAAGTAGAGCCAGTTAAGGTGTTTGAAAATGCGCCTGCTAAACCAATTGAAGATAGACCCAAAATTGAAACCAAACCAGAAGATGGAAAAGGAGTTGCAGTTGTAGTTCCAACGAAACCAGCAATGATTAAGATTGAAGACAAAGGAAGAAACCAAGGCGGTATGCCCGAGAAATTGGTGAAACCAAATGCTGAAACTGGATTGAAAGAAAATGAGAAAAAGGGTGTTTTGGTATTGGCTTCAGATCAGTTTGTTGAACCAGGAAGTGAAGATAGGGCTTGGGTTTTGTTCAACGATGCCCAAGAAAACGAAGTAGTTGCAGTGGTGAATACCAAAAACAACAATTTGGTTTGGTGTGTGGTGAAAGGTAAAAATAAAAATGGTGGCGCCGCTGTGGGTGTTTCCAAATTTGTTGCTGATAAATTAGGGATTTTCGATGAAAAAACCGTTGTTCGCGTGAAGTATGCAACAGCCAAGTAATTCAATAAGTGGCATAAGGAATTCCATTTTTATTGGAAGTTTGGCACTTTATTTAGGGGCCATTCATTTTTCACCAAGTATTGCATCCATAGCTTCAATTTTATTGTTGATCAATGCCGCTTGGCATTTCAATGAAAATATTCATATAAAATCATTATCTATCGCGCAGACACTGTTTATCAGTGTCTTTTTTGTTTCAATGGGTATTTCAATGGCACATGGTTGTGCGTTAAATCAGCTGATGCCAAAATTTCTTGTTCGATTACCCGTAGTTTTTCTGCCGTCGCTTATGTCGTTTGTGAAACATAGAAACCTCGTACTTTCAAAGTATTGGTATGTATTTGCTTTGCCCATTTTTTGGCTGTCAATTGCAAGTGTATTAAACTATGCCTTGCACTATAACTTTTTATCGCAAATGGTATTAGAAAGCAAGCCATTGCCCATTTATAGCAACGTGTATCACATTGAATTTAGTGTCATTATTTCACTCGTTTTGTTGGTTTTGCTCAGTTGGAAAATTGAAAATCATGAATTGAAAATGGGAGGAACTCATTTTTACTTTTATTTGATTTTTGGGGGATTGTTTATCGCTTTGCATGTTTTGTCGGCGAGAACAGGACTATTGGGCTTCTGGTCAGGTGTAATGTTCATGGTTTGGAATTATAGGCGTAGATTGTCACTTAAATATATATTGGTGGTTGCCGCTGTAATGGTGGCCATAGCGTTTGTTCCCTCGGTTAAAAACAGAATTGTAAATACCGTTGAAGATTTGCGTGCAGTAACGCACAAAGAAGATTTAAACGACAAAAGTTTTGGTCAACGCTGGGAAGCATGGGGAGCCATCATTTATGCAGGTAAAAAAAACCCTTTATTTGGCGTTGGGCAGTGTAATATAGAAAACACCATGCAACAGTCGTTTGATGAATTAAAGTCCAATTTGGATGCTGAAAATAGGATTTCGCCGCACAATCAGTATTTACAATGGTTTATTGAATTAGGATTGATAGGAATGGTGCTTTGGATTGTTGCCATGGCATTTACAGTATATACCGCAAGGAAATGGGAGATACCCTTGTTTATTTTTTCAATTGCTTTGGCTATTGGTATGAGTATAATGTTTGAGAGTTTATTTGAAAGACAGGCGGGAATACTCGCAATTATCGTATCTTTGTGCTTGATTTCGAGTAATAAATTAATAACTAACCCCAAAATGGATGCATAAGAATTATTTTTTAATGATTTTTTGCAAAAGGTTTGGATTTAAATAAATAAAAATCTATATTTGCAACCCCAAAAACTATGTCTCGCGTTTGTGATTTAACCGGAAAAAAGGCCTTAAAAGGAAATAGAGTTTCGCATTCTAACAAGAAAACGAAACGCAGATTTTATCCTAACCTTCAAACAAAGAAGTTCTTCATTGCTGAAACTGGAGAATGGATAACTTTGAAAGTTGCGGCGTCAACTATAAAGACCATCGATAAAAAAGGCATCACTGCATGCATCAACAATTTGTTTAAGAAAGGAAAAATCTAATCATGGCAAAAAAAGGTAATCGTGTTCAAGTAATTCTTGAATGCACAGAACAAAAAGGTTCTGGAGTAGCTGGAATGAGTCGTTACATTACGACTAAAAACAAAAAAAATACCGCTGAAAGAATTGAATTGAAAAAATACAATCCTTACATGCGCAAAGTAACTTTACATAAGGAGATTAAATAATGGCTAAGAAGGTTGTTGCAACATTGAAAAAAGAAGGCGCTGGTAACGAAGTAGTAAAAGTTATCAGAACTGTAAAATCACCAAAAACTGGTGCTTATAGCTTCAAAGAGGAAATTGTTCCTGCTGACAGAGTAAAAGACGTATTAGCTAAGTAATACTTTTAAAAATATTTTATACAGCCCCATTAGGGGCTTTTTTTTTATATATTCAGAACTAAAACAAAACAAAACAATATTTTATTGTTCCATTCAGTTTATCTTTACACTATAATTTAACTATGGCATTTTTTAATTGGTTTAACAAGAAAAATAACGTTCCAGAAGAACAAATTCAGGAAACCAAATCGGCCTTGGGTAAAACCAGAGAGAATATTTTCTCTAAACTAAGTCGTATTGTAGCGGGTAAACGTGAAATTGATGCTTCTTTCCTCGATGAAATTGAAGAAGCATTATTAACGTCTGATGTAGGTGTTGATACCACTATTGAAATTATCAATGCACTTGAGGCCAAGGCAAAAGAAACCGGGTTCTTAAATATTGAAGAATTGAATAGTTGGTTGGCTGAAGTTATTGCCAACTTAATGCCTGAAATAACGGCTCCTGTTGCCCCTGATTTTACGCTTGAAGGAATTCCTCGCCCGTATGTGGTTTTGGTGGTTGGTGTAAATGGGGTGGGTAAAACAACTACAATTGGCAAGATGGCTTATCAATATGCGCAAGCAGGTCATAAAGTAATTCTTGGTGCAGCCGATACCTTTCGTGCAGCAGCGGTTGATCAATTGAATATTTGGAAAGATAGGGCAGGCGTAGAAATCGTTTCTCATGGAATGAACGCCGACCCAGCTTCTGTAGCTTTTGATGCTGTGAAACAAGGTGTAGAACAAAATGCCGATGTAATCATCATTGATACAGCAGGTAGATTGCATAACAAGGTGGGATTGATGAATGAACTTGCCAAAATTAACCGCGTGATTCAGAAATTTAAACCCGATGCGCCTAACGAAATTATTTTGGTAATTGATGCAACTACAGGACAAAACGCTTTTGAACAAGCTAAGGAATTTACCTTCGCTACGAAAGTAAATGCGTTGGCAGTTACTAAATTAGATGGCACCGCCAAAGGGGGGGTTGTTATTGGTGTGAGTCACTCACAAAATATTCCAGTAAAATACATAGGTTTAGGCGAACAGGCCAAAGATCTTAAATTGTTTGATAAATATTCATTTATAGCATCTATTTTCCAGTCATGAGAACCAAATCAATTCATACCCCTAAAGTAAATGTAATTACTTTGGGTTGCAGCAAGAATACTGTCGATTCTGAAGTATTAATGGCACAATTGCAAGCGAGTAAGTTTGATGTGGCTCATGAAAGCAAAACAGAAGATTCAGATATTGTTATTATCAATACCTGTGGTTTTATTGAAAATGCAAAACAAGAAAGTATTGACACCATTTTGCGATTTGCAGATGCAAAAGCAAATGGTCAAATCGAAAAATTATATGTAACAGGTTGTTTGTCTCATCGTTATAAAGACGATTTGATGGGCGAAATTCCTGAGGTGGATGCCTGGTTTGGAACGTTAGAGCTGCCAAACTTATTAAAAACGGTTGGTGCAGATTATAAGCACAACCTTTTGGGTGAGCGTTTGCAAACAACGCCTAAGCATTATGCCTATTTGAAAATAGCCGAAGGATGTAACCGTCCTTGTTCTTTTTGTGCGATTCCATTGATGCGTGGCAATCACGTGAGTAAGTCGATTGAGTTTTTGGTTCAAGAAACTAAAAATTTGGTTAAAAATGGCACCAAAGAAATTATGCTCATTGCCCAGGATTTAACCTATTACGGATTAGATAATTACGGGGAAAGAAAGCTTGCCGATTTGTTGAGGAATTTGAGTGATATTGAGGGATTAGAATGGATTCGTTTGCATTATGCTTATCCTTCACAATTTCCTATGGATGCCATCAAAGTAATGGCTGAGAGAGACAATATCTGTAAATATTTAGATATGCCTATTCAGCATATCTCTGATAATATGTTAAAGGCTATGCGCCGCGGAATTACGCGTCGCAGAACCATTGAGGTAATCAACGAAATTCGTCAAATGGTGCCTGAAATTGCATTGAGAACAACCATGCTTGTGGGTCACCCTGGTGAAACAGAAGAAGACATTGTTGACTTGTTAAATGCGTTAGATGAAATTAAGTTTCAACGTTTGGGCGTGTTTACCTATTCTCATGAGGATAACACCCATGCGTATACCATGGAAGATATTATCCCTCAAGAAGAAAAACAAGAACGTGCAAACAGGGTCATGGAAAAGCAAATGGATATTAGTTGGGCATATAACCAATCATTGGTTGGAACAACCCAAAAGGTTTTATTCGATAGACTTGAAAATGATCATTTTGTGGGAAGAACCCAATATGACAGTCCTGAAGTAGATAATGAAGTTTGGGTTCCCGTAGACGGTAATTACGTGCGAATGGGAGATTTTGCAAACGTATTGATTACAGAGGCAACCCATTACGATTTGAACGGCAAATTGGTTTAATATGAATTTTACAGCTTCCGATTATCCTATTAACTTTTTATCGGAAAGACTTATCAATATTGCTTGGGGAAAGGATATTACCCATTTATATCCATTCACAGGTATATCTGCCAACATTGCTGCTGTAGAGAATAATATACGAAATTTTTACGATAATTCAAAACGTAAAGAATTGCATAGTATTCTTTTGAATCAAAATGCGACTATTGAATTAACACAAAAGCAACGCGATAATATTGAACTAATTCTTCAAGAAAACACATTTACAGTCACTACGGGTCAACAAATTCATGTTGGATTGGGACCCATGTATGTGTGGAATAAAATAGAATCAGTTTTAAATACGGTTGATGTTTTAAAGTTGGAAAATCAAGCTTGTAATTATGTGCCCGTCTTTTGGATGGCTACAGAAGACCACGACTTTGAAGAAATCAAAGATGTGATTCTTTTCGGAGAAAAGTACACTTGGGAAACCAATCAAAAAGGTCCTGTTGGGAATTTTGAAACAGCTGAATTAAAAGCGGTTTTTGAATCAATTAAGTTAAAATTTGCAAACGACTTAGATGCGTTGGATAGGTTGCAAGCAATAGAAGTTATTTACTTGAAAGAGCAAATAACGTTGTCTAAAGCTACCCGGTTGTTGGTTCAATTTATTTACGGAGAAACTGGATTGTTGGTTTTGGATCCTGATGATTCTCAGTTAAAGGCAATGAGCAGAAATTTATGGAAACAAGATATTCTAAATAGAAGTGTTTATCCAGCATATTTAGCGCAGAATAGCGTACTACAAAAAGCCGATTATTCAACGCCAGCTTATGCAAGAGAAGTAAATTGTTTTTATATTGATAAGGTACAAAGGGAACGTATTGAATATTCAAATGAGAAATTCACTTTGGTAGATTCAAAACGAGAATTTACCTTGGAAGAAATGGAACAACTCATTGATAATTCACCAGAGCACATTAGTCCGAATGTGTTGTTGCGTCCTCTTTATCAGCAGAGTATATTACCCAATGTGGTTTACATTGGTGGTCCAGCAGAGTTTGCATATTGGATGCAATGTGCAAATTCTTTTGAAGTTTGTGGTATTCCAGCTCCAAGAATTCAATTAAGGTTTAGTAGTGTTTATCTTCCATCTGCTATTTTAAAAAAGCTTCATAAATTAAATCTGACCACAAATGACATGTGGCAATCTTGGGAGGAAATTGAATCGAAGGTCATTCAAAAACATGAGGAAACTTTTACTTTGGATGCCAATATTGAGAAGTTAAATGAGAGTTTTGAAAATGTGCGTCAATCGCTATATGAAGTTAAATCGATGCAGTTAAAGGAAATTAAAAAGCAGCAAGAAGAGATGTTGAAAGGATTGAAGAAGATTTCAGTTGAATTCAAAAATAGTACTGAGAATAATAGTAAGCTATCAAAAGATTTAAGTACTGCAAAAGCCATTAAAAACGTATATTTTGATGTTCAAAATGCCCAAGAAAGACGCTTGTTTTGGTTGGAATTATATTTAAAAGGAGTTCTTTACAATTCACACATTTCGAAATCAGAGTATATTTCATTCATTCAATTTGCCGGGTTAAATTAATTGATTAGAATCAATCATAAAAAAATGTTAATTTGTTTAAAGTGTTATAGATTTGCGAAATGACTAAAAACTACATTTCAAAAGACATACCTGCATCATTGGTTGTTTTTTTAGTGGCTTTGCCTTTGTGTATGGGTGTTGCAATGGCCTCTGGAGGAAATGTCATTCAGGGTATTTTGGCTGGTATAATTGGCGGTATTGTGGTTGGATTAATCAGTGGCTCACAAGTGAGTGTATCTGGACCAGCAGCTGGTTTAATCACCATAGTAATTGCGGCGTTTAGTGATTTGAAAGTATTGACACCTGAACATTATTTGGGTGCATTTGCATTGACAATATTTTTAGCTGGAATTATTCAATTATTAATGGGAGTTTTAAAATTGGGCATGATTGCAAACTTTATTCCCGTATCTGTAATCAAAGGAATGTTAGCGGCCATTGGTATCATCATGATTTTAAAACAAATTCCACATTTGGTGGGGTACGATAAAGATGCAATGGGTGAAGTAGGGTTTATACAAAATGATGGTCACAATACATTTTCAGAAATCTTTTTTTCATTCAAACAGTTGAGTTTTTTTGCTCTATTGGTTGGTTTTGTTGGGATTTTAATTCATCTCATTTGGGAAACTAAATTCATCAAAAACAATAAAATATTTTCTTTTATACCGGCATCATTGATAACAGTTGTGTTTGGTGTATTGATTAATGACATTGTTACAAACATAAATCCAATGTATGCCATCAAAGCAGAGCATATGGTGAGGGTTCCAATATTTTCATCAACTGGTAATATCTCTGAATCATTTGTAGGTTTGTTTCATTCATTCACATTTCCTAATTTTAGTTATATAACTTCACCCATAGTTTGGAAAATAGCTATAGTCATTGCTGTCGTTGCAAGCATAGAATCGCTATTGAGTATAGAAGCAGGTGACAAATTAGATCCTGAAAAGCGCACATCCCCTGCAAATAGAGAGTTGTTTGCACAAGGTTTTGGCAATGTAATTGCGGGTTTAGTTGGAGCTCTGCCTGTTACAGCTGTAATTATCAGAACTTCTGCAAACGTAAATGCGGGTTCTAAAACCAAATTGAGCACCATTTTTCATGGCTTTTGGCTTTTGACATTTGTTTTGTTCGCGCCCCAGTTAATAAATAAAATTCCATTGTCGGCGTTGGCAGCGGTATTGATTTTTGTTGGATATAAGTTGGCTAAGCCTAGCCTATTTATCGAACAAAAGAAGAAGGGAAATATTGCGTTTTATCCTTTTGTAATTACAATTATTGCCATCTTGTTGACTGATTTATTAATAGGAATCACAATTGGTATGATAATTGGGTTTTATTTCGTAATAAAATCAAATTTTCATGAATCGTTTAGTATTGTACGGGAAGAAAAAAACGTCCTTGTAAGGTTTCACCATCAAGCCACTTTTTTAAATAAATCGGTTCTTAAAAATAAATTAAATTTAATTCAACAAGGAGATACAGTGCTGTTAGATTTTGCAAATTGCACCTTCATGGATGCCGATGTTACAGACATACTCAATGATTTCCTAATTCATTCTGCAATGAACCAAATAAAGGTTGAAATGCAATTTGTAAGTGAAACTCAAGAATTAACAATACTGAAAAATTTAAATATACCATAAATCATGGAAGATAAAATTAAATTGATGCTCAGTAATCGCGCTTGGGCTAAAGAGAAATTAGATGTAGATAGCGACTATTTCACCAATCTTGCCAAAGATCAAGAGCCAGATTATTTGTGGATAGGTTGCAGTGATAGTAGGGTGCCTGCAAACGAAATCATTGGAGCGCAACCAGGGGAATTGTTTGTGCATAGAAATATTGCCAATTTGGTGGTTCACACAGATTTAAACCTATTGAGTGTATTGGAATATGCAGTTACGCATTTGGGGGTGAAGCATATCATTGTTTGCGGTCATACCGGCTGTGGAGGGGTAAAAGCATCAATGACTCAAACCAACTTCGATTTGCTAAATAAATGGTTGCGTAATTTGAAGGATATTTATTTCCACCATAGATCCGAAATTGATCAAATTGAAAATGAAATTGATAGGGTGAATAAATTGGTTGAAATAAACGTTATTGAACAAGTAAACAACCTAGTTAAAACAAGTGTTGTTCAAAAGGCATGGATGCACCGACAAGGGCCAAAAATTCACGGTTGGGTATATGATATGCAAACTGGATTGCTAAATTCAGTGATTGAACTCAATCATGAGTCACCAATTGACGAAACCTACAGATTCGATAATCTGTAAGTTATAACTCTATTATTATTTAGGTCGTTTTGCAGATTTTTTATCAATGCGTAAATTGATAATTTCGATAGAAAATGAAAATGCCATTGCAAAATAAATGTACCCTTTGTTAATGTGTTGGTGGAATCCTTCAGCCAAAAGTGACATACCAATCATTACTAGGAAAGAAAGAGCAAGGATTTTTATTGAAGGGTTGTTATTTACAAAATTTGATATTGGTTTGCTCGCAATAAGCATAATAATCATAGAAATAACCACTGCCGCAATCATTACCCAAAGATCTTTTGCCATCCCAACAGCCGTAATTACACTGTCTAAACTAAAAACAACGTTGATTAAAATCATTTGCACAATAATGCTTGACCAACCTTTTGCGGAAGTTCGGTCTTTGATTTCTTCTTCAACACCTTTCATTTTTTCATGAATTTCATGAACACTTTGGTATAGTAAAAATAATCCTCCAACAATCAATAATAGGTCCTTTCCGCTGATTGGATGATTGAATAGATTAAACAAAGGAGCTTCTTGGCGTTGTATAAAGTTCAAGCAAAACAACAAAATGATTCGAACAACCATACCCAAAACCAAACCCATAGTTCTGGCTTTGCTTTGATCTTTCTCAGGTACTTTCGCCGCTAAAATGGAAATGAAAATGATGTTATCAATTCCCAATACGATTTCTAAAATCGTAAGGGTGAATAAACTAATTAGTGACTCGTTCATTGTGTTGCAAATATAGATTGAATTGGTTGTTTTGGTGAAATCCAATTAGATGAAAATTGATTTTTAAACCACGTAATTTGTCTTTTGGCGTAATTTCTTGTGTGTTGCTTGATATTTTCGATGGCCTTCTCTTGGCTGTAAAGGTTCTTGAAACTTTCAAATAACTCAGAATAACCCACAGTTTGAAGCGCTTTTAATTCCTGAAATGGAATTAATTCTCTCGCTTCCGCCACCAATCCATCTGAAACCATCTTGTCAACCCGGTCATTAATTCTGCGGTAAAGTGATTCCCTCTGGTAATCAATGCAATAGAAATCAACTCGGGCGTCACTTGGAATTGTGCTTGTTTTTTTGTATATTTCACTTAGCGGCTTTCCGCAAAGCAAAACCAATTCTAACGCTCTCTTTACTCTTGAGGGATTGTCGAGCTTTACAAAATCTGCAGCGTTCGGGTCAATGGCTAAAAGTTGCTCTCTTACTCCCCACAATCCAATTTCTTTAAATTTTAACTCAATTGAATCTCTGAGCACTACGTCTGTTTCTGGAAATTCATCAAGTCCCTCCAATAAAGCTTTGATATATAAGCCTGTACCTCCACAAATTACGGCAGAGCCAAAACTATCGAGTAATTGATTGAGAACAAGTTGGCCTTGCTTTTGAAAGTCACCTGCATTGTAATGCTCATGAATAGAAGTACAAGAAACAAAATGATGTTTCACAGCATCAAGCTCAGTGGGTGTAGGTTTGGCTACGCCAATGTTCAGTTCTTTATAAATTTGACGGCTATCGGCATTGATAATTTCAGTACCTAGTTTTTTTGCAACGTCAATGGCAAGTTGTGTTTTTCCAGATGCAGTAGCACCTCCAATAACAATAATTCGCCTAGTTGCCGACATTAAGGTTGTTTGTCTTCAACAAAACCATCCATGTCCATTTCATCGGTACTGTCACCGTATGAATTGAAGCCCAATTCATCTTCGTCCTCATCTTCGCTATCGTCCTCATCAACTTCGAGTTCGCTTAATTCGGCAGTTAATTCATTTTTAATGCCTTTTGTTGCCAATATTTTCGCGGCCAAAGCGTCGAATTCATTGTCATCGAGCAATTTGAATTTGCTATCTTCTCTCTGACGCGGTGCTTTTCCCTCAGATTTGAATAAATTAGGGTAGCTAAGCTTAGGGTCAGAATCGGCAATCGACAACAATTCAATATTCAAGGTCCAATTTGCTAAATAATCAGTAACGTAAATAAACCTTTGGTGTGGATCGTTTACATACTCTCTCAACTTCGCATTATGCATCAAAATTACTGGAATTTCATCTTCAGAACCGTCATTGTCGCTCATGTCTTCTAACATGATTTCAAACAAGCGCTTCCATTTTGCATCACTTACATAAAAACTTGCAAGTTCTTTTTTGTCAAAACCAATAGCATCTTGAATAGCGTTATGAAAGTCAATAAAAGTAGTAGATGGCTTTGCGTCAATCCATCTAATGATATCCTCTTGGTTTTCAAACCAAATTTTAAAGCGATAAACCATTTGATGCAAAATTAGTTATTCCGTTTGAATTTTACCCGAAATATCATAGATTTCACTTATTTTCGTGTGTTTATATGAAAAAATGGTTGGTGGTTTTGGTGTTCATGGGCTTAATTGGTCAGTTGAGCGCGCAAAAAAGTGCTGAAAACAAGGATGAGGTTTACTATGGTGATGTGCGTGGATTCATTTATAATGAACAAAGTGGAGACCGTATGCCTGGTGCAACGGTTTATATTGTTGAAGCCAACCGTGCAGCTGTTTCAGACCAAGATGGGTTTTATGCCCTCACCAATATCAAAACAGGAAACGTTCATGTAATTTGTTACGCAGCAGGATATGATACCATATTAATTCCCAATTTAACCGTTTTTCCTGGTTCTAATGTTAAGAAAGATTTCTTTTTAAGTCCCTCAAATAAAGAAGAAAATATTGGCAAAATTGACCAAGTAGATATTATTGCGAAATCAAAAAATAAAAATCCCAACATATCAGTTCAATCTGTAGATGCAAAAACTATTTACAAAATGCCAGCGGTAGGAGCTGAGCCGGATATTATTCAATATTTGCAAGTGTTACCTGGAGTTGTTTTTAGTGGGGATCAGGGAGGTCAACTATACATTAGAGGAGGTTCTCCAGTAATGAACAAAGTGATGCTTGATGGTATGACTATTTACAACCCGTTTCACTCAATTGGATTGTTTTCAGTATTTGAAACTGATTTGATACAAACCGCAGATGTCTATTCTGCAGGTTTTGGAGCAGAATACGGAGGTAGAATTTCGGCGGTTGTGGATATCAAAACCCGAGATGGAGATAAAAAGAAATTCAAAGGAAAAGTAGGATTAAGCACGTTTTCAACCAAAATGCTGCTTGAATTTCCATTGAAAAAATTCAAAGCTGGAGAAGATAACAGCACATTGGTAGTTTCATACAAGAATTCGTTCTTGAAACAATCATCGAGGTTGTTTTATAATTATGCCAATCCAAGTAAGTTGCCCTATACTTTTGGTGATTTATTCGTAAAATACGGATCAAACTCAGCAAGTGGAGGGTATACCAAATTGTATGCATTTAACTTCAGCGACAATGTAGATTTTCCAACATCTACCAGTTATGCTTGGAACTCGTATGGTTTTGGAGGGAAGTTTTTGGTTGTTCCTGAGCAATCAAAAACCAAAGTAGACGGTTACTTTCTATACAGCAATTACGATATAGAGCAAAAGGAACTCGATGGCAAACCAAGAAGCAGTAGCATTGGCGGTTTTAATATGGGTATGAATTTCTCTTATAATTTCAAGAAAGATGAATTGAAATTCGGAATGGAAATCAATGGCTTTAGAACCATTTTCTCTATTTATAATTCAAACGACCGATTTATTTCACAAGACGAAAGTACCACCGAAATCAATGGTTTTGCGAACTACAAGTTTGTGAGAAAGCGTTTCGTTGCCAACCTAGGCTTGAGAGGTCAATATTATGCTTCATTGAGCAATCAGAGTTTAGAACCTCGTTTTCAAATCAGATATAACCCATTTGGTGGATTGGGAATCAAATTCGCGGCGGGTCAATATTCGCAAAACTTATTGTCGGCAATTAGTGATAGGGATGTGGTAAACTTATTCTACGGATTCTTATCTGGCCCAGATAATTTACCGAAATCGTTTAATGGGAAAGATTTGATCCACAAACTTCAAACTGCCAATCATTTTGTTTTTGGATTTGATTATGTGGTTAAAAAACATTCTACGTTCAATTCTGAAATATTCTTGAAGGATTTCACCCAGATTACCAATATCAACCGCGATAAATTGTTCGATAACGATGAGTTTAATCTTGACAAGCCTGCAAATTTGCGAGAAGATTTTGTTATAGAAACGGGAAAAGCTTACGGTGGGGACATTTCATACAAGTACAGCCACAAAGGTTGGTATGTTTGGATGGTGTATTCACTAACCTGGGTTACCCGTTTTGATGGAGTAAATACCTATCAACCCACGTTTGATCGCCGCCACAATGCCAATGCCATGGTTTCTTATGAGTTTGACAAGAAAAACCCAACTGAGGTTTCATTACGTTGGAATTTTGGTTCAGGATTTCCTTTCACCCAAACCCAAGGTTATTATGAGAAGAATTCATTTAACGGTGGAATTAGTACAGACTATACCTCGGGAAATGGAAGTCTTGGAATTGTGTATGCGGGTTTAAATCAAGGCCGCTTGCCTTATTACCACCGTTTAGATTTCTCCATAAAACGAACTTGGAAATTGGTTGATAAGCGCGAGTTTAATTTGATTTTTAGTGTTACCAATGTCTACAATCGTAGCAATATTTTTTATTACGACCGTATCAAAAACATTCGTGTAGACCAATTGCCAATTCTACCGGCAATGGGTGTGAATTATAGTTTCTAAAAAATTTTTATTTAATTGCAAATGTAATTACAAAGTAATAACTTTGTAATTGTGGTGGTTGTGAAAATTATTCAAATTGGCAATTCAAAAGGCATTAGAATTCCCAAACAAGTATTGGAAGAATTTGATTTAGATGAAAATTCCGAAATAGAAATGGATACCCAAAATGGTAGTATCATATTAAAACCCAAAAATTATCCAAGAAATAATTGGATCTCTCAATTTCAAGAAGCGCAAGCCGATTATGAAAAGCCTGAAGTTCACAAAGATGAGTTTATTGAACTTTCCAATGAATTTGATGAGCAGGAGTGGACATGGTAGTTCAGCGGTTCGAAATTTGGTGGGTGAATTTAGACACTACAATTGGCAGTGAGGTAAAAAAGATTAGACCTTGTTTAATCGTATCTCCCAATGAAGTGAATCAGTATTTAAATACGGTTACAGTGATTCCATTGACTTCTACTTTGAAGTTATATCCCACAAGATTAAATTGCATCATTCAAGGCAAACAGAGCCAATTGGTAGTTGACCAATTAAGAAGTATTGATAAAATCAGACTAAAATCAAAAATGATAGATTTGCCAGCTGATTATCAACAACCCATTATTTCAATGATTTTAGAATATTTCAAACTTTAACTTATTCTACCACCTTTTTCATGTTTTGAAGCTTTAATAATGCTTCAACAGGGGTAATTGCGTTGATGTCAATTTGCTTCAATAATTTCTTTAATTCCATAAAAATGGGATCTTCAGTTTGAAACATGTTCATTTGATAAACTGGTTTTGATTCCATTTGTTTAAATGATTGGCGTTGGTTTTGCTGTGTTCTTGATTTTTCTAACTCTGTCAAAATTTCACTTGCCCTGATTAATACAGGATTTGGTATTCCAGCCAATTGTGCTACGTGAATACCAAAACTATGTTCGCTGCCACCGCGTTTTAGCTTTCTAAGGAAAACAATCTGATTGCCTTGCTCTCGAATTTCAATGTGGAAGTTTTTTATTCCTTCAAGCTTTCCTTCAAGTTCATTTAACTCGTGGTAATGCGTCGCGAATAAGGTTTTTGGCTTGAAATTATGACTTTGTAAGTATTCTGCAATACTCCAAGCCAAGCTTACCCCATCATAAGTGCTGGTTCCTCTGCCAATTTCATCAAGAAGTACCAAACTGCGTTCGCTAATATTATTCAAAATGCTTGCAGTTTCACTCATTTCAACCATAAAAGTACTTTCTCCCAAACTGATGTTATCGCTGGCACCCACTCTGGTATAGATTTTATCTACCAAACCAATTTCAGCTTTCGAACAAGGAACAAAACATCCAATTTGAGCCAATAGCACAGACAATGCAGTTTGACGCAAAATTGCACTTTTACCACTCATATTTGGGCCCGTTAGAATGACCATGCGTTGGTCGTTATTGTTCAACGAAATATCATTGGGAATATAACTTTGATCAGGTGGCATTTGACTTTCAATAACAGGATGTCTGCAATTTTTCAATTCTAAGCCAAGTCCCTCATGAACAACAGGTTTGCAATAATTTCTATCAACAGCCAATTGGGCAAAACCAATCAAAACATCCCATTCTGCAACAATTTGTGCATCATTTTGGATGGGTTGTACCATAGAAGAAATACTTTCAATTAATGCTTCCCAAAGCTGCGCTTCAAGGGCAAGAGATTTATCTTCGGCAGATAGGATTTTTTCCTCATAGGTTTTTAGTTCAGGAGTAATATAACGTTCAGCATTGCTTAACGTTTGCTTTCTGATCCAAGTTTCAGGCACTTTGTCTTTGTGAACATTGGTTACTTCCAAATAATATCCAAACACATTGTTGAATCCAATTTTGAGGGACTGGATGCCGGTTTCCTCACTTTCACGGTGTTGAATTTCAATAAGCTTGTCTTTGCCATTGGTTGTCAAATCGCGAAGCTCTGCCAATTCTTCATTCACCGACGACAAGAAAACACCGCCTTTGCTGAGAACCATGGGTGCATCTGGTGAAATTTGGCTATCTATGATTTGGCGTAACGCGCTGTGGTCAGAGATTTTTAGAGCCGCTTCGGCCAACGCGGGGAACCCACTTTCTAAAAACGATTCCTTTAAATTGGTAACCGCTGCCATGCTTCGCGACAAATGAAGCAACTCTCTTGCATTCACACGTTTCAAAGCTACCTTAGAAATCAAACGTTGCAAATCGCCAATGTCTTTTAATTTATTGGCACTATGCGATAATAATTTTTGATTTTTAACAAAGGTTTCAACCAAGTTTAATCTGTTTTCAATGGCATTTTGGGTTTTCAATGGCAACAAGACCCAATTTCTCAGAAGCCTTGCGCCCATTGGGGTTGAAGTTTGGTCAATTATTTCCATCAAACTTTTTCCCTCAGGATAAATTGGACGAACCAATTCTAAATTTCGAATGGTAAATCCATCGAGCCAAACATAATTCGATTCATCTAAACGTGAAACTTTTTGAATATGCCCTGTGTGGTGGTGGTGGGTAATGTCGAGGTATTGCAAAGCCGCACCCGCCGAAAGAATGGCACTCGGCAAATCGGCAATTCCAAAACCTTTTAAAGTCTTTGTATTGAACTGTCTGTTAAGTTTTTCTTCGCAGTATTCCGATTGGTAAACCCAATCTTCTAAAAATTGAAATGAGCTTGGTTTCCCAAATGTGTCAAATGCATCTTGACTAATTTTTTTGGGTAAAACCCATTCGGCTGGTCTAAATCCGGATAACATTTTTTGGATGAACATCGGATCTCCTTGAGTGCACTGAAAATCGCCGGTACTGATATCTAGCAACGACAATCCCCAAACATCATTTACCCTTGAAACGGATGCCAAATAGTTACTTTCTTTTGATTCGAGTACTTTGTCGTTATAACTCACACCGGGAGTTACCAATTCTGTAACGCCTCGTTTTACAATAGTTTTGGTTGCTTTTGGGTCTTCGAGTTGGTCACAGACAGCAACCCTGTAACCAGCTTTAACCAATTTTGGCAAGTAGGTATCTAAAGAATGGTGAGGAAAACCTGCAAGTTCCATTTCTGAAGCAGAACCGTTGCTTCTTTTGGTAAGAATAATTCCCAAAACCTTGCTTGCGATTTTTGCATCATCGCTAAAGGTTTCGTAAAAATCACCCACTCTAAACAACAAAATTGCACCCGGATATTGGGCTTTAATTTGGTTGTATTGTTTCATCAACGGGGTTTCTTTATCAGAGGCAGTTTTTCCAGACATATAAAATACGAAAATAATACCGGAAGGTAGATGAAAAACTATCAGTTTTCCCCCTTTATTCAACAAATTTCCCTCCGTATATTTGCAATTATGCGAAAATTAAAAACCACAGAGCTTGGTAGAATGTCGGTAACCGAGTTTAAATCGGCAGAAAAATGGCCTATCTGCTTGGTTTTGGATAACATACGCAGTATGAATAATGTTGGTTCTATGTTTCGCACTTCAGACGCTTTTTTGGTTAATACCATGTTTTTATGCGGCATAACCGCTTGTCCACCGCACCGTGATATCACCAAAACTGCCATCGGTGCCGAAAACTCTGTGAATTGGGAATACCATAAAAATACAATGGATGTTATTCAGCAATTGAAAAACGAAGGATACTTTATATACGCCATTGAACAAGCAATTGGTTCAGTTTCTTTAAGGGATATTGAATATCCGAATCAACCCATTGCTTTTGTAATGGGGAATGAAATTGATGGGGTACAACAAGAAGTGATTGATAACTGCGACGCCTGTTTGGAAATTCCTCAACTTGGAACCAAGCATTCTTTCAATGTTGCAGTGACATGTGGAATGATTTTGTGGGATTATGCAAAAGCCAAACAATTGTAAATGAGGTTATTCTTTGCATTATTCGCTTTTGCTGTTGTAGGATGTTCAAGCCGGGTGGAAAGTAAATATCCCTCAGAATTCAATAAAATTTTAGAGAAAAAACCATTTGCCATGGTTGTAACTTATTCAGTTGATTGTCCTGTTTCTCAATTATATACATCAGTTTTGAAGGACATTTCAGCATCTTTGCCATTGGATAGTTTTCAATGTTTATTATTAAAAGTGAATGCCAATGAAAACTGGGATATTTCTATGAATCGTTTCAATGTGATTGACAGTGGAGCGCTAGAAATGGCGCAAGCAATTGGATTTAAAGTGTTTCCGGAGGTGGCAGTGATGAATTCTGAAGGAAAAGTAATTTACATAGGTGCCATTGATGGCCGGGTGAAAGAAATTGGCAATACGCATTTTAAGCCTTTGCCGAGTGAAATGTATTTGAACAACGCGCTGACGCAACTTCGCCAAAAACAGCAAATCAAAATGCCTTCAACAATTGCAAAGGGCTGTTTTATTGAATACAATAAAAATCCTTAATTTTGAGCAAATGAAAAGGGTCTATTTTGCGTTTTTGCTATTTGTTGGAATTTTTGCTTGCACGCAAAGCAACCAAGTAGATAAACTTGATTCAGTTGATCAGCCCAATTTTGCAAAACACATTGCGCCGATAATACTGAATCATTGTGTGCGTTGTCATAGAAATGGAGGAGGAGCACCTTTTGAATTGACATCCTACGACAAAGTAAAACAAAAGGCAAAAACAATAGCAAAAGTAACCTCAATGCGCATCATGCCGCCGTGGCCTGCTGATCCAAACTACGCTCATTTCATTGACGAAAACATTTTAACGCAATCACAAATAAATGCCATTTCTCGTTGGGTAAAAAATGGTTGTCCCGAAGGTGGCTCATCTGAAAAAATATTTGCAAATGTATCATCTGAAAAAAGCAATATAGGAAAGCCTGATTTGGTTTTATCGTTAGATACCGTTTTATTAAATGAGGGAGATTTAGATCGGTTTTTCTTATCGAAAGTGAACTGCACGGTGCCTCACGGAAAATACATTCGGGCCATTGAGTTTATTCCAGGGCAACCTAAACTTTTGCATCATTTTAATGGACATTTGATCAATTACCACGGAACTTCAAAGCAGAACCTTGAATCTCGTCCCTCGAAAATAGAAATAACACCCGTAAACAAATTTGAGAATCTGAGAGAAACATCTAAAACACTTGCATTTCAAAGGGAATTGTTAAACGATGATAGAAGTATTCCCGAGCGATTACATTCGGTTGTAAATTATTTGCCGGGTGTCAAGGGAGTGATGTATCCCGATGGAATTGGAACGTATGCAGTAGCTGAAAAATTTAGCATCATTGGAAACGATGTGCATTACGGTCCATCCCGCAAAACATTGATAGATAATAGTAAAATTAATATTTTCTTTACCAATACACCTCCCAAAAGGGGTTCGGGTGAACTCATGTTGGGTACGAATGGGGTGAGTAAAATTGTGCCACCTTTGGTGGTTCCAGCAAACAAAATCACCAAACACGTAACGCAATATACCGTTACCGACGATATTTCCATTTTGACCATTAATCCGCACTTACATTTACTTGGAAAAACGTTCTTGGCATACGCGATTAAGCCTAATGGCGATACCATTCGGTTAATTCATATTCCAAAATGGAACTTTAGATGGCAATATTTTTATACGTTTAAAAAGATGGTTCATGTACCGAGGGGAAGTACCATTTATGCCATTGCAGAGTTTGATAATACCGTAAATAATCCGAACAATCCGAATCAACCACCAAAGCAAGTGGCTGAAAGACTTGAATATGGAGGTTCGAGCATGCGTGCTACAGATGAAATGTTTCAGTTTATTATTACCTATGTTGGGTATCAGCCCGGCGATGAAGAATTTTCTTTAGAACATGGAAATCGTTAAAATTAGCAGCAATAATTCCAATCATGTTTCTCAATTCCATGAATTGGTAAAAAAAGTATATCAAAGTGATACGCATTTTGTAATGCCGATGGTTGAAGATGTTGAGGCTGTTTTTGATCCCTCAAAAAACAAAAGGTTTAAAAGTGGAAATGCAGAACGGTGGTTGTTGTTTGACAAGGGTGAATGTGTGGGAAGAATTGCCGCGTTTTATGAAAACAAAAATGAAAAAATTACAGGGGCGTGGGGTTTTTTTGAAGTTTTAGAAAACGTTGAATATGCGAATATGCTCATTCAAACGGCAGAAACTTGGTTATTGGTACAAGGGTGTAAAAAAATTCAGGCTCCGGTAAATTTTGGAGATAGGGATAGTTTTTGGGGATTGTTTGTAGATGGGGTTAAAAATCCGTCGTATTTAGAGAATTATAATCCGCCTTATTATCAGCAATTTATTGAGGGAAATGGGTATGAGCGGGAGATTGAGCAAACAACGTATGACATTACGTTTGATGAATTTAATTACGAGCGATTTAGTGCAATTGCGAAAAGGGCGATTGGAAATACTGATTATCGATTTGAGTACATAGATTTCGGTCAATTAGAAAAGTACGCAAATGATTTTGTATGTATTTACAACGAAGCATGGTCGTTCCATGATGATTTTGTTGCCTTGAATACTGAAACATTGTTAAAGCGCTTTCAATCGATGAAAATGGCTATGTATCCAGAGTTTGCTGTTTTTGCTTATTGCAATGAGCGTCCGATAGGATTTTTTGTGAGCATTTTAGAATTGAATCAACTTTTTAAGGATTTCGGAGGGAAGTTGAATGTTTGGAATAAGATTCGGTTTTTACTGGGCAGGGGAAGGATAAGAAAAGCGAAGGCAATTATCTTTGGGATAGTGCCTGAGTTTCAAAAAATGGGGATAGATACTGGGTTGATTATGAAAAGTTATGAGGGAATGAGAAAAAATAATAAAATTGATTCGATGGAATTGGCGTGGATTGGTGACTTTAATCCCAAGATGTTGAGTATGTTAAAGTCGATGAGTGCGCGCCACACCAAAACGCACCACACGTATTTTAAAAATTTATTTTAAAAACTACTTGCAAAAGTAAATAATATCCTTAATTTTGCACCCACGTTTGAAACAAGGCACACGCCAAGAATCAAATAAAACAAGATTCCGTAGCTCAGTTGGTAGAGCAATACACTTTTAATGTATGGGTCCTGGGTTCGAGTCCCAGCGGGATCACAGAGACGAAAGTCAAAAGACATCAAAGTCGCTCAAGTTACAGAACTAGAGCGGCTTTTTTGTTTTTAGGCAATTCATATCGCCTCAAACAAACTCAAACTTTTTGTGAATATTCTGTGAACCGCACCTTTTTGGACTGTGAACCGCAATTATTTTTAAAAATTTGTGTTCCAAAACTTGACTCTTGGATTTTTTTTTCTCACTATTATAACGTTAACATGTTACACATCTAAAATAATTTTAAAAAATGAAAAAAGAAAAATGCCAAATTTTATTAGAATCTCAAGGGTGGCACGCCCCACAAAATCAGACAAAACCCAAAGAACTATTTTCTTAAGGGTATTCCCTAGCTGGGAAAATGGGAGAGACTTTACTTTCTCCACTAAAATAACAATTCCAGAAAACCGATGGAACAAAATAACCAAATCAGTTTCAGGCACTGGGATTGACAGCAATCGATTAAATACCCAATTGAGTCAATTGGAAGTTGAAACACAAAATATATTTCAACGGTATATTAATGTTGTAGCAAATCCAAATATGAAGGATCTCAAATCTGAAATTGAATTTGTACTTTTCAACAAGGGGACTGGGAAGTCAAAAGAAGTACTTGTTTCAGATCTATTTGATAGGTATATAGAGCTGCATAGAAGTGATTTAGGCGCAATTAGAATAAAACGTTATAGGTTTGTTCAAACATGTGTAAATGACTTCAATTTGGTTCGTCTGGGCAATAAAAAGGTTGATGTCAAGGTGCTAAACAAAGAATGGAGAGATGGGTTTAAGCAATTCATGATGAATCGCTTTAATTATAAACCAAGTACCATCAATGGTTATCTTAAAGTGCTACATGCAGCTGTACGATATGCATGTAATACAAATCACATAGAAAAATTCCCTTTCAACGATTGCAAATTCGAAAAGGTTGAACAGACAATTAAATATTTAACAGATGAAGAGTATTTGTCAATAGCCAATTTTGATTTTTCAAAGGCCGATGAACGCATTCAAAGAACAGCAGACTGTTTTCTATTTGCTTGCAATACTGGTTTAGCAATTTCAGATTTGCGGTCATTTAATAAGTCCAATCTAGAAAGAGATAAAGATGGAAGTTTGTCTATTGTAAAATATAGAGACAAAACAAAAGTGCGGTTTTTAGTTCCTTTGAATAAATTAGCATTATCAATCATTGAAAAATACAGACTTCATCAGGATATTGTTGGGACAGATTTATTGCTCCCTGTAATTCACATCAATGATTTTAACCATTTGTTAAAAATGATTGCTTTGATGTGTGGAGTAAATAAAAATTTAACCAGTCACGTTGCGAGACATACGTTTGCCACTACAAACTGGTTAAATAATGGTGGATCGCTTGAATCACTTCAAAGTATGTTAGGGCACAGCAAAATTCAAACGACTGAAATATATGGTCAAATAACTGATGAAAAAGTAAAATCAGAAGCTAGCTTGGTATTTAGTAACCAGGCGAAGAAGGGAGCTTGAATACCCTGATAAAGATATGTTTAACAGTTTAATTAATGTCTATTGAAAAAATCGAAGAAAGATTGATTTCTATTGAGAGAATGTTATCAGGTATTATGCAAAAACAAAATCAGAAACCTGAGATTACACATTTAAGAACAAAAGATGCATGTGAGTACCTCAGTGTGAGTGAAAATACACTTATGAAAATTTGTGTTCACAACAATATTTATCCAGTGAAAATAAGCGGTTTGAATTATTTTGCACTTTCGGATTTACAAGCGTTGTTTAAGTAAAAGTAAGCCTGGTTAAATCCAGGCTTTATTTTAACTTTAATTTTATAAAATTTAAAAAAATTGGGCAAAAAAATTAATTTTGTAATATGTATTTAAACACACAAATTGTTAGATTAGAGCATAAACATGAAAATGGTATGCAACAATCATTGTTTTGTCCTTTTACAGGTAAACAAATCATTTCTAGTAATCCAGAAATAGAAATAGCGGAAAATGAATTACCTGAAACAGTTTTAGCAATATGGACTCCAGAAACATCTGCTTGGGATGAATTATTTTACGCTTCACGTGATTTTGATTTTGAAATGGATTTGTTTTCTGAAATAGAAGATATTGAAGAATGTGCAAAATTGATTGATTCCTTGAAAATAAATTGTAAATACCTTTTTATTGATTACTCATCATACGGCAATATTCCAGGTGATTATGGTCGTTTGGTCTATTTATTAAAAATTCCCAACTCGTATTAATATCGTTATTTTTACTTTTTATTAATACATAAAGTATAGATATATAGTTATTTGCAAATAGAAACAAGATCTACTAACATTTCAAATATAACCTAGAAACTTGTGTTGGAGTAAAGGTTTTTCCTCGTCTAGTTACATATTGAAGTGAATTTAACTTATCCGCAATTTGCTGCAATGTCATGTTCTGCTTTCTTGCTGAGCAAATGATATCCATAGCTTGAATATTGGATTTATTGGTTGCTGCCAATTCCTTGATCTTTTGAGCGCCTAGTTTCTGATAAACACCAAAACCATTTGGATTACCAAGTCTGTATTTACCATTTACAGGTTTCATTTCAGAACCATCCTTATTTACAATTATACCTTTTTTGATCCTTTCTTTTTTTACCGCCAATGCACTTTTTATTCTATTTGAAATTACCTCAGCTTCATTTTCCGCTATTACCGAAAGTAATTGTATTGTCAACTTGTTTGCAGTTGGATTATCACAACAAATAAATTCAACGCCAGCATTATATAATGCACTGGTGAACTCTACGTCTCTTGAAAGACGATCTAATTTTGCAACTAGCAGTGTTGCATTATTTTTTTTTGCAAGTTCGATTGCATTATATATTTCAACTCTCTTTCTTTTCCTTGTACCTGTTTCTACTTCAATAAATTCCCCTAAAATTTCTGATTTGTTATTGCCAATATATTTTACAACAGCGTTTTTTTGAGCATTAATGCCTAAACCTTCCGCACCTTGTTTTTGGGTGGAGACCCTATAATAGCAAACGTATTTTTTCATGTTTGAAATATTTATTAGGCAAATATAATTAAATTTTACATATTGCAAACACTAGTTACCAATTTGTTATTTTTAACTAATTATAGTTTTCACTCCTCTTTTGTACTCCAAAACTATTTATTGTTATGATAAATGAAATGAGAAAATTGATTGACCTGATCAACGAAATAGAGAACAACGAAATAAAATATTTTGGCAATGTTAGCGATGAAGACCAAAAATGGCTTGAGCAAAAAGGAAGAAAAAGTTATTCTGGCGGTGAATTGCAACCAATATTCATAAATAACCAAATGGTAGGTGGCATTCATTGGGATTTAGGTGGCATTGATTACATCGAATTTAAACCTGCATACCAGGGAACAGGTGTACTTAGGAAAATTGTAATGGATAATGTTGAAGACGGTGAGGTTAAGTTTGTATCCGCATCTTTAGATCTTACAAACAAGCTCAATAACTATGGGGAAGTATCCTACGATGCCGACACCGACATCACTAAGGTCAAGGTAAAAAAGAACTTGTAGCTTTTCGGGATACAGTCTATTTATAGGAAAAAGGCAATTCCAAAATTTTTCAAAAAAAACCAATGTCAATTTGGAATACATCAATTATTCCAAATCTTATGGAAACAGAATTTTTAAAATTCAAGCCATATTTTGATACCTACATAACCCATACGGGTCTGATACGTTGTATGCCAGGAAATGGTGATCCTAGTACTGGAGTGCTTTTGGGAGAGGGGATTCCTTTATTGAACTTTGCTAAGGATCCTACTATTTATAGTAAAATATAAATTATGCAAACTAATAACAACCAATCAAACGAAAAGTATATCAATACCATTGCGCAGTATACAGGAATTAGAGCGATAGCTGTAAAGAACTTTTTAGCGGCACATAATCTTGATGCAGCGAAATTGGCCAACGACCTTTCCAAGGATCAAAAAGCAGAGAGGAAAAACTTTGCATCGGCTGTATCAGGGAAAGCCAGAGCAGAATACCTGGATGAATTAAAAACAAAATACACACTTAATGAGAATGAGAACAGAGAACCTTTGACCTTTTGGCAATCAAAGTATGGTAAAATAATTCTTCAAATGAACAAAGGTGATTTTGATGAAGGCTTGGTCAAGCAATACTTCACAAGTTTAATTGGCAACGGAGATCCAGAATGGAAACATGTACTTAATAGAATTGCGCTGGAAATCAATATCAACCCAAATGAGTTCGAATCTTATTCTACACAAATAGAAACAATGGTTGATAGGCTCAAAGATGAGTATGAAATATTTCAAGAGAACAAACCAATAACAAAGGGGAAGATTAATGAAGTCATCGACAAAGTGCTGGGAGTTCATTTCGACCAAGAAATACAACAATCTATCAAACCAAAACGATTTAAAATCACACTCGATCAGCTTCAAACACTAATACCCAGAATAATCATTGACCGTAAAACTAAAACCGACATACAAAATGCAAATAAATAAAGGATATCAATTACCAGATAAGATATTAAATGAACTTGGGTCATTTGATAACATAATAACCAGATATTCCCCAGGATTAAAATTAGAGGGAAGAACTTTGGCGCATTGTTTAACTAAAGATGATGAGCCCATCATCGATATGTACAATGAAAATCAATCAGGTTTGTTGGTCGTTAATACTAGGGTTGAAACCATTCAATTCCAGAACCTATTGGATTCTGCGCATTCTGTACTTTTGCTTAAAGGTAGATTAAGGTTCAAGGATATGAAATACGATATAATCATTCCTAGCAATGCGCCTTATGGCACTGCCATATTCTCCTTTACCCATAGCGATACAATTGTTTTGTATAATAGTGGTCTTAGTGGCAAAGTGATTTATCTAAAGCAGCCATATATTTCAGAATTCCCAGAAAAAAAAAGAGCTTTATATTGAACATGGGTCAGATACTTTTTAATAAAACCCAATAAAATTGGGCATTCTCATAGCCTTTAATAAATTAACCATTACATTTTCTCGGCAAGAATTTTATAGGATCCTTGTATAGGATCCATGTTAAGTTTTCCTATCTATCCGAATGCTTTTTCGAGTTTGTTCTTAAAACGATTTATAAAACTACGTTCATTTTCTAAAATACTAGAATAGCTCATAAATAAATCTCCATCATTATTTAAACCAGTATTAATACCATCGATAGTAAAACAATTGTTACTGTTATTATTGCCAAATAACTTTTCAACTGGCAAAAGATCATCTGACTCAGCACCAATTGTTGGATAAATTAAACCGCCAATTTTAATGTTATTGCCATAATAACCCATGTATGTATGGATTTGAAAAAAATCAGCTCTGTCAATATCTTTACCATAATACTCTTTGTTTAATCTTAATGTCTTGTACTTAGAATCAAAAACAGCAACATCACCAGTTTCCTTATTGGTTAAAACTAAGTCTGGTATTAAATTGCGGATATAAGCAGATTGATGGTACGATACAATTTTTGTTTGCCCAGAAACATTAAATTCTTGTAGATTGTTTTTTAGTAGTTTCTCCAAGTATAATTCGTACAATTTAGAAATGTCAATTAGAAAGCCTGTTGTTTTAAAATCAGTATCTGTTTCATCTATTTCATTCAAATCCTCTATAATCAATTCCGCATAATTTAAAGCTATCTTATAATCAGAGTACAATGAATTTTGCAGCGATTTGTGCTTCTGTGCTTTTTGGATTAATGCCCTGTTTACAAAAGTAAGTGTGCGATCAATTGCCAAATCCTGTGTGATATTGTGAATATTTGAATTGATTACATTTGGGTAAGAGGATTTAACCTTACTCACTGCCTTGTATAACACGTTTACAATTTCGTTTACGTTTTGCTGATTTCGATATTTGTAAGAGATCTTGCCAGAATATGGAATGTCTTTTTTAATCAATTCATTAATATCTACACTGCCTTTTAACTTTAAGCTTCTATCACTTTGGGTGGTGTAAGATTTTGGGAATCCTTTGACCCAAGCCTTTTCTAAAGACTGAATAAACAAATAGGAAATAATAAACTTAAACGGATTTGTATTAGATGATTTTTTATAGCCTGATTGCTCAATGTCACCTAAGAAAATATCATTTGCAAAATTAAGCATTCGTTGTAAAAAGTATTTGCCAAATCTTGAATCTATTTCGACTGATATTCCTTGTGTAAAAATAACACCAACAAAATTGCCTGTCTTTATTATCAATTCATCGTTATTGTTGATTATCTGAAGGACAATGTTATCATCATCTTTTGATGTATTGCCTTTATTAGCACCCCAGATAGTTTCAACCCTAATGTTTGATTTTTCAATGTCCTTAGCCTTTATGGTATCATCTTTAATCTTTCTAATTTTTTCAATTATACTTTTAGTTACTTTCTTATTATTATAAGACACAAAGCGATTCCATAAATCCAAATCTGGATTAGCATAAGTAAGTTTTACCTCGTTGTAAAAATTAAAATTATCTGTTAGCTTAATTTTGATCACGTTTCTTCCTAGTCTTTTTGGGAACAAGATTAATAAATGATTCCTTAATTTCTTTTAACTTATCATCTATATCGCTTTCTGCATATACAGAGCGCATGTATTCTTTAAGTGTTGGTTGTAAATAATTGTCAAAAAGCAAAGCCATATCTCCTTGCTTTATCTTATTGCCTCTAGATATATCCTTTATTCTTAAAAAGAAAGCATGTCCAAATTCATAAGATTTACCAAGGTTTAATTCACTTGAAGCACTTATTTTTTGATTTAACTTTTTGCAAGCATCAATATATTGCTCAATTTCCGTATAATCGGACAAGACATCTGTAATTACCTCGTAATCGCATTCTTTTCGAATCCATTTAAAACGCCTTCTTAATGCTAAGTCAAATGAGTCAATACTTTTGTCTACATCATTCATCATCCCAATTACATATACGTTATCAGGAATTCCAAAATAGACCTCGTCATTTTGAATAATAAATGACAGTCTTTCCTTATCGTCAGTTAGATTCTTTATAAGATTAGAATATTGCGTTTGAACAAGATTCAAACTTCTGTCGTCATTAGGATTATACCTATATTCTAGACAGAATAATAGTTCGCCAAAAATACTAGACAAATTACCCCTGTTAATTTCATCTATAACGAAATAGTAATCATTGCTCAAATCATTCTTTGCTTTGATACAAAACTCCTTAAATGTGCCATTTACTACTTGCAAATTCAAACTACTACCAACAATTCCAGTTGGTCTAATACCTTCAATGAAATCTTCATATGAGTAAGATGGGTGGAATTGAATAACTTTATAAAAATTACTATCGCCTTTAGTTAGTAGTTCAAGTGCTTCTAATACTGTAAATGTTTTACCCGTTCCTGGTGCACCATAAAGAATTACGTTTTTATTTGCTGGATCAAAAATTGTTTGAGCATTTTCAAGTCTCCATAAAAACTGAGATAGGATATATAGTTCAGATGGCAGGAATTCATTACCATCGTTAAATAATGATTTTAACTTCTGTACAATGGCATAATTTTTACCAAGATTTGTTGTCGCATCTTCATTATCACAAAACATTTTAAATAATTTATCAATTGTCGAATCTTGATAAATTGGCATTAAATCCTTTGGATGTTCTAATGCTGCAATCTTTCTGAGTAGTTGCGTTGCAGGAATATAATTATCATCTGATTCAATAGCTTGTATTTTTTCTACAATACTAGTTGGGCTGCCATCTTCATTCATTAATAAACCATGTAAAAATGACTTGATGTTTATATTGAAAGCCTCTAAAGCGGTCGCATGATCTACTTCTTCTTCACGATTGCTTACTAATGTGTAGGTGGTATTGTCGTTGTTCATTTTAATGCCATAATTGAAGGCATTACCTGGCTTTGACGAACCATATGATTTACTGCTCGTTCTCTCCAAGAAATTCATCAAATAACCACCTTTATCTATGATTGCTCGGTCTTGAATATTCGGAATAGTATTAGCAAAGTCTTCCAATGTAAATGTTTCATTGACGATTTTATCCCTAAAATACTGCCAAGCCTCATCGACTCTGGTTCTCGCTTCTTGGTCAAAAGCAAACGAATCTTTCCTTTTTTCGTACAGTGCGATAATTTTTTCCATATGCTATTTTTCGATTTTTCTTTACTATTGTTTTTTAATTAATGTTTGCGACCAAAAAGATTAAAACTGTGTTTTAAAATAGTTTGTTTATCATCTTTGTAATGTATTCGCCACTTTGTTCTTCCTGAAAATAAACATGGTTATCATTGAAATCACTGATTGTGTGACTATCCTTCCAGTTCACTTCGATCCATTTTGTGTTTGATACAATGAAAGAGTTTAGAATTAAATCCTCATTTATAACTTGTGGCTGTACCTTATCAGCTAGGTACTTATAAAACTGAATTTTCGGGTCATTCATTCCTTTGGAATTACGAATACCTTTTGGATCAATAAATGTTAAGTATTGTTTGCCATCCTTCTTAATCCAAAGAATAAAATCTGGGTAAAAATTATTTCCTTCAGCAAAAAAACCAATACCCTTTTTACTTTGGTTACGCAACAAGAAGACCTCTTCCAGTTTCCTCGAAGCCTTTATTTTAGCAATTTGCACTTCGAAATCTATCATAAATTGATGTTCGGATTCGTTAAGTGCAATAGGGAAGACCTGAAGTTTGCTTTCATAGCCTTTTCCAACATAAATTAAAGGTTTGTACAAATGCATTAAATTATCAAATGCTTCAACCTGAGTAGCTATTTGAATAGATTTGAATGCGCTGTCTGTAAAATCCGTTTTTAACTTTCTGATTTTTTTATCGATATCGTCTACATCTTCGTTTTTGTTTAAACGAATGTCATACTGTAAAATAAGATTATCATCTGTGGGCAACAGTTTTCGGGTTTCTATATTTTCAGCATTAAACCTATTTTTGAAATATAGATAGTATTGCTCAATGTACTTTTTAAGAAGTATCGTAGCTAATTCCTGCCAAACGGAAACGTTTTTAAAGGAACTAAATTCCATCTTGTCTTTTGGAATAAAAACCCTGTACCATGAATTGTTTTTAACTATATCCTGCAACAACGTCAATTCAATCTCCAAGTTTGGAAATCCTTTATTCGCTTTAAAGTTTTGAATTTCGAAGTACAACTTAGTCCAATCGATAAACGCAAAATGATTTTCTTCCAAATAACAAACTTGCTTTATTGTTTCCACCCTGCTTGATTTGGTGCTTTCTAAAGTATCAATTTTAGGATACCAGTCAACTTCTACTTGTTTGTTCCTAAATACATCAATATTTAACTCAAGGGTTAATATTTCTTTCTTTTTAAAATTTTCAGACTCTTTAACCTGGATTAACTTTAAATCACTTGATGAGATATCAATCTTATTTTGTGTTGGAATGGTAATTGTTACCCAATCTCCTGAATTTGTTGGTAAGCCTTCTTCTTCAAGCAATTCTTTGAATCGCTCCATATAGTTAGCTTTAACACCAAATATTTGCAATGTCTCCAAAGGGCGTAGGTGTTTACGAACCTGTTTTAAGTTTGCTGGTCTTTGATAATCATCTAAACCTAGTGATCGCTTTAGGCTAAACTCATAACCCTGCAATCGCACACCTCTACCAAATAACTGTATAATCTGTGAGCCTTCTGATTTACCAATGTTCATTAAACCCATTGAACTCACACGCCAAGAAGACCAACCCTCTGTGAATTTCTTGGAACCAATAAGCATATTGATTTCCTGTTTTGGTTGTAAATGATTGATTTGAGCGAATAAGGATTCGGAAAAATCTTTATCCGTTCCGAGTATGCCATTATTCATTGCGAGGTCATGAAGTTTCTTTTCATCACCAACATTAATAACACCAAAATATTTGTCTGTATCTCCAACTCTCAAACCTAGTTCGCCATTTGCGCCCTTTAGGTTATCAATGTATAAGTTAGCACCAATGTTATGATTATGAAAAATCTCTTTATTAATACCCTCAAATATTTGCACGGGCGTTAATTCAAGTTCCTCTAAAAAAGCAAAACTACCATCAAAAATATCGTAACCTTTGGCGTCAAGCAGTCCAGCTTTATTATTTATAATTAATTCAATGTACTTTATGTAATCATCTTGGTTTTTAAGGAAATCCGACAAGAAATGAACAATATCTAATACATCCGATGTATCAACTCCATTTTCTTTTCTTACGGCATTTACACTACTTCCTACAAATACCCATAAAGGTTTAAATAACCTAAATTGTGTTGTTAATTCTGGCTTGTTTTTGAATAGTAATAGTTGCTGGTAAAACGAGAGCAAGTTTGCTGTAAGATACTTGTTCTTAAAATCAACATTATCTTCCTTCAAATTGAGAATACGGTAATCTTTCCCATATCCATCCTCGTAAAAGTATTTGTAAGAATAGTCAAACAATATGCTCTTTGCATATTCTTGTGTTAGTTCATCCTTTTTTCCTTTTGCCGCAGCACTTATCGCTTGACCAAATGTTGCTGAATATTCAAATGCAAATCCCGTGGTACTTAGTTGATCTCTAAATCGTTTCCATTGATCTCCACTCATACCACCGTGCCCCTCATCCACTAGCACTAAATTATGCGTTTCAAAACTATCTACCGCAACTGTTTTTTCTTTACTTTCTTCCGATAATTTTGAGACCTCAATAATCTCCACCTCTTTACCAGAGAACATGCCAGATTGATTCTTTGTAAAAATGTTTGCTGGTATACCTGATACTAAAAAGTCCGCTAAATGTTGCCTTGATAGGGGTTCATTTGGTGTGATTAATAATATCTTACTATCATGAACTTTACTGTGTTTTTTAGCGTAATGCAAATATTGCTTAATATTTACATGCATCAACAATGTTTTACCGCTGCCAGTGGCATTCCAAAATGCCAACTTATTTAAATCCGTTTCTTTAAAAGCAGACACCTGGTAGATTGTTTCCCCCCTTGCAAGTTTTTTTCCTTGATTTAATTCAACCTGCTGATTATTAAACTTCTTTGCGTATTGGTTTAAATCGTGCTGAAGCTGTTTTTTATTGCCAAAGAATTTATCTAAATATATTTCAGTGAATAGCAATGACAGGTATTGGAAATATTTCCAAACAATAGTTTCGTCTCTCCCTGCTGATATCTCTTGTGTATATCGAACTATGTTTTCATCATACTGCTGTAACATTATTTCTGTAACATCATCAGTTAAATACAAATGTGCTTTAAGCTGCTCCAGGAACTTGGTATTGCCTTCTTTAGTATAGCCTTCGCTCGATGAAAGTTTTAATTCCTTAAACACTTCCAACCCATCTTTAGATAAGATTTTAGAGCCTATGGCATCTATTCCAAATAAAGATAGAAGGAACTTATTAAGTACTATTTTATCGTGAAAATTTGCCATTATAATTCGGTCTCGTTGAACATTTTCTTAAAGAATGTTTCTTCAATTAATTTAATTTTAAAGCTATCGCCTTCAGATCGCAAGTTTTCCAAGTGATGGTCACCATTGATGTATATCTGTTGAAACTCTTTGGTGCGCTGGCTATCATAAAATCTTCGTAATAGTTTCTCCACTTCGTCATGCGTGGTTGTTTCCATATCTCTCCAAATAATCAATGTTTTAATATCATTACGGGTAACCCCCTCAACTACTTTGATATCTTTCACCCTTTGCACTTTGTTCACCTTTAAGCCAATTAAATAATTGAAGGTTTCTACTAAATCTACTTTTGTAGGTTTAAGTTCGTTGTTCTCGGTTACTTTTAATTGGTAATCAAAAGGTTTACGGAACATTTCAAGGTTAAATAAATGCTCACGACTTTCCATTTCTAACATATATTGCAATAAGTATTCTTCTTTTGCTTTACCAGTAAAATCAAGCTCGGTTTTACTTTGTAAAAACAAGTTGTTTAATGTGTCTTCGTAACTCTCCAAAACTTGATATTTTACAATTTGCGAAATACCACTTTTGTCCTGAGGTTTGCCGTTTTTCCAATTGTCTGAATATATCACTTTTTGAATTCGAGGTTTCGTAACGGTATTGAAATAACTGCCCATTTCAATTAAGATGTATTTTCGATTTAGTTTATCTTTTCTATTTAGGTTGATAACCGCATGACCTGATGTTCCTGAACCTGCAAAGTAGTCTAATACAACACCGTCTTTTTCATTTAAGACTGCCCATGTTAAATTTTCGTATAATTCAACAGGGTGGTTATACGGAAAATTGAAACCCAAATCATTCGCTTGCTTTTTTCCTTTAGCACCAGAGTAAATTAACGAACTCATTTCACCTATTAGATTGTTTTCTAAAAAATATTTTTTTCTTGGCTGTGCTTTTTCATCTTCACCAAAAATTATTTCATTATTTTTTAAGCATTCGTTCATAAAATCAGGCGTGCCACCCCAGCCACTGGAAGGCACAGGACATGGTTTTTTTGTTATTGGATGAATTAATGGTACAAAGAATTTTTCATGTGTTCTCTGTTCTGGTGCACCCATATGAACTGATTGAAATACTCTACCATCATCGTCTATCAAATTATAGGCACTTTCCCCCCCACTAAAATCTTGTTGTTCCGCAATCCATTTTTTTAATGCAATTCTTGCTTTATCTATACCTAATTCTTTAATTAAAGATTTAGCCTTAGATAAAATCAAATAGCCATTAGCTTTTTCTTTTTTAAGTTTAACCTGACCTTTAGAAAATGTTAAAATATATTCATGTTGAGTCGCTATTCTATTTGCACCACTAACAGGATTCCTTTTGTCCCAAATAATTGTACCTGAATTTTGAATTGGAAATTGCTCAAGAAGTTTAAATAGATTTTCATATTCATTTTCATCGATATGAATCATGTAGATAGAAGATTCTGCTAGCAAATTTATTGACGCTGAAAATCTATTTTCCATCATTGAAATCCAGCTAGAGTGCTGAAAAGAATTTTTATATAGAAATCCGCTCGTAGCTGTATTGTATGGTGGATCTATATGAATCAAGTCTATGTCATTTTTAAATAAATCTTGAATTAAATTCAATGCTTGGATATTATCCGAATTAATCATAAATCCATTTGTTTGAATATGCAAATCGTCAAATTCAGCAATTAATCTATCTTTAAAGGAATCATCAAAAAACTTGGTGTCCACCACCAGGTATTGCTCGAATATGAATTGCTCTACATTTTGAATTTCGAAATCAAAAAGTATTTTCCATTCCTCTATTTGGGCTTTATTTTGCAATATTTCAGGATAATAGGAACTGGGTATTTTATCTAGGGTAATACAATAGTCGGTTTTTAATACAAACTTTTTCTTTAACCATAGTTTTTTCTGAAAATTTTCAATTTGTGCTAAGAAGTCAATTATCTTGGCAGCAACTGTTTTAATTGCTTTAATCTTACTGAGTTGAGCAACGAAAAAATCTGTTTGTTTTGAATTAATGTCATCAATGTATAATACCTCGTTTTTTATGTAGAAATCTATCTCACGATTAAGAAATCCACCTAAATCTTTATGTATAAAATAATCAAAGCTGTTTTTTGATATAAAGTCGTTCAAATGTTTCTCTAGCAAGGTTCTTTTTGTGTTTTTCTCAGTTGGGCTAAGCACAAATACTTTTGTAAATTCGCTAGGAATTTTAACCATAAGCATTTCTAATGCTTCACTTAATAGACTTTCTTGTTTTGTGGTTTTAGAAAATGGTTCGTAAATAAAATTGATAAATAATTCCCCTTCAATCACTTCTATTGGAAGATCACTATAAATAGCAAACCTTCGTTCAGCATCACCTTGAATTTTGTTGTTGTTTTGTTCAGTGCTAACTTCTTTTAATTGAAAAGATACATTTTTGTCATCCGATGTTTTAAAGCTATAATTTTTAAAGTTTTCGGATGATTTAATATAATACTGATCATGATTTGCCCAATGCAATTTAACTTCTTCACCTTCATAAGGTATTGAATAAACATCTTTCTTATACCTACGCATGGAAATAAAATCACCGTCTTTGTAGTACCTACGGAAGAAATTAGCCAAATGTGAAAACACTTCCTGTTCCAAAACATCCGAATTTTCAATCCCAGATAATCGATTTTTTAATGTTTTGTATTTGGGGCTTTCTTCGGCTACAATACCAGCATCATCAAGGTTCTTTTTTAATGTTTTTATTTCATTTTCAATCTCTGTTTTGTCAGCAGATTGCGTTTCGCTCAACGCCTTCTTTATGTCTTCAGGAAGTTGAACTTCAATAAACTCATTTACTTGCTTCCGTTTCTGATTTATGATACGATAAATGCCAAAATCTAAATCTGCCTTATTTAGCTCGAATATATCGTTTAGTACGTCTTTTAATTGGTTATAGTTATTCATCTTAGATAATTTCAAATGATACGGTAAATAATTCTTCCTCTTTTATTGTTCGGGTTAGTTTACCCTTCGCTTCTTTAATCATGTTGTCACGCTGTTCGTTTATTTCATCTTCACGGTCGTAAATTTCTTGTCTTAAACGATTGTATTTTCGTTTTATCTTGGAAATCTTTTCCTGTAATTCAATCAACTCTTCTGCCAAAATATTTTCTTTATGTTGGTCTTTTTCAAGTTCACGCATTTTTTGGCGCTCATCTTTTAAATCAATTTCTAATGAACGTATTTTATCGTCAGCCCAATGTTCAAACTTGGTAAATTCACGTTGCATAAATGCAGAATCAGATTTTTCAAGGTAATCCAGTTTCTGTTTTTTGTTTTTTTGATGCTGCTTTTCAAGTTCTTCGGTATCATACTTCGCAAATTTATCCGTCTGAATAGTGCCATTTAAAAGATTACGCACGTTTTGTTCAGACAATACCTTTTTATCCTTTGTTGTGCCAGTTAGAATTAGTGTGTCGTGTTCTTCAATTTCAGATAGCACAGCAAGGTTACTAATTTTAAGTAATCCCTTTGTTCCCCTTAGTGATTCTAATTCTTTATAGCGGATAGGTGATAAGGATAGGTCAAATATTAAGTGGGCTTTATCTGTTTTCTCTGCTTTCGCTCGTGCCAATAGTTTTTGTGCTACATCACTTTGAATGCGGTAATGCTTGGCATCTGTGCGCTCTTTATTCAAAGTGTATCTATCTCCATTTTCCGTTAGGGTAAAAGTGAAGTCTTCAGCTTCAAATTCTGCCAACGTCTGAAGGTAATATCTGGTAATTTCCCAAAGCCATTTCTCGAATTTTTCAAGAAACGTTTTTGTTTCGGAATAGGTAATACGTAACTTGTTGATAACACTACCTTCAAAATTTTCAAACAAGACGCTTTGTACCTCTTTGATGCGTTGGTCAATTGCATCCTTAAATTCTTCCTCTAGCGCCTTAAAATAAACTTCAATCTCTTCTTTTGATCTACATTTTTTATATGCTTCAATCATACGTTTTTCAAAGTCAACACCGTTTTCAATTGCACCTAAAACATGATCTGAAGATCCAAAAACACCCTGGAACAAATTATATTTCTGTTCAAGTAATTCAAACACCCTGTTTTCAACTTCATTTTCGCTATTGAGAAAATTCACCACTACAACGTCATGTAACTGACCATAACGGTGACATCTGCCAATTCTTTGTTCAATTCGCTGCGGATTCCATGGTAAATCATAGTTTACAACCATGCTGCAAAACTGCAAGTTAATACCCTCTGCCGCAGCTTCAGTAGCAATCATTATTTGATAGTCATCGCTTTTAAATGCATCCACTAAAGCATTCCTGATATCGATACTTTTTGAATTGGAAAGTTTACCGTAATTATTTTTATCTGCGATCCATTTTTGGTAAATAGAACTTGAAAGCTCGTCATTATTACTTCCATTGAATAATAAAATTTTACCGTTGTACTTTTCTTTAGAAAGGCGCTCGAATAAATATTTTTGCGTTCGAGTAGATTCAGTAAATATTAAGGCCTTTTGGTTTGCACCTAGGTCTTTTAGTTTTGAAAATCCAGTTTCTAAAGCTACTATCAGTTTCTCTCCTTTCTCGTTGTGTTCAATACTATTGGCTAATACAAGGTATTCAGTTAGTTTGCCTATTTCTTTGTTTATATTCTCTTTGTCCTGAGCTGTGATTTCTGTGAGTAGTTCTTCTTTGTCTTCTTCATCTTCATCTCTTTCATCGTCAAAGTTCTCATATTCTTCCTCAAACCATGTTATTATTTCATGCTCTACTACCTTCGAAGTACTGAGCAATTCATTTAATCGCTTTATTAGGGCTTCTAGTGTTTTTCCGATTGCGAAAGAAGAAGATCCCAACAATTTAAACATTACAGACTCCATGAGGTGCCTTTGTGCCCTTGGCAATGCGTAGATTGTTTCATTACGAAGATATTCTAACACGTTGCTGTATAGTAACGACTCTTCTTTGGTTGGGATAAATTGTTGTGTAATAGGAATTCGTTCTCTATAAGGCACAAACTCACGCACGTCTTTTCTTAAAGTTCGGTGGATAATTGACTTGAGCTTATCTTTAAGTTCAATTAAGTCTAAATCCCCATTTGCATACTGCTTTCTAAAAGTCTTGATGTCACCAAATACATTTTGATCAATTATACTTACAAGACCGAACAGCTCATCCAATCTGTTTTGTAATGGTGTAGCGGTAAGTAATATTTTTTTGTAATCTTTTATTGCATGCTTTATTTTAGCAGCTATACTATCAGGATTCTTGTGAACATTTCGCATATAATGCGCTTCATCTAGTACTATTAAATCCCAAGAAGTAAGTTGAATGAATTCGGATTTAATACTTGCAAACTGGTACGAACAAATTTTAATTGTTTTACCATCATCGAATGGGTTTTTATTACCTGCTTTGTATTTGGCATTAAAGTTCTTGCTTTCCAACACTTCGGATTTCAAATAGAACTTGTCTGCTAATTCATTTACCCATTGTTTACGTAATGATGAAGGGCAAATAATTAGTATTCGCTTTTTGTTTTCTGCCCACTGTTGACTTAAAAGAATTCCTGCTTCAATCGTTTTTCCAAGTCCTACTTCATCAGCTAAAATCGCTCCTTTTGAATATGGTGATTTAAAAGCAAACAGTGCAGCTTCTACCTGGTGGGGATTGAGTTCAACTTGAGCGTCCATTAAAGTTGCTCCAAACTTTTCTGACGAATCAGAGCTTGCTCTTTTTAAGAGTTCGTAGGCGAAATATTTTGCTTGATAGGATGTAATCATTATTATTTTTTCTTTTTCGAAATAAGTAATTCAGCTATCTCGCAATTAAGCACATCAGCTATTTTATTCAAAGTAGAAACAGCTGGTTGAGCTGTGTTAGAGCACCATTGTGAAACAGTAGATTTAGCAACATCTAATTTCGTAGCCAAATCGATTTGTTTAATTTTTTTGGTTTGAAGTACTTCTAAAATACGGTTCATTTAATACAAAAATTAGTTTGGAAAGATAGAAATAAAAGTTCATATTAAATGAACTTATTTTTAGCCTATGGTTGTATAGTGGTACAAATCTGCAACGGCAAATTAGAATATACCAATACATCTGCATCAGTCCTCAAACTTCTTGCTCTTCCAATAGCTTGAACTAACTCTGCTTCAATAGCGGCCAACTGGATATTTCGGAGTCTTTCATCTTCGTAGGTTGAGAACCTAAATCGGAAGCCTTTCCAATCGATTTTTAAATCCTGCAATTCACAGTTGATTTCTTGTAAATCAATTCCCAAAGCGTGAGCGGTGAAGAAATAATGCAATTCATTTTTATGGGGTGTGCCAACCACAGCAAGGTCGGAACCATTCAAAAAGTCATAACCTTCGCAGTTTCCAAAGTGTGTCAGGGGATGAGCTGTTGGAAACACGTACTTGTACTTTTGGAATGTGATTACAGTTCGATCTCCGATTTGTTCTACTAAATCAGGTACGTTGTTGCTTTTTAAGTAGGATCTAGAAAACCCGTTTTTGGTGAATTGTGTAATATTACCCTGGTTCTCTGCTAGAGGAATATCAATTACTTTGACACGATTACCATAAAGGGATTTATACACTTCAATCTGTGGAGTAGCGCTCATTATAATCACCTTCTTGCCTTGTGGTATTTCACGTTTTATCTGGTAGTGAATTATGTTGGGGTTAGTTTTGTCTTTGCAAAAAGATGTTGCATTGAAGAACTGAACTAAGTTTGAATTTGTATGGAAATTAGAAACCAAGCTGGCAATTGCATGCCTATCTATTTCCTGAAATTCAACATTGGTTATTTCACCAATGGGGGTTGATCTAATCAAATTAATCAATTGAGTAATTGGATGCTGATTATTCGCCATTTGCTCAAGGGTTAATAAATCCGATAGCTCAAACTGCTTAATCGATAACAAGCTGTTTATTGGATCTTCGTCAAAGACAACGGTATTGTGAGCGTATTGATCAAATAATGCCCTTAAATGGGTTGTTAATACCGTTTTATTTGTGTTATTAGACTCGGCAATTAGGTTGATGTACTTTCTGGATAGATTTCTATCATGATCAGAATACTCAACATCCATAAAATAGGCAATTGTATTGAGCAATTGATAAACATCATCGTTTAACCCAATTTGATAAAGTGCTTTTATCTTCTCATTAACTGATTTGTTTTCAAAGGATGGAAGTTCAGGAACCACCAAATGCTCCGCCTTCATCTTACAACCTATTTCATTTTTCAGGTCATGGGTTGGAAATGCTAATGTGGTTTTTTTAAGCTTTGTAAGTTTGGTTGTTTTACCAATTGCTGTCTGAGTAGAAAAAATATAAATATTGTTATCATTGGACTGGATTGCTTTGTCAAATTCTGTGTTAAGTATGGCCTCAGCTTCTGATAACTTTATCTTTATTATTGGTTTGAGAATTTGGACTTCACCTCTAGGTTTTTTTACTGCGTCAATGACATCTGTGAATTTATGGTCATCGGGGTAAGGACTATACTTTTCTAGTCTCTCAGGTAAGTAGTTATAATATTTGACAACAGGTATTATTGCAAAATCTTCTTGTTTATATTCTGTTTTACCAATTTGATTGTACTTTGCCATTGTCTCCTTAAGGAATTTTTCGCCCCCTTTAACATGTATTAAACTGGTGGTTAATCCAAAGAGTTCCCTGTATTTCAATTCTCTGCCCTCTACAAAATCATAGACGATTTTTAAATTATTCTGTGCTAGTTCAAAGTTGAAACTATTGTTTTTCAAAGTTCTGAGATACTCAAAACGGGGGGCATTATTCTGAGAGTATTGGATGTTTGCAGAAAAAGATGTACTTCTATTATATTCATTATAGAAGCAACCGTTTTTATTCAAACTACGGGTTTGCAGGTTATCACCTGCAACCAATTGGATCGAAGAAAAAATGAGTAACTTTTGGATATCTGTATGGTCAGTACTTAATTCTTCGCTTCTGATCCCGCCCAAAAACATCCTAGCAGCATCCTTACATTTGATATCACATCCAGCAAGTCCCTGAACCAAACCTTTGCGAATTACATCGGCTATACAGTAATCATTTATTGGTTCTTCTAATAAAATTACGATCCTGAACCTAGGGTGTTCTTCTGTATGACTAAAGGTGTAATAGATAATATTAACTATGATACCATGTTCGAATAGCTTTTCAATTACTTCTTTTGGTGTGATCCCAGAGTCGAAATCAAGCATAAAGGCTTGTTGCCCAGTCCAATTTTTATTGATCCTTTTGCCGTTAAGAATTGCCGTGCAAAAGGTATAACTGTATGGTGGTGCAGAATAGATTACAATTTCTTCTGATGTTAATCCTGTGACCAACACAATCTTGTTGCTTATTTTATTGTAATCACTTTTGTTGGGTTTTCCGCTTTGTCGTGTCGGATCGATTGTAAATAAATACGTTTTTCTCATAGTGTTGAACTTCAATTCTTATAATTTTAAGAAAGACCCAAAGTTTGTAAAGTGTCTTTTGGGATACTTCCCAGAATAAATAGTCACTGTTTTCCGAAAAGTTCAAATTTTTTTAAAAAAGTACGCTTTGACTTTACATTTTTCGCTTTCAGTCTATATTTATTATAAAGAGAAACACTATGGAAAACACACTAAAGAGAGAGGATTTTGTCCGTTTACGCATCAACTCAACTGAAAAAGAACGATTACTTAAGATTGAAAAATTAACTGGCCGAAAGCGCTCTGACCTTGTGCGTGAAGCGATGTATCGTTTTATAAAAGCTGAATATCCTGATTTTTTGTAAGTATAGGGGTGTTGAGCTATTAAAATCTCTAAAACCAAATGGTCTAAGGTGGTAAAAGTGAAAATTTATAACAACTAGTGTAAGGTTTTAGATTTTTCTTTAATTATTGAAAATCAATATAATACATCATTTTTTTATTTTGTTTTAATTAATATAAAAAGAATACAATTTCTAATGTAAGAATTTTTGTCTGTAAACTAATTTTGAGACAACTTTGTACCATGAAACGAGAAATAATGGTCACAAATACTACTGAAACACTGACGAAAATAGAGGTGCTTATCCTGGATGATTTAAGAAATAACCAAAATGATTTTCTTCAAATAATAAGGAATCCAGAGTATCAATTTAGTACAGGTTTAAGTTTTCGGATGTTGAATTACTATGAAAACGAATCAATGCTCAGGGCAAAGCGAAATTCAAAACAAGGAAAGCGAAGAATTTCATTTTTTGACCTGCATGTTTTGAAATTTTTGATTGCCAATAGACAAAAGACCTCAAAGTTGGAACGATTGGATTTCAATGACCTTATTGAAGTTGTAATGCCCGAATTGTCTGAGGGCAACATCGCACCATCAATATTTGAGATACATTTAATGGTTGCTCTGGTTTGTCTAGGATTAAGAGATGTCAACTTAACCACCAAATACACTGAAGTTGCACCTCACATTAAGCCTTATAACTTGAGTGAGGGCATAAGAGATTCGTTTTCTAATTTGAATCTAACGCTACTTAGAAATCAAGAGTTTATCACCAAATTGATTTACGAAGTGGATAGACTTCGTTTGAGTCTTGGGTTACAAATCCTATCAAATGAAAATTTATTGGAAATGGGCCAGGCACCATTTATTACACAGGTTCATAGAAATAGAGCTTTGGAAGCATTGCAATTCTATCTGAAATCTCCCTTAATAAACGAATTTAAAAATCATTCACACATCTATAGACATGATAATGGGATGGTTTATGGCATGGAAATAAAACAGTTAGGGCATGAAGATTCTCTAACGCCAGAAGATAGAACCCAGTTCTCTTTATCAATCAATGAAATAATAATAAAAACCAAATAACATGAAAAAAAATCAATCAAAATTGCCACAAAAATTATGGTTCGTAGAATCTAAAGAGTATCTGAAAACTATCCAGTCGAAAGGGATTTATAACTATCATAGAAAATTGAAATTCATACATAATCTTTCCTGTACAATAGATTATGTTAAGTTATCTGTTTCTGATTTCTTAGCAGTCAATAATCTTGTTACGGATAATTCTGAATATGTTTTGTTTGAAATAGATACCAGTAAATTGGATTTTAAAATCCGTAAATGCCATACAGAAGGAATGGTGATATCTGAAGCTGTTTATCACATCGATTTAATTCATATTCCATGGAGCTCAATTATTGGATTCGAAATAAAAAACATCAATTTTGAAAAACTTCACAATGCAAATTTTCATATTTTATGGAAAGCCATGAATTTAAAGCAAATTTCCCAACAGAATTCTTCAATTGAACCTAAATATCATTCACTTAATAACCGACTATTATCATTTAGGAAACATGCTTGTCGTTTCAATAGTAAATTATGCAGTTTTCCTTATGGAGAGAAAATGCAAGGTGTTTTTGTTGGTCGTATGAAGTAGGTAAACATGAAAGAATCCAAAATTGATTATCTTTGCTGTGAATATATTGTGAACTCCATTTTAGTTGCAATGTAACAAGTTCTTTAAATAGTAGTAAAATCAAGGGTTTAGCCTTGCTCTTATCATGATACTTGAGTTCCCAGCGGGATCACACCAAAAGCCTCAAAGAAATTTGAGGCTTTTTTGTTGTTAATTTTCTGAACGAATTTATATAACTTTGTTTTGCTTGGAAAAAGTCTTATACATAATTGCTGGTTGCAATGGTGCGGGTAAAACAACTGCATCATTTACTATTTTACCTGAGATAATAAATTGTAAGGAATTTGTAAATGCAGACGAGATTGCCAAAGGGTTATCTCCATTTCAGCCGGAAAATGTAGCCATTGAATCGGGCAGAATCATGTTGTTTAGAATAAATGAACTTATAGAAAAAGGAGAGAGTTTTGCTTTCGAAACAACATTGTCTACCAAAAGTTATAGACAGAAAGTAATTGTTGCTCAACAAGCTGGATTTCGAGTTAGTTTGTTGTTTTTTTGGTTAAATAGCATTGATTTGGCAATTGAGCGAGTAGGAATACGAGTGTCAGAAGGTGGTCACAACATAAATGAAGAAGTTATTAAAAGAAGATATTTAAGAGGAATTAAGAATTTATTTGAGATTTATTTGCCAATTGTAAATAAAGCTCTTATTTTTGATAATAGTTCAGGAGACCCTGAATTGGTATTTCAAAAAAGCGAAAAGGAATTCATTATTAATCCAATAAAATACAATGAAATCAGAAAATATAAATAATGATCCCAAAGTCCTTGATGATTTTTCAATTAAAGTATTGAAGGGGTTAGAAATCTCGTTTCAAAAACTTCTTGAATTTAAGAAACAAAAGAATTCTCCTTTGGTAGTTATGCGTGATGGTAAGATAGTTAAAATCATGGCTGAAGATTTTTATAAGGTTGAAGTAAAAAAAGACTAAAACTTATCGATATCACAACAAAAAAGCCTCAAAGAAATTTGAGGCTTTTTTGTTGTTGGTAAATCAATTGTACTTATAAATTTTACCAATTTGTTTCAATTTATTCTATCTTCGCTTTAATAGATGAACCTAAAAGACATTCCTTTTGCTAAATTACTGGATATATCTGAAAGTAATTCCGAATTCTTGTTTGAATTATCCGATGATGAAAAGTATACCAATCATTTAGGAACAGTGGCTGCCGCTGCCCAATTTTCGTTGGCAGAGTTCGCTTCTGGACAATGGATGCTCAATTCGTTTCCAGATATTGCACCACAAGTAATTCCAGTGCTTCGTAAATCGGAGGTTAAATTTAGAAAACCAGCAATAGGAAGGGTTCGCGCTCGGGCCATTGTAAATGATGATACCCGTCAACTATTTATATCTGAACTGTTGCTACGTAAACGTGCTTTACTTAAAGTTCTCATTGAATTGGTGAATGATGACTTAGAAGTTGTTATGAGCGGAACTTACGAATGGTTTATTCAGCTTCAAATTCCTAGAATTGTTTTAAATAATTGATATATTTGTTTAAGCTGATTTTGAAAAAACTCATTTGCATATTCACTCTGTTATTTTTAATGACATCTAGCAACCTTAAGGCTCAAGATAGTTTGCATTGTGGATTTAACCGAGATTTTTTCAGTCCTGCCTATACCAACTGGTATCAACAAGCTATTTTAGAATCTAATAAACCTGATCTTCATAAACGAAGTAAAGTATTCAGAGATACTGAATACATCATACCTGTTGTTTTTCATTTGATATATCCATTTTATGTGCCTTTGGATATTAACTTTATTCCTAAAATCATGAATGAAATCAATGCTGATTTTATGCGCTTGAATGCTGATTCTATCAAACTTAGATCTAAATTTAAAAGTAGAGAAGGGAATCCCAAAATTCGATTTGTATTGGCAGATACAAATGAAAATGGGCAGCCCAGCAAGGGATATACAATTCGATTTAGTTTGAATTATTTTGGTGTTGAACCGAATCAGCCATATAAAGACATGCATAGAATGAAGTTTAAGGCCTATGAAGGAACACCACCATGGAACACTAAGAAATATTTAAATATTTGGGTTTGTAATTTAACATCTTTCGAAACCGGTAAAACTTATGTAAATGGTTTTGCAACACCACCCAAGAATGCTCCACATTGGTCGCCTATTTATTACGCAGATAGTTTAATTGATGGTATTGTAATTGGAAAAAATGTGTATTCAAAAACGAATCGTTCAATTACATTAACACACGAAATTGGTCATTATTTAGGTTTGCGACATGTTTCTGGAGATCCACCTAGATTCATGGATAGTTCTTCAAAGTGTGTTTACGATGATTCGATTTTTGATACGCCAAGAGTCTTACATCAAAATTATTACACCTGTGATACTTCAATAAATTCTTGTATTGAACCCGTAAATGATTTTCCAGATATGCTGGAAAATTTCATGGACTACACTGGTGACAATTGTAGCAATTCTTTCACCAAACAACAAGTATTGATGATGCGTTATTGTTTAAAAACACTCAGGCCTCAATTGGCGAGCTTAAAAATCAATACAATTATAGCGCCAGCTTTGTTTTTGGTAGACGTTTATCCAAATCCCAATAAAGGAAGTCTTCACATTGATTTTAAAGATTCATTTTCTAATAATTACTCATTTGAAATTCACGATTACATAGGTAGAAAAGTATTAGAATCGCGAATTTTGGAGCCAAAATCACTTGTAAATCTTGAATTTTTATCAAGTGGCTTGTATTCAATTGCAATCACCAATGACAAATCTGAAATTGTTTATCGAAAGTCAATTTTAAAGGATTGATGCGTATTTTGTTTGTTGCGTTAAACAAAATTTACGGATTTTGTTTGTTTTATTAAGCAAAATATATTAATTTTGTTTAATTAATTAAGCATTATGGTAGAATTGTATAATCGTTTTTTACGAAAATTATCAAATGTGTCTTTAGATTTTACCCGATCTGCAATGGCTGAAATTCCATGGCAGGCGCAATTGGTTGGGATCAAAGGCGCTAGGGGTGTAGGGAAAACAACTTTGTTGCTGCAGTATATAAAATTGCATTTGTCTAATCAAATTGCACAAACGCTTTATGTAAGTTTGGATTCATTTTGGTTTTCTTCGCATTCATTGTCTGAGTTAATTGAAGATTTTTATAAACAAGGGGGGAAGTTTTTATTTTTAGATGAAGTGCATAAATATCCCAATTGGGCTCAAGAATTGAAAAATGCCTATGATGATTATCCAGATTTAAAAGTTGTATTTACAGGTTCTTCCGCTTTGGAAATATTAAATGCAAGGGCTGATTTAAGTAGGAGGGCCGTTATTTATGAGATGCAGGGATTTTCATTTCGTGAGTTTTTAAGTATTGAAACAAAAATTGACTTTAGAATTGTATCCCTCAATGAAATTTTAGAAAAACACTTTGAAATTGCTCAAGAAATTGGTCACAAAACAAAACCATTTCAGTATTTTTCAAAATATTTAGACTATGGCTATTATCCTTTTTATAGAGAGGATAAAGAACTGTATGAAATAAAGTTAACGGAAGTGGTGAATATGATTTTGGAAATAGAATTGCCATTGATGAGGGGAATTGAGTCGGGATATGTATTTAAACTGAAAGAGTTATTATCTGTGATTTCTGCATCGGTACCGTTTACTCCAAACATTAGCAAATTGGGAGAGAAATTAACAATAAATAGGTCAACAATTTTGTCGTATTTGCATTACTTTCAAGAAGTAAGATTAACCAATAATCTTTTTAAGGAAGCTAATGGGATCAGTAAATTACAAAAGCCACAAAAAATATATTTAGAAAACACCAACTTGATGCAAATTTTATCGCCAAGTAATGTGAATATTGGGAATGTGAGAGAGACATTTTTTGCGAATCAAGTGGGTTTTAGGCATAATTTATTGTACTCTCACAAGGGTGATTTTTTGGTAGACAAAAAGTACACATTTGAAATAGGAGGAAAAGGCAAAACCAAACACCAAATTGATGGTATAGAAAATGCATTTATTGCTGCCGATGAAATTGAGTACGGGATTAATCAAAAAATCCCACTTTGGTTATTTGGTTTTTTATATTGATAATTTTGAAATGAATTATGCTAAAAAACATGAAAACAGGAATTTCACTATTGGCGGTGGTCATTTTTGCAATTCAATGTAAACCGTCCCTCAAAAAAGAAAAAAGCAAAAACTTGGATTCAATGAATAGCAGTGAATTTGATCAATCGGTTAGAGAAAATGAGGCAGAGGCTACATCTGTGGATGAAACAAAAAACGAAGATTATCAAACGGCCTTCGTTGTGGTATTAGATACCTCAAATCAATTTCAGAAAATGTATGATTTGGCCATGTCTACCTCTAGGAAATTCAATGTACCATTCGATACAGTGCAGAAATCGTATTTTCGGGAAACAAATATATGGGGCGTTAGTCAATCATCTGACGATGAAATATATAGGGGTGAATATTTTCCAAGGCGCAATGGCAGTGAAAAGGATATGCTTTCTCTAGAATATCAATATTGGTATGATAAAAAAGGCAATGACAAAAACTTGATGCTGGTTACCAATATTTTCACATTTTCTATGGATGCAGAGCAAAGTGTTGCTGCTTGGCGAAAGCATTTCCCTCAAGCATTTATTTTACAATGCGAGATGTATATGGGGTGTTTGCATTGAGGTTGAAAAGATGTTTGAAATTTGTACTTTCTAAAAGTTGAAAAGTTGCATGTTCCATGTAATTTTCCCAACGAATCATGAAAATTAAACTTCTATTGCTATTTTTTGGTATTTCACTTCAATTGAAAGCCCAAACAGATCGCTTTATCCCTTATAAAATCAAAAATGATGTTTGGATTTATGTGAAACCCGCATCTTCAAAAGCAGTCATTGCAGAGGAATTTCAACAAGCCAAACCGTTTAATTATTTGGGACATGCACAAGTCAAAATTGACGACAAATGGCGGTGGATAGATACAACTGGGAAATATGTGTTTACGGAATATGATTCAGTAGCTTACTTCAGAAATAAAGACCTTTATCTCGTAAAAAAGAAAGGAAAATTTGGTATTATATCGGGTATTTCTAAAGTTGAACTTGTTTCTGTGCAATACGAAAACATAGAACTGATGAAATTTGGAGATGAAAAGTCCAACCTTAAAACATCAATGACTTCCACATTTGATCAAATTGATTTATTGGGTTATACAACTCCCAAAGGCAAGAAAAAAGTGCAACTTATTCAGATATGGCTAAATAAAAATACAAATCCTAGGGTTGCTATTTCTACTGATGTTTTTGAAACAATTGGTTATCATGATTATGATTTGCAAAATTTCAGTTCACGGTTGTTTTCAGTAACGAATGGAGAATTTTTCGGCATTCTCAATACCCAAGGCAAAACCATTGTCCCTCCAAAATATAGCCAAATTCATGTTGTAGACGCTTTGATCAATGCAAATACTCTAGGTTATAAAAAGTACTTTGTCGTTGAAATTGATCAAAAACAGGGATTGTATAACACCGATGGACAAATGGTTCTTAAACCAATTTACAATGGAGTGTCTAAGTTGGAAAATTGTATGCTCCCTATTTTTAGGATTCAAGGAAATTCCGATTTAATGGGTTTGTATTTTGGAAATGCAGCACAAATTGTTGAACCCAAATATATAACACTGAACTATCTTGAATCTACCCAGGTTGTGACTTGCAGAGACAAAAAATGGATTGAAATGTATCAATCTAATGGTAGCAGATTGTTGTCGAATTTAGAAATTTCCGAATTAAAAGAACTAGTTCCAGAAATTTACACCTACATGTCGGTCAATAATTTATACGGTTTAACCACGAATAAAGAAATGTTGCTATCAGCTAGTTTTGATGAAATCAAACAAATTGGTTCAAATAAGGTAATTGCGGTAAGAAAGAAAAATAAATGGGCTTTGTATTCAATCTCAAAAAAGCAATTGAGTGCATTTGACTTCTCCGTTATTGGTAATTACAGTCAAATAGGATTAATTAACGCGGCAACTGATAAAAAACAATATGGTTTTATCAATGAGGAAGGTAGTTGGATAATTCCTGCGAAATATAACAATGCCATGTGCTTCAATCAGAATTACCCCCTATTAAGTAATGTTGTAGATGATATAAAAGTTGCACCCGTGTCTGTCAATGGAAAGTATGGTTTTATAGACGCAAAAGGAAATCCATTTATCAATTTTGAAAACGACAGTGCACAGCCTTTTTCAGGACTCATTGCAGCTGTTAAATCCAAAAATGGTTGGCAAGTAATCGGGAAGGGTAAAAAGTTAATGACACGCTATTATCAACGCGTAAAAATAGTTTCTGGGGTTGCTTTGATTAACCACAAGGATTCTTCAGGTGTTCTTGATTTTGAGGGACGCTGGATCTTCCCAATGACAAAAAAAGCAATCTACAATATTGTAGATCATAGTAGTGATAACTTTCCATTTCAACGTATTCAAGATGAATTGTCGTTTACCCAAGTAGCGGTTGTCAATTCATTTGGGTATTTACTCAGTAAAATTGAAGATTTTGTAATTGAAAAAATTGACAATTCATCTTGGTTGTTGTTAGGTAAAAAGCAAAATTTATTGATAAATGCATCCGGAGAAGTAACAGATTTGAAAGTATTTGGAGAATTTGAATGGCTAAACGATGCACATAAAATTGGGGTATTCAAACAAAAAAATGCGAACAATATCAAAATAGCTTATTTTTCAACTTCAACTAAAAAAGTATTGACTCAAATGAATGACATACAATTAGAATTTGATGAAGAAACATTAAAATATAAAGTATTGAAAAATAATCTAATGGGATTTGTAGATGAGTCATTTAATTTGTTGTTGGCTCCTGATTATAAAAATATTGTGCCTGTAAAAAACGCAATGAACGATCATTTTATTGTTCAAAATTACAATGGCAATTATGCCATTATGAACAACAATAAAAGTTTTGTAATTCCTTTTGAAAATCAATTTATATATGACAAAAAATATTCAGTAGAAACCAAAACTGGTGCCATTGATAAAACTGTATTTTGCGTTAAAAAGGCAACAACGAATCAATATTATACAATGAGTCAATTAGGTGTAAATTTGATTTTTAAGGAAATTGGAAATACCAACAATCAATTAAATGTAATTTCGGATAACTTATTCGAAGTTCAAGATGATGAAAATAACACCTTATTTTTTGTTGATTCAAAGGGGTTTGTATATTCGAGAACGAAGTAAGCAGCGTTAAATACAATTGTCGTTCAGAAATCATGTTGCCAATTTCTTACATTTGAATATGTTTTTTGTAATTAGTAAGTTATTTGCGTTTTTGTTCAATCCAATGTTTTGGATTTTCTATTTATTATTGGTGGTTATTTTGAAATTTACATTGTCGTTTAAGCAAATTCAAAATCGAAAAAGATTCATAAGATTTCTTTTGAATTATATTCAAAATATTAACGTAAGAAAATATATAATTTCCGCATTTGCCATTTTTATGATTTGTGGGAATGGGGTTTTGATAAATGAAATCAATATCCTTTGGGAAGGTAGTGTTGCCAACAAGTCTATATCTGACATTTCTCCAAAAGACAAACCTTACCCACGAACTGCTGTGGTTTTAGGTGGTTACTTAGGCTATGATTTTCTCAGACATAGATATAGCCTGATGCAGGCTGGCGATCGATTTATGGTTGGTTTTCAGGGAATTCAATTGGGTAAATTCGATAGGGTCATTCTAACTGGGGGTTCGTCTTCATTAATTAATCACGCCTATTATGAAGCTTTCGAAGCTAGAAAATATATGATTTCATTGGGTGTAGATTCTAATAAAATAATTGTCGATGGCAAATCGCGAAATACCTATGAAAATGCTAAAATTACCAAGCATTTGTTAGATAGCTTGAAAATACATGAACCAGTTTGCTTAATTACGAGCGCCGGACATATGTACCGATCTGCTGCTTGTTATAAGAAAGCAGGAGTGAATTTTGTGCCTTATAAAGCCCATTACACATCAAGTTTACAAAGGAATTATTCATTTTCTAACTTCTTCATTCCTTCGGCATTTGCATTTGAAAAACTCAATGACATTATCCACGAATGGATTGGAATACTTTCCTATAAAATAACTGGTAAAATTTAGTTATTTTACCAATAAGGTTTGACCAACTGCAATATTATTGCCTTTCATTTTATTGAGGGACTTTAAATCGGTAACAGTCATGTGATACATTTTAGAAATACTAAAGAGGGTCTCGCTGCGTTTCACTTTGTGTTTTTTTGTGGCAAATGGAATTTTTTCTTCCATCGCTTTTTTTGGTATTTCTTCAGATTTTGCTTCCTTTTGAATTGAATCCAAAACAAGAGCCTCATCATGCTTTAAAACGGAAATTGACTTTTTAATTTTAGTTGGGGTATTGATCTCAGTGCCAACTTTGGCGTAAATTTTGAGTTTCTGGCCTTTCTTGACTGTATATCGCTTTAATTTATTCCAGTGCTTCACTTGGAGTGTAGAAACGTTGTAAAGACCCGCAATTGACGAAATGGTTTCTCCGCGATGAACTTTGTGAATTACCCAATCATAAATAGGGACTTCGTTAAGGGGAATATGAATTTCATCTTTGTGGGATGTGTCAATTCGAAATAAATATCCGCTATCTCTAATTGGTACCCAAATCCCATTTTCTAAATCTGTTTTAGAGAATAATTTGTTAGATGTTTGTTTCATTGCTTGAAAAAGCAATGATCCCTTTAATTGATGTCCTAATTCAGTTAATTCACGACCATTGTTTATCGCCAATCCAGTGTCTATCCAATTATTTATGGATTTGTTGCCACCTGAAATTCGATACCAATCATAAAATCCTACTTTTTCCGTTTTAGCTATATGGCTCAAAAGCAATGAATACTTTGCCAAAATATCCCAACTGTACTTTCCTTTTAACTGGTCTTGACTTGAAACTAGAATAATAGTCGGTTTCGAAGGGGCGGATTTCAAAAGAGTAATCAACGATATAATATTTCTTTTGATGTAAGCTTCATCATAATCGGTTGTAAAAAAATCATACACACCAAGATCCAATAAAACCAAATCGGGTTTGTAGATATTCAAGTCATTCCTGAACAAAGATTCTCTCAATATATTCGAAAACCCCGCGCCATTGTTTCCAATGGTATGCATCAAAATTCCTTTATCCGTTTCAGTTTCTAAGCTAAAACCATATAATTCAAAGCTAACTTGGCTTGGTTCTCTTTTCTTAATTTCAACCAAGTAAGTAGACTCGCCTGATTTTAAGTCAATAACAATTTCATTTGTAAATGAGTCTTTGGGAAACGTATAAACGTCAATTCTTTGAGAGTCAGATTTTGTAATGATTTTTAGGTCAAATGACTTGTGGGTTCTTTTGCAAAAAATATGAAGTTTTTTATAATCAGATCTAATGTTTTGTCTGTTTAAAACAATTTTGATCTGTGCATTTGCATCATAGGTTTTGGAAGTTACGCCTGAGAGGCCTAATGGCAATTCGGGGAACTTCTCTGTATTTTTTGCATAAATCCATTTCCCATTGTGATAAGTTTGGTAATTATTTACTCCCGTAATTCTTGCCGTTGAGTTTGCAAAGAAATAGCCATAGCCACCATATCCAAAAGAGCTTTGCAACAGCGATTTAACCTTTGTTGAATAACTTCCTTGTTGAACTTGATAATCGCCAAGGTGCAAAATGGTAGTTTTCTTTTTGCCTGCATTAAATAATTTGCTAAAGGTGGGCTTCAAGATGACCTTGTTGGGAATCTGAATGATATTTGCTTGGGTATCTATAAACGGATACGGAGTTACGTTTATGTGCGTCCAATTTTGCCCAAATAAACTTCCGCTTGCAAAAAAAAGCAATAAAGCTAAAATGCCATTGCGAATTGGAAAGTTTATCATAGCTAGAGTAAAGAAATTATGCGTCTAATTTTTCCGAAATGATTTGGTTTGTAATTTTTGGATCAGCTTTACCCTTCGATCTTTTCATTACTTCACCAACAAACATCCCCAATAATCCTTTTTTACCAGATTTGTATTCTGCTACTTTTTCAGGGAACAGGGCAAGAACTTCATCAATGATTCCTTCGATGAAAGAAGTATCAGAATTTGTCGCCAAATTTAATTCCTCAACAATTTGTTTTGCTGTTTTTTCAGGGGCTGTCAAAAGGGTAGGGAACAATTTTTGACTGGCGATTGAATGATTGATAACTCCAGAGTCAATGAGTTGAATAACCTCAGCAATTTGATGTGGCTTAAGTTGAAAATCATTTAAATCTAAGGCATTTTCATTCAAGTAACCTCTAATTGCAACAGTTATCCAATTACTTGCAGCTTTAAAATTTGAGGTTAATTTGCATAGGTCTTCAAAATAAAAGGCGCTAAGTTTATCGTCAATTAGCACGGCGGCATCATAATCAGACAATCCATAGTTATTTGTAAATCGGGTAAATAATGCCCGTGGCAATTCAGGCATTTCTGATTTAACTTTTGCAATATACTCCTCAGTGATGATGGTAGGTGGTAAATCTGGTTCAGGAAAATAACGGTAATCGTTAATAGCTTCCTTTTTTCGCATTGAAAAAGTAGTTCCTGCCAAACCGTTAAATCCTCTGGTTTCTCCATCAACAGTTCCCCCTTTTTCAATTACTTCTATTTGGCGTTGAATTTCAAAATCAATTGCACGTTTTACATTTGAAATTGAGTTCATGTTTTTAACCTCAACTTTGGTTCCAAAAACTTTAGAACCTTTTGGCATTACTGAAATATTTGCATCACAACGTAAGCTACCTTCTTCCATGTTGCCATCACAAATTTCAAGATAACGTACCAATCGTCTAATTTCTGTAACAAATGCATAAGCTTCGTCTCCGGTTTTAATATCGGGCTCTGTAACAACTTCAATTAATGGCGTTCCGGCACGATTATAATCAACAAGGGTATCATTCATATCTTGGTCGTGCATACTTTTTCCGGTATCTTCTTCCATGTGGATACGCGTTAATCTGATGTTTTTTTCTATGCTATCTTTTGGCTTTATGGTTACATATCCATTATTGCACAATGGAGTATCGAATTGGGTTATTTGATAACCTTTCGGCAAATCGGCATAAAAATAATTCTTGCGTGAATATTGATTCACCCTTCTAATGTCGCAGTCTAAAGCCAATCCCATTTTAAGGGCCATTTCAACAGCCGATTGGTTGTGAACTGGCAAAGTACCTGGATGTCCTAAACTAATTGGACTAACTTGTGTATTTGGAAGTGCACCATACTCAGTGCTATCGCTTGAAAAGGCTTTGCTCTTTGTTTGTAATTGTATGTGGATTTCTAATCCTATAACCGCTTCAAATTCAGACATTTTTTTAATTTTTTAGGGATAAAAAAGGAATATTCTTATTTTCACAAAGATAGGATAAAAGAATATGAAGATGTGAATGTTTGCCCACAATGGGTTTTAGATTTACACAATTTATGTAATTCGATATTTGGCTAAAGAATGAATACAATTCAAATTTTTGGTTGGGCTTTTAAGTTTGTACCTATCTTTGTGCAAAGGCAGTCTGATCTATCGACTCACGCAAGTGAGTAGGAAAGTCCGGGCAACACAGGGCGTCGCACTTCCTAACTGGAAGGGATTTTGGGCAACCAAAGTTACAGAAAGTGTCACAGAAACTAAACCGCCTCTTCGGGGGTAAGGGTGAAAAAGTGGGGTAAGAGCCCACTCGTTTTGATGTGAATCAAAATTGGGATAAACCTTGCGAGTTGAAAGACCAAATAAACCTGGATCAAAGGGCGGCTCGCCCAATTATCTTCGGATAAGCCAGAAGGGTAGGTCGATTGAGGTATACTGCGAAGTATATCCTAGATAAATGATAGATACCACGGCAAAAACTGTGGGCACAGAACCCGGCTTATAGGGCTGCCTTTTTTATTTTAACTGATTCACTTTCATAATTTGAAGCCATTATATATATTAAGTTAATATCTGCAATGTTCTCATTATATCCTTTTAACTATTTCTTTATTGTTAAAAAAACTTAAAAAAATATCAGGTTTTACTTGACAATGTGAATCCTTTTCACTTACCTTTGCACCACCAAAGAGGAAAAAGATATCCTTTTCATGCGAGAATAGCTCAGTTGGTAGAGCATCACCTTGCCAAGGTGAGGGTCGCGAGTTCGAGTCTCGTTTCTCGCTCAAACACAGGAGCCCCGGAAACGGGGCTTTTCTTTTTTAATATTTTTCCATAATCAATTTAATGGGCCCAATTAAATGGATTCATTCAATCATTGACATTTATTAAGCTAATTTCAGATAGCATTCGTATTTGTAGTAATGGTGCTAAATAGTTGAAATAAAACGTGTTTCATGCTACAAGGTTTTCTCATATTATTGAATATAATCTTGTATTCGAATAACTAAACTAAAAATTATGAGCACAAAAAAAAGCCCCGTTTCCGGGGCTTTTTGAAATATCTTTTCTAGGATTAATATTGTCCTGATTTTCTTTTTGTTTTCTTATCAATACCGCTTGATGGTAAGTTGTTGTATTTCTTAGAAGCATTACCAACTGGTGAACCAATTCTAATCATTGCACAACGGAAGCCAAGGGTTGAAGTAGCAAAATCTTGGTCTAAAAATCTTCTAGTACCTGGGGTTGAGTAGTAAACACGATCGTTCCAGCTACCACCTTTAATTACACGAGCTTTGTCGTCAATAAGTGTGGTAATACCATATTCGTATTTAAATTCTTCGTCTTTCAATTTAGCATCGTTTTCAACGTCTCTGTAACCTATGTTATCTGATTTAGAATAGTTTCTTCTTCCGCCTTCTTTGATTTTAGTTTCAGTAACATCTTCGTATACCAAACGACCCAACTCATCTTTTTCTGACAAACCATTAGGACCATTTTGATCTAACTTAGGATTTTCAAATTTGTTACCACGGAAAGGCATGAATCCATCCATATCTTCTAAAGACAACGGACGGAAAACATCCATTACCCACTCCGATACGTTACCATTCATATTGTACAAACCATAAGCGTTCGGCCAATATGAAAATACTGGTGTAGTAATAATACCTGCATCATTCAATTCTCCAGCTGCTAAACCTGCATTGTCGCCTTTAGCACGCATTACGTTCATTCTTATTTTACCACGATCTTTTTCATTGCCATCTTTAATACGAATGGTATAATCGTTCCAAGAGTAAATTTTCTTATCGTCTACGTTACTAAATTGGGTATTTCCAATGTTGGCTTGAGCTGCATATTCCCACTCAGCTTCTGTAGGAAGTCTGTATTCAGGTAGGAAAATACCATCTTCAATATTTACTTTGTAACGTTTTTGGTCTTTTTTCTTTGCTTTTGCAAAATTAGTCAATGGTTTTTTACCTAACATGTTTTGACCTTTAATTGGTTTAGCAACAGAACCATCTTCTGTGGTACCGCTGAAAATACCTGCGTCTTGACCAGCCAAATAAGCTTTTGTGTTAAATTGATTATTAGGAGCCTCTTTTAGTTGGGCATTAGAAACATCAAATTTAATAATTCCTTTTTTATCAAGAATGGCTTCGTTTACACGGTCGCTTCTCCATTTTGCATATTCAGACGCTTTGTGCCAATTTACACCTACCACAGGATAATCTTTATAAGAAGGATGACGGAAGTAGTATTCTACAAACGGCTCATTGAATGCCAATTTACTTCTCCAACAGTTGGTGTCAGGTAACGCTTTTTCAAACAAACGTTCTTCTTCACCAATGGTTTGACCAGCAAATTTGATTTTGTTCTGACGTCCACCGGCTTCTGCGTTGTAAACGCGCATTAACCAATAAATGTATTCTCTGTACTGAAGATTGCTCACTTCCGTTTCGTCCATGTAGAATGAATTTACTGTAACAGATCTTTCAACATTGTTGTTGTCATATTGAAGATCAGTTTCAGTGTTACCCATGACAAAATTGCCACCTTCTACCAAAACCAAACCAGGGCCAGTTTCTTGCCCTTTGTACTTAGGATTAGCAAATCCACCCCATTTCGCATCGTTATACGATTGGCCAGTAGTTTTACTTACGTTCTTAGGTCCACATGCGGTGAAGCCCATAGCAACTATAGTTGCCAATAACCAAGTGTTTTTCATTTGTTTAACAGTTGTCATTGTTTGAATTATATAACGACAGAAATACCGTATTATTTGCAAACATAGTGAAATTTTTATTTATTCCAAAAAAAAAGTCCGTTAAAACGGACTTTTTTGTATTGTGTTTAGAACTCTGGACACTTCAAAGGTTTGAATGGCTTTCCTCCGGGTGGAACACACCAATCAATTGTAGCACTTACTTCATGACTTGAAGGGATAGCGCTTCTACCATCACTTACAGTAAAGTCATAACTGTATCCGAATTTAAATCTGTCTTTTCTGAAACCAACAAGCATGATAACGGCATCAGAATTTTTATAGTTTCCAAATGTTTGGCGGAACCATAAACCTGTTACCAAAGGACCTTTGTTTGCATAGAATCCTAAGTTAAGTTGAGTGAAGTTTCTTTGCATCATAAACAAGGCGTTCGGAGAGAAAGTATTTTCTTCGTAACGACTTTTAGAAAGTTTAATTACACCACCCGCATGAACAGTATACCTTCTTGGAAGAATTTCATCTGGATTGTTGTAAAAACTCCAGTTAGGTTGATTGATGTTGTGAACTGCAAGGCCCATATAAAACTTGCTATTGTACATAATCCAACCAGCGTTGAAGTTAGGATAAGAAATACTTTGAGCAGGAACTTGCTCTCCGGTTGGGTTTTTGAATCCTTGCGTAGGTAAAATTTGATCACCAAATTTCAAACGATTAAAATCGATGCTTTTAAATGCCATTGATCCTTGCAAACCAAATCGCATGAATACACGTCCACCGCCTCTACCAATAGGTAATAAATAGCTGTAAACTCCTGAAATTGTAGTTGAAGTTAATAATCCAGAACCAGCGATATCATGAAATACCATTGCACCAAGTCCACCGCCTACCGCTGGGATATGTTGATCCCAAGATGCGCAGAATGAACGAAACGTTCCAGGAAGATTTGGCCATTGATTTCTATAGTTTAAAGCCAATCGACCGGCTGCGCCAGTTTGACAAACTGCAGAACCAGCCAATGCAGGATTTGTATAAACAGGAGCTGCATAAAACTGAGTTAATTCAGGATCTTGCCCGAATACAGTAACACTGCTGCTGAATAATAAACCAAATAAAATAGTGCGTAATGCTCTTTTCATGTTTTATAGTTTGAAACAAAAGTAAGTATAAAACGCAAAATTCAAAAAAAAATTTCGTAAATATTCCGTTTAATGAAAATTCAAGTTGTATAATTTTGTTTTTTTCTTGATTTATCACCCTCAAAAATGGCAATTATGAAATTTATTTACGAATTTTACGTTCTATTTCTGATTTACCAAACTCATGCGAGCGAAACATCCACTATTCACAACACATCTACAGCGAATTATTGTCCTTTTGGTCATTTCGATAATTTTGCCATTTTCATTGTTAGCTGATGGGATTTTATCGTCAGGTAAATGGGTTAAATTGGAATTCGCGAATACTGGAGTTTATAAAATCAATTACAATCAACTTGCCCAATTTGGATTGAATCCCTCAAATTTAAATCCACAAAACATCCATTTTTATTCTATTCAAGGTAAAGAATTGGTTGAAACCAATGACAGCCTTCGTAGTGGTTTGGCAGAGGTGCCAATTTTAGTTATTGGAGAGCAGGATGGGGTTTTCGATCAAAATGATTACATATTAATCTTTAAGCAATCCGTTCGCGATATAGTGTTTAACGGTAAGAATTATGAACACTTTGTAAATTTTTATTCGAATCAAGCATTTGGTATTTTGGGTTATAACAACGTTAAAGGAAGCCGAATTGAAATTGCCAAATCGCCAACAGAAAAAAATCCTATAATAATCAATTACAATGAATCGATTATTTTTCACGACACCAATCTTGTAAATCCTACCAACATGGGTAGATTTTGGGTAGGTGAAAAATTAGGGAATGAAACATTGGATAGGACTTTCGTTGAGCAATTACCTTCAGGGGTTGATACCGTCAATATATTATTTTCAATTGGTGTGGGAATGAATAACGACACAGGTAGGGTAATTATAAAAGCCAGCAATATAGCTGCAAATATTCCGTTGAGACGAAACGGCGAATATGAAACAATATATCCCTCATTGAAAAAAATGTTGAATGTTCCAGTTTCATCAGGGAATGTAGCAATGAATTTAAAATTATTCAGAAGAAATAGCAAAGACGGTATTTATTTAGATTACTATGAAATTACATACAAAGAACCTTTAAGTTTCTACCAAAAACAATTTCCAATTCAAAACACGATCGCCGCATTGGGTGGAGGACAGTTTAAATTTAGATTTAATAGTTCCAGCTCAAATTTTTTGTTTCTGAATGTTTCAAATCCTAACAAAATTGTTCAAATTCCTTTTTCGAATAACAATGGTAATCTTGAAATCCTTACAGATAGCAATCAAAAAGTTTCTAGAATTTGGGCATTCGATGATAACTTTTCATATACACCCAAATTTGTTAGTGAAATCAAAAATCAGAATATTTTGCAAGGTGCAAACCTTGATTTTCTAATTATTTCTCATCCTGATTTCTTGGCGGCCTCAAATGATTTGGCAAAATTCAGGACTGATTACGATCAATATGCCACTAAGGTTACAAATTTGTATGATATTTACAATGAATACGGTGGAGGTCAATCAGATTTGGTTGCCATTAGAAATTACATTCGTTCCGAATTTTTCAAATCAAACAAAAAACTGAAATACGTTTTATTGGTGGGAACTGCTTCATACGATATGCAGGGTAGGGTTTCTCCTAATTCTAATTTTATTCCTATTTACCAATCAACCAATGGAACAGACAAGCAATCATTATTTTGTTTGGATGACTTCTTGGGATATTTGCAAACCAATTCCGGCAACCCGGCCATTCATAATGACAGTTTGGACATAGTAATCGGTCGCATTCCATGCAGAACACAAACGGATGCCCAGGGTGTTGTAAATAAATTAAAACGATATTCCGATAAAAAGGCTTTAGGCTCGTGGAGAAATCGATTGACATTTGTTTGTGACGATATAGATAAATCTTACGAAGCGGAATTTACAGAAGAGTCAGAACAATACGCAACATACATCGCCAACAATTATCCGAACCTTAGGTTAAACAAAATATTTGCCGATGCATTCAAGCAAGTTACAAACGGCAATAATGAAAAGTATCCTGAAGCGAGCAGCGCAATTAACAGCGCAATGAGTGATGGAACTTTGTTCATGAATTACCAAGGACATGGAGGCGAAAAGGGTTGGGCGCAAGAAGAAATTTTAGATATGACAATGATCAACTCATGGAACAATAAGTACAAAATGCCTGTACTATTTACTGCTACATGCGAATTTGCGAGATATGATGATCCTAAATTTCAAAGTGGTGGAGAATTATCGCTTTTGAATCCCAACGGAGGTGCCATAGGACTTATGACCACAACAAGATTGGTTTTCGTATCGGGGAATACAATTATCAACGATGCGTTTTGGACAAAATACGGTTTTCCTAAGCCAAATCAACCTATTCCTACATTGGGAGAAGTATACAAACGGTTGAAAAATAGGCCAAGTCATAGTTGGCAAATGTCAGAAGATAATAAATTTGCATTATTAGGTGATCCTTCAATGGAAATTGCATTCCCTAAGAATTTTGTGTCAATTGATTCAATTAATGGTCAATCTGCTTCACTTTTCAAGGACACTGTAAAAGCTTTCTCTGTTGTTAAACTATCCGGTCATATCACAGAACGGTTAAAAACGATTATGACCAATTTTAACGGTACATTAGATGTTGAGGTTTATGACAAGCCCACCCAAAAATACACGTTAAACAATAACAAAGTTTCATATCAAATTCCATTTAAAAGTGAAAACAGTATTCTTTACAAAGGGTCCGTTTCTGTAGTTGGAGGTAAATTCAATTTGGTGTTTAGTGTACCCAAAGATATTGCGTACAACATAGGAAAAGGAAGGGCTGTATTCTATGCACAAAATGGGGAAACCGATGCAAGTGGTTCATGGGTTTTTAATATTGGGGGAAGTGAGAAGATCAAGGATATTGATAGCGCCGGTCCTCAAGTTCAATTATTTGTTAACGATTCAATGTTTATAAACAACAGTAAAGTTTCTTCAGAGTCCAAAGCTTTTGCAAGAATTTACGACAAGAGTGGGATCAATGCAACTGGTTCTGGTATTGGACGCGATTTGGAAATCATCCTCGATGAAGGTTCAGAAAATGCAAAATCATTTGTAGTGAACAATTTCTTTACGTATGAAAATAATTCATATCAACTTGGATATATTGATTTCCCATTGCCATTGTTAACATCGGGTAAGCATACTCTTAAATGCAGAGCTTGGGATGTTTACAACAATTCTGGGGAGAATAATATTTCATTTGAGGTTGTTCCGGGAAGAGATTTAATTATTTCAGAGCATGGGGCTATTCCTAATCCATCATTGGGAGAGACAGTAAATATATGGGTTGCGCATAATTTGTCGGGCGAGGATTTAACTGTGAATTGGGAAATTTATTCGACTGTTGGTTCATTGTTGGCCAAAGGAACAAAATTAGAATATGCTGCTTTGTCAAAATTTAATGCAATTAGTTGGGATGGAAGAGGTGATAATGGAATTGCGGCCAATGGCAATATGTTTTATTACAAAATCAATGTTAAAACTTCCGATGGTTTATCAAAATTCATTGGGGGGAAATTTATTAAATTACGATAATTGCAAATAAAATTATAAAAAATGATTAACCTTTTGAAAAAAAATTACAAATCTCTCAATACAAATCCTATTTTTGCCACAAGACATATGAGGAGAAAAATTTTATTTTTGATAATGGCTTCAGTAAGTTCATTAAGCATTTATGGACAAACCAATACCATTTCGTCTAAAGAATTATCTGGACAATTGAATACAGTTACTACCATGGTACCATTTCTTACAATCACCCCAGATAGTCGCAGTGCTGGAATGGGAGATGTTGGGGTAGCATTGTTTTCCCCAGATGCGAACAGTGCAAGTTGGAACAATGCGAATTTGTTGAATGCTGAAAAATCATCAGGATTTGCAATTTCTTATGCTCCATGGTTGCGTCAATTGGTGAATGATGTAGGATTTTCATATTTAGCAGGATATTCCAAAGTTGGTAAAAAAGGAGTTCTAAGTGGCTCATTGAGATACTTCTCTCTAGGTAATATTCAATTTACAGACTACGACGGGAATCCTCAAGGAAGTTTTAATCCAAATGAATTTGCAATTGATGGTGGTTATGCATTGGCATTCTCTAAAAAATTATCAATGGGTGTTAATTTGCGTTATATCTACTCTAATATTGTTGGTAGTGGAATTAAGAATGGAATTGATTACAATGCAGGAACTTCAATAGCAGGTGATATCAACGTTTTGTACAAAACAGATATTCGTGTTGCCGGCAAGAAGCGTCTATTTAATTTTGGATTGAATATTCAAAATATTGGTTCAAAAATGACCTATTCATCAAAAGAGAAATTAGATTTTATACCCACTAATTTAAAATTGGGTATTGGATATAGCACACAAATTGACAATTACAACAAATTGAACGTATATCTAGATTTTAATAAACTTTTGGTACCAACGAGACCTTTTTATCTTAGGAATTTTGACGGTTCTAAGGATTCTGTTGATAGAAACAATATCCGTCAATACATTGGCCAAGACCCTAATGTGAGTCCAATTCAAGGAATGATACAATCATTTTATGATGCCCCTGGTGGGTTTTCTGAAGAAATGAACGAATGGATCACTAACATTGGTTTAGAGTACATATACGATAACTCTTTCTTTGTTCGTTCTGGTTTGTTCTATGAGTCGCAAACAAAAGGAGGTCGTCAGTATATTACAATGGGAATTGGTTTGAAATTCCAATCGCTCAGTGTAGACGCGGCGTATTTAATTCCATTGGGCAATCGCCATCCTCTACAAAATCAAATGCGTTTTACATTGTTGTTTGATTTAAATTCGTTGAGGGACGCTCCGCCAACTGAAAATTAATGATAAAAAATATACAAAATAGCCCCTCACTGGGGCTATTTTTTTAACTACTTTATTAACTTTGCAATTATATGTCTGAATCTAGAGATCAATTAAATAATAAAAGAGCCGAATCATTATTAGGTGGTGGTCAAGCCCGAATCGATTCACAGCACAAAAAAGGAAAATTAACAGCAAGAGAAAGAATTTCATTGTTGTTAGACGAAAATACATTTTGCGAAATTGGTGCTTTTGTAACACATAGAAGCGCTGATTTTGGTATGGATAAACAAAAATTGCTAGGAGATGGTGTTGTTACTGGTTATGGAAAAGTCAATGGACGTTTGATTTATGTTTATAGCCAAGATTTCACTGTATTTGGTGGGTCATTGTCAGAAACACATGCTGAGAAAATTTGCAAAATCATGGATATGGCACTCCAAAATGGAGCACCCATGATTGGATTAAATGATTCGGGTGGAGCAAGAATTCAGGAAGGTGTAGTTTCATTAGGAGGCTATGCCGATATCTTTTATAAAAATGTAAGAAGTAGCGGTGTAATACCTCAAATCTCAGCAATTATGGGACCTTGTGCTGGTGGAGCAGTATATTCACCAGCGTTAACCGATTTTATATACATGGTTGAAAATACAAGCTATATGTTTGTTACAGGTCCAAATGTTGTAAAAACAGTAACAAATGAAGACGTGACATCTGAACAATTAGGTGGCGCATCGGTTCACGGAACGAAAAGCGGGGTTGCACATTTTACCGTTCAAAACGAAGTATTGTGCATACAAGATATTCGCAGACTATTGAGCTATTTCCCTCAGAATTGCGAAGAAAAATCTGCGAAAATTGAATACCACATGGCCAATGAGATGCGTGATGCTTTGAAGGACATAATTCCAAGTAATCCCAATCAGCCATATGATATTAAAGAAGTAATTGAACATATAGTTGATGATAGCTCTTTTTATGAAGTACATAAAAATTACGCCGAAAATATTGTAGTAGGTTTTGCTCGATTGGCAGGAAGAAGTATTGGTATTGTTGCTAACCAACCGGCAAATTTAGCTGGTGTTTTAGATGTACACAGTAGTCAAAAAGCAGCCCGCTTTGTTCGTTTCTGCGATGCTTTCAATATTCCATTGCTAGTACTTGAAGATGTGCCTGGATTTTTACCTGGAACAGACCAAGAGTGGAACGCAATTATAACCAATGGGGCTAAACTTTTATATGCATTTAGTGAAGCTACAGTTCCAAGAATTACTGTCATTACCAGAAAAGCTTATGGTGGAGCCTATGATGTTATGAATTCAAAACATATTGGTGCTGACATGAATTTCGCTTGGCCAAGTGCCGAAATTGCAGTAATGGGAGCGAAGGGTGCTGCTGAAATTATTTTCAAAAAAGACATAGATTCCGCGGAAGATAAAAATGCCGCTTTAAAAGAAAAAGAATTGGAATATTCAACTCTTTTTGCCAATCCATACAGAGCAGCTGAAAGAGGTTTTGTTGATGAAGTTATTTTCCCGGAGGAAACCCGCCAACGTTTAATTATTGCGTTTGAAATGTTAGAAAACAAAGTGGTTAATTTACCTCGTAAAAAACACGGAAATATTCCGTTATAATTATTCGAATTTTTACAAAAAAGGTGATTTTTTGCGATTTTCAGGCAAAAAATCACCTTTTTTTACGATTTTTTGGCCGTTTTTGCCATTTTTTCTTTTTCTTTGCCTACCCAATATAAATCTATATGGACTTAAGAGAGATTCAAGCATTAATAAAATTCGTTTCAACCAACGCGGTTGATGAAGTCGAAATTAGTCGTAAGGACTTTAAATTATTAATTCGTAAAAACCCAGCGCAAGTTGTTACCGCTACTGTTGCAACTCCTGTAGCTCAGCAAGTGATTGCAGCACCTGCAGTTTCTGCCGTTGCTCCAGCTCCTGTTGCCGCTGCAACTGTGGCAGCGCCTGTTGCTGACAATTTAATTACTATCAAATCTCCAATGGTGGGAACTTTTTATCGTTCTTCAAATCCTGAAACACCCTCATTTGTAAATGTTGGCGATGAAGTTAAATCTGGAAAGGTAGTTTGTATCATTGAAGCAATGAAGCTTTTCAATGAAATTGAAAGTGAAATTAACGGTAAAATTGTGAAAGTACTGGTTGATAATGCTTCTCCAGTTGAATATGACCAACCATTATTTTTGGTTGAACCTGCATAATCTAAAAAATTATGTTTAAGAAAATTTTAATCGCGAATCGCGGTGAAATTGCTTTGCGAATTATTCGTACTTGCAAAGAAATGGGCATTAAAACAGTTGCGGTTTATTCTACAGCCGACAAAGAAAGTTTGCATGTTCGTTTTGCAGATGAAGCAGTTTGTATTGGTCCTCCACAAAGCAGAGATAGCTATTTGAATATTCCTAGAATATTAGCAGCGGCTGAAGTAACCAATGCCGATGCCATTCACCCTGGATATGGTTTCTTGTCTGAAAATAGTCGTTTTAGCGCCATTTGTCGCGACCATGGTATTAAATTTATTGGAGCTACTCCAGAACAAATAGACCAAATGGGTGATAAGAGCAACGCAAAAGACACTATGAAAAAAGCAGGTGTGCCATGTATTCCGGGTTCTGAGGGATTGTTAGAGAGCGTTGAACAAGCAATTACAATTGCCAATGAAATTGGGTACCCTGCAATTATGAAAGCAACTGCGGGTGGCGGTGGAAGAGGTATGCGTATTGTTTGGAACGACGATGAAGTTGAACCAGCATGGAATAGTGCAAAGCAAGAAGCAGGTGCAGCCTTTGGTAATGATGGATTGTACATGGAAAAATATATTGAAGACCCACGTCATATTGAAATTCAAATTGCGGGTGATCAATATGGTAAGGTTTGTCATTTGTCTGAACGTGATTGCTCAATTCAACGTCGTCATCAAAAGTTATTGGAAGAAACTCCATCACCATTCATGACACCTGAATTAAGAGAGAAAATGGGTACAGCAGCCAAAGCTGCAGCTCAAATTATCAATTATGAAGGAGTTGGAACTGTAGAATTCTTGGTTGACAAACATAGAAATTTCTATTTTATGGAAATGAATACCCGTATTCAAGTTGAGCATCCAGTTACTGAGGAAGTAATTAATTATGATCTTGTAAAAGAGCAAATTCTAATTGCTGCTGGTGTACCAATTTCAGGTAAAGATTATTTGCCAACTAAAGCGGCTATTGAATGTCGTATCAACGCAGAAGACATTCATAACAACTTCCGTCCTAGTCCCGGTAAAATTTTAGTTTTACACAAGCCAGGTGGACATGGTGTTAGGGTAGATTCACATATTTATGCTGGATATACAATACCTCCCTATTACGATTCTATGATTGCAAAATTGATAGTTTCTGCTCAAACCAGAGAAGAAGCAATAGTTAAAATGGAACGTGCATTAAGTGAATTTGTTATTGAAGGAATTCATACAACCATTCCTTTGCACCAACAACTAATGAAAAATCCTGATTTTCGTGCAGGTAACTTTACAACAGCATTCATGAATACGTTTGAAATTCAATAATTGTTAAAATACAACTATAACAAAAAAGGCGCAATTTGCGCCTTTTTTGTTGCTTTATAAACTTTTATAATCGCTCATAAACCTTTATAAACCCTTAAATTACTTACTTAAACTTCACCCCGTGGGCTCTGAATTTAGTAGAAATCAATATTTTTGTTCCCAAAGAGCTGTCTTTCGTTTCGCTTGTAGCCTTTGCTGTATCTCTGTAAAAATGTCCTACAGCATACAAATCTTTATGATCGATATTCTTAGGAACGGTAAACTCATCGTTGAAGTCAACTGTTAATGTTGAATCGCCAATTTCATACGCAAACCAACATCCTTCTGATTGACATACATCAACTACCTTTCCATAAACTACTTGTTCAGTTGCTTTGCCATCTTTATTAAAGGTTGTTAGTGCATCTTTTACAGAAATAGCAGATTGGGTTTCAACGGTTTTTCCAATATGATTTGAAGTATCGGTACAGCTAAAAAGAAGGGTCGCCGCTGTTAAAGAGAGAATGATTTTATACATGGTTCAAATTTACGTTTATTTTTTTTCTTTTTTGCCCATCAATCCCAAATCTTCGTCATAGGTATACATCAAATAAGGTGATCTTTTTTCAAGAAATAATTTTAATCCTGCTTCCCAATTTTTTCTAATTTCAACGGCCGATTTTCCCTCAATGATTTGATTGCGAACAGATTCTGTGCCTATCAATTTGTCGAAAAACGAGTTAAAAAATTTGCTTTTATCCGGACAATCTTTATACAACAATACTAGCCAATCAAGGTAAATACGTTTGTAAGTAACAACATAATCATTTGCAAAGTCTGTTAACAAAAACCCTCTGCAGTTTTGATTTAAATAAGGTGGATTCACTGCTTTGCCCGGAATATTAATAGGAGTAAACTGATAATTGCCCATTTTTAGCCATGGTGCACCAAAACATTCAAACGGTTTTTCTGTTCCACGACCCATGGATATTTGAGTTCCCTCAAACAAACCAAGAGAAGGATATAAAATGATGGAAGTGGCATTTGGTAAATTGGGAGAAGGAGCAATAGGCAAGGGGTAAAACAAATTATGGAAATAATTTTGAACGGGAATGACTTCAAGCTTGCACGATAATTTGTTTGGCAACCAATGTTCACCATTGATCATTTTAGCCAATTCACCCAGTGTCATGCCATGAACCAAAGGAATGGGATGCATTCCCACCATACTTTTGAATTTTTCTTCCAAAATAGGACCGTCAACATAATATCCATTCGGATTTGGACGATCAAAAACAATCAATTGTTTGTTGTTTTCAGCGCAGGCTTCCATTACATAATGCAAAGTAGTTAAATAGGTATAGAATCTAACGCCAACGTCTTGTATATCAAATATAACAACGTCAATATTTTTTAAGTCTTTTTTTGAAGGTTTGATGTTTTTTCCATAAAGTGAAACAATTGGAATATTTGTTTTAGGGTCTACAGAGTTGTCAATATGGTCTCCATTGGCTGCTTCTCCACGAAATCCATGTTCGGGAGCAAATATTTTTTTAATATTTATTTTGAGGGAAAATAAACTGTCTACCAAATGGGTACGTCCAATAATTGAAGTAGGATTGGCAACAATGGCAACTTTTTTGCCTTTGAGTTTATTTAGATATAAACTGGTTTGTTCTGCTCCTGTAATTATTTCGGCATTGAGTGAATTAGAAATAAAAAGTATAAAAATTGCAGCAATACAACGAAATCTAAGTGTTTCCGACTTAATTTTGAATAAAATGTTTAATTGGCCTTTTTTCATAGCAAAAAGATTCATTACAAAGGAACAACAAAGCAAGTCAAAAAGTGTCTTTTTTTTGGCAATTTTATCTGTTTCTTTAAGTGTTGCAGTAATTGTTATTGCATTTGCTACTGTGAGGGGCTTTAGAGATGAAATTAAACATAAAATTTCTATGGTTCACGGCGATTTGGTGGTCGATGCTGCTGTGAATGTTGAAAATAGTGAACCTTATCCTTTAAACGATTCATTAATTCTCAATTTACAGAAAATTCAAAAATTACCCGGAGTTGATAGGGTTTTGTTCTCATCAAGTAAAGCGAGTATTGTGAAATCTGATGAAGAAATTGAAGGTATTATTGCAAAAGGGATTTCAATTACCCAACTTAAAAATTATTTAGGAGAATTTGCCAAAGAATCGGTTATTTCAAATGACGAACATTGGGTTGCAATTTCTAAAACGCTAGCTAAGCGCTTAAATGTGGGATTGAATGACAATTTAAGATTGGTGTTTTTTGTTCAAGATTCCACGGGCAATACAAGGCCACGGGCAAGAAAATTGACGGTAACAACACTGTTTGAAACTGGCGTAGATAAGGTTGATGCCAATATGGTATTGCTTGACCAAAGTATTGTAACAATAATGATGCCTGAAAATTATTCCATTACACAACTAGAAATCTGGGTCAGACCGGGAGAAAATATTACGAATATCAAGAAAGGAATACAAAACATAATTGATATAAAATCTGTTAGGGTAAATTCAGCAGAGGAATTTAACAGGCAGATATTTGATTGGCTTTCTATTCTAGATTTAAATGTAATTATTTTATTATGCTTAATAACCGTTGTTGCAATTACAGCCACTTGTACAACCTTACTCATTTTAATGACAGAACGTACTGCTTTTATAGGTTTGATGCAGTCAATGGGTGCGAGATTTGCCGATATTCAGAAAATTTTCATTTATCAAGCGTCTATAATTGCCATAGCTGGCATATTGATTGGTAATTTTATTGCTATTGGATTATGTGTATTACAAAATCATTTTAAATGGTTAAAGTTAAATCAAGAGGTCTATTTTATTCAATATGTAGCTATGAAAATTAATGTTTGGGAAGTGTTGACAGTTGATATCTTTTCAATATTACTTATCTATTTATCGTTATTTATACCTGCCAGATATATTAAGAAAATCCACCCAATTGTTGCTTTGAAATTTAAATAATTTTGAAGGATAATTGTAGATACAACAAAAAAGCCACCTTTCGGTGGCTTTTTTGTTGTATCTATTGCAAATCAATTATGCGTCAATTTTCGCATATTTTGCATTTTGCTCAATGAATTCTCTTCTTGGTGGTACTTCATCACCCATAAGCATACTAAATACCCTGTCGGCTTCAGCAGCGCTATCAAGAGTTACACGTTTGAATGTTCTGCGGGTTGGATCCATTGTGGTTTCCCATAATTGTTCCGCATTCATTTCTCCCAAACCTTTATATCGTTGTACGTTTACCGATTCTTCTTTACCGGCTGCAATTTCTTTAATTGCTGCCATACGTTGGTCCTCTGTCCAACAATAGCGTTGTTCTTTGCCTTTTTTAACTAAGTAAAGTGGAGGAGTAGCAATATACAAATATCCATTTTCAACCAATTTCTTCATGTATCTAAAGAACAAGGTAAGAATTAGGGTGCGAATGTGGCTACCATCCACGTCTGCATCTGTCATAATAACTACTTTATGGTAACGTAAGTTGTCTAAAATTAGTTCTTTGTTTCCTTCTTCGTTGGTTCCAATATGGACACCTAAGGCAGTAAACATATTTCTAATTTCTTCATTGTCGTAAATTTTATGTTCAAGGGCTTTTTCAACATTTAAGATTTTACCTCTTAAAGGCAGTATAGCTTGAAATTCACGGTCACGACCTTGTTTAGCAGTTCCACCTGCCGAATCTCCCTCAACTAGGAAAATTTCGCAAATTTTAGGGTCAGTTTTAGAACAATCTGAAAGTTTACCAGGCAAACCCATACCAGACATGGCTCCTTTGCGTTGAACCATATCGCGGGCTTTTCTGGCTGCAGCTCTTGCTTGTGCAGCTAAAATTACCTTGTCAACAATAATCTTTGCTTCTTTTGGATTTTCTTCCAAATAAGCTTCTAAAATTGCATTCACAGTTGATTCTACAGCACCCCCAACATCATTATTGCCAAGTTTAGTCTTTGTTTGGCCTTCAAATTGTGGTTCTTGAACTTTAACTGAAATTACACAAGTAATTCCTTCACGGAAGTCGTCACCAGCAATTTCAATTTTTACTTTTTCAAGGAGTTTCTGTTTGTCGGCATATGATTTTAAGGTTCTTGTTAACGCTCTTCTAAATCCACCAACGTGAGTACCTCCCTCAATTGTATTAATGTTATTTACATAAGAATGCAAATTTTCTGCATAACCCGTATTGTATTGGAAAGCAATTTCAACAGGAACACCATATTTATCACTTTCACCGTAAATAGGCGTAGGGATAAGTGTTTCGCGGGTTCCATCTATGTATTTAACGAATTCTTTTAATCCACCTTCGCTGTAGTAAACTTCTTTGCGGAAAGAACCATCTTCAAGTTGTTCACGTTCATCGGTTAGCGTGAGTCTGATTCCTTTGTTCAAGAAAGAAAGTTCTCTTAAACGATTTTGTAGGGTGTCAAAATTAAAAATATGAGATTCTTTAAAAATGTCTCTATCAGGGAAAAATGTTACTTCAGTACCGCGGATATCTGATTCACCAACAACTTTCACGTCGTACATTGGTTTCCCAATTTGGTATTCTTGTTGATGTACTTTTCCATCACCATAAACACGAACGGTTAAGTGCGAAGAAAGTGCATTTACACAACTAACACCAACTCCATGTAAACCACCCGAAACTTTGTATGAGTCTTTGTCGAATTTACCACCGGCATGGAGCACAGTCATTACAACTTCTAAGGCACTTCTATTTTCTTTGGTATGCAATCCGGTTGGAATACCACGACCATTATCGAGTACTTTAATACCGTCACCTTCTAAAATTGTTACGTGAATTGTATTACAATGACCAGCCAAGGCTTCGTCAATACTGTTATCTACAACTTCATACACCAAGTGATGCAGGCCTTTAGGGCCGATATCACCAATGTACATTGCGGGTCTTTTTCTTACAGCTTCTAATCCTTCTAAAACCTGGATATTGTCGGCGCCATAATTACCTTTATTGTTCTCGTCCATCTACAGTTTTGTAAATTAATATGTTGTAAAATTACTAATAAATTACATCCATAAGAATAAACTTAAGGTGTAATTTTCCACATAATAACAACGTTTTTTTAACGATTAGGAAATTATAGATTGAATTGTTCCCAATACCCTGAAATATTCAGTAAGGGAGATCAAATATTTACCAAATTGTTCAACAGTTTTTAATTTTGCCTCAAGGTATTTGCTTTCACGAGAATTCAACAGAAATATTGTACCATCGCCACTTTCGAATTTCTTAATTTCCATTTGGTATAATTGATAATATCCTTCCTCAACATTTTTAAGCATATCTAAAATCTCTTTATATGCCAAAGTTTGTTTTTTCAAGGCAAGTAATTTCGTGTCAATTTCCCTTTGCTTTAAAGCTGTTTCAAATTCATTTTCTTGTAACTTTAATTTTGCAGTTTTCAATTCTCCCCTTGAAGATCTAAAATATAATGGCGCCGAAAAAGACAAACCAAATCTATGGTTATTGGTTAAATTTGCTGATGAATATTGTGATAAATCTTTTGTTAGATATTGATATTTCAAATCAAACTTAGGCAATACATAACTTTGTTTTAACTTGATGTCGAGTTTAAGTGAGTTTGATTTTTGAACATAAAACTGTAAATCAGGTTGAAACAAAATTAAACTATCTGTATTCTCGTTTAGCAAAATGAATTTACTTTCAAGAAGCTCAAAAAACTTATTAGACGGCAGAATATTAGACCTAACTGCCATAGGAGTAAAATCAATTCCTCGGTTTGTTTTTAACGAATTCCATAAATTGGCAGAGAATAATATTTTGGTTTTCTCAGAAAAAATTGAAATTTCTTTTTGTTTTGTTACGAATTGATTCAATTGAACAGCTGTTTCAAGTGTATCAAACCCGCTGCACCCACCAACTGTAAATAATTTACGAATGGCAATTTGTCTCTCGTTAGATAGGGCTATAGATGCATTTAATATGTTCTTTTGTTCTTCAAATACGTACCATGAAATATATTGATTCCAAATGTTTAGATGTAAATTTTGAATCATTTGCCTTTGAACAATATCAGATTGTACTTGAAATACTTTGGCTTGTTTTAGTGCAGTTCTTCTCTGATCGGTGATTAAATTTTTTAATGTAGCTAATTCAAAACCCACATAAGACAATCCCGAACTCCCAGTTTGTGATTCAGGATTAATAAAATCTCCAGAATTGTTTTCATAGCCAATAACCGGAGTAATCGGTGATTTGGTATTGAAATCCACCTCTAGAAATTGATTTTGATAATATGTTTTGTTATCGAAGGATTTTTGTTTTAAATCATAATTGATTATTGGGTCAAAATTTCCTGACGCTTTTTGCAGATTCGCTTTTGCGTACTGCCACTGCAAAAACGAAGAAAATGTGATAGGATGATGTTTGTTAACATTATCTAAAACATCAGAAATAGTTAAGTATTGAAAAGTATCAAGTGTTTGGGCAGACAAAGAATGTACAAATAATTGCGAGAGTAAAATCCCGAAAAAAACGAAACGCGCAAAAAAACTATTTTTTCTCATATGCTTTCGCTGGTTTGTAATAATCAGGCGAGAAACCACACATGGTTCTCCATATTTCATACCAAATCGGAACTTTTTTTAACAATAAAAATCCGTTAGCACCTACACCAATGCGAAGTTCTGTTGGCCATGGTTTAATTTGGCTTTTGGGTTTTACCAAAATTCGATACTTGCCGTTTTCATTTGGTACCGAGTTAATTGCATATACCTCGCCAGGAAAAGTTCCATATGTCAAATTAGGCCACCCAGAAAATACCATTGTAGGCCAACCATCAAAAATAAATTGAACATGATTACCTACCGAAATCAATGGCATATCAACTGGGTCAATAAATAGTTCTACGATGTGATGCAAAGAGTTGGGAATAATTTTGCAAATAGTTTGACCTTCCTTAATGGTTTCTCCAATTCCATTTAATTTTGTTTCTGTTATAAAACCAGATTGAGGTGCTGTAATGGTATAAAAACCGTTTCTGATACTATAATTTGAATATGTATTTCTTAATTTGGAAACTTCACTTTCTGTTTCCATTTGACCGGAAATTGCGGAATATCTATCACTTTCACTTTTAGATAACTTTTCACCGTATTCTGCGCTCACATTCTGTAATTCAATTTTAATATTGTCAATGGCTATTTTGGTTTGTCGAATTTTTGACTCAACAACAAGCATTTTTGAAATAGCCTCTTGAAATTTGTTTTTTCTATTTTCGACATCAAATTGACTTTTTATATGTTGTGTATATAAAATGCTATCTCGTTCATATTGTTGTTTGCTAATTTTCGTATTAATTTTTGCTGATTCAAAATCAGCTAGTTCCGCTTGTAGTTTTAAATTTTCTTGGTTGAGTTTGTTCTTTAGTTTTTCGTAAGCTAAATCTTGACTTATTTCTAATTGCCTAATCTGATTATTTATCGCATCTATTTTAGAACTGTAAGAAAGAATAGATTTTTCCTTAGCTTTCAATTGTATATCAGTTTGTTTTAAAAGCTCAGGATTTAAATAGTCACCTTTGATTTCAGTAATTACCGCAACAGTATCACCGGCTCGAACAAAGTCGCCCTCATTGATATGCCATTTAACTAATCGTCCGGCAATAACAGATTGAATTTCTTGCGGTCTTTCATTGGTTCCAAATGATGTAACCTTGCCCTTTGATTGAACACTCTGTGTCCATGGCAAAAATAAAAACACAATTACAATAATAAAAATGATCAGTATGATTCTGCCAAACCTATTGTTTGTCCATTTACTATCTCTTGTTAAAAATTCTAATTGTTTCATGATAATTTGTTGATTTCGTTTAGTTTTTCAACTGAAATCCCGGCGTCATATAAATATTCAACAGTTAAAATTAACTTTTCAATGGCCTCTATCAAAGTAAAAACCAATATTTCAGAGGCAAGAAATTGTCCCAAACTAATATCCTGATTCACAAGTAAGTAACTTCCAATAATTAACATGATTGCTGTTAATATAACCTTGATTCCAACACCGAGCCATGCTTGTTTTCGAAGTATATTAAAATGATTGTTTCTAGAAATGACATAACTTTCCAAAGATTCATCAATTTTATCTGAATAAATTTCTAACTTTTCGTTGGCAAATTGTTGCAATCCTTCCGCTGTTTTGAACTTGAAATAACTTTCCGACCTTGCCGTATCAAAACCACGGTACCAAGTGAATTTCAAAGAAAAATAAACAACAAATCCAACTAAAAAGCCAAAAATGATGAAAAATGGATGGTAAAAACAGAGTAGAATCAAACCACAAAGTGCTTGCAATAATTTTCCAGTAAAATCTGTGATTAATTTGGAAAAACTTTTCTGCAATGTAATAATGTCCAAAAACTTCATGGAGGCGGAAACAACGCTATCTTTATTCGAATTGGAAAATTCAGAAATTGCATTTTTAAAATTAATCGTATACCTAACAAACAGCTTTCTATGAAAGCTATCAACAATGCTCAGTTGCGCAATTTTGCATAAACCTAATAAAAACACAGCTCCTGTAATGATAACAACCAAAATGACCCAACTGCTCGACAATCGTCCAGCCAATACAAATCCAATAATCGTTTGTATTCCCAATGGAATTGTTAAACTTATAATTCCGGCCAAAGCTGCATAGATATACAAATACTTTACACTTTTCTTTTCAACTTTAATAATTTGAAATAGGATTTGTAAAATGAATTGTACTTTTTCTCTTGCTAACTTATTGTTTTCTTGAGTGGTATTCGGATTGGTATTGTTGAAATATGCCATTAAGTATATTCTTTTAAAATAGAAACAAATATAATATTAAAAAGTTCTATTTCCCTCTACCTTGAATCATAATAAGGGCGGTATTAAACATGATTTTGATATCCAATCCTAATGACATATTTTCCAAATATAAAATATCAAATTTCATTCTTTCTATCATTTCTGTTACATCTTCAGCATACCCATATTTAATTTGTCCCCAACTAGTAATACCCGGTTTAACGCGGTGTAATCTTTTATAAATCGGTGCTTCGGCAACAATTTGATCTATAAAAAATTGTCTTTCAGGTCTCGGACCAACTAAACTCATTTGGCCTAATAGTACATTCAAAAATTGTGGCAATTCATCCAACCGCGTTTTTCTTAATAAAATCCCCACTTTGGTTCTACGATCATCATTATCACTACTTAATTGTGGACCCGATGTCTCAGCATTTGCTCGCATACTTCTAAATTTGATAATTTTAAAGGGAAGTCCCCTGAATCCAATTCGATCTTGTAAAAAGAAAACAGGTCCTTTCGAATCTATTTTTACAAACAATGCAATCAAAAAGAAAATAGGAGATAGGCAAACCAAAGCAATGAATGAAATAAAAATATCCATTCCCCGTTTGATGAATTTTTGCCAATATGGCATAACTTCAAAATCTACCTCGGCTAACATTGTTCCTAAGATATTATTCATTTTCACCATACCTAAAACCAAATTATACTCATTGGGTAACATTTTTAAATGAATTTCTTCATTTTGGATGATATCGATTACTTTTGGGACAAATTCAGATTCTTCAGGCTCATTACAAAGAATGATATCTTCAATGTCATAATATTTTATTAATTCTGGCAAAGAATTCCAATCTCCAACAATAGACAGATTTGTATTATTCGGATTTAATGAATTTTGTTCAGTAATTTGAACCAATCCTTTGATATTGAATCCCTCCCAAACTTTTGCTGTTTCCAGGTCAGAAATAAGTTGTATTGCTTTGGGGCCGGTTCCAATCAATAATGTGTGATAACCCCAATTTTTACTTCTAATTTTGTGAATTGTAAAAGTTGAATTGATTAATCTAAAAATTAATGTTGTGAAAAAATGAAATCCAAATAAAACTGCAAGTGAACTGTAATAGTCATAATAGTTGGATACGCTATCGTCAAGAATCAAGACAAAAAACAAAATAATTACGCCAAATAAACTATTCGCGAAAGTATTTTCAAGTTCAACCAATCTTGATCTGCGCAAAATATGTTGATAGTAGCCAGACATCGCGTACAGCATCACCCAAAATAGTGGAATAATAATTAGTCCTGCAAACAGTTTTATATCTTGGTTAACAGGTATTGTGTAACCATGTTTTACTGCTTCGACATAATTTTTTCTGTATAAAAACAGAACCAACCAACTAAAGGAAGCTGCTAGCCAATCAAAAAACACATGCCAAAATATTCTAATTTTTTTACGCATCTAGTTCAAATGAGATAAACGGATATTATCAAATAAAATTTCATGAGATCCAGAAAAAGATTTAGGTTTATCTATGCTGTAAATAATTTGAAATGTTGTTCCCGCTGCCTGACCTTGTATTTCGTAAATTAAATCGGTGTAAAACCTTTTCCATACACCTCCGGTGGGATTAATAAACAAATAGGGTACATATTCACTACCATTTGTTGGACTATTTCTTTTGAGAGCAACTTGAATCGGCAAATCAGTTTTCACATCAAATTCAAAAAAAACGCTGGTTCCATCAAGTGGTAAGTTTTTGAAAATATCAAAACAACCTAAATCCATTGATTTAAAGCTATCATTATTTTCAAAAGTGGCTGCAAAACAATTGGTATTGCCACCAAATCTTTTATTTAAAACAAAGGGCCTATTCACAATTTGCGTGGTGTCACCTTTGGTGACTGAAATTGGAATGAGTGTTGAAGTATTGTTTTGGAAATCTTCTTGCCACAGAATTTTCGCGTTGCTTCTGTAGACCAATTTGGGTGTAAATTGAGTGCTATTATTTCTTGAAACTGAAATAATAGTATCTAGTGGATTCGCAACTAAATAAGAACCATAAGTTTGGCTACTTCCATTGAGTTTCACATAAGGTGCAACAATAAAGTTAGTTTCATTTTCTGCATCAAGTGGTATTTGGGAAGGGATTGGAAACGTTCCTAAAAATTGTTTGTTTTGGTAAAGCTGGAAAGTAGTGATTTGTTGTACATTGTTTCCACCAATGCTACTTGCATCGATATTTAAACTGTCTATTTTTAAATATGACGGAATGAAATTCTTCTCGGTATTACATCCCCCGAAAGATAAAATAACGAGGTAAGAAATTATTGCGATTGTTATATGCTTTCGCATGAGTACAAAAGTACATTTAAATTACTGTAAATGGAATTTCTGACGAATAATTTACATTTGATTAAACAGCTTGATAGCGTCGTTTCACCTTTTCACAAATTGTTTCGCAAATGATGGCAACCGTTTCTAAGTGGTCTAATCCATTGAGAGGACTCAAATTTTTATCGATATTCTCAAAGAAATTACGCAATTCCATTCGTTTTACATCGTAAGGCATAATATTCCTATCAATCGATATGAATTGCTGTATATCAGAATTTTGATTAGGGTTTAAGTCTATATTTAACGACAATTGGTCGGTATTTGAAGCCAATCGATATTCCAATAACTGATTTTCTTGAAAATCAATATGAAATAATTTCTCATGTTGAAATACCCTCAATTTATGGGTATTCTCCTCAATTGCCCTGCCCAAAGAAATATGGCAAATTGCATCATTATCGTATTCAATATGAATATTTAGCAAATCGGTATGTTCACCAAATAAAAACATAGGACGTGCAGAAATGCTGCGGATATTACTTCCTATAATTCTATTAATCAAATCTAATTCTTGAGCCAATTGGTTGAAAATCCAATGATTAAATTCGCCAGTTTTGGGTGCTTGACAATGCTTCTCAAACTTGATAAAACGTGGTTTTTTTAAGTATTGTAGGGACGTAGTAAAAAGAGGTAGACTGTATAATGTATTTCCAAATTGAAAAATGGTTTCAGATTCCATTCTCAATTTTTGAAGGGTATCCAATTCATGCGCTGACCAATTTCTATAACCATCAATGAAAATGTTCTTTCCAAATTTCATCATTTGGCAAATCACATCAAACGATACATTTTTTACTTGGTTTCCGATAATGAAATTATCGCCGGTTTGGATGATTTCTAATATTTTGATAAAATCACCAAACATATTATAATTTAATGAATCATCCGGATCAATGTATCCTGTCAGTTCAACATCCTTTGAATCTCTCAATAAAGCAGCATATTCGTCGACCGATTTATTTGATCCAAGAATGATTGTTTTTTTCATTTGTTTTATATAGTTAATTTTGCAACGCTCACAAATTTTTGATTTTATTATCATTAATAAAACAAGGCATTCTTAACACCATGTTTACAAACCCTGAAAGAATAGATACTTTAGTGCATCAAGGCAAACGAAAAAGACTCGTGGAAGAGCTTATTACAAAAGGAATCAATAACCCGCTAGTCCTTGATTCTATTAGGGTTGTGCCACGACATTGGTTTTTTCCTAAAGATTTTGAACAGTTTGCATACAGAGATGCCGCATTTCCTATTGATCATGGACAAACCATCTCTCAACCCTATACCGTTGCATTTCAATCTCAATTAATTGATATTAAAGAAAATAGTCGGGTTTTAGAGATAGGAACTGGCAGTGGATACCAAGCAGCAATCTTAGCCAAAATAGGGGTTGAATTGTATAGTATAGAATACATCAAGCCTTTATTGGAGCAAGCTGCATCAATTTTGACAGAAATAAATCCTCAAATCAAATTATTTCACGGTGATGGTAGTTTGGGACTGCCCAAATACGCACCATTTGATGCCATCATAGTTACAGCAGGAGCTCCAATAGTGCCAGAAACTTTAAAATTTCAATTAAATTTAGGAGGAAGGTTGGTTATTCCCGTAGGCAATGAAAAAGAAAATCAAGAAATGCTTAGAATTACGCGAATTTCAGAAACACAATTTACCCAAGAGAGCTTTGGAGATTTTAAATTTGTTCCTTTAAAAGGGAAGCAAGGGTGGGAGATTTGATCATGAATTCATGATGGATTCAATTTCATCAATTTCAGTAGGATATCCCTCCATTAAATCAATCACTCCATTATCTGTAAGAACTACGTCGTTTTCTATTCTAACCCCGATTCCTTCTTCTTGGATATAAATTCCTGGTTCAACAGTTAAAACACTCCCCAATTGCATTGGTTCAAATCTGTGCATTACATCATGGACATCAAGTCCTAAATGGTGACTTGTTCCGTGCATATAATATTTCAAAAACGCCTTAGGATTGTCTTTTAACTCTTTTGTTGTCAATAAATTAATATCAACAAGTTTTTCGGACATGTACGCGCAAACTTGAGCGTGATAATCAGGAATTGATACACCCGCTTTTAATAAAGTTTTAGCCTTTTTTTGAACGGATAAAACGGCATTATAAACTTCGGCTTGACGCTTTGAGAATTTTCCATTTACAGGAATGCAACGTGATAAATCTCCATTGTAGTTTGCGTATTCTGCTCCAAAATCTAACAATAATAAATCTCCATCTTTGCATTGCTTATTGTTCTCGATATAGTGCAGTACACAAGCACTTTTCCCGCTTCCAATAATTGGATCAAAAGCAAAACCACGACTTTTATTTCTTATAAATTCATGAATGAGTTCTGCTTCAATTTCATATTCCCAAACTCCAGGTTTAACAAACTTTAACAATCTTTCAAAACCAAGTTTTGTTATTCTAATTGCCTCTTTTAAAAGCTCAATTTCTTCTGGTTCCTTAACCATTCTGATGGTTGCCAAAATAGGTGCACTTCTTTTAATTTGATGTGCAGGATATTTTGCAATTATTTCTTTGGTAAATCTCAAATTTGAATAAGAAACTTTATCTGTGAAGCGATCATTTTCATTGAGATTTACATAGATATTTTCTGCAAGTAAAAATGCAGAATGAATGGTTTTCCAAAATTCATGAAACCAAAAAACATTTGAAACTCCTGAAACTTCAAAAACGTCATTTGGCATTAACATAGCGCCATCCCAGATTGCAATTTGTTCGGAAGTTTCTTTTACAAAAATCATTTCTTTGAATAATGGATTTGGTGAATCGGGAAAAAGAACTAAAATAGTATCTTCTTGATCAACACCAGTTAAATAAAACAAATCTGATTGTTGTTTGAAAGTGAAATAGGCATCTCCATTTTTAGGCATTTCGTCATTGCTATGAAATATGGCAATAGAACCAGGAGCCATTTTATCAGCGAATTTTTTGCGGTTTTTTATGAATAAAGCGGAGTTAATTCTGTTATATTTCATTTTTTTGTCAAATAGATTGTACAAAAATACTAAACGCAAGTTGTAAATTTTTCAGAATTAATAAAAATCGGAAATACAATGATGAAATTATTCTATTTAAGTATATGATTATAAACTTGTTAATTTCATGCCTTTGAATTTCACTAATCTAGGATTACCGTAAAAAATTTCTTCATAGTGATATTTTTATAGATCATTCAAACTTAAATTTCATAATTTCTCATTAAAGTCTATTGCGGTAATCATTTTTTTTTTGGAATAAAGACACAAAACATTTATTTTTGAGGCAACACTTTTTGAAAAGTTAGTGTCAATAAAACAAACAACATAAAAAAACATTCAAAATATGAAAAGACTTTTACGATTTTTTTTAATTATTTTAGCAACATTATTGGTTAAAGACACTCAGGCAACACATATGATGGGAGCGGATATGTCTTATCAATGTCTTGGAAACGGTAAATATAAAATTATCGCCAAGGTTTACCGTGATTGTAGAGGTATCTCAATGGGCGTTATCTCATTTAGTGCCTATGCAGGGGTGAACGGATCAAACGGTTGTGGTACAGTTTCGCCGGGTGGCTTAACGAGAACTGGAATTAGAGACGTGACCACTCGTTGCTCATCTGCTTCAAGTCCCTGTAATCCCAAGAACACATACGGTACCGGAAAAGGTGTTGAAGAACATACGTTTGAAGTTACTGTCGATTTCAATAAAACTCCATTGAGTAACTTTGTAAATAAAAGTACTTGTTGTGAGGTTACATTTTACGTAAACGAATGTTGTAGAAACGGTGGAATCACTACAGGTCCTTCTAGCAATGACTTTTACAGTACTTGTATGATTAACATCTGTAACTTGAAAAAAACTATCAACAAATGTAACAGTTCACCTACTTTAACAAATGATCCTGTTGGATTTTTGTGTTGTAATATTCCATGGTATTACAACAATGGTGCATTAGATACGGTTGATTATGACTCTATTTCATACAGATTGGTTTATGGATTAACCGGTGTACCTGCTTCAACAGTTACATATTCTACTCCGTTTACATTTGCTTATCCAATGACACCGTTTTGTGTGCCTCCAACTACAATTAAATGTACACCAAACCCGAATACCAATCCACCGCGTGGATTTTATTTTGATACGGCAAATGGAGATATTATTGTTACACCAACGAAATGTGATGAGGTTCCAATTATAGTCATAGAGCAAACTGAGTGGCGAGCCGATAGTGCGTCCGGAAAATACATAGTCGTCGGGCGGACGCGGCGTGACATGCAGATGTGGGTAATCGATGATTGTGGTTATAACAAACCACCTGTTATTAATGGTCCATTTAGTTGGATAATTTGTGAAGGTGATAAAATATGTAAAAAAATCAAAATTACGGATGAAACGTTTACACCATACCAAACCACTCCAGATACAGTTGTAGCCAAATGGAATGGTGGTATACCAGGTGCTACTTTTACAGTGGTTGATAAAACCAAGCGTGAAAAAGAATATGAATTATGCTGGCAAACAAAACGAGGTCAAGCGAGTGAGGTATCTTATTCATTCACAGTAACGGCATCAGACCAACATTGCACGCCTCCAGTAATTTCAATTCGTAGTTTCAAGATTAAAGTTCAACCAAGAGCTGAAGACCAACGTATTTACACAACAGTTGATAAAGGTGCGTTACAGGGTTACGCAGGTTCATCATTAGCTAGTGGTAAATTAAAGTGCGGTAGATTTTCTTTTGCAGCAAAATTAGCCGCAAACTTCAAAGGAAGCGCAACTTATCAGTGGAGTATTAGAGATTCTACAGGTAAAAAAGAAAGGTATTTTAGTGCTAAGAAAACAGATACCATTACAATAACAAAAGGTGGAAAATATATTATTGTTCATACAGTAAATAATTCTTTCAACTGTCCTACAATATATAGAGATACGGTAATTTTGCCAGAGCCACCAAAAGTAGTTCTAGCAACAAAAGACACTTTTGCTTGTAAAAATACTACCATGAAAATCTTACCAAAGGTATCAAATGGTAAACCAAGTTATAGTTACTATTGGACACGTATTTCGGTAGATACAGCAAAGAAAATTTGGAAAAATGAATACCATGTTTCTGGCGATACTTTAGATTATTTAACTATTCCAGGTATAAACAGAGATAGCACAATACGAATAAAGGTTAAAGATGGTGATGGATGTATATTCTTCGATACCGCCACAATTTATGTGAAACCTCTTCCAGTAATTGGATTGGGTCCAGACCAACGTATTTGTACATACGAAAAAGCAACATTTGATGCACAAAATAATGACAGTGTAGAATACCTTTGGAATTCAGGTGATACAACCCAAAAAATTACGAAAAATGTGAAAGGTGATTACATAGTTAAAGTAATGGAGAAAACCTTCAAATGTATTATGTATGATACTGTTAAATTGTTCGTGAATGATACAGTAACCGCCATTGCAGGGCCTGATCTTACAATGTGTAATTTACAATCAATTTTAATTGCCGGACAACACAGAAATCCAGCATTAACGGGAGTATACAGTTGGAAAGATGTTACAAAAAATACAGTATTAGGTTCAAATATGGGTTATACCGTTTCTCCTAAAAATACAAATACGCCAGGTGGTTTGGCACAATTTTTCACTTATAGTTTATATGTAACAGTGAAACAAGGAAATCATACGTGTGAAGATTATGATACTATGGTATTGAAAGTAAATACACTACCATTCGTTAAATGGGATCCAAAACCATTGAAATCGCAATGTTTTGCTTTTGGCGATATAGAAGTAAATAACTTTTTCAACAGAGGGAAGGTGTCTGGTGTTAAAATTTGGAGTGGAAAGCGATTTGCTCCTGATATTTACATCGACAGCATTAATCCTACGCGTCATATGTTTAGAACTACCAAGTTAAACAATTCACAACTTCAAAATGGAAAGAATTTTACTGCCAATATTTACGGATGGTTTAAAGATACAAATGGATGTGTGAACGTTGACTCAGTTACCCAACGTATCAACGGTAATCCAATTCTTGAATTAACCAACAAAATATATTGTCAAGACAAAGGGGATGCTTTTATGGATAGCAGTGTAATTAAACCAAAAACAAAAGCAGGTGTTAATTTCATATGGACTCCACAATTGATGCCAAGTGGTGTTGATTCTGCTAAAATATTGGTTAATAATAATCCTTTAGGAGCTCCAGATTGGCATTTCTTATTTGGTGGACCAACGGAAGATTTTTACATGGGTGATTACAAATTCAGACTTTGTATTGAAGATATCTTAACAAAATGTAAAAGTTGTGATACCACACGTATAAAAATTATTGGTGAACCAACGATTAAAATCATCTCACCAAATCCTTTATGCGTGAATTGGGATACCATTGATTTATACGATAATGTTTTGGTGAATGGTGTAAAAGGAGCAGATGGCGATGGTGGTTCATTCAAAATTGTTGAATTTGATTACGATAAAACGGGACCAATGGTTGGCAAAGCGTTGCCTTCAGGACATTTGTTTCCACCATCATTTGGTAGAGGAAATTATAAAATTTTATATTCGAATAATGGTACAGGTTGTATCAAAACTGATAGTTTCTACATTACAGTTAATGATACCCCCGACGCAGTGTTGTTATCGAATGTGACCTTATGTAGTTCTGGTCCAAAATTAGACTTGAATACACGCATAGATTATGTTAAATCTAAACCATCTGGTGCAACAATTAACTGGGTTGGTCCGAATTTAGTTGGAACTATGTTTACTCCTGTTACCACAAAAACTTCAAATATTGAAGGTCCTTACAAAATGACAATGTCATATACTGACAATAATGGTTGTGCGGATACTGAAACCTATAGTATTTTGGTAAGAACTCAACCTGAAATAAACATCAGTTCATCCAAACCTATGTCTGCTTGTGAAAACACGCCACTGGCTATTCAATCGAAAAGTGCATTTAGCAATAGTCAGGTTTTTTGGACTTTAAGAAACGGATCTGATGGAAAAATTGACAATGTTAATTCAGAGAATATCAATTATTCAAACGGTTTAAATGATATAGCTAATAAATCAGCTCGATTATTGGTTACCACAGTTCCATTGGCAAATGATGTTTGTCCTCCGGTATTTGATTCTATTGATATTGTTTATTACTTATATCCTAAGTTGGATCCAATTCCAATGCAGAAAGGATGTGTGCCATTAACTACAAATTGGTCTGTAACTGATACCAAAGGAATTAATCCTAGTGATTTGGCTTACTCATGGATATTTAGCAACGGTGATTCAAGCAAATTGGCAACCCCTACCAACATTAATTTCAATGTTCAAGGTAGTTATATCTTAGGTGTAATAGTTACCAATACAAAAGGACCTTGTGCTGATACTATGTCGAGTACAGTTGAAGCGTATCCAATTCCTGATGCTAAATTCAGAACGGATCCAAAGTATCATACAACTGTTGCCCTACCTAAATTTATCATGTACAATGAAAGTTCAGTCCAACAAAATCCATTTAATCCATCTATGAATTATATCTGGGACTTTGGAACATCTAAACCGGATACATCAATGATTCAAAGCCCGCGTTTTGCATATTCTAGAGATACTGGGGTTTATTTGATTAAATTATTGGTTACTTCAAATCATGGTTGTACTGATACGGCTTCTCAATACATTCATATTGGGCCTGATATTATCGTGTTCGTACCTGATGTATTTACTCCAAATAGTGAAGGACCAGGATTCAATGAAACCTTTGCTCCGGTAGCTACAAATTTCAAATCTATCTCTATGGCGATATATAACCGTTGGGGTGAAAGACTTTATCAAACCAACGATATCTCTAAAGGATGGAATGGAACGGCAAATGGACAAAATTGTATGCAAGATGTATATGTTTATCATATCATAGTAACTTCATTTGAAGACAAGGAATATGTCTATGATGGAACAGTTACTTTGCTACGTTAAGTGTTAATTAAAAATAAATCAAAAGGCCTATCAAATGATAGGCCTTTTTTTATGTAATAAAATTCAAGAATTAAATATGATGAAATAATACGAATGTGAAATTTCCTATTCTTAATATTTCAATTATAAACTAAATGAATAGCGTGAATACATTTGGAATAAGTAAAATCAATTGAGTTTATGAGATCTTAAAACTCAGCCGTAAGTTGGCGAAAATATTATAATCTTGAAAATAGAGGTAAAATGTCAATCAAAATTTTATCTGTTGATTTTGAATGCTAAATTGAATTTAAAAAATCGGCGACAACAAAAGTACTTCCTCCAACAAAAATGAGTCCATCTGTTTCGCAAGAGCTTGAAGCCATTTTAAAGGCATTTGCAGCTGTTTCGCAATCAAAAGCACTAAACCCTTGATTTGTAAGTAATGTGGTCATAATGGTGCTATCTTGACCTCTAATTACCGATGGCTTACAGACATAATAAGTTGCATTCTTGGGAAGTAATTCTAAAATAGCCGTTACATCTTTGTCTTTTACCATGCCCCATACGATATGCATCTTTTTGCAATTGTAGGTCTTAAGCTGTTCAACAATAAATTGTACTCCATCATAATTATGACCGGTGTCACAAATTGTTAATGGATGGTTATTGATTATTTCCCAACGACCTCTTAATCCGGTAAATTTATTGACATTTGAAATTCCCTCTAAGCTAGAATTGTTATTTAAGGGCACATTCAAACTATTGACCGAAAGTAAAATATTATACGCTAAATTAATATTGCTCTTTTGATAACTGCCTTTTAATGAAGCACTGGTTTCCCAAAGAATTGGAGTTGGTTTATTTTGTATGAAATTGGCCCTAACAGATTCTCCAAAGTTGCGAATGACAGTTGAAGCATTAGTTGGCATATCACCAATTAAGTAGTTGTTATTTTCTTTTATGATTCCAGCCTTTTCAAGTGCAATTTCTTCTATTGTATTTCCAAGAATATCTGTATGATCCAATCCGATACTTGTAATTGCAGATAGGATAGGTGTAATTACGTTCGTGCTATCTAATCTCCCTCCTAATCCAACTTCTATGACACCAATGTCAATTTCGCATACTTTAAAATACTCAAAAGCCATGGCAACCGTAATTTCAAAAAAGGAGGGTGAAATTTCGTCAATTGCAGGAGCGATTTTATTTGTAAAATCTATGACAAATTGCTCAGTAATCATTTCACCGTCAATTCTAATTCGCTCTCTAAAATCGATTAGGTGAGGAGATGTATACAAACCAGTTTTATATCCATTAGCCGTTAATGCAGCAGCAACCATACTGGATGTTGATCCTTTGCCATTAGTTCCTCCAATATGAATCCATCTGGTATTAAGATGTGGATTTCCAACAAAGTCTAATAATTTTATTGTGTTGGTTAAATCTTTGGTAAGAGCCAATTTACCTACATTTTGAAACATAGGTAATTTCTCAAATAAATAATTGAGTGTTTGTTGATAGTTTAACAACATTAGATTGAATGTTGAATTAAGGATTTAAAGAATATTTAGTTTAAAGATCTTTTAGTAACAGTAAGTTTAATTTTACCTTGATCTTCTGAAATTTCACCAATTGGTAAAAACTTAGATCTATCAATAAAATTTTGCATTACTTCTTTTGCGTTGGCATCACCTCCAGTATAGGTACTGCTTGGGTCAATTCTTAGAACTCTCGCTTTACCATTTGACAAAACACGAACGTAAGCAATAATATCGCCTTCGCCTAAAGCATTTACCTGGCGAACTTCAGAAGTGAACGTATATTTATTAAATTTATAATCGTACAACTTATTTCCTCTATTATTGGTCACTTTAGAACCGCCAGCACCAGTAATTCCCGGAACTTTTCCGCCATCACCAAAACCTTGATTACCTTTTCCACCTTCAATTCCAGTTTCCAAACCATCTTTTCCATTTCCACGTTTGCCCACTTTCAAGGCACCTGCCAAACGGGAATTTACCTGAGGTGTTTTACTTTCAGGAGGATCAATTGGGGGAAGGGATGTTTCAGCTGATGGGTCTGTAGTATTGACAACTTGACCTTGGCCGCCGGTTGTAGTTTGAGCAGGGGTTGGAGATGAAGCTTCAACGTTTTCTCCACCTTTTGCAGGAGGTGTCGAGGATGGTCCACCTTGATCTGGGGCACCAAAACTTTTTTCTTCTTCAACCACACCAAAATCAAGTTCTAGTTCACCCGTTTTATTTTGAAAGGGTGGGTTAGGTACAGTGATTTTCATAAACCACAGCGTAAAAATCAAAATCGATGAAATAAATAGACTAATTACGCCAGATTTTGCTTTTTGTCCTGGAGTCGTTCTTAAGTTTTTTTCAATAACGTAATGTGACATGATTTATTTCGCTATGTTCAGTTCTTGAACGGATATTGTATTTGTTGGTAATGTTTTTACAGATATTGCGAAATCGCTCGCATCTCTGCCTCTAACAAATCGTTTCAAAACAATTTTAATCAAGCTGCTTCCTTTTACTTTGATGAAAGTTGATTTATAATTCAACTGACTCCATTTTTGACATTCCATTTTTGCAGCAGCTTCTGTAATGTAGGATCCGCCCACAACAAAGTATTTACCTTTACTTTGGGCAATTTCATTTCTAATATCATCTAATGAAGGCTTCTTGATGACAGAATCTTTAGAAGGTTGGGATTGGATATTATTTTCTTCAATGGCTACCACTTTGCCTCCAATGACCATCATCACTGATTCTTCTTTTTCAATTGGTTTAACTTGTGAATTTTTAATAACGATGAGAGAAGATGCCTCAGATTTGGCTTTGCTTGTAAAAACGGATTTTATTGCAATGGAGTTTAGATACAATACACCCACTGAAAGTGTAATTAAAGCAATATTCGCAGCAATATTCCAGAACGCATTTTTACGTGTATTTAATTCAGCATGCTTTTGTTCTGAAGCAGATAATTCTAATATAACCGCATCATTTAATTCATTCGAATGGATGTTTGATGGGTCTAGTACTTTTATTTCTGGAACAAATTGTTGTTGTTTTTGAATGTTCCATTTGATTGGCTTCAAGCCAAAAGTATCAATGTTTAAATTAAGTTGGTTATTTCCAATAAAGAAAATTTCATTTTCAGAATTGATGAAGAAATTACCTATTGGAGCAAATGAACATATTTTCTTCTCGGTAACCTTTCTTTTGATAAAATCATTTACAGATTGAATATATTCGTTTGTTTCTTTGTAGGATAAACCTAATGTTTCTTTTAAGGCATTTGTAAATAAGCCATCATCTTGAATAATATCCTTGTTGAAATAAATATTTGCATGATGGGGCTTAATTTCTTTTGTGAAAAAATTCATTGTAGCGTCAATATCCCTCAAAACAAATGCGCCTAAATTAGGCACAATTACACAATGTTCTTGGGTAAGTAATTGTTGAATTGTAGCTATGAATTTGCCGTCTATCATCTATACAAATATAATGTGTTTTTAGAATAAAGCAATACTTATTCCACCCATGACAGTTAAGCCAAAAGCATTGTATCCGTAATATGTTTGGTAATTTTGGTTTAACAAGTTGGAACCTTGAATCCAAATTCTTCCGGCACCGTTAAATCTGTAGTCTAAACGTGCATACAAATCTGTGTATTTAGTTATCGGTAAAGATTTATTCATTATGCTATTATATCTTGTTCCAACACCTTGCATACCTAATTTGATAAGAACCGATGAAACTGGACAATATTCTGCACTTAAATTAAATGTAAAGCTTGGTAAGTGAAATACAGTTTGACTGTATTGAATTACTTTCAAATTACCCAATATTTTAAATGATTCGCCCAAGTTGTATTGTGCGAATGCTCTAAAGTAGAAACTGCTCACATTATTCAAATACGAAGCTCTCAATAAATTTAAGCTGTCATAATTGGATGTATTTGCTTCTCTTGCGCTAACAAAGACCAACATGTCTGAAACTGAATTGCCTCCAAAGTCGATACTAAATTGAGAATTGCCAGATATTTTGCCTTTGATTCCAATGTAGCCATTGAGTTGTTCAAATTGATTCTTCAACTGCATTGTATCTGCAAAATAAGGCATAACTTCATTCATTCTTCTGAGAGAATTTTTCATCAATCCCCCATCGATAGAACCGAATAACTTCATTTCTAATCCAGTAATTCCTTTTTCGAGATAAATAAATGGATTTATGTAGTTTTTGCTGTTCTTTAGGGTTGTGTAATTGTTATAAGTTACATTCAATCCAACTTGAACATTTAAATCAGTTTGTTTGTGAATAAACTGAACTCTCGGCTTAAAGTCAACAAATATTTGATTCAAAACACTTTGGATTTTTGCAGTATCTCGTTTTTGTTTTGATTGGATATTTGTAAACGATAATTCTCCCCACATGGTTAAATTCTTGTGGTTTTTCAATAATTTTAAAGCGCTATTAACTTCTAATTCGTCGTGATTTGTATTGGTATTAAAAGATGAAAGTCTGTTTAGCCATTTTATTTCAGGGTTTTTGTTTGTTGCCAAAGAAACATAATCAATATTTACTCCATAAGTATTGGCAATTTTGCCTGAATTGAATAAATCAATGGCAGTTGATTTCCCCTCAGATTTAAAGTTTGTATCTTTTGCAAAAAAAGCAACATGATCTCTATTGTAAAATAACGAAGAATTTAAACTTGAGTTATTGAAAAATCTTGCACCGCCTAATTGAACGCGCGTGTTTGCAAATTCTTGTAAAGTATTTTTGTTTTTTGCTTGCAGTTGTCCAACATTCAAGTGATAAGTCCATTTTGCATTGGGTTTATTTGACAAATATACTTCACCAAGAATATGGGTATTATTTCCACCACCCAAACGAACATAATTTGACAAGGCAATAGAATCTATTCCTTTTTCTTTGATTTTGTCGGGGTCAATTGTTTGGATTAGTTTTGGAGTATTCCAATTGTATTCAGGGGTTTCGTATTTAAGTGTAATTTTCGGTGTTTCTGTTTTTGGGACAACCGGCTCTATTGATAGCTTTGAAGCTGGAATTAGTTTTATATTTGTGCCAGAAATTACATCGTGACTGCTATTTTCGAAACCTTTTGGCTTGTCGGGTTGTGCCAAAAGCATAGTGGCATTAAACAAGATGGCTGCTGTAAGAAATCCTTTTTTCATTGCAATACAAAAATGCACGAAGCCATTCAATAGATAAACACCAGTTTTGGGAGTGTATAAAAAATACAACACTATGAAATTTAAATAAAAAATCTCATTAAAGGTTTGTTTGGTAAAATAATTTCACTATTTTTGCAACCCAATTTTACGTCATGTACGCAATAGTAGAAATAGCAGGAAGACAATATAAGGTTTCGGAAAATACCTTTCTTATTGTAAATCGTTTGGACGCCGAAACAGGTTCAAAAATTGAGTTTGAAAATGTTTTGTTCATAGGTGGAGACAAGATCCAAGTGGGTTCTCCAACAGTAGCAGGTGCGAAAGTAACTTGTTCTGTTGCGGAGCACGGAAAAGGCGATAAGATTATCGTTTTCAAAAAGAAAAGAAGAAAAGGGTATACAGTGAAGAATGGTTTTAGACATTCACACACTTGTTTGAAAATCGAAAGTATCAAGGCTTAATAATATAAATTAGAAAGTATGGCACATAAAAAAGGTGCGGGTAGCACCAAAAACGGTAGAGAGTCGCATAGTAAACGTCTAGGCGTGAAAATTTTCGGTGGACAAGTTGTTCAATCAGGAAATATCATTGTGCGTCAAAGAGGTACTAAACATCATCCAGAAGTAAACGTAGGTATCGGTAAAGATCATACTTTGTTTGCTTTGTCAAATGGTGTTGTTCGATTCAGAAAAGGTAAAGATGGCAGAAGCTTTGTTTCTGTTGTTGAAGCCCAAGCTTAATTGTATTTAATAAACAACTTATAACAGGGCGATTTTATCGCCCTTTTTTAATTTATAACAATATGCAAGAAAATAACACAAAATTCCCAAGTCATTCGCTCACCGAAATGAATGAAATTGTATTGCCCAATGATACGAATACATTAAATAATTTAATGGGAGGGAAGATGTTGCATTGGATGGATATTTGTGCAGCAATTGCTGCTCAAAAACATAGCAATCAAATTGTCGTTACAGCTGCTGTTGACAGTGTTTCGTTCAAAGAAAGTATCCGTTTAGGGGATGTTGTTACCTTAACCGCATATGTTACCAGGGCATTCAATTCTTCAATGGAGGTTTTTATAGAAGTTTATGCGCATAGTATCCCGCGAGGTGAAAAAATAAAGAGTAATGAGGCATATTATACTTTCGTTGCTTTAGATAGCCGCAATAGGCCCGTTGCTGTCCCACAAATTGAACCACAAACCCCAGAAGAGCAAAGTAAATTTGATGGTGCTTTAAGACGCCGACAAGTTAGGTTGATTTTGGCTGGAAAAATGAAACCAGAAGACGCAAAAGAACTCAAAAATTTATTCGTGTAATTAAATTATACTTGTGTTTAAAACAAAAAAAACCTTCATATATGAAGGTTTTTTTGTTTTGTGAATGAATATGTTTTACAATGAATGATGCTCGGTGGCAGCACTCTCTTCTAAGATCATGCTAACCAAAGTATCATTAGGCTTTAAATTAATTTTGGTTAAATTATGTACCGTTTCTATATAATTTAAGTATTTTTTCCAATCAGGATTTGCGTCTAATTCTTTTTCAATTAATTGACTCACACTGGGTGAACATTCATTATAAAAGTATTTTAGCAATTCAGTTTTGGTAATGTTATAAATCATAAGCCTTGCGTTATTTTAGTTAATAACGCATTACTTTGATTTTTATTTTACTCTAACTGAATTTTTTTGTGTCATTTTTCTAAGATTAATCAAAGCATAATGCATTCTACCGATGCAGGTGTTGATATTTGTATTTGTTACAACCGCAATTTCTTTGAAACTTAAATCGGCATAATTCCTTAAAACTAGCACTTCACGTTGCTCTTCAGGTAATTCCCATATCCATTTTCGTAACATACTTATTTCGTCATTTTCAATATGCATTTCTTCTTGGCTTTTTTCAAATATTCCAAGATTATTTAAGATATCATTTCCTTCGCTATCTACAACAATCGGTAAACGCTTTCTCTGACGGATAGAGTCGATACACATATTCCTGGAAATACGCATCGCCCAAGGAAGAAATTTGTCTTCGTGGTTGTATTTGCCCGTTCTAATGGAGTGTATGATTTTAATGAATGTTTCCTGAAATATATCTTCAGCAATATAACGATCACCTACAAGTGCATAAATACTTGAGAAAATACGATTTTTGTGTCTTTTGAGAAGGGTTTCAAAAGCCCCTTGGTTGCCTTCTGTGTAGTGCTTAATAAGCACACCGTCTGATATCATTGTCGTAGCCATAATAATACTCCTCCTTTCGGATTAAACTTTAATTGTTAATACGTTTTTTAGTTGAGTATTTTTGTAGCTATAGGCGTTTTGTTATGATATTGAAATGGCAATAAACACAACATTATTGTAAAATGCAAGAAAAATTAAAATATATTTAAAATTATCTCAAACCATTTAGATAGGAAACTGCCGACATCCTTTGTTTTCCTTGGGGTTGAAGTTCAATTACCTCTAAAAAAGAATTTTTACATTCTATGTATAGTTTTTTATTTTCGATGAAAATTAGTTCATTCGATTCATTTTTTAAAGGTTCAATAACAATTTTAGAAGCGTAAATTTTCAACTCCCCGAATTTGCTTTCAATCCATGCTGCAGGATAAGGACTTAAACCTCTTATTTTATTGTGAATATCAACGGCTGTTTGGTTTGTGTCAATATGGCAAAAATCGCGGTTAATTTTGCTGGCCATTTTTAGATCATTTGTATAAACTTGAGGGAAAGTTGGAGTTTTATTACCAAATACTTCAATTTTCCTCAGAGATTGAACCATTAAATTGGCACCTATTTCCATGAGTTTATCGTGTAATGATCCGCCAGTTTCTTTCTCGTTAATTTCAACTTCTTGCTGATCAATCAAATCGCCAGTGTCAATTTCATGTTTCAAGAAAAATGTACTTACACCGGTTACGGTTTCACCTTGAATAATTGCATGTTGAATAGGAGCGGCACCTCTGTAATTGGGCAATAACGATGCATGTAAATTGATCGTTCCAAGTTTCGGAGCCGACCAAATTTTCTCAGGCAACATTCTAAATGCAATTACAACACCCAAATCAATATTTAAACAGTTAATTTGGTTTAGGAAATCCTCTGATTTTAAATTAGTTGGTTGAAAAATGGGAATGTTTAATTTTTCTGCTGAAACTTTTACTTCGCTTGATTTTAATTGTCTACCTCTACCTGCCGGTTTATCCGGAGCTGTTACAACGCCTACCACATTAAATCCTTCTTTTGCAATTAATTCCAACGAAGTTGCAGCGAATTCAGGAGTTCCAAAAAACAATATTCTCATTCAAAGGCAAATTTAGGTAAACTTATTTTGGAATAATTCGCATTTTTGCGAAAACTTTCATTAGATTTTTGTTGTATATAAGTTGAAACATACATTATTTCAACGAAATTTGTATAAATCAATGAAAAAGTATCTGCTTTTTTTAATCGTTATTTTCATGATAGCCCCTCAAATTTTGAAAGGGCAATCGGAGATATTTATTGAAAACAAAGGTCAATTCCCCAAAAAAGTAAAAGCATACGCAGCTTTGAATATAGGAAATGTTTGGTTGTGTAATGACGGATTGTGGTTGCATTTTTGGAACACCGACGATGTGATGAAAATTCATGATAGGGCCATTGAAAATACCCAAATTGCTTCGCATAGTGTTCAATTAGATTTTGTCAACGCAAATTATTCCCAAATTGATTTTGAGGGAAGTAAATCGGACTATTACGTCAATTATTTTAAAGGAAATAATCCTAAAAAATGGGCTACAGAACTTTATAAATATTCCAAAATAGTGGTGAGGGACATTTACAAAAATGTTGATTTAGAAATTATTGCAAGCAATGGTGGTATTAAATACAATTGGATTTGTTCTCAGGAGAAATTGTCCCTCATAAAAATAAAAGTGAATGGAGCTGGTATTTCTAAAATCGGAGAAACCGAACTCCGATTTGAAACTAGCATATTAAATTGGAATGAAAATATTCCTTTGGTTTATGAAAGTGCCAAACCTTCATCAATAATTCCTTGCCATTATGTTCTGAACGGCAATGAAATTACTTATCAAATCCAAAAGAAAACAAATTTAAAGCGAAACACAAAGATTGTGGTTGATCCTGTGCTAGTTTTTAGCACTTACAGTGGTTCAAGCGCAGATAATTTTGGTTGCACAGGCACTTATGACGAAATTGGCAATGGTTATACTGGAGGAACAGTATTTGATGTTGGGTTGCCTATAACTGCAGGTGCATTACAAATTCAGTTTGGCGGCGGGATTCCTGAAGATTTGGGTTATGGGGGAGATAGAGACATTGCATTGCTAAAGTACAATCAATCGGGGAGTACGCTGATTTTTTGTACTTATTTGGGGGGATCTGACAACGAACAACCCCATTCAATGGTGGTTGATTCATTGAACAACCTGTACGTAATGTCTACAACAAAAAGCAGCGATTTTCCTGTTACAGCAGGAAGTTATGATGTTACTTGGAATGGTTCTTATGATTTTACAGTTACAAAAATTAGTTGGGCAGGAACAAAAATTTTGGCTGGCACATTTATTGGTGGAAGCGGACAAGATGGTGTTGGTGCGGATAGATCGGTAAATCCTGTTGATGATTTCCCGCTGTTATACAATTACGCCGACGAGTTCAGAGGCGAGATCATTACAGATAACAAAACAATTTATGTTTGTGGGGTTACATACTCAAATGACTTTCCTCAAACCGTTGGAAATAGAATTAGAACGGTGGAAGAAGATGGAACTGTATTTTCACTAACGAATGATCTGAAAAGTTTAAATTGGTCGCAAGTCATTGGTGATGAGGATAAATATTACGATGCAATTTATGGCATTGCATTGGGAAAAAACAATGACTTATTTGCAGCAGGTGGTACCAATTCTAGGGGATTAAAGTCGCAATTTACAGGAGTTTGGCAGAATGATTTTATTGGCGATGTGGATGGTATGCTAATGCGATTTGATTCAAAAAACGGGATCCTGTTAAGTGGCAAGTATTATGGTACGAATCAATACGAACAGGCTTATTTTGTGCAAACGGATTTAAAAGGAAATCCATACATTTTTGGACAAACTGAAGGTCAAATCAGTACAATTAATTCACCTTATAGTCAATCAAATACAGGTCAATTTATTACAAAGCTCAGTCAAGATTTAAATACAATTCTCATTCAAACTACATTCGGTGCAAATGGAAATATGCCGAATATTAGTCCCTCAGCTTTTTTGGTTGATCGTTGTGAACGTATTTTTATTTCAGGTTGGGGTGGAGCAACAAATACCGCTTTGTATGATGTCAATACAGGCGCACCCAAAATACACCGAAACAAAGGAAATACGAGAAATCTTCAAATTACGAACGACGCATTGCAAAAGACAACAGACGGGAGTGATTTTTATATCGCTGTGTTTTCTAAAAATATGTATGATCTGGCATTCGGAACATTTTTTGGAGGGGTTAGTACCGGTTCAAAAAAAGCGGAAGAGCATGTAGATGGAGGAACAAGTAGGTTTGACAAAAAGGGGATTATTTATCAGTCTGTTTGTGCTGGTTGTCGTCAGAATGGTTTATTTCCAATTACGCCAACTGCATTCAGTACCACAATGAATAGTCGAAATTGTAACAATGCATTATTCAAAATTGACTTTGAAAACTTAAATAAAAAACCTTGGATGTCTGATACTTTTATTAGAGTTACAGCTACAGAATTTATAGATATACAAAAGTTCGCAAGCGATGCAGATGTGTTTGATACTGTGAATCTAAAAGTGAAATGGTTGAATAAAGGAGCCATGAAATTTACAGATACTGCAACTGTTACAACCGTCATGGGCATAAATAGGGCGCAATTAAAATTAAAATGGCAAACTACTTGTGGAAGTTATTCTAAAGATACCATCAAACTTCAAGTAATGATTTATGATTGCGGTTGTCCAAAGTCTGATACAACCTATGCTACAATTTCTATTCTCATTGAAGAACCGCCAAAAGTTATTCCACCTGATGCAATTTGTGTAAGTTATGATAGGTTGACTAAGCAAATGAAAATTTCTTGGCCTGCCACAACAGTACCGACAAGTTTCTTTAAATATTTTTTAATTGAAAGAACAAATCCAAATGGAACCAAACAAATTATAGATACTGTATTGGATAATTTGTCAGGAGAGTTCATTGATAACAATGTTGTGAATCCGGAAGTAAATAATTATTGCTTTGGCATGATAGGTGTAAATATTTGTGATACACGCGTTCAATCAATCAATGTTTTTTGCACGGTAAGGGAATTAAATAATTTAATAGATCCCGTTCATTTAATTTCGGCAAGTGTTTTTGAAGACAGAAGGGTAGACGTAAAATGGACGATGAGTGCAGAACCGAAATTTAAAGAATTTGAAATTTATAAATACCCAATTACAGGTTCCATGGGAATTGTTCCTGAATTTGTAATTAAAGATACTGCATTATCTGATTCTAGCTTTAATGTCGATAAACAGGCTTTTTGCTATCAGGTAATTGTAGTGGATAAGTGTGGACACATAAGTAAACCCAGCAACAAAGGATGTAATGTAATTATCAGCGGAACTTCCGTAGAGGCGCCTGAGTATTATTTCAATTTGAAATGGGCTGATTATATTGGTTGGGATTCCGGCGTGAGTATTTGGGATTTACAAAGGAAAAATGATATCGAGCCTTATAAGTCAATGGTTATTCAACCTAATCGATTATTCAAAGACGATAAATTAGACTTTGATTGGGGTGGATATTGGTATAGGGCCATAGGATATGAAGCACCTACGAAAGGAATCAATTTTAAAGGAATTACCGAAAGTAATTGGGTTTACTTATATCAACCTCCGGAAGTTTGGGTGCCTAACGCATTTACTGTGAACAACGATAAATTAAATGAAGTTTGGGGCACAGTTCCAATTTTTGTGAAAGGATATTCAATGAAAGTTTATGACCGTTGGGGTCAGAAAATTTGGGAGTCTTTTGATAAAAAGAAACAATGGGATGGAACCATCAATGGCATACAAGTTCAAGACGGTGTTTATGCTTGGTTACTTAATTTTGATGGTTGGAATGATAAGCGTTATCAGAAAACAGGAACGGTAATGGTATTACATTAATTCTGTCTTTCGCTCAAATAATTTAAAAGCTCAATCAATAATTGAGTATCAAGTGCATTTTTTTCAATATGCTCTAGATTCAAATGTGCTTTTTTATTGTAATCCTCAATTAATTCAATGCATTTTTTGTCAAGTTCAATATCTTGCCAGTGTGAAATAATTTCATCAACCTTTTCTGTACTATTTTCTTTATTGAATAATTCTTGATGTTTCTGTTGGTCAATGTGTTGTGAGTTTAAAAATAACCAGGTTTTCTTTCCCTGCAAAATATCACCTCCTTTAATTTTTCCGGTGTTATCTGAATTCCCAAAGGTATCTAGATAATCGTCCATCAATTGAAAAGCCATGCCCATATTGATTGCAAAATCGTACAATTCATTGCTTGTTGCTTCGTTGCAATTTGCAGACAATGCACCACATTTGATACTACATCCCAATAAAACGGCAGTTTTATTTTGTATCATATGCAAATATGATTCTACATCAACGTCAACCTTCTGTTCAAAGTCCATGTCATTTTGTTGACCTTCACAAACTTGTGCAGCAGTTTTGGTAAAGGTCTTCAATATTGCATCTTTGTTTGGCCCGGTATAATTGATAAGTAGTTCAAAGGCTTTAACCAGCATATTATCACCGCTTAAAATTGCGGTAGGTTCATCCCATTTTATGTGAACAGTAGGCTTGCCACGCCTTGTATCAGCCTTATCCATGATATCGTCATGTACCAAACTGAAATTGTGAAATACTTCCATTACATGACCAACATAAATTCCATTTAGGATATCACCACCGGCCAATTGATTACCAATCATTGACAACAAAGGCCTAACGCGTTTTCCACCCAATGACATTATGTAATTCATTGGATCGTAAAGGTTTCCGGGAGATCCCTCGAAAGAATTTTGCGTTAAAAATCGATTATAATCGTTTTGAAGTTTTTCAATTGTGTTCATTATTCGTATAAATAAAAATCTATTTGTCTAGCAATGGGGTTGGCTGATTTCACTTTGATGGTAATGATATCTCCCATATGGAAAGATCTTTTCGTTCTTTTGCCCATCAACTTGCGTTCGTCTTCCACATAATAGAATCGGTCAAATTTAATTTCACTCACTTTAATTAATCCCTCAGCATGAAGATCCAGAATGGTAGCATATATTCCCCATTCTGTGATACCTGAAATCCTGGCTTCAAAAATTTCACCTTCGTGTTTTTTCATAAGCTCAGCCATTTTATATTTCACACTTGCTCTTTCTGCTTCAGCGGCTTTTTGTTCCATTAAAGAAGAGTGCTTCGCAAAGCTTTCAATAGTTTCTTCGTTGTACTGCGCAGGAGTAATATTTAAATAATTGAAAAGCATTCTATGCGCCAATAAATCGGGATATCTGCGAATTGGAGATGTAAAGTGGGTATAATATTCAAATGCCAATCCAAAATGCGACGTTTTATAAGCAGTGTAAACCGCTTTTGCCATCGTTCTGATAGCCATTTGTTGGAGTACAGAAAGTTCAGGTTTGTTTTCGGCCCTTTCCAACAATGAATTGAATGATTTCCTCATTACTCTTTCATTGTCAATTTGAATCGGGTATCCCATGATTTTGCAAAACTTAGCAAATTCAATTAACTTTTCCGGTGGGGGATTATCATGCGTTCTGTAAATGAAAGGCAAGTTTGGAATTTTCAACTTGTAAACATGCTCAGCTATCGCTTTGTTCGCCAATAACATGTATGTTTCAATCATTTTATGTGCGTCAAACCTAGTTTTTTCATAAACTTCAATGGGTTCTCCATTTTCAGCTAATTTGAAACGTAATTCTTTGGATTCAAATTTCAATGCACCATCGTCAAATCTATCTTTTTCGTAAATTTTAGAAATGTTGTTTAGTGTAACGAGTTCATGCGCATATTCTCCGCTTTCGGCAACAATGATTTCTTGGGCCTCTTCGTATGAGAATCTGCGGTTACTATGAATGATGGTTTTGCCAATCCATTTGTTCACTATTTGAAATTGATCATTCAATTCAAATTCAACTGAAAAGGCCAATCTATTTTCATTGGGACGCAATGAACAAAGATTATTTGATAATTTCTCAGGTAACATTGGAATTGTTCTGTCTACCAAATAAACAGATGTGCCTCTTTCAAACGCTTCACGATCTAAAGGAGTTCCAACTTTTACATAATGCGAAACATCGGCAATGTGCACACCAATTTTAACATTTCCGTTTTCTAATTCTTGGTAAGAAATAGCATCATCAAAATCTTTTGCATCTGCAGGGTCTATGGTAAAGGTGGTTACGTCTCTATAGTCTTTTCTCGATTTTATTTCATTGTTAGAAATAGCTTCCTCAATGGCTTCAGTTTCTTCCAATACATCCTTAGGGAAAATGGTTTTGAATCCAAATTCACCAACAATAGCATGCATTTCGGTTTCGTTATTTCCTGGCGTTCCAAATACTTCTAAAATTCTACCAATTGGATATTTTGTGTTTGGAGGGAAATCATATACTTCAACAATGGCTTTTTGTCCATCCAATTTTGGATCAACATCACCTTTGATTTTTATGTCTTTAAAACCTGCTTTCGATGTAAGTAAATAGGCATTTTTTTCAAACACATCTAAGTAACCCACAACTTTAGATGGTTTTCTGTCGATCAATCTTACATAAACTATATCAACGCGTTTGCCTTTGACTTTGTATTCGCATTCTACACGATCTTCAGGCAACAATTGTTTGATGTAAACCGTTGGAATAAAATAGGATAGTCCATCATCAAGTACCACATAGTATTCGCCTTTGTTGCTAGTAATTAATCTTCCTTGAAGGGTTTGCGATGGTTTAACAAATGCAAATTGTCCTTTTGAAGGCTGACTAATGAGTTTTTTTTGAGTGAGGGATAGGAGAGCCTGATAAACAGATTCCTTATCTATTTTGGCATCAATTGGAATTCTGCTAAAAACGCGTTGTGTATTTAATGCGCCTTTAGGAGAGTCCTCCAAAATGGCTAAAACAATTTTTTCGATGAACGAAAGTTTATAATTTGAATTCAAGGGGAGTTATTTTTCGTAATAGTTCAAATCCTTGTGAAAGGATTCTTCTATGTGCAAAGTTCCCCAAATAGCAAGAGAAACACAAATTAATCCGATAATAAGTGCAGAAATACTTGCAGAATGTGTTTGCGACTCTAAAATTTCAAATCCTGAAGTGATCAAAAGTACTCCACCACGCACAAAATTCGGCACAGTTGCAGCAACTGTACTTCTAATATTTGTGCCAAATTGTTCGCTGGCATTTGTAACAAACAAAGCCCAATATCCCGTTACAGCGCCCAGCATTACTGCTATAAACCGATAATAATTAGCAGAACCGACTGGTCCATACAAATAAATGATTGTCATAATGATAATGCCAATGATATTAGAGAACATGACTTTTTTACGGCTTTTGAAAATTTGCGACAATGTGCCACTGGTTAAATCACCGATAGAAAGACCTACATAGCTCCAAAGTACCATTTCTTTGGTAGGTAAAACTTTAAGGATATCTGTATTACCAGTGATTTCAGGTAAAAATCTGTGAGCCAAGGCAATCAAAACACCCACAACAAACCAAACGGGCAATCCTATAACAATGCAGGCTAAGTATTTTAAAAATGTCTCCTTTTGTTTGAAAAGACTAAAGAAATTCCCGCGTTCAACATTGTGTTGTTTTGCTTGTTCGAACAAGCCACTCTCAAAAGTACTTGCTCTTAATGCTAGAAGCATAAGACCCAATGTCCCTCCAACAATATAAGCCACTTGCCAATTTGCAACTGGTTTATGAATAACTCCAGATATAAAATCACCAATAAACTGACCATTCTTTGATACCAAGAATGCAGCAACCGCTCCAAGGGCACCAAAGGTTACAATGATCATAGTTCCCAAACCTCTTTTCTTTTGCGGCATCAATTCTGCAACAAGGGTAATTGCTGCTCCCAATTCTCCTGCTAAACCCAATCCTGCAATCAATCGCCACATTTTATAGGCCCAAATGGACTCAACAAATGCATTGGCAATATTGGCAACGGAATATATCAATATGCTTCCAAATAATACTGAAACCCTTCCTTTTTTATCGCCCCATACGCCCCAAAGTATTCCTCCAATCAGCATTCCTGCCATTTGCCAACGGAATAAAACTGTTTCGTAGGTGTTGTAATCGATATGTAAAGATTCTAGACTTTCTTTTTTAATAATATTGAATAGTATTAGATCATAAATATCTACAAAATACCCCAAAGAGGCCACAATGATGAGCAGAATAATATTCTTTTTGCTTTTAGTTGTATTCATTCTTGATAATTAATTTTCCAAAGATGCAAAAAAAAATGGAAATCGGAGTATTTCTTTAATAATCGTCACTATAAATAGCGGGATAACGATTGGCAAAATTTTTCCAATTCAATTTTATCGATATGAGTAAAATGATTTAAATGCTCACTGTCTACATCCAAAACTCCCCATATTTTATTATCTTTAAAGATAGGTACTACAATTTCACTATTTGAAATACTGCTACAGGCAATATGCCCCTCAAATTCATGCACATTTGGAACCAAAATGGTAATTTCATTTTTCCAACAGTTTCCACAAACACCCTTTCCAAAGGCAATTTTGGTGCATGCAGAAGGACCCTGAAAAGGGCCCAATATTAATTTATTGTTTTGAATGCGATAAAACCCAACCCACCACCAATTAAAAATTTCTTTCATTAGAGCAGCGGCATTGCTCAAATTGGCAACCCAATCAACTTGATCATCAGCAATTCCATTCCAAAAAGCATGAAGATGTTCATATTTCTGGGGGATTGTAAGTCCTGAATTGGTCATATTTGGTATATTTTCCATAATATTTACGTAATAGTGATACTAATTACAAAAAAAGGTCAATAGTTTGATTTATCTGCTATAACTTGCAAGTTTATTTGTAGAAAAAGCAAGATGGAAGTAATCAATTCAAAACAATTCGAAGTAGTATTTACCTTTGTAAAACATGCTCATTTTGGAGTTGTCATTGAAGCAAATGCAGTCCAACTGCTTGAAAATGGAAAACCTTCTCTTACCTATCAAAGAATTAGAGAAAAGAATAGCGATTATTTCAGGTTAGATGAAAGGCAAAATGCCGCGGTTCAGTTGATAGAAACCTTTGAGGTTGAATCTATCATGGCCAAGTTTTATACAGGTACTAAAAAATTACGTCCAGCGGATTTTTTGTTAAAACAATTTACACCGGAAATGAAAATTCAAGTTCGCGCTTTTATTGAGCGTCAACTTGTAAATATTTTAAATATTGTTAAAGATTACCAAATTTATTGGTCAAGTGTAACAGGAGAGCCAATGGGTTCCCCAATTTCATTTGTCAACGAACCGGCATCGGTGTTGTTTCATTTTAGACGGGATGAAACAGGTATGAATTATTTCGCAACCGTTAAACACCAAGATGAAAAAGTTAGATTTTTTGAAAATGAGAGTGTTATGTTGGTTAACAAACCAGCATGGATGCTAACGGATACCAAATTGTTATTTTTTAATGACAGGGTAGACGGACAAAAAATCAAACCATTTTTAACTAAAAAGTTTATCCATATTGAGCCAGCTCAAGAAGCCGTTTATATGCAAAAGTTTGTGCTTCCTTTATTGGAAAATCACGATGTATATGCTGTAGGATTTGATATAGTAACGGAACAACTGGATGTGCAACCTGTTTTGAGATTGTCGAAGGTTTGGGATAAAGACAGTCATATTGTACTTTATTTTAAATACGGCAGTTGGTTGTTTCCATATCACGTAAATAAACGTGTCAATGTTTCATTGGAAGAAAAAGACGGTAAGTTTACTTTTCACAGAATTCGGAGATCTTATCAAATTGAAAATGAAAAAATTTCAATTTTAAAGGAATTGGGATTGGAAGTAAATGAGGGAAGTTTATTCAGCGTTCCAATGGAAGATACTGCCTATTCTTTAATTCAGTGGATTAATGAACACACTGAAGATTTACAACGCAAAGGATTTAAAGTAGAACAAGATTTTACTGAAGTTAATTATTACCTGGGTAAAATCGAATTAAAAATCAAAGTAAATCAATTTGAAGATTGGTTTGACGTTATGGCCGTAGTGAAATTTGGCGATTTCGAAATTCCATTTAGCCGATTGAAAAACAACATCCTTCAAAAGAAAAAAGAATTTGTGTTGCCCGATGGCAGTATCGCAATTTTGCCTGATGAATGGTTTGCAAGGTTTTCTCAAATTGTGAATTTGGCTGATTTTGATGATCAAACACTTCGATTAAAAAATATTCATGTTGGTTTGTTAGATGATCTTCAAGATTTGTTTGAAGAAGAGCTGCCGAAAACCAAATGGAATGAAGTTTTATCAACCGATCTACCTGATTATGAATTGCCGTCAGATTTTGTTGCGGAACTCAGAGAATATCAAAAAGAAGGTTATAATTGGATTAAATTTTTACTTGAAAATAAACTAGGTGCGTTGCTAGCCGATGACATGGGTTTAGGTAAAACCATTCAAACCCTCGCAGTTATACAATCTATGATCAACCATGAATACCACCCAACAACTGTTCATCGCCATATGGCGTTTGACGAGGTTGAGAAAGTATTAAATGGCACTTCTATTATTCCATCAAATCAATTCTATCAAGGCCCTACTTTGGTAATTTGTCCTAAATCACTTTTATATAACTGGCAATCGGAGGCAAATAAATTTTGCCCTACCATGAAAGTGATGAAGTATAATGGCATTCACAGACATAAATTAATTGGTGAATTTGCCGATATGGATTTGGTGATTATGAGTTATGGAACAATGAGAAACGATATTGAAATTCTGAAATGTTTCGAATACCGTTGCGTTGTTCTCGATGAAAGTCAGGCAATTAAAAATCCAAGCTCATTAACTGCGAGAAACTTACTAAAATTAAATGCACGAAATAGGATTGCCTTAACTGGTACTCCTATTGAAAATACTTTATTGGATATTTGGAGCCAAATGAATTTCTTAAATCCAGGTTTATTGGGTTCGTATTCATTCTTTGAAAATCAATTTATCAAACCTATTGAAAAGTCTTCAAACGCCAAAAAAGCAGAAGAATTAAGGAAATTCATTGATCCATTTGTTCTGAGAAGAACCAAGAGTCAAGTAGTGAAGGAACTTCCTCCAAAAGTTGAAAAAATTCACTATTGTGAAATGAGTCCGGCACAGGAGGAATTATATGAGAAAGTCAAAAGTCAATACAGAAACGAGATTTTGAATCATGTAAGCCAAGTTGGAATTAGCAAATCAAGGTTGAAGATTTTTAATGGATTGATGCATTTACGTCAATTGGCACTAAATCCAAGTTTGAAAGATGAGAATTATGAAGGGGGTAGTGGAAAGGATGACGAAATTTCGAGAATGTTGATACGTGCGATTGAGAATGGACACAAAATTTTATTGTTCTCACAATTTGTAGGATATTTAAAAAATATTGCTGAACTGTTGAAAGAATCAAAAATCCAATATTGCTATTTGGATGGTTCGATGGATGAAAAAGAAAGAGCACATCAAATTGATTTGTTTCAAAACACACCTGAAATTAAAATATTCTTATTGAGTTTGAGGGCGGGCAATAGTGGTATCAATTTAACTGCTGCAGATTATGTATTTTTGGCAGATCCATGGTGGAATCCTTTTACTATGAAGCAAGCAGAAGATAGGGCGCATAGAATTGGTCAAAACAAAACGGTAATGAGTTATAAATTCATAACCAAAAACACCATCGAAGAGAAGATTTTGGCGTTACAAATGAAGAAAACCCGATTGGCAGAAAGCATCATTCCAGATGAAGATGTGGTATTGACCAATTTAGATATTGAAGAATTGGAGGATTTGTTAACTTAGTATGTTTGGCTTATCAGAAGAAAAAAATTGGTATAAAATATTGAGAAATGCCCATCAAATTAGTGGGTTAAAAAGAATTCATAATATTTTAAATCAGAAGGTTAAGCAAGGTACAATTATTTATCCTTCGCAAAACGATATATTAAAAGCACTTGAATTGTGTGATTTCAATGATGTGAAAATTGTAATCATAGGTCAAGATCCTTATCATGGAACTGGAGAGGCAAATGGTTTGGCATTTTCGGTAAATGATGGTGTTAAAATTCCACCTTCGCTAAAAAATATTTTCAAGGAAATTGAAACAGAGTTTGATTGTGAACCTTTTACGTCTGGCGATATTCAGTTTTGGGCGGAACAAGGTGTTCTCTTGTTGAATACCATTCTTACCGTTGAAAAAGACCAACCATTGTCGCACCAAGGAATTGGATGGCAAAACTTTACAAATTTTTGTGTTGGGAAAATTTCTGAAGAACATGAAAAGATAATTTTTATGCTTTGGGGAAACAATGCCAATCAAATGATTCAATGTATTGATGAAACGAAACATATCATTTTGAGCTCAGTTCATCCCAGTCCTTTATCTGCGCACAAAGGATTTTTTGGCAATAACCACTTTAAAAAGGCAAACAAACTTCTCCGTAAAATGGGAAAGGAGCCTATTCAGTGGTTTAAAAGTTGATTTTCCATCGAATTGGACTATTTGCTGAGTGTGAATATGTTTCATTCGCTTGTTCAATGGTTTTATATAGTTTTGTTCGGTGGAATTGCCAATATCAATTAATCATGCTACAATATACCAGGGTCGAATTCCTGTGTTGCAATCAATTTCCCTAGACGTAAGTGTAGGAGAGTTTGTATTTTTAGTAGGAAAAACGGGTTCTGGAAAATCATCTCTGTTAAAAACGCTCTATGGAGAAATTCCTTTGGTTGAAGGGAATGCTAAAATTGCCGATTTCGAACTTAACGGATTAAAGTCAAGTCAAATTCCGTTTCTGCGCAGAAAGCTTGGAATTATATTTCAAGACTTTCAATTATTGTCTGATAGATCTGCCTTAGATAATTTACTTTTTGTTTTAAGAGCCACTGGCTGGAAAAATGATTTTGAAATGAAGGAACGCGCCATGGAAGTTCTTGAAAAGGTAGGATTACAAACAAAGAGTTATAAGTTTCCAAATGAATTGAGTGGTGGGGAACAACAAAGATTGGTAATAGCCCGCGCTTTATTAAACGATCCTAAGGTTGTATTGGCCGATGAGCCTACCGGAAACCTAGATCCAGAAATTAGCGACGATGTAATGACCTTATTGCATAAAATTTGTTCTGAAGGAACTTCAGTTATTATGGCAACCCACGATTATCGTTTGATTCAAAAGTTTGGTGGCACAATTTATCAGGTAAAAGACCAAAAATTGACGCAAATCAACGATTTTGCGCAATTAAATTGGTAATTAATATAATTGTGTAAGTTTGATTTCTTGGGCTGCATTTGGCTTTATAATGCCTAAAGTTCTAAATTGGAATTTCTGTTTAAATAACCCATTTTGATTATCTAATTTAGATACGATAGCTTTTCTATCTGTCACAAAAGTGTTTTCGATTGCATCTGTTAACATTATGCACTTTGATAAGGCAACATTAGGCCCTTCATTGAATTCTTCAATACTTTTTACTGTGATATTGATTTTAATGCGTTTTGCAACCAAGTTTTCATATTCTACGTAATTGCTAAAGATTACATTGTTGTTGGTTATGAATTCGACAGGTGTGTTTTTCGATAGTGAAATCGATTGGATTTCTTTTGTAATGAATGCAATTTCTTTGAAATCATATTGTTTAGAAGGAATAATGAAAAACATAGTATTCCAAACAATTAAGCAAATTGTTAGCCCTTTTACAAGTTGAAAGTGCACAAGGTTATTTTGTGAAAACCAAATCAACATGAGCATAGGAAGCATAACCATGAATTCTGCATTTCCTTCGGAGTAAAACGCAAACAATAAATGAAATAAAATGCACAATATCAAAGGATTTGAAAATTTGCAATTATCTTTAATTCTTTTGAGGGATATTGACTTGACACTGTGAATCAATTTTAAAAAACGAGAATAGAATAGGATTGTGGTTAATAAAATGATGCCTCCAATAGCAATGAGATAAACCTTATAAATTTTTAAAATCAGCAAAATATCACCGTGGATTTGAATGAAAGTTCTTATAAAGTTAATTGGGGTGAAGATGATATTTTTAATACCCAAGGAAGTATTTACTTGCCCTTGATGTACATCGTAAAATGGCAATTGATACCATGTTATGCTGTAATGAATGGCATATCCTATGTAAAACAATACAATTGCAAAACAAGAAATCAGCAAGGGTTTCCAATTTTTGTGTTGAATGATATCAGAAATTGCAAATCCTAAAAGCCAAAAAATATGAATTTGATGGAATAATACTGCAATTGACAAAAACAAATATGTCCAAATTTTATTCGCTTTTTTGAAATGAAAATATGTCCCCAATAAACTAAAAAGTATAGGAAGGATGTACGTTTCATTTTCTCCCGAATACCGAATAAATCCGAATCCAAAAGCTACAAAAACCATTGTCCAAATGTTCTTTTCATTTGAGGGATTGATAATTTCTAGGATAAGAAAAAAGACATATAATGAAATTACACTCCAAATGACATTCAATAAACTAAAAATTAAAATGGGGCTATTTTGAGGGAAGAAACTAAAAATAGGATAGGCAATAAATGTAATAAATACTGTAAAAGGTTTGTAAAGAATATGATGCGGTGAAAAAAGATCGAGTTTTAAAATTTCACAGGCATACCCCCATCCATCGCCTGTATGGCCCATTGGAATGAAATATATTCGAAATATCAAATAAATCAATAAAATGAGAACAGCCTTTTGTTTCATTGCTCACAAAGATAATCAAAAGCCTTGCTTATCTTTGCGTCGTGAATAACAACCCTTTGAATCACGACATATTTCAGAAAATCTCTGATACAGCCGAGGAATTAAACCTCGAAGCTTATGTTGTGGGTGGTTTTGTGAGGGATTTATTTTTAAAACGATCAAACAAAGACATCGATGTCGTTTGCATTGGTTCTGGAGTTGATTTTGCGCAACATTTATATCAATCGCTAAAAGGAGATAAACACATTTCACTTTTTAAAAACTTCGGAACTGCACAAATTAAATACAATGAATTTATCATTGAAATTATTGGTGCGAGAAAAGAAAGTTACAGAAAAGAGTCTCGCAAACCTATTGTTGAAGATGGTAGTTTAATTGATGATCAAAATAGGAGGGACTTTACCATTAACTCTCTTTATTTATCATTGAACAAACATAATTTTGGTGAATTGTATGACCCATTTAACGGAGTACAAGACATTCAAGATGGAATTATAAAAACGCCAAACGATCCTGATATTACTTTCAGCGATGATCCATTGAGAATGTTAAGAGCCATAAGGTTTTCAGCAAGGTTGGGATTCAAAATTGAAGCAAAAACTTATGTTTCAATATGTGAAAATGCGCACAGAATAGATATTGTTTCTCAAGAAAGGGTAACTGATGAAATCAACGCAATGATTATGGGCGAAAAACCTAGCCTTGCTTTTGACATTATGTTCAAAACCGGATTGCTAGTTCGTTTCTTTCCTGAATTTGTTGCCTTACATGGGGTTGAAACCATCAATGGCAAAAGCCACAAAGACAATTTTTACCATACTTTACAAGTATTGGATCAAACTTGCGCGCTTTCGGATAGTTTATGGTTGCGTTGGGCAGCTATTTTACACGATATTGCCAAACCTCCTACAAAAAGGTTTGATCAGAAAGTAGGTTGGACGTTCCACGGCCATGAGGATAGAGGTTCTAGAATGGTAAAAGGGATTTTTAAGCGTTTAAGATTGCCTTTGGATGAGAAAATGCGCTATGTTGAAAAGTTGGTATTGATGCATTTGCGTCCTATTGTTTTATCGAAGGAAATTGTAACAGACAGTGCGGTACGCAGGTTGATTTTTGAAGCGGGTGAAGACATTCAAGATTTAATGATATTGTGTACTGCTGATATTACAAGTAAAAACGAACAAAAGGTAGCCAGGCATATTAAGAATCTTGCAGTGGTATCTCAAAAAATTGAGGATGTGTTGGCCAAGGATGAATTGCGCAACTGGCAACCTGTATTTACTGGAAATCACATCATGGAATTGTTTGAAATTAAGAATCCTAAGCACATTGGAATGATTAAAGATGCGGTTAGAGAAGCAATACTTGATGGAAGTGTTCCAAATGAAATTGAATTTGCAATTGAATTTGCAAAAAATTATGCCAATAAAATTGGTGTATTGAGTAAAGTATAATTTTTAATTTTTTTGATCATAATTGGTGATTATATCAAGATTGTTAAAAAACTATTGAATTAATCATAAAACAACCGATTTTTTTTGGCAATTTTGCAGTAATTATGTTATTAATCTCAAATATTCGACAAAATAAAGATGAAATCATCTCTAGATTAGCAATTAGGGGCTTTGATGCAACAGCTACAATCAACGAAATATTGAGCATCGACGAGCAAGCGCGTCAAGCTAGAACCAATATGGAACAAAATCAAGCACTTGGCAATCAGTTGTCGGCGCAGGTTGGTTCCTTATTCAAAGAAGGTAAAAAAGAGGAAGCTGAAGCCATTCGTAAAGAATCGGTAAGATTAAAGGAAGAGCTAAAGTCCCTCGAAACTATTGTTGAAGAAAAAGAAACGGAGCTAAAGAACGTATTGGTAACTTTGCCAAATACACCTAATGTTTCTGTACCTAAAGGAAAAGATGCCAATGATAATTTCGTTTCATCGATTTACGGCGATAAAGCTAATTTACATGAAGGCGCTTTGCCGCATTGGGAGTTGGCTGCTAAATATGACATCATAGATTTTGAATTGGGTGTTAAAATTACAGGTGCTGGATTTCCGGTATACAAAGGAAAAGGTGCAATTTTTCAACGTGCTTTGATTCAGTTCTTCCTAAATGAAGCGGGTAGTCAAGGTTATATGGAAATTCAACCGCCGTTGATGGTGAATTCAGAGAGTGGTTATGGTACAGGTCAATTGCCTGACAAAGAAGGGCAGATGTATCATTCAACGATTGATGATTTGTATTTGATTCCAACTGCCGAGGTTCCAGTTACCAATATTTATAGAAATGTAACTTTGAATGAATCTCAATTGCCTATTAAAAACTGTGCCTACACTCCATGTTTTAGAAGAGAAGCGGGAAGTTATGGTGCCCATGTTCGGGGATTGAATAGATTGCATCAATTTGATAAAGTTGAAATTGTACAAATTGTGAAACCTGAAAGTTCTTATGAAGTATTAGAAAGCATGCAAACTTACGTTCAAAGCTTACTTCAGAAATTAGGTTTACATTACCGTGTGTTGTTGCTGTGCGGTGGAGATATGGGTTTCACCAGCGCCAAAACTTACGACATGGAAGTTTGGTCGCCAGCGCAAGAAATGTGGCTTGAATGTTCTTCTGTGAGCAATTTTGAGACTTTCCAAACCAACAGGTTGAAATGCAGGTATAAAAATGCAGAAGGGAAAAATGAGCTTGCACACAGTTTGAACGGTAGTGCATTGGCTTTGCCAAGAATTGTAGCTGCTTTGCTTGAAACCAATCAAACCCCTGAAGGAATTATTGTACCAGAAGTTCTTAGGAAATACACCGGATTTGATTTAATCAATTAAGCAATGAAAAAACCAGTTTATGTTGCGGATAATTTTGATTGGGATAGGGATATTTCTATTGAAGAATTATTGCAAAGCGTAATTGCGATCAAAGAATTCCCAAATCAATTGGCAAAAGTGCTATCTACTTTAACAGAAGAAGACTTAAACAAAACCTATAGAGACGGATCTTGGACCATTAGAGAAATTATTCACCATTTAGCGGATTCTCACATGGTAGCTTTTACTAGAACAAAACATGTAGTTTCTCAAGATGTGACTGAAATTCATCCTTACCATGAGAATAAATGGGCTGATCAAATTGATTATTCTTTCCACCATGAGGCGAGTTTTATGATTCTATTGGGTGTACATCAACGTTGGAGTTTGTTTTTACTTGAATGTTTGAAAAATCCGACAGAACATTTGGCGAAATCTGTTTATCATACAGGTAATCAACGTCATTTGTCTTTGAGTCAATTGATTGCTTTGTACGCCTGGCATGGGCCACACCATTTAAATCAAATCACCTTTGCGTTAAACAACAATTAATGAAATATTTCGAAAATATATTACAAACCATTGGAAACACTCCGCTGGTTAAATTAAATACCATTACCAAAGATTTGCCATGTACCGTTTTGGCAAAGGTTGAAACTACAAATCCTGGAAATTCTATCAAAGATAGAATGGCATTGAAAATGATTGAGGACGCTGAGAAATCGGGCGTTTTAAAACCAGGTGGAACAATCATTGAAGGGACAAGCGGAAATACAGGAATGGGATTGGCCATTGCCGCTGTGATTAAAGGTTATAAGTGTATTTTCACAACTACCGACAAACAAAGCAAAGAAAAAGTAGATGCCCTCAAGGCATTTGGTGCTGAAGTAATTGTTTGTCCCACCGATGTTGAACCAACAGATCCACGCAGTTATTATTCTGTAAGTTCTAGATTGGCTGCTGAAATTCCAAATGCATGGAAGCCGAATCAATACGATAATTTAAGTAATTCGCAAGCCCATTATGAGCAAACGGGTCCAGAGATATGGGATCAAACTGAAGGTAAAATTACCCATTTGGTTGTTGGTGTTGGAACAGGTGGAACAATTTCAGGTACAGCAAAATATTTAAAAGAGAAAAATTCGAATATCAAAGTATTTGGTATTGATACCTATGGTTCTGTATTTAAAAAATACCTAGAAACGGGTGAGTTCGATAAAAATGAAATTTATCCTTACATCACCGAAGGAATTGGAGAGGATTTTTTACCTGCCAATGTTGACTTTTCATTGATCGACAAGTTTGAAAAGGTGACCGATAAAGATGCGGCCGTGATGACAAGAAGAATTCCGAGGGAAGAAGGGATTTTTGCGGGGAACAGCGCGGGTAGTGCCATGGCTGGTATCATGCAGTTGCAAAACGAATTCAAAGAAGGCGATGTGGTTGTGGTTATTTTCCACGATCATGGTACCCGTTATTTGGGTAAAATGTTCAATGAAGATTGGATGAGGGACAGGGGCTTCTTGCCTGCCAATGTTACCAAGTCTGCTTTAGATTTGATTCAAAATCACATGCATCATCCGTTGGTTTATTGCCATGAAGACGATTTGTGCGAAACTGTATTTGCAAAAATGCAGAAGTATGGCATTTCTCAAATTCCTGTAATGAACAAAGAAGGTGCATTTGTTGGAAGTATAGAAGACAATCATTTTTATGCTGAATTATTGAAGAATAGTTCAATGATGAATCATGAAGTGAATAAAATCATGCAACCGCCTTATCCTATAGTTGCTTTTTCTGAAAGCATTGAAAAGTTATCGTCGATGATCAATAAGCAGAATAGCGCTTTGTTGGTGATGGACATGGGTGGGAATTGGCATATCATTACCAAACAAGATGTGATAAGGGCAATTGCCGAATAATAAACGAATGGCTATTAATATTAAAACAGCAGAACAGATTGAGGGAATCAGGAAAAGTTCTCACTTGGCAGCCGAAACGCTGAAATATATGGAGCAATTCATTAAACCTGGTGTTAAAACAATAGAGCTTGATAGAATTTGTGAGGATTTTGTAAGAAGTCATGGGGCAACTCCGGCAACAAAAGGATACCGTGGATTCAAACATTCATGCTGTATTTCGGTAAACGATGTAATTTGCCATGGAGTTCCCAATGATACTGTTTTAGAATTTGGCGATATTGTAAATATTGATGTTACAACCATTTTAAACGGCTACTTTGGCGATACCTGCAAAATGTATTACGTGGGTGAACCAAGTGAATATGCAAAAAAGTTGGTTGAAGTTACCAAAGAATGCCTAAAAATAGGAATTCAGCAGTGCTTTCCCGGTAATCAATTGAATAATATTGGTTACTACATTGCTGAGCATGCGCACAAGCATGGTTATAGCGTTGTTTATGAATTTTGTGGACATGGGGTAGGAATTAAATTTCACGAGGAACCAGATGTATCGCATATTGCCGATAAAAATACGGGTCCTAAATTGAAGCCAGGAATGATTTTTACCATTGAGCCAATGATCAACGCTGGAAAAGCGCGCTGTAAAATTGACAGAAAAGATGGTTGGACAGCACGTACCATCGATGGCAAACTAAGTGCTCAATTTGAACATACCATTTTGATTACCGAAACGGGTTGCGAAGCACTAACTGACGTTTACGGAGATTTTTAGTATGAAATTGCATGTAATTCCAACTGGAAATTTCAAATTAGATGGTGGCGCCATGTTTGGTGTTGTGCCTAAAACAATTTGGAATAAATTAAATCCCTCCGATGAAAACAACATGTGCAACTGGGCAATGCGTTGCTTGCTAGTTGAAACTGATTCGAAATTGGTATTAATTGACACTGGAATTGGAAACAAACAAAGTGAAAAGTTTTTTGGCCATTACTGGTTAAACGGTGAACACTCGTTATTGAACTCATTAAAGACCGCAGGATTTGCCAAAGAAGATATTACAGATGTTTTGTTGACTCACCTTCATTTCGATCACTGTGGAGGCGCAATTGAGCGTTTACAAGATGATTCTTTGGCGTTAACCTTTCCAAATGCTACTTATCATGTGAATGAAGCACATTGGAATCATGCAAACAATCCCAATCCCCGAGAAAAAGCATCCTTTTTGAAAGAGAATTTTGAATTGCTTCAAGCTTCTCAAAAACTGAACTTTCTGAATGAAGGAGAAATACTTGAAGGTTGCATAGAAATTAAGGTTTTTAATGGACATACAATAGGAATGATTGCTCCGTTGGTTCATTTAGATAACGGCCAAAAAGTGTTTTATGCTGCAGATTTATATCCTTCTTCTGCGCATATTCCGGCCAATTACGTGATGGCTTACGACATTCAACCGCTACTTACGATGAAAGAACGTCAATTGGTGAATGATTTGGCAGTAAAAGAAAATTGGATTTTCTTTTATGAGCATGATTTGAAGGTTGAAGCGTCGAGAATCGCCATAAATGAAAAAGGCCAATTCTATGCAATTGAGCATGGAGAATTGGCCAATTTGTTTAATTAGAATAGAATTATTCCATTTTCAAGAATTTCTTATCGAATTCCTCAACACCCATTCCAGTAATACTTTCGTAAATGAATCGGATGGCAGTAATGCTATTTTGTTGGTCATCTTGGGTCTTTGCCTGTTGCAACATGGCCGCTTTATACCAATTGTCTAAATTGCCTTTGTCATTGATACTTTGGTAGTATTGAGCACCCAACATATAAGATCTTGAATCTAACGGGCTCAATTCAACTGCCTTGTTCACGGTTGTCATAACTGAATTGTCTTTTTTCATCAATTGTGATTGTGCTTTCATGATATATCCTTCGGCATCTTGAGGACGTGAATCCAAATATTGATCCATTACCTTAACCGCTTCATCATACTTTTTTAAGTTCATATAAAACTGATGCAATGAAAACAATCCTTTGCTGTATTCAGGGTAAGATTCGACACTCTTTTTAGCGCAAATAATGGCAGAATCAAGCATTCCAAGATTTGCATATCCGTTTGCTAAATAAAACTGAGTTTCGCTTGAAATTGGGTCAACTTTCAAATAAGACTGTAATTTATCGATACCTAATCTAAAATTAGCATCTTTTTCAATGGCTTTGATTCCCTCAAAATTTTCTAATGAAAGTCGCTCTATCACGCAACCCATTGGTTTTCCATCAACCATTGGCGAAAATACCGTTCCTTTTGGAGGGAATTCACCAGATGAAAGTCTGTCTTTGTCAAAATATGCATTGTAGAAGATAGCGTAATCCCATTTTTTACTTCCTCTGTCGTCAAATCTCGTAAAACCTACATGCACGTTCTTATCGTTTCTGCAGTAGTATTTCACTTGATCCATTCCATATGTCAATACTTCGTATTTTTTTGAGGGATTTTTTCTCGCTACATTCTCTAAGAACCATTCTGCACTTTGACGCAAACCAGCCAAATAATAATCCATTTCAAATTTTCCGTAGGCACCCTTTGTTCCTCCAATGGTTTCATTGAAATAAATATAAGAGAGTGAGGTATTGGCAAAAATGAATTTGGCAGGTAATGCCGCCAACAAAACCGCTAAAATTGCAGAAACTGGTACCTTTATTTTTAGCATTTTTTGCAACTTGGCATATCCTAAAATTCCAACCATAACGAAACATGGGATAGTAAACAATATTTGGCGCAAACCGCCATATACTTGAGAGTGATTGATATAAATATACAAAATTGGGAAAATGGCAGCAAAAACAATTAAGAATTCCTCGATTGTGAATTCCTTGCGTTTGATGATTGTTGTAATCAAGAATATCACGAATCCAACCAAACTCACCAAAGGCAATGTAATGAAAACATACTTTGTTAGGTAGTAAGCGGGTAAAACATCTGAATCGAACATACGTCCCTCAAAAAGCTGACGAATACTGCCTGCATAATTGGTGAAAGATTTCAATGCAACGAAAGGATTTGTAAAAGGTTGATCCCAACCATATGGCCACACATAGACACCCAAAAGGTAACTACCCAATGAAATTCCGCCTAACCAAATGATCCATTTGCCAAACTGATTCCACTTTAATTTTAAGAAATTACTTAATCCAATTGTTTCAATGAATTTAAGTCCTGCATACATGATGAAAATGGCAATTGATAACAATCCCCCAATACGAATACTAATGCCCAATGCAGTTCCAACGATCAAACCGAGAATACTTGACCATCTCACATTCGGGAAATTTGAAAAAACCTTAATAGCGTAATAAAGCGACATGATATAACCCAAGGCAAAAGGAACGTCCTTAGGATTGTTCAATGATTCACCGAAAAGGCGGGGAGTAAATATCAAAATTGCGAAGGCAACTGCTCCCCAAAACCAACTTCCTTTGGTAAGACGGCGAACAATCAACGAGCTGTAAAGAATAATAAAGAATCCAAAAATAGCGTTCCAGAAATGTCGGAATCCCATAATATCATCTGTTCCAAAGAAATGAGCCAAAATGGTGGTAAATGTATCAAAGCTAGATCCGTATAAGTGCATTAATTTTTCTGGATCTACCAACGTTGCGGTGTTCACACCTTCGTTTTGAAAAACTGATGCCAAAGTCTTCATTTTTTGTCCTTTCAATAAGTTTGTATCGATAGGAATGGATTGTCCAATTTTATCTAAGTAGTAATTGGCTGTTAGTTTAGAATATTCGTATTGCGTAAATTCATCACCCGAAATACCTGCTTTTTTGCTCATTCCAACCAAGAAAAACAATCCGATAAGGGAAATAAGTACAAAAGCTATTTTAGAAATATTGGTAAATGACTTAAAATAGTAATTGGCAATTTTGGCATGTTTGATATTGAAATCTACTTTCCAACTAGTTTTTGGTGCATCCAAAGTATCTATTTGAATTACATATTCCTTAGAACAGGTTTTTTCAACGGCATAAGCCAATTCTGCTTGGCTTTTTGGGAGATAATTTTGATCAATGAATCTACTTAAAGTATCTGCGTCTAATAGAACAAACGAAGCCAAATCATGTTGAGCATTGCTACCCAAAAATAAATCTTTGAAGGCTTTTCCCTTTTTAAAAGTAGTTGCAACGCAATAACTTCCATTTTTGGGATTTTGAGGGACTAATGAGAGAGCCTTATTGGTTTGATTGGACTTCAAGCATGCTGGATTAAATGCAATTAAATACCAATCAGACGTTTGATTTTTAAGGTCATTTAGCATTTCAATTCCTGAAAGGGTTGAAACGTAATTGTAGTTCGAAGCTGATTCAGTGTTGAATGACTGACTTTCTGAAATGAAACCCAAAGAAATTGTCTTTTTTGCAGTTGGATTTTTTATTTCAACTGTATTCTGTGTCTTTTTTGCCATAAATTCATTACAAACATAAGAAATCTTCACAAATTCAGAATTATTCTTTTTAATTTGCATATAAGTTATGATAAAAGTTGGAATTGTTGGCTTGGGCTATTGGGGTCCGAATTTGGTAAGAAATTTTCAATCGGTAAATGGCGCTGAAGTACATTCAGTAGCAGATTTTGACAATAGCAGATTGCAGAAAATTCATCAATTATATCCCAAAATTAATTTGTGCAACGATGCAAATGAGATTTTTGAAAATCCAGAAATCGACGCGGTTGTTTTGGCTACTCCAATCAATACACATTATGATTTGGCAAAAAAAGCGTTGCTCAAAAACAAAAGTGTAATGGTAGAGAAACCACTTGCAACAAGCAGGGCTGAGGTGTTAGAATTGATGGAAATTGCCGATGCCAGGGGTTTGAGTTTGATGGTTGATCATACCTTCTTATATACAGGCGCTGTTCAAAAAATCAAAAGTGTAATTGATAGTGGAGAATTAGGTCAGCTTCAATATTTTGATAGTACACGAATTAATTTGGGTTTATTCAATCCAAATTGGAGTGTCATTTGGGATTTGGCTGTGCATGATTTATCTATTTTTGATTATATATCTGGTGGAAAAAAACCGGTTGCAGTAAGTGCAACAGGTATTGCCCATACAAAAATGGGAATTGAAAATTTGGCGTATATTTCTTTATTTTTTGATGACGATACGTTTGCGCATATTACATCTAGTTGGATTAGTCCTGTGAAAATCAGGAAAACCCTAATTGGTGGCACAAACAAGATGATTATTTACGATGATGTTGAGCCAACTGAAAAAATTAAAATTTACGATTCAGGATTTTCTGTGAGTACACCAGAAGACATGCACAAATGGTTGATAGATTACCGCTTTGGTGATATTTATATTCCAAAGTTGCCTCAAATTGAAGCATTGAAAGGGGTAGCGGAGGATTTTATTAAGTCTATTGCTGAAAAAACAACGCCATTGGGAAGTGCAAATAGCGGTTTAAACGTGGTTACAATTCTTGAAGCGGCACAAAAAAGCTTGATCAATCGCGGAGCGACGATAAATATCTAAAAAAACAAAAAATAAACATTAGGAAAATTGCTTTGTGTCATATAAATTTGCGCCCTATTCAAAGGAGGAACCCTTAAATTGACTAACGAAAAAAACGAAAACAACATTGAAGAAACTCAAGCAGTTTCGGAAGTTGCCCCAAAACAAAAGGCAGCTTCAAAAGTTTCAGGACACGATGATTTCGATTGGGATGCAGATGATGCAGGTTTTCAATCGTACTCTTCAGATGAAAGAAACGTATTAGAAGAGTCTTACTCTAAAACATTTAGCCCAGTTGTTGAAAAACAAGTGGTTAAAGGTATGGTTGTTGCTATCAACGATAAAGACGTTGTAGTAAACATCGGATTCAAAAGTGATGGACTTGTTCCAAGAACGGAATTCAGAGACAGACCAGAATTGGCAGTTGGCGACGAAGTAGAAGTATTTGTTGACATTGCTGAAGACAAAATGGGTCAGTTGATCCTAAGCAGAAGAAAAGCATTACAAGAAACTGCATGGGAGAAAATTGTTGAAGCTCATACAAATGATACTGTTGTTACGGGATATGTTCGCTCTAGAACCAAAGGTGGATTGGTAGTTGATGTATTTAGCATCGATACTTTCTTGCCAGGTTCTCAAATCGATACGAAGCCAGTAAGAGATTACGATCAATACGTTGGCAAAAACATGGATTTTAAAATCGTTAAAATCAATGATGTTTATAAAAATGTAGTTGTTTCTCACAAAGCATTAATTGAAGATGATATTGAAGCTCAAAAATCTGAAATATTATCTCGCCTAGAAAAAGGACAAGTACTAGAAGGTGTTGTGAAAAACATGACAAGCTTCGGTGTGTTTGTTGATTTGGGTGGAATTGATGGATTATTGCACATAACTGATATTTCTTGGGGTAGAATCAATCACCCTGAAGAGGTGTTAAAATTAGATGATAAAATTAATGTAGTTATCTTAGACTACGACGATACCAAAAAACGTATTTCTTTGGGATTGAAGCAATTGTCTTCTCATCCTTGGGATAATTTAGAAGCCGACGTAGTTGAAGGTTCTAAAGTTAAAGGTAGAGTTGTATCTGTTGCAGATTACGGTGCATTTATTGAAATTAAAACTGGTGTTGAAGGTTTGGTTCACGTGAGTGAAATGAGCTGGAGTTCACACCTACGTAACCCTTCTGAATACCTAAAAGTAGGTGAAGAAATCGAAGCGTTGGTATTGTCACTTGATCGCAATGAGCACAAAATGAGCTTGGGTATCAAGCAATTGAATTCCGATCCTTGGATAAGTATCACCGACAGATATCCTTTGGGTAGCAAGCATTCTGGAGTTGTTAAAAACTTAACATCTTATGGTTTGTTCTTGGAACTTGAAGAAGGTATTGATGGTTTGGTTCACGTTTCTGACTTAAGTTGGAATAAAAAAATCAAGCATCCTTCTGAATTTGTGAAAAAAGGTGAAAAATTAGATGTTGTAGTTTTGGAAGTTGATTCTGATAACAGACGTTTGAGTTTAGGCCACAAGCAATTGGAAGAAAATCCTTGGGAAACTTTCGAAACTATCTTCACAATCGGTTCTATTCATGAAGGAACAGTAACAAGCATTAACGACAAAGGTGCTACAATTCAAATGCAGTATGGTGTTGAGGCATTTGCTCCAACCCGTCACATTAAGAAAGCAGACAACAAACCTTTGAAAGAAGATGAAGTTCTTGAATTTGAAGTAATCGAATTTAGCAAAGATTCTAAACGTATCATCGTTTCTCACACAAACATCTGGAAAGGTGCTGAAAGAGCGAAGAATGATTCTGACGATAAATCTAGAGGAGGTGATAAATCTCGTAAAACTACTGGTGGAAAACCAGTTAAAAAATCGGGTAATTCTTCAGAGAGATCTACGTTGGGTGAATTGGATGCATTTACTGAATTGAGAGCTCAATTTGCAGAAGCTGAAAAAGGCAACAAAAAAGCAGCAAAAGCGGAAGCCGATGCAGCAGCAGCGAAAGTTGAATCCGATGCGAATGAAGCAACTGCAGTAAGCGGTGGAATCACTGAATTGAAATCATTGGCAGGAGTTGGTCCAGCTATGGTGAAAAGAATGAATGCCCTTGGTGTAAATTCTGTTGAAGAATTAACTTCATTAACTGAAGAGAAAATCGCTTCAATGGTTGAAACTGATAGCAAGATTTCTGCTGAACAATGGAACAAATGGATGACTGAAGCTAACGCTTAATCTAAATACTAAAACATAAATAAAAGCACCGCTCAATGCGGTGCTTTTGTTTTTTATACTAACTTTGCATTTTTATGAGGGCCCAATTATTTCTCGCTTTCTTTATTAGCTTACTTCATGGTTTTATTCCAAGCCATTGGTTGCCCTTAGCGTCTTTGGCGCATAAAATGAAGTGGAGTAAGTTCACTACTTACCGTTACGCATCAATGGCTGCCTGGGCACATTCTATTGGAACCATTCTCATAGGATTGGTTATTTATTTTGTTACCAATGGATTTCTTATGAAATTCAAAAATAGCACCAATACCAACAATGACTTTTTACTCAATTTGCCATTCGAAAAAATTGGGGGAATCATACTCATCCTATTGGGAATATGGTTTTTATATAGACATTATAAACACCACCATTTTCATTTAGATCCTGTAACTTCTGGAACTCACAAATGGGTGTTTGGAGCCATATTGCTTTCTATGTTCTTATCGCCTTGTATGGAAATCGTAGGTTATTTTTTTACATTAGCGCCCTCAGGATTTCCAACCATTATTTCGTTGATTTTGGTATACGCCATTTCCACATGGATTAGCATCTTAACCGGAGTATTCATTGGTTATAACGGCATGAAAAAATTAGATGCCCATAAATGGGAACATAATTCGGGAATCATTACCAGTGCGGTAATTATACTATCTGGAATAATGCTTTTATTCTGAAAAATTCAATCTCAAATAATTTAATTTGCTTTGCCTAGGTATCTGTCAATGATACCGTGCACAAAATAGAGCAGGGGTAATAACACAATTGACATTGTTAACTTATAAATGTAATTTATGGTTCCAATGGCCATCACTTGTTTGAAAGTAAATGTCCCTCCAATATAAAAAGCAATGATAAGTACTACATAGCTATCAATAAATTGGCTCACGACTGTACTTCCGGTTGCCCTTAGCCAAATAAATTTATTGTTTGTTTTGTCCTTGATCTTAGTAAAAATAAAGGCATCAACCATTTGACCTACTAAAAAAGCCACCAACGATCCAATGATAATCATTAAGCCCGCACCAAAAACGGAATTGTAGGCACTCGACATATTCACTATTCCTTTACTGCTACCTGAACCTATCCAAAAGTCTGCGCCACTTAATCCCATTGCCACTCTCACCATTATGAAGGAATAAATAAGCATAATTACCGTTATATATGATAATTTGCGAACCCCATCTTTTCCAAAGTATTCATTGATAATGTCGGTCATGATGAATACAAAAGGCCAAAGAATAACACCGGCGGTCATGTTAAAGCTATTGGTTTCTCCAAATAATATGATTTTCGCAGGATTAAATCCCAATGTAGCTTCCAAAGAAAATATTTTGGCACCAATAAATTCAGCAACAATGGCATTTGTTAAGAAAAAAGTTCCTAAGATTAGAAATAGTTTGTTTTTGCGTTTAACTAATTCGGTAGACATAAATCCAAAACTAATTCAAAATAGACACACTAAAAAATGTGCAAAACCCTTTTTTATTGATAATTACACAAGAATTAACTTGCAAGTGTAAATGAAATTCATTTTTAACAAACACATATTGACCATATGTTTCTTTGCATTGTTTTATCAAACAATTGCTGCTCAACCTAGTTCATCAGAAAATCAGTTGGTTAAAAAAGGCCTACAGCAACAGGAAGACAACGATTATTCTAATGCGATTAAAACATATGACCAATTAATTTCTATGGTCCCTCAAAATGCAAATTATTGGTTCAATAGAGGTGTTGCGAAGTTGCAGGTGAAAAACTATGGAGATGCAGTTGTTGATTTAAACAAAGCTATTTATTTAGATACCTCAATTATTGAAGCATACTACAACAGACATATTGCCTATAAATTCACTTCGAATTTTCAATTTGCCTTGGCGGATATTTCACATTATCTGATTGCTTTTCCTAATGACATAGAATCACACAAATCGAGATACGCACTTTCACTTCAAATGAGAGAGTATGAATATGCAGAATTGGATGCAATTTGGATGGTAAAGAACAATATTGGCAGCGATACAATTAAAATTCAACTACTTTCTATTTACGATGCCCAAAAGAAATTGAAAGACAAATTCAATTTCCTCAATTATGAAGTTGCACAAAATTCTAACAATTCTAAAATGTACTATTTCAGAGCCGTTTGTTTGCATGAAATGGAGAAATATGCCCAGTCAAATACAGATATCGACAGGTTTTTGTTATCAGAACCTAAAAATGTGGATGCGTTAAAACTAAAGTTCGATAATTGCTTTTTCGCTAAAGACTTTGATTTAGCAGTAAAAATCATTGAGGAACTTATCGACAATAATCCCACCAATGGAACATTTTTAGCTGATTACGGACATGTATTGTTACAAACCAAGAAGTGGAAAGATGCCGAAAAGAAATTCACCCATGCAATTAAAATGAAAACGGGTAATTTATCTTACGTATATTTGGGAAGGGGAATTGCAAGGTTCAATTTAGGGAAATTGGGTTTGGCTTGCCAAGATTGGGATAGGAGTTTATTGATGGGCGAGAAAAATGCAGCCCTCTATATTGAAAAACATTGTAAGTAAGAGATATGAAGAGAATTATAAAGTCAATTTTATTTGGAGGGATATTTTCAGGATTAATGTTATCATTTACCTTAGGAAATAATCCGTCCAAAGGATTTTCAGAAAGAAACAACGATTTTAGTTTTAAAAACGACAGTCATTATATCATTCATAATGACACATTCCATTTTTTGTCTATAGAAGATGATTCCAATGCACTTGGTTTTTTGAGTTCGCCAAATGTGATTTTTTGGATGAAGGACATTATGTTGTCGGCTGATTCATTTTTGGTGGTGAATCAAACCACAAGACATGTGATTGATGTTGTGCATAAGGATGTCATACAAAAAATTGACAGGGGACAAAATTTGACAACTTTAGGAGCAATTTATGCCATGAAGCATTCAATCCCTTCAAATCATAAAATAAAGTTTGTAAGAGGGCGAAAAGAGTTTTTCAATTATTCTGTAGTAGGACCAAAGTTAAAAGTTGCCAATTCGGTTTTTGAATCGGTGGGTGTAAATCCTATGGTTTCGCAATTGTTATTACTGATCGAAAGTCCAAGTAATCACAAAGGGGTTTCAAATTCTGGTGCTGCGGGTCATTTTCAAATCATGCCATCGGTTGCACGAAAATATGGATTGAGAATAACAAATGGGGTAGACGACAGGTTAGTGTTCAGCAAAAGTGCTTATGCCGCAGCCAGGTTGGTGAAGGAATACTGTGTCCCTCAAGCTCAGAGAATTTGCATTAAAAACAATATTGAATTTGAAAAAGACGCATTGTGGTTTAATTTACTCGTTTTGCATATTTATAATGCGGGTGCTGGCAATGTAGCAAATGCGGTAAAACATGTAACAGATGTTGACAATGGAAATGAACTCATCAAAAAGTTGTGGCATACAAATATTGGAGCATTTCAAAATAGCTCTCAAAACTATTCTCAGGTATGCTTAGCAAGTTATCTTGGCTACAAAGAATTTCTAAAATCTAACGTTGGAAAGTGATTTTTTTTTCGTTTTCATGCAGTATTCAGTACAATTGTTCATTAATTCCGCGGTAGATAATGTGAAAAGTGTATTTAAAAATACACATTTTTGATTTTAGCACAGAATTTTATTTTGTGTAAAGAGTAGTATTTCAATCAAATATTAATATAATTTAGATAGATTTCAAATTGCAAATGATGTTAACAAAATGTTTTAAGTGGAACGTTTCACTATCTATATTTGCGACGCGATTAAAGATTTCGTAAAAGACATGAGTATAAATCGATTCAAATTTTGGGCGTTGGCAGCGCTTTTCGCTGTTTCAGTACCTAGTTTTGCGCAAGACAAGCCGAATGCCGAAGAAGGTAAAAAGCTTTATGAAGCAAACAACTGTGGCAGCTGTCATGCATTAGACAAGAAAGTTGTTGGTCCGGCATTGCGTGGCGTTGACCAAAGGAGAACAAATGAGTGGATTATCCAATGGGTAAGAAACAACAAAAAATTTAGAGAGAGTGGCGATCCAGATGCAAATAAATTGTATCAGGAATATGGTGGTGCCGCGATGAACATTTTTGAAAACTTGACACCTGCTCAGGTTTTGAATATTGTTGAGTATATCAAAACCGCACCAGCTCCAACTGCAAATAAAGGACCTGTTGTTGATCCTAATGCGAATGCAGATAAGGAAGATCCTACCACTAAGTACATTTTGTTGATTCTTGTTGCTGTTTTTGGAATCATTCTATTTGTATTGGCAAAGGTTAACAAAACGCTGAAACGTGTTGCTGCCGATAAAAATCCAGAAGATTTTGACGACATGCACGTTGATAACCGCAAATTCTATCAAAAAGTTCTTCCTAGCGTTTTAGCAAATATGAATCCAACTGTTTTGGCAATATTTACAGTATTGGCAATTGGTGTACCAGGTTCATATTATGGATATAAGTTTGCGATTAGTGAAGTAGGTGTTCAAAAAGGCTATGCACCAACACAACCAATTGCATTCTCTCACAAGTTGCATGGTGGTGAATTGAAAATAGATTGTAAATACTGTCACTCTACAGTTGAAGAAAGTAAAAGTGCAAGTATTCCTGCATTGAATACTTGTATGAATTGTCATAAAGGTGTTCAGTTGACCGACAAATACAACGGTGAAATATCTCCGGAAATTAAAAAGATTTACAAAGCTCTGGATTACAATCCAGAAGCGAAACCAGGTGAAGAGTATGGTAAAAATCCTTCTCCAGTTCGTTGGGTAAGAATTCATAATCTTCCAGATCACGCAGTATTTAATCACTCACAACACGTTAAAGTTGGAAAGTTACAATGTCAAAATTGTCACGGTCCAATTGAAAAAATGGAAAAGGTTCAACAATGGAACACTTTGCAAATGGGTTGGTGTATTGATTGTCACAGGAATACGGGTATTGATGTAGCAAATAATAACTATTACGCAGCATTACACGACAAAGCCAAAAAAGATATTAAAGCGAACAACAACCATAGCCAATATTTTGGTCCAGATGGTAAGGTGAAAATCACGCCTGCAATGAATGGTGGTTTAGAGTGTTCAAAATGTCATTATTAATAATTATTAAAAAAACAAATCATGTCAAATAATATAAAATATTGGAAAGGCGAAGAGGAGTTAAACAGAGATGCAAGTTTTATTGCAGCTCAAAAAAATGAGTTTAACGAGGCATTGCCCTTAGAGGAAGTATTATCGGAAGATGGATTTGAATTAAATTCTAATCGTCGTGATTTCCTTAAGTATTTTGGATTTAGCGTAACAGCTGTAACATTAGCTGCTTGTTATAAAACAAAAGTAAGGTATGCCGTGCCTTATTTAGTGAAGCCAGAAGATATTACACCAGGTGTAGCAAATTATTTCCGTTCTACTTGTGGAGGTTGCTCTGTAAGTTGCGGTATTGAAGTAAAAGTTAGAGAAGGTCGTCCAATTAAAGTTGACGGTAATCCTGACTCAGTAATTTCAAACGGTGGATTGTGTGCTTCAGGTCAAGCTTCTATCTTGTCACTTTACGATACTGAAAGATTGGCTAATCCATTGTCTAAAGGTGCTGAAGTTACCGATTGGACAAAGATGGATGCAGATATCGTAGCGGAATTGAAAGCAATCCAAACTGCAGGCGGTAAGATTGCCTTGGTTTCTGGATCTATCAATAGTCCTTCAACATTAAAAGCAATTGAATCATTCAAAACAGTATATCCAACTACAGAACACGTATCTTATGATGCAGTTTCGTACAACGGTATGTTGAATGCAAACCTTGCAGATTTTGGAAAACGCGCATTGCCTCGTTACAACTTTGAAAAAGCAAAAACTGTAGTAAGTTTTGGTGCTGATTTCTTAGGTACTTGGTTGTCGCCTGTTGAATTCACCAAAGGTTATACAAAACACAGAATTCCAACAGTAGAAGGTGGAATGTCTATTCATATCCAATTCGAAAGTTCATTGAGCATGACCGGTACTAACGCCGATTATCGTTTCCCAATGCAATCTTCTAGAGAATTGGCTTATGTAACAACTTTATACAATGCTATTGCCCGTGCTTCTGGAGCTAAAGAAGTTGCAGTTCCTACCAATTCTGAATTGGCTGGTAACTCAATTGAAAAAGCAGCAAAAGCTTTATTGGCGCAAAAAGGAAGTTCTATCGTAATTTCTGGTAGCAACAATGTTGAAGTTCAAAAAGTAATCAATGCAACCAACGCTTTATTGAATAACTATGGTTCAACCATCGATATGGTGAATTCTAGCAACCAATTCAAAGGCGATGACACTGCGATGAACAATACTTTGAATGGTTTGAAAAATGGATCTATTTCTGCTGTAATTTTCTACAACGCAAATCCAGTATTTAACCATAACAAAGAATGGTCAGTGGCAATTTCAAAAGCAAAATTATCTGTTTCTTTCTCTCAAAGCAAAGATGAAACAGCTGCAGTTTGTGGTTATGTTTGTCCTGATAATCACTACCTAGAAAGTTGGTCAGATGCTGAACCAGTAAACGGAGTATTCCACTTTACTCAGCCTACCATTTCTAACGTATTCAATACACGTCAAGCACAAGAGTCATTGTTGAGTTGGGCTAACGCACTTCCTTCAACAGATGGCGATACATTGAAAGCTAAAGGTATCCTTTCTCAAAAGCCTCATGCAGCAGCATTCTATTTGTTTATCAAAAACAATTGGATGGCTAAATTTGGTTCAGATGAAGCTTTCAACAAAGCGTTGGAAATGGGTATCTACCAAGAAGCTCCTTTGTCTTCAGTTTCAGCTTATGCAGGTAACCTTGCATCAGTTGCCGAAGCTGCTATGAAATCTTCTAAATCTACCGGTATTGATTTGGTACTTTACCAATCAGTTGGTATGAGAGATGGTGCTAGCGGAAACAATCCTTGGTTATACGAATTACCTGATTCAGTAAGTAAAGTTTGTTGGGATAACTACGTTGCTCTTCCAAAATCATTGGCAGAAAAATTGAACATCGCTGAAGACGATACTGTAAATATAGAAGTTAACGGAATTAAATTAAACAACGTACCTGCATTAATTCAACCAGGTCAAGCAAACAATACTGTTTCTTTGGCAGTTGGATTTGGACGTACACACGCTGGTAAAGTGGGTGGTTCTGTTGAAAAAGGATTCAAATCTGTAGGTGTGAATGCATTCAACTTTGTAAATCCTACAGACCGTAACTACGTGATTGGTGATGTTAAAATTTCAAAAGGTGACGAAACGTACCACTTGGCGCAAACTCAAACGCATCATAGCATTGAGGGACGTGACATTGTTCGTGAATCTACTTTTGCAGCTTGGCAAAAAAATCCAAAAGCTGGAAACGACAAAGCAAAAACACACGTTTATACAATTTGGGAAAAACGCGATTACCGCAAAGATGGTTCTCCAAACCATTTATGGGCAATGGCAATTGACTTAAATGCTTGTACAGGTTGTGGATCTTGTGTAGTAAGTTGTTCAATTGAAAACAACGTTCCAGTTGTAGGTCGTGATGAAATTCGTTTGCGTCGTGAAATGCACTGGATTCGTATCGATCGTTACTATTCTTTTGCAAACACACACAAAGATCAATTTGAAGGTGCTAACTATATTACCCGTGAAAAACAAATTGCTGAAGTAGATAGTCAAGATAAAGGTGAATTTGCTCATTGGGAGAATGTAAATGTGATTCATCAGCCTATGATGTGTCAACATTGCGCAGCTGCTCCTTGTGAATCAGTTTGTCCGGTATTGGCAACTACACATAGTTCTGAAGGTTTGAACCAAATGACATATAACCGTTGTATTGGTACTAAATATTGTGGAAACAACTGTCCTTACAAGGTACGTCGTTTCAACTGGTTTAGATACAATGACAATGATGCATTTGATTTCCACTTCAACAATCCATTGGGTAAAATGGTAATCAACCCTGACGTAACCGTTAGAACCCGTGGTGTGATGGAAAAATGTTCATTCTGTGTTCAACGTATCCAAGAAGGTAAATTGAAAGCAAAACGTGATGGCAAATCTCCAAACGAAGTAGAAGTGAAGACAGCTTGTCAAAAAGCTTGTCCTTCAAACGCAATTGTATTTGGTGATTTACACAACGAAAATAGTGAAGTGAGCAAATTATACAAAAACGAAAGAGGATTTGGTGTATTGGAAGAATTGAACGTTCAATCTTCTGTAATGTACATGACAAAGATTCGTAATACTGAAAATATTTAACCCCAAAAGCAAAAGGAATGATACACGATTCATTAATAAGGGAAAGATTGGTAACCGGCGACAAAACTGCTGCCGACGTTACCCGCGATATTACGCGTCCCATTTTAAATCAACCTACCAAATCTTGGAAAATTGGATTTACATTATCTCTAATTTTCTTAGGAATATTTGGTATCAGTTTATTTAACACAATTTGGACAGGTATTGGTGTTTGGAACATCAATAAAACAGTGATGTGGGGTTGGGATATTACCAACTTCGTATTTTGGGTAGGTATTGGTCACGCGGGAACTTTGATTTCTGCCGTATTGTTACTATTCAGACAAAAATGGAGAATGTCTATTAACCGTTCAGCAGAAGCAATGACAATCTTTGCCGTTGTTTGTGCTGCTATGTTCCCTGTATTCCACATGGGACGTGTTTGGGTAGGTTACTGGGCTTTGCCATTGCCAAATGCTTTTGGTTCTTTATGGGTTAACTTTAACTCGCCATTGTTGTGGGACGTATTTGCGATCTCTACATACTTTAGCGTATCGTTGTTGTTTTGGTATATTGGTTTAATTCCGGATATCGCTACAATACGTGACAAAGTAAAAACCAAAACTGCTAAATTCTGGTATGGTTTCTTCTCAATGGGTTGGACAGGTTCTACAAGAACTTGGGCTCGTTATGAATTGATCTCTTTGATTTTGGCTGGTTTGAGTACACCTTTGGTACTTTCAGTACACACAATTGTATCCACTGACTTTGCTACATCTATTGTACCGGGTTGGCATACAACAATCTTCCCTCCGTATTTCGTAGCTGGTGCAATTTTCTCTGGTTTCGGTATGGTGGCAACATTGTTAATTGTTGCTAGAAAAGTAATGAACTATGAAAACTACATTACAATTGGACACTTAGAAGCGATGACAAAAATCATCATGGTTACTGGTTCTATTGTAGGTATTGCATATTTAACTGAATTCTTTATTGCATGGTATTCAGGTGTTGAATACGAACAATACGCATTCATTAACCGTGCTACCGGACCATATTGGTGGGCATATTGGAGTATGATGAGTTGTAACCTTATTGCACCTCAAGTATTCTGGTTTAAATGGGCTAGAACTACACCTTGGTTTATCTTTATCATGAGTATCGTGGTGAATGTAGGTATGTGGTTTGAACGTTTTGTAATCATTGTAACTTCATTGCACCGTGATTATTTGCCAAGTAGCTGGGTGATGTATTCAGGATCGTTAACGGAAATAGGCTTGTTTTTGGGTACTTTTGGTATCTTCTTTACATGCTTCTTCCTATTTGCTAAGTATATGCCTGTAATTAATATGGCTGAAGTTAAAACAATTTTGCGTAACCGCGAATAATCGATAGGAGATTCATAAAATGGGAATTTTAGATAAAAAATTAAGTCTTAGAAACCGCAGCAAAATGCTGGTTGGTGTTTGGGAAGACGAAGATAAATTGGTTGAAGCTACAAGTGCTTTGGTGCACGATGGTATTCATATCCATGATATTTACACACCTTATCCTGTTCACGGTTTAGAGAGAATTATTGGTGCGCGCAGAAGTAGATTGGCTAGAGTTGCATTCCTTTGCGGTTTGGTCGGTTTTACTTTGATGACAACCATGATTTGGTATATGTATGTTCTTGATTGGCCAGTAAACGTAGGTAACAAACCTGTACGTTTTACACCTAGCTGGATTCCAGTAATGTTTGAAGGTACGGTTTTGTGCACAGCTTACGGTATGGGTTTCATCTTCTTTTGGAGAAACCGCTTGTTAATGGGAGTAAAAAATGATTTGTTAGACGAAAGACAAACTGATGACCGCATGGTTATTGCAATTGAGTGTGTTGACGGAATGAACGAGTCTGATGTTTTAAATACGATGAAATCTAATGGCGCTGTTGAGTTAAGAGAATTAAATCACGGTGTTCAAACAACAATCTAATGTCTAAAAGAATGAGTAAAAAAATTCAAATAATCATTGGTACCATTGCTACTGCAGCACTTGTTTCTAGTTGCGTAAGTAGAGGTGATAATACAGGTTGGGAATATGCTCCTGATATGTATTATTCTAAAGGTTACGAACCATATAACCAAGCTGATTCAAACAGTGTAAGTCCTTATGGTATGTCTATGCGTGAACCTGTTGCAGGTACTGTAGCATACGGTAAAGCCGATTACAAATATGCACTTCCAAATTCTGGTGAAGGTTATGAAGCTGCTGCAACTCAAGTTGTGGCGCCTGCCGATTTAACAGATGCAGACGGAAGAGGTAAATACCTTTACGAGATATATTGCACCCCTTGCCACGGTTACCAAGGTAACAACGATGGTGAAGTGTTCAAAAAAGTTGCTACATTGAAACCAGCTTGGAAAGGATATACCGATGAGTATATAAAAACTTTGCCTGAAGGTAAAATCTATCATACACTGGTTTACGGTAAAAACAATATGGGTAGCCATGCTTCTGTTTTGAAACCAATCGATAGATGGAGAGTGATTAAATATGTTAAACAATTGAGTGCCGCCTCTGCTGCTTCTGCTGCAGTTGCTAACACCCAAGATTCTGCTAAAAAGAATTAATTCCAAGAGAAAGAAATAATATGGGACACGGACATCATATTGAAATTAAACAGGAAACATTTGTTATTCCTGCGAGAGCAAAACAATTTTCAATGATCTTTATGGTCGTGGGATTGATTTTAGCTGGTATTGGAATTGCCAAAATTGACAAATCTGCTGCTGGTCACGACGAACATGCCAAAGTTGAAGCGAAAGCTGAAGGACATGAGTCACACGAAGCGGCTAAAGGTCACGAAGAGCACACTGCTGCGGCTGAACACCACACTGAAGAGCATGCAAATGTTATGACTGAAAAATTTGGACCTAGAATGGAATATCACACGATTGAACATCCTTGGCAAACCAAAATTTGGGCTAACTTATTGGTAGCTGGATACTTCTTCTTAATGATTTCTTTGGCTTCAATGTTTTGGATTACCATCCAATACGCTGCAAACGCAGGTTGGTCTGCTGCCATCAAAAGAATTCCTGAAGCAATGTCAACTTTCATCCCTGTTGGGTTTATCGTTTTGTTAATCTCTGTATTTATTGCTAAAAACGATATCTACCACTGGGCACACTACGAACACTTAGGTTTGAAGCCAGGACAAGAAGGTTACGATAAAGTACTTGACGGTAAATCAGGTTTCTTGAACTCTACCATGTTCTTTGTTTTCCCAATTGTGCTTGTAACAATTTGGATGATCTTGGGACGTAGATTGAGAAACTTGTCTGTACAAGAAGACAACGGAACAAAAGGTGATATCACTTTCCATACAAAAAGTATCAGAACATCTGCAATTTTTGCAGTAATCTTCGGATTCACAATTAGCTTTATGGCTTGGTTCTTTATCATGAGTGTTGACGCGCATTGGTATTCTACCATCTTTGGTGTATATAACTTCATTACACATTGGGTAACTGCAATTACAATCATCGCATTGTTGGTTGCTTATTTGAAGAGCCTTGGTTATTTGAGCATCGTTTCTAATGAACATATCCATGATTTAGGTAAATTCATGTTCGCCTTCACCATTTTCTGGGCATACATTTGGTTGTCTCAGTACTTGTTGATCTGGTATGCACAAATTCCTGAAGAAATGTATTACTACCAAATTCGTTTTGAACAATACAAAGCCAATTTCTTAACCAATCTAGTAATGAACTTCTGTTTGCCTTTCGCATTGTTGTTAATGCGTTCTGCTAAGAGAAACCGTTACGTTTTGGGCATTGTTGGTACCATCATGATCTTGGGTCACTACCACGACGTTTGGTTCATGGTATTCCCAGGTGTTTTTGGACCAGGTATGCAAGTTGGATTCCTTGAAGTAGGTGTATTCATGTTCTTTGCTGGGTTGTTCTTGATTTGGACATTAACCGCGTTGACAAAACGTGGCTTGATTCCTGTCAATCATCCTTTCATCGAAGAATCAGCGCATCACGACGTTGGGGTATAATCCACAACGAACTTATATTAAAAAGGCTGTTTCTTCTGAAACAGCCTTTTTTTATTTCCAATTTTATAACCATCACTTTATTCACTAAATTAAAAAACCTAAATTTGTAGCAATGGAAATTTCCCCGAAATATAATCCCTCAGAAATAGAAAATAAATGGTATCAATATTGGCTTTCTCAAAAATATTTTGAAAGCACTCCCGATCACCGTACCCCTTATACAATTGTAATACCTCCTCCAAATGTTACCGGTGTTTTGCACATGGGACATATGTTGAACAATACCATTCAAGATGTATTGATTCGTAGGGCAAGAATGCAAGGATTCAACGCTTGCTGGGTTCCTGGAACCGACCATGCAAGTATTGCAACCGAAGCCAAAGTTGTGAAATTACTCGAATCTCAAGGCATCAAAAAAACGGACCTTACCCGTGAAGATTTTTTGAAGCATGCTTGGGAATGGAAAGAAAAGTACGGCGGTATCATTCTTGAACAATTGAAAAAATTGGGCGCCAGCTGCGATTGGAACCGTACTCGCTTTACCATGGAACCAAAATTATCGGAAGCCGTTGTTGATGTGTTTGTTGACCTGCATAACAAAGGACTTATTTACCGCGGTACCAAAATGGTGAACTGGGATCCTCAAGGTAAAACCACATTAAGCGACGAAGAGGTGATTTTCCGCCAAGTGAAAGATCAATTGTTCTACGTGAAATATGTAGGTGTTGATTTTGAGGGACATTTGGAAGTGGCTACTGCACGCCCTGAAACCATTGCCGGCGACGTTGCCGTTTGCGTAAATCCAAACGACGAAAGATACAGCCATCTGATTGGGAAAAAGGTGAGGGTGCCGCTTATCAACAGAGAAGTGACTATCATTTCCGACGATTATATTGAAATTGAATTTGGTACTGGGGTTTTGAAAGTTACACCAGCCCACGATATTCACGATTATGAAATTGGATTGAAATTCAATTTGCCCGTGATTGATACCTTGAACGACGACGGAACCATTTCAGAACAAGGCGAGTTGTTTGTTGGCAAAGATCGATTTGAAGCCCGCAAACTTTGGGTGAAAGATTTAACCGAGAATGACCTTTTGGTGAAAATTGAAGATTATACCCATAACGTAGGATTTTCAGAAAGAACCGACGCTGTTGTTGAACCTAAAATTAGTACCCAATGGTTTTTAGACATGAAGAAATTCATGGAGAAAAACCCCGAGGTATTATCATCGGTAATGAACGATGAAATTAAATTTTATCCTGAAAAACTTAAGAATACTTACCGACATTGGATTGAAAATATCCGCGATTGGAATATCTCTCGCCAATTGTGGTGGGGACATAGAATTCCTGCTTGGTATGTACCAAGTGGTGAATTTGTTGTAGCGCATAATATTGATGCCGCTTTTGATAAGTTAGTTGAAAAAGGAATAACCATTGACAAAAACCAGATTACCCAAGACGAAGATGTATTGGATACTTGGTTCAGCAGTTGGTTGTGGCCAATTTCTGTATTTGACGGTTTCGACAAAGACAACCAAACAGAGCTAGACTATTATTACCCAACCAATGATTTGGTTACGGCACCGGAAATTATGTTTTTCTGGGTTGCCAGAATGATCATGGCGGGGTATGAGTACAAAAAAGAATTGCCATTTAAAAACGTTTATTATACCGGTATTGTAAGAGATAAGCAACGCCGTAAAATGAGCAAAAGTTTGGGCAACAGTCCAGATCCTTTGGATTTGATTGCACAATTTGGTGCAGATGCGGTGCGTTTGGGAATGTTGCTTTGTTCTCCTGCAGGAAACGACATTTTGTTTGATGAGTCTCAAATTGAGCAAGGAAGGAATTTCTGTAATAAAATTTGGAATGCCTTCCGTTTGGTACATGGTTTTGAAGCGGTTGACACTGAAATGCGTCCCTACGAAAAACAAGGAATTGAATTGATGCAAAGCAGAATTTCGGCTGTATTGGCTGAAAATGAAGCACATTTTGCGGCATTCAAGTTGAGCGATGCCTTAATGAATTTGTATAAATTAATTTGGGACGATTTCTGTAGCGTTTGTTTGGAAGTGGTAAAACCTGCATTTGGCGAGAAAATATCTGTGGCTGCGAAGCAAAAAACCACCGCAATTTTCGAAACCTTAATGAAGGCAATTCATCCATACATGCCATTCATTACCGAAGAAATTTTCCAGGCGTTGAACAACGGAAATCCTGAAAAAGCTTGTACCATCAGCGATTATCCAACGGCGTTAACTCAGTCGTCATTGAACTTAGATTTGCCAGTTGCCTTTGTATCTGAAATTCGCAATATTCGCAGCCAGAAAGGGTTATCTCCTAAGGAAAAATTAGAAGTATTTGTTGCTAAACCTTCTGTTGAAATTACCACATACAAAGAATTGATTGTGAAGCTTTCAAACATCGATTTAAATTTCGAAAATACCGATTCTAGCAATGTGGTTGTTTTCATTTCTGGTACATCGGAAGTGAAGGTAATTTTGAACATTGAAATCAACAAAGAAGAGGAAATTGAGAAAATCCAAAAAGACATTTCTTATTTGGAGGGATTCATTCAGTCGGTTGACAAGAAGTTGTTGAATGAGAAGTTCGTTGCCAATGCCCATCCAGACGTTGTTGCAAAGGAACAACAAAAGAAAAACGATGCCTTAACCAAAATCGACAACCTCAAGGTTCAATTAGAATCATTGAAATAATTCATTCTAAATTAGCGATGAAGCTAATTTGATAAAGATAAATCATAAAAAGGACGCTCAATGGGCGTCCTTTTTGCTGTTATAAATTGTCTCAAATTTTTGAAAATTGTGACATTGATTCGTGGCTGTCAACTTTTCTCTAATTTACTTGTTATGATAACTGAATTAGTTTTATTATTTGTGACTAAAAACCATGAAAAGACCTTTGCCAATTTTTACAATGATTGTTGCTCTGATGTTAGCTTTCGGGATGACAAGTTGTACTTCAATGCTTACGGGACTATATGGGGTGAAGGAAATAAAGTTGGTGAACGAGAAAATAATTGCGAAAAATGCCAAAAGATTCAACATTCCAATGGCCGACAATTATGAACTTGATACGGCATATTTAACATATTTAGTTTCCCTTGATACATCGAAATATAAATTGCAAATAAAAAATCACTACCAACCATTACAGGCACTTTACTATGACAATGCTGGGTATCTGAAATCATTTCAAGTAAACTGTTATGCTGGAGGATTTCCTAATTTAAAATGGGAGAGAGATGAAATCATGACCAGTTTTCCTCCCAAGCAACAGGCCCCAGTTGACAGTTTGGTTTCGCTTCAAACACAACTGAAATTTTTGAAACCACTTTCAAATACTACGAAATTTTCCATCGAAAACAATGACTACATCGTAATCGTTTTTTGGAATCGATTTATGGGCCGACAGAGTAAACGTTTTGTCCGTTTTATTCAAGAAAATAGCAAACTCGAAACAAACAAAAAAGTAAAAATAATTTACGTCAATAACGACAATGTTTTTGTAGGGATTTAGAAGTCTTTTGATTACTTCTTCGTAACCAAATGGCCTACAATCCAATCGCCAACGGCATTGCCTAGTATTTTGCCTTTTTCAATGGCATCTACGAAATGTATCCCTCCGTATAAACGACTTACACAGGCTTCGTTGCTGGCTGCCCGGAAGTTTTTGAAAGTGCGTGTGCCCAAGCCGAATTCCTTCTCAGAGCTGTCGGTGAATTCGTATTCGCCAAAGAAATGGGTGAGAACGGTGGCCGCAGCACTCGATACTACACTGTGTCCGCTAGGATATTCAGGGAAACCAGGAGTTTCAATGGGAGCTGCCCACGATGAATCAATGAGTTGACGGATGGCTGTAACCGGACGAACATATTCGGTTTCATACTTCACTTTCCAACAAGATACAAATGCATCGTGAATTGCCGATGAAAGAATAGCCATTCCTTCAGCCGATTCAATCAAAGAGTATTTTTTCTGCTGTGCCACAATCGAAAACATACCGAGCCAATGACCAGCCGGCGACACTTTTAAAATGTTGATGGTAGCATGTCCGTAATGCACGGTGGTATTCGGATTGTCATCCCAATATTTGGCAATGCGCAATTCGTTAGAATCCTTTCTGTTCACCACATCGTAAACTTCTTTGCATAATGAATAAAATCTACTGTTTTTATCAGACGAAAAGGGTTCAGGTAGGGAATATTGAATCCAATTGTTGTGTAAATTCTGGTGTTTTGCAAGGCTATCTGGATCATTACAATTAGACAATGTTATTTTTATAACACCTGGATTTTTATTGCCGTATCCAATGCCATATACCGATGAACCTTGATTGGGCTTCAATGGAACCGCTGCAGTGCGAATATGTCCCCACATGGGTTCAACCGCCTGTTTGTATTCCGACGGAGTAGGCTGCCAAAAACCGTTGGCATCTTTGGCGAGGTAGAAATCACGTCCCCTAAAATAACCAAACGAGTCGCTTTTCGACCATTTTGCAATGTGGGCGCCCACAGAATCTCCCCATGAAATGCTGTTTTTAAAAGTGGAAGAAGGCAATTTCGATTCGTACCAACTTAACATTCTGGTTCTGAAGCTGTTGATGGAATCTTCTTTGTACACCACAATTTTAGAAACGTAGGTATGTGCGGCAAGCGCTACGAGGTCGAGACAGTAGCCTTTAGATGTATCCACTGCTGGAATGGCTTTAAGTCCGTGCAATTGTCCCGCCAATGTTTTTTGTGAGGGATAGAAGGGCACGAGTGCTTCGTAGGCGGCCACGCTGGCATAGTAGTAGCGTCTAGCCCCAACTGGAGCCGAAATATGATCCACTACAATGGCATTCTGAATGGCTTTGTTACAATCGCTAAGAATGTCATTCTTAAGGATAGATTTCTCTCTGCTAGAGGTACAACCTTGTAACACAAAGAACATTAGGGCACTAATAAAAGTTACTTTTTTCATTACACATCAAAAATACAGAATCTGATTTAGAATAAAATGATAAATGTCAGTATTTTGAATTTTGAGGGATGTGGGAAGGTAATTAAATATATAATTGTGTTTTATGAAATTGATTTGTAAAATAATTTTTTTAATTAATGAGGGACATATTAAAATCTAAAAACTCCACAAAAGTTCCCATGAGTTTACAACAAGCAAACTACAAGGAATATTTTACAAACTATTATTTTTATGGAATATTGATTTGTGTCACTAAGAATAAGGACAACTAAATTAAATAATTATCAAGCATTAAGGAATAGGAATTTTTTCAAGAGAAATTTAATAAAAACAAACAAAAATATTGAAATTAGCAGTATTGTATTTAATTTCGAAAAACATTTAATAATTAAATAAAAGAGTCCATGTCATCATACTTACCCAACGGAACAATACTTGATCACAATTTTAGAATCATTGAAACCATTGGGCAGGGTGGCTTTGGTATTACCTACAAAGCTGAAAATATTTCGCTTGGCAATATTGTATGCGTTAAAGAATTATTTATTAGTGGCAATTCTACTCGAGGATTAAACAATACTGTTCATTCTCAGAATATGAAAGAAAATTCTTTCAATCATTTTAAAGAACGTTTTATCACTGAGGCTCGTGATTTGGCAAAATTCAACAACCCTGGTATTGTAAAAGTACTAGGTGTGTTTGAGCAGAATGATACTGCTTATTTTGTTATGGATTTTGTAGAAGGCGAAACTTTAAAAAGTTACGTATCTAAAAATGGTCGCTTAACACTGTTGAAAGCTTTGCCAATTATGGAAGGTTTAATGGATGCATTGGAATATGTACACAACAAGGGCATGTTGCATAGAGATATTAAACCAGATAATGTTATAATTGATAAAAACGAAAAAGTAGTATTAATAGATTTTGGTTCGGCACGTCAATTTACTGAGGGATACACAGTAACTCACACTTCAATGATCACTCCTGGTTATGCGCCATTGGAACAATATGATGAGCGTGTTAAAAGAGGTGCTTTCACTGATATCTATTCACTAGGAGCAACTATGTATTTTTTGCTGACTGGTCAAAAGCCTATTCCTGCCACTTCCCGAGGTTTGGAAACTTTAGCAGCCCCGCATCATTTGTTTGAAGATATTTCCGTTTCGTTATCTAGTGCGGTAATGTTAGCTATGAATTTGAAGCCTGAAGAACGATTTCAAACCATTGCAGAGATGCGCAAGGCATTACAAAGCCAAAAAGAGGATCCGACACCTGAGCCGAAACCTGATGTTCCAGAAGAAGTCAGCAAACCTAGCCGAAGGAACTTTGTAATGGGTGATTTTTTTATTGTAATTGTGCTTTTTTTAATTATTACTACAGCTGTTATTATTGGTACTAAATCATCAGAAAGCTCTATACCCGAAGTTTCTATTCCAGCAATTACTTTTGACTCAACTAACGTGAATAACGATAATGTAGAAGAACAAACAAATGTGGATCAACAAATAAGTGCAGAAGAACAAGCAAATTTAGAAGTTCAAGAAAAAGAATTAGAGCGACTGAAGGAAGAAGAACGAGTAAAAGCTGAAGAAAGAGTAAGTATTAAAGAACGAAACAAAGAAAAAGAACGCATAACTGCTGAAGAATTAAAACTTTTAAATAAAACAAATAATTTATCCAATCCCGTGATAGGTGTACCAATAGAGTTTGATAATTTAGAAATTGCTCAATATAATTTCCCCAATAGAATGAATTGGTATCAAGCAAAGGAAGCTTGTGCATCGTTGGGATATAATTGGAGACTTCCTACAAAAGAGGAACTAAAAAAAATGTATAAAAACAAAGACAAAATAAAGGGTTTAACAGCTTGTTATTTATGGAGTTACAGTGAGTTTAATAATGTACTCGCGTTTATACAGAGTTTTCAATATGGTGCTATAGAGTTTGACTTCGACAACAAATCTCACTTATATGATGTTCGGGCTGTTCGGGTTTTCTAAATATTTAAATAGTTAACTAACTGATTAATTGGAAAATAATCAATTTATTATCTAAAAAGTGTATAATTGCAAAGCATACTATCAAAACAATATAAAATTTATAATAAAACAATATGTCAAATCCATCTTTTAAAACGTGCAAAGCCGGTCATTATTATGCATCCTCTTTAAGCGATTGTCCTTATTGCAATGAAAGTAATTCTAAAACGGTTACGAACTTCAATAATACATCCGATTTAGATAAAACACAAATTATTCAGCATACTGTAAAACAAGAGCCTAAAAGTCAAAATGGCAATGAAAAGCTTACTACGAATCAAGAAGACAATAGTACATTTTTTTCTCCCACTGATGACGATCGTACTTTAATTAGGGTTCCAAATAAAGAAGGTGTTATATCAAATGATAATAGTGTAAGGCAAACAAGGAAATTAACTGGTTGGTTGGTATCTTTTACAATTGATGCTATGGGTATTGATTTTCGTTTGTTTGAAGGGCAGAATAAGGTTGGTAGAGATTCAGCTTGCACTGTTCGTATCATTCAGGATGGTTTAATTTCAGCACATCATGCTACGATATTATTTCGCAACAATATGTTTTACTTACGCGATGAAATGACAACAAATTCAAGTTTTGTTAATGGAGTGGAATTAGGACCAGGTGCGACCTTGGAGATTAAAGATGGTGATAAATTGAAATTTGGGAATAATGATTTTTTATTAAGAGTTGCATTTTGATTTCATGAAAAAAGTTGAAATTTATTTCATTGTTTTTTTACTTCTTGTTACCATTTCTACTCAAGCACAGCCAGTTATTATAAAAGCGGTTGATCCTAGCAATTTCCCTAAAATTGCAGTTCAATTTTGTGATCGTAATCCTGAAGAAAAAAAGGCCACGAATTATGCATTGGTTGAAAATGGGAAAAAGATAAAATTGGAACTTAAAAGATTAACGGATTCGAAAAGTTCTGGTAAAGATATTCTCATTCTTTTTGAAAATAGCGTTTGGCCTGAATATGCACAATCTCGAAAATATTTTAAACAAGTATTACAATCGGTCATACCAGCTTCATTTAAAAAAGGAGATCGTTTTTTTCTAGCAACCTTTGATTGGACCAATAAGAAAGACGGTCGTGTACTTGAAATTTTAGAAAATAACGGAACCGCTAATATTGATGAATTTAAAAAACTAATCGACAACATTGAAGCTCCGGCATTTGGGGGTAATTCTAGAAATATTCATGCCACTGAACTTTTTCAAGCAATGTCTGAAGGCATTCAGTTTCTTTCAGGGAAACAAAGTACAAATACACCTGCAATTTTAGTATTAAGTGCCGAATTTAGTAATATTTATAATGACAAATATGATGATGGTGAAGTTATAAATGACGCTAGAAAAGCCAATATCCCAATTTATGCAATGAGGTATAAGTTGATGAATGAGAAATACAATTTTCAAAAAATATGTAATGAAACATATGGATACCATACCGATGCAGATGTAAACAAAAGTGAACGTGGTATTCAAAACTTAAAAGAAATGCTTAACAGTGTTACAATTCGTGGTAACGGGGTTTTATATGAATTGGAATATCAGTCTAACGTGGAGCCTGATGGTTCAATGCATGAAGCGGAGTTGTTGATTACCGGCTTTGATTCCACAAAGTTCAGTTTTCAGTCGCCAGGTTTAATGCATTGGTTAAAAAAATATCCTTGGTTATGGGCACTCGTTGCATTGGTTTTTTCAGGTTGCGCTTTTTTAGTTTATCTTTTAATTAGGAGGAAGTCAATACAGCTTGACAAATCTAAAAAGGAAGTAGACGCCAAAATGGAGCGTATAAAACAAGAAAACAATGATGCTCTCGCTAAGCAAAACCTTGACCATTTAAGAGAAAAACAAATTAAAGAAGAGGAAGCGCAGATCAATAAATTCTTAACTTTGGAAAAAGATGATATAAAGCGTAGAGCCAATCGATTAAAAATATTTCCTCGTTTGCCATCATTAAAGAATTCTCAAAGCACAAAGTTTTTAATAAATACTCCTGATTTTAATATTGGAAGGGATGCAGCAAACTGTCAATTGAATATTGATAACGTTACAGTATCTAGAATTCATGCTTGTATATCTTTTGAGAAAGGACCAGGGCTATTGCCATCACAGTTAGAAGGTCGTTTCTTCATATGGGATAATGGAAGTGCGAATGGCACATTTGTAAATAATAAAAAAATACCTACTATAAATGATATTGGGTTTATAGCAGTAGAACTATCCAATGGAGATGTAATCAAATTGGGCAATATTCAACTAATTTTTAATTTTTAATTATGAACATTCAAAATTTTAATTCAACAGATATTGGTTTAGTTAGAAAAGCCAATGAGGATTTTATGGGGCAGTCAGAAACTCCCAATGGACACTTGTATGTGGTATGTGATGGAATGGGTGGGCATATTGGAGGTGCTATTGCCGCTAAAATTGGTGTTGAATGTATTATTGAATATTTGAATAAAAAAGTAGATTCAAATGTTGGAGAATTGCTTATTGATGCCGTTAAGTTTGCAAATACACAGATTTTCGCAAAGGCTATATTTGACAAACAATTAAAAGGAATGGGTGCAACCTGTGTGATATTACTTGTCACACCTGATGGATTTGCATGGACTTGTCATGTTGGAGATAGTCGAATTTATTTGTATCGAAACGAAAAATTATCAAGACTAACTAAAGATCATTCTTATGTGCAATTTTTAGTTGATTCAGGCGAATTAAAGGAAGAAGATGCAGAAAAACACCCAAACAAAAATCAAATTTTACGGGCCCTTGGTTCAGACGAAGATATAAAGCCTGAACTCTGTGCGGTTCCTTTTAGACCTGAAAATAACGATATTTTTCTTCTATGTAGCGATGGTCTAACCGGTATGGTGAATGACGAGAACATTTCTAAGGTTATAATCAATTCAAATTTATCGGAACTATCCGATAAACTTATTGAAGCAGCATTGGCAGGTGGCGGTAGAGATAACGTTACTGTTTCTATTGTAGAAGTTTCTGGTATGAAACAAAGTAGCACTATCCCGTCCGGTGATTTAAATAAAATTCCTTTAAAAGTCAAAATTAAAAATAAGAGAAATATTCTTTTGATTTCATTTTTAATTCTAGTCCTAGGTCTATCGTCCACTTATTATTTTGGCAATACAAAACAGCAAGATTTAATCAGTGTAAAATCGGGTAATTTAGATTCTTCAAAGTCATTAAATAAGGTCAATTCAAAGAATAGGATGCTGAATGATTCTGGAATAAATGACTCATCTAAAAAAGAAAAAGTAAAATCTCCAGTTTCAATAAACAAAGAAAAACAGAAAGTTGTAATTGATACTGATAAAGAACCTAATAAAAATAGGACTAAGAAGACCGTCCTAGATTCAACAGGGTCAAAATCAAAAGCGAATAAAGGAAATGCAACTCAAAGTGTTAATCCGGGAAAAAAGACCAAAGTAACAACTTCGTCTGATTCAATATTCAAAACAAAAAAGCCAAATTGAATTTAAAAACGTAACACTTCAAAAGTAAATCAATTTCAATTTTAAATGCCAATTATTCAAATCTTCACAAATGGGAAAAAGCATTCTTCTGAATTAAAAGAAGGTGAGTTTTTAATTATTGGAAGAGAAGGTGCTTCTCAAGGAGTTTTTGTAATTCAAGACCCTACAGTATCAAAACGACATCTTAAAATTCATCTAGAAAATGGCGTTTTATATGCTGAAGATATGGCAAGTTCCAATGGGACATGGCTTAACAATAATCAAATGGAGCCATTAAAAAAATATTCAATTTCGAATGGCGACAAATTAAAATTAACTCAAAATGCTGTAGCTGAAATAATTATTGATAGCGAACTTTCTACTCCCGCAGAAACAGGTTCTAACAGAGTTGGTCTTGCTGCTTTACTGAAAAATAAAACACAGATTTTCATTGGGCGAAATGCCGAATGCGATATTGTATTAGATGACGTGGTTATTTCAAGGAAACATGCTAGTATAGAGAAAATAGGAAATGACTACTTTCTTGAAGATTTTGGAAGTCTGAATGGCACTTTTATAAATCAAAACCGTGTCAAGGCTAATGTTAAAGTAAAGATTACTGCTCATGATATTATTTATATTGGATTACATACATTTTCATTAAATGCAGAAACAAGAAATCTAAATAAAGAGTATGCAATTCAAACGCTTAACGTACGTAAGGTTTATAAAAATGGTAATGTAGGTTTACACCCAATAAATTTAGCCATTCAAGGCCAACAAATGGTTGCATTAATGGGGCCAAGTGGTTGTGGTAAATCAACCTTACTTAAAGCTCTAAATGGAGATAGTCCAGCAACAAGTGGTGATGTTTACTTGTTTGGGCTAGAGTTAAATCAGCATTATTCCTTATTAAAGCAAAAAATAGGTTATGTACCTCAAGACGATATAGTACATCAGGACTTAAGTGTAATTGATACACTTTATTATGCAGCTAAGTTAAGATTGGCAGATGATGTAAGTAATGAAGATATTGAGATTAGAATTACTGAGGTATTAACGTCCCTCAATATCAATGATTCTAAATTAAGGAATACTAAAGTAGCTAGTTTAAGTGGTGGTCAAAGAAAACGAATATCTATTGCCGTTGAATTACTAAATAAACCGAGTATCTTATTTCTTGATGAACCAACAAGCCCACTAGATCCTGAAACTATAGAAGAGTTTTTAAAGTGTCTTCGCAATTTATGTAATGAAGGAACAACCGTTGTTATGGTTACCCACAAACCCGAAGATTTAGATTTTGTAGATAAAATGATTTTTTTAGGTTCTCACGGATATCATGTTTATGATGGTACCAAAGAAAACTTTTTGAAACACTTTAACAAAAAATATATTGTAGAAGTATATGCATTGCTTCATACCGAGAAAAGTTCGAAAGAATGGAATACAAAATGGGGTAGTTCTTTTACAAAAGATGTAGTTACAAATCAGGGTAATTTCCAAAAAGATAGAAACACAAATTTATTACGTCAATTGTATTGGCTAACAATTAGGTATTTTCATTTAAAAGTTAGCAACAATAAAAATTTAGCTTTGTTAATCATTCAGCCCATTTTTATTGCGTTTTTATTAATGTTGGTTTTCCCCAATATATTGGAAGTGGTTAAAGTTGTAAATGCACAAGGAATTGAAATCAAAAAAGATATTGCCAATATTGGTGTGCTATTTTTCATGGCAGTTGCCGCAATCTGGTTCGGTGTAAGTAATTCGGCTCGAGAAATTATTGCTGAAAAGTATGTTTATCGGCGAGAAAAAATGTATAACCTAAATACAGGGAATTATGTTTTGTCAAAGTGGTTGGTTTTATCGTGTATTTCATTTGTACAACTACTTATTTTCCTTATCATGCTCAAGGTTTTTTATAGTGGAGGATTATTGAATTTTACATACTCTTTATTCTTCTTGCTTTTTATAAGTTCTTCTGCTATTTTATTTGGTCTATTATTATCCGCAATCAGCGGCAGTGCTGAAGAGGTAATGTCAATTTTGCCAGTTGCTTTAATGCCACAGATTATGCTTGCTGGTGTTGTTTATCCATTAAAGGGCCAATTTGCGGAATTTTTAAGTTATCTTACATTTGGTCGCTGGGGGACAGAAGGAATAAGCAGGATTCAAGATTTGGGGCGGAGTCAAGACTTATTTATGATTCAAATAAACAACAATCTTTATAACGATAACATGATGAAACTATTTAATTCTCTGACGGAAAATGTGATTGTTGTTTTATCGATTGATGCGGTAATGATAATAGCTATATTTTCCGCGTTAGGTAAAATGGAAAAAAATAATAACTAAAGATTCTGTATGAATATTATTTCAATTGGAAGAGCAAATTCAAATCAGATTATTATTGATGATAAATCTGTTTCTGCTATTCATGCTCAATTAATAATTGATGATAATGGCAAGTTATTCATATGTGATTTGAATTCAAAGAATGGTACATTCATTAATAGTGTTCAAATAAATGATCGCCATGTTTTGAATATCGATGACCAAGTTAAATTGGGTAATTTTAATTTTAACTGGAGGGAAGCTTTGTCAGGAGATGTTCATGTTCAACCGGAGGAACCTATTAATAACTCATCTAAATTAAAATGGCCACCGCTTTTTTGGAGAATAACAGTGTTACTTCTTTTTTTAACACTTGTTAGTTATTTTATTTTTTTTAAAAAGAGTGGAATAATAATCACAAATGAAATTTTAAACAAAGACTCTACTCAATCAGAAGAACCTCGCCAGAATGGAACAAAAGTGTTTGTTGAAAGTTCAAAAAAAGACTCTATTTATTTCGTTAATCCAGTGATTAGAAGAAAACGAAGCTATGACCTTACGTGCTTAAATGAAGGAAATGGAGCAGATGATGTAATTAATTTGGGTAAAGATTTACAAGATGACGCAATCAATTCAAACACTAAGCCATTTAGTGTTGCAGACGAAATGAAAATAGGAAAAGAGGCATATAATCAAGCTCTTCAAAAATACAAGTTTGTGAATGATGTAAAGATTAGAGCCAAAATTGGAGGAATTTTCAAAAGGCTATTAAATACACTTGGCAAAACTTCAAAGGGATTCATATATAAAATATATGTAATTAAAAGCGTTGAAATTAATGCATTTACTGCAGGTGGTAGAGTATTTGTAACAACTGGAATTATTGATTTCGCAAAAACAGAGGATGAGCTTGCTTGTATTCTTGGTCATGAAATTTACCATAATGAACTTGGGCATATAAATTGGGCTTTGCGTAAAGAAGCTTTTTATAAACATATTTTCGGAAATGAACTTGGCCAGTTTGTGGCGTTGGCTAACAATATTTTAACAACGTCATTTAATCAAAAGGATGAAACTAATTGCGATTTTCATGGCTTAGATCTTGCTATTGATGCCGGGTATGATGGATGCGCAATTATTCAATTCTGGAACCGAATGTCACAAAAAGAAAGCGACATAGAAGTAGGGAAATTTTTCCGATCACACCCATATAGTAAGCAAAGAACTTATTGTATTGAGAATCATATTAAAAACAATTATCATAACATTTGTAATTAATGAACTTACAACAAGAATTATTAAATGACACTATTTTACAAGGTAAATATAAAATTACTGAGAGATTGGGTCAAGGTGGATTTGGTATTACTTATAAGGCAGAAAATACAATTCTTGGTACCATTGTTTGCATTAAAGAATTGTTTATCGGCGGTATTTGTAGCCGTGGTTCAAATAATACAGTTCAGTCTCAAACAATAAAGGATGTTTCTTTCGATTATTTCAAGAAGCGATTTATGGAGGAAGCAAGGGGGCTTGCTAAATTCAATCATCCGGGAATAGTTCGTGTTACGGATGTTTTTGAAGAGAACAATACGGCTTATTTTGTAATGGATTTTGCCGAAGGTCAAACACTCAAGCAAATGGTAAATGAAGGCGGTGCATTAGCCACAGAAAAGTCCATTAGCTTAATATTGAATTTATTGGATGCGGTTGAGGAAGTTCATTCAAAACACATGCTTCACCGCGATATAAAGCCTGATAACATTATAATTACGGCTGATGGGAAAGCTATATTAATAGATTTTGGTTCAGCCCGAGATTTTGCTGATGATTATACAATTACCCAGACAGCAATACTTACTCCAGGGTATGCACCAGTTGAGCAATATAGTGATAAAACCAAACGTGGCCCTTATACTGATATTTATGCATTAGGAGCTACCTTTTATTTTATTTTAACAGGGGTAAAGCCTATAGCTGCCACTGACCGTTTTTTGGAAACACTTAAGTCACCTGAATTGCTAAATCCGTTGGTTAGTAAAACGCTGGCTTCTGTGGTAATGCTAGCAATGAATTTGAATCCACAGGATAGATTTCAAACTATTGCTGAAATGCGTAAAGCATTACAAAGCCAAAAAAAAGAAATAAAACCGAAACCAATTACTCAGTCTAATCTGAGTTTAGAATTAGAAAAAGATCAGGCTAAAGTACAAGAAGAAATAGTTATTGAAAAAGATAAAATTCCGCCAATTAATTCGTTTAAAGTTAGCAAATCAATTATAGTTGTATTTTTATTAATTTCAATAGTTGTTGCTGTTGTATTTGTTCGTAATAAATCATCAAAACATACAAATCCAAAAATCGCTAATACATTTAATCAAAGCGAACAATTAAATTTAAAAAAACGCGCAAAAGTAGAAGCTAAAGTAAATGAGCATATAAAGATAGAAAAACATGTAGTTTTAGAAGAACAATCCAAAATCAAAAAAAAGACGATAATAGAAAAAAGAGAAACTTCCAAAAAAGATCCGGAAATTTCTTTAGAACACATAATTGGTGATATTACAGAATTAGGGGACTTAGAAATTGCTCAATTTGATTTGCCAGATCAAGTGAACTGGTATGATGCAAATAAATTTTGCGTTTCTTTGGGTAAAAACTGGAGACTACCGACCAAAGATGAACTAAATAAATTGTATAACAATAAAGATAAAATTCAAGGGTTTAAAAATGAACATTATTGGAGTTCGTCACAAAACAATAAGGATGAAGCTTGGATTCAGTATTTTATGAATGGTAATCAGTCCAACAACCTAAATAAGAGATACAAATGCAATGTTAGGGTTGTAAGGACTCTAAAAAACTCTTCGGTCAAAAAGTAGAGATTTAAGATAAAATCAATTAAGAATTATTCAAATTATTATTCACAGTAATATTCGAGATTTCAAAATATTGATAAAAAATATTAAAAAGGAATTTGTAATTACCGCATTGAAAAACTTAAAACATAGCTTTTATCTTAGTATTAGCATATTTAGTTTCGAAAAATCAACAACAAAATAATAGAAAAGGAATTTATGTCATCATACCTACCAAACGGCACCATACTAGATAATAATTACCGAATCATTGAACTCATAGGGCAAGGTGGATTTGGAATTACCTACAAGGCAGAAAATATTTCACTTGGCAATATTGTATGCATTAAAGAGTTATTCATAAGTGGTAATTCTACCCGAGGAGCAAATAATACAGTTCATTCACAGAATACTAAAGAAAATTCTTTTATTTATTTCAAAGAACGTTTTGTTACTGAGGCAAGGGACTTGGCCAAATTTAATAATCCAGGTATTGTAAAAGTAACAAGAGTTTTTGAGCAAAATGAAACTGCATATTTTGTTATGGATTTTGTAGAAGGCGAAACTTTAAAAAGTTACGTTTCTAAAAATGGTCGACTAACATTACAAATGGCGTTGTCGATTATGGATGGTTTAATGAATGCTTTGGAATATGTGCACAATAAGAACACGTTGCATAGAGATATTAAACCAGATAATGTTATTATCGATAAAAATGGCAGTGTGGTATTGATAGATTTTGGTTCTGCACGTCAGTTTACTGAAGGAAATACCATAACTCATACTTCCATGATAACTCCTGGTTATGCACCATTGGAGCAATATGATGAACGGGTGAAAAGAGGAGCATTTACCGATATTTATTCCTTGGGTGCAACAATGTATTTTTTACTTACAGGCCAAAAACCTATACCTGCAACTTCCAGAAATATTGAAATTTTGACTGCTCCTCATAATTTATTTCCTGATATTTCAGTTTCGCTATCAAGCGCGGTTATGTTGGCAATGAATTTGAATCCACAGGATAGATTTCAAACTATTGCTGAAATGCGTAAAGTATTACAAAGCCAAAAAAATCAAAAACTAGAACTAACAAGTGCAATTACAACTAAAGCGCCGGATAATGCAGTAATAAAAGATGATACTAACAGAAAAGATGAGAAATCGATCAAAAAAGTTATAATCATAATATGTTTGGTTTTGGTTATAGCGCTATTTTTAATTATTGCTGCACGGTTGGAAGTTTTATCCAAAAGATCCGCTGTTGATAATCTTGAAACTCAAATAATCGATTCTTCTGTAAATTCACAAGAACAAACATCAACGCAAGAACAAGTATACGCCGACGAACAAACATATAATGAACAAGTTGTAAAGTTTGAAGATACACCAATAGGGTTTAAAGATTTTATTATGAAGGAGTGGATTGATCCTCAAACAAAAAGATCGCAATTAATAGGCAATGAAATATTTGGCAAATATGGCGATTATTATACGGTGGATGATAGGACTCAAATTTTTTATTATATTTATAATCAAAATACTAATACTTTTGACCATATACCACAAGAAGATTAGTAATTACAAAACTGATGAAATAGAATTTTAAACCTTTCGGCTTTTTGAATATTCATCAAATAACTACTTAAAAAAGAACTTATAATATTTAGTTTCCAGGAAATATTAAAAAAATAATAAAGGAATTTATGTCATCATACCTACCAATCGACACAATACTTGATAGCAATTACCGAATCATTGAAGTCATTGGGCAAGGTGGATTTGGAATTACTTACAAAGCGGAAAATATTTCGCTTGGCAATATTGTATGCATCAAAGAATTATTTATCAGCGGTAATTCTACCCGTGGAGCAAACAATACGGTTCATTCTCAGAATATGAAAGAAAATTCTTTCAATTACTTTAAAGAACGATTTATTACCGAGGCACGTGACTTGGCAAAATTTAATAATCCCGGTATAGTAAAAGTAACGGGAGTTTTTGAGCAGAACGATACCGCATATTTTGTCAGGTCCATTGAGGAAACTTGCTTTGTAAGAGCTGTAAGGAATTTTAACAGTTCAGCTGAAGCGGTCAAATAGCAGGAATCCTGAATCCCCATCCCCCCACAAAAAAAAAAGCTACCTCTTGGTAGCTTTTTCTTTATAAAAATCTTTTTAATTATGCTTTCACTTGGTCTTCAAGGATGATACCAGATTCGTTTTTGTATGGAGATGCAATTTTCACATACTCTTTTAATCTTTTAATATCTTCAACTCTTTGAGAGCTTCTTGCACGATTTTTAGCTTCTTTTCTTTTAAGTCTAGTAACACCCATAACTTTGAATTTTGTGCAAATATAAATGAAAATTTTGATTATTTCAAAACTTGTCCTTTGTTATTGTAAAAAATAACCGATTTTATTGAAGAATTTTTCAAAACCATTGGCGCACTCCCCGATAAATACCCCGTTCCATACCCAATATACACCCTTTTGGTCTGTCCATTGACCATTGTTACAGAAGCACTTGCCGCTGTTTTTGGGATGTTTACACACTCAATATCCGCTTTCGGCTTAAACGCCTTCGCCATGCTGTTGTTCTGCGTGGCAACAATCGATAATTTCTTGCCTATTGGTAGTCCTACCAAAGATCTTCCGTCATTAGGAACGTAAAATCCATTCTGTTGACCATCGCTGTAGGCGAGCACTCCAGCTTTATTAATCAAAACAAAGCCATTTAAAGCATCGTCAGGGCCCAATTGAACGCGGTTGTAGCGATTGTTGCCAATTCCAACAACATCGTCGTATCCGTCGTTATTTACGTCAATAGCCATCATTCCAAAAATAGGAGCACTTTGTACATCTCTTGGCAAAGCCTTCATTTCAAATACACCGCCATTGTTAATGGCAATCATGCTGCTGAAATTATTTGCAGTGAGCTTCTTCTGGTCCAAATTGTCTTGACCAAATATTTCCAACACCGTCTTTCCCCCAAAATCAACATAGTTGGTGAATTTTTTGCTCAAAAATCCTGGGAAAGACGTTTGCATCTCATCGATTGAATTCACAGGATATTCCTTTCCATCTTGGGTGTAGCTCATGAACAAATCTTCACGGCCGTTCTTATCCAAGTCCGTCCAATATATGGCAACTGGGAATTCAGGACGTGCATTCAAAAAGCTGTTGTTTCCTTTATTTCCCAACACATAATCCAAATCGTTGTCATTGTCAATATCAATCGGTAAAATGCTATTAAACCAACCTGTATTTAGGCCAGTTTGGGTTTCTTCGTTGGCAATTTCGAATTTGCCACCCATGTTCTTCATGAAAACCAATGGGGTATACTCACCCACAATGGCCAAATCCAATTGATTGTCGTTGTTGTAATCTGTAAAAATGGCCGAAGAAATCATTCCCGGCATCACCAAAGCAGGAGCATCGGTGGCAGTTACATCTGTAAATTTACCGCCGTTGTTCTTAAGTAAATAGCTTCGAATTTGTAACTCGGGATAAAAGCTTGGCAGAATTCTACCCGCCACAAACAAATCCAAATCACCGTCGTTGTCGTAATCACCGGCAGCAATTGAACTTCCACTGGTATTGATATTTGGCAACGCAGATGAATTGTCTGTAAAATTGCCTTTGCCATCGTTTTTATACAATTGATGCTTGTAATTGGGAGAGGGCCAACCAAATTCGGCACCTCCTACAGCCACATAAAGGTCTAAATCATTATCGCCATCGGCATCAAACAACAACGATCCCATTACATCGGCTTTGATCGATTTCCAAGGTTGGCTATTCGAAGCAACCATTTTACCTGCAGTATTTTGAAGGTACAAGATTGAACCACTACTTGAAGATGCGTTTCCAATAAACAAATCGCTTAAACCGTCGCCATTTACATCACCGGTTGTCATTCCAGGCCCCATCATGGTATAACGGTGAGGCAGTAACGGATCACGTTTAAAATCAGGAGTTTCTGTTTCTGAATGTTTGAAATTCAATTGAATATTCGCAGTTAAATCGTCAAACAAAGGGGTGTTTTTATTGGTTACCGATGTCAAATATGTCAAACCTTGGCTTCCCTGAAAATCGTCTAAATTTACTTTTGTTGTTTTGTTAATGTCCACATTTGTAAGCGTTAACGATTTGCCATTCCCCAAAATGAAGGTTGCTTTTTTGAGGGATGTTTTTTCGCCCAATCCAACGTGAATCATTCCCTCCGAACAACTCTGATATCCTTTGGCGGTGTTGTTTTCAAAGATTCTCACAGCGCTATCATCCTCAACAATGAGTTTCACACCAATTGCAGTTTTGTTTGTTTTTGAGGTAAAGGTGAAATTGGCAAAATTGCCCGATTTTTTAATGTTTTTGTAAAGGAATGGCTTTTCTCCTTGGTTACAAAGAACCAAATCAATGTCGCCATCGCCATCCAAATCACCATAGGCAGATCCGGTACTCAACGTTTCTTCTGGCAATCCAAGATTCGCAGCTTCGTTGGTGAACGATTGTCCCTCATGATTGATATACAAGTAATTCTGAAGTTTTTGGAAGGGAAGGAGGTCTAAAATTTCTTTGTGCGAAACAGTAGAACTTTGTTGCTGGGTTTTGCGGTTCTGATAAATCACAAAGTCCAAATTGGTTACATCTCTGTAATAACCGTTTGATATGTAAAGATCTACAAATCCATCGTCGTTAAAGTCGCAAAACAACGGCGACCAACTCCAATCGGTTCTGGCAACACCGTACAAATATGACAAATCTGAAAAATAACCGTTTCCACGATTCACTTGGAGGGCATTTTTCATGTATTGCTTTCCATAGCCATTTCTCTCACTGACAGTAACATAGTCGTAATCTCTAGGACCCATTAATGTCATTAAACGGGTGGGATTTTCTGGTAACATATCGAGGGTAATCAAATCGAGTAAACCATCGTTATTTATGTCGGCAGCGTCGCAACCCATTGAATTGTTACTGGTATGTTTGAACCTTTGCGCATTGGTTTCAATAAACTTCCCATTTCCTTGATTGATATAGAAATAGTCTGGAATATTATAATCGTTACAAACGTATAAATCTGTTAATCCATCATTGTTAAAATCCGATGGAGTGGCGCTCAAGCAGTATCCTGTTGCTTTCATTCCAGCTTCTTCAGAAATATCGGTATATTTTCCACCGTCGTTTCTAAACATGTGCTGCTGAGAATGGATGTCCATTCCCAAATTTCGTGTAAACGGCACATTTACATCCACGAAGAACTTATCTGCATGGTTTCCTAGGTAAAAATCGAGGTCACCGTCGTTGTCCATGTCAAAAAACGAGGCACAAGTGGCATTTCCTGGATCGTTTACGCCCCATTTCGCCGATGATTCGGTAAAAGTGGCGTTCTTATTGTTGATGAATAGTTTGTTTCTTTTGTTGTCTAAATTGTTTGAGGGACCGCTACCGCACACATAAATATCTAAAAATCCATCGTTATTTACGTCGGCCATGGCCACACCGCTCATCCAATTTTTTGTGGATACACCGGCTTTGTCGGTAATGTCTTCGAACTTGAAATCACCTTTATTTAAGTACAACTTAGATGAGGTTGAATTGCCCGTGAAATAGAGGTCTGGCAATCCGTCGTTGTTGATATCGCCAACGGCTACACCATTTCCATTAAATAGATAGTTGTAAGAGAATTGATTGAGGGTGTCGTTTTCAGGAACTAAGTTTTCGAAGTCGATTCCAGATTCTGATGCATCAATTCTTTCAAACAAAACTTCATTGTTTGCACTTTTTTGGCCACAAAATGACAGTGCAACACATAACGATAAAAGGATAATATTTGATTTCATTATAGAAAGTGTTTACAATAATACAAAAATGATTTTGTAGAATTACTTTCTTACTTGGTCAACCCTTAAAAATAAGAAAAGCAATAGGGTGAAGGCCCACAAACTTGATCCTCCAAATGAGATAAAGGGCAATGGAATTCCAATTACGGGAATAATACCTATGGTCATTCCCACGTTTACAAACCAGTGGAAAAATAGAATACAGGCAACGCTATATCCCAAAACCCGTCCGAATGTATCGGTTTGTCTTTCTGCCAATTGCACTAGACGAATTAACAATCCCACATAAATTCCAAAGAAGAAAAGAACGCCAACAAAACCCCATTCTTCACCTATGGTACAAAAGATAAAGTCGGTATGTTGTTCAGGAACGAATCCCATTTTTGTTTGGGTTCCATTTTGGAAACCACGTCCTATCAAACGACCGGCGCCAATGGCAATTTTAGATTGCTCAAGGTTGTAGCCCATTCCGCGATGGTCTTCTTTTAAGCCCAATACAATTTCAATACGGTCTTTTTGGTAAGGTTTCAATATGGTTTGGTAAGCATGTCCGATTCCAGCACTGTAGCCAACGCTCACAATCGCAACCAACGCAACGAGAATGGATATTTGCTTATTTTTTCTTGAGAAGTAGATGATAAAGCTTGAAATGCCCAAAATAGTGCCATACAAATAACCCAATGAAACGTGTTTTTGCTCAAGAATGATAGAAATGATAGAAAGTATCCCCAGCCAAACCGCAGATACTAAGAAATAGCCAGGCATTCCTTCTCTGTAAAGAACCAGAAAGAACGACATGAACACCAATGCACTTCCAGTATCGTTCTGTACCAAAATGATCATCATTGGCAACAAGAATATTCCAATTGAAATTCCAATATTCTTCCAGCCTTTGAATTTGATGCCATAGGTGCCTAGAAATTTGGCTATGGCCATGGCAGTTGCAACTTTTGCAAACTCCGAGGGTTGAATACCAAATCCACCGAATCCAAACCAAGATTTGGCACCATTTACGTCCCTCCCCAAGAATAAAACGGCCACATTTAGCAAGATTGCAATGATATAAGCGTAATAAGAGAAATAATCGATTAGGGTAACGTTTGCAAAAATTACGGTGAGTATGATCAATGCAGCACCGCCAATCCAAAAAAGTTGCTTGGTGGCAATGGCACTTAAATGAAATCCAGTTTGATTCACATCAGACGTAACTGAGTAAATATTTACCAAACCAATGGTTATCAAAATCAAGTAAAGTACAAAGGCAATAAAGTCGATTTTACCTTCACTTCCAGAGTTGAATTTGTATGAATTATTGCTCACTGGTTAATTACTCCTTTCAACATTCTCTCGCGCATTGCCACATTGAATGGCTCAGCGGTAGGCTTTAAATATTTCTCAATCAACAAATTGGCAATAGGAGCGGCCCATGTAGCACCGAAACCACCATTTTCAACAATAACTGCAATGGCAATCTTAGGGTTCACCCTTGGCGAAAATGCAATATACAGAGAGTGATCTTTTCCATGTGGGTTTTGAGCGGTACCTGTTTTGGCACATATTTCAATATCGCCAACGCCTGTACCAACTGCTGTTCCACCGGGCTTGGTAACCTGCGACATTCCCTCAATAACCGTTTCAAAATGAGCTGGATCTATGGTGGTGTTATGCTTGGTTCTGAATTTTGTTATCCAATTTGCGTCTAGAAATCCAGTTCCGTTGATACTTTTGATTAAATGAGGAGCGTAATAATACCCTCTATTGGCGATGATGGCTGTCACATTGGCCAATTGCAAGGGAGTAAGTAGAATTTCACCTTGTCCAATTCCCAAAGAAATAATCATACTGCTTTTCCATCTTCCTCCATGACGTCTATCTAATTGTTTCACTGAGGGAATATTTCCTCCAGATTCACCCAACAAATCGATACCGGTTGGAGATCCCAATCCAAAGCTGCGCCAATGTCTTTCTAATGCGGCATATCCCAATTTAACATCTCCGTATTTTGGATTGTCAATGATATCTCTGAATACCTGACAGTAATAGCTATTGCAAGAGATTCTCAAAGAACCTACCAAATCTAAGGGTCCGCCGTGGGGGTGACAACCAACAGTAATACTTCCCAAATGATAACCATGGTTACAGCCGTGGGTAGTTTCAGGTCGCAGAACACCTTCTTGCATGGCAATGAGTGCAAGAACTGTTTTTACTGTACTACCCGGAGGATAAGTTCCTTTTACAGCCCTGTTGTATAGGGGTTTCTTAGGGTCAATGAGCATTCTTCTGAATGCCTTACCACGGTCTTGACCGATGAGTTCATTGGGGTCAAAATCGGGTTTATTCACAAAAGTTAAAATTTCACCAGAACTTGGTTCAATGGCAACAACCGAGCCTCTTTTACCGGTTAAAAGCGCTTCTGCATATTTTTGAAGTTCAATATCAATGGCACAAGTTACATTGGGTCCGGCGGTAGCGGGGAAGTTAAAAGCATCGTTATTTACGACACCTCTTTCGGCATATGTTCTATCTTGCCAAACTGTTTTTACACCTTTAATTCCCCTGAAAACGTTTTCGTAGTATTTTTCGATGCCTGTAATACCAACCAAATCACCCGGCTGGTAGTATACATCTTCTTTCATCACAGATTCAGTAACTTCTCCCAAATAACCCAAAGCATGGGCACCACCGGTTATTTCATATCGGCGATCTGTTTTTGGTTCAATGTAAAAGCCCTTCAAACGAAACAAATTCTCACGAATTACGGTGTATTGTTGAATGGTTAAATCGGAATAAAAAATCGCGGATCTGTTAAATGAATTGTTTTTCTGGCGTTTTTTAGATTTTTGAAGTGCATCATTAATTCGCTGTCTAAATTCTGCAGTATCAATTTGAAGTACCTGACATAAAAATGCAGGATTTGTATTTTTTACTTCTTTTGGAAACACCAAAAGGTCGTACATGGCGGAGTTACTTACGATTACTTTTCCAAATCGGTCATATAAAATACTTCGCGCAGGGTAAAGGGTAATTTTATTCAATGCATTATTGACGGCTTTTTGCTCATAGTGATCGTCCATCAATTGGAGTGAACCCACTTTATAGATAAAAGCCGATAAAATAACTAGGAAAATAATAACGAAGACTTTCGAGCGGTCTTTGTTTAAGTCTTGCATCGTTTTTAGCTTTTAATTATTGACTTAAACAATAGGATTAGTAAAAACGAACCAATTGCACTGACCACAGTTGAGAGTAACATTCTAAAGAAACTCACGAATTCGAAATAATCCAACATAAAAAATGCCAAATGATGAATAGCTATGATGGATAGGGTATAATAACAAAAAAAGGCCCACCCTTTGGTGTTTACTGTAACATACGTTTCACCTTGTAGTTTGATTGAATCAAAGTCGATAAATCTTTGATCTATAAAGTTTTTGGCAAACAAAACTGCCACAATACTCGCAGCATGTATTCCAAAATTCCCACCCAAGATATCAATGAATAATCCGAAGAAAAATCCTCCTACCAAAATACCATATTTGTTCATGTTCATTGGAGTGATAAAAAACAAGAGCAGATAAGGCATGGGTCTCAACCAAACACCCATATCTACCTGTTGAATGATAAATGCTTGCAAGAATGCAAGAATTGCTGCAATGATAAATAACCTTACAAAAGCGATCATTTTACTTCATCAATGATAGGGTTAGACAGAGAGTCAATTTCCAAATGGTAGTTGTTTTTAATACAATAAACAGTTTGCAATCTACTAAAATCTGTTGACAGCTTTATGGAAATTTGATGGAAATTAGAATTGTTTTTTTGTGAAACTTCTTTTATTGTTCCAATGGGAATATTTGGAGGGAAAATGGAGGAGTAGTTACTTGTAACAACTTGCATTCCCTTTTTTAACTGTTCGGTCCTGTTCACTTCCTTTAAATCGGCTACATTGTAATCCATTCCGCTCCAACCAATTACCCCCTGGCGCAGTTCAATTTTTGGAATATAGGGGGTGATTTCAAATTTGCTATTCAAAACCGACATCCCTCTAGAAAAGTTGTCCGCCGTGTTGATAATGACACCCACGATTCCAGTTGGAGAAATCACGGCCATCCCATCTAAGATACCTTGTTTTTTACCTTGATCAATAATGAAATAATTATTTCTGCTGTTTACAGTATTTTTGACAATGTTGGCTCTTATGTAGGTGTAAACAACTTTATAATTGTTGAGTGATTTAGAAATGGAATCAAAATAAGTAGTGTCTTTGAATGCATTGACGGCGCTTTTGTTAATACTCAATTGACCTCTTAAGAGCAAGTTTTCTTGACGTAATCCTTCATTTTCATTTTTTAGATTCAAATAAGAAGAAACGTTATTTCTCCATTGGTCAATCGTTCTTGCGAATGAAATACTGGAATTGTAGTAATAACTATGCTGATAAATTTGAAAACGCATTATCTGATTTACGGCAAAGCCGAATAAAAAGAATGCAAGCAAGGGGTAGGAGTTTCTCTTAAGCCATTGCAGTACAATAAACATACGTTACTGTATTAAGCTGTCATTAAGAATTTGAATTTGCCAATATTTTTCAAAGCAGTACCGGTTCCACGAACAACTGCGCGCAAAGGATCTTCGGCAATATTTACTTTTAATTTCGTTTTGGCAGAAATTCTTTTGTCTAAACCTCTCAATAATGCACCACCGCCAGTTAACCAAATTCCGTTAGTTAAAATATCGGCACATAATTCTGGTGGAGATTGTTCGAGCGCTCTGAGAATGGCTTCTTCCACTTTCATGATGCTTTTATCTAAAGAACGTGCAATTTCATTATAAGATACATGAATTGATTTTGGAATACCTGTCATTAAGTCACGACCAAATACCGCGTAATCTTCAGGTGGGTTTTCCAACTCTTGCAATGCACTGCCAATATTGATTTTGATTTTTTCTGCAGTTCTTTCACCAATGAGTAGGTTATGTTCTCTTCTCATGTATTCAACGATATCTAGATTGAATTCATCTCCAGCAACACGAATACTTTCGTCACAAACAATTCCACCTAGGGCAATAATTGCAATCTCAGTGGTTCCACCTCCAATATCAATAATCATGTTACCAGAAGGTTGTGTAACATCAATTCCAATACCAACCGCAGCTGCCATTGGTTCGTGTATCAAATATACTTCTTTTGCACCGCTTCTTTCCGCACTATCTTTTACTGCACGCTTTTCTACTTCAGTAATTCCAGATGGGATACAAATTACCATTTTCAATTGAGGGCTAATCCAATGTTGGCGTTGATTCATCATTTTGATCATTCCACGAATCATATGTTCTGCCGCTTGGAAATCTGCAATCACACCATCTTTTAAAGGACGAATTGTGCGAATTCCTTCATTTTCTTTACCATACATTTGCATTGCTTCTCTTCCAATGGCAATTACATTGCCAGTATTACGTTCAATTGCAATGATAGAAGGTTCGTCTACAACGACCTTGTCTTTGTGTATAATTAAGGTATTAGCCGTTCCTAAATCGATGGCTAATTCTTGTGTCAGAAAACTAAAGATTCCCATTCAAAAATTGTTTGTTTTGCAAAATAATCACAAAAGTACAGCAATATTCATGAATGATGTATTTTTTTTAAAAATTCTTTCCGAAACCTATGTGCAAAATAGGATTTTGCCATTTGTTTTCGCTAAAACCATATCCATATTCAAGCCTAACATCATACCCAAATATTTCAACGTTTAAACCATAACCTAAGCCAATTAAATACGGATTTCTAGAAGCTGTTACAGAAATTTGATAATTGGGATTGTTTAATACATAGGTGTTGAAGGGATTTGTCGATTCTTGAGGGTTTTTTCCAATAAAAGCAGTGCCGATATCACAAAATGCAACCAGGGTTAATGTTTTGAAAAATCGAGACTCAATAACACCAATTGGAAGCAATTGAATTGGGCAAATTGTAAATTCTGTTTGGCTGCAAATACTGCTGCTACCAATTCTATCTCCAGCGTAAAATCCCCTTATAAAACCTGCATTTTGAATTTGAAGAAAATCAGTTCTATTTACCAAACGCATTTGAGCGTCTTTGAATTGATTTTCATTGATCCAGCCCCTGCTTCCCCCAATAAAATTTAAAATATAAGATTCTCCCAATGCATATTTTGCATTTAACACACTTCTGAGTATAAAGTTTTGCGAATGATATTCCACCAAACCATTCAATTTTAGGTAACTACTGTTTTTGATTTCGTTTGAATTGATTGAGATTTGAGGGACATAAGTAGCGTTTGCTTGAAAGTTTAAATTAGAATTTCTGTGTAAAATTTGCTTGCTATCAATGTTGGCGCAAAATTCCAATCCTGTAAAGTGTTGATTTTTGTTTTGGAATTCAGATAACCCAGGATTGTTGTTCAAATAGATGATTTGCTGAAATTGATAAGTACCATTTGCCGACAAGTTAAATTTAGGAAACTTTTTTATGATTTTTTGTTGAAACAAAAATGTTCTATTCCTGTTTGACGATAAATTGTTCTCTGTGTTGTATTCTCTTAACCGGTAATCAAATTGCGAACTGTAAGTTAATCTAGAATTCAACAAATAAACATGCAAAAATGACAAACCTAACCTGCGTCGGTTAAAATTGGTAAACGCAGTAAAATCAAACTGGTGCTTGTTGTTTGAACTTGCCAATTTTCCGTTAAAGTACAAGGTATAAAATGAATTAAATAGCGATTTTATGGGTACATCAATGCTGTACGGCAAATTTATTTCCTGATTGCTCAACATGAAATTCGCTTTTTTTGCATAAAACCAATTTTCGTAAGTTGATAGAACAGGTGATTTCATGCTCTCAATTTTTAAATAATGGGCACGTTTTCGATTGGTAGAGACTTTGAAATTACTTAAAAAATATCCATATGACGAATCCAGTAATTTTGATTTATTTTCAACTGCTACATTTTTAAACGTATCGAAAGAATAAGATTTTGGTTGAAATGTATCTGAAAGAAGAAAGTCTTCACCCAACCCCAACTCATTTAAGTAGAATTGTTTGTTAGAGTAAAATAATTCATGAATTGATTTTTTATCATTGCTCAATGTTTGAGCGTAAAACAATCCTTTCGTATCCAAAGCTTTAATTGTCCAAATACTATTTTTGTTTTCTAAATAAATGAGCTTTTGTTTTGACTCGCAACTTCGTACAAAGCTAATTCTGTTGGGTGTTTCTTGAATGAAGTTTTTGATATTTACGGGGAAATCAACTTCTTCATCGATATAAATGATAGTGGAAATTCCATTTTGGAGGGATTCGATTTCAGATTTGAACTTGTCTGACTTAATTGAGTATTTGATTTTCGATAATACAATGGATAGGTTGGCGTTCATTAGATAATCTTCGATTTTATCTTGGTTTCCGGCATTCAAAATGATAGGCTTAGAATCTCCAAGTATATTAACCAAATAACTCATTCCGCAGTTTTCAAAAATGGCATAAAAACTATCGTTCAGCATTTTTAAACTTCTGTATACGCCTGATTTGCCAAGTTTTTTAGTTAATTTAGGTGATTTGAAATGCCATTCATTGTTGTCGAAATACAACATGGCATTATTTTGATCATCTCTGTAAAACGATGTTTGATTTAAACGTATTGAAGGGTATAAACCAATGAAGTTATTTTCATGAATACATGTAAATTCATTTTCTTTTGCCGAGATAATTTTCTCTGATAAAGGATATTCAACCCGAATTAATTTCCATGAATTTAAATGCTCACTTTGTAACAATGTAATTATTCCATCGGGTTTTTCAGATATATCTATTTGTAAGTCGTAGTTCAAGGGTCGGTTCGACTTGAAGTTTTCGATTTCTTTGGTTCTTTCTTTTAACCAATCTTTAAAACTGATGCCAAAATAATATCCAAACGAATTATCAAAACTATTCGCTGATCTGATTAAATTCCAAAACGCACTGTTGAATTTTTTGCCTTTTTCTTTTTCAAACAAATACCATAACACCGTGCCAAAAATATGTTGTTCGGCCTTAGGTATATTGTTGATGTTTTTAAATTTCCCTAAGTTGTTGTACAATTCAAACTTTTGAAAATCCATCACCTGAATACTGCTGGCAAAATAATTTACAAAACCGTAGATCATCCAGTCGGGTATTCTTTCTGCATATGCATTGTCTGATTTTTCCCTTAAGGTTAAACCGAATAAATATTCATCTAGAAACTGCTTGGCAATTCCATATCGCAATTGGATTTTGATATCTGTGATATTCCCCATTAAAAACACAGGGAAATAGATGCCGATATCTTCTTTTTCTGCAACTGTATTCTCGAAATTACCCGAATAATGTGTATTTTGATAATTTTGATATTCTCCCAGTTTATCAAATAAAATCACATGAACTTTATCAGACATTTTATACAGTAAATTTTTTTCTAGTTCTAAAATGGTATTTTGTGCAATGGCAAAAATGCTGTCCGTTAACTTGTGGTTCAAATCCAAACGATTAGATAATTCGTTTGACATTACAATCTCAACCTGCCCTTGAGTATTGATTTTTGAATTTTCTTCTATTGATTGTCCATAAGTCATTATCGAACATAAAAATGTCCCCCAAAATACAAATAGAACCTTATTCAAACCGAAAAATTCAGACATATCTACAAGGCCAAAAATACCACTATATTCTTATAAATTACTAAAATGGATTGATTTTAGATTTTCAATTGAAAATAACAAGTGATTATAATAGTTTGTTTGTAATTTTGTAAGAATTTATATGTCTATGGAAAATTCACAATATTACATTGATTTAGAAGATCAATTTGGCGCTCACAATTACCATCCAATTCCTGTTGTTATTGAAAAAGGCGAGGGGATTTTTGTTTGGGATGTAGAAGGAAAACAATATTTTGATTTTTTATCGGCATATTCTGCTGTAAATCAGGGGCATTGCCATCCAAGTATTATAAAAGCGCTCAACGATCAAGCTCAGAAATTAACGCTTACCAGCAGAGCTTTTCACAACAATATATTGGGGGAGTATGAAAAGTACATCACCGAATTGTTTGGATATGATAGAGTATTGCCGATGAATACGGGTGTTGAAGGTGGTGAAACTGCCATTAAACTTGCGCGTAAATGGGCATACGAAGTAAAAGGCATTGCAGAAAATCAAGCTGAAATTGTTTTTGCTGAGGGAAATTTTTGGGGCAGAACGATTGCGGCCATTAGCTCAAGTACAGATAGTGACAGTTACAACAACTTTGGACCATTTGTTCCAGGATTTTCTATTGTTGCCTATAATGATTTGGCTGCTTTAGAAGAAAAATTCCAAAATAAGAATGTCTGTGCATTCATGGTTGAACCTATTCAAGGTGAAGCAGGCGTGGTAGTTCCAGATAATGGATATTTAAAAGGAGTGAGGGACTTGTGTGACAAATACAATGTACTTTGGATTGCAGATGAAGTTCAAACTGGTATAGCAAGAACGGGTAAGTTGTTTTGTTGCCAACATGAAAATGTAAAACCCGATTTGCTGATATTAGGAAAAGCTCTTGGTGGGGGAGTTCTTCCCGTTAGTTGTGTTTTGGGTAACGACGAAGTAATGCTAACATTGAAACCTGGACAACACGGAAGTACTTTCGGTGGAAATCCACTTGCTTGTGCGGTTGCAATGGCCTCATTAAAAGTGATTGAAGATGAGAATTTAATTGAAAATTCAACCAAAATGGGAGTGTTATTCAGAGAAAGATTGGAAAAAATGAATATCCCAGTTTTTGAATTGGTGAGAGGCAAGGGATTGCTAAATGCAGTTGTGGTGAAGCCTTTTGGCAATGGAAAAACAGCTTACGATATTTGTATTGCCTTAAAGAACAATGGATTATTAGCAAAACAAACCCATACCCATATTATTCGCTTCGCACCTCCTTTGGTGATTAATGAAGATCAAATCAATCAAGCTTGCGATATTATTGAAAAGACAGTAAAAGAAATGTTGTGATAGTTTTTGGATTGTAAAAATATTTTTCCTATTTTTGCACTCCCTTAACGACGCTCGGGTGGCGGAATAGGTAGACGCGCAGGACTTAAAATCCTGTTGGCAGTAATGCCAGTACGGGTTCGATTCCCGTCCCGAGCACCATGCGGAAATCTCTTTTTCCGATATTAATTCCCCTAATAATTTTTGCATGTGGGAAGTCCTTGCCCGATGGTGCGAGGTATATATCAGACACCGATACCACTTTCTCTGCCGATATTCGTTCAATCTCTGCAAAAATCAATCTAGATCCAGGAAATGCCGAAAATTATTACCTGAGAGGGAATTCATTTTACTTTTCTAATAAATTCAAAGATGCCATTGTCGATTTGAATACTGCAATTGCAATTTCTCCTAAAAACGCATTATATCACTTGAGAATTGGCGAAAGTTACCTGTCGCTAGATTCTGCTAATTACGAAGGAGCTAACAAGCATTTAAAAGAAGCCATTCAATTAAACCCTAAATACGATGAAGCCATTTATTTATTGGCTAAATTGTATGTTGCGCGTCAACAATATGCCGAAGCTGAGAAATTATTGAATCGCATTATTGATATGCCAGATTACAATGAAAAAGTTCTCATACTTAAATCTGTTGCATTCAAAGAGCAAAAAGACAGTATTAAAGCCATTCAAATTATTGATAAAGTACTGGTAATTAATCCCAATAACTTTGATGCCACGATGCAAAAAGCCATGTTTATTTTGGAAAAAGATCCGAAAATGGCAATGAAGTATATTGATAAGGCCATTGTATTAAATGAATTTAGCGATGAAGCAATCTATACCAAAGGTTTATTGTTGCAGCGAATGGGCAATTATAAAGATGCAGTAAAGCTTTATGAAAAAGTTAATAAAATCAATCCGTTTCATGTGTTGGCCTATTACAACAGGGCAGTGGTTGAGAATTTGTTTGAAAACTACGATGATGTAATCAAATACTGCGATAAATGTACAGAATTGAATCCAATGTTCGACAAAGCCTATACACTAAGAGGGTATGCGTTTATGTTGAAGCGCAATAATAATGATGCATTGGATAATTTCAATAAAGCATTAAAGCTGAATCCCAATTCATCAATAACAAAAGAGTATTTGAATCAGATTAAAAAATAATTGAATTTTTAGCACATAAAAAAAGCCCGTATTTAACGGGCTTTTTTTATGTAAAATGAATATTTTATTTAGATAAAGTCATTCTCCAAGTGATTCCTTTACCACTATTGTCAATTCCTCTGAATCTTAATAGGATAGATGTGCCACTCATGGATTCAACATACCATTCAACGGTTTTTCCTAGGAATTTAATATTGTCAATTAAAACAATTTTACCAGCAGGATCAGGCATTGACCATGTTCCATTTGCAGTTGAAGCACCAGTAGGGTCACATTTTGAAGCATTATCATTCCATATGTAAGATGTTGCAGATGTGAATTGATAAGTATCATCTCGAGAACATACATCATAAGTCTCAATATTCCCATTTTCAGAACTATCTTTAAACGAAATTGATTTCCAAGCACGCATCATCATGACTTGTTGTGTTGTTTTTCCAGTTATATCATCTGAGTTAGCAGATGATGAGCTGTCTTTTCCGCATGAAGCAATAAATCCTACTGCCACTAGCGCCAATCCTAAAATTACTTTTCTCATATTGTTAATTTCAAATATATAGTATAATTAAATCAATTTCAAAGATTGTACAAAAATCCTAGTCCATTCTCACGGATAACATGATTACGATTGCCTTAAATCATTAATTACTTCTGCTGCCATTTGTAAGCCAAATAGCGCGGGCATGAAGGATATTGTTCCATAAAAAGATTTTTTAAAATTGGAACCATCCGTGAGTCTTAAGCTTTGTTTATGCAGTGGACCGTGATTGAATACAGTTTTAAAACCGCTGTAAATCTTGTGTTTATGGAGTCTTTTTCTTACAATTTTGGCGAATGGGCAATTATAAGTTTTTGAAATATCAACTACCTTAACAGCACTGGCATCGGTTTTGCCTCCTGCCCCCATGCTGCTAATAAATCGTTGATTTTGTTCAACACAGGTGATTATCAAAAATAGTTTTGGCGAAACAGAATCAATACAATCCATCACGTAGTCGAATTTGTTATTTCGAATTAAAGCAATTGTGTCTGCAGGGAGTTGAAACTTATCAATTACAGTTAGGGATAAGTTGGGATTGATGTCTAACAATCGTTTAGCCATAACCTCTGCTTTTCCTAAACCAACAGTTGAAGTAAGTGCAGGTAATTGTCTGTTTTTATTCGTATTGTCTACTACATCCCCATCAATGATTGTCATTTTTCCCACACCCGCTCTGCAAATAAATTCTGCAGCAAAGCTACCAACACCACCCAATCCAACAACCAAAACATTGGAATTAATTAATTTACCCAATTGATCTTCTCCCAAGAGAAGTTCAGTTCTTTCTAGCCATGAAAAATCTGCCATAAATGCAAAAATAATGTCAGTTTTTCATAATATTGTTCATAATATTCTATTTTTTCCTTAACATTGACTTGTGATTTGCGCGAGATCCCTAATTTTTATAGCCAATTTGATGCTTTTAAGTATATTCAATTTGAATGCTCAAATTCAGATAAATAACAACCCTGTAAATTCCACTATTCTTTCTCCATCAGCCAAGCTCATATTTGACGACAAGGCAGGTTTTCGGAATTTGTTCCCATTATCAAATAATGGCAAATATTTCGTAGTTGCACAACTTGTTGAAGGAATTGAAATTGACGATATTTCTGATTTGTCTTCAAATGTAATTTCAGTATATGGTGATATCCTTCACATGAACCTATCAAAACTTGAAATAGGATCAATTTCCAACGATTCAAGGTTTCAATATATTGATGTTGCCAGCAGATTCAATGCACCTAAATTTCAAAATGACAAATCTCGGATTCATTCAAATGTTCCAGAGGCTCAGGTTTTATTGGGTTCACAATCAAGCAATGTAATAAAAGGGAAGGGGGTTTTGGTTGGGATTGTGGATATCGGATTTCAATTAGACCATCCAACTTTTTATAATGCAAATGGAAATCAATATCGGGTTTTGAGATTTTGGCAACAAAATGGCACTTCAGGTAAAAGCCCCGGAAACTATGGCTATGGGCGCTTGTTATCTAACCAAACTGCAATACTATCAGAATTAGATGAAGATGGCACACATGGTACGCATGTGGCTGGAATTTCAGCCGGTTCGGGATTTCAATCCCCAAATAACATGTACCAAGGAATGGCACCTGAGGCAAATCTAGCTTTTGTTGCAATCAAATATGCCAATGATACCCTAGGTGGAAGTGCCAAAGGTGATTATTTGGTGGCTAATTCCACCATTTTAGATGGATTTGATTATTTGATTAAATATGCAGATTCTGTAAAGATGCCCGTTGCTTGTAATTTAAGTTGGGGAATGCATACAGGACCGCATGATGGAACCTCTATGTTTGATTTGGCAGTTAAAAACATTGTAAATCAAAAGAGCAAATGGGGAACAAAGCCATACGGAAGGGCAATCGTTGGTGCCAATGGAAACGATGGTAGAAATAATATGCATTTAGGTTTATCGTTGAATAACGATACGTTTCACACGTTGGCAATGGACAGAAGCAGAACCAATTTTAAAGACGAGAATATTTACTGTGATTTCTGGGCAGAAAAAGGTTCTGCTTTGCAAATCAAGGTTAGTTTAATTGATTCAAATAATCAAGAGATTATTACATCTGGGTTTGTTGATTTTCATCAGAACAATGTTATAATTAACAAGTTGATTTTTGGTGAAGATACTTTGAGTTACATCTTGTCTTTTCAGGGAGAATACATAAACAATGGAAAATCAAATTGTTTATTGGTAGCGCAAAGCAGCGGAAATAAAAGGTTTATTAAAATTTCATTTACAGGTGTTGGTTATGTGAATGGTTGGAATTCAGGCAGAACATATCAGTGGACATCGGGTACTTTTAGGAGTTACATTGGGTCTTTAAATCCAAGAAATTTCGTTGAAGGCGATGAATATTCATCTATGGGTGAAAATGGGGGTACTGGAAATTGGGTTACCAGTGTTGGAGCTTATACCAACAGAAAAGAGTGGGTTAATTTTGAGGGAAAACCTAAGTCGGATAACAACTTAAAAGTAGGTGAGTTGGCATCGTTTAGTAGCCGTGGTCCGAGAATTGATGGTAGAATAAAGCCCGATGTTGCTGCGCCAGGCCAACTAATTGCCTCGGCTGTTAATTTTAGACAAGTTCCAGGTTGGATGAACGATGAAATTATCTATAAAACAAAACATAATGGAAATGATGTAGTTTGGGCGTTATTCAGTGGAACAAGCATGGCTGCTCCTCATGTAAATGGAATAGCGGCTATGTTACTTCAAGTTTCTAGTACTTTAAATTCAGCAGAGGTTGCAGAAATTTTCCGAATAACCTCACAGCGAGATAGTTTCACAACGCAAGATTCAAATAATAATTATGGATATGGAAAAGTAGATGCCTTGAATGCTTTAAAATATGTTTTGAATTTAAATTCGGTTAGCTCCATTGAAAAGGAATTCAAACCGGTGATTTTTAAAAAAGATAAATATTTTAAAATGAATGATTTAAATGGAATTACTGAAATATTTAATTTAAGTATTTATGATGCATTAGGGCGGGAATTGTATAAAGGTATTTCATCAAACAACACCTGGATTTGTAACGAAAAATTCTCAGACGGTATTTATTACTATCAAATTCAAGGAGCATCAAGATTCGCCAAAGGCAGAATAATTATATCTAATTAATTCGCGTTTTTCCAATCTATGTACGATTGAATATGCCTCGCCTTTTTGTTTTCATAAATATCAGAAATAGTAACCATAATTCCTGTTTCTTCAACATCGCCAAAGTGATCGTTGATGGCGGTTCCAAATGTTTTCATGGTAGGACTTAAGTTCATGTATGAATTAAAAAGGGGTGGAATGTTTTCTCCCATCGTTCTTACCCTTAAATTTAGAATCTGATGTGCCTCTTTGTATGTTAGTGCTTTTATTTCCTCAATAAATTCAGCACATTCAAATTGTCTTTTTATTGGATTTAAAGGACGGGCTAGTTCTTCAGTATCTGGGAATATGGTTTCCATAAATGCTAGAATCGTATCTCTTGCCTCAATATGAAAATCGGTATACATGGTGATTTTGCCGAAAAAATAATTCATTTCTGGATTATCCAATACCAAAGCACCCAAGCCATCCCATAAATTATCTAATGAAAACAAACCTTTTCTGCTTTCTGCACTTGGTTGATAATCAGGTTGAACAAAGCTTCTACCTAATTCAATGGTTGAAGGAAAGTACCCTTGTTTTAACTTCTCTGAAAATCTAAATATTTCAGTTGTAGATAAATGATAATTACCTGATTCATCCATTGCATTTCTGCATAGAATAAATCGGTAGCCACCAACTATTTCTTCATCAACGGGATTCCATACAATTAATTGATTGTATGCGTATTCTCCAGTATCGAATTCATCCAAATCTATAGATTTACCGGTGCCTCCACCTGCCAATCTGAATGAAACTTCTCGCAATCGGCCTACTTCCCTTAATAGATTTGGCTTGTCGTTTCCGTTGAATATAAAAATATGATTACCAACATTATTCGTTGGTCTAATAAAAATATCTTTGGTAAGTTCAGCTTTTAAAATCTGCCTATCTATCTTATCAATGATCTTTTCCATTTTCCTAAGTAATCCGTGAAGTTAAGAATTAGAAACGAATTCTAGGGATAAATTGTTTTTAATCTGATAAACAAAATTTTTCAACTGTTGGGCATCCGCCCATATTTTTTTCTTTGAAAATTTACTGCAATCAATTGGTTTTCCAAAGTATACTGTGATTGATTTGCCTTTTTGTTTGTGTAATTCATTAGGCAACATGAGCATTTCGATATTGAATTTTACGGATAAAAATTTACGAATATTGGCAATACGATAAAATAATTTCGAGTTTTCTCCCTCTATAAATGTAGGCACAATTGGCAATTCGTGCTCAATACTCTTGCTGATAACACTTTTTTGCCAAGGAAGATCCATGATTTTGCCATCTATTTTTCTTGAACACAAACCAGCCGGGAATACCAATATGGCCTTATTTGATTTGTATTCATTTGAAATCAACGATAAATTATTTTTGCTATTTTTGCTTAATTTGTTAACCGGTATAAAATGATCCTTTAAAGGATGTATATGCATTAATATATCGTTGGCCAAGAATTTAAAATCTTCTCGTACTTTGGAAACTCCAACAATAAGCGCCATGCCGTCTAATCCCCCCAATGGGTGATTAGAAGCTACAATACACCCTCCCGTTTTAGGGATATTTTCTAATCCTACAAACTTAATTTTAGAACCCATAACATCAATGACATATTGAGCAAAATCAACACCATTTAGGTCATTTCCTTCTCTGAGTACTTTGTTCATTTCATCTTGATGGATGAAATTCTTGAACCACTTTACGATAAATTTGGGTATCCAAAATTTGAGTTTTGGACTTTTTTCTTGCAAAATTTTATCGATATCTATTTGCAAGACATCCTTCATTTGGTTTCTAAAATTGCTTTTTTTGTTGCTTCTAATATTTCAAATGCTGTTTCTGAATTGCTAGATTCGGAATAAACCCTAAGAACTGGTTCAGTTCCACTCGGACGAATCATAACCCAACTTCCATTGTCAAGTCTGAATTTAAATCCATCGGTATCTTCTGTCGAAAAAACATTATACTTACCAAAATTAGTATAACTATTTGATTTGCAATTTGAAATTATCAACTCCTTTAACTCATTGTTTAAGTGTAAGTCGTATCGTTCCACAGCAAATGTCCCTACTTTGGCGTAAATTTCTGAGATCAATTCAGAAATTGATTTTCCAGTTTTCGCCATGTATTCCATCAATACCAATCCCATCCAAACACCATCTCTTTCAGGAATATGCCCTTTAATAGCAATTCCACCGCTTTCCTCAGCACCAATCAACACATCATCCGTTACCATATACTCACAAATGTATTTGAAACCAATTTTAGTGGTAATTGATTCGATTCCTTTTAGTTCACAAAGTTTTTGAACTTTATCACTTACAGAAAAGCTCTTCACTACTTTACCTGAATATCCTTTGAAAGTTGTTAAATATTCAATCAATAATAAAATCAAGTGATGGCTATCAACAAAATTTCCTTTCTCATCAAAAAAGCCAATTCTATCTGCATCTCCATCAGTTGCTAATCCACATGAATATTTACCAGATGACTTGATTTCTTCAGCAATTTCAGGCAAGTTTTTAAGAATAGGCTCTGGAGCACGTCCTAAAAAACCAGGGTTATTGTCACCATGCAAGATTGTGCTTTTTGGCAATAATCTTTTAACAAGATTTTTACCAGCACCAAACATGGCATCGTATATCAATTTCTCAGATTCTTTTTCCAATGCATTCATATCAAAGGATTGTTTGCAATGATTCAAGTATAATTCTTCAAAATCAGAATAAACGATCATTCCCGAATTCAGCAATTCATCGAATGTAACTTGATTCACGATTTCCTCATTTAAAATAAGTTCTTCAACCTTTGTTACTTCCGAAGGAATTGCTGGTCCACCATAATTCGCTTTAATTTTATAGCCATTATACGATGGAGGATTGTGAGAAGCAGTTAAAATGATTCCAGCACCCATTTTTAATCTGTTCGCTGCCAATGAAATCATTGGAGTAGAAACATACCCTGTTGATAATAGTACTTTTATTCCATTAGATGCCAATTGAATGGCAGTTTCTTTGGCAAACATTTCGCCACCAAATCGACAATCATATCCAACAGCGCAAGATTTATCTAACTCTGAATTATTTAACCACTTAGCAGTTGCCAAAGCAACTCTCTTTACATTTGCGGTAGTAAAATTATCACCAATAATTTCTCTCCAACCGTCAGTTCCAAATTTAATTTGATACATTATTAATATTTTAATTAAAGGCGTTTTCGCCTGTTATTTCCATTCCTAAAATCAACAAATGAATGTCGTGTGTTCCTTCATAGGTAACCACCGACTCCAAATTCATCATGTGTCGCATGATGGGAAACTCACCTGTAATTCCCATTCCACCTAGCATTTGTCGCGCTTCTCTAGCAACGTTCAATGCAATTTCAACATTGTTGCGTTTTGCCATTGAAATTTGAGCGGGAGTAGCCAATCCTTTGTCCATTAATTGTCCCAAACGCCAAACCAACAATTGTGCTTTGGTAATTTCGGTTAGCATTTCTGCCAATTTCTTTTGCTGAAGTTGAAAAGCTCCAATTGGTTTATCAAATTGAATTCTCTCTTTTGAATATCGTACTGCAGTATCATAGCAATCCATTGCGGCACCAAGTGCACCCCAGCTGATACCATATCTCGCAGAATTCAAACAGGTAAGTGGGCCCTTAAGTCCCTCAACACCCGGAAGAATATTCTCTTTCGGTACTTTCACATTGTTGAATACCAATTCGCCTGTAGCGCTTGCTCTCAAACTCCACTTGCCATGGGTTTCAGGCGTTGTAAATCCTTCCATGCCACGTTCAACAATAATTCCTTTGATTTTCCCTTGGTCATTCTTTGCCCAAACTACGGCAATATCGGCAAAAGGCGCATTGCTAATCCACATCTTTGCTCCATTCAATAAAACATGATCGCCTTTGTCTTCAAACTTAGTTGTCATTCCGGAAGGGTTGGAGCCATGATCTGGTTCTGTCAAACCAAAGCAACCAAGCATTTCACCGCTGGCTAATTTTGGTAAATATTTTTGTTTTTGTTCTTCTGAACCAAATTTATAAATGGGATACATAACCAAAGATCCTTGAACAGAAGCGGTACTTCTAACTCCGCTATCACAACGTTCAAGTTCTTGCATGATAATTCCATAGGTGGTGTAATCCATTCCACCACATCCATATTCTACAGGCAATTGTGGTCCAAATGCACCAATATCTCCTAATTGTTTAACGATGTGCTGAGGGAATTCACTCTTTTGCGCAAAATGTTCTACAATAGGACTTAAATCTTTCTTTACCCAATCTCTTACAGATTGTCTAATTAGTTTTTGCTCATCAGATAATAAATCATCTATTCCATAAAAATCAGGAGCAGTGTATCTATCTTTTCCCCGATTCGCTTCATATAGATGCTCAATTTCTAAATTTTCCATAATTATATAAACACAAATGTAATAATCTTAGTTACTTTGTGCATTACTTTTTAGTGAACGACATGTTAATAACAGTAAGCGTGCAAGATCAATGGGCATTATTGCCAATAGGATGGTTTCCAGAAGAAATCACTGTAAAAACGGAACTATTAATCAGTGTTTCAATCGTTTATTTTCAGACAGTTATTGAAGATGAGCTTAGTAAAACAATTGATTATCAATTTATTTCAAATGAAATTAACAACCTAAAAAATGATTATTTTAAGTTATTGGAAACAGCTGGAGAGTTTTTGATAAAAAAATTACATGTTGAACTGCACGATAAGGTGGACATTCAGAAAATAACCGTTGAATTTAAAAAAATGAATATTGCCAATTCCCATACAAATTGTGCTTTTCATGGAATATTTATCGAAAAGTCTTTCATTTGAGTGATTCTTCAATAACTAATCATTAAATTTGAATGATCCATGAGAAAAACACTTTTTTTCATTATTTTTATCACTATAAAATCCCTTGTTTTCGCGCAGTCCGTGGGTATAACCGGTTGGGTTTTTGATTTTAGTTCTTTGGAGAAAATATCTGGAGCTATTGTTTTAGATGGGAAAAGTAATTTTTATTCTGAAACCACAGAACAGGGATACTATCAATTGGTTTCTAAAAAAGGAAAACGGGAAATAGTTTTTGCAGCACCAGGATACAAAACACAAAAAATAGTTTTAGACTTAACCGGTTCTATTGTTAAGAATGTTTTTTTAAAACCGGTAGAATTCGATGAAGACGATTCATCATCTGAATTCACATCGCTATTCAACGATAAAACTAGCTTTTACAAGTTGCTTCCAAGGCAAATCAAACAAGGAACATCTATTTTCAGCATCAACGATCCGATTAAAGTTATTCAATATTTACCTGGAGTTTCAGGAGGGATAGAAGGCCTTTCAGGATTGTATGTTCGTGGTAGCAATTCCGATCAAAATTTAATTTTAATGAATGGTTTGCCCTTATATGGAAACGGTCATATCTGGGGATTAATGTCGAATTTTAATCCGGAAATTATTCAAAGCTGTGATTTTTACAGGGGTGTGGCTCCTGCGAGATATGGTGGCAGAGCGGGAGGAGGAGTTTTAGATGCCCAAACAAATGCCGGTAGTGCAGAAAATTGGTCGGGGTTAGTGAACGTCGATTTAGCAACATTTAACGTGGCCATAAACGGACCTTTAGACAAACAAGGAAAAGTTACCACTTCACTCGCATTCAGAAGAAGTTACTTGGATTGGATATTGGGTGATCAAAGCTTTTTGGTAGGAAATGTTCACGATTTTAATTTTAAACTCGGGTATAAAAAAGATATAAAAAATCATTTTGATTTTTGGTTTTATAATGGAAGAGATAAGTATGGACTTAATTTTAACTTGAATGCCAAAGATTCTATTGGAAGAAGAATTGATTTCAGTTTAGGAATTGGGGCTGTTTGGCAAAACACACTTACAGGGATGAATTATTCACATGTAATTAATTCAAAACACTATGTGAATTTTTCCGCAGGTTTTTCGAGATATACATATAAGTTTTCAAATTCAGTTACTGGAAATATCTCAACCGATACCACATTTAGTACCGTACAAATCAACAATGTTTCATTCAGTAGTATTACAGATTATTCGTTAAAAACTGATTTCTTTTACATGTTGGGGCCTGAAAGTAAATTGAGATATGGTTCGCAATTGATTGTTCATGATATGAATCCCAATACGGAATCGTACTACTATAAGAATTCACAGATCAATAAGATCATAGATACTGCATACGGTCTCTTTAATAGAAAGTTTGTAACGGAATTATCAAATTATGCCGAAATTGAATTTCATCCCAATGAAGGAATGAGTATGAATCTGGGCGGAAGGGTATGGACATATTTATCAGCTGACAAAACATATATGAGATTTGAACCAAGATTTATATTGAGTCAACAACTTGAAGGAAAAAAGAGAATTCAACTTGGTTTTTCAATTGCAAATCAGGGAATCCATCAATTGTCTAGTGTTTCCGGTATACTTCCTCAGGATGTTTGGTTTCCAACAACAGGAAATTTTATCCCTCAAAAAACCACACAATTTACAATTGGATTCTTAAAGCCGTTAAACAACAGTTTGGAGTTTTCTATGGAATATTACTACAAGGATTTTCAAGGAATTACCGAAGTTACTGGTGTTGAGGCAGATCAACTACAAAAGTCATATTGGGAGCAAACAATTTTACAAGGTACTGGTTCTTCACAAGGTCTTGAATTTTTGGTGACAAAAAAAACAGGTCAATTAAATGGTATTTTATCCTATACAATCAGTGCAACGGATCGTAAATTTAATGATTTGAACAATGGTGAAACATTTGATTTTCGTTGGGATAGAACACATAAATTCAATTTACAAATGGTCTATCAGGTTTCACCAACCTTAACATTCAACTTCGCAGCAGTGCTCATGTCTGGGAATGCAGTTACTGTGCCAACCTCCAAATATTTCACTACTGATGGTACTATGGTTTTTGATTATAGTCAAAAAAATAATTACAGAATGCCTAATTACAAAAGGCTTGACATAGGATTTACCAAAGAGATTAAACCAGAATTCCATTATGATTACCATGAATATTATGGCATCTATTTATATAATTTCTTTGGATGGGATAATCCGGTAATTGCAAGATTTCAACAAGATGATATAGGAATTACAAAATTAATGGGAGTGAGTTATTTTAAATTTGTTCCTTCAGCATTTTATCGTTTACAATTTTAAATCTATGAAAAAGTTTATTTTTTTGAGTCTGATTTTTGTATTCTTATTTGAGAGCTGTACGAAGGAACTTGATTCATCAACCATTAAATATAAAGACAAATTGGTGGTGAACTTATTGGCTTATGACAATGATGTTTTGGCAGTGCATGTTGGGAAATCTTTATCACTTTTTGATTCTACGGCTGAAAAATTATTAGAAACAGCAAAAGTTAAAGTTACAGACGCAAATGGTGTTGTTAGTCAGTTGAAGTTTGATTTGGTTCGTCAAAAGTTTATTTCAACTTGGATTCCAAAAACTGGAATGGACTATACATTGCAAGTAGATTTTGGAAATTTGAATTCCACTTTAAGTCAATTTAACATCCCAAAGTTAACTTTGAGCAATAAGGCAAAATGGACTGATAATACATCGAAAGATTCTGTAGGTTTCCCAACTGGAACGATAGATTTTACAATTAAAGACAACGGTACAGAACGAAATTATTATGAAATCGGATTATTCAGATATGACGATGTGATTTCAGATTGGCTTCCGTTACCGATTATTGCTGAAAACCCAGAATTTGTTGATAATCAAGTAAAAAACAAAGAAGGCGCTTTAATCATTCAAGATGGAAGTTTTAACGGTCAATCAAAACTACTAAAATTCACCACTCCATACGGTACAGCCGGTATTGCTTATAAATATTTGGTAGTGATCAAGAATTTGAGCGAACAATATTACCGATATTTTAAATCAATAGACAATTACAAGCAACAACAAGGTATATTTTCAGAACCGTCACCAGTGTTTACCAATATTCGCGGTGGCGTTGGTATTTGTGCCGGAGCCAGTATTGTGAAAGATACCATACAATAAAAGACAAGTGAAAAAGCAACATTCAGATCATTATATTTTCGTAAAAAATGCGCATCAACACAATCTCAAAGGGATTGATGTTTCAATAAAACACAATACATTTACAGTAGTAACAGGGGTTTCAGGTAGCGGTAAATCTTCGTTGGTATTTGATACATTATTTGCTGAAGGACAAAGACGTTACGTAGAAAGTTTAAGTTCTTATGCCCGTCAGTTTATGGGTAGAATGAAAAAACCAAAGGTTGATTACATTGAGGGACTTTGTCCTGCGGTAGCCATTGAGCAAAAAGTCAATACCCATAATCCCCGAAGCACAGTTGCAACTTCAACGGAAATTTACGATTATTTAAAGTTGCTATTTACAAGAATTGGAAAAACAATTTCTCCAATTTCAGGTAGAGAGGTAAAGCGTGATTCTGTTCAAGATGTAATTAAAGAAGTCAAAACACTAGAAGATGGCAATAGAATTTTGGTTCTAACGCCCATCAAACTTGAAAAAGTATTGATAACCGACGTTGAAGCATTAAATCAAAAAGGATTTAGTAGGTTGTTCTTTAACAACGAAGTTTATCGAATTTCAGATGTTTTGGAAGAAAATATAATCGTTGCAAGTCCTGCTTATATTGTTGTTGCTCGTTTGCAAATAGATTCAGAAGATGAAAACTCAGAATCAAGGATGTTTGATGCGATTGAAACAGCTTTTTGGGAAGGCGAAGGCGATTGTGCCATTTTCGTAGACAAAACAAAAGAACTGAAAGAGTTCAATAACCGTTTTGAATTAGATGGGATTCAATTTGAAGTTCCAACAAGAGATTTTTTAAGTTTTAATAATCCTTATGGGGCTTGTAAAACTTGTGAGGGATTTGGAAGTGTTTTAGGAATTGACGAAGATTTGGTTATTCCAGATAAGTCTCTCAGTGTTTATGAAGGTTGTGTGGCTCCTTGGAAAGGAGAAGTCATGGGCGAATGGAAAACACATTTTTTGAAGCAGGCCGCTTTAATTGATTTTCCAATTCACCGTCCTTATCATGACTTAAACGCTGAGGAAAAAGATACACTTTGGAAAGGCAAAAAAGATTTATTGGGTTTGAATGATTTCTTTAATCACTTAGAACAGAATTTTTACAAAATCCAATACAGGGTAATGGCGGCAAGGTACAGAGGAAAAACGCCATGTACTGACTGCATGGGAACTCGTTTGCGCAAGGAAGCGGGATATGTGAAACTTGAAAATATTGCAACTGAAAACGCGATTTCTCAATTCTCAAATATTCAAGAAATACTATTAATGCAAGTTGTAGATGCACAAAACTTCTTTAATAATTTGGCGCTTAGTGCTAAGGATATCGAAATTTCAAATAGAATCATCAACGAAATCAAAACAAGATTGAATTATCTGTTTGATGTTGGATTGGGCTATTTGAGTTTAAATCGTTTGAGTAATACTTTGAGTGGTGGAGAAAGCCAAAGGATCAATTTGGCTACTAACCTTGGATCTAACCTTACTGGTTCAATGTATATTCTCGATGAACCAAGTATTGGACTTCATTCTAGAGATACAGAGAAGTTGATTCAAGTATTGAAAAATCTTCAAAACGAAGGCAATACTGTAATTGTGGTTGAGCACGACGAGGATGTTATGAAACAAGCCGACCAAATCATTGATATTGGTCCTATGGCAGGAACTTTGGGTGGAGAATTGATTTACAGTGGCGATTATAACGGATTAATAAACAACGCGCATAGCCTTACAGGAAATTACTTGTCAGGAATTCAGGAGATTGAAATCCCTCAAAACCCAAGAATATCAATGAATTATTTAGAAATTATTGGCGCTACGGCTAATAATCTAAAGAATATTGATGTAAAAATCCCAATTGATTCTTTTACCGTGGTTACTGGTGTTTCAGGTTCCGGAAAAACAACATTGATTAAACAAATTTTATATCCCGCTTTAGCCAAGGAATTACAACAATTCGTTTCTGTGAAAACTGGCAGTCATAAGGCTTTGTTGGGGAATAAAAAGTTATTAAAAGGGGTAGAGTTGGTTGATCAAAATCCAATTGGAAAAAGCTCAAGAAGTAATCCCGTTACCTATGTAAAAGCCTACGACGATATTCGTGAGTTATATGCCAATCAGCCGACATCCAAATTTAACGGATTTAAACCTTCGCATTTTTCATTCAATGTTGATGGGGGAAGATGTGATAATTGCACCGGAGATGGTGAAACAGTAATTGAAATGCAGTTCATGGCCGACATTAAACTCCCTTGTGAAGTATGTGGTGGGAAGAGATTTAAAAAAGAAGTTTTGGAAGTTGAATTCAATGAAAAAAACATCTTTGATATCTTGGAATTGACCGTTGATGATGCCATTGAGTTTTTCCAAAGGGAAAAGAGCATATCTGACAAATTAAAACCACTACAAGATGTTGGATTGGGTTATGTTAAATTGGGCCAAGGTAGCAATACCCTGAGCGGTGGAGAAGCACAACGTGTTAAATTGGCATTTTACTTAAGCAAAGCAAACCCGTTCAAAGAAGGTGGTGCAATGTTCATCTTTGATGAACCAACTACAGGATTGCATTTTCACGATATTAAAAAGTTATTAAAATCTTTCAATGCACTGATCGAAAAGGGAAATACAATAGTTTGCATTGAACACAATTTAGACGTTGTAAAATGTGCAGATTGGATTGTTGATTTAGGACCTGAAGCAGGCGACAGGGGAGGAAACTTGGTTTATCAAGGTCCATCGAAAGGTTTGTTAGATTGTAAGGACAGTGTTACCGCTCCTTATTTGAAAGAAAAAATGAAATAGAAAAATCCCCTCATTATTGAATTATAATGAGGGAACTTTTTACTTTATTTGAATAGGTTACCTTAATTACATAAGTACCATTTGCAATATTCAGAGGAACAATCCAATTGTTATTTTTATCTAATGTGATATTTCCGAGAATAGCACCGTTGATATTTGTTAAGATTATTTTTGACTGAGAGAAGTTGATTTCTCCACCGAAATTTATACTTTCACCTTTTGTTACTGGATTTGGTTTCAATAAAAACAAATCTTTATTCGTTTTTTTAATTCCTGAATAGTTAAATACATCAAAATTAGTACTGTCTGAAGCATCACAAATTACTTGTCCAGTTTTGACAGTTCTATCTGAAATTATATGCTTGATTTTTAAGTTCTTCTGAGAATATGCACTAAGGTCAGCCAAATATTTGATCAATTCAGATGAATCTACCAAAATACTATTGTCGTATAAGTACCAAGAATGAAAATTTAATGTATCTGTAGGGATAAACTGATATTGGAAATTGGTTAAGTATTTTGTGGTAAAGGATGCATTTAAAGGATTTCTTAAATCTGCACGAACCATATTACCACTAGATGAACAGCCATTGTTGTTTTTTCTTACCAAGTAAAAACTATCGCCATTTACCACGCTAAAATTAAAATTAGCTAATTTTCCAGCATAAGTTTTATTGTTGTTCATTACATAAAACAAACTGTCTCCGTTATTTACTTTATTTAAAGTAACGCTTATTTGATAAGATTTCGGAGCGTTGCAAACAACGATATTGCCCAAGTTGTCTAAATTCGATGAGGGTGTAAATCCTGTATCAACAGATATGGTAATTGATTTAGAAGTATAGCCACAAATCAAATTATTAGAGTCAACAACATCAATTTTGAAAGTTTGATTTTTGTTGATGTTGTATGAAAAATTTGTATCGGTTTGAGCTTGATTATTTACTTTTAAGCCATATTTGGGATAGTTCCCCAATCCGAAAATCACGAGTTTGTAATTTTCATTGATACAAGGTCTGTTTTTTGAGTTTACAATATTAAATACAACATCATTGCATCCAAGTCCTTGGCCAACATTTGTAGCAGTTTGTGTGATTTCACAATATTTTGATGTTATTGCATAAATCATGATGGTTTTCTTTTGTCCTTGTTCACTTACCGTTACATCTTGATAAGTTCCAAGTTTTCCGATTGTTGGATTTGACCAATTTTTGCCACTATCTAAAGATATCAAATAAGAAGTTGCAAATGGAATGGCTGTCCAACTAAATCTGAATCCATTGGTGGTTTTATTTATGACAGAAACAATGGGAGCGGCTTGTGTATCCGCACCATAGAATTTTTTAGTCTGGGGGATACTTGTACAACCATTTTTACTTTTCGCCCAAACATTCACAATGTTATTTCCTTTCTTGAAATTGAATTTAATCGAAGAATCTTTTGAAAAAGGGCCTGATTTAGAAATTACTGAAAATGAATCACTAAAGCCATTGATGTTTTTGGCAGTAATATTAAGTTTCTGATTGAAACAATTTGTGTCGTTTGGCAAATCAAAAGCAACCGATAAAACTGGTTTGGTAAGTAATGAAATAGTTGTTGGAATTGAAGATACAGTGCAACCATTTGAGAATTTTGCGGTTACCAAATAGGAGCCGGCTTTTTTTACAAACATTGATGTTGTTTTTTCTCCATTGGGACTCCATTGGTAGGTATGACCTGAACTTTGCTTCACTGAAAACAACAAAGAATCTCCGTTGCAAATTGAAGCGGTATTAGTTGACGGGCTAACAACTGGATTTGTGGCGCCTTGAATTACCGTAAATTTCAAAGTATCAGGAATTGATTTGCCTTTCGCGTTATTGGTTTCTAAAATAGCTATTTTGGCTCCTGTTGTTGAATATGTTACTGTTGGGTTTTGTAAATTGGAAGAAGTGATTGATCCACCAGGGAATTTCCATGAATAACCAGTTGCATTATTTGTTGATGTTCCGTTGAACGTAATTGCTTTGCTAGAGCAATATAATGTATCTGATATTGCTGCTTTTGCCTTAGGTAGTAAGGTTGATGGGGTAATTACAAACTTTTTGGTGTAAATATAATCATCGTCATCACTGCCATCGTTATTTGTGACATTCAATACCAAGTGCATTTTGATATTACCCATATTTGAAGAAGGGGCTTTCCATTCAAACACCCAAGAAACAGAATCCGATGCAACTTTATTTGTACCCGTTGAGGTGTGTTCAATGTAACCTCGGGTAGTTGAGCCAACTACTTGCGTAAATGCCGATGTTCTTGAATCTTTACTCGTAAAAGTGCCAGCTGGTGTAGGGTAATTTACATTTTGATCTTGTAAAGCGGTTAATTGAAATCCAAAAACAGATTTACCCGTTTCTTTATATGTAACTGTAATTTTATAGGTAGAATCAGGTATATAGCCACTTCCTGTGAAATTTCCCTTTAGGCTAATTTTATTGTGGTTTGTGCCTGAAGTTTGCAATGAGTATGTACCATGACATGAAGTACAATTACTTTCTGAAGGCGCTCCGGTATATGCCGATGATAAACCATTTGATTTACTTTTAATCGTTACCACCGAAAGAGCCAATAAAGCCACTGTAAAAATGCCAATTTTCAGTATTTTTGAATTCATATCCTTCAAAATAAATGAAATAAATTCATAATTAATATTGTTTAAAGGTATATGATTTCAAAATTGCAAATAATGACAATTTTTTAACATAAATGCTTCTTGTAGTTAATCTTTAATATACAAAAGAATGAATTTCATAGAATGATTTTAAACAATCGTCCAACATGTTTTTGAGATATTTGAATTTATGTCTACTTTTGAAACTATGAAAAAACTGCTATTTTTAGCTTCATTAACAGTTTTGAGCGTTTGTTCTGTATTTGGACAAGCTACTTTGATTGAAAAAGTAGAAGCTCAAAAGGGGTCTTTGAAAATCCCTTATGAGAAATATGTTCTTCCAAATGGATTAACTATTATTGTTTCAGAAGATCATTCTGATCCTGTTGCACATTTAAATGTTTCTTATCATGTTGGATCTGCTAGAGAAACTCCAGGCAAGTCAGGCTTTGCTCATTTCTTTGAACATATGCTATTCCAAGGTTCAAAGCATATTGCCGATGAAGAACATTTCAAAATCATTAAGCAATATGGGGGAGACGTTAACGGAAATACTACCCGTGACAGAACTGTTTACATTGAAACGTTCCCTTCTAATTTCACAGAAACAGCATTGTGGATGGAAGCAGATAGAATGGGTTGTTTCTTGGAAGCATTTACCCAAAAGAAATTTGAAATTCAACGTGAAACCGTAAAGAATGAAAAAGGTGAGCGTTTCGATGGTCCTTATGGTTTCCTTATGGAAGTAAAAGACCAAGAATTATATCCTTCAGATCACCCATACAGTTGGTCAACCATTGGATTTGTTGACGATTTGAATCGTGCAGATAGCAACGATTTGAAAAACTTCTTCTTACGTTGGTACGGTCCAAACAATGCTTGTGTTATTGTTAGTGGTGATGTAAATGCGTCTGAAGTTGTAAAATGGTGTGAGAAATACTTTGGTGCAATCAAAAGAGGAAAGGAAGTTACCAAGAAGAGAGTGAAACCTGTTGTTTTTGCTGAGCATAAATTAAAGAGTTATCCAGATCCAAATGCATCATTGCCTTTGATGTATATCAGTTATCCTGGTGCCCCAGTTTATCATGAAGATGAAGCTGCTATGGATATGTTGTCATATTTAATGGCAGGTACAAAAAGTTCAGTATTGTATAAAAAGTTTACCGATGGCGAATGGGCTTTGCAGTCAGCTGCAGAAAACAACCCAATGAGTGCGATTAATCACGAACTAGCGGGTGAGTTTGCTTTTACGTTGGTTGGTTACCCTTGGTCTGATATGTTCAAATTAAGAGATATGTTGTTTTCAACCATTGATTCTTTTGAATTTAAAAACTTTTCTGATGAAGATTTATCTCGTGCGAAATCAAACTTTTTAAGTCGTTATAGCGGAGGATTAGAGTCAAACTCAGTAAAAGCAAATTATTTATCTTCATTTTGGTATCTAGGACTAAAAGGTGCTGATGGTAAGATGTACAACTTGGATGAGGAAGCACAACGCTACCAAAATGTAACCCGTGAAGATATCATTCGCGTTTACAAAAAATACTTGAAAGGTAAATTCTCTTCTACCATTGAAATTACACCTGCGCCAACTCCAGAGGGAGAGAAGCCAGTAAAGTATGTAAGCTTTAACCCAAATGCTAATTATAAGAATGAGGCATTGGATATCGAATATCAAAATCTAAAATACCAACCTGTGGTTGATAATTTTGATCGTTCTGTTCGTCCAACTCCTTCTGCAGTTAAACCTGTTTCCGTTCCTAAAACTTTCAAGAATAAATTCAACAATGGCTTAGAACTTTGGGGATCAAACTTTGATGAAACACCAAGGGTGTTTGCTCAAATTGTGATTAAAGGTGGCGAGTTATTCGAGAACGGAAAAGATATCTTGCCGGGTACTTCAGAAATGTTGGCTACGAGTATGTCCAATGGAACGAAAAACAAAACTCCTGAACAATTGGAAAATGCGCTTGAAAAATTGGGTGCAAGTATTTCGTTTAACCCAGGTGCAACTTCATTTGTTGTGAATATTGGTTGTGAAAAAGACAAATTAGATGCAACATTGGCTTTGGCTAAAGAAATGATGTTCGAACCCCGTTGGGACAAAAAAGAATTCGAAAAAGACAAAAAACGTATTATTGAAGGTGCAAAAAGTCAATTATCAAGCCGTGGCGTTGGTATGTCTAACGCTTGGAGAAGATTGGTTAACGGTGAAAAAAGTCCTTTAGGTCGATATATAGGTTCTGATGATTACATGAAAATCGGAATGTCTGATATTCAAAATTATTACAACAAATATTTCACTCCTGATAACGCAAAATTGGTAGTAGTTGGTCCAATTACAAATGATGAAATGAATGCTAAATTTTCTTTCTTAATGGATTGGAAAGTAGGAAGTGTTGTGGTTCCGAAACCTGAGATGGCTCAAAAATTTGAAACATCTCAATTGTTTGGTGTTAACTACTACGATGCTGAACAAAGTGATATTATTTTAGGATTTAGAAGTTTGCCTTACGATGCAGCTGGTGAATACTACAAAAATACAATTATGAACTTTGCATTGGCTGGTAACTTTAACAGCCGCATGAACTTGAAGATAAGAGAAGAAAAAGCTTGGACATATGGAATTAGAGGTGGATTTAGCGCTTCATATGATGATATGCCTGGTATGTATCAAATTTCTGCTGGTATCAAAGCGAGAGCAACGGATAGTGCCATTCATGAGATTTTATGGGAAGTAGAGAAATTCAAAGAAAAAGGGTTAACCCAAGAAGAATTTAATTTCACTAAGTCTGCCTTGTTGGCGAGTGAGGCGTTGGAATATGAATCTTTGGGTCAAAAAGTTGGATTTATATCTTTAATGGCCAACAGAAACTTACCTACAGATTATGCTGAAAAACAATTGGAAATTCTACAAAATATTAGTCTTGCGGAATTGAATGCTTTGGCGCAAAAGAATTTAAATACAGATCAAATGGTTTTGGTGGTTTCTGGCGACGTAATACAAATGAAATCAAAGCTTGAAAAATTAGGTTTTGGAAAAATGCAATTATTGAACAGAGATGGTACTGGTAAAGTAAACTATATGAAAGCTGGTTCAACCAGTCATAAAAAGAATTACAATTAACCTTTAACTTACTTTTATATTGAAAAAGGGTCGAACATTATTCGGCCCTTTTTTTATTTAAAGAATGTATAAAAAATGTGGGCAATATAGTCGTTGAATCTATATATTATTAAAGGTTTATCACTAAATTGCAGTACTTATATTTTCACATGGAAGAGAATAACAATAACCTAGAAGAAATTAACGAAAGAATCATCCCAATAAACATTGAAGATGAAATGAAAACGGCATACATCGATTATTCGATGTCTGTTATTGTTTCGCGTGCACTCCCCGATGTTAGAGATGGTTTAAAGCCTGTACACAGAAGGGTATTGTATGGAATGGTCGACTTAGGTTTGGCATCAAATAGACCTTATAAAAAATCCGCCAGAATTGTGGGAGAGGTGTTGGGTAAATACCATCCACATGGAGATAGTAGTGTTTACGATACAATGGTTCGTATGGCTCAAGATTGGAGCTTGCGTTATCCTTTCGTAGATGGCCAAGGTAATTTCGGTTCTATTGACGGTGATCCACCGGCTGCAATGCGTTATACCGAAGCCAGAATGAGAAAAATTGCTGAAGAAATGATGACAGATATCGATAAAGATACTGTGAATTTCAGACCCAATTTTGACGAAAGCTTGCAAGAACCAACAGTTTTGCCAGCAAAAGTGCCTAATTTATTAATCAATGGAGCAAGCGGTATTGCTGTAGGTATGGCAACAAATATGGCTCCTCATAATTTGACTGAGGTTTGCGAAGGTGTTATCAAATATATCGATAACAATGACGTTACCATTGAAGAATTAATGGAAGTTGTAAAAGGACCAGATTTCCCAACTGGTGCTGTAATTTATGGTGTTGAAGGAATTCGTGATGCGTTTGAAACTGGCCGTGGTCGAATTGTTATGCGGGGTAAAGCCGAATTTGAGCAATCAAGTACCGGCAAAGAAATGATCGTTATTACTGAAGTTCCTTATCAAGTAACTCCTTCACAAATTATTGTAAAAACAGTTGACTTAATTAATGAGAAAATCATTGATGGTATATCTGCCGTTCGCGATGAATCAGGCAGACAAGGGATGCGTATCGTTTTCGATTTGAAACGCGATGCAATTCCGAATATCATTTTAAATCAATTATATAAATTTACTCCACTTCAAAGTAGTTTTTCAGTAAATAATATTGCATTGGTTTCAGGTAAACCTGAAATGTTAAATCTGAAAGATATGATTAAGCATTTCGTGAACCACAGACATGAAATCATTTTACGCAGAACCAAGTATTTATTGGAGGAAGCTAGAAAGCGTATTCATATTTTGGAGGGACTTATTATTGCATTAGATAATTTAGATGCAGTAATTAAATTAATCAGACAAAGTAAAACACCTGATGAAGCAAGAGAAGGATTGATGTCGAACTTTGGATTGAGCGAAATTCAGTCTAAAGCCATCTTGGATATGCGTTTACAACGTTTAACAGGTCTGGAAATTGATAAAATCCGTGATGAGTACAATGCAATTTTAAAAGAAATTCAACACTATGAAAACATATTGGCCGATGAATCTTTGAGAATGCAAATCATCAAAGATGAAACCAATGAAATGGTTCAAAAATATGGTGACAAACGCAAAACAAGAATTGAGTTCAATGCCGAGGAAATAAATATTGAAGATTTAATTCCAAATGAAGAAGTTGTAATAACTATTTCTCATAAAGGATATATCAAACGTACCGCGCTTTCTGAATATAAAGAGCAAAATAGAGGCGGTAAGGGATTAAGAGGGGTTGCACACAGAGATGAAGATTTCGTTGAACATTTGTTCATTGCATCTACACACAACTATTTGTTGTTGTTCACCGAGCAAGGTCGTTGTTTCTGGTTAAAGGTGTATGAAATTCCTGAAGGTCAAAAAGCAACCAAAGGACGTCCAATTCAAAACCTAATCAGCATCCCTCAAGACGATAAAATTAAAGCATATTTAAATGTAAATAACTTAAAAGATCCTGAATACCTTAATAGTAAATCTATTATTATGGTTACGAAGAAAGGAACTGTTAAAAAAACTACATTAGAAGCCTATAGCCGCCCAAGAACCAATGGTATCAATGCAATTACTGTTAGGGAAGGAGATGAGTTGTTACAAGCCAATCTTACTGATGGTGATAGCGAAGTAATCATTGCAAAGAAAAAAGGAAAAGCAATTCGTTTCCCTGAAGCAAAAGTTAGACCGATGGGCAGAACTGCTTCTGGTGTAAGAGGTGTTACCCTTGAAGATGATGAAGATGAAGTAATTGGAATGGTTTGCGTAAATCCGGCCAAAGAAAATACAACAATTTTGGTTGTAAGTGAAAAAGGATATGGCAAACGTACCGACTTGGAAGATTACAGAATTACAGGTAGAGGCGGGAAAGGTGTAAAAACAATCTCCGTAACTGAAAAAACCGGTCATTTGGTAGGACTGATGAGTGTAACTGATGAAGATGGTTTGATGATTATATGTAAAAGCGGTATGACAATTCGTATGGCTGTTGACAAATTGAGAATCATTGGTCGTGCTGCTCAAGGAGTTAAATTGATCAATATCAAAGATAAAGATGCAATTGCGAGTATTGCAAAAACGCCAAAAGAAGAGGAGGAAGAGGAAAACCTAGAGTTTATAGGCGATGGCACGATTATTGAAGGTGGAGATTTAGAAGTATTGGATATTGAAAATACTTCTGATGAAGATACCGATAATACAGAAGATACAGATGAAACCCTCGAAAACACAGAAACCGATGAATAAAATCAACTTAAAAACACTGGTATTGGCTTTGCCGTTAATGTTCTTTTGTGCTTGTGGAGCTCAAAACAAAGCAATTAGTACTGCCGAATTTAGCTTAGAAAGTGGTCAAATTGACGAACTCTTAGTTGCGAAAGAAGAAATTGACAATGCAGCGAAACATGAAAAAACCAAGAATTCTGCGAGAATGTGGTATATTAGAGGCAAAGTTTATGCGCGAATTTACGACAAAAGAAAAGTAGAGCTTATTGAACCAGTATCCTATCTTTCGGGAATGGCTGCAGGTAAATCGTATTTGGAATTTTACAATAGTGCAGATCCTAAGAAAAAAGAATCACTTGAAGAAGCAAATACGGAACTTAAATATGGTTACGTTTCAACCTTTTATGAGGCTCAAACCTTTGGTGAGAAATACTCAAAAGCTACGGATGCCAAATTGAAATCAAAATTGGCCGATACTTTGGTAGAATATTACCAAATAATGTTAAGTCTTTATGATAAACTTGACACAGGAATGGTTAATGATTTCAAACGTTCTCAAGTAGAAAGAAAATTCTTCATTGAGCGCTTGGCTATGTTTTCATTGGGAAATTCAGATGAAACGTTGAGAATGAAAATTTTAACTGAATTGTCGAAAAATGAAAAACCAATTGCTGCTGTAGTTGAAAGTTTATCACACATGTATCTCGAAAAACACGATACCTTGGGAGCTAAAGTTGTAATTAAAGATGCATTGGCAAAAGCAAATGGTGATAATGACATTTTTCAAGTATTGGTAAACTATTACATCTCGATACACAAGGAAACGGAACTTTTTTCAGACATTAATGACCAAATTAAATTGAATCCAACAACAAAAAGCTATTGGATTAGGGGTTATCTGAATGAACAGCAGAGCAAATACAATGAGGCAATTGCGGATTATTATGATTCTAGAAAATTGGATGAGTTTAACTATGATGCAAACTGGAATTTGGGTGTAGCTTTATATAAATATAAGGTTAGAGAATTGCGTGAAGAACAAGGAAAAGCATCTCCAGATTTAAAAAAACAATTGGAGTCTAAAATACAAGCTATTTTTACTGAAGCAAAAGGTTATTTGGAATTTGCTGCTGAAAATACCAATTATTCAGTGCAAGAATTGAAGGATATTGCCAAAGCAATTAAAAATGTATGTATCGAAGTTAGTGACAAAACTTGTATGAATGCCCAACGAGATAGAATTCGTTTACTTGATGGTATTTCAATTGGAGTAGGAACTAAATTCAAATATGTTGTTTCTGGTACTGCGAGTAGTTTTGATATTTCTTATACGAACAAAATGAACACCGTTTCAGTTTTAACAGATGTTAAAGGAAATTGGGAAAAAGAATTTGATTACATCGATAAATCAGATATGCTTTCAGTTGGTGCCCGTAACAATGGTAAGTCAGGAACTGTTAAAGTTCAGATCTTTGTAGATGGAGTTATGGTTAAAGAAATGGAAGCAGAAGGAGCTGGTAAACAAGTTGCCGTTCAAATCTAATAAATCTTAGATATTATTAACACAAATACAGAATAAGGATTGTAGGAGTACAATCCTTATTCTTTTACAATACTATTTAACATAATGTAAATTATAAAACAACTAGGAATGAAATCATTCAATGAATAACAGAACCTTTATTGACTATTTATTTCTGATAATTTTCTTGCGTTGTCCATTCTCATATAAAAATATGTAAGGAATATTGTCCTCAACTTTTTCTAACGGTCTTCCCAATAAATCACAAATCGAAACTAGTTTAGGTTCTGTTTTAGAAAGATTATATATTGAAACCGTCCCTGAGTCACATCCAATATAAGCATTTTTATAAATCATGCCACCGTTATCAACTGTACATTTACAGAAAAGGTCTACTTTAAATAGATAATGTCCAGTATCTAATACAGCACTAAATACTCTATAATCTGATAATCTAAGAAAGTTTTTAGTTCTTAAATTTTTTGCCCATGTTATGTAAATTAAACATGTGTCTCCACTTCCTAAATTAAAACTTACTCTACCGCCGTCGTTTTTGTAGTTGAATTTAACTACTGAATAATCACATTGTGCGTAACTAGTTGTTGCTGATATCATCAACAAAATACCAAATAAAAAAAGAGCCCGCAGGCTCTTTTAAATAAGTGATTTAAGTTGATTTGCTGTAGCTCAATGATTTAATTCACAAGCAGTTTGTCAATTTGAATATAGGAATCATCTGTTCTTACCATAATTAGGTATTCTCCAGATGCCAAATTGCTTATATTTAATTTATATGACTTATTAGTTTGAATAGATTCTTTAATAACTAATTGACCTGAAGTATTCAATACTTCCAATTGCCCGTTCACTTTGGAATCAAAATTTACAAAGTCTTTTGACGGATTTGGATAAATACGACTGCCGTATTTCAGAGGGTTGTTTTTGATTCCTACTGACATTAACAGCAACCTGTTTGTTGAATCACTGAAACAACTTCCATTTTTGTAAATTGCTCTGTACCCCCCTTTTTTAGTCGCATGAATGAAGTTGTTAGTTCCTGTCCCAATCTTAACGCCATTTAAATACCAGTCAATTTGTCCTCCAACTGGTTTATTTAAGACAAACAATGTGTCGTTACTACAATAAATAACAATGTTTCGGTATGTTAATTTTACAGTCACAACATTACTCATTGCTGTTTTCGGAAATGCACACTTATACGTTGTGGTTGCTGAAATTTTGTAGGCAACACTGTCTTTTTGCTTTGGTAATACTTTTAAGAAACTATTCGTATCTGAAGCGCCAATTACCCCGTTTTTATACCATTTGTATTTGATTTTTAAACTATTCATCATGCTATCTCCATAGGAAGATGTTAATTTTAATGAATCATCTCTGCAAATAGTTTGTTTATCTGCAAAGGCATTCATTTGCATTGCAATTGTATCAACCACTGTTACACTCTTTGTTCTGCTATTTACACCAGAGTTGTTTGAAACCGTAAGTGTGATGAAATACCTACCGCCTTTGGTCAATTTGATTTTAGGACTTTTAGAAGTACTGTCGCCTATTGTGAATTTCACATCTGTGTTTGGATTAATTGTCCATTTCCAATTCAATGGACTATTTAATGATGAATCAATTAAATTCACAACTTGATTTGAACAAGGCAATGTATCTGAAATGCCAAACTTTGCAATAGGATCCTTAATAGACCAAGCATTTGAAGTGTAAACCCCTCTCCCATGTGTTACAGCCATTAAAAGCTGATCTGATGATCTATATTTGAGTTGTAAGGTTTTAACAGCTGACATTCCTAGATTATAGGCCGTCCAAGTTGGACTACTTGCATATATATTATCAGTGCCATATACACCAAGCTCCGTTGCAACTAAAGCCTCTCCTAGTTTTGAGGGATTTAATACAATTGACCAAACCGGTACATCAGGCAAATCACCATCTTTCGCTGTCCAATTTGTACCACCATTCGTTGATATGTAAATGTTGTTGATTCCATAGTTAGAAACGGTAGCTGCCATTGTATCCGTATTTTTATGTCTAAATAACGAGGAAGCATTTCCACTAGTTAAGGTTCCCATTTGGGTAAAAATTGGCGTTGTGGCCCAGGCATCGTTTGTTTTCCAAACAGTTCCAATATCAGTTCCTATGTAAAGGACTGTCTTTAAAGTCAGTGGATCTTTATTGATCCAAAAACAACTGCCTTTCCCTGGCGAACCACTCGTTTTTATATTAATTGTATTTGGTGTTCCAGCTGTACCACTGGTAATTTTGGTTCTGTAGAGGGTTAACGCATCTTTCACAGAAAACAATCCATATCCATTATCATCCCAAATGGCAGGATTTACAAACTTACCTGATGAGCCATCATTTAAAAGATAATCACTAGAGGCCCAATTGTCGGTAGTAAAATAATATGTATTATAAACATAACCAGTTATTTGAGTTTGGTTATTTGAAGCACTTATAAAGCAAAAAGTTCCATCACCACCTGTTACCATATTGGTGTTTGAAACCCCTGATCCAACCAGTTGGTGAGTGCCGTTATCCTGCGCTCCCGCTATAAACAAATCCTTAGATGCCGTTTGAGACAAATCACCGGCATAAAACTGTGTCGCAAAATATCCGTAATTTCTTTGAGCAATAATATCTTTTGTAGCAGGACTATTTGTAATATTGGCTGAGTAAAACACACCCCCATCGCATCCAAACATAATTTCACCCAAACTTTTAGGTTTAAACACTGCAACATGTTGGTCGGCATGAACATAAGAACAAGATAGGCTTCCTAATCCTGGATTGTTAGACCATTTGCTAATTTGCGACCAAGAAGATCCACTGTTGCTTGAATAGAATAAATCAATCCCCCCAACAATCACAATATTAGAATCCAATGGAGAAACACTTATGGTTAAATCATACCAAGCTTGTCCCCTTGTAAAATCTGTAGCTGGAATTCCGTTATCTGCATCTTTTGGTTTTTTCATTGATGACCATGAAACACCCTGATTTCTTGTTTTTATTAAGGTGTCTGCTTTTCCACTTGATTCAAACAGTGCATAAACCGTATTGAAGTCATTTGGTGCCACGGCAATTTCAACCCTACCTAAGTTATTTTTATGAGAATAATTGGTTGTCCAGGTAGTTCCATTATCAGAATACATAACCCTACCACCACCTCCATCAGAAGTAGCAGAACCATAAGGGCAGTTTCTAGTGCCTATCCAAAGTCTATTATCTTCAGCAATTTCAATATCAGCAACGGAATAAGTGTATGTTTTGCTAGTTACATTCCCTAATGCCGATGACCAACTTGTACCACCGTTCGCACTCCTCTTTAATCCGTAACTCGATATTCCATTCCATTGACCTTGAAAATATAAAGCATCAACAGCCGCATAAACAACTGAAGTTCCCGATTCATCTCGAACAGCAATATCGTTGATGTAATAAAATGAAGATGTGCTAGATATTAAACTAAAATTAGCTCCCCCATCGGTACTTTTGTAAATGCCCTGACCCCGAGAAGTGCTGGTGCTTGAACCCCATCCCTCACCAGTACCGACATAAATTATCTTAGAATCGTTTGGATCAAATGCGATACATGAAACAGTAACATTCGCCCAAATATCGCTTACCGAAACCCATGAACTTGATGCACTAGTAATGTCATTATTATACCATAATCCTCCTGTTACAGCGCCAGCCCACACTTTCTTTCCTTTGGTGTCGTTTGGATCCCAAGCAACCGCGCGAGTTCTACCTCCCACATTATTAGGACCTCTCAATTGCCATTTTGAAATTGATGTACCTGGTTGCAATGCAATCTCTCCATTTTGTTTCAGTAATTTCTGAATTTCCGCTGTCAATACTTCTGGAGTAGGTCTGCCTAATTTGGGGTTCATTGTAGTTAGATACTCCTGTTCCCAATATTTGTCTGGAGTAGCGAACTTTACATTGTGTTCGCTTTTGAATTTTGATACGCTTTTCTGAAATTGTTTAGAAATACGTATTTGCATTCGCGCATATTTTCGAATACTTATTTCGTTATTTGTCTCATTTACTTGAGAATAAGTTATGTTACTTAAACAAGAAATTAAGACAAAAAGTATGGTTTTATTTATCATATCCTTAAAAATTATTCAACCCAAGATTTATAATAATTCGGATCTTCAACAGCCATGGCTTCTTCTGTGATCATCAAAGGATAAAACGGATCTATCATTACTGCGAGTTCTTGAGTTTCTTTTTTGCCGATACTTTTTTCAACGGTTCCAGGATGTGGACCATGTGGGATTCCTTTAGGATGTAGGGTAATCATTCCCTTTTCAACATGTTTGCGGCTCATGAAATCGCCATCTACATAATACAATATTTCGTCGCTATCTACATTGCTATGGTTGTATGGAGCTGGAATTGAAAGCGGATGATAATCGTAAAGCCTCGGAACAAAACTACATATTACAAAGTTACGTCCCTCAAAAGTCTGATGAATTGGAGGTGGTTGATGTAATCTACCCGTAATTGGTTCAAAATCATGAATGCTGAATCCAAAAGGATAAGCATAACCATCCCAACCCACTGCATCAAATGGATGTGAGGCATAGGTATAAGGATAAATCATATTTTGCTTTTTAATCAAAACATGAAAGTCGCCCAATTCATCATGTGTTTGCAAATTCTGAGGTACTTTAATGTCTCTTTCGCAATATGGAGAGTGTTCAAGTAATTGACCAAAAGAGTTTTGGTATCTTTTTGGGGGATAAATTGGCGTTGGAGATTCAATGATCATCAAACGATTTTTTGTATTGTCAAATTCGAATTGGTAGATTGTTCCTCTCGGAATTACAAGGTAATCACCATATTCAAAGGCAATTTCGCCAAAGATGGTTTTCAACTTACCAGTTCCCTCGTGAATAAAAATCACCTCATCATTGTCGCTATTTTTAAAGAAATAATCAACGTTTCCTTTAGTTGGAGCTGCTACAGAAATGGTTAAATCGCTATTTGTCAATAAAGCTTTTCTACTTTTCAAATAGTCATCTTCTGGTTTCGTATTGAATGTGACAAAACTCCTACTTTGCATATTTTGTTTTAATGCAATTTTAGGTTCTACGCTGTATGGTGTGCCGATTTCTTTCACCAATGTTGGTGGATGACAGTGATAAACCAATGAATATAAGCTATTAAACCCTTCAGTGCTAATTAGTTCTTCTGAATATAAATTCCCATCAGATTTTCTAAATTGAGTGTGTCGTTTTGGAGGGATATTTCCCAGTTTGTAATAAAATGCCATACAGAATGTTATCGATTTACGAATATAATTATTGTCTATCAATAAATGAACCAAAAGCTAAAAGTCTTAGGTAAAATTTAGATTTAAACGAAAATATTGTTTTATCAAATTTAAAATCTGTACATTTGATATAATTGATTGTAAAAATGAATTACATAAAATTGGCATTTCGATTTTTAATCATTTCTTTTCTCTTTGTTTCGTGTATCAAAGAAGAAAATGTTATGCGCAACAACAATAATCCACCAAAGTATGCTCAAGTTTCAACATTAATGGTAGAAAATTATATCAATCGATTATTTATTGATATATTAGGCCGTGAAGCAACAGATATAGAGCGTTCTGAATTTGTTTTAAAGCTAAGAAAAGGCAAATTAGGTGAAAACTCTCGAGATTCAATCGTCAAAATGCTACAATTCGATACAGTATATAAAATTGGGGATTCTAGTTATCGAAAAGCTTATACATCAAGAATTTACAACATATGCAAATCTAGATTCCTGGAAGGTGCTGCAGATATGGACATAGCGCAGCAATCCGGGAACTTGGGATTTGGAATTTATTTAAGTCAATTGGATGGAGATTCGGTTGCAATGTATACTTACATAAACCTGAAAAAACACTATGACCGCATTTTAAAGAGCAATTATTGGTTAAGTCGAAATAAAATTACTTATAACCAGCTTTGCGAGTACATGTTGAATAATGGAATTTATGACTTGATTAACATGGGTTCATTTAATTTTGTGAATGCAACTTATGATAATGTTTTCGGCAGGAAGCCAAGTAAAGACGAATTTAATCGTGCTTATCAGATTATAGAAAAAAACAATCCTCAATTTATTTTTAATCGCGTAATTTCTAACAAAAATGAGTATTGCGAAGGCATAACTTCCAATAATGGATTCTACGAATCTGAAATTAGATGGTGGTACTTTCAATTTATACGGAAAGAAATAAACCCAAGCATTTTGTACCCTATTTTAACCAATTACTTAAAAGATCACAGCGTTGAAAATATGCAACGCAGAATTTTAATAACCGATGAGTATGCACAATTTTAAATATAAATACTTTATTAAAATAGTCTTGTTTAATATATTGATTATGAACATATATTGTACAAAAGAAATCCATGTGCAATACCAAGTGAATTCTGCTTATATTTATGAATCAAAAGCTCAGAAATTCAAAAATAAAAATGAAGCTGAGTATATTTCAATTTTATATACAAGTCTCTATCAAAAAGCAATTGATCCCATGGAGTTATTTCAAGCTCAAAGTGTGTTGTACAGTATTGGCGACCAAAATGTTGCCAAAGAAATGTTACTAAGTGGTTACTTTAACAATCCCAAAATCATCATCCCCAGTAATGCAGACATGAGGAAGGATATCCCTGCTTTTATTACTGAAACGTATAAACGATTCTATTTACGATACCCTTCAGAAGCCGAAAAAGTTTACTTTACAAATTATATTAAAAACAACCCAGAAGTCACTGTTGAGCTTATTTACACAGCATTTTCAACGAGCGATGAATATTCATTTTATTAAAACGACATGAGAAGAAAAGAATTTATAAAAAGATCTACCCTTACAGTTGGTGCAGGTATCGTTGCACCTTATATATTGCCATCTGGGAGACTATTTGCTAAATCAGGCATAGAAAAAGCAGAACATGTGGTTATGGTTATGTTTGCTGGTGGTGTTCGTCAACAAGAAAGTATTTTAGGGAGGTACTTGGAAGATAGCCAAGGCGTTTCGGGTGTTGCAGGCAATATTATGCCCAATTTATTTAATGGCAATGCACCAACTAAAAAAATTGTTTATGGACAAGACATACCAGGGCAAACAAGAGGCTCAGATCCAATTCCACGATTGTTAACAGATTCATTAGCTAGCAAAGGAATGACCTTTAATGAAGTGCGTGCGCAAAGTGCAGGACATTATGTAGGCTTGAATACTTTACTGACAGGAAGTATGAGCACTGGGCAAGGTTTAAAAACAAGACCCTCATCTCCCACTATATTTGAATATCTCAGAAAGCACAGAGGTTTTAAAGCCACTGATTGTTGGTTTGTTGGAAACGGAATTGGCAATAGTACTCCCCTTTTGAATGCAAGTACAAATGAAAACTATGGTCTCAATTTTGGAGCAAATATGTTTATCCCACCAATTACTTTTGGAAGTTATGGACAAAATATACTTTCTAACTCTAAGCCATATTCAAATAATGAATTAAAGCCAATGTATGAGATGAAAAATTTCTTAAACAATAGTTTTGCTTTAGAGAACTCTCGACAAACTACCATTAAAAACACCGATGATGAGCGAACCCGAATAAAAGAGTTCATGAGGGCTACCTACACAAAACAAATCTTAGGTCAAATTGCTATGCCTCCTGCTGCAGGTTCCACAGATGCATTTAATGTTGCCTATTCTGCTGAAATATTGAAGGAATTCAAACCCAAAATGCTCGCGGTGAATATATCTGAGGTTGATGGTTGTCATTCAAACTTTACAGGCTATTTAAGGAGTTTGCATAGAGCCGACCATATCACTGCGTGGCTTTATGATTATATTCAGACGAATATTCCTGAAATGAAAGACAATACGGTATTTATAGTTGCTCCAGAGTGTGGCCGAAACTTGAATCCAAATCCCATTCTTGACGAAAATGATTGGATGGCATTCGATCATTCAGATGCCAATTCATTAAGAGTATGGAGTTTAATGGTTGGTAAAAACGTACCTAAGGTTTCTGTAGGTTCTGAAGGAAATCCAATTGGAAGATTAACAGATTTGGTTCCAACCATTGCCGATATTTTTGGAGTTTATGATGATGTAATGAATTCGGGATATATTGACCCTATGGCTATGAGTCAATTTTTGAGAGTGTGAAAAACATAATTAAATCCATATCGCTATTTGCAATTTGTATTTATCTAGGATCTTGTTCTAAAGAATCCTTGCCTGTGAATCCATTTGACCCAAATCAATCGGATACCAATGTAGTGGATACCAATAACTATGACCCTATTTCGATTTTCTCAATTCATAAAGATATTTTAAAGCCAACTTGTGCCAATTCAGGCTGTCATGATGGAAATTTTGAACCAGATTTCAGAACTGTTGAAAGTAGTTATTTTGGATTGGTGAATGTAGCTCCAATTAAATCAAATATTTCTGGTGGATTTCCTTATCGAGTTTTACCCGGTGATGCATCAAAAAGCATGTTGTTACAAAGGATGACAATTGATTTAAACGGAAATTCAGGTATCATGCCTCTTGCATTAGAGCCAAAATCAACATATAATCAGCATAAGTCTGAATATCTGCAGAGAATCACCAAGTGGATAAATGATGGAGCGAAGGATTTGGCCGGGAATACGCCCGTTTCGCCAAATTTCCCTCCCAATGTTCAAGGTGTTGTGTTTTTTCAAGGAAACACTGAATTGTCAAGACCTGGATTATATGAAGCTGCCAATGCAACAGCGGGCATGAATACTTCTGTCTATTTTTCAATATCCGATGATAAACTAGATCAAAGTCAACTAAAAAATTGCACAATTAATGTCAGTGCAAACCCTGATTCATTTAATATAGCCAATGAAAAACCTTTATTTGCTGGCCCCGAGAAAACCATCATTGGTTTAAATGGTAAGTCTATTAAATATTGGTTTAATTACGATTTAGAAACAAGTTCATCAATTTCTCTTGATGTTTTATGGATTCGAATTACGGTTTCAGATGATTTTCAAACTGTTAGATTGCCGAATGAAAACTCAATGTTTCCTATTAAAAAATACTTCGCTATAAGATTTAAGTAATGAAACTTAAAATATATAATATGTTAATTATAGCAATATTTATTTTATTGTTTATGAATTCTTGTAAAGAGAAGCTTGTTACTACCGGAGACACCAAACCAAACATTCAATTTTTATCAATTTCAAAAACAAAATTAAAGCAATTTACAGATAGCTTAGTGGTTTCGGTAAAATATAAAGATGGTGATGGAGATTTAGGTGATATTTCAGCGGATACATTATCAATTTACGTAAGAGATTCTAGACTTTCAAAGCCAGACTATTATCATCTATTGCCTTTATCTCCAATCGGCAATAAACTAAACATTGAAGGAATATTGAATATCAAGATAAAAAACATATTTCTACTTACCGCTAGTCCCTTAGAAACAACAAAATTTGAAATCAAGCTAAAAGACAGAGCTAAAAACTGGAGTAATACTATTTTCACTCCGAATATTGAAATTATTCCATAGTTAAATTTGAAATTCGTTGTAAATATATCACTCCTTTTATGTTCAATATTTTGTATAGATGGATATACTCAAAATATTCAAAATCAACAAAATGGAGTTTATAGGATTTGTAAAGGAAAAATTAAAGATTCTGAAAAGGGCAAAACCACTGGATATTACGATCATAACGAAAAAATAATCATGACGTTGGCAATGCCGGGAGCAAAGAACATTACTTTATCTTTCATTAGTTTTTGCACAGAGAAAGATAATGATATTTTAAAAATATATGACGGCAAAGATACCAATGCGACTTTAAAAGGATCCTATTCTGGGAGTGTAAATCCAGGTACAATTACTAGCAGTGATAGTTTTATAACATTGTATTTTGTTTCAGATAAAAGCGTTTCCTGCACGGGATGGGAAGCCGATATTATAAATAACATAAAAGTCCCAACTGCTGCAAAAATAACTGTAAATACATCACCCATTTGCTATGATTCTACAATTGGAATTACCCTAGATTTTGCAATACCTTGCGATTCTTTAAATGCAAACAATACCAAAATAAATGGCATTACATTTAGATATATATTGCCACTGAATTGTGCAAATAACAAAGCTTCAAAATTTAAATTAGGATTAAAAAATCCTTTAAACACGAACGGAACATATACACTTACGCACAAACACGGTTATCGTGATTATTGCGACAGTATTTACCAATTATCGAGTAACCAAGCATTCACAATTTCCAATTGCCCTATATTTGTTGACATTAAAGGCACCAAAGACACTATTTGTCTCGGGGAGTGCATTTCACTATCTGCAAATATAAGTGGTGGGGATTCTAGCAAATACACATACAATTGGACTCCCAAAACCTTATCAGGCAAAGGGCCATTCAATATTTGCCCAACTGTAAATACGAAATATAAACTTACAGTAACAGATGGTGCAGCTATTCCAGGCTCTGATTCTATACAAATAACAGTGCTTCAGCCTCCCATCGCGCCAAAAGACACACAGGTCTGCTATTTCTCTTCCAATCTTTACTTAAAAGGCTTCCCTAATGGAGGGAAATGGTACGGTTCTGGAATTGTTAATTCAATAAATGGAGAATTTAAACCATATGGTCAATGGGGAGATGTAAAAGTATGGTATCAAATTGGTGGCTGTGCAGATACCATGATTATCAATGTTTCTTATCCATACAATTACGACAATGTATTCTGCCCTGGAAAAACAGCAATGCCGGTTGTTTGGTATGGTCCTCTTGGAGGAACATGGTCTGGTTTAAAAATCACGAACAACGGCATGTTTACGCCTGATAGTGTTGGAAAGTACATATTAACTTATACTTGGAAAGGCTGCGTGTCTCAGAAAAACGTAGTAGTACAAAATGTTACTGTTCCTCATTTTGATACAACTTGCGAATCAAAAACTTTAGATACTTTAGAATTCAAACCATATGGAATTTATCCATACTATTTCCCAGGTCTAATTAACACCTATTTTGGATGGTATAATCCCAGTTTAATGGGTGGACCTGGCAATAAAAACATTATTTTCACCGCACTTGGTGGCTGTACCGATACCACTAAATTAACAATTTTACCTTGTTACGCGGGAAAAGACGATACAATTTGCCCAAGTACAAACAATTTTAATTTGTTAAATATTAGATACTTAAATACATTTAGTTGGAGTGGAAAGGGTATTAAGAACCCCAAAATAAGCAATTATGATGCAAGTTGGACAAATGGCAAAAATGGTATAGACACGTTGGTATTTAAATCCGGAAAATGCATTGATTATAAGATTATAAAAGTTATTGGCACAGCTATAAATTATGCTGATACGCTGGAAGTATGTAATGATGCCGACACATTTATTTTATCAAATAAAATCCCAACCAACCTTCCAAAAGGCATATGGTCGGGCAATGGTGTTATAAATGGGGTTGAATTTGCTCCTAAAAACTTATCATCAGGCAATTACAATGTTTCATATTCTAAAAATGGTTGTTCTGACAATATCATTTTACGCATACTTCCTAAACCAGTTGTGCCAAACGACACAAGTATTTGCATACAATCAAACCCAATAGCCCTTATACCATCTATAAAAGGTTCATTGTTTTGGGGTACAGGTATGCAATATGGATCAAAGCAAGAATTCAATCCTTCCCTTTCAATGTCTGGAAAATTTAAAATCAATTACTTAACCCCTCTTGGTTGTACTAATTTTTTCTACATAACCGTAGATACAATGCCAAATATAAGTTACAATTACCCTACTAAGACATTTTGCTTCAAAGACTCTTCTATTGTATTAATTATAAATCCATTGGGTGGAAAATATGAAATTGATGGAAATTTAAATACCTCATTTAATCCTGGAAAATTGAATGTTGGCAATCATAAACTAATATATTCTGTAAATAGCAAAAGTTGTTTTGCCAAAGATTCATTCAATATTGTTATAAATGATAGTATTCACCTATTATCATCGCCAAATAACGATAGTATTTGTAAGGGAGAAATGTTGACTTTACAATCAACAGCTTCAGGAGGAGTCGGAAACTATACCTATTGGTGGTCAAATGGTCAAAGCGGGTACAAAACGATCGTTTCTCCAAAAACCAATATTGCATATACTTGTTATGCAAGTGATGGATGTAGTAATATTGCAAATCAACGTGTTAATATCTTAGTACATCCTGTTGTTTGGAGTAACGCTTTCGTAAATCCTCCCGTTTGTCATGGTAAAAATGGATATGTCTATTTAAGCAGTGGAAATGGTAATCCTATGAGGAAAACATGGAATTATCCCGGAAAGATATCTAAGGATACTTTTTATGCACCAAGCGGCAGTTCTTACAAGGTTTTTTTGATAGATAGTATAACCAAGTGCTTTTCAGATACCACGATTTATATTCCTGGATTTGCAGCTATAAAAGCGCAATTCGCAATGCAACAACCAATAAATCCACCTTGTTACACACCTGAAGAAGTTCCCCTAACTATTTTTAATGCAACAACAGGAGCAACGAAGGGAACTTGGTACGTAAACTCTAATCCGTTAGATACCTTTATTTCTGGATTCAATCCCATTTTTAATGCCGACTTCAAGCAAAGTAAATATAACATCAAACTTTCTGTTGAAAATGCTATTGGATGCAAGGATACTGCTGAAATTAAAATATGTTATAAAGACACCGTCATACTTTATATACCAACTGCATTTACACCAAATAACGATGGGTTAAACGATGTACTTCAATGGACAAGCTTCGGATGCAATGAAATTAGTATAATTATTTACAATAGATGGGGTGAAATTATTCACAAATCAAATGATTTAAATGGAAATTGGGATGGAAAAATAAACGGAAATGATTGTCAAGAAGGAGTTTATGTGGTGCATGTTGAATTTAGAGGATTAAGATTCGCCAAAAAAACTTTAACACAATCGATCATGTTGCTGCGAAATGTTAATAAATAACCCGAATTTTGAATCATGTATTCTTCTTTTTGGATTTATCAGCAGTGGGCTTCTATTTTATTTAACAGGATACATAAATTTAAATTAATTCAATCGCTCAGTTACGATAAAGATTCAATATTCCTTTACTTTTATTCAGGCTCTGATTACTTTACATTGGAGTTAAAATTTATTGGAGGTGAGTTATTCTTGGTCCAATCGGATAAAATCGCATCAGATAATAAAACCAAAGGCCAATTTCAGTTTAAGCACATTGATGGCGCAACTGTTGCAGATGTTGGAACCAGGATATTTGATAGATTAATCTACATTGAATTCAACAATGGGTGGAAGCTTTGGTTGAAAGGATTCGGCAGATTTGGCAATGTATTGTTGCAAAATCCGAATGCTGAAACGGCTGAAAGCATTTTCAGACTCAACATAAAGGCAGATTGGGAGCAAAATATCAAAGAATGGGATAATTACAAATTGTCGTTTTTAAACAATAGAATTATTGTTCCTGATCAAAATATCATTGATTTAACATTTTGGAATACAATGGTTAAATCAGTATCATTTGAACAATTAATTGAATATGGATTCAATGCTGATTTTTTTCAATTGGCGGATTATAAAATGCAATGTAGGGCAATCTTTATGTTTTTGACTCAAGAGATTAATAACATCCATTTTGTTATTGTTGAGAAATTGAAGAAACTCAGTGTAGAATATGTGTTTGATTCAAATGTTGTAAGAACTCTAGATGACTGCCTTGAAAATATTGAGATCATCACAGGTGAATACATTCGATGGTATTTTTTCTTTACGTTTAAAGAGAATTTCATTGACTCCACCACGAAAAAAATCAAGCAAGACAAGTCTCTTTTGAATGGGTATACCAAAAGATCGTCAGAAATTAAAGAACGACGCAGCTATCGTGAAATTGGAGATTTAATATTGGCACATGCGCACAGTATTGGCACGGGTGTGACTAATGCCTTGGTGATGGATTACTATACCAATCAAAGAATTAGAGTGAAATTAGATCCTCAGCTATCGGCCCCAGAAAATGCCCAAAAATACTATCGCAAGGCGAAGAATGAGTATATAGAACTTCAGAAACTCGACGAGAGTATTCAAATGGTTGAATCACGGCTTCTTTTGAATTCTCAAAATCTAGAAAAAGTAAAGCAGGCTTCCCAATTTAAAGATATCAAGGATATTTCAAAGAAAGGTGGTCCAGTTTCTATGTCAAGTACAAAAAATACCCAGTCTTCGTTACCTTATAAACTTTATGATTTTGAAGGATATGAAATCTGGGTGGGTAAGAATGCTCGCTCCAACGATGAGTTAATTAGATTGTCTAGCAAAAATGATCTTTGGCTTCACGTAAGAGATTATTCTGGATCACATGTTATAATCAAGCAGAAAGGTAGAGATTTCCCTCAAGCCATTATAGAAAAAGCTGCAAATTTAGCTGCATTTCATTCAAAAGCGAAGCATCAAACATTGGTTCAGGTAATATATACGCCGAGAAAATATGTTTCCAAGCCCAAAAAGGCCCTTCCTGGTGAAGTAAATGTATTGCAAGAATCGTTTATTGACGTGGAACCAAAAGATTTTCAGTAAACAAATAACGAATAACTGATAGACATTCAAATCAATAACAATATTTCGACTCACTATAAATCGGAAGACCACTAATTTTTGTTTGAATTTGTTTGCAACTATTGAACTTTTTTCTATCTTTGCACCCTCATTAAGAACGAGGGAGATTAGCTCAGCTGGTTCAGAGCACCTGCCTTACAAGCAGGGGGTCACTGGTTCGAACCCAGTATCTCCCACCCTTTAAAAGCCTCAAATTTTGAGGCTTTTTTTTATATTAATTTTGAATAATAAAAACTTAACAATATATTTGCACCACCGAAAGGGAGATTAGCTCAGCTGGTTCAGAGCACCTGCCTTACAAGCAGGGGGTCACTGGTTCGAACCCAGTATCTCCCACTCAAAAAGCCTCACATTATGGGGCTTTTTTTTATAGCTTGAATTTTGATTTCAATCAATAATTGAATAAATTGCATGTTCATTATGAGAGAAGCATCAAAAGATTTTTTAGAGAAATACTTAAATAACGTTTCACCAACAGGATTTGAAAGCAGTGGTCAGAAAATATGGCTAGAATATTTAAAGCCATATATCGACGAGACTATTGTTGACGCTTATGGAACAGCAGTTGGTGTAATTAATCCCGGTTGCGATTTTAAAGTAGTTTTAGAAGCCCATGCAGATGAAATTTCATGGTTTGTAAATTATATTACTGAAGATGGCTACATATATGTAATTAGAAACGGAGGGAGTGATTTTCAAATTGCACCGAGTATGCGTTGCAATATCCATTGTGAGAATGGAAATGTTGTAAAAGGTATTTTTGGTTGGCCTGCTATCCACGTTAGAACCGATAAAAACCCTGAAACTAAGCCAGATACTGTTTTTATTGATGTGGGATGTTCTACCAAAGAAGAAGTAGAAAAACTTGGGATTCACGTCGGATCTGTTGCTGTTTTTGAAGCTGATTGCGAATGGTTAAATGAAAAATATATCATTGGACGTGCTTTAGACAACAGAATGGGTGGTTTTATGATTGCAGAAGTTGCCCGTCATTTGTCTGAAAAAGGAATTAAATTGCCATTTACTATATATTTGGTAAATAGTGTTCAAGAAGAAATTGGTTTAAGAGGTGCAGAAATGATTTCTCGTCGGTTACAACCCGACGTCGCAATTGTTACGGATGTTACCCACGATACCTGTAGCCCATTGTACAATAAAAAGCAGCAAGGCGACTGCAAGTGTGGCAAAGGTCCCGTTGTTACTTACGGTCCAGCGGTGCAGAATAATTTACTTCAATACATCATTAAAACTGCCAAAGAAACCAATATTGATATTCAAAGAAATGCGGTAAGTCGCTCAACCGGCACAGATACAGATAGTTTTGCCTATTCATCAACAGGAGTTCCTTCGGCGCTTATTTCATTGCCCTTGAAATATATGCACACAACCGTAGAAATGGTTCAAGAATCAGATGTTGAAGCTTGTATTCAATTAATGTTCGAATCAGTAACAAAATTAGATCATACTAAATCCCTGAATTATTTCTAATGGACATAAAACGAACAGAACATCCCCAAGGTCCAGTTTTGTTTAAACTGTTCGTTTTTCCAATAATATATCTACTATCCTCACTTCCATTCTTTTTAACTAATGCCATAGGTAATGTTATTTATCTTTTTTTATATAAACTACTTAAATACAGAGTTCATGTAGTTAGAGATAATTTAAAAAAGTCATTCCCTGAAGCATCAGAAGAACGTCTAAAGGAGATTGAAATTAGATATTACCGACATTTATCCGATTTGTTTTTAGAATCCTTGAAAGGATTAACATCCACAAGTATGCAACTCAAAAAACGAATGAAAAATATTGATCAGCATATTTATGATGATTATTTCAAAAAGGGCCAAAGTTTTATTGTAGTTATGAGTCATTCTGGAAACTGGGAGTGGGTTTGTCAAATGTCGCAAGTTGTATGTAAACAACAAATTCAATGTATTTATAAAACATTATCGAACAAAGGGTTTGATTGGTTGATGTATAAAATAAGAGGTCGTTTTGGCGCAATACCAGTTTCAATGGAACAACTCTTGAGATTAATGACCGCCAATAAAAAAATTGTAACTGCTACTGCATTTATTGGTGATCAAAATCCCTCAAGTGGCAAAAATGCCCATTGGACCACCTTTTTGAATCAAGATACTCCGTTTATGAATGGGCCTGAGAAGATTGCAAAAATGTTTAACTATCCTATTGTTTATCTATCTTCTACAAAAATAAAGAGGGGTTATTATGAAGCCCGATCTGAAATTTTAGTTGAGAACCCAAAGGATTACGAAGATGGAATAATTACAGACATGATTGCAAAGAGAACAGAAAAAGAAATTTTAAATCAACCGGAAATTTGGCTTTGGAGTCATCGACGTTGGAAACATAAGAAGGAGATTTAATTTCTTTTTATTGCATTTTGCCGATTAATTCAAAATTCATCGTACTTTATTTTTGAATGCTGTTGATCTTGCTTATATTTGCATTTTACGATAAACAACTGAAAATATGAAGAACAGAAACAAATTTGAAGCAGACATTGAATTCCTATCAAAGCTTTGTAAATCAATTGGTCACCCTGCAAGGATTTCTATATTGTTGTTTTTGAAGGAAAATGGCCCTAGTTCTTGCCAAGATATTGTAAACAAACTACCCTATTCTCAAAGCACTGTTTCAGGGCATTTGCAAAAATTAAAAGAGGATAATTATATCCACCTTAAGCTACATAAAACTTCAAGTATTTATTCTATTCAATTAGATACAATTAAAGAATTACAAAAGTCGGTACAGGAAGTTTTTGGTTTGAAACCAGAGAAAAAGCAGCTTTCTCTTTTTTAAATTTATCTATAATCCTCGATTAACATTCCAGTTAATAGCTTAGGTTCAATAAATGTGCTTTTGGGAGGCATTATTAAACCGGCATCGGCAACATCCTTGATTTCCTGCATGGTATTAGGTGCAAATTGAAAAGCAAGGCTAATTTCTTTGTTTTTTAATTGATTCAAAACACTATTTACTGAGTTATCACCGCGTAAAAACGAAATTCTACTATCGTTGCTTGTGTCGTTTATTTTGAATAATTCTTTAAAAATCAGATGCTCAATTCTAGAAACATCCAATTTCTCTTTGGCATCTAAATCATCATGAGGCAAATCCAAATGTATTATCAAAGAAAAATCACTTGCCATACAAAGTACATTTCCTTGAGTTAACTGAATCTCCGAATTTGAATCAATTAAAGTGTATGAAATTTCATGATGTTTCAAGAAATCAAATAACTTTGCTTCATCAACATCTTTAAGTAACCGATAGAAAGAATTGATTAACAATTCATCTTCATCCATGACCAATGCCATGAAACCTTTTTCTGATTCCAATGGTTTGTTTTCTATCAAATACCTCGATGCAGATGCTACCCTATGGTGTCCATCGGCAATATAAAGAGAATCAAATTGATTAAAAATAGCAATTACTTTGTGAATTGTTTCAATGTCTGTTACCTGCCACAATTGATGAACATTGTTATATTCATCTGTTATTTCGGATAATGGATTTTTAGAAATTTCCTCGGCAATAGATCTTAATTCCTTAGGCAACTTTTGAGACAATAAAACTGGTTCTCCCATTGATTCAAGAACCCGAATATGTTCAATAAGTCTGTTTTCTTTGCCTATTAGGGTATTTTCATGTTTTTTTACTGCACCTTCCAGGTAATTATATGCATCTACACCTACAATCCAGCCAGAAAGGTCAACCCCAGAATGGTGTTTTTGAGTATAATAATAAAAAGCATATTCTTGAGTCTCAAGAATATGCTTTTCAATTAATTGATTGTAGTTATTTAAAGAAGAACTATAAAACAAATCACTGCCTTGTTCAATAGCCTCATTAAGATATTGAGGTTTTACTACACGAATATAGCTTTCAGGTATTTGAAGTGCTTTATCACGAAGAATTGACTCGGAAATTTTACCAGAACCCAATGAAGGCAATGTTTTTTCAAATTCAACTGCCGGCATTAAAGCCTTAAATGGTAAAATACGAATCACGGTATAAAAGTTATTTAAAGAATTGACAAATACGATCAGCTAGCTCAATTCCCACTCTTTCTTGTGCTTCCGCTGTACTTGCACCAATATGAGGTGAAAGAGAAGCATTTTTAAGAGAAAGCATGTTGGTATTTGTTGGTGGTTCGTTTTCGAAAACATCAACTCCAGCAAAAGACAAATGACCAGAATCTAATGCATTTTTAAGTGCAATTTCATTCACAACTCCACCCCTGGCACAATTTACCAAAACAGCACCTTTTTTCATTTGTGCAATTTCATTTTCTGAAATAACTTCAACACTCCCTGGTGTGTGCAATGTAACTATATCGCTATTTTGAAGAATCTCATTCAGATTCATTCCTTTCAAAGTAACTTTAAAATTATTCACTTGGTATTTGGTGTTAAATGAAACGGTCAAATCAAATTCTCGTTGCTTGTAATCATAAACCAAAACTTCCATTCCCAATCCTATTGCCATTTTCGCAACTTCTTGTCCAATTCTCCCAAATCCAATAATTCCTATTTTCTTGTCTTTTAATTCAAATCCTGATGATCCAACTTTCTTTAAAGCATTAAATTGCTCAATGCCATTTTGTGGCATTTCCCGATTAGACAAATGAAGAAATCTAGAAACACTAAATAAATGAGCAAACACCAATTCTGCTACAGAACGAGAAGATGCATTTGGCGTATTTACAACCGGAATATTATTTAAACCAGCATGTTTCATATCGATATTATCCAAGCCAACTCCTGCCCTTGCAATTAATTTCAATTTGCCCGCATCAATTATTTCAGAAGTTACTTTTGTAGCACTACGTACAATAATTACATCATACTCGGCAATTTTTGAAGCCAATTCATTTTGAGGGATTTTTTCAGTGATTACTTCAAAACCAGCTGCCTCAAGAATTACCTTACCTGCAGTGTCAATACCGTCATTCGCTAAGATTCTCATTATGCAAAAGTTTGAATTACATTAACTAAAGCTTGAACACTTTCCAATGGCAAAGCATTATACATAGACGCTCTGTATCCACCAACACTTCTATGTCCTTTTATTCCGCTTATAGCTGCTTCTTTGCAAGCTGCTTCAAATTTAGCTTCAAGTCCTATGTGCGCTTCTTCAAATACAAAACAAGCATTCATGTGACTTCTTGAATCTATTGCCGTGGTACCTTTGAAATATGGACTATTGTCAATTGCATTATAAAGCAAGTTTGCTTTTTCATTGTTTCTAATTTCCATGCCATTTAACCCACCCATTTCTTTTACCCATTCTAGGTTGTATTTAGAAACTAGAATAGGAAAAACTGGAGGCGTATTGTACATACTACCACCATCTGCATGGGTTTTGTAGTCTAACATAGTAGGAATATGGCGATCCGATTTTTTATTGTATAGATCTTTCTTTACAACAATCATGGTAACACCGGCTGGACCCATGTTTTTCTGAGCACCTGCATAGATCAAATCAAAATCTAATGAATTGATATTTCTTGAGAAAATATCAGAACTCATGTCGCAAAACATAGGAACTTCACATTTTGGAAATGACTTCATTTGTGTTCCAAAAATTGTATTGTTTGAAGTACAATGAAAATAATCTACATCGGTTGGTACTTCATAATCAGTTGGAATGTAACTAAAGTTCGATTCCTCAGATGAAGCGATTACCAATGTTTCACCATACCCTTTTGCTTGCTTAATGGCATTAGAAGCCCAAGTTCCAGTTTTGGTATAGGCGGCTTTTGTTCTCAAGAAGTTCATAGGGATTTGATAAAACTGAGAGGATGCTCCACCACCCAAAAACAGAATATCATATTCGTCACTTAATCCGAGAAGATCTTTGATTAGAGAACGCGTATCGTCCATTACTGCTTCAAATTGCTTACTTCTGTGAGAAATTTCTAAAATTGATAGGCCAGTATTTGCGAAATTCTTAATATCAGCAATACTTTTTTCAAGGGCACTTTCAGCAAGGATTGATGGTCCAGCCGAAAAATTGTGAATCTTTATCGTGTTCGACATAAAACTACTACAATTTTAAGCGTATAATTGCGGGTAAACAAATAATACAGTATGAACTTAAAACAATATTATACACTTTTAATGTGCATATGTTCCATCACTTTGTTTGGGCAGTATGAGGGACTTGATTCAACCAGGAAACAAGTGTATGAAAATCAATCTTTTGTAGATAGTTTTGCTGAGAAAACCCCATTAATTACTGACAAATTCGTAGGCTTGGACTTTATGGTAAGTCCAATTTCTAATTCCCTATTTTTTGAAGCAAATCCATTTGTTGGAATAAATATAAAAGATCGCATTTATTTATCTGGAGGAGCATTTGCATCTGTTTGGTCTTTTTATGATACATATTTCACCTCAGGCATTAATGTAACTGGTAGATTGGTTTTTAACCAGATTTTTTTACATACCGAGTATCGATTGCAGTACGGTCAAATTAGCAATGAGTTTATGCCAAGAGAATATGGAATGTATGGGTTGCCAATTTTTGGACTTGGCTACCAAAAAGATGAAAGTGCTTATGTTTTAATTGGCATTGCACTTAGTGACGAATTTGCTATTTCTAGTCCATTAGGGAAATTTGTTTATAGAGTAGGATTCTATTTTTGAATTTGTATTTCATTTTTAAACAAAAAAGACTGTTTCGCAATGAAACAGTCTTTTTTGTTTATATTGTTTAATTTAAATTAAAAACAACGCTCAAATAAGTATGGGAACATACCAAAAACGATAGAGGCAGCAACCATCAAATAAACTACAAAATGTATTTTGCCTGAATGCGCTTCATTTGTATTCGTTTCATTTGCTGATTCAAACATTGGCTTAAATGCTTTAAAGTAATACATGATGCTTATCGCTGATCCTAATAATGCAATACACACTGCCAATGGAGAAACTTCAAAAGCACTTGTAAATAAATAATATTTTGCCGTAAATCCAACAGTCACAGGAATTCCTGCAATAGAGAATAATGAAACAACCATTAATATTGTTGCTGACTGATTGTTTTTCAATAAACCCGAGAACATTCCAAATCCATAATCTCTCTTAGTTGAATATTTATCGTTAAAATAGAATAAAACAACGGTACTTAGTGCATAAGCGACAGAATATGCAAATAGAATCCACATATTTGCTTTCATTGGAGTAATTAAGAATAACAATAAATAACCTGCATGAGCAATACTACTATATGCCAAAGTTCTTTTTACAGTTTTTTGAGATATAGCTGCAATATTACCAAAAACAATAGTGCAAACTGCCAAAATGATTAACCATTTACTATACCAAGAAGCCAATGCCTCAAATGCTTGTAAATAATTGGCAAAAGCAACAAATCCTGCGATTTTAACAACAACCGCCATGAACGTAGTTACTTTATTCGGACTTCCTTCGTAAACATCAGGAGCCCAAAAATGGAAAGGAAAAGCAGAAACTTTAAATAGCAACCCAGTAGACATTAAAATGACACCTACTTTTATCAATGCCGGAAATTCCGACAAATGTCCCACAATAGACATTCTTAAAGAAATTTCACTTAACGACAATGAACCTGATCCACCATATATAAATGCACAACCCAGTAAAAATATTGCGGTTGAAAATGCGCCCATTAAGAAATATTTAATTGCGGCTTCGTTACTTCTGAGATTGTGTTTATCGCTCCCAGCAAGCACATACAAAGGAATTGAAAGAACTTCTATCCCTAAAAACAACATAACCAAGTGATCAGCACCAATCATCATGAAGGCACCTGTTAAGCTTAACATCATCAAGCCCAATCTATCACTTCCTTTTTCTTCAATAGTTGGGAAAATAGCAATAATTGCAGCAGTTACAAAAGCAAGCAAAGAAACAAACATTAAATCTCCTTTAGAGAAATCTATCATGTTTTTAGGAGCCCAATTAGATAGTTTTTCAAAATTTAAAATTGAAAGCGATTCTAACAAAGACATCATTCCAGCCAGAAATAAGACCAAAGAAGATAACGTTTTCATTCCACCTTCAGGTTTATTTAAACCTAAAAACAGAACCAAAACAGCGCCAATAAATACGATGAGTATACCTATCATGACAACACTCCTTTTGAATTTGAAATTTCTAACATAATTTTTTGAATTGAAGGACTAATTTGGTCAATTACCAATTGAGGACAAACACCAATAAATATAACCAATGCAACCAATATTATCAATGGAATCATTTTCATTAAACCAATTTCGTTCAACGAGGTTTTATTTTCACCTAACATAGAAAACTGATACATTCTCAACATATAGACAGCACATAAAATAATAGTTAATCCTGCAAACACACCGGTTATTGTATTGTAATCGAAAATACTTTTTAATAATAATAATTCACCCGGGAAACCATTTGTTAATGGAACTGCAGCAGTACCAAGAACTATAATCAAATAAATCGCAGCAAATAGCCTATTGAATTTAGCCAATCCACCCAATTTTGATAATTCTCTTGATCCAGCATGTGTTTCAATTATTTCTACAATATAGAACAAAGCGACCACGTTAATACCGTGAACAAACATTTGTAGAACACCACCTTGAATACCAACCGCTGACAATGTCATAAATCCAGCCGCAATTAAACCAACGTGCGACAACGAACTAAATGCGATTAATCGCTTTAAATCGTTTTGCTTAATCGCGATCACAGCACCATAGATAATTCCAATTACCGCGAGTAATACTACAATTGGTTGGTAGAAAGCAATGCTTTCTCCCGCCATTGGCATAAACCAACGCAATAATCCATACAATCCCATTTTCAGCATGATACCAGAAAGTAACATGGAACCTTGTGCCGGTGCATTGGTGTAAGTATTTGCCTGCCAAGAATGGAATGGGAAAATTGGAATTTTAACAGCGAAAGCAAATAAAAATCCAGCTCCAACCCAAATAGATTCTGTATAATTTAACTGAACTGACAATAATTCATCGTATGCAAATGAGTGGTTTTCTGTTTTTAAATACAAATAAATCAATGAAGCCAACATTGCCAAACTACCAACAAAAGTGTAGATAAAGAATTTAATTGTAGTTTTGAATGCGTCTTTCGAAGAATAAAGTAGGCAAATAAAATAAATAGGGATCAAAGCCAACTCCCAGAAAATATAAAACATCAATCCATCTTTTGCCATAAATACACCGTTTAGTGCAGCTTGCATGAAAAGGATTAAGGGAATTAGAGATTTCTGATTATTTGTTTGGATAGATAATATAATGATTGGAACAAGCAGATTGGTTAATAAAATCATCAATCCAGTTAGCCCATCAATGCCTAATGTAAAGTGAATTCCATTTGAAAACCAAGGTACATCAAATGTATTGTGCCAAATACCATCATTATGGATAGCATAATGTTGTTTCATGTAAATCATGGCAAACAACGATACAAAAGACAAAAGTCCCCAAACCGTTTTATTTATTTTGCTACCAGTAAAAGCGGCGAGCAAAGATAAAATTAGAGGTAAAATGATAATTTCCACTTAGAAAAATAAATTAAAGCCTAAAAACAATGCCAATGCAAGCACCATGAACGTCAAATAATATTCAATATTTCCATTTTGAATCTTTTTGTTCAAACCAGAAACAAATACCAAGATTTTTGAAATACCTGAAATTATTCCACCAATTAATTTTGAATCAATAATATTGTCAACCAATGAAGATAACATTTCTAATGGTTTTACAAAAACAATATCGTAAAGTTCATCTATGTAAAATTTGTTTGCCAATAATTTGCCTGTTGACGGTGTTAAAGCATCTTCCTCAGGAACTGCATTTTTAGACACATATTTATTTCTAGTATACAATACAACCAAAGCAAATAGCAACACAACCAATCCAACCAACATAAATTCTGTGTTGTGACTCATTTCTTCATGTGATTCGGCCATTGGTAAAATTGGCGCCAACCAATGAGAGAGTTTCATGGAAACATTGTGTCCCAAATAAGATGGCAAATTCAACAACCCGCCAAGGACTGATAAAACAGCTAGCAACATCAATGGCAAAGACATTTGCCAAGGACTTTCGTGTACTTTATCAAATGAATGGTGGTGGTTTCTGTATGTTCCATGAAAGGTAACAAAGAACATTCTAAACATGTATAGACCAGTAATAGTCGCACTGATTACAGACAAAACATAAACTATTTTATTGTGCTGAAATGCTGCAATAAGAATTTCATCTTTAGAAAAGAAACCCGATAAAAATGGGAAACCACTAATTGCCAATGTTCCAATTAAAAAAGTAATGTATGTTATTGGCATTTTTGATTTCAATCCACCCATTTGGCGAATATCTTGTTCGTGGTGCATTGCATGAATTACAGAACCTGATCCCAAAAACAACAGGGCTTTAAAGAATGCATGAGTAGCCAAATGAAACATAGCAGCTGTGTAAGCACCACACCCCAAAGCAACGAACATAAGTCCTAATTGACTCACTGTACTATAAGCCAACACTTTTTTAATGTCGTTTTGCTTTAATCCGATTAAAGCCGCCATTATCGAGGTAGCCAAACCAACCCACATAATTACATTATTGGTAATTGGCGATAAATAAAATAAAGCTTCACATCTCACAACTAAATAAACACCAGCAGTAACCATCGTCGCTGCGTGAATTAAAGCTGAAACTGGAGTTGGACCAGCCATAGCATCTGGCAACCAAGTGTAAAGTGGAATTTGAGCACTTTTACCCATGGCACCTACAAATAAACACATGCTTATTGCGGTTAACATTGTTTGTGAGGTTGATCCATCTGCCATTTTAGGCAATACAATACTATAATCTAGTGATTGGTATTGGTGGAAGATCAAAAATAATCCCATCAACAATCCTAAATCGCCAATTCTATTCATAATAAATGCTTTTCTAGCGGCCTTGCCATATTCAGCATTTTTGTACCAAAATCCAATTAACAGATAAGAACATAATCCAACACCTTCCCAACCAAAGAATAACATTAAAAAGTTTGCACCCAAAACGAGCATCAACATGTTAAATATGAAAAAATTTAAATAAGCGAAGAACTTATAAAATCCCTCATCTTCATGCATATAGGCAATTGAATATAAATGAATCAACGACCCAATTCCAGTTATGATTAATGTCATCATTACTGAAAGCCTATCTAATGTAAATGAAATATCTACATTGAAGTTATCAATATTTAAAAATGTAAATAACTTTAGATGAAATCCTTCTGTAGGAATAGCCGCATGTCGAAGATCATTAAACACACCTAGTGCAATTACAAAAGAAGCCAAAACAGTGAATGTACCCAGCCAACCTACGATTGATTTTGGTAAGTTCTTACCAAATATTCCGTTTATTAGAAATCCAGCTAATGGAAGTCCTAATATCAAACCAATACTATTCATTAATCTTTTAAACTATCTAAGAAACTCACATCGGTTTTACGCGTGTTGCGATAAACCATTACCAAAATTGCCAAACCTACAGCTGCTTCTGCCGCAGCAACTACCATAATGAAAAACACGAACATTTGACCATTCGCATCTTTATCTCCCATATATTCGGAGAAAGCTGCGAATAATAAATTTACAGCATTCAACATAAGTTCGATACACATCAAAAGAATAATTGCATTTCTACGGAATAGCACTCCAAACAGACCAATACAAAAAAGCACGCAGCTTAAATAAATATAATGGCTAATTTCCAAACTTTGAAAAATATTAAGCATTGTTTGTGTCGTTGTTTAAATCCATAATTTCTTGCACAGTAGCACCATCTCTTTTTCCAAGCAAAACAGCACCCACCATTGCAGCAATAAATAAAATTCCAGAAAGTTCAAATGGAACCAAATATTCTGTCATCAGTACCCTACCTAAGTTTTTTACCAATCCAATTTCTGGTGCATTTCCTTGTACTATCGCGATGCCCGTTTTTTGGAACGAAGCAGTAATAATTACCAGTAACAAACCAGCCGAAATTGCTGCTGCAACTCCCCATAAATTTGACTTTACTGGTTCGGAATCTTTACTTAAATTCAAAAGCATCAATACAAATAGGAATAATACCATGATAGCACCCGCATAAACCATTAAGTTTACAATTGCCAAAAATTGAGCATTCAGCAATACATAGTGCGCCGAAATACTAAAGAAAGTTAAAATTAGTGCCAAAACACTATGAACTGGATTCTTGCTTGTTACCACATACAACGCACATAAAATGGTAATAAAGGATAATACAAGAAAAGGAATAGGCAAATTTGAAATGTTTCCCATGTTTTAATTTTGATAATCCCATATTTGACGCTTAGAAACATCAATTCTATGATCTAAAGGTTCAACCAGTTTATCTTTACCAAATATGAATTCATTTCTGCCAAAATTAGCATCAACAATCCTATCGGTAAGAAAAATAGCCTCTTTAGGACAAGCTTCTTCGCACAATCCACAAAAAATACAACGCAACATATCTATCTCATAGGTTGACGCAAATTTTTCTTCACGGTATAGTTTAGATTCTTCTTTTGTACGTTCTGCGGCAACCATAGTAATTGCCTCAGCAGGACATGCAACGGCGCACAAACCACAAGCAGTACAACGTTCTCTCCCTTGTTCATCACGCTTTAAAACATGCTGACCACGGTAAATTTTGCTCATTGGACGTTTAACTTCTGGATAGGATATGGTACTACTCTTTTTAAAGAAGTGTTTCAGTGTAATCCACATTCCACCAAAAACCGCTGGAAGATATATTCTCTCCCAAAAGTTCATCTTTTTATTTACAACATCTTTCGACCTCGACGTCAAACGCTCCATGGCTTTATAATTAATCTTTTAAGTGTTTTGTTTTGATTTTGTATTTCTTACGCAATTCTGTTTTAACTTTTGTTGGCCTTACAGAACTGGTAGGTAACATTGATGAATAAGTCCCATCGTTTAATTGGAAAATAAATTGTGCGTCAGTCAATTTGCTATATTTGGCAGTGAAAACATTATCTTTCTTGTCTGCTTCAATAATTACCAATGGCAAATCTGCAGATCCTTCTTGCACAATGAACATTCTATCAATCTGATTCGTTTTGTCCTTGATAATACACTCTTTACCTTTACCTGCACCACCCGCAACAAAAATAGTTCCTTCTTTGTCTTTACTTGTGGGACATTTTACCGTAACTCCAATTTTGATATTTTCTTTCTTTTTGTCGGATTTGTCAAGAGTCACTTTTTTCTCTCTATCGCTTGAACTTTTAAGTTTACCAGTTTTGTCATCTTTCACAAGTAATCTGATTTTCGCTCTTTTGTATGCTTCGTAGTCAACTTTAACTGTTGCTGTGAATGGCTTTGTTAAACACGTATCACCAGGGAATTTGAATTCCATCAAACCGGCCCACATTAAACCTTCATTCCCTTTTAAAGATAATGGATGTCCGCTTTTAATGATTTCCATAATGTCATTAGTTTTGCGGATACTTACACATTTGCCAGGATTACTTTTGCACATTCTGATATAATCACACTTATTCATCGTGACAGAAATACCTAATCCCATTGGAACTGTGGTGTCTCTTACACAAGTATCACCTTTAACTACAGGCTTAACAATTGGTTTTGGTTTTTCTATGATGGTAATTTCAACACGGCGGTTTCTAGCCTTCATATTTATATCAGATTCATTTTTTTCGCGCGGTTTAGCACGGCCAAAATATTTTTTCTCCATGAAATCATCTTCAATGTCATTTTCAGATAAAAAATCAAAAACTTCATCAACACGGTTTCTTGAAAGTTCCATGTTATAATCGTCGTTACCAGTACTGTCTGTATGTCCTGTTAAAACCAAACGATATTCTTTCATCGATTTTAAGCGGTCAAGCAAAACGCTTAACTTCTTTGCTTCTTCTTTTTTGATTTCAAATTTATTGTTATCAAAGTAAATTTGAACGGCAGGAGCCAATTCTTTAGGGGGCGCAACCGCTTCACTAGCTTCAGTTTTCTTTGCTGTTGTTTTAGTTCCTTGAGCCAATAATTGTGAGGTAACAATATTTAAACCAAATATCAGTACCAAATAAAATATTTTTTTCATTCGCGAATTTGCTGCGAAAATAAATCAAATATTGCTCTATTCCATAGATTTTTATACAATATTCTCACAAAATTTCAGATTCTCAGAATTTTTCATTTAAATTGCTTTTAAATAAGAAAAATGAAAGCCCCATTTAAACTGATAATTTGCACGCTTTTATCCTTGAATTACAGTGCTTCTAAATTAAATGCTCAAGTTGCCAAGACGCAAGTTGTTCAACTTGAAGCTTCAGTCAAGGAGTCAACAATATCCCTCAAATGGCCAAAAGAAACCTATTCGGGTACATTTGATATATATTCTCGCAATTTCGGAGATGTTAATTTTAACAAAATATCTAGTGTTGCGGGCAATATCAATAGTTACGACGATAAAACGGGTGTTACGAACAAAGAGTTCTTAGTTATTAAAAACAATGGAACTGCAGCAGATGCCTTGGGATATATTTTTGCGGGAAATAAATTTGAAGCGCCCATTAAAAAAGGTGGTATCGTTTTGTTGATTGACAGTAATTACCTGAGTGCATTAAGCAATGAAATAACCCAATTAAAATCAGACCTAATTGCTACGGGATGGCAAGTTAATATTATGTTCGTAAATAGAACTTCAAAACCGTCAGCTGTTAAAACAAAATTAAAAAAACTAATTGAATCATTAAAACTACGTCCAAAGACACTTTATATAATAGGTCATGTTCCAGTTCCTTATTCTGGTTATTTTTCCTCAAATGGAGATAGACCACCTCCTGATGGACACGTTGAAGGCTCTGGAAATCATACAGGTGCTTGGCCTGCAGATTGTTATTATGGTGATTTTGAGGGATTTTGGACAGATTACATAGTTGACTGCTCCACCGGAGGCTCAGCACGTTTTCACAATATTCCTAAAGATGGTAAATTTGATCAAACTACCATTCCTAACAATATTGAATTAGAAATAGGCAGGGTTGATATGTATGACATGGATAATTTTTCTACAAACGATACACAAATGGTACGAGATTATTTAAATAGGGTTCATGCTTGGAGAAATGGTGAAATTAAATTCACGAAACATGCTTTAATTGATAATAACTTCACTGGATTAAACTTGGCTTCTACAGGATATCACAATTTACCTTGTTTCGTAGGTTTAGACAGTGTTTTTGATAACCGAGATTATTTTACTGAACAAAATAAGACGTCATATTTATGGAGTTATGGTTGTGGTGCTGGGTCTTATAACTCTTGCAATGGCATTGGGACTACATCAACTTTTGCTTCTTCAAAGGCCAGTTTTTCTAATGGTTTCACTATGTTGGCTGGAAGTTTTTTCGGTGATTGGGATTCCAAAAACAATTTATTGAGAGGAGCACTGGCAGCAGGTTCATTGGCTTCTTGTTGGGGTGGCATACCAAAATGGTACTTACATCACATGGGCATGGGAATGAATATAGGCTATGGCGCAAAAATTACGATAAATAACACTGCTGAATATTTCAATGGGCAGTTTAATGGCTCATGGAATGGGGTATTTATTGCTTTAATGGGTGATCCTACATTAACCATGAATACGGTAAAACCACCTACTAACTTGACAATTTCCTCAACAAACGGTACGGTTCAGTTAAATTGGAATAAATCTTCAGACGCAGAATCTTATAATATATATCGCATTGACACATCAAAATACGAAATTACTTTGGCTAGAACAAAATGTGGCACATTATCAAATACCACCGATACTTTTTTTACTGATGATTGCAATTGGGCTAGCGGAAATTATATTTACGGTGTTTCAGCAGTGAAATTAGAAACAACTGGATCAGGAACATATATGAATCAAAGCATGTTAAATATAGGTTCAATTGACCATATTAATCAGACTAACGCAATTGAATTAAATAAAGTTGCCATTACCCCAAATCCAATTTCCAATGAATTTTCAATTTCAGGCTTAAGGCAAGGTGATGTAATTGATATTGAATTGTTAAATAATTTGGGCCAACTAATTACAAAATATAAAGATATGCATGTAGATGAATTTGGTTGTTTAAAACTGACAATCAATCAATTATACAATGGTATTGGATTTGTTAAAGTGAATAATAGGAGCAACACAATGGCAATCCCTGTGGTTTTCATAAATAGTAAATAGGCCATTCGCACTTTAAATCTATCATTTTACAAAAAAAGTGTGATTAACTAACAAAGATTAATTATTTTTGCGCCCCTAAATTCATTTAGAAAAACATATGAAAGACATAATTCTTTATCTTATTCCCGCTCTTGGAATTGTCAGCTTAATAGTTATGGCAATTAAAAGTGCATGGGTTAGCAAACAAGATGCTGGCGATGAAAACATGCAACGCTTAGCTGACTACATTGCCAAAGGTGCAATGGCATTCTTAAAAGCAGAATGGAGAGTACTGAGTGTATTCGTTCTTTTCGCATCGGTATTGTTGGCTTATTCTGGAACAATCCATGAAGTAAACGGCAAACCAATTCATTCAAGTTGGATTATTGCAATTGCCTTTGTAATTGGTGCTGTATTTTCAGCTACTGCTGGTTACATTGGAATGAGAGTTGCTACAAAAGCAAATGTAAGAACTACCCAAGCTGCTAGAACAAGTTTGAAACAAGCATTAAAAGTTTCATTTACAGGTGGTACTGTAATGGGATTGGGTGTTGCTGGTTTGGCTGTTTTGGGTCTTGGAGGTTTATTTATAGCATTTTTATCAATTTTCAGTGGCTTAGGTGAAGATACTGTTAAAACTTCAATCGAAGTATTGACAGGATTTTCTTTAGGTGCAGAATCAATCGCTTTATTTGCACGTGTTGGTGGTGGTATTTACACCAAAGCTGCCGACGTTGGCGCAGATTTAGTAGGTAAAGTTGAAGCGGGTATTCCTGAAGATGATGTTCGTAACCCTGCAACAATTGCAGATAACGTTGGTGACAACGTAGGTGACGTTGCTGGTATGGGTGCCGATTTATTCGGTTCTTATGTTGCGACTATTTTGGCTACAATGGTATTGGGACAAGAAATTGTTTCAGTAGATAATTTTGGTGGAATGTCTCCTATCCTATTGCCAATGGTAATTTGTGGTTTGGGTATTCTATTTTCTATAGTAGGAACTTGGTTTGTTACAATCAAAGATGATAATTCAAACGTTCAAAGTGCTTTGAATTTGGGTAACTGGTCTTCCATGATTCTGACTGTTGTTGCTTCTTATTTTATCGTAAACTGGATGTTACCTGATACATTATCTATTCGTGGTTATGAATTCACCAAATTAAATGTATTCTACGCAATTGCTGTAGGAACAGTAGTTGGTGCAATAATGAGTATTGTAACAGAATATTACACAGCGATGGGTAAAGCACCTGTAAATTCAATCATTCAACAATCTTCTACTGGACATGCTACAAACATTATTGCTGGTTTGTCGGTAGGTATGAAATCTACAGTAATTCCAATTTTAACATTGGCTGGTGGTATCATGGCTTCTTATTATTTTGCGGGATTATATGGTGTTGCAATTGCAGCTGCCGGCATGATGGCAACAACTGCCATGCAGTTGGCAATCGATGCGTTTGGCCCTATTGCTGATAACGCAGGTGGTATAGCTGAAATGAGCCAATTGCCTCCTGAAGTTCGCGAGCGTACTGATAATTTAGATGCTGTTGGAAATACAACTGCTGCAACTGGTAAAGGATTTGCTATTGCCTCGGCGGCATTAACTTCTTTGGCTTTATTTGCTGCATTCGTTGGTATTGCTGGAATTGAACATATTGATATTTACAAAGCTCCTGTTTTGGCTGGTTTATTTGTAGGTGGAATGATTCCTTTTATTTTCTCTGCATTGTGTATTCAAGCAGTAGGTAAAGCTGCCATGGATATGGTAAACGAAGTTCGTCGCCAATTCCGCGAAATTCCTGGAATCATGGAATACACAGCACAGCCAGAATATGAAAAGTGTGTGGCTATTTCTACCAAAGCATCTATCCGTGAAATGATGTTGCCAGGTGCTATTGCATTGATTACTCCTGTAATTGTTGGTTTCATTTTCGGACCTGAAGTTTTAGGTGGTCTCTTGGCTGGTGTTACAGTTTCAGGTGTATTGATGGGTATTTTCCAATCAAACGCAGGTGGAGCTTGGGACAATGCAAAAAAATCATTTGAAAAAGGTGTAGTTATTGATGGTGAAACTTATTACAAAAAATCTGAGCCACACAAAGCATCAGTTACTGGTGATACTGTTGGTGATCCATTCAAAGACACTTCTGGTCCTTCAATGAATATCTTAATTAAATTAATGTCTATCGTTTCTTTGGTTATTGCTCCATTTATTGCAGGTAAAACTTTTGGTGAACCGGTTGCAAAGCAAAACAAATGCACTGAAATGTCTGCTGATAATTGTCAAAAAATGAGTAAATGCGATATGAGCAAATGTTCAACAATGACTAAAGATCAATGTGCTGCAATGTGCGATAGCATGGGTTGTGATTCAACTGAAAAAGCAATTTGCATGTCTCATTATGGTGTCGATGGTAAATTTATGACGGGCAAATGTGAAAGAGATTGCTGCAAAGGAAAAACTACAAAAAAAGAAGGTTGTTCCGGTGATGCGGTTTGCAATGAAGACAATGACAAACCTTGTTCTAAAGGTGATGCTTGTTGCAAAAACAAAAATAAATAATTTCAAATTATATAATACCTTAAAAAGAGGCTGCAATTGCAGCCTCTTTTTTTTGCTATCTAACCATCCTATCTTTGTTTTAATGAAAATAATTAAAGCTGCTTCGCTCCTCTTTGTTTTATTGATTTGTGCTCTTGTAAATTTAAAAGCTCAAAATGATACATTGAATAAACAAAGAGATACGTTTAAATTCAATTCCGAAAAAGCAATTCAATCTACCATAAAACTTATTTATAAAATTAAAGAAATACATGGATTATATGAAGCAATTAAAGTTGATCACCAATCATTGTTTGAATTAAAAGGCAATTATCTAAATATAGGATATACCAAACAAGGATTTAACACATTTGAAATTGGTGTTTCCAAAGGCAAAAGAGATTTATTTTCAGTTACCAAATTTCAAGAAATTCATTTAAATGCATTGTTTTTGAGAAATAGATTTGACAAATTAACTGGTATTTCATTGGGAATATCTAAATCAGGTGCGCTGTTCAACAAAGCAATTGAACTGCAATATGTAACCGATTTTAACAATCAACGAAGTTTGATTTTGCGACCAGAATTCGGATTGACTTTTTTTGGCGGACTTAGCGTGAATTATGGCTATAATTTAATGACGAGTAAAATATCCGGATTTACACCAAATGTTTTGCATATTCGATACACCAAGCAAAATTTTAAAAAGAAAATTAAGGAAAAGTTGTTTCAAATTAAAACTACTCTTGAAAGAGACAAAGAACGACTTTGGCAGTTGGGAATTAATATCCCTCAAATTCAATTGAATTAAAAAAAGGCTCTATAACTAGAGCCTTTTTCGTTAGTTATGTTTGATTATTTTACCACATCAATGGCATTTCACTTCCATTTGTTTGTGAATTTTTAAATTCTAAATATTTATTTTTAAGCAATTCCATTTTTTCATTATTGCGCTTTACCTGGTTTTCAACGTCAGAAAAAACTTGGTAATGGGTTTCAGTTGGAGCATTTAACGCATCCATACTTGAAAAATACGCATTCCAAAATTTAGATGAGATTCCTTCTTCCGTTTCGAATTCCCTTGCTGATAAAACTGAATTACCATTATAAACTATATTTAATGCATTCAATTCATTCTGAAATGTTTCGTAAAAATTGAATTGCGTTCCTGAATTACCATAATGAAAAATTTGCTGTTGAATTGCGTTAAATCCACTTTTCAAAATAGTCAATTTGTTTTCAGACTTTTCTAACATGGTTCTTACTTGACCCATTTTTGTAATTTTTTCATTTCTATTTTGATCAAAAGGAATGGTTGGTTCATACAAATATTCAACTACTTGTCCAACAGGCGTACTCATAGCACTGTACTTACCATTGTTAAATTCTTCTATCACCAAGGTATATGTTCCTGGTGTAACATATGGACCCCATGAAGTTTCGATTTTATCGTCAGTTTTTAAAATTACAGGCTGAATTGAATATTTCATATTCCACTCCGTCTTATTCCAACCCTTTGATGCTGGAATTGACCAACGCGCAACCAACACATTGCTCAAATTCTTTACTTGAAATTTATCATTACCGTTGTTATACACTGAAATAAATAATTTTGGTATCACTTCTTGTGCTTCCGCGAGAATTGAATCTTTTGAGGGATAGATCAATGCGTTTGGATTTTTTGAATTCTCAGACTCTTTCTTTTCCCGTCTAGATTTTATTGAGGGATATTCTTTGTTGATGTAATAATAGAAAACAGCTTTTTCGCTTGGATTTGGAGCCATGAATCGAGATGCTCCTTTATAGCCATTACCCGATCCACCCAATGGATTTGACGGTATAAATAATTTAGCGGTTGAAGATAATAATATTTTTGTTTGATTATTTACTTCAAAATTGGCTTTAAATTGGTGAATTCTGTCGTAATCGTCACAAACAGCAAATCCTCTTCCAAACGTGGCAACTACCAAATCATTTGCAGTTCTTTGGTGTACCATGTCTTTAATTGGAGTTGGTGGCAAACCACCTGTCCATTGAATAAAAGTACTTCCACCATTAATTGAAATAAATAAACCGAATTCTGTACCAACCAATACAATATCAGAATCAAGCTCATCTTCCATTACACATTTCACAGGTCCGTTTTCCGGTAAACCAGAAGTGATTTTCACCCAAGTATTTCCATTATCGGTTGATTTGTAAACATAAGGTTGGAAATCGCCAAAACGGTGATGATCTAGAACAGCATAAACAGTATTGATATTTTTACCCGCTTGAATCATACTCACAAAAGCGTATCCTGCCCCATTTTTTGCAGCCGCGGGACCATTTGGAAATACTTCACTCATTTTGGTCCAAGTTTCCCCGTCATTCATAGTTACATATGTCAATCCATCGTCAGTACAAGCATAAAGTTGTCCTTTTTGTCCCTCCGATAAACCCGTGATATTTCCATATATACTCGTACTTTGGTTTTTCACAACGGCATCAAGTCCCCATACTTTCCCCATTGTTGGCAAAGTATTCCTATCAATTCCACGAGATAAATCACCAGAAATTAGTTTCCAAGAGCTGCCCATATTTTCTGATGAAAATACTTTGTTGGCAGCAAAATATAGTTTGTTGTGATTGTATTTACTAATTAACAAAGGAGCATCCCAATTCCATTTTAAAGCGCCGCTTCCAATTGGGCTTGTAGGTTTAATGTCAAGTGATTCTCCAGTTTTTTTATCAAAACGAATTAATCCTCCATATTGCCATTGGCTATAAACAATATTCGGATTAGTTGGGTCTATTTGCGATTTAAAGCCATCACCACCCACAGTTACAAACCATTCCGGGTTTCCTATGCCGTTGGCAGAATTGGTTCTACTCGGACCTCCTAATGAGTTATTGTCTTGAGTCCCCCCATAAATGTTATAAAAAGGTGTAGCATAATCAACTGAAACCCTATAAAACTGCGTAATACTCAAATTGTCTTTAAAATTCCATTCTTTGCCATGGTTGAAGGTTTCATATAAACCACCATCGCAACCAACCAACATATGTTCGCTATTTTTTGGATTAACCCAAATTGTATGATTATCAACATGTTTATTTGGTTCTCCTAAGTTTTTAAGTGTTTTACCACCATCTTCAGATACTTTGATCATCATATCCATTACATAAAACTTTAATGGATTAATCGGATCGGTAATTATCTCTTGGTAATAGTTGCCTGCAGTGGTAAAGCTATTTACTTTGGTCCAAGATGAACCATGGTCATGGCTTGAAAATATCCCTCCTTTGTCGTTTGAAGCTTCAACAATTGCATAAAGCAAACCTTTTTTTACACTCACTCCCAAAGAGATACGCCCCAATTCTCCAGATGGAAAACCATTGCCAACTTTATTCCAAGTTACGCCATTGTCGTCTGATTTGTATAGCGCACTTTCTGGTCCACCGCCCAAATAAGTCCATTCATGTCTGCGCCTTTGATGAAATGCAGCATACAAAACACCCGGTTGAAATGGATCGAAGTGTATTTCGTTACAACCAGTATTATCAGAAATCTTGAATGCCAAATTCCAAGTTTTTCCTCCGTCTAATGAATGATAGAGCCCTCTTTCACCGCCTTCTTTCCATAAGGGACCATAAGCTGCAACCCAAACGTCCTTGGAGTTCGTAGGATTAATTTTAATCATGCCAATATGTTCAGACTTTTTCAATCCCACGTTGGTAAATGTTTTACCACCATCTGTACTTTTATAAATGCCATTACCGTATCCCACTGAACGTTGGTTGTTGTTTTCTCCCGTTCCTACCCAAATTACATGCGAATTTTGAGGATCAATTGCCAAGCAACCAATGCTTTGAGTGCCATATTTGTCAAAAATTGGCTCAAAAGTTGTGCCTGCATTTTTGGTTTTCCAAACACCACTGTATGCTGCGGCAACGTAATATTCGGAATGGTTTTCGGGATTAATTGCCAAATCAACGATTCTCCCACTGGTAGTTGCTGGTCCAATTTGCCTGAAATTAACTTGATTCAGAAACTCTTTTAAAAGACTATCCTTTAATTTGAGGGATTTATTCGCGTCAACTGCTGTTGACGGGCCTTTCTTTTGGGCATTTAACGGATTCAATTGACAAACACTTAGTATAGCCATTGATATATACAGCATTGATTTTCTCATACAATGTCAAAAATAAAGCAATAGAAAGGTTTATCCGTAATGTGTGAATAAAATATGAATATCAACATTTTTTATGAATGCCAAAAAACAGCGAGATAATTTGAAACTATATGCTTAAGAAACTTGCTTTAAGTAGTTTTCTAATTTTTGGGCTATACCTTGCCAAGAAAATTTATCGCGAATCTTCTCACCACCCGTTGAACCTAAGTTGTTTCTATAAGATTCATCTTGAAGAATTTTCACAACATTTTCAATAAACTCTTGGGTTGAATTTGATAACGCAACTCCTTCATTTGGCAACAATTCTAACCCTGCGTAGCCTACATTGGTGCAAACCACCGGAATATTCATAGAAAGTGCTTCTAACACTTTGTTTTGTGTTCCTGCGCCAATTCTTAATGGAGAAACCACCAAATGGGCTTTTGCATATTCATCGGCTAAGTTGGGAATAAAACCGGTTACTTTAACTGTCTCAGATGCCAACGAAAGGACTTTTGATACGGGGCGTTGTCCTGCAATGATGAATTCTGCAGTTGGGACTTTATTTAAAATACCGGGCCAAATTTCCTCAACAAAATAAGATACCGCATCGATATTAGGTGCATAATCCATATTCCCAGTAAACAAAACCCTGTTTTGAATGTATTTATCATTTCTTGGCTTAAATACGGCAGTATTTACGCCATTTTGTAATAATTCAACTTGAACACCAGTATTTTCAATCAGGTATTCTTGGTCTTCTTTGCTACAAACCAAAACCTTTTTGAATTTTGGAATCATTTGAAGTTCATATTTAAATAACCTTTTGAACTCCAAAGAAGTAAGTAACTTAATAACTAAATTATTGCTTTTTTGTATTCTTCTTTTCCAATACAAACTAAAAGCATCAGGCAAGTCCAATATCACGTTTTCACAACCTAGATTTTCGAAATACTGAGCCATTCTCAAATGCTGTACATGGATGGCATCGAATTTGTGTTCCTTCAATAATTTATTGAGTCTATTTGAAAATGACGATGATCTAAAAAATGAAACCTGTATGGGTCTATTGCTAAAAATACCCAAGCCAGCAGAAATTGCAGATTTCCATTTGGGTCTATATTCAAAATTGAGTGAATAAAACAACAACTTTTTGTTGCCGTTTTCATCTTTAAATTCGGTAGGTTGCAATAAACTTGCAACAGAATCAATATCTTCTTGGGTTTCAGCAATGGTAATTAAGTGAAGCTCATGTTCTTTGCATAACTCTGTGGCCAAGTTGAAAATTTTCAACTTATCGCCTCTAAATGGAGGAAACGGCACACGATTGGCAACGAACAAGATTTTCATTGATGGCAAAATTATAACATTTATTTACGTTTTTTTAAAAAAGGATTGCTATTATTGTGTAAGTATCATGAAACTTAGTCGACGTTTAGAAACAGTTATTGAAAGCCAAACACTTGCCATGACTAAAATGGCAAGAGAATTAAAGGAAAAAGGATTGGATATCATCAGTTTAAGCATTGGTGAACCAGATTTTAATACGCCACAAAATATTTGCGATGCAGCCTATGCTGCAATGAATTCTGGCCAAACACATTACACTCCTGTTTCTGGAACTTTAGAATTTCGAAAGGCAATTAGCCAGAAATTAAAAACTGAGAATCAATTAGACTTTGGCCCAAATCAAATTATTGTAAGCAATGGTGCCAAACAAAGTCTTTTAAATACCGTTTTGGCAATATTAAATCCTGGTGATGAAGTTTTACTGCCAGCTCCTTTTTGGGTTAGCTATCCGTCAATGGTTACTTATGCTGGTGGTATTTCTATTGAATTAGAAGGTTTACCAGAAAATAATTATAAAGTTACCGCCGCGCAATTAGAATCGGCAATTACCGATAAAACCAAGTTAATTATGTTCTCCTCTCCTTGCAACCCCAGTGGTTCAGTAATGAGTGAAGGAGAATTGGAAGCATGGGTTGAAGTATTTGAACGTCATCCACAAGTATTTGTAATTAGCGACGAAATTTACGAAAAGATTAATTATTCTGGAAAACATATATCAATCGCCCAATATCCCTCAATGAAAAATAGGGTTGCCGTTGTAAACGGATTGTCTAAAGGTTACGCTATGACGGGTTGGAGAATTGGATATATGGCAGGGCCTGAAGATTTGGTAAAAGCATGTGATAAAATTCAAGGATTAATGACCAGCGGAGCGAATTCTGTGGCACAAGCAGCAGGAATCGAGGCATTAACCGGAAAACAAGATTCTGTTCTCGAAATGAAAGCCATTTTTGAAACTCGCAGAAATTTAATGTATAAGAAATTAATCGAGATTGAAGGATTAAAAGTCATCAATCCCGACGGTGCTTTTTATCATTTCCCTGATGTGAGTGCATACCTCGGAAAATCTTATAACGGCAATAAAATAAACAGTTCCGATGAATTATGTTTGTTTTTATTAGAAGTTTCTGGTGTTTCGATTGTTGCAGGCACACCATTTGGTGCACCAAATTGTGTACGTTTATCATATGCAACCTCAGAGGAAATTATTATAGAATCTGTTGAGCGTATTGGTAAAGCATTAAGTCTACTGAATTAAAATTGGTATATTTGCATAATAATGACAAAGAAAATCAACTTCGACGAACTTTTCAATAAATTCAATGGGTTAAAAGTACTTATTGTTGGTGATGTAATGGTAGATAATTACATAATTGGAAAGGTTGACAGGGTTTCTCCTGAAGCACCTGTTCCAGTTGTTGATGTTACTTCTTTCGATTCAAGATTGGGTGGTGCCGGAAATGTTGCTTTAAATATCAAAGCCATGGGTGCTATACCTATTTTATGTTCCGTTATTGGAAATGACAAAGAAGGTGAAGATCTAAAGAACTTGCTCGATAAGCAAGGATTAACATCTAGAGCTATACTAAGTAGCGATAAGCGTAAAACAACTACGAAAACAAGGGTGCTTGGCAACAATCACCAATTATTACGTATTGATCACGAAATAAAAACTGAAATTGATACATTAGATTCGTTTTTGTTAGATGAACATTTTAATAGAGAATTAGAAATTGCAGATGTTGTTATTTTGGAAGACTACAATAAGGGTGTTTTACATTCCAAAAATATTAAAAAATTCATCACAAAATGTAATTCAGCGAATAAACCAACCATTGTTGATCCTAAAAAATCAAACTTTTTGACATATAAAAACACGACTTTATTTAAGCCGAATTTGAAAGAAATCAAAGAGGGACTAAATATAGAAAGTAACTTAGATTCTATTGAGGAAGTGATCGAAGCGGTAACATTGTTAGAAAGCAAATTAGGAAATACTATTTCCATGGTTACTTTAAGTGAAAGAGGTGTATTGATTAAAAAAGGAGATGATGTTAAAATCATTCCTGCTCATATTCGAAACATAGCAGATGTTAGTGGCGCTGGAGATACCGTAGTGAGTGTTGCTGCGCTTTGTTTGGCTCTAAATACAAATATTGAAACCTTGGCTGAATTGAGCAATTTGGCAGGAGGTTTGGTTTGTGAAAAAACAGGTGTTGTTCCTATTGAAAAAGCTGCGTTGTTGGTTGAAGCTAAGAAATTGAGTTAAATTAACTTTTTATATAAAAAAGAAAGGCTGCGAATTTTCGCAGCCTTTCTTTTTTTAAATATACTTTGTGAGATTATCTCACACCGTTCATCATCTTTAATAACTTAGATGACAAGAAGAATAATATTACAGCTGCTATACCAGCCATGTAAACAAACAACATGAAGAAGTCGTAAAGCGTTTCAATTTTAGCACCTGCAAAAGAAGGTTTTGTAGGTTTCAAATTCCAAAATTGCAATTTTTCGACTTTATCAAATTTGCCTGTCTTTTCATTCTTTACCTCAGCAATTTCATGAGTCAACAAACTGGTATCGCTTAACAATACTGCTCTATCAATATTCTTGTTGTTAGATTTGATTACCTTTAAGTGGAATACAGAAATTTCAGCTGTTTTTGAAATTGAATCAATAGTCAATGAAATTAAACTGTCTTTTTGGTCCTCTTTTTTAACTGTAGTATCAACTTTAACTGTTGCATAATTTGCAACATTCAATTTATAAGTTGTTTTTGGATCTTGTTTCCAAACATTTGTATCCAACATATTCCCCTCTAGTACTTTGATCAAAGCCGGAGTTGCTTCTGGAATGTAAGATTTTTCAATTTTAACTTCTTCAGGATACAAAGAACTTAAAGTTCCTGCAAATTTGTTGGCAGCTGCTGTTGATAAGAACCACACTCCCATTAATAAAGAAGCCAATTTAACCGGTGCCAATTTATTTACCATTGATAATCCAATTGGCGATAAACAAAGCTCACCAAATGTATGGATCGTATACAATCCAAGCAACCAAACCATGCTCACTTTTGCAGAAGGATCTAATCCTTTTACACCAAATGCAATAACCAAATATCCAATTGCCAATAAGAATAATCCTATAGATTGTTTAAATGGAGAAGCCGGTTCGATTCCTTTGTTGCCCATCCAACCCCATAACCACACAAATAATGGCGCAAAAATCACAATTGCCACCGCATTTACGCTTTGGAAATAAGAAGCAGGGACATTCATTCCCATCACTGTTCTGTTGGTTTGCTCTTCAGCAAAATATGTCAATGATGCACCAGCTTGCTCAAACGCAGCCCAGAAGAAAATTACGAAAAACGCGGCAATGTAAACGACCCAAATTCTTTGTTTTTCAACTTTTGACAATGTAGGATCTGTTATAATGAAATAAGGCGCAGAAATTGTTAATGAGAAAATAAATGATCCGATTAAACCTAAATCGAAATAAGTAAAGAATGCTGCAAAAGATCCTACTAGAATAAGCAAAGTGCTGATTAATCTTGTTGGGCTCAATGGAATAGACTCGGTATTGGTATCTTGACGTGAACTATTTGGTTTCTCACCAATTTGTTCACCCTCTGGGGTAATGATATATTTGTTTTTCAAGGAAATGAACAATATCAAACTCATAATCATACCCACGCAAGCAGCTAGGAATCCCCAACGGAAGTCCCCTGGATTTCCAGTATCTCCCAAATATCCACATAACAAAGGAGCAATAAATGCGCCTAAATTGATACCCATATAGAAGATAGTGAATGCAGAATCAACTCTTTTATCGCCAGCTGGATACAATTGACCCACCATGGTACTAATATTTGGTTTGAAGAAACCATTACCGATAATTAAGAAAGTTAAACCAGTAAACATCAAGGTTGTAGCAATTGCAACGTCTTGATAATATGTACCTGCAAAGAACATCAATAACTGACCAAAAGCCATCAAAACTCCACCAATAATAATTGATTTTCTATTTCCCCAATATCTGTCGGCCATATACCCACCCAAAAGAGGAGTTAAATATACCAAACCAGTATAACTACCGTAAACATCTGAAGCATGAGCTTTGTCGAAAAGCAAAGCTTTCGTCATGAATAAAATAAACAAGGCGCGCATTCCATAATAGCTAAATCGCTCCCACATTTCAGTTACAAACAACACGTACAATCCCTTTGGATGGCCCTTTTGTTGAGTTATCTTTTCTATTGATTCCATATTTTTTTATTAATTGGGGGCTAAAATAGATAGAATTTTTGATTCTACACATGAATCTTGAAAATTTAGGGGGTAAAAATTATAGAAAATGGGCATTTTGTATTATTTTGCACCTCGATGATGGAATTAAAAGCCTCACAAATTGCTTTAGAAACCGGTGGAATATTCCAAGACTCTGACGATATTGTAATTAACTCTGTGAGTAAATTAGAAGAAGGACAAAATGGATCTTTGGGTTTCTTTGCCAATTTAAAATACGAAAAAGCCCTTTATAGTTCTGAATGTTCTGTGGTTTTTGTACCTTCAGATTTTGTTCCAACACAAACTTGTAGCGCCAAATTAATTAAACATGCAAATCCCTATTTTGCATTTTGCACAATTCTCGCAAAATATTTCGATCCTAATGAGAAAAAAATTGGCGTTGAACACAGTTCATTCATTCATCCTACTGCATTTATTGGCCAAAATGTATATGTTGGACATCATGTTACCATTGAAGAAAACGTAATTATTGGAAATAACTGTCAGATTGAATCGGGTACTTATGTTGGTAAAAATTCTAAAATAAGTGACAATTCAAAAATTTATGCAAACGTTTCAATATATTCAGGAACCATTATTGGAAAAAATTGCATTATCCATTCAGGTACTGTAATTGGCAGCGATGGATTTGGCTTTGCCCCCATTGGAGGGAAATATGTGAAAATCCCTCAAGTAGGAATTGTAACATTAGAAGACGATGTTGAAATTGGTGCGAATTGTGCAATAGACAGGGCAACAATGGGTACTACCATCATCAAAAGAGGTACTAAATTGGATAATTTGGTGCAGATTGCACATAATGTTGAATTAGGAACAGATATCGTAATTGCATCGCAAACTGGAATTGCAGGCTCTACCAAAGTAGGTAACAATAGTGCTTTTGGTGGACAAGTTGGTATTGTTGGACATATTACCATTGCAGAAAACACTTCTGTTGGAGCCCAAGCTGGTATCACTCAGTCTATCAAAGAACCTGGTCAAAAGTTAAGTGGTACCCCTGCAACAGATGTAAATACTTATCTTCGCGGTGTAATTGGAAGTCGTAAAATTTCCGATATTATTAAAGAAGTTGCAGAACTTAAAAGAGAAATAGCATTATTAAAAGGGAAATGAACAATTTAAATCCTAAACAAACAACATTAAACAATGAAGTAAGCTTTACTGGCGTAGGGCTGCATACGGGTGCAAGTGTTACGGTTACATTAAAACCTGCTCCAGATAATCATGGATACAAGTTTCAAAGGATCGATTTACCTGATGAACCAATTATTGAAGCAGATTGTGATTTGGTTACGGATACAAGTCGTGGAACCACATTAGAAAAAAAAGGCGCTACCGTTTCAACAGTTGAGCATGTTTTAGCAGCTTTGGTAGGAATGGAATGTGATAACGCTTTGATTTGCGTAGATGGCCCAGAAATGCCTATCATGGATGGTAGTTCAATTGTTTTTGTGGAAGGGATTAAAAAAATAGGTTTAAAGGAACTTGAAACCGAAAGAGAGTATTTTGAAATACCCTATAACATTCATTTTTCTGACCCAGACAACCAAGTTGAAATTATTGCAATGCCAGTGAACGAATATCGTTTGACCGTTATGGTTGACTATAATTCACCAGTTTTGGGTACACAACACGCCTCATTAACACATTTAACTGATTTCCATAAAGAAATAGCCTCATGTCGAACTTTTTGCTTTTTGCATGAATTAGAATATTTATTGGCAAATAATCTTATCAAAGGTGGTGATTTAAACAATGCAATTGTAGTTGTTGATCGTGCCGTAAATCAAGATGAACTTGACCGTTTGGCTGTGATTTTTAAGAAGGATTCGGTAGAAGTGAAGAAAGAAGGAATTTTAAATAACTTAGATTTAAGATTTCAAAATGAACCCGCTCGTCATAAACTTTTAGATATGATTGGTGATTTGGCTTTGGCAGGAATGCCTATCAAAGGTCAAATAATGGCTGCTCGTCCTGGCCATGCAAGCAATGTTGCATTTGCTAAAAAAATCAAACAGGCAATCAAAAAAGAACAACGGAGAAAATTAGATGGTAGACCTTACTACGATCAAAATGAGAAACCTGTGTTTGCTACAAAAGATATTATAAAAATACTACCCCACGCCCATCCTTTCTTGTTGGTCGACAAAATTATAGCAATGGATAAAACATCAATTGTTGGTGTGAAAAACATTACTTATGATCAACCATTTTTTAATGGACATTTTCCAGGAGATCCAATTATGCCGGGTGTTTTACAACTAGAAGCAATGGCTCAAGCAGGTGGGATATTGGTATTGGGAACAGTAGATGATCCGGAAAACTATGGAACTTATTTCTTGAAAATTGACAATGCAAAGTTCAAGGATAAAGTGGTTCCTGGTGATACGTTGGTAATGAAATTAGAATTAACAGAACCCATTCGCAGAGGTATTTGTGTAATGAAGGGCCGCGCTTGGGTTGGAGATAAATTGGTTTGTGAGTCAGAAATGATGGCTCAAATTGTAAAAATAAATAATTAAGATGATTCAACCGTTAGCATATGTTCATCCTACGGCAAAAATTGCCGACAACGTGGTTATAGATCCCTTTGTAACCATTCATGCCGATGTGGTGATTGATGAAGGAACTCATGTGATGTCCGGAGCTGTAATTTTCAAAGGTGCTAGAATTGGCAAAAATTGCAGAATTTTCCCTGGCGCCTCCATAGGAGCAATTCCACAGGATTTGAAATTTGATGGAGAAGAAACACTCACAATCATTGGCGATAATACCACAATTAGAGAATATGTTACCATAAACAAAGGAACAAAAGCGCTTGGATATACCAAAGTTGGCCAAAATTGCCTACTTATGGCATATGTGCATTTGGCACATGATTGTGTTATAGGTGATAATTGCATTTTAGCAAATAGCGTGCAAGTAGCAGGTCATGTAAATGTGGGTGATTGGACAATTCTTGGTGGTGCTGCACTGGTACATCAATTTGTTAAAATTGGCAAACATGCTATGATTAGCGGTGGTTCACTCGTAAGAAAAGATGTCCCTCCTTACACAAAAGCAGCAAGAGAGCCACTAAGTTATGAAGGGGTTAATAGCATTGGATTAAGGAGAAGGGGTTTTTCAAATGAAAAAATATCTGAAATTCAAGATATTTACAGAACACTTTTTGTAAAATATTCAAATACTACAAAAGCTACCAAAATTATTGAAACTGAATTTGCTCCAACTCCAGAACGAGATGAAATTATGTCTTTTATCAATGAATCTGATCGTGGTGTAATGAAAGGTTACGGAACTAAATAATTAGAATGATTGATATTGTTCTATCCAATTGCGGTAAGAACTACCACAGAACTTGGTTATATCGAGGTATCGATTTAATAATCCCTGTTAAACCAAATTCTTCATTTGCCATTTTAGGACCTAACGGTGCTGGAAAGTCTACATTTACCTTGATGTTAACAGGGCAAGTTTCTCCTACCGAAGGAACACTCATTTGGAAATTAGAGGACCGTATTATTGAAGAGCACGAACGACAAGATTTTTATAGTTTGGCTTCTCCTGCTTTAGAGTTGCCTGAAGAATTTACAATTGCCGAGTGGTTTCAATTTCATTCAAGTTTAAAACCATTTAGTCCAGGTGTAACCGTCAATCAAATTATTGAGTTATGTGAATTTCCCTCAAAAATTAAAAACAAACCCCTGATGCACTATTCGAGCGGTATGAAACAGCGAATAAAGCTTTGTTTATCGATATTAGGCAATGAACCCATATCAATACTTGATGAGCCTTTGACAAATTTAGATACAAAAGGAATTGAATTGTATCAAAATTTAATTCAAGAATACCAAAGCAAGAAATGCTTCATTGTTGCTTCAAACAGAGAAGATGAATATTATTTCTGTAAAGAAAAATTCGTAATTGGAGAGAATCAATTAGTTTCTATTCACCAATAACTTACTTGTAAGTACCTCGCCCAATTCGTTGGTCATTTTGATTAGGTAAATCCCATTTGACCATTGTTGTTGAATTTGAACTTCTCTTTCATTTCTATTCATGAAAGATTCTTGAATTAATTTTCCATCAATGTTATAGCAAGTCACTTTCCAATTGAAGTTATTCGATGGTAATTTAATTACAAATTGGTTATTTGAGGGATTTGGGTAAATACTCAATTTTAAGTCCTTGGTGAACTTATTCACTCTTCCAAAATTACCTTTTTTTTCATTTACGGCAAATTCAAGTCCCCCACGTTTTAACCCAAAGAACATTTCTGGAATGCTATCGCCATTGAGATCTGCAATTGCAGGTACAATTTGTTGACCGAAGTACTGAGAAATTGTATCTCTGCCAACAATTTGATAAAGGAATGTTTCATCTGCAATTAAACTATCGGTAATATTGTGATTGCTAAAATGGTATAATCTTGGAGTACCAAAATATGTACCTAACACAAGTTCATCAACTCCATCATTGTCTAAATCAGCAATTTTGGGAACGGCATATCCATAACTTTCAAAACCAACAGGAGAAACATCATCACGCCACAAATTGGCTCTCATGCCCCATGCGTTTTTACTCACCAACTCAAACTGAGGAAAAGCACCTCCAAGTCCTTTAAAAACAGCCACTCTCCCATTGTACATACCAACAATCAAATCATTGATATTATCTTTATTGTAATCGTAAATTTCAGGGGCAAAAGTCTGTTCTCCGTTATAGTTCTCAAAAACTAACAAACTATTTGTTTTCACCTTAAATACACAAGGATTGTTTTTGCCCGCTGTATTCTCATACCAAACAATTTTACCAGCACCTGTGCCTATTAAAATATCTATATCGCCATCATTGTCAATATCACCACAGACAGGAATAATATGCTGAAAGGCAGAATCCCCCAATAAAAATTTTGAATTTTTTAATGTATATGCGGGCTTCGTTAGGGTTCCTGTATTTTCAAAGTAAGAAATTTCATCTTTTACCCCCCCCGAAATTTCAAAATCTCCATTACTTCCAACAATTAAATCTAAATCGCCATCAGCATCGTAATCAATAAATGCGGGTGCTGACCTCGCTCCAAAATCCAAAGATTTATCTACCAAGAAGTTTTCTTTTTGCAATTCAAAATTGGCTCCTTTTTTGGTGCCTGTGTTTTTATAATAAAATACCTGTTTTGTCTCTTTCACATCAATGAGACCATTGGGGGCCAATACCAAGTCTGTTAAACTGTCTGAATTAATATCAAGCATATATCCAGCTGGAAAAGAAAAGGATTGGAAAGATTTTCCCTTTGTAGGAAACATTGTATCCCAAGCAATCATGGTATCGTAATATTTCTTATTTTCTGACTTTCCATTGGTCAATTTGGTGATTTTCTTAATTCCTATGTTTGAAATGTACATTTCATAATCACCATCATTATTATCATCAAAAAACCAACAACTAGCACCACCATTGTGCCTAGGTCCTGGACGCGGTTTCAATTTAGGATTGAAATTGGGATTGCCATTTTGCAGAAAACAATTATTTAATTTGATATTGTTATCAAAACCTTCCCAAAAGTATCCAAAACAATAATCCATGTTTTGGAATTCAAATGTATCTTTTGCCCAATTAAATTCGGCGCGGACATCTTTAAACATTGAGTAGGTTAAATAAGTAGCATCATAATTTACTAAATCTAAATCACCATCATTGTCCAAATCCTTGATCTCGGGCAAATCGGTTTTTGCATTAGCAATACTCAGGGCGTTATAATAAATAAAAGAACTTGAATCGTATTGATTTCTGTAATACTGTGCACCCAAGTCTTTAAATTTCAAAGGGCCTTTCGTAGGTGTTATATTTAAGGAAATCATCAATTCTCCGGTTTCTGCTATTGTAAAAACATCCAATTTCTCATCACTATTTAAATCGGCAAGTTTATATATGTATTTTCCAGGAGGCAACAAATGTTCATATTGTGGAGCATATTTGAAATTATCGCCTGAAATTCTCAAAAAAGTCATAATTCTAAAATCACATCGATCAAAAGCAATAATGTCTGTTTTGCCATCCAAATTCAAATCCATCATTTGCAATTGAGGCGAATTCATACCTCCTAAAAATGGCGATTCAAGGGTATTGCCATTTTGTATAAAATCAATATATCCAGATTTATTATAACGAATTTGCGCATTCACTCCAGTTATTAGGGCGAAATTCAACAAGCACATTAAAAGGCCTAAATACTTTAATGTCAATTTATTCATAATCGATTTACTCAAATATACGAAATTCTAAATGATTATCAATTAACAAACCTTAAATTTGAAGAAAATTGATTATGCTGAGTATTAGCGAAATTTACGAGAAGTATAAAGAATGTGGCTATCAAGTTTCAACTGATTCCAGAAATATTGTCCCTAATTCCCTTTTTATTTGTTTAAAAGGACAAAGTTTCGATGGAAATAGGTTTGCCTTAGAATCTCTAGAAAAAGGTGCCAAATATGTAATCACCGAAGATAAATCGTTAAAAAACGATGGTGTTATTCTTGTAGACGATTCTAATCAAGCACTCCCCGACTTGGCAGTTTATCACGCCAAACAAATTCCCACTAAATTAATTGCAATTGGCGGATCCAATGGAAAAACCACTACCAAAGAAATTTGTCAACGTATATTGGAGGGACATTTTGAAACCAAATCTACCCAAGGTAACTTTAATAATCATATCGGAGTGCCACTTACTTTGTTGGCGTTAAAACCTACAACGGAAATTGGCATCATAGAACTAGGAACCAATCACCCTGGTGAAATGAATTATCTCTGTAATATGTTTTCACCGGTTTCAGGAGTGATTACAAATATTGGTAAGGAACATTTAGAAGGATTTGGCAATATTGAAGCGGTTGCCAAAGAAGAGAGTGAGGTTTATATTCAATTAACGCAATCAAATGGATTGGCAATGATCAATTTAGATGATCTTTGGTTAAGTAACATGTCGAAACGTTTGTCAAACAAAATGACCTATAGTGTGCTTGATGAATCTGCAAATGTATATGCTGAAATTATTTCTGAAATGCCATTCTTAAATTTCAAACTTTATCATAATCAAGAAATGATTGGTGAATTTGAAGCAAAAATTGGAGGGGCTCATAATTTGTATAATATTTTGGCAGGAATTTGTTTTGGCATTTCAGTTGATATCCCTACAAAATCAGCCGCAGAAAGTGCATGTGAATATATTCCTACAAACAATAGAAGTGAATGGATTCATTATAAGCAATGTGATGTTTTATTGGATGCATACAATGCCAATCCAAGTAGCGTAGAAGCGGGATTAAAAAGTTTTTCTACTCTTGAGGGAAAAAAAATCGTATTACTTGGTGATATGTTAGAATTAGGAGAAGCAGCATACGCAGAACATAAAGCAATCTTTGAGCTAAGTCAATCGCTAAATATCGATGAAGCGATATTTGTGGGTGAAATTTTTTACGAAGCTGTTGGGAATTACCCAATGAAATTCTCAAATGCGGATACGCTTTTGGCTTGGTTAGACACCCATCCTATTGATTGCAATTACGTTTATATCAAAGGCAGCAGAGGAATTAAAATGGAAAAGTGTTTGGAGCATTTTAAGCAGAAGGGAAATTAAAAGGTTTATAATAGTTTATGAAAGATTATAAGTGTTTATGAATGTTCACTTAATATTTTTTTACTTTGTAAAACTTGATTTGAGTTCCTCAAACATGTAAACATTAAGGTTAAACTAATTTGTATATTTTTATTGAAAATCTGGTTATCTAGCTGGAAGATTAGACAAGCCAGACTGATTAGAAAGAAACCACGTTTAATAATTAGATTTAACAAAACAAAAACAGCGAGAAGATTCTCGCTGTTTTTATTCCGTTAAATATTTTGATTAAAATTTCATGATTCCAATTACCAAACCTGTGATAACCAAATTTACCAAGGCCAATGGAATCATTGACTTCCATCCTAGTCTCATCAATTGGTCATATCTGAAACGTGGCAACGTCCATCTAATCCACATAAATACAAAAACCAAGAATAATATTTTCGCAAACATCACAGCAACTTGAGTTAAACCTAACCAAGTAGGATCAGTTATGTAATTCATTCCAGGAAAATTGTATCCACCCAAATAAATGCATGAAATTACAGCACACGAGATAAACATGTTGATGTATTCAGAGAACAAATAGAAACCAAGTTTCATACTTGAATATTCAGTATGGTAACCACCTATTAATTCTGTTTCACATTCTGCCATATCAAATGGAGCCCTGTTGCATTCTGCCAAAGCGGACACAAAGAACAATAGAAACCCTAACGGTTGATATAAGATATTCCAATGCCAACTTGGTTGTTGAGATACGATTTCATTTAAGCTTAAGGTACCACTCATCATAATAACGGCAATAAGCGATAAACCCATACTCAATTCATAACTAATCATCTGTGCACTTGCGCGTATTGCTCCGTAAAGTGAATATTTATTATTTGATGCCCAGCCACCTATCATAATTCCGTAAACACCAACGCTTACTATTCCCACAATATACAAAACACCAATATTGATATCCGCAACTTGTAAGGCAATTGTTCTGCCAAAAAGTTCAATACTCGTTCCCCATGGAATTACAGCACTGGTAATTGTAGCAACAATCATGGCAACACCTGGACCTAAAATAAACAACCATTTTTCTGCATTTTTTGGAATGATTTCTTCTTTGAAAATCAACTTACCGCCATCTGCAAAGGGTTGAAACAAACCAAATGGTCCAACTCTATTCGGACCCAAACGATCTTGGAAGAACGCCGCTATTTTTCTCTCACCAAAAGTAAGATACAAGGCAACTACAAGAGTAATCGCAAGGATTACAAGTATAAGTACCAATTTTTCTAACATCATTGCACTATCCATATCGTTAAGCTTTGTTTAATAAAGGTGTGTGTGTTGGAGCCGCTTTTTCATAATGGTTTGCAGAAATAACTGAATGTCTATCAATATGACGTGGACCTTCAATCTTCCAATCAGAAAGTTCTTTTTTATTGAAACGACAATCATTACAAATGAATTCTTTTACTTCACCGTATTTATCTTTACGTGCGGTAACCCTTGCAATTTCATCTCCTATCATCCAAAGCACAACATTGCCACTACATTTTCCACAGCTGCAACTTGCATCCATTGGCTTAGTGTACCAAACACGACTTCTAAAGCGGAAAGTTTTATCAGTTAAAGCACCAACCGGGCAAACATCGATCACATTTCCAATAAATTCATTGTCAAGGCTATTTTCAATAAAAGTACCGATTTCAGAAGCATCTCCTCGCTTCAAAACACCGTGTTCACGGTTATCGGTCAACTGATTTGCAGTATACACACAACGGTAACATAAAATACAACGTGTCATATGCAATTTGATATATTCACCGATGTCAATTTGATCAAATTCTCTACGTTCAAACTCAAAGCGGGAATGGCTTGCACCATGTTCAAATGCCAAATCTTGCAAACTGCATTCTCCTGCTTGGTCACAAACGGGACAATCGAGTGGATGGTTGATCAATAACAATTCTACAACACCTTTTCTAGCGTCGAGCACCCGGTCACTCGTTTTATTTTTAACAATCATTCCATCCATCACATTGGTACTGCAACTTGCAACCAACTTTGGCATAGGACGGGGATCTTTTTCACTACCTGCGGACACTTCTACCAAACATGTTCTACATTTCCCACCACTACCTTTGAGTGATGAATAAAAACACATTGCAGGAGGAACAACGTTACCTCCAATTTGGCGTGCAGCGCTTAAAATAGATGTACCCGGATCAACCATAATGGTTTGATCGTCGATGGTAACTTTTATTTGCTGAATTTGTTCAGACATATTTTATGCGTTTACTTTATCAAAAACTTTTTCTGTAACTAAACCGTAATTTCTTGTCATACAAGTATTCGGTTCTTTAACATGCCACTCAAATTCCTCACGGAAGTGACGAATTGCAGCCGCAACGGGCCAAGCAGCAGCATCTCCAAGAGGACAAATGGTATTTCCCTCAATTTTACGTTGAATATCCCACAGCAAATCAATGTCTTCAATTTTACCATGACCGTATTCTAACCTGTGAAGTACTTTTTCCATCCAACCTGTTCCTTCACGACAAGGTGAACATTGTCCACAACTTTCATGATGATAGAATCTGGCGAAGTTCCAAGTATTTCTAACAATACACTGATCTTCATCGTATACAATAAATCCACCTGAACCTAACATACTACCTGTTGCAAATCCACCTTCGGACAAACTCTCATAAGACATCAATCTATCAGTACCTTCAGCCGTTTTACAAACCAAATAATGTGGCAAAATTGGAACTGAAGAACCTCCGGGAACACAAGCTTTTAATTTCTTGCCGTTTTTAATTCCCCCACAATATTGGTCTCCATAAATAAATTCCTCAACAGTAATTCCCATTTCAATTTCATAAACACCTGGTTTATTGATATTTCCACTAGCCGAAATTAATTTAGTTCCTGCACTTCTGCCAATACCAACACCCGCATATGCTTCTCCTCCTTCATTCACAATTGGTACAACCGCACAAATAGTTTCAACATTATTTACCACAGTTGGACGTTGCCACAATCCTTGAATTGCAGGAAATGGTGGTTTCATTCTGGGATTTCCTCTTTTGCCCTCCAAGCTTTCAATCATTGCAGTCTCTTCACCACAGATATAAGCTCCAGCTCCCGGAGATACAGATAACTCTAAATTAAATCCAGATCCTTTGATATTCTTTCCTAACCAACCATTTTGATAAGCTTCGGCAATAGCTTTTTCAAGGATTCTTAAAACATACATGTATTCACCACGGATATAAATGTATGATTGTTCACAACCCAATGCAAATGAAGACAAAATCATTCCTTCAATAAGCAAATGAGGGATTTTCTCCATCAAATACCTGTCTTTAAATGTTCCTGGCTCACTTTCATCGGCATTACACAAAAAATGACGTGGAACACCTTCTGGTTTGGCAATGAAACTCCATTTCATACCAGTTGGAAAACCTGCACCACCACGACCACGAAGGCCAGATTTTTTAACTTCTTCAACAACCTCTTCAGGGGTCATTGATTTGAGGGCTTTTTCTACAGCAGCATAGCCGCCTGACTTACGATATACATCGTAAGTATGAATTCCTTCAACATGAACGTTGTTTAATAATAACTTTCTTGACATGTTATTCTTGCCCCATATAATTTGCAACTGGATTTAATCGGTATTGTTCGATTAAAACATCAACTTTCTCTTCTGTTAAGTGTTCGTGAAACTTTTCACCTGCTTGAAGCATTGGCGCGTATCCACATGCACCCAAACATTCAACAGTCTTTAGTGTAAAAACACCATCTTCTGTAGTTTCACCGTCTTTGATACCCAATTTCTTTTCAATGTAAGAAACGAGTTTCTCAGCACCTTCGATCATACATGGACCAGTACGACAAACCTCTAACTTCACTTTTCCAACTGGCTGAGTGTCGTACATTGAATAAAATGTAGCAACTTCATACACTTCAATTGGCTGAATCAATAACAATCTTGCAACATAATCCATAACCGGGGCAGATAAATATCCGAAATGGGCTTGCGCAATATGTAAAACACGAATTAACGCGCTCTTTTGTTTTCCTTCAGGAAACAATGAAGTAATACGTTTTACTTCATCGAGTAATTCTTTAGGAAATTGAATGTTTTCTATATTTTGATTTTCCACAAATTTTATAATTAAGCGTCCAACTCTCCGGCAATTACATTCATGCTACTCATTGTTAAGATAGCATCACTTAATACCGATCCTTTAATCATTTCAGGATAAGCTTGATAGTAAATAAAGCAAGGTCTTCTAAAATGCAATCTATATGGAGTTCTTCCCCCGTCTGAAACTAAATAATATCCCAACTCACCATTGGCGCCTTCAACTGAATGATAAACTTCACCTGCTGGAATTGGAGTTTCACCCATGGTAATTTTGAAATGATAAATTAATGCTTCCATGCTTCTATACACTTCTTCTTTTGGAGGAAGAAAGAAAGATGGAACATCACCATGATAATTGCCAGCGGGTATATTGTCTTTTGCCTGATGAATGATTCTTAAACTTTGACGAATTTCCTCTTGACGAACCAAAAATCTGTCGTAGGTGTCTCCGTCTTTACCAATTGGCACATCAAATTCGAAATCTTGATAAGAACAATATGGATTGATTACACGAACATCATAATCAACTCCTGCAGCTCTTAAGTTTGGACCAGTAAATCCATAACTTAAAGCTCTTTCACCAGTAATAGGACCAGCGCCAATAACGCGATCCATAAATATTCTGTTGCGTTCTAAAAGATTTGTAAAATCATCAAAAATGATATGAAACTCTTTTAAGAACTTATCCAATTTTTGCAGAAATACAGGACTAAAATCTCTATCAAAACCACCAATTCTTCCAACGTTGGTTGTCAATCGAGCTCCGCATATTTCTTCAAACAAATCGTAAATTTTCTCTCTCTCTTGGAATACATAAGTAAACCCAGTTAAAGCACCTGTATCTACACCGATTACTGAATTACAAACCAAGTGATCTGCAATTCGCGCCAATTCCATCACAATAACACGCATGTAATCAACACGTTTTGGGATTTCTGCACCAATTAGTTTCTCAACTGTCATGTGCCATCCCATATTATTGATTGGCGATGAGCAATAATTTAAGCGATCCGTAATGGGAGTAACTTGCTGGTAAGGTCTTCTTTCAGCAAGTTTTTCGAAGGCTCTATGGATATAGCCAACGGTTGGTTCTGCACTGATAATTCTTTCACCATCCACTTTCAAAATATTTTGAAAGATACCGTGGGTGGCAGGATGCGTAGGACCTAGATTCAGGGTTGCAATTTCCCCATCTACGGTGTCTAAACTAGTAAGTTGCCCGTTTTGATTAATTTTCAATTCACTCATCTTCCAAAAAAACTATCTTTTTTATCGCTTCTTGTTTCATCTTCAAGTGCGTATTCTTTTCTCAATGGATGGTAATCCATATCATCCATATTTAATATTCTTCTCAAATCTGGATGTCCCTCAAATTGAATCCCATAAAAATCAAATGTTTCTCTTTCCATCCAATTGGCCGCAGGAAACAAAGCAACCATGGTCGGGATAGCCAAATCAACAGTCGCCAAATTTACTTTCAAACGCAAACGAATGTTTTTATAAAGGTTATGCAAATGATAAACAACTTGAAATTCTTGATTTTCAATTAATGGATAATGTGCACCACATATATCTGTTAGAAATCCAAATCCTAAATCATCCTTCAAATGTCCCACCAAATCAATAATTGATTCTCTAGAACAAACAATATTGGTCATTCCATAATTGTCGGTAGAGATTGTACAATCAGGGAATTTCGATTCAATACTGCTGGTAATATCTTGTAATGTTGAATTTTCCATTATTTGGTAGTTTCAATATTATAACTCTCCAACATTTTTTGATATTCGTCACTATTTCTTCTACGCAAACTTTCGTTTTTAGCCAATTCTTGAATTTTCATTAAACCTTCAATAATTTGCTCAGGACGTGGCGGACAGCCAGGTACATAAACATCAACTGGTATAATCTTATCAATCCCTTGCAAAACACTATACGTATCAAAAATACCTCCTGTACAAGCACATGCACCAACTGAAAGTACCCATTTCGGTTCTGCCATTTGATCATAAACTTGTTTTAATACGGGACCTAGTTTTTTCGAAATTGTACCCATTACCATCAACAAATCACATTGACGTGGTGTAAAGCTCAAACGCTCTGATCCAAAACGAGCCAAATCATAATTTGCGCTCATCGTAGCCATAAATTCAATACCACAACATGACGTTGCAAAAGGCAAAGGCCAAAGCGAGTTCGCTCTTGCCAATCCAATTGCTTTATCCATTGAAGTTGCAAAGAAACCTTGTCCTTCGTGTCCTTCCGGTTGTTCAACAATGTTTACCATCTTTACTTATTTTTCCCACTCAAGGGCACCTTTTTTCCAAACATAAATGAATCCTATTAAGAAAAAACCAATAAATGTAAGAACCGAAATAAAACCGGCCCAACCCATTTCTTGGAAATTAACAGCATAAGGATAAAAGAATATGACCTCAACATCAAACAATACAAACAATATTGCCGACAAAAAGTACTTTACAGAAACGGGAAATCTTGCATTTCCCTGACTTTCAATACCGCATTCGAAATTTTCTTCGCGTTGTTTTGTTTTTCTGTTTGGACCTAACAAATGCGACAAACTAAGTGTCAAAACAACAAACCCAACGGCAACGCCTATTTGGATCAGTATTGGAATATAACTTTCAGGAGAATTCATACTTTGCTACAAAAATAATACAACGCAAGTGTTCTAAACATGAAAAATTAAAAAAACTGAAAAAAAACTTTTGAACATTGAAAAATAATATATTTGTACTATTAAAAATATGAAAAAAATCATTTTATCTTCTATTACCTTAGCTAGTTTATTGGTAATTGGTTTGACTTTATCTAGTAATTCTTCTGGTCCAGGTGGAAACAGAACAGGATCACCCGGTAGTTCGGGAGATTGTAGTGGTTGCCATGGCGGTGGAAGTTTCGGTGGTACTCTGAAAGTTGGGATTACAGAAATTGGTGACACTACCTTTTTATCATTCTACACTCCTGGAAAAGTATATGACCTGCATGTGATTTCAGGTGGCACTTCAACCAAAAAAGGATTTCAAGCTACCATATTAACATCGAGTAATACAGCGGCTGGTGCAATTAGCGCAGCTCCATCCGGAACTGGCATTGACATTGCGGGAGGTAAATCTATATGGGGACACACTTCAACAAGCTCTTCTGGTGTATGGAAAAGCATTTGGACTGCGCCTGCTCCAGGTACAGGAACAGTGACTATTTATGGTGCTGCAGTTGTTTCAAATGCAAATGGTGCCAATTCAAATGATCAAGTAGTTACAGCAAATGCAATGATTGGCGAAATGGTTTCTTCAAATACTAAATCTTTAGATGCAACCAAATTAAAAGTAATTGAAAACCCCACGAATACGGTTGTTCGTTTGAATGGTGTAGCAAAAAATATGATTATTTGGAACAATCAGGGTCAAGTTGCTGCTTCTTCAAAAAACACTTCAGAACTTAACGTTTCGCAATTACCTTCAGGTACTTATTATTTGCAAACTGTTTCAGAAAATAACGTTCGCAATACAACTGCGATTGTAATCAAATAAGATTTTTTAATTATTTCCTTTTTTGAGGGACTTACTTTTGTGAGTCCCTCTTTTTTTCTTCGCGGTTTAGTGCCGTTATAAACAGTCTTGCATTTTTCTTATGTTTTTCATAATTCTTTTCGAATGTATGATATCCAGAAAAATCACTTTTTGCACAGAAATATAAATAATCGTGCTTTGCGTAATTTAAAACCGCATCAATAGCCGAAATTGAAGGAATACAGATAGGACCCGGAGGCAATCCTTTGTGCAAATATGTATTGTAAGGAGATTCAATATTTACATTCACAACGCGTTCGTCCTTCCCTTTTGCAAAATTAACTGTTGGGTCTGCCTGTAACTTCATTCCAATTCGATATCTGTTTATGTATACACCTGCAATGTTGTTATATTCTTTTTCTTTGTTGCTCTCTTTATTTACAATCGAAGCTATTGTAACAATTTGATTTTTTGTTAAGTTTTGCAACTTAGCCTTTGCCAATCGGGCATCTGTCCAAAATTTATCCGATTCTTGACGCATCCTTTCTAAAAATCCCTCTATATCAACACTCATTGAAATATTGTACGTGTTTGGAATAATTAACGAAGGCCAAGTTGTATCATTCACGTGAAATTGACCTAATAAAGAAGCATCTTGTAAACCAATATGTAATTCCATTGGTGAAATATCTAATTTATTTGTAACAATATCAACGAAAGATTCTCTTGAAATACCTGAAGTTATAATAACATTTACCGCTTGCTTGCGATTCATTCTGAGATTTCTAATTAGTTTCCAAGCAGTTGTATTAGGATCAATAATAAAAAAACATGGTTTCACTTTCGTATATCCTAAAAATTTAGCCCAATTTGAAAATCCAAATGGCAATGTAAGTCCTAATTGATTGTCAATTTGATAATCTAAGCTATCGCGATTCCAATTTTTATGAACTTTAAATGTCTGCATAGAGGTATTTGAAGTTGTAGAAAACAAAATAAAAACAGGAACCAAAAGGATCAATCCTATAGTTGCAAAAGCATATATACGGAATTTAGATTTCTTCTTTGCCATGAAAATTAGAACGCAAAAATGAGAAAAATCTGTGAAAACCCTTTAATATTTAGGTAAATAGTGAAGAATATGTAACTTTGTAAAAGTGAAAATTGCATTAATTGGATATGGAAAGATGGGCAAAACCATTGAAAGACTTGCAATTGCAAGAGGTCACGAAATCACGGAAAAATTTTCTCAATTTAATCCTTTTTTAAATGCAAACTCAGTAAATGCCGACATTGCAATTGAATTCACAGAGCCTAATTTGGTAAAAGAACATATAGAACATTGCTGTAAATTGAATTTACCGGTTGTTGTTGGAACAACAGCTTGGTATGCCGATTTCGAAGAAATATCACAATCAGTATTGAAACACAATGCTTCTCTTTTTTATGCCACCAACTTTAGTTTGGGTGTAAATCTTTTCTTTGAAGCCAATAAATATATGGCGAAGTTAATGAGCAATTACCCTGAATATTCTTGTAATATTGAAGAAATCCATCATACTGAAAAGAAAGATGCTCCAAGCGGCACAGCCATTACTACGGCTGAAGGTATTATTGAGAATCACGCCGGCTACAATGGTTGGGATTTATCGAATAAAAACGATAAATCGATTCATATTGAAGCTTTAAGATTGCCAAAAGTACCTGGAACACACCATGTTTTTTATGAAAGTGAAATTGATAAAATCACGTTGAGCCATGAAGCCAAAAGTAGAGATGGTTTCGCTTTGGGATCGATTGTCGCAGCAGAATGGCTTTTATTAAAAAAAGGAGTGTTTACTATGAAAGACTTACTTAAATTTGACAACTAACACATAATGGAAAGTTATAACATTTCTCTGTTTTTAGGCTTATGGATAGCCGCATTCGTTCTCACCCGATTGGGTTTGTCGAGAATGTTTAAAATGGCGGGCTACTCGCCTGTTTTAGCTTGGATACCTATTTTGAACTGGTGGTACTGGTTAAAATTAGTGGGCCGTCCAAAATGGTATATGATTGGAATGGTTATTCCTGGGGTGAATATCTTATTCAGTTTTAATATCAAATTGGATATCCTTAGGAGTTTTGGAAAATTTAAGTTTTGGGAACAATTCTTGGGTATCGTTTTAACGTTCGCCTATTTCCCATATTTATATTTCGATAAGAAACTTAAATTCCTTGGACAAGGTGCAGATAAAGATTGGAAAATTAAACATATTCCAGTAGGAACAGGATCACGCGAGTGGGCTGATGCACTTTTGTTTGCAGCTTATGTTGCAGGTGGTATGAGGGCTTTGTATTTTGATTTATATCAAATCCCTACCCCTTCCATGGAATCTAATTTAATGGTAGGCGACTATCTCGTGGTTAGCAGAGCTAAAGTGGGCATGAGAATTCCACTTACTCCAATTACGGTGCCTGTTGTTGCCCCAAAAGAAATATTTGGATTTAAAGCATATTCTGAATTATTAGAATTGCCATACATGAGACTTCCGGGTTGGTACACCATTAAAAACAATGATGTAATTGTATTTAACTGGCCCGCAGATGAAGGATTCCCAACAGATAAGAAGGACAATTTCGTGAAGCGTTGTGTTGGCATTCCAGGTGACTCTTTTCAAATCATTAAAGGTAATATTTATATCAATCATAAAAAATTGGCTCGTGTTGGTAAACAACAGAAACGTTATTTATTGCTTTTGAAAGAAGGAATTACCCAAGAGTTTTTACTTGAAAATGAATTGGGTGATTTTAACATTCCCATGCAAATTGCTCCAGACATCTTAAAAATGACGGAAGATGCAGGCGGTAGATTAATTCCTTACAATATATACACTTGGCCAGAAAATGCGGAAAAAATCAAAAAACATCCTTTGGTAAGCATGATTTTAGATGATTCTCACGACGAAGGGATGAACAGACTATTGTTTCCAGATACAACCAATACTGTATTCTTGAAACACGGTTGGGATTTGAATAATTATGGTCCATTCTATTTACCCAAACGCGGTGAAACTATTAAATTAACGAAGGCAAACTGGGATTTCTTGAAAACAGCAATCAACCATTATGAAAAATCAGAAATAGTAGAGTCAGGTGGTAAATTCTATTCTGGTGCTGGAAACCGCGCTGAGGTTAAAGAATACACCTTTAAATTGGGGTATTATTGGATGATGGGTGACAATAGATACAACTCATCTGACTCAAGATACTGGGGTTATGTTCCAGAAGATCACATTATTGGCAAACCAGTGTTTACCTTCTTTGGATTGAAAAAAGTAATTGGAATTACTGATATGGGTGAACCAAAAATTCACGACCAATCTATGGAATACGATACAAAAGGAATACGTTGGAATAAAATATTTAGATTGATTAAGTAAGTTCAATCATTCACATATGAATTAAAAAGGCATTTGAAAATCAAATGCCTTTTTTGATTTAGAATATATATTGATTCCTATTTTGAGTAAAATTATACTTGATAGAAATGTACAAATAATTAATAGATTGGCCAATATTGCTTTGACTTCTATATTGTTGTGTGAATTGCAGTAACAAATTTGGCATTGCATAATAAGTTACTTCATTAAAGGTATTAAATATGTTTGATTGTTCCCCTTGACCAATAAATGCATTTTTCTTATCAACTGCTTTGTAATAATTCTTGCGAATATTTGAGCCATAATTATCTCCATTTAAATCGAAACCTTTAAATGCAAATGTTGTAATATTCCTAAATGACCATCTTTGAAGATTTTGAGGGACAATAAATAATCTAAAAACCCCTTCTCTGAAATTGCTTTCTAATGGATGTGCCAACGCTTGGTTATATGTTGAATAATAATTATTTGACCAATGCGAATAAGTAAAAGGTCTTACTTGATTAAATTCTAAATTAACATACCCTTGTTTGATAAATGCCAATTGAGGTTTGTAATACAAACCTAATTGAAAAGCGAATTTATTTACATATGAATTGGTTGTAAACGCTTTTCCAACAGTAAATTCATCCAAAACAAATTGGGTATAACACATAAATGAACCTTTTTTGTATTTTGCATCCAAAGCAATAAGCGCATTGTCACCAGATCCCAAATCTCTTTCTACTGCCCTGTAGAAAATAACAGGATTAAAATAATTTGCATCAAAACCATTATTGCTTCTCGATTGAATAATCATTTCAGTCAAACCTAATTCTAAGCCAACTTTTTCAAATTCTAGAGAAGCTCTGTGAAGGGCCAAATATTTTTTATTTAGAATTTTGTTTGAATCTTTTGATAAGTTCCCGATTAGTTCTTTGAATAAATTTTGATACTTGAATGGTCCTAACTTATAATTTACTTGAAAAAACAATGAAGGCGGTGCAAAATCACTAATAATCAAACTGCGGTATCCATTTCCAATAAACTGTTTGTCGTTACCGAAGGTAGCTACAATCTGATAAACCAAAGCTTCTTTCTTTGCAACAGAATCATATTGTTTTTTTTCTAGCAACTTACCTGAAACATAACCCGTTGTATAAAAATAATCAACATATTTAAAGCTATTTCTGTAAGAATTACCGATTCCCGGATAAACCCTAAATGAATCATTATAATTATCAATTGATTTGATATAATCTGCTTGATAATCCATTAGTTGTGTATAAAAATTAAACTTATCTCCGAACTGACCGAAAAACTCCAATCCCCTTCCATTAAACAACATAGAATCACTTATTGAAGACTTCCTCGCATAAGAAAGATCTAAAACTGGGTTAATTACAAAATAGTCTTTTCTATCTTTACTTTCCCAAGAGTAAAACCGATTGGGATTTTGATATAAACTCTGAGGACCTAGCTTTTTGATAAAATTCCAATTGGTAAATTTTATTTTTTTATTTCCAAAATATTCTGGGTTACTCCATTTGAAATAATTGAAATTCTTGTTTGAAAACTCGTATTGTAAAATTGAAATGTTTGAATTAGAATTTTGAGTTTGTTCTAATAGTTCAAGGGATTGAGGATAAAATCGGTTCGTATTGATTAAATGTAAATCGGTTGAAATTAAGCGATCATCTTCTATAGAATTGGCTTTGATAAATCGATATTGTGCATTCAAATTAATTTGCACAAATAAAATACAAACTATTAAAAATGCTCTTAATATCGATTTCATAAATTTTACTTCAACAATGGAACATTCACAACCAACGATTTGCCCACTTTGTTTCCTGCAAAATTGGTGATTTCAAATTCTCTATATAGATTAAGTTGATTAGCTTCTTCTTTGGTAATTAAATTGAACTTCATCAATAACTCTTGGGCTACTTGATATTGAGGACCCATTTTACCATCGTCAATTTTAATTGCTATACCCCAATTTTTTTCTGGAATTGACAAACAATAAACACCATCGGCTCCTGTTTTTCCAACGATTCTTCCGTTTGTGACTTTCATCAAATCGGTACAATAACGTTGAGAGCCAGCAACCAATTCAGGATATTTGGTTACGGCATCAACTATTTTTTTACATGCCGTATTGATCTCTTCGCTTTGTTGATTGCTAATTAAATTCTTGTATGCAATGGCTTGCTTGTATACACTCATTCCAAAAATAGGAGCACTACAGCCATCAATTGCCATGAGCAATTCTTCTTCAGCAACTTCATAGAATTGAGATACATATTTTTTAATTTCTATTTGTAATGGATGAGATTCGGACAAATAAGCTTTTATATCTTCATTGTGTGCTTTACACCAAGCCAAAAATCCGGCGTGTTTGCCACTGCAATTATTATGCAATTGGGTTGGATTTTTATCTGCTTTAATCAACGCATAAAGATCTTTTTTCAATGTTGGAGCTTGTGCACCGCATTGAAGGTCAACTTCCCCCAAATTTAAATTGCCTAAAATTTTGGTTACCAAATTTTCATGAATTTTTTCACCATTGTGAGACCCACACATAATAGCCAAATCCTCTAAGGATAAATTCAGTCTCTCAAATGCCCCAGAAACCAATAATGGCAAATGCTGAAAATACTTCATTGCTGATCTTGGAAAAGCAATTTGATGGATATCTCCAGCTGAATAAATGACCTTTCCGTCTTTGTCTACCACACATATCACACCTCGGTGAAAGCTCTCTACTACCTCGCCACGAATGACTTCTACTAATATTGGATTCATTTTATAACTTATGTTGCGCAAGTAAAAATAGCACCGCCATTCTTACTGCAACCCCATTTTCAACTTGTTGAAGAATAATACTTTGATTGCTATCTGCTACCTCGCTACTGATTTCCACGCCTCTATTGATAGGACCGGGATGCATGATACAAATTTCTTTGTCTAATTTGTTCAATCTGTTCATGTTTAATCCATACAAGTTAGTGTATTCGTTTAATGATGGAAAAAATCTTTGATCTTGTCGTTCTAATTGAATACGCAACATATTTGCAACATCGCACCAAGCAAGCGCTTCATCTAAGTTATGAGAAACTTTAACGCCCAATTGATTGATATATTTTGGTATTAATGTTGCAGGTCCACAAACCATCACTTCAGCACCCAACAATTGTAAGGCGTAAATATTGCTTAACGCCACTCGAGAGTGTTTGATATCTCCCACAATAACAACCTTTTTCCCTTCCAAGGAACCTAGCTTGTTTTTAATTGAAAAGGCATCAAGTAAAGCTTGAGTTGGATGTTCATGGGTACCGTCACCGGCATTGATAATTTGAGATTTCACATTTTTAGCTAGGAACATACAAGCTCCGGGAGCAGGATGTCGCATAACAATCATGTCAACCTTCATACTTAAAATATTATTTACAGTATCAATTAAAGTTTCTCCTTTTTTAACACTGGATGATGAAGAAGAGAAATTCACGATATCAGCACCTAATCTTTTTTCGGCCAATTCAAATGAAACTCTCGTACGCGTTGAGTTTTCAAAAAATAAATTAGCAATGGTTATATCTCTTAATGCAGGTGTTTTCTTAACTGGCGCTTGTAACAAGTTTAAAAAATTATCAGCAGTATCAAAAATAGTATGGATTTGACTTGCTGTTAATCCCTTAATGCCTAATAAATGATTTAATTCTCCTTGATTCATTTTTTATCTTCTAATAGCCAAACTTGAACTTGATTGTCGTTTTCCCACTCAACTTTTACAAAGTCATTTGTGTTTCTTGAGTCAATTGTAACTCCAGTGTAATCAGGCTTTATAGGCAATTCACGTTGAAATCTTCTATCTACCAATACCATTAATTCAACACATTTAGGTCGGCCAAAACTCATGATTGCATCAATTGCGGCCCTAACACTTCTTCCCGTAAAAAGTACATCATCTACGATGATGATATTTTTATTTTCAGTTGAGAAATTTACATTTGAAGGCTTAGGAATATGAAATCCACCCCTACCAATATCGTCTCTAAAGAATGTATGGTCCACTTCACCATAAAGTACATCGGCACCTAAATTCATAAGTTCGTTATGTATGGATTTTGCCAACAAAATACCCCTTGGTTGTAGCCCAATAACAGCAGTATTTTGATAATCTTTGTGATTTTCAATTATTTGAAGCGCAAAACGACGAATAATCAAATTCGCCTTGGTGCTGTTTAATAATATTTTAGGTTCATTGATCATTCGATAACTGGATAATAATATTGTATTCATCTTCCGTCAATGCAATAACTGACAATCGTGGCTGTTTCAAAAGTCCCAATGAATGTAGCCGCTCATCTGATTTCATTGTTGCCAAAGATACGGGATTCTTTAATTTTAATAACGGCTTTACATCAACTACTACCCAAGCAGTTTCTGATGTTGTAGGATCTTGATATGCTGTTTTTACAATTTCAGCAATACCTACCACTTCTTTGCCTTCATTACTGTGATAAAACAAACATTTATCACCAACACTCATGTCTCGCAAATTATTCCTTGCCTGGTAGTTGCGTACACCATCCCAAAAAGTTTGCTGATCTTTTTCGAATTGAGCCCAACTGTATTTAAAAGGCTCGGACTTAATCAGCCAAAATTTCATATCTACAAATTAAAAATAAAATACCCAAAAGAAAAAGTTATTTAAGAAATATTTGGTGGTTTGAAAAATACATTGTTAATTTACATGTCAAATCATTGCTAAAATAATTATCAATTATGTATTTAAAAGAGAACATTAAATTACTTAGAAAACGCAGAAAGCGCAGCCAAGAAGAAGTTTCAGCAAATATTGGTCTTACCAGATCGGCATATAATAGCTATGAAAATGGTGTTGCAGAACCAGGCATACAAGTATTGCTAAAGCTTTCCGATTTTTACCAAGTTAATATTGACAAGCTCATCAGAATTGATTTGTCAACCATTGCCGAAAGTCAATTAGAACAAATGGAACGTGGGTATGATATTGATATAACTGGTACCAGACTGCGCATTTTGGCAACCACTGTAACGCCAGATAATGAAGAAAATATAGAATTGGTTCCTGTAAAAGCGAAAGCAGGATACGCAACGGGTTATGCCGATCCAAATTATATTAAGGTTCTGCCTGCTTTCAACTTGCCTTTTTTATCCCCAAATAAAAAATACAGATCTTTCCCTATTTCAGGTGATAGTATGCCTCCAGTTGTTGATGGAGCTTATGTTACCGGAGAATTTTTGCAAGATTGGAATATGGTTAAAAACGGACATCCATATATTGTTATTACCCAAGAAGATGGTATCGTATTTAAAATTTTATACAACAGGATTGAAGAAGATGGATCTTTCTTACTCTGTAGCACGAATACAAATTATAAACCCTATGCTGTTAAAGTTCAAGACATTCTAGAAATATGGAAGTTTATCAATTATATCAATCCCAAGTTCGAGGAACCAAAAAATTCAGACGACAATGATCTTGGTCCAACCTTACGATTAATTCAAAAAGAAATTGGATTAATCAAGGATAAAGTTAAAAACATTGAAGATAAAATTTAGACAATTTGATTTTGTTTGCCGTAGCATTGAATAAATATTATCTTTGCGATCTAAATTGAAATTCAGAACAGAATGAAATTCACGAAAGAACAATACCTATCATGGTACAAAACCATGATGTTGGTGAGAAGATTTGAAGAAAAATCAGCGCAATTATATGGTCAGCAAAAGATTAAGGGTTTTTGTCATTTATATATAGGACAAGAAGCTTTGGTTGCAGGAATGATCACAGCCACTACCAAAGACGATAAAGTGATTACTGCTTACAGAGACCATGGTCATGCTTTGGCAATGGGTGTAAGTGCAAATGCGGTTATGGCAGAGTTATATGGTAAAGCTACAGGATGTTCGGGCGGAAAAGGTGGCAGTATGCACATGTTTTCAAAAGAACATAATTTCTTTGGGGGACATGGAATTGTGGGTGCACAAATTCCAATGGGTGCTGGACTTGGTTTTGCTGAACAATATTTAGGAACGAAAAATGTAAGTATTAGCTTTTTTGGTGATGGTGCAGTACGTCAAGGTGCATTGCATGAAACCTTTAATATGGCCATGCTTTGGAAATTACCTGCAATATTTATTTGTGAAAACAATGAATACGCAATGGGTACGAGCGTAGAAAGAACTACAAACATGTTAGATATCTATAAAATTGGTTTGGGATATGATATGCCAAGCAAACAAGTAGATGGTATGAAATGTGAAACAGTTCATGAAGCATTATATGAAGCAGTAGAATTTGCAAGAAACGGTGGAGGTCCAACTTTTTTGGAAATCAAAACTTACCGTTACCGTGGACATAGCATGAGTGATCCTGCGAGTTACAGAACGAAAGAAGAATTGGCATCTTACAAAGAAAAAGATCCTATTGAAACCACAAAAGCAACTATTTTGGCTAAAAAATATGCTACTGAAGCTGAGTTAGACAAAATCGAAGAAGACATTATTGCAGAAGTAAACGCGAGTGTGGAATTTGCAGAAAATTCACCTTACCCAGACGCTTCTGAATTATTTAAAGATGTTTATGTAGAAGATGATTATCCATTTATTATGGACTAATTCAGATTATAAAATAAAATTTATTATATTCGCCCCCTTTAAGAAAATGAACGTACAAGAATTTTGGCAAGAGACTAGAGCTAAATACTCTAATTATTATTCTGAGAACACTAAAAAAGTGAATTACATCGCAATTGGTGTGTTGGCTGTTATAGGATTATCAACTTATTGGACATTGGTTTATCAACCAAGTCAAGAAAAAACCGCATCTGAAAAAATTGCAAGATTACATTTTTACTTTAAAAATGATTCTATGAATATGGTTGTTAAAGGTAACAAATCTTTAAAAGTCACTTCTGCTCCTACAATTGCTGATGATTATTCATCAACCAGAGCGGGCAAAGAAGCAGCGTTAATGGCGGGTATAGCTTATGCAAAAATTGGAAAACCAAAAGAGGCTATTGAATATTTAAACAAAACAAGTATCAAAGACAAACTTTTGGCTGCTCAAGTAATGGCAATGAAAGCGGGTTGTATGTCTGACTTAGGAGATGACGATGACGCTGCTTCAATGTATGAAAAAGCTGCTGCCGTTGACGATAATGATTTTTCTGCTACTTTTCTTAAGAAAGCCGGAATTCACTATGAAATGTGCAAAGACTACAAATCAGCTTTAAAATGCTATGATACTATTTTGAAAAAGTATTCAGCAACAGCAGAAGGTTCTGATATTGAAAAATATATCTACAAAGTGAAAGCGCTTATGGGTGAATTTAACCCATAATTAGATACCATCAAATTGTCTACCGCGGGTTTCAGCTTTGGCTCTTCTAATATTTCTCTAGATTCTACTTCTTTAAATATAGGAATAGTGGTTTCTACATGGAATAATCACATCACAGATATTTTACTTGATGGTGCAATTCAAGAATTAACTTCTTTTGGTTTGTCACGCAATCAAATACATATTTCAAAAGTTCCAGGAGCTTTCGAACTACCTCTTGGAGCTCAATGGCATTTCAACAGTAATAGCAATATCGATGCTGTGCTTTGTCTTGGCTGCGTGATTAAAGGAGATACGCCACATTTTGACTTCGTTTGCACAGGTGCAATGAATGGCATCATGGATGTTGGATTAAAATTTAACAAACCTTGTATTTTTGGTGTAATCACAACCAATACAGAACAACAAGCCTTTGACAGAGCGGGTGGCTCACACGGAAACAAAGGAAACGAAGCTGCTCAAACAGCATTACAATTACTATCAATTTCTAAATAAAATATCACATAACTTATTAAACCATGGATCAGTTTTCAGAGAATTACAATGATCAGTTAGGCGAAGCAGAAAAATTGATTCTTCAAAATGAGGATGATGCTCAATTAAAAGAAAACTTTGCCACTTTTTCTAAGGAACAAATTGTTTCTCATGCTCAGTCATTGTTGCACACAACAAATGTGAAACAAGCTTACGAAACCTTACAGGAACTTCGTAAAGCATTTGAGAACCTTTTAGACCAGGAAAGACCTTTGCTCATTAAAGAATGGGTTGCTTCCGGAAATGATCCTAAAGATTTTATTTCTCCACAAGACGACCAAAAAATTAAACTATTTGAAGTAGTTCAAAAGTTTAAAGAAATGCGTGAAGTGGAAAGAAAACGTGCCGAAGAAGAAAAGCTGATAAACTTAAATAAAAAACAAGCCATTCTAGACAAGATCGTTGCTTTGGTTGAATCTGAAGAGAATGAATCAAGTTTGAATGATTTGCGCGATTTGATGCGCCAATGGAAAGAAATTAGACAAATTCCAAAGGAACATCAAGAAGCACTTTATTCAAAATACAAATTTCACTTAGATAAATATTACGATAACTTATCAAAATTCAATGAGTTAAAGGATTTAGACCGCGAAAAAAATCTTGAAATCAAAATTGAATTGATCAAACGTGCAGAAGCCTTAAAGGATGAGAAAAACATCAGAAAAGCCATGATTAGTTTGAATAAAATTCACGATGAATGGAAAAATACAGGTCCAGTGCGTAAAGAAATTTCTGACGAAATCTGGACTCGATTTAAAGCCGCAAGTGATTTGGTAATTGACGTACAAAAAGCACATCAATCTGAAGTTGATGCGCAACGTCAACAAAATTTAGAAAAGAAAATTCTTTTGGTTGAAAAAGCAGAAACAGCAATTACTGCTCTCCCATCTTCAAATAAAGAATGGAACAAGATGGCTGAAGAAATTGATGCTATGTTGGAAGATTGGAAGAAAATTGGCCCTGTTCCTTCTGAAAAAAATGAAGAAATATGGACAAGATTCCAAGGTGCGAGGAACGCATTTTATGCTGAAAGAAAAACTTTCTTTAAGAAAATACAATTTGATAGAAAAGATAATTTAGCTAAAAAAATTGCATTGTGTGAACAAGCGGAAAAAATGCAAGAAGCCAATGAGTTTATGAAAACTTCTGAGCAATTTCAAGCCCTACAAGATCAGTGGAAAGTAATTGGTCCTGTTCCAGAAGAACAGAACGAAATAATTTGGAAACGTTTCCGTGCTGCGTTTGATCATTTCTATGAAAGAAAGAATAAATGGTTTGCTGAACGTAAAACACAGGAAACAGGAGCAGTTACTGCTAAGGAGGCAATTATAGTTGAATTAGATAACTTAACAAAAAATACTGATAAGAAATTAAATTTCAACGACTTAAAAGCCATACAAAACAAATGGAATGATTCTGGGTTTGTTTCTGGAAAGAAATTCCAAAGTTTGAATAAACAATACCAAGGCTTGATGGATGGACTTTTCCAAGGTTTACGTAACAACAGCAATGCTGAACGTGAAACAATGGTTAAAGATAACTTGAATTCAATTTCTGCTTCTCCCGATGCAAAATACAAATTGCAAAGTGAAGAAAAACGATTGAGAGATTTAATGAAGAAAATCCAAGACGAATTAAGTACCATTGAAAATAACAAAGGGTTTTTTCTTCATTCAAAAAATGCAGAGGCGATGTTGAAACAGTTCGATGATAAAATTAAAAAATCAAAAGAACAGTTAGAAAAACTCCAAAAAGAACTTCAATTGGTGATTCAAGCTAAAAAAGCGAATGCTTAATGCGTTTTTAGAAATCTCTGATTATATTTCATACTACTTAGCCGGAACTTCGCGTCACGGTTTACATTCTCCTTTCGTATATACTTTTGCCGACGAAGTGCTTTATCATTCTTCTACTATGAATTTTGAAATGATAGAGCACCAGCGGATGTTGATGCTTCAAAGCAAAAGTAAATTAGATCATTCTACCCTATCTAAATACACCAACAAATTTACTTTAGATGCAAAATATGGAAAACTCCTTCAACGTATAGTTGAGTTTTATAAGCCACAACATTTGATTGAATTGGGAATGAACAATGGTATTGAATCGAACTATTTATTGTCTAATTCAATCATTCATGACTTTCCAATTTTATCTCATAATTTCCTATTGACTACAAATAAGTTAGATAAAATCAAATTACACACAAATTCCGAATTTGCAAATTATTATCAATCAAATTTGTTTGAAAATTTTTACAATACAGAATTGGACAATCAAACTTATTTTGACCTTTGTCTCATTCATGGTACATCAGATGCAGATGATTTTTGGAAGTTTTACGACAATTTCAAAACAAGATTTCATACTCATTCAATGGTAATTTTCACCAATATTAGACATACAAATGACCATTATATCAACTGGCAACAAATTACCAATTTGCCTGAGGTTACAGCCAGTGTTGAATTGTTCAAAATGGGAATTATATTTTTTCGTACCGAACAAATCAAACAAAAGTTTATATTGCGATATTAAATGACACATTCACATCAAATTAGGGTACGATATGCAGAATGCGACAGAATGGGATTTATTCACCATTCCATTTATGCCCTCTATTACGAAGAAGCCAGAACTGAAATATTAAGAAATCGTGGTATTTCTTATAAAGATCTGGAGGATGATGGAATATTAATGCCAGTAAGAAGCATGAAATTTACTTTTCTGAAAGCAGGCAAATATGATGATTTACTAACCATTGAAGTAAACTTAACCGCTCCCCCTGAGGTGAGATGTAAGTTTGAATACAAAACATTCAACCAAAATGGCGAATTGTTGAATACGGGTGAAACAGAATTGTTTTTTGTGAGAAAATCAGACTTGCGCCCAATAAAACTACCTGAGCAATACAAAGTGTTTTTAATGAATTAATTATGGCACATTTTTATAGATCTAAGGATAATAAAATACACCATAATAAGCCCATTGATGATAAAAATGCATCCGAAGAGATCGTAGAAGATAAACCATTACATCCTGTTTTACAGTATTTTAAGAGAACTACTATCAAAGGACTTAATGGACATTCCATTTATGATGTGGGCAAATATTTCTTTCGTTCCATGTTCTTAGAAAACTTAAATATTAGAGCAACCAGTTTAAGTTTCAATTTCTTTACAGCACTGTTTCCAGCACTCATCTTTTTACTTACACTAATAGCTTATTTGCCAATTAAGGGAATAAAATCCCAATTTATTCAACAATTGGCATTAATTCTTCCGAAAAAAACCTATGAAGAAATTTCAAGTACCATCTTAGAAATTCTTCACAAGCAAAACTCAAGCTTACTGTCGTTTGGTTTTATATTAACCATTTATTTCGCATCGAACTCATTCCATTTAATGATCAATACCTTTAACAGACGGGTCGCCATCCCTCAAAAGAAAAGTTGGTTACATATTCGAGGAAAAGCGGTTTTCTTGACTTTTTGGATGTGTATTTTAATCATTTTCTTTTTATTATTGGTTACTTGGAGTTTCCAAATAGAATCCTATATGGAAGCGCATAAATGGCCACTTTTTTCAGTGTACTCGGTAATATTGACCATATTCGAATATCTTTTAATGTGCACATTGTTCTTGTTTGCAATATCTAGCATTTACTTTTTTGCTCCCTCCAATCATCAGCGTTGGAGATTCTTCTCTGTTGGGGCAGTCTTTACAACAGTTTTGTCAATTTTGACTACAATCGGTTTTAGCTTATATGTAAATAATTTTGATAGCTACAACAAAGTTTATGGCTCAATTGGTGCAATTTTAGCCTTAATGGTGCTTATTTATATGAATATCATGATTATCCTGATAGGATTTGAATTAAATGCAAGTATTGATAAAGTAGAGATTTCAAAGAAAAGAAAAGCGGATGCAGATGCACTTATCCAATAAAAATTTTCTCAATAATTTGTTCCTCAAATGTATCATTGACTCTTTTTAAGAGTAAATCCTTTTGTAAAAACATCTCGTTTTTCAACGGTGCATTGTCAAACTTTACATAAAGTGTTTTATTGAGCATTTTAATTTCTGACGTGTGTTTGAAAACCAAACTTCCAACTATTTCTTCCCAGCGGTTTACAATGTCTATTTCGTGCATTTTAGGCTGAAGTCTATACTTCTTAAACATTGCATCTAGCACATTACCAATGGGCTTCTCCCTATTCTCTTTATTTTCCATGCGCCAAATTACTTTTTCTGTATCCGTAAGCGAAATACAAAATTAATCCAATAAAAAACCAAATGAAAAACCAAATCCAATTTTCAGCCTTCATTCCAGTCAACAAATACATACAAGTTGTTAATCCCAACATGGGTATCAAAGAATATTGTTTTTTATAGGATAATGCCGATAAAAACAATAATGCTATCCACATCAATCGGTGAGACAAGTTGAAAATGTCCCAATTCTTCAAATTTAAAACGCCTATAAAATAATTCGGGACGTTATAATATGTAAACAAAATAGTGATTATAATGATAGCAGGAAATATAAATTTAGAGTTGACATATGGCATATGAAAACCACCTGTTACTTTATCGCGTTTTGGCAATAACAAAACACCACCACAAACCAATATAAAGGCAAAAATGGTTCCAATAGAGGTGAAATCCAACACAAAATTCGCGTCTGTAAATAAAATTGGAACCCCAACAACCAATCCCGTTACTATTGTAGAAAATCCAGGCGTTTTATACTTCGGATGAATTTTAGAAAATGCTTTTGGCAATAATCCATCGCGGCTCATTGACATCCATATACGGGGTTGACCCATTTGAAACACCAATAAAACGCTTGTCATTGCAATGATAGCACTGATTGAAACAATGTACTCTAACCATTTGATTCCTTTGTAGTTCAAAACAAAAGCCAATGGATCATCTACTTTCAACAAACTGTATGGAGCCATACCCGTTAAAACCAACGAAATTAGAATGTACAATACAGTACAAATGATAAGTGAATAAAACATCCCCCTAGGCAAATCACGTTGCGGATTTTTACTTTCCTCAGCCAATGTGCTCACAGCATCAAAACCAATATAGGTAAAAAACACAGCCGAAACTCCTTGCATAATACCATCGAATCCTTTGGGAGCAAATGGCTTATAATTTTCAATATCAATATAAAAAGCACCAACAACAATAATAAGAATGATTACTGCCAACTTTAAAATCACCATGGCGTTGCTCGTTTTTCTCGATTCGTTGATACCCCTATATACCAACATTGTAATCAATACATTAATAATGAGTGCGGGCAAATCAAAAATAATTTTGAGGGACCCTATCATTGGAGCCGATTTCCATGCTTGTAATGCCGACAATTCGTCTTCGTTCAAAACAGTTCCCCGAATAACAGATACACCACTCGCTGTTTTATAATCGGTTATCAGCCAACGTGGACTATGCATATTCATTGCATCGAGCAAATGGGTAAAATAACCCGACCACGAAAAAGCAATATAAATATTTCCGATGGAATACTCCATTAACAGTGCCCAACCAATAATCCAAGCAAACAATTCACCAAACGAAGCATATGCGTAAGTATAAGCACTACCAGAAACTGGAATTCGGCTTGAAAACTCCGCATAACACAAGGCCGCGAATCCACAGGCCACTGCGCATATAATAAACAAGAAAACAACACCAGGCCCGCCTTCATAGCATGCTTGACCTATAGAACTAAAAATTCCTCCCCCAATAATTGCAGCAATCCCAAAAAAAGTCAAATCTCTAACATTGAGCACTTTATGCAGCTCATGTTCCGACTCATAATGAAAATTGGTTTTTCTACGAAAGAGTGATTTAAACATATTAATCCGACTACGATATTACGTTAGAATAAGGTCGAAATCAAATAAATTTATTATATTTGTTATAATGAAGCGCATACTCCTGATTATCACTATTCTCTTCACTGTTTTAAGCAGTGGAATGATGAATATTGCGTTTCACGTATGCACTTCAACAGAAAAGATGCAGCCAGTAAAATCTTGCTGTAACCCGCACGAAAACATCCCAAAATGCTGTTCAGCTAAAGATAAACTTGAAGTTGAACCGTCTGTATGCTGCACCAATATCCAAGTTTACTATATTACCCCTAAGTATTTTGAGGGATCGAAAAAGAAACTTACTATTCCTATGGCAAAATCGGTTTTAATGCCAATCTTTCTGGAAACATTGGCATTAAACAACAATGCTGGTACCGAAGTTTATTTCAATCAAAAACCACCCAATTCACCTCTCAATCATCCGTATTGCGAGCTAAATTGTGTTTGGATTATTTAAAATCATTTCTTTTTTTCGAATTGGCTTAATTTGTTATGCCATTAAATAACAATATGTTAAAATTTAAATAAGAAAAAAGATGAAAAAATTTATTCAAACAACAAGCCTTGCCTTGTTCACAATCATATTGATGACCGGAATGGCCATCAATCCCCCGAAAAAAACTACCTACAGCTTCAAAGTATTTGGAGTTTGCGAAATGTGCAAAGAACGAATTGAAAATGCACTCGACAGAAAAGGCATTTATAAAGCAATTTATAACTTCAAAACTGAGCAACTCACTGTTACTTATAACCCTTTGCTTTTTAAAGAAGAGCAATTCCATAATATGGTAGCCATGGTTGGTCACGATACGGAAGTTGTAAAAGCCGACAATGTAGTCTATTCCAACCTTCCTGATTGTTGCAAATATAGAGACGGCGCAAAATGCGATCATTAATTGTATTTGCCTTATTGTTTCTAATTTCGCCCCTGGTCTTTTGCCAACCAATAATTGATTCCATCAAAACCATTGAAATACATGGTGAAAAAGCGGGTTCGTTTGAAGAAAGCACTGGTGCCAGATTGAAACAAGTTTTAAATTCTACCGAATTTAAAAAGGCAGCTTGCTGTACCCTTTCGGAAAGCTTTGAGCTAAGCAATACCGTTGAAATTTCTAATGCCGACGGGGTTTCTGGCATTCGACAAATAGAGATGATGGGACTAAATGGAAAATATGCCTTAATGACCCGCGACAATATTCCTCAATTGGGCGGTTTGGCAACTTTAAACGGATTGAATAACATTCCTGGCCCCATGGTTTCAGACGTTCGACTTGCAAAAGGAACGGGTTCAGTAACGCTTGGATATGAAGGATTAACAGGTGGCATTGATTACGGCCTTAAATCGGACATTGCCGATCCGTCATGGCAGGTCAACGCCTACCAAAACAACCAAGGTCGTTCGGAATTGAATTTGGTTCAAAAGTCAATCCTATCAAGTAAGTGGACATCACATAGTTTCCTGCATATAGGAAAACAATGGTATCCAACCGATATGAATAAAGATGGATATTCAGACATGCCTCAAACCTCAAGGATTTTTGTTGGAAACCAAACTAATTATCAAGGAAAAAATCTAGAAGGACAATTTGGCGCAACCTATTGGACTGAATCGAAAGATGCTGGCGCGATGAAAGTTGGAACTAATCAATTCGATAATACATTGAATAATTTTCACTTTGTGCAAAATGAGAATCGATTGGATGTTTTTACCAAGTTTGGCATCATTCTCGACTCAAATTCAAGTATTGGAAGTATCCTCAATATTTCAAACCATCAAAACAGAACTTTGTTGAATTTTAGTATTAATCGGAATTACATTGGTAAAGAATCGAAAATTAGTTATTCAGGTGTTTACGAGAATCAACTCAATGAACTTTTTAAGATAAAGACAGGGATTTCTGCCATGGTAAATCAACTCAATGAGTCCATTGCCGATAATTTATTTCTAGCTACTGCCCCATTAAATTTCAATTTCTCTGAAAAACAGTTTGGAGTATTTGGAGAATTAGTAATGACCACAAAAAAATTATCTTGGGTATTGGGACTTCGCGAGGATTACCACAATTTATTCGGCTACTTTTTCACACCACGTGTACATGCTAAAATTGAGTTCAATAAAAATAACAAGTTGTTTTTACAAGCTGGATTAGGCCGTCGTACTTCTTATGCTTTAATTGAAAACCTACCACTCTTTATTACGAACAAAGAAATTTTAATTTCAACAACAAATTCCTCAATGCCCTATGGATTGGCTCAAGAAAAAGGATTTAACGGTGGAATTAGTTATTTGAAAAACTTCTTCTTTCTAGATTATCCAAGTACACTTACCATCGATGTCTTTTCGACTCGATTTTCGCAACAAACAGTGATTGACAGAGATTTGAGTTTGAAGCAAACTCTAATTCATTCTTATGGGGGACAATTTGCCGGCACAACAAACAGTATCCATGCAGAATGGACCATTCATCCTATTCGTAGAATGGAAGTTAAATTCGCTTATAGATATGCCAAAAACCTCCAATGGCTAAATAACAAATTCCAAATTTCACCTTTTCAAAGTATTCACAGAGGATTATTGGTTATTGGCTATAAAACAAGGAATAAATGGTATTTTGATGGAGTAGCGCAAATTAATGGTCAAAAAAGATTCGCCTATTTCTCTGAAACAGAAAATAAATATAGCCCTTCGTTTGTCATCGCAAACTTTCAAATCAGAAAAGCCTATAGCAACAGTTTTGAATTTTATTTAGGCATTGAGAACATTGGAAATGTAAAACAGGAAGATCCTATTTTAAGCATTAAAAATAGCCAAGGCGAAATTTTTGACGCAGCAAATTCATGGGCTCCAGCGAATGGTGTAAATTTTTACTCAGGAATTCGATTTAATATTAAGTAAACTCAGAGAATGGGTTTAGTGATTTTTTCGAATTGAATATCTTTTCGATAGATGTAGTGGTTAGACCAGCTTCTGATAATATCAGGTAAATTATTGCTAACCACCTTGGTGAATTTATCTAAAGCTTTTGCGTCGAGTGGCTGAAAGTCCTCTACAGTCATTACTGTTAAATGACTATACACACCATTTTCTAAATGAATAATAATCTTCGATTTACAAGATTGAAATTCGCCGTAAACAACCAATGGCTGAGTATCAGAAGACAAGAAATATACTTCAATACCAAAGTATTCGTAAAGGCCAATTTGAGGCTTTGATGATAACAATTGCTGAGTCATTCAATTGAGTTAAAATCAAATTTAATTCAAATTGTTTAATTTTTCAATACCCTAACTAAAATTTTGTTTAATAAATTTGGAAATGGCTGAATATAATTCTTGTTCTGATGTAGAATTTGATAACATTTTTAAATGCTCAGACATGGTTGATACATCATTTCGCTTTGCAGGACCTGTTTGACTTTCAGTAGGATTACCAACTGAAATTTTATCGATGGTTTGCTGAATAATGGGCAACAAATAGGCAAATTTCAATGATTCATTCCCTTTGATAACTTCGTTTGCCCCAATGAAACAGGCATTCACAAAATTATTGGCAAAAACAGCTGCCAAATGGAGTTGTTTGCGCTGGTTTGAATTTAATACTTGAAACGATTTATTCAATTGACCGCATATATTTGAAAGCAATTCAAATACATACTCATTTGAGTATTCTAAAAATACAGGTACTTTTTTCCAATCAATTGATGTATTGCCAGAGAAACTATACAATGGATACCAAACACCGCAATTGCGGATGTTTTCAAATGACTCTAAAGAAACACTTCCACTGCAATAAATTTTAACAATTTCAGGATTCTCAATTTGACGAATGAGACTTACAATTTCGTCATCTTTGGTGGTTACAAACAACACATCTCCACCTTTTAATATTGTGTTTATTTCGCTTTTACGATAAACACCAATCCCAGAAATACTTAAATGCTGATCTGTAAATATTCCTCCAAAATTCACATTATTTTCTAAGAAGTACTCCGACAGATGTTTGCCTAAGTTTCCATATCCTACAATGTAAATTTTCGAAATCATGATTTAGCCAAATTCCGCTGAATTTTAATCCGTTTTAATACCGCAATACAAAATCCTATTAACATGATAATGGTACCTGCCCAAACCAAATTGATCCAAGGAAATTGAATGATTTTTAATACAATATATTCTTTCACAGGAGTTTTCTCCCCTGATTGAATGCTAAACTCAATATTCTGCTTTGAAGGATCTGGATCTAAAATTTTAATATTCTGAATCATCAACATCAATCCAAGTTCATTGCTTTCAGCGGGATTTGATTCAAAAGCACCGGATTCTTGATTCACTCGAAACTCAGGAAATATGGTAGCTGTATCGCCCAATCTGTCAGCTAGAACTGTCAATCGCAATACAACTCCGAGATTAGAACTGAAACGTTCAATATCCCTCAATGTCATTTTTGTTTTACCTGATTCCGTTATAAACGTCTCGCCTACTTTTACTTCCGAAGTTTTAAAGCCACTATAAGGTTCTACTTTATCCATTCCACTTTCGTAGTTTACATGTGTAAACACGTCATTCGACATATAATGTTTGGTAGATGGCTCAGCCAACAATCCCATTTTCGGATTGTTTTGCGTTTTAGGAGTCAAATAAAATGAATCTTTGGTTTGATTATTTACAAACAACACATGGAAGTATTTATCTATTGAATCTTTTCCAATACCAACAACTTTGTGGGTATAATTGGCAGTATAATTTCCAACGGTAATTGGTTTATCCTTATAAAGTATTCTGTTCTCACGGTTGAATGCCATTCCCTTTTTATCGGTTTGACCTTTTTCGTTGGTTTCAGGAGCCATATCAATTCCCTCATTAGAACGTGTAAGGATTTTTTGATTTACAGACGAAACCAAAACACCCACCAACAAAACACCAAATCCAACGTGAGAAATACTTGCACCCCAAGTAATTACCTTCGATTTCAATCCATTTCTGAAATAAAATAAATTGGCAACAATGACCCAAATTGCCAAAAATAAGAATATTAAAAAGTTCAATCCTTCAATGTTGAAATTAAGATTTACCAATATTGTCACCACCAAAGAAATGGCCAAAGTGATAAACACCTGTTTCAATACCATTTTCGTGTTTGATTCTCTGTAACTAAAATATTGTCCAAGAGCCATCAATGCCATAATTGGCATGGCCATCCACAATTGAACTCGGTTATAATCTGCGGCTACCGGAATACCAGTTTTGTATCCAAATAATTTATTAAAAACCGGTATACTAGTTCCTGAGAAAACTTGAATCAAACTCAATATCAAGAACATGGAACCCATGAACATCCAAAATTCTCTTGACGACAAATGTTCATCGCCCAATGCAGTTTTCGTTCGTTTGTACAAACGGATGATAAACAAAACAATGACAGAGAGAAACCCTACAATTCCGCCATTTTTTACAACACCATGAAAAACAGTGCTTAACGTTGATTTGTCTGTAGGAATGATGTAAGACAATCCTATAATAGCAACAAGTACCAAAAAGGCGATCAACAACATGTTATTTTGACTTTTCTCGCTTGGGAAGGTAGAAACCAAACTCAAATAAATGAAGCCCAATAAGAATATCAAAAGCTGACCCGATAATCCCAAGTCTGTAAATGAATGTACACTGGCTTCACCCAATATTCCACTTCGGGTTAAGAATGTTGCGTACAAAACCAACCAAAACGACAATTGTACCAATAAATGCGATGTAAATATATGTCGGCCCGTATTTTTAGAAATCAATAACAAATGCACTGCAGCAGCCATAATTAACCACGGCAACAGCGACGCGTTTTCTACGGGATCCCAAGCCCAATAACCGCCAAACGATAAACTTTCGTATGCCCAGAAACCACCCATGATGATTCCAGTTCCTAAAATACCCACACAAACCAATCCCCAAATCAATGCAGGATTAATCCAAGATCTATCATCTTTACGCCACAAAGCGGCAATCGAATAAGCAAATGGCACAATGGCGAGCGAAAATCCCAAGAACAAAGTCGGAGGGTGAATGACCATCCAATAATTCTGTAAAAGCTGATTCAATCCGTTTCCATCGGTAAATACCTTTAAATAATTCCCAACACCCAATTGTCCCAAAATAGGAATCTGTAAAAACTCTGGACGTTGTTCACGGAGCAAATCGAAAGGACTACTTCCAATTTTAAAGTCCCCCAAATGGAAGCCAACCAGCATTGAACTCAATGCAATTTGTGCAAAAGCAACCACCGCCATGGTGCTTCTTTCCCATTTTCCGGAAACCCGAATAAGGATCATTCCAATGATTGAATTCCAAAACAACCATAACAAAAAGCTACCCTCTTGTCCTTCCCAAAAACATGAAATCATGTAATAAACAGGAAGTGATTTGCTGCTATGTCGCCAAGCGTAATAATATTCAAAACGGTGATTGAAAATAATTGCAAACAAGATTACAAAAACAGCAACTACCGAAAATGCATGGATATAAAAAGAGGTTCTGGCGAAGTTAGCTTCACCAACGATTTGATTTCTCTCTGATCTAAAGTAAAAAACAGCCGATAAAATGGCTGTAACGAACATCAATACAGAAAAAAATTGGCCAAGATTTCCTAGCCATAGCCATTCTCCTACGAACGAAATGATTTCAGGTTTTGTTTGCATTATTTGTTTGTGGAATTAACAGGTGTGTCTTCGTATTTTGAGGGACACTTACTGAAAATAGTTTCTGCGTGAAAATATTGACCTTCACTTTTTCCTATGATGAGCATTTTTTCTGCTCGCTCTAAATCTTGTGGTTTCGGTTTTAAGTACTTAACCATCCTTTCTGTCCCCAGTGAATCTATTGCTGAAAATATCAACAAGTTTGGATCTGTTTGTGGATCGTATTGAACTGGTTTCGCTTTGTTTAGTTTGCAGTAAATATGGTATTCCTTGTTCGGATTTTCTTTAGCCAAAGAATCAGCGCCATTAAATGAAACAATTTGAGTTGTATTGCCATACAAGCTAACAACAGCTGCCACACCAAGGCTGGCAATAATTAACAGTGCAATGTGTAATGGCTTCATTTTTGATTGATTTGTTTTTCTAATTTGGTCATTTTTCTATCTAAACGAAATAAATAGAGCACGATTCCAATAAATATTAAAACCAGAACCGTTGCAACAACATTGAATTTCGCATTGCCACGCAACATATTGGTTGCAGCATCTGATACCGCATTTGCACCTGAAACTGAAGAGTCACCTGCAATCACAAAGTTCATTGAACTTAAATCAATTATTAATATAACTGCTTTTAATTTATTCATTTTCATCTCTTTCTATTTGTTTATTTTTGATTGTTTCAAAACGGTATCTCAAAATAGAGATCCATAAAAAAAACAATATCCATCCAATTACCGCTGGGTAAAAGAACAACCTTAAGGTATTGTCTAAATCATATTTGTTAAAACCAACGGTTCCACCAGAACCTGGGTGCAATGTATCGGCCGACAATTTTGGCATAATTGCAATCAATGCCATGAAAATTGGATAAATCAAAATGGCATACACGCTTGATATTCTGGCACGTTGATATGGGTCTTTTAAAGAAGTTCTCAATATCAGATATGCCAAGTACATAAACATACCAATGGCAACCCCATTTAGCTTTGGATCATCGCTAGGCCACCAGCTTTCCCAAGTGATGCTCGCCCAAGAAGAACCAGTTACACAACCCAAAATTCCGTTTAGTATTCCAATTTTAATAAAACTCTCCGACCACAAATCGTCCCTCAAATGATTTTTCATCAAGTATTTGATGGCAAAAATCACAGACAACAATAGTAAGAACATCATTGAAAACCACATTGGCACATGATACAACAAGTTGCGAATACTCTCATTTAATATAGGTCTATTTGGAAATCCAGATTGTACATCTTGTTTCACCAATGAGGTTAAATTACTTAAAGCAATTTTGTTTGAAGCACCTGTATCTGATTTGCTCTTTTCAATCCAAACCGCATCTGGGAAATACATCCACTGCTTAGGCGAAACGTTAGAAGAACCGAAAACAAACACATCAAAAAGTTGTGAATGCTGGGTATCACCCAATACCACTTTGATTTTGGTATTTAAATAACCGGCTTCATTGTATTGGTTTTCTTGTGATTGAAAAACCAAATTCTTATGTTTTAAAATCACTTTTTCTGCAACAAAACCGCTACCCGGATTGTATAAATCTACAGAAAACGTTTGTAATTCATTGCTTTTCAATTGTCCGTTATTAACCCCAGTAATTCCGGTCTTCAATGGCAAAAACAACCCACCAATCAACACATAAAGTATAAGTACTATACTTCCAATTTTAATAATTTTATATCCCGTAGAATTACTTTGCATTGCTACGTCTCGTAATTTCTGAGTCAATCAAAGCCAATTCTCTTCCCATTTGACCAGCCACACTGCTGTTTTCTTGTGCCCTGCGGGTTAAATATGGAATCACCGCTGTTACAGGACCGTAAGGCACATATTTAGCAACGTTATATTTTGAATGAGAAAGATTAAAACTTATATGATCACTCATCCCTAAAAGTTGTGAAAAGTAAACTTTTTTGTCGTTTGGTTGCAAATTGTGTTTCTCCAACAATTGAACTCCCAACATAGAACTATTCTCGTTATGGGTTCCAATACAAACACTCACTTTATTGTGGTTTTCAAGACAAACAGTCACAGCCGCATTATAATCGTTGTCAGTGCTTGCTTTGTTTGGTTGAATTGGGTCTTCATATCCTTTTTCAACCGCACGTGCTCTTTCTTTTTCCATGTAAGCTCCACGAACCAATTTGAAACCAAGAAAAACTTCACTTTCGGCAATCTGTTTTTTTAAGTATGCCAAGCGGTCGTGGCGATATAATTGAACAGTATTGTAAATAGTTGCTTTTTCGCTATTGAATTGAGACATTGCTTGCTCTGCCAACCTATCAATTGCTTCTTGAATCCAAGACTCTTCAGCATCAATAAATAACCTTACATCACAATTTTTGGCATGCTCACAAACATCAAAAAATCTTTTGCTTCCATTGTTCCATAAAATTTCTTCTGAGGGACTTAATTGGTCATTGGCAGATTTCTTTTCTAGTACATGAGAATCTATGATTCCGGTAACTTTAAAAACCGCAAAAGGAATATCTGAATTCCCTTTGGCTATATCGATGGTCTTTTTAATTTCAGCAGCAGTATGTTTGAATACAACTTCGCTTTCTTCTCCCTCAACAGAATAATCTAATATCGTTCCAATGCCGGAATGCGATAAACCTTGAATTGCAGTCACGCAATCGTTGATATTCTCACCCCCACAAAATTGTTTAAAAATAGTATTTTTAATTACAAATTTAAATCCCAATGAAACGGCAATTTTCGCCAAAGCAGGTCCCCACTTCAACAAAATCGGATAATCGAATGAACGAAAAAGTAAACGAGCCCTGCTTAAATCCTTATCGGTTTTATGCGCAAATGCTGTTGCAGTATCCTGAAAAGAGATGTTTGAATTCACCTGCATAATCCTTTCTACAAAGTAACGTCAAAAGCAGCATAGCAGAAAGAAAAATCTTTTGTTATTCCAAAAAACAAGCACAATGTTGAACAGAATTTAACTTAAAGCAAACGCAAATGCAATTTTTCAATTGCCTTGTTTAATTCAGGATGCTTTTTCAGGAAAAAATCTAGTTTTTCTTTGTCGGTATATGGCCTTCTTTCGGCTTCTTCAACCTTTCCCATAACACACAAAACATTGGTAATTGTATTTCTAGAAACTTTTAACAAATGTTGCAATAACGGAATTCGTAAATCTTCAACAGCAAGTTCCTGTGCTTTGCTCGAAACAGTCAAAATCAAATCACTATTATTCAAAGAATAACTAATTGACTTGATTAACCCACTTACGCGTTGAGATTGTGTATTACAATATTCATCCATGATTTCTTGGATGGAAGGAATTTTATTATTTGTATGATTTAAATCGTCAACAGAAATGGCATTCTGAGAAGCTTCCAAAGTTGTTGCTTCCTCAGCAAGAGTAGCTTTTTCAAGTTTACTTTGCTTGAATGAATCCCTGTCTAATTTCCCTAGCCGGGTAGATGACACTTTGGTTTCAATCGCCTCTTTTATGGTTGGTACTGCCCTATCTTTTGTAACAACATTCACAGGTGTTGGAGCAGGTGCCGCTAAAGTAGGATTAGCTATTTTTTTTTTTATATCCTCCAAAGTGGGGATTTCAGCAATAAATTGAGCAAGGTGGGCAAGTTTAATGAGCATGAGCTCTACAAGTAGCCTAGGATTTCGACTAAACTTATATTTCTCGTCGGTTTCGTTGGTTAAATTCAGGGCATTGATAATCAGTCCCAAATCTAATTTCTTACCTTGTTCTAGGTATTTCAATTTAAATGCTTCAGAAACATCGAGAAGCTTAAGGGTGCTTTCATTTTTACAAACCATGAGGTTTCTAAAATGCTGTGCCATTCCAGACACAAACAAAGAGCCATCAAATCCTTGGTTCAAAACATTGTCAAAAATCAACAATGATTGGGCAATGTTTTTGTTCAATATTTCCTCAGTTACAGCGAAGAATGTATCCATATCTAGAATACTTAAAATTTCAACTGCTTTGGCGTAAGTAACGTCGCCACCAGAAAAACTTACCAATTGATCAAACAAACTCAGTGCATCACGCAATCCACCATCCGCTTTTCTTGCAATCAAGTGCAATGCATCTTCTGAAGCTTCAATGTTTTCATTTTTGGCAATCATTTTCAAATGTTCAACCATATCAGAAGCTTCGATACGGTTAAAATTAAACACTTGGCAACGGCTCAAAATCGTTGGAAGAATTTTATGCTTTTCTGTAGTTGCTAAAATAAAGATTGCGTAAGATGGCGGCTCTTCAAGCGTTTTCAAAAAGGCATTGAAAGCCTGATTCGACAACATATGAACCTCATCAATGATATATACTTTGTATTTACCAACTTGAGGTGGAATGCGCACCTGGTCTACCAAATGACGAATATCGTCAACTGAATTGTTTGAAGCTGCGTCTAATTCGAAAATGTTAAATGCAAAATCTTGATTGGGATTTTCAGCCTCGTTTTGAGAGTTAATTACTTTGGCCAGAATTCGGGCACAGGTGGTTTTACCCACTCCCCTTGGTCCAGTAAATAAAAAAGCTTGAGCCAATTTATTATTGGTAATTTCATGCATCAAGGTATCAGCAATATGCTTTTGACCCACCACATCGGCAAATGTAGTTGGCCTATATTTTCTTGCTGAAACAATAAACTGTTGCATGGTGCAAAATAACTCTAATATTTCGAGGTTCACAACACAACTTTTCAACTGTTTATACTATTATTCAAATTTTTATATCATACTATCAGTTTTCATGTTTATTTTGCAGTAGTTATGAATATTGGAGACATTTTAAAACCTTTTCAATTAAAGAGCACCCACAACAAAGTTGTGAGCACTTATGATTTTTCAGACAAATATGCGTTTTTGGTTTTGGTTACTTGTAATCACTGCCCTTACGCCCAAGCATATTGGCCCCGTATGATCAAATTGGCAGAGAAATTTGAAGAAGACAATTTGGGTGTGGTTGCCATTTGTGGCAATGACCCAAGCATACAACCTCAAGATAGTTTTGAAAATATGCAAAGTTTGGCGAAACAATTCCGACTTTCATTTCCTTATCTCCACGATGATGAACAAAAGGTGATGAAACAATTGGGCGCTACAAAAACTCCTGAAGTTTTCCTATTTAATTCTAAACGCGAATTGGTTTACAAAGGTGCAATTGATGATAGTTGGGACAATGAATCTACTGTGATGAGCGTCTATTTAGATGATGCCATTGAATATACCTTAGACGGTATTGACATTGACTATCCTGAAGTAGAAGCTGAAGGTTGTAGTATTAAGTGGAAATAAAATGACCAAAGTAGCCATTATCACCGGAGCAAGCAGCGGCATTGGTCGCTCGTTGGCCATTCAAGGTGCTAAAAATGGCTTTCACTTATCGCTTTTTGCAAGAAACAGTGCTGCATTAAACGATTTAAAAGCTGAGATACAGCAATTTTCAAACGTAAATATACTCATTACGCAAGGGGATGTGTCTGTTCAAAATGATTGTTTATCCCTCATAACCAATACGATTCAAGAATTTGGAAAGATTGATTTCTTGATTAACAACGCTGGAATTAGCATGCGTTCACTTTTCAAGGATGTTGATTTAAATGTGATTGAATCATTGATGAACACAAATTTTTGGGGGACGGTGTACTGTACGAAATTTGCATTGCCCTATTTACTTGAAAGCAAAGGTTCTGTGGTTGGGGTTTCGTCTATTGCGGGATTTAAGGGACTTCCTGCAAGAACGGGATACAGTGCCAGCAAGTTTGCCATGCAAGGCTTTTTAGAAAGCCTAAGGGTTGAGAATTTAAAAACAGGCTTACATGTGTTGATCGCTTGTCCGGGTTATACAGCCTCAAACATCAGAAATACGGCGTTGAACGACAAAGGACAACAACAAGGCGACACACCTTTATATGAGTCTAAGTTAATGTCGGCCGATGTTGTTGCTACTGAGATTTGGAAAGCAATTGAGAAAAGAAACTCGTATTTAATTCTCACTTTACAAGGCAAAATGGCTGTTTTTTTAAATAAAATATCGTCAAAACTCACTGATATACTTACATATAATGTAATCAAAAAAGAACCAAATTCACCTTTTACATAGTTTAGGGTTTAGGGTTTGATGAAATGACACACAAGAATTAAACAAAACAATATGAATATTAACGAAATAATCACTGTTTTCTTTACGCTTTTCGCGGTAATTGATATGCTCGGATCTATACCGATTTTGGTTTCGTTGAAGGAAAAAATTCCAGATATCAATCCTACAAAAGTCACCTTAGCTTCAGCTGCGTTAATGATTGGCTTCTTGTATGTTGGAGATTATTTCTTGAAATATTTATGTATAGACATCAAATCGTTTGCATTGGCCGGAAGTATTGTGATGTTCATTTTGGCCTTGGAAATGGTTTTGGGAGTAGATATTTTCAGAACTGATCCCAATACACCCAGTGGCAGCATTGTGCCTGTGGCCTTCCCTATTATTGCGGGATCAGGAACTTTAACCACAATTTTATCTTTAAAGGCAATTTACGATAAAAGCACAATTTTAATGGGAATACTACCCAATATATTGTTAATTTTTATTGTGTTGAAATCGACAGGATTTATTGAGCGAAAAATAGGCAAAGCCGGCATGATCACCATCCGCAAATTCTTCGGGGTAATTTTATTGGCCATCGCCGTAAAATTATTCAAAGGGAATGTGTAACCTCAAATTTGAGGATCAGTAAATTTTTCAAAAATTTTGGTTGTTGAACAATTTTAGTTTGTTCTAAAAAATGAAATCAAACAAATGAATTACGTTTATTTTACTTTTATTATTTTTTTACGTTGTCCGTTATCGTAAAGGAATATATATGGAATGTTGTCTTCAACTTTATCTACAGGTCTACCTAACATATCATATGTTCCAATTAATTTAGGCTCTGGTTTGTGTAAATCTTCAATTCCTGCTAGACAGTCAATAGTAACTTTCTCAAAAGTAGTTGTGTCAGAAAGACAACTTATTACTTGTTTTACTAAAAGGTATCTACCGTTTTTTGGATATTGATAAACAAATACACCACCATTTTGTTGTGTTACTAAATCTGAGCTAGGATAGTTGTACAGAAAACCTAAATACTGGGCAGATATTGTGTCCCATTGTTTTTGTGCTAACTTATCCAAAGAACTACCACCCCAAATAGAAAAATAGTAATTGTATTTACAACTTGTATCAGTATTTGGTATAAGACACATTTCATACAGGTATTTACCACACGCTTTTTTCTCTTCAAAAAAACAGTACTTATTAAAATTTTTAACTTCAATTGTATAAGAATACGTTGTGTCACAATTTTGACAGATATTCGATAGTTTACAATAAATGGTATACCTATTATGATTAAAACCACTTGGATACAAAGTTAAATACGACCCCAATCCACCACTTAATTTTTTAGACTCATGATTATATATTGAATATTGAACTTTAATACAAGAATCTCCCCAAATCTCATTACCTAAATATTTAGCACTAGAGTGATATACTCGTTGACCAGAAACTATCTGATAATAAACTGACATTGTGTAATTACTCCAATCACACTTTCCGTAACTGGTAAGGGTTAACATCGTTAACAACATACCTAATATAAATTTTTTCATATCCCCCATTGTATTTCGATTGTATTTTAAATTATTGATTTATTATCATGGTGCAATTTATTAAACTAAAATAAGCAACCAATCTCAATGACAAAAAAATGACAATAAATCATTGAAATATAAATTGTTATTCTATCAATTCACAACAATTATTCCTAATTATTTTGATAACTCATTAGGTTTAGACATCACACTAAATAATCAATAACCATGAATTATTGAAAGTGAATGAGTAAGGTTTGTTAAACTTGTGGTTTTGGATGCGCTTTGATTCTTTTAATCTCTTCCACAATTTGTTTTAAAGTTTGATTACCAGTGGGAATCACAAAACTTCTTGCACCAAATTTGGTTTGGATGCTTTGAGGAAAATGCTTTTTAAAATCATTGCTGTCTAAATACAAATCGTACAACAACACCTTTTGGGGTACTAAATTATATTTGTAAGACTTTGAATTTAATTTGGTTATCCAGGTTCTGCGTTCGAAAAATATACGGGTAGAAAATGGCATCTTGGGTTCAAAATATGAATATCCAATGCTGCCGCATTCTCTAAAAAAATGATATCCGTACAATATCGATTTTATTTTTTCAGATTCACAAAATTGTTTTACTTTCTTTGCTTCCATTTTTAGAGAATAATAATGAAACACCATTACAGGTGAATCTTTTTCTGCTCCGAAATCCTCCCCTTTCGTATCGTTCCAAAACAAAAATCCCTTAATCAAAATCAAAAAACATACAGTCAAATTAAATACAATTGGATAGTTCGTTACTATCTTCAACATACTTCTGCTCGGCCGAGAAAAAGCAGCCACAAAACCAATGGCAACGGGGATTGCCAAAAAGTACCTCCCGTAACTGTAAAACACATTGTCCCTCCCATCATTCACCTTTTCCATGCCTAAACTAATCAAACCCAGAATTAAAATTCCTGAAACAAATAACAAAGAATTTAACCATGACCGTTCCTGTTTCAAAAGCAAAACAACAAGCATTAGCATAAAGAAAATACCCACCAAAAAATATTCTCCTTGAAATCCTACAACCTGATTCCATAATAATTCAACACGATTGATGTTTTCAGTTAAGAAATTCCAACCAAAGCTTTTGCGTGGATTGGGATGAATTGAAAATTGCAAATAACTATGTTCAAGCCATTGAAATCCAATAAAAATCAATACCATTACAAACAGCGCAACCAAACCACTTTTTAAATTGACAACTTTCCAATTATCGAATTTCAATAAAAGAATTGGCAACATAAAAATGGCATTGGGATTAATCAATATTCCTAAAAAAGTCAAGACCAAGGTCCAAATTATCGATTCTATTTTAATTGCCAGTGCAACAAAAAAAATACCTTGTATAAATCCTCTTGCCAACAAACCTTGTTGCCAAAACGCCACCGGAAAACATAAACCAATTAACAACGGAATAAGTCCCAAATTAGGACCCCAATTGTCTCTACCAATTTGGTACATCCATATCCATGGCAGGGTTGAAATGACAAAAGTACTGATTGCAACAGCATAGTAAACAGGAACATGCAGCCAAATTAAGGGAACAGCAAAAAAAGCTTCGATTCCTAAATTATAGGCCTGACCGTAAAAAAATGGAGAATGGAATTCAAAATTTGCATAATCTTGGGCCATTTGCCAAGTGATGCATTGATCGCTGTCAGTATAATTCCCAGAGAAAACAACAAACATAAATATCCTTAAGACCACAAAAAAGCCCAAAGAATATGAATATGCCTGCAATTTTCTCAAATAGTAGATTTATGCGAGTTGTGCAAAATGCAATTCCGACAAACACGATTCGGAATAGCCAATGGTTCCTTGGGTTTCGAGTTGATCTAACCTTGCCTTAATTGCAACGTAATTTACGGATTTGGGAACTTCCATAGCGAAATAACTTTCATTTACGCCTTCGTACAAACATTCCAAATCGAAAAACTCATCGCAAATGGTATTGATATCTACATTTTCATCGAGTATTACAACGTGAATGGTAGAATTTCCTGAATCTTCTAATGTTTTGCGGTAAATCAAACAGTTTTCGTTTTCGTCGAATTCTGCATAAACCACATCCTCAGATGCCAACAACGGCACATAAAATGGAATATTATCGAGTTTATAAACCCCGTTTTCAACATCAACAATGATTGCCCATAAAGTTTCAACCATGTCTTGTTCAAAAAGTTCGCTGTAAAATTGAAAAACAATCTTTACAAAATTACCGTCGGTTTCTTCTTCCATTTCATGCATAATTACAAAGATAAGTGAAGTTAATCAGTCTTTGATAGACAATCAATAATGAACATCAAGAATAAATGCGCATCAATTGATTCACAATTTGCTTGGAATCAATTTTATGAAGTAAACTTTTGCGATTCTGCAATTGCATGATCCTCGTTTCATCAAAGGTCAACAACAACAACTGCGAGGCCAATTCGCGTTCGTCGTTTGGATGGAAATACAAAGCAGCATCCTCAGCCAATTCTGTAAACACAGAAATTCTCGAAACAGCCATGGGTAAACCAACCGCGGCAGCCTCTGCTAATGGAATCCCAAATCCCTCAAAAAAACTAGGATAAACAAATGCCGAAGCATTTTTCATAAGCAATAACATTTGCTCATGGCTTGCATTCACAATCACTTCTACCCTGTTTTGCAAGTTTAATTGCGCAATTTGATTGCGCACAATTTCTAGCATTTCGCCCGACAATCCCACCAATTTCAAATTCCATTGATGTTGGTTTTTTGTAAGATCAAACGCTTGTAATAAAGTCAAATGATTTTTACGCTTGGTAAAACTCGAAGTGTAAATGAAATACTTTTCATCATTCAAAAAGTGAGCAGCATTTTCATAAAATGAAACAGCAACCGCTTGATAAACCACTTCAATTTTATTTGAATCTACTTTATAGAATTTTTGAATCTCATTTGCCGTAGCTTGACTGGTAGCAATCACTTTATCGGATTTTCCCAATGCAAATTTCGTTTTCAAATGATAGATATTTCTATCTAAAATCGGGTAATAATCTGGAAATTGTTTGAAAATAACATCGTGAATGGTCACGATTTTTTTGATATTTTGAGGGACATCAAAAGGAAATTCATTCGATAAACCATGAAAAACATCGAGCTTTTCTAGAATCATTGATTTACCCATGCCGTAAACCCTCCAAATTTTGGAAAATTTATCAGGATAAACAATTGACTCCGAAGTAGATTCAATATTCTTTGGAACAAAGAGTTTAAGTTCCAAATTCGGTTGAAATTGATGCAAATCGGCAATCAACTGCCTAGAATAGTTTCCTAATCCAGAGTTGTTTTGATAAAACCGTTTTGCATCAAATCCAATACGCATTAAACTGCTACGTTAAAATCTCTTAAGGCTTGGTTCAAAGAAGTTTTTGTATCGGTACTTTCTTTTCTTTGACCAATAATTAAAGCGGCAGGCACATAAAATTCACCACCTGCAAATTCTTTTTTAATGCTACCTGGAATCACCACACTTCTTGGGGGAATATATCCTTTTGGCAATTCTTCGCCGGTATTTACATCAAATATTTTGGTACTCATTGTTAACGTTAAACCAGCACCCAACACTGCTTCTCTTCCTACATGAACGCCTTCAACTACAATGCATCTGCTTCCAACAAAAGCATCATCTTCAATAATAACTGGTGCAGCTTGAACAGGTTCTAAAACACCGCCAATACCCACTCCGCCACTCAAGTGAACGTTTTTGCCTATTTGCGCACAGCTTCCAACTGTTGCCCAAGTATCAACCATGGTTCCGGCATCAACAAAAGCCCCAATATTCACATAAGACGGCATTAAAACCACCCCTGGTGAAATAAATGCACCGTGTCGTGCAACAGCATGAGGAACAACCCTAATGCCCAACTCTTTGTAATTCTTTTTCAAAGGCATTTTATCGTAAAACTCCATTGGACCCGCATGAGAAACAGACATTTCCCTTGTAGGGAAATACAAAATAACAGCTTTCTTTACCCAATCGTTCACTGTCCAACTGCCATCGGCATTGGGTTGCGCCACTCTCAAACGTCCTTTATCTAACTCTTCTATAATGTCTTCAATGATTTTAACATTTTCAACATTTTTCAACAATTCGCGATTATTCCAAATTTCTTCAATAATTTGCTGATGATTTTGCATGATGCTTTTATTTACAGCAAATTTGCAAAAGAAAATTGGTAAACCCTCAATGAAAACATATAAATTATTCTCAGCATTGGTATTCTTTGCCGCAATGCAAACAGCCACATCACAAATTCAAGGTGATTTGTCACCAGCCTTGGCTGTAAGCAAAGCCCCCGACAAAAAATTCGAAATCACAGATTGCTTTAATCCCAAGTACTATCCAGAATCCCCCAAAATGTTTCAGTGGATTCCAGGAACAGAATATTATACCCTATTGGAAGACAATTCTTTGAATGTTTACAATGGAAAAAACAAAGCAAAAGCATCTTTTGTGGTTACTAACAAAACAGACTTTGTTTCATTGTTTTCTGAGTTCATTAAAGCAAATCCAACTGCCGTTTATAAGGATGCCAAAGTATCATTTGTTCCTATGTTTAAATGGTTAACAGCCTATAATAGGGCATCAGATAAAAATAGCGTTTTAACCATGCCTGCTTATTTCCAAGTAAAAAACAACATTTTTATGTTTGTTTTAACGATAGATGGCGATAAAGTGGGTCGTTACATAGCGCATTATGAAACATTGCCAGAAAATGTAGATGCCCAAGAAATTTCGGAATCTCAAAGTGCCCATGTAATTGAAGGATTGCCTTATAAAAACTCAGGATTGAATTTATCTTGGGTAAGCGACAACAACATTTATGTTTTAAATAACGAACGTAAAGATGTAAAAATTACATCAGACGGTGGAAAAGGTATTGTTTACGGACAATCAGTTCACAGAAATGAGTTTGGAATCAATAAAGGTTTATTCTGGGCAAACGATGGTTCAAAATTGGCATTCTACAGAATGGATGAGCACAGGGTAACTGATTATCCTTTGTTTTCAATCACGGAAAGACCTGCAAAACCTTCTACCATCAAATATCCAATGGCCGGAGATAGCAGCCATACTGTAACCATTGGCGTTTACAATATGACTTCAGGCAAAACAACCTATTTGAATACTGTTGGTCCATACGATCAATATTTAACCAATGTTACTTGGTCTCCCGATGGAAATTCAATTTACGTAGCTATTGTAAATCGCGAACAAAATGAAATGAGCTTGAATCAATATTCAGCAAACGATGGTACACTCATGAAAACACTTTTCACTCAAAAACATCCGAAATATGTAGAACCACAAAACGGACCATTGTTCGTTCCTAATTCAACTACTGATTTTATTTGGCAAAGCAATTTGGAGGGATTTAATCACCTTTATCTATATAGCAAAGGATTGCTAACCAAAATTACCAAAGGCAATTGGGAAGTTTCAGACGTATTGGGATTTGATAATTCAGGGCAATACGTAATTGTAAATACCACCAGAAGCAATGACCCTCTTTTAGATAAAGAAGATCCAACCAGTCGCTGCCCAATGGCTATTAGTTGGAAAAATCCAAAATACAATCCTGTGATTTTATTTACAGGTTCCACTTTGAACGGTACACATTCTTTAATGGGAAACCTTGGCAATGGACTTATTGCTTCAATGTTTTCAAATGTTCACACACCCAAAATGTTGTTTTCTTTGGATATTGCAACTTACATCAAAGAGTGGAACGACAGAAAATTGATTGTAACAAGACCTCAAACCTTATTTGTTTCTAAAAATCCAATTGAAGAATTTGATGTAAACGAACCGAAAATAGATAAATTAAATAACAACGGAATCAATTTATATACAAGAACCTTCTTCCCTCCTCATTTTGACGTGAACAAGAAATACCCTGTGGTAGTTTATTTGTATGGAGGTCCACACGCGCAAATGGTTACGAATTCTTGGTTGGGCGGTGGAAACTTATGGATGCATTTCATGGCTCAAAAGGGATATATCGTATTTACCGTTGACAACAGAGGTTCATCACACCGCGGTTTCGATTTCGAAAATGCAACCCACCGTCAATTGGGCACTATCGAAATGGAAGACCAATTATTTGCTTTGGGCTATTTAAAAGACTTGAAATATGTTGATTCAAGCCGCATTGGGGTTCATGGTTGGAGTTTTGGGGGATTTATGACAACTTCACTTATGACGAGACATGCGGGCGCTTACAAGGTAGGCGTTGCAGGTGGGCCAGTGATTGATTGGTCGTTGTATGAAATCATGTATACCGAAAGATATATGGACAAACCCTCTGAAAATCCTGAAGGATATAAAACCAATAATCTTTTGAATTACGCTCAGAATTTAAAAGGACGTTTGTTAATGATTCATGGTGCCGATGATGACGTAGTTGTTTGGCAACACAGTTTGAAATTTGTTCAACAATCTGTGGGTGCAATGAATAGCAATTTAGACTATTACGTTTATCCAGGCCACAAACACAATGTGATTGGACCCGACAGGGCTCATCTTTACAAAAAAATTAGCCAATATTTCTTTGATTATCTGTAAGGAATTCGTTAATTCTAAAAATATCGAAAGGACGCTTTATGAGCGTCCTTTTTTATTATATTTGTGTCACTCAATTAAGTGGGAAATAAAATCAATTGATCAGTGAAACAGCGAGAATTTACAATTGTTGAATGTCCCCGAGATGCCATGCAAGGCATTTCAAAATTCATTCCTACCGCTGTTAAAATTGAATACATAAAATCTTTATTGAATTGCAATTTTGATGTTTTAGATTGTGGGAGTTTTGTAAATCCAGAGTCTGTACCACAAATGGCAGATACCAGCGAGGTAATTGCGGCAATTAGTGAAATTGAAACAGCTACAAAGTTTTTGGTAATCGTTGCAAATGAAAGAGGTGCATTGAGGGCTGTGGCTTATCCGAAAATAAAGTATTTGGGATATCCATTTTCACTGAGTGAAACTTTTCAAAGAAGGAACACAAACTCAACCCAACAAGACGCATTTATTCGTTTGGCTAAAATTCAAGAAATTGCTGAAGCTTCTCACAAAGAAGTGGTTGCCTATATAAGTATGGCATTTGGCAATCCTTATGGCGATGAATACAACACCGAAATGGCGATTCACTGGGCAGAAAAAATAGGGAGCTTAGGAATTCGGACAATAAGCTTGGCTGATACAACTGGACAAGCCAGCATTACGAACATTCAAACTTTGTTTGGCAATTTGGTAAACCATTTGCCTCATATTGAATTTGGTGCACATTTTCATGCAAAACCATTTGACTGGGAAAACAAAATAAACGCTGCAATTGAAAATGGTTGCAAACGATTTGATGGGGCTATTTTGGGTTTTGGGGGATGTCCTTTCGCTAAAGACGAACTTGTTGGCAATATACCTACAGAACATCTGTTAAAGTTCTTAAGCGCAAACAATCATATTTCTGATAAATATCTAATTTCTGATAATTTGATCATTGAAGCATCGAACGCGTATCAAGGAATTTGATTGTCATTTCAATTAAACTGTAAAATTCTGTAGATTTTGATCTAAAGTTAATGAAAGTTATTTTTATTTTACTAAAAATAACTTTCATTATTAAGTCGCAAATATTTAAAATACAATAAATTGCAATTAATTTCAATAATTATTGATGAAAAAAATTAGTAGTTTTAATTACATAATTTTTTGCAACCTCAATAATTCAATAATGATGTCCAGCTTCTGCATCAATTGATCATTGTTATCTGATGATCTTGCTGGAATTACAATTGAAGATGGATTGATGTCTCCATTTTCATTTTCAAAAAGATCAAATGGGGATACACCCAAATTCGCACAAATTTTCTCCAAGGTATCCACTCTCATTGTTTGTTTTTTCAACATGTAATGAAAACCTTGTTCACTCAAATCACACAACCTCGCAAGTTCCTTAATAGGAATTCTTTTAGAGGCAGAGAGATTCTTGATCTTGTTGTAATCTAACCTACTCACTTCTTTTCTTTTTAGTTTTTTTTGTGATGAATACCGAGTTGACGGAATTTCTCAATACTATAAACTTGAAAAGAGTGTGTTTATTTTGTGCATTACAATAAAGTTTTGTTGTTTGAACAACCAAAAGAAATGAAATATAATTTAATTAATTGAATTTCAATAAATTAAACTATTTATACACTGTATTTATTTTACTCTACAATGACTATAATTAATTTATTTTTTAGTATGTAATGATTTTTTATAATCGCTGTTCAAATTGCTAAAAAATTGGTATAGGAAATGACAAAAAAGAATACTGAAGTTAAAATCTATTTTTCGATAATAACTTAGTAATTGCGTCTTTGTAATTTTTACCAATGGGAACTTCAATATCGCCTTCCAAGAAAATTGCATTATTTTGAATAGATTTAATCTTATCAATGGCAATAATATAACTTCTATGTATCCGAATGAATGATTTTGAGGGCAAACCAGATTCCATATTTCTCATGGTTTGAAGTGTTACTATCCGTTTTACCGGAGATGTCCAAATTTTGACATAATCAGCAAAAGCTTCAATGTAATAAATATCTTTATATTGAATTTTTTGATGCTCTCCATCGACCTTCACATAGACATAATCTTCCTGTGTAGATGCAATTTCTGTTGTATTGCTTCTGTATTCTAAGTACTCCTCTAATCTTTTGATAGCTTTGGACATTCTCTCTGGGGAAATGGGCTTCAATAAGTAATCCAATGCTTCATATTCAAATGCATCGGCCGCAAAATTAGGATGAGCTGTGGAAAATATTACTGCATATGGAGCGGGATATTGTTCTTGAATGAAATCCAATCCATTTTGTCCAGGCATTTGAATATCTGTAAATACAACGGCTGGACTCAAAGCCTCAATTTGCAATTTTGCTTCTTGGAGGTTGTTAAATTTTCCTACAATTTCTATTTGAGGAAAACTAAGAAGCAATCCTTCTAAAACATCTAATGCCAGGGGCTCGTCGTCAATTAATACTGTTTTAATTTTGTTCATGATTTTATCAGTTAAAGTAAATAATGAGGTCTACTTGATACATATCATCATTTATTGAAGAAATGAGTTCATGTTTACCCGGATATGTTAAAGTTAATCTCTTTTTTATATTTTGCAATCCAATTCCGCCCATTTCAATACTTTTCTTCGATGGATTAAAAGAATTTTCGATAAGAAAACGAAAACCGTTATCCAAATTCTCAAATATAATTTTGATATATCTATTTTGAGCCAAAACACTTTCACTATGTTTGAAGGCATTTTCAACCAAGGTAAGCAGCAACATTGGTTCTATGCTTTGATCTGAAATTTGATCTGAAATTTCAATTTCCACCCTAACCAAATTCCCCAACCGAAGTCTCTCTATTTCAATATAATCTTTTATGTGTTGTATTTCCTTCAAAATTGAAACCTGACCTTGATTACTTTCATATAGCACATAACGCAAAATATCAGACAACATCAAAACAACACGAGGCGCCAAATCTGATTTCTTTAATGTTAACGCATACAAATTATTCAAGGAATTAAATAAAAAATGAGGATTGATTTGGGCTTTTAAAAATTTCAACTCCGTTTGCAGCTGAATTTGTTGCAATTCTTTTTTGCTAACTTGATCTCGATACCATTGCTTAACAAATTTAAATACCATGGTTAAAATAACCGAAAACAATACGCTTAATGAAATGAAAAATAAAAATGCACTTGACCAAACTAAGCTTAATAAATCTTTGTTGTTAATTACCAAATGTGCTACTATTGACAATGGAAAGCAAACACTTACAATGGAAAGCAGTAAGGTGAAAATATATGATAAATAACTTTGTTTAAATAAATACTTAGGAACCAAAAAGTATATATTGAAATAACAAACCAATGCATGAAACGACAAAATAACTACCGAATCTACCAATCCGTTAAACCAATCGTTTGAGGATCGAAATGAAAAAGTATATATAATGGAATACGTCAACCAAAAGGAAACGTGATCCAGCTTATATTTTAAAATAAATTTTTCAGTTCTATGTAAATATGAAGCAAAAAGATTTTGCAATTTTCAAGGAATTATTTGCCAATATTTTTGAGTAAATCCAAGCCAAATTCTAAGAATTTAGATGGATTAATCATAGCAGGACTGGCTTGATTAAATCGTTGAAGAAAATTTGGTGACACCTGATTTGAGTCTATATGCATTGAAAAATAATAACGAGCTGACGTAAATCCCACAGCATTCACCAAAATTAGCGCAATGATTACAATAAATTTCTTGTTAGCCTTGATATTCATGTTCGTTTCTTGTTAATTGACAAAAAGAATGCCATTTTAGGGTTAGACGTATCTAACTGCCATTATGTTACAATTTATTTAAAAAAATTTCGAATAATTTTTGTTTGAACGTGCAATATCAAACTGTCGAGCAAACTCAATTTGTCTTTTTTCAGCATTGACATTTTGTCAGTAGGTAGAAAATCATATGTCAAAGAGTCAATATAAACCGAAGCGCCATTTAAATTTGAGATTGCATTTCCAGGGTGATTGTTGCGAAATAAACATCTGCTAAAAATTGCATTTTTGTCTGGACTTTGCAAAATCAATTCATGTAACGTCTGATAAATATCAGATTGAGAAACAACATTGTTATTTACAAAACCTTTAAATTCTTTTGGTAGAGGCTTTCCATAAATCAAAAATGGAATATGGAAAAAATTTCGGGAGCCATACATCGTTTCGGACGTATTGAGTTGCTTTCCGTGATCTGCAGTGATGATGAAAATTGTATTATCGAAATTCGGTGTTTTTTGAATTCTACTAAAATATTTTCGCAATTGATTGTCAGTATATTTTACACAATATTGCATTTTTTCTTTCACTGTTTTCAAATTATCAGGAGCAATATCATAAGGCTCATGAGAACTTAAAGTAAGCACTGTAGAAAACCAATTGTGCCACGAATCAGTGTTAGATTCATGGTATGCTAAATAATCAAATAGAATTTCATCTGAATATCCCCATTTCCCTTTTGGTTTTTCTGTAAATTTCGAAATTGACTCCTCGCCTTCTAAGTTTTCAAACCCATTGCTTTTGAGGTAAACCTTCATATTTGCAAAGTCCAAATTCCCCCCGTAAAAAAATGAAGTTTTATAGCCGCGTAATTTCGCGAATTCACTTGCCAAAGCTGGAATTGAATTGAATTTTGAGGGATGATTGATCATGTTCTGCCAAGTTTGACCGGGCCAACCACTCAAAATACTTAGCAATCCCTTATCTGTTCTGTCTCCGGTTGCAAACATTTGTTTGCAGGCATATCCATTCCGGGCTAAGCTATCTATAAATGGCATACAATCACCATCGTGACCTCCAAAAAAGTTCGAAAGTTCAGCTGTGTATCCTTCCAAGACAATAAGTACAACATTTGGAGTTTTATCCCAATAAAATATAGGAACAATATAGGAACTATCGGTAAAATATAATTTATCTAAATTTGGATTGAAATATTTGCCATTTCTAAAATCGTCAACTTCTTTTAATCCGGATGACTCGCCCATTTGGTAAAAGAAGTTCCAAACTGAATTTGTAGCCAATAAATTTTTATTGCGATCATCAGAAAAAGAGGCATCAGAAATCAGCACGGGCATAATATCAAATCCACCCCTTATTAAAACTGCAAGCACAACAATTGAGGCTGAAATAGTTTTCCAAGATATTGCAATAGAATCGTTAGAAATATTTCTAAAAACAAATTGAAACCATTTATAACTGGCTAATATTATAATGATTAAGATACAAAAAGTCAAAATCCACCAAAATAACGGCACTGTATTTAAAGCTTCTTTTGGATATTTCAAATAGAAAAAAAATTGAAAATCAGCTTTGTTATTCCAATACTTAAGTAGCTGTGAATCAATGATCGTGATCAACGAAATTACGAATGACACGACTGTAAAATAAATGACCGCAAAGCGATTGATTTTAGCGATTTTAAATACCTTGAAACATATGAGAACTAATATTAGTAAAGCAATAAAATAAGCAGTTATGGAAATATCTTGCTTGATTCCATAAAATGCACATTGCAAAAAATTGAAAAAGGAAAAATGGGAGGAAAAATTAATTGCGTAAATAATGAAACGAGAAAGTAATTGAAATAGATATACATGAATAAATGCGATAATTATAAACGAAAAAAAACCGTTGATGAACGGTTTTTTTTCGTTTGCGCTATTTAAAATATATTTCAATTTTCGATAATTACTTTTCCAATTTGCACAGATTCGCCATGAGCAATTGCTGTAACAAAATAAATTCCGTTTGATAAATTCGAAACGTCAATTGATGCATCCTCCAATATCGACATTGAAACAGATTTACCTGTAACATCAGTAAATAAAACTTTTGAATTCATAGGCAATCCTTTCAAAAACAATTGCGATTTGGCTGGATTTGGATACAATAGAACTTTATATTTTTGAATATTGTTATTTCCACTTAAGGCAGTTATAATGTAATCAGCTTTAGTTAATGTTCCACTTCCATTTGCATTTAGTGCGTCTAATTTAACCGTATACTTCTGATTTAACAGATTAAATGAAATTGTTGGATTTCTATCTGTGTCTACGCTACCATTTTCAAATTTGTATTCTTTAGGAGTGATTGTCCATTTATACGATGTTGCATTGTTGGCTGTCAAATCATATAACGTAATTATTTCATTAACAGTTGGTGTAACTTTCGATGCTATGAAATCAACTGCTGGTTTTGCACCAGAGTTTGTTGAAACGTTAATATAATTGGTTTTGATTTTTGTATCGGAAGTTGATTGATTTTTAGCCAAGAGATTAACTGTGTAAGAACCTGTTGCATTGAAGGAAACATAAATATCTTGATCTGTTAATTTTGTATTTCCTTGCAGCGTATATGTATTTGGAGAAATTGTCCATGTATAAGAGTTGGTATTCGAGCAATTTGATTTTATTTTTACTGTTTGATTTACTATTGGAGTTGTATTATTTGCATCAAAATCAGCGGTAGCACTAAAAATCAATGGTATTCTGCGGATAATGTTATTTCCATTGTCGCACACATAAATACATTGGTCAGCTTTGCGATAAGTAATATGGGTAATATTTCTAAACAACGCAACCGAAATATCTCCATCTACGTAACCTGCTTGTGAGGGATTTCCGGCGAATACTTTCACAGAGGTACCATCAAATACTTTGATACATGTTGCTTCAGCAATGTAAATTTTGTTATTAATCGAAAGCACATCAACGGGGAAATTCAAATTTGAAACCACTGTAGTAACAGCTTTTGTGGAAAGATTAATTCTGCGAATTTTACCATTATTTCTATCTGCTACAAGTAATCCAGTTGTGCCTTCTAATCCTAAACCATTTGGTCTATCAAATCGGGCAAAAGTATCATTATCATCTTTATCTCCAGAACCGGCCCAACCAGAACCTGCTAATGTTGATACAATTCCACTCACAATTGTACGAATACAATTATTATCAAAATCTGCAATATAAAATATTCCATTTTTGCTAATTTCGATATCTTCTGGTGTTGAAAATTGGGCATTTGCTATTGGTCCGTCTTCATATCCCCCTAAAAAAGAAATATTTCCGGCGAAAGTACTCCAAGAAGATTCGTTAGACGCATTCACAAATTTCGAACCCTTTCTAATTAGATTATTGTTTCTGTCACAAACATACACATCGTTAGACATTGGGTGCACCGCAATACCTGCAGGAGTTGAAAATCTAGAAACCAATCCTGTTCCATCGTTGCTTCCTAAGGACAAAGTCGAAGTTGGATCACCACGAAAACCGCCTCTATTTCGAGAGGTTGTTCCATCACATAGCATTATGTTATGTTCATCGGTAATGTACAATCTATTGTTAGAATCACAAGACATAGATTGAGGTCTACTGTATAATTCTGTCGATAAGGTGTTAGTGGCAGTACCATTGAATTTACCAGAGTCAATATATTGAATTCCGGAATAGGTGTAAACAGTTTGTGCAGAAAGGGTTAATGCACAAAATGCAAAAATTGAAAGTATCGTTCTTTTCATAAATAAATGAAATTAAAAAAAACAAATATCTAAATAATATTCAATGCGTTATTCACATTATTTTCAATAGTGTCTAAAATATTGTCATAATCTCTTTTCACAAGTGAATTACCAGTCATTGCATTGAATAGCTCTTGATATCGATCAGAGATACTCATCACAAAATCATCAGGCATATCAGGTACCAATTGACCTTCTAGTCCTTGAAATCCATTTTCCATTAACCATTCTCTCACAAATTCTTTACTTAATTGGCGCTGTTGTTTGCCTTCATTTTGAAGTTTTTCGTAAGTATCACCGTAAAAAAACCTACTGCTATCGGGAGTATGAATCTCATCAATGAGCGTTGCTTCGTTGTTAAATAAACCAAATTCATATTTTGTATCCACCAAAATTAAATTCTTCGATGCCGCATAATTAGTACCTAATTCAAACAGTGCCAAAGCCTTGTCGCACAATTCATCCAAACGATTTTTGGGAAGGATATTTTGGCTAATGATTTCAGAGTAACTAATGTCTTCATCATGACCACTTACAGCTTTTGTTGCCGGAGTAATGATTGGAGCCGGCAATTTGTCGTTTTCCTTCAATCCTTCTGGCAATGCATTTCCACAAATAACCCTTCCACCCTCTCTGTAAATACGCCAAGCATGCCCGGTTAAATAATTTCTCACAACAAATTCAATTGGAATTGCATCACATCTTTTACCAATGGTAACATGTGCATCGGGTGTAGACACTTTCCAATTGGGCATGATGTTTTGCGTTTGATCCAAAAACATACTAGCTACTGCATTTAGAACTTGTCCTTTGAACGGGATACTTCTCGGAAGTACATGATCAAATGCCGAAATTCTATCGCAAGCTACAATTACCAGAACATCTTGGTTAATGGTATAAACGTCTCTGACTTTTCCGCGGTAAAATGCGGTTTGATTTTTAAAATAAAAATTGGTTGAAGTTAATGCTTGTAATTCCATAATAATTTATTGGGCTTCCTCGGCCTTGTCGTATGCTTTGATAATTTCTTTAACTAATTTATGCCTTACCACGTCTTGGGTGTCTAATTCAACAATAGAAATCCCCTCAATATTACGCAAAATTTTCATTGCGCGAAACAATCCACTCATTTGTTTTTTCGGCAAATCAATTTGAGTTAAATCACCCGTAATTATTAATTTTGCATTTGGTCCCATTCTTGTTAGAAACATTTTCAACTGCAATTCGGTGCTGTTCTGTGCTTCATCTAATATCACATAGCAATTATCGAGCGTTCTACCTCTCATAAAAGCCAGTGGTGCAATTTCGACAGTGCGACTTTCAATCATGCTTTTTAATTTGTCATTGGGAATCATATCTTCCAATGCATCATATAACGGCCTTAAGTATGGATCAATTTTCTCTTTTAAATCGCCGGGCAAAAAACCCAAATTCTCTCCAGCTTCTACAGCAGGACGGGTTAAAATGATTCTTTTGATTTCTCTTTCTTTGAGCGCAACCACGGCGAGTGCAACTGCAGTATATGTTTTACCAGTTCCAGCAGGACCAATGGCAAAGAGAATATCATTTTTCTTTGACTCATCCAACATTTTACGCTGGTTCATGGTTCTTGCCTTGATTTTTTGGCCACGAGTGCCAATTAAAAGTACATCATCTGAGTTAGAAACCTCAACATGATTTGCTTTATAATCGATATGCAAAGCCTCATGAATAATATGCTCTGTCAACTCACCTTTAGCTGTGTACAATTTTTCTAACACTTTCATGCCAGCTTCAAAGCTGTTCATACTCGATTCATCCCCTAACATCTTGATTTCCTCTCCTCTAGCAACGAATTGCAATTTCGGGAATTTAGACATAATTAAGCTCCAATGGATGTTATTTGGTCCATAAAATAGCTGAGGGTTGATAATTTCTAATGTGTAAATGCGCTCTGTCAATCGTTTTTTTATATTTTTACAAATATATGCAATCCTTTGCTGCGAATAATAATCATCTTATCCATTATTGGGTTGATTTTGGTACAGAATCTATAGATTTTACCTTAGGTCAAGCCAAAATTTACGCAGCGTTCCCCGATGCGCGTTTGATTGTGAGTCCCTCAAAATTAAAAAAAGGAAATATTCAAGCACAATCCATTTATTTGAAACAATTTATTGACCAATTCCCACCTAAAACCATACATATTTGTCATTTATCGTTTCACAGTTCACTAACGAAACGATTCGTTATTACCCAAATAAAGGACCAATTCTTAGTTGGCCCCGACAATGGTTTTCTTCATCTCACCATTGGAAATGAATTGCATCAGTCTTATATTCTCCCTGTGGACAAATTCACTAACAACTCACTCGAAGAGGTCTATTTGCCCGGAATTAAAATGGCCATTGATGGAGATTTTGATTTGGCCAATATCTTCAAAGAGAAAACCATTATGGTTAAATCAAATATGATGCAGCCAACAATAAATGGGAACATTGTTAGGCTCACTGTTTTGTATAATGACAATAACGGAAATGCCTTTTTCAATATAGACAAAACCAATTTCGAGTTACTCAGAAACAATAGAAATTTCGTTTTGCGCAATCATACTTTTAAATTAAGTCGTGTTTACGATGATTACGATGATGTTCCAGAAGGGGAAGCACTTTGTTTGTTTACCTATGGTAATATTTTGCAGGTTGCTCAAAACGCCGGCAATGCTGCTGATTTATTTGGATTAAATACAGATTCATTTGCCATTTTAGAATTTTTCGAATGAAAATACACAGATTTGTTAAAATGACCTTCACAGAAGAAGGAATAACGCCTTTTCTAGAGGTCTTTGAAAATTCTAATGAAGACATTCGTAATTTTCCTGGATGTTTGTCGCTTCAACTTATCAACGACTTAGAAGAGCCATGGGTAATTTGCACTTCCAGTATTTGGGAGAGTGAAATAGCATTAGAAAACTATAGAAATAGTGAACTATTTTCAAAAACATGGGCAAAAACCAAAATACATTTTAAAGAAAAGGCATTTGCAAAGTCTTACAAATTGTTAGATTGGTTGGGTTGATTCAATCCATTTACCTGGATTTAGAATATTCTGAGGATCAAACAGCGTTTTAATGCCTTTCATTAACATCCAATGTGTGCTATTGAAAACTACATCCAAGTAAGGTTTCTGAACCAGTCCTACCCCGTGTTCACCACTTATTGTTCCTCCTAATTTCCTACATAATTCAAATATTTCAATAATACCTTTGGGTATTTCATTTTCCCATGCGTCGTCAGTTAAATTGTCTTTCAAAATATTTACATGCAAGTTCCCATCGCCTGCATGACCATAGCATACCGTTCTAAAATTATACTTATCGCCTATTTCTTTTACTCCAGTTAACAACTCAGGTAGAGAAGCTCGTGGAACAACAGTATCTTCTTCTTTGTAAATACTTTGCTGCTTCACAGTTTCACCTATTGACCGTCTTACTTTCCACCAATTTTCGGCCATTTCTGAGTTATTTGGCATCAAAACATCAAAAGCTCCTGAGTCTTCTAATATTGGATATATATTTTCTGCGTCGGTCATCAACAAATCGTAATCCATACCATCTAAAATCACCATTAAATAAAATTGGACATTTGGAGGGATCGGAAAGCTAGTTTGTGTTGCCTTTGCTGAAATTTCAACTCCGCTTACTTCCATTAACTCCAAACCCGTTGGTAATACACCGCTTAATAAAACTTTATTAACCGCAATTGCCGCGTCTTTCGCATTTTCAAACAATGCCAACATTAACAATTCATGAGCCGATTTAGGTACAATCTTGACAACAATTTTTGTAATTACCCCTAACAATCCCTCACTCCCAATAAACAAATGAGTTAATGAAAATCCCGTAGCATTTTTCAATGTGTTGGAGCCTGTCCAAATAACTTCTCCAGAAGGCAAAACAACTTCTAAGTTTAAAACATAATCGCGTGTTGTTCCATATTTTACAGCTTTTGGTCCACCAGCACCATGTGCCACGTTCCCTCCGATTGTGCTCGTTCCAAAGCTCGCAGGATCGGGTGGATATGTTAATCCAAACTCTTCCAATGCTTGTTTTAAATGAAAATTAATTACCCCTGGCTCAACAATAGCCATCATATTTTGAGTATCAATTTGAATGATGCGGTTCATTTTTTTCGTACTCAGGACCAAGCCACCATTTACAGGTAAACACGCACCTGAAAGACCAGTACCCGCTCCTCGAGTATAAACTGGAACATTAAAATCTGAACACAAGATTAATATCTGAGAAACTTGTTCTGTATTTTCTGGAAATACCAATATTTCAGGCAAATAGTAAAGGTCCTCTGTATAATCATGGGCAACTTCTTGCAATTCTGTGACATTTTGCGTTACATTTGCTTTTCCGAGGATTGTTATTAATTGTGAAATAAATTCTACATTCATGGTATTATGGGTTTCATGCAAAAGTAATTATCTGAGTTACATTCTCCTAAGATGGCTAAAAATAGATTTAAATTAATTCTGGTTATATTTCTCACGATTGCCTATATGTTGAGCGCTTTATTGTGGTGGACTATTGCTCTAACTAGACTTCAGGAAAATGATTATAATAAAGAATTAGAAATAGTAAGATTACATCAAATACAGGCTGAAAATTGCATTTTCAAATCTGCTGGATACAATAAAAATACCGCTTCAAGTAAAATTAATGTTTTTTATGATAATCAATTGATTCAAATAGACACCCATCAAATAACACGAAACCTTGCAAAAGCAAAATTAAATTTTTCTACCAACTATGTTTTTAACAGGCAACTAAAAGGTATCGAGTTAAGTCTACTGCACAAAGATGACATTTCTGTGAAACTTCTCCAGAAGTTAGCCAGTAAAAAAAGGGCTTGGATAATGGAAGGAGTTACTATGGGGTTCATCACAATTTTAATAGGAATCGCAATGTTTGTATACTTAGACCGTGTAGTTAGACTTAATCAGCAGCAAAATAATTTTTTGCTCGCGGTTACACATGAACTAAAAACACCCATTGCTGCAGCAAAGTTGGCACTCCAAACTGCAACAAAACGACCAGACTCAGACATTGTGTCGAAAATGGTTTTAATGGCACAATCTAATATCTCAAGATTATCGATATTGGTTGAACAAATTCTCATGGCGACCCGTTTCGAAAATAAATTCACCGAACCACAAAAGGTTTGGATAGAATTGAATAATTTCTTTACCGGAGTTCTAAAAAATATGGAATTAAAAATTGATGATACTCAAAGACTCAATATTCAAATTCCTAATAATTTACAATTTTATGCTGATGAGCAAATGCTTTCTACGGTATTTAGGAATTTAGTAACAAACGCGATTAAATATTCTGAGGGACAGGGAAAAATCAATATTGAATCACAAGTCAATGATAATTATTTTACGTTAACTTTCACCGACGAAGGCATTGGTATTTCGGAAGATGAAAAGAAAAATATTTTTAAGAAATTTTATAGAGTTGGAGAAGAAAAGACCAGAACTACTCCAGGTTCGGGATTGGGATTATTCTTAGTAAAAAAGATCACCGAAATACACGGTGGCAAAGTAACAGTAGAAAGTAACATTCCGAAAGGTTCAAAATTTATACTCGCATTTTCAGCAAAAGACAGCTTATTGGAATGAAGAATTACAGGATATTGCTTGTAGAAGACGAAATTGACTTAGCCGAATTAATTCGCATCAATTTAGAAATTGAAGGTTACAAAGTGTTAATTGCCCCGCATGGCGCAATTGCTATTCAGAAATTAAAGACAGAAAGTTTTGATCTGGTAATCATGGACATCATGATGCCTAGTATGGATGGCATTACGGCAACGCAACATATCCGATTAACGAATAACGACATTCCAATTATGATTCTTTCTGCAAGCAATAGTAGCAGAGATAGAATCAATGGTTTGCGATCGGGAGCAGATGATTACATGAGTAAACCATTTGAATTAGAAGAACTTTTATTGCGGGTTCAGAAATTAATTCGAAGAACCCAACAACACTTGCCTCGATTAACGCTCACTGAATTTACGTTTGGGGGAAACTACATTGACTTTAATTCATTTAAAGCCATTGGTGTTGAAGGAGAGTTTAAATTAACAAAAAAAGAAGCACAGCTTTTAAAATTGTTAATTGAAAAGAAAAACCAAGTAGTTACTCGAGAGGAGATTTTAAAAACTGTTTGGGGATATACTGTATTTCCTAGTACAAGAACCATTGACAATTTCATATTGGCATTTAGAAAATATTTTGAAGCCGATGCCAAAAACCCCTTCTATTTTTTATCACTTAGAGGTGTTGGTTATAAATTTACAGAAACTGGCAATTAATCTAAATCTTTCTTGATATTGATTGTGCTGCAAACCATGCAGTTGTCCATGCCGCTTGGAAATTAAAACCACCTGTTACGCCATCTACGTCAATCATTTCGCCAATTGCATATATATTGGGATAGTTTTTCAGACTCATTTCGCTTGGGTTCAATTCATCTAAATTAATACCACCTGCAGTCACAAATTCTTCCTTAAAGGTTGTTTTACCCGATATTGAAAAAGGCATACGAATTAGATTTTCTAAAATTCTATTTATTTCTACCTTTTTTGTCTCCATACAACGTTTAACGGGATCAACCTTAGCCCTCAACAATATATATTGCCAAAGTCTATTTGGTAAATCTAAAACATGTAAATTATTCAATTGTCTTTTAGGATTTTCTAGGAAAATATTTTCCAACGTAGCCATTGCTTCCGCTTCAGAATCAATAGGCAACCAAGACACCAAACAATCAAACTGATACAGTTTTTCAAACAAATCTCGGGCGTACCAAGCACTACTTTTTAAAACTGCTGGACCACTTAAACCCCAATGAGTAATTAAAATTGGGCCGTGATATGGTTGTTTCAAACCTGCAACTTTAATTCTCCCTTGTTCAACAGAAACACCTGCCAAATTAGCAAGCTCATCATTCTTAATATTAAAAGTGAACAACGAAGGCACACCATTTACGGTTGAAATATTAAAATTCTTAAGAAAATTACCGGAATCATTTTTATTCATTCCTCCAGCTGCCAAAATTAAAAATTTTGCATGTAAGGGTTGAGTAATATCTTGCAATTGAATTTTGACAGATCCATCTTCTTCTGTGATTACATCGGTGACCATTGATTTTAAATCAATATCAATGTTCATTGATTTTGCTTTGCTTTCGAACAAATTAACAATTGTTTCTGAAGTGTTTGAAAGTGGAAACATCCTACCGTCTGCTTCGGTGGTTAATCTTACCCCATTATTTTCAAACCAAGTTATTGTTTCAGAAACACCGAATTCTTTAAATAAAGGTTTTAAAAATTTCCCACCTCTAGGATAATTGCTCGCTAATTCTGAATAGGACTCACAATTATGTGTAACATTGCATCTACCACCTCCACTAACCTTGACCTTAGAAAGTGTTTTCAATGTCTTTTCTAAAATCACAACTTTCGCGGTTGGACAATTCATTTTTATATTAATAGCCGCAAAAAAACCCGCTGCTCCTCCTCCGATTATGGCTACATCTATCATCTATTTTACTAATTTATAATTTTTATATTCTCCTACTCTCCAACCAAATTTCTTTTCTATCCAATAAAGGATTTTCGCCTTTATTCCAAAGTTCTTGGCAAGGGGATTAATTGCGAATTTCCAACTGATATTGTCAATCCTATTTTTCATCACCGTAGGATGGCTTTGTTCAAATGGAACTAATGAGTCAATGCTAGAATAATCGAATTCATCTGAAATATTGACATTTTTTTGCATGTAAGCATCGTCGTGCCACAAGCGATGAAACTGCATTTGCTTTATTTGTTGGTGCTTTGGATGTTTCACCCAACCATAGTGAAAAATACGTCCATTGGCACTTGCAACGGTTATTTTTGTATCGTCCTTCTTTCTGAAACCTTGTGCGTCTTTCCAGCTTTTTATGCCTAAGTTATTTCGAATAATTCTTATTTCATTTTTATACCAACGTCTTGAGTCCCCCAAAAAATCATAAGACCCATAAAAATGCAAATAATCGAATAACAATCCATCTACATGTGTATTATCTAAATTATCTTCCATTGCCTTTCTGATTTTAGGCAGATCATCTTCATGAATACACTCGTCGGCTTGAATATAAATTAACCAATCGCTACTAATGTCAACTTCTGCTAACGCTTTATTTGTTTCATCTGCCAACACTGCCCCACCTTCTCTGATATTGTCATTCCAAACCGTATCAATGATTCGCAATTGAGGGATATTAAAACTTTCAATATATTCCCTTGTATTGTCTTGGCTTTTACCAACTGCAATGATAATTTCATCGCATAATGGCAAAATAGAAAAAATAGCTTCCTTCAGCGGATAATCGGCTTGAACGACATTTCGGGCAATTGCAAATCCTGAAACTTTCATATTACTGCCAACGCTCATCTAAAATTGGGGTATAATCAATATCTAAATCTTTCAGCATGGTTTCAACGTCAATTCCGAATTGAATACCATACTTAGAAATTAATGAAACACTCATTTGTTCTTCTATGTCGGAAAAATTAAAAAGTACAGAACAGTTGCCCGGATATTGTTCAACAATATGTTGAATAACCTGATATTTGCCGCCGTCTACTTCTATTGGTGTCATGTCTATTTTCAATGTTTTCACAAGTTTTTTCTCATCAATGTCTGATGCAAGTGAAATTGATATAATATTCACTTTGGCATCGCTTCTATCGGGATTTGGCTCTGTAGTGCCATGAATCACAACGATATAATCTTTAGACAACAAGTTTTTGTTATTGATATACGTCTTTGAAAAAACGTTTAATTCAATGTTTCCAGAATAATCAAGAATTGCAAAACGGCCGTAAGGATTTCCTTTTTGTGAAATAACCTCTCTGGCATTTGTGATGATACCCATAATTCTGAATTCAGACCTTTCATTGTTATCAATTGCGTGTGCAAGTTCTTTCACTTTGGTTTTAGAAACCATTTGATATAAAAATTTCATATCATCCAAAGGATGTTTACTCAAAAATACCCCAACCAATTCTTCTTCTTCTTTTAGTTCTTGGTGCAAAGAGAAAGGTTCTACATGAGGCAAACGAGGTTCTTGAGGAACCGTTGTGTCAAGGCCAGCGCCAAACAATGATGTTTGACCACTAATTTTATCTGATTGGATTTTTTGACCTTGTTTAATCGCCAATTCAATTCCTATTCGGCCTTCGTTATCTTCTAATACATATTGTGCCCTGTGATATCGTGTATCAAAATCAAAAACACCAGATTTGGCCATACATTCCAAATTTCTTTTGTTAACCGCACGCAAATTCACCCTTGACGTTAAATCGAAAATACTTGTATAGGGACCATTCTTTTCCCTGTCTTGCAAAATTTCTAATACTGCACCTTCACCAACTCCTTTCACGGCATTTAAACCAAATCTAATTTCATTGCTTTTGGTTACAGTGAAGGCAGATTTACTTTCGTTTAAGTCAGGACCCAAAACTTTGATTCCCATTCGTTGGCATTCTTCCATATAGAAAGTGATTTTTTTAATATCACCCATATTGCTTTTTAGAACGGCAGCCATATATTGCGCTGAATAGTTTGCTTTTAAATAGGCAGTTTGAAATGCAATAACTGCGTAGCAAGTTGAATGTGATTTATTAAAGGCATACTGAGCAAATTCTTCCCAATCACTATAAATTTTTTCTAAAACTTTATCTGCAAAACCTTTTTCTTTGGCTCCAGACATAAAATCAGCCTTTAAATCGTCAATGAGTTTTTTATCTTTCTTACCCATCGCCTTTCTCAATACGTCGGCTTTACCTTTAGAAAACCCTGCCAATTTCTGACTCAATAACATTACCTGCTCCTGATAAACTGTAATTCCATATGTTTCTTTGAGGTAATCTTCCATTTCAGCCAAATCGTATTCAACGGGTTTTCTGCCATGTTTTCGATCAATAAATTCAGGGATGTATTTCATAGGTCCTGGACGATACAATGCGTTCATTGCAATTAAATCACCAAACTGGGTTGGCTTTAAATCGCGCATGTGTTTTTGCATACCAGGACTTTCAAACTGGAACACACCATTGGTTTCACCCCTTTGAAACATTTCATATGTTTTGAGATCATCTAATGGTATTGAATCTAAATCAATGATAACGCCAGCTGTTTCTTTAATAAGATTGATGGCATCTTTCATAATTGACAAAGTACTCAATCCCAAAAAGTCCATTTTCAATAAACCAGCTTTTTCAATTTGATTTACATCATATTGAACTTGCATCCATTGAGAATCTTTGCTTTTTGCTACCGGTACTACTTCATCAATATCTCTTGGAGCAATGATAATTCCACAAGCATGAACTCCTGTATTTCTTACCGAACCCTCTAACTTTTCGGCATCTCTCAATACTTGAGCGGCCGGTTCGTTGCTTTTATAAATTCGTTGTAACTCTTTGATGTTATCTAGTTCTTCAACTTTTAAGTTCTTAGAATCATCTTTTGCCAATTCCACCAAATCGCCATGCAACATGGTTTTAAAATTGAGGTTACCTGGAACTAATTTAGCCAACCTATCTGTTTGTGGCAAAGGATATTGCAACACCCTCCCAACGTCTCGAATGGCACTTTTTGCAGCCATTGTACCATAGGTGACAATTTGAGCAATACGGCGTTCTCCATATTTTTTGGCAACATATTCAATGACCCTGTCTCTCCCCATATCGTCGAAATCAATATCGACGTCGGGCATACTCACCCTTTCTGGATTCAAAAAACGTTCAAAAAGCAGGTCGTATTTAACAGGATCAACATTTGTAATCCCTAAACTATAGGCCACCAAACTTCCGGCGGCAGAACCCCTTCCTGGGCCAACCCAAACACCCATATCTCTGGCAGCAGTTGTAAAATCTTGAACAATAAGGAAGTAACCAGCAAAACCAGATTGACGAATGGTATTTAATTCAAAATTCAGTCTTTCTTCAACATTACCAGGAATGGAACCACCATAACGCTTCTTACATCCCTCAACAGCTAGGTGTGTGATATAATCATTTTGCGACTGAAATCCATCGGGAATTACATAATGGGGCAATACAATATCTCTAGCCAATTGGGGAGGGACAATTGAATCGATTAACTTATTGGTGTTATCGAGTGCTTCAGGAATGTCTTTGAACAACTCCGCCATTTCGGCTTGTGTTTTAAAGAAAAATTGTTCATTTGGGAAACCAAATCGATATCCTTTTCCGCTTTCTTCATTGGTTGCTTTCGGGGTAGATTGAAATTCGGAGGTATTGATACACAACAAAATATCATGGGCATTGGCATCTGATTCATCAATATAGTGAGAATCGTTGGTGGCAATTATTGACACATTGTATTTTTTCGCAAATCGAATCAACACTTGATTTATATCTTCTTGAGATATCCCGGTGTTGTCAATATTTTTAAGGTTATGGCGTTGTAATTCTACATAAAAATCATCGCCAAATAATTCATGCCATTCCACAAATAGTTTTTCTGCTTCTTCCTCAGATTTAAATAATATGGCTTGAGGGATCTCTGCACCGATACAGCAGGAAGTGCAAATTAATCCTTCGGAATATTGTCGAATTAGTGACTTATCAATTCTCGGATATTTGCTATAGTATCCCTCCAAATAACCCAATGAGCAAAGTTTTGCCAAATTCTCATAACCTTTCTGGTTTTTGGCGAGAAGCAATTGATGGTAACGCTTATCTTTTTTGCCTTGTCCAAATGTCTTTTGAAAACGATCTTCAACCAAATAAAATTCACACCCAATAACAGGCAAAATGCCTTCAGATTTTGCGGCTTGATAAAATTCAAAAGCACCGAACATGTTGCCATGATCGGTAATTGCAACGGCTGGCATTCCGTCGGATTTTGCTTTTTTCATTAACTTTTTAATATCCGCTGCACCATCAAGCAACGAATATTGAGTGTGAACATGTAAGTGTGAAAATGTAGGCATAAAATAGTTATCGAAAATACAATTTTCGCAACTCAAAAATGATAGATGTGGACAATTTTGGAGAACTAATTATTTGCAAAAAATGCAATTAATTATCGCTTAATTTCATATAGAATTGTGTCACCGGATATCCTATCTTTTGTAAAAGGAACCATCCACAATAGTTCATTATTCTTGTAAACTCCGTGTTCTTTAATCTCGCCAAATTCGTAATAAGCTTCATAAAATCCATTGAAATAAGACTCACCTGTTTTTAGATCCGAACCTTTTTCAAAGTGTGACATTCTTTGTCCGTTGGGATAATAATTTTCCTGCCACAATTCAATTCCTTTACCATTAAACTTATAAACTGAAATTAATTCACCAAACTTGTTGTATTGCAAATCATAACAAACGGTATCCGCCAGGAAGAATTTCTTTTCTTGTACTTTTCCACCTTGCATTTTAACAATATTTACCAATGCTTGATCAATGTCAACCAAACTATCTAAATCGTGTTCAGGAAATTTATAAGGTTTTGCAGCTAATGGGTCAATATGGTTGCAAGAATATGTACCAAGCATACAAGCAAAAAGAGCGAATAAAACTATTTTTTTCACGGTACAATTTTACTACATTATTTCTAGTCAGCAATGATTAATCGTAAATTCAACTATTTTTTTATGGTTGTGGATTTGTTGTTTTAAACTGACGCACTTTTCCATTTAATTTTGTGATGTGTTTTTAAAAGAGCTTCAATTATTTAATTTCAAAAATCACGAAAGTGCGCGATTTGTTTTTTCTGACAAAATCAATGCAATTACGGGGAATAATGGCGCTGGAAAAACCAATGTTTTGGATGCAATTTATATGTTAGCCAATGCAAAAAGCTACTATAATAGCATTGATCAACAAATCATTCAATTCGACAAAGATTTCTTTACTGTTTCGGGGAAGTTTGAAGAAATAAATCCATTTGATTTAATCATCAATTTTGGGAAAGACACAAAAAAAACAATCAAAAAAAACGGCAAAGTTTTCAAACGAATCATAGATCACATTGGAAGCATTCAAACGGTATTTATTACTCCGAATGATATTTCATTGATTTATGAGGGAAGTGAGGAACGCCGAAAATTCTTAGACTTTACGATTAGCCAACTCGATAACATTTATTTAAAAAATTTGGTTGAGTACAGAAAAGTGATTGAACAGCGAAATAGCTTTTTAAAAACCAATCAAAATCATTATATCGATGAAGTTTTGCTGGATAGTTATAATTTTAAACTCATCCCAATCAGCCGGGCAATTTATCAAACCCGTAAACATTTTTTAGAAGAGTTTATTCCATTTTTCAATCAAGCCTACCAGGAAATTAGTTGTTCATCGGAAAATTGCAATATTAAGTATAAAAGCAGATTAGAAGAAATTGACATTGATGTTTTGCTACAACAAAACTTAAGAAATGACATTGGTGCCCAGAGAACAACAGATGGCATTCACAAAGATGATTTGGAGTTTTTAATCAATGAAATTCCTATTCGAAAATTTGGTTCTCAAGGACAAATAAAAACATTCGTTATTTCCCTCAAAATTGCACAATACGAATATTTAAAATCCAAAACGGGTAATAATCCTTTGTTGTTATTGGATGATATTTTTGAAAAAATAGATGAGTCGCGTTCCAATGAACTCATGAAAATGGTATGTTCAGACAGGTTTGGGCAAATTTTTGTTTCCGACACGAATGCTGACAGGGTAAAAAGCCATTTCCTGCCTCATGGCATTGATTGCAAATTTATTGAGATTTAATCTCACATAAACATACCAATCATCAAATCCATGTCTTGGTATTTGATTCCAAATTTATCGGCAAGGCTTTTATTTGTCAAGCTACCGCGGTACAAATAGGTACCTTTCCTAATACCTGGTTTCATCCTCAGAAAATCAGCAAATCCTCCTGCTTGAGCCATTTCATCTAACATGGGTGTAAATACATTACTCAAAGCATAACTTGCTGTTCTACTCACCCTCGATGCAATGTTTGGAACGCAATAATGAATTACTTCGTGCTTTTTGAAAATTGGCTTCTCGTGGTTGGTTAATTCTGATGTTTCAAAATTACCACCACGGTCTATGGCAACATCAATGAGCACACTGTTGGGACGCATATTCATGACCATGTCTTCAGAAACGACAACAGGACATCTTGCAGTATTTCCGGCAAGTGCACCGATAACTACGTCAGCTCTTTCAAGTGCCGACCTTAAAACAATGGGTTGAATGGTACTGGTATACAAATGAAAACCAAATGACTTTTGGATTCTTCTCAATCGATACATGTTATTATCGAAAATTTTTACATTGGCACCTAAACCTAGAGCTGCTTTGGTGGCAAACTCTCCTACAGCGCCGGCACCTATTACAACTACTTGTGTTGGTGGGACACCAGCGAAACCTCCCAAAAGTTCACCTTTTCCAACGTGGGTATTATTGAGATATTCTGCAGCAATTAAAATGGAAGCTGTTCCAGCAATTTCGCTCATTGCACGAATAATTGGAAGAGCGCCTGAATCATCTTGTAAAAACTCATACGCCATTGCATTGATTTTCTTATCCATCAATTTCTTTAGCAACACTGCATCAAGCTGATTAATTTGCAATGCGGATATAAGCAATTGACCTTGTTTCATCAGATCTATTTCTTTGGAAGTAGGAGGATCAATTTTCAAAATTGAATCGCAACCAAAAACTTTGGTAATATCAGAAGTGATTTCCGCACCTGCTTCACTAAATTGATGATCTGAAAAATTAGCATTTCTGCCCGCACCAGTTTCCAAAATAATTCTATGACCATTTTCACTCAAAAACTTCACTGCAGCCGGTGTTAATGGAACTCGATTTTCTTGAAAAGTAGATTCCTTAGGAATTCCTATTGAAACGGAGTGGTCATTTAAAAAAGTTGAAATGGATTTTGTTTGAGTTTCAGGCAATGTTTTCTGAAGATTTTCGAACATTTGGTTAGGCATAACTAATTTTTTAATTTTATGTATGAATTAATTGTCAGAAATTATAAAAACACAAAAATTCCGACCTAGTTTTCCACAAATATAACATAAATTAAACATAGTTAGAGCGTTGATTTCATTGAGTTTTCGAAAATTAATCGTAAATTGTGCCACAATTGGAACATTAAAGAAGAGATGATTTTAAAAAATGCAATAAAATTTTGTGTAATGGCCTTGACAGTAGGTATTGCAAATGGACAAGCTCCAATAATGCCTATAGCTGCTTCAAATAGCATTGGTAGGATCGATAGTTTAACATTTGAATTATTGAGCTCAATTCCTAGCCATAATCCAGTTAAAGCCATTCCAACAAACTATATCACAAAAACAAAATTTGAGGAAGACGTTAAAATGATGGGAACTACCATTCCCATGGATTTTCACTACTTGGTAGAACGTCAAATTAAGTATCTATTGGGTTTTGGTGAATCATATTACAATATGATACATCAAAGAATGAATTTGTATTTTCCCATTTTTGAAGAAATTTTAGATAGAAATTCTCTACCTGTAGAATTGAAATACGTTTCAGTAATTGAATCAAATTTGAATCCCAATGCAGTATCTTGGTGCGGCGCCACAGGTTTATGGCAATTCATGCCCTATACCGGCAAATCAATGGGTATGAAAATCAATTACAACTTAGATGAACGAAAGAGCATTTTAACAAGCACGCAAAAAGCAAGTGAATATTTCAAAAACTCATACTTTCTTTTTGATGATTGGTTAATGAGTATCGCTTCTTACAACTGTGGACCTGGTAATGTGAACAAAGCAATAAAAAGAGCCGGTGGCGGTAAGAAAACATATTGGCAAATATTGCCCTACTTGCCGAAAGAAACTCAAAATTACGTGCCAAAATTTATTGCAATGGCTTATGTGTTAAACTTCACCGAACACGCTTATAACGCCAACCACAACAATTCAAGCGCAATTTTAGTTCCAACCAAAATCGACACTACCCTTCACTTAGGAAAAGTTTGTACATATATTGGACATAGTCACGAAGAAATCATCCATGCCAATCGAGAATTACTAACTCAAAACACAGGCGTTGCCACCAATAATACTGTACTTATGCCATATGAGGCAAGTATGAGTTTTGTAGAAAATATAGATAGTGCTACTGAGTTTGCTGTTGCCGGATCTCCATATAATTACTATGCTAATTATCGAACATCGAGTAGATACATTCGTCAAAGCAAAACCGGGAAAAAAGCACTTAAATCGAGTAAAAAGTCTTTTACCTTAACCGTTCAAAAAGGACAAACGCTACATTCAATTGCTAAGTCAAATGGTTTGACTGTTGCAGAATTGAAAGCAATGAATAATTTAAGTTCTTCCAAAATTGCTGTTGGAACTAAAATTAAGCTTTCGAAGCAGAAGAAACACAGATCTCGAGGCCGACACAAAAGAAACTACAGATAAATCTTATGAATATTTTTAAATATTCTACCCTATCTTTCTTGACTCTTCTTGTTGGTACTTGTTTTATTTCTTGTAATCAATCAGAACAGATTACCAATTCTAATAACTTTATCCAGGCTAAATCTGGGAATATATCTCTTTACACTTCGGAAGAAGATGAATCAATAGTTGGTTCTTTCATTGAGCAAAATGCCTCAAAAGACAAACACTTGCCAGTTGATGATCGTTACGAATCTTGTTTGAACTATTTTGTTACTGCCCTTAAAACCGATGAAAAAGTCAATCAAAATGAAAGAATTTTGGTATTCCTCAATCACGACGTAACAATTGGCAATAGCGGTCAAATTCCCTCAAAAAATGAAGTTTCCTTTAAAAATGACTTTAATGGAAAATTGTTTGAAAACGTTTGGGGCAATGGGCAAAAAGTTTTGGTAATTGATATAGACATGGAAATGGATGCTTGGCTAAAAGAGAATTTTGCAAAACTTGAAAAAGCACTCTTCCAAATAAATCTTGATTTAGGACTATCAGGTGTTGAGGGATATTTTCCAAAATCTAATATTTCACAACGACAATATTCAGATAGTTTAGAGGATTTATTGATGTTAAATTATGGATTCAGTATTGACATTCCGAATAACTTTAGAATTGTTCAATCAGATTCACAGTTTGTTTGGATTACAAATATTGATAAAGAAAATGGTTTTGAATCTATCATGATTAATATTTTCAGCAAACCAATCAATTACAGTAAACTTTCCGAATTGATTGAAAACAGAAATCAATTTACCCATCAATACATTCACAACGACGAAGGTACCCAAATTTCTGTCAGTGAAAGCGGGGCATATAATCCAACATTAGATTTGAATATTTATACCAATTCAAACAAACAAAACTATCATCGGTTTTTAGGTTGGTACACCGAATTAGGGACCTACAGACGCGGTCCATTTGGTAGGTATTTTTATCAGAATAAATCAGGTCAAACAATAGCCATTGATTGGTTTTGCGGAGGAAAAACGTTTTATAATGTATCCGCGTCCAAAATGTCAAGTATTGCAACTTCTTTCAAAATAAAGCAATGAAAAGAATTGTGATTTTTGCTTCTGGCAGTGGCAGTAATGCTGAAAATATTCACGATCAATTTGTCAATGAAAACATCGAAATTGTTGCCATTTTCTGCAACAATGACAAGGCCGGTGTAATTGAAAGGGCGAATCGCTTAGAAATACCTTTGGTATTATTTAACCGCAACGATTTCAACAATACCGATATAATTGACCAACAAATACTCAGCTATCAACCCGACTTAATTGTATTGGCTGGTTTTTTATGGAAAATTCCTGAAAGATTAATTGCATTATTTCCAAATAAAATCATTAACATACACCCCGCTCTCCTTCCTAATTATGGCGGAAAAGGAATGTATGGACATTTTGTACACGAAGCGGTGATCAATGCCAAGGAAAATAAATCGGGCATTACTATTCATTATGTAAATGAACATTACGATGAAGGTGATTATATTTTTCAAGCCGAATGTGAACTAACACCGTTAGATACACCGGAAACCTTAGCTCAAAAAATTCATCTTTTGGAATTTGCCCATTTCCCTCAAATCATTAAAAAAATAATTCAATAATATGCGTTACAAAAACATAGAAACCAACGTGCTTCATGCTGGAATTGAACCAGATCCAACTACTGGCGCCATTATGACTCCGATTTTCCAAACAAGTACTTATGTTCAAGCAGCTCCTGGTGATCACAAAGGATATGAATATGGAAGAACACAAAATCCTACCCGCGATGCACTTCAAAACAACTTGGCTGCATTGGAAGGAATGAATTATGGTTTGTGTTTCAGTACCGGAATGGGTGCTGTTGACGCTTGTATTAAATTATTGAACCCAGGAGACGAAGTTGTTTCTACCAACGATTTATACGGTGGATCTTATAGAATCTTCACAAAAATATTTGCCAATTATGGTATCGTATTCAAGTTTGTAGATATGTCTGACATCGCGGCGGTTGAAGCTGCGGTTACGCCTAAAACCAAAATGGTATGGGTTGAAACGCCTACAAATCCTTTGTTGCGTATTATCGACATTGAAGCAATGTGCAAAATTGGCCATTCTGTTGGAGCAACGGTTGTGGTTGACAATACCTTTGCATCGCCTTACCTACAAAATCCTGCTGATTTTGGCGCAGATGTGGTTATGCACTCAGCAACCAAATATATCAATGGACACAGCGATGTGGTGATGGGAGTTTTGTGCGTAAACGATGAAGTACTAAAAGACAGATTGGCGTTTATCCAAAATTCATGTGGTGCAACACCAGGTCCTATGGATAGCTTCTTGGTATTGAGAGGAATCAAGACCCTTCATATCCGCATGCAACGCCATTGTGAAAACGGTAAAGTTATAGCAAATTATCTCGCCAACCATCCTAAAGTGGGTGAAGTATATTGGCCAGGTTTTGAATCGCACAAAAATCACGAAGTTGCCAAAAAGCAAATGAAAGATTTTGGAGGAATGATTTCATTCACTTTGAAAAGTGATTCAGTTGATAGTGCTCTAACCTTCTTGAAATCTACAAAACTATTTGCGTTGGCTGAAAGTTTGGGTGGCGTTGAAAGTTTGGTTGGTCATCCAACAACAATGACCCATGCCAGCATTCCAAAGGCGGAACGCGAGGCAAACGGATTGAAAGATAGTTTGATACGCTTAAGCGTTGGAATTGAACACATTGATGATTTGATTGCCGATTTAGATACTGCACTTTCTCACGTTTAATTTAATTCGATAAAAAAGCAAAGGCAACTGAATTATCTATTTCAGTTGCCTTTTTTTATGTCCCTCAAAAGCAAAACCACACATGAAAATACCTTCCGAAATTCAAGAGCTCTTGTGGGATCAAGTTCGTCATTACAACAACAGAAACTTTGTTGCGGATGATCCAATTTCAATTCCCCATCGTTTTTCGCAAAAACAAGACATAGAAATTTCTGCATTTTTCGCGGCAACGTTGGCTTGGGGACAAAGAGTCACCATTATTAACAGCACGAACAAATTGATGGATATTTTCGAGAATGCACCGTTTGATTTCATTGTAAACGTTACAGAAAGTGATTTAGACAGCATTCCGAAGTTTGTTCACCGCACCTTCAATACATTAGATTTGTTGTATTTTATTCGTTTCCTAAAGAATCATTACGCTCAACATAGCAGTTTGGAAACGGCATTCTTTCCTTCAAAAACAGTGGACCTAAATGCAGTTCAGCAAGGTCTTATACATTTTCACAATTCTTTTTTTGAGGGACAAGATACGTGCCGAACAAAGAAGCACGTTTCTACCCCTTCGAAGAACAGCGCCAGTAAGCGTTTAAACATGTTTCTGAGGTGGATGGTGAGAGAAAATGACGGAGTAGACTTTGGATTGTGGCAAAACATAAACGCATCGCAACTCATGATTCCTTTGGATGTTCATGTACACAGGGTTGCCATTAACTTAGGTTTGATTACCTCAACAAAAGCCAATTGGCAAACCGTAGAGGAATTAACCGCTGTATTGCGCCAACTCAATCCCTCCGACCCCACCATTTTTGACTATGCCCTGTTTGGTTTTGGCGTTGAGGAACGGAGGTTGAAGTAGGCATCGATTTCATTGAACGGCTTATTGATAATATTTATAGAAAATGGAACAATTGTTCTTGATAGGTGCATTTGATTTTTGTAACTTTGTATAAATAAAAACTATTATGGCAATTAATTTCACAACAAGTAATTTTCAGGAAGTAGTCTTGAATTCAGATAAACCAGTATTGGTAGATTTTTGGGCAGAATGGTGTGGTCCATGCAAAATGATTGGTCCATTGATCGAAGAATTGAGCACCGAAATGGATGGTCAAGCGGTTATTGGCAAATTAAACGTTGACGAAAACCCAGATGTTGCAGCAACATACGGCATTAGAAGCATTCCTACTTTGTTGATTTTCAAAGGTGGCGAAATCGTTGATAAAATTGTTGGCGCTGTTCCTAAAGCATCAATTGCTCAAAAAATAACTGCACAATTATAATCTTTTAAAAAGCCCCGAAATCGGGGCTTTTTTTTACCATGTTACTCTCTGAAGTTATTCAATATAAAAATCTTCCACTCATTGCACAAAAGGCAATGGAAGGATTTATTACAGGATTGCATAACTCGCCGTTTCATGGATTTTCTGTTGAGTTTTCAGAACACAGGGCATATAATCCGGGTGAGAGTATTCGTAACCTAGATTGGAAGCTTTTGGCCAAAACAGAAAAAAACTACATCAAACAATTCAACGAAGAAACAAATTTAAAATGTCATTTGTGGTTAGATGTTTCAAAGAGCATGCAATATCCTGCTCCTAACCTCGACAAATTAAAATTTGCAATTTTGGCAGCTTCGAGTATTTCATACATCTGCGCCAATCAACGCGATGCATTTTCGTTCTCGTTCTTTTCAGAATCCCAAATTAGTTGGAAATCTGAAATGAAATCAACCCTATCTCATTTTCGAAATTGCATTTCCCAACTGTCACCTTATTGGGAGAATGAAATTCCAGATATATCCGATTCTACAATTGGTATCTCTGAATTGGCTGCAACCGTAAAACGCAGAAATTTGGTTGTCATTTTTAGTGATTTACTTTGGGATAAAACTCAGCACAAAGAAGAAGCCCAATTTTGGGAAACCATATCTATTTTACAATTCCAAAAATGTGAAGTTTTATTGGTTCATGTTGCACATGAAGTAACCGAAATTAATTTGAATCTAGGTGCCATACCAATGAAATTTGTGGATTTGGAATCAAATGAAATCTTGAAGTTACAACCCGAAGAAATTCAAGAATTATATGCAAAAAGCCAAAATGAGCATCGAAAAGAATTGGAAAACAAAAGCTTACAATTGGGTATTTCATATTATTACGCCAACGTTACAAAGCCCATTCAAGAAGTTTTGATGGAGTTTTATGCAAAGCGGAGTAAAATCATCTAAAGTTTAAAGTGCTTTAAATTTCAAGCGAATTGGATTTAATTCCTGTATTTTTCCATTATCTAAACTCAACGTACCATTTACCCAAACCTTGTCAATTGCATTTTGGAAAGTAGTTCCATCCAGTGGTGACCATCCACATTTATAGGCAATATTATCAGGATTAACTGAAGTGGTTTTTGAAGGATCAATCAGCACCAAATCCGCAAAATATCCCTCACGAATAAAACCTCGATTGATCATTCTAAAACAAACCGCAGGGGCGTGACACATTTTTTCTACCATTTTTTCGATGGTCAATTTTCCATCTTGCACTTTTTGGAGCATCAACAGCAATGAATGTTGAACCAATGGCAAACCCGCATGACATTTTAGATAATCATCATCATGCTTCTCTTCTTTTGAGTGAGGCGCATGATCTGTTGCTATGATATCCAATCTATCGTCTAACAATGCAGCCCACAATGCATCATTGTCTTTTTGTGATTTAATAGATGGATTGCATTTGATTTGGTGCTTCAGTGTTTGATAATCATTGTCGGTAAAGTGCAAATGATGCACACAAACCTCTGAAGTAATTAATTTTTGTTCAAGAGGGACATTATTTTGAAACAACGAGGTTTCCGAAGCGGAAGTGATGTGCAAAATATGCAAGCGGGTTCCGTACTTTCTAGCCAAATCAATAGCCAAAGAAGATGACAAATAGCAAGCTATTTCATCACGAATGATTGGATGATGATTTGCTGGAATTCCAGAAGGAAAATCAGCTTTTGCTTGTTCAAGTCTTTCTTTTACGCGGGTTTCACATTCGCAGTGTGTAGCAATCAAGGCAGGAACATTTTTGAAAATTTGATTTAAAGTGCCACCGTCATCAACAAGCATATCGCCGGTGCTGCTTCCCATGAATATTTTAACGCCGCAGGTATCTTCCGTGTTTATCTTTTTAAGTTCGTCTATGTTTTGATTGGTAGCACCTAAGAAAAACGAATAATTCACAGCACTATTTTTCGCGGCAATTGCCATTTTTTCTTCGAGTAATTCAATGGTTGTGGTTTGGGGATTCACATTGGGCATTTCCATAAAAGAAGTCACACCTCCAAGTAAGGCCGCCCTACTTTCTGAATAAATATCGGCTTTATAGGTTAATCCTGGTTCTCTAAAATGCACTTGATCGTCAATTACACCAGGTATCAAAATTTTGCCGTCTGCATTAATTTCATTACAAGCAAATGGAACCGAAATGTTGGGAGCAACTTTATGGATAACATTATTTTCAATTAGTACATCTGAATGAAAAGAAATTCCTTCATTGACAATGGTTGCATTTCGAATTATTGTGGCAATTTGACTCATAGGTATATCATGCAAATTACGGAATTTAGTAGAAAACAAATGTTATGTACACGATTTTTATGATTGAAATATTACGCTTTTTTATCTTTAATAAAAAAACCATATCGTTTAATTTATTTTCCATGCACAATTCACATGATTTGTTGAATTTTGTTGACTCTTTGTAATTTTATAACTTTTAATCACTATGAATGAATTTATATCCGATGAAAATGAATTGGCACATGCAATTATTGGCATTGCAATTGAAATTCATAAAACGCTAGGCCCTGGTTTGAATCAAGAAACATATTTGGAATGTTTGATATATGAATTAAATCAGCAAAACTTTCAAATTCAAACAAATGTAAAGCGTGATTTATTTTACAAAAATTTAAAACTAAGTCAAGAAATCCATATCGACTTATTGATAAATGATATTTTGGTAGTTGAAGTTGAAACATCTGAAGCTGTTACTGAATTGCAAATCCAAAAATTACTGAAGATTCTTAAAAACGGAAATTATAAACTTGGTTTGGTTATTAATTTCAACAGTACTTTATTGAAAAATGGAATTAGAAGAGTTTCAAACTCTTATCTGCTAGAAAATTAATTTTACCGCAATAAGGTAAAATCACCTACCAACGTTCTCAAGTAGTTATCGCAGCCAATCCATGTAATTTTGTAAACATAAACACCTTCTGCGGCAGGCACCCCATTGATTTTACCATCCCAGTTAAAATCAGGACTTGAATAATCTGCTAATTTCTCACCCCAGCGGTTATACAACTTTAAATTATACAAACTTCCCTTTACTTTATACTGATTGGTTGGATAAACATCATTTAAACCGTCTTCATTAGGCGTAAATGCGTTCGGCATATATATCAACGAAGTAAATAAATCTTTGCGTTTATTTATAAGAACAGTGTCGCGGCTCTTACATCCCTCCCAATCCTTTACTTCTACCCAATACAAACCTGAATCTCGGGCAACAATCATTTGGTCTGTAATTCCATTGTACCAAAAGTATGATTGCATTCCAGCACCCGCGTCTAAAATCGGTTTTTCACTTAAACATAAAATTGTATCCGGACCAAGATTTAATTTTGGATTAGGAAAAAGATTCACAAAAATAGAATCTGATTCTGGGCAATTACGCGAATTTAACCAAGTAGCGGAAACAAGGCCAGGTTTGGTCAAACGAAATTGTGGGCCCGGTACTTCAGTATTCCATACCACTTTAGAAATATTAGGAAAATTCAAGGTAAGCAGTGTGTCAATTTTGTTACAATAACGCAAATCATTGCCCATGTAATATTCTCTATTATAGTTGGTTAAGACAAATGTGTCCAATTTTGCACAAAGCCCAATTTTTACTTTCACAAAATAAGTTTGAGGGACATTCGTAATCATTGTATTCCCAGTTGCTCCGTTGCTCCAGTTGATGATGGCAGATGGATTCGTGTTTTTGGTATCAAACGTAGCTTGAAACAAAGGACAAACTATTGTATCATTGATAGCAACTTTTACTGGCGAAAACTTAGAAACCTCGACGGTATCTTTTGATTTGCATCCATTTTCTGTAATTCCGGAAACAATAAATTTGCCAGGCTTAATTGCAATTATATTGGGTGTTGTTTCACTCGTATTCCACAAATATGTTGAATTTGTAGTTAATAATGATTTCAGCGGATGACTTATTGGATCGTCGTTACAGAAAACTGTATCCCCAAAGGCCTTTATCACATTCCTATCATAAGATATTTTTATTGTATCATACCAGGTACAACTCTTAACAGTTACTCCCAACCAGTAGGTTCCGTCTTTGTTTACCAATATAGAATCTTTTTGACTGCCTGTACTCCACGAATAAAAATCGGCCACAATATTTGACTTTAATTTATAAACGTCACCAGGACAAAGTATTGTATCTTTTGGTAATTTGGGTTTCGCTGGCTCAACAACGGTTACATCTGCGCTAAAACTGTCGAGGCATTTGTTTTTATATGCGTATAACCTTACTTTATAAACTCCAGCTTTTGGATATGTAAACTGAGGTTTTGCTAAATTGGATGTATCTTTTGTTGAATCTTTTACACCAAAATCCCAATGGTACCTTGTTGCGCCGTTACTTTGGTTCACAAACTGATATCTTAACCCACAAATTACCTTGGGCACAAAATAAGAGGCAACCACATCAATCACACAAGATTGAACATTAAACTGATAATCGCGAATGGTTTGTGTAACCAACTTCCCTTTTCTGTATTCTTTAACAACAATTCCCACAACAAATTGACCAACTCTGGTTGGCACCAATGTTAGATATCCTGTAACAGGATCAATTGTCATTTTGGGATTGCCGTCAATTGGATTTAAAGCTGAATAGCCTGAATTCCACGAAATTTGTGTAAATAAAGGTTCTTGTAAGAATCCATTTGTAGATGTATTATCAGGCCTTGGATCAAATTGATTGGCACCTGTGTAGGGCGTAATTAACTCATAAACAAGACTATCGCCATCTGCATCTTTTGCTGAATGGTCGAATTTTAGCGGTGTATTTGTACACAAGAAATTTGGAGGTAATTCGTTGAAAACTGCCGACGTATTTTCTTTTCCCCATAACCGTGAATCTGGAATATAAGCCCAATAATTAGCACCAGTGGCTCCGGGATCGACAATATTCGATATTGTACCATTTCTGCAGCAACGCTGAAAAGAAATATAATAACCTCCGGTTGTAGGTGGCAAAGTTACGGTAGTTTCATAAACGTAATGGTCTACACAAGCATTGGGAGAAACTGCAATGCAATTGTAATTGGTTTTATTTACCCTAACTGGTCCTTTTCTACTTACAGAAATTGGATATCCATTTAATATTCTGTTCGTATTGCCATTGAAAATCCCAATAATCGCTTGGGCATCAGAACTAATCGCTCCCGCATTCCCATTTAAACAATCAATGTAAAGATCTAACCTAATTTTGTAGACATTGGTGCCTGTGTTCTTGTATGTCAATTCTCCACCAACAATATGCGTAGCTTTCCCCGTTCCAATAGTGAAGGAAAATATGAATAGGAATAGATATTTGAAAAGTTTTTGCAACTAATGGACTTATTTATCCAAAATTACAAAATAAATGATGATTTGTTTTAATTCTATGTCAGTATTGTGCAATAACATCGCAAACACGGCTAATTTCTTCCTCTGTCATTTCTGGAAACAGGGGCAAAGAAATACAATGACTCGCCAAATATTCAGAATGAGGGAAATCTCCAAGTTTGTAATTCAAAGACGCATACGCCTTTTGTAAGTGACAAGGAATTGGATAATGGAAGGCATAACCTACACCATTCTCATCCAAATATTTCAAAAATTCATCTTTGTTTTCAGTGGTAACCACACACAAATGATGCACTGCAACTGCATTTGGCTCAGCTGCTTGAAAAACCAATTTGTTCGAGGCAACTTCTTTATAACGATTTACAATTTCACGGCGTTTGTTGTTCCAACCATCGATATAATTCAATTTCAAGTTCAAAACAGCGCCTTGAATACCCTCCATTCTCATGTTGTAACCAATTATTTCATGGTGATAACGCACATTACATCCATGATTTTTCAACATTTGAATGCGATTATGGTATTGCTCATTGTTTGTGAAAGCAGCACCTGCTTCACCAAAAGACCCTAGATTTTTACCAGGGTAAAAACTGGTGAAACTCATAGCGCCAAACTGACCTACCACTTTCCCATTATAAGTAGCACCAATTGCTTGGGCATTGTCTTCTAGAAAAGCTATATTTTTACGTTCACACAATTCAACCAATCCCGCAATGTTGCATGGTTGGCCATAAAGATGAACGCCCATGATTGCCTTGGTATTTGCAGTAATTGCCTTTTCAGCTTCCACAACATCTATATTCCATGTAAGTGGATCTACATCAACAAAAACTGGTGTTGCACCAACATAACTAACACCCCAAGCCGAAGCTATAAAAGTATTGGCAGGTACAATCACTTCATCGCCAGGGCCTATATTTAGTGCCATCAAACCCAAATGAATTGCGTTTGTTCCGTTATTTACCGCAGCAGCGAATTTAGTTTGGTTATATTTTGCTAAATTTTCTTCAAATTCTTGAACAAAAGGACCACCACTAAAGGCAGTATTTTCAAGTACTTTTTCTATCAAAGGCAAAGCTTCGCCTTTCAATTGATTGTATTGACGTTTCAAGTCAAAAAACGGTACATTCATGATTTTATGCTAGATAAATTTGGATTTGTTGTGGATTGGAATTGTCAAAATACACATGGTCTTTCAAAGTAGTTGCTATTGAAAGTCCCACATAATTTGCCAATATTGGAAAATTTAAATGTTCTCTTTGAGCAAGAAAAGCAGTTTCTATTTGATTACAGCCATTTTCAAAGAAATATGCCACCGTTTTCATGGCAGTATAACCACTGTTTACAACATCGTCAACAATAACAACCGTAACATCTTGAATATTTTCAATGATATTTGTTAGTTTCAATTCGGAACGAGAAACAGACATTTGGTTTGTTACAATTGTTTGATTTGGCAATATGTCTTTCAAATTGCTAAATATTTCTTTTGCAATGAAATAACCCCTTTCGTTTAAACCAACCAAACAAAGTGGTTTTTCGTTTACATGATTTTCAGCTATTTCCAACGACAATCGTTTTATCAACAACTGAATATCTTCATGGTTTAATATAATTTGCTTTTCTGACATTGAAATACGCTTCGAATTTAATACCCTAACATTATATTTCGTTGATCCCGTCTAAATTTTTTCTTAAACGCGACCAATATTTCATTTTTTGATACCAAATTGTTAATTCAGTCCAATCAGTCATAGAAGATACTGTTGTTTCTCCTAAATCCCATTGTTTCATGAATTCACTCATTTGATTGTCTAATGCCGATTTAATTTGATCTAATCCAGTATTTGCTAGTTGTGTAGCTTGTTCATCACCGCTTTTGGAATCGTCAATAACGTCGTTCAACTCCATCATATCCATCAAAAAATCAGCAGGTAATAGATTGTTATTAAGTGAATTATTGGCATACAACTCAAGCAAAACTTGAATGCGTTTTTCTGGTGATTTTAGTACTTCAAAATAGGTATTTGCCAACTCTGAATCTGTATTTACATCACCTCCAAAATCAGGATGTGAATTGCGCTGAATTTTTAAAAATTTCGCCCTTAACAATTTGGCATCAATTGCCAATGTTGGTGCTAAATCAAAAAATTCAAATGCATTGCTCATTAGAATCCCAATGCTCTGGCAATGTCAACCCAAAATATAAAGGCAATTAAGCTAAACAAAATTACCATTCCAATAATTTGTCCAACATACAAAACCTTTTCGTTCACAGGGCGACGGGTAATAATTTCATACATCAAGAACATCACATGTCCACCATCTAGCGCTGGAATTGGCAAAATATTCATGAATGCAAGTGCCAAACTCAACATGGCTGTAAGCGACCAGAAATTGATCCAATCCCAAGTGCTGCCATACATTTGAGCAATGCCAATAGGACCAGCCAACGAATTTTTGGCGTTGGTTTTACCTGATACCACTTTACCCAAACCTTTTGCGTTTGCAGAAATCAACGTGAACGATTTTTCAACCCCTTTCACCATTGATTCACCCAATCCGTATTTGATGGTTTTTTCTAATCCCTCAAAACCAACAAACTTAGGTTGGAAGCCTATGGTTCCTTCGTCGGTAATTGAAATATACTTTTTGGTTGTTTTGCCATCTTTAGACAACACAGTAAAATCCGCAGTCTTGCCACCTTTTGCTTTTAATGTTTCTTTTAATTCAAAGAAGGATCCAATATTTTGACTATCAATAGCCAAAATGCGATCCCCATCTATAACACCCGCTTTGTCGGCAGAACCACCTTTAACAACAGTTTTTACTTCAAATTGATAACGTGGTGCAAAGAATGGCATTTCGCTCTTCATTGCCTTTGTAATCACTTCTTCGAAGTTATTAGGCAAAGTAATGGTTGTATCGGTGTAAACGGCAGTATTTAAATCTTTTGATGCCAATCTTTTAATTGAAACAGTTTTTTTGTCAGCCATTAAGAAACTTGGATTACCAAATTCACCCAAAAGATCAACCACCGGCTTACCGTTTAATGCAACTATTTGATCACCTGATTTAAATCCCAATTTACGGGCATCAGGACCGGCATAAATACCACCTTTTGAATTAATTGCTTCGTTAGGAATGAATGAATCACCCTGAGAATATGTTAAACCTGAAATAATTACAATACCCAGAACAAGGTTCACGAATACACCACCTACCATAACAATCAAACGTTGCCAAGCTGGCTTAGAACGGAACTCCCAAGCTTCCGGTTCAGTCTTCAATTGTTTGGTATCTAAACTTTCGTCAACCATACCGGCAATTTTCACATATCCTCCCAAAGGCAACCAACCAATACCGTATTCTGTATCGCCTTTTTTAAATTTGAATAATTTGAATCCCCAAGCATCGAAAAACAAATAGAATTTCTCAACTTTAATTCCGAATGCGCGCGCTGCCAAAAAATGACCTAACTCGTGTAAAGTAACTAAAATACCTAAGGCTAATACAAACTGAAGAATTGTGATTATTGTACTCATATATTCTTACAAAGATAGGAAACTGCAATTAAATCCGTTAAGGAAATCGAAGAAAGTAAGATTTCGTTGGCTCAAATAGAACTGACCCTTAAAAATCCAATTCTTTGGTCATTTTAAAATGAGGGATATTAACCTCTAAAAACGGATTGCCAACAATGATATATTCCATTGACAAGTAAAAAGGCACTGCGGTTTCTCTGGCATGTAATTCAATCGATTTCATACCTTTATCAACAGTTAGTTTTTCACAAAATTCAACCATCAACTGGCCTACTCCTTTTCTTTGAAAGTCAGTATGCACTGCAACCTGTCGCATCTTGTAAAAAAATGGTTTATCTGATATTTCAGATAATATCAAACAGCCTACTATTTGGGTATTAAAAAAAGCAGCGATATGGATATCGCTGCTTTCCGTTTTTAAATCATTTAAATTGAAATGAATGTGTAATGGTCGACGTAAAACATCATATCTTAATCCCAAAGTTTGGAAATATTCTCTAGATTCAAAATTGATTTGTTTTACTTTCATTTTGATTTCAATCTATCTTGTGCTTCGCAAACACCCAAAGCTACCATGTTTAAAATTTCACGTACATTAGAACTGTGATGTAAAATATGCGCAGTTTTGTTCATTCCAAGTAAAACGGGACCAATGGCTTCTAGTCCACCCATTGTGCGCATTAACTGATAAGCTGCATTTCCACTGCTTAAATCGGCAAAAATAAATGTATTGGCAGATTTATTTCCTAATTTATTAAATGGAAACAGCGATTGACGCAGTTGACCATCAATGGCATATACGGGTTGCATTTCCCCTTCAACCACAATTTCAGGACATTCAGTATGTAAACGTTCTACTACTTTTCGCATCATTTCTGGAGAATTCCCAGAATTAGAGCCAAAATTAGAATATGAAATCAAGGCAATTCTCGGCTCTATTTGGAAAGATTTTACCCTTTTGTAAACATCTCTAACCATACAAAACAATTCATTTTCATTGTATTCAATATGAACAGTTGTGTCGGCAAAAAACATAGGGCCCGTTTTAGACATCATTATATGCATTCCAGAAACGATTGAAGAGCCTTCACTTCTTCCTATGCAACTTAAGGCAGGTTTTAACGCCAAAGGATAACTTCTGGTTAAACCAGAAATAAATACATCGGCATCTCCATTTTCTACCATCATGGCACCGAAATAATTGCGATTACGCATTTGGTATTCAGCTTCGTAATAACTGATTCCTTTGCGAGAGCGCTTTTCGAATAACTTTTGACCATATTTAGCGCGGCTTTCATCTTCTCTGCGGGGATCGATGATTACTACATTTGGAATTTCAATAGCGTTTTCATCCAAAAGGCGCTGAATTACTTCAGGCTTACCTAAAAGTATTGGTTTTGCTATATTTTCTGAAACACAAGCTTGTGCAGCCCTTAATATTCTTACATTGTCAGCTTCTGCAAAAACAACACGTTTTGGATCGCGTTTAGCCTTTGTCATCAATCGATTCACAAAGTCGTTATCCAATCCCAATCGTTTCCTAAGTGAATCTTTATATCCCTCCCAATCCGTAATTGGTGCTTTGGCAACTCCACTATCCATGGCAGCTTTTGCTACTGCAGGAGCTACGGTGGTTAACAAACGAGGGTCCATTGGTTTTGGAATGATATAATTTCTTCCAAACGACATATTTCCCTCATTATAAGCCATCATTACTACTTCAGGAACGGGTTCTAAAGCCAAATCAGCAATGGCCCTAACCGCAGCCAATTTCATTTCTTCATTGATTGCAGTTGCCCTAACATCCAACGCGCCGCGGAAAATGAATGGGAAACCCAAAACGTTATTTACTTGATTCGGAAAATCACTTCTACCCGTTGCCATAACCAAATCAGGACGGGTTGCAATTGCCAAATTATAATCAATTTCAGGATCTGGATTTGCCATCGCAAATACGATTGGATCGTTTGCCATTGACAAAATCATTTCTGGCGTCAAAATATTTCCTTTACTCAACCCCACAAATACATCGGCATTTACCAATGATTCCTCTAAAGAATGGATATCACGGCTTGTTGCAAACTGAATTTTATATTTATCTAAGTCGATTCTATCAGAGCGCAAAACGCCTTTAGAATCGAGCATTACCAAATTTTCTTTTTTGATTCCGAGGGATACAAACAGCTTTGTACAAGCAATGGCCGAAGCACCTGCTCCGTTTACTACCAAACGTATACCCTCAATTTTTTTATCGATAATTCTCAACGCATTGATTAAACCGGCACCAGAAATGATGGCTGTACCGTGTTGATCATCATGCATAATTGGAATATTTAATTCTGCTTTCAAGCGCTCTTCAATTTCAAAACTTTCCGGGGCTTTGATATCTTCCAAGTTGATACCACCGAAAGTTGGCTCCATGGCTTTTACGGTATTTACAAAATCGTCTACCGATTTGCAATTCAATTCAATATCGAACACATCAATATCGGCAAATATCTTGAACAATACCCCTTTCCCTTCCATAACAGGCTTCGAAGCCTCTGGTCCAATATCTCCCAAACCCAATACCGCAGTACCGTTTGTAATTACTGCAACCAAATTTCCTTTGGCAGTATATTTATATACATCTTCTACATTTTCAGCAATTTTCAAACATGGTTCTGCAACACCCGGAGAATATGCCAACGCCAAATCAAACTGTGTTTGTGTTGGTTTTGTAGAAACTACTTCAATTTTACCTGGCTTGCCATCTGCATGGTAACTTAACGCATCTAAAAACTTCTTATCTCCCATAATCAATATTACAAATATAGCGAAAACTAGATTGTCCCTCAAAAAAGTGTCACATTTACACTTATCTGTCTATAAAATCCTTCACACCCATTTTTAACATAATTTTCAATTCTCATTTACCTTTTTCATGCGTATCGTATTTAACTTTAAAATCAATAGCAATATGAAAAATACACTATTTACTTTGGGTGCAGGATTGATACTTTCCGCCAGCGTTTTCACAAATTTGCCAAAATCCAAAAGCAAGATTCAACCCAAAACAAACATTCATTGCGATTCTTTGAAATTGGTTGCAATGGATACATTGAAAAACAGAATCGACTCCTGCTATTTAACCAATACCCAAGAATGGGCGTTTCAGAAATTAACACCAGGAACATACAACTTAGAATTGAGCAATACCAAATCGAAACAAGTTGCCATTTACAAAAAAATTGAAGTCGAAAATCCGAAACTGTTGCACAAATTGAACCTTTATTCTCTTGAAAGAAAAATTGAAGGAAATACAACTACCCACGGTTCAATTGATGCATACGATAAAATCCCAAGTTCAGCAGCGTACAAATGGTCTTATGGTGACGAGGATCGATCTACTTCTCTGGCACCCTCTTTGGAAAAATCGACTGCGGAATCGACCGGTATAAAAACACGTTCAAAAATATCGAAAGTTCCTACCAAAAAAATAATGGAAATTGAATCAGGTGTAAAATCTAAATCTGTTAAAAAACCTAAAATCATCAAAACCACTGAAGAGGCAGGAAATGCAAATGTTTTAACGGCTGGCATTTGGAATGATTTGGACAATTGGGACAAATTCGAAAAAACACATACCGATGCTGAAGTTAAAAATGCAGAAAATATTTGGGGTATTCATTTATTAAATCACCGATTCGGTGTGGAAATTAAAAATAACAAAGGACAAAAAGTAATTGGAGAAACTGTATCGCTAAAAGACAATGAAGGCAATATTTTATGGACATCAGTTACTGACAATAGAGGGAAAGCTGAACTTTGGTACAATCCATTTAATGCAAGCATTTTAGATAAAAAATTATCTTATCATCTATCCCTCACAATCAATGAAAAGGTATTGAATTTGGGCAAAATAAAACCTACAGGCAATGGATATGCCACTTATGTTGTATCTGAAAATATCACTACAAATCCAGATGTAGACGTATGCTTTGTTGTTGATGCCACAGGGTCAATGGGCGATGAAATTAGCTATCTCAAAGCAGAATTGATGGATGTGATGATGAAATTGCAAAAATCCGCACCTTGCTCTCCCATTCGATTATCGTCGGTTTTTTACAAAGACCAAGGAGATGAATATGTAACTAGAAAAATGCCTTTCGTAAACAGAATTGACGATGTGGTTTCGTTTGTGAGCGACCAATATGCTGGCGGCGGGGGTGATTTTCCTGAAGCGGTTCACAGCGGATTAAATGTGGCGATCAATGAAATGGATTGGAGCAAAAAAGCCTTAACCAAAATTATTTTCTTGATATTAGATGCTCCTCCGCATTCTGAAAATGCCAAAGACATACAAAAATTGATGCAGCAAGCATCCGAAAAAGGAATCAAAATAATTCCCATTACTGCAAGCGGTATTGACAAATCAACTGAGTTCTGCATGAAGTATTTGGCAGCTGGAACTGGTGGCGATTATATTTATATCACCGATCATTCAGGAGTTGGAAATGGACATATCAAACCAACAGGTGTGGTTGAAGATGTGGATTTATTGAACACACAAATTGTAAAGACCATGAAAAAATATAGCCAATGGGAAGGTTGCAACAACCAGGACACCCTAATCAATCCTATTGAGCCAAGAATTGATATTTTTGGAAATGAGCAAATTCAAATCACTGCTTTTCCAAATCCAGCAACAAAGTATATCAATTTAAAATCGAATGTCACTGCACAGAAAATGAGTATTTATAGTATGGGGGGAAGTTTAATTCAAGAGAAAACTGAAATTAAATCAAGAGAAGTTCAATTTGATGTAAGTAACATGTCAGACGGGCTTTACATACTTACCGTAATTGTTGAAGGCAAGACATTTTCGAATAAATTCTTCGTGAGCAAAGGCTTGCAAGGTATTGATTGATGAAACACTGAAACCCGTTTCATGGTGTACAACTTAACAATAATTTTTCTTCTCACATTTTCATAGTGTGAGAAGAAGGATTTATTTTTGTGGAAGTTATGACACAATACCGCATTGAACACGATACCATGGGCGAGGTTAAAGTACCTGAAAATGCCTATTGGGGAGCACAAACTGAACGTAGTAGAAACAACTTCAAAATTGGTCCTGAAGGAAGTATGCCAATTGAAATCATACGCGCCTTTGGTGTATTGAAAAAATGTGCTGCTAAAGCAAATTTTCAATTGGGTGTTTTATCTGAGGAAAAATACAATTTAATAGCAAACGCTTGTGATGAAATTATTGAAGGTAAATTAGACAAAGAATTTCCTTTGGTAATTTGGCAAACAGGTTCTGGTACACAAAGCAACATGAATGTGAATGAAGTTGTTGCAAACAGAGCCCATGTAATGCAAGGCGGTAATTTGTTAGATGAAAATAAAGTATTACATCCAAACGACGATGTAAACAAAAGTCAAAGCAGTAACGACACTTTCCCAACAGCCATGAGTATTGCGGTTTTCAAACAAGTGGTTGATTATACCTTACCAGGAATGCAAGCTTTGAAGACTACTTTAAAGCACAAAGCAAGAGAATATAGAGACATCGTTAAAATTGGACGTACCCATTTCATGGATGCTACTCCTTTAACATTGGGACAAGAATTTAGTGGATATGTAGCGCAACTTGAAAACGGCATTGCCGCAATCAATAGGGCTTTATTACCAGCATCGGAATTGGCCTTAGGTGGTACCGCTGTTGGAACCGGTTTGAATACTCCTAAAGGATATTCTGAATTGGTGGCTGAATTGATTGCCAAAGAAACTGGTTTGCCTTTGATTACAGCTGAAAACAAATTTGAAGCATTGGCTGCCCATGATGCAATGGTTGAACTTCACGGTGCACTAAAACGCGCTGCAATGAGTTGTTTCAAAATAGCAAACGACATTAGAATGTTGAGTTCTGGTCCTAGAAGTGGAATTGGTGAAATCAGCATCCCTGAAAACGAACCAGGTTCATCTATCATGCCAGGAAAAGTAAATCCTACCCAACCAGAAGCACTTACAATGGTTTGCGCTCAAGTTTTAGGTAACGATGTAACGGTTTCATTTGCGGCTTCACAAGGACATTTTGAATTAAACGTATTTAAACCTGTAATTGCGGTAAACATGCTACAAAGTGCACGTTTGTTGGGACAAGCTTGTTTGAGCTTCAACGACAATTGCGCGGTTGGAATTGAACCTAACCACGACAATATTAAAAGATTGGTTGACCAAAGTTTGATGTTAGTTACGGCATTAAATACCCATATTGGTTATGAAAATGCTGCTAAAATTGCGAAAAAAGCACACAAAGAAGGCACTACTTTGAAAGAAGCTGCCATTGCTTTGAACTTACTTACAGATGAACAGTTCAACGAATGGGTTCGTCCAGAAAACATGGTTGGAAATCCAGACGACTCTATCAAATAATTTAAAATATTAATCAGAAAAAGGGAGTTTGTACTCCCTTTTTTTATATCTCATGAATTCAACTTTCAGCTTCCAATACAAGGGCAATTTATTGCCACTTGACATTCCAGTGGCAATGGGAATTATTAATTTAACCCAAGATTCTTTTTTTGAGGGAAGCCGGGCCTACAATCCCTCCTCAGCCTTAGAAATGGCAAGAAAAATGATTGCCGAAGGAGCAAAGATTTTGGATTTGGGTGCCCAAAGTTCTAGACCTGGCGCTACCCTTTTGTCTGTTGAAGATGAATTGTCTCAGTTGATACCAACCATAGAAGCAATTAAGGCTGAATTTCCCTCAATATGGATCAGCGTTGATACCTTTTATGCCCAAGTTGCGAAGGCTTGTATTGAAGTTGGTGCAGACATTATCAATGATATTTCAGCGGGTGAATTTGACACCGAAATGCTGCCTTTAATCGCTCAATCGCAAATCCCCTATATAGCGATGCACCGACAAGGAGATTCACAAACAATGCAAAACAATCCATCCTATGACAATGTTGTGAATGACCTTCTTTCCTACTTCATTCAAAAAAAGAAGTCGTTTGATGCACTTGGAATCTATAATTGGGCACTTGATTTGGGATTTGGCTTTGGCAAAACCGTTGAGCACAATTACAAACTGATGCAATACATGAACGTTTTCCAGTCCCTCAATATCCCTATTTTGGCGGGTATTTCGCGAAAAAGCATGATCTACAAACCCCTAGCAATCAATGCAAATGAAGCGCTCAATGGAACAACTGCATTAAATATGATTGCCTTGGAACGCGGTGCAAATATTTTAAGGGTTCACGATGTGAAAGAGGCCGTGGAATGCATTAAAATTCACTGCCTTCTAAAAAATCAGCAATAAATATCTTTATTCCATTACATTTAAGTAATTTTGTAACATGTCTGCAATAATTGCTCCTTCTATTCTATCTGCCAACTTCGGTAAACTCTACGAAGAAATTGAAATGATTAACAACAGTGAAGCCGGTTGGTTTCATGTTGATGTGATGGACGGTGTTTTTGTACCGAATATTTCTTTTGGCTTCCCGTTAATGAAACCCCTTAAAGAAAAGGCAACCAAAACATTAGACGTGCATTTGATGATTGTTGATCCAGATCGATACATCAAAACATTTGCAGATTCAGGTGCACATGTACTAACCGTTCATTATGAAGCTTGTACCCACCTTCACCGCACTTTGAGCGAAATTAGAAACCAAGGCATGCTTTCAGGTGTTGCCTTGAATCCACATACCCCTGTTTCATTATTGAAGGATATATTGCCATTATGCGATGTAGTATGCTTAATGAGCGTAAATCCGGGTTTTGGGGGACAAAAATTCATCGAAAACACTTACAATAAAATCAAGGAATTAAAAGCAATGATTGTTACTGCTGGTCTTTCTACCAAAATTGAAATCGACGGTGGAGTTTCTTTAGAAAACGCAAAACTATTGACAGACGCTGGTGCCGATGTGTTGGTAGCTGGAAATACTGTATTTGCTTCTGAAAATCCCTCAGAAACAATTTCTAAATTATTGAATCTTACAAAATAAAGCGTCGTTCCCGACGTTTATCTTCCGTGAAGAAGTTCCTTTTCATTGCTTTACTCTGCCTAAACTTTAGCCAATCAATGGCTCAAATACCTGTTCATGCAGTAGTTTTAGATGAAAAGAACAAACCTGTTGCAGGCGTTGATATTTTTACCAGCGACGATATTATTGCAACAACCGATGCCAACGGAAAATTTGAATTTACAAGCAAATTCTTTCCGGTATTCATTAATGGATCAATCAATAAGGAAAAAGTACTTGGTCATAAATTTACAAAACAACCCCTTAGCAATGACAAAATAGATACCCTTTTCTTGAATCAAGGAATGGATATTATTTTGATGGTTGAAATTCGAGGTGGCGATAAAGGCATTTTTGACGAGGAAGTAAAAACTAAGGAATTGAAGTTAAACCCTTCTATTGGCTCGGGAATTGAATCAATCATTCAAACCTTGGGTGGGGTGAGTTCTGGAAATGAAATGTCGTCGCAGTTTAGTGTTCGCGGTGGTAATTTCGATGAAAATCTGATTTATGTAAACGATATTGAAATTTTTAGACCGCAGTTGATTTCTACTGGACAACAGGAAGGATTGAGTTTTATCAATCCCGACTTGGTGAATTCCATCAAATTTAGCGCAGGTGGTTTTGAAGCGCAATATGGCGATAAAATGAGTTCTGTATTGGATGTGGAGTATGTAAAACCAACAACTTTCAAATCACAGGTGAATTTAGGAACCATGTTAAACAGTGTTTCTGTTGAAGGATCTCGAAAAAAATGGGCGGGTCTCATTAGCTTTCGAAACTATTCAAACTCTTTACTTACAAGCTCTTTGAACACAGCTGGAACTTATTCAATGGCATACCGCGATGTTCAAGCTTATTTAGAATGGAAGCCTACCAAATTTTGGAACATCAATTTCTTGGGAAATATTGCCAACAACGCCTTTACCTTACTACCTCAATCTCGTAGTACAGAATTTGGAACGGTACAACAAGCCTACCAACTTTATGTGAATATGGCAGGACAAGAAAATATGAACTATGCCTATAATTTGGGTGCACTTACTGCGGTTTATCGTCCTAACTTAAAGAACACGTTCAAATGGATTTTGAGCATCACAGACATTACAGAACAAGAGTATTTTGATGTTGAGGGTGCCTACCGATTGAGTGAATTGGATAGAGATATGTCGTCTAAGACTTATGGAAAACCATTAAGGACATTGGGTTATGGCTATTACTTAAACCATGGCAGAAATCAAATGCGTTCGCAAATTGTGAATTTTTCTCACTTAGGTCAAATTGGAAAAGTTACTGCAAAAACAAGTTTCAAATATGGATTACGCATTAATAACGAAATAGTTAAAGACCGCTTCTTACAGTGGTTATATAATGATAGTGCAGATTATAACATTGCACCAAATTCATTTGCCATTGACAGCATTTTGCTCGATAACAGCGTTCGATCCAACAATCAAATTCAATCTATTCGCACAAGTGCGTTTGTTCAAGGTCAGTTTTTATTAAATAAAAAACAGAATATTTGGATGAATTTGGGTGTGCGTGGGCAGTATTGGGATTTCAACAATGAATTGATTGTCATGCCAAGATTGAATTTAAAATGGGAACCAAACAGAAACTACAATTCAAATGTAGCAGATAGTTTAAAAAAACAGGACATCACCTACAAACTAGCAATTGGCGCTTACAACCAACCTCCATTTTACAGAGAATTACGTGATTTCAAAGGAAATATTCACAAAGATGTAGTTTCACAAAAGTCGTGGCATTTCGTAGCCGGAGTTGACAAGTATTTAACACTTTGGAACAGGAGATTTAAATATACGGTTGAAGGATATTACAAGCAAATGAATCAACTGGTTCCCTATTTATACGAAAACATCCGCATTCGTTATTATGCCAACAACAATGCAAATGGTTACGCTTGGGGAATCGATAACCGCATTTACGGTCAATTTAACAAGGGATTAGAAAGTTGGTTTACCATGAGCATTTTGCAAACCCAGGAGAAAATCACTTATTTGAATGACAAAGGTGAAATGACCACCAGCGATTGGCTCAGAAGACCTACCGACAAAAGGGTAAACTTTGCCATTGTATTTCAGGATCATTTGGCCAAATATCCCTCAATACGTGTAAACTTAAGATTGGTAGTTGGAACTGGAATGCCTTATTTTCTTGATGGACAATATAGGTACACAACCAATCCAAACGTAATTCCTGCTTACCGAAGATTGGATATGGGATTCAGTAAAATCTTGATTAAATCTACCAAAGGCGATAAAAAAGCCCCAAAGAAAAACCCATTTGGATTAGACGAAGCCTGGTTTTCAATTGATATTTTCAACTTGCTCGACATCAACAACGTAATCTCTTACACTTGGGTTAAAGACTTGAGCAACAACAAATACGGGGTTCCCGAATACCTAACTGGCCGCAGAATCAATGCCAGGGTTTATGTGGTGTTTTAGGCATATTCTCCTATCCTCAACGCATTTTTAAAACAGGTCGGAAACCAACCATGGGCATAGATTCCCCGACGTAAACAAGCGCCCGGCTTCCAGGAAAGAGGACGTCGCCAACATCCCCAAAACAGCCGCCTTTAGCAACCATCATATCGCCTTCTGTGGTGCTTGTCATCTCAGCTACATTTCCAAAAATATTATAACAGCCGGCATCGTTTGGCCAATAGGAAAAAACAGATTTACTGTTGTAAAAATCACCATCGCCCCCAAAATCTAATTCTATTCTTTCTTGGCTGAAATTTTCGAGGGAATCCGACTTGGTTAATTTGGTGTTTGGTTTAATACTTTGCCTATATTTTAGCCAATTTTCGTATTGTTCTCGTTGTGCTGGCGTTTTATATCCCAAATGATGGGCGATATAACTTCCTTTTTCATTTCTCCAATATAGATTGGTGCTCGGTTTATAATACGATCTAGAATCTTCAATTTCGTAACTAGCCGCTTGAATCCATTCCATTTCTGTAGGTAAAGACACAACAATTTCCTTTCCCGATAACTTAGACAACTGTGCGCTCAACCATTGGCAATAGGCCATCGCTTGGGATTGTCGCAAATTACAAATGGGGTAATTGCGATAGGACGGATGACATAAATAATAGACCATCATGGGTTCATTTTGGATATTAAAGATGAAGTTATCTTTCCAACCTGAGGCATCAGGAAAAATCTTTATGCCATTGTAGGTGATTTTTCCCATATCAAGCAATTCATGCAGTTTCATTTCCGTCTTGGTAATTGAATCTTGGACATCCTGAATTAAAACGCTACCTAATGTTTTACCCGTTTTTAATTTGGGAATAATCACACCGGGTTTCAAAAAATTCATTACGAGAGAATTCAAAAAACTGTCTGTGAAATTTCCGCGCTTATCCATGAACGTAAGTTTCGGATTCATCAATCGCATTTTTTCCAAAAACACATCCGTTACAAAATCCAGATATTCTTGATTGCTGACTTCGTGGTTAAAAATACAGACGCATTTCGTTGCAGCATAAGGTTTTAAGGGTTCGATGTCTTTAGGCACATTTGATTTGATGATTCGTTTGCCTTCATTGGGACCTTTCCAAACCACTGCAAACCCTTCGAGCCAAGTATACGAATATCCCCCATTGTGCTGTATAATACCACCCGCTGGAGCATACCCCAAATTGAGTTCCATCCACTCCTCCAAGTTTTTCTGTTGTAACCGCGGATTTGTTTGAGCCTGAATCTTGCGTTCACTGGTTTCAAATCCACCATCAACAGGGTCATATTTTTGTGCAACTAATGGAATTGTAAATAGCACAAGCAATTGAAAAAAAAGTACACGTAAAATCACCATATGTTTATTAACGAGAAAGTTGGGCGTTTATTCTATTGGTTTAGCGTTCCTGAATACTTTACCGGTCGCCCGAATCAATACCAGGGTTTATGTGGTGTTTTGAGGGGTTGATGACTAAACAAAAAAAAGGGGGCTTTTGCCCCCTTTTTTATTTCTTTCAAGTCTATATTAATTCCCACCAGTTCCTGATGGTTCAGTTGCCGGAGGCAAACTTTCTTGGCATTTCTTCAATGACTCTTGAAGGCCAGCAACTTGAGTCTTTAGCTTTCCTAATTCAAGATCTTTTGCTTTTACAGTATTCGACAATGCCAATATTTGGTCATCATAACTAGAAACTTGCTTTCTTAATGAAGCAATACTCATATTTGCCGATTCTAAATCAGATTGATTTGAAGTTTGTTTGTCCTTCAACTCTTTCAAATTTGAACTGCACTGGTCTAAGTCCGAACTCAATTGATTAATTTGTTCATTCTTAGATTTCACATCCTCTCTCAATTGGTTTACCAACGCTTGTAACGCTTCACAACTATTCGAAGCACTTGCAGCCTTTAATTTGGCTTGTAAATCAGCAATTGTTTCATTGGCTGCGCTCAATGAAGCTGTTAACTTGGCATTGTCTGATTGCGCAGTTTTTAATTTGCCATCTAGTTCAGCGCATTTATCAACTTGACTAGCAAAATCCGATTTCGCTTTGTTACAAGCATCTAAATTTGCATTGAGTGCTGCCAATTCAGCAGACAAACTTATGTTTTTCTTTTCAAGTTCAGCCACTTTCAATATGTACGGAGTACAATCTTCAGATGCAGTTACATTGCTCGAAGCAGCTTTCAATTTATCTTCACATGCTTTTTTATCGGCATTTAACACGGTAATTTGGGTATTCAATTCCGATATTTTGGCATTCAAGGTTTTATTGGTTGCCGTTAATTCAATGTTTGATTTCTCCAAAGCTGCAACTTTATTTTTATATGGAGTGCAATCTTCTGAAACAGAAACATTGCTGCTAGCTGCTTTTAACTTTTCTTCGCAAATCTTTTTATCTGAAGTCAATGTGCTTACTTGAGTTTGTAAACTCACAATTGTTTTATTTAATTCAGCAACTTGTGCTTCTAGTTGAGTTGCTTTGGTTTTGTAAGGAGTGCAATCTTCCGCAACTTTAATAGCACTATTGTTCACTGCATTTGCAGCTTTTAACTTTTCGTCGCATAATTTCTTATCTGCATTTAGAATAGCTACTTGTGTTTGTAATCCTGTAATTGTTTTATTCAATTCAGCCAATTTCACTTCCAATTGAGCCGCCTTATTCTTGTACGGTGTGCAATCTTCAGCAATTCCAATACTACTATTACTTACAGCTGTTGCAGCCTTTAACTTCTCATCGCACAACTTTTTATCGGCGGTTAACGTAGTTACGAGTGTCTGAAGGGATGCATTTGACTTGGTTAGGTCGTTTACTTTCGCCTCTAACTGAGCCGCTTTGTTTTTATAAGGCGTACAATCTTCGGATAATCCAATACTACTATTGCTCGCTACTTTTGCTGCTTTCAACATCTCATCGCACAACTTTTTATCGGTGGTTAACGTTGCTACAAGTGTTTGCAAAGTTGCATTTGACTTAGTTAAGTCATTTACTTTTGCTTCTAACTGAGCAACCTTGGTTTTATAAGGATTACAATCTTCACTCAGTACCATTTTAGAATTTGCAGTTTTAAGTGCATCTTCAATAGCTTTTTTATCAGCCGCCAATTTAATTAACTGATCAGCTTGTGCAGAAATTGTTGCTTTGGTTTTGTCTAATTCTGCTATGATATTTGCATTGTTGGTTTTCTCTTTTGCCAAATCTGCTTCAATTTGGACAACTTTATCGCAGCAATTGTTATACGCATTTGATTTCGCTTTTAGTGTTTCTAGCTCAAATTGCAATTTTGCCAATTTCGCATTGCTTTCATCGCAAGTTGATTTTAAAATATCATACTTGATTTTGGTTTGATCTAACTCTGCAGAGATACTGACGTTTTTAGCCAATTCTTTTTTCCATAAACTATCTAACTGTTTTGTCTGTTTGTTACAATCACCTTTAGAAGCTATAACCAATTGATCATTTTGTTTTTTTGTTTTATCCAATTCAGCCGTAATTTGAGAATTCTTGGTTTTCTCCATTAATAAATCACTTTGCAATTGGTCAATTGTAATTTGCTTTCCTGAAACATCTTTTTTGCATTGTTCAGCGGCCAGCAAAGCATCATTTTTGCATTTGTCAAGGTCTGTCTTGTTTTTGTCAACTTCTGCTTTAATAATGGCAATCTTTTTATTGCAATCAGCATCTAAAGTTGTTGATAATTTCAACAAATCCATTTCCTTTTGCTTCAATGCATCTTCTTTCGCTTTTAATGCATCTTCTTTTTTCTTTAATTCAGCCTCTCTCAACTTAATTTGTTCGGCCGAAATATTTGCATTGTTTTTGTTTGGATTATTGTTCACATAAACAGTGTCCCTCACAATTTTTTTAACAATAACCGTGTCTTTTGGAACAATGATTTTGTTTTTTGCAACAACCTGAGTATCTATTTGATCTTGCTTCTTAACTACCCTTCTATTTTGATTGTTATAGGCAACTTCACAATCGCCAATTTTAGATCTAAATCCAAAATAGAAACTGGCACCAGAATAATTGTCATTATTGATAAACTGTCCCAATCCAGCCAAATTGTCTGAACCTACAATTAATGGCCCAAATCTACCATACAGTCCCAAATTCATTTGGTTATTATCATATGACGCTGTTAATGGCATACCAATTTCAATTGTTTCACCTTGCCATCTTGGAACTACACTCAAATAAGATGACCTCCTTAAACCCACAGAATTCTTAGCTTTTAAACTTTGGGTCCAATATCCCCCAATATGAAAATGATGGGTTAAAGCATTATCAAACTGAACATTTAAGGCAGTTGGCGAATAACTCGTAAAAGAACTTACCGCATTTGCATTCAACTTATTGAAGAATTTATCATCAACTTTTTCAAGTCTATCTTCGCCTTGGTAATATTGCAATGCATTCACAATGTTTGGATCAACGTTGTAAGATGTATTGGCAATTGAAATAATTTCGCTACCACCACCATCGTAAGATATAAAACCTAAATCAGTAATACTTGCACCAAACTTCCATTTATATTGTTCAAATTTTTCTCTATCGCAAAATGAAATGCTGTTATTTATTCTGTTTGCATTTGGTCTAAATTCATACATAAATCCCAAATCCATTCCAGCTCCTGCCCCGTTCATAAAGTCAAATTTCAAACCAAAAGGCGCAGACATTGCAGTGGCAACACTTTCGTCGTTTGTATGAAAAAACCTCGCGTTTAATTGCTGAATATCTACAACTTGGTCATTATTAACAGTGAACGACAAATTATCTGACCCCAAATGCGCCATGCCCATTCCTATCAAAAGCTTGGCAGTAAATCCCCAACGCATTGAATTTACAGCATCAGGCTGGGTATAACCGGCAAAAGACATAAACCATTCTTGATATTTTTCAGTATTGATAGAAAATTCACCTTGGTTTACATTTTTACCCCTCAAATTCCTCAAACCACCAACACCAGAATCGCCAAGTCCATAGCGAAAAATACCACCCATGTCGCCGTTAAGCCCATTCACAGAGAATCCAGAGATGCCTCTCACACCGAACCCAAATCCCCCAATATTATCTAAAGGAATAAAAATTGACGGACCATAAACTTCATTGAGATAGTTTAATTTCCAATCCTTTACAGTTAAATCTGTTGGCAACCAGCTTTGCTTAAAAGCAAGAGTTCCATTTGCATTTACATTTTCTGCTGGAAAATCATTATTCATCCAATTCGATAAACGAAATGGAGCATTGTACTTCATGAAATTATTATCCAATGACAATGAGGTCCCCCACCAATTGATATAGGCTCTATTTGACAAATTCCCTCTGGTTAATGCCGGATTTAAACTGTAAGCATAAGGCGTATTGTAATCACCAACCAATAACCCTAAAGAATGTTGTGCCATCAAATTTTTGTATGGCATTGCCCATAAAACGAAAAACGCGAGGGCTTTTAGAAAATATTTTTTGCTAAAGTGCATGAATTTTAATTTAAACTGCTCAAAAATAACATTTGAAAATGAATAATTTGTATTTCCAATGAATTTCTGAACCTATTAATTGGTCTAATAGAATTCCCACTTAAACGATATCTCATGAAAGTGTCAAAATTCCTTTTTATTTTTGTTTTTAGATGAAAAAGTTTCTCAAGTATTTTTTGGTTCTTTTAGCTGGTTTTGGACTAGGTATTGTTTCTTTGGTTGTGATTTTTGCTACAATGATTGCTGGTTTTAGCAACAGCAAAGAAGATGTGAAAATTGAAGATAATTCTGTTTTAACCATTACTTTACCCACAAGTTTAAATGAACAAGGCGTTGATGATCCTATCACTGAGCTATTTGGAAATGAAGATTCTGAGAATTTCGGATTGAACGACATCAAAGTTGCATTGAACAGGGCAACAAAAGACAACAAAATCAAAGGAATTATTTTAAGACCAGGTTTTTATTCTGGGGGACTTGCTCACGCTGATGAAATCAGACAATACATCAATGAATTTAAGGCGTCGGGAAAATGGATCATCGCTTACGGAGAGATTTTTACCGAACAAGGATATTACATTGCATCTGCGTGTAACGAAGCTTATTTGAATCCCAAAGGAATGTTAGAATTCAATGGATTATCGTCTAACATTGTGATGTATAAAGGAATGTTAGACAAATTGGGTGTTAGCTTTCAAGTATTTAGGGTTGGCAAATTCAAAGGTGCGGTTGAACCATTTATTCAAGACAAATTATCGGAAGAAAACAAATTTCAGATCAAAACGTATTTAACATCTTTATATCAACATCAAGTTTCAGAAATAGGAAAATCAAGAAAATTGGCATTTGATACTTTATGGGGAATTTCTCAGAAAGGACTTGTATTTACCGCAAAAGATGCATTGAATTGTAATTTGGTAGATAAATTAGTCTATGAAGACGAATTGATGGCTATTGTGAAAAGAAAATCGTCAAATTACCAATTCACCAGCTTAAGCAAGTATTTAGAATCTGACGACAATTACAAATACGCGGAAGAGAAAATTGCGATTATTTATGCTGAAGGTGATATCATGCCGGGTAATTCTGAAAATAATACTCAAATTGCTAGTGAAACTTTCATCAAAACATTGAAGGAAGTAAGCAATGACAAATCAATCAAAGCCATTGTGGTGAGGGTGAATAGTCCTGGAGGAAGTTCTATGGCTAGCGATATCATTGCAAAAGAAGTTAAATTGGCAAAGAAAATAAAACCTGTCATTTTCTCTTATGGAAACGTGGCTGCCAGCGGTGGCTATTATATTTCTTGTGTTGGAGATAGCATTTTTGCTTTGCCTAACTCGGTAACGGGTTCAATTGGTGTTTTTGCTATGGTTGCCAATACAGAAAACTTATTTGGTCAGAAATTGGGACTTAAATACGAGACTGTAAATGTGGGTGAAATGGCTGAATTGTGGAGACCCGATAGAGGAATGGATGCAGCGCAATCAATGATGATGCAAAATGCCGTAAACAACATCTACGATGATTTTATTAGCATTGTAAGCGAAGGCCGACATATTGAAAAATCTGTTGTGAATGACCTTGCACAAGGCCGCGTGTATTCTGGAGAAGATGCATTGAAACTTAAATTAATTGATGGAATTGGAAATATCGACAGGGCTGTTTTATCTGCAAAGCGAATGGCCAAATTAAAGGATTATAAAATTGTAGAATATCCAGAAGCAAAAGGATTATTAGAAAAAATAATTGATCGCAGCAGCAACAAAGAAAGCCAAATGAGTGAGTTATTGATTCAAATGGGATTAGATGCAAACTCAGTAAAGGATATTATATCGGTAAAAAATATGCAAGGTATGCAAATGCGATTACCTTGGTCGATAGATATTCGCTAATCGTCGATATCGGAAACTTTTTACCCATTCAGAGTTTCCAAGGGTGATTTTTGAGTATCTTTGCAGCGCGAAATGGAACTCGGTTTAAAAATTCTTACTGCGGCAGACAAACTTTTTAACAGATTTGGCGTTAGAAGCGTGTCTATGGACGATGTTTCCAAAGAGTTAAACATTTCTAAAAAAACACTTTATAAGTGTTTTCGCGACAAAAACGAATTAATTGCAACTACGATTAAATCGCACATGGAGCGAATGGATGATGCTATTTTGAACATTACATCAATTGAAAATCATCCCATAAAGCAATTGTTTCAAATTACCCAATTTGCCATTTCTCAAACCAATTCCATGAATCCAAACATGATGTTTGATTTGAAAAAGTACCATCATAAAATTTATACTGAATTAATAAATCACAGAGAAGAACATATCATCGTTCGCATTCTCAACAATATCAAACTTGGCCGTGATAAAGGATTGTATCGTTTGGATTTTGATGAGAATGTGATTGCACATTCATTTTCAATTTTGACTTACACCGTATTTGATCAAGACGAATTTAAATTAACAAACTTCGATCCCAATATTGCATTATCTGAGGTAATGAAGTACCATATTCGGGGTATTGCTTCGTCTGAGGGATTAAAAGAATTAGAATCATTAAACTGGAATTAAATATCATATGAAAAAATATCTAATAGTATTTGTAGTTGGAAGCATAGGAATGCTAAAAGCTCAAACTAGTTCAAGCGTAAAATTGTCTTTAAAACAGGCCATTGAAAGTGCTGAATCAAACAACATCGATGTTCGAAAATCATCTACCGACGTAAAGATGGCAATGGAAACTGTGAAGCAAACCGCAGCAATTGGATTACCACAAATTTCAGCATCAGCGGGTTACAATCAATTCATAACCATACCTGGTCAATACGTTAAGAACTTTACAGGTCAAGGTCCTGAGTACATTAAGTTGGTCTTTGCTCAAAAAATATCGAGCACTGTTGGAATTACTGCAAATCAGTTAATTTTTGATGGATCTTATTTGGTTGCATTAAAAGCAACGAATGAATTTTTAAATTTAAGTACATTGTTGGATGCAAAAACTAAAAACGATGTTCAATTCAATGTAGCCAAGGCATATTTATTGGTTGCTACGACTGAAAAAAATATCACTGTGGTGGATGCCAATATTGCTGTTTTAGAAAAAAGCCTAAAAGACTTGAAAGAAGTCAATAAAGAAGGTTTTGCTGAAAAACTAGATGTTCAAAGACTTTCATTGGCTTTGGGTAATTTGAATGTCCAAAAAGAAAAATTATCAAATGCAGTTTCAATGTTAAAAAATGTATTGAAATTACAAATGGGTATGGATATTAATACCAATGTTGAATTGACGGATAACATAGAGCAGATAAACGAGCAAATAAAAATGAGTGACACTGAAAAAAATACGTTTGATTCAAAACTTAGAATCGAATATCAAATTTTAGATCAATCAATACGTTTGGGTAATTTAGATAAAAAACGCTATCAAATGGGTTATTTGCCTAAATTGTTTGGTTTTTATCAATTACAAGGAAGCACGAACCGTCCAGAGTTTAACTTCTTTCAATCGAATTTGCCAATAAATAACAGTTGGGTGCCTTCTCAACTATTTGGCTTACAACTTCAACTTACAATTTTTGATGGATTCGCAGGAGCATCAAAAATCAGAGAAACCCAATTTAAAATCAACAAAGCGAATTTGGATTTAGAAAATTTCAACAATGCAGCAAACATGCAGTTTAACAATGCCCAAAAATCTTATTTAACTCAGTTAAAACAGGCAGAAATACAAAAAGAAAACTTGGATTTGGCAAAACAGATTTTCGAAACGGCTACAACTAAATATAACGAGGGTGTTGGAAGTTCATTGGAAGTGATGCAAGCTGATACTGACTTAAAAACTGCTCAAAGCAATTATCTTACGGCTATTTACGATTTGGTAATGGCCAAAATTGACTTTTATCAATCAACTGGAAAAACCATCAAATAAACCTAAAAAATAAAAATATGAAATTCAATAATATAAAATCGATTGCTTTGATTACGCTTGTAATTGTTGCATTTAGCGCGTGCGGCGGTAAAAAATCGTCAGCAGATGAGAAAAAAGCTGAGTTAGAAAAAGTTCGTAAAGAAATTTCAGTACTTCAGTTAAAAGAAAAAGAATTAATGGCTGCAATTGGTGACAATGGAGAAATTAAAAACATCAAGTTGGTTGAAATCGAAACCATTGCAACTACAGAATTCTCAAGTGATTTGAAAGTTGAGGGAAATATTGACGCCGATCAAAGCACAATAGCTACAGCTAAAATGCCAGGTACTGTCATAGCAGTAAACACAGAAGTTGGAAACAATGTAACCAAAGGCCAAGTATTGGCACAGTTGGATAATTCTTCTGCGTTAAAAGGAAAATTAGAATTAGAACAACAGGTAGCCTTCTCTAAAACTGTTTTCGAAAAACAAGAAAGATTATGGAAAAAAGGAATTGGAACAGAAATTCAATATTTGTCGGCTAAAAACCAAAAAGATGCTCTTGAAAAAAGTTTAAATACACTGAACCAAAATTTAGAAATGTTTAATGTAAAATCACCTATTACCGGAACGGTTGAAGCAGTTGATGTGAAAGTTGGACAAGCTACCGCACCTGGTATTCCTATTTTCAAGGTTGTGAATATGTCAACAATTAAGGTTGTTGCAAACATTTCAGAATCAAATGCGGGCAAAGTAAATATTGGCGATGTTGTAAAAATTGAATTCCCCGATATCAACAAAACAATTACAACCAGAATCACATTTGCATCTAATTTCATTGATCCTCTAAATAGAACTTTTAGAATTGAAGCCAAATTATCTGGTTTAAACGATGTAAAACCAAATATGGTTGCCAAATTAAGCATTGTTGATTATGTGAATAAAAAAGCAATTGTAGTACCAGCAAATGCGGTACAAAGAACTGAAAACGAAACATATATTATGGTTGCCAAACAAGATAAGAATAATTATGTAGCTGAAAAAAGAACGATTGTTATTGGTAAATCCAATCAAGAATTGGCTGAAGTAAAATCTGGTTTAACTATTGGTGAAACTATTATTGTTAATGGTTTCCAAGAATTAACCAACGGTCAAATTGTAAAACTAAGCAATAACAAATAATTCATTGCCATGAGCAAATTCAAAGAATTTAAACCCACTAGTTGGAGTATAGATAACAAAACAAGTATCTATATTCTAACTTTATTTATCACGTTTGCGGGAATCATTTCATATATCAAACTTCCCAAAGAACGTTTTCCTGATATTGTTATCCCAACAATTTATGTACAAACCATTTATCCTGGTTCATCTCCAAAAGACATTGAAAACTTAATTACAAAGCCAATTGAGAAAAAAATCAAGTCAATTAGCGGTGTTAAAAAACTAAAAAGTCAATCCATTCAAGATTTCAGTATCATTACTGTTGAATTCGATACCGATGTAAAAGTTGAACAAGCAAAAAGAAAAGTGAAAGATGAAGTAGACAAAGCAAAAAGTGATTTGCCTACAGATTTAAAGACAGATCCTACTGTACAAGAAGTAAACTTTAGTGATTTGCCTATTCTTTATGTAAATATCAATGGAAACTATGGTTTACAACAATTGAAACAATTTGCCGAAATGGCAAAAGACAAGATTGAATCTTTACCGAGCATCACAAGGGTTGATATTGTTGGTGCGTTGGATCGTGAAATACAAGTAAACTTAAACTTGGAAAGAATAGCTGCTGCCGGCATTACCGTTGACGATGTAACTAGAGCCATTCAATATGAAAACATGCGTATTTCTGGCGGTAATATTGACATCGACAAAATGCAACGTTCTTTGAGCGTGAGCGGTGAATTTAAAAACAAAACTGCCATTGAAAATATCATTATCAGAAGCAACACTGGCGCTGTTTTGTATTTGAAGGACTTTGCAACAGTTTCAGATGGTTTCAAAGAAAAAGAAAGTTATGCCCGTTTAGAAGGCAAAAATGTAATTACCTTAAATATTGTAAAAAGAACTGGTGAAAACCTAATTGAAGCGAGTGATTCTTGTAGGGGAATTATTTCAAGCTTGCAAAATTCAGGAGCCTTCCCTAAAGATTTGGGGGTTGTATTTACAGGTGATCAAAGTACTCAAACTAGAACAACAGTTCACGATTTGATTAACACCATTATTATCGGATTTATTTTAGTTACCTTCATTCTTATGTTCTTTATGGGTGCAACAAACGCAATATTTGTAGGTTTGTCGGTTCCACTATCCTGCTTTATTGCATTCTTAATCATGCCATTGATAGGATTCAGTTTGAACTTTATTGTTTTGTTCTCTTTCTTATTGGCACTTGGTATTGTGGTAGATGATGCCATTGTTGTGGTTGAAAATACACATAGGATTTTACATACAGAACATTTACCAATGGTACAAGCGGCGAAAAAAGCTGCGGGTGAAGTATTTTTACCAGTATTTTCGGGAACATTAACTACCCTAGCGCCATTTATTCCTTTGGCATTTTGGAAGGGAATTGTAGGTAAGTTCATGTTCTTTTTACCCGTCACCTTAATTATTACGCTCCTCGCCTCATTGTTGGTTGCTTACATCATTAATCCTGTTTTTGCAGTTGATTTTATGGATAAGGAAGAACACGATGCAAACAATCCCCAACCTAAAAAGAGCATCAAAAAAACATCAATCATTTTTGCTGTGGTTATATTGCTAGGCTTTTTAATGGGTGGAATTGGATTGGGTAATTTAATGATCTTGTTCTATTTGTTATTTGTTGTTCATCATTTTTGGCTGAAGGATGTTATTTTAAGATTCCAACAAAACGGATGGCCTAAAGTTCAAAATAAATACAGTAAATTAATTGCATGGTCGTTAACTGGCAAAAGAGCTGTAGGCATTTTAGCTGGTACATTTGTTTTGTTCATTCTTAGTTTTATTATTACCGGAATTAGAAAACCTACGGTTGTATTTTTCCCTCAAGGAGATCCAAACTTTACTTATGTTTACTTAACGCTTCCAGCAGGTACAAACGCTAAATTTACCGATAGCGTTGTAAGGATGGCAGAGAAAAAAGTTTTCCAAGTAATTGAAAAAGGTGAAAATAAAAAAGTGGTAGAAAGTATCATCTCTAACGTTGCAGTTGGCGCTACAGATCCAAGTAGCGGTGACAGAACTACCAGCAGCAACAAGGGTAAAATAACCGTTGCATTTACAGAATTCGACAAACGTGGTGGTCTTTCTACCAGACCTATCTTAGATTCAATTAGAGCCATCATGACAGGTTTTGCGGGTGTTGAAATTACCGTTGAACAAGAAAGAAATGGTCCTCCAGTTGGAAAAGCTGTAAATATCGAAATACGTGGCGACGATTTTAACGAGTTGGTGAGTACTTCTCAAAAGTTAAAAAGATACCTCGACGATAAATCTATTGCTGGTGTTGAAGAATTGAAGTCAGACTTTGTGAGTTCTAAACCCGAATTAATTATTCAAGTTGATAGAGAACGTGCCAACCGTTTGGGAATTAGCACCGCACAAATAGGTATGATGTTGAGAAACAGCATTTATGGTGCTGAAGCTTCTAAATTCAAAGACGAAAACGACGATTATCCAATCATGATAAGAATTGAAAAAACATCAACCAATGATTTAAATAGCTTGTTGAATATGCGTATTTCATACAGAGATATGGTTGCCGGCGGTATGATGAGACAAGTTCCTCTATCTGCGGTGGCGTCAGTTCAATATTCAAATACATATGGTGGTATCTTAAGATTAAATCAAAAACGTGTCATTACTTTGGCATCAAATGTAATTGAAGGGTATAAACCAAATGAAGTGGTTGCTTCTGTTACAGACGCAATTGGTCAATTTAACAAACCATCAAATATAGAAGTTGAACTTACTGGAGAACAAGCAGAGCAAAAAGAAACAGGTGCGTTTTTAGGAACTGCGTTGTTATCATCAATTGCTTTAATTATCATTATTTTGGTAACTCAGTTCAACTCTATTTCTAAACCGATTATCATTTTAACTGAAATTTTCTTTTCTATTACCGGCGTATTGTTGGGTTTTGCAATTTTCAACATGGGATTTTCAATCATCATGACAGGTATTGGAGTAATTGCCCTAGTGGGAATTGTAGTACGAAACGGTATCTTAATTGTTGAGTTTACAGATCATTTAAGAGAACGTGGATTGCCTTTGAAAGAAGCTTTAATTGAAGCAGGTAAAACTAGAATGACTCCAGTATTACTTACAGCATCTGCAACTATTTTAGGATTGGTGCCACTTGCTGTTGGACTTAACATGGACTTTGTTACATTATTTACTGAGTTAAATCCCCATATTTATTTCGGGGGAGACAGTGTTTCAACTTGGGGACCATTGAGCTGGACAATGATCTTTGGATTGGGTTTTGCAACTTTCTTAACATTGATTCTATTGCCTTCAATGTATTACTTAAATGAAAAAATGAAGTCTAGAATTTACAAATGGGTTGGTAAATCATACAATCCAGATATTGAAATGAGACCTCAATCTAAAAAATAATTTGATCAATAAATGATGAAAATGGCAACCCAAAGGTTGCCATTTTCATTTTAACATATTACCTTTAACAAACATTTAAATATCCAATCAATGCAACATTCAATCATCGCTATTTTTTCAATTACAACCCTCCTATTCACCTCAAAGGCAAACGGCCAACGAATAGCTGGCTACGACATCATTGGCTCAAAAGATGAGGTAATTGGCACATTTAATAAATTAGGCTTAAATACAGCAGAATCCGCAAGCAAGTTTACTTTGCTAAACGGAAAGCTTCAAAATGAATCAGTACAAATGTATTTTTACCATACTCCTATGTCAAGTCAGATATATAAGGTGGAAGTTATTTATCCGGCCAAAAAATCCTTGGATAGTTCAAAAATTTCATTCAATAAAAGATTATCTACAATGACAAATCGATACGGTGCTCCTGAGAATGTGATATGCAGCGATGGATCGAAATTAAACCATGTTTACAACAATTTAGTTGATACAGATATCCTTAAAATGGAATGGATTACAATGCCTTACTTTCAAAATTTATCATTATACGCAGAATTGTTTAAATCTGGCGACGTTACAATAACTTACATTCTGAGGAACAATGCTTTGAAATATGAGCAAGAAATCAAAATGGTGCCCGCTGATATAGGTTTTTAAAAAACTTAAAATTCAAAACATACATAAAAAAAAAGAGGCTCTTGCCTCTTTTTTGTTTTATAGTTTAATTTATTTTACTCTAATTCAAAACTATTTTTTTGTCTTAATAATCCTCTGGTCCAAAGTTCTGTGATATAGCGGCCTTTGCTTAATTTACCAACCAAACTTCCTTTGCTACCTGGGTATGCCCATTTCACTTTTTGCAATGCACCATCGAATGATATGGTTTGTTTCAATGTAGAAATTGTTGATACATCTTGAAGTGTTTTGTTTGAAGATGACAATACGACACCATTTGGTGCTAGGATTCGAATCGTTACTTCCTCATCTACTGGAGTGGTTACCATTGGATTTTCTAAGATGTCAAAAGTTACCTTAAATCTATCAATCTTTCCAGCTTTGTATACTTCATCACCTTTGGCGTTGTAGGACATTGTAATTAGAGTGCCAAATTGAGGCATTGCTCCTTTTTCTAATCGCTGTTTTAATTCAATATTTTCTGATTCAAATACGCGTTTTGCGTTGGTTTCATTTTCCAGATCCGCAACAAGTTTGGTTTTCTGAGAAGTTAATGAATCAATTTGAGATGTTAACAAAGCAATTCTCTTTTTTGCTTCAGCCAATTGACGACGCAATTCATCCATATTTCCTTTTTTGCCAGTCCCAAAATTGCTGGTACCTGAAGAACTTGATGTAGAAGTATTGTCTGTTGTTGTGTTGTTATTGGATGATGAACTGGTATTCAATAATAACCTACGTAATTTATTGATTTCTCTGTAAGCCATCAATATTTTCGGGTTTTTATCACTTTCTAAATCGCCAACTTTGGTAGTTAACGTTTGATTTTCAGTTTGTAGATTTTTAACAACATTGTTTAAAGAATCTTCTAATCTCAATAATTCTTTTTGTAAAGAATCTTTTTGATTCATCATAGCGAGTTCGCTTTTGCTTTTCTCACCATTTTTTGTTCCTTGTAAATAAAGGAAAGTGTTTGTTCCTGCTGACAATAGTAACAAAATTACTAATATAACAATGGCTGCGGTTCTTTTCATAGTTTAAGAATAGATTACAATATTACAAAATATTTTTTGTAGTTGTTAATTGCTTAATGTGTTTTTTGCGATAAAACGCTGAATTTGATGCGCATTCATGCCAATTTTAATTATTTTTTGATGATCATCAAGCACAAATGATTGAGGCATACTTTGCAATTTTAACTTTTTCGCAACTTTTGGGGAACAAAATCCTTGAAGGAAATTTACTTCATATCTCTTATTGTATCTGTATACATATTTACCACTTCCACCATGGTTCAACATTAACAATTTGAAATTTATCGGCAATGTTCGTTGGATTTTATGCATCAACGAGGAATCTTGAATAAAAACCGGATTTTCGGCACTCCATACATAAACAATTAAAAACTGACTTTTAATTTTTCGAATTTGGCTCTTGTGAACTGGTTTTTCAGCTACACAATATCGAAAACGCGGGAATTTTTTTCCAACAGAAAGAGACGCATCATTTTTTACGGCAGCAATTTTCTTGATAAACACTTTTTCCAACAATCCATCCAAAACACTCAACGCAAAAGAATTTCCCATCCAAAATAAAATAGTTTCTTTATTGAGGGACACAGAATTGTTTCCTTGAAATTCAGAAGAATTGGCCGACATCAAAAACACCTTGTCAATTCCTAAATCATTATACGATCCATTACAATTCACATCCTTCACACCCAACCTCAATGTATCTCCCTCAAAAACAAAATCACTGTACCATAAATTCAAACGGGTTTCTCGGAATGAATATCTTGTTCCAGCATAATTTCGATTCCCTTGCGACATCTGAATGGCCTCATCAGACATGGCTGCAAATTGCCTAAATTCATTGAATGGAAATAGTTTAAAATCAATTGCCAAAGACTTTGAATTGGTACCCAATAAAATTGGCTTTGTTGTTGCTCCGTAATACAATGTATCTGGAATATCATTTTGGAAATTAAAATCGTGATTTCTATCTATCCAAATCAAGGAATTTTTTGTAGATTTTAATTTTGTAGGATTTCCAACGATAAACAAGGTGTGGTTTGGCGAGAACTTATTTTGCAAGTGATTTTCATAAATATATCCATATGCGAGATCCGATTTATGAGAATTTGGCAATACAATAGACTTGTAATAAATACTATCCGTTGACAGTGCTGAAGAAATATCCAAATAAGAAGCAATTTGATTCCCATTTAAATAGAAAAGAGGAGACAAAGCCATTGACTGCTGCTGTTCCGCATCAATTCCTCTGGTGTTAAAAACAAGTTGAATGGGTTGTTTATTAACCAATTCAACCTGACTATATCCCTCATGAAAACAAAAACATGTCAATAATGCTAAACTTTTTATGGCATTTTGAAATATTTTCATTCTGAATTTTAAAAACTTTTTACAATTCTAATGATCATTACAATGATGGCTACGAAGAAAATCAAAATTGAAATTCTGTTCATTCCATGCATTGCACGTAAGTTAAAACTGGCTTTTTGACCTTGTTCAACCTGCTTTTTAAAGGTCAGGTACGACATAATTTTTTTAAATATCATTTTGCTTAAATAACTTATTTGTTTTTGTTTTTTTCTTTCAATGGCTTCATGACGTCAATTGGATGTTTTACTTTTTCATCTATAAGCGCAATATCTAAAACCTCAAACATGTTCTTCACATAATGAAAGTTCATGCCACTTAAGAAATCTTTTGGTATGTCTAAAATATCTTTTTTATTTTGCTCACAAAGAATAATATCTTCAATTCCAGCGCGCTTTGCGGCCAAAATCTTTTCCTTAATTCCTCCAACTGGCAATACCTTACCGCGTAACGTAATTTCACCTGTCATTGCTAATTTGTTTCTTATTTTGCGTTGCGTAAACAGCGATGCTAAAGAAGTTAAAACTGTTATACCGGCCGAAGGACCATCTTTGGGAATTGAACCAGCAGGAAAATGCACATGCACATTCCAATAGTCGAATACTGCTGGATCAAGTTCTAGGTAATCGGAATGCGATTTCAAAAAGGTATGAGCCAAACTCACACTTTCTTTCATCACATCGCCGAGTTGACCGGTTAATTTAAATTCACCTTTTCCTGGAGTTAAGGAACTTTCAACAAATAAAACTGAACCACCCATTGGGCTCCACGCCAATCCGGTAACAACCCCAGCTGTTAAATTATTCTCATACAATTCTGGCTCCATTTTTTCAGGACCCAAAATCTCTTCAACTTCTTTATTTGTGAGTACTTTTTTGAAGGATTCTTCAGCTGCAACCAATTTTGCATTGAATCTCGCCAATGATGCAATTTTCTTATCCAACCCCCTTACTCCGCTTTCTCTCGTATATTGTTCAACAATCAATTCAACGGCTTCGTCATTGATTTTAAACTGAGAAGATTTTAAGCCATGGGCTTTTCGTTGTTTAGGTATTAAATATTTTTTCGCAATTTCAATTTTCTCTTCTAATGAATATCCATTGATATCAATGATTTCCATTCTGTCAAGCAAAGCGGGTTGAATGGTATCGAGGGAATTTGCAGTGGCAACGAATAATACTTTACTTAAATCATAATCCATTTCTAAGTAGTTGTCGTAAAACGCTGAATTTTGTTCTGGGTCCAAAACTTCTAACAAAGCACTACTTGGGTCGCCTCTAAAATCCCTTCCCAATTTATCTATTTCATCTAATACAAAAACAGGATTAGAAGATGCCGCTTTTTTAAGGTTTTGAACAATACGACCTGGCATAGCTCCAATATATGTTTTACGGTGCCCACGAATCTCAGATTCATCATGTAATCCTCCCAAACTCATTCTGATATACTTTCTATCTAAAGCGCGGGCAATACTCTTGCCAAGAGAGGTTTTACCAACACCTGGAGGGCCATACAAACAAATAATTGGACTTTTTAAATCGCCCTTCAGCTTCAATACCGCTAAATATTCGATGATGCGTTTTTTGACTTTTTCCAGGCCAAAATGATCTTCATCCAATACATCTTGGGCATGTTTTAAATCGAAATTATCTTTGGTATAACTATCCCAAGGTAATTCCAACAACAACTGCAAATAATTTAACCCTACAGAATAATCAGGAGAGGCTGGATTTACGCGTTGCAAACGATCTAATTCTTTGTTAAATTGTTCTTTAACTTCTTTTTTCCAAGCCTTTTTCTCGCCTTTTTCTCTTAGATTTTGAATTTCTTTATCGGGAGTATCTCCACCTAATTCTTCCTGAATTGCACGAATTTGTTGCTGAAGGAAATATTCGCGTTGTTGTTTATCCATATCAACCCGAACCCTACTTTGGATTTGATCTTTCAATTCCAACATTTGAAGTTCTTTGGTAATATGTTCTAATATTTTTTCAGCACGTTTTTTCGGGTGAATAATTTCTAAAACTTCTTGCTTCTCTCCTACCGAAATATTCATGTTACTTGCAACAAAATGAACCAAGAATATACTTGAATCGATGTTTTTAATTGCAATAGAGGCCTCTGAAGGGATATTCGGCGCCAAGTTAATGATGTTGTAAGAGATATCTTTAATTGAGCTTACAATTGCCTTATATTCTTTGTCTTCTTTAAAATTAGCATCAGGATAGGTAGAAGCGTTTGCCCTAAAATAAGGTTCGGATGAAACAAATTGATCTAATTTTATTCTTCTTTTCCCTTGAATAATAACGGTTGTAGTTCCGTCGGGCATTCTCATTACTTTGATAATTTTAGCCAAGGTTCCAACAGAATATAAATCTTCTATTTGTGGATCTTCAACTTCTGGATGTATTTGAGAAACGACAGCGATGATGTTGTCTTTTTTACTGGCATCTTTGATTAATTTGATGCTTTTGTCTCTGCCAACAGTAATTGGAAATATTACACCAGGAAACAACACTGTGTTTTTAATAGCAAGTACCGGAATTTCATCAGGAATTTCCATTTTGTTGCTTTCGTCTTCTTCCTGTTTTGAGAATAAAGGCAAAAACTCTGGAGATTCATCCACTGTATCTTCCTCGCTATTAAATCTGATAAATGTATTTTTATTGTTAAACATCTTAAGGGTTAACCTATATTCAAGGGTTGTGCCAAAGATAGAATAGTTGGTCAATATTGTTCAAAAAAAAGATAGAATGACAAAAAATATTTGAAATTCATAAAAACTACTGCCATCTTAAAGCAAACGCGACATTTTGACATATTCAATGATTTAAGTTGATTACTTTCCATGAAATGCACAAAAAAAAACAACTCAAATTTGCATTTGTCATTGATTTGACGAAATTTGCATAAAACAAACATTAAAAGACTATGAAATTAAGAAACATTATTTTGTCACTGTCAATTGCTTCAATGGCATTTTTGGCATCTTGTGGCGACAGTTCATCATCAAATCCTAAACCTACTATTTCATTAAAAGCAGGTGCTGGATATGTTGCAACTACAGGAAACATCAACATGGGTTCTGTTATTACATTCAACGTTATTGCTACAGCAGGTTCTGATGCAATGAAAAACATTGTAATTACTGCAAAATTGGCAAATGGTTCAACAAAAACGCTTTTAGATACTGCTTTAACGACTAAAAACATTGATTTCACAAAATCAATAGCTAGTCAAGGTGCTGTTGGTGATGATGTGGTTTATACATTCACTGCTAACGACAATAACGGCGAAAGCGCTTCAACTGCTATTACCACTTCTATTATTCCTGAAGAATTATCTTTGGATGGTGTTGCTGATCAAAAAGTTTACAATGCTTTGGCAGTTGGATTTAATAGTGCTTACAACCTTGAAACTGGCCAACCCATTTCTTCTGGTTCTCCAGGTGTAAAAGACATTATAGACAAAACTCCAACCGGTGCAGCACAATGGGCTAACACATGGGGTTCTGGTAACGGTTCGAAGTTCGTTAAATGTACATCTAATGATTATGGCAATGCAGAGGGTACTGGATATTTGTATAACCTTTGGGTTGCAGGCAAAACCAAAGCAACAGACCAAATTTCAGGAATGAAAGATGGAGATGTTTACTTGGTAAAAACTGGTCAAGCTGTAACTTTCGGTTTGTATATATTAAAAATCACTGATGTGGTTGATTTGCCAGAGGCTGGCAATCAAAACGACTACATTGTGTTTGATTACAAAAAATTTACTCCGTAACATTTTTTGCACATATTACAAAAAACCCCCGACATCCGGGGGTTTTTTGTTTACTTTGAAAATTATTTAACATTGACATTAATAAATATCCAATTGTGAAAAGAATTGCTGTATTAACTTCAGGTGGCGATGCCCCAGGAATGAACGCCTGCATCCGTGCAGTAGTGCGCGCTGGTGTGCATTTCGACCTTGAAATTTTTGGAATCCATGGAGGTTACCAAGGACTCATTGAAAATAATATTACCCCAATGGATGCCTCATCCGTTGCAAATATTATTCAATATGGAGGAACCATTCTTAAAACCGCAAGAAGCAAAGAGTTTATGACTCCGGAAGGGCGTTTAAAAGCATTCAACAATTTAAAAGCATTGAATATTGAAGGTTTGGTTTGCATTGGTGGAAACGGCACATACACCGGTGCCATGATTTTTGAAAAAGAATTTGGAATTCCTAGTGTTGGTTGCCCGGGCACCATTGACAATGATTTATACGGAACCGATTACACCATAGGCTACGATACCGCTATCAATACAGCGGTTGAAGCAATTGACAAAATTCGTGATACCGCAGATGCCCACAACAGGGTTTTCTTTATTGAAGTAATGGGCCGACATTCTGGTCATATTGCCCTTTATGCTGGTATTGCAGGTGGTGCCGAAGGAATATTTATACCCGAAAAAGAACATGAATTTGAAGATATTGTGAAAATCTATGAGAAAAAATCTAGAACCAAACAATTTTCTATTTTCGTAGTTGCAGAAGGAGATGAAGATGGACATGCCTTTGAAGTAGCTAAGAAATTTCAAGAAAAATTCCCAGATACCGACAGCAGAGTTACCGTCTTAGGACATATTCAACGCGGTGGCAAACCCTCAGCAAACGACAGAATATTGGCATCTAGATTGGGTGCGCATGCCGTTAAGGCACTGCTTGAAGGACAAAGAAATGTTGCCGTGGGTGTGATTGCCAATGACATTGCTTTCACTTCTTTTGAAGATGCCATTTACCATAAAAAAGATATCAATGAAAAACTTTGGGTGATGAATGATATCATTACCCGTTAAAATCAGCTAAATATGCTTACGAAACTCCTAATAAAAAACTACGCCTTAATCAAAGAACTCAATATTTCCATTGATCAAAATTTAACAACCATTACGGGTGAAACAGGTGCGGGTAAAAGTATTTTATTGGGTGCAATTGGTTTGGTTTTGGGTCAAAGGGCTGACAATTCTGCCATTTCTGACCAAGCTGAAAAGTGTATTATTGAGGCTACTTTCGATATCAAAAACTTAACGCTTAAAGTGCTATTTGAGGAAATAGAAATAGATTACCACAATGAATGTGTAATTCGAAGAGAAATTCTACCGAATGGCAAATCAAGGTCCTTCATCAATGATACCCCGGCCAATTTAAATCAATTGAAACAATTGGGCGCTCAACTCATCGAAGTTCACACCCAAAATACTGGGCTGCTTATTTCTAATCCCGATGAACAAATTCATTTGTTAGATGATTTTGGGGGATATAAATCCATGATTGATGACTATAAAAGAGCATATACATACTTTTCAACTTCAACAAAAAATTTAAATAACTTACTCGTAAGTCAAGCTCAATTTATCAAAGAAAAAGAGTTTATTCAATTCCAATTTGATGAAATATACAACTTTCAACCAGTTGAAAATGAAGAAACAACAATTGACGAGCAAATAACGCTTCTCACCCAAGCATCAAACATTACACAGGCGTTGGGTCAAGCAAATAAACAGATTAATGAAACTGAAAATAGTTTGATAGATCAACTAAACTATTTGAAGAATCAAATCAAACCCATTGCACAATTAAACAGTTCTATCTCAAGCGTTTTTGAAAGATTAGAAACTACAATTGTTGAATTAAAGGACATTGGTTTCGAAGCAGAGAATATTGCCGAAAAAATTGAAGAAAATCCGGCTGCACTAGATAATTTGAATGACCGATTACTGAAAATGCAGAATTTATTTAGAAAGCATCAAGTTGAAAGTGCCGCTGAATTATTGCATCTGCAAAATGAGTTGGAAATCAAATTGCAACAAAGTCAGAATATTGACGACGAAATTATTTCCCTCAAAAACGAAGTAAAAAAAGCCAAAGAAAACGCATTTGTTTTGGCGAATAAATTAACCGAAAGTCGTTTAAATGCGAGTAAGTTATTGGCTGAAGAAACAAAAAACATTTTGGTTAATTTGGCTATCCCCCACGCTCAAATTGAATTCAAAGTTGATACAAGTAACAGTGAACTAACTCCTTTGGGGGTTGACACTGTAAATATTTTATTTTCTGCAAATTTAGGAAAATCGCCGCAGTTACTCTCTCAAGTTGCATCGGGTGGTGAAATTTCAAGGTTGAATTTTACCTTTAGAAGTTTAATTGCAAAAAACAAAAACCTACCTACCCTCATTTATGACGAAGCAGATACCGGAATTAGCGGTGAAGTGGCATCAAAAATGGGCGCAATGATGCGTCAATTGGGAAATTTACATCAGGTTATCTCAATTACGCATTTGCCTCAAGTTGCAGCAGCAGGACAAAATCAATGGTTGGTTTATAAATCAGTGTCTGAAAATAAAACACTTTCTTCGGTGAAAAAACTCGATTTTAATGAAAGAATTACCGTGTTAGGACAAATGCTAAGTGGAACCAATCCAACAGATTCTGCGTTAAATAACGCGAAAGAATTATTAAGTCAATACACTTTATAACAAGCTATCTTCTTTGGACTGTTGCTCGTAAAAGGCATCAATATTCGTTGGATTTGCCTTGGCCGCTGTGGTTGCTAAATAATCACAACGTTCATTTTCAGGAATACCCGCATGCCCCTTCACCCAATGAAATTTTAATTTGTATTCTGTTTTCATTTTGTAGAACATCTGCCATAAATCTGGGTTTTTTATCTTTACATACCCTTTTTTTCTCCAATTTTCGAGCCATCCTTTTTCAATGGCATCGCAAACATATTTGCTATCTGTATATATATTAATTGAATGAGTTTTATCTTGAATCAATTGCAATGCCTTGATTACTGCCAACAATTCCATTCTGTTGTTGGTGGTTAATCTATATCCTTCCGAAAGTTCACGTCTATGGGGGCCAAACATTAAAACGGCTCCGTATCCTCCTGGACCTGGATTTCCTAGGGCAGCACCGTCGGTGTATATCACTATTGAGGGACTTGACATTTGCCGCAAACATAATTCCAAAAATTCAATGCTCCTTTAAAACAGATATATTTTGTCTGATTTTGTTTGGTACATTTGCAAGATGAATGCTGAAATCATTACCATTGGCGACGAATTATTGATAGGACAAACCATAGACACCAATAGTGTTTATTTGGCTAAAAAATTCGAAGAAATTGGCATACGAATTTCACGTAAAACTGCTATTTCTGATGAGAAATCAGACATAATTGAAATGCTTCAAAGTGCCTCTCAAAGGGTTGATTTAATTGTAATTACTGGTGGATTGGGCCCAACGAAAGATGACATTACAAAAAAAACATTGGTTGAGTACTTTCAATGTGGATGGAGAATTGACCAAAATGTAATTGATCATTTAACCAAAATATTCCAAAGCCGTGGCCGTGAATTTCTTGAAATAAACAAGGTTCAAGCCGAATTGCCGGCATGCTGCGAAACACTTCACAACGAAGTTGGAACTGCGCCGGGAATGCTATTCAATGAAAATGGCAAAATCATTATTTCCCTACCCGGTGTTCCTAATGAAGTGGAATATTTGATAGAAAACCAAGCCATTCCAAGGCTTATTGAGAAGTTCAATTTGGCTAAAATTGAACACCGCACGTTAATCACCTTAATGGTTCCAGAAAGTATGCTCAGCAAACAATTGGAACCTTTTGAAGCGACTTTACCCGAAAACTTAAAATTGGCATACTTGCCAAGCTTTAATTGTGTGAAACTCAGATTGAGCGCTAGTGGAAATATTGTTTCATCGGTATTCTTAGATGAATGGTTTTTGAAATTGCAAGCTGCAACACATCCACATGTTTTTTGCACTTCCGATATTTCTCCGGTATCCTATATTTCAAGTTTATTGTTAGAAAATAATATTTCCATTTCAACAGCAGAAAGCTGTACAGGTGGATTTATAGCAAATCAATTTGTTCAAGCTCCTGGCATTTCAAAAATACTATCAGGATCTATCATCTCCTATTCCAATGAGGTAAAGGAATTAGAATTAAATGTCCCTCATGAAATTTTAAAAGAATTTGGAGCAGTTAGCGAAGAAACTGCAACAGCAATGGTAAACGGAGTATGTGCGAAATTTAAATCGCAGTTAGGAATTGCAACTACTGGAATTGCAGGTCCAAGCGGAGGAACTGAATCCAAACCGGTGGGCACAATTTTTATAGCGATCAAATATTTAGATCAAATATTGGTTCGGAAGTTTAGGCTGTTTGGCAACAGGATTCAATTTATGGAGCGGGCCAACAACTGCGCCATGGCAATGGTGAAAGAAATTATTGGAAATATTTAAGAAATCGGAGATAAATTATCATGTCTTCGCGTGATTGATTTACCTTTGTAATTAGATTCATGAGTCAAAAAATTTTAATTCTCGATTTCGGTTCGCAATACACGCAATTGATTGCGCGTAGATTGCGCGAATTGTTTGTTTATTGCGAAATTCACCCATTTAATCATATTCCAGAAATTGATGATTCTGTAAAAGGAATCATTTTGTCAGGAAGTCCATGTTCAGTTAACGACAGCGATGCACCTGAAATTGATTTAATGTACCTCTTCTCAAAAGCTCCTTTGTTGGGGGTTTGTTATGGCGCACAATATATGGCAAAAGCGTTGGGTGGTGAAGTTGGCAAAAGCAAGCACAGAGAATACGGCCGTGCAATGATGCAACAAACTGGAGAAAACAATGCTTTATTAGATGGTTTAAGCTATGAAAGTCAAGTTTGGATGAGTCATGGAGATACCATTTTAACACTCCCTGAAAATACCACTGTTATTGCCACAACTTCGAGCATTCCAATTGCAGCATTTGAAGTAACAGGACAAAAACATTTGACATATGGAATCCAATTCCACCCTGAAGTTTTTCATTCTACAGAGGGTACTGCCATGTTGAAGAACTTTGCATATAATATCTGTGGGTGTTCAGGTGATTGGACCCCAGGTCATTTTATAGATGAAATTGTTTTAGAATTACAAAATAAAATTGGACCAGACGACCAAGTAATTTTGGGTTTATCAGGTGGTGTAGATTCTTCTGTTGCTGGTTTGCTATTACACAAAGCCATAGGAAATAGACTTCATTGCATTTTCATTAATAATGGTTTATTGCGTAAAAACGAATTTGATTTGGTTCAAGAATCATATCAAGGTTTGGATTTAAATATTATTCCAATTGATGCTTCTAAAAAGTTCTACGATGCTCTTGAGGGACTTACTGATCCTGAGGAAAAGAGAAAAACCATTGGAAGGGTTTTCGTTGAAGTTTTCCAAGAAGAAAGTCTTAAAATAAAAGATGCCAAATGGTTGGCACAAGGAACCATTTATCCCGACGTTATTGAAAGCGTAAGTGTGAAAGGTCCTTCAGCTACAATAAAAAGCCATCACAATGTAGGTGGATTGCCAGAAAAAATGCACTTAAAAGTGGTTGAGCCTTTAAGAAGTTTGTTCAAAGACGAAGTTCGCAGAGTAGGAAGTGCATTGGGATTGCCAGATAAATTATTGAACAGACATCCTTTCCCTGGGCCTGGTTTTGGAATCCGTATTTTGGGGGATATTACTGAAGCTAAAGTAAAATTACTTCAAGAAGCTGATTTTATCTACATGAACAAACTGCATGAATACGGTTGGTATGATAAAATTTGGCAAGCTGGCTGTATTTTACTTCCCATTCAGAGCGTAGGGGTTATGGGCGATGAAAGGACTTATGAGCAGGTTGTTGCATTGCGTGCTGTTACAAGTACGGATGGCATGACCGCAGATTGGGTTCATATTCCATATGAAATACTTGCGGATATCTCTAATAGTATTATCAACCAAGTTAGAGGTATCAATAGGGTTGTTTATGATATTAGTTCAAAACCACCCGCAACAATTGAATGGGAATAATATGAAACTAAAAACCTTGTTTTTAATAGCTGTGCTTTCTTTGCCTTTCGCAAATTTGCTTGCACAAGGAAATGATCAAAATTTAAAAATTGGCATTCTACTGCCATTTTCATCTGATGGATCTGACAAAGCCAACAAAAACGCGGAAGCAATTTTTGATTATTACCAGGGTGCAAAATTGGCGTTAAACCAGTTAGAAAAAGAAGGCTTTAAATCTACCGTTCATGTTTGGGATTTAAACAAAGATTCTCTTGAATTAGAAAAGCTTTTAAAAAGTTCTGAATTCCAATCTTTGGATTTATTAATTGGACCGATAAGTCAAAAATATATAAATCAAATTTCAAAGCGCTTAAAAAACTCAAACACCACTTGGGTGTCGCCATTGAAATCATTGAACTTACCAAATTCGCAGTTTAATTTAAATTTTTTCTCACCCGATTCATTAAGGATGAGAGGTTTGGGTTATGCGCTATCTGATCAATTCAAATTTCACAAATATTGTTTGATAACCGATGGGTCTTCGCAATCTAAAAAGGATGCAAGCACCTTGAAATTTGTCCTGCAAAGTCTGTCTAAATCGAGAAAAATTAGCATACACCAATTTTCTGGTATGAAGTTTACTCCCCCTTTGCCTTTGAAAGACAGTGTAATTTGCATCAATACATTTAGCAATCAAACTGCCAAAATTCAACTTGTGAAATATGCAACTGGCAAAGTTAGCGACAAAAAGAATTCTCCCGATAGGAATACGACCTACGTGGTTGGACATTTTAATTGGTATGAAAACTTAAGTCTTTCTCAAGATGCAAGCGAAGATAAAATCATTTATCCTGCCATTAATTTTCTAAACCAAGCCGATAGTAGTACTGCTGAATATACCAGATTATACGTTGAGAAAAACTACGGTGAGCCTAGCAGATTTGCTTATCAAGGGTTTGATCAAGTTCTTTTTCTTGGATATGGACTCATGTTTGGAGGAAAATCGTTTTTACCCTTATTGCCCAATTCAAATTACGTTGGTTTTATCAACACGATTCGCCCATATAAAATTGGCAAACGATTTTATAATATAGGAGTACGATTAATTTCACTGGGAAATCACGATCAAAAATTATTCACAAATTGAAATTCCTGAACATACAAATAAGCAATGCCTTAAATATTGTAGCACAGTACCAAGGAATTGAACCCTTTCATTTGTATTTAAAAGGCATTTTTAAAGAAAATAAAAATTGGGGAAGCAAAGACAGGAAAAATTATAGAACTATCTGTTACACTTACTGGCGGTATTTTGATGTATTAGAATCACTTTCATTAGAAAGTAAACAACAGTTCCTATTTGACTTTATTTCAGGGGAAATAGAAACTTCGCAAGTTCAGTCTAATGCATATGGAAAAATTGAGGCATTTATTTCAAATTCAATTAATCAAAATCAATTAAACAGCTCATTTATCAAAGAAGCACCTGTTTTTTTTAGGGTATTAGATTCTTTTGAAAAACAATTCGTTAAAGAAATTGGTGCAGTGGGGCTAAAAACGGAGTTGGTAATCAATAAGGTTTATAAATTTCAAGCGCAAGTTGATTTGACGCATTTTATCGAAAATGGATTTGGTTACATCCAAGATTTATCGAGTCAATTGGCAATGGAAAAATTGTCGGAAAATGCGCCCTTAGATTTGGTTTGGGATTGTTGTTCAGGAGCAGGAGGAAAAAGCATTGATTTGATGTTGAAATCGCCAAAGACAAAGTTGTTTTGCAGCGACATGCGTCAATCTATTTTAGAAAATCTAAAGTTGCGATTTAAAACTTTGGGACTCAATATCCCTCATACCCAAGAAATTGATTTGTTAAAAGATCTAACCGGATTAAACAACGGTTTTTACAACCAAAAACTCATCATAGCCGATGCTCCTTGCACTGGAAGTGGTACTTGGAGAAGAAATCCGGAGAATTTAGCCTTTTTCACTCCCGATAAAATCGCTACATACTCAAACATACAGACGAGTATTTTAAATCGCTTAAATGACTTTGTAATGCAAAATGGATACATATTCTATATGACATGTTCTATTTTTTCTCAAGAAAACGAAAATAACAGTCATTTATTTGCGGTTAAAAATAAATATCAGATTGTTTTTGAATCGTATTTTGGGGGATCAGAAGTAGACTCAGACATCATTTATGGATGTTTGATGCAGAAAAAATAAAAGCTTCAATTTCTTGAAGCTCAGTATATGTTTAAATTTCAGTTTGTAATTTATTGTTCAGAATCGTATGCCCATTTCAAGTAAATACTTCCCCAGGTGAATCCACCTCCAAAAGTACTTAAGATAAGATTGTCACCCTTTTTGAATTGTTTTTCAAAATCATACATACACAACGGCAAAGTTCCGGATGTGGTATTTCCGTATTTCTGAATATTAACAAGCACCTTAGATTTATCTAAACCCATTCTTTCGGCGGTGGCATCAATAATTCGCAAATTGGCTTGATGTGGCACCAACCAATCAACATCATCGCTTGTAAGATTATTGCGTTCCATGATTTCATAACTCACATCGGCCATGTTGGTCACTGCAAATTTAAAAACCGTTTTACCCTCTTGATACACGTAGTGCATTTTTTTATCAATGGTTTCATGGGTAGGCGGATTCATTGAACCACCTGCAGGTTGAATGAGGAATTGACGACCACTTCCATCCACACGAAGAATGGAATCTTGAATTCCATATCCTTCAGTATTGGGTTCCATCAAAACACAACCAGCACCATCACCAAAAATAATACACGTATTTCTATCGGTATAATCAATAATTGCACTCATTTTATCTGCACCTACAACAATAATTTTCTTGTACACTCCAGACGCAATAAACTTAGAAGCGGTTTCTAAACTAAAAAGGAAACCGGAGCATGCTGCAGAAACATCAAATCCCCAGGCATTTTTGGCGCCAATTTTATCGGCAATAACATTAGCGGTTGCTGGAAAGATATAGTCACCGGTTACAGTACCACAAATAATTACATCAATTTCTAGTGGATCAATTCCTTTTTTCGCTAGCATAGGAAGAATAGCAGCCACAGCCAAATCGCTGGTTGCTTTGCCTTCTTCTCTTAAAATATGCCTTTCTTCAATACCGGTTCTGGTTCTAATCCATTCGTCGGTAGTATCGATCATTTTTTCTAAATCGAAATTTGTAAGGACAGTTTCAGGAACATATCCTCCTACAGCAGTAATCGCAGCGTTTATTTTCATTATTAATTTGACGCGTTCTGTTGACTTGCAATTTTTTTGAATGCAGATTCAACACGAGCACAGAAATTTGATTCCACAGAATTTTTACAAACTTCTACCATTTTCAGGAATGTATCTGCTTTTGAAATTCCATGTCCCACCAATACTGGGGCTTTTACTCCTAAGACTAGACCACCACCATGATGTTTAAAATTGAACTGATTTAGGAATTCATCTTGAACACCACGTTTCATTAATTGGTAATAGAAACCTTCTACCAATTTGATAACGATGTTACCAGAAAAACCATCGCACACAACAACATCTGTCTCATCTGTAAAAATGTCACGACCTTCAATATTTCCAAAAAAATTAATTTCAGGTGTGTTTCTTAGTAACTGATTAGAAGCACGAGAAAGAATACTTCCTTTTTCATCTTCTTCACCAATATTTAATAGACCAACAGATGGGTTTTCGATTTTCTTTACAGCTTGAGCGTAAAGAGAACCCAAAATTGCAAATTGTTGTAAATGTTCAGGTTTACAATCCGCATTTGCACCAACATCTAATAAAACCCCTGCATTTCCACTAGGTCGTGGAATTGCAGAAGTCAAACAAGGGCGATCAACACCCTCAATAGGTTTTAGTATTTGAATTGAACCTACCAACATAGCACCGGTGTTACCTGCGCTAAAAAAGGCATCAATTTTTTTATCCGCTAAATGTTCAAATCCTACAGAAATACTAGAATCACGTTTACCCGCTAACGCTTTAACAGGGTGCTCACTCATTTCAATTACTTGAGAACAATGAACAACTGTTATACCCGATAAATCTAAATTCTCTTGCTCAGCGATATTTTCAATATCGGATTGAACGCCAAACATCACAAGCTCAACGGATGGAAATTCAGCTTTCGCTAAAACAGCACCTTTAATTGCTTCTAATGGGGCGTAATCTCCGCCCATTGCGTCAATACCGATTCTCATTGTTATGCGTCGTTACGACCTTTCATAACCTTAACTCCACGGTAAGTACCGGTAAGTAGGTTAACACGATGATATAAAGAAACATCACCAGTTACAGGATCTGCAATCATTGGACGAACTTCTAATTTGTCATGTGTACGACGTTTGTCGCGGCGTGTTTTCGATATTTTTCGTTTAGGATGTGCCATAAGCTATTTTCTTTTTATTTTTTTATTATTGTTTTCAATTTTTCCCATCTTGGATCAACTTGAGTCTCTCCTTGATTAATCTGTTCTAACTTTTTTAACATTTCTTCATCGCATGGTTTAATTTCTAGATCATCACAATTCTTTATCATTGGTAAAGCCATTAATGAAGATTCATAAACAGCTTGAGCAATGTTAATTTTGAATTCAACTGTATTCAAATAAATTACATCTGTTGTTAAATCTTTGATTTCATTTTCACTAATCTCATGATTTGAATTAAGGTGGTAAATTATTTTAAACTCAGCTTCTATAGGTAAACCAATTTTTGACAAGCATCGATCACAACTATCAACTATGCTTCCTGAAGTAAATAAATCAGCAATCATTAGGTTGCCATTGCGCTCGATATCCAATTCTACCTTTAAATCGGCTTCAATTATATCGTGATTGTCAAAATGCTCAAAGAACGTCTTGTCTAATTGATAATCAAATTGATGTTGGCCATCTTGAAGCTTTACAAACTCTACGGCTAAATATTCAATATCAAAGGACATATTTATTAAAACGAACTGCAAAAATACATTATTTTCAAATAATTTCCAATTATATATTGGAAATTTATAATTACATAACAAAAAAAGGACTGTTAAAACAGTCCTTTTTTTGTTATAAAATGTTTACTATTAATACTCCCAAAGGTCATGCTCAAAAATGAAAAGATCATTCTTGATTTTGTCAGATTCGAGTAACAAAGCCACTGGATCCTCTCTATACTCATTCTTTTCAGCCAAATAAGCATTGTCAAAGTCAGTTTGTTTTACAATATAACTGTCAAACAATCTATGTACGTTTATATGTTGATCCCAATTTAAACGCATCGCATCATTGTAACGATTAAATACTTGTGACTTCGCCAGAGTAGGTCTACAATCATCCATTTTCAACCAAAACGGTTTTTGTGGACTAGATATAGTAACACCATTGATTGTCATTTTCTTATCACGTACAGGAGCAATTCCAATAATAATCGGTTTCATTTCACCATGTTTATAATCAAACACCCAGTCTTCCATTATTTCAAACTTACGGATATCATTCCATTTGAAAATAATTGGAACCAAAGAATCATGATAATTTGATTCGTCAGATGCATCGTAGTTATTTAAATCTACATCTGCATTCAACACTGGTACTGATTCAGTTTCACTAGTCGAACTCATAATACCTTCTGGGGTAATTAGAGATCTGAATGAATCAGAATAGTATGCCCTACACAAACCTTTGGTTCCAAGATCCCAAAATATTTGAGTAACTGGATTTCTCGGCCAAGTCCAAGATTTGTTTAGTTTTTGACGCAAATCAATAATACGCCAAACTCTTCTACTGAATTTTATATCAGCATGACGCAAATATGGTCGAGGAACAAATTCACCTTCTAGCAATGTTAGGTTGGTATCTTGGTTGACATACTCCGGCTCATAATGCGCTTTTGCAGTGTCATTATAATGAATACCAATAGTAGCAACGACCGCCGCAGGTGCAGCAACAGTTGCCTGTGGTGTAGTTGCCGTAGCGGTTGCACTACCTTTACCTTTTGCATTCACATTCACCGAAGCAGTTGTCTTTTTCGATTTACCTTGTGTAGCTGCAGGTTCAGATGAACCCCATCCTCCACCCCAATCTTGAGCCGAAACTGACCCAATAAGAAGTGTACTAAAAGCGATTAATATTACTCGATTCATATTTTTAGTTATTATTTTATTTGAGCACCTGCATTTTCTAACAATACCGGAATTTTATTTGGACCAACCGCTCTAACATCAGAGAATTGTACAAAATCACCAGAACCTAATAAACCTAATACAGATTTAATTGGTTCTAAGCTTGCACTATTACCATTGATAGTTTTTGGTCCACCAGTTCTTCTACCCAAAGCAGTAAATTTATAGCTTAACACTTGGAAACGAACGCCTTCATAAACGAAGTTATCTAACACAGCAGAAGCTGAAGGTTGCAATTTCAGTGCTTCCACAGAAATAGACCCAGCAAACTCAATTGCACCACATTTGAAACGAGGCTTTGGAACTGGTTTAACCTTAAAGTTTTTAGTACCCATTGGCTTCATTCTTCCATCAGGAAGTTTGGCTGCAACTTGTATTTGGCAATCACCCATTTTCTTAGAAATACTTACTTTATATTTTCCTTTTGAACCGCTGATTATTGCATTGGTTGCTTGACCAACATTTGTTACAGAACCGTCACCTTTGATTACACAACCAACTATTCTAGCTGAAACATTCGCAGGATCAACACCACCAACCGAGATAGATATTGGATTTTCTAAACCTTCATATAAAACGTTAAGTGCATCCGCAGAAATAGCAGCAGAAGGCGCAAATGCTGTAAATTCAGCTTGAGCATCTTTCACTTCTTCTCCTCCACCTGGCTTAGGTACTACGATTTTTACATTTAATGGATTTGTACCAGCAGATTGAGGTGTAACTTTGTATTTACCAACCCCATTTTCAACTGGAACAGAAGCTCCATTTACTGTGATTCTCATTTCTGCCTTTGAATTGTAGGCAGCCAATAAGATATCAGCTTCATAAGTCTGTCCGGTTACAACCGCTCCAGTTTTTGCTGATACTACAGGAATAATTGCATCAAATTTAAAATCCGCTGCACTTACTGATTCAGCCAAAACCTGACAGATTTCAGTTTCAAGAATCTTAGCATCATTTTCAATTTTACTCAACATCGCAAATACTGCTGCTAGTGGAGTACTATGCATATAAACTTCAGCCCATGATAATTCTTTACCTTCGTGATCAACTACTGGTCCTGAAGCTGCATTGAAAGGGTCTTTAACAGTTCCCGCAGACAATGTAGATTTTAAAGCAATATCGTTCAAACGACCTTTTAAAAATTCTTCAGTTTCTTTGTTCTTAGCTAAATTCTTGTCAGTCATAGCTTTTTTAACCAAGTTCAATAATTGAACACGGGTTTTATTGATATCAGCTTCCAAGTCTTTACCTCTTTTTCCAGCCAATTCTTCATTAAAATAGCGAACGTGATCATCTAAATTATCACCAGATACCAATTCCGGCATATCGCCATTCTTCATAACAACCCAAGGATATTGCGCTGTTTCAACGTAATCTGCCTTGTGCTCTTCGTCTATTTTGAACGCAAGTTTTGGATCACCTGTATTCGGATCAACAGAACCTTGTGAATATCTTAACAATTCAGTTTTAATTCTATGAATATTGTCAACAAATTCCTTTGTTGCTTTATTCGCATCAGTACAATAACCCAATGCAGCTTTTGCACCTACGTTATTATCCTGAGCAGTTTTTTTCAAATTATCAACAATCTTGATAGTTTTCACTTCAATGTTGCTGGTCGATTTTTTCAAAGAATTATCTAAAACTGTGAATGCCAATAAAATTTCTTTTGTAACATTTAATGCGAGAAGCGCTGTTAACACGAGATACATCATGTTAATCATCTTCTGCCTTGCCGACAATTTACCACCTGCCATGTTTGTTTTCCTTTATAATGTGGTATAAATAGTAAATTAACGGTTACCGCCCATGGCGCTTAACATGTTACCATAAATTGAATTCAAATTATTCAAGTTTTGGTTTAAACGTCCCATTTCATCTTTGAACTCGCCAGTAGCAGCTTCAGTTGCAGCGATATTGCTTAAAACACCACTTAAACCACTAGAGAAAGAACCCAATGAATCAGAAACAACAGCAGAACTATTTGCGATCTCATTCATGTTGTGAGCTGCTTTCGTTGCACTTTCAGCATATTCTTTTGTAGCTACTGCTGCATTTGAAATGCTTGACATATCTTTAACATTATTACTCAAAGAAACCAAACCAGCTCCTAAACTTTCGATCAATTCTGGACCAATTTTAGCTTGAGATAACAAAGAATCTAGTTGTTGAGAAACGCTTCCACCACTCACAGATTTTTCTTTTTTCATTGTTGGTTCGCCACCTGCTAATTCAGGATAAACCAAAGACCAATCTGGATCCATGTGAACCGGTTCGAACGCTGAAATAACGAAAATCCCCGCCTCTGTTAACAAACCTATCGTAAGCATGGCATTTGCACCAGGCCAGTGAAGGATTTTAAACAAGGCTCCTACAATTACAATTGCTGCACCGAAACCATACACAAAATTCATGGATGTCTTCCACTTTTTCGATTCAAAGAAACTTTTACTCATGTTTTTTTTTATTTAGTTTTGTTTTGTTGTTTTAGTTGATAAATTATTATTTTTTGTCCATATTAGAACGACCAATGTATGTTTGAACACATCTGAAACCGATATAACATTTGCTTGTATCTTGGTATTCGTAAGTACGGGCTCCACATTCAATGAAGTAAGCAACATCTTTCCAAGAACCACCTCTAATCACTTTACGCTTTTGAGTGATTGGAGTTTTACTCAATTTAGCTTGTTCTTGGGCATCATCACTATGTTCTTTGATATATACATCATAATTACCGTTTAAATCATGCGCAAAAGAATTTGTTCCTTCATCCCATTTGGTTTGTGTCCATTCTGAAACATTACCTGACATGTTGTACAAACCAAAATCATTAGGAAAGTAGCTGTCGGCTCTCACAGGGTATACACCACCATCACTTGCTCCATAGTCACCACGCATTGGCTTAAAGTTTGCCAACATACAACCTTTACCATTACGGGCATAAGGTCCACCCCAAGGATATTTATTACCTATTCTACCACCGCGAGAAGCATATTCCCACTCGTATTCGGTTGGTAAACGGAACATTTCAGTATTTGGCATATGGTCATTCATTTCCCAATATGCGTCTTTTTGATAAGATCTCCAATGACAGAATGCTCTAGCCTGTGCCCAATTAACACCAACCACTGGATAGTCATCATAACGTGGGTGCCAAAAATATACCCTAGCCATAGGTTCATTGAAAGAATAAGTGAAATCTCTTATCCAACACAAAGTATCTGGATAGATTAATACATCTTCATCCTTAATGAAATCTTTTCTATCTTGAGGTTTGTATTTATCTCTGTTTTTGTCTGAAGTTGCAGCCAAAACCAAATCAAACCATTGGTAATGATATTTTAATTTAGAAACATCTATTTGACGTTTTCCTCTGAAGCGTTCTTCACCTTGGTAAAACATTTCAGAATATAGCAATTTATGCAAATCTTTCTGTTCCCAATCCATTGCTTCATCATGATTGATGAAAGGTACTTCCGGTGCATTTGGATCGTAATCTTCCGCATCTTCATCCTCAGGATTTGGTTTTTTGAACAATTCGGCAACTAGCTTTCCACCACCATTTTTATCCGCACTTGGAACGATTTTTTCTTTAATATCATCGTCTTCGTAAAGTTTCATACGGGCAATTGAGTCAATTACATAAGCTACGAATTGTCTATACTCGTTGTTTGTAATTTCTGTTTCGTCCATCCAAAATCCTAAAACGGTCATTTGTTTGTTCGGTTGCAAATAAGATTGGAATACATCCTGACCACCTTGTCCGGTGTGGAAAGTTCCTGTTTTTACATAAACAGTTCCTGGAGGCTCAGGATGGAACCAAGGACTTCTACCCTGAACACCAATAAGGTCGCCAGTGTCGCCAGGTCCACAAGCAATAAAGATAACAACAACAGCAATAGATACAAAGCGCAAACGTTTGTTTCCTACTATCATGTTGATTCCTTTTGTCATTCTCCCTTTAGAGAAGAAACCCATCACTTTACTTTTCATTTTGTGTTTTAGTTTCGTTTATAGGTATTATTGTGAATTGCAAAAATAAAGATTACATCCGAAAATGCAAGTCTTTTGATATTTTCTTATTATTTAAACGTGATTTTTAATTGATTATTGTATGTGGATAAAAAATTAATCGTTTACTGGAGAACGTTTCATCCAACGAGGGTGACGATAAATTTTTGGTGGACGTGGCGGCAACTCAAACGTAAAGCAATAATTTACTTGTAGTTCGTGAGTACCATAACTCGTAGTGCGTACATAAGAGGTGGTTAAATCATACGAATAACCTACTCTTAATTTCTGTCTAGAATTTGCTCCACCATTTAATAACGGAGGATAATATCCCAACATAAAACTAATTGCATCTACACCTAAACCATAACTTCTCAAGTTTAATCCACCTGCATAAAGATCATTGTAAGTAACCATACCTTGTAGATCCAATTCAGGTTTTACAAAACCTCCATTCTCTCCCATCACTGTTTTTATTAACATACTTGGCTCTACAGTTAAGGAAGGATTGCCCAAGAAATTATCTTGTTTGTATCCAGCTACCATATATATATGTCTGGCGGTTGTAATTTTAATAGCGCCACTCGTTCCATAAGCGAATTCTTGTGGCATCATGTGCGTCATACTTAAACCTGCAAACAAACCGTTAAAAATATTTGGATTAGAATAGTAGAAACCAGCGCCAAAAGTTGTTTTTGTATCGCTAGACATTCCAGTTGGAATATTTGGATCATTTGGGTCGTGGTAACGTAAACCTGCTCCATCTAAAGATTTTGTTAATGAAGTTAATTCTAATCCGAGTCTGTATGATACACCATCAGCCGTTGTGTATGCACCAGATAATCCTCCTCTGAAAAAAGTATTGTCTTCATATGCAATTTTATCTTTAATAAAAGAAGCAAATACGCCACCTATATTTAACTTTCCATTCGCTGTAGGGATAGAAATTGGGGCGCTAAAAGCCAATCCTGTTGTTTTTGGCGCAATGTTTTGCGGCAAATTATCACCAATTGGCATTCCACCTTGTGTTTTTAATAATTTTGTTTGGTCTTCATAACCTAACCATTGTTGATGCGTAATTGCATTCAAACAATATTGATTGGACGCCCCAGCATAAGCGGGGTTGTACATCAATTTGTTGTAGGTAAAATGCGTATAGGAAGGGTCTTGTTGAGCCCTCAAATCAGAGCTTACAAGCATTCCTATTACTGCAATCCATAGTATTTTTTTTCTCATTAGGTAACGGCTGTTTTCTAACACTTAAAAACAAAGATGCATTAAATAGAACAATTAAGCAACTATTTTTTTTAAATCTCAACAAAACTGAATTCAAACTATGTGCATATCCAATTTTGTAAACGTGGATAATATGGTGGTAAATAATCGTGCTGTCTGATAAATAATTCACAATATTTGTAGCATTATTTGTACAAACATGGCACACATATTAGTAGTAGATGACGAAGCTCCTATCAGAGAAACGTTGAAGGAAATTCTTGAATACGAACAATTTGAAGTAACATTAGCTGATAATGGAGACCGTGCTTGGCATCTTATTCAGAAGAATGATTACGATGTAATTCTGTGCGACGTCAAAATGCCAGGAATAGATGGCATGGAATTGTTGGAAAAAGTTCAAGCTTTCAAACCTGAAACTCCAATGGTTATGATTTCCGGACATGGAAATGTTGAAATGGCAATTGATAGTACCAAAAAAGGTGCTTACGATTTCATAACCAAACCACCAGATTTAAATAGATTACTGATAACGCTCAGGAATGCCATAGACAGAAACAATTTGGTTTCTGAGACAAAAGTATTAAAAAGAAAAGTTGCCAAAACATTTGACATTATTGGTGAAACTCCAGCAATTGATAAAATTAAAGATACCATCGACAAGGTTGCTCCCACGGAAGCACGCGTATTGATTACTGGAGAAAATGGCACAGGTAAAGAATTGGTAGCACGTTGGGTTCACGAAAGATCCACCCGCGCTGCCATGCCACTGGTTGAGGTCAACTGCGCATCTATTCCAACGGAATTAATTGAAAGCGAACTTTTTGGACATGAAAAAGGAAGCTTTACCTCCGCAATTAAGCAACGGATAGGCAAATTCGAGCAAGCACATGGTGGAACTCTTTTCTTAGATGAAATTGGGGATATGTCAATGGCTGCTCAGGCAAAAGTATTACGCGCCATTCAAGAGGGAAAAATTACCCGTGTTGGTGGTGACAAAGAAATAAAGGTGAACGTTCGCGTAGTTGCTGCAACGAATAAAAATCTAAATGAAGAAATTGAAAAGGGAAATTTCAGAATGGATTTATATCACCGGTTATCCGTTATTTTAATCCATGTACCTACACTCAACGAGAGAACGGAGGATATCCCTCTAATTGCAGATAAATTTTTAGCAGAAATTTGCAATGAAAATTCAATGAACCTCAAGAAATTTACTCCCGATGGATATCGCGCGCTTCAAGAAGTAAATTGGACAGGGAACATAAGAGAACTCCGAAACGTTATCGAAAGGTTAGTAATTCTTTGCGATGACAACATTACTGGAGACAATGTCTATATGTACAGCAACCCTGCTCAACGCGGTGCAGATCCGTTTGGTGTTGTAGATGATTACAAAACCTTACAAGAATTTAGAGATTGGGCTGAAAAGGTATTCATTGAAAGGAAGCTGGTTCAGAATTCTTGGAATGTTGCAAAAACTGCAATTGAGATTGACATTCAACGCAGTCACCTTTACAACAAAATTGAAAAGTATAGCCTAAAACGTAGATAATATGACTGCCGAAATAGGAACAGATATTCCTAAATCGATTGATATTCTGCGCAATGGTGGTTTAGTCGCTATTCCCACAGAAACGGTTTATGGCCTCGCTGCAAATGGGTTAGATGAAATTGCCGTTGCCTCTATTTTTGCAGCCAAAAACAGACCCTTTTTTGACCCCTTGATTCTTCATATTGGAAACCGCAATATGTTGAATCAACTGGTTTCTAATGTCCCTCAAAATGCAAAAAAATTAATGGATGCATTTTGGCCAGGTCCACTCACTTTTGTTTTGCCTAAATCTACAAATGTTCCAGATATTGTAACCGCTGGACAGGATAGTGTGGCAGTGAGAATGCCAAACCACCCTACTACACTCAATTTATTAAATCAGATTGATTTCCCATTGGCTGCGCCTAGTGCAAATCCCTTTGGTTACGTGAGTCCTACTTCAGCAAACCACGTATTTGACCAATTGGGCAATCGCATTGATTATATTTTAGATGGGGGAAATTGTAGTGTTGGATTAGAAAGCACGATTATTTCATTTATTGATGAGGAGAACCCTTGTATATTGAGATTGGGTGGAATTACAAATGCAGAAATTGAAACGATTATTGGCCATGTAAATGAAAATATTCATCAAAATAGCAATCCATCTGCTCCAGGGCAACTAGATCAACATTATTCACCTTTTTGTAAATTAAAAGAATTAAAAAATGCAAATATGGAAAATTTACAAAATTCAACCATCTTGTTTTATTCGCCAGAATCAAATATTTGTGCACAACTGACCACCCAAAGAGAAATATTTAATTTTCAGGCACTTTATTTTACAGAAAACAATACTGAAACACAGGCCGCAGCTCATTTATTTTCAATTTTGAGGGATTTGGATTCAAAAGGACTTTCAGAAGTTTATTTTGAATGGGCGCCAAATGAAGGTTTGGGATTGGCAATAAACGACAGATTAAAACGGGCAATGGTTAAAAGAGATTAAATCTCTTCGTCTTCAATAAACGTAAGTGTATTGTCGAGCAACATCCAAAATTCCTTGTTTACATCTTGCAAACCATTAATTGGATGAGAAACTCCAAAAGTGTGATTTCCATTTTCAACTGTGTATAAAATACTATGGGCACAAGCTTTATAAATTTTTTCAGCCGCTGAAAATCCAACAGATTCATCTAGCTTTCCATGACAAACCAACAATGGTTTTGTTAGCGAATGCGCTGCAGCAATAATATCATATTTTTGTTGATTGTCTAAATAATCTTGCCAAATAAAATAATTCAAGGGCATTTGCTGTTGGGTTCTTGAATTTTCAATTTTCACAACATTGTTCTTTTTCCAATCATTTTTATTGATTGATTGAAATAAGTGTTCATAAGAATCAATTGCCGCCCAAGTCACCAATTTCTTCACATAATCAGGAAATAAATGAGCAAAAACCAAGACATTACCAGCACCTCTGCTATGACCTAACCAAGATATTGATTCTGGATTGAAGTTATAAAGCTCAACCCCTTCATTTACAATCCAAAGGGCCAAAGACTCCATGTCTCGTAACTCCTGACCAATTGTATTGTCGGCAAATGATTCCAAATCGTCAAAATCTTTGGCAATGACACCATTATGGGAATAGTTGAAGGTAATTAATGCTAAATTTTCTGTAACTAAAAATTGTTCAATGTGCGGAACAAATCCCCAATCTTTGAAACCTTTAAAACCATGGCAATAAACCAAGGTTGATAATTTTTCTGTACCTGGAATTTCCGGTAAAAACAAATCGACGGCCAAAGAATGACCGTCGATAGTTTGGATCTGAAAAGAAATTTTCCTATTCACTGTTGTGCCCAGGACCGGAGTCGAACCGGTACGAGTGTTAGCTCACAGGTGTTTGAGACCAGCGCGTCTACCAATTCCGCCACCTGGGCAATTAAATTCTAACTTGTTTTTCAGAACGGGACTGCAAAGATAACATTAAAATTTAATTTTACAAATCGAAATTGGAAGATTTCTTTTCCCATTCTACTATTTCCAGGTTGGTTAATTGTCCCTCAATAATTTGAAAACGAATTGCGGTTCTTACCAAATGAAATCCATGTAAACCACAAGCCCCAGGATTCATATACATCAAATTTAACTGTTTGTCTTTTTTAACTGACAGTATGTGTGAATGGCCGCAAATAAAAACATCCGGAGGATTTTGCATTAACAATGGGAGGATTTTGGGATTGTATTTTCCTGGCCTTCCCCCTATGTGTGTCATCCAAAACTTAAGTCCATCTATTGTGAATCGATTATGTAAAGCATACCAACCTTTTACATCGGTACCATCTACATTCCCAAATACACCACGAATTGGCTTGCCTAATTTAAAGATCTCATTATGCAAAGTTAAATTCAACCAATCGCCGGCATGCCACACCTCTTCGGCCCATTCTACATGTTTAAGAATGCCTTTGTCCCAGTAACCGTGATTATCGCTTAGTAATAAAATTTTCAACTTTAGGAAACTTAACTGCGAAACAAACAATACCCAATGCGGTTAACATAGCCATAAATGGGTATGCCGGCAACAAATAACGGGCACAACCCACAGGTCCTGCTAAAAATGCCAATAAAAAAGCAATCATCGTCAGAAATTGAACCTGAAAATATCTAAATAATTGAACGATTGCAAAGATAGCAAATGAAAACTTAATGAGCTGAATCAGGGCCAAAATGATCATGTAAGCAAATTGCCAATTTGGAATTTTTGATACAAGATTGCCATCATTTACTCCCATCATTCCAAAAGATTTCTTCCAATTTAGGAAGACCATGGCGTCATATCTACCTGGATCGAGAAACGTTGCGCCCATCCCCTTTAAATGAAGAAAAACATATGGTGCCAAATTATCATAGACCGAACTTTTCGTTAAACTATCCATATATCTTTTTTGAGGGACCATATCGCTGCCCAAACTAAGTAAATGTTGATGTTCTAATTCGTAAACAAGATCCACTTCCTTGGGGTTATTGGTTTTAAAGTTAAGTAGGATTTTACGATTATAATCGTAAGGATTGGTAGAAGTGATTGAGGAATATGTAAAAACACCATAAGATTGATAATTCAAATAGCAACAACAAAGAATAATGCAAATTGGAATGAAATCAAATAAAGAAATTGTATATTTTTTTAATATTGCCAAAACGAATGGGAGAATTAAAAACACAATAAAAACGGGTTTTAATAGACTTAATAAAATTAAAAAAACGGGAATGATTTTATACTTTCTCTCAAGATAAAACACCACCATCCATAATAGCATCACTTGGCTCCATATATCTGGCATAATGAAACCTGTATAAAAGAATTGCAGTGGATATGTAATGATGCATATCATTGCCAATGAGAATAACTTTCGATGGAATTTAAAGTGATTTACAATTCTGAACAATCCAAAAGGAACCGTTAAGCTCAAAGCCAATTGGATGATAAGAATTACTGGCCAATTAAAATTTGAAATTCGCCATACAATTGGAAATAAAATTGTGCGCCTCATGGGCTCTAAAAACCGTTCAAAAGGCGCGTTTTCAACGGTCCAATTTTTAAATAGATATAGTGCGGCTTTTTTATATTCAAAATAATCAACAAGTACAGAAAATGAGTAAAATTGCTTCACCACAGCTAGGATGGTTAAAAGCACATATATTTTCACCCAAGTGTACTTCCAAACAACTCTCATCCATTAAACCATTGTAATACGGTGATAAAGATAATATTGAATAAAAACATAGCAATTTTCACTTCAAAGGTACTTACAAAAAATACGCAAAGTGAGAGAATAAGTGTAATTAGTGGCAATCCAATATGTTCAAATGAAAGCAAATATCTGCTGTCTAATGGATTTTTTATGGAATTGAATTCTGGCATTTTGGCATACAAATAACCTCTCACTTCATGTTTGTACGGTGAAAAATAAATATAAACTGAATCGCCAACAGACAATTTGAAATAATCTTCTTGGGTTATTTTCAGCTGATATAATTCCGGATTGACCACTTTATTTTTATTCATTGGTTGGACAAAAACCGAGAAGAACGTTTCATTGTTTACGGTAAGTTTGGTGGTATTTTCTGGTAAAACTACCTCTTGCACAACCTTGTACAATACTGATTGTTTGGGCATAAATTCTACTACAGAATGGTACCCAGATACAAAAATAAATAAAATGGAAAAGGCTTTAGCCAATTTTGTTAGATTTTGTTCCATCATTGAATTGGCTTAAAAAATAGATTGAATACTGAAATTTTAAATTTCAGTATTCATATCCCACTGTTCAAGGTAGTCTGCTACTTTGCGAACAAACATACCACCCAATCCACCATCTACAACCCTATGATCATAGCTGTGGCTTAAATACATCATATGCCTAATTGCAATTACATCACCATATTCAGTTTCTATTACCGCAGGCTTCTTACGAATAGCACCTACCGCCATAATTGCAACTTGAGGTTGATTAATTACAGGAGTCCCCATTACATTTCCAAATGAACCTACATTGGTTACAGTATATGTTCCACCTTGGATTTCATCTGGGGTAAGTTTATTAATTCTAGCACGGGCAGCCAAATCATTGACGGTTCTGGTGATGCCAAGTAAATTCATTGTATCTGCATTTTTAATTACAGGAACAATCAAATTCCCGTTTGCTTGTGCTACAGCCATACCTACATTCACATTTTTCTTCTTAATGATTTTATCACCATCAATAGAAACATTGATCATTGGAAAATCTTTGATTGCTTTTGCTATGGCTTGAATAAATATTGGTGTAAATGTGATATTCTCACCTTCGCGTTTCTTGAAAGAATCTTTTACCCTATTTCTCCAATTTACCAAATTGGTAACATCTGCTTCAACAAAACTTGTAACGTGTGGACTTACACGTTTACTCATAACCATATGGTCGGCGATAAGTTTACGAACTCTGTCCATTTCAATGATTTCATCACCTGCGTTCATTGAAATTGCTGGTTTTGATTCAACTTTCGGAGCTTCGACAACAGAAGGAGCAACAGGGGTTATTGTTGCAGCTGGAGCCGGAATATTTTGAACAGGCGCAATTGGATTGTTTACAAAGTTCAATATATCACTTTTGGTAACTCTACCGTCTTTTCCACTACCTGGAATCGTTTCCAAAACAGCCATAGATATTCCTTCAGCGCGGGCAATATTTAATACCAATGGAGAATAAAATCTTCCACCATCAGAATTTAGAACTTGCGTTGCATGATTTTGAGCAATTTGCGAAATTTCGTTTTCAATGGTTTGAGCAATTGCTACCGGTGATACAATTGTTTCGGCAACAACTGATGTAGGAGTAGATACTGGAGCTGAAGCGCCAGCTGATGCATCGGCATCAATATAGGCAACAGGTTCTCCTACCTTCACTACATCGCCATCCTTGTACAATTGTTTTACAAGAATTCCAGCTTCTGTGCTAGGAATTTCACTATCCACTTTATCGGTTGCGATTTCAACGAGGGGTTCGTCCTTTTCGACTTTTTCACCTACGTTTTTCAACCAGCGAATTACAGTTGCTTCTGCAATACTCTCGCCCATTTTGGGCATAAGAATTGGTTTTTCTGCCATAATTATTTAATCTTCAAATTTCGTCTTTTTTTATGTCTTGGACAAATTAAATCAATGAACTGCACAATTTATCTAATTAAGAATCCTCGTCATCAGTGTTATCTTCAATCATACCAATGAATTTCATCAATTCTAAAACTTCTTGTTGTTTATCAAATTGATGTTGTTCGCTATACGCAAAATGCAAATTTCTCAATATTCTTTTAAAAATTTCAATAGAAGTACATGGCCAATAAAAATGTTCTTGCTTTTTAACATGAATTACTTTCAAGAATGCATCAATACTCTCTCTATTGAATATTTGTCCCTTACTGAACGGATTAAAATAGAAAACCACTTCCTCTACTTCATTCACATCCAATTGTTTATTTGTTTTTAACCCCAATCCTTCTACCCCTTTTTTCATTGTACAGTATGCAACAACAAAATGTTGAGGTAAATTCACTCCAAAAACAGGAATACCTAAATCTTGTGCAATTGCTTGGTACAAAATAGCGAGGCTAATAGGATTGCCGAGTTTTGTTTCTAAAACCCTCGGCAATATTGAATTATCAGGAGAATGGTAATTGTTATGATTGCCTTTAAAACCATATTTCTCAAAAAACACATGATTTAAAATGGCAATTTGATCGATGGGGTTTTGAACAGACGATAGCATTACCCAAGCATCAATTTTAAATTGATTTAGTTGTTGACGGGCTAATTCAATTCTTAATCCTGGGTATTGAATTCTACTTGCTAATACCCAACCATCCAAAGCTGAAGGATTGGCAGATTCCATCCAGTCCATTACATCTTGAAACAATATTTGTTGCTGAATTTTTTTTACAATTTCTTCAATTTTAAAATTCAACTCGGGAAATTCATTTTCTAACCAAATTTCTTCTAATTCAATTATGGCAGCCTTTCCTTCCTCCAAGAATTTACTTTCAACAATGTCTACTACTTCTTGATCTGAATCATCAAGTAGTAGAATCATAGCCCGTAATTGATTCTTGGTTATCACCTAATATTATTTCTTTGCAATTGTTTTGGTTGCCTTTGGCTTCGCCGTAGTTTTTGCTTTTGCTTTTGCTTTTGGAGCAGCAGTTTTGGCTTTGGGTGCAGATTTTTCTTTGGCGGGAACAGGTGCTTGATTTTTTATTATTTCAATTACTTGTTCATACGTCATTTGTTCGGGTTCAACATTTGCTGGAATCTTTACATTGTCTTTTCCAAATTTAATGTATGCACCATATCGTCCATTTAACACTTGAATATTAGAATCTTGTTCAAAGGACTTAATTACTTTGCTTGCTTCGGTTTTTGCTTTGGCCTCACAAAGTTCAATTGCCCTTTCTAATGAAATCGTATATGGATCGTCTGACTTTGCCAATGAAACGAACAAATCACCGAATTTGATATATGGCCCAAATCTACCTTTATTCACAGACAAAACATGGTCATTATAATTTCCAACATCGCGTGGCAATTGGGGGCGACTGTAATAATCATCCAAAAATGCGGTTACATGATCATTTGAAAATTCCAATATATTCGTATCACTTGGTAAACTTATAAATTTTCCGTCAAGTTTTATATATGGTCCGTAACGCCCCTTACCAACTGAAACCGGTTGATCTTTGTATGTCATTTCTTGTTTAGCTAAACTAAACAACTTCAACGCCTGTTCAAGATCAATTTGTTCAAGACTTTGATTCGGCAACAAACTTGCAAATACAGGTGTTTCAGTATCGTCTTTTGACCCTAATTGAACCAATGCTCCATATCTGCCCATTCTCACCAAAACATCGTAGCCCGTTTCTGGATCTTTACCCAAAATACGTTCCCCTGTTGCTCTCAAACCCGTTTCAGATGTTTTGACTACACATTCCGAAAAAGGACTATAAAAATCCGCAATCATAGACTGCCAACCCTTTAAACCTTTTGCAATTTCATCGAATTCTTTTTCAACAGAAGCCGTAAAACCATAATCCATAACATCATGAAAGTTTTCAAACAAAAAATCTGTTACAATCATTCCTATATCTGTTGGAAATAATTTATTCTTTTCGAATCCAAATTTTTCTTCTATTGTTTTGCGTTCAATTTGGTTATTTACCAAAACCAATTGAATAATGTTTCTTTTGTATCCTTCGCGTGATTCAGAAACCACATAACCTCTTTTTTGAACGGTTTGAATGGTTGGTGCGTAAGTTGATGGTCTACCAATGCCCAATTCTTCTAATTTCTTTACCAAAGAAGCTTCAGTATATCTAGGGGCACTTTTTGCAAACTTTTCAGTAGCCTGTATTTCATTGGTATTTAACGCTTCATTCAAAGCAACTGCTGGCAAAACTGATTCATCGTTCTCTTCATCTTCATCATCGGTACTTTCTAAATAAACCTTTAAAAAACCTTCAAATTTGATGATTTCACCTTCAACTTTAAACAATTCACCATTTTTATTATTGGAGATGGTAATGATTGTTTTTTCTAATTCGGCACGGGTCATTTGAGACGCAATGGCGCGTTTCCAAATTAACTCGTATAATCTTTTTTGTTGTGGATCTGCACCTGAATTTCTGTTATTAAAATATGTTGGTCGAATTGCTTCATGTGCTTCTTGTGCGTTTTCACTTTTAGTACTAAATTTTCGTGTTTGTGAAAATTCCTCACCATATTCCTTTAAAATTTCTTCTTTGGCGCCATTAATTGCTGTCAAACTCAAGTTAACTGAATCTGTTCTCATGTAAGAAATGTGACCATTTTCGTACAATTTTTGGGCAATTTGCATGGTTCTCGTTACATCATAACCTAATTTTCGAGAAGCTTCCTGTTGCAGTGTAGATGTTGTAAACGGAGGTGCGGGATTTCTAAATGTTGGTTTTACTTCTAAATTTTCAACTTTAAAGTCAGCTCCTTTGATACTTTCTAAAAATGCATTCGCCTCTGCTTCAGTTTTAAATCGCTTTGCTAATTCCGCTTTTAAAGATTTACCCGCGCTATTTTTGAAGATTGCTGTAATTCTATATTCACTTTTACTAGTGAAATCGTTTATTTCTCTTTCACGTTCTACAACCAAACGAACAGCCACTGATTGAACCCTTCCTGCGCTGAGTCCTGGTTTTACTTTTTTCCATAAAACAGGAGAAAGTTCAAAACCAACCAATCTATCCAAAACCCTTCTGGCCTGTTGCGCATCGACCAAAAAGTTATCGATACTTCTCGGATTCGCAACTGCTTTCAAAATTGCAGGCTTCGTAATTTCATTAAAAACTATACGTTTTGTATTGGAAGTATTTAGTTTTAGTTCATCGAAAAGGTGCCAACTAATTGCTTCTCCTTCTCGGTCTTCGTCCGTTGCTAACCAGATTATTTCCGCCGAAGAAACAAGTTTTTTGAGTTCCTTAACCAATGCTTTTTTGTCATCTGAAACTTCATATTTCGGCTTAAACCCATTTTTGATATCGATTGCATTGTTGCCCGATGCTAAATCTCTAATATGTCCCCTACTTGAGGTAACAAAGAAATCTTGACCAAGAAACTTTTCGATGGTTTTGGCTTTTGCTGGTGACTCTACTATAACTAAATTCTTCATTTATTCTGCTGAAAATATTATTGGACTTGAAACAGTTCCAAATTCTGTTTTAATAGAAACAATAAACAATCCAAACGCTTCATTGTTTGGATGTACTATTTCAAACTCTTGTTTTCCTTCTGATAACTTTCCCTGATAAACAACTGAAACTTCTCTACCAGTCAAGTCAAACAATGAAATTTTGCAATTATTTGAATTTAAAATACTATTTAATTTTAATGTTGCCAATGTTTTGGCAGGATTGGGATACAATGAAATTGCAATTTTGTCTGGGGTAATATTATTGATACCCGCATAATTTGGACTCATATTAATATTATCTAAAAACACTGAATTACCTCCGGCGCTTACTACATCTATTCTAAAGATTGCATTTTGTGATTTATCAAATCCCCCGGCAATAAGTGAACCTACACCTATTCTTTTCCATTGAGAAGCTGATTTAGGTACAAAATTAGATGCATATGTTGCGGATGTTGAATAAGCCAATCCCAAACCTGAACGTTCAAATATTTGCTTAAATGTTCCACCACAATCGGTTGAAATATATACCCTTAGAATATCGGCGACGTCAATGGAAGGTTGGACATATGAACAGTAGAAAGTAAATCGAGGAACAGATGTTGATGGTATTTGAGAAATATCAAAACTCTTTGTGGTAAAACTGAATACATTCCCCGGTGTTGATCCTGTTGTGATTTTTGCCAAGTAACTATTGCTACCTGTAAATGATGCGGTATTTGTTAATGTGAACCTCGTTGCTACGGGGCTTATGTGAGTAAATCCAGCAGAAGTAGTTGTTGGATCACCACTTTCAAATCCCTCTTCAAAATAAGGATTACCTTTTGAAATTGCAGGCAAAACAGTAATATAAGCAGTTTTGGTTAAGGTATTGGATCCATAGCTATTTTGAGCCATTAATGAAACGTTATATGTTCCGGGAGTTTGGTAAATTACAGTTGGACTTGGCGAAGTTGATGATGGCGTTGATGAACCTGTAAGTGTCCATGATCGCACAGTGGGGTTTCCTTTGCAAGATAAATCAGTAAAAACAATCGATTGACCCGCACAAATTGTTGTTGATGAAGCTGTAAAATTTGCAACCGGAGCAACCATTTGGGGTGAAACTCCTGTTGCTACTAGATTCGATGCTGCCACAATGCTATTTCGAGGTGCAGCTGCTAAAATTCCTCTCATGATTGCGATTTGTTGTAATGTAAAAGCAGCCATGCATTTACCATTAGAATAGTCCATGTAATTCTCCCACATATCTAATTTATCAGGGACATCATTCTTGCAAGAATTCCCATTTGCGGGACAACTGGCATTTACAAAAGTTCCAGAAACCGGTGGCGTATCATCACACATGTCATCATCAGAACAATTTCCTTGGAAGGTATGAAACAAACCCAACCAATGACCAACTTCATGCGACATTGTGCGACCACCATCACCATTTGAAGCGGTACCAATGGTTCCAACATTATCTTGACGTATTACAATTCCATCTTTTCTTGAACCTGCCATCCATGGAAATACAGCGTACCCCAATACTGTTCCTGAAGCGCTTCCACTTCCATCTACAATATTACTCACAACCCAAATATTCAAATATTTTTTGTAATTCCAATAAGCCAATGATTTTACGGGCTCCTTTGTCATATCCATATTCACTCCTGTTGAAGAATAAATCCTGTTTACCCCGTCAAAGCAATTGCCATTCATATCAATGGTAGCCAATTTGAATTCAATATCAGCACTTCCAACAACTCCTGTAAATTGAGAGCGTAAAGAGCTTTTATTTGAATTTGTATAACTATAATCCTCGTTTAATACTCTAATTTGATCTAAAATTTGCTCCCTCGAAATGTTCTCGGGGCCATTTGTATGAATTACATGAAACACAACGGGAATGGTATATTTTGTTGCCCTTTTTGTGATTTTTGAATGAATCGATGCCCTAGCAATGTCTCTAAATTCTTGTTCCGCTTTTTGTAATGAGGGATCATTTTGCACCTGCATTTTATAATACTCATCAGTTCCACAGTGATGGGTTTGCGCAATTGCAATGTTCAAAGAAAATACTAAGGCCAAAATCGTATACAACTTTTTCATTCTTCTGCAAATTAAGGGGAATTATTGAACACATTAAATACAGTACTTCAAAAAACCTATTGAATTTCTATGCACATTGTTTCGAATTATTGGAAAAAAGGCATCCTTAAAATGGAGCTTTTGTATTCCGTGGGATACAAAAAAAACTGAAATAATATCAAATCTTATCTTCTTATTATCATTGGTTTTAGATATAAATCTTCGCGCTGCTTTTATCATGTTTTTACGCTTCTCAGAATTTACTGCATTTTCGGGTTGTAAAATATTGGATGTTGTTTTTGTTTTTACCTCAACAAAGACCCAAAAATGACAATTTGTTGCAATTATATCTATTTCTTGGTGACTAGATTTCCAATTTATCGCAAAAATTTCATATCCTTGCCGATTTAACCATTTCGCAGCCAAGTACTCTCCCTCTCTGCCATTTTCACCTTGTATACTCATATTTAACGTCAAACGTAAAATTACAACACCTCATCAAATTATTTTCGAATCTACCTAGATGTAAATTAACTTTGCTATATGAATTTTTGCATTTTTCGCAACTTAATAAGAGAAAATTACGGACAAACACTTGAATTTCAAAGAAATATATTTCAAAATGCAATTGAACAAAAACATTCAGGAGTACTTCCTCAACATCATTTAATTTCTGTGGAGCACGAACATGTTTATACATTTGGAAAACATGCAGAAAAAGCAAATCTTTTGGTGAACAATAGTTTCTTACAAAATATGGGCGCTGAAGTATTTGAAATTGAACGCGGAGGCGATATTACTTATCATGGTCCTGGACAACTCGTGGTTTATCCAATTTTCGATATTGAACAAATGCAAATTGGTTTAAAAAAATTCGTAGCCAATATTGAAAATGCAATAATTAAAACATTAGAGGAGTATGGAATTATTGCAGGAATTATTCCAGATAGAATTGGTGTTTGGATCGATATTGGACTGAAAACAGAGCGCAAAATTGCAGCAATTGGAATCAAAAGCAGCCGTTATGTTACAATGCATGGACTCGCGTTGAATGTGAATACAGATTTAAACATGTTCAACCATATTGTACCCTGCGGTATCGTGAACAAAGGTGTAACGAGTATGGAGAAAGAATTAAACGATAAAATTGATATTTTCGAAGTAAATAAAAAACTGATTGCCCATTTTAAACATATCTTTGAACTACAAAATTATGAACAGTAAATATATTCGTTGGGCCGTTATAGGCGGTATTATTTTAATTGTCTTCCTTTGGATTCGTGGAAGTTATAACGGATTGGTAAGAAATGATGTTACAGTACAAACAGCATGGAGCAATGTTGAAACGCAATATCAACGTCGTTATGATTTAATTGAAAACTTAGCAAAAACTGTTTTAAAAGCTGCCAAAACAGAAGATAAAATTCTAAAAGATGTAATTGAGGCAAGAGCACAAGCGACAAGCGTTAAAATTGATGCATCTAGTTTAACGGAAGAAAACATGGCAAAGTTTGAAGCTGCTCAAGCAAAAGCATCTCAAAGTTTAAATAGCAGTTTAAGCAGATTGATGGTTGTTTCTGAACAATATCCAGATTTGAAATCTGTGCCACAATTTGCAAAATTAAATGACGAGATTTCTGGAACTGAAAACAGAATTGGAACAGCCAGAACAGATTTTAACCAAGCGGTAATGAATTATAATTTGAGCGTGAGAAGTTTCCCAAGTAATATTTTTGCAAATATGTTTGGATTCCAACAAAAAGCGGCATTCAAAGCTACCGAAGGTTCAGACAAAGCGCCTGATTTAGACAAGATTTACGATAAGGAATAATACATGTTTCCTTGGATTCACCATTCTTGTCCCGTTGAAAAAATTGAGGCTTCTTTGATTGTGAATGCAATTAAAGAAGCTGAAATAAATACTTCCGCAGAAATCAGGGTACATTATACCACAAAAAAATCTAAAACTTTATTACTCAATGATGCGCAACAAACGTTTGAAGCCTTAAAAATGCACGAAACGGAATTGAGGAATGGAATCTTAATATTTTTACGATTAAAGACCAAGGAAGTTGCCATTTTGGGGGATATCGGAATTCACAAACATGTTGGGAACGATTTTTGGGAAGCCGTAAAGGAAGAAATCATTGCAACCATTAAATCATCGAACATCACCCAAGGTATTATCAAAGGCATTCAATTGTCTGGAAAACAATTAAGTATCCACTTTCCTCCAAACGGACATAATCCAAATGAGCTTTCAGACGAAATAACCCATGATTAAATACGCAAAATTTTATATCTTCATTCTTACTGGGTTTCTTTTCAATGTTATTTTGGGGGAACAAGTTTTGCCTGCAATATCTAATCCTCCGAAACATATTTATGATTATTCAGGTGTTTTAAATCAATCTCAATTGGCAACAATTGAAAATTTATTGATGCAATACGAAGACTCCACCTCTACACAAATTGCAGTACTGATTGAAAAAACTTCAAATAATTACGATGTTTTTGACCGAGCAATGTTTGTTGCAAGGGGTTGGAAAATTGGACAAGAAGGAAAGAACAATGGCGTATTGCTGTACATTGCCTCCGACGACCACAAATATTACACGGTAGTTGCAAATAAAGCCCAAGCCAAATTAACCGACGGATTGGTTGGCGAAATTCAAAGGAATTCATTGCTTCCTTTTTTGAAAAACGGCGATTATTATAATGGTATTTTAAATACGGTAATTGACTATCAAAGTGCCCTTTCCGATGAATTCAAAGGGACTAGCTTCAAACGCAAAAAATCAAAATTCCCGAAGTTTGTAATTCCACTTATCATTATCTTTTTGATACTTTTGTTTAGCAAAAGAGGCAATGGCGGTGGAGGCTTTAATCGCGGTGGGTTTTATACTCCTCCAATTTGGCTAGGTGGTATGGGCGGTTTTGGAGGGAATTCAGGTGGCAGTAGCGGTGGCTCTGACTGGGGCGGTTTTGGTGGCGGTGGCGGCTTCGATGGCGGCGGTGCTGGTGGCAGTTGGTAAAAACCAAACTCAATTATTTGTAGATGATTCTATAAATATAATAAGTTTGATTCACATTCACCGGATTCAGCCAAGTCATTGTTTTGTCTAAGTAACTCGATTCTATTTCCTTCTCAAAAATCAAATCTTTAACCTGTTCTTTAACCAAAGAAATACGTTTTTCCAAATCTTTTGGTTCAGCAAAAATAACATGCGAAGGACGTGGTTTTTTCAACACATAAACAGTGTCGAAAAACTGCTTAGCACTAAATTCCTGAGTTATGGTATAAGGTAAATTCCAAACACCATGGTAATATCTAGGCATGAGCACTGATCCCCACATTTGCGTAGTTTCTAAAACAAAATAAGATACATCTCCCCTTTCCCTTAAATAATTCATTACCCTAACCTTGCTTATTTTCGTTGAAGCTGGAGTTAAAAAACACAATAAGAAAATATTCACACAAAGAATCCATGTCAATGTGGCCTTGTAAGTTTTCTGCCTGTTAAACCAAAATTTACTTTTGCTTACATACTCATTCCAACCCACAACTCCCACAATAATAAAAAAAGGCATCACAGGAAGCACGAATCTTTCCTGCTTATTTGGGAAATAAGAATGAAAAATGAAGAAAAGAAACCAAGGCAATGAAAGCAATAAATATTTCCTAAAAATGTAATAATTCCCCCAAATCAAATAAAAACTAAGTGGTAGAATAAACAAACCCAATATAAGTAAAATGTAGTTATACCATGGGCCATTGGGATATTCTCCTGAGTGGTGTAAATTGTAATTGGTATATTCTATGAACTCTGCGAATGGCTTATGCCAAATAAAGTAATCAACTGCCCCTTGAAGCAAAATGATAGAGATCAAAGCGCCTAATCCAAACAAAATAGCCTTTTGCAACTCCTTTTGAATTAATAAAACGAGGCCCATCCCTCCAATGAATAAAATGGTTTGAAATCTAAATGAAAATGAGATTCCTGCTATAAATCCAATTCCAACATATGTGAACCAATTTTTAGAATTTGGATATTTCAGAATAAAGTATGTTGCAAGCATTAAAGGAGGAATACAAACATATTCTATCAAATTGCGAACCGACAACAAAGGGAATATCCAAAAAATTGCCAATATCCACCCAACGGTTTCTGCATTCTTTTTATTTGAAATGAGCAATGTGATTTTATATCCCAACAAAACAATTGACATACTGTAAAACGCATGTAATATCCTGACCAAGAGCATTTTGATGTTTGGATTGTCAATTCCAAGACTATGTAAAAAACTAAAGAAATAATAATGCAAACCTGGATAAAAAAAACTGTGACCACCTGGCACCTTTGCTCCTAACTGGGGTAACAAATCACTTGGCGCTTTATCTAACCACTGTTGGGCAACTTCAATAATGGAAAAATGGTCATCTTGAAAGGCATAACCTTCAGAAAATATAGCTGCAATTAAACGAAATAATAAACCAATTGCCAAAATGCATTTTAATGGATTTTCTATATAAAACTTAGAAATTGCCGACTTCATTCCACAAAAATAGTTCAAAATCGTACATTGAGGTTCAATTTGCATTTTATCATAAAATTAACTTGGTTATTTTATATAAAATCTTTCTGAACGCTAAATTGTTCCTTATTTTTGCACTTTTATGAAAACAGAGGCTTCAGACATACATCTTCCTTCAAAAGATGAACCACAAATTGAAATTATTGGAGCCCGAGAACATAATCTCAAAAACATTGATTTAATTATTCCTAGGCAGAAATTGGTGGTTTTTACAGGACTGTCAGGGTCGGGAAAAAGTAGTTTGGCTTTTGACACTATTTTTGCGGAGGGACAAAGGAGATACTTAGAAAGTTTTTCAGCTTATGCACGCCAATTTATAGGCGACATGAAACGTCCGGATGTAGACAAAATCAAAGGCCTATCGCCCGTTATCTCTATCGAACAAAAAACTGTTTCGAGAAATCCAAGAAGTACAGTTGGAACCGTTACTGAAGTTTACGATTTTTTCAGATTGCTTTTTGCCAGAGCTGGCGAAGCTTTCAGTCATGTTTCAGGCGAAAAGATGGTCAAACTTTCTGAGGAGCAAATATTAAATACCGTTATTGAAAAATTCGATAATCAAAAAGTTAGTGTACTTGCTCCTGTGGTTAAGGGCAGAAAAGGACATTACCGCGAATTATTCGAACAAATAAAGAAAAAAGGTTATACCAAAGTTAGGGTTGATAAACAAATTATTGCCGTTACCCCAAACATGCAATTGGATCGATATAAAATTCACGACGTTGAAATTTTAATTGACCGTTTGGACGTAAAAAGTGTTTCCACCCAAAGACTGCAAGAGAGCATTAAAACTGCAATGAAAGCTGGGGAAGGTTATTTTACCATTTTAGATGGCAACGACAAAGAATATCCTTTTAGTAAGTTTTTAATGGATCCTGTGAGTGGTATTTCTTATGACGAGCCACAGCCAAATATGTTTTCATTCAATTCTCCTTATGGTGCATGTAAAGCATGTGAAGGATTGGGTGAAATTGGCGAAATCAATATGGATTTCATTATTCCTGATAAGAAAAAATCCATCAACAAAGGTGGTATTGTTCCAATTGGTGAATTAAGAGAAAACTGGACTTTCCTTCAATTGCGAGCCTTGGCTACTTATATGAAATTTAGCCTTGCAGATTCAATTGAAAAATTAACAGACGAGCAATTAAAGGCCGTTTTATACGGTTTGGAAGATGCCATTCCTGTGACTCAAACTGGTTCAGATGGCAAAAAGAAAACATGGGAAACCCAATACAAAGGAGTTGTCAACATTGTTTCAGAAAGTTACTATGAATCTGATGACGATAAAATGCGTCAGTGGGCGGAGGAATTCATACACCAAACAACTTGTAAGGAATGCAATGGTGCTCGTTTGAAAATTGAAGCCCTTAATTTCAAAATTGCAGAAAAAAATATTGCCCAATTGTCGATGATGAATATCGACGAACTCTATGAGTTTGTAAAAGACATTGATGATAAATTAACAAATAGACAAAGAACCATTGCCAGTGATTTATTAAAAGAAATCGCCAATAGACTGTCTTTTTTAAATGGTGTGGGACTTGGTTACCTTTCTTTAAATAGCCCTGCTAAAACATTAAGTGGCGGTGAAGCACAACGCATTCGTTTGGCAACGCAAATCGGATCCAAACTAGTAAACGTTTTGTATATTTTGGATGAACCTTCAATTGGATTGCACCAGCGCGACAATGAAAAGTTAATCAATAGTTTGAAAGAACTCCGTGACCTTGGCAATTCTGTTTTGGTAGTTGAACACGATAAAGACATGATGCTTGCAAGCGATTGGTTGGTTGAAATTGGCCCACATGCGGGTAAACGTGGGGGCGAAATTGTTGCAAGTGGAGAAGTTAAAGATTTCATTGAATCCAAGAGTGTTACTGCAAAATATTTAAAAGGATTAGATAGCATTCCCGTTCCTGAATTTCGCAGGAAACACAACGATGAATTTATTGTATTAAAAGGTTGTTCTGGCAATAATTTAAAGGATGTATCTGTGAAAATCCCAATTGGAAATTTTGTCTGTATTTCAGGTGTGAGTGGTAGTGGAAAATCGACTTTGATCAATGAAACCCTTTATCCTTTGGCGCATAGCAAGGTATATGGTTCACAGTATCGTCCTCTTCCTTACAAATCAATAACTGGTTTAGAGCATATTGACAAAGTAATTCGCATAGACCAAAGTCCTATTGGAAGAACTCCTAGAAGCAATCCTGCAACTTATGTGGGTGTTTTTCAAGAAATAAGAAACTTGTTTACCAATTTACCTGAAGCAAAAATTAGGGGTTACAAACCTGGTAGGTTTAGTTTCAATGTAAAAGGTGGCCGGTGTGAGGGATGCGGTGGCGGCGGCAGAAAAGTGATAGAAATGAACTTCTTGCCTAACGTTGAAATTGAATGCGATGTTTGTCAGGGAAAAAGATATAACAGAGAAACACTTGAAGTGAGATATAAAGGAAAAAGCATTTCAGATATTTTAGAAATGCCAATTTCACAGGCCGGTGATTTTTTCGAATCAATTCCATTGATTGCCCGCAAAATTACAACCATGAATGACGTAGGTTTGGGTTACATTACTTTGGGTCAAAGCAGCACCACGTTAAGCGGCGGTGAAGCCCAACGTGTAAAACTTGCCACTGAATTAAGCAAACGTGACACTGGTAAAACTTTATACATATTGGATGAGCCAACAACGGGACTTCACTTTGATGATATCAAGCAATTGCTCAGCGTACTGCAAACCCTAACCGACAAAGGAAACACGGTAATTGTCATTGAACACAATATGGACGTGATCAAAGTGGCAGATTGGGTAATTGATGTCGGACCAGAGGGTGGAAAAGGTGGAGGAAGAATTTTGGTGGAAGGTCCACCAGAAAAAATAGCTGCCTTTAAAGACAGCTACACTGGTAAATTCCTAAAATTAGAATTGTAAATTATGATTTTGGCTTTGCAGGAATGCTTGGCCCTGGTGAAATTGAAGGCATTGGTTTTCTACTTGGTGTACCTGAACCACTTCCAGAACCATTGAAAATTGGTATTCCAGATCCATTTCTTTGTGAAGGACTCGGATTGTATCTTTCTCTTTCATATTGAGGATACTTTTGGTAATTGTCTGAAGAGTTTGTTTGTTTACATTTGTCGCAACACGGACAAGGTTGATTTGAATTTTCAGTATAAAAAGTTGTATCGCTGTATGCTTCTTTAATTAGTTTTTTATTTGTATGACCTTGACTCAAATCAAACAAGAATCCAAATTTCAATTGGTTGACGTTCATGGAGGCTTCTTTTTTGTTTAAATCAAATTGCCAACTATTGAATGTTGTATTGTCGAAATCAACCAAATTCACCGAAGTACCTCGTGCAATGCCGTAAGAGGTAACAAAACTTACGGTTTTGCCCAATCTTACCCTTAATCCAATTTCAGTTGCAACATACATTGACCCTGAAGAAGTTAAATTTGTTGAAGTTGAATTTTCGTAATCTACCAAAGGCATTAACGTTTCAGTGTTTTGAGAAGTGCTGAACCACTTTACACCGGCACGAACTCCGAAGAAGGGATAAATATTTCCGAGCTTATATTCGTATCGACCCATTACATAAAGTTCTGGAGAGATTAAACTGATTCTGGTTTTTGCGCTGTCTTTATTTACTGTGTTTATTGCCACATTGTGGTATTTTGAATCACCGTAAAAGTTCATTGAGAATCCCCCTCCCCAACTTCCAGATCCAAATTGAGTTAGATTACTTATTCTATTTCCGGAAATAAAATAAATATTAAATCCTCCGTTGTTTTGATAGATTGATGATTTGTCCCAATCAAATTTACTAACAAATGATTCTTGTTGAAAATCAAATCCCAAAGCAACCTCTTCAACATAATCACTTGCAACTCGGGTATATTGATATTGTGCTGGATGATTTGTAATAATCTTGGTAACTTTGGGTTTAACTATAACAGAATCTTGAGCGTTTAAACTCAATGAAAATATGGATAAAATGAATAAAAAAGGATACTTCATACTTTAAATATACAACAAAAATAGGACATCCCCCCAAATTAAACTATCAAAAAATATAACGAGGGATTTTCTTAACTTTGCAGAATGTTTTTAGATGAATTGTCGGCAGTTAGCCCTATTGATGGAAGATACAGAAAAGCAACACAATGCTTGGCTCAATATTTCTCCGAATCTGGATTAATTCAGTATCGCGTTAAAGTTGAAGTTGAATATTTAATAGCGCTTTCACATGTTTCATTAAGAGGTTCTGATTTTGGCATGCTCATGGACAAAACAGTAGAGCTTCGAAATTGGGCAAATTCATTAACTTCAGAAGAAATATTATCGGTTAAAGAAATTGAAAAAACCACAAACCACGACGTAAAGGCGGTTGAATATTTTGTAAAAGCGAAATTAGAATCATTGGGACTGAACTATTACAAGGAGTGGGTTCACTTTGGTTTGACATCTCAAGACATAAACAATACATCAATTCCTTGGAGCATGAAAAATGCGATTGAAAATGAAGTATTGCCGCGATTACTTTCGATTGTTAACGTATTAAAAGGCCAAGCCAAAGAATGGGAAAAACAACCCATGTTGGCAAAAACACATGGTCAGCCTGCTTCGCCAACAACACTTGGCAAAGAATGGTGGGTATTTGTGAGTCGTTTGGAATCACAGATAGAGTCCCTCAAAAACATACCTTACTCAGCAAAATTTGGCGGAGCAACTGGAAATTTCAATGCACATCAAATTGCTTATCCAGAAATTAATTGGATAGAGTTTGCAAACAACTTTGTAAACGAACAATTGGGGTTACATAGAATTCAATTTACAACACAAATTGAACCCTATGATTATATGGCGGCGCACCTCGATAATTGGAAAAGAATCGATAATATTTTGATTGATTTTAGCAGGGACGTATGGACCTATGTTTCAATGGAATATTTCAAACAAAAAATCAAAGAAGGCGAGGTTGGCTCGAGTGCAATGCCGCATAAAGTGAATCCAATTGACTTTGAAAATGCAGAAGGAAATTTGGGCATTGCGAACGCTTTACTTGAACACTTGTCTGGAAAATTACCCATTAGCCGTTTGCAACGCGATTTGACAGACAGCACAGTTTTAAGAAACCTCGGTGTTCCATTTGGTCACATCATGATTGCCCTGAATAGTTTGGAAAGAGGTTTAGGCAAACTAATTCTAAATACAGAAGCCCTCGACAACGACTTGGAAAACAATTGGGCTGTGGTTGCCGAAGCCATTCAAACAGTTTTAAGAAGAGAACGATATCCCAATCCGTATGAAGCTCTGAAAGAATTGACACGCGGTAATCATAAAATTACAAAATCAACAATTCACACCTTTATTGATACTTTAGAAATTAGCACAGAATTAAAAAATGAGCTCAAACAAATCTCCCCTCAAAGCTATACTGGAGTTTCTTCAGAATTTTGTTAAATCGCCAAGATTTATCAAAACCAGTAAGATTACTGGAATTGTTGCGGGAATTATCTTGCTGCTCTTTTTTGTTGCTTGGTTTAGTTTACGCGGCTGGATTTTAAACACAGCCTATGCGAAAATTCAAAATAAATTAAGTGCCAAAGGATACACGTTAACCGTTCAAGAAAAAGGATTTGATGGGATATTCGGTGTTCATTTTAATGATATTTATTTGAATGTTAGCCATACCGATTCATCCGAATTGTTACAGTACCCTCTGCTAAGTGCCAAGGAAGTTTCAGTTTCTATTAGTATTTGGAGAACAATTTGGCATGGGCCAAGTTTGGGTAATGTAAAAGCTATCAAACTTGTTGTTAATGCAATAGATTCTGCCAATGTCAATAATTTTAAAGCTTTATATGCTTCAGACGATAAACCGAAAGAAACGCCAAAATCAAAAGACGATTTGGCAAATAGCATATTCAAAAAGGTAAAGAAAATAATTTCGCAAGCTCCCGCTTGGGTTGATTTGGAAGATGTAAATATCCATTACCAAGATTCAGCCCGACACATTACATTAAACATTCCAGTTTGTAAATATGTTCACAGCGATATTTCCGGTGAAATTAATTTTTCGAGTGCCAATCCTTATTTAAACGGGGCAAAATTCAAATCCAAGGCTCCAATTTTTATTCAAACCAGCGCTACAAAAGGCTTTGCATATAATGGAGAACTTGATCGAGATGATTTAACAGGTGAAATCACAATCATTGGTGCCAACAAAAAGAAATTTGTTGAATTGCCCTTTGTAGTGGGTGGTATGGGATTCAAAAAAGCCCATTTTGTTTTAAACTCATTGGATCAAACTCGAAAAGGAATTGAATTCGATGCGCAAGGTGAGATTGAAGATTTAAAAGCCGAATCTAAACGTATTTCTGATACATTGGTAACAGTTAAAAACTGTTCGGGTAGGTTTGTAGCCTACTTTGCGAAAAACTATGTAGAATTGGACAGTCAAAGTCAAATTCAATTGAACGGAATTAAAACCAAACTGTTTGCAAGGGTTGATATGGGTGAAAATCCCAAATATGCATTACAATTTCACATTCCCACAATACCTGCACAGCAGTTCTTTTCGAGTTTACCATTTGGATTATTTAGAAACACATCAACCATCAAAGCGTCTGGAACTTTGACTTATCGCTTTAGGTTTGAATTGGAACACAAACATCCTTCTAAATGTATTTTAGAAAGTGATATGGAAACCAGCAAAGATTTTAAAATATTGCAGTGGGGTTTGGCAAATCCAAACAAACTAAATACCGCTTTTGTTCATGAATTTTACGACAAAGGCGAATTGGTTGCGCAGTTTGAAGTTGGGCATGGAAATCCATTCTTTACATCATACAATGACATTTCGCCGGCAGTTCCGAAGGCAGTGATGAAATCAGAAGATCCTTCTTTCTTTTATCATAAGGGATTTTACACCGAAGCATTTCGGTCAAGTATTGCGCATAATTATCGTTTAAAGCGATTTGCCCGTGGGGGTAGTACCATTTCAATGCAGTTGATTAAAAATGTATTTTTAGGAAGAAAGAAAACCATGGCCCGCAAAATTGAAGAAATTTTATTGGTTTGGTTAATTGAAGACCAACATATTGTGAGTAAAACGAGAATGCTGGAGGTTTATTTGAACATTATTGAATGGGGTCCAGGAATTTTTGGAATTGGTGAGGCAGCAGATTTTTACTTCGATAAACATCCCTCAGAAATTAATTTAGGCGAAGCCGCATTTTTGGCCAGTATCATTCCATCTCCAAAATCTGCAGGTTGGGCTATAGACAGTTCAGGACATGTAAAAGATCGATTCGGACATTTTAGATTGCTCAAAAATAGATTATTGGCCATGGACAGTGCAAATGCCGATACCTCTGTTTTCAACGTACAATTCAGTCCTCGGGCGATTCGCAGATTCAAAGGAAAACCCAAATCCGACGTCATTGTCCCTCAAGATGTAGGCATTGAAAATATTGAAAATGAAGAATTGATACCTGAATAATGACGCAATGTCATTAAAATGCAATAAAATGGCTGAATTTCGGTAGTTTTGTCATTGATTTTGCATGATTTGTCTCGGATTTTTCAAAATTTCACTTTCCCATCACTTTGGAATATTGTTTGACATTCAGGGAGTATGAACCTAGACAATTTAACCATTAAAGCACAAGATACTGTAAATAAAGCGCAGAATTTGGTGCTATCCAATGGGCAACAAAGTATTGAAAATGCACATTTGTTGTCGGCCATTTTGAAGGAAGATCCTGAAATGGTGCAGTTTATTTCGGGTAAATTGAGTATTAACTTACAACGATTACAACAGACCGTTGATGGTCAAATCAATACATATCCAAAAGTAGAAGGAGGTAAAGTATATGCCTCAAGTGAATTTAGCCAATCATTTATCAATGCCGAAAAGGCAATGCATGAAATGGGCGACGAATATGTAACCAACGAACATTTATTGGTTGGAATTTTAGATACAAAAGGAACCACATCAACTATTTTAAAAGATGCTGGTTTTAAACGCGACGATCTTAAGAAAGCAATTGCTGCATTGCGCGGTGGGACAAAAGTTGATAGCCAAACTTCAGAAAATCAATTCAATGCACTAAAAAAATACGCTCTCAATTTGAATGAGCTTGCACGTTTGGGGAAATTAGATCCAGTGATTGGAAGAGATGATGAAATACGCAGGGTGCTTCAAATATTAAGTCGTAGAACCAAAAACAATCCGATATTGATTGGTGAACCGGGGGTAGGTAAAACCGCAATTGCAGAAGGATTGGCGCATAGAATCATTCGTGGAGATGTGCCTGAAAATTTGAAATCAAAAACCATTTACAGCTTAGATATGGGTGCTTTGATAGCAGGGGCTAAATACAAAGGTGAGTTTGAAGAACGCTTAAAGGCCGTTGTGAAAGATGTGACCACTTCCGATGGCGATGTAGTGCTGTTTATTGATGAAATCCACACCCTTGTAGGCGCCGGAAGAAGCGAAGGAGCCATGGATGCTGCCAATATTTTAAAGCCTGCCTTGGCCAGGGGTGAACTCAGGGCAATTGGTGCCACTACCCTAGCCGAATATCAAAAGTATATCGAAACCGATAAAGCGTTGGAACGCCGTTTTCAGAAAGTATTGGTTGAAGAACCGGATTCACAAGAGGCAATTTCGATTTTAAGAGGATTGAAAGAGCGCTATGAATCTCACCATAAAGTAAGAATCAAAGACGAAGCCATTATTGCTGCAGTTGAAATGAGTCAAAGGTATATCAACGATAGGTTCTTGCCAGATAAAGCCATTGACCTATTGGATGAAGCTGCCAGTAAATTGAGGTTGGAAATGGATTCTGTTCCTCAGGAACTCGATGAAATGAACCGCAAAATTATGCAATTGGAGATTGAACGCGAAGCAATCAAACGCGAGGACGATCAAGCCAAATTACAAAAACTGAATATTGATATTGCCAATCTTACGGAGCAAAGAAATTCGCTAAACGCCCAATGGGAAAATGAAAAGGGAATTTTATCGCAAATTCAACAGAAAAAAACCACAATTGAAAGTCTGAAAATTGAAGCTGAACAAGCTGAACGCGAAGGTAACTATGGGCGTGTTGCTGAAATTAGATATGGGTTAATAAAGCAAAACGAAGAAGAATTGTTTGCTTTGTCTATCAATCTCGGTGAAACAGAAAAAGGCAAACTCATGGTAAAACAAGAAGTTGATTCTGAGGATATAGCCGAGGTAGTATCTCGTTGGACAGGCATTCCTGTAAATAAAATGTTGCAAAGTGAAAGAGAAAAATTGCTCACGCTTGAAAACGAATTATACAAACGCGTAATAGGACAACACGAAGCAATTGAAGCCTTGGCAAATGCAATTAGAAGAAGTCGTGCCGGATTGCAAGACCCAAAAAAACCTATTGGTTCTTTTATTTTCTTAGGTACAACAGGTGTGGGCAAAACTGAGCTTGCAAAGGCATTGGCTGATTATTTATTTAACTCTGACCAAGCTTTGGTGAGAATTGACATGAGTGAATACCAAGAAAAACATACAGTAAGCAGATTGGTTGGCGCTCCTCCAGGATACGTAGGTTATGATGAGGGGGGACAATTAACAGAGGCAATTAGAAGAAAGCCATACAGTGTGGTATTGCTCGATGAAATTGAAAAAGCCCATCCAGATGTTTTCAATATTTTGTTACAAGTGCTAGATGATGGACGCTTAACCGACAACAAAGGAAGAACTGCAAATTTCAGAAATACCATTATTATCATGACATCTAACTTGGGTTCAGATATCATTCGTGAGAATTTTGAGAAAATTTTAGATACCAACAAAGAAGAAATAGTGGCCAAAACGAAAGTTCAAGTGTACGATTTACTAAAACGTACCATCCGACCTGAATTTTTAAATAGAATAGACGAAACCATCATGTTTGAGCCTTTGGGCAGAGATGAAGTGAGAGAAATTGTGGAGATTCAAATTACACAAATGAAACAGCGTTTACAAGACAATGGATTTAAGTTGGATGTTTCAAGTGAAGCTGTTGATTGGTTGGCACAATTGGGATATGATCCACAGTTTGGTGCACGACCATTGAAAAGGGTGCTTCAAAAAAGGGTTATGGATGAGTTGAGTAAACAAATATTAAGTGGTAACTTATCAATTAACGATGAAATCATGATAGATTATGATGGAAATCAGTTGATATTTATAAAAAAGTAAGCTTATTTATTGCAAAAAAAAGGCGCTTAAAGCGCCTTTTTTTTTGTATTGTATTGATTATTTGAATAAACAGATAACAAAATATGATATTCCAGCAACAATTGCACTCACCGGAATCGTAACGATCCAGGCAAACAATAAGCTTCTTGTAATACCCCAACGTACTGCACTTAAACGTTTCGTTGCTCCTACCCCAATGATAGAACCCGTAATGGTATGTGTTGTTGAAACAGGGATACCCATTTGGGCCGTCACGAACAAGGTAATTGCACCTGCTGTTTCAGCTCCTACTCCTTCCAAAGGAGTAACTTTGGTAATTTTAGTACCCATAGTTTTTACAATCTTCCAACCTCCTGTTAATGTCCCCAATGCAATAGAACCGTAACAAGCCAAAGGTACCCAATCAGGAATCGCATTAAAATCGATAATTGTTCCATTTGCGATGAGCGCAGCTCCAATAATACCCATTACTTTTTGGGCATCACTACCACCATGTCCCAAACTGAATGCAGCGGATGAAAGCAATTGCAAACGTTTGAACATATTTTGCATTGACAAGGCCGTAGGTTTTCTTAAAACTTCTACGTAGATGTAGGCAAAGGCAAATATTGCGAAAACAAACATGCAACATAAATTCAACATCCTGTTGTCGGCCATGTCTAATTCTTTGGATAATGATTTTTTCACATCAATATCAAACTTATTCAAGAATTTTTCAGTTTGAACTTCACCAAGATGTAAAATACCTGCAATTTTTTTACCCGCACTGTCTTTTCCAATTTCGTGGTAAATCTTGAAATAAGGGATACAGAGTTTTAATAATGTTTCGGCAGAATCAACAGCTGGTCTTGCCTTTTCATCATAAAACGCTGCATTTTTCTTGGCATCAAGTTTTAGGTACAGCGCAACATAATCTCTCATTTTGGTTTCTTCAACCATAGATAAATCTACGTTATCGGCAATTAACTGAGCTGTTTTGTCTTTTCCTAAGTTATTATAATCTTCTAAATAAGGTTTAGAGGCTTCAAATAATGCAGTAGCTTTTTCAAGCTTTTCCTTAGATTTTAAATCTGAAGTATCTCTTGCAACCAATTTTTGAAATTTGTCTATTTTGTAAAACTTCTTTAGGTTCTCTTCTAACTTTACGCCCATGAAATAATTAAACAAAAAGAACATACCTAAACTAGAAAGCACAATTAAGCCCATTCTTGCCCACATGTTGCGTTTGATTGTAACCAAAGTGATGTAGGCTGAAACCACCATACCTATAACCGGTGCGAGGAAAATAAACCAAATTGTTTTCACTATTGAATCAGAATCTACAATATCTTTTATTGGCATATACCCTTTTGTAGCGTATGCGTGTACAACAGCAGCTCCAGCGAATCCACCAATAAGTGTATGAGATGAAGATGATGGTATACCAAACCACCAAGTTAATAAATTCCAGAAAATTGCTGCAATCAGACCAGCCAATATTACATCAAGTGTGATATAATTTTCAAAAACAGTTTTGCTAATGGTATTCGCTACAGCATGGTCTTTGAATATAAAGAATGCCAACAAGTTGAACATTGCTGCCCACAATACCGCCTGAAATGGAGTTAATACCTTGGTACTAACAACCGTGGCAATTGAATTTGCCGCATCATGAAAGCCATTGATGTAATCAAACAACAAAGCCAAAATGATGATTATTACAACCATTGTCATCGTTGTAAAATATTAAGCGTATTTAACAATAATTGTTTCAATCACATTTGCAACATCTTCACACTTGTCTGTTGCTACTTCCATCACTGTATACACTTCACGACGGCGAATCAAGTTTTTAAAATCATTTTCGTTATCAAATAGGTTCTTAATACTCATGTCAAACACGTTGTCGGCATGATTTTCAAGACTATTAATTTTGACCAAACTTTCCATGATTTTTTCTGGACGCTTTAATTCACGCAATTGCATTACTGCTTTACCCACTTCAATTGCACCTTGCATGATAATATCAGCCAAATTTTGAATTCCTTGATCGTTAGGATCAACACCATGAAATTGGATTTTCTTACATGAAGCATAAATATAGTCGGCAACATCATCCATTGCAGTTGCTAAATAGTGAATATCTTCACGGTCAAACGGAGTAATAAAGTTTTTACCCAATTCTGTAAAAATATTGTGGGTTACTTCATCATTTTTATGCTCTAAATCTTCAATGTCTTTGCTCAATTGCAAACGCTTAGCAGGATCAGATTCATATACATATTCCTTCAGTAATTTACCCATTAAAGTTACGTTTTCAGCGGTTTGTTCAAACAAATTGTAAAAAATCTTGTCTTTAGGTAAAAAAATACTCAAAATGTTATTAATGGCCATAGGAATTTTGTTGTTTTACTTGATTTATAATTTCAAACAAAACTACTCACAAAGCCCAATATTTATGTTAACCTCATGCACATATAACACAAACTTAACATTGTAGGAAAGCTAGCGTAATTAATCGAAATCAAAAAGGGTAAAGTATCGAATATTTCCCCTTGATTGGAAATTCACAACCAATACATCTGAGAATGTAATCTTCAACATTCTTTTTTGAGCGAAATTGTAAGTATATTCCTGTTCAGAATTTAAACTAACTCCCTTCAACTCCGTTTGTGCAGATTTATCTGTGTTATTTTTCTGGAGATATTCGCGACACTCTTCCATGAGTAACTGCTTTTCTTTGGGGCCCACTTTATTTACGGCATTAAAAACAATGGTATTTTGAGTACCCTCGGGTTTCTTCATTTTTAAATTCCCCAAAAGTTGCATATCCTCAGAGCTAAATGGGTCTCTCACGGCTTTCACCCTGAGATATTCAATATCCTCAGCAAATGTATCCCCATTCAACGAAAACATGTATCCAATGTCTTCCATAGCCATTCTACGAATAACCGCTTCGTTATTCACCCTGTTTTTATTAAAATCGAACTCCTCACCTGTCATTTGATTTGCCCTAACATTCACAGAAAACCCGCTTACAAATTCATCACGGAATTCTTTCCAATTTAAAAGTTGTGTTATTTTCCCTTTTTTATTAAATTTAATTTTGAGGGACTTTTTTTCAATGGCATTGGTATTTGTGAATCTATTCTTACCCAATTGATCGGTAAAATATGCAGCATGATAAATCATTTTATCAGTTGAATCGCGTTTAAAAATCAGATAGGTAGTATCGCTTTTGGCTTCTAATATATATTGATTTTCGTTTGTAATGTATTGCTGAACGATTCTTTGGAACACCACTTTCTTGTGTGAGAGTATATCGGTAGATACAACAAACTTATTTGCTGTAAGCTGACCAAACGAAAATGTACAGATTAAGAAGGCTGAGCAACACACAAAAAACAATTTCATACTTTTCATAGACGTTTTAGTATAGCAAAAGGTTTGCCATTATTGTAAAATAAAAAAGCCCCGATAAAAACCGGGGCTTTTCAATATCAAACGGTTGTTTAACCGTTCATAATTTGATTAAAGATTGCTTTGAAACCAGCCTCATCGTGCATAGCCAAATCTGCTAACACTTTGCGGTTAATTTCAACAGCACTGCTGTTCAATTTACCCATAAATTTAGAGTAACTTACACCGTTCAAACGGCAAGCAGCGTTGATACGTTGGATCCAAAGAGAGCGGAATTCGCGCTTTTTGGCTCTACGATCGCGGTATGCATAAGTTAAACCTTTTTCAACCGTGTTTTTGGCAACGGTCCAAACATTCTTTCTTCTTCCAAAATTACCTTTCGCTAATTTTAGAACCTTTTTTCTACGAGCCCTACTGGCTACATTGTTGACGGATCTTGGCATATTATTTTAGTTTAGTGGCTTGAGCGGTTGTGAAACACTTTATGGCTCCGGCCAAAGTTTTTTTTTAGTTTTATTTTCCTATGCGTAACATGAATTTCACGTTGCTCATATCGCGATCATTTACTATGGCATCATTGCCCAATGCGCGTTTACGTTTGGTAGACTTTTTGGTCAAAATGTGATTTTTGAACGCTTTTGATCTTTTCACTTTACCAGTTCCAGTAACTCTAAATCTTTTTTTAGCGCTGGAGTTTGTTTTCATTTTAGGCATATACGTACTTTTAAATTTTTTAAATTATTTTTTTCCTTTGGGAGCCAACATGATGGCAACCTTTTTTCCTTCTTGTTTTGGTTCAGCTTCTAAACGAGCTACTCCTTCGTCAATTAATACATTGGCAAAGCCCATTAACAAATTCACACCACGCTCAATATAGATAATTGTTCTACCCCTAAAGAAAACATAAGCCCTTACTTTATTTCCGTCTTCAAGGAAAGTACGTGCATGTTTTAATTTGAAGTTCACGTCGTGCTCGTCGGTATTTGGTCCAAAACGAATCTCTTTTACTTCTTGCTTAATAGAATTGGCCTTTAGTTCTTTTTGCTTTTTCTTTTGTTCGTAAAGATATTTTTTGTAATCAACAATTTTACAAACTGGTGGAACTGCATTCGGACTAATTTCAACTAGATCTAACCCCTGTTCGTAAGCCATTTCAATTGCTTTGGCTACAGGATAAATATCAACCTCTACGCCATCACCAACGACGCGCACTTCGGTTGCCAAAATCTTTTCATTGATTTTGTGTAATTCTTCCCTCCTATGAGGTCTTCTTGGTCTAGTATCTGGCTTCATTTATTATTTGTTCAGCAAATTGCTGAAGGCTCATTGACCCTAAATCTTCGCCTCCGTGCTTACGAACTGACACCTCATTTTGTGTCTGTTCTTTGTCCCCAACTATTAACATATAAGGGATTTTGGCAATTTCAGCATCACGGATTTTCTTACCCGCTTTTTCAGATCTGTGATCGATGAGGGCGCGAATATCGTTCTTTTTTAGGAATTTTACAACCTCTTCTGCATAATCTGCGTATTTATCTGAAATTGGCAATACAATTACTTGGCGTGGGGCCAACCAAACTGGGAAATTTCCAGCATAGTGCTCTAACAAAAATCCAATAAACCTCTCGTGGGTACTTAACGGTGCCCTGTGAATGATAATTGGACGTTCTTTTTCGTTTTTCTCATTTGTAAAACTCAAGTTAAATCTTTCTGCTTGCGCAAAATCAACTTGGTTTGTTGCCAATGTAAATTCTCTGCCAATTGCACTCCAAACCTGGATATCGATTTTAGGACCATAGAAAGCAGCTTCATCTGCTACTTCAACATAATTTACATTCATGCTATCCAACACCCCTTTTACCATGGCCTCAGTTTTCAACCAAAGTTCAGGCATGTCGATATACTTCTTACCCAATTTGGCAGGATCATGCTTGCTAAAACGCATCACATACTTCTCAATTCCAAATTTTTCGAAATACTCTAAATACAATGCATTAACCGCTCTGAATTCTTGCTCGAACTGTTTTTCCATACAATATATATGGGCATCGTTCATTTGCAAACTTCTCACACGCATCAATCCAAACAATTCACCACTTTGCTCATAACGGTAGCAGGTACCGTATTCAGCCAAACGAATTGGTAAATCTTTGTATGATCTTGGCAATGCATCAAATATTTTATGGTGATGTGGGCAGTTCATTGCCTTTAAATAATAGTTCACACCATCAATTTCCATTGCCGGAAACATACTGTCTTTATAATAAGGCAAATGACCGCTTTTTAAATACATGCTTTCGCGCGCAATATGTGGAGTTTTCACCCTTTCATATCCAGCCAATCGCTCTGTTTTCTTTGCGTATCCCTCAAGAACTTCAATCATGGCTGCCCCATTTGGTAACCACAAGGGCAATCCTGGTCCTACGTCATCATCGAAGGTAAATATTTCTAATTCTTTACCTAATTTTCTATGGTCGCGTTTTTTTGCTTCCTCAACCATCAATAAATACTCATCTAATTCCGCTTTTTTAGGAAAAGTGATGGCATATATTCTGGTTAATTGTTTGTTGTTTTCATTTCCTCTCCAATAGGCTCCGGCAACACTGAGTAATTTGATTGATTTGATATGACCGGTATTGGGAATATGGGGCCCACGACATAAATCTGTAAAATTACCTTGTTTGTAAAATGTAATTTGACCGTCTTCTAATCCCTCAATCAGTTCTAATTTGTAGGGATCATTTTTCTCAGTAAAATAGGCAATTGCCTCCGCTTTTGACACCTCAGAACGCACAAATTCGGTATTGGCTTTTGCCAATTCTGCCATTTTCTTTTCTACCTTGTCAAATTCTTCAGAGGTAAATTTATGATCTAAAAAGTCGATATCGTAGTAAAAGCCATTGGCAATTGGAGGACCAATAGCCAATTTCACTCCTGGATAGAGAGCCTCAATGGCTTCAGCCAATAGATGGGCAGAAGAATGCCAATAAGTTTGCTTACCTTCATCATCCTTCCACGTTAACAAAGCGAATTCTGCATCTTCGTTGATTGGCAAAGAGGCATCTTGAACCTTGCCGTTAACTTTTGCCGACAACACATTTCTCGCGAGTCCTTCGCTAATTGACAGCGCAATTTCCATTGCAGTTACCCCTTTGGGGTAGTTGCGTTGGGCACCGTCGGGAAGGGTTATTTTAATTTCCATGAATGAACTAATAAAGATAAATAAGCTACAAAAATCGTCATTTTTTTTGGTTAAAACAAATTGATAAGTCAATGAAACAAAGCATAAGAAATAACTTCAGCAAGTATGATAATAATCAGAAAATTTTATAATTTTGAGGGATAATTGTGCGATAAATAAAAATCCACGAAATAAAATTACGGCTTGGCCTTAAAAAAATATAAGAAATTATTATTTTTTAATAAATCATTGAGGCATTTAGTACTTAATTTCGAAAACTAATCATTCAATTTAATTGCAAATATGAAAAACAACAAATTCAAACGGGCCTTAAAAACAATTCTAGTATCGATGATGCTTTTATGCCTTTCTGCTGATGCAAAGGCACAAACCGATACATTTCAAAAGAACGATACCATTTACTTAATTACAACCAATGATGGTGGTGAATTTATTGGAAAAATAATTTCCGACGATGGACGTGAGGTGGTTATCATGGACAAGAACAAAGGGAAGGTTATTTTACCAAAGTATGCCATTAAAAGTTTGGACATTGCAACCAAAAACAATGTGATTGGAAATAACATATTTCACTCAAACCCCCATCCCTCAAGATATTTATTTAGCCCCTCAGCAATAGCTTTAAAAAAAGGTGAAGGCTACATGAATTGGTTTTATTTTTTAATCTTTCAAATGCAGTATGGCATTACAGATAATTTCTCGGCAGGAATTACTACCTCATGGCTTTTGGCGCCAACCATGCTCAATTTGAAATATACCATTCCAGTTGATGATAACTTTAACGTTGCAGTTGGAGGACAAGTTGGTAAATTATACATTACAGATGACAATGTTGTTTCATTGGGATTTGCATCAGGAACATACGGAACTTCGGAATCGAATGTAAGTTTAAATGTTGGATATGGATCATACGAGCGCGATGGCATTTCCATAGCCACACTATCGGGAGTGCACAGAATTGGCGAACACGCAAGTGTGATGGGCGAATTTTGGTACTGCCAACCCAACAGTGGGGACCCATTTTTCATGGGTGGACCTGCTTTGAGGTTATACAGCGGTAGAAAGGCTACTTTTGATATCGCGTTGTTGGCATTGGGATTTAAAGAAGATGTTTCAAATGACGATGGTTATTATAATCCCTCTACTGGAGTTTTCCGTCCGAACACTTATACAAAAAAATGGAAAGCCTATTATCCGTTGCCATTATTGTCTATTTCTTACAAAATATAAAAATTGCAAATATTAGGTTTAGAAAGAGTTAAAATAATATGCTCTTCTATTTTCTTGAAAACTTGCTGAATTTCTTGAAATAATAAAAAACAAAATACTATATTTGCAGTCCTGTTGGAGAGATGGGTGAGTGGCTGAAACCACCAGTTTGCTAAACTGACGAACGGGAAACTGTTCCGGGGGTTCGAATCCCCCTCCCTCCGCAACCAATTGCAAAGCCCCACGAAGTGGGGCTTTTTTTATGCGCATGAGAGTCTGAGCTCTGCTCAAGCGAACAATGCGCAAAAAAAAGCCAAAGCTGCTTCGCAGCTTGGCTTTGCAATTGGTTAGCAGCTCACCCACTTGGGGATCACGAGCGAAGCGAGTACTCCCTACTTCATGCGGAGCCAAGCCCCGCTTGGGTGCAGGCGTATAAACAAAAAAACTAAAACTGCGTAGCAGTTTGGCTTTGCAATTGGTTAACAGCTCTCCCCACCTGGGGATCACGAGAGAAGCGAGTAATCCGGGATATGGTTAGCCGCTCTCCAACCTGGGGATCACGAGCGAAGCGAGTAATCCCTGCTTCATGCGGAGCCAAGCTCTGCTTGAGCGAAGCGAGTAATCCGAGCAAAAAACTCAATAAACAAAATTCTACATATCAGTAGCGAAAACAGCAAAAACAAGTGATTAGTTTATCACTAAATACAGGTTGGAAATTAATGATGAGTAAATTTGTAATTGTAGTTTGGATTGTGTGATTTTTTTACTTTCGTTTATTCTACTTAATCGGCAATTCACTATGAATTTTAAGTTTTACAATACAAATTACCAACTAAATATTAATCTTGCGAAAGAATTAATTTCAGAGTATTCATCATTTTTATTGGTGTTTGATCATTAGTTTCGGTAAAAATGGTAAAAGTGTATCCATCACCGCAAGATTCCATAATTATATTGCTGTTATCAGGATTTTTATTATCTGAAAAAGTCATTTTAATAGGCTGGATTTCTTCACTCCATCCTATAGATGTTCTATTGAAATCTTTTACAAACTGCATTTGATCTTCAGAATCATCTCCATTAATTATTTCAATTGTTTGATTAATGTTAAAACCACTTTCTAATAAAATATTGCGCAAACCCAAAATAGGTTCAAATGCGTCATCAAAATAGATCGCTAAATTGGTTTGTTTTGCCGTTAAAAAAATGGGTAAACTTATACCATTGCTCTCTAGCCTTACAGAAAACATGGTAAAGCAACCACTTTCGTAATCGCCCTCTACATTTACATTTATTGTTCTCAAATGAAGCTTAATTTAAATAATTCATTGTTAAAATAAATTTCACATTACAATTTTACAAGTCGAATGTAGCGACCCAACTTGTAATGTGAATTTTTCAGATCAAAAAAACGATCAGCATTGGATGTGTTAAATAATCCAAATTTATTTTTATCATTAGCAGACACATGAGGATTTGCAAAATCCAATGTCCACCAACTTACACCTTTACCCTTTTCATAGAATATTTTATCGCCAAACATATCAGAGTCTTTATATCCACCAGGAAGAGCCGTAAACCCAGATTCATTTGTACCTGTTAATGGATTGGTTAAGGTTTTCCATTCCTCGCCCTCTAGGGAGTTCCAAATTATTTTCCCAACCCAACCCTTATCTGATTTAAGTTTAAGCAGCACTTCGCTTTGAGAATATTTATCTTTAGGGTCATTGCTACCTAAAGTGTCAATTAAGTCACACCAATCATCACAGGTAGCCAATCTCGTACCTTTAGGAACAACAGATTCGGCTTGTCTCACAACATGAACGTTATAGATAAGACCATATTTTTTAATATTCTTATCATCAAAATCATAAGCGCTAAAGGAAACTATTGGGTGATTGCACTTTTAAGTTCTAAATTGCTAAGGTGCAGTATTAATATATAGCCATTTTCTTTTATTCTACCTTCTAAAAACGCTCGATAGGCTTTTCCGCCATTTTGAAACACCAGCGGACCAACTCCCTTCTCTCCACTCCCAATTAACATGAGAGATTTTTTTTCATCGAGCTCTTTTGACAATTGGTAAAGGAAATCAAAGGTCAAACCATTGACATGTGACAATTGGTATTTTTTAGAAAACACAAATTTGGCGTAGACTTCAGACTTGGGAAATAATTTACCGGAGGGTTTTATAGCAACCTCTTCTAAAATATTACCTTGCATTTCCTTTGGCGTCCTTTCTTCTTTGAGTAATCCTTGAACATCATATACAAGTTCTTTTAGATTTACAGTAATACATGGCTGAAAATCAGAATTAACAAACACCTTTGTACTTCCATTGACAAACAAACCCGTTTGAAAAAAGTCGATTTCTGGATCCTGAGAAATCAACAATTTTGCCAATTCAGGCTCGCTGCCACACTGCTTTATGAGTTTCTCGTAACTTCCATTCAAGGTAGTTTTTAACACCCTTAAAGTTTGAACCTCCTCATCATTTGGTGTGAAATATTTAATTTTGGACTTTTTGCTAAATCCAGTAAAAAGCACATTGGCATCGCGGCCTTTTGTATCGGAAATATGAATAAACTTAGCCATAATTATAACATACCAAAATCCAATTCTTCTTCAGAAACTTCAGTTTCTTCAACAACAATTGGTTCAGATATTTCATTTGTTAAAAATTTAAATTGATTTTTATTGCCTGTAAGAATGAAAAATACCGATCCGTTAAACAGCATAAAAGCATCTGCTGCTTCGTAATCAGAACGATAATTAAATGGAAATGAGTACACCGCGTTCCCCAAGAACTTCGATTGCATTTTCGATTTGATTTCAAGGTCATCGAAAGTCAACTCATAAACTGCGGTTACATCAAGATCCAATAAATCTTCAATGGAAGCCAATATCAAAGTGACAGGTTGCTCGTAAATTGAGGGTTGAAGGACCGCCAACGACATATCTGGCAATTTTGCTACGAGCGTTGATTTGTCAACCTCCACATTATTGCTATCAAGTGTTTTTTGGGCAATTCCACCGCTGCCAACCATCGTCCTGCCATCGTTTAATAATGATGCTGTCAAACAAGTATTTCCTGCAGAATCTGTTGCTACAGTTTCTATCCAACCATATACTTTATCGCGGTCCAATTTATTAATTGCCGCATCAAATGATTCTGTTCCTATGTTAAATTTTACTAAACGTGCCATATCAATTTACTTTCTCCCAACCTTTTTTAATGTTCTCTTCTTTTAGTGCTAAGAATTTAATTTTCGCTTCATCTAAGCTATGATGCAGATAGATATCCGTCTCGATAGGTGACTTCCGCCCAGGACTGTAGTCAGTATAAAAATTGATAAAGCTGGTGAATTTTCCTGTGCTTTCTTTGTTGGTTTTTAATAACACCAATTTCCTCACGGCCAGTCCATTCTTCGAATCTTTTGAAAACACTTCTTTGATTTCAATCGATGAAGGCAATTTCTCGTGAATTTCTGCAGTATCGTCTGCCGAACCTAAAAAGGGTTTCAGCTGATTCCATCCTGCATGTTCTGCATTTGGCATTTTGTCTGTACGCAAATTCTGAAACACCAATGAAGATATTGAAACAGATTCCCCATCCTTAGCATACAAATATCCGTCTTCTGCTGAATATGTCAGAACCGGCTTCAAAATGGTACCCGACGCATTTTCCCCTTGAATATCAAGGCAAGTACATTGGGCAATCAATTTTGGCTCAATAAATACAAATGCCGTTTTTGCAGATGACACCTCCGTGTAATTTGATTTCACATGTATAGTTGAGATAATTTTTAACAGTTCCCCACCGTTGGTACTATTGATTCCAGAAGATGTTCTTGCAACCAATGTGATTTTATTTTCATCGTCCATCACGCCTAGCAATAAGTCTCTCAATGTACCGGCATTCTCACCAACATTCATAGAGTAGCCCACGACAACCAGATCAACGGTTTGTATTGGCTTAAGTTTATAGACGAAACCGGTCTCAGTTAAAACCACAAGACCTTCACCTTTATCGGTGACAACGCCATCAAATGCCTGCCTGATTTCCGATCGACTAGTGACTCTGTTCCATTCCACTTTTTGAATATTGTCACCTTCAATAGTGAGTTCGATGAATTTAGAAGTTGGCAAAATGCCATTTTCATTCTTTGCTGCAAAAAGAAAAATCTTCAAATCAGTTGAACCAGTTGCAATTGCCGACGCAACATCTGCATTGCTACATGTTTTACCGTCGCCCAAAACAAGTTCACCGAATAATTCACCCACAAACTGGGAAATTGAAATTTTTATATGTGAAAGTTCAATAATCCTCCCTGATTTATTGATGAATTTCAATTCATCTCCTTGTTTTTGAATTCGAATAAAATGTCCATCTAATTTTCTGGACCACCAATATTGATCGGTTTCAACTATTTGTCGCTCCATCAATTCTGGTTTTATGGTTATATAATTCAGCATTTTTATTTTGTTATGGTTAATTACGATTGATATTACTCAAATTTGATTTTATTTATTTATAGGATGTAAACAATTAAATTTAAATAATTTGATGGGATTTTAACTATTAACTTTCTCTGACAATTATACTATAATTTATCGGAATAAACCATAGCATTCTTAATCCCCGATTTAATTGGGATGACTAACAACTTAATTAAATTCAAACGAGATTTCAATTTATTAGACTCAATAAAATCAGTTAATTGCTCTGGTGACTTAAAATAGATACTTTTTGATTTAATCATGAAATTCATAAAGTCGGAAATAGAGATATCATGGTAATCTTTTTTATCCCAGCATGAAAATAAGGCTTGAACATTTAATAAAGTTATAAAAATAAATTTATTAATAAGCTTGGGAATATCATCCTGATTATTTGGATTCAATTCCTCCTCTAATAATCCTTCAAAGATATTAGTTGAGTTAAGTTTAGACTGAACTTCAGGAACAATATCTTCTAAAATAATATATTCGACATTGTAAAGGAGTGAATTAACAGCAATCCAAATTTTTATTTCATCAAAAGATGTACCCAATTTTTTGGCCTTTAAATCTGATTTGGCATTATCTATTAGTCCATTAAAATATAATTCTTTTAATTCGTTACTCCTCTCTAAAAAGAAAAATAACTCATCATTATTTTTTAAAACAAGTAGTGCTTCTAAATCTCTGACATAACCCTCTAATCTTGTTAGATGAGTATGATAAATAACTTTTAAACTCACAGTGGTTGAAATTTTAATTTCTTAAATACTCTATTTAACTATAAATTTATTGATAAAAAGATTCATTAAACATTTCACTGTTTACTCCAGTTAACATTCTTAAAATATCTTCTCCACCATAAGAATCTACATCAAAATCATTTAAAATTCCTGTGTCAAACTCTCCTTCTGAATATCCTTGCGTTACAATTGTATCTTCAAATTCTGGGTGAAAACCAAAAACATAAAAACTCGGGTTTACGTAATCGCACAAAGATGAACTCACTTCGAGTAAACTATAATCCCAAATATCATTAGATTCACTTGTGAATGCTATTTTCATATATTTACAATCATCAAAAAATGACGCTTCAATATTGATATTAGAAAGAGCTTTTTTGGCAATTTCAATGTATGCGCTAGGCTCAACAATTTCAGCATTTGGCAGATTAAATCTATCTACTGATTCTGATTCATTGGTAAGCAACCAATACAGAGAGCAATCTGAATCTAAATTAGTTCTAATAGTTACAGCAAATTCATGTAGCATATTGCCCACTAAATTTGTAACAAAATCAGTAAATTCATTTCCGTTTTTTTCAGACAATTCTTCTTGAATGACATAAGTAGGCATTAAATCTGAGGTTATATATATGTTTTTCATAGTTTATTTGATTGCAATTTAATGAAAATTCCAAAAAACTAATAATCTAAATTGATATTAGGAATTATCGGAAGGGAATTTATATTTGACTGAGATAACAAATTTTGAATCTGTAATTTTCTCATTTGATTTGCTCTAAAATTATAATATTTAGACTTATCGAATAAATATAATTCAAGCGCATTCAAGCACAGTATGTCCGTTTTACTTGAAATATTACGAACTTTTAAGTCATCAACATGAATCCATGGATATGTTACTTTGAGAACTTCTTTATTTGAAGTATTTTTAATTTTTAAAGAAGGTTCAAAATCTAATAAGACAAACTCTCTTCCGTTGTAAACTATATTCTTCATTAAAATATCACCATGGACGAGACTGCTCTTCCGCAAACAATCCACAGCCAAACAAAATTCATCGAATACACTTTTTTTAACAGCATAAGGCTGACATTTGAATTCTATTTTTTTTATATGCGGAATACGTTGAATTAAAGTATTATCCAGTTCATTTATTTGGTAATGAATTTGAGGGAAATTAGATCCAAAATGGTGAATACAACTATGCTTTTCGATTCTATCCTTCCAATCATAATCTACAAAAGAAGATATTTGGAATTTTTTGATGAAAAATCCATTTTGAACACATTGATTCCTTTTATTCAACATTTAAAATATATATTAATTTAATACGAGATAAACACTTATGATTGGATGATTATTTCTATTAAAATTGATTAAAATGTCAAACTTAATCCCCAAAAACTTCTAGAAATTATATCAACGGGTGAATTAGTCCAATCAGTAGAAGTAAAATAATAATTTGATTTTAATTTTATCGCATATTTTGTATTAATTCGATAATCATTTTCATCCTCATCCCAAAAAATATAATCATTCCAAACTTCAAAATTCATACCCTCAACAATAGATTTATCATCAGAATCAATATCAGAATATTCATTTTCGGAAATTGAATTACAAATCGAAAACTCCCACTCATCGGGGTTGTAAATTAAAGAGTAATGACCTTCTGGCTCATTATTGTCATTTAATTTAACTTTACAACAGAATTCCTCAAATGCACCTCCGCCACCGTATCCAATTGCCACAATGTACGTCCAATTATTCATTTTTTTCATTAAAATGAACGTATGTAATGATTTCGGATTATCACGAAAACACTTTATGTAATACATAAATTAGTTAACATAGAAATTCTTTAAGTTAAAGTTAAATTATTTAAAAGTTTCCAAATTCTTTAGGTGATCCGGTATCCCTGCAATTGGTTTTGGACCCCACCAAGTCAATCTCATTTCTGGATCAAAGTTCGCCATAAAACTTGCATCTTTCAATTTTGGAAACCCTTCCAAAGTGAAAGTTTTTCTAATTTTCGGAAGAATTGGCAATGTTTCTAAATCACAACCGTAACCATTTAAAGTCATATAGTCTAAATTCTCGAAATTTAGGATTTTATCCAAATCAGTTGCATTTCCATGAATTGAAAGTGCAGTAAGCTTTTCTGGCGAAATAAAACCAAGAATATTTGTTGCCGTTTTAAATGACCCTAATCTAACTTCAGAAATTGTAGCACAACTACTTAGTGATGACAAATTAACTAATTTAGGACATTCTTCAATAGTAATTCCCCTTAATTCCGTCAATCTATTTACCCCTTCCAAAGTTATCAAATTTGAAGTTTTTTCAATTGTTAATTCAATCAAATTCGGAAATAAATCGACCAATTCAATTAAATTTTTCTTTTTAAAACCAGAAATTACACAACCTTTTATTACGAGATATTCTTCAGGCGATAGTTCAGCGAAAAATCTACCACGCCCCTGCATTCGACCTTGTTCATCTAGACCTAAGAAGATAGATCTTTTAGGGTTAAATAATTTTTCTATTTCCATAAATTTTTCTCTTCAATAATATTTTTTTACTAATTTTCTCATTTCACAATTATTTCACCAAAATCAACCGTAGTTTTATCTACTCGATTTAGCCCAATTGCATTTATATGATTTTCAGAAGTAGTACTATAAACCAATTCGTCTTGATCATTAAAAATCCTAATTTCCAATTCCGGAGTTATCTCACCAGTTATTCTTGAATCAAACAAAAATTCATAAAATCCTGAATTATTAATTTGTCGTTCAGTAATTTTATCATCAAACAATGGATCTAAATCCCATAATTCCAATCTATAAAAGGTATCATTTTCTATGATAACCTTTACATTAACTTTGCATAGCATCTGTAAAATAAAATTATTTAAGTTTTATTCTGTTGGTAATTTAGCCTTTATCTCATACAAAACACCAGTTAAATCTTTTGTATTAAAATTCATATTTGCTGTTTGAATTGTAAAAGTCGTTTCATCTTTAAAAGTTAATTTTATACCCCCCGCTAATTCAACTTTAATTATTAAAGAGATTTCAAACTCACCACTTTCATTATTGTCTCTATATTTCAAAAACTTATCATCCAACGAAATAAAATCATTACGATCTCTAATAAGTTTATAAATCGCAATCATTAGAGGAACGGCCGTTAATAAAATTAAATAGGCTAACCCGAAAAATCTATCGTACGAAGACAGCTCTGATTTGTTGACAATGGTGAATAAATAGTAACCAATACCTAAAGACACTAGCATTCCTAAAAGCTTTGGCCATTCTTTTGGATTGTATGTAACTAAGCCATTTTTTTCATTTCTAGACCCAATTAATTGGCCTAAAAGGACATTTACAATACTTGCAAGAATACCTGTCCACATCAAAGTCCAAAATCCAAAAATATTCCATACTTTAAACAGTAGATAACAAAACAATACACCTATTACTAGTGTAATTACAATTGTGATATTTTTTTTCATATATTTTTATTTTTGGTAAATAAAATACAATAAAAATAAAATTCCTAATTATTGAAAAATTAACTAAAAAAATCACAGTTAACCTCATTAGACAATGAAAACTTGTGCTAGCTCATGCAAATTCAGGTTAGGGAATTCATGTATATTTCTATTACCGAGTGGTGGTGGTTTCAGATGAAATCCACAGAAAGAACATGCTTTTCCTGTTCGAGCATGAGTTCTGCGAGACGATATAACAGGATGTGGTTAGAGGTCATTAATTGTTAGTTTCCAAATTCCTTCACTGTGGATATATAGTAAATAATTCGAGTTTGAGATTGATACAAATGAGCCCTCTGTCAAAGGGGGGATATCGCCTTCAAAATTCAAGTTCTTAAACCCTTCATTATTTAATAATTGCCAAGAAGATAATAAAGATTGTTTTTCTGCTTCAACTCCAAATGTTGGTGATGGGATAATTCCTGCCCAACTGATAATTAAATTTAATTTTTCTATAAACCCAAATGCACCTTCATGTCTTATAGACTCATGATTAGTAGATAATACTTCTGTCCATTCCATTGTTTCTAAATCCAATTCATGCGCATCTCGCAACCAGGTGAAATAGCCGACATCAGTTGCATTACCCAAGCCCAATCTGGGCTTGTATTCGCGTTGAATACCCGTGTCACTTCCTATTCCGGATATAAGCAGCGCTTTTCTACTACTTTGAATAGGCAACAAGTGTCCGTTCCTAGGATAAGGGGAAATTCCTGGTTTATTTTCTTTGAGTTGAATCCATTTTCGTTCTGCAATATCATATACCCACAACCAATTCTTGTATGTGAAGTATCCATATCCTCCGAACTCGAACAGTCTTTTATTTACAGGATCAAACGCATAGGAAGCACCACAGGCATGAACATCATGAACACCAAAAGACAATCTCGACCATTTACTATTCGAAGCATTCAACTCGTAAACGGTAGAACGGATGGAAGACCAAGCATAAAATGCTTGATTATTTGAATCATAGACAATTCTTCCACACCCTTCAGGCCAATTACCCGGATTTTTTTCAATAATTGAATTATTGATTTTATTCCAATAAAAAAGCTGCTTTTTTTCTAAATTAAAAAACCAAATTCCATTTTCATCAAGCATGTAATTATTGGTCTGAAATCCAATTAAATCTTTTGAAAACTCCCAGTTACTCCAAATACATTTTAAATTAATTTCAGTTTCCAAGGATACTAACTCATCAATATTAGAATATTGAAGTTCTTTTAACTGCTCTTCTTCAATTTGTTTTTTAACCTCTAATAGTCGTTGAGTAATATGATTTCCTTCATCATAGTTTTCACAATACAATATGGCTTCCTGAATTAATGCTAAAGCTCTTTCTTTTTCTTGAGTTGATATTCGTTTGGCATTTTCTTCCAAGGCTACGATAAAGCAATAAAGGTAGAAATTATCTCTATGATCATAAGTTTTGAATGGAAGTGCATCCACATATTTTTTGAGCCATGGAATTGCCTGTTCGTAATTTCCCATGGCATATCGATTCTCTTGTAGATAGTGGATGGCTTTTAAAGTTTCAGGGTGTGTTTTACCTAAGTTAGTGAGATTATAGTAAAAGGCCCGTTGAAATTGACTGTCGGCATACTCAAAAAGATCTTCATCTAATCCCTCAATTAGGCTCGGGTCAGCGTGACCCCAGCGACCTACACCTCTTAATCCACGCCAAAAATTTACCAAACCAATATATAAATTTATTTCAGCTAACTCAGCACTTTCCGGAGATTCCTCAAGCATAATTGTCTTCGCTTTTTCAAAATATTCAGTAGACTTGATTACTTGCAAACCGAGTGATAAATATGCGAAACCGAGGAGCCGATAAGTGTTTTTTAGTTTTTCTTTTTGGGGCGTAGTTTCTAACTCTCGCATTGATGCTGCTTTTATAAGAACATCCATGGCCGTCTTATATCCGTCTTGTCCGGAACGTTTATATTCACTTTCCCCATAAAGTTCTAATGCTCTTACTAATGAATTATTATTATTTCTTATTTCAGATTCTTTAATAAAAATTGTATAGAATTCTTTTGCCTGATCAAGTGCATTTAAATCTGTATAAAAAGAAATGAGTGTTAATGCCGATGAGAATTCTATTTCATTTTTACTCTTCAGTAAATCATTAATAGTTTGCTTAAGCTGGTTTGACTCCTTAATAATACTATCAAGTTGATCAACTACATATTGCTTTTGATTTCCCAATAGAATTTCTCTTACATGCTTTAATACGTTCCAGTCACTTGTGGAGGGATTCACCATTAAGGTTTGAAATACATCTTCCACTTTGTTTTTCATGAATGCATGAACAAGTGGGAAGCGAGTCACTATTTCTGCATCACCACCAGCGTCTATCATTTCAACTAGTCTATCCAATTTAGCCAAGTTAACTTCTTTGATAAGACACTGTTCTACTCCCTCTTTAATACCATTTAAATTGTTTTTTTCTATTAGAGATATTAAAAATGCAGAATCTTTATCAATGGATTGTTCAAAGATGACATCCCCCAAAATAAAATGGAAATAACCTTCAACCGTAAAACTTACGAATAGCTTTTCATCTCGGATTGATTCAGTTAAAACCCCTTCCAATAACATTTGTTGGTAAGGTGAATCAATTTGTATACTTTTTACGAAATCTGAAATTACAGAATCGTCGAATAATTCATCAACAGCAATATTGTGTTGCTGTTTGTCAAGCATACGCTCAGCAATGCGATTAAGCAGTAATTTATTAGAAGTCATGGTATGGAATATTGATTTTCGATTTCGTTTGCTAAATCATTCAAGGATAACTTTTTTAAAACTCGAATGTAGGCAATACACATTTGTTTATTGTATTGAATTCGACCTTCCTTTTGGTTAATATCAAAGGCAATTTTGTAGTATTTATTTGCCTCTATTACATTGTCCATTTGTTCAAACCGATTTCCTACATTAAATGCAAAAATTGCAGTATCATTTGAATAATATGGAAAAACTTTTTCAACTATTTTAAAACCTTTTTTACAATATTCTAATGATTTATTTAGATTCCCAATCATAGCAAAGAACATTGAAATATTATTAAGAATTTTTGCAGTTAAATCAGAATAATAACCGAAATTTTGAACTGTCAAATTAAAGCTTTCGTCAAAAAGTTTTTTTAGTTCTTCTATTGTGAAATTTATTTCCCATTTTTTCATAAAAAAGATAAAGATAGACTTTGCATAATTATTCAAATGAGTTGCCTTTAAAATTGGATTAAACATTGGATTTTGGGCAATTTTTTTATCAATAATTTTAAACTTAGTTATCGCTTTATTTGCTGCATTTACATCATTGTTTAACAAAGATATTTCAACAAAACAATTAGCTATTCTCCCTAAAATTTGAATTTCTTTATCAGTATCAGTTATTTCTCCATCTAGTGCCATTTCAAAAAATGCAATTGACTCTGATACTCTCTTTAATAATTTTAAACTAAGACCTAACGATGAATAAAATTCTGATGAAAGTTTGATTGATTTTTTTGAAGTATATTCTATCGCTATTTGACAAAGTCCATCGGATTCATTATTATTTAAATAACTTGAAAAAAATAAAAGTATTTCTATTATTTGAAATTTGTTTTTTTCGCTAATATTAAAATTGGATTTTAATTCGTTGTATACACACTGAACGATATATTTAATAATTTCATTTTGCCCAAGTGATCTCAAACGAATTATCACCAATTTTAATAGTTTTATATGCTCTGGTTTGGATTTTACGATTGCCTTTACAAATTCAACTAATTCTTTAGAATCTAATTCTTTAAAATTCAATACCAAATGATCGGATATTGGACTAGTTAATATATCCACTGTTAGGCCTGCATGTGCAAGGGTTATGCAGTTTTTTAATATGCCTGAGTAAATATTTCTAATTAAACATAATTCTATCGCCCTTTCAATTCCAACGAGTTTATTTTGTTTTGCTAATATTACAATTTTATTTAATGATTTTTGATAATAAAAATCATTAATCACCTCCCCCAGCACATAATGAAAATATCCTTCAACGGTAAAGCTAACATACAACTTTTCATCTCTTACCGTTTCTGTTAAAACCCCTTCAAATAACATTTGCTGATAAGGGGAGTCAATTTGGATGCTTTTTACAAAATCACCAATTTGTTCATCTTCAAACAACGCATCTACAGGGAGATTGTGTTGCTCATATTCGAGCATGAGTTGTGTGAGACGATAAAGAAGGAGGTGATTAGAGGTCATTTAAAATAATAAATTCAACTTATAACTTATTGATTTTCTCTTCAAGCAACTTTACATGAGGATAATTATTGCCATGATTTTGAATAAATATTGATTTTGATTTTTTATAATGATTTAAAGCTTCAATTTTATCTCCTTTTTCAAACAATACATCACCTATATCATCAAAATCCAATGCTAAGTTTGGATGAAATTGGTGTAATACTTTTAAATCAATAGACAATGCCTTTTGAAACAAATCATACGCTAAGTTTATATTACCAACTTTTAAATATGCGGAACCTAAATTACTATATATTCTTGCCGTATTTGGATGATTAAATCCTTCCTCCTTTAATGACAAATCAAGTGATTTTTTAAAAATCAAAATAGATTCTTCGTATTGCTCTTTAAGCACATTCACTAAAGCCAAATTTTGGAGAGATCCAGAAGTGTTTTTATGCTGAATTCCATAGATTTGAATACATTTTTCATATGATAATTGAAAGTAATATTGTGTCATATCAATATTCCCAAGATACCAATATGCTGCCCCCAAATTGCTATATATTTTTTCAATTTTATTATCAAAATTCCCTGCTCTTGATTCAAATATTGATTTTGATTTTTCGATTAAAGCAATTGCCTTATCATATTTTGCGGATAGTAACCATTTTGTGCCAATCTCAAAAATGATTTCAGGATATTCTTCGTTATTCGTAAATTTATCAATTTCAAATTCAATGTTATTTAAAATTTCTAATTTATTTTCTTGCTCAAGATATGGAATTCCCTTAATGGCAATTTTAATAAAATCAATATTGCCATATTTATTTAGATTACATAAGATATTAAATAAATATAATAAACATTTATTTTTTTGTGATTGCTCAAGATATATAATTGAATCCAAAAGAACATTAAAATCATTTTCCGTTGGATTTTCTAACAAAGATTCTATCAGATATTCAATATTTAACGAATGATTGGTTTTATTGAATTCATTTTGAATATTATCTGCATGAAGCAATCCATGAGCAAATGGTACAGAGCAATATTTAGTTATCCCTCCACCAAAATCAATAAGGCAAAACAATCTTTCAAATTGTTTTAAATTCACATCCCTTATCAAACATTGTTCAATCCCTTCTTTGACACCATTGAGTTTATTTAAATCAACAATATCCTTCAATTCCTGCGGATTTCTTCCTTCAGTTCGATTGTAAATCACCTCCCCTAGCACATAATGAAAATATCCTTCAACTGTAAAGCTAACATACAACTTTTCATCTCTTACTGTTTCTGTTAAAACCCCTTCAAATAGCATTTGCTGATAAGGGGAATCAATTTGGATGCTTTTTACAAAATCACCAATTTGTTCATCTTCAAACAACGCATCTACAGGGAGATTATGTTGCTCATTTTCGAGCATTAGTTCTGCGAGACGATAAAGAAGGAGGTGGTTAGATGTCATAAAGATTATTGAGAAATCAATTTTTCATGATATAACTCCCAAATACTAATAAATCCACCCCTACTCTTTGGCAAGCCCTTGCCATTGTTTAATTCTAAGAATAATCGAAGTAAAAGTGGATTATCTAATTGATCACTTAATGATCGATCGTGGTAGGTAAGTTCTTCGTAAGAGAAATTGGGTTTGCGACGAACCTTATCTTGTTTATCGCTCACATATTTATTCCAAGCACCCTCAACTTCAACTTTATTTAATGGCTTAAGCCAATAACATGAGCGGGCAATTATGTTATCCTCTCTTTCACCGTCTTTTGAATCGCTGTAAATAATTGATTCATGATTGTCTTCTGTTTTAGGCAACTCACTTTTGGTATTCACTCTCCAACTTAATACAATTTTTATATGCCCACCTTTGTGTTTTTCTAAAAACTGAATGATAGAGTTGAATAAAGCAACTGCATTAGAATTCTCATTGGCCCCATCTATTAAAATCATCAAAGGATTTTCTTGTTCGTATTGCAAAAAATCAGCGTCTTCAAAGGAACTATTGTGGGTTAAATTTAACCTATAACATAATTCTTCCCATATATCAGGGCTTCTAAAGCGATTTCCTCTCAGTAAAATAGTATCAATTCCTCTTTCAGTATATTGACGATTCATTTCAACTAATAAATTTGTTTTTCCACTTCCAGCTTCAGCTGCTAAAAAAAACAATCCGGCTCTGGCACCAATCCATGATCTTAAGGCAACCTCTGCATCTTGTCTCTCTTGATAAATCCCCTTAATAACTTTCTTTTCACTTAATAAGGTTTGCAAAGTATTATCGTTGTTTTCTTTGATAATTGCCTTCCAAGAAGTCTCGCTCAAATCCTTAATGGAAATAGGCTCTTGTCTTTCTTTTTCGCGAATCATCAGATTTAATTGTTCAAGAACTTTTTCATTATTCGTTTCTCCGTGAACACTTTCAGGACTAAAAAAGACGATTCGACTTCCAGTATTCTGTTCATAAACCATTAATTTAGCTCTATCAGAAACTTCTTTAATGAAATACTCTCCTGGCAATATAAAGAACGGAACGATACTCAATTCTTGATTTTCTGAATTTAGTATAGCTACATTAGATTTTAATTTTTTTCGCAAATTAACTTGAGTAATTTCATCGCCCATCAATCTCCAAGATATGGTTTTATCACTACTTACTATTGTATAATTCTTACAGAATTCCAATTTTATCAATAAGTCTTTTAATAATGTAAAATTCAAATTCCATAATTCACGACATTCCTGTTCAGAAGGAACTTTACCATGACCGAGATAATGATTTCTAAAATAAATTAGTTTACCGATAGATGTTTCGCCATGACTAGCATAAGGTTTAGTCTCAACTTCATCATAATACTCAGATAGTTCTTTGACAAACCAGTTATGTTTGTTTTCATTTAGTGCCAGAATACTACTTCGCATAAATGCATTCCAATGTCCAAATTGCGGGCGATACAGAAAACTCTTAAATGCTCGATTAATATCTCCAATTTTCAAATTGCTATTAAAATATTCAGATGCCGTTAATAAACCCAAATATTTTAAGTAATTTAAAAAAACTTCTTTTAATAAATGCAAACGTTTAAAACTGTCCTCTTCCTCTAAAGCTCGTTTATAAGGATGCGCCAAAAAATATGGATAAAATTCAATTATTTTAGAATCATATTCGTCTAAATGAAATGATTTTAATAACAATGAATCATCCGGTACATCATTATTTAAATCAGAAATCAATAATTGTTCAACAGAATTAAAATTATATTTACTTTCTCTGTAGCACAAAGTAATATTACCGCCGCAAGACTTTTCATATCCATGAATACTTGTCCCCGTATCGCCATCAACAAATTGAAAAGAATTACATTTTACCAATGACAAAATAAAAGAAAATAATATAGGTTCATAAATTTCATATATCTGCTTACTTTCACTTTCTGAATAAACCGTTCCATGTCCTACGTATTTATTTCGGAAATTTATTAGCAACTCAACAGGTGTATTTGTTACCTCAATAAGTTGTTTCTTCCCTTTCCCATCTATTACAGTATTTCGAACAGTCATTTTATTTATGGATAATTGTTTGATGCTTTTTAATGAAACACCAAATAAGTCCGCTAACTCCAAAGAAAGATGTGAAGCATTTTGCTTATCAAATTCTTGAATTAACTTTACAATAGTGGAACTCCATAATCCATGACTATCCTTAGACAATAGTGTAGCAATTGATTGTTCCAATGAATCATTTATCGATTTCCCACTTTCCGCAATAGTTATTAGAGCGTGACCATACAATCTGAAACATCCCAAAAGAACATCTGAAATTAAATGTAATTTTTTAAAATAATTATTTGTTTGAGAAATTAAGTATAATGGTCTCGCAACCTGAACTGGAAGTTCTTCTAGGTGGTTGTTATGTATCATATAATTATTTATCATTTCTTGGGAAAGGTTATATTTTATAGAATGTTTTGATTTTATATTAGAGTAAAATTAATTAGCATAAAATAAGAATTTAAGAAATATTTGTTAAAATTGATACAACCAATATAAATACTAAAACAGTCAATATCAATTTTATTGTCTTTTTAGGACTCTTCAAAATCTCGGCTAAAAAGGATTCTTTTTGAATTATATAATCCGAGCCAAAATACTTTTTTATATCTCGTTTCATTTGAATTTGATAATGTGCTAAATTCAATTTATATAAATTTATAATCAAAGATTCTCCTTGTGCATTTTTAACAATGATAACATCATCTTTGGGATCTGATTGTATTGTTAAGCGATCACTTTGGATTTGCGTAAATTCGAATGAAGTGGGCTTTATTAACTTTTCAATATGATCTTGTCTCGTTCTAAATGATACAAACTCTGCTGAAATTTCAATTTGATCATCGGTAGACTTAATCATTCTAATTAAACTCTGTAACATTGGAATCACATAGACAATATTTATTAAAAGGTAGTACCATTTTTGACCTAACAAAGACCATATTGTAAACCCAGTAAATACTAAAAACAGAGAAATATAAAATAATTCAAAATACAATGGAGTATTGTAAATTTTACTTTTGTTATTTTCAATAGTGCGTCCTCGAAAGAAAAATGAATTAAATTTTCTTTTTACGAACAAGAAAATAATCAATGCAAGTATTATTAAAACACTCACAAAAAACTGGTAGGCAATATTTTTCATTACTATCATATTCTAAAATTTAAATCCAAGATTGATTAAATAACCGTAGTATGTAGCGTTAATAGGGACAGGAGGATTTCTGTTATACGTTAAATCTAAATTGAAACCCAACTGAAAATTTGTATTGATATTATATTTCAACATTGAAGAAATATACACTCTCAACTGATTATTTCTTAAAAAATCGACCAAATTACTTTGCAAATAAGTTTGAGTTACAAAATCGCAATTTTTAAATAATTTCAACCCACCTTTGATATAAAAATTTGTTCTTATGTCATTTTTCTGAACCAAATCATACCCAATGGGAATTAAATTTGAATCAGTAACACCATTGAAATTCCAATTTTCAAATTGATAAAATAAACCTATTCCACTGTATAAATCTAATCCATTCTTTTCTAAAATTCTTCTTCTAAAATTTACACCAACCAATTTTCGGGATACCATTCCCCAAGCGCCATTCCATTGATATTGCAAATAGTATTCAAAGCTATTCAACCTCTTGTCTAAATCTCGGTGTTTAACCTGAAAAAACCCTTCATTTTGTAAGACTTGTTTGCCCGAAACAGTTGCATCTACTTGGCCAATAAATGTAAAAGCGTTATTTGATTTTAATTTATAAACATACTCAGAATAAGTAGATAAATCATTGATATCTACCTTTTGTTTATCTTTTGAAAATGAACCTGATATCAATAAATACCAAGGTTTTTTCATTGAATCTTCGATTTCCCTGTCAATATTTAATATCTGTGCATTTGCATTGTGAATACAACAAAATACAAAGATGATTAAAACATATCTCACAAGAAACCAATTAACACTATCTAATATTCAAAACCTCTGGATATGGAACAATCACTTCACATAAATGACCCACATAATCATCCATGATTAAAGATAATCCCAAAATAACTGCAGCAGAAATAATTGCTATTGTTGTGTTATTGTTTTTAATTTCCTCCCATTCATTTACGTGAGTGATTTGAAAAAGAGTAAATACACTTCCAGCAATTGTTACAAACGTAGCGAAAATGCCAATTATAACAAATAGAATTACAAAACCAGAGGAAGCTACGATACTACTCATGGTAAAGCCATCCTGATTCATTAATCTAATTGCATTAACTCCTGGATCGATAACAGAAGATAGAATAATTGCAGTAGATAAGATAATTCCTACCTGAAAAATACCATAAGCTAAATTCTTTTCTTCTATTTGAAAACGGCGTCTTAAAATAGAGTTCATAATGGTATTCACTACCAACAAAGAACCAATTCCAATGCAATATGCTAGAATGGTTTGAACGATAATTATTATTTTCATATTTTTTAGTTAAAAGTTGCTATTTCCCAATTTCCCATATTTCTGTGTTCCGGCGAAATCATTCCTATGCGAAATCCTTTCGCCGTTAGTTCAACGGCATAATGATTGACCCCATTAATTTCTTTAAAATTACCAGAACCTACAGGTAAACCAACACCCAATATAGAATGACCATATGCCTCACTTATCCAAACAGAACTTGGTATTCTTAATTTTGTTAAAATTGCGTGTGCCAATAACGACCTGGTATCACAATCTCCTTTTAAATTATGCAAAAATTCATATGGCGATTGCACACCGGCTATGATATTTGGCAGGCAGGGCTTCCCTTCTTCATGATATTCTCGTATAAAACTATTGTCTGTGGCATTCAAAAGTTCTTTACAACTTTGATCATGAACCAAACAATAAGGAATTTCTTGAATCATTGTGGTAACTGCTTCAGCTAATTTCAATTTATTTAAATTCTTTTGTTTTGCTAAAACTTTCAACTTAATTACCACACTATCAATATAGGGTAAATCATGATTTAACATTGAATTATAGACTTTAGCAAATAATTCAGAATTTGAACTTCCCTGTACATTGGCCAATTTTACGTGATTTTTTTGTGCATCTAAAAAATCTAATGACGATGTTTGATAAAAAATATTTAATTTATTATTTAAAAAATCGAACCAATTTATTTCTTTAGCTGTTAGATAATCACGCTCATTATTTTTAAATGATTTCCCATCTTCTTTGGGAGGATAAATTTTAATATTGCCTTTTTTATTTTCAGTATGCTTTATATCATTTTTAATAAAATGGTAATTTTTATACCAATAAAAAGCAACAAAGCCCAAAAGCAACCAACCAATCCAACTAAAATATTTCTTAAATGAGAAAAAACGTGATACTAACCAAATTGAACTTAATATAGCGACAACCCAAAATAATAAAGGATTCGCATACCACAAATACATCAATGATGGTATCAAATAAACCAATCCAATCAATCTGAATATATTGCCAATACAACCCGAATTATTATTTGCAAAGATGGATGATCGAAAACAACCACCACCCGAATTTGGCAATGTTGTATTTAATGGTTGATTCACATTGTTAATGTTTCTATTAAAACATCCAGAGGCATTCTGAGGCAATTGATTCGGTGTTGTTGAATTTGAATAGCCTGAGTTATTGGTTGGAATTAAATTACCAAAAATATTCATTCCATTGCCTTTTGAAATCGATGGAGTCGGAATTACTTGAGGTTGAATAATTTTAGGAATCCCAAAATATGCACTACCAAAAACTTGTGTCATTCCATTACCCAAATCTGTCAAAAGCGGCAATTTCTGGGCATTTAATTGAAAATCACGAACTAAGAAATGTTTCAAATCGCCTGTTAGATATTCCGTTTCACCGTGAGGTATGAAAATTTCCGTTGATTTACTAAATTTTCTTTTTTGCTTTAATAATTCAGTATAGGAATAGTATCCAGATTTTAATTTATCGAAAACATCAATATCTATTTTCTTTAAATTATCTAATTTTACATAGTTCCAATGTATTTCAGAGAAAATAAAATGACCTACAGAATTGGACTTTTTATTTTTAAAAATCCCAGTAAAATCAGCTTTAAAATATTGTATTTCCATTATTTATTTCCTTTTTCTTTTGGAACCTCAGATCTCTTAGTAACAACAAATTCGTTTTTCAATAACTGAACTTCTACTCTGCGATTCATTAAACGCCCTTCATTTGTATTGTTAGACGCTTTTGGCAATTTATCACCCAAACCTTTGGCCTGAATTCTACCCTTTTTCACGCCGAGACTCTCTAAAAATTTCTGAACGCTTTCGGCTCGCTTTTGCGACAACTCCAAATTTTGTTTTGGATCACCTGTATTATCTGTGTGTCCAACTACAACCGCAGTCAAACTATCATTATTATTTAAATACTCCGCCAATTGCTGAAGTTCTTTTGCTGATGATGGCAACAATACATCACTATCGGTAAAGAATTGAACATTTGGTAAACTTACCATATCAAATCTATTATTCACTGTTGAATCAACAAAGTTAACAGTGTCCATCTGGATAATTTTTAGTGTATCCTTAAGTTCTCTAAAAACTTCAACATACACTGTATCTGGTGCTTTTAAGTTTGAATTTGAAGTATTTTGTTTATTACATTCACCACACTTTCCAAATAATAAACACCACAAGAACCAAAGTAAAATCAATAGTGGGATTAAACTAAATAATCCACAGCCCCATCTTCTTGAATTAGAAATTTGCGGTTTAAAACAACCACTAGGATTGTTATTACTTCCATTAAAACAACCTTTTACACCCTGCGCGTTTAATCCAATTGGAGAAAGATATTTATCCGACAATAAAGTACTGTTATCAAAGCAACCTCCTGATTTTGGAACGGGATCGATGAATTCATTACCTGTAATTAATTTTGGTTTATGAAGGATGCACAATTCTTCTGACAATGGAATGTTATTATCGCATTGTAGACCAATATTGTCTTTGAATTTACATTTATGATAATCGCTACTTATTGTATTTTCTATGATATCTGGAACATGCTCAAATATCCTAACAAAAGCAAAGCCATGAAATCTACCAAATTTATGTTTGTCGTTATTCACTAAGAAACTATTCAAAGACAAGGAACTTGGGTAATTTAAAATTTCATTTTGGCTTACTAAAATTCTTTCTTTGCTGTGAGTTTTTGGAATGTGAACTTCTTGCCCTGCTTCTTTTTGTTTGCTTGTTAATTCTTCTTCATTATTTCCTAAAATTAGAAAAAGTTCATCAGAGATAAATTTAAATTGATCCTCATGTTTTTCTTCTATAAAATGAATTGATTCTTCTTTTTTATGATGAACAAATGGAGCATTTTTAATTTTTGTATTCGACTCGTATTGATCCTTATCAATTTCCTTAAAATTAAAAAATCGAAAATTAGGATGAAGATTAAATTTATTTTGTTTGTTACCTGAATTACCTAATGGCTTTGAATCAACGAGTTCAAATTGACATTCAATTAATCCAGTATAGTATTTGTATTTTAAAGCCACAGATTATTTAATTTATGAGTTGAACAAGTGAAACAGGTGTCCTTTTTACAGATTTCTTTTTATAAGTTGTGTTAAATGGAACATCTTCCCAAATCGAAAATAGTTCAGCATTTTTGTTGTATTTTTTAATTTTTTCATTAAAAACCAATTCTAACTTCTGATGTTCAAACAAAACAACATCTCTGAATCTGTCATTGCTTAATTTGGCATATTGATAGCTATTATTCTGCTTTAATGAGAGCATTGTTCTTGTTGGAAGAAAGAACACAATAATCAATAACAACTCAAAAAAAAGAAAACTCTGTCGATATTTGGAATTGAGTATAATTTTCAAAGGAAAATATTGATGCTGAATTTTATCTTTGAAATAAGAATTTTTCTTATTAAATTCATTTTCATTGAATAGGGTTAATTCAATAATTTGTTTTTCAATTAATTTCTTTTTAACCAATAAATTATCAAAATAAATAGATTCTTCTCCATTCATTGAATTTAAAGAATTGATTTTGTTGTTTATTGTTTCTAATGAATATTTCAGTTTATTGATCGAATTCAATTGAAAATCGGTAACGGATTTCAGATAATCTTTCAATATGTTTTCTCGAATTATTTGAGTTTCATTTTTTATTGATTTCAGATTGAAGCAAACAACCAAACCGAACACCAAAATTTGAATTAAAATTAGATATACAAATGTTCTAACACTAGTCCCAAAACTTGGTTTTAAACCACTAATTTTCGAAATTAAATTTTGTTTCGAAATCGGATTAGCTTTTTTTTGTTCATCTAGAATTTCAGAATCTTCTTTACTCGTATTGAAAAATGATCTACGAATCGTAATTATAGAAAATCTAAAAATATTGAAATAAACAAAAAATAAAAATAAAGTTGCGATTACGGATTGCGGAATATTACCAGTTATAATCAACATAGCAAAATATATACCCAACAAGGCAATCAGCATAGAAATTAAAAAGAAAATAGCGACTAGATTGTATTTCGCTTTTTCTTTACCTTCTATAACTTCCCAAATGTCTCTTTCAAGACCTAATATTGTTAAAGTAAAACGTTGCACGTTTAAGCATTATTGTCGATTGTGCTTCTATTTCCCTCTGTGTAGAAATCTTGAGGATTTTTCGCTAAGTCATTCAATTTTTTCTTTTCCCATTCTTCAATGGCCTTTTCACTTATATTCTTTTGCGCGTCTAATTTCTTGATTTTTTCAACTTTAGCATTATCCATTTCCATGAAATGCCATTTTTCCATGTGAATGATACCATCTTTTCCTTCAAAAGCAAAATCCTCTTTCCAAATACCATTTTCAACTTCCCTTCTTTTGTTATGGTTTTCCACCAAGAAATCATACACACCTTTGTTCATCATCATTTTGAAAAAGATAGGTCCCGTTTCTATTGATAAGAACACCAATAAAATAATCCAAGGAATCCATCCGCCAATTTCATGTGAAATCTGGATTCTTTTAAGCAAACCACTGTAACCACCCGCAACTTCCTTGTTTTTTGCATATGCTTTTCTAAGATCGCTTTCATAATTATCTATTTCAAAATTTACTTTAGTTAATTGATCATTTAAGGCTTTGACTTCTTTTTCCTTGTCTTTTACAAACTTATCTTTTTCCACTTTCTTGTTATCAATATCTGATTGCATTTTCTTTGCAACTGGTCCAAAGCCGTATGCGCGTTTATCTTGCATTTCATTTTGCTGAATAGAAACTAAATTATCTATTGCATCGTCATATACTTTTAGTTCTTTTTGATATACAGACAATTTAAATTCGTATTCTGTTTTCCTTTTTTCTAAAACCGCTTTTTGTTGATTTGCAACTTTATCGGTTTCTTTATTTAAATCTTGAACATAACTTTCTTGAAATTTTTGAAGTTCGGCATTGATTTCACTTTCTAGAATTTTGATTTCCAAAGGAGCAGAAATAGCAAAACCCAATATCAAAGCAATTATGATCCTCGGAAGTGCTTGCAACATTTCCTTACCTGTAATTACGTCTGTTCCATCCCCTTTGCCCGTGCTTGAAATGATAAATCTATCTAAATTAAAAATGATTAATCCCCAACAAAATCCAAAAATGGCACTACCAACAATATCAATGAAGGTTGTCATTCCACTAATTTCCATGGCATCACCTTTTGGACCAAAAATGGTATGGAATGCAAAACCACCTGAAAAAGCAGCCAATACTCCTGTGCAAAGCACAATTCCACCAATACCCGCATATTTTACACGGTCTTGTTTGGGTGAAAGATTTAAAAAATAATTGTCAGCACCAGCGCACCACCATAAAAAACGGGTAACCCAAGACGGTGGATTTAAAGAATAATCAGTTGTTGAATTCATATGTTTAAATTTCGAAATTTTTATAATTTAGATTGATAGGAAGATTGACAATTGAAGGATTTTCAATATTTATTTTCAATGTTGATTTTTTAGTTCTGATTGTTTGATGAAGAATCTCTAATTCAGAATTGTTTTTTAGTTGCATTAAATTATTTTCTGTTTGCACATCCAAAGGTTGCGCATTTACGAAATTTATATTCAAATTTATTGTCATTTTTTTCGGTTTTAATGACCAATAATGTTTGAATATATAAAAATGAATAACTGGATAATATGCGTTAGCAACAAATTCTATTTCTGAGGGATTCTTTTGTATTTGGATATTACTAAAGAATTTGTAAAAATTCCAAAATCCAATTTTTCCAGGCTTAAAAAAACGGGCTTTGTGGTAACTCCCCATGAATGGAATCCTACTATAAAATAAAAGGTATCTGGAATCATTAAATTCAAATGATAATTTACACTTTTGACCATGGATTAAATAATCCATAATCTTCCCATTCATTAATATTTTACCCTGAATTTCAGACATTCAAAATTCAATAATAAAACAATTAATTGGTTTTTTTTGATTTTTATGTAAATGATCTAATTAATTAATTAAAATTTAATAATTGTTGAGTAACAAATGTGTTAATTTCAGTAGTTCATCGTCAGATTCAGAACCTCTGAATTCCTTCACCAAAATACAATTTTCGACTGGATCAACCATTTCGGGATAATCATCTAAGAATATAATTTTGTGATATGAATCAAAATCCGGACTTAATTCTAGTTTTTTTAAATATCGAATACTGCCAACCTTCGAATAAATGCGTTTACATTTGGCTCTCGTAAATACAAATTGAAATTTAAAATTAGATAAAGCTGTGTTTTTAATGATTTGTTTTACATAATCAGCCTTCGATGCAGACCATATGGCGAGGTCAAAATGTAGACTAACAGATTCCAAAAACTCTTCTAAAAATGGACGTTGATAAATATAAAAGAGTTTGTATTTATGTGGAGTTTGATTCAATTTTAAATCAATGTATGTAGAATGGATGAGCGTTTCATCTAAATCTAAAATCAATAGTCTTTTCATTCAATTCAATATGTTTTGACAATTTTTGGCTTTAATTATTATTATTTAAATACTGTTTTTCATAATAGTAGTTTCTCATTATCATTGCGGCACAATTCCCCATCAATATGCAAAAATAAAATCCAATAATAGGATGTGATATTTTCAAAGTTAGAATCATGAAGATGACCATGAATGTCCCATAGATCAAATTACTTTTCCCAATCTGTTTTTGGGTGAAAGAGTTTGAATTTAAATCTAAATATAAAAAAACACCATTGATAAAAGACAACACAAAATTACCAACATATAGAAAAATGATATTTTTGAAAAGTACTGCAAAAAATGCAAATATGAAAAATCCAATTGTTGAAATGAAAAATGGATTTTTAATGAATAAATTAATCTTATTTCCAAACTTCATATTATGTTAACGAATAAATGCCAATTATTATTTGATTAAACATGTAATTACATTAAATTGCAAATAAATGTTTACAGTTTCAGAAGATATTTTCAACTTAAATCAAATTAAAAATGAGCAGGAAAGTTGCGCATTTTACTATAAATTAATCAATGAGAACTTTTTTAATCCAACCAAATTCGAATTAGGTTTTTATAAAATGATTGAAAACTTTGATGAAAATTTGAGCTCTAATTTCAATAAAAAAGGATTACCATTAAATTGCGAAATAATAACATATGAAATATCCAATCAATCCCCACCCAAATTTTTAAATTGTAAACAAATTAATAAAAACCATCTTTCAAGGGCAACTATGTTAAAAAACATGTTATTAATCCCTCAAAATTTAGAAAATGTAGCCTCTATTTATTTTGGCTTTCACAACACTCCAAGAATGGGTCATGGAGTTTTTCAAAAATGGGAGAAAACAGAAAACCATTGGATTCAAATAGAATCAAAAGGAACCTGGAGTTCCTAACAATCAAAGGATAAATCAAAAACGAATATGCATATAGAGACAGTTATAGAATCATCAATCATTAAAATTGTAGGTGTTTTCACATATAGAAACATTGACATCAAAAAATTTGAATCAGATGGGTATTACCCAATCCCTGTATCTGAATTTGAATATGATCATAATTCCCCTATTCAAAAGCAAGAGAATCTTATTTCAGTTGACGAAACTGTAAAGTTTTACAGAGATACATATTACAAAGAATTTGCCGAAATGATGTTCGGCCAAACCAAGAAATCCGTAAAATCATACACAAGAAATAAGAACTTATTATTAAACATAACCAAAAGGAACGGTGAAAAAATACACTTTGAATCAAATAATCAAGAACTATTTCTCTTCCCAAATTTCACTGGTATTTTTTCGTTGTCATTTGACTTAGCGAATGTCACCCTTGGATTTATTTCAGATCTAACCAATCAACTCAAATCATTCAGTACGATTGTAGATGAAAAGAATGAATTACACAGTTGGATTACAATGAACTTATTAAGCGGAATTTCTCTGAGAGGTGAGAAAATTAAATCAGATGAATACAGTGGTTCAAAGTTTAAAACATACGCAATTGTAAATTTAAATGAAAAAGAATTGAATCAAGATAAAGTAGATAATTTGCTTTTTGAAATAGGAACTTCAAGTATGATTGGCTCAATTGAAAAGAATGATTATAATGCACCATCATCATCGTATTTCGAAGAAATTATGCAAAACAAAATTAACGTTTTCAACAATTATTCTGGTATTGCACTTGTTGACTCTTTTACCGTTGTTGGACATAGTTTATTTAGTTCGGATCATAAGGGTAAATATGAATTTATAAAATGGAATACTTGGAACAGGGTTTATTTCTTAATTTATATTTATAATCTATTTATTCGATATAACATATTTAGATTTAATGCAGAATTCATTGAAGATCCAATTAAAACCCGAGATGAGTTTCAACAATTTATTGGCCATCATAATGTAAAAGTAATTTCATTTAATTTCTTACCTAACATCATTTTTGATTCAATTAAGAAATCATTTGATATTTCAGATGAAATTGATTTTTTCGAACACCGTTTGGATAATTTAGCGAATAAAATCCAAGAAGAGCAGGAAAAAAAACAGGCTGTTTTATTGGGAATTATTTCAGTTTTGTCTTCTATTTCAGCCGTAGAACCAGTTTTTGGAATGATAAAGAACACGCAAATCAAATCTGGATTATCACCTGTCGGTTTTTATTTCCTACTTTTTGTTGTAGTTTTAATCATTGTATTTTTCATCATTCAATATATGTTTGCGCGACAACTTGAAAAGATTAAGAAAAAAATCAAGAAAAAACTATTTTCCAAATGAAATATAGCATTTCGGAGTCTGCATTGCAACATGTGAGTAAACATTTCAATGAAAATGGGAAGTTAGATGGTAGCAAATTCAATCTTGAAGTATTTTCAACTCCAAGTGAATTAATCGCGTTTTGCAATTCAAACCAACCATACGAAATGTTAATGCAAGAGAATGGTCGTGAAGCACATATTTTTAAATTAATTGATTCAATTGTGGGGAAATGCGCAGTTGATTTAAAACAAAATCATCCAGAAAAGTCAATTTATTTGGAGGATAAAGATGGTTATCTGATTCAATGTGTTAAATCAGATATTCTTCCAAACACAAACCAATTCTGCCTAATAGTTCAGTCAAATAAGGGCAAATACGACATCATTACAATGTATCCTGGAGAATATGCACCACCACTTCCTAATTCTAAATTCACAGCTGACTACAATGAGTTTTGCGATGTTTTTTGGAAGGAAAGGGTTTTTGTGATATACGGGTAAAGGATAGGTAATTTTATAAGTCAATCACTGAATAATTAACTCCTCAATACTGTCAGTGTATTATTTTCGTTTTTTCAGGTAATAATTGATAGCAAACTGGGAATTCATTAATAAGGAAAGGATGCCCAGAAATTAAAATCACACATTCAACTATTTTTTAAACAAAAAGCATAAAACAAATTAAATCAAGAATTCAAAGCCATAATTAATTTAAAGTGTTATTATATTTGAAAATACTACAAATTCAGCTTGGATTTATGGCATTTTTAAGATCTATCGACCATTGTATATTTAGGGTTTTGTTGAAGTGATTTGTTTGCTCAAAAGTGGCATTATTGAAGAATAACTCATGTAAAGAATGAATTAAAAGTAATTTTTCCAAACTTGAAATATCATCTTTTAAATAAAAACAAGACCTTAGGGTTATAATTTTCGTGAGTTGATGCGGCTCAATCGAATCAACCCAAGATTTCAAATAAATATTTTTAGAATCATTGCTATTTAATTTTCCCACATAATCAAGAGACTCAAAATACCCGTAATTATTCACCGCAAAATTAGCAATTTGATTCCAGCACCTTAGTTTCTCATCAAATAAGGGAATAGCCGTTGAAAATATTTGAGCTTGAGAGAAATTCCCTAATTGTAGATGGTATTCAACTATGTCACAAAAAGCATAGCTCTTATCCTTTAGATCTTTAATATTATTGGCATTTTTTATTGAGTTTTCATACAATTCAAAAGCTTCTTCAACACGACCCAAACTTATCAAACTACTTGCATTTTTCAGCATAACCTTACAGGCACTTCTTGGAAATTCAATCTGTAATTCATTAATTATTGACTCAGATTTTTGTTTATTTCCATACTTTCCGTATGCACCAGAAATCATTACTAACAACGGTACTTTATCTGAATCAAATTCTAAATTAGTAGCAATTTTGATTGTTTTTTCTAATAAAGATTCAGCATCAGATATTTCACTTCTTTCAATTAACTTGTTCGCATATTCAACCATAGCTTCAGCTCTAATTGAATCTTCTGTAATCCTTTCAATAATTTTCTCCGCATAATTTAAATCCTCGGAATTAATTAACTCAAATGCTATTTTCTTTAATACAATACTTGCCCAGTACACATCATCAATATAGCCTGAGATTTTTATTGATTCATCCCTTATTGTTTGATACGTTGATAATAAATTATATCTAACAACTTTAGCATATAAGCTTATCAGGGTAGCAGCTTTATCATAATCATCATCAATATTTAATGCCGTTAGATATGCCTGCTCGATTATTTCCGTCACACAATCAATTTTCCCAAGCTCATAAAACATATCCGCTCCAGATAAATATATTTCGATCCTTTCAATATCAGTTTTTATAAACATAGTAGTCGCCATAAAATCTGCTAAATTGCCAAAAGATGCAAACCCATTGATAACGTGATCAAGCATTTTATTTCTAAATCCAGCTGATTTTTTACCTTTTGTGTATTTTAATTTAGTAATATATAATTTTTCAATTTGCCCAAATTTTAAGCCCGTAGCCCATTCTGATGCAAAATCGCGTAACGCTTCCGCTTCCCAATCCTCGTCGAATTTGGAAGCAATTTCCATAGCGTTATCCAATTGATCGAATTTAACATACTGAATTGCAATTTTCTTTGATGCTGCCGACAAATCAGACTCTTCTTCAATCATTTGTGTAATATCCATGGCACGTTTAAACTTTCCCATTTCTGCAATGGAAGCTGCAATTCCTGAAAATGCCGAACTTTTTTCCCAATCATCCTCAATTGCATCTGCCAAAACTATAGCATCTTCAATTTTTTCATTCTCTGCCAATTGAACGGAAATACTCTTTTGAGTAGACGCAATCATCGACTCATCACTCATATTTTTTATCAATTCAATTGCACCAATAAAATTATGTTGAGAGCAAAATTGCAAAGCAATAAACTTAAATAATGAATCGGCATCGTATTCATCATCAAAACCTGATGCTATTTTACACGCTTGACCCATGCAAACATTTGATTGTATTTGATTCCCCAATTTTAAATATTCTGTAGAAATCTGAGCCAAAACCTCTCCCCTTTCGGAGTCTACCTCCATTTCATCTGCGCGTTTTCTAACATCCAAAAGCAAAGTTTCGGCGTCTGCCTTATTTCCCTCTACTATTAATCTTGAAATGATTTCCAAATATGCAAAACAGATTTCCTGACTATCCTCAATTTCATTTACTAAATAAATAGTTTTATTCAAATCTGACTTTACTGCCATTTGTCCAAATGTATACCAAAGACCACTATTTCTGATAGGTCTTGAATCTATTCCACCTGCTATTTCCAATGCTTTATTAAAATTTAAATTTCGAGCATGAAGCCGGCAAACAATTTCGAGTAATTTATTTTTATAATATTCTTCAGCATCTATCTCATTGGCAAGATTTTCCAATATCGATAACTGCAAAATATCAGGTGTTCCTATATGCGCTAACCAATTCGTTTCCCAAACCTCCGTTCGCTTAAAAATATTAATATATTCCAAATCTAACGCTACCCACTCACAGGCCATATGGAAAACTAAATTGCTTGGGAAAAAATCATTCCAGTTAAGCACTGAATGATCCACTGGAAGATTATCGTCTAGGTGTTTGAGCAATTTTTCGATTGCATCTTTTCTGAAAGATTTATCCTTACTACCCAACAGAGTAAGTTCCATCAGGCAAAGCATATAAAGTATAAACTTTCGCTGTAGGCCTTCTTTGTCATTTCCGCCAAAGGCTTCAATACGCTGCAGGGCCGTATCAATATCATTTTGTGCAACCAATTCTACAATGCGTGGTGCGTCATTTTGTTCCTGGTGATATAAATCAACCTTATTGAGTGCACATTCTATAACTTCATCTTCATCAAATTTTGAGGCCCAAAGCATCATGTCGTTTAGCATGCGCTTGCTCCATTCAAAACCCTTGCTAATTTCTAACTGTCGATTCCAATGATTGATGTTATATGCCAATTCTTTCAATGCATCTGCCATACCAGAATGCATTGCTTGAATTAACAGATGTGAACTAAGATATTCCAGTGAATATTGTTCCCATTCATCTCCTTGTCGCAATTTTAGTGCATCCTGCCCCATTCTAATAATTGCCTCATTCAATTTCAATAAATGAGTTTGGGATATTTTTTGTAAAATAAAGCTTCTCAAACGTTCATGATACAGCAAATATTTACCGCTTACAGGGGCATTAAACCATTTGCTGTATTGAGCTATATAAAACAACGCTTGCTCTTCAGGCCAGTCCAAAAGGGCAGCCACAAATTTAATACTAACCTCCTTCCTAATAAGAGCCCAAGTCGAAAAGAACTCCAAGAACTTTTGTCTTTCATTTATATGATTCGCAGATGGAATAGCATCTTCATAAATTCCTATTAGACCAATTGGCAAAGATGAAGCATTGTCTTTATGGAAATTTCCGGAAAGTAAGCCATCATAGATGGTTCTCAAGTAAACTGGATCTGTTAGATTCATACTATTGCACCATTTTTTAAAACAGCCTGTAAAAACTCTTCAGAAACATCAAATATTTCTAAGGCCTTTCTAACAGAACTTTCATTAAGCCCTTGAAGAGGTTGAAGCGTTGGAATTTCCTCTAAGCCAAAACGTCCCTCAAGATTAAATCCACTATTGCTTTTGGTTGGAAGTGCCCTGTATGTGAAAATCCATTTGATATATTCAGGGGAAGACCATTCTTCATCGATTTCATCTTTTTCATTGTATGTATAAAACCAGTCGTTTACTTTGATTTGACTATTCGCAACAAATGCCTCATCAAGTCCGTCTAAAATTATTACCAAAGGTTTTCCAAGATATTTAGCCGTAGGTGTATAACAATCAGTAAGTAATGCCTGAAAAAGATGAATTACATCATGATAACGTGACGGCAATCGTTCCATCTTGCGTTTCAAAGCTTCATCTTCCACTTTCCAAATACCAGCGCCATTCATTCCGGGCATTTTTTTACCTTGTAAAATCAAATGATACAACACGGCATGAAGGCTATTTGCCATACCTGACCCACAGAAATGATACATGACTGGTATATTTTCACGAATTAACGCATCAATAATACCTGCCGAAAGTGCACCTTTCCCCATTCCTGCTTCTGAATAAATTGGCAACACCCGTTTTTCTGAATCTCCACCGACCCAATTTAAAACCGATTGGACTTCAGTTTCTCGACCTACAAAACAGTCCAAATAATATTTCATTCGCTCACTATGATCAAAAACCTGACCGGCTCCACCCCGCAAGGCTTCTTGCATAGGCTGAAATTTCAATTGTAAAGGTTCATTTTGCTGCGGTTCGGTTTCATCACCACGTAAGGTATTGATAAACTTGGCCCGCGACTTATTTTCATACATCCCTTGAAACAAATACGGTAACCCATCGTGATCACCATTTTGAACAAATGGATGCAATTCGAGATAGGAATCATGGCTATGCCAAAAGTATAAACCTTCTTTAAGAATAATTTCACTTTCTTCAAAAAGAACATATAGTGCCGCCATTTCATCAAAAATTTGCAACCCTTTTTTTAGGTCTAATAAATGTTCAGGCACTATACGAATTTGTTGATGCACAAACTTGTTTCTAAAAGTAACAAAACGATCTAAAATGGTATTTTTATTGCTATCCCTTGGAATAGATGCTTCCCACAAACTGCCCGATTGCATCGATGCATACCATAAATTTTTCCAGTTGGTGTCACTAGGTAATGTTTCTCGCAGATTGTCCATCACCTGTTTCATAAATAAGGCATCATTACTTGTATCCCCATCATGCAATTTTTGACTCATTTGTATAACAGCACCCATTCGCAGAAACAAGGTACTCATGCCAAGTCCAGCCATAAATAAATTGTTTAAATGTGCTGACTGATTCTCTACAAAATCGACAAAATTATTTTCACTTAATTCATTTCCAAGTGATGATTTTATTTCAACATAACGTTGATGATATTGGTAAAAAGGATTCATATTGATAATACTTTATGCTGGTACTCAAGTTTAACATCCCTGCGGCCTAGCGCAAGGTAAATTGGGGTTACTTCCGTCATTTCTGATGGAAAGCCGTAAAGTTCATCTACAACGTCTTCCTGAAATGGACTCTTTGAGGCATTTACCCATGGGTGTAATAATGCGAATACCTCATGTACATATTCTATAGAATAATTATTTTCATCGGCAAACCTTCTTGCAAATATTGGAGCACCCATCTCCAAAGAATTTATAACTTTATCTAAAATTTCTTCAAGTAATAATACGTCAGACAATTCATCATTTTTTTCTTTTGAGGGACCTTTAAATCTCAAATAATTTTGCAATTCAATCAATGCAATCTCTTTGGAAGGCAATTCAACCGGTGAAGCTAAATCATGTTGCTTATTAAAAAAAGTATTGAAATGCTCATAATGTTTCCCAATGGCAATTAGAATAATATTGTTTTCGAACAAAAAGTTTATCCATTTAGAAACATGAAGTGGACTAAATAATGCAATGTGAAAGTGCTGAATCAAAACCACAACTTTTTTATCCTTGATTTCTCTTCTGAGCAACTTAATATGATCCTCTATTTTTTTCCCTTTAGAGAGTGTTTTATTTTGCGGATTGAGCACTTTTAGCAAACGTTGCATCAGAAAATTGCCAGTGAATGAAATTCCGATATCGTGAAGTGCATATCCCACAAAAACTATATTTGACTGAGCTTTCAGCCAACTGCCAATTGATGTAAATAACTCATTTGATTTAATTAAATCAGTAGGACGGGTCCACAATGCAAATGCGCCCTGATTTTTTTCGTTTAAAAACTCATTCAAAGAATCTGGCACTAAATTAACTTTCCCAAGTTCAAAAACCTTTTCTTCATCGGCCCAGAAACTATCTTTTTGTTCGTTGACAATTCGTTCACACAATTTACCGAAAGTTTTATCTGAAATTAATTTATTCCATTCTGAATTTTCAGTTATGTTCCATTTTCCTGAAAAACTCTTTTCCTGAAAAAAATGAAAGTCAGCCGTAATATCAAAAAATCCTGCATTGGAAAGATCATTTAATAAACTCTCAATATGGGCTGCTTCTTCTAGGTTTCTTTCCGGAGGCAATACAAAAAAACCATGCATAACGCTGTTTCGCAATTCTGCTAGACGGTGAACCTTATGACAAAGAACTTCCTTCTCCCCAGATTTTTCCCAATAGAAATTATAAAGAGGTGATTTTTGGGTTTTCGAACATTCTTTAATCATATTCGCGGCCCATCTAAATAAAGGACCTGCATTATAATCATGTCCAGAGGAACTAAACAGCTGCACCAAAAAATCGTTGTAGACTTCTTTCTGCGGGGCATATTTTAAATATTGCACCATACCTACAGCGGCAATTTGCTGGAGAATTTCCTCAGAAAGCTCCACCAATTCATCTGCTGCATAAGCTGGGTCTTCTGCGTTCACTGCCTCTATCTTATTTAAGATAGCAGCAGGTAGATTTGTATTAAAATTAATGATCATAAATAAATATTAAAAACATTCAAAAGCAATTGGATAAACGGGGCAATTCATTTCAACGGGAAAGGATGCCCCAGAAATTGAAATCGCACAATCAACTGTTTTACAAACAAAGCTCATAAAACAAATTTAATTGAAAATTAAACTATCCTACTAGATAAATTAATTATTATTTATTTAACAAAAGTAATTTAGGATTAATTTCATTTTGAGGGACAATCGTGCCATCCCCTAATTTCAAATAATACACATTAAATTGATCGGAATAAAAAATTTGATGAGTATCCCTACAATTTTTATATCTGAACAAAAACATCTTCCAAGCAAATTTCCCACTGTTATGTTTCGCAGCATGATAAACAGCCTGGCTACACGATGTTTTAAACAAACATGTTTTATTATGAAATGGCTTAACAAAAAGCCAGTAAAATCTAATACCAATGAGAATAAGTAGTCTAGTCAATTTTCAAATATCACAAATATATGATAGATAAAAGTTTAATGAAAATGAATTTATAAACTAAAATAAATTGACGAATTATCACCATGGTCAAAAAAATCTTGAGAAAGATCTACATTGTAATCATTAAAACCAACAATAAAATAACAAGAATGGAATTCGTCATGGTTCGGAATTTTATTTATTTCATCCATTACCAAAGATTTATTTTTTGCTTCATGATCCCATCCAAATTTATTAAGTAATTCGAATAAAACTTGATTATCTGATTTGTTTCGTCTGTGTCTAAAATTAATGGTTTTTCTTATTTTAACCGTTCCTAATTTTGGGGAATACTACAATTCAGTGTATAAATAAAATAATTTAACAGTGATTTTTCGCCTTTATCTTCTTATTTGATGATCATTTTGCATATTTTGCTAAAACTCGCATTTTTTAAGATTGGGTAACAATAAAATAATAATTAATAAATAATCGTTTATAATTATAGTTATATTTTCGTTTAGCAATTATTTAAACTAACTTTTTACACATGCCTAAATTTTATTGGATTGAAACATTCCAAACTTCAGCAAAATACTCTGCTGAAATCACTGAAGAGCAAGCAAAATTATTTAAAGAAAATCCCGAAGCGTTTCTTGAGACGGTTGATTACCAAGGAGACAGAAATTTGGAATGGGACAAAATTTCTGGAGAAGAAGAATTAGAACATACTCTTGAGGATTGACCTTTTTGGGGAAATTTCACTGATTTAATCCAGTTTTTAACTATTATGACAACATGTTGTTATAATGAAATTGAATTATGAACAATATCTAGGTTTACTCCTATTCATACGATTCAATGGTGATTTATCATTTTAAAGTTTCTTCTTTTCTTATTCCTTTTATTTTTACCAACTATACAAAATATTATATACTTGAAATACAATCATGACACAAAAAACAAAAAAAATCGGAAAGCACAAAAAATATCTAATTAATAAAGACTCTCTTTGGAGTATACCTCTTTTCTTTTTTATACTATTTTTTATTGTTATTTTTAGTATTCATTCCCCATCAGGAACAACTGCAGCTGACGCTGAAGTTGTAAAAAATACTCATTTTTTTGCTTTTTATAAGGTGCTTTTTTCTACTGGTATTCCATTAGTTCTTATTGGACTTTTATTAAATTCTAGTAGTGGTTTTTCGATTGATTTTTATTCGAAAATTAATTCTTCATACCTTTTCACTAATCATTGGCTTACAATATTTTTCAAAATATCAATTATTGTTACAGGATCGATTTTATGTGCTTTGGCATCCTTCTATATGCCAGATAGTAATAATCAATATTCGTCTATGGATTATTTTATCATATTCATTGATTTATTTTTCACAATTGGTATAGTCGTGCAAATTATAAATTCCGTGAAATGTCTAATTCAAAATAAAGAAGATTATATTTTAATTGATGATGAAACCTTAAAATGGTTAGACGACAAAAACAAACTCGTTAATGAAATCAAATTTTCCGAAATAGAATCATGTGAGAAAATTTTAGAAGCTAAAGGAAAATTAGTTGAACTCATTGGAATCCAATTAAACACAGACAAAGAGGAAGAGTTGAAAATTGACTTTGAAAGTATGAGCCTCATCCCTCAAAGTGAATTTATCTATGATTTAATTGCAAAACAAATTTCCAAAAATTCTTCCAATGAGAATGAATAATCTCATGTTAATTCAAAAAAGAGAATAAACTACAAGCTTTAATTTTTTTAATCGAAACAACCTTTATTCTGGCTTTAATAAATATGCCACAACCTTGTTAGCATCCTCGCTGCTAAAATTGAATTCAGAAATCAAATTCGACCGAACTGCGACACTATCATTTTTCGCCGACAGTCTCAATTCATCTAAATCACTTATTCCATTAACCATGAGCATGGTGATTGCTTCAAGATCCTCTAGCATACCTTCCTGGTCAAACATCTCCATCATCGCTTTATCTGCTTCTATGTAACCAAGTGCATCCTCTTTTAAAACACCAAAAGCAATAAGTTTATCTAAATATTGATTATCATCAAGTTCTCCATTACCTCTAGATAACTGAATTTGAATAAAATCTTCCTGTTCAAGCAGATTAGCATATTTTTCTACAAATTCTTCGTGTGTCATTTTAATTCAATTTTGTTTTTATTAATTACACAATGATAGTTAAGTATCATAATTAATGCAAATTGAATATTCATGAATAAGAATAATTAATTCAGTGAGTGCTTATTATTCAATCTAACATCAAGATATTTTATAAATAAATCAACCCATATGAAAATATTATTTACTTTTGGAATATAAATAATATTTTATGAAAATTACCTTTAGTGGACTAACCCGAGACATTGCAAAAGAATTAGGCACAATTGAAAATAAAGAATGTTATGCTCTCTATTATAACAAAGCAATTTATAGATTCATTTATAACATTTCCAACAAAAATGATATCAATAGAGCAATAAATGATTTTAAGTCGTTAAAATTTGAAAATTGTGATTACGAAGAAACAGATGGAGGCGAAAATAAATCAATCAGATTTTATATTGAGGAAAAAGAAATTGATAATGAATTATCTAATCTTTTTGAAGGTGATGGAGAACAAGAAACAATTTCTATAGACTACGAATATGATTGGTTACATAGTTTAACTTTAGAAAACAACAATGAATTTTTAACTGTGGATTGTTCAACATATAATGATTTTGAAAAAACTAACATTGGAAAACAAATTCTAGAAATATTATCAAAAATTAAATCCGAATGACCTTCTGTTTAATAGAGTCTATCTACGCAACATGTAAATGCTGATATATATATTTCAGTGACTAGGTTGGCAATTTGATTCTAATCATTCTTTTGCTTCTGCGAAACCAAATTTATTATTTTCTTCATAGAACCTAAAAGCCTTTGGACGGGGCTTTTGTTTTATTTAATAATTCGGGTAATTTGTTACATCCAAAATTCCAAATGTAATCTTACGAGTTTTACCATGACATCTTTATCAATCGCTTTTGTTCCACTCGATTGATCCTGTGAAATTCCATCATAATAAATGGGGGCGTCTTCATCATCACTCCAACATTTATTATAAAATTCAGTCGATGGAATTGCAATTTTATCTAAATCGATTATCGCAGAACCATCAGCACCAATTTCATTCATAAAATAATCAACTATTTGTTCCGCTGCAGAATTAATACCACGATCATTCTCACACTCATCCAACAAACTTGATATGTTGAAAAAATAATCATTAATTGCATCAGACTGTTCTTTAGTGAGAACAATATTTTCTTCTATTATTTCATTTAACATCATATTTCAAATATATACTAACGAATATGATATTTCAAAATTAACTTTACTTCTGTAGGTCAATCAATGATTTCGACTATTTGATCCAATTCCCCTTTAATGCCTTGGATGTAGTTACGAAACACATCGTTTGGTGTGCGATGTCCATGTTTTCCTATCTCAATAATGGCGCCATATTTCAATAACTCCACTTGGTTTTCTTTAAAAGGAATAAGATCATCCAGTTCGCCTAACAACGACCATATTTTAGGCCTGTGATGCCCGTATTCTATTGGCTCATCAAAACTAATTTGACGGTGCACCAAAGCTGGGTTGAGCAAAATCAGGGGGATATTCAAATGTGTACCAATTTTCAAGGCAAAATAGCCTCCCATACTGGAACCAATAATCAGTTTGGACTTACACTTAACGGTGAAGTCATGTGTCAAGGAATAAGGATTTTTACAATCGTAATTCATTGGTACGCCAATAGCATTAAAACCAAAATCATTTAAGACATCCACCTTACCAGAAGGAAGGGAACTTTCAAAACCATGAAAAAATAATACCATTTGCGTTTTTGTTAATTATAAACGAATTGAATTACGCAATGATAGTTAAGTATCATAATTAATGCAAATTGAATATTCATGAATAAGTTCAGCTTATGCTGTAAGTATTTATTGTTCACTCAAAGATTAAACTATGTTAATTTTATTTTGGAATATAAAAATACTTTAAAAAAATCCTTTTGGCATTAACCTGATAAATTGCAAGAGAATTAGTTAGATCTATGTTAATGTAATTAATATTAAAACTTAGTAGCGATTAGCATTAATTTATTGATTAAATGATTTTTTTATTTTGGATTGATCGTATATATTTACGACAAAATAAATATAATTGTTATTATTTTCCGTAATGATAGAATTAAGACTAGTATATGAATTAAAATTTTCAATATCCGATTTTGAATTATTCGATAATTTAATAAATAATGAAAATTTATGTTACAGATTTTTAACCATGTTAAAAAATAGTATCCAGAACTCAGAAGAGTACATAAAAAATTGGTTATTTATTGAAAATGATGATTTATTTTGGGATAGTAGCGAAAATTTAGGTTATTGGAAAATAATGATTATAATCCAAGATGATTTTGGTAAAAACATTGAAAAATGGAATAGTCTTTTAACTAATTTTTTAATTTCTTGGGATAATCAAATCAACAACAACTCTATAGATTTCAAAATTAATGATTTCGCTCAAATGGTCCTTGAAAATGGTGCCTTTTGGAATATTATTAAATATTCTTCTCGCATTAAGAATGATGATGGCGATCATGGAATGATTTTTGAATTTCAGGATGATTTTTTGATTGATACATTTTTTGATAAAATACAAAATCTCAATGACGACTTAATACTATATTCAGCAAGTTTCACAAATTCAGAAAATGATTCATATATATTAACATCATCAGTTAAAACTAAAACAGATTTTACAACTAAAATAAAAAAAGAAAATAATTAAATACATAAATTGAATATGAACCAAAATCAAATGCCAGTCGTATTAGCTATCAATAATGCAAACATTGATGCATTCTATCCTCAAATTTCAAATATTATGTTTGAGTTTAATTTCAAATTTGTTAAAAAATTTCCAAATGGAAGTTTTTGGACATATTATTTATTTGAAGATCAAGATCTAAAATTTGAAACTACAGAATTTAAGAAAACAATAAAGAAGAGTTTCCCTCAAATAGAGTTTGAAGAGAATTTATTACAATTAGATCTATTAGTGGATACAGATATAAAGGTTATCCCAAGTGAAGAAAATGAACTTTTGTTTAACTGTTTTCAATTGTTTCTACCTAAGCAAATCCCTAATAATTAACAAACAATCTCATGTTCTTGGTGAAACTTTCAAATAATAATAATTCAAAATGTTTCAATTTACGAATGTGAATAAATTTTATTTAATTGATAATCAATCGATATGAACCAATAGTTAGAATCCCCCTCCCTCCGCAACCAAATGCAAAGCCCCACTTCGTGGGGCTTTTTTTATGCGCATGAGAGTCTGAGCTCTGCTCAAGCGAAAAATGCGCATAAAAAAAGCCAAAGCTGCTTCGCAGCTTGGCTTTGCAATTGGTTGGCAACTCACCCACTTGGGGATCACGAGCGAAGCGAGTAATCACTGCTATGGTTAGCCGCTCTCCCACCTGGGGATCACGAGTGAAGCGAGTAATCCCTAAATTGATTATTGGGAATCAATCCCGATGTAATTTGTGGATATTGGATGTTCACAAAAAAAAGATTACTTTTGATAATATCAAATGATAGTATCAATGAAGCCTCCTTATGAAATTACTCCGAAAATTTTAAAGTTAATAACTTCTATTTCTGAAAAAATTGGAGAGGTCAATGCAAATTACCTCACCAAACAATCTCCACAACTTCGTAAGCAGAATAGAATAAAAACTATTCATTCTTCTTTAAAAATTGAAGGTAACACTTTAACAGAAGAACAGATTACAGCATTGATAGAAAACAAAAGAGTTTTTGGTCCAGAAAAAGATGTTTTAGAAGTCTTAAATGCGCTAAAAGTTTATGAAAAATTAGAGAAATATAAATTTTCTTCAGCCGAAAGTTTTTTGAAAGCACATCAACAGTTAATGATTGGACTAATTGAAAGTGCCGGAAAGTATAGAACCCAAGGAGTTGGAATAGTTAAAGGAGCAATCGTTGAACACATTGCACCACCATTTGAAAATGTTCCGCATTTAATGAAAGAATTATTTGAATATTTGAAGGATTCTGATGAATTAACATTAATAAAAAGTTGCGTATTTCATTACGAAATGGAATTCATTCATCCTTTCCTTGATGGTAACGGTAGAATGGGAAGATTATGGCAAACGCTGATTTTAATGTCTGAATATCCAGTTTTTGAGTTTTTGCCTTTCGAAACATTAATTAGCAAAACTCAAGATGAATATTATAAATCATTAGCATTAAGTGACAAATCTGGGAAGTCAACTATCTTCATTGAATATATGCTTGATGTCATTGAAAAATCATTGAAAAATTTACTGAATTACAATAATCGAGTTTTAAAAGATACTGATCGTTTAGAATACTTTTTGAATCTCGGCATCAAAGAATTTAATCGAAAAGATTACATGAACGTTTTTAAAGATTTGTCATCCGCAACAGCAAGCAGAGATTTGAAAAAGGGATTGGAAATGAATCTGTTAGAAAGCATTGGCAATCACAATAAAACGAAATATAGCGTAAAATAAAACAAAACCGCCTGAGCGGTTTTGTTTTATCATTTGGTTGGCAGCTCTCCCACTCAGTCTATTCGGCTTTTATTTAAACCTTTTCACAAAATCGGATTTGCTGATTTTGGCATTGTTGGAATAGTTTTCCATGCTGTTTTTGAGGCCGTATGAGGTTTTTTCAAAGCGTTCACAACGATTCATTTCAAGCAATGTGGCAATATCTTCAACGTCATGGTCTGTTCCATAATAGTTGAATTCCCAACCCAACGATTTCAATCTATGCACCAATTGTTGAATGTCGAACAAACTAAAGTCCCTCGAAGCATTTTCCAGTCCATCGGTAAAAATTGCCACAGACACTTTGAACTTGTTTGAAGGGATATTCGATTCAATGATAAGTCTTTCCAACTTCGAAATCGACAACCCAATAGCATCATACAATGGAGTACCGCCTTTGGGGATATAATTCAGGTGTTGACTCACTGGATTGTCACTCACCGTTGTAAGCGGCAGCCTTTCAACAATATTTTGTCCCTCAAAAGTATACACATTCATGTGTTGTAGCAAGTCTGGAATTTCTTTCGCATCTTTTAAAATACTCGCCACCAAGTCGTTGTAACTCTCAACAACGGCCTTACGGATATTTCCCATTGAACCGCTTTCATCGATAATGAGCAGCGAAATGAAGTTCCCTCCATTCTGGGAAAAGGCATACCCCGTACTGTGCATTTTTAAATCTTCGTTTGTAAAAACTGAATTGTTTCTGTTGGCTCTGCAGCCAAAGTTTGGTTGGTTTTGATTGTCTAATAGCATATTATGTTTTTTTGGTTTTGTTTTTTTGAGGGATAATGGATCACAATAATCCCATGTTCATTAAGTAATCGTTCAAGTTGCTGACATTGCATTTTACTTTGGGATCATTTGGATTTCTATAATGCAAACGCACTCCATTGAATCTCGAAACTGGCGAATCTAACTTGTTGTAGGTGGTTCTCACCCGATCAAGACATTCTGGGTGAAAGAGATTGCTTCTCACCGCTTTTGCAAATACTGCATTGGATTCTTCAATGGATTCGTGACTGTCTTTCACTCCCATCACAAACGCTTCCATTGTTTCGGAAATGAACATATCGGTGTGAAACCCAGATAGTCCGTGGTGGTCGAAGAAGGCTTTGGCGAAGCACCAAATGCCCACGAGTTCCTTTTGTTTCAACAAAGGCACGAAGGATTCATCGATGATGGGCTGCATGAAATTCAGCAATCCATGGTGGTAGCCATGTCCCAGCATTACAATCCGATCGTGATTCTGAATCAACTGCGTTAAATGGTTTGGATCGAAGTTTTGTGTTTCTTCGGTAAATCCACGATCTTGATAAATGATTTTCAAAAAATCTGTGGTTGGATCGGCGGGGTGAATTATCAGGGTCTTTTTCATGTTTTACTATTTATTTACTTACCTCACCCCTGTAGGGTGAGTAAATAAATAGTGAAAACGTTATAGTTTGGGGTGGGTGAAATCCACTCATTTTTTTGAGGGATACACAAAAGTTTCAAAAAATTTTGGAAAACATAACATTGGAGAATTACCGTTTGGCAAACATCGCTACCTAAAAAAATTCCTTCAGTTGGATAACATTAATTCCTATTTTCTAGGAACACCAACCAACGGTACAAAATAATTCAGAGATTGTGGTTCTTTTTCAATTGTCTGTCCCGTTCTAAAATCTAAACATTTTATCAATCCATTGACCCCTTTATTTTCACTCCAAACCGTTAGTCCTTGATTTTTAATTAAATTACTCAACTTAGTATCCGATTGGTATATTTTTAGTAAATCTGCCAACGATGGCAAAAATGTCAACTTAAAATCGGGATGGTTGTCAATCCAATTATTAACTTCATAAATTGTCATAGGACCATTTAATCCAGAATTGACTTTTCTTAAAATTGAATTATGAGAAAAAATATTAATATTCTCCGTTGAATCATAAAAAATATATTCTGAAGTATACTTTAGTTGCTCGAAAACGGGCGAGATTATTTTAGGTCGAGAATAATCAACTCCTAATGTCTCCCATTTTACAACTGAATCATGAATAAACCAAAATTTTACATAGGTTTCAATTGTCGTAGTATTTGTTCGCACATGACTCATCACAGTATTACTTGTTTCTATTGACCTTTGTATTGGTAAAACATAAGGATTCATTTGATTTTGTGAAATCATTCCATTTCCAAAGGATAAACCTTTACTTGTTGAATTTGTGATTTCTGATATTTTAAAATACCAATTCTCAATATTCTCGAATGTTTCTTTACTTGTTGGAGTTCCAAATCTTACAAAAACAGTTTTTTTTGTTGGGAAATCTTGTGTCATAACCTCATTATGAGACATCATCGGTATTGGGATGGGTTCCACAACAATACTTTGATTTTGTGTAGCACAAGAATGAACGACGAAAGAAATTACAATAAATATGGTCAATCTCAATAAAGGCATAAACAAAATTACGATTTTAATATTCAATTTTTGCAAATATCAATCAATTCCAACCTCAATCCAAAATTGTAATTTTACCTCGATTATTTTCTTTTCTACGGTGTAAACTTGCTCTAATTACTAAAAACACAAACCACGAAACACCAAAACTCAATGTACCTGCAATTAAATAGCCCCAAGTGGTATTCATTTGAATTGAATAATAAATACATAAACCTAGTGCAATTAGAATGAGCATGATAAAATTTATTGCCGCTGAAATTATGAAGTTTTCTGTGTCTCGGTTATTTCCTGTTTCAAAAATAGCACAACATATTATGCTTCCACAAACAAGGAATGATTCTATAAACATCCAGATTGAAGTGATTCGTGAGAGCATTGTCCCCCATTGATAATAGCGGAATAATCCAAAGGAAATAAGCGCAAATACGATGACTGAAACTATGCTAAAAATGCGATTTTGTATTTTGACTTTTTTGCTTGTTGCATCTTTATGTAAAATTCTATCTTTTTCCTCTTGCTCTCTTTTTAATAATCCCTCTTCATATTCTTTTACATTGTCAATTTCATATTGATTTTTTAGCACTCCGTTTTCAAATTCCATGAAGAGATCTTTTTCGAAAATGGAGAAGAAACCGGCATGTGCATATTTCAACATTCTCCCATGTGGAATTCGGATTGATCCGTTAAACCAACTTGCAAAAGCATAGTCTCTGCCAGGAAAAACATGACTCACCCCCACCGGAACATACCCTTTAATTTTGCCTTTTAATTCAACCAGATAAAGTTGATCATCGATTATTTCCCAAGTACCACAATATCCTCTCATACAAGCCGTACTGTCAAATGCAAATTTGATATCCCGTTTTGTTTTAAGATAATCGCTCAGCGGTTCGGAGGCCATCCAATGCTCCTTTCCATTATAAATTAGCTTTTCCCCTACTTGAGCTGTCATGATGTTTTTGTTAAATTTTGCGGCGTTCGTCTATCTAAAATATCAAATACAAATGAGCTAAAGTTTGCATTTAAGGAGATAAATCTAATTTGCCGAACAATTCAAATGTATGAAAATCAATTTCATTTCCAAGGAAAAAACACGGTCATTTTGAAATATATTTCGGCACCTCTTCCCCACTAAATATTTTGAGGGATACACAAAAGCTTTAGAAAATTTTGGAGGGAAATTTATATATTTGGAAAAGCTCCAACTCAATTATTTGTATGAACATGAACATTCAAAACATTATCAAAATCGTTTTAGCAGTTTTATTATGCCTTTGTTTGGCGGATATGCCTTATGGTTATTACCAATTTATACGATTCATTTCGCTCATTGCTTTTGGGTATTTTGCTTTTGAAGCGTATTCCAATCAAAAGCAAGGCTTGATGATTCTATTTGGATCATTGGCACTATTGTTTCAACCATTGGTTAAAATATCATTGGGACGGCAATTATGGAACATCGTAGATGTTGTTGTTGCAATTATGTTGGTGGTGATTGTAATAAATGAGACTTCTAATTTTAAGAAATAATCGAATTTTAATTTATCATGATCTTACTCGTTACAATCATTTTACTTTTTTGGGTCACAATGGGTTGCTCAGTACTCGCAAAATCACTTGACGATTGGGATCGACCTCCTTTCTTTGAATATAATTATATTAAAATTTATAGTGTTTTTTGCGGATTAATAATGCCCATTTGGCCAATAATTAAACTATTCCCAAATTTTAACTCAATATTAATTTTTGCGCTGAATACATTGATTGTATTGTTTTTAAGTGTTCCTATTACTCAGATAGTTATGTTTTTGATACCCGTTGGTAGTCCATCACATTTGAATACTAAGCATATTAAAAATTATACCTCTAGAATTGCTAGTAGATTAGGTAGGTTTTTCATTTACAATACGATTGCATCGTGGATTTTATTAATATATTATTTTTTAAAATGATCTAAAATTAATTGATTTTGAAATACCTCACCCCTTCAAATTCCTAAACTTCGATATCACCATAAACGGGGTGCAATCAAAGGTGTGGACGAAGTTGTCAGGGACGCGCACCTTGAATAAGAAGAGATTGAGCGTGGTGTGGACTTTTCCGGTGGTGTCGAAGGCGATCCATTGGGAGATGGTGTAGCTGTCCTTGGAGCGGGAAATGGTGAAAGGATTTAATGCATACGACAACCTATAATCTTGGTATTGTTTGAAGCCAATGCATTTTTTGGTTTGGCCAATTTTCAGTTTTTTGGCATATTTTACAATTACTGGAGAGCGTTGTAAGTAACTCGAATCCAAAATCAACGTGTCGGTATGGTGGAAGCAATAGTTTGTCAATACTGCCGACCCTTCGGGGGAGACAAAATATCCCCCAAAAATACAAGCCAAAACCAAAATTTTGAACCTGAAAAAATAAAGGAGAACTACTGAAATTGTAATTCCCAAAAGAAAAACAAAGCGTTTTTTATTCATATTTGTGTTTTGATTATCAAAAAATGGATTATTAGAATGGCGATTTTCAATATACTTATAAGTTGTTGAAATAAATTGTAGTCAGTATCTCTAAAAATGTATTAAAATAGAATTATTTAGTTGAGAGATTATACCATCCTAAGCCAATTAATTTTAATCAGTGGTACATATAAATATACTGATTCGAATAAATTTGAAGGAATTACATTAACTTAAACTTGAGAAAATGATTCTCCCTGAGTACCACTGGCGTTTATTGCTTTAATGTCTCGCATCAAATTCTGTCCATGGTGAAGCCTAATCAGCCACAAACCAAGTATTATCAAATTAAAAACAAAAACCCCGGAATTATTGTTTGATTGATAATACCTTGGTTCATTTGACATTGAAATTGTTCCAATAAATTTAACTAAAATAATCCAATAGTTAAGATTTATAATTTTTTTATAAATACGATATGGCTTACCCAGTTTATCGCTGATTATTCTATCAATTTTTTTACAAATAAATATCGAATAAATAAATCCAATAAATGGCACAGCAATTAACCAATTAAAACTGATAATGGATTCATTACTTTGTGATTCATCATTACCCAATAAAATATTTAATTGTTTGATGAAGGAGATTTTAATGGTCAACGGAATTGAAACTATTAACAATAAAATTAACAATTCTGCAGCTCCCATACCCATGAATAATATAACTGATTTCATATATTTTGTTTGTTTCCTAATTTTCTATACAAGCGAATTTAATTGAATTAATTTATTTTTAGCGTATTCTAATTAATATTTTCAAAACAGCCCCTTCAGCATTTCTGCATTTTTCTTTGCTTTGGCAATGTGGAGCCATGTTTTTGCCAAATCTTCATGCCAGTATTTTTTCATTAACTTTGCCTTGGCAGCATTTGTTAATCGCGATTCTGCGATGGCCCAAAGCATGTATTTCGAACGAGCCAAATCAATGTTCATTTCCAATAAATTGCGGGCAGCTTCAAAGTCTGGGAAAAACACGTTACCCACTTTTTCCGTCTTTGTGGGAACCGGATACAAGCGCCGCGAATGCGGCAAAAAACAGTAACTTAAATGGAAACCGTAGAAATCGGACTTCTGTTGATTTCCGTATTTTTCCGAAAAACTCCGGCACCGTTTCAACGAATATTCCTCCTCCTCTTCCTCCGGTGTCATTTTCCTGTAGCCATCTTCTTTCAAGAGTCCATCAATTGAATACTTCAAAACTGGCACATTTTTTAGCTCTTCAATCCAATTTATGGGCTCTTCGGTTTCCCAAATACTATCCAATAATTGTTGCTGGTTATAGGCATCAATCACCTGATCTATATGGGCTTGATCCAAAATATTCAATCGGTCACAGTCCCTCAAAATTTGCTCATTTGACAATTCAAAATGATGATTCCAATCTATCAAATGGGAGGTATAACGGGCCCTTTGCGCAGCAACAAAATCCAATTGAGCGTGTTGTTCAACCCATTTCGCAATATTTTCATGAGGGACAGTTGTCGTTTCAATCAGGGGTCGAACGTATTCATTGTCAATTGCTTGCGCCAACACCCAATCCCACTTTTCATTATCCAGTTTAACCTTGGTTAGAAAATTGACATAGAACCAGTAAACAACTTTGCTAATCTTCTCATTGACAACAAGATGAACCTTATCTGTGGTAATGCGTTGAAATATTTGAAAAATACCGTTTATCACCGCTTGGGAAGGCTTCGCCTTTAACTCGGTTTCAAAAAGTCGGCTAAATCGAAAAGTAGGAACATTATCAATTACGTTATTGATGGTAATCTTGAGCATTCCATATCTGTCGATTCTTTTGGGGACATCAAAGCAGTGCAAATTCAATTGTATGAGATCGAGCATCACGCTTTCGTTGTATTGATAATCAAGGAGATCATCGCGATACAGGTAATAATCCTTCAGCGTTTCAATCCTGAATTTCGGTTCAGGTTTGGCCAGCTTCAAATATTCTTTCCGAAAGGTATTTTGCAAAAAGGGATCCATAGAAAATGAGGTACAATTTAGTGAATGAAAGAAAGGAATGTTTTAGAAGTTATCGACAAAATCCAAATTTCTTCGTAAATTACACCCTCATGGCGGCGAACGACAATCTTTTGCTTAATTTATTAAAACCGGTAATTATCATCATGGTGTTTACGTTCAGACCCGATTGGAGCGAGTTCAAGCCAGGAAAATGGATAAAAAAAACCTACAAGAAAATTGCAACCTTTCTTCAGATACAATACTATGCCATTCGGGGTGAAAATCATCACGAGGAAATAGTTTGGAAGTTATTAAAAAAGGAATTGAAAATTGTACCGTTCAAACATGAAGTGAAAGAATCTGAGAAAACCGTGTATACCAAATTTCATTTAGCTCCAGATATCTTGGGTAATTTTTGGTACATGATGTATTCCGATAGGTTGTATTTCCGTGCAGCGATTATTCCCAATTATCCGGTAGAGCAAACCACTAATATTTTCATCTTGGCGCAGCATTTCAACAACCAAGTGAATCATGGATCCGTAGTTGTTGATGTTCGTCTAAATTATATCGAATTCAGAACAACCTATCATTTTCCAGAAATCATTTTCACGGAAAATGCAATTCAAAAACACATCACCCATCATTACAAAATCTCATGCGACATATTCTGGGCATTCAACAAAATGCTCACAGAAAACGAAGAACCCGCTTACATCATTGCTGAACTTATTGCAAAACGCGAGGGGGTCCGTTCAACAGATGAAGTGTTGGCAACATAAAATTTGATTCAAACTAAAATAAATGTTAATTTTGTGAGATGATTCGAAAATTATCATTCATTCTCACATTGCTTTTATGTTTGATTAACAATAGATTGATTGCACAATCGTCAATTTGTTCTGGCGGTGGCAATATTTCTAGTGGGAATGGCGAAATCTCTTTCACTATTGGAACAATAGACTATATGTCTATAGAGTCATCTGAATATGATATTTATGGAGGGATTCAGCAGCCTTTTGAATTATTTACAACAAATATTAGAATACTTTCGGCTGCAACTAAAATTAAAATTTACCCTAATCCAGTTTTAGAAACCCTCACTTTTGAATTATCTAATTTTGAACCATTGGAAATAGAAATCCACAATCAAATGGGACAGATTTGTTATTCTAATGAAATTTCAACCAACATTACAACCATAAATTTATCACATTTAACTCAGGGAGTTTATGTGATACATTTTAAAAATTCTAATTCGAAAACTATTAAATTTATAAAATCATGAAATATATAAAGTGCTTATTTTTGATTGGGCTTTTTAACTGCTCTCTCTTACAAGGTCAGAATATTGTCCCTCAAAAAGTAGCTTTTCAATCTGTTATACGCTCTTCTTCAGGTGCGTTAATTACCAAATTGCCTATTGGAGTTAGATTAAGCATTGTTCAAGGCAATCAATTCGGATCATCTGTATATGTTGAAACCCATACTCAAAATACGAATTCCAATGGACTATTAACAATTTTATTAGGTCAAGGAGCATCGGTTTTTGGTAAATTTGATGACATTAAATGGGAAAAAGGACCTTATTTTCTCAAATCCGAATTTGATTTAGCCGGAGGTAACAGTTACATTCTTAATGCCACCAGTGAATTGGTAACAGTTCCTTTTGCATTTATTGCCCAAAAGGCAGATACATCAAATGTTTCTATGTCATCGTTTAATCTTAGTTGTAAGGGATGTATCACCATTGATCACATAGACAATCAATCTATTAGCAAATTCCTAAAAGACACATCGTCGTTAAACGAAATTCAAACTTTATCTATTTCAAAAGATACTATTTATTTAACTAAAGGTGGATTCATCAAGTTACCAAAAGATTTAGATAGAGATTCGATTAATGAAATTCAATCTTTGTCGAAAAGAAATGATACCATTTTCCTTGATCGTGGAAAATATGTGAAACTTAGTGATGATAGCCCAACAAATGAATTGCAACAAATTAGCAAAAACAAAGATACCATTTTTCTTTCAAATGGGGGATTTGTGAAACTTGTTGACAATGATACATTAAATGAAATTCAACAATTCAGAATTTCACATGATACATTGCGACTAACGAAATCAAAGCAATTTGTACTATTGGGAAACAAAGAACAAGACACCTTAAATAATGCAATTGCACAAGTTGGGGACCCAATTTTCTCAGGCACATACAATACAAATACAACAAGTGTTTTCCCCAACATTAGCAATTCAATTGATTTGTCTTGCAACATAGATTTAGGTGGAAATACGTATATTTTTGGTATGCAGACCAACACCCCATTTGGGATTTTAAATTTCAATGCAACGAGTAATTCTATTTCTTCACTCAGATCAATAAATTCAAATTTAAAAAACCAATATGTATTCTTAGACCAAACCATCACACCCGATAAAATGGACACAAGTTTTTCTTGGTTTGCCAACAGTAGCTTTTATGTTTACAAAGCAAAAACTGATGCTTATTATATAGTTCCAAGTGCCAGTTCGGCAGCTGCAGGATTTTTTAACAAATTGACATATTCAACAAATCCAACTAGTTCACAATATCAATTAATGGGCTTTTCTAAAAGCAAAGACACATTCAATATTTGTTTTCAAAAAGCAGACCAAAGCGACTTATATTACTACATTTACAAATACATTAGATCTACGGATAAATTAATTCCCTTTGATTCCATTGAACTAACACAATTTAATGGATCAAAAATGACTTCTGCCGCTGTCACTATGAATTCCAATAGTTACATGCTGATAAGGGGCGATTTCAAACCAATTGGGTTAGCTACAAAGTTCCAATTGAGCGCAGGCGTATTAAAAAGTTTATCCAAGAAAGAAACTAAGCTTGTCAATTTACCTCCATACCCTACTGCCAATTCCATTATCACAACAAAAACAAATTTCGTTTTTTGGAACAACGGTGTTTCATATTCTATCAATAAAAAAACAGGGTTATTAAAATCCTATTTTGATTCAAAAGCGCTCAATTCACTGACTTCTAACAGCATTTTTGTTTCTTCATCTTCGACCAAAAACGTAGGTAATCTAATCACGTCCAACGGAAAATATTATTTAATCGGCAAAATGATGAATCTCGGAACTGGAAGTGAATACGGATATCTTTACGCAATGAAATTAGATTAATAATTGTCTCTAATAAAATCAAAAAGCGTTAACTAAAAATTAACGCTTTTTTTTTTGCATACTCGCTCACCGAAAACGAAGAACCCGCTTATATTATAGCTGAGCTGATTGCAAAACGCGAGGGGGTCCGTTCAACAGATGAAGTAATGGCAGAGAATTAGGGGTGTGAAATCGCTTAATAAATGATCAATTCTATTATTGTAAATAAACTTCATTTGCGTCGCAGGTACCGGTTTTGGAAATATACTCATCAGGATGCGCACCATCTGTATTTCCAAATGGCCATGATATTCTAAATTTCACATGCCACGTACAATTTCCATTGTCCGAAATCGATTCTAGAGATATAGTTCTGGCAATATCCGAACTTAAGTTATTTTGAACTTGATCAAAATTAGACATGAATTTATTTGCTAAGGATTCTATATCCGATTTTTTACAATTACACTTTGGTTCGTTAGATGTATTGTTAGAATTTGATGACGATGCATTATTTTGATTGGTGACAGAACTATTGCTCTTTGAGCTATTGCTGTTAACACAAGAAATCAATGCAAACACAATTGCAATTGTACTAATTGTAAATACTTTTATTTTCATAATTATTTATTTTTTTCAATTGCAAATTTTGGTTCATTGCTTCCGATACAAAAACCAGATTTATCAATTTTGTTAATTTCTAAAACATAATTCGGATTTGAAGTACTACCATCGCTTAATGAACATTTTATTTCAACTTTATCTTCATTTTCCGAAACAATGCTATACTTTCCGTTATAGTATATCCGGCTATTGTCTGAGAGATTAATTTGCTGTAAACTAACAATATTCTTTTCTTTAATCAAAAATTTATAGTCACTTGAAGGAACAGAAACCGCATTCCCATTAATGACCATATCATCGCCATATTGATTTTTTAAATTATAACTTTCCTGAAAACCATGGTAATTCCCTAGGTATTCTGCTGCCAAAACTGGCTCCTCAGATTTGGGCAATTCCTCCGCTGGTGATGAAGTCACATTAATTTTATCATTTTGATTGTTGTTACCACAACTAACGGCAACAAGGATCGCAACCCCGATGATTGCATTTGATACTATGTTATTTTTTTTCATGATTGTTGATTTCAATTATTAATTTTTAAGAAAGATTCAATTTTATGAAAGTTTATGTATGAATTTATCGAATTAAAGTAATTGTCAATTTTTGGTTTTCACCAAAACCAGATTCACATTTAGCTTTAAAACGCAAAATAACCACATAAACACCGTCCGGAGCATTCCGAAAAATTCCACGTCCACTCATTTTCGTCATTCCGTCCCACGAACCTACTTCAGGTTTATCCGAAACATATCCTTCCCAACCATAGATATAATTACCCCAACGGTCAAATATTTGCATTTTATATTTTTCAATTTCAGGTGACGTTACAGGTTTATAATAGCGATTCAATTCATCTTTATTGGGGGTAAATGCATCTGGAATAAAATAATAGGGCTTAGGATATATGGTAATGTTTTTAATTGATGAGTCTTTACATCCAAAATTATCTTCAAGTACCAACTTAAAAGAATATGTACCTGGATTTCTGAAAACATTTGCAGATGTGATATTGTTTAATTCCAAAGCGGTATCAACATATAATAGTCTACTTCTAACATTTGTTGAAAAATCTTTATAATCGACATAATCCTTAGCCTTGAAACCACAGCTACCAGCTTGATCGGCGGTGAATTTCACAATTGGTTTAGGCTTAACAATAATGGAATACGGCATCGAATCAACGCAACCAAAATTATTAGTAGCACTTACCCAATAAGTTCCCTCATCTTGGGTGGTTAATCCAAATTTAAATAATGAACTTGAATTAGTGGACTTCATGTTAGGCCCACGCCAAATCAAATTGGATTTTTCATTTAATGATACATCAAATTGTAAAAAATCATCCAAACAATATATTTTGCTTTTATTGGGAATGATTTTAATTTTCGGCAGCCCTTTAACATCCAAATTTGCACTTATGGTATCATAACAATTATTCAAATCGGTTATGTAAAATTTATAAATACCAGAATCCGCTGACTTTGAAAACGGAATAAACATTTGACTACCCGATGCATATAGTTTATTTGTGTTGTTTGGCTTGGTATAATAAAAATCTTTGATTTTTGGAACAAACTCAAACTGAACTGATGCATTTACACAAACGAGTGAGTCGTAAAACAATTTTGGTGCAGCATACATGAAAATTGGTTTGCTCGTTTCATATTTACATCCGTTCGTATCAAAACCAATATAATTATAAATGCCTTGATCTTTAGAGATATTATTGTATTTATTTACATTATTCCCTGTTGTTAACCACTGATTGCGTAACCAAATTGAACTATCTGCACCGATTGCAGAAAAATTCAAAATCCCATGATTACAGAATGTATCCTGAAAATTCACAATTGGCAAGAAAGGTTTGGGATTCATTAACTTAACTGAAGTTTGCGCTGTGCATTTTTGAATATCAGCTATCTTTAAAATGTATGTACCCGCTTTTAAAGAACTGGCATTAGATTGATTTGAAACTACTTGACCACCACTATTCAACCAAGTATACTGAATTGGAGTCGTCCCTCCTAAAATAGCGGCGCTTAACTTGCCAATAGAATCATTGTAACATTTTAATTCCTCTACAGATAAATTAATTTTAATTTTTTCTGGTCCCCAAAAAATAAATGAATCAGATACCCTGCAATTATTTTGATCTATGATTTGTGCAAAGTAATCACTTCTTCCAAGATTTATAAAAACACTATCAGTGATCCAACCCAAATTATTCAAATTGTAATAATAATTCTTGGTACCTCCCGAAACAAGGAATTTTATTTTACCGTTAAAGTCACCATTACATTTAATTGGAGAAAGTGTATCAATGTTTAATTTTAGTGGAGCCGGTTCCTTTACAGTTCCGTATTTGTAATAACTACAACCATTGGCATCTGTCACTATAGCAGTATAATTCCCTGCTTTTAGATTGGCTGCGGTAAAATTATTGGGAATACCTTTAGTTGGACCTGTCCATGATACCACATACGGTGTAATTCCGCCGTTAATATTTGAAATGGTTATTTTTCCATCTTCAAATCCAAAACAATTTGCATCTAAAATTGAAATTTTGGCTTGCAGAGAATCGGGATTTACAACATAAATTGTATCAATTCCGGTACATTTATTTTGATCCTCTACCTCAAGAAAATGGAATCCCGGAGAAACATTTGAATATTTAACACTATTTAAAACAGCATTATTATCCCATTTATAATTATATGGCTGAAGACCTTTATATGCCGATGCCGCTAATACGGCGGTATTTTGATTTCTACAAATGATAGGCGTTACCAAAATAATCCGCGCTACAGGACTTGGGAAAATTTTAATTAATTGCGTAAACTTATCAGAACATCCGAAATACGTAGATCTCATTAAAGTTATTTTATACAATTGAGTATCCAAATAAGTATGGATCACTTTATTCTTCGTTAATGAGTCAATTTTTCCATCTCCAAAATCCCATTTAATTTTACTTAATTTCTGATTCTTAATCGTTTTAGAATTATCAATCAATGTAAACTTGTTATACTTAAAACACTGGGTGTCATTTTCTACGATAGAAAACGATACATTTGGTATTGTATCAATATAAATATTCCTTTTAAAAGTATCGGAACAACCAAAATCATTGTATGCAATTTGCGCTACATTAAAAACCCCTGAACTTTTGAAAACATAGCTGAATGTATCAATATTTTTCTTTTGACCTCCATCAATTAACCAACTTAACTTATTTAATTTTTGATTTTTATAGAAGGAATTATTGGTGAATTTTATTTTGGTAATTCCTACGCAACCACCAGTATCGGACGTTATAAAATTGGCCTTAGGGGTTCCTATCACATTTAAAGTGCTATTTATTGTGTCTTCACAAGTGTTGGAATCGCGAACTATCAATTGAACATTAAACTTACCGCTGTCTGAATAAACAATTCCTGTTGGAGCTGTCAAACTTGATTTCGTAGGATTAGCCAAAGCCCCAAAACTCCAATTATTTTTAGTTAAAGAAGAGATGGATATGCTATTTTTGGCACTGAAATCAAACTTATTCCCTCTCAAACATTGAGAATCATTTGATGTAATATCGATTACTGCTTTGGGATGTTGTAACACTTTATTCAGTTTATTCGTTGTATCCTTACAACCATTTGGATCTGTAAGGATTAATTTAACGGTATCTTTTCCAGTCGATTTGTATTTTAGATTTAATACGTTTTGAGTATTTGCACTTTGAACACTCGCTCTCGTTCCTATTGTCCATAAATACTTAGCGGTTCCAGTTCCTACTAAGGTAGATTTTGTTGAATATAAATTGAGGTTATTCCCCCGTAAACAAATTGAATCTGTACTCTGAGAAATTATTGCAGTTGGATGTTTTAAAACAAAAAGCTTCTTGTAAGTAGTGTCCCAGCAACCATTTGTATCCTTCACAATTAATCGAACAATTCTTACACCGGTATAATTGTAACTTTTTGACAAAGGACCTCTACCCACAAAGGCTCCACTATCTAACCACCAATTATATCTAGATAGCTTACTTCCAGAAACGGCTGAGCTAGTGTCCTTCAATCTGAATATATTCCCTCTTAAGCACTGAGTATCTTTGCCTATTGCCAATAATTTTGCCTGTGGGTGAGCCAATATCTTAACATTTTTAATTACCGTATCCTTGCACCCATTGTTCGTCCACGTAATCAGTTTCACTGAATAATTCCCTATAGTAGCATAATTTTTGGTTGTGGTAGTAACCGTTGATTGCCTCATTGTATCATTCGCTGTAGTACTAAATATCCATTTGTTGCTGCTTATCGTTCCTGGGGTTACAGTGCTCGTATTTGTAAAAGTATAACTATTCCCTCTCAAACATTGACTGTCCTTAGAAGTGGTTGTAAAACTTGGTGTCGATTGTGGCCATACTCCAATTTTCTTGACTAATGTATCGATACAACCAAAATCGCTTTTTGCAATTAAACGTATCGGATAAGTTCCTTTTGTTGTATATTTTTTACCGGTGATTGATGATGCAATGGAAGTATTTCCATCGCCTAAATTCCACTCGAAATTCTTTATACTTCCACTACCAATGGTTGATGTACTCGTGAAATTAAAACTATTTCCTTTTAAACACTGGCTGTCCGTATTCACTGTAAAAGCAATATTCACTTGAGGCTTAACTACAACGTTTTTACTCTGAGTATCTTTACATCCTCTATTTGTCCATGTAGCGAGTTTTACTGTATAATTCCCGGCCGCCAGGTATGTATTTGTTGTACTTGTAACTGTTGACTGCCTGAGTGTATCGCCAGCAATGGAACTAAACATCCATTTACTGCTGGCTACATTACCCGGGGTTACCGTGCTTTTATTGTCGAATGTAAAACTATTTCCCTTCAAACATTGACTGTCTTTGGGGGATACGGTAAAGTTTGGAACGGATTGGGGCCATACTCCCACACTTTTAGTTAGGGTATCTTTACACCCTCTATCAGTCCATGTTATTAATTTGATATTGTAAGTGCCTACAGCTGAGTAGCTTTTGGTAGTATTGGTAACTGTTGATTGTCTCAGGGTATCATTGGTTGTGGTACCGAATATCCATTTGTTATTCTTTATACTTCCTGGACTTACTGTACTATTATTCGTAAATGTAAAACTATTCCCTTTGAAACATTGACTGTCTTTTGATGTGGTATAACTTATATTTGATTGAGGCCATACACCTACCATTCTTTTTGCTGTATCCAAACATCCAAAATCACTTTTGGTAATATACAATATTTCATACGTACCTTTAGTTGTATAACTCTTACCGGTTACTGTGGAACCTGTTATTGTTGATCCATCGCCTAAGTTCCAACTCTGATTTGTAATACTACTTCCGGTTGATATACTGCTACTTCCTGTAAAATTAAAGCTATTCCCTTTCAAACATTGACTGTCCGTATTGATTGTAAAACTCAGTGAAGCTTGAGGTTTTACCACTACTTTTTTTGTTATTGTATCTCTACATCCTTTATTTGTCCAAGTAACAAGCATTACGTCATAGTTACCGGCCGAAGTATATTTCTTAGTGGCACTTGTAACTGTTGATTGTCTAAGGGTATCGCTTGACGTTTTTGAGCCGAAGTTCCATTTACTGCTACTCAAACTGCCTTTAACTACTGAACTTGTATTAGTAAATGTGAAACTATTCTTCAAACAAATGCTATCATTTGGTGCAATGGTATAGTCTGGATTCGATTGTGGATATATGCCTACATTTTTTGTAAATGTATCTAAGCAACCAAAATCACTCTGAGTGATGAACGTCACTTTATATGTCCCCCAACTGCTATAATTCTTTGCTGTTACAGTTGACCCATTGTATGTGCTTCCATCGCCTAAGTTCCATCGCTGGCTTGAAATACTTCCGCTTGAAATAGTGCTACTTCCCGAAAAGTTAAAACTATTTCCTTTGTAGCATTGACTATCCGCATTGACAGTAAAATTCAGCGCAGCTTGGGGTTTCACAACAATATTCTTAGTCACAGTGTCCCTACAGCCCTTATTCGTCCATGTTAATAATTTCACAGAATAAGAGCCCGCAGTTGCATATTTCTTTGTAGTTGTAGTTACAGATGATTGCCTTAAAGTATCACCAGAAGTTGTACTAAATACCCATTTACTATTGCTTATACTTCCTGGACTAACTGTGCTCGTATTTGTGAATGTAAAACTATTTTTTAAACAAAGCGTATCCTTTGTTCCAATTGTAAAACTTGGTAAGGATTGAGGCCAAACTCCTATTTTCTTGATCAATGTATCTTTACACCCAAAATCACTTATAGCAATCAAACTGATTGTGTATGTTCCTTTTGTGGCGTATTTCTTACCAGTTACTGATGTTATTGTTGATGTACTTCCATCGCCTAAATCCCAACTATAACTTTTAACACTTCCACTACCAATTGTAGACGAGTTAGTGAAATTAAAACTATTCCCTTTTAAACATAGGCTATCTGAATTAAGTGTAAAACCAATATTTACTTGCGGTTTTACGACCACATTCTTACTCTGAGTATCTAAACAGCCTCTGTTTGTCCATGTGACGAGTTTTACATTATAATTCCCGGCTGTTGAATACACCTTTGTGGTATTTGCAACACTTGTTTGACGGAGTGTATCGTTCGCTGTAGTGCTAAAAATCCATTTATTGCTACTAATGGTTCCTGCAGATACTTTGCTGTTATTATTGAATGTGAAACTATTTCCTTTCAAACATTGACTGTCCTTGGGCGCAATTGCAAAATCTGGAACGGATTGGGGCCAAACGCCAACTTTCTTGGTTAGTGTGTCGCTACAACCGTTATTTGACCATGTAATCAATTTAATTTCATATGTTCCTACAGCTGTATAGCTCTTTGTTGTACTCGTTAATACTGATTGCCTCAGTGTATCGCCATTTGCTGAGCTGAAAATCCATTTGCTTCTGCTTATACTCCCAGGACTTGCTGTACTATTATTCGTAAATGTAAAACTATTCCCTTTGAAACATTGACTGTCTTTTGAAGTGGTGTAACTTGTATTGGGTTGCGGCCACACTCCAATCTTTCTTTTGGCTGTATCCAAACAACCAAAATCACTTTTGGTGATATACAAAACCTCATAGGTTCCCTTGCTTATATAACTCTTACCTGATACAGATAAACCTGTTGCTGTTGATCCATCGCCTAAGTTCCAACTCTGACTTAAAATACTACCACTTGATAAGTTGCTACTTCCTACAAAATTAAAGCTATTCCCCTTTAAGCATTGGCTGTCTGTGTTCACAGTAAAACTTACTGTGGCTTGAGGTTTTACCACTACTTTTTTTGATATTGTGTCACTACATCCTTTGTTTGTCCAAGTAACGAGCATTACACTGTAGTTACCGGCCGAAGCATATTTCTTCGTGGCAGTGGTTACCGTTGATTGTCTCAGGGTATCGCTTGATGTTGTTGAACCAAAGTTCCATTTACTACTGCTGATGCTGCCTGTATTTACTTTGCTAGTATTTGTAAACGTGAAACTACTCTTCAAACATATGCTATCCTTTGGTGCAATTGTAAAGTCAGTTTTCGATTGCGGATAGACCCCAACATTCCGTGTTGCCGTGTCTAAACATCCAAAATCACTTTGGGTGATATACAACACTTCATATGTGCCATCACTACCATATCTCTTTCCGTTTACTGAGGAACCTGTTGATGTAGTGCCGTCGCCTAAGTTCCAAGTTTGACTTTTGATACTTCCACTTGAAATGTTACTGCTTCCAGTAAAGTTGAACCTATTTCTTTTCAAGCACTGACTATCCGTATTTACTGTAAAACTTATTGTGGCTTGTGGCTTAACAACTATGTTCTTACTCACAGTGTCCCTGCAGCCCCTATTTGTCCAAGTGACTAGTTTTACTGAATAATCGCCCGCTGTGGCATACTTCTTTGTTGCATTTGTAACTGTTGACTGCCTCAGTGTATCATTGGCGGTTGAACTAAAAATCCATTTGCTACTGCTTATAGATCCGGGAGTCACTGCACTTGTATTTGTAAAAGCAAAACTATTGCCCTTTAAGCATTGACTATCTTTCGTAGATGTGGTAAAATTTGTAGTTGATTGAGGCCAAACGCCAATTTTTTTGATCAAAGTATCTTTACATCCAAAATCAGTAATGGCAGTTAAACTTATTTCATAAGTTCCTTTCGCTATGTATTTCTTGCCCGTTATTGATGTTGCCGCAGATGTACTTCCGTCCCCCAAATCCCATTTATAACTCTTTATACTTCCACTTCCAATTGTAGATGTATTTGTAAAATTAAAACTATTGCCTTTTAAGCATTGGCTATCCGTATTTACAGTGAAGGATATATTTACTTGTGGCTTAATTACAATATTCTTACCCAAGGTATCTAGGCAGCCTTGATTTGTCCATGTAACAAGTTTTACGGTGTAATTGCCAGCAGAAGTGTATTTCTTTGAAGTGCTCGTTAAGGTTGATTGTCTGATTGTATCGCTAGCGGTGGAACCAAAGATCCATTTACTACTGCTTATACTTCCAGATGTTACCGTGCTTTTATTGTCAAAAGTAAAGGTATTTCCTTTTAAACATTGGCTGTCTTTGAGGGATACGGTAAAGTTTGGAACTGATTGAGGCCAAATACCTATGCTTTTGGTTACGGTATCACGACACCCTCTGTTTGACCAGGTAATTAATTTTATATTGTATGTTCCAACGGAAGTAAAACTTTTGGTTGTACTTGTTACTGTCGATTGTCTTAATGTATCACCCGCCGCTGAACTAAAGATCCATTTGCTGCTACTGATACTGCCTGGCTTTGCAGTGCTGGTATTGTTAAATGTGAAGCTATTCCCTTTTAAGCATTGGCTATCTTTTGAAGTCGTATAACTTGTTTCTGGCTGTGCCCAAACACCTACATTCCTTTTTGCAGTATCGATACAACCAAAATTACTTTTGGTTATATACAAAACCTCATAGGTGCCTTTTTTGGCATAACTCTTTCCTATTTTAGTTGAACCAGTTGATGTAGAACTATCTCCAAAGTTCCAACTCTGACTGGCTATACTTCCACTTGCTATACTACTACTACCTGTAAAATTGAAACTATTTCCCTTTAAACATTGACTGTCTGCATTTACCGTAAAACTTAATGTAGCTTGTGGCATGACAACAACGTTCTTACTTAATGTGTCTCTACAACCCCAATTTGTCCAGGTTATTAATTTTACAGAATAATTCCCTGCTGTTGCGTACGTTTTGGTAGTACTTGTTATCGTAGATTGCCTAAGCGTATCACTTGCAGTTGAACTAAATATCCATTTACTACTACTTATACTTCCAGGTGTTACCGTGCTTTTATTCGTAAACGTGAAACTACTCTTTAAACAAAGCGTATCTTTTGATGTGCTAAAACTCGATGATGGTTTTGGCCAAACACCCACCATTTTTCTTGCCGTATCTGAGCAACCAAAATCACTTTTCGTAATAAATAACACTTCATAGATGCCATCACTACCATATCGCTTACCTGTTACTGAAGAACCTATTGAGGTAGTGCCGTCGCCAAAGTCCCAACGCTGACTTGAAATACTTCCACTAGAGATACTGCTGCTACCTGTGAAATTAAATCTATTGCCCTTTAAACACTGACTGTCGGCATTAACGGTAAAACTCAATGTTGCTTGTGGCTTAACTACTATACTCTTACTAACTGTGTCTGTACATCCCCTATTCGTCCAAGTAACAAGCTTAACGGTGTAGTTCCCAGCCGCCAAATATTTTTTATTGGTGGTTGTAACAGTAGACTGTCTCAGTGTATCATTTGACGTTGAACTAAAAATCCATTTATTGCTACTAATACTTCCCGGATTTACTTTACTTGTATTGGTGAATGCAAAGTCATTTCCTTTTAAACATTGGGTATCTTTTGGTGTTATTGTAAAATTCGGCGTGGATTGTGGCCATATTCCTATCGTTCTGGCTATTGTATCCCAACAACCATTTGTATCCCTTATTAAGAGCTTAATCGTTTTCTGCCCAATGCTGCTATACTTTACTGTATCCGGTCCAATGCGTGAACTTTTTGAGGGACTGCCACCGTCGTAATCCCAAACGTATCTTGAAATACTGGAACCTGAACTAATGCCAACGCCAACGCTACCATTTGCATTAAAAATAAATTTATTTCCCCTGAAACACATTGAATCCGAATTTACCTTGATCACAGCTTTGGGGTGACCTTTGATTGTTATTCTGCGATAACTCGTATCCCAACATCCATTGGTGTCTTTCACCACCAGTTGAATACGGAATTTACCGGTATCTTTAAAAATTACATTTACAATCCCTTTTGAAATACTAAATTGTTGTGTAGCATTTGTTGTGAAATCCCAATTATAGCGAGAAAGCTTAATCACTGAATCACTAAACTTTCCATCAAAAGCAAATTTATTTCCGCGAAGACAAGAGATAGTATCTTTTACAGAAATCACCGATTTGGGCGACCCTTTTATATTGATATTAAATGAAACAGAATCAAAACATCCTTTATCTGATTTTAAAACGGCTTTGAAAATATACTTTTTAGCACTCGGATATTTTCTTGTTAAATTGTTTTTGTTATAAATCATTGTATCCTTTCCAAAGCCATAATTTATTTTATAATAGCTAATAGATCCGGATGTAATTGTTGAGTTATTTTTAAAAAATGCGTTTTGCTGATTAAAACAAAATACAGAATCATTCACTGTAAATTTCGGAACCGGTTTTGGATAAATTGTTACGCGTAAAAAGGTGTCTTTTTTACATCCATTTGCATCTTCTATGGTTAGTTTGTAATAGCCAGAATCTGCCATTTGGGCATTTTTCCTATTGATAATTGAGTCAACTTCTGTATTTTTATTAGGCAACAACCATGTATACTTATAACCTTTGCCCGCTCCGCCAGTTCCTCTCACCTTTAAACTCAGTGATTCGTCTTTGCATTTGGGACCATTTTGAGTAATGTTAGCACTTGGCAATGGATTTACCTTGATTGTGATGGAAGTATCAATATTACAACCATTGGCATCTGTAATTCTTAAATAGTATTTCCCTGCATTTTTGAATTTCAAATTACTCATAAACCAAACAGTATCTGTTGAAGAAAAACTATCTGGACCAGTCCACTTAAATTTAAAATATTGGTTACCCAATTTCATGTATGCTTCAGCCAATAAATTCCCACCATAACAAATTGGATTATTGTACGCCAACTTTAAGGCATTCAATTTAAAAAGCCCCATTACACAAGTCAATGTATCCTTGCAACCAAAACTATCTTCCACCGCTAAGTAATATGTTCCAACCATGGTTGAATCGGCCTTGGTTACGGTTGTATCCATTCTAGATGCTTTAAATCCATTTGGACCCCACCATTTTGCTTTTTTCAAGCTTTTGGCATACCCATATAATTTAAAATCCCCTCCAGGACAAGCAATAATTGGAGGTCTTATGGAATCTACAGGTCCAACAAAAATTGAAATTGTATCTCTTCGCTTGCAATTATTCGAATCTTTCGTAATTAAAATATACTTCCCATCTGTTTTGCTTTTTAGCGCGGGAAATCTTTTTGATAGCCTTGAAGACGAATTATACGTAGAATCTTTATTGTACCAATAATATGAATATTTATTCGTGAGCTTGCCTGCAACTGCGGCGAATTTAATAGTATCCCACCTACAATATCTCAAAGATGATGTAATGGTATCAACGGGTAACTTCCAAAAATAATTGATCCTAATTTTGGCGGTATCTGCACATCCAAATGAGTCTAAAACAATTAATTTATAAACACCAGTATCTTTAAAAATTGCTTTGTTTTTTAAAAATTGCTTGGTTGAAATAATCTTAGCCGAATCATTGGGTCCATACCAATTAAATTGATATCTGTTAAACTTTTGCCCCCAACGTTTTGAAGTAGCACTATCTTTTAACCTGAAATAATTAAAACTATCAACAAATCTTATTGAAAATGAGTCTTTAAAACAAACCGTGTCCTTTCTTAACAATGCAAACTTTTTGCAATAGTAAAGATCTGCGAAATAAGCATCTTGGGCACCACCATATGTTTTTTGATAATGATTGTAAGTTAAATTCTTAACAGATTCCGTATAACCGGCTAAATACACATCCCCAAAACGACCATGTGACATAGCTAGCCCCCATTCACTTTTGTTCCCTCCAAAATATGTACTCCAAATACGTTTACCCGAACTTGCAAACTTTACCACAAAAGCATCTCTTCCTCCGTCAACATCGGTTTGAAATGCATCAGATGTAGCAATTATATTTTTCATCGTACCTGAAGCATTTTCATTACTAGAAGCAGTGCTTCCTGCCAAATAAATATAACCAAAATCATCCAAAACCATTGATTTACCATCGTCATTTTCATCTCCTCCGTAATAAGTAGACCAAATAATTTTAAAATTCTGATCCATTTTGGTTAAAAATGCATCGGAATTGGATGATATCGATAAAGATCCTTTGTTAAGCGAATCTTGAAATCCCTTTTTAGAAATATTTTTAATGGAATTTGTAGTGCCAACCATATAAACGAATGGTTTAAAAAATCGTATTGATCTTCCTTCATCCTTCATCGAGTCACCAAAATACCTCGAATATGTGCGAACACCAAAAGGTGTGAATTTTGCCAAAAAAACGTCATCATCATTTGTATGATTTGAACTGGAAGAAGATGAAATGTCTGATTTTGAATTTGTAGTGCCTATAACGACTATTGTATCTTTATTTATTGAACTTACCCCTTGAATATTATCAGTTCCAGAACCGCCATAATAGGTTAAGAAGTTAATATTGCCCGAAGTATCCAATTTTGCTAAAAATCCATCTTCATTTGTGTTCTTAGTACTTTGATGTATTGAATATCCTGTTTTATTTGTTGTAATTGATGAACTTGAAGTAATACCAACAACCAAAACATTTCCTAATGAATCAGTTGCAACCCCCAACCCATCATCATTTTCATCACCCCCGACATAATTTGACCAAATTAAATTTCCAGCATTATTAAATTTAGCAACATAAGCGTCTTTTTTAGCAGAATAGGTGCTGTCATATTGTGCTTTTTTTGAAATTCCAGCACTGGATTGAGTGTTACCGGTGATATAACTGTTGTTTTTCTTGTCTACATAAACAGCATTCGCCGCATCTGAACCTGAACCACCAAAATAGGTTGCCCAAATTCTTGAACTAGAACCCCCATTTTTATGGAATTTTGTGACAAAAGCATCATCGCTGCCAGATACTGAAGTTTGGTAAGCCCCACTTGAAGCCAAGGAACTACTTGTTGTAATACCGCAAAAAATGGCATGTCCATCACTTGTTGCTGAGGCACCAAGCCCTCTATCACTTCCCGAACCTCCAAAATAGGTTGCCCATTTTAAAATTGGCAACGGGTCAATTACAATTTTTTGATTGTTATTTAACTTACTCAACAATTCAATTCCTAAAATAGTATCAGCGTACTTTTTCCAATGCATTTTCACATTTAAATCGTCGCAATCGTAGCTGCTTATTTTCGAAATTTCGTCGATTAAACTTCCATCAAAAAAGTCAAATTCTATTTTATTTTTCTGAATTGCAAACTTGTCTTTGGTTCCAATGTGAAACTTTATTTTGGGTACATCATCAACATTGCAAATAATATCATACTTCGGTTGATTTAAACTATCAAATTTGAAAACAACATCTACCCCAGGCCATGCATTTGTATATGTTACTTTAAAATAAGAATGAACATTTTCAAATCCACCCAATTGGTTATAGTAATTGTAAAATTCTTCACTTTTATTTTCACCCACCCATCCTTTTTTTGAACCAGCTTCTTTTTGGAAATTTAAATCAATTCTTTGAATTTCAGATCGGGTAGAATCCGTTTTTGCTTTACTTAAAAATTCATAACTAAAACCATTTTTGGTTAGTTGTATTCTGAAATTTCCATTCGTAAATAAATATTGAACATGCTTATTTGCCCTACCAATTTGATTATAAATTTGACCTTTATTCTCGACAAAACCCTTTTGCCCAAACAAATGATAGGGAAAACACAAACCAATAATTGCAAGCACATAAAATCGTATTGATTTCCAATAATTTGATTTCATGTTTTCTGAATTATTCCCAGTGATTTTCAATTGTTTTTTGTGTTAGCACTTTTTGATTTTTGTAAAATGAATGTAAACGGACCGATTCAAAACTTCAAAATAGCTTTTTTGTGTAAAACTTAAATCAATCATATTGAATACTTTAAATTAAAAAAATCAAATTCAAATATAGGCAAAAAGCGATAAATACACAACCCCATCTTTGCAAACGAACCCTTTTCCTTTCTGTAACCCCATCACTCCCCCCTCACCTCAATAAACGCCTCTTTTATGCTTTCACTTGGAATCCATTCGTCTTGCCAGGATTCGTTTTCGAAGTTGCAGGTGGTGGTTTTGTCGTCTTCGAGGCCGTCCATGTGGTAGATGAGCGAGCGGATGAGGCGTTGGCCCGCCTTGGCGATGGTGTCGTGGGGTTGCTTCTCGGTCCAGCATACGGCGTCGATGGCCCATTTGCTGGGACCGTTCGCCCAGGGGTCGAGCTTCACCGCGGCGGTCATCACATAATGTCCCTCAAAACGAGTGTCGATATACACCTTCACGTCGCCGCCCATACTGGGCATGCCAATCAAGAGGTGGGGATGGTAAAAAGTGCCGTACAATTTGGGCTTGGCAGTGCCCGTAAAAAGGTCTCCCAACATGCATCGGGCCGACGAAATGTGGTACACCGGCACCCCATTGATGGTTCTAAAAAATTCGTTTTCTACAAATTCTGTGTCGCCGCCGCCCATCATTATCATTTTCCCTTGAATGGCCTGTTGTAGCGCGATGTAATTCATTGTTGTTCCTGTGCTTTCCATAGTTTTTTTCGTTTTTGTTGATGCAAAATTCATCGATGTTGCTTCCAAAAAATAATGCACAAATGCAATAAAAGATTGCACTATATTTGTGTGATGCATGTATCGAGGATAGCGCGACTTGAGTTTATTCAGAATTTTCTTCGGGAGGGACAGCAGCCCACCTTTGAGGAATTGAAAACGGTGGTTTCAGAGAAATTGTCCCCCATAAAAACAAGAATGCTGCGCGAAGATTTGCACTTTTTGCGTACGGAGGGACTCAACAACAATCGATTGTCAATTAAACTGATAGAAGGAAAATATATCCTTCAAAACGACAATGACTTTAGCATTCACAGCTTAAAGGACAATGAACGCGGTACCCTTCCCCTGCTGTTTTCGATACTGAAGCCCTACGAGCAGTTTCCGGCAGTGAGCGCCCTGTTGACCAACCTCATACAGGTGCATAAACTCAACGATGCCGAGATCAAACAACTCAGTTGGGGCATGGGAAAAAGTGCACAAAATTTGAAGCCAATGCAAATTCAGCGCATTATTGATATTTTGGGATGTATTCACAAGCAAGTGGCCATTGAGTTTAACTATTATAAAGTGACCGAAGGTGCAGTGGAAAACAGCGATGAAAACATTGTTTATAGGCAAGTTTATCCATTTCAAGTGCGCACTTTTGACGACCGCTATTATTTGGTGGGGATTCAGGTGGGACGTGAAATTAAGGCCGAAAATATTCAGCACTTCCCTATTGACCGCATTCACCGCAGGGTTGACATTGCCCTTGATGAAACCACCGAAGAACCCATCCATTTCGACTGGTTGAAATACCTCGAAAAGACCAATTTCAGCAACCATTACACGCATTGCATAGGCATGTACCGCGAGTTTGGGAAGGAAGTGAAACCCATCACGGTTTATCGCTGGTTTACGGGCTGGGCCGCCAGCCAGGTTCAGGCGGTTCCCATCCACCCATCGCAGCAGATTGTGCAAAAATCGGGCGGCGACATCCGCATCCAACTGCACGTTTACAACACCCCCGATTTGCAAAATGTTTTCCGGAAATTTGGTGAGTTTAGTTGGGAGTGAAAACACCAACAATTAGCAAAACTTGTAAATTATGCAAGTTTTGATGATTTAATGACTGACAAAACAAGTTGAAAATATTACAAGATAAACAAATGTGCTGATCAAAATATGCCCGAAATGCTATTCACCGACCATCACTTGAATCAAATTTGCGAAGGATACTATACTATTTAGACAAGAACTTCTCACGCTACCCCAATGGATCAATAGACCTATGACGTCTCTAAAAACTGTTCACTTCAGAAAACAACGCGAGCTACATTGACAAGTTTCTTGAACGAGGTTTAAACTCCGAAGGAATTGTCAAAAAGAAAACCTCCACTCAATTAAGGGTGGAGGTTCTTTTATTTAATGACTCTAAAAAAAATCAAATCAGTGTTTTACAAAATAAAAGAAAAATGAATAACCAAAAACAAAAACTATTGAATACAAAAACACCCAAACTAACTTTTCTCCTGTGCTTTGTGTTGGCAATAATCTCTTCAACCTATTTTGGTCATTTACAAAATCCCTCTTGAAATCATCGGCAGAGCGTTTATTAAATATTAATAAAAACAAATAAAACAGGTTTGTATACAAAATCCAATTTTCTAAAAAAGAAAAACTTAAAAAAGTAAATATCTCAGACAGATGAACGTTGATTAGTAAAACGAATGTAAACAACCACAAAACACATAACGAATATCCCAACAATAAACTATCCTGATTTGATACTAACCAAACAAAAGTCAATCCAAACAAAAACTGTCTAAATAAAATAGGTGCGAGATATTGTCGAAATATTTTGTAGTACCAGTTACTTCCTTTTACAAGTTTTAAAAATATAATAAATAACCCGTGTGTGAAAAAATAACTAAAAAAACATTTAGTTAAAAATTGAGTATCATCTTTTGATAGGTAAAAATATATATCCATTATAACAAAATTAGCAATGCCTTTTGATATCTCCTAAACAAAACAACTGTAATATAAAAAACTTAAAGAAGATAGTTTTATAAACGCAGGTGTTGCTTTGGAAGAATTTATTTTAGATGGCACTGGACAGCACAATTTACTTAATGTTATTCCTGCAAAAAACAAGAGGGTTTATGCCATTCAGTTGAATGATGAAATTAAAGAAAATGAAAGTTTTTTACAACATAATCCTAATATCGACATTAATAAACCTGCATTTTACGTGGGTCAAACTTCCAAAACTAGAAAAGAAAGATATCTCGAGCATAAGAAAGGCATCCGTTCAAACCTATTTATGATGCGTTTTGGCATAGAACCCTATGAAGCAGCCGACAGAACCTATGAATTAGCAGAACAATTCAAAGTTCCGGTAGATGATCTCAGACATTATGAAGCTCTATATTATGAATTAAAATTAACCACTTTGCTCTAGGAAAATGATTATGGGGCTTATAGTAATTAGTGGGGAGAATCGTGTAGTTTAGTTGGGAGTAAAAAATGGCAACAATTAGCAAAACTTGTAAATTTTGCAAGTTTTGATGATTTGAAAGATGTAACGGCTATCTCACTTTGTGCTTAATTTCAATGTTGAAATTGAATTCAAATTAAAGATTTCTTTCTTTGACTTTATATGGCAGAATAAATTTGATTATTGTTTTTGAGTAACCATAATATTTTCATAGTTTTGAGATGTTTGTGATTGATTAAAGATTAAAGAAGCAAACTAAAATAAAATGAAGGAAAGCGAAGAAATTATTCAGGCACTTTTAAAATTCAGGAATGAGAGAGATTGGGAACAATTTCACAATCCGAAAGACTTGGCATTGGCATTAAATATTGAGTCTGCTGAACTTTTGGAACAATTTTTATGGAAGAACCCTGAAGATGCAAATATTGAAAAAGTAAAAGAAGAACTGGCAGATGTTTTTTCATTTGCCTTTTTACTTGCTGAAAAATATGGCTTTGATGTAAAGGAAATTATTTTAGACAAAATCAAATCAAATGGATTGAAATATCCAATTGATAAGTCAAAAGGAACCGCCAAAAAGTATGATGAGTTATGATAGTTTACCAATCTGATAAAGCAGGTTTTTTAGCAGATGTGCTTACTAATAGTATAAGTGACATTATTCATAATGCTTACTTTACAAAACTTGGGAGATCCACATCAAAGAATGAAATATTGTCTTGGCAAAACTCAATGATGTATATGAACACCGTTCTATCGGATGATGATATTCCAAAAGATGCTAAGATCTCTATAGAATTTCAAATTCCACTTACCTCAAATAGAATCGATTTTATTGTAGCCGGTAATAACAATGACAACAGGGAACAAGTATTAATTATAGAATTAAAGCAATGGTCCAAAGCAACTCTAACGAATGAAGATGCTATTATAAAAACTTGGTTTCAACATGGAGAAGCCAAAACGGCACACCCGTCTTATCAAGCCTGGTCTTATGCCTCAATGATCCAAAATTACAATTCCACAGTTCAAGAAGACGGAATAAATTTAGTGCCATGCGCGTATTTGCACAACTACACTCCTGACAATATTATTAACAATTCTTTTTATTCTGAGCATATTGAGAAGGCTCCCATTTTTTTAAAGCCTGATGCGCTTAAACTCCGGGAGTTCATTAAAAAGCACATTAAATATGGTGACAATAAAGATATTTTGTACCGTATTGAAAATGGCCGATTCCGACCTTCAAAACAGTTAGCAGATAGTTTGGCCTCGATGTTAAAAGGGAATGAAGAATTTGTGATGATAGATGACCAAAAAGTTGTTTTGGAAAGTGCTTTGGCAATGGCAAGGAAGGCAAAGTCAGACAAGAAACAAGTTTTAATTGTCGAAGGAGGTCCAGGCACTGGTAAAAGCGTAGTAGCAATAAATTTACTAGTTAAGTTGACCAATGAAGGTTTGATGTCAAAATATATATCCAAAAACTCAGCTCCGAGGGATGTGTATTCTGTTAAGTTGTCAGGAACAAAGAAAAAGACAGAAATAAACAATCTATTTGGAGGTTCAGGTGCATTTATTGATGCAGATTCAAATATTTTTGACGCACTTTTAGTTGATGAAGCTCACCGATTAAATTATAAAAGTGGCCTTTATCAAAATCTTGGAGATAACCAAATACTAGAAATTATAAATGCCTCGAAATTCTCAGTATTTTTTGTTGACGATAATCAACAAATACATATAAAAGATATCGGGAGCAAGGATTACATTGAAGAATTAGCAAAATCGCAAGGTGCGGTTGTGAAATCATTAAAGCTACAATCACAATTTAGATGTAATGGTTCTGATGCATTTTTATCATGGATTGATAATACCATCCAAATTAGAGAAACAGCAAATCTGAGGCTTGCAAAATACGATTTCGATTTCAGAGTTTTTGACGACCCTAACGAATTAAGAAAAGCGATTGTTGAAAAAAATAAAATAAATAACAAATCGAGACTAGTTGCAGGTTACTGCTGGGACTGGAATAGCAAAAAAAACACACTAGTTAATGATATTATTATTCCCGAATATAATTTTGGAATGAAATGGAATTTACAAAACGATGGAAGCACATGGATTATAGGTGAGAATTCAGTAAATGAAATAGGATGTATACACACTTGCCAAGGCTTAGAACTTGATTATGTGGGAGTAATTATTGGAGATGATATGCGATTTGATACATCTAAAAACAAAGTCGTGACTGATGTATTAAAAAGATCAACAAAAGATAAGTCAATTTTAGGAATTAAGAAACAACTTAGAGAAGATAAAACCAGGGCTTTAAAAATTGCTGATACTATTATAAAGAATACTTATAGAACTTTAATGACAAGAGGTATGAAAGGTTGTTATATTTATTGTTGTGATAAAGAATTATCGAAACATTTTTCTTCCTTACTTGAAAGTTCAGTTATTGAAAAAGAGAAAATAATACAAATGCCTTTAAAAGTAAGAATTGAAGCAGAAGTCAATGATGATGTGAAGTATATTGATTATTTACCATTGTATACTTTAAAGGCAGCATGCGGTAAATTTAGCGAATGGCAATCTGTAGAAGAGGAAGGATGGGTGAAAGTAGATGGATTCGAAAAACTAAATAAAAGCATGTATATCGTGCGTGCTAAAGGTAATTCAATGTTGCCTAAAATCAAGGATGGAGACTTATGTGTATTTCGAGCAAATGTAGTTGGCTCCAGACAAAATAAGATTGTATTGGTACAACACAATAATATATTCGATTCCGAAAATGAAGGAAGTTATTCCATAAAAAAATATTCAAGTGAGAAAGTTATTGATAAATTCACTGGAGCGTGGATGCATGAACAGATTATTCTAAAACCTGAAAATATTGAATATGAAAATATTATAATTAAAGATGAAGATGGATTTATGGTTATAGGTGAATTTATTGGTGTGGTTTGACATACTTGACGATAATACTAAAATCCAAGGGTAAAACGTATTTTTTTACGACAACATCATTAAAAACTTGGTAATGACGGCTTTGATTTCTACTATGCGGGGGCTGCGGTTTGCGAAAAAGCAAATAACTTTTGCCCCATTTCCCTAAAAGTGGTTGTCCGTAATTTCCGAATACCCAATCTAATATTTCCAAAATACTGAAATATTGTTTATCCCTCACAATAAACCGTCCCTCATAAAAAATAAAATCTCAGGTAATGAAATTCGGATTCCGAATACCGTCCCTCACAAAACGAATTGCAGCTAGAACCTCGGTGAAGCGCATCATTCGTCATAACCTAGGATTCAAAGCTCCTAGAGGCTTGGGATGGATAACGGACCCTAATAAAGCGTTATATAACAGAATTTATAACAAAACCAGCCGAGGCTGTTTGTTGAGCTTATTGTTTTTAATGAGCATTCCTGTGGCCTTGGTTTATTTAACATGGAAATATTTTATCATATGAAACTCCCCTACTATTTTATTGCAATCATTTGCATTTCGTTAGCATCTTGTGGCAATAACGGAGATTCAGGAACAGGCAGACAAGCTGTTTATGTAAAACCGAGCATTGATAGCAGGGGAAGATTCAGAAAAGGTCATGTAAGGATGCCTGTGAGCCTTAAAAAGAATGCTATGAAAAGTCAAAGTCGTTCAAGGTATTATTATCAAACCAGGGGCAAATACAGGCGAAAAAAATCTTAGGTGGTTATTCGCAAAATCCTAATAAGGGCTTCAACAACTGGGGTTTTTATCCCTCACCGCAACATCATTAAAAACTGAGTAATAACCGCTTTGATTTCTGCGAAGCGAGGGCCTCGGGTGTAATAGTTGTTCATGTAAAGATTTCGGTTTACTTCCAGCATGATGCTTTTCACGCGTTTGTCGGTTTGGTAATGCTTCATCGGAACGATGCTTCCGGCGTAGGGCTCATCGATACCCAAACGAAAACCGCGATCGGCAAAAAACTTAACGGAAGCGCCTACCCATTCATTGGGAGTGTGAAAGGTATCCGTACCGATATTGAAATCGAACTTCGCACCGCCCTGGTACAGCGAACATTGCAAAGGCGGATCTGGAAAGCTATGACAGTCCACAATTCTCGCCTCGCCTGTTTGCAAAATTGCAGCATCTACCGCCTCCGTTAATCGTTGGTGGTGAGGATAATAGCAAGTTTGCATGATGGCATCGCGTTCCGCCGGCGTTAAACTTCGGAGTTGCCTTCCGTCATCGCATTGCACATAGGTGGCGCCCATGCCGAATTTGGACATGGGTTCCAACGCATCGTTATCAAATCGCTCTACATCGCAGTACACCCGACAGAAATCGGCCTGAATTACGGTATCATGATGTCCCCCAACAAACAACTCATCGGTATATAAATCTGTGAGATGTAACGCCTCGGTATCCACGGCCTCGCGCGACAATAAATACTTGCCGTAATCCGGAATTTTTAGGGACGCATGAGGGATATGAAGGATTAAATTCATCATATAGACCTCCTTCGCTTTGATTCTAAATTTACCGCGGCGACCTGAGCCTGAATAATCACATTGAAGTGTATAGAGAATTTGAGTTTGGTGGCAAAAGTGCTAAAATCGTCATCGCTAAACTTTGCCAATAATTCGCAAATTCTATTGCAGAAATCAGTGCTCGACATATGTCCAACTTCCGGTCTATCCGAACAATGTGATACCGTTTTGGCTTCCCTTAGTAACTCAGAAAACGAATGATAATATTCATCTAACGTCATACCGATGTCTGATTAATACCTGCGATCGCCTGCAACGCTTGAATCTTTGCAGATTCCAGCACCTCCCAAGGGTATTGCGCATTGCCGAAGTGACCGTAAGACGCCGTGCGCTGATAGATGGGACGCTTCAAACCAAACGCTTCAATGATATTGAGCGGTTGCACCGGAAATAAGTCGTAAATCGCTCCTTCAAGCAATTTCAAATCGCATCGGTGCGTACCAAAAGATTCGATGTGGATGGAAGTAGGTTCGCTCACGCCAATTGCATAGGAAAGTTGCACGTTGCATTTTGATACCACGCCCGAAGCAACCAAGTGCTTGGCAATGTAACGCGCCGCATAGGCCGCACTGCGATCTACTTTGCTAGGGTCTTTGCCCGAGAACGCACCGCCGCCATGAGGACAGCTCCCGCCGTAGGTATCGACCACAATTTTTCGCCCGGTAAGGCCGGTATCGCCATGGGGTCCACCAATCAGAAAGCTCCCAGAGGGATTGATCAGATACTCGGGCTGTTTGATTTTGATCCAATTGCGCAGGATGGGTTCCAGCACATGGTGAATCACAGCTGCATGAAGTTCCGCTTGGCTGATGTCTTCCGAGTGCTGTGTCGATACCACTACTTTGTCGACCGATACCGTTCCGTTTTCATCGTAGGTCACCGTCACTTGCGATTTTGCATCGGGTCGAAGCCAAGGGAGGGTATTATCGTTTCGCAGATGTTCGAGTTTCTGCACAATTTGATGGGATAGCGTAATGGCCAGCGGCATCAATTCTGGGGTGTCGTTGCAGGCATGTCCGAACATAATTCCTTGGTCGCCGGCGCCGCCATCGACCACGCTATTGAATATTTCGGGGCTTTGGGTGTGAATGACGTTACGAATTTCGGCGGTGTGGTGGTTGAATCCCACGGCATCGTTGTTGTAGCCAATGCAATCGAGCACTGACTGGGCGATGGCGGTGTGATCTACTTTTGCGGTTGACGTCACTTCGCCGGCAATGAGCAGCAGCCCTGTGGTGATGAGGCATTCGCAAGCCACTTTGGCGTTGGGGTCTTGGGCTAAATAGGCATCGAGGATGGCATCTGAAATTTGGTCAGCGACTTTGTCGGGGTGTCCGGCCGAAACCGATTCACTTGTAAATTGATAGGTGTGTTGTGTCATGATATATTGTTTTTAAATTGTTCGATGGCAGAACACGGGTCTTGAGGGACGATGCTGCGGAACAAATCCAAGCCAGGAGATTGATGGCTAGAGCAAAAACAACATAACAGGGCATAGAAGTGTTGGCCGAAGGAATTTCGGTACTAAAAACGCTGTTGTGTAGAATGAAAGATTTCATTTCCCTTTGTTTTTGACGTGTTGTCCGCATCATTTTACCACCGTAGCAGGGTTAATTGCTCGGTTGGTGACCTTTGGGTCTCGTGATACTGTTGCAAATGTAATGCGATGGAATTGTAAATTCCTAATTTTATTTTTTTTTTGCAAAATATGCAAAACTTCTGCCAGGTAATTTAGACTGAGATTCGAGGTATGGAATCATTGGGGGTTAACTTTGATTTTACCAGACAAATGAGACATATATAAGTCTGCATTGTGTTTATTTTTTACAACCGTAAAACGTCCCTCAAAAATAAAAAAATAAAACTTACACTTTATGTTATCTAAAAAATAAATTAACTTTGTTGTGAAAATAACTTTTAGCAATAAGAAATTAGAGAAATTAGTACAGAATGAACGTAAAATGGTTAAAGAATTTGGCAGTTTGCGTGCTGCAATTCTAAAGAAGAGGCTTACTCATTTAGAAGATGCTGCAACACTTGAAGCGGTAAGATTCTATCCAGGAAATTACCATGAACTCAAAAACAACAGGAAAGGACAATGGAGCTGCGACCTGGACCAACCTTATCGATTGATTTTTACACCTCACGAAAATCCAATTCCAACCAATGAAGACGGTCAGTTCATTTGGATCGAAATTTCAGGTATAGAAGTTATTGAAATCATCAACTATCACAAAGAGAAATAACAATGAAATATCAATATTTTTGGCGATCAAGACCGCATCCAGGTGAAACGCTTTTGGAGAAGTTGGAAGAGATGAAAATGGGACCAAAAGAGTTTGCTCTCCGTTCTGGAAAGCCAGAGAAAACTATTATTGCAGTTCTCAAAGGCGACAGCTCAATTACCGCAGATATGGCAGTGCAATTTGAAAATATTACGAGAATTCCCGCTCAATCTTGGATGGACCACCAAAGAGGTTACGACGAATTTATTGCGCGAAAAAAACGAGAAGCCGTTATTCGCCAAGCAACTCCTTGGGCAAAGCAATTTCCATTGGACGCTATGATGCATAAAGGATGGCTACCTCAAGTGAAAACCCTCAAGGAAAAAACCATGGAAATGCTATCATTCTTTGGCTTTTCAAACCATAAAGCTTGGGAAGAATACTATTTCAAACAGCAACTGAAAGTTGCCTTCCGCATATCGCTTGCGCAAACCAAAGACCCGTATGCCGTTTCTGCTTGGCTCAGACAGGGCGAAATTCAAGCGTTGGAATTGACAGCCAAAAAGTATTCAGAAAAGAAGTTCAAAGAAACATTGGGTATTCTCAAATCTATGCTAGAGAATCATAATGATAAATCTTTCAATCAATTGCAAAGCCTTTGCCTAGAGGCTGGCGTGAAGGTTGTAAAGACCCCGTCCCTCAATAACGCGCCCATTAGCGGCGCTACCCGCTGGCTCAGCGATACACCTTTGATTCAATTGACAGACAAACCCACCCAAATCGATCATTTTTGGTTCACCTTCTTCCACGAAGCCGGCCATATTTTGTTACACGGCAAAAAGGACGTCTTTTTAGAGAATTTGGAATACTCTGACAAAGACAATCAAAAGGAAATCGAAGCCGATGAGTTTGCCAGAAAGTGGATGTAAACTACTTTAATCAACCGAATATCCCCCACCCTGAAACAATTTATCTATATGATTGTTAATAAAATATGAAACCTTGGGCAATCATCACAATTGTAATATCCGTAATTTTGATCGGATTATTATTATATTCATTCAAATTGAGGGACATTGAAATGCCGAAATATCGGGTGATAAAAAAGCTTGGCGAGGTTGAAATTCGCGAGTATCCTAGTTTGATCCTTGCGCAAACATCCCTCAAAAAACCTGATTACGACGAAGAAGGCAGCAATGGTTTCAGAACGGTGGCGGGCTATATTTTCGGGGGAAACCAATCGCAACAGAAGATTGCCATGACTTCTCCGGTGATCATGACAATGGGCGATTCCGCATCGATGTCGTTCGTGATGCCCAGTGAATACAAAATGCAAGACCTTCCCACGCCATCGAGCAACCAGGTGAAATTGATTCAAGAGAATGCTAAAATTTTGGCTGTAATTCGTTTTGGGGGATATTCTAGCTCTGAAAAGATTCAGAAGTATGCAGACCAGCTTTACTTGGAGTTAAAGAACAACAAGCTAGAAACCCGTGGCAAACTAATGTATATGGGTTACAACGCCCCATGGGACGTTACGAACCGCCGCAACGAAGTTGCGATTGAGTTGGTTAAGGCTGAGTGATTGCTACAACCGTTACCTGTATTTGAGTTTAGATTACCTTTTACGCGGCTTGTAATTATTCCAACGTACATTATCAGGTGTGGTTTTTATATGTGGAGCCACATAAATGCCACTATTTTTCATATACCCAGTTTGCATTTTAATTTGTCCGCCATTTGGATAATCTCTATTTGAACTGGGTGTTGAATAATTTATTGAGGGCATGCTTGAACCTTTGTTAACATTATATCTCATGTCGGGTGTTCCATCTCTTTTCGTTTGCGCATATATTGACGTTGTCAATAAGAAAGCAAATACCATAATTAGTTTTTTCATCATTTGTTAAAGATAATGATTTAAATGGCTTTTGTTCAATAATTGATTATCGATCCCTTAAAATCACCAATTATTTTACTATTTTTGAGAACAAGCGAATATCCCTCAAAACAAAATGCTTCATGAGATTTGATCCAATAACTAAGGAAATTTATACCAACAACGGCGAATTTATTAAGAAGATGAATTGTCCCTACAAAATAAATTGGGACGATCTAGAAGCCACAAATTCAACATCCCGCAAATGTTCGAATTGCGATCACCTCATCATCGATACAAAATATTTGACGGATGATGAACTGCTACAAATGGTAACTCAAAACGCCGACACCTGCTTGAAATTAAACTTAAATCAACACAACCTACGAATCATTTCAAATGGAATTCTGGAACAAAAATAAAAACGCAAATAAGCTCCGCGTGATCAAAACTGCGCGCAACAAAAACAGCATCAATGAAGCTGCCAATCAAGGACTTAAACCGTTATTGAAGATATTAGTTCCTTCTTCTAAAATCCGATCAAGTTATGCTGTTATTCAGAACAAAACCACAGGCCAAATTGAGGTAACTAGCGATGTTAGGACCTTTTATGAGTTGTTGGAAAATCCAGATTGGGAAACCGCAATCAATTGGAGCGAATATTATCCCTACAATTTCGCTTCCCCTTTTGCCGCCTACTTAATTCCCAACGACATTCAAATTGGAGAAAGGGTTTTCATCGAAGATTTGATTGAAGATTATGTTGGTGCCACATTGGATCAAAGCAGTCACCGTCGCCTCGAAAGCTCCGAAGCCATTTGGAACGGTGAAGACTTAGTTATTCAGTATAATCCCAAAATAGACCTTTCGTCATTCGTAGGCTAATAGAATTTTAGGAAATCCAACCGTTTGAAAAAACAAAAGGATTTAACAAGTATCTCCTGCCCTACAGGCCTTAATTTGCATTGTAATCAAATTATCGTATCAAGTAAAACACCAATGATTTGTTTATTACTACATCGCGATACGATGAGCGGTATTGATATTGATAGTTCAAAATGTAAGCACCACTCATTGCTTGATCTCCATTGGCAACTCCATCCCACCCTGGAGAATTTTGATCACCTTTAAACAAGATTTCGCCCCAGCGATTCAAAATTTGATATTTCAACCACGTAACATCGGTTGTGACCGGTTTGTAAAGGTCATTTAAACCGTCGCCGTTTGGCGTAAATGCAGTGGGAACTAAAATATGACAATCCTCGTTGAGATAACCCACACGAATGGTATCTGAAATCACTCCACAGATATTCGTAACGTCCACAATGTAAATGCCTTCTTTGTTAATTCTGCGGATTGGTGTGGTTATACCATCTCTCCAGAGGTAAGTAGAATTCCAAGATTTCACCTCTAATTCCAAAATTTCATTCTTGCAAATTGTGGTATCATTGCCTAAATCCACCGTTGGTTTTGGGAAAACTTGGGTATATTGTATACTGCTATCTGAACATCCGTTTACGGTTATGATATATTTCACGGTATCGGCCCACAAGATGCGAGGAACAAACAAATTCCCCTGCATATTACGTCCCTCAAAAACACCACCTGCTGTATTGGGCACAATGGTTTCAAATGGATTACCTTGGCAATAATGTGTTTTCAATTTAGCGAAAGCTGGATCCGGCATTGGCTTCACATACACAAGCTTGTACAAGGTGTCTAAGCAATCAAAAACGTTTGACTGTACTAATACGATTTTCTTAAATCCTGTATCTCTAAATTTATAATTCACAGAATTTGGATCTATAAAGTTGGTATTGTCAATGTTCCAATAGGTATTTTTCAATCCAAAACTATCGGTGCTCACATTGGTAAATAAATAATCATTTTGCCTGAAGCATTGGGCACTGTCGTTTATGAGCATCCTCGACTTGGGTTTGGGATAAATTTGTATTATCCGTTTCGTACTGTCTACACAACCACTGTCGGAAAAGGTATACAGCGTGATGGTTTCAATGCCTGAATAACCGTATTGTTTACTTTGTTTGAATCCATTTCGAATGTCGTTTCTCCCTAAATTGAATACATATTGGAAAATATTTCCTTTTATAATGGTACTTGTTGATTGGAAAACGAATAAATCATTTAACTCACATTGTCCGGTATCATTGATTTGGAAGGATGGATTTGCATTTGGATTTACCCAAACTTGTTTGTTCATAGAATCTTTGCACCCAAAGTCTGAGGTGGAAACCAACTTGATTCTGTAATTGCCAATGCGGTCATAGGCATGCGATGTAGTTGCGTCTAAGGAAGCGGATGAATCACCAAAATCCCATGCAGATGAGAGGGTGCCTTTTTTGATTTTAGTAAGATCTTGTAGCTGGAAATCTTGGGTTTTGAAGCATTGTCCAACGTCGTTGATGGAAAAGTTGACTTTTGGCATGGACATGACTTCTACGATTTTCGATATGGTATCTGTGCAACCGAAATTGGTGATGGTTGTTAATTTTACGATGAAAGTAGTATCCTTCACATAAAAATGTGAAGCATTGGGTGCATTCATGGCAGCACCATCGCCAAATTCCCATTTGTGGGCCATAGAACCATATTTGACCGTGGTTTTATTTGTAAACACATATTTATTTTGAAACAAACATTGCTTTGGTGCATTGATATCAAATTTTTCCATGGGTTTTGGATAAGTTACAAACTGTTCTGTAACGGAATCGATGCAACCAAAGTTTGATTTTTCTACCAATTTGATTTCATAAATGGTATCTTTCGGAAAGAAACGTGTGAATGTTTTCAGATTGCTATTAAATCCGTCATTAATAACCCAACTAGAAGCCAAATTTCCTTCGCCAATGGTTGATAATGATTTGAAAACAAAGGACTGATTGTTTACACATTGCGATGAATCATTGGTATTCAAATCAAGCAATGGCATGTCGTTTACTTTGACAAAACGTCCAAATGTATCAGAACATCCTTTTTCAGAAGTTGCCCTTAAAATAGGCCTATAAATGGCCCATTTTTTATATTTATGGGTTGGAGAAATTGTTGTTGATGTTGTAAAATCATTAAACGCCCAATTGTAGGTTAATGAGCCTTTTCGAATACCAGAAATATTTGTGAAAACATAATTATTTTGACGTAGGCATTGTGCACTGTCGTTCACTGTGAATTTTGGTGTGGGCTTTGAATGCACCGTAATGATTCTGTAATTGGTATCCAAACAACCTTTGTTGGATGTTTCAATTAAAGCAATAACATGGTTGGTATCTGAATTGAAAGTATAAGTTGTAGGGGATGCAAAATTATTTGTCCCTGAAAAAATCCATCTACGGGTGTTGGTGCCTAGCGCAACGCTTGATATGTCTGTGAAAATAAAATTCTGGTTGTTAATACACTGTGCTGTATCGTTAATTGTAAACTTCGCCTTTGGCATTGGATGCACCACAATTTGATTAAAGAAAGTATCAATACATTGGTTATTTGATGTTGTAACAAAAGCCAACTTATAAGTTCCATAATTCGGATAAACGTGTTTCAATACGGATGTAGCCGCTTGAATGGTATCACCCCAAGTTGTTTTATAGGTCATGCTTCCATAATTGATTGTGGAATTTGGTGTGATTGCAAAAGCATTTGTTCGGTAACATTGGGCACTATCTTTCACCGTGTACTTTGAAACGGGCATGGGCCAAACAATCATGGTTTTCTGAATTGAATCTACGCAACCATAGTTCGTGGTTGAAATTAACTGAGCAAAGTGGGTACTAAAATTGGGATATTTATTATTACCATTCACTGAAGTTTGAGATTGCCCATCAGAATATTTCCAACTATTCTTGGTGATGGAACCATATTTCACTTTTGATTTGTTGGTGAATTGGAAGTTATTGTAACGCAAACATTGGTCGGTATCATTTGTGGTGAATGATGGATAAGGCTTTGGATAGACTTCAATGGAAATAGTAAGTGAGTCTATGCAACCATATTGGCTTGTTGTAACCAATTTAACTTTGTAAAAAGTGTCTTTGGTGTATTTTCTTGAGGGACTTTTCAGGGTTGAAGTAGAGTCGTGGAACTTCCATTTCCTGATGTATGTACCATACGAAACTGTCGAAAGGTCGTTGAATGTAAATAGTTGTTGGTTTACACACTGATTAGAATCGTTAATACCGATGATGGTTTTTGGCATTGGCCTTACATAAGAGGTTTTGCCAAATGAATCTTTACAACCTTTTTCGGAGGTGGCAACAAGTTTAACGAGATAATTCCCAAAGGAAGAAAATACATGGGTTGGACTTTTTACGGTGTCCGATTTTGTATCGGAGTAGGTCCATTTATAACTTAATTTCCCTTTGCGTATTCCAGATTTATTTGTGTAAGTGAATGTATTCTGCGTAGAACACAGTGAGCTATCTGAAGCCGTATAAAACACTTTCGGCATTGAATGAACGGTAACTTTATTTTTAAAGGTATCTAAACATCCAAAGTTGGAAGTGGCAACCAGCGTAATATGGTGTGTGGTATCAGGAGTAAATTTTCGGGTAACAATAGGTCGGTTGGAATTTGAATCTGCAAACAACCATTTCCGGGTGTAGCTACCAGATGAAATTGTTGAAATATCGGTGAACACAAAACTCTGGTTCGCATTACATTGCGCAGAGTCATTCACTTTGTATTTACCCACCGGCATTGGAAAAGCGATGGTTTTTTTGATGAGTGTATCTATGCAATTGTTGTTTGAAGTTGCAATGTTCATTACATCATAAGTTCCTGAGTTGGCATATTTATTAAAATTGCTATTTCCGGTGTAGGTTTTTCCATCTCCCCAAAACCCTTTATTGGTTACGGTGCCAGAACTTACCGTTGAACTTGCAGTTACTTTAAATGAATTATATCTTACACATTGGTCACTGTCGTTAAATGTAATTTTCGATACAGGCATTGGGAAAGTAATTGCCTTTCTACTGAATGAATCGACGCAACCATGGTTGCTGGTAACAATTATTTTTGGATATAAATTCCCAACAGATGCATGCTTATAGGTTCCCACTGAAGTATTTTGTGTGGTATTATTTGGATATTTCCAAATGTATGAAAATGTACCATTTTTTATGGTTGTAGTGGATGTTAAAATAAAGGTATTCCATCGCAAACATTGGTCTGAGTCGTTTAATGTAAATGACGGATTCGGTTTGGTAAATAGAATCATTTTTCTGCGGGCAGAATCAATACAACCATATTGGCTAGTTTTAATTAATTTCACAAAATAAAATGTATCCTTTGCATATGTCCTATTGACCACACTCTTCACAGAGCTAGAATCATGGAACATCCATTTTCTAATTGTGTTGCCATAAGGAATTGTACTGATATCCGTAAATACAAATTTCTGCTGGTTAATACATTGATCGGTATCATTCACCTGTATCTTCACCGCCGGCATAGGGTATACGATGATATTTTTTGTAATGCTGTCCATACAACCATAATTTGAAATGGCGCGCAATTTTGTTTGGTAAGTCCCATACGCAGGGAAAGTATAAGTTGGACTATACGTTGTGCTGTGAATTCCATTTCCGAAACTCCAATTTGCGGTTATTGTACCTGCGAATATGGTGCTCGTATTGGTAAATTTGAAGACATTCTGGTTATGACATTGATCGGAATCGTTCACTGTGAAACTTGGTTTCGACATCACGTTTACTCTGAAATATTTCGAAGTAGTATCGCCGCAACCAAAGTTTGATTTTGTGTACAATGTAACCAAATATCTCCCAATGGCTGCGTAAGTTTTTGAGGGATTATAAACCGAGGAATTGGATCCATCTCCAAATGTCCAATATGCAGATAAATTACCCCAATTGATTGTTGTGTTGTTCCTAATGTTATACTTGTTAGTACTCAAACATTGGTTCGTATCAGGAACAGAAAAACTTGCCTTAGGCATTGGCAATACCCTCACTGTTTTAATCATGGTATCTAAACAGTTCAAGTTCGTTTTTGTGATTAAACGAACATAAAATAGACCTGTATCTTTATAGCGATGCTTTACTGTTTTGCCATTGTCTTTAACTCCATCACCATATTCCCAGCGGTAAGTATATGTTCCTCTGTTCAGCGTACTTGCCTCTGTGAAGGTAAATTGATTTACATTAAAACATTGAGGAATATTGTTTACTGTGTAATCAGGAATTACGGAAGGTTTCACTCTAATTGGAAAAGTTACAGAATCTTTACAGCCATAATTAGAAATACTTACAAGTTTTGAGGTATAATACCCATCTAAAACGAACCGGTATTTGAATAATTGTGAAGTACTTGTTACCCCATTGCTTAATGTCCATTTTGAACTCAATGTTGACCACGGAATTGTAGAAACATCCTGCATATTAAAGGTATGCTGCGTTAAGCACTGAGCACTGTCGTCTACCGATGCCTTAGCCGTTGGATTAGGAAATACGGTTGTTGTTTGAGATAGAGAATCCTTGCACCCTTTTTCGGTGGTTACAACTAATTTTGTTGTGTACAAACCATAACTGGCGTACAAATGAGTATCGTTGTATGTATTTGCTTTTGTATTGTCGCCTCTATGCCATATTTGAGATTCCAAAGCCTGTTTTCCAGTTGAATTATTGATAAATGATATGGTATTTTTATCACATTTTGGATTGTTCGTAAAGGACACAACAGGTCGTGACCAAATGGTATATTCTTTTGTAATTGTTTCTGTGCAACCAGCAGTATTTGTTACAAATAACTTAACCGTATAGGTTTTGTCTGTCACATATTTTTCGGAGGGATTGGCAGTTCCAGAAACTGTTCCATTACCCAGATCCCAGTACCAATATTGGATTTTATCACCAACGGATATAGATTGATCGGTAAATTGTGATGTTTCACCAATACAATTGGAAGTAACCTTAAAATTAGGTACAGGAGCAAACGAAACTTTCACATATTTTACAAGGGTATCAGAACAGCCCTTATCAGAGTATATGGTGAGTTTAACCCTGTAATAACCGGTGTCTTTCCATTGGTGATAAGGATTTTCTTTGGTGCTTGATGTACCATCACCAAATTCCCACACAAAATTCTTCATAGAACCAGTTTTAATGCTGCCGTAGTTATAAAAATTAGTAGCAAGCTGTTTGCAGTTTGTATTCCAATAAAAATCCACTTTGGGCAATTCCCAGACTGTAATTTTGTGTTTAAATACCAAACTTGTATCCGGATAAATAGTGGAACAAACATTGGTTGAACCATTGATTGTAAATGTTCCTCTGGCTATCAAATATGGGTAAAAATCTCCATAACCTGTATATTTTAAACTAACGGAAGTATCGCTGGTGGTATTTAAATTATTGTTATTAATGTCGTTGAACTGCCAAATGTAATTTGTACCGTAGGTAGATTTATTCTTAAATACCACATTTAATGGACTACAACCAATACTATCTCGGATGATTTCATATTTCGCAGTGGGTCCAACTACGAGTATCGTTTTTTTGAAACTATCAACACATCCCCTGTTGTTTCTCACAGTTTGAGTAATTTTGTATGTGCCGGTATTCAGAAATTTAGTTGGGTTTGGAAATTTGATAATGGCAAATTGAGGACCCATATCGTATGAGTAATCACTGATATAATCACCACTTAACGTTTTATTCGACGAATCTGTTGTAGATGCTGTGGATGTAAGCTTCACCGATTGTGGACAAAGGAAAGTATCTACAGGAGTTGTAAAGCCGGCGTACAAACCGGATACCTGCACTTGTCGGATATTTTTAAAAGTATCAAAACAACCTGCACTGTCTCGGGCAATTAAGGAAAAATTATAAATGCCCGGACTGTTGTAAACAACCTTTAAGTTGGATGCAATGTAGTTATAGCCTTTTCCATCATCGAGGTTGTACCAACATTTTTCTTTTCCTGCGGTTGCCCTTGCAGTATTGCTAAATAAACCTGACGGAGATGATCCTGTTGGGTAGTAACGACAATCTTCTTGAAAAGCAATAGTGTCCCTCACACAAACGGAGTTTCTGCTTAAATTCAAATTCATTTTAAATCCAACATGAATAAATTGGGTATCTTGCAATAAGCATCCTGTAGGATTAACAACTCTGAGAATTATCCTGTAATCACCTGCTTTTGTATAAGTATGAAATTTAAAATGTTGAACCGTATCTGAGACTACAGTTCCGTCACCAAAATCCCAAGTAAATTTAGAACCTTTTGTTTGATTTGAATCGGCTAAATAGAAAAGTATTTTTGTGTTTTTACATACATATTTATTCGGATTATAGGTAGAGGTAAATTTAGAACTCAATCTTACAATTCGAATAACTCGTGGAAACCAGGCTGTGTCTCTACAAACCACACCATTTGTATCAGTGCCATTTTCTACAATCAAACCGGTAGTGACATAACCCAATGAGTCACCCGCTAACGGAGAAAGTGCATAGTTGTGTGTGAATTTATTAAAAGACCAATAGTTATTAAAATTTCCACTTTTGGCAGCTTGCAGAGAATCCCACATTATCCACATCGCATATTTGAGGCAACTTGGTTGAGGCCGAATAGAATCAAACCAAACAGTTTTGTTTTGAAGCAGGGAACTTGGACCCGGGCAAGCCACAGTATCAGACGGGGTAAAACTTCCTTTAGCCAAGGGCTTCATTAACGGAAGCTGCGCATAGGCAATATCTGTGCACCCTAAAGCGGTGTCTGTAACCCTCAAAGAAGCATTGTAACATTTATCAACCAACCGAGGGTAATAATGCTTAAATTTCAGAGAATCTTTCGAATAGTTGCAATTCTGGTTTGCGTTGATACCCGCTTTGGTATCTGTAGTGCAGGTATATGTTAAATCGTCGGCGTTCCAAAAAGAAACCAATTTTTTGTTTTTGTAGGAATAAGATCCATTTTCAAAGTAAACAGTATCGTGTGCTTGACATTGAAATTGATTCTGAATTTGCTTAAATCTAGCGATAGGGCCAGTAATTACAATTGAATCAAGCTTGCGAATACTATCGCAACCATTTTTACTGATTGTAACATAAGGATAAAATACTCCCGTAGTGCCGTAGTGGTAACTCCCTGAAAATATATTGCTTGAAGTTGGCCCTAAAAAACTCCATGTAATTTTTGAATTGGTGATAGGAGTTTGAGAAAAATCAAATTTATTGTCACTATAGCAAGTGCTGTAAATTTTTGTAATTTTAGCATCCAATGGATAGCTTGTATTTCTAACCCTATTTTTTGATACAAAAGTATCTGTACATCCATTGACATCGGTAATTGCCAACTTTGTATAAAAGTCTCCATCTTTCGTGTATTTATGAGATGTATTGGCCCAATTAGTGGTATCGATACTGCCATCATCGAAAATCCATGTGAATTTTTTCACTTTCGAAAACGCAATATTCGCACTATTTGTAAAAGTACCGGTTGTGCCAAAACAACCCGAGATAATTGAATTATCGAGTTTGGCGCTAACAATCGGCCGTATGAAAACCACGCTATCCTTTGTGATTTGTGCGCTGCAATTGCTTGAATCAACCATTTCAACAGTGATGTTGTATATGCCACCGTTTTTATCAAGATAAGCATGGCAAATGAGCGTGTCTTTCAAAGCACTAAAATCGTCGATGTAACCATCGTCGAAAATTATTTTTCGAGATTTTAGTGATTTGTTTTTTGAAGATAATTTGATGCAAACATTGTTATTTCTGAAACACTGTGTGTCTTTGATTACACTAAATGTTGCGTTTGGAGTAGAATTAATTAAAACCGAATCAACATCTACCGTGCATGACGTAGTTGCAAATGCCACTGTTAATTTTGGATACACTTTTTTAGCGACCGAATAAACGTGCTTCGATGTTTGACCAGAACCTGTTGTTGAATCGCCAAAGTTCCAAGTATAACTTTTTGCAGACGATAATGTATCGGCACTGAATGTAAGGGAAATTCTCTCGCAAATGCTCGTATCTGAAACTTTCCCAACTGGAGTGGGATAAACGGTAATGATTTTGGAAAATGAGTCAACACAGCCGTTTTTCGAAATTACTACCAACTTAATGGTATCCGTACCCGTTGAAGTATAGGTGTGATTTGGTTTTTTTGCTGAATCTATTGAACCGTTTCCGAAGTCCCATTTCCATTGTGTAACAGAATCTAATTTATTTTCAGTAGAAGTATTTGTAATTTTCAACGCCAAATTTTCACAGGAATTGTCAATTGTAAAACTAGCGGTTGGTTTATCGTAAACAGTTATACTCTGAATCAGCGAGTCAACACAACTTATTGAGGTATCTTTAACAATAAGTCGAATTTTGTATGTGCCCGCTTTATTAAAAATATGCTGAGGATTGTATGCGAATGCAAAGTTCGCAGCACCTGAATTGGGATCACCAAAATTCCAATCGTAAATAATTGTTGACCCAGTTGTAGATGCTGTAAATTGTTTTTGTTCTCCGGTACAAGCAGTTTTTGAATACGAAAAAGCAGAACTGCATTGAGCGTTTAAATTTAATATTTGAAAGAAAAAAGTAAAGACAATTAAAAGTTTTTGCACAATATTTATTTCGTTTTATATCATTCAATTGTTTTGAAGCACTTTATTTACAATTAGATTCCTTTTGTACAAAAAAAATGCCAACTTTCAATTTTGTAATTATTGCAAAAAATAATTCTGATTTTTTTCGTTACAATTGCGAATATACCCTACAAAATAATATTAAACAACAATTTAAGCGTGATAAAACTATTAAAATCACTCAAACGCGAGCAGCGCATCTTGCGTAATTAACTGCAAGACCATGTAGCGCAAAAAAACTCATTGAACAAAAAAAAGAAACCCCAGCAAGCTGGGGTATCTTTTTTACAAAAATATGAATATTTATAATTTGAATTTATAACCCAAAGTGAGTTGTAAGCTCATGTGTTTATTGGCGTTTTCGGTTAGCTTACCATATAAATTTTGTGCACTCATTTGACCATGAACACCCATAGTGAAATTATTAAGTTCAACTTGTGTGCCTATAATCAAACCAAAATCTGATCGATTTAATCCATTTATTACCTCGTTCTCTATAAAATGTGGATCTGATTTCGAATCAAATTCATCATGATAATACTCGCTTTTATAAGAACTTTGGAGTCTTACTTCTGCTGCATATCCAACGTACGGACCAATACTATAGACAATTTTCATTTTCTTGTACGTGGTATTGAAATTTACCAAAACTGGCAATTCAATAACCGACAATTTATAGGAAGCTTTCTGAACAAATTCTAAATCCATATAATCCAATCCAGTTACTTTGGCCGTCCACCCTTTTTGATTAAATCTTAGCATGGGTTCAATTGAAACCCTTTTACTAATAGGAATATCGATTCCTACTCCAAAATGAATTGCAGCTAGTGGCTTAAAAAAGTCATTTACTTCTTGATTGTCAAAATCGTGAACGTCGTTTAAGTTTCCTCCAATAAAAGGATGTAAAGAGATTTGCGCTTGTGATTTATTCCAAATCATGGCAAACATTAGGATGAATAAAGTTTTAAAGTTCATGCCACAATATTAATTGAGCGACAAACTGATTTCCTTTGCGAAAAACGCAAAATGCAAACTGTAAAATTGCGAAAAACACAGAACCTTTATTTTCATATTATCACCTACTCTCACATCTTTTTCGTATATTTACTCATTCGATAACATTTGAAGCCACAGTTTCTTCTGCATTGGATTTTAACAATCACCATTATGGCAAAAGAAAAAGAGGGGAAGAAAAAGTCTGATAAGACAGCCCCAACAAAAACAGCAAAAGAGAAAAAAGCCGACAAAGCTTTGAAAAAGATTTCTAAAGGCAAAGGCGATTAACTTAGCCTTACCTTCACAATTGATTTATTTCTACGCAAAAAGTTCATTTATGAACTTTTTGCTTTTATGCTTTTTTAATCCAAAATTTCAAATAAGTTTTGAATAACGAATCTTGCAATTGATAGGTGTTTGGAATTTCTGGGCCAGAGCTGTGATAAGTAACAACCCGTGTGCCAATTGGCATTTGCTCTAACTGCTTATGCACATAGGCCGAATATTCCAAATACAACTCGTCGTCTAGAAAAACGGTTTGATCCAAAGCCGATTCAGGTGATAAATTTTCAAAGAAAGGATTAAACAAATAAAAGGCATTGAAATCTTTGAATTTAATTCGATCAATGTTGGCATTCAAAAAACTCACATTATCTATATTGTATTTATTGGCAATTTCATCGCCACATTTGCAATAATTGGACCTCTGTTCTACCCCGGTATAATGCGCATTTGTAGTTAATGCCCCAACAAAACAAAATTTACCCGCTCCGGAACCAACATCCAAAATTCTAATGTTTGGCTCTGTTGCTAAAAATTGAGCTGCCGCCTTTGCAATTTTAATGGGCGTAAAATGAGTTGCCGACTTTCTACGAATTTCAAGTGGAAATATCAAATCGAAATCCTCGTCCGTTAAATCGTGTAAGTTTTTTAATTTTGAGGGATGCATGTTTCGCTGATTTGATTATGAACACAATTGATTTACAAAAGTACGATAGAACTTCAATGTTGACCAAAGTGAAAAAGAACAAGGCACAAAAAAGCAGTTATTTTGGAATTAATTCCTCAAATAACCTGCATTTAATCTCAATCGCTTAGTCGGATTCTAATTCTTTGAGAATTTGGTTTACATCGTCCTCAGTTTTAAACAGTTTTTCTTTGCATACCGCAATTAAAACGGATGCCCTCTTTACCTTTTCAGATACTTCATCTACAGAAATTTCTCCAGATTCAATTTCTTCTACTATTTGTTGAAGCTCTTCAAATGCCGCTGTGTATTTTATTTCCTGTTCGTTGCTCATAACTTTAATTTTAGATCGTTGTTTTAGATATTACTTCACTGTTTACTGTTCCGTCTACAAATTGACTTTGGATGATTTGACCTTCTTTTATTTCGGCTATTGACTTCACAATTTTCCCATCAACCAGGGTCAAGCTATACCCCCTTTTTAATAAATTGAGTGGATTCAAAAGATTCACCACTTTCTCTTGTCCCTCAATACTTGAAAAATGATTTTTGAGGGACAGTTTCGCAGCCCTTATCAAATTCAATTTCAATTGGTTCTCTATGATGTCGCGCTGCCCTTGAACAATGCCCAAAGATGAACTTGTAAGTGTTGACTGAAAATTGGTTAATGTATACCGCGACTGCTGCAATTGTAACTTTACATGGGCCTTCAATAAATTCACTTCTGTGGTCAAATTGCGCTTAGAATACAAAAAAATATCTGCCGATTTACGCAAAATGGTTTCCTGAAATTTCTGAATGGGCACCCAAAAATTGTGAAACTCTTGAATCAAAAAATCAGCCAATTCTGTGGGAGTAATGGCGTTTCGAAATGATACCATTTCAGAAACAGTTTCGTTGGTTGAGTGGCCAATACCCGAGAAAACAGGCAATGGAAACTCCGCTATTTCTTTGGATAATAAATAATTGTTATAACACGACAACCCCACATCGCCGCCACCTCCACGAATAATGGCAACGGCATCAAAGTGATGTTTTACATTGTAAATTCTTCGCAGTTGTGCAATGATGGTAGGTGCAGCATTGTCGCCCTGAAGGATCGCCGGAAACAGCATTGTAAAAAACTGATATTTCCATTGATTTCGGGTAATAACTTGCATAAAATCGGAATATCCCTTGCTCGATTCTACTGAAATAATGGCAATGCGTTTTGGAAGCAAGGCCAATTTGTGCTGTTTGTTTTTAACGAACAAACCCTCGGCTTTAAGTTTGGCAATACTTTCTTGCTTTTCTCGCTCCAATTCGCCCAGCGTAAAGGAAGCGTCGATGTCGGAAATTTTGAGTGTGAGCCCAAATGTTGGGTGAAAATCAATCATCACAAACAACAAAACCGTAATGCCATCTTTGAGAGGTTCACCTAAAGTCTTTTGGAAATTTTGATTGATTCGAGAAAAGTCTGAATTCCATATGGTTGAACGCATTTCTGCAACCACTTTGCCATTATTTTTCTCGACCAATTCAGGAAAACAATGTCCCGTATGGGGGTAAAAATTGAGTTTATTGATTTCAGCTTTCACCCAAAATCCAGTCTTAAAAACTTGATTTACAACCTTTTGTATATTGATAGTTACTTGATGTAGGGTAAAAAACGTAGGTTGTGCCATTTTAGAAAAACAAAGATAAGAATACTGTTACAGAATCTCTTTGTAAAAAACGCAATTTATTCAATAATTTTAACGATATTTGTTTGCATTTTTTAAATGAAAAAACCTTTTTTCAAACCGTTATTACTAATTCTGTGTTTCGTTGCGTTTGCAATCGCCAACGGACAAACAACACGTTATGTAGCAACATATTCAGAATTAACGGCGGCAATAACGGCGTCGTCAACGTCGGTAGTCGATATCATTGAAATCAGCAATGATATAGTAATTACTGCCAACATAACAATTTCAAAATCACTTACAATTAAAGGAAACGGAAACAAAATTACCGTATCTATCAATGGGGTAAGTGATGCCGGTATAAACAATACCGGAAGTGGTGGAACATCAACTGCATCTAATTTTGGGGTATTCACAACATCAGGTAGTACAGTAATCACGATCAATGATTTAACCATTAAAGGTGGAAACAATACCTCCGGTGGAGGATGTATCAACAACTCTTGCACCAAATTAGTTTTAAACAATTGCGTAATTTCAAACGGTAGAAACTCAAATGCGGGAGGTGGTGGAATTTACAACAATTCTGGAAAATCAATTTACATGACCAATTGTAACTTGACAAGAAATTCCGCATCATATGGAGGTGGATTTATCAATCTAGGAACAATGTATGTTGAAAAATGTACCTTTTCTGAAAACAGAAGTGAAAGTGCGGCTGGTGGTGGCGGTGCATGCGAAAATCAGTCTGTTCTTTACATAAATAATTCTACATTTTCTAATAATAAAAGCACTGAAATTGGAGGTGCAATCAATAATTATAGAGGGACAGGATATATTTCAAATACTACATTCAGTGGAAATGTAGCGTATGGAAGTTATAGTGGCGGAGCAATTGGAAACAACGGGGGCACAATAAAGGCAGTAAATTGTTTGTTTGCATATAATTACTATTTAACTTCCGGTTCCTCGTCTAATCCAACTGCATTTACATTAAATGATTTTGGCTTTGGCAATAGTGATGCGATATATTGCATTCACCATACTAGCAGTAACAGTCTTGGCTCTGGTTCATTTACAAATAAAATATACAGCGGAAAAGCGGATGGAACTGACAACACAATTTTTGCCGGTGGCACATATACAAAAATAACTGATGGTACAGGATCGGAAATAGGCTCAGCCAAAGTTTTCCAACCTTATTTGGTATCATCGTCATCGAATAAAACAGCTACTCTGAAAATTGGTAGTTTCCCGAATATTTCTACAAACAAAGGATGCATTACGGGTTATACAAATGGAAATGGAAGTCCGGTATTTGGTTATAAAAATATGACCACAAGTGCATGGGTAAATATTGTTGGTACAACTGCATCGAGCAACGCAGTAACAACCGACCAATTATCAAATACACGTGCAAGCATCCCTACAATTGGTTCAGTAGAAAGTGAAATTAGTTCGGTTTACATGTTGAAAGTATTATCAAGTAGTAATGGAAAATCAACGGGTGGAAGTTTGTATGGAGATGTTTATTCTTCGGGAACACAAATAACCTTAACCGCTTCTCCTAATTCTGGATATCAATTTTCAAATTGGCAAAACACCGCCAATAGTTCAAGTGTATCTACATCGAATCCATATACACTCACGCTTACAGCGGACTTAACATTGATACCTATTTTTTCAGTAGCGGCAACAACTTACAGTGTAACGTATAATGGAAATAACAATACAACCGGACAAGCTCCAAATTCACAGAGTTTTACAACCGGTTCGGTGACATTGGCCGGAAAAAACACATTAGATAAACCAGATTATTATTTCAACGGTTGGAACACCCAACCAAACGGAACGGGCACAAATTACGCAGTAGGCTCAACCTATTCAACAAAAACAAACTTAAACCTTTTTGCAGTTTGGACTCCCTACGTCAAATACTATCCAAAAGTTGCTGCAATTGCTGCATTAAATCAATTATCAAGTTGGTCTGGAACCCCCGATGGAACAGGAGGTTCACCTTCTAATTTTGGAACAGATAAACAATTTATTTTATCCAATTCTTCTGGAAGCACTAATTTTACCACAGGAGGAAATTTATCTATTTCAGGCTTACTAAACTCAGTAAATGGAAGTACGCTTAATATTTCGTCTAGTTCAACACTAACATTAACTGGGGCAATTAATGGAACTGGTATTATTAACGGAAATGCTGGATCTACATTGATATTGAACGGTTCTGAATCACAAACATTGGCAACTACAAACACGTTAGCTTCTTGCACAATTAAAAATGCCGCTGGTGTTTCTCTTACTGGAACCAGTTCTTTGACTGAAACATTAACGCTAACCGCAGGAGCACTCACAACAAACGATAAATTAACCATAAAAAGCAATGCTACTAAAACCGGTATTATTGGTCCCGTAACATCTGGAAGCGTTATTGGAAATGTAACGATCGAAAAATATATTCCTGCAAAAAGGGCATATAGATTATTAAGTTCACCTGTAACTACATCCGGTACAATTTATCAAAATTGGCAAGAAGATGGAAATACAACAACTGGATTGGGAATAGACATCACCGGCTCAACTACAGGTGCCAATGGATTTGACCAAACCCAAACCGGTAATGCATCAATGTTTACCCACAACAACTCAACCGGAACTTGGAGTGCAATTTCAAATACAAACGTCAATAAATTCACCGTTGGAAATCCATACAGAATTATGGTTCGCGGTGATCGAAATATTGATTTATCAACCAATACCGCAACCCCAAATAATACAACCATTAGAACAACCGGAACCATTGCAATTGGCAATAAAACAGTGTCAGATTTAAGTACCACCGCAAATGGGTTTAGTCTTGTTGGAAATCCATACCAGGCTCCTGTAAATATGGAAACAATCTTAAGCAATGCAACCAATTTAAACAAAAGTTTTTATTACATCTGGGATCCCAAAATGTCAACGAGAGGGGCATATGTGACCGTTGATGTAACCACAAATTCAAATTCAGTAGGGTCAGCAGCAAATAGATTTTTACAACCAGGACAGGCTTGTTTTGTAAAAACCAATTCTTCAAACGCTGCATCCCTTACATTTACGGAATCCGCAAAAGGAACTTCATTAACCAATACTTTTGGAACTGATTTACCCGATGGATTTTTAAACGTCCGTTTATATCAGCGCGATTCTTTAAATAATGGAGCAATGGCATTAGATGGCTTTTTAATCAAATTCAAGGCATTTGCCAACAATAACGTAGACCAAGATGATGCATTAAAGCCAACAAACCAAGATGAAAATATTTCAGTTAAAAATGACACACAGTTATTGAGCATTGAAACTAGAAAATCACCACTCGCAATTGACACCGTGAAGTTAAAACTAACCCAATATAGATCAAGTGCATATAGTTTCAAATTTGAATTTGACCAAGATTTAGGATTTGAAACTTATTTAAATGATAATTTCACAAATACAAAAACTCCAATACCAAGTAGTGGTGTGTTTTATTACGAGTTCGACATAAATCCAAGTATTGCAGCGAGCATTGCAAATGACAGATTTAATTTGGTGTTTAAAAATATTTCAACCGGATTGGATGGGATTTCTGAAAAAGTTAATTTTTCAGTATTCCCTAACCCTAGCAAAGGCTCTTTTGTAGTTCAATCGGATTTGGCAGATGAAAATGAAAATTTTGATATTGAATTAATAAATGCGCTAGGTCAAGTAGTTCAGACAGTAAAAACGAGCAATTTAAACAGCGGTTACAATTTGAATTTACAAAATGTAAACGCTGGAATTTATACCATTCAAGCCCAATCTAAATTGCACAACTTCAAAACCAAAGTTATTTTAAATTAACGTTGCTCTGGCAATTTTAATTTCGAAATAGTCAAACTTATCATTGAGTTTGGCTTTGATTTCACTCAACTTATCTCCCGCATTCGAGATTTCCGAACAAATTTCATTGAGGGTAAGTTCATGCATAAAATCAGTTGCTTTCAACTGTTTTAATTCTACACATTTTACCAAATGGGTTTCAACGGTAGATTTAGACAAGTCTCTTTCTAATGCAGTTTTCTCAATCGATTTCAACTGCTCGTAAACCTGTTTTGTTAGCAGAATATTCTCAGGAATTTTAATGTTACCTTTGGTTTTTGTCGTATTTCCCTTAAGTGAATCTCCTGTTTTTTGTCCCTCAAAATCATTTTTATTGATCTGAACAGTAACGGTATTTCCGGTAGGTATTTCCAAAGGAATTTCTCCTTCAAACAAACGAATACTTCTATACGATACCTGAATCATTTGTTGGCGCTTTGCAAACAATACATTCGAAACTGCTTCAATTTCTTTGCGCCATTTCTTTTGCTTGTTTTTTAAGGTATAGGCATCAAGCATCATTTTCAATTCTTTTGCACTTCTCTCATCTATTTGATTCACAAAATAAACTGTTGCCTTTGAGCAGCGCTCTGTTAAAGTTGGCAACAGATCAGAATTGGATTTACATTCGGCAAATGTTTGGTTGATTTGATATTGGAATTTTTCAGCTACTTTTTGAATATCAAACAACACAGAAATAGTTTTCTCCGACCAATCATTGATATCTTGAGGGAACTCAAGTCCAAACTTCGCCAATAATCTGTGTTTCCAATTATAAACAAAAACCCGAATTGGGTCAAATTCATATATTTTCAACAACTTATCTTGTCCAAATTGCCTTTTTTCCTGTTCTAAAATTTCTGGCAGTTGATCGGTTGAAATATGATTCTGCGAATATTCAACAATGCGGGGATCAATTAAAATGTTTCGGCCATTGATACCCGACTTCAAATACAAACCTTCGAGGGTAACGCACCTACTCAAGGCAACATAAACTTGACCTGGAGCAAACGAGCGTTCTGCATCAATAATTACTTTTTCAAGGGTTAACCCCTGACTTTTATGGATGGTAATGGCCCAAGCCAACTTCAACGGAAAATGTTTAAAGCTTCCAACTTCATTTTGCATCACCCTATCTTCTACTTCGTCGTAGTTATATTTTAAGTTCTGCCAAATGTCTTTTTCAACTTCAATAATTTCTCTTGAATTGGGAATTACTACCTCAATTTTATCATTTGAAATAGACGATACTACTGCAATTTTTCCGTTGTAATATCTCTTTTCACCAGAAATATCGTTCTTAATAAACATTACCTGAGCCCCTTCTTTGAGTTCTAAAATGGGCTCCGCAGGATATTGACTTTCAAAGAAATCACCTTTTATTTCCGCTGCGAATTTAAAAGAAACGCCAGCTAGTTTCGCAAGTTTGTCTTTGTTTATGTGGTCGGCAGTTGAATTGTGGCTACAAAGTGTTACAAATCCCTCCTCATCGGGTTCAAAATGAGGTTGGTAACGTTCTTGCAATATTTCGTAATCACCTTCATTTAACTGCGCATTTCTAACATTATTGAGCAATGAAATAAAGGTTCGGTTACTTTGTCTATAGACCTTGTTCAATTGCATTTGCATTACATTCAATGCCTGATATGCCCTTGATGAGAAGAAATACTCTGAATCATAATATGAATCAAGTAGCATTTTTTCATCTTGTTTAACCACGGGAGGCAATTGAAACAAATCGCCAATAAGCAAAACCTGTACCCCACCAAATGGCAAATTACTTCTTCTCGAAAAGCGCAAAGAATTGTCGATTGCATCAAACAAATCGGCCCTCACCATTGAGATTTCATCAATTATGAGCAAATCGAAATTCTTAAATAAATCTAACTTTGGTTTTGGATAGTGAAAATGCGACTGCAGCATGGGAATGTTCTGCGATACATTCGGGTCAACCACGCTGGTTGTAGGCAAAAACATTCTGGTTGGTAGTCCAAACATAGAATGAATGGTACTACCGCCGGCATTGATTGCTGCCACACCTGTGGGTGCAACTACGATGCACTTTTTGTCACTTTCCCTCAAAACACGCTTTAGAAATGTAGTTTTACCGGTACCGGCTTCACCCGTTAAAAACATATTTCGCCTTGTATTTTCTACAATATCGAAAGCAACGTCGGCAATATCTAAATCGTTATTCAAAGGAAAACAAAGTTACAGATTAATAAGGTATCGCTTAAATGAAAGATTCATTTAAAACGAAAATAATTGTTCTTAATACAAATGAAAATAATCAATTAATTTCATGTTGTAGGATAGATAGCGCATATGGATTAAATTTGTACGTATTGGATATCAATGAAAAATTATAAAACTCAATACCTCAAATTGAAACAAATGCTATTTTGTATTTTACTTTTTACTCAATACTTCAATTCTCTTGAGGGACAGAATAATGTACGAAATTTTTTGAACATTTCCAAATCGAATTACAGTTTCGAGAATTTTATACCTATGCCAAAAGGAATTCCTGAGACATCTGGATTATATTTTGATGGAACTACTGTTTGGACAATAAACGACGGTGGAAATCCGGCAGAAATCTTTGGATTGTCTAATATCTATGATTCAACAATCGAACTCAATGATAATAACATCATTAAAACGCAATTTCCCCTACCCCTCAAAAATGTTGATTGGGAAGCCATTACCGGCGATGATGCTTTTATCTATATTGGCGACTTTGGAAATAACCCAGGCAACAGAAAAAACCTTTGTATTTATAAGATTACAAAAAAACAAATTCAAAACAACCGCGTTGAAATTGTTGATACCATCCAATTCTATTACCCCGAACAAACCAATTTCGAATCTCGTTTTTTTCATAATTTCGATTGCGAATCAATGTTTGTAAAAGGCGATTCCATTTATTTACTTACTAAAAATTGGCAAAATAGAAAATCGGAGATTTACCGCTTACCAAAGAAAAAAGGTGCATATGCTGCAAAATTAATTGGAAGTTTCAATCCAGATTTTCTAATCACCGATGCCTGTTTGGTTAATAAGAATATTTATGTAACAGGTTATAACCTAAAAGGTAACCAATTTATTGGTAGTCTGAATTTTGGAAGTTGGGATGGATTTAAAAAGCAAAAAATCAAAATGAAACCGGCACAAATTGAAGGCATTTGCTTTATCCCAAACCGAGGTTTTATTTTAACTACTGAACAACGAAAAACCCGCTGCGCTGGAATTTTTACACTAAAGTCAGTTGAATGAAAAAGGATTTACAATTTATTTTTACTTTTATTACGGCCATCACTTTGATTGCTTGTAAGCCAGAAACTACAAAAACCGTAAACATTCCGAAAATACCTACCGATCCGTACATTGCGGGAATTGACATCAGTGCCCAAGTGCTCATCAATAAAACAAATACGCCATTTTTTGATAGCTTGGGCAAATCAATAAATATATTAGACTTTTTGAGGGACAACGGAATCAATACCATCCGTTTGCGCACATGGTATGGCAGTAACAATGACTATTCGTTACAAACGATGTCGCAATTTGCCAAGGAAATTGAAAACAAATCATTGAGAACATGGATAGACATCCATTATTCTGAAACATGGGCCGATCCCGGTAACCAAACAATTCCCTCAACATGGAAAAACAAACCATTCAATGAAATTATTGACAGTTTAAAAAGCTATACCGATTTGGTTTGCAAAACCACAAAGCCGTTCATTATTCAAATTGGCAATGAAATAAACAATGGTTTTATTTGGCCAACTGCTTCCACTAACGATTCTCTTAAATTCTTTCAATCACTCAGGGCATGTTGTAACCAGGCAAGAATTTCAAGTCCATCATCCAAAATCCTTATCCATTATGCAGGTTACCGCAACGCGCTGAACTTCTTTTGGTGGTTAAATGACCACAACGTAGATTTCGACATCGCGGGTATTTCTTATTACCCAAAATGGCACGGAAAATCATTAGATAGTTTGTACTCAACCTTACAATCTATCAATTATTACCTCAATAAGCAAAGTATTATTGCCGAAACTAGTTATCCTTTTACCGATGGCTGGAACGATTATACATTTAATCCTATTGGATCAACCGCGGCAGAATTATTATCTCCATACGCAGCAACTCCAACAGGACAATATCAATTTTTTAGAGAACTGGTAAACAGAAGTAAAAAACTCAGCTTTGCATCAGGTGTTTGCTATTGGGAAGGCACATGGGTTGCTTACCGCGGAAAAACCGCCACCGACGGTTCACCTTGGGAAAATCAAGCCTGGTTTGATTTCAATAACAAAGCATTACCCATTACAAAATCGTTCAGATAAGTTAAACTCTGAAACCAATACCGCTGCTGGCAATATTTGGTTTTACCTCAGTAGAGAATTCTTCAACATCCTCAAAAGTTAATGTATCCACCGCTTGTTGAGTTCGTTTGCTATCAGTTAGCTCACTCAATCGCAAATGCTGATTTCTGACAGCCTCCTCAATTACTTTTCTGATGCTTCTGCCATTTCCGAAATATTTGTCGCGGGTTTTGTACATAAATTCCACATATTTCATTAAATGATCTGATGCTTTTGGTTCAGGAGTAATGTTGTGTTCCAACAATTGATTGATAGCAATTGTATATAAATCATCGGCATTGAAGTCTTTGAAATTAAACACCCTATCGAATCTTGATTTTAATCCAGGATTGGATTCCATGAATTTATCCATATTTTGAGTGTATCCTGCGGCAATAACAATAAACTCTCCGCGTTTGTCTTCCATTCGCTTTAACAAAGTTTCAATAGCTTCCCTTCCAAAGTCATTTGATCCACCATCAGATAGGCTATAGGCTTCGTCAATGAACAATACACCACCCATTGCTTTGTTAATTAATTCTGAAGTTTTAATTGCAGTTTGACCTACATATCCTCCAACCAAGCTTTGACGATCACATTCAACCAAATGTCCTCTCTCTAAAATACCCAAAGCTTTATAAATGGTTGCCAAAATTCTTGCCACTGTTGTTTTACCAGTGCCCGGATTTCCGCTAAACACACTATGCAATGAAAATGTTTTGCGAATGTCTTTCCCTTGGCTTTTATAAAATCTAACCAATTTAACCAACTCTTCAATGTCTTGTTTCACTTGGTCGAGACCTATCATTCCCCTCAACTTAGCCAAAGAATCCTTCAAAAGTTCTTCATCGACAGGTATATCTGGTAAAATTCTATTTTTCTGAGCAAATATTTTATTTAAATCGGACTCATCAATTGTTGAAAGCGCTGTTTTATCTAAATCTTGGGGATGCTCAGTTTTCATGATTCTCAAGCCTAAATTAATTTTGGCTTCATCGAGCATAGAATTTACCAAACGTGCATTTCCAAAATATTTATCGCGGTCTCTGTATCTATCAACCAAGAATTTATTTAAAACAATATGTGCCTTCTCAGACAATTCAACTCCGCGTTTTAATGAAGCATAATCGGCTATTTGACCCAATTCCTGTGGTGTATAATCAGGGAAATCATATTGCACTACAAATCGAGATTTTAAACCTGGATTTGATTCTAAAAACACATCCATTTCATCTGGATAACCTGCAACAACAATGGCTATGTCGGTGGAATCACTTAATTCTTTAAGCAATACTTCAATTGCTTCTTTTCCGAAATCTTTGTTGTCGTCATCTTTTCTTGCCAATGAATAAGCTTCGTCAATAAATAGAACGCCATCTTTTGCTTTTTTAATTGCTTCTTTGGTTTTTGGCGCTGTTTGACCAATATATTCAGCAACCAAATCTGCCCTATCTACTTCGTAAACGTGACCTTTTTTAAGAAGTCCCATTTCTTTATAAATTTTACCCAATAAACGAGCAACGGTTGTTTTACCTGTACCCGGATTTCCTTTAAAAACAGCATGTAAATTAATTTTGTCGGATTCTTCGAAGCCTTTTTCTTTTCTCAATGCAACAAATCTTAGGTAATCTGAATACTCTCTAATTTTTTGTTTTATTGGAGCTAGGCCAATTAATCCGTCTAACTCTACCATCACTCCCTCAAAACCTATTATTTCTTCAATATGAACTTCTGGTTCAGGTTCTGGTTGAACAATTACCTCTCCATCTTTATCGTAAAAATCAAATTGAGTCATGGGCAAAAAGTCCGAATCATGGGCTTCTACAAAATCATCGCCTATTTCAAATGGAATATTGGCGAGTAACTCACCCATAAAAACGATTTCAACGTAATAATCTCCTCTGGCCCAAGTTCCAATAATATCAGAACCCCACCCTATTGTTGCCGTAAAATCGTCTTCAGAAGGTTTTACAAAGTATAATTTTGAAATTCTTCCTTTTAAATAACCGCTGATTGTTCTAAAATTAAACATCAATTCGATTGGTAAATCTCCAGATTTGCGTGTTAAATTCTTAGCATTCATTTCAACCCAAATGTATTTTGTGCTCATCACATTAAACACACTGTAATATTTGCGTTGATCAATTTCTACGTTATCATCTGGACCTTCGTAAAGTTTTACTGTTTCAATTTTAAAAAAAGGATTTTTACCTGGACCAATTAACCCCACGTTTTCAACATAAAATGTTTTAGAAGCGATTAATGCATCACCAACCCAGGCTTCCCATTTATAAACACCAGGTTTCCAATATTTACCTGGAGTTTTTACTCCCCAACCCTCTCTAATATAGGATACATTATCAGTTTTAGAGATTAATCTATCACAATTTAAATTACAAATTTCATTGTTTTTTTCATCAATACATTTCATTTGTAAACGCAATGTCCAATCTTCCTCATCGAACATTTTGTTGTAAATGCTTACCTCACAGTAAACATATGCAAGTTCTAGTTCATCAAAAACACATCTGTATTTTTTGGTATTATTGGCCAACCATTCTGTACTACAAAAGGTTTTAATGTCTTTGAATTTGAAAAATCTATTGTCCATAGTAAATGAAATGTATTGATAACAAACTTAAATAAAAGCCTCAGAACTTACTTCTATCACTCAAAAAAAATATAATATTTCTATAAAGTCCAATTTATTCCCGATGTAAGACCAATAGAATTAAATCCAACACCTAAATTGGCAAACCAACCAAAACCTTTCAAAGCATCCATTGAATGTTTTACGCCAACAACCGTAAACTGAAATGCTCTTGAAGTTACATTTAAATTTAGATCCTCTACCCCATTTCCAGTGCCTTTGGTTATCTGTCGAGACCCTGTTAGATTAAATAAACCTAGAGACAAACCACTATGAAAAGCAAAAGTAGATTTAGGACGTTTTATTTTTGACCAATATACATCAACAGAGGTCATGAGAGAAGTTAGCGCAATGTTATAAAAAAATTCAGAACTTTGACCTACATTTTGAAAATCAGGCATAATTTTCTCATCACTCTTTACACTCGATGAACAATAGACCATACCAATGCTAAATTTATCTCTTACATGGTATTGATATCCAATTATGAAAGGACTTGAAACATTCATTTTGGCCTCTGGGAAATTACTTAATAGATTTTTCTTAACGGCATCACCCAGAGTATCTAAAATCGGCATTGCGCCAGAACCCATATAAAAGGTAATTGCATCTTTTTTAAACAAATCCTTTTTTTCAAGTGGGGCAATTTGAATGTTAGGTGCATTTTGAGCATAAATAGTCGCAAACCCAAAAGTAATAATTGATAATATTAAATATTTTTTAGTGTTCATGATTGCAATATAGCAGAAAAAATGTTAACGACATTATGCCAAATCTATTTAATTTCAAATTTTACAGTTACAAGATACTCTAACTTCATTGTTTCGAAATCTACTTCATTCGCAGGAGTTTCGTCATGATCCATATCGGCTTCTCCTCCTGACCATTTGGACCTAACATTTATTCCAGCAACATAATTAAACGATCTGCCTATACTTAAATCTTGAATATCTGAAACATACAAAACATTTCCTGTTGATTTCCCTAATGGCGCCAATAAGTATATTGCCTTTTCTTGGGCATTCTTTATCGCAGAGATTTGTCCTTGCTTTTTCAAACTATCAATTTTAGAATGGTCCACTTTTTCTATCCACGCTTTATAAACCATCCAACGGTCTAATTTTGAAAACAGCGTATTTAATTGTTTTACGTTTTGCAATTCTATTAAATACGTTTTATGTGCAATGACAGATTTTCCTAACTTTCTAACGTTTAAATAGTCGTTACCCGCATCCTTCATTTGAATTTTGCTTTTAGGAATTTGCATTATTTTCATGAGGGACAATAAACTGTCTTCTTGTTGTTTGTAGGTGTAAGTATGTTTTACATCGGTGCGTTCATTTAATGTAACAGAAACAAAAACTCTGTCTGGAATGATTTCCATTTTTGAGTTACCAGAGACATCAATTGCATTGATATTCGTGAAATTTTGAGCCTGAATGTTATTGGCTTGATAAAACAAAGCCAAGCATAAAATAATTTTATATATATTTCTCATACAAAGTGAATACGAATGTAGGCAAAAAAGTAAATTACGATAAAATAGAATGTTACAAAATTCTTTGATTGGGTAAATTTCAAAAAGCAATCAATTATTTTCAGTATTTAATACAAACATTCACAACATTTTATGTTATGAGTATTCATTTTTATTCAAACCACACTTGTTAATACAAAAAATAATCTTACCTTTGCAATCCGTTTTACGATGACCTCGTAGCTCAGCTGGATAGAGCAACTGCCTTCTAAGCAGTAGGTCACAGGTTCGAATCCTGTCGGGGTCACACCGTTAAGTCGGCAAATATTACGGGGAGTAGCGCAGGCCGGTAGCGCACCTGGTTTGGGACCAGGGGGTCGCAGGTTCGAATCCTGTCTCCCCGACCACGAAAGCCTTGATTTTTATCAAGGCTTTTTTTTTTGCATTGGGAAAATTAAGTATTTGGCACAGTATTTGAAGTCTAGTCCAAAAATAAACTTATGAAAAAACTATTCCTATTCTTATTCAGTGTAATTGCACTTACCCAACTTGCAACTGCACAAAACGTTGTAGATGCCAATGACTTTTTTGAAAATCCTGCAAAATTCAATGGCCGCACTATTATTTTTAAGGATATCATTGTTCGCAAAGGTGTTACAAAAGACGCATCAATAGGTTCAACGGCTAAAGTTAGCGTAGGATCTGGTAGCGCTTCAAGTTCAGCTGGAGGTTCAACAAGATGTACCCCTCCAAGAAATTATGAAATGTTAGAAGTTGTTTTCCCAAATGGCAAAACAAAAGGATGCTTCGTGATCTTAAAAAAGGTTGCCAATCCAATTCCATCTGGTAAAAATGTAACGGCAACGATAACATTTAAAGCAGACACCCGCACAATGAATAAAATTACCATGATTAAATTTATCCCATAAATCATCAAATCAGACACTTTAAAGAAATTTGGCACAGAATTTGAAAGGAAATATATGTTATGAAAAAGTTATTGTTTATTCTATTTAGCGCTTTCTTTATTATGAATATCGCTAATGCTCAATCGGCAGAATTGGTTGATGCGAATACATATTGCAATAACCCTTCAAAATACAATGGGAAAACAATTACTGTGAAAAATGTAATTATCAAAAGTAAAAGTAACACTCCAGTAAATACAAATTGCAAACCACCCCAAGGATATAAATTTTTACCTATTGAGTTTCCAAATCCAACATATATAGGTTGCTTCATTATCTCTCAAGCATTGTCGAACAGCATTACATCTGGTAGAGATTTAAGGGTTACCATCACATTCAAATCTGATCCAAATAGTATCAATACAATCACACAAATTCAACAATAAATTTTTGGCACACTATTTGCAAATCAATTATTACAAACAAACAATTAAAAACAAATAAAACTATGAAAAAAATCACTGTATTCGTATTAAGCATCGTAGCATTAGCTGGCGCTGCTTCAGCTCAAGTTGTTGTTCCTCAAAAAGATTTCACAAACAATTGTGATAACTACAAAGGACAGCTTATCACTATCAAAGACGTTAACTTACGTCCTAAACAAGCTGTAACAGCTATTACTGTTGGCGCTCCTGCTACAGTAACTGTTGGATCAGGTTCTACAAAAAATGTAGTTGCTTCTTGCAAAGTAATCAAAGGTCAGAAATCTATTGATGTTGATTTTCCAACTGACCCGAATTTTGCTGCATGTTTCTACATCACTGACGCGTTGTTCAGTTCTCTTCCAATCGCTCAAGAAACTATCAAAAGCACAATCGCTTTCAAAGGACAAAAGTCTACTGGTTTCTTTATCACTGGTTTAGTAAAGTAAGAATTAAAATTTAAAATTTATGAAAAAAGCTACAGAAATCTGTAGCTTTTTTTTTGCATCGCATACATATTAAATTGAATATGTGCGATTTAAAATAAAATAAAAAACTAGAACAAAGAAATTTGCATTTTTTTGGCACAGTATTTGATATACTCAATATACAAAACAAACTAATAAAACTATGAAAAAAATTACTGTATTCGTACTAAGCATCGTAGCATTGGCTAGCGCTGCTTCAGCTCAAATTACTACTCCACAAAGTGATTTCACAAACAATTGTGATAACTACAAAGGAAAAACAGTTATTATTGACGGTGTAAATTTACGCCCTAAACAAGCGGTAACAACTATTGCTGTTGGTGCTCCAACTACTGTTACTGTAGGTAAAGGTTCAACTGCAAACGTAGTTGCTTCTTGCAAAGTAATCAAAGGACAAAAATCTATTGACGTTGATTTCACAGCAAACCCAAGTTTCGCTGCATGTTTCTACATGAAAGATGCTGACTTCGCTAAACTTCCATTGCAACAAGATGCTATTAAAGCTCAAATTACTTTTAAAGGTAATAAAGCAGCTGGTTTCTTTATTGAACTACACAAATTGCAATAATTAAATATTTCACATTTATAAAAAAAGCTACAGAAATCTGTAGCTTTTTTTTTTTTTTGCATCGCACAAGTATCAAATTGAATATGTGCAATATAAAACAAAATTATCGCTCGAATATGAGAATAAAACTTGATATATATTCTATGGTATACATGGTATAGAGAACTTAAACTCTGAATGAGAAGTACTTGTGCTACAAAAGAAACTAACTACACCAATCATAATAAATAAGGAAAATGTTTTAGCAATTAACTGACTTATGGCAGGTTGGAAAAAGTTGACCAGAGTTTGATACAATATTGGTCCATTGAACACGCGCATTGGATATTTTAAAGAAACATTCGAACACTTAATTTATATTTCAGTTTAATTCAAATCTATATGTTTTTCAATTGTTCAGTTCAAATATTTTATCAAATTCTATGAATTTTAAAAAAGTACTATTATCTTGCATCGCATGAATAAAACTTTAAGCAAATTATTTCTTACTACTTTTGTTTTAATTTCTGGATTTACATTTATTGGTTGCAATTCTGAAAAAAACAATAAAACGATTGTATTAAAAAATATACAATTTGAACTAGAAGGACCATTATACAGTGGCTCCAACCCTGCCCAATTTAAATATGAAGTTGATTTAAAGTCAATTTTAGGAAATGATTTCAAAGAAGGTGCAACCATCAATTCTGCCATTTTGAAAAATGCAAAAATTGAATCTGAAGATTCTAATACAAATTTCAACAAAATTAACTCGTTTGTGTTGAGTTTGGCATCAGACAATAAAGATGTAAAAATGCAAGAACTAGCGCTTCTTAATCCAATTTTGGCAAATTCAAAAGTTGCAGACTTAAAGCCATCAGCAGAGGCGAATGCAAAAGATTTTTTGAAAGAAAAACACTTCTATATTGTATTGGATGCGGACTTAAAAGAGGATATTGAAGCTAACCTTAAATTTACCGCAAATTTAATTTTCACAATAAACTATAACTAAATAACATGAAAAACTCACTATTAGCATTATTATTAGTCGCATTTACCACTTTAACATCATTTGTTTATCAAGATACTGAAGGAAACAGATTGATTGGAGTTTGGGAATCAGGCAACGGCCGCGCAAGGGTAAAAGTAGAAAAAATTGGATCCAAATACTACGGGAAAATTGTATGGTTAAAAGAGCCAATCGACCCAGTTACCAAACAACCTAAAACAGATAAAAATAATCCCGACCAAGCTTTACAGAATATCCCTCTCAAAGGTTATAGAAATCTTAAAGACTTTGTTTATGCCGGAAAAAATGAGTGGAATGAAGGTACTATTTATGATCCTTTAAACGGTAGTACCTATAGTTGCACCATAAAAATGAAAGATAAAAACACACTTGAAATAAGAGGTTACATCGGTGTTTCTGCATTAGGAAGAACAGATATTTGGAAACGCTTGGAGGTAAAACCCAAATCATAATCAAATCTATGTTACCTATTTTCAAAGACACTCAAAAATGTCTTTTATATCTAATATTATTTTGGGCTGTTGTAAATCATTCGTACGCTCAAACAGATACTGCAAATAAATCAACTGCGACACAAACTACTGAGAATGAAGATTTTTCTCAATATGACAATATTGAATTTGCTGAAACCGGTGCAAAAAGATATTGTTCCCCGAAAATTGAGGGAATTAGTCCTCAAAAATTAATTGGTTTAGGTTTTGATTTCCAAGCCTCCCATAACATGTCTCTAGATTCATTCAATGGTAATTTAGCATCTGGTGACGCTCATTCTTATGCAATTAACAATGCGAGTGGAATAAGATTCAATTGCAATATTCCTGTAATCTCTAAATCAAGTATAGTATGGCAAATGGGTGCAAATTATTGGGAAACTCGATATAATCGTGCAGATCAAGGATTAAGCCTCCCATTCTTTCCGAATCCGCTTGCTAACGCACTTTTAAATAACGGATTGAGAACACTTGGGCTAAATACAACCATATTCAAACCTTTAAATGAAACAAATTTCATTTTATTTCAAGGTTCCGCAGATTTAAACGGTGATTATGACTGGAATTTGATGCCAATGAAATATTTAAAATATTCGGCAGCGGTAATTTATGGAAAAAGACCATCTGAAAGAAAACAATGGGGATTAGGTTTATCAAGGACATATAGAGTTGGGGAGTTGAATTATATTCCAATTTTTATGTTTAATTATACGGATGCAAAAAACAAATGGGGTTCTGAAATTTTATTCCCGGCAAAAGCGCACATCCGAAGAACTATTAATCCACGCAATATGATTTTTGCAGGATATGAACTTGAAGGACAATCATATCGTTTGTATCGAGATAATTATCTTAGAAATGAAGACTTAGAAATTAGACGCGGTGAAATTCGTTTGAGACTTGTTTATGAATGTTCGATAAAAGAATTTTTATGGTTATCATTCCAAGCTGGTTACAGAATCAATTATCGATACAATGTAGATCGTTTAGAAAATGGAAATGAAATTTTAAGGGCTTTTGGCATACTTTCAAAAGAACCATATGTGATGAATAATAAGCTAAGCAACCCGCTATATTTCAACATAAGCTTAAACTTAGTTAGTCCTTAATATATATTTTCAACTACAAAAGGCATATTTCAATATTGGTAATCTTTAATTTTAATCCCACCTACAAAAGTGGGATTATTGTTTTTGTATGGATTAAAATTTAATTTTGGCACAGCTTTTGTTAAACCATTATAAACAATCTAAAACTATGAAAAAAATTACTGTATTCACCCTTAGCGTATTCGCTTTCATGGGATCAATTTTTGCTCAAAACCTCCAAAATCCTACGGCAGTTGAATTTACTTCAAACCCTGCTAAATACAATGGGTTAACAATTTCAATTTCAGGAGTGAAATTAAATCCAAAAAGTTCGGTTTCTTCAGTAAATGTAGCCCAAGCAAATGGCACAATCTCAGTAGGCGCTGGCACACCAAGTTCAACGGTTAAAAATACAGGAACAGTGCGTTGTGCAACTCCAAGAGGGTTTTATGCAATTGACGTTGACTTTCCAAACAATCCAAGCTTTGAAAAGTGTTTCTTCATTTCTGGAGCTCAGTTTAATTCATTGCCGAAATCACAAGATGGAGTAAACGCAAGTATCATGTTTAAAGGAGATGATAAAGTTGGATATACAATAACCCTATTTAAACTTTTATAAAAAATATTACTTATTTTCGAGGGGAAAATTAAAAAATAAATTTTGGCATAACTTTTGAAATAAATAAACAAACTAAAAATTACAGATATGAAAAAAATTACATTATTCCTATTCAGCGTTGTAGCACTAGTATCAGTTTCTAAAGCTCAAACACCAGTGAACGCACTCGACTTTTCTAACAATCCAAACAAATACAAAGGCATGTCCATTTCTATTTCTGGTTTAGAATTGAGTACAACTATCCAAGCTCCAACAAGTGCTAAAGTTGCTAGCGGTGTAACCGTATCAGCTGGCAAAGGAAAATCAGCCGCTGCTGCTGTTCGTTGCAATGCACCAAAAGGTTACAAGCTTGTAGACGTAAACTTTCCTAATGATCCGACTTTCAAAAGATGTTTCTTCATGAAGAGTAATTTGTATTCAACTTTACCAGTTAATCAAAGTGCAATCAAAGCTACTATTACGTTTAAGACTGAAAGTAAATTTGGTTACACAATTTCTACTTTTAAATTATAATTTACCCGTAAAATCAACTTAAATAAAAAGGCTGCAGACAATTCTGCAGCCTTTTTTATTTGATGAAAACTTAGAATTATTTCTTCTGATTACTCCAAAAAAACACGGGCGTTACAATCAACTCCGTTCTTCTATTTTGTCTGTGTTCATCTTCTGTGCAAGGAACGCCATCTGCACAATGATTAATTATTCTTGATTCACCAAATCCAACAGGTAATATTTGTTTAGGATTCACCCCTTTTTGCGATAAATATTGCGCCACATAATTTGCTCTGCTCTGAGATAATTTTTGATTTTTCACAGAAGGACCTCTGCTATCTGTATAAGATCTAATCTCCATTCCCCAATCTGGCCTTTTCTTTAAAAGTGCAGCCATAATTTCAAGTTCCTTTTCGAACTCTTTTTCTATTACAAATTCATTATCAATATGAAAAAGTGTCATGAACTTAAAATCCTTATAATTCGCAGTTGAATCTAATTTATTAATAGCTTCAATACGCTCAGAATCTGACAACAACACAAAAGACAAATTTCTAGCATAATCATATTTATTTACGCTTTCTTTTTTCACATTATCCAAAGTTGTTTGAATGGCTTGTGTGGTAGTAGCAATTGCAACTGTTTCCACTGGTGGTGGCGATTCCACTTCCTCTGTTGACGGAGGTACTATTGTCTGCGTTGCTTGGTAAATAAGATCAGAAGGAATATCCAACGAGTAGATTGTATTGTTATTAAATTTGTTGGTTACTGAATACGTTAAAGTGTTATTATAATACTTGGGGAAATATTCATCATTTGTTGAATTGACGACACTACCCGCATTGGCAACCTCTGAAGTTGTTAAATTGTAAAAATAAATATCGAAACCACCAAAACCTAGTCTACCTTCAGAAGAAAATGCTATAATTTCATCTGTTATAAAAGTTGGATCTGCTTCAGTCAAAATAGTGTTTACCTTCGGTCCCAAATTTGTTTGATTCGAAATTGTAATTTCTCCATCTTTATTGAAGGATACATCACAAATCCATATATCAGACTTACCAAGAGCATCAGTTTGATCACTACAAAAAAGACCTTTGGTTCGAGATGCATTTAATGAAAATGAGGAAACATTATATGCATATTGTTCTAACCCAAGTCCCTCAAAAACATATTTACTTCTTTTTGTATCATAGAAATAACGGTAGGTTTGCAATAAAAATTTATCACTATCATTCACCAATCGATTATTCATTGAAATATAATAATTCCCAAAACTGTCGATATGAGAAAGTTCAACATATTTATTAAAAACCTTATCTTGGAGCATCGGCCCATTTAAAATCAATGAATCATTCCAATTTTTCGCTTTATAAATTTGGGCATAAAATTTCTTATCCGTACTTGAAATACCATTCAATAATCCATCATAAATTGAATCTTTTGCATGATAAAACCATGTTTTGCTTAAGGGATCTTGAACCGCGCCATAATGATCAAATTTAGATTTGAATGTGAATTCTTTTCTGTTTGTTGCTGCTGAATCTATTTTTTCAAATCGATTGTGAAAATTTTTATCCGCAACATCATCAAAAATATTTGAATTGGAGTATTCACCAGATTTCAATACTGCAATTAAACTATCCGAATATTGTTGTTTACCCAATTTTCTCGAAATAATAGCCAAATCTAGTAAATCTTTATTTTGGATGCTATTTGGGAATTTTTGAGCCATTTTCTCAAATACGACCATGGCCGAATCATTTTGATTCAATTTAAACAATGCGGTAGCAATAGCTCTATACTCTGTAGCCAATTTAACTTCATTGAGTGAATGATAAACACTGAGTGCTTTTTGATATCTCATATGCTGAACTTGCTCAGATGCCGGTGTTTTAGGCTTAGATCTATTTGCTAAATTTTTTGGTAATTCAACAGCAAATAAATGAAACAATATCCAAAGGAAAATATATTCAGGTTTTAACATTTTGTATTAATAAAATCTAGGTACAACTATTGTTTGTTTATCTGGCTGACTAAACGAATATGTAAGTCCAAATTCATTTGAAACAAAAGGCGTGTTTTTATTGTAAACAGTTCCGGTTTCAAACGAATAAACAACTTTAAAAAAATCATTGACTTTGATGCTTGAAAGTATGGCATGAGATCCAGAAGTTCTGTATCCATAGCCCAAAGAAATTAAATCTTTATTGATCACATATAAATTGACATCGGCTTGAACCGGCAATCCCCGGTAATATCTGGTTTGAAACGTTGTTTTGACATTCCAAGCATTATTTAAACGAAAAACATAACCTCCATTTAATAAATAGAACGATCTTGCATTGTATCCAATATTTACGTTATTTAAAATTTGATCATTCACTAAAGCGTATTGAGGCATTGCACCTCCAAAATAATAATTTTTACCGTATATAATAACACCACCACCAATAACAGATGTATTGATATTGTAATCGTTTCCACCAATTGCAATATCATCGGGATTGTCTGCAAGGAGTCTAGAAAGTTGCATATTAAATGAAAACAAACCCAGTCTCAATCCAACTCCTATGTTTATATTTTTTGCAATTTGTTTGTGATAGGCTATATCACCTGCTAACACATTCATATTTAGTGGTGAAGCAACTTTGAAACTTCCTACCTTAAGTGATTGAAAATTTGCACCAAAGGCAAAGTCTTTGCTAAATGGAGTTTGAACCGCTAAGCAAGTATATCTCGGAGAGCCGGGAAAATTAGCCCATTGCACTCTTGAAATTGCATCAATTCTGAGGGATTGATGAATACCATTATATGCAGGATTTTGAATACTCGAAACTATGTCGTATTGAGTTGACAAAGAAGCTTGTTGGGAAATAGCCTTATTCAGTATAGTTGTTAACAAAAACAAAATAAATATCCGTTTCATTTTAATTTTTTTTTTCAAGGTTTTCATTAAGGTTTAATATAAATATTGCCTTTTGTTTGCGCTTTATTAAACATTGGAGCATCATTACGGTTGTGATCAAGCACATAGAAATAAATTCCCTCAGGCAAAACTAGGCCTTTCTCAAAATATTTACCTTCAGTATTGACACCATCCCAATTATTCTGATATGCAGGACCAGATCTGTAAACAACTTGCCCCCATTGATTAAATATGGTAATTTGAGCATTAGGATAATTAATTAATCCTTTAATTTTTAAAACATCATTAATTCCATCTTTATTAGGTGTGAAAACTTCAGGCATAAAGGTTTGAGGATCTAAGAAATCTTTTAGGTTGTTTAAATCGTTATCAACTGCACCTTCAATTGCATCTGATACTTCATCATTGTCGCTATCGAGATCCAAATAATTTGGCGTCCCATCAGAATCAAAATCAGCGATTGTTTCAGTTGAGTCCAAAACATTGTCATTGTCTGAATCGTAATCTAACCAATTCCCGATGCCGTCATTATCAAAGTCGAAGCTTGTTTCTATTGAATCTTGAATATTATCATTATCGCTGTCTAAATCTAAATAATTAGGAATTAAGTCTAAATCATTATCAGCTGTGGTTTCTAACTCATCGTCAATTTTATCGTTGTCACTATCCGTATCTTCAAAATCCCGAAGTTCATCAGCATCCGAATTTACCAATTCAGAATCAAATGCATCTCCAAATTTACCAGACAATCCATCAGCTAAATCTTGAATACCATCTTTATCTAAATCAGAACCATCGACGCGTCCATCAAAATTATCATCTGCTAACATTGACCCAGATTCAACAAGATCTGAAATACCGTCGCCATCTGAGTCAGTATCAACAAAATTGAACAACCCATCGCCATCGATATCTAAGGTGGTACATGAGTCAAAATTCAGAACCATACCGGTACCATCTATATCATTGTAACGACATTCTCTTAAATCGTTTACTCCGTCATTATCAGAATCCAAGTCCAAATAATTAGGGATTCCGTCGGCATCGATGTCAGAATTCGTTTCTATTATATCTGGAATTCCATCTTCATCTGAATCAAAATCGACTGCATCTAATAAACCGTCACCATCTGTATCTCTAATACCTTCATTTAAATCAAGTACACCATCATTGTCTGAATCGGTATCTCTAAAATCAGGAATTCCATCATTATCTGTATCCGGAATTTTAGGATTAGCAAAACCTTCTAAATCATCTGTTATTCCATCATTATCACAATCTAAATCTCTAAAATCAAACTGACCATCGGCATCGGTATCCGCAGGATTATCGAACAAAAAAGGTTGTCCTTCAATTAAATCTGAAATACCATCTCCATCTGAATCTTTGTCTAAAAAATCCACGACTCCATCTCCGTCTGCATCAAAATTAAGTTCAATATTATCGGGGATAAGGTCATTATCGGAATCATTATCTATCCAATTACCGTTTCCGTCGTTATCAGAATCGATTTCAGTTTCTTGTTTATCAGATACACCATCGCCATCTGCGTCTAAATCTAACCAAGAACCTTCTCCGTCATTATCATGGTCAAAATTGGTTTCAGTAAGATCTAAAATTCCATCGCCATCAGAATCTAAATCGATATAATTTGATTTTCCGTCAAAATCAAAATCTGCCATCGTTTCAATTGAATCAGAAATCAAATCATTATCAGAGTCTAAATCTTTAAAATTAAATTGCCCATCATTATCAGAATCTAAGGGCAAACTAGAGATACCACACTCAATTTTATCAGAAATTAAATCATTGTCAGAATCGATGTCTTTGTAGTCAGGAACTAAATCATTGTCAGTAAAAATCAACGAATATCCCGCTGAATTATTGGAAAGGACAGGAATTCCATTGTTACTTACCAAGACTTTTCCAATTCCCACTCTACCGTTTCGGTCTGGATCATACCCATTTACCTCAAAAATATCTAAAATTCCGTCTTTATCTGTATCGTAATCATAGATATTTGCATACCCATCTTGATCTAAATCTAGCAACATTTTCAGGCCGTCATTTTCATCAACATCTAAAATTCCATCATTATCCGAATCTTGATCCAAATAATTCGGAACACCATCCTGATCAAAATCTAAGGCCCTTTCAATATAATCAGGTATACTATCATTGTCCGCATCACCTAATTTTACAATTACTTTTACAAATTGTGTATTACTTAAATTCCCAGAAGCGTCTTTGACAAAAGCGGATATCCAGTTTTCGCCAACATCTAAATCACTAAATAGATTTTTAGAATAAAAAGTACTTGCAACAGTACAATTATCTGTTTTTGAAACAATAAAGTCTTTTTCAAACAACCTCGCATAACCAGCAGTATCGATAAAAATCACAGGACTTTTGGTTGATAATACAGGAGAAATAGTATCAATGATTATCACTTGAAATTGTTGCGAGATACGATTTCCATTTTTATCAATTGCATTTAAGTAAATAAGGTTGTTCCCAATATTTTTACAAGTAAAAATAGAATCGGATAAATACAAATTTGTAATTCCACAATTGTCTGAACAAAAGGGAGCAAAAATATTTTTTGATAGTTTTATTTGACCATTTGCCTCTAAATATAGCGTTTGATTTTTGGTATACAGAATTGGAGAGATTGTATCAAACACTTTGATATTTACAATTGAAATTGCTGAATTACCCGTAGTGTCAATAATTGTATATAACAACAATTTATTACCTACATCGGAACAATCAAAATCATATTGGCTTAATATCTTCGTTTTAATACCGCAATTATCAAAACTTCCTGCATCAAAATAATCAGCTGCAATTGAAAACTTACCTTGTTTATCGAGATATATATTTTTATTTTTCGTTTTAATTATTGGACGAATTGTATCTACCACAGTAACTTCAATTATTGATTTGGATGTATTTCCAGAGGCATCAGAAGTTTTAAATTCAACATTTTTCTTACCCAATTCGAAACAATAAAATCTATCTTTACTTAATGAGGATTTTGCAATACCGCAGTTATCAGATGATCCATTATCAACATCGTACAACGACAATACTGCGTATCCATTGTTATCTAAATATACGGAAGTATTTCTCGTTTTATTGATTGGTGAAATGGTATCGTAGATAACAACAGGTGCAGAAACAGTTGTTGCGTTTCCGCTTTGATCTGTTACGGTATATGCCAATGTATTATTTCCGATATTGCCACATGTAAATACAGATTTACTAATAATTTTCGTGGAGATTTTACAATTGTCAGTACTTGCAGAATCAATGTCGGAAGGTGATAATACTACATATCCAAATTGATTCAAATACAGTGATTTTGCATTGATTTTAACCTTTGGACTAATGGTATCAATTACGGTGATTTTCACTGATTGAGAATTACTATTCCCAGCTTTATCTGCAATAATGAAGTTTACAAAATTTGTTCCTATTTGAGAGCAATCAAAGGTTTGTTGGCTTAAAGCATATGAAACAATGCCACAATTATCAAAACTACCGTTATCTACATCTTGTGGAATTATTTTCCCGATTCCTGATGTATTTAAATAGCAGTTAATATTTTTGTATCTTACCGTTGGCAAAACTGTATCAATTACCGTAACAAATACATTAGAAATGCTTTGGTTTCGAGAATTGTCAACGATTTTTAAAGTAATTTGGTTCACACCCAAATTGGCACAATTAAATGTTGCTTTGTTTATTAAAACGGAATCAATTTTACAATTATCATAACTCGATTTATTTACATCTGAAGTTGTTAATGATGCTACCCCAGCTGTATTTAAATAAATATTCGCAGACTTTGAAACAATAGTTGGTTTAATTGTATCAATTACAAAAACAAAAGTTGAACCTATGGTTTGATTCCCACTTAAATCAGTTGCAGTAACCTGTATTGTATTTTTGCCTAATTCACTACAATTAAAACTAGTTTTAGAAATCACAATCGAGTTTACCTCACAATTATCACTGATTCCAGAATCTAATTGGGTTAATTGTAAAGAAGCAGTACCTATAGAATTTAAGTAAATTTTAGGTTGTTTGAGTAAAATTTTAGGCTTTACCGTATCAGAGAATTTCAAAAATAGATTGACGGTATCAGAGCAATAATTTTTATCTCTCACAGAAATAGAATATAACCCCCTACCCAAATTATAAAATGCTGAATCTGATTGATATGTTTGACCATTCAATTGATAACTATAGTTTTTTAATCCGCCAACTGTCGATAATTTGATATTCCCTGTAGTTTCAGAATAACAAACAGGGTATTTCAAAGATTTAATTGCTAAATCTAACTTTGCTGGTTGATATATTAAAATTGTATCGGAAACATTACATTGGTTTGCATCATAAACCGAATAAGTATATTTACCCGCATCGGCGGAAACCACGTTTTGTGTTGCCGCATATAAAGACCCATTATTATCCGTCCATTCAAATGAATATGGTGAAGTTCCACCACCCACACTTAACGATAATGACCCTTTTAAACCATTGCAAGAAGGCTGAATCGCTTTTTTAGTTACCGAAATTGGCGTAGGTTGAGTAATCACAACAGATTGAGAATCTCTACAATTATTGGCATCTCTTAATAGCACTTTGTATGTGCCTGCTCCAATATTTTTATTCGCAACAATTGAAGAACTAAATGAATTTGGTCCAGTGGTTAAAAACGTCCAAGGATATGCTCCACCCGCACCAAAAGCTGTAAGTGAACCATTGGTTTGACCATTGCATTTTACGTTTGTAGATGCATAGGTTACAACAAGTTTTGCGGGAGAAGTAATTGAATAAGATCTATTAATAAAGCAACCGTTGCTATCGGTAATTGTAACAGTATAATTACCAGAATTTACATTTAATAAATCCTTAGAAGTATTTCCATTTGACCAAAGATATTGAAATGGCTTTACACCACCAGATACAGTTTGAATTATTTTACCACTTAAAACACCAAAGCACGTGATATTTGTAATTACAGAAGTAGCAGATAACGTAGCTGGTTCATTCACCGAAGCCGATGCACTTGCAACACAACCACTTGAGTCTGTTACTTGAATTTGATAAGAGCCGTAGCTTGCATTTGTAATATCTGGAGTACTTGCAGTGTAAGAAGATGTTCCAGTCCAAGAATAGTTATATGGTTTTCTACCGCCAGAGGTTTCAGTCAAAACCTTTCCATTACTATTATTAGCACACAATACATCAGCAACAGATTTAATTTTAATCGTTAATAAAGCCGGTGCAGAAATATTCACAAACGCTGTGTTAGAGCAACCTGTTGTATCTTTAACTGTCAAATAATACGTTCCAAAATTCAAATTCGTAATGTTCAAATTTGTTGAAGAATATGAAGCTGGGCCAGTCCACGCAACTGAATAAAATCCCAAAGAACTTGTTACCGTTGCCTTGGCACTTCCACTGTTTTGTCCATAGCATTTAACATCACCTTTGGCAATAGTCGCACTGATTGAATTCTTATAACCAACATTTATTTGGGTATCTTTTACGCATCCATTGGCGTCTGTGATTTTTACAGAATAAACAGCAGTTGGTAAATTTGTGATATTTTTTATGGCTGACGAATATCCATTTGAATTGGACCATTTAAAATTATACCCACCAACTCCACCGTATAGTGTTAGGGAAATTGCTCCAGTTGAAGTATTCAGGCAGGATGTAGGAGTAACCGATGACGACAATATGTACAAATTTGCATTTAAAACAGTTACTGATATTGTATCTGAATTATTTAAACTATCAAAAACACAAAATTCAAATGTCCCCGGTGATAAAGAATCGAAAGTACTTGTACTTTGAAAAGATGATCCAACTCTTTTATATTTAAAGGGAGCGTTGCCACCTGAAATTTTCAATTCCACTTTACCATCGTTTGATCCTTTACAGGAAAGGCGAGTTACATTGTAATTTGATATTTTTGGATTTGTATATGCCAATAAATCTTGAACGTAAAATGTCCCTCCAAAAAGTAAGACTGCCAATGTAAAAAAATTGGCTTTAAATAAATTTAAAGTTCTCATCTTATTAATGCTACCTTTCTTGTGAAATTAAATTGTTTGTTGTATAAATCTCGAATACGCACAATGACTTCGTAATTTCCAATTGGAAGTTCCATTATGTTATTCATTACCTTTCCGTTCCAAGCGTTGTAAATATCATTTGTTTCAAATACTTTTAGACCTTCAGAATTATAGATATCCATTTTAAAATCCTTAATTGAATGAAAATTTCCAACAGCATTAAAATCATCATTAATACCATCATTGTTCGGTGAAAAGGCAGTTGGGAACAATAAATTAAAGTCAGGCCATATTCTTATAGTTTTTGTAGTCGTATCTGAACAACCATCTGATGAAGTTACCGCCAAGGTTACATCATAATTTCCTGTATCTTGGTAATGAACTCTTGGATTGTTCACATAACTCGAATTTATATTGGGGTCTCCAAAATTCCACTCATAAGATATTGCATTTTCGCTGGAATCTAAAAATGCAAGCGTATCGGTTAAGATTGTTGCACGTGTTGTCAATTCTGCGATTCTTGCAATAGGTTTAGGAAAAACAACGATAGAATCCGCAAATTTAGATTGGCAACCTTTCAAAGAGAAAACAGATAAATTCAAATAAAATTTCTTTGCATATCTGTATACATTCACTGGAGAAGAATCAACTGTATTTCTCCCGTCACCCAAATTCCATTCAAATTTCGAAATTGAACCATCGCTAATTGAAGCATTAGAGAAAATTTGAGTTGGCTGATTAATACACACATTATTCACTTGAATTTGTGCATTTGGATTTGGATTAACAATAACGGTCATTGAAGCGGTATCAGAACATAAAGAGTCATTCTCGACAACCAATTCTATTAAATGTGCTCCAGGGTATTCAAAAATAACTTCTTGAGATTTACCCGTCCTTGAATCAATTGATGGACCATCATAAAAAATCCAATTTTCATCTGGATTGGTATTTCCTTTAGAAAGATTTGTGAAAAAGAATTTGTTATTGTCTAAACATTGTTCTTTTAAGTCTGATAAAATATTTGCTATAGGTGCTTCGTTAACAATTGCCCTTGTAGTGAACGTATCTGTACATCCAAAATTGGTAAATTTCACCAATCGAACATTGTATGCCCCGGCATTATCAAACATATATTTCAACGTATCTACATCGATGAATTCTCTACGATCGATTAACCATTTTTGACTCACCACATTACTGCTATTTGGAGCCGCTACAAATGTAAAATCTTGATCATTGCTACAATAAGAATAAGCCGACTGAGAGAATCCTGAAACAGGCATTGGCACAACCCTCACATAACCAAAACTTTCATCTTGACATTGATTTTCAGTTGTTGTAGTTAAAGAAACTTTAAATAAACCAGTGTCGTAATACACATAATCTGTTGGATTGGCATTAAAAAATGTATCAATTACACCGTCACCATAGCTCCAAGAAAGGATACTGAATTTCTCTCCTTCGACCCTTGAATTATTTCCAAAAATAAATTTATTTCCTAATAAACATTGAACGGTATCGAAGAATTTAATTTCTGATTTTCCTTGAGGGTAAACTGTAACAATTTTAATTGTTGAATCAGAACAACCTTCTGAGGTAATAGCAACCAATGTTATTTGATATTTGCCATCTTTCTTAAAATTATAAGTTAAATTGGATGCATTTGAATTGTAACCATCAGAGAATTTCCAATTATACTTAACAGTTTCGGTGCCGTTATAGGTTGATGAATTGTCTGTTTTGAATAGGTTGTTATTAAAACAAGATGCATACTGATTCAAAACGAACTTAACGTTGGGTTCTTCCGTAACTTTTATCCACTTGGAAACAGTATCAACACAACTAAAGTTAGATACCATTTTTAGCTGAACTTGATAAAATCCAGCCGATGTATAAGTATGTTGACCAATAGGCGCAGAAAGCAATGAATTGTCACCAAAATTCCAATAAGCGTTCATTAATCCGTTATTGATTTTTGAGACATTATAAAATACGAAATCATTGCCTTTGTTGCACTGAATTGAATCGTTCATGTAAAAACCAGCATTGGGATTAGAATAAACGGATATTGCAATACTCGAAGTATCAATACAACCTTTCAAACTCGTTATTGTGAGTTTTGCCGTTTTCCTAGATGCATATTTATAAGAATGAGTACTGTTAATAACAGATGAAGTTGTAGAATCGCCAAATGACCAATTATAATTTAGCGTACCATAGTTAATAGTCGATGAATTTGTAAACTGGAAATTATTGCCATTTAAGCATTGTAACGGATTATTTACAACAAATACTGATTTTGGTTGAGGGAAAACTTCAATTTTCTTTTCCAAAGAATCAATACATCCAACTGCACTTTTAGCAACAAGTTTAATCTTATAAATTCCCTCCGTTGCATAATTTATTTTAGGACTGAAACCTGATGATTTTACATTATTTCCGAAAGTCCAATTGTAAAACAAGTTGCCATAATCAATATTTGATAAATTACTTGTAACAAACTCATTCCCTCGTAAGCAAGCTACTGAATCTGACAAATCAAATTTAACTATTGGATTTGGATATATTTCAGTATTCACTTTAACACTGTCTGCACAATCATTGCTTGAAACAGCAATCAAAGTAACGGTATATTTGTTCGATTTAGTATAATTCCAAGATGGATTTTTCAAAGTTGAACTAGACCCATTCCCGAATTTCCACAAATAAGACAATGTTCCACCACCTGCTGCAATTGATGTTAAGTTTGATGCTGTAAATGAATTTTGATATACACATTGATCATTATCTGAAATATTAAATGATGGAATTGGTTGTGCATGCACTTTTACAAATGTAAAGTTACTATCCATACATGTGTTTTTGGAGGTGGCAACTAGTTTAATTAAATATGTACCAGATGCCAAATAATTGGTTTGAACATTTGAACCAGTATCTACCTTGCTGTTTCCGAATGACCAACGATAATTTAATGAAGAACTATCTCCATTTGTAGATTTCGAAGTAAAAGTAAATTTATTATTATATAAACATACGGCAGTATCCGATTGCGTAAAGATTACTTTCGGTTCTGAATAAACTTTAACCAATTTCGAAATTGAATCTTTACATCCAAAATCTGAAATCGCGACTAATTTCACAAAGTAATTTCCAAATTTACTGTATACTTTCGACGGTGAATTTAATCCGCTACCCTGTCCATCTCCAAATGACCATCTATATGCGTTGGTTCCAGAGTTAATGAAACTTTTATTGTCGAAATTATATTTGTTTTTATTTGCACATTGATTCGGTATCGGAATACTAAAGTCAGCTATCGGACTCGCATAAAGCTGAATATTCTTGGTAATTGAATCCATACATCCAACCGAACTTTTGGCAATCAATTTTATTTTTGTAATTCCAATTTTTGCAAATGTTTTACTCACATTGGCAACAGAAGAAAATAAAGTATCATTGTATTTCCAAGTATAATTTAATGTGCCTCCACCGAAAGCGATAGTGGTATTATTCGTGAAATTAAATTTTTGATCACTTAAACATTGATTTGCACTGTTTACACTATAATCAACAACTGGATCCGGATAAACCTCAACTTGTTGGGTTGAACTATCCAAACAACCTATGTTATTGGTAACTTTCAATTTAACAAAATAGGTACCTACTTGAGCATAGCTTTTCCGAACATCTTTTAATAAACTTGTATTTCCATCACCAAAATTCCATTCATAATTTAAACTTTTGGCATTCAAGACTTGTGTGTTATTTGACAAAACAAATGTATCGGTATTGTTACATTGTTTTTGAGGCTTAACGAATGAGAAGCTCACTTTCGGATTTGCAATGATTAAAATATTTTTTATTAAACTGTCAACACAACCAAATTGACTAGTGCATTTTAACTTAACTGCATACTTTCCGTAGTTTGAGTAAGAAATATTAGGATGTGCACTTGTTGAAGTATTCCCATCACCAAATTGCCATTGGAATAACAAACTACCACCGCCGGTTGCTATTGAACTTGTATTGCTAAACTCAAATAGATTCCCAACAAAACATTGTGTATCATTATTTAAATAGAAATTAGATCTTGGTTTAGGCAATAATTTGATATTTTGATTGAATGAATCAACACATCCAAAAGAAGTTGTACCGAACAATTTAACATTTAATGTGCCAGTGATGTTATATTTTTTAGAAACATTTTTGCTATTTGAAACCGTTCCATCTCCCAATTGCCAAGTCAATTTAATTGTTCCACCACCCGATTTAACACTACTTGAATCTGTGAATGCATATTGATTGTCGTTCACGCATTGATTGAAAGTATTTACTCCGTATTTAACTCTTGGATTAGGCTTAACTTGAATTGTTGAAATCAATGAATCTTTACATCCATAAGGATTCACTGCTACCAATTTTACCTTTTTCGGTCCATCAAAATTGTATGATTTTTTAGGATTAATGGTTGAAGTATTCGTTGTGTCACCAAAATTCCAATAATAACTTAATGAAGGATTAGTTGAATTTGTAACACTTGAATTCGTAAATGTAAAATAATTTGCAGTTAAGCACTGTGTGGCATTATCAACAGAAAAATCAGCCGTTGGATTTGGATTAATCGTTACACTAGATTCAAAGCTATCTTGACATCCATATTGATTATAAGCCAATAATTTTATAGAATAATTACCAATACTCGTAAATTTATGTTTAAATGAGCTAAATGATTTTGAGGGATAATAGGTCGAATCAAAGCCATCTGTCATAATCCATCTTAATTTAGCAGCTATTAAGCCTGTACCCTCCGAGGAATCAGTTAAAGTAAATACATTACCATTTAAGCAACTCGATAAACTTGATGTTTTGAATTTAGTAATAAGTGAGTTAAATAAATTCACTGATAAAGATGTGGTATCTCTGCAATTAAATCTACCCGCACTTCCAATGAATAGCATATCCTTCTTACCCGCAGTGATGAATTTTTTTGTAACCACTGAATCTGTGCTAGTACTAGCATCACTAAATGTCCAAAGTTTATAACCTAAGGTTAAGCCTGTTTTTTCAAAGGCTTTAACTACTAATGTCCGATTCAAACATGAATCAGTATTTATTTTTGCAATTCTAATGTCAGGTCTGCTTTGGATTTCTAATTCTTGGGTGGTACTATCTGGACATCCATACTCTGATACCAATTTCAGTTTTACTATGTATTTACCAGGGGTGTTTTGTTTGTAGCTAATTACTGT
>JAIYAW010000004.1 GCA_027488835.1 Bacteroidota bacterium | reverse complement strand
GCAATGTCATTGGTTTGCACAGTAACAGTAGATGCACCGGTAATACCGTTGGCATTAAAGTAAGTTGCAAATGCACTCCATGACACAAAATTCGTTGAGCTTGAAGCAGCACCCGAGTTGATTGTGTAAGATGTTCCGTTCAACTGAGCGGATGCCCAGTTCGTTGTCGACAACAATGTTATCAAGCCAAATAGCTTAATCATTGTCGAAAACTTTTGTTTTAAGTAGTGTTTCATCATTTTATTTTTCAGTTGTCGGGGGCAATTTATAACTATTAATTCCAATTTCAACTTAAATCAATGATTAATTTATTTAATTTTAAATTAATATGACACACACTAAAATATACTATATAAAACGTTATAAATTCATACTTTACAATACTTGACAACAAATATTAATCATAAATTAAATATTAAAAAAACAAAACTAAAATGAATATTTTCTTTAGCAAGTAACAAATTCAGCTAGTTAAAATTACTTTTACAAACAATCACAATAACCATACCCCAATAATACATAGCAAAAACGCTGTTTATTTACTTGTAACTACATCAACAAATCCTATCATTATGATGAAATTCTTTCAATAAAATAGATGTGAAATATTCAAATAAAGGCCCAAAACAGACACTTTTACTAAAATCAAAACATGAAAAAATGACAAACCTTATTTTTGTTCGAAAATGGCATCAACTACCCGCATTCCATCCAATGCCGCACTCATGATTCCACCCGCATATCCTGCGCCCTCAGCACATGGATACAAATTGGCAATTTGTGGATGCTGTAAATTGTCATTATTTCGGGGTATTCTTACTGGACTACTTGTCCTACTCTCTACACCCACCAAAACACCTTCATTGGTTCGAAAACCATGCATTTTCTTACCCAAAACAACCATCGCATCTTTGATCCTCAACGACACCTCTTTGGGCATCACATCATACAAAGAAGTACTCACTAATCCTGGAATGTAGCTCGAAGATGGCAATGACGACGACATTCGTCCCCCAATAAAATCATCGATTCTTTGGGCAGGTGCCGAAATACTGCCCGTTCTACGGAAACACTCTTGCTCCCAAAACGACTGAAATTTCATTGCCCTCAATGCTCCATGCTTTTCAAAAGGTTTGAAATCGGCATCATCAACGGTCACTACAAAACCACTGTTTGCATATTGACCATTTCGCTTGCTCGGACTCCAACCATTCACCACAACCTCACCTGGTGAAGTTGCAGCCGGTGCAATAATTCCACCAGGACACATACAAAACGAGAACACCCCTCTCCCATTGATTTGTTCAACCAGAGAATACGAACTCGGTGGCAAATATTCATCTTTAATTTCGCATTTATATTGAATGGAATCGATCAAACTCTGAGGATGTTCCATTCTTACGCCAAAAGCAAATGGTTTGGCTTCAATTTCTATATTTTTAACTGCCAACAATTCAAATATATCTCTGGCAGAATGGCCTGTTGCCAAAATTACATGACTCACGTTTTCAGACGTCCCATTTTGGTAAATGAGCTTAGAAATTTTGCCGTGTTGAATTTCTAGATCAACCAATTTGGTATCAAAACGAATTTCACCTCCGCAAGCCAAAATTTGCTCTCGAATGGCTTCTACCAGACCAGGCAATTTGTTGGTACCAATGTGGGGATGGGCTTCGTACAAAATTGATTCTTTTGCACCATAGTCAACCAAACTTTGCAACACTTTTTGTACCGGCCCGCGCTTGTTGCTTCGGGTATATAATTTTCCATCTGAATAGGTGCCAGCTCCACCTTCACCGAAACAGTAATTTGAATCGGGATTCACCACTTTTTCTTTGTTCATGGCGGCCAAATCTCTGCGACGCGCTTTGATGTCTTTTCCACGTTCAACCACTACCGGCTTATACCCATTTTCAACACATTGAAGGGCAGCGTACATTCCAGCAGGACCAAATCCAACAATATGGATTTCTTTACATTGACTTACATTTTGCAATTGAAACCCTTCATTTTTTTGAGGGACTTCATCTACGGAATACACGTCGGCAGATATCAAAAAATAAGGAACTCTGCCACGCGAATCGAGTGACTTTTTCACCCAAACAACCGTCCCGTTTTGCAAGCCTGCTTTTTGCAAAAAATTACGCACCAAAAAAGGTTCATCATTCGCTTCTTTGGGAGAAAATTTCAATTGCAATCGCACCGACATGCTGCAAAAATAAGCAGAACCTTTCCTAAATTTAGCGTTTTTAATAAATGCGTTGTATTTTCGCACTCAATGAGAGAAAAGGTAGTTAGCGGAATTCGCCCAACAGGAAAATTGCATTTGGGCAATTACTTTGGTGCGTTTAAGAATTTCATCAAATTGCAGGATCAATTTGACTGCTATTTCTTTATAGCTGATTATCATTCACTTACAACCCATCCTACTCCCGGTGATTTAAAAGGAAGCGTAAAAAGGGTATTGGCTGAATACATTGCACTGGGATTAGATCCTGAAAAATGTACGGTTTACTTCCAAAGCGATGTACCTGAAACAGCCGAATTGTATTTGTTCTTAAACATGAACGCTTACATGGGGGAATTGGAACGCGTTACTTCCTTCAAAGAAAAAGCAAGAACCCAACCCGACAATATCAACGCAGGATTGTTAACTTACCCAGTTTTGATGGCCGCAGACATACTGCTGCACAAAGCCATAAAAGTACCGGTAGGAAAAGACCAAGAGCAACATTTAGAAATGGCGCGCACCTTCGCAAACCGTTTTAATAGATTATATAACAACGAATTCTTCCCAGAGCCACAAGCATTCAATTTTAATACCCAATTGGTAAAAGTTCCAGGCCTTACTGGCGGCGGAAAAATGAGTAAGAGCGCTGGAGAATCCGACACCATATTTTTAGACGAACCAGCTACGTCCCTCAATAAAAAAATAATGCGGGCAGTGAGCGATAGTGGTCCTACAGAACCTGGTGCTGATAAGAGCCAAGCCGTTCAAAATTTGTTTGATTTAATGTCGTTGGTTTGCACACCTGAAACCATTGGTTTCTTTGATACTGAGCATAAAAATGGCAGCATTCGTTATGGTGACTTAAAGAAGCAGTTGGCAGCAGATATGGAAACGTTTATTGCACCAATGCGCGACAAAATCGAAAGCACTTTGGCCAATGAAAAAATGTTGCAAGAAATTGCACATTTGGGAGCCGCAAAAGCGAGAAAATCTGCGCAAGAAACAATGGCACAAGTGCGTGAAATAATTGGATTTTCGAAATTTTATATGTAAATTGTAAAATCTCCACGTTTGCCATTTACATTTGTAACAAGAATAGCATGATTGATGTTTCTTTAGTTATACCACTTTTAAACGAAGCAGAATCGCTTCCTGAACTTTGTAGTTGGATTGTGCGCGTTTGCGAGCAAGAAAAAATTAGCTATGAAGTACTTCTACTCGACGATGGCAGCACCGACAATTCTTGGGATGTAATTGAAGAATTAGCCAAGGCAAATATATGCATTCGTGGCATCCGAATGCGTCGAAACTATGGCAAAAGCGGCGCCCTAAACATTGGTTTTGCAGAAGCCAAAGGCGAAGTGGTCATTACCATGGATGCCGACTTACAAGATTCTCCCGACGAAATTCCAGGTCTTAGAAACATGATTATCAACGAAGGATTTCATGTGGTAAGTGGATGGAAACAAAAACGTTACGACCCTATTACAAAAACTCTTCCCACCAAACTTTTTAACTGGGCTACCCGCAAAATGAGCGACATTGAGTTGAACGATTTCAACTGCGGTTTAAAAGCCTACAAGAACGAGGTGGTAAAAAATATTGAAGTTTATGGCGAAATGCATCGCTATATTCCTGTTATTGCCAAATGGGGAGGTTTCCCTAAAATTGGCGAAAAAGTTGTGCAACACCAATCTCGAAAATACGGCAAAAGTAAATTTGGAATGGACCGTTTTATTAACGGATTTCTCGATTTAATGAGCCTTTATTTTATGTCCAAATTTGGCAAAAGACCCATGCATTTCTTCGGTTTGCTCGGTGTTTTTAGTTTTTTCATTGGATTTGTGATGGCAATGTGGATCATTGGTGAAAAAATGATGCATGTTTATTATTGGCATGACAGTGCACGATTGGTAACCAGCTCTCCCCTCTTTTATTTGGGTATGTTGGCCATGATTATTGGAACCCAATTGTTTTTGGCCGGATTCATTGGCGAATTGGTGAGCCGCTCTAACCCAGAAAGAAACCAATACGACGTTAAAGAAACCATCAATTAATGTGGAAAGGTAAACACATCGTCATAGTGGGTCCTGCCCATCCTTTGCGCGGTGGTTTGGCCACTTACAACGAACGTTTGGCGCGTGAACTAATGCTCCATAACAAGGTTACCTTACTCACCTTTTCATTGCAGTATCCCAATTTTTTATTTCCTGGAGAATCTCAGTATTCTTCCGATCCTGTTCCTCAAGATTTGGACATTGATATTCAACTGAATTCAATCAATCCATTGAACTGGATATCAACAGGATATAAGTACAAAAAAATCAAACCCGATATCATAATCTTCAGATATTGGATGCCGTTTTTTGGTCCTTGTTTTGGCACTTTTGCCCGAATTGTAAAAGGCAACAAGCATACCAAAATGGTAGCAATTACCGACAACATTATTCCGCACGAAAAGCACTTTTACGACAAACCCTGCACCAATTACTTTTTAGAAAGTTTAGACAGTGCAGTTGCCATGAGTAAAAAGGTTTTGGTTGATTTACAAACGCTTTTCCCGAATAAAAAAGTTGCCAAACACTCGCAGTACCACGCACATCCGCTCTACGACAATTTTGGAGCAAAAATCAACCGCGAGGAAGCTTGCAAGCAACTCAATCTTGATCCCAACCGCAACTATTTGTTGTTTTTTGGTTTCATCAGAAATTACAAAGGTTTGGATTTGCTTTTGGAAGCCATGGCATTGTTGCCAGATTCGGCTAAAAACATCGATTTAATCGTGGCTGGCGAGTTTTATGAAGATAGCCAACCCTACACCGATATTATTACCAAACACGGCTTAGAAAACCGCATTCATTTGCACACGAAGTTTATTCCAAACGACGATGTAAGGATTTACTTTTCGGCGGCCGATGTGGTGGCTCAACCCTACCGCAGCGCTACGCAGAGCGGGGTTAGTCAGGTGGCGTACCATTTCGAAGTGCCCATGATTATTACCAATGTGGGTGGACTTTCGGAGCTGGTTCCACATGGTGAAGCTGGAATGGTGTGTGAGCCCACGGCAGAAGGCCTATCTGAAGCAATTGTTTCTATTTTTGAGGGACAAAATATCCCCCAAATGAAAGAAAACCTGAAGGAATTAAAGAAGCAATTTTCTTGGGAATCGATGGTAAATTGTTTGTCGGCTGAGAATTAATTCTCAGGGCATTGCAACAAGTACCAGCGTTTGAATAACAACTGCGCTATTTTACAAAGTACTTCCCGCGAACCATATTGTTTTCCTTGTTATTCTCCAACACAATTTCATAGAGGTAAATTCCGTTGCGAAGGGAAATGCCGTTGTTTTGTTTGTCAACTGCAACCAGTTGCCCATTTGTGTTAAACCAACGTATTTCAACGATTTTTGAAGCAATTCCCTCAACCTGAAGTTTGTCGTTAAAATGACCTCCCATTAATTGCAAAGTTTGGGTACTTACATTCTTTTTAACCGCAATGTTTCTAGTTGCAGTGTCTTTGCAGCCATTTAAAGCAGAAGTTGCAATGAGTGTTAACGGATACACCTTTTCAACTTTTGGATAAGTGAAATTAAAATTGGTGGTTGTTTTTTTATCCGTAGCGACGCCAGTTCCTGGATTCCATTCAAAATTCAACGTTGTATTGTCTGAAATGGTTGCATTATTGGTTGCGGTGATGGTTGGTGTTTCAACATCTATTAAGGTATCTGTGCTCAATGAAAAAACAGCATCTGGAGTAACCAAAATGCGAAGTTCATTCACAGCGGTATCTCTGCAACCCGTTAATGGACCTGTGTATGAATATTTCCAACGTCCTTCTGCAGCATTTCTTGGCAAATAATGGTCATTTACGAGCGCTGTATTGTAAAAAGTAGCGTTCATATTGGAGTTATTGTACGCAGTCAATTTTACTACGCCATCGGTTACATTTTGACCACCAACTTTTGCAGTTCCAAACAAATCAATATTGGCTTTATTGGCGCAGAACGTCAAATTAGGGGTAAACGTAATTGTGGGTTCATTGATAATTTTCACAGTTACCGAATCTGTATTGCTGCAATGGGTTGCAGTATCGGTTAATCTGAGTTGAAACTTAAAGCGTCCCTCATAAATGGTGGAGGCAGAATTGCCGTAATTGAAATATCGTTTTATGGTATCGCCACTGGCTTTCAACAACACAGACGCTAAAGTAGATGGTGGATTTGAAACTACCTTCCATTGATAAATATACTTAGACAAATTGGATGCGGAAGGAGTTTTTATTTGCTTGTCTAAATTAAGACTCAATGTATTCTGGCACAATTGAATAGAATCAACTGTCAACTGAGGCAAACGATAGATTTTTGCATCAACAGAAGCCATGATCCAACAATTGTTTGCATCTAATATAAAGTAATCCACCGTTTTGGTTACCACTGCATTGTTGGTAAATTCTGAATTTGGAATTTGAGTAGCATCAAAATACTGAGCAAAAGAAACATAGCCATCTTTTGAACTCAATTGGATATTTTCACTAGATTTTAAAGAACACAATGCCAACAAATCGAATTGATTTTCATTTTGGCAAATATTTAACCCTTTGGTAAATTGCTTTTCAGGCAAAGGAAGCATGTTGATTTTGGTGGTTACAGTAGCAGTGCAACCGAGAATATCTTTGGCTGTAGCAATTAAAATCATATTGCTGTCAACAATGAGTTTATTAAACTTATTCAAAGTATCTAAATATGAATAATTTGTACCTACTGTGTATTGCACCGACTTGATTTTCTTCATAGTAACATAGGAAGCTGTTAAATCCACATAACTACCCTTGCAATAACTTGTACTTCCTGAAAGTGTAAATTTGGCTTCATAGCTGGCATCGATGATGAAAGTACGTGGATCAAATCCAAAATCGCTACCTGATACTGATAGGGTAACGATTTTTACACCTTTGATCAGTGTTTTTGAACTATCAACAAATGCCGTTAAATTCCCTGTGCCTGTATATTCAATTTTCCCTGTTGCAGAGTCTTTGATTGTCCAAGTAACATTCACGGTTCCTGTGACTTCTTTTCCTGCTTTAAAAGTCAAAAACACCCTGTTACAATTGCCCATTTTCACAGAAGCAGTATATGAACCCAAAGGCTTTACACGAACCATGATTTGAGCAGAGGCCAATGCTACGAAAGTTTTATATTGGTCGTTGGCCAAGATCGACATTCTGTAAGGAGTTTTAGAACAATACGCAGTATCGGGATTACCAGAAATGACCACAATTTTCTCTCGGTCTTTCGGATTTTTCACATACATTGACAAGCCCTTGCAACCAGAAACTGCGGTAACTAAAACGGTATCTGCAGCAGTTTGGTAACCCGTTTTTATGTTATCGGTTACTTTAATTTCTTTGTAGAAAGCTCTTCCCGCGGTAGCAGACAATTCAGCTGTAGTTTCAATGTTTGGTGGATTGTTATACCCTCCAACATTTTGAACATTGAACATAAATTCCCTCATCGTTTGACCAATCAACACCCAATTTTTAGCGGTATCTTCCCGGTATTCATTAAATACAATGACCGAATTCGAAAACCCATTGCCAGTTCCAATTGTATTGGTTAGATTCAAAAAATAAACCATTCGACCTGTAAGGGTATCGAAACTAAATCCTTTCACAGGGTCTGTTGTCATATTCGGCGCACAAAACCCATTACCAGTGGGTGTGCACATAGTAGGAACGGGTGCATTTGTTGTATATGGTGAAGTTAATGAAATAGGAACATTTGGACCGGCGGTAAGTACATTGTTTAACTTACATAAAATTTTATCATTTTCAATGGAATCAACCGGAGCGGGTGTATATGCATGTTTTTCCAAATCTGTCATAGCTGTATGTGGGTAAAACAAGACGGAAGGACTTACATTGGTTTTCTTTTTACAGCGGTTTAAATTGGATAAATAAATGGTAGTTTGCAAATAGAAATTTGTACCCCCAGCGCCATTTGACAAATATGAAGGACGGCAACATTTATCGATGTAAAAAGACAAATTTGTGCACCCAGTACTAGAAATTAACGCGGCAATCCCTGAAGTTGATAGATCTATTGTATCCATAAAATAATCCAGTTCAATACCGGAATTTCCACCATAAGCCCCTAATGAACAGGGAGCAGAAGCGCCTTTCGCTAGATAAGAAATATCTTTAAAATTCAAATAAGGAATAGTAAGTGCTTTTGTGGTACAGGTGGTATTTGTAGATGATTTCCAAAGGAAACAACCATAGCTAAAACTATTTTTATTGTATGCTAAACCTTTACAATCGCGGTAAATTTCAACTTTCACCACCACTTTGGTACTAGAAATTAAGGATGCAGTAATTTGTCCGCCTAATTGGGCGTTTGCTGCATTCAAATAAAACAATCCTAAAAGGATTAAAATAGCGGTTTGTAATTTTAATTTCATACGCAAAAAATTGGTTGTTAAGTTATTGACAATAATAGTGATTAAATTGTTGCATGTGGGATTTTTTTTTTTGTTTACAGCACTTCGTGCGTTGACGGCTTCGCCTGTTGACAGCACTTCGCGCGTTTACGGCTTCGCCTGTTTACGCTTCGCTGTTTAATTAAAATTCCAAAACTAAACACTTATAAACCTTTATAAACTCTTATAAACCTTTCTAAACCTTAGAATTCCCAACCGTTATAAACCTTAGAATTCCCCTATATTGGATTCAACTTCTGCCCCTCCAACTCCGTTTGCAGCAACAAAGGCGACACTTTATTCAAAATCTCCGTTTTCAAGGCCTCCAACACCTGCTGCTTTACGAAATGCCGGTGTACCACAATGCCAATTGATCGAAATGGCATCGGACTTTCAAACTCGTGAATGTGCTGAATTTCGTTTTCAGAAAAATCAGTGACTGATAAATACGGCAACAACGTGGATGCTTTATTTGCCTTTACAAAACGCATCAAACTGTCAATCGATCCCGCATTATACTTAAAATTTGCACCGTAATTCAAACGTTTTTTGTGCAAATTGCAAAGTTCCAAAATTTGTGCGCGCATACAATGTCCCTCATCTAACAAACAGATATTACTCACATCCAATTCGTTGGCATTCACTTTATTATTATTGAGGGATGTTGTGTCGTAAAAAACAAAAGGTTCATCATACAAATGAATTTCACGCAAATCTTTGTCGTTTAATGGAATTGACACAATGCCAATATCCAAATCGCGCGATTTGATTTGACGCATAATTTCTTCTGTGGTTTGCTCTTGAATGTCGATATTCAAATTGGGAAACTTCATCGCAAAATCTGTTAAAAACAAAGGCAATAAACCAGGGGCAACGGTAGGAATAACCGACAAGGTTAAATTCCCTGAAACTTCACCCTTTATTTCCTTGGTAATTTCAGACAATTGCTCAATTTCTTTGGTTATCTTTTTTAACTGCTCTATAATAATCACCCCTTCGGTAGTAATTTCAACAGGTTTTTTCTTTCTGTCAAACAACATAATTCCTACCTCATCCTCAAACTTAGAAATCATGGTGCTTAGTGTTGATTGTGTGATACAACATTTGTCGGCTGCATTTTCAAAATGACGGCTCTCCGCCAATGCCAGTATGTATTTGAATTGATGTATATTCATCGATTTTATCAATATTGCTATTGACAATATAGTTTTTATAAAACAAAGTAACGGGGTAATTTTGAAAAAACAAACTAAAATCAATTATTAATTACACCAATGAAAAAAGCTTTTTTTGCTGCGTTTATTTTTACGACACTCAGTGTGACTGCGCAACCGCATTCTGTAGATCCGAGCATGGGACAATGTCCTTTTCACTTCGATGGATCAGAGCCAACGGCTCAAACTTCATCCAAATCAATGGATAAGCCTCAAAAAGGTCCAAACAACAAAGATTGGTGGCCAAACCAACTCGATTTGTCGGTGTTGCGTTTGAACTCAAGTCTATCTAATCCTATGGGACCCAATTTCAATTATAAATTGGCATTTTCAAGCTTGGATTATGCAGCCTTAAAAAACGACATTAAAAAAGTGTTGACCGAATCGCAAGATTGGTGGCCTGCCGATTATGGCAATTATGGTCCGCTATTCATTCGTATGGCTTGGCACAGTGCTGGAACCTATAGAACTGGTGACGGTAGAGGAGGTTCACGCGAAGGACAACAACGTTTTGCACCTTTAAACAGTTGGCCCGACAATGGCAACTTAGACAAAGCAAGACGATTGATTTGGCCAATTAAACAAAAATATGGCAGCAAAATTTCTTGGGCAGATTTGATGATTCTTGCAGGAAACGTAGCAATGGAATCAATGGGTTTCCCTACAATTGGGTTTAGTGCTGGTCGTGAAGATGTTTGGGAACCAGAAAACAATGTGTATTGGGGTTCAGAAACCAAATGGCTCGACGATAAACGTTATACAGAAGACCGCAAGCTAGAAAACCCATTGGCTGCTGTGCAAATGGGATTGATTTACGTGAATCCGGAGGGACCTAACGGCAACCCTGACCCATTGGCTGCTGCGATTGACATCCGTGAAACATTTGCAAGAATGGGCATGAACGACGAAGAAACAGTAGCATTAATTGCTGGAGGTCACTCTTTTGGAAAAACACATGGTGCTGGACCTGCATCTCACGTTGGAGCCAATCCTGAAGCGGCGTCAATTGAAGAACAAGGATTTGGTTGGAAAAGCGATTACAAATCAGGTAAGGGCGCAGATGCAATCACTTCAGGTTTAGAAGTTATCTGGACAAGCACCCCAACAAAATGGAGCCAAGGATATTTCAAAGGTCTTTTCGCGACAGAGTGGAAATTAACCAAGAGTCCTGCAGGTGCAAACCAATGGGTGGCGGTCGATTCTAAAGTAATGTTTCCAGATGCATTTGACTCTACCAAAAAACACGCACCGACTATGTTAACCACAGATTTATCTATGCGTTATGACCCAATTTATGAAAAAATTTCAAGACGCTTTTTAGAACACCCTGAAGAATTTACGGTTGCATTTGGCAAAGCTTGGTATAAACTTACGCACCGCGATATGGGTCCAAAAGCATTGCATTACGGTCCAGAAGTTCCAAAAGAAGATTTCATTTGGCAAGATCCAATTGCAAAGGCTACATACAAAAAGATTGATGCAAACGACATCAAACAATTGAAGGTGCAAATATTGGCATCAGGATTAACAATCAGCGAGTTAACATCAACTGCATGGGCTTCGGCTTCTACCTTCCGTGGAACAGATTTCAAAGGTGGTGCAAACGGTGCGCGTATTCAACTTGAGCCACAAGTAAAGTGGGCGGTGAACAATCCTGAGCAATTGGCAAAGGTTTTGTCAAAATTGAGGGACATTCAATCGAAATTCAACGCTGCAAACAAAGAGAAAAAGGTTTCAATGGCAGATTTGATTGTATTGGGAGGAAGCGCAGCTGTTGAAGTTGCTGCAAAAAATGCAGGATATAACATGAATGTTCCTTTCAATGCGGGCAGAAATGATGCAACGCAAGAACAAACCGATATCAAAGGAATGGCGGTATTGGAACCCATTGCCGATGGTTTTAGAAATTACAGCAAATCACAATATAGCATCCCTACAGAAGCATTATTGGTTGAAAAAGCACAATTACTTACGCTTACTGCACCAGAAATGACAGTTTTGGTTGGAGGGATGCGCGTTTTGGGTGCAAACTTTAACCAATCTAAAGAGGGTGTTTTCACAAACAACGTTGGAACATTGTCCAATGATTTCTTTGTAAACTTATTGAGTATGGAAACTGAGTGGAAAGCCACTGACGACAGCAAAGAAATTTTCGAAGGCAAAGACAGAAAAACTGGCAAAACAAAGTGGACAGCGAGCAGAGCCGATTTGATTTTTGGATCTCATTCAGAGTTAAGGGCTTTGGCTGAAGTTTATGCAAGCAACGATGCTAAGGAAAAATTCGTGAAAGACTTTATCAAAGCCTGGACAAAGGTGATGGAGTTGGATCGATTTGATCTCAAATAAAAGCACAACGTGCTTTTATAGTTTAGATGAGCTGCGCTCGTTTAGATGCACTATGTGCGTTTAGATGAGCGCAGCTCGTTTAGTTTAAGTTAACGCTGCGCTGTTGGCGGCTTCGCCTGTTTACACCTGCGGTAGTTGACGACTATCGCCTGTTGACGCTGAGCTGTTGACGTTTCGCCGTTTATTTTAGGTAATTATCAAAACTAAACCTTTATAAACTTACATAAATGCCTATAAACCCTCTATTCCCTTATTTACTCTTTACAAAACTTGATCATCGACCTATTCGATTGATTGTCCCAAATTTCAAAAATGTAAATGCCAGTTGGAAATCCTTCCATGTTTATTGAAGTTAGCTGACTCTTCGGTATTTCCTTTATGAATTGTCCCTCAATATTGAGAATATTGATGTGATGCACAAAAGTTGACGTTGGTGCCACCAAACGAACAATGCCTGAGCTTGGATTTGGAACCAATGAAACATTCATTTTACTCTCGTCTTTAGTTGACATCATGCCTGATGAACTCAACAAACTAAAACGGTCACTTGCTTTACTTTCCAAAACTTGAGGATCTAACTGAAATCTATAGTAACTGGTTTCAGAACGAGACAATTGAGTAGATTGTTTTAAATAATTATCCCATAACACAAAATCGATTCCATTGATGTTCATCGGTTCAAATTTAAGTGTATAATCAGTGTGACGGGTTTGTTCCAACAAAAACTGAATGGTATCGGTTGATTCTGGATTATTTCTACATTCGATGCTTAATTTATTACCCAGTAGCAAGATTGAAAAGTTTTCATCTTGATTTTGGGGCTTTAAAGCGTCGTAATCATCTATCAATGGTGAATATGTATCTTTAAATCTAACTTGCAAACCATCGAGCGGCAATTGATCATTTTTCAGAGAATCGGTTTGATAGATATTCACAGACATTCTAGGGATGTCAAAACTGGTGCGCCAAGTAGCTGTTGAAGTAGTATTCTTCGCCATTTCTGAAAAAGTAAAACTTGCAGTACCAGTATTTTTTGTTTTCACAAAACAACCCTGCCATGGTTGCAAGTATTTATTTGCCTTTGAGCCAGAAACGTTATTTGTGTTTGTACTTAAGTCTATCGTCACATAAGCACCTCTATTGCCTACCGTTGGATCCCAAACATAATAGTAAACCGCATTTAAGTTTGTGTTATACGATGCAGAAGACAATAAAGTATTCATATCAACTGCAGCTTGATAAGGATTTCCAATCAAACTAAATGCGCTGGCTTCTGTATTTAAACCACTAAATGTCTTGTTGCCTGAATATAATGTTCCAGTTGCCCTTAATGTTGTATTTGTTGCTGTTGGATTGGCAGATGTTAGAGAAATTGTTCTATCTCCACGAATGAGTAATCGATATGGAACACCCGCTACAAGTTTGTCATTGGTAGCATTGTTTGTGCTGTTAATTGCACTCCATGTTGAATTTAAATTGTTGAGCGTAAACAATGAGGGATTTCCAGAAGCCGTGGCATCAAACCCGTTGCTACCCGTTGACGAACCCGTGATGTGGGTTCCAAATCCAGCCACCGCGCTACCACCTTCTTGCCAATTGTTGTAAATGGTATTCGTTGTCGAAACTGGAGAACTCAATAGTCTAAAGGCTCTTCTACCCGGAATATAACGCTCTACGGTTACATTCCCAGACAATGTGCCATCCGACATATCGGTGGTCATACATGTACCTGAAGAAGTACTTCTCAGGGTTAAATTTCCACCCGTATTTACAGTTCCTGATGTCAAGCCAAATAATCCTGTAACAAAAGTGGTATTCCCCAAAGTAATAGAGGCTCCATAGGACATAGAAAACGATAAACTTGTTAATGAATTGGTAGTTCTGTTGGTAGTTTGACTTAAATATAGGGTTGATGCTGAATAACTCGTTAAAAAATTAAGTGCCGATGTACCTCCGGCAATAAAAGTTCCTGTTCCCGACAATTTCCCATCAACGGTAAGCGTATACCCATTTAAGGAAAAAGTACTAGAAGAAGGGAGAATCAAATCACCAATTACCCTTGATTGGTCTAATACAGGTAAATAAGTAGCATTAGAAATTACTTCAATATTTGCAGAAGTTGGTGGTACAACTTCCTCAGACCAATTTGTAGCAGTGGCAAACGAAGTATTGGTGTTTCCCATCCAAGTATAATTAGAACTGAGTGCAGATCCTTGAGCAACTAAATTAGACGAACTTCCAGACATCGTTAAGCTGCCGGGAAACAAATCTCCATTCGCCCTTGCGTTGTAAAATTGCGTCAAATCGGTATTGGTATTACTCGGATTTCCTTGATCAAAAGGATAATACGCCAACATACCCGTGGTTGTAACTGGTATATACTTATCGTAATTTTCTCCAATTTGGGCAGCGGATCGGGCGGTTGTCCAAATGCGCAATTCATCAATCGTTACATCCGCATTAATTGCCGATTGACCACTGGTTCTATCAGCACCTACAGCCAAAACATCGGCTCCGTCTAAAGAATATGTAACGGCAGATGTATTTGATGCCCTTAAGGTGCCATTGATGTATACATAAGACTTGTTGTTATCATAAACAAAGGCCATATGGTACCAGGTATTTGCGGCAACAGTGAAACTTGAAGTTGTATTTGATGCAGTTCCCGCAGCATTACAAAAATAACAATCTATAGTGTTGCTTGCAGTTTTGTATGGAATCATGCGGCAACTTGTACCGGGCACCAAACTTTGATATAGACCTAGAAAATTCTGTTGTCCTGTCAAACTATTAAACTTTATCCAGCATTCCATGGTTACAGTAGAGCTAGCGGAACCGGTTAAATCTCCTTGCAGATAATCGGAAGTGCCAGATAAATTTATTGCGTTTGCACTAAAAGCAACAGACGCACTACTTGCCCAAGTAGGTCCATTGGTCAGGGTTGCATTGATACTCGCGGTATTGGTGCAGGTGTTAACGGCGGTGGTACCACTGCTGGAATTCATTTTATACATGGCTATTAACCCAGTGGAATTGTATGCAGGTGATTTATACAAAAAATTCAACAATTCTTGCTGTGTTCTCGCAGTGCTCCAAAAACGGACTTCATCAATCAAGCCGGAGAAATAATTATCAGTGTATCCAATTCTGTAGTTGCCTACAACACGCACGTTTGTTGAAACCGTAGCAGAAATATCGACCTTGCCATTTATGTATAATTTGAGGGATGTTCCTGATTTCACAAGTGCCAAGTGACACCATTTGTCTTGGGCAATGGTTGTTGCTGAGTTTCCCGTATATCGGGTCATTGTAGTTGGTTCATACATATCGTAATGTATGGTTCCATTAATTACCCATAATCCAGGATTTCGGTCATAGGTAAGGCCAGTAGCTATATTTTGACAACCAAAAATCGCGTGATAATTATTATTGAATGATCCAGAATTCGGTTTTACCCAACATTCAATTGTAAAATTAGAAACTGACGAAGCATAAATATTGGAAGGAATTTGAACATAATCGTTTACCCCATCAAAACTTACTGAGTAGTTTTGAGCATGACTGCTGTTAAATATGAAATTTAAAGTAATAAGAATAAGGATTCTCAACCAATTCATGACTACAAATATAATATAAAATCACTACGTTCTTTTATAGTTTAGAAGAGCTGCGCTCGTTTAGAGTAAGTTAAAGGCTTCGCCTGTTGACGACTACGGCGGTTTACGCTGCCCAATTGATACAGCGCTGTTTAATTTAGGTAATCACTAAAACTAAACTTTTATAAACGCTTATAAACTTTTATAAACCCCAGAATTCCCCTAAATTGCAAGCATGAATAAGCAGTTACAAACTTTATTTACACTTGCAACCGTAATTTTCTGTACCACAAGTTGCTCGGTTTATTATACCACTTCTCAGGTAAATAACAGCCTGAAATTATCGGTAAACCAAGCCGATAACAGCTTAAATAATTTGGAATACCAAATGAATTTATTGCAATCGCAATACAACGACATTCAATGCGATACAAAACCAGAGACCATGAAGCAATCCGACAAAATGTATGCTTCGTTACAAACTGAAATGGCAAAAGTCAATTCTATGAAAGCAGAATTGTATCAAGAATATGCCAATTTTCAAAAATACACACAGGGAAAAGACAAAATTGTTTCAGGAACTCCTGAATTCGGGCAGCTTAAAAGCACCAGAGAAAATATCAAATCAAAGATGGGAAGTCTTCAAACGCAAGGTGAAGCAACCATTAAAAGAGCACAAGAGTTTAGTAATTATGTTACAAAAAATGTGGTTCCATCGATACAAATGGTAGATGTTGTTAGCTATAAAAATAGTTTCCAAAAGGCAATTGCCGATTTGAATAAGGCACAAGAACAATTCGAAGCAGATTTGAAAAAATCAGAGATCAAAATCAATGAATATGTAAATGTAAACGAACTCAAAAAGCCTGAAAATTGCAAATCGCTGAAGTCCGACATTGAAAAGTTACAACTGTCCCTCAAAAATATCAATGCGGTTAAAACAAGTTTAGAAGCCACATTGAATGAATTCAACTCGAAAACAATTGGTCGTCAAAAAATCAGTTCATGCAGCAATAACTGGCCAATGGTAAGTAAAGCAGATAACGAAATCAAAGCGAGCCAGAACCAATTGAATAGCATCCAATTGAATATTCAGCAAATCATGTCAAACATGGTTCAAATGATGAAGTAATTTCAATCAACGGAGAATATTCTCCATTTTCTTACCCTTAGCAAGTTCATCTACGAGTTTATCTAGATAACGCACATTTTTTGTGTGGGGATTCTGTATCTCTTCAATTCTATAACCGCAAATCATACCAGTAATGAGCGTGGCATTTGCGTGAAGATTGGCCCCATCAAACAGGGTTTTAAATGTCGCTTTATCGTTTACCAGCTGTTGAATTTCGCCTTGTGAATAACCTGTCAACCAACAAATCACCTCAAGAAGCTCAGACTCGGTTCTACCCTTTCTCGTGATTTTAGCCAAGTACAACGGATAAACCAAACCAAAATTCATGTTTGCCATTCGCTCCTCATGCGATAATGATTGACTCATAATGCCGCTAAAATAATGGAATGCGAAATTCTAAGCAACTAAATTCAAAGAAATAATGGAAAGCTTTTGTCCCTCAAAAGAAAAAATCGAAATCAAGCACAGGGTATTTTGGGTATAAAAAAAGGCGATTAACCATTGGTTAACCGCCTTTCAGAGTTATTAATTTCTGTGATTAGTGGTTAGACAAATAGTCAGACACACCATCGCGGGTTGCGTTCATGGCATCGTCGCCAGTTTGCCAGTTTGCAGGACAAACTTCACCGTGGTTTTGAACGTGGCTATAAGCATCGATCAAACGAAGGAATTCGTTTACGTTTCTACCCAAAGGCATGTGATTTACACTTTCGTGAAAAACAGTTCCATCTTCGTCAATCAAATATGTAGCTCTGTAAGTAACATTAGATCCTGTGTAAATAATGGTATCTAATTCTTCGTTAAATTCAGAAGATTGGATGTCTAAAATATCCAAAACGCTTGATAAATTGCGGTTGGTATCGGCTAAAATTGGGTAATTTACCCCTTCAATGCCGCCTTGTTCTTTGGGAGTGCTCAACCAAGCAAAATGTACTTCGTTGGTATCGCAAGAAGCACCAATAACCATGGTATTGCGAGATTCGAATTCACTAAGTTTTTCTTGAAAAGCATGCAACTCAGTTGGACAAACAAAAGTGAAATCTTTTGGATACCAAAACAAACAAATTTTCTTCTTGTTTTTAGTTGCTTCTTCGAAAATGTTGATTGACAAATTATCACCAAAACTGGTAATTGCATCAACCGTTAGGTTTGGGAATTTTTTTCCTACAAATGACATATTTTTATAAATTTTAAGTTTGAAATAATTGAACCACAAAGGTAAGAAAAGAGAAGGGTTGAAATCAAATTTCACATAAATTTAGCATAAGGAAAATACCGTTCTATGATTTGCGATTTTTCCGAATCTAAAAAATTTATAAATGCACTCATAATGGGTGTTACTTTCTTACCAATGGGCCAAACTAGGCTCCAAGTGCTAATAATTGGTAAATCTTTGATTTGAATGACCTGCAATTGCCTTAGCTCCAATTCATTTTTGATCCCAATTATTGGCACAATTGAATATCCCAAACCTGCAATGGTTGCTTGTTTCACTGCCTCATTAGAGGTTAATTCCAATTTCTGATTTACATTAAGTCCATGCTTTGAAATGTAATCTTCCATGATATAACGGGTTCCAGAACCCTGCTCTCTGTAAATCAGAGGTACTTCTTCCAAAAAAGATGGTTGTGCGTTTTCCCATTTTTCAGACTGTAACGAAGGACTTCCAACCAAAACCAATTGATTTTTTAACAATTCTATGCTATCCAACCTCAAAGAATCAATTGCCATGGAGGTAAGTCCAAAATCAATCTCGTTTTTTTCTAAATTTTCAGTTACCTTCTGACGATTTGTGACATCGAGTGCCAAATTAATGCCTGGATTTTGTTTAAGAAATGCACTTAAAAAGTAAGGCAAAACATATTTACCTGTTGAAACTGTAGATAATTTTAATTTCCCAGTAAGTTTTCCTTTGAACGACATCAATTTATCTTGGATACCCATTGCTTCATCCAGTATTTTCTCGGCTGCAGCAGCAATTTCATAACCAAAATCGGTAATGTAAATCTTCTTATTTACCGTTTCTGTGAGTGGAATTTCAAACTGGTTTTGAAAATTTTTCAATTGAATAGAAACAGCCGGTTGAGTTAAGTGCAATTCGTCTGCGGCCTTGGTTATACTCTTGGTTTGGGTGATTTTATAAAAAATTCTAAGTTGATTGAGCGTATAATTCATAATGATTCATTATGTTCTTTATTACAAATATAAATTATTATTTATTATTTCAAAATTTAACATTTGTACTCAGGAAAAGTAAAATCTACGCTGGTGACAGAAAACTTCAAAACATCAATAAGTTTATCGGGGTGCTGTGGTTAATTTAGAGAACCTGCAAGATGATCAGAATGAATATAATATTAAAATGGATTGTTTTATGGTGTGTATATTATTTATATCAAACACAATCAAAAAACCAAAATGAAAAAATAGGAATCACGAATTAATAAAAAATTTCAGTATTGTTTAATTATAGGTAGTCGAAAAGGGAGTTACATTGTAACTCCTTTTTTGAGTTCAGCGGGGAATTAAATATTACGATGTTTCAAACTTACCATTACGGAATTACCATAAAGTTAATTGTGCAATTTGCAATAATCAATTAATTTGACTTGCAAAACTTAACCAAATAAGCATCAATTTCATTTTTTATGTTATTTAGTGCAGTTAATTTATTGCTTGAATTTTTCAATTTCATTTCCACTTGCGCTAATTTAGATTGGCAATTTTTTAGTTGATTGTCTATTTCTCGTTTTGATTTTTCATATTCATTATAAGTTTTAATGTTATCCATTGTTGCCTTAAGGTTATTTACAATTGGAATAACTTCAATTATTGAGTTACCAATATCTTCCCAAATGCAAGCATCCGACTCTTCTTGAATAGCCTTTTCAAAATCACTTTTTCTAACTTTTGCTTCCTTTAGAATAACCTTGTAAACACCTTTCGCTTTTTTCGCACCCTTAAGAAACTTGGATAGATTTAAAGTGTTTGACAAAACATCTGTTACAGATTTAATTGACAAAGCAATAGCACCCCAATCTGTGCGATTTTTCATTGAACTTAGTTTTGCCATTTCTGATTTTATTACGGAATTGTAAAAATAAAAAGCATCGTATTTCCTACATTCCTTATCCCAAGCTTTTAATAATACAGTGTTTCTGTATGTAACAAGTTCCTTGCATGTAATATTTTGAGCAAACGAAGGCATACATAAAAATGCGAATCCAATTAAAACTAATAATTTTTTCATGCGTTTTTTAGCTAGTTGAGTTTATTTTTTAAAACAAAACTATTAGATTTTTTTATCCCTCTCAATACCAAATTATTGGTATTTTGGTAAAGTTTCTTGGTAATTCTATTGAAAAAAGCCCAATAAATTCGTCTATCTAATCAGAGAATTCACCATCCCCATTAATCTTCCCTAAATATCCTTCTTTGAAGGACTTAGAACGCTTTGAATATGGCGCACAGCTTTTTTCGCTATAGGCATTCTTGTTTACATAGGCAGAAATGATAACCCATCCCTTCTCTTTCATTATGGCTTTCAATATTTTTTCCCTATCGGATTTCGATACCCCCCTTGAAACCGATGGCATGAGAATTTCTCCGCATTTCCCTTTTCCCGTATACAAATCAACTGATGACAAAACAGTATATTCAGGAATTGCAGCTTCATTATTGGAACCATTTTTGCTATTGCAACCTAGGCAACAAACAAAAATTAACAGAGAGAAAAGTATATTGTTCATGAAGGATATTATTAATGTTATATTTAATTAAATACAAAACAAAAATAAGTTATTTCCAACAACTTAATCTCGCCTTACATATCTTCCAAATAGATCAAATAATTCAACAGTAATGAGTCCAGCAACACTCGTTTTGCTTTGATAAATCCCCGTGTTTAACCTAAAATTACCCCATTGCCTATAAAATTTTGCAACATAACCTGATGTAGGCAACAAGGTTAATACTGATGATTCACCTCTTAAAAACAATCCAAACTCGAATCCCAAAACTCTTAAATCGCGCGATGACTTCATCTTGGGGGTAAGGTTATTTAGCTTTACGTTATTTTGGCATTGCCTAATTTCAGAGAGTTGCACTTCCCGCATATATACAAAAATGCAATTTATGAAAATAAGTTGCCTGCGCTAGCAATTAAATTTGGTATTGAATTATGAATTTTTAATAAAACAAATGATTCATTTAAGGAAAATCCGTAAAAATATTCCAAACAGTAAACATCCAAATTATTATGGAAAATATAATTTTGAGGCATGAAAAACAAAATTATTTTATTCGGAACCTTGGCATTGTTTTTTGCATTAAGTTCATGTAAAAAGAATGAACCCGCAAACAACAACCTACCTACAGGAAAGAAAGGAAGTATCGTTTGTAAATACAACGGGGCAAATTGGGAATCACGTCCATTAGATACGACCCAAAGTGGTTGGCGTCAAATTGCAGGCTATACCTCTTTGGCTTTTAACGAGCTTGGCGTAGATACATTTGGTTTAGCTGGTTGGGAAAACAATTCTGAAGGATTATTAAACATTAAAAATTTACCTGTGAATTCACAAAGAATTGGTAGCTATACATTTGATTCAGACAAATCTGAATTTCCTAACATTTTCTTTACAACCGAAGATACAGCCATTTTATACGGAATGGCTCAAAAAATGTATCACATTACAGGGAAATTATCCATTACAAAGTTTGACAGACCAGGTAAAGTTTGCTCTGGAACCTTTGAAATTTTCTTTACACCCAAAGATGCCCGATATCCTAAGGTAGTTCTTAGCGAAGGAACATTTACAGATATTTTCATCGCGAATGAATTATAAATCCCAAAATGTCAAGCTGCTCCCCTAACTTTGATTATTCTATTGTTAACATTCAGTAAAACCCTTGGAAATTGCAATAAATGCATCTATCATTGTGGTTTTAGCTGATTAACAAACTAAAGAATATGTCGTTACTCGCAGGACTCAAATTTATCATCAACACTTCTTTGCTTAAAAATGACAGTAAAGGAGAAGAGCGTGAATTGTCACTTTCAAATGGCAAAACACCTGTGCTTTCGTATACGCCCAAACAGAAAGAAAAAGGACTCATTATTTCCCTCACAGGATTTTCAATGAGTGGATACCAAGACAAACGCATTGCGGTGGTCAATAATTCCTTCGCCAAATTGGGATACCGGGTAATTACCCCGAAAATTGGCACCATCGATGACTTATTGATTCATCCTGCTGGAATTGATGAAATGAAGGAAGTCATTCATCGCATCGCAGTTGATTCAGAATTGAACCCCAACAAATTTCGTCCTGCTGTTTTTGCACCTTCTTTTACGGCTGGAATTGCCGGGTTGGCAATTGCCGAAATGCCGGAGAATAGCGTGTCTGCTTTATGCCTAATCGGAAGTTTTTGTGATTTTGAAACTACCATTGAATTTGCGTTAACAAATGATAAAAATTCGGAAGATTATGGCATGCACATTCTCATGAAAAATTTTCTCAAATATGAAATTGGAAACAATGTCAAATTAGAAGCATTGATTCATACGGCTCTGGAAGACAATGGCTTGAGAAGAGATGTCCCATTGTTGCCCGGATTACTTGAGCAAACAGATATAGAAATTGTTGAATTGTATAAAAAGTTGAGATTCAATACCGAATTCAGAAGAGAAATGATCATGCGTGCTTGGACAAAAATTCCCGATTTCGACATCTGGAAGGACCGCTTGGATTTATCAAAACATGCCCATAAAATCACTTGTCCGGTTGCAATCATACACGGCAAAGACGATGTTATAATTCCATCTTCCGAATCTGTTTTGATGCATTCATTGATGAAAAATTACAACCACAGAATCCATTTAGAACTATCGAATTTGCTAGACCACGGCGACATGAAAATAGGATTTAGCATTTTGAGCGACATTTCCAAATTGGCCAAGGCATTTGGGGGGTTCATGAGGGATGTTGAATTGAATTAAATATGAGGCGGCAAAAGTTTTAATGCTCTTTTTCCGCAAGTTTAACATCACTCAGTTCATTCCCTTTCATTACTGGAACGTAGAAAAGGATATTTATTCCAACCATAATGAATAATACGCCAAAACCTTCCAATTTAAAGGATGAAGAGTTCATTGCGGCCACAGTGCCAACACCGGTAGCTAAACCTAATAAAAACCTTACGATAATAATTTTATAAACAACTTTACGCCCTAAGTTAAAAAGCCAACTACAAAATACTATTTCTGAAAACATATAGAAAATAAACAAAAAGGCAGTAAATGAAATTATCATTTCAATTGTATTACAGAACAACAAGATAGATATACCATAAACCAACATAGTCAAAGCATGTATTTCATGATAGGTAATTTGAACCTGTTTCATTTGTTTTGAAAAAACAGCCATAAATGCCGGCAAAGCTGCAATAATCAAAGAGATTCCTAACGACAGTTTGATAATATTAAATGTATAATATTCTGAAAACACGAGAAAAAATCCTTCAAGAAGAATAATAAGACCATAAAAGTAAATTGGAAGATATTTTTTCATTTGGTTTATTTTGAACTATACAAAAGTGCGGTTGTTTGTCAACGTGCATATTATAAAAGATTTGATAATAATTGTAAGATTCATAGGTTTGAGATAGCAAAAAGCGACAATTACCCCCTAAATAAATTTATACCCCTCAATCGTTTCTATCAAATCAACCATTTCTTGGCGGATTTTCATTGGCGTAAACCTTATAAATCAATTCTATTGAATTGTATTTTTCAAAAAATGGAAGAATTGTCCCTCCAAAAAAAAATTAATCACCAAATTGTCGGAATTCAATAGATTTCCGCTGTTATATTGTCGGAATTTAATAGAAAAACGTATATTTGAACTTAATTTTCAACCATTATGACAACAATAAAATATATTGAAAGAGCAATTGAACCTCTCATTCACCAATATTTAAAACCGAATAAGGCAGTTATTTTACTCGGGGCAAGACGCGTAGGGAAAACAGAATTGATTCGCAAATTCATGGAAAATTGTCAAGAACCCTTTTTGTTTTTGAATGGAGACGACTTACTTAGTCATGAACTATTAGAAAAGCGTACGATCCAAAATTACCAAAGGCTATTAGGGAATAATCGATTACTCATTATAGATGAAGTTCAGTCCATTTCAGAAATTGCTATTAAATTGAAATTAATGTTGGATTCAATAGACGGACTAAAAGTATTGGCAACTGGATCGTCGGCTTTTGATTTGAATCATAATTTGGGCGAACCTTTGGTAGGTCGTAAAATGACATTTCAGATATTTCCATTGGCACAACTTGAATTTTCCAAGCAGGAAAATCATATCGAAACAATTCAAAAACTAGATGAACGTTTGATATTCGGATCGTATCCAGAATTAGAACAATTGAACTCCCGTTCTGAAAAAATTGATTATTTAATGGAACAAGTTAACTCATATTTATTAAAGGATATTTTAGAATTTGAGGGAATTCGCAAGCGCAATGTGATTGTTTTGTTGTTGCGCATGATTGCGTTTAGAGTTGGAAGTGAAATTTCAATTGAAGGAATTTCAAACGAACTTCAATTGGGAAAAAGTACAGTTGATAAATACCTTGATTTACTATCAAAGGTAATGATTATTCATAAGGTTACGGGATTCAGTCGAAATCTTGACAATGAAATAACAAAAAAAAATAAATGGTATTTTTATGATAATGGAATTAGAAATGCCCTTATTAACAACTTTAATGACATCCCTCTGCGAGATGACCAAGGCAAACTTTGGGAGAATTATCTGATTTCAGAAAGATTAAAAAAACAGGAATATTTACGTTTACATCAATCTAATTATTTTTGGAGAACACATACAAAACAAGAAATTGACTGGGTTGAAGAAAGCGATGGAAAAATAGTTGGATATGAATTTAAATGGACCACAAAAAAACAGCCAAAGGCACCTGCACTTTGGTCAAAATCATATCCAACAGCTGAATTCCATGTTATTCACCCCAAAGAATATTTAGATTTTATTAGCTAATTGGAATCATTTCACCATAAAAAATGCCCCCTTATAGCACGCAGAACCAATCAATTTAACTAAATTAATCTTCCCGAAAGCTTTCGGGATAATCTATCTAATCCATGAGGGACTACTCGCTCCGCTCGTGATCCCTGAGGGGTGAGATACAACCCAATTGAAAGCACAGCTGCATAGCAGCTGTTGGCTTTTTTATTTTTAGTCCATCGCTCAAGCGGAGCTTGGCTTGGCCTATAAATAAAAAAGCCCCGCTTTGCGGGGCTTTCAATTAGGTTGTAGAGAGAAAGGGATTCGAACCCTCGAAACGCTTTTGGCGTTTACACGCTTTCCAAGCGTGCTCCTTCAGCCACTCGGACATCTCTCTGTAGGGTTGCAAAGGTACAACCTTTTGCTTTTATTTTCCTCCAAATTTACATTTTCATAAATCAAGACATTTATCATCAATTTCTTCACTGAAAAAACTTCATATCACAATAATATACATATAATTAAATAACTACGAACTCTTCGTAACGAACTTTTCGTAACGAAGAGTTCGTAGTAAAAAACTGGCTCAAATCAATCCCTCAATAATCGTTTGGCTTTTCTAAATTATTCCATTAAACTAGCTTATACAATATTTTTTTTGGGGGACAATTTATGCTTAATGGCAAATAATTAACCGAGAATTTCCAGCACTCGCTTCAACTCGATTTCATCAGTCATTTGATAGGAATTACTATCATTTGAACTGCCCAACTGAATTTTAGAATTCAACGCAACTTGCCTTTGCATCATTTTCTTAGCCGACAAATGAATCTCTTTGCAACCAGTAAAATCAACAATTTCTTTTACATTTATTGAATTCACACCGGCCCCGGGCAAAATGCCAATGCGCCCGTTTGCTTTTTGAATCAACTGCTTCACAAGTTCTTGTCCCTCCAAAACAGAAGGCTCCTGACCCGATGTCAAAATTCTCGCAGAACCGCAATCTATCAATTGCTCCAATGCAAAAAATGGATCTTTTACATGATCAAAAGCACGGTGAAAAGTAAACGGCAGCGGACTTGCTGCATCCACCATTTGCTTCACAAAAGGAACATCTATTTGTGCATCTGAAGTGAGTGCAGCACAAACAATACCGTCGGCACCCGCTTGTTTAAACAATTCAATTTCCCTCAATATCAATTCTATTTCAACGGCAGAATAGGTAAAATCGCCTTCACGGGGTCTTACCATTACGTATACTTGAATATTTGTATTTTCCTTGATTTTTTGAAGCAATGCCAAACTAGGCGACGTTCCACCAGCACCTTCATTTGCACAAAGTTCCACACGGTTTGCACCACATTTTTCAGCAATTAGCGCTGACTCGTAATTATAAACTACAACTTCAACTTCAACCTTCATTATTTCAAGTGTTGAATGTCCTTCACAACGCCCTGTTCTTTAGTTGAATGCACCGCAATTTGATATCCTTTGTACACCGAAAAAGAACCATATTCGCCTTTTTTATTTAGTGCAATAAATCCAGCAGTTACATCTTCTTTTTTAGATGGCGACATTTTCACCATACGTTCCACCGCAGCTTTACAAGCTTGCATTGGAGAATATCCTTGACGCATAAATTCAACCACCAAATGAGAACCGCAAATACGAATTACCTCCTCGCCCATTCCGGTTGACGTTGCTCCACCTACTTCATTATCCACGTACAACCCAGCACCTATAATTGGTGAATCACCAATTCTGCCATGCATTTTATAAGCCCTTCCACTGGTTGTGCAAGCACCGCTGATATTTCCGTGAACATCCAGAGCCAACATACCGATTGTATCGTGGCTTTTGTAATCAACTTTGGGCATATATTTGGATTCATCCAACCACTTCTTCCAGTTTTCCTCTGCCTTTGGCGACAACATATTGGTTTTTTCAAAACCGTTATCGAGGGCAAATTTGAGTGCTCCTTCCCCCGCAATAAAAACATGCGGCGATTTTTCCATCACCAAACGAGCCACGCTAATTGGATGCATAATATGTTCAAGACAAGCCACAGAACCAATATTGGCATGTTCGTCCATAATACTAGCATCAAGAGTAACATGTCCGTCTCTATCGGGATTTCCGCCGTATCCAACAGTATCAACGTTTGGATCAGATTCGGTAATTTTTACACCTGCTTCAACCGCATCGAGGGCTCTTCCACCTGCACTCAGAATTTTAAATGCCTCAGCATTGGCCGCCGCTCCAAAATCCCAAGTAGATATCACAATGGGCCGAACCACTTTTTTGGTATTGAAGGACAAAATATTGGCTTTTGACTGAATGGCAGTGAGCAATGAAGTTGCACCCGAAGCCAGTATAAATTTACGTCTAGAAATCATAGTATAGAAATTCAAAAATAACCCTTTACAATAAATTATGTGAAAAGAATATTTATTGAATAAAGATTTGATAACACTAAAGATAAAATTATACAATTGTTTTGTTGATAGATTGGAGTATACCACCAAAACCACAATGGCTATTCAACTAGAAACAACTCGAATGATTTTAAGAGAATTCATGGTCAATGACCTTGAGGATTTTCATTCACTTGAAACCAATGAATCCGTAATAAAATATTTAACGAATTACCCAAAGCGCAGTTTGGAAGAATCGAGAGAATTGTTGAATCAAGTGATATCACAATATGGCAACTTCAAAACGGGAAGATTGGCAATGATTGACAAAGCAACGCAAGGATTTATTGGTTGGTGTGGAATAAAATTTAATAAGCACAAACGTCATACCTACGAGAACTTTTATGACTTAGGCTATAGAATTCACCCTAATTTCTGGGGAAATGGACTTGCAACAGAGGCAAGTGCTGCTTGTTTGAATTATGGATTGAATGAATTAGAGATTTCAAAAATCAATGCCATCGTTAACACACAAAACACCCAATCCTTAAAAGTTATTTCAAAAGTTGGTTTCAATTACAAAGAATCATTTTTAGAAGATGAAACTGAAAAACATTGGTATGAGGTTGCTAAAAAATAACCCACATAACTTATTCTTTACAACTCACAATTTTAACATTTCAGTAACACCTAGCATAAACTTAGTTAAGACTTTTGTAACATGACACCAAAATTAGCTGTATTAAATATGACAGGAACCACCGTTAACGATAATGGGTTGGTTCAACAAGCTGCTGTTAATACAATGAAGGCGATTACCCAAACCGACATTACCATTGACGATGCAAACAAAGTAATGGGTATTCCTAAGAATGTTGCCTTTGAACAACTTTGCTCAATCAATAATTTAAGCATTGATAATGAAATAATTAATAAGCTTTTAGAAAATTTCAATTCTGAATTGGAAAATCAATATAGCATCCAAGGAAATTTAGCATTGATGCCTTTTGCCGATGATTTATTCGATGCTATGAGAAAACGCGGCACCAAAATTTACTTAAATACAGTTTTCAACAGAAATATAGCTGAAATTATTGTCAAACAACTGGATTTAAAATCAAAAATCGATGGCTTTATTGGCAGCGATGAAGTCAAAAAAGGTCGTCCACATCCAGACATGATTCAACTGGCTATGAAAAAGGAAGGCGTTGAATATTCGCACAAAGTAATGAAAGTGGGAGATACTGTGAGTGACTTATTTGAAGGATTTTCAGCGGGTTGTGCATGGAACATAGGTGTATTAACTGGCACTCAAACATACAATGAACTACTTACGGCTCCGTATACCCAAATTTTAAATAATTTGGAACGTGTAATTGCGAAATTCGAGAAAAAATAATTTTCCTACATCTTGAATTTGCATACACACACTACCTATTGTGATGGCAGTGAAGATCCTGTAGAATATATCCACGAAGCCATTGAATTGGGTTGGAAACACATTGGATTTAGTGCCCATGCTCCATTGCCATTTCCTTCAGAATGGGCAATAAAAGAAACACAAATAGGGCAATATGTAAGGGAAATTAAAACCCTTGAAAAACATTTCAAAGCTACAATTGAACCCATTATTGGATGGGAAATTGATTATTTACATGGAAAGGGATTATATGCACTCAAATTCAATGAAATTGCGAATGCTGAATATCTTATTTGCAGCATACATTATTTACCAATTTTATTATTAGATGGTAAAGTGATAGAATATGTTGAAATTGATGGAACCGCAGATGAATTTCATAGAATTTACACCTATTACAATCAAAATTTAAAGGAAATTCTGGACCTGTACTTATCCAACTTTGAAAACATGTTGAATGTCTCTATTTCTCCGAAAAGAATAATAGGTCATATAGATAAGATAGTAATTAATGCTGAAAATTATCCCGCGTTTCAAGGTTTAAAATCATATTTTTACCAATCACTTTTTGATATCCTAAAAAAACAAAACATCGATAGTTTTATTCTGGAAATCAATACCCGAGGATTGTATAAAAAAAATCGACATAACCCATACCCGGCATTCGAATTTATTCATTTGATTAAAGATGCAAATTTCAAAATTATGATCAATTCAGATGCGCATCACCCTTGCGAATTGAATCAAGGATATGATTTTGTGATGGGATATTTAAAACAGAACCAGATTAAGCTAAATTTAATCTCGATAAGAGATTAACGCATTTTAGACATATCCATGTGGAGTATGTTCCAACGATGTCCATCCAGATCGCAAAAACCAGCACCATACATCCAACCTTGAGTCCATCCTGGTTTCCCAAAAACTATACCGCCCGCTTTTTCTACAAGTTCAATTTGTGCATCAACTTCTTCAGGGGAGGCAGCATCAAAAGACAACAATACCTCGTTTGAAGTACTTGTTTGGGTAACTGAATTTTGAAGAAATCCGCCAAACATGTGATTGGGAAACAACATAACAGAAACTTTTTGCTCACCAATTATCAAACCAATCATATCATCGCTACAGGCATATTCTTCCATAATCTGAAATCCAATTGCTTGATAAAATTCTCTCGACTTTACAATATTTTCAACCCCGAGGTTTAACCACATTTCTTTTGCCATAACATTACAAATATCCCAAAAAAAAGGGACGAAAAATCGTCCCTCAAAAAAAACTAAAATTAATGCGGTAATTTATCTTTGAATTTACCATAGACCCAAGTACCCAATATTGCACTTAAAATGGTCACGGAAATGACTGTAAAACCAGAACCCAATTGCACATACAATGGACCCGGGCATGCGCCAGTGATTGCCCAACCAAAACCAAACATAAGTCCCCCATAAATTTGCCCTTTGTTAAACGTTTTGTCTTGAATGATTATTGGCTCACCTTCAAACGATTTTATTTTCTTACGTTTGATAATTTGAACAGAAATCAGACCAACAAAAACTGCTGTTCCAATAACACCATACATATGGAATGAATCTAAGCGGAACATTTCTTGAATTCTAAACCAACTAATGATTTCAGATTTTACAAAAACGATACCGAATAAAATTCCTACGATGCTATATTTCAGATTGCTATACCAAGGTTTTTGAACCTCAGATTCATTGACACAAGCTGTGCCAGTTTCTACCATTTCTTTTGAATGTTGACTCATAAATATACGAAATTATAATGATAATAAAAAGGGCAATCCAAACCAAGTCATGATAAACCCACCAATTAAAAAGCAACAAGTTGCCACCAATGAAGGCCACTGGAGGTTACTCAAACCCATAATTGCATGACCACTGGTACAACCTCCTGCCCAACGTGTTCCGAAGCCTACTAAAAACCCACCCAAGACCATAAATACAAAGCCTTTAAGCGTTAAAACAGCACTCCAGCTAAAGATATCTGTTGGCATAAGATGTGTGAAATCTTGAATCCCCAGAGCCACCAATTGCTTTTTAGTATTTTCAGCAATCACAATTTGATCTCCCGACATTAAAAAATGTCCCGCAATGAAACCACCAATAATGGTTCCCACAACAAAAAACAAATTCCAAGATTCTTTTTTCCAATCGTAATTAAAAAAAGGAATTTTAGCTGGCATACAAGCTGCACAAATATGTCTGAGTGAGCTAGAAATTCCAAAAGATTTATTCCCTAACAAAAGTAAAATTGGAACGGTTAGTCCTACAAATACTCCCCCAACATACCATGGCCATGGTTGTTTTAACAATTCTATGATTTGATTACCCATTAATTACTTTGCAATTTACTTTGACAAACAAAATCAGTTTTTGCAACATCCGTTTTTGCAATTGCTGCAAAACCTCCATCAACTTCTTTGAAATTATGAATACCACGTGCTTTTAAAATAGATGCAGCAATCATACTCCTGTAACCACCCGCACAGTGTATATAGAATGGCTTCTCATCATTCATATTCATAAACCAATCGTTTATATTGTCTAATGGCTTGTTATAAGCCTCATCAACATGTTCCGCCCTATATTCAGCCTCTTTTCTCACGTCAACAACCATATCAGCACCAATTTTAACTTCTGACGCAAATTGTTCAGCAGAAATCCTATTAACACTATCAACTTCTTTACCAAAATCTTCCCAAGCTTTAAATCCACCATTGATATACCCTAAGATATGATCGAATCCAACACGAGACAAACGAATTACTGTTTCCTCTTCTCTTCCTGGATCTGTTACCAATAAAATTGGCAATTTCACATCTCCAATAATAGAACCTACCCACGGAGCAAATTGTCCATCAATTCCGATATTGATACTGCGTGGAATAAATCCCATTGCAAAATCTGCAGGCTTTCTTGTGTCTAATACAACAGCCTCAGTGCTTTCTGCCGCTACTTCAAATTCTGCAGGAGTTAATGGTCGCATGCCATTGTTCATAACCGAATCAATGGATGCATATCCTTTTTTATTCATGGCAACATTCATTGGAAAGTAAGCCGGTGGTGGTAACAAACCATCCAAAACTGCTTCAATAAACGCTTCTTTATTGGGCTGATTTAATGCATAATTCATTTCTTTTTGATGACCCAATGAATCCATTGTTTCTTTCATCATATTCTTGCCACAAGCACTTCCAGCGCCATGCGCTGGATAAACCATCACATCATTTGGCAAAGGCATGATTTTATTCACCAAAGAATCATAAAGCATTCCTGCCAATTCTTCTTGTGTCATTGTAGCTGCTTTCTGTGCCAAATCTGGTCTTCCTACATCCCCCAAAAACAAGGTATCGCCACTAAATAGGCTATGCTCTTTTCCATTTTCATCAAGCAATAAAAAGCAAGAACTTTCCATGGTATGTCCTGGTGTATGTAATACTTTTAATATAATATTTCCAACTTTGAATTCTTGATTGTCGGTAGCCACGATGCAATCAAATTCTGGATTTGCAGTAGGTCCAAAAACAATTTGCGCCCCGGTTTTTGCACTCAAATCAATGTGACCACTCACAAAATCTGCATGAAAATGTGTTTCAAAAATATATTTCAACTTCACGCCATCTTTATCCAGACGATCTAAATATGGTTGCACTTCGCGCAATGGATCAATGATTACCGCTTCACCATTACTTTGAATGTAATAAGCTCCTTGCGCCAAACATCCTGTATATATTTGTTCTATATTCATAATTTTATTTTAGGGATTGTTGCATTTTTTTTTGGCTGCAAACGGGCCAAATTTATGTTGTTCTTCAGAAAACCCATCGGCAAAAGGTCCGAAAGGATGATCGAATATTTTCTCTTCAACTTTAGGCCAATCTTTACTGATATCTTTTGAAGGATGGGGCATTGAGTTTACATAAGCTGCAATATCCCATGCTTCTTCATCTGTTAATTGAGGCTCTTTATATGTAGCACCGAACGGCATATTGGCCTTAATATATCCTGCAAAACGAGAAATCCTGTAAAGACCGGCACCAGTATTATATGCATTTGCTCCCCATAATGGAGGATATTGGTACGTAACTTTATCTTCAGATTTGATGCCACTACCATCTTCTTTATGGCAACTTACACATTTTGCCAAATAGACCGATTTCCCTTTTGTTGGATCAGCGGGTCTATCTAAAAATTTCAGCTCATAGATACCAGAACCTTTGGCATTTTTACCTTTTTCAACGTTGGTGCCGAGAAAATTAATATAAGACACAATTGCCTCCATTTCTTTACTACCCTTTAACGGCGCTTTGCCATTTAACGAACGCTCAAAGCAATCTGTTACCCTTTTGTAAATATCTTCAACCGCTCCACTTCTAGCCCTATATTTTGGGTAGGTAGTATAAACAGCTGAATAATTATTTCCGTAAGGTTTGGTTCCAGCTTCTAAATGACAATTCTGGCAATTCATTCCATTGGTAATTTGCGCAATACTTCCCATTGGTCCAAAATACTTTGCAGTATTGGCAATGAGATCTTTACCGTAATTTATTTGCGCAACTTTTTCCTTTTCTAATTTTTGAAGGACATCTTCACTTGGGGGTGTCCACAAATCAGTTGCATTGTCTAACGAAACACTTTTAAACTGAGAAGAATCAACTGCGCTTGGCACAACATCCAATTGCGTTTTTTTACCTCCACCATTCATGAAAAAAACTATCAAAAGAACAGCAGCAACAATTAGTAGGATTACTAAGTAAATGAGTGACCTAATATTTTTTCTTAGTTTATCAAAATCTTCCATAGCGAAACTAAATTTACAACAATTCTTTCAAAATTATATAAATACCCATCATTAAAACAAACCACCCAAACGCTGGTTTTAATTTTTCCCCGGAAATTTTCTTAGACAATATTGAACCCAACAAGATACCAGCAATGGCAAGCGAACTATAAATCAATAAAAATTCCCAGTCAATCACTTTGCTACTTTTCATATCGCCAATAAAACCAATCAAAGATTTAGCTGCAATAATCATTAAAGAAGTACCAACTGCTTTCTTCATGGGTAATTTTGCTGACAAAACCAACACGGGAATGATTAAAAACCCACCTCCAACGCCCACTAAGCCTGTAATAAATCCTTCAATAAGTCCCTCCGAAAAAATTAACGGAAAGCTAAATTTAAAATCATTTTCAAGAGTTTCTGTTTTCTTTTTAGCAGGTTTTATCATACTATATGACGCCAAAATCATGATAATTGCAAACAGCACCAATAGACCCATTTGCTTCGAAACCACCAAAGAACCAATGGCAAACATAGGATTCGGAATATGTGGAACAATAACCAATCGTGTAAAGAAAACACTGCAAATACTCGGAATACCAAATGCAAGGGCAGTTTTCCAATGAATGTTCCCCAATTTAAAATGGCTTACAGAACCTACCATACTGGTTAAACCAACAATAAACAAAGAGTAAGCAGTTGCCAAAACGGCATCTAGTTGAAATAAATAAACCAAAATTGGAACGGTTAAAATAGAACCTCCGCCTCCAATGATCCCAAGGATAAGTCCCGTTAAAATTGCGCCAATATATCCTGCTATTTCCATTAAGATCTTTTAATTAATTACAAAGGTGATTAAACAAAATCAATTATACTGTGATTTTTGTCACAATACATTAAAATTATTTATAAGTTATTGTAAAATAATAATTTAAGACAATATTAATCTGCGACATGTTCACTTTATTTAACTCGTATTTTATTTGATTGTATGAATTACCGGCATTAAATTTTTGAACATACCAAAGTTGAATGGATAAATTGTGTGGGTTTTTATTTTGAGCAAATTGAAAATTAAGGATTGTATTCAATTGCTGATAGGAAGGCATTCCATATTTATTGAAAAAATAATCTTTCACATCAGGCAACTGATAATTCCCAAAACCCAAAGTGAATGACAAACGCTTTAAATTTATAAAGTTTGGAAAAAAACTACGTTCTATTTTCGCTTCTAATGTGAGCGCGGTTAAATCCCCAAACCCCTCATTTCTTTCTCTAGGCATAAACGTGTAAAAGGGATCTCTCCCCCATTCTCGGGGCATCAAATAGCGTCCATCTTTTGTAATTCTCGTGGCCGCTGCAGTTATTTGATAATCCCAAGATAAGTCATGTTTTCTTAATGAAATCATTGAACTAAATACGTTTGAAGTAGCTTGATTATCAATATAATTTAACTCTGAAATGGGAGCATTTGAATTCTGATGAATCCACATAAACCCATATGAAAAAGCGGTAGATTTTGTATAAAAGAGACCATACGGCCCTCTAAATCGGTGTATTTTTCTATTTACCTGCATTGATCCTTTCAATTCAACCAAATGGGTGGTAAATAATGAATTCAAATAAACCAAATTATAATTCAATGAATTTACTGTTGCTCTTGATAATTTTATACTATCGACAAGCGTTGCAATTGTGCCTAAATAAGTTTCGTTTGACTTTACGATATGAAGTGATGGAAAAAATAATAAATTGTTTGAATTTGCTGCATTCAAATAATTCACAGCTTTCCCAACCGTATTCACACCCACGGGGTAAATACCTACACTCTGATTTATCGAACTCCATTGATTTGAACCTCTCACTAAAAATTGATTGGCAATACCCAAATTGGCAATTAAATTCAAACGTAAAGGCAAAAATTCATAGCCATATGCCAATTTAGCCCCTTGAATATAAGTTGGCCGTAAGCGTCCATCTTGGGCATTAATGAATGGGTTTTGTGGTATAAACCTTCCAAGTTGAAACTCGATTTTTTTGAATTTGCCTGTTACATTCAAATCGGTAATTTGCCCCATACTTTTCAAAGACGGTTGTTTTATATCAAACAATCCAATTTCATACCTATTGTTACTGCTAAAATTTGAAGAACCTAGATTAGACAAATGAGAAAATTCAACATTCAATGTTAAACTTGAAATTGGCGGTGGATTTTCTTTTAGTTTCTTTAATAAATACAACAAATTTGCAGATTTATAAGATAATGAATTATTCAGTCCGTTGGCGTAAAAATCAGTAGATGCAACATCGTAATTGTTTGTATTCATGAAAAAATACCGAGATTGGAACTCTATTTTATGTGATTTTTCATAAAACGTTTTAGTCAATATCAAATCAACTCTGGAAGGATTTTTCATTGAATCTCCATTGACAGGGTTATCAACTCCCCCGAACAATTGCGTTCCAATAATGAATATGAATATTGAAAAGATATTTTTCACGGGTTCAAAATTATTGACAATCAAATTTACTTTCAGTGATTATTGTCACAGTGTTCAATAATTTGAATCAATAAAAAAAATAGAAAAAGAAAAGTGCAACTTCTATTTTTCGAACGGAATTATAGTAACCAATGATTGATCCGGATCTATTTTTCACCCTACCATCATCAACATAACCAATGACGCTCCCTGAACTATTCTTAGCCCTATTGCCATCAAAATATCCAATTATTGAACCCGATCTATTCTTGATTCTCTCATCATCAAAATAACCAATAATACTCCCTGAACTATTTTTAACCCTCCCGTCTTCAATATATCCCCAAGTAGATCCTGATTTGGTTTTCACCCTCCCACCTTCTATAAACCCAACAATAGATCCCGAACTATTCTTTAGTTGTTGGGCGCTCAAATTACTTGAACCCCAGCAAACAAAACAGATCAATATGAATTTATAATATTTCAAATTTGGAAACGAACTTAACTCCGTTTTTATATTTGCCATGAATGAGATAAATACCATTTCGAGTATCTTTCATCTCAATTTCTAATTGATTTTTAAAAGTACTTTCCTTCCAAATTGACTCTATTTTCTGTCCCTTCAAATCAAATACATTTACACTTTCCACTTCAGCGTTTACCTGCAAGGTAAATTTGCCTCTATTGGGATTTGGATAGGCCATGATTTTTTGAACGTTCAAATTCATAGATGCACTAAGACCAAAATATTGATCGTAATAGGCTGTATCGGAAATACATCCGCGATCAGAAACAAAATACACCATAAAGTTCAAAGTTCCAGTATCTGCAACCCTAAATTTCAATATTGAATCACTTGAATTCAAAGGTTTTGTCCAAAGCACAGCATTTGGTTTTGGATGAGTTGCATTTGGTGTAACCTTAACAGATATTGTATCACCTGGATAAGTTGCAGTTTTCACAATAGAAATTGTTGGCAACTGAGGTTTTTTATAAAAATCAACAAATTGAAGCGAAGAGTCTAAACAACCAAAGTTACTTGTCGCAACCAATGTAACAGAAGAAATATTCGAGAAAACTTCAACGGACTTCTGATCTTTAAAAACAATATCAGACCCGGCACCTATTCGTTTACAATTCCATACCAGGCTATTTGTTGTGTCATTTGCTGTCATAGTATATTTCCCTCCTGTACAAATGGTTGTATCCGGATTTGAGGTGAAATTCACATTTGGCAATGCGTTAAATACAAATGTATCTTGTGAAACATCAAAGCAACCATTTACATCAATTACTTTATGTTTTAAAATGTACTTGCCTGTAGCTGTTGCTGAATATTTTACAGAATCATTTTTTGAAATTGTATCTTTCCCAAGGGTCCAAATTTGGGTACCATTAGATACCGTTTTGGCGATAAATTTTTGATTCATGCAAAGATTTTTAGCACTAAATATTGCAGCTTTTGCAGTTGGCGTGTATTTGATTACAAATTTCACACTGTCGTTATGAACACAACCTGAATCAGTGGTTAGTTTCATTAAAACAGCAACATTTCCAGCTGGATAGGTCCTTTTAAAAGACACAGCTGTATCTGGGATGATTATTCCGTTCACATACCAAGAACGCAAGTACTTTGGATTGGGACCAAATTTTAATTCGGCAACTATCACAGAATCAGTGGAACAAGCGGTTTGAGTTGATGTTATTGCCAACGCCACTGCTTTAATATTTACACTGAGTTCAGTATATTGACGGGCTCCATATTGCCACCAACTGCCAGAAGCACTTTTCATTAATTTTAATGGGCGAATTGAAAATTTGTGATATCCCGCCGGTACACGGTATGTTAAATCAGTGTCTGAGCCAACAGTTTTCACCAACGTTTTCCAAGATCCCCCTAAAAATTCTTCAATAACTACTGAATCAATGTTTGATGCATGTAAATCCCATCTAAATCTAACTTTATCGGTACATTTTGCAATGGCCTTAGTGTTGCTTAATGCAGCCAAAGGATAAAGAGTAAGTGTTGGATCACCCATCAATGCAGTATGTACTCCACTTTGAAATCCTGCGGCATTATAATAATAATATGAGTTCACAGAAGTTAAAGTTGCCTGACCCAAAGGCAATCCAAGGGCACATTCATGCAACATCCAATAGGGTCTTCCAGACCATACACTTGCCAATCCCCAACCTTTACTTGCCAGAGGTGCACGTAAAAAGTTATCTGAATTATCCCAATCTCCATAATAACTTCCAAAGGTCATTGTGAAAGGATTTAATAAACTGTCAGTTGTAAAAGTTGAAGAAGATGCAACTTGATCACAAGAAGTATATGTTCCCGCACCACAACCATAACTCATTAAATAAGAATTTTTAGCCATGTTAGATCTGTAATCGCGTTCAAAAACTGAATCTTTAAATTGAACAGAAAAATTCCTAAATCCACCTGAAGCAAAGGCCTCACTGCTAAAATATCCAAAATTATCATCAATTAATCCTCTCGGAGATGCTTTATAAATACCCCTTCTAAAATTGAGTGCTTTATTTAAATAACGATTAATAAGGAAGGTATCATTACCAAAGGATGGCATCCCAAAAAGATCAACTCGACCAACTGGAATTTGACAACGTTGGATGGCTGAGAATGCGGTTCCCACTGGATTTACCCTACTAATATCAAATTTACCATCTGAAGGAATATTCTGATTCTCACTTCTTGTGGCTTGGGTATTATTTACCAAATTATCGGACCAATTTGAGTAAAAATTACCATAGTATAAATCTGCAGGCCAAGCTCCAGTATGCTCGGTATGACCATCTGGTCTGTAATTTCCGCTGTAAGGAACTGGAACATGACCCAGTAAAAAGATAGATTTAATATTGTTTGAATCTGATTGCCATTGATTAGAAATCCATGATTTGATGGTACTCACTTTTTCGGTTCTCAAAACTACTTTTGAAACCACAGTATAACCTTCACGGGTTAATTGATCTATGTATTCAGTAATTTTAGATTTTAAGGGAACAGAATAATTTGAATCTATTACCATTAAAACCTTTCCCAAATTTAATTTAGGTGCAACTTCAAATCCGGCTAAAATATAACCATTTGCATAAAAAGAGAAAGATGTTTTGCTTTTTGAAACACGATACTCAGCAACTTTACCCGCTAATAATCCATTATCTAAATAAGTATTCACTGTACCACTCACAGAATCTAGCAACAACCAATCCGTTCGAGGACCAAGTCGTTTATAAACATAATATTTAACAGCTGTATTATCTGGAATCCATTTTATATAAACGCCACCTCCAGATTTTGCTTCTGCGTAAGTTTCAACAGCAACTTCTCTTGCTGTTTGAGCGTTTGAGAAATAAATGGTTAGAAAAAATAGGGATAAGAAAAGTAGTTTTTTCATCATAAAAAAGTTTGGGAAAGATACTATGAAAAAATTTTTTATCAAAATACGTTACTTCTTAATAAATCGAGCAATACAAACAAATTGTTAACTAATTTCCTACATTTAACAATAAATTAATCAAAAAGCCTAATTGGGCTAACAATCACGTAGTTATTTTACAACATGGCATTTATTGAAAAGAGGGAAATTGTTAAAATTGTTAATAAAACTGTGTTAACAAATGATTTTTCATTTAATATCATTTCCAAAATTCTCGGTTGGAAAAAGGCAAATAAATTTTACGATAGGGTAAAGCGCTTGAATGCAAAGCAATTTTTAGCAGCCTACAAAAGAAACTCGAGAATCAAACACATCATTCCGAATAATCAACTCGATAGAATTCCCCCAACTGAATCATTGTTAATCATAGCAAACCATCCAACTGGAATACCCGACGGATTGCTCATACTTGACCAAGTGCTCAAAGTTAGAAACGATGTTAAAATTGTTGCCAATGAATTAACCTATAAAGTTGACCCGATTAAACCATTTACAATACCCGTTGATCCTTATGAAAATGCTGAATCTAAGGCTCAAAATTCAACCCAAATTAGGACAATTTTGCAATGGCTGAATGAGGGACATTGCATCATTCTTTTCCCGGCAGGAGATGTTGCCGACTATAATTTTAGAAAGAAAGAAATATCAGAACAATTCTGGCATCCAACGGCTAAGAAAATTATATTAAAACACAAAGGTGCCATTTTACCCTGGGCGATTGCAGGAAAAAACAGTGCCTTATTTTATCAATTGGGTAAAATCCACCCAGCCTTCAAAACTGCGCTTTACCCTCGAGAGGGACTAAAAAAACGCCGCCGACCTATTTATTCTTTCATTGGAAAATCTTGCCGAATTAATGGCAATGAAGCCCTACTAAATGATTTGGAAACAAAGGTTAAATTAATGAGTATTTCTTTGGTAAATAAAACCAAAAATCCATTTAAACTACCTAAAAAAACAACATTATTAAACATTGCTGAAAAAAGAAATAAGCAACAAATTGAATTTGAAATTTCAATGCTTAATTCACCTTTGGTTACCAAAGGAAATTATAAAGTTTTTTTAACTTCATACACAGAATCACCTGAGTTAATTTTAGAGATTGGTCGTTTAAGAGAAATTACATTCAGATCCGTTAATGAAGGCTCGGGAAAAGAAAGAGATCTCGACAAATATGATGAACAGTTTGCACATCTGATTTTGTGGGATGATGAAGAAAAAGAAATTGTTGGTGCATATAGACTCGGGGATGGAACCAAATTGCACAAAGACAAAAATTACCACTCAATCATGTATGATTATTACCAAAAAAACAATGAAATTGAAAAGGTACTAGGTCAATCTTTGATTTTGGGTAGGGCATTTGTGCGAGAAGAATATCAGCAAAAAGCTTTCCCATTATTTCTATTGTGGCAGGGAATTACAAAATATATTCAAAGTTCAAACGAAATAAAATTCGTATTAGGACAAACCAGTTTGCCCAACACATATCACTCATTTACCAAAACACTCATTACTGGGTATATTTTGAAAAACCACAGCAATAAAGACCTTCTGAAACATTTCAATGCTTATTTCCCTTACAAAAAGCAACCAAACAAATTGGTTTCAGATTGGTTGAACAATCCAGCGAATTTGGATTTCAAAAGATTAGATCGTATTGTTGAGTGTGTAGAGCCCGATGGCAATAAATTACCCATTCTTTTTAGACGTTATATTGAGCAAAACGCCGTTTGTATAGGAATAAATATAGACCCAGAATTTCAGAATTCAATTGATATACTGATGCTTACGAAAGTTGAGGATATAATCGTGAGTAATGTTTGATGCACTGGTTGTTTAATTGGTTTTTTTGAGATAAATTTGAAGAGAGAAATTGTTTCTTCTCCCCTTCAAAAATGCGCATTAAACTGTATCTATATTCTCTGAAATTAGCACTCATTTTTTTCTTATTGGGATGTGTGAATTTACAGGCGCAACAGCATTCAATAAGCAGTTTTGCTCCAACCAGCGCATTGATTGGGCAAACCTTAACAATTAATGGATCAAATTTTTCAAACATTACCGGAGTAACAATTGGTGGAACTACCGCAATTAGTTACACAGTAGTTTCAGCTACATCAATTACCGTAACCATACCAACAGGGGCCAATTCAGGCAGTATTGTTATTTCTAAAACTGGCCATTCGAATGCAACAGCAACAGGATTTGTTTTACTGTTACCAGTAACTCGATTAATCACCGACTTTAATGGATATTGGTCATCTTCTTCAACAAACTTAAATTCCACTTTTCCAAATAACTCGCATAATTTATTGGCTTTTGAATACAATGGTACAACATACGCCACTGGTGTATCAAATTCGACTTTAACAAGTAATTCTGTTTCATTTACCAATTCAAAATGGCAATCACTCCCTGTAAATAATATTTCTGGAAGCAATACAAAATCTGTTATCGTATATGCCACCCTTGCCGATGGTAGCAGCATTTGTAATAACCCCAATAAAACCATCAAAGACGTTCTTATTGATGGAACAAATGGATTAAACATAGGTACGGGTATCGCTAATTTTGATGCTGACTTAGAATTTAATGTTACATCTATCGATGCAAGTAAAATCGGAGATGGAGAACCAGACATTTTAATCACGCAAGTTGCTGATCCTACCTCTAACACATTTGACACTTATAGATTTATAAATAGTTCTTCCACTACAGTGGGAAATTCAGTAACAGCGGTAGTAAATCAATTACCTTCAATTGGATCATATTTTATTGATGTGTTTGCATTATCAGGAGCAACAGTTTCAAATAATAATGCGAGTACAAGTACATGTTCGTCTACCAATACCAGTCGTCCCATTCGATTATTGGCCTTAGATTTGGCAGATTTCGGAATTACAAGTTCAAATGCAACTAATGTATCGAAATTAATTATTACCCCCGGTGGAACTGCTGATTATGGATTCATCGCATACAACAATGCCTCCTTTACAATTCCAGCGCCAAAAGTTACAACCCAGCCAACCTCTAAGATTACATGCACAGGAACTGGAACCACTGCTACATTTTCAGTATCAGCTTCATCAACAGGAACAACAACTTATCAGTGGAAACGCAATGGAACAAGTATTTCTGGGGCTACAAGTAGTTCACTTACTATTTCGAATGTTTCTGCATCAGATGCTGGTGCTTACACGGTTGAAATCACCAATAGTTCGGGAAGTATATTAAGTGATCCTGCTTACTTAAACAGTTCAATTAGTGTTCAACCTGAAAACAAATCAACTTGTATTAATGTTGCAACAACGCTTTCAATTACTGCAGAAGGCAATTCTCCAACTTATCAATGGTATTCAAATACAATTAATTCCCTTTCCGGTGCTACTTCAATCAGTGGCGCTAATTCTAACAATTACAATCCAGTTATTTCTAGTGTAGGAACTAAATTTTACTTTTGTGAGATAAATGTTTCCGGATCTTCCTCAAGCTGTTCAACAGCAATTACTTCAAATATCGTGAGTGTAGAAGTTGACCCCTCTTCAGTTGGAGGTACAATAACCGGAGGGGCAACAGTTTGTGCAGGAACAAATTCTACAACATTGACATTGACAGGCAAAACAGGGTTGGTAAGCAAATGGCAAAGTTCTGCAACATCAAATTTCGCTTCGCCAGTGGATATCTCAAGCACTGCCACTTCCATTACCCGAACCAATTTGATGTCTAACACTTATTACAGGGCTGTAGTTACAAGCGGAAGCTGTACTTCTACAAATTCTTCCAATGCTTTAATTACTGTAAACAATACATATACCTGGGTTGGAACAAATTCAACTTCATTTAACACAAGCACGAATTGGCAATTAGGTTGTATCCCTTTATCAGGTTCAGATATTACTTTCACCTCATCACCAATTGACAAATGTGTGCTTGGTTCAAACGTGAATTTAGGAAATATCTCTATTTCTGGAACCTCAACCAAAGACGTTTTAGATTTAAATGGATATTCATTAACTATTCAAGGCAACCTTACGTTAACCGGAAAAAACATCAATGCAGAAAATATAAATTCATCCCTCATTTTTGCAGGATCAACTGCACAAAACCTACCTTCAAATAATTTCACCAATAAAACAATTTCGAATTTAACAATTAATAATTCTGCGGGAGTTTCATTATTAGATACCACAAAAATTAAGGGGATTTTAACGCTAACTGCTGGTAGGCTAACAACAAATGATTATTTAATTTTCAAGAGCGATAACGCCTACTCCGCTGTAGTTGATAAAGTAAATTATAGCAATGCAATATCAGGCAAAGTAACAATTGAAAAATATTTCCCCTCCAAAAGGGCGTTTAGGTTAATTTGTCCAAGTGTAACTACTACAAATTCCATTAAAAGCAACTGGCAAGAAGGCGTAAATAATTCAAATTACACCAACTATCCAACAAATAATATTAATCCAAATCCTGGATTCGGCACACATATTACCGGCAGCACAACAGGTGCCAACGGATTCGACGCTACCCCAACAGGAAATCCTTCTTTGTACACCTATGATAATTCTAGCCAGACTTGGAATGCCATTGGAAATACAAATAACAACACATTAAGTGCCGGAACTCCTTACCGATTAATGATTAGGGGAAACAGATTAACAAATATTAACCAAGCCGATAACGCACCAACTCCTTCAAATACCATTCTTCGAACATTTGGCACTTTGAGTACTGGGAATATTTCAATTTCAGGATTAAAAAACAGTGCAAATGCGAACAATTTTATAGGAAACCCTTACCAATGCCCGGTTGATATGAATGTACTACTCAGTGCATCTACGAATTTAAATAAAACCTATTATTACGTTTGGGATCCGTTTTTAAACACCCGAGGTGGATACGTAACCGTGGATGTAACAAAAAATACCAATGCACAAAATTCCAGTGCGAATAAATACTTACAAGCCGGACAGTCTTGTTTTGTATTAACATCATCTGCTCCCTCAGCAACCCCAACATTTACATTTACAGAAAATTCAAAATTTACGGGGGATATCACGAGTAAAAACTTTTTTACTATTCCTAATTCAGACGAAAATTATATAAAAATTGATTTACACTCAATCGATTCAAACTTTCTCACCGACGCCACAATTATCAATTTCAATGACGTTTATAGCAACGAAATAACGGATGAAGATGCAAGAAAACCCATAAATCTTGATGAAAATATTGCAATTTCAAGATCTGGCACAAAACTATCAGTTGAATGCAAAAAACAACCTTTAACTACTGAAGAACATTCAATTTATATTGATAAATATAGAAGCACCCGCTACAAATTAACCCTAGATATAAAAGGATTAAATTCGAGTACTATTTACTTGAAAGACAGGTATAAAAATACACTTACAAAATTAAATGCCAATAAATTAAATGACTATTCGTTTGAAATTAATAAATCAGAAGTAGCGTCAAGCGATACAGCGCGATTTAAAATAATTATTGCCAATGAAATATTTTTAGGAAATACAATAAATTACAATAAAAAAACCTCCCCATTTATTATTCATCCAAATCCCGTAAAAAATAACTCTCTTGATTTTAGCAATTATTCGAATTTCAATTCAGTGACTATTGAAATATACAACAATGTCGGACAATTGCTCTTCAAAAGCAACACAATTTCGCTAGAAAAAGCCAATCAAATTTTATTGCCCCCATCAATTCCAACTGGAAATTATATCGTTAATTTCAGAACTGAAAGTGCAAGTTATTTTGATAAGATTATCATCAATTAATCCATAGGTTTTATTCCTGTAAGCTTACTTGTTGGAATTTGCTTAATATTTGCGGTAGTATCTTTTGTAGGGACATTCATTTCTTGTGTCCTTGAAGTATCTTTTGGAAATGCAACTTTCCCTTTAATCGTAACCATTTGTTCTTCTTCCGTATTCTCAGGAATCACACATCCAACTCTAACAGGAGGTGCAATATAACCACTTACAATTTCAACAGCTTCCCCTTGAATTTCTTCAACCTGCTCAATTTTCTTTGGCTTTTCAATTAACTCATTTGAATAAATAGTATCTCCATTTAGTTGTACTTCATTTACCGTATCAACATTCTGTCTATTCTTTGCACTATCAATAACCGAAATTTGAACTTCCCCTTTTGTTTTTGAATTACAAGAAACAAAAAACATTCCCATGCAAGCAAATAACATCCATAGAAATTTCTGATGGTTGGTTTTGGCATAAAAATAAGTTTGAGCCGGTATTTCAATCATTTTTTTGTTTTCTAAAACCTGATCAACCCTAAATGTACCGCAAACTTTTGCTTCGCCACTTTTCTTTTTTTCAAAATATAAAACAATGTCTTCATCCGACATTTTGGTAAAATCTATCACTTCTTTTTGGCAGCTAAGACAAAATTTACCATTCTCGGTTTTATCCATCAACGCCAAATTCTCGTGGCAAGGAGTGGGTATCGAAATTTTTAATTGAGTTTCCATACCCCCTTTATACAATTAACAACCAAAAGGTAAACGACAAATTGACTTTATTTTGATTCTTCTTCTTACATCTTTGGCTATCAACCTCAATTCGATTAATATTGTGGAGAGAAAATTCCATGTCTACAAGAGAAAAAATCACGCTATTTATCCTACTTATTCTCGGATTTATACTGCGTTTTTTCAACTTTACTGAAATTCCGTTCACCAACGACGAACTCTCGGCCCTCAACCGTTTAAATTTTCCAGACTTCTCTACCATGCTTTCAAAAGCTGTTTGGACAGATGGACATCCTGCAGGAGTTCAAACATTTTTATGGTTTTATGTAAAATTATTTGGCACAAAACAATGGATCATCAAACTGCCATTCGTTTTCATGGGGTCACTTTCCTTACTATTTTATTTTTTGGCAGCCAAGAATTTATCAAATATCAAAACAGCCCTTTTTGCTTTGGCATTTCTTGCCACATTGCAATACCCCATTATCTATAGTCAAACCATCCGCCCGTATTCATCGGGTCAATTTTTAGCAGCTGTTTGTTTGTATTTGTGGACGCAATTAATCCATGACAAATCCCAAAATCGAATTTATCAAATATTATTTGGCGCCTTTATTTTCTTAAGCCTGAGTAATCACTATTTCAATTTGCTATTTGTTGGGCTTTTATTCCCTACCGGCTTAATTATTCAAAAGCAGAAAAACTTATTTCAGTATTGCATTCCTTACCTCATTGCAATTTTATTATATATTCCGCAAATCCCAATTTTCATTCATCAAATCTCAGTGGGAAGCCCTGGATGGCTCGCTACCCCATCCCTCAATACAGTTATCAAACATTTCGAATATTGCTTTCAATTTTCGGGTATTTACTTCGCTATTTTTACGATTCTAATTATTTATAAAATTGCAAAAAGCCCATCAGATTTAATTCCAAAATCAAAAACTTGGATTTGGCTAATCTTATACTTTGCACCAATTTTGCTTTCTTTCGTTTACTCAATTTATAGGGCTCCCATTTTTCAAGATTCCATTTTTGTTTTCGGATTCGTGTTCTTGTTTTTGTTTTTGGGGGACGTTCTTTTATCGTCTAATTATAATTCCAAAACAATGACAATCATTTTGGCAACCATTGTTTGCACAAATATTGGAATTTTGAATTTTAAAAGAAATCACTATCAAGAATATTACCACCAAGGATATTCTCAGTTAGTTAGAGATACATACCGTTTTCAAAATAAACAAAGTCTTATTCCAACTTTGGTTTTTGGCTTCGAACCCTATTTTTTTAACTATTATAAAGAACAAAACCAACATCCAGAAATTCAAAAAATCCAATTTTTGAGGGATGATTTTTTTGCAGAAACCGCAAAAACTCCAAACGATTTCATTCGCATTTTGCGCAAATGGAATTACAATCAAATCATCGTTTCAAATGCAATTGAAATTCCCCAATGGGCAATTTCCGCATTGGAAATCGAGTATCCTTACTCAATCAAAAGTCTACATTTTGGCAGTGAAGTTTATTTGTTTTCAAAAGAGAATTCCATTTTTACCAATAAACCTAACGATCAATCGAATTCAAATGACAATTTCGAAGCCAACCGATGTTTGCTTTCCCAAGATAATATCCCTCAAAAACAAAAAGTGTATTCCCCATCAATTGTTTCAATCAACACTGTAACTTCTGAAAAATGGATTTGTACAACCAAAATTGAAATTGACAGCATAATAAAATATTTAGGCAGTAACGGTTACAAGCATGCAATGATATCAATTTGTGCCCGTATTGAATTGCCTAAAAAAAGTTCGGGTATAAATTCTGTTTTAAAAACCCTAAATTTAGTTTTTATTGCATCTGACAAGAACAATAAAAACATCCATTTTATGTATGAATCTTTTGATCGATGGACTGAAACAAACACAGATCAATACAACTGCATTCTGGTAGCCAATTGTAACCATTTCGAAATGGATCCATTGGGAAGTGTTTCTACCTTTATTGAAAACAATGGAACGACACCCATAAAGGTTACAAAATTCAAGGTAACCATTAGCCAAGGCAACAACCATCTTTACAGTTTGGTGAATGATTTTTAAACATTTCTTGGTTTTTAAACAATAGTTAAGGAAGTTTGCCACCGAGTATTAAGAAGAAATAAGAATGATCAAAGGACAAAAAATTATCGTGGTTTTACCAGCGTACAATGCCATGCAAACGCTAGAAAAAACATATAATGAAATTCCTTTCGACATTGTTGACGATGTTATTTTGGTTGATGACCGAAGCACTGATAAAACAATAGATGTTGCAACCCAGATTGGTATCAAACATATTATTTCGCATGATACAAACAAGGGTTACGGTGGAAATCAGAAATCGTGTTACCGAAAAGCAATAGAACTTCGAGCAGATATCATTGTAATGTTACACCCTGATTATCAATATACCCCGCTGTTATTAACTTCAATGTGCCATATTATCGCCAATGATGTTTATCCTGTTGTTTTCGGCTCGAGAATATTAGGAAAGGGAGCATTGCTAGGTGGTATGCCAATATACAAATACATTTTCAACAGGTGTTTAACCTTGGCTCAGAATATACTTATCAATCAAAAGCTGAGCGAATACCACACGGGTTACAGGGCATACAAACGTGAAGTTTTAGAGAACATACTTTTTGAAAACAACAGCGATGATTTCGTTTTCGACAACGAAGTGGTTTCTCAGATTTTCATGAAGGGCTATCAAATTGCTGAAATAACTTGTCCTACCAAATATTTTGAAGAAGCCTCCTCCATCAATTTCAGCCGCAGCATGAAATATGGTTTCGGCGTATTGAGGGTTTCTTTTGTGCATTTTTTGCATAAAAAAGGTCTGATAAAATCGAAACTATATTAATCGCTTCGCGAGTTGTCGCGGAGCTGTTTACACTTTCGGTCGTTTAAGCTGGGCCTGTTTACGCTGCGCTTTTTATTTTGCAGTTAATTTCATAAAAACAACCTTTATAAACACTTATAATCACTCATAAACTTTTATAAACCTTAGAATTCCTTCAAAAACAACCCAACTGCATTGGCAGTGGTAATTTCATAAATCTCCTGTGCCGAAATTCCTTTAACTTCGGCCAATTTATCAGCAACGAGTCGGGCATAACTTGGCTCGTTTCTTTTGCCTCTAAAAGGAACAGGTGCCAAATAAGGACTATCGGTTTCTAAAATAATATGTTTTAGGTCTACTTTCTCAAGGGCCAGCGGCAAACCAGCATTCTTGAATGTAAGCACACCTCCAACTCCAATTAAAAAATTCAATTTTATAATCTCGTGAGCCAATTCCTCGCTCTCAGAAAAACAATGGAATACACCAGTCACTTTTCCCTTAAAAGGCTTCAATAATTCTATCAATTCATAGGTGGCATTTCTAGAATGAATTGCCAACGGCAAGTTTTTTGAAATTGCAAATTCCACCTGTTGTATGAATGCATCTGTCTGCCAATCTTTGGTTGTTTTATCCCAATACAAATCCATTCCAATTTCGCCAACCGCGCAGTAATTGCGGGAAGAAAACAAATCGAAAATGGTTTTGAGTGCAGATTGGTAATCTTCTTTCACGTAACAAGGATGTAAACCCATCATAGGAATGCATATGTCAGGATATTCATCAGCCAAACGATGCAATCCATCAATACTTTCTAAATCAATATTCGGCAATAATATCTTGTTGACGCCTTGACCAATTGCTCTTGAAATAGCCTCAGCCCTATCTTCATTGAATTCCTCCGCGTATAAATGGCAATGGGTGTCAACAATATTTACCATGACAATTTCTCTTTGTTTAAAAATGCATCAATACCGCGTTTACAATCGTCACTGCTTCTCGCCATTGCATTCATTTCAGCAGCAAATTTCAATGCATCTTGACGCGTACTTGGCATATTGCGAAGCATATATTTAATTCCGGCTACAGATTGACTACTCACGCCCACCAATAATTTATCGATAAATTGTTTGACGTCATGCTCTATTGAATCTCCATTTGACAATTGGAAAATAAGTCCCTTATTTAATGCTTCATCTGCATCAAAAACCCTACCTGTTAACAACCAATCTGTCATGGTTGCCATGCCTACTTTTTCTTTCAAATAAACCATTACCAAAGCAGGCAAAAAACCAATTTTAGCTTCAGTATAACCAAATGTTGCCTCAATACTTGCAAAACAAAAATCAGTTAGCGTTGCCAAACCGCAACCACCAGCTAAAGCTGGACCTTCAACTTGAGAAACGGTAATTTTAGGCGATGTGTAAATAAGCTCAAACAAATTTTTCAATTTGGTACTATCTTCAACATTCTCTTCAAAAGTAAAATTTCTTAATTCTGTCAAATAAGCCAAATCAGCACCTGCGCAAAACGGCAACGAAGCTGATTTTAACAAAATCAATTTCACCGAATCATCATTGTTAAACAATTCAAATGCATACGTAAGATCAGCAATTAATTGCGCACTCAAGGCATTTCGCTTTTCGGGCCTATTTAGAACAATTGTGCCTACCCTGTTTTCAATATTTGTGAGAATTAACGACATCATTACAAAGATAATACTTAAAACTTGCTGATATTTCTATTTTTCAATATTGGCCGTGCCCGTATGATTTTTAAACTGTCAATTGAATAGGAATGAATTATATAATCAAATCGCTTTATTAATTGATTTTGAGGGATACTATCTGCTGTAATTACTGTCAACTGATTTCCTTTTTTTGCCACTTCGAAATATCCATCTATGTTTTCAACTTTATTTGAGAATTCCAGTTGTTTTCGATAATCACGACAAGCCATAAACACAAAAAAATTCATCCAGACAACAAAGACGATTGACCAGTATCTGAATTTATTTTCGGTATAAAATAAATAGAAAACAAAATGAATCAAAAACAAATGAAAAAGCACGTTAAATGCATCAAATCCATAAGAAAACACAAATTGATTCGGCAGTTTATTTGATAATTTCATGATCCAAGTAATTCCATTCAAGTACTTATTTAAGAAAAATACAACCCTATGCAAAGGCACAGAAAAGGCAGTTAAAAACACCATCACAAAAAGCCAATACATGAGCAAAGTAAACATGGGCAGCAACAATAAATTCCCCAATAAAAACCAGACTGAAAATTGATGAAAACAATAAAGCGACAAAGGGTAAGTTGTTATGGTACTACTTATGCTAATTGCAAAAGCATCTAAAATCAACCTTTGAAAGTACGGCTTATCCTTATAAAACGCTTTTATAAATGGCAAAACTGTGGATAACCCAAGTACTGCCAAATATGACAATTGAAAGCCAATATCCCACAAAGCCAAAGGATTTTCCAACAACTGAACAATACACACAACCATGAGAACATGTAATAATTTGAGTTTCCTTCCAAAAAGAACATTTCCCAACAAATAATAACTAAAAAAGCCTACCGCCCGAATCACTGGGGCAGAAAAACCTGTAAAAAATGCATACATCCAAAGCAATGGAATGATAAACAATTGAACCCATTTACCCTTATTTTTCTTTAGTGAAATGACCTCTATCAAAAAGGATATAAATGCAAATAGCAAAGCAATATGCATCCCTGAAACTGACAAAACATGGGTAGTACCGCTGACTTGAAAAGCAGTTTTCAAATCATCATCAATTTGGGTTTTGTCGCCCCATACCAATTGCCTCACCAATGCCAAATTTTCTGCCGAGAGTCCCTCAACAAAAACCTTGTTTAATTTATATTTAACTCTTGCCCTGAAATCAATCCATTGATTCACCTTGGTACTACTTAATAAAACTTGCGAATTGCGCGCAAATGTTGTTCCTATGAATTTCCTCGCGTTTTTGAGGGACTTAAAATTAAAATCACCTGGTAAAACTGGATCATCGAATTGTTTGAAATTGAAATTATTCAGACTGAAATAATGTCCCTCCAATAAACTTGGATTATCTTTCACATACAAATCAACCTTGCAATTTTGGAACGGAACCCAAGTTTTAGTTCCGAGAGCATATTTCAATTCACACTCATATCGATGCCACAAATTGCGTTTCCCAAGATCTTGGCAAACCAAAAATTTTACACATTTTGATTTCTGCGCTAGTAGAATATCAAATTTTAATTGCTTATTAACTTGACTTTGCCTAATAAATCCGCAAATAGCGAATATCAGAAAAACAAAATAAGCAAACTTCCAATTAGGAACTATCTTGTAAACAATAAAGCACCCAATTAAAGCCAAAAACACAATCAACAATGTTGTTTGTGTTTGAATATGATTGGTAATAAAAAATCCAAAAAGGATTCCTAATAAAGGTAGGTAAAATGGCCATTGAGCGAGAATTTTTTTCATGATTGGAACAAATGCTCCAACCTGAAAAATCGCTTATAATAATTTACTCAAGTTCTTTTTCAAATCGGCAGCAGTTTCATACTTTCTACTCCACTGATTTTCGTCGTACCACTTTTCGTAAACTGTTTCTCGCAATTCTCCGGCAGGAGCGGTTAACATTTCAGAAACAAATACAGTAAACTTATTCATATCCCCTGCAAACAAGAAATTCATAAATTCATATCTACGTGTTAACGAAAATTGACCAATGATGGCATTTGCATTGGCAGTAGCTTCTGCCTTTTTCATATTTTCTTGAACAGATGGAGGCATGATGATTTCGTATTCCATCTTCGATTCAACAATGGAATTCACTATAACTTCTTCTGCAATTACTTCATTAGCAATATCTTCTGCTTCTTCCAAAGACAATTCAGGTTCTAATTCGTCAAATAAGCTCGGAATATTTTCAATTTCAACAGTAGTTTGGTTAATCTGAATGTGAGACAATGTTTCTCCAGGAATTTCAGGTTCAAACTCTTGCGAAATTTGCAAATCTTCTTCAAAATTATTTTCAATTGATAGATTCTCTTCTATTGCAATTTCTTCTATTTCAGGTTCGTTCTTTACAAAAGTAAAAACCGGAACTTCATCAAATAACTCTTCAGTTGAATCATTTTCAATAACTTCTTCTTCAAAAACGGGGACTTCCTCAGGCTTGTTAGAAGTGATAATTTCCATATCAGATTCCAAATACAATTGTGCCGACAACAATTTAATTTCGCCCAAAATGTCAATTGTATTTACATTTTCTTGGTCTGAATGCAAAGCTTGGCTTAATATTGCTAAATTTTCTAGAATTTCAGTGATTCTTGAGTTCATGATCTAATTACTTAAATTTCGGGAAATTTACAACGATGTTTTAATTTAAATATGAGAGATTTTACACTTATTTTTGGATGTATGTTTGCGGGGAAAACCACCCGTTTAATAGGGCTTTACAACGAAAGTCAAATAGATATCAACGAAAAATTGGCAGTAAAACCACTCATTGATAATCGCTATTCAGCACAGTCAATTCACTCTCATGGTGGATTATCACTGATTGCCCATAGAATTGGCAAAGCCGAAGAAATATATCCGTTAATGAACCAAAACATTAAAGAAGTTTACATTGATGAAATTCAATTCATGGGCCCGATGATTGTTGAAGTTATTGGTGAATTGTTAAGCAACAACGTCAAAGTGGTTGCCGCTGGATTAGACAAGGATTATCAAAACAATGATTTTGGACCGATGCCAATTTTAAAGAAGCTTGCAACTTCCCTCATTCAAGTTTCAGCAAAATGTCAAGTTTGCAATCAAAAAGCAGATTACACTTATCGTAATATAAAATCAGACGAACTTATCATAGTTGGGCATAACAATATTTATGAACCAAGGTGTTTGGAGCATTGGAAGAAGGGGAATTGAAAGGTTTATAAAAGTTTATAAAAGTTGTTAGGTATGTAATTCATAAATGCCAAGTGGCTTTAAACCAGCGAAGGCTGACCAACAAGGGTAACATCGAGGCTTAAACAGGCGAAGCGATCAATAGCGAAGCAACAAGAAGCTTTTCAAATGCAGACAAGCAATAAGGCCAAGTCAATTACAATTCTATACACAGATGCTTTTTTAAAGAAAGCAGGAAAATAATACATGATCAAATAAATGGCAAATACAAAGAAAATTGAATGCTGGTGGATGTTCCAGTGAAAAAACCAATGCAATAAAATCATCAAAGTTGGAACAATAAATATGATAGCTCTTGCCAAACTTTCATTCGTATTCCAAATGTTTTGTGTGTTTCCTTCAGCGTCTTTTTCCTTTTCAAAAAATGAAACAGTAACTACATTGGCAATAAACAACAATACATAGGATATTATTGGCTGAGTAAAATCATTCGTCCATTTAAATCCTTCTATATCCGATATCAAATAAATTGGGGCAAAAACAGACATAGCCGCAACAAGCGCAATAATGCATGGCGTCAAGATTGACATAAACTTAAGGCTTGAATTTTTAATAATTACAAAAACACCAATGAGCACAATGATTGCAGCGGTGTAGCCATTTAAAAAACCTTTTATTCCCTCTCCAATGAGAATTAATTTCGATTCCCCATTTTTAATCATGGTGATAAGCAAACCCACAAAGACAACAAATCCTAGAATAACATAAGCACCCGCAAGTAATTTACCAAATTTTGGGATTTGCATTCCTGATTTTTGCCAAAAAGCAATGTCCCTCAAAAAATCCAAAGCGTAAATGATCAGGGTAGATGCGAACAAAAACATGGCTCCAAAAATTGGAAGCTGAATGTTTGCATTTTCAGAGGTTGAATAAGATTGAAACACCTCGTAAACAGGAATATTGTTTTTCAACAATATCATTGTTAATACAACAGCAGGAAGCGGTATTCCTAGCAATTGAATAAGTAAATTTTGGTAATATTTATTCTTTAACTGCGACAATTTTACCTAAATCTGGAATAGACTTGCGCAAGCTCTCTTCAATACCCGCCGTCATGGTCATTTCACTCATTGAGCAACTGCTGCAAGCGCCAGTAAGACGCAGAATAACATCATTATTGCTAAGAACTTCTACCAACTCAACATCACCACCATCGGCTTGTAAATAAGGACGAATGGTGTCTAAAACGGATTCTATTTTAAGTGTTAATGGCATTGTTACAAAGATAGTTATTTTTCAATGGATTGACAAATTCACTTGGCTACCATCATGCTTACATTTCTTGCAATTTCTTGAGAAACTGCAATATATGGCAACATGTTTTCGTGGGCAAAATCCCATTTCCCTGAATCCGCATTTGCACCAATAGCAGGATTTAAAGGCAATTCTCCCAGGAATGGCAAATTGTATTCCTCAGCCAATTTATGTCCCCCGCCATTTCCGAAAACATAATATTTTTTGTCTGGCGCATCTTCGGGAATGAAGTAACTCATATTTTCAACAACACCTATTATTGGCTTTTTAATTGCATCCAACGAAAACATATCAATTGCCCTTCGCGCATCGGTTAATGCCATTTCTTGAGGCGTTGTTACAACCACTACCCCAGTTAATGGTGCTTGCTGTGCCAATGTGATCTGTACATCACCAGTTCCCGGAGGCAAATCAACAATTAAATAATCCAATTCACCCCATTCAACATCGTGTATAAACTGCTTAAATGCACTGGAAATCATAGGACCACGCCAAACAACTGCTTGCCCCGGTGCTGTCATAAATCCAATGCTGAGTAATTTCAAACCATGTGATTCAACAGGAATCATGCGCTGCTTCCCGTCAACTTCAATCATTTCGGGGGACTCATGCACATTGAACAATGTGGGAAGACTTGGACCATAAATATCGGCATCAAGCAATCCAACTTTTGCTCCCAAATGTGACAAACTCAAAGCCAAAGTTGCAGATAAAGTACTTTTACCTACCCCGCCTTTTCCAGAAGCTACGGCAATCACGTGCTTAACCCCTGGCAGTGCATTATCGGTACGTGCATTTTGTTGCACACGACTATCAACCCTTATGTTTACCTCAGCATCTTTATCAACCATGTACTTAATGGCCGTTTTACAGGCATTCACCAACATGTCCTTCATAGGACAAGCGGGAGTTGTTAAAATCAAATCAAAAGAAACAAGTTTATCATTGATGTCTAACTTCTCAATCATACCCAATGTCACCAGGTCCTTCTTTAAATCCGGATCTTCAACATTAGCCAATGCTTTTAAAACATTTTCCTTATTCAGCATCGATGGTTAACTTTTACGTTTAAAAATTCTCGAAAAGAAACGCTTTTCAAAGTTCAAAAAATATCGTCCTTGTCCCAATAAAAAACCGTAGACCAACAAAATGATGTTGTAAAACGGCAAAATAAGGATGTAATAAACAAAATCAATGTACCATTCATCGCCAAGATATGGTTTTACATACTTTTTGAGATAAACAACAGTCGTTCCAGTTAAACAAAAGACCAATAAAATCAAAACTACTTTTCCAATTGAATCAACCTTCCATCGATTCTGAAGCGAGCGTAAAAAATTCACATTGCGAAATTACTATTAAAAAGCGTTGGAATAAAGAAATTAGGTGGGAAATCGAATTTATTTTACGAGTTTTGCCCCAATGCAAAAAACAAGTTGTGAAATAGTATTATTGCCTTTGCCAATTGGCGAAAAAAGCTGGGAACAAATGGATACCGCCTATTATCGTCATGAATTATCAACAATAACCTGTTGGGTTGCAGAAAATGCAAGAACATTGCGTCGATTTATCAGCAGTTTACAAATAGGAATTAATATTCCTAATTTAGACATTTTAGAATTAACGCGCGACACAAAGCAACAAGAGATAGAAGCTTTTCTAAATGAAAATTTAAAACAGAGCAAAATTGGTGTTTGTAGTGAAGCAGGTATGCCCTGCATTGCCGATCCAGGAAACAAAATTGTTGAATGGGCACACAAGCGTAAATTAACCGTTTCTCCGCTAATTGGGCCTAGTAGTTTGATATTAACTTTGGCAGCAAGTGGACTTAATGGACAATCATTTACATTTCATGGTTATGCACCGTTGAAAGATGATGAATTGAAAAACTGGTCGAAAACTTTGATCCCGAATGAAAAAAGAACACCGTCCCATATTTTCATTGAAACGCCTTATAGAACAGATAGATTGGTGCAATGGTTTATTAAAAATATCCCTCAAGATTATAAACTCTGTATTGGATACGATTTACACGGTGAAAACCAAACAATTGTAACAAAAACTATCACTGATTGGAGAAATAGTGTACCAGAAATTGGCAAAGTACCTTGTGTGTTCATAATTGGTAAATAAGCTTTTTCATTTTTTCCAGAAAACAAATAAATTTGCATATTAATAACTTTTGATTAACGTTCACTTCAGATGAAAGATATTTTCGACAAACTATACGACAAAATGGGCCCATTGGGCATGCACGCAGATGATGCGCATGGTTATTTTACTTTTCCTAAACTTGAGGGACAAATTGGCCCCAGGATGAATTTTAGGGGTGTTGAAAAGTTGAACTGGAGTTTGAATAATTATTTAGGACTTGCAAATCACCCCGATGTGATGAAGGCTGATTCGGATGCTGCAACTCAATTTGGCATGGCATACCCAATGGGTGCCAGAATGATGAGCGGAAATAGCAATTATCACGAACAATTAGAAAGTGACTTAGCTAGTTTTATTGAAAAACCAGATGTAATTCTTCTAAATTTTGGTTACCAAGGAGTTGTTAGCGCAATCGATGCATTGTTAGACCGACACGACGTGGTGGTTTATGATGCTGAAGCGCATGCTTGTATTATTGATGGACTTAGATTACACCTTGGAAAAAGGTTTGTTTACAAACATAACAATGTTGAAGATTGCGAAAAACAATTGGTTAGGGCAACAAAATTGGCTGAAGAAACTGGTGGTGGCGTAATGGTTATTACTGAAGGTGTTTTTGGCATGAGTGGTTCTCAAGGCAAATTGAAAGAAATAGTTGCACTCAAAGAAAAGTATAATTTCCGTTTGTTTGTTGATGATGCCCACGGGTTTGGCACTATGGGCAAAACCGGTGCGGGAACTGGCGAAGAGCAAGGCTGCCAAGATGGCATTGATGTTTACTTCTCAACTTTTGCCAAATCTATGGCAGGAATTGGTGCATTTATTGGATCTGAACCGAATGTAATTAAGTTCTTACGTTATAACATGCGTTCTCAAATTTATGCAAAAGCATTGCCAATGCCTATGGTTGTTGGTTCTATCAAACGCCTAGAAATGATGCGCACACAGCCTGAACATAAAGAAAATCTTTGGAAAATTGTTCACGCATTACAGGGCGGATTAAAAGATGCTGGTTTTAACATTGGAATTACCACTACCCCGGTTACCCCTGTTTTGTTAAACGGAACAATTCCTGAGGCCACCCACATGACTTATGATTTAAGGGAAAACTACAATATCTTCTGTAGCATTGTTGTTTATCCTGTTGTACCAAAGGGAGTAATCATGCTTCGTTTGATTCCTACCGCTGTTCATACATTAGAAGATGTACAAATCACAATTAACGCGTTTAAATCTGTGAAAAGCAAATTGGATTCTGGCGAATATCGCAAAGAAACACTCGCATCTGTTTCATAATTTTACGGAATGGTTCACCATTCCCAACGCATTTCCTTTTTTCGCAAACCTGCATTTGTAGGGACATCCCTTTTTGGAAGTTTCATTTTACTGATACTTCAAATCAATTATTGGCAAACTGTTTATGCCAAGAATATTTTGGTTGATGCGAAACAAGATTCTCTTCTTTTTGTAAGATCAAAAAATTACAATTACTCCAATTTCAAAAGAAAAGAATACGGTATTTACCCGAGTGTGGCATTAAAAATTTTGAAAGCCATTCACCACAACCCAAACATAGGTTCATTGAGCGAACTTTGCGCAAAAACGAGCTTAGACAGTGCCGTCATTCTGCATGTGCTAGTTGATGCAGCCTCAAAAGCCAAAGCTGAAAAATATACCATTGATCTCAATCGGGCGGATAGTACTGAATTTGAATCGCTTCCTGGCATAGGTGGAAAAACTGCACGAAGAATCATTCGTTACCGCGATCGACTCGGCGGGTATATCAACAAATTCCAATTGTTAGAAATAAAGTACTTTGATAGTTCAATATTGCTAAACAGCAACATTACTTTTAAAATTGATTTATCTGCTTTAAATAAAATAGAAATTAACCACTGTGAAATAGCCACTTTGTATAAACATCCATATATCGGAAAAGACTTGGCTAAAATAATTTGGGCCTATAAAAATGCTCACTTTCCCTTAACAATAAATAAGTTCAAAGAAATTTCAGGAATGTCAAGCGAAACAAGTCTTAAACTGACACCATATTTGATTTTTCGTTAATCATTTATTCTAAAAATATTTTTTGTAATTGGTAGTTTCACTGCAAAAAATTTCGTTAATTTTGTAAGGCAAATTATGAATTTCCAAGAAAACGAAAGTGTGCAAATGGTGCGTCAAATGGTACGCGATTTTGCTGAGAGAAATGTTAGACCCCATTTGATGGAGTGGGATGAATCACAAACATTCCCAGTCCATGTTTTTAAAGAACTTGGAAAACTTGGATTAATGGGTGTTTTGGTTCCTGAAGAATATAATGGTTCCGGATTTGGATATTTAGAATATTATGCGGCTATTGACGAATTATCAAAAGTTTGCGGAAGTATTGGATTAAGTATGGCTGCACACAACAGTTTATGCACCGGTCATATTTTGCAATTTGCAAACGACGACCAAAAGAAAAGATGGTTGCCAAAATTAGCTACTGCCGAATGGATTGGAGCGTGGGGTTTAACCGAAGCAAATACAGGATCAGATGCATTGCGCATGAAGTGTGTTGCCAAGAAAGATGGCAACGAGTGGGTGTTAAATGGTTCAAAGAATTGGATTACCCATGGCATTACCGGCGATATTGCCGTAGTATTGGCTAGAACGGGCGAACTTTTAGACTCGCATGGAATCACTGCTTTCGTAGTTGAAAGAGGAACACCAGGCTTTAAAGGCGGTAAAAAAGAAAATAAATTGGGAATGCGTGCTTCCGAAACTGCCGAAATGATTTTTGAAGATTGCCGAATTCCTGAAGAAAATGTTTTGGGAAATGTAGGTGATGGATTTATCCAGGCAATGAAAGTGTTAGATGGTGGTAGAATTTCTATTGCTGCTTTGAGTTTGGGTATTGCCAAAGGAGCTTACGAAGCTGCTCTGAAATACTCGAAAGAACGTGAACAATTTGGTCAACCTATTTCACAATTCCAAGCAATAGGATTCAAACTTGCAGATATGGCTACGCAAATTGAAGCGGCTGAATTACTTATACAAGAAAGTGCACATTTGAAAAACAATGGCAAAAGCGTAACCAAAGTAGGCGCGATGGCAAAATATTATGCTAGCGAAGTTTGCGTAAGAGTTGCCAATGAGGCTGTCCAAATTTTTGGAGGTTATGGTTATACGAAAGATTTCCCTGTAGAAAAATTCTATCGCGACTGTAAGTTATGCACCATTGGTGAAGGCACCAGTGAAATTCAAAAACTCGTGATTTCAAGACAAATTTTAAAAGATTAATAACATTTGTTTAAAAAAGAGTTTTTTATTATCTTTGCAACCCTAATAACAAATAAAAACACAATAGCATGCTTATAATAAACGTAAAAGAAAGCGATTCTCTAGAAAAAGCACTTAAGAAATTCAAAAAGAAATTTGAAAAAACTGGCGTAGTTAAAGAATTACGTTCTCGTCAAGCCTTTGAAAAACCTTGCATTACCAAACGTATGCAAAAAATTCGTGCGGCTTACAAACTTAAGATGCAAACTCAAGAGGTAGAAGGATAATCCTTCCGCTCAAAATATATTCAAAGCCGCTTTTAAGCGGCTTTTTTTGTTTATCCAAATTACACAAAAATTCTGTACCTTAATTCCATTATCTTCGTATTATGACGCCGTGGCAACAACATATAGATGACTTTATCTTTTACATTGAGAAGAATAAAAGGATGAGCATCCATACAACTGTTGCATACAGAGGCGATTTAGAGCAGTTTGTGGCATTCCTAATGTCAATTGGCAATCCAAGCATCAATCAACTCAAAGCAATGCATGTAAGGGCTTGGATGTCGGACATGATACAACACAATATTGCACCAAGAAGTATCCATAGGAAAATATCAAGCCTGAGAGCACTGGTGAAACACCTACGAAAAGATGGTGTGATTGACCATGACCCCTTAATCAAAATATCTGTCCCTAAAACACCAAAACACCTGGTCAAAGATATTCCCGCAGAAGACCTAAAAAACATGTTTGAACGGTTTCCTTGGAACGAAGTGCAACATGGCGAAAGAGATAGATTACTCTTACTGCTATTTTATACCTCTGGAATGCGTTTATCGGAATTGGTTGGACTCAAAAACAGCGATGTGGATTTATCGCGGAATACGTTAAGGGTTTTGGGAAAAAGAAACAAAGTAAGATTAATTCCACTCCATGATGAGGGCATTGATTTATTAAAAGGATATGTTTCTAAAATAGAAAGGGGCTTTTTATTCACCTTAGAATCTGGAGAACCTCTATATCCAGTTTTTGTTTACCGACTTGTAAACAAGTATTTAAAACTCTTTTCACATGCTTCTAAAACAAGTCCGCATGTATTGCGACACTCATTTGCAACACATATGTTGAACAATGGAGCAAACCTGATGGCCATAAAAGATATATTGGGTCATGCCAATTTATCGGCCACACAAGTTTATACCAAAAACTCATTTGAAAAGTTGAAGAAAATTCATCAACTTCATCCTAGGAAATAACACCAACAAAAAAACCTTGAAAAATCTTCAAGGTTTTTTGTTTGTATCAAATAACTTTATATCGTTGCTATCACTTTAAGCTCAATGCCAATGGGCGTTGGCAAACAATTAATTTCTAACGTAGTTCTGCAAGGTGGATTTTCACCAAAATATTCTGCCCAAAGTTTGTTATAAATAGGAAAATCGTCTTTCATATTTGTAAGAAAAACCGTAACATCAACAATGTTGTTCCAACTGCTTCCTGCATCTTCCAATATCCAACGAACATTCTGAAATACCGAACGGCACTGTGTTTCAATGTCGTAACTTAGAATATTTCTATTTTCGTCTAATTCCACACCCGGAATAACCTTTGTGCCTTTTTCTCTTGGACCAACGCCACTCAAAAACAACAAATTACCTACCCTGCGTGCATGAGGATACAATCCTACTGGCTCAGGGGCTTTGCTACTATTAAATAATTCACTCATTAGTTTTTCTTTTTAGGTAATGTTTTAGGTTTTTCAGTTTTGGTAGAACCATCAGCTGCGGTGCCAGATTTATCATTAGATTTGTTTCCTTCAGCATCATCAGACCACGCCCAATCTTCTTGAGGCTGACCTGAATTTGGTGCGGGCACCATTTTGCCATTTTTACCTTTAATCATTTGCTTTTTCACAAATGGAATATAACGAATTGGGGTTTTATATATAGAAACTCCATAAGAACCGCCTGTTTGCAAACTTGCAACAGCAATTCTAGTTTCATTGGCGTTAAAACTAGCTTGACGTGCATTTGTGCCTTTTGGTTGAATATTCGTCATACATTTTCCTGTTTCCAAATTCCAAAGTTTAATTTCTCCGGTGTTACAAGTACTCACTAGATATTTGCCATCTGGAGAAAATTGTACCGAAGTTACTTTCCAAGCATGCCCCGTTAATTTTTTCAAAACTGTAGCGCTAGCCATGTCCCAAATAATGATTGATTTATCGTCTGAACCGCTAGCCAATATTTTTTTATTGGGGGACAGATCTAAACAATTTACCGGACCAGTATGACCTGCAAAAGATTTCGTTACAGTTTTCTTTAAGGTTATTTGTTCTATTAAGGGCTTTGCGGAAGCAACCAAAAAAGCACCTTTTGCTGTTGACAGTATAAAATCATTGATTTTAGTTCCGAATTGCAAAGCTTTTTCAGCTTTATTATTCTCAAAATTCACCACATCGTACAAACGAATTGAACCATCATGTGAGCTACTAAACAAAACCATACCAGCTGGGTCAAATAACAAATTAGAAATGGCTTCTTTATGATCGCGCGAAACGAATAAAAGTTTACCAGTAGCAATGTCATAGACCCTTACTGTGAAATCTTTAGAACCCGTTGCAACCATTGTACTTTGGTAATTAATTGCCACCGCAGTAACTGCAGCAAAATGACCCGTGAATGATTTTGAAAATGCAATACCACCGCTGGTATCAACAGTGTATAACCTTGCTGTATTATCCCAACTCCCTGAAATTAAAAATTTACCATCTTTCGAATACGCCACAGTTTCTACCGCATTTGTGTGTCCGGGTAAATTCTGCTCAAAATTAACTACTGTATCTTGTTGTGCAATTACATTTAAAATGCTGCAGCAGAACGCAATAAAAAATAAGAAAAATTGTTTTATCATGGGAATAAAGTTTTATCAAAAATACAAAAATGAATTCTGAAAATATACTGTGTGGATAAAACTACAAATAATTAATTATTAATTTGTTGTATCGTCTCCACAAATTGTATTCCAAGTTCTTCCAATTGGAGCAATATCTGTTTTCCCCAAATCACATTAAATGGCATCAAGCATCCACGTTCTTTAATACTGCCATCCAATATTGCTATGGCACCTAATGCCAGGGGCAATCCTACTGTTTTGGCCATTGCTGTATGGGCTCCTCCCTCACCAATAATGCGCAATGTTGCAGCATATTCGAATTGATTATTGTTTAACGTATATCCAATTTTATGCACCATCAATACTTCATCTTTATCAGATTCATTCAGTTTCCATTTTTCTTGAAGGATATTTTGCAAATGTGCAGCATGAGTATGATTATCTAACGAATTGGTATTTTCTGAATCCAATTCTAAGAATTTTAATTTCTCTAAAACTTCACTGCTGGTTAAATTCAGTTGAACAAACCAATCTTCAACTGACTTGCATTTGGTAATAAATTCAAACCAATCTCTTCTATTCGCAAAAACCAAATCTATTCCTTTTTCATCGTCCGTAAATCCCGCATCAATCAACATTTGCCAAGCCTCGCAGTAACCAACCCTTCGCAAGGTTCCTCGTAGCATTGTTTTTACGCCCTTTAAATGATATTGATCTATGTAACTTAAACTATCTCTATTTGGATAGGCCTCAATTTCTCCTAACCCAGGAAAATCAAATCTTTTGACGTGTTTAAAAACATCGGACGGAGCAATTTGATGTAATTCCCCATTTGCAATCCATTTACTTTTACCTCCTTGCCCTGCCAAAACAACATTTCTAGGATTCCAAGTAAATTTATACTTCCAAGGATTGCCCATGCAATCACTTTCAGTAATTAATCCACCACAATAACTTTCAAATCGAAAAATTTCACCCCCTTTTTCTTGTATTTCAAAAATCGCTTTTGCAGCAGACAAATGATCAATTCCAGGATCCAGCCCTAACTCATTTAAAAGCACAACATCATTTTCAACCGCCACATCATGCAACGCTTTCATTTCAGGCGAGATATAAGAAGCTGTTACCAGATGTGTTCCATGCAAAACACAAAAGCGAGCCACCCCAAAATGCATCGATGGAGGCAACACACTAATTACAAGATCGGAATATTTAACAATAGATTCTAAAGTTTTGAGATCGGCCAAATTGGACTGTTCAAAAATGCAATTGACATTTTCTCCAAAGGATGAAAAATATCCCTCAAAATCTCGATCATAAACCTTCAATTCCCAGCTTTTGGCTTTTGCTACAAGGGACAAATGTTCGATTAAATAACCGGCACTTCTGCCCGCGCCAAGAATTGCTATTTTTTGCACAATACAATAATACGAAATTTATTTAATTCGTTGGCGCCTCGCTTCGTACATTAATACCGCTGAAGCAACAGAAACGTTTAAACTATCAACAAAACCAAGCATTGGAATATTAATATTTTGTCCAACGTTTCTCCAAGAACCAGACAAGCCTTGATGTTCAGTTCCAACTACCAATGCCACGCCACCGGTTAAGTTTGCATCAAACAATGAAATTGACTCATCCATAAAAGTAGAAAAAATTTGAATATTCTTCTTCTGGAACATATCAATGGCATCATTTGAACTACAAACAATTACAGGAACAGTAAAAACACATCCCAAACTATTTCTTATTACATTAGGATGAAAAACATCCAACAACTCATCACAAACTATAATTGCATCCATTTTGGATGCATCGGCTGTTCTTAGTATTGCACCTAAATTACCTGGTTTCTCAACCGCTTCTGCTACCAAATACAACCCATCTGATTTCAAATCATTCAATGTGGGCCTTTGTTCTGGGAATGCAACTACTGCAATGGCATTCTCAACACCACCCCTGTATGCCAACGATTCAAAAACGGCAGAGGAAAGTAAATATATATTCGCAATTGTATCTAATTCAATTCCAATTCTCTCAGACAAATGTCCATCAGAAATCAAATCCCTACAAAAAGCAAGTTCTTTAACTCTATAACCAGCCTCAATACACAATTTGATTTCGATAAGTCCCTCAACAAGAAAGACACCTTCTTTTTTGCGGGCGCGATTTTTCTCTTGTAAAACTTTAATGTGTTTTACCCAATCATTTTGGAAGCTAGAAATTTCGCGTATCATGAATTTTCTACATCGTTATTATTCAACCAATTATTTTTAGGCTTTCTAAACTTGGTTGAATTTACAACGATCAATGCCAACAATCCATTTGAAATAATCAAACCTATCATTTTGCCAATGATCTCCAACCAATTATTTGGATGGATATTCGACATAATAAAATCTTTCTGGCTGTTATCGTATAAATTGGGGAGCGCTTTAAATATTTCTAATTTTTGTGCCCTTTCAATTTCGATAACTTGGGTTAAGACTTGCGGGCTAGATGACAATGCAATTTTATCGGCCAATATTGATATCACAACGGCAATAGAAATCGTTCTTAAAGCTGCAAACAGGGCTCTTTTGTAAGTATAACCTTCACCTAGAATTGCCCTTTCAGCCTTTCCGCTGATCAAAATTGCCGCATATATAGGCAAAAACGACAACATCGGAAAAGTTGGAGAATAACGATAGTTGAAATTCCCGGAAAAAAGAAAAACCATTTTTACTGCAAAAAGCAAAGCTCCGGCCAGAAGGCCATGAATCACCGCAGGACGATTAAAAATCAATTTTAACTTTTCCATATTAATTATTGTGCAACAATCCTTTAGAAACTACTGCTATCACTTTTCCTTTTGTAGTTTTATTTAATCCCAAAACATTATAGGCTTTGGTATATTGATTTTGCTTTGTTAATGTATGATTTACTTCGGTTGAAAATATGGTAAAATCGGCAATTTCACCCACTTCAAAATTCCTTTCAGGCATATTGTAAATTTTGTTGGCCCCATTGACCAACGTACTCACAACATTATTGAAGTCAGATCCAAAAGTTTCTAGCGTCATATTAAAAAATGAAGGTAAGGTTGCTGCTCCAAATGTTGCATATTCAAATTCAACGTTTTTTGATTCAACATCTTCTGGACAGTGGTTACTCATAATAGCATCAATGGTACCGTCTAAAACTCCTTGAACTAAGGCCAGTCGGTCTAATTCCGTTCTCAATGGTGGGTAAACCTTAAAGTTTTCGTCAAATTCACCAACTGAATTTTCATTGTAAGCCAAATTCATAATTGGTACGGCAGCATATACTTCATATCCATCTGCTTTGGCTTTTCTTATTATTTCTACCGATGCAGCACTACTGATTCCAATAACTCGCAAAGGAACATTTAACCATTCGGCCATTACCAAATCCGACAAAATTGCCATGGTTTCACTGGCAACAGGCAAACCTTTTAATCCTAAATTCACATTGACAATTCCTTCATTCACAACCCCTCCCGTAACCAATTTAGATTCAAAAGGAAAATGTAAATACGGAATATTCAACGATGAACAGTATTGCATGAGTTTGCTTCTTAGCGAAACCGAAGCACTAGAAACGATTCCATCGGTTTGACCTATACTTCCAGCTTGAAACATTTCAAACACTTCGGCCATTTCTTTTCCTAACTGATGTTCACTTGAAAGACCTAAAGGATAAATCTGAACAGCGCATTGATTTGATGCGTGTTTAATTTGAGAAATCACTGTTGCATTCTCAGGCAATGGATTTGACCCACACAATGCGGCAACAGATGTAAATCCTCCAATTCGGGCAGCATGCGACAATGAAATCAAATCTTCTTTCCAATGTGCACCAGGATCAGGGCAGGTTGCAAATGCATCAAACCAACCAAGTGAAATACAATTCCCACTTGCATCAAAAGTTTCAATATTTGCTTGATTGATATTTGGAGCAATATTGGAAATTTTCCCATTTTCAATGAGAACATCAACCAATTGATTGTTCCATTTGCTTTTGGCATCAATTACTTTTGCAGATTTAATTAGAAGATTATTTGTCATACAGTTTTAACCGAATTCGTTTGTTTATTTTTATATTTCAAAACCAATAATACAACTTCCCCTGCAAAAAACAGGGCCGATAGCCATAAAAATAATCGCCACAGTGAATTATCAGCTTGAATCATTGTTAATTTATTCAACATTTGTTGTTCTTCCACAAATTTAACACCCAACTGTTGCATTTCATTTTTTCTTTCTAAAGAAATTGATTTTAAATCTCTCTCTGTTCGAAGCGCATTCAGTGCAATTATTTCCTTAAACTTGCTTCCTTTTGAGGGACATAAATCGTAATAACTTGGTTTATTTGATTGGAATTGGGTATTAAAGGCAAGTCCAAATTCACTCATTTCTAAATTCACAATCCATTCAGATTGTTCACTTCTCAAAACGGCACCTTTTTCAATGTTAAATTCCTTTACATGAGAAATAGGCAAAGGGTTACTTGAATTCAAAAACCCAAGTATGGGTTTGGCTTCCTGAAAACTCCCCATGAATAATTGGGTAAATAAAGGCAAAAACAAAGATGATTTGGCAAAGGAAACACTCCCCGTTTCAAAATCAGACAACCATAACCAAACAGTTCCATTTCCTGACTCTTTTTTTAATAAAATTGGATCGTTGTTTTCTAAGGTTAAAATGGTTTGCCAGTTTGGCTCAATCTGCTTTTCAATTTGAAAATATTCAGTCACGAAAGGCATTTGGGTTTTTTCATCAATGGCCTCTGTAAATGCACTTTTAAAAACATCATTATTCAAACCACCCGCAGCAATGGCGTATTTTTCTTTTTTCAAATTCACTTTCAGTCCCAAAAAGTCATTGGCATTGATATTTTTTGATTGTGGAATACAAACTACAGTTACTCCTTTTTGCGTTAACTCAGATATTCTTATCAATGCTTCAGCATTCATATTTTCCACATTGCAAAAAACTGCAGTTTTAACTTCTGCACTCATTTTTTCAAATCCATCAAATGGTTTTACTTGGAAAATAGATTGCGTTTTTAATAACCTATTTACAAAGGGATTATTCCCACTCACAACCAAAGGGAATTCTTCACTTGTATTCAATTGAAGCAACAACGAGTTATCAGCCTGAATTGAATTGTCTTCTATACTTAATTTCAATTTATTCAAAGATGCATTGGGCAATAAGAAATTGACCTCTAATTTGTTTTGTTTATTGAAATCAGCTTTGCTGTTGCCAATGATTTTGCCATCAGATATTAACTGAACATTTATACTTCCCACATAATCTGATTGCGAACAAGAAACCTGGGCAGTGATAGTTTGAGATTTGATATTGGCATTCCAAGGATTTGTAACAAAAGCGGAATCAATTGAAAAATTCCTTGAGTCTATTGATTCAATTTCTACAACCTTCCAAATTGCATTCGTATAATTGATATTCTTGTATCCCTCAAAAACATCTTGTTTGGCGTCGGTAATTAAATAAACAAACAAATTACTACCGTCGTTTCCGCTAATTAATGGATCAATATTTTTCATCCAATCTGGAAGAGATTCTGGAATTTGATTGGCTTGGATTTCACTAATCACATTCAAAGCCGCTCTCGAATCAAGCCATTGCTGAGACATTTGAGAATGATTGGCAATGATTGCGAATTTAGTATTTGCACTCGCATTTTTAATAATCTTTCGTCCTGCGTTTTTGGCTTTTTCTAATAACACTTCACCATTTCTTTGCAGCGTCATACTCGGCGAACAATCTATCACCACCACAATCTTATTTTCGAGTGTAGTTACTTGATGTTGTTCATTACAAGATGGCATAGAAAAGGATAAAACCAAAAAGAAAATTGCCAATGATCGCGTAATCAAGAGCCACCAATGCTTAATTGTTTTTTGTTTTTTAGAAGCATTTAATTGTTCAACCAATCTAAAAACGCCAGGAAAATAAATTGTTTTAAATTTTCTAAACTGGAATAAATGAATAATGATCGGAAGTAAAATTAACAGAAATCCCCACAAAAAACCAGGCTGTTGAAAATGCATATTCAAATGTAAGGAATTGTATTTAAGTATTTTGTTCTTTCACAGAGTAACGATCTACAACCCAGTCAGGAACAGAAACTGCTCTTGCCGTTTTTATATCTACCAACGCAAATTTAGCTTTGCCTTCGGCAACCAACTTATTTGCAGCATTGTTCATTCGAAATCCAACAATAGATCCGGTTCTTTCAAGTAAAATTATTCTTGTGAAGACATTGGCCACATCGCCCATTTTGAGTTGCCTTTTGAATGAAATGTCAAAATCTTGCAAAAACCAACCAAGTCCTTTGCTTAAGAATTCATCCATACCACATAAATAATTTTTCTGCATTTGCTCAAAACGAGCAGCTAAGAAATAGTCTAGATATTTGGCGCTGTGAACATGTCCAAACAAATCAATATCATCAGGGCGAACCTGAACTAGAGATAGATATTCTGAATAATCTAAAGACATTAAAACAAACCGTTCAATGTGCTTTCAACTTGTGCAATAATTTGAGATAGATCTTCTGGGTTTTCTTGAAAATCCATATCATCTACATTAAATATTAGCAATTGGCCTTTATAATCGCCAATCCACGCTTCGTAACGTTCATTCAATCTTTTTAAATAATCCAAACGAATGGCATCTTCATAATCGCGCCCACGCATTTGAATTTGATCAACTAATTTGGGAATTGAGGCACGCAAGTAAATCAATAAATCTGGTTGTTCAATTTGGGTACTGATGTTCTCAAAAAGGCGGCTATAGTTTTCAAAATCACGGGTGCTCATCAATCCCATGGAATGTAAATTTGGCGCAAAAATATAGGCATCTTCATAAATTGTGCGATCTTGAACAACCGTTTTTTCACCTTTACGAATATCTTGAACGTGTTTCCAACGTGTATTCAAAAAATACACTTGTAAATTAAAACTCCAACGTTGCATGTCTTCGTAAAAATCAGAAATATATGGATTGTCATCCATGTCTTCTAATTGCATTTCCCAACCATAATGTTTAGATAACAAATGAGTTAAAGTAGTTTTTCCTGCACCAATATTTCCAGCAATTGCAATGTGACGAGCCATACTACAATATTAACTAATGATGAAGGGGTTATGCAAATCATTTACCTACAAAAGTTTTACACAATTACCCGAAGACACTAATAGAATTAGGGCATTTGGAAACTTCAAAGTAGTTTTGTGAGGTAATGACCGAGAAGAAAACCAAATTCACCTCACAATGGCATTTATTATTGAGATTGCTCAAATTGGCTCAGTTTCAAAAAACATGGATTGTACTCGCTATTTCTTTAACAATTATCCAAAGTTTACTTACTGCCACACAACCCTATTTATATAAAATTGTAATTGACCAAGTGATTTTAGCAAACAAATTTCACTTGCTTTCTTTTTGGTGTGGCATTTTGGTTGTATGGTTGGTTATACAAGCAGGTCTTGGATTTGTGAATGCCTATTTATCGGAGAGAATTGCCCAATCTATTATTTTAAAACTCCGACAATTTGTTTATGACCATCTGATTCAATTAAAATTAAGCTTTTTTGACAAAACACCCGTGGGAACGGCTGTAACCAGAAGTATTTCCGACATTCAAACAATTACAGACTTATTTTCATCGGGAATTATTACCATTCTCGGTGATCTTATTCAAATCATTGCCATTTTGGTTTGTATGTTTTATATCAACGTAAAACTCACATTTTTAACGTTATTGGTAATTCCTATTTTGATGTACAGTGCAAACAAATTCAGAAAAGGTATTCGCGATACATTTCAAGAAGTGCGTAACCAAGTTGCCAATTTGAATGCGTTTTTACAGGAAAGAATTACAGGTATGCAAATTGTTCAATTGTTTAATCAGCAAGAACGTGAATATCAAAAATTCGAGGCTATCAATAAAAAACACAAAGCTGCCAATATCAGAAGTATATTTTACTATTCCATTTTCTTTCCCATTGTTGAAGCATTGATTGCGGTTGCTTTTGCAATTATTGTGAGTTTTGGTAGCCAAGCTGTTTTAAAACAAACCATTCATCTTGGCGAACTTACCGCGTTTATTATGTTTATCAACTTGTTTTTTAGACCCGTTCGTGCCATTGCAGATCGTTTTAACAATATCCAAATGGGAATAGTGAGTGCTGAAAGAATATTTTTGCTAATAGATTCTGAAGAGAACATTGAAAAAACAGGAACTTATATCCCTCAAAAAATAAATGGAGACATTGAATTCAAAAACATATGGTTTGCTTACAATGATGAAAATTGGATATTGAGGGACATATCATTTACCATTGAAGCGGGAAAATCGTTGGCTATTGTGGGTGCAACCGGCAGCGGTAAAACAACCATTGCCAATTTGGTTACCCAAATGTACCAACATCAAAAAGGGGATATTCTTATTGATGGAAAAAATGTAAACGATTACCAGCTGCAAACACTTAGAAAGAAAATTGCCGTTGTATTACAAGATGTATTTCTTTTCTCTGGGAGTATAAAAAGCAACTTGGTGCTTAAAAACCAAGATGTAAGTTCGTCTGAAATTGAAAAAGTTGCAAGAGAAATTGGGGCATACGATTTCATTGAAAAATTACCGGGTGGATTTGATTTCAATGTAAAAGAAAGAGGTTTATCACTTTCCCAAGGACAAAGACAGTTGATTTCGTTTATTCGTGCTCTCACAATGAAGCCTGATATGATTGTCTTAGATGAAGCAACAAGCTCAATTGATTCGCATACCGAAGAAATGATTCAAAACGCAATTCAGCTGCTGTTAGAAAAGAGAACAGCCATTGTAATTGCGCATAGATTAAGTACAATTCAAAACTGCGATGAAATCATTGTAATTGATAAGGGACAAATCATTGAGCGCGGAAACCACGAAAAACTAATTAGTTTGAATGGCGTTTATACCAATTTGTATAAAAACAGTCAAGAGGGATATTTGAAGTAATTGCATTTTTTTAAGGCTGATAGAATCAAAAATTTTATTGGAATACGTTTATCTTAGAAATAATAAATTTTCTGTTTCTAAAAATGATCTCTTTTGTAATATGAGTTTTATTCAAATGATTCTTTACCTTGCCAGTTTTAGACGCAGTAAGTTCATAAAATGCGCAATTAGGTCTATTTAAGAAAATAGAATCTTCCATGAAAACACATGAGTTTCTTCTTGTAAAAAGTCTTAAAACAGTTGGTTTCCTGAAAAATATTATATCTTTTTCTTTGGTATGTTCATTGATAAAACACCAAACTTCTTTGGCTTCCAGTGTTTCAACTTCATTGCGAAAAGTATAATTTTCAGTAAAACACCAATTTTTGATTCTAACTAAATCCTTTGCCGCACCTTGAATAGAAACAACGAGCAAAATAAGCGTAATAATAAAAGGTTTTAATTTCATCATCGAAAGAATATCAATTAATGCCAAAACAAAACCAATCATGGCAATAACTTGAATGATTAAGAAATATCTTTCTTCAATAGCTCCGGAATAAACATGAATTAATAAATACCCACAAATAAACAAAACCAAAAAATGGGCAAATTCATTTCCTGTATTATTAATAAATTTATAAACCCCAAAAATTACCAATATCCAAACAATAACATATAATGATTGAAAAACATAAAATCGATTTAATGGCAATACATTTTTTGAAACATTGTCATATATAATCTTCAAAGGCTGAATACATCTATCAAAAGATAATTTCGATGACAAATCAGCCAATAAATTCGAATTGAAAGAGGGGATAGTAAGTTTAAAACAGACAATAACAACCAATGGCATAAAAAACCAAACAGTGTTATTGTTGATTTCTTTTTTGAATGCTTTTATCAAACCTAGAGTTGCAAAAGAGCCACAAATTGCCGCACCAGCATCTCTGACCAAATAGCTAAAAAATCCAACTAATGTTGCAAAAACCAAATACTTCAACTCCCCATATTTTGTATATTTCAGATAATACAGAATTGAAATCAAAGTAAAAAAAGCAAATGGCATATCGGAGTTCACTGTTTCGAGCAAAAAAGCAAATTCGTAATATGAAACCACAAACAAAACAAATGAAAACTTAATTATTGGCATTTGGATTTTTAACTCATCTAGTAATTTCCATAATAGAATAGTAATACCCAAATAAAAAACCAACATGAGGTATTTCAACATTAATAAATTCACACCAAACAAAGCAATTAAGGGTGCAAACAGAATTGGAGCACCAATGGGTTCTGCGATTGGAGCCAGTGTTTTATGTGAATTGTTAATCGTAAATAAATTTTGTTGGTAAAAATCCCAAAATCTCCCTTCGACAATTGCACGAGATTCGTCAACATAAAGTGCAAAATCACCACCCCAGTTATGTCCAGAATCAATTACTTTAATCCCTAAGATTAATTGAAGTAATAATATTAATATTAGAAATTTATTTGATTTCAAAAATGAAAGCATGACTCTTAAAAGAAAGTTTAATCTTATTGCTAGAAATCTACAATTATCTCATTTGTAATTCTTCAATTTTCTTTTTGTTATTATAATTGTCTACCATTACACCAATTAAGAAAAGATCTACAATCCAACCGATTCCTGCAATCTGACCTGTAACAAGATAAAGAATTCCAGTTCCTGTTTTACCAACATAAAATCTATGTGCTGATAACCAACCAAGAAAAAACCATAATAACAACGCCACTGTTTTTGACTTCATATAACACAAACATAGGACATTGTAGTTGGGTATTGTAACATATTTTAACGAACCGTATCAATAAGTAATTAAACGTATTAATTCAAAAGATAAGACATTCAGTTGAATCCGTCTAATCCTCCCGAAAGCTTTCGGGATAATCCATCTAACCTGTATAACAAAAAAGGGCTACCTAAATTAGATAGCCCTTTCATATGGATTAAGTTGGATTTAAGCTTCCTCTTCTTCGAATTTGGTTGCCATCAAACGCTCATACTCTTCAAGAGAGCCAGTTACTACATTGTCGAAACGACGCATACCTGTACCCGCTGGAATTAAGTGACCTACGATTACATTTTCTTTCAAACCTCTCAACTCATCTACTTTACCAGAAATTGCAGCTTCATTCAAAACTTTAGTCGTTTCTTGGAAAGAAGCAGCACTCATAAAGCTTTGAGTACCCAAAGAAGCTTTGGTTATACCTTGCAAAATTGGAGTTGCTGTTGCAGGAACTGCATCACGGTATTGTACCACTTTTTTATCTTGACGACGCAATGCGCTGTTTTCTTGACGCAAGTCTTTCAAACTTACAATCTGACCAGCATGCATTTCAGTGCTTTCGCCTGCATCACTTACAAACTTCTTGTCGTAAATCCAGTCATTTTCTTTCTGTAAAGTCCATTTATCAACAGCTTCACTTTCAAGGAAACGGGTATCTCCTGGATCCATAACTTCCATTTTTTGCATCATTTGACGTACAATTACTTCAATATGCTTATCGTTGATTTTTACACCTTGTAAGTTGTAAACCTCTTGAATTCCATTCAATACATAACGTTGCACTGAAGCTGGACCTTCAATTCTTAAGATATCTTGAGGCGTAATAGCACCATCTGACAAAGGCTGACCTGCACGAACATAATCACCATCATGCACCAAAATGTGTTTAGACAAAGCTACTTGATAGTGCTTCACTTCTCCATCTTTAGAGTTAATGATAATTTCTTGGTTACCTCTTTTGGAAATACCATAGGTTACGATACCATCAATTTCAGCAACTACTGCTGGATTTGAAGGATTTCTAGCCTCAAATAATTCAGTTACACGAGGAAGACCACCTGTGATATCACGGGTTCTTGTAGCACTTCTTGGAATTTTAGCCAAAATATCACCGGCTTTAATCACGGCATTTTTCTTAGCTACCAAAATTGCTTTCAAAGGCATATTGAACGTTTTGACAGTTCCTTCTTCACCTTCAACCCTAATTACTGGTACTTTGGTTTTGTCTTTGCTCTCGATGATAACCAATTCAGATAATCCTGTTTGCTCATCACCTTCTTCACGCATGTTAATTCCCTCAATGATTTGCTCGTAAGTAACGGTACCATCAATATCAGAAATAATCAACGTATTAAATGGATCCCAAGTACACATTTTATCACCTTTTTTCACCTTCATACCTTCTTTTACCAAAAGTTGAGCACCATAAGGTACATTGAAACTTGTGATAATAGTTTTGGTTTTAGGATCAAGAATTCTAATTTCACCTGAACGACCTAATACGATTTCAGTTTGTTTGATATCGCCAGTTGCATCATCGGTAACTTCTTTGATAACAGTTCTCATGCTATCTATGCTAACCACACCTTCATATTTGGTTTCAAGTGTATTTTCAGCCGCAATATTCAACGCAGCACCCCCTGTATGGAATGTACGAAGTGTTAACTGAGTTCCAGGTTCACCAATTGACTGTGCTGCAATTACACCCACAGCTTCACCAGATTGAACCATTCTACCAGTTGACAAATTACGTCCATAACAACGCGCACAAACACCACTTAAGGTTTCGCAAGTCAATACTGAACGGATTTCAATTTCCTCAATACCCGCTTCTTCGATATCTTTTGCTTTAGTTTCATCAATTTCATGTCCCGCTGGGCATACCAATACGCCAGTTGTAGGATGATAGATGTCGTCTAAAGCAGTTCTACCTAGAATACGGTCATATAATGATTCTGTAATCTCGTCATTTTCTACAATCGCACTCATATTGATACCACGTAAGGTACCACAATCGCGTTCAATGATTACAACATCTTGAGCAACGTCATGCAAACGACGAGTCAAATAACCCGCATCCGCTGTTTTCAACGCTGTATCTGCCAAACCTTTACGAGCACCGTGTGTAGATACGAAATATTCCAATACATTCAAACCTTCTTTGAAGTTAGAAATAATTGGATTTTCAATTGTATCTCCTGCACCACCAATGTTCTTTTGCGGTTTAGCCATCAAACCTCTCATACCACCAAGCTGACGGATTTGTTCTTTAGAACCCCTCGCTCCAGAATCCAACATCATATAAATTGGGTTGAATCCTTGATCGTCATTTTGTAAGTCAGTAATTAATACTCTAGCCAATTGGTTGTTCACCCTTGTCCATAAATCAATTACTTGGTTATAACGCTCGTTGTTGGTAATGAATCCCATATCGGCATTCGATTGGATTTCCATTACCTCTTCCATTGCTTTGTTTACCAAAATATTTTTTTCGTCTGGAATACGCACATAACTTAAGTTAAAGCTTAATCCACCTCTAAACGCATAATGGAAACCAAGATTTTTAATATTATCTAAGAATTCAGCTGCAGCGGCAACACCTGAGAAACGAATAATTTCCGAGATGATGTCACGCAAATTCTTTTTCTTCAACAATTCATTGATATAACCTACTTCTACTGGAACAACTTCGTTAAATAATACACGACCAACAGTAGTGTCAATTACTTTCCAAATTAATTCACCGTTTTCTTTGATTCTCACACGACATTTAATTTTCGCATGTAAATCAGCACGTTTTTCGTTATACGCAATAATTACTTCTTCTGCACCATAAAAAGATAAGCCTTGTCCGTTAACTTGATGTTTGTCGGTTGAAAGTCTCTCTTTGGTAATATAGTACAATCCCAAAATCATATCCTGTGAAGGTACAGTAACTGGAGTACCATTTGCAGGATTTAAGATATTGTGTGATGCAAGCATTAATAATTGAGCTTCAGCAATTGCAGCATTTCCTAGTGGAACGTGTACCGCCATTTGGTCACCGTCAAAATCGGCGTTGAAACCAGCACACACCAACGGATGTAATTGAATTGCCTTTCCTTCAACCAATTTTGGTTGGAAAGATTGGATACCCAATCTATGCAACGTAGGAGCACGGTTAAGCAATACTGGATGTCCCTTCAAAATATTCTCAAGAATATCCCAAATTGCTGGGTCTTTTTTCTCAACTATTTTCTTCGCTGTTTTAACAGTTTTAACAATTCCTCTTTCGATTAATTTACGAATGATAAACGGTTTAAACAATTCTGCAGCCATGTTTTTAGGCAAACCACACTCATTTAATTTAAGTGTTGGTCCAACTACGATTACAGAACGACCTGAATAATCTACACGCTTACCCAATAAGTTTTGACGGAAACGACCTTGTTTACCTTTTAGCATATCGCTTAAAGATTTCAAAGGACGGTTACCTTCAGACTTAACAGCTGATGCACGACGGGTATTATCTAATAAAGAATCTACCGCTTCTTGCAACATACGTTTTTCATTACGAAGAATCACATCTGGAGCTTTGATTTCAACCAAACGCTTCAAACGGTTATTCCTTATAATTACACGACGATAAAGATCATTTAAATCAGATGTTGCAAAACGACCACCTTCCAAAGGAACCAAAGGTCTCAATTCTGGTGGAATAACAGGCAACATCTTCATAATCATCCACTCTGGTCTGTTTTCACCGGTAGTTTGCGCACTGCGGAAACCTTCAATTACTTTCAAACGCTTAAGTGCTTCTTGCTTACGCTGTTGAGATGTTTCTGTTGCCGCTTGAATTCTTAAGTCGTAACTTAATTTATCCAAGTTCACACGTTTTAACAAATCTTCTAACGCTTCTGCTCCCATTTTGGCAACAAATTTGTTAGGATCATGGTCATCTAACATTGAATTTTCTTTTGGCAAAGAATCAAGAATATCTAAATATTCCTCCTCCGTCAAAAGGTCTAAGTATCCTACATTTGTAGCATTACCCGTTTGAATTACTACATAACGTTCGTAGTAAACAACCATGTCTAACTTTTTGGTAGGGATACCCAATAAATAACCAATTTTATTTGGTAGAGAACGGAAATACCAGATATGCGCTACAGGAACCACCAAGTTGATGTGTCCCATACGCTCTCTACGTACTTTTTTCTCAGTTACCTCTACACCACAACGGTCACAAACGATTCCTTTGTAACGGATTCTTTTGTATTTACCGCAATGACATTCGTAATCTTTGATTGGACCAAAAATACGCTCACAGAATAATCCACCCATTTCAGGTTTATAGCTTCTGTAATTGATGGTTTCTGGTTTTACAACCTCACCAAAGCTACGACGAAGTATATTTTCAGGAGAAGCTAACGAGATTCTAATCTTGCTAAAATTGCTTCCGATTTTTTGTGTTTTCTTTTGAATTTGCATCTTGTTTTTTTACGGAATATTAATCCAAAAAGGTTACTTCTAAGCCCAAACCACGGAGCTCGTGCAACAATACATTAAATGACTCTGGGGTACCAATACTTGTGATGTTATCACCTTTCACAATGGCTTCATATGCCTTAGCTCTACCAGTGATATCATCAGATTTAATGGTTAAGATTTCACGAAGGATATTAGCCGCACCAAATGCTTCCAATGCCCAAACCTCCATCTCACCAAAACGCTGACCACCAAATTGAGCCTTACCACCTAATGGCTGTTGAGTAATCAACGAATAAGGACCAATTGAACGAGCATGCATTTTATCATCAACCATGTGACCAAGTTTCAACATATAACTTACACCTACTGTTGTTGGTTGATCAAATTTATTTCCTGATAATCCATCATTCAAATACACCAAACCATTTGTTGGAACACCTGCTTTGTCTGTGTATTCTTTAATTTCATCTAAAGAAGCACCATCAAAAATTGGGGTAGCAAAACGCACACCTAATTCTTTACCGGCCCATCCCAATACAGTTTCATAAATCTGACCCAAGTTCATACGAGAAGGTACACCCAACGGATTCAAAACGATATCCATAGGAGTTCCATCATCTAAGAATGGCATATCTTCTTCACGAACAATTCTTGCAACAATACCTTTGTTACCATGACGACCTGCCATTTTATCTCCAACTTTCAATTTACGTTTGTTAGCAACATAAACTTTAGCCAATTGAAGAATACCTGTTGGCAATTCATCACCTACACTAATTGAATAATGCTCACGCTTGAAGTTTGTAATTTTATCGTTATGTAAGTTGATATAATTTGTCAACGCACGCACAATCAATTCATTCCTTTCATCGTCAGATGACCAATTGTGATAGTTCACATTTGAATAATCAATACTCAACAAATTCTTTTGCGAGAATTTTGTACCTTTTGGAATCAATTCTTCACTGTACATATTGTAAACGCCTTGGCTAGTTTTACCATTCACTAATTGGAATAATTTTTTTACCAATTCGTCTTTCAACGCGGCAAGTTCTTTTTTGTGATCTTCTTCAAGGCGATTTAATTTGCCTTTATCAGATGTACGAACTGCTTTATCTTTTTTCGTTTTGCTGAATAATTTTTTAGTAATTACTACTCCTTGTGCACCTGGAGGCGCTTTCAAAGAAGCATCTTTCACGTCACCCGCTTTATCTCCAAAAATTGCTCTTAACAATTTTTCTTCTGGTGAAGGTTCAGTTTCTCCTTTAGGAGTGATTTTACCAATTAAAATATCGCCTTCTTTAACTTCAGCACCAATACGAATCAAACCATTTTCATCCAAGTTACGCGTCATTTCTTCGCTCACATTTGGAATATCATTGGTTAATTCTTCTTCACCGCGCTTAGTATCACGAACTTCTAATTCGTATTCAGTAATATAAATAGTAGTAAACCAATCGTCTTTTACAACTTTTTCAGATATTACAATCGCATCTTCAAAGTTATAACCCTGCCATGGCATATATGCTACTTGCAAGTTTCTTCCTAAAGCCAATTCACCGCCTTGAGTAGCGTATCCCTCAGAAATAACTTGACCTTTTTTCACTTTATCACCTTTGCGAACCAAAGGACGCAAATTGATACATGAATTTTGGTTTGTTCTACGGAATTTTATTAAGCTATAAGATTTTGTATCACCTGTGAAACTTACCAAATCATCATCATCATTGTGATCATAACGAATTGTGATTTCACGAGCATCAACAGAAACAACTTCACCATTTCCCTCCGCATTAATCATTGAGCGAGAATCTCTAGCAACTTTTTCTTCCAAACCAGTACCAACAATTGGAGCCTCAGGCTTCAACAGAGGAACTGCTTGACGTTGCATGTTCGATCCCATCAATGCACGGTTGGCATCATCATGCTCCAAGAAAGGAATCAATGATGCGGCAATAGATACAATCTGGTTAGGGGCAACATCCATATAATCCAATTGTGACGAAAGAACTGAAGGAAAATCACCTTCTTTTCTACTTTTCACATATGGAGTAATAAAGTTACCTTTTTCATCTAATACAGCATTGGCCTGAGCAATTGTTTTGCCATCTTCCTCTTCTGCACTTAAATAAGTAATTACACCAGAAATTTTTCCGTCAACTACTTCTCTATATGGAGTTTCCAAGAATCCCATTCCGTTGATTTTCGCATGTACACAAAGCGAAGAAATCAAACCAATGTTAGGCCCCTCAGGAGTTTCAATGGTACATAAACGACCGTAGTGAGTATAATGTACGTCACGTACTTCAAAACCTGCACGTTCTCTGCTCAAACCACCAGGACCAAGTGCACTCAAACGACGTTTGTGTGTAATTTCGGCAAGTGGATTAATTTGATCTAAAAATTGTGAAAGTTGGTTAGTTCCGAAGAAAGAATTGATAACAGATGATAATGTTCTCGCATTTACGAGATCTTGTGGGGTAAAAACTTCATTATCACGAATATTCATTTTCTCACGAATGGTACGAGCCATTCTTGCCAAACCAACACCAAATTGTGCATACAATTGTTCTCCAACTGTACGAACACGACGGTTACTTAAATGGTCAATATCATCCAATATTTCTGAACCGTTGTATAATTCTATCAAATAACGGATAATTGAAATAATGTCGTCTTTCGTTAATACTTTAACATCCATTGGAGTGTTAATTTCCAATTTTTGGTTAATTCTATAACGGCCAACTTCGCCTAAATCGTAACGCTTATCCGAGAAGAACAAACGCTCAATAATTCCACGAGCAGTTTCTTCATCCGGTGGATCTGCATTCCTCAATTGACGATAGATTACTTCTAACGCTTCTTTACCGTTGTTAGAAGTATCTTTTTGTAAAGTATTATAAATTACGTTGTAATCAATGTCACCTTCACCTTGAGTACTTAAGATGATAGATTTAACATTTGCATCAACGATAACATCAATATGGTCTTCAGTGATTTCAGTATCACGTTCCAAAATAACTTCGTTACGTTCAATAGAAACAACCTCACCTGTATCTTCATCAACAAAATCTTCAATCCAAGTGCGTAAAACCCTTGCGGCCAATTTACGACCTATAATTCTTTTTAGACCAGCTTTAGAAACTTTCACTTCTTCGCTTAATCCAAAAATATCTAAAATATCTTTATCACTTTCAAAACCGATAGCACGTAAAAGCGTGGTAACCGGGAATTTCTTCTTACGATCAATGTAAGCATACATTACTGCGTTTACGTCAGTTGCAAACTCAATCCAAGATCCTTTAAACGGAATAACCCTTGCTGAGAAGAGTTTGGTTCCATTTGAGTGAATACTTTGACCAAAGAATACACCTGGAGAACGGTGCAATTGACTTACAATAACACGTTCAGCACCATTAATAATAAAAGTACCATTTGGCGTCATGTAAGGTAATGTTCCTAAATAAACATCTTGAACGATAGTTTCAAAATCTTCATGTTCAGGGTCATTACAGCTCAATCTCAATTTTGCTTTTAGGGGAACAGCATATGTCAAACCACGCTCAATACACTCGTGAAGGGTGTATCTTGGTGGATCAACGAAGTAATCCAAAAATTCTAAATTGAAAATATTACGTGTATCCGTAATTGGAAAATTTTCGCGAAACACTTTGAATAAGCCTTCGCCTTCGCGTTTATCTGCGGGTGTGTCTAACTGGAAAAATTCTTGGAATGATTTCAGTTGAACATCCAAGAAATCGGGATATTCAATGGCATGTTTTACCTTGCCGAAAGAAACCCTAGTGTTCAATTTTGTACTCAATTTTTTTGTGTTTTTTAGTTTGACAATGGTGTGAGTCTAGTAACAGCCGAAAGCCCCACGGAAAACCGGGGGCTTTGGTGTTAAATGTTGGAGGTCTTACTTAATTTCAACTTCAGCACCCGCTTCTTTCAATTTAGCTGCTAAGTCTTCAGCTTCTGCTTTAGAAACTTTTTCTTTTACAGCTTTAGGGGCACCGTCTACTAAATCCTTCGCTTCTTTCAAGCCCAAGCCAGTCAAGTCTTTTACAACTTTAACTACTTGAAGTTTGCCAGCTCCGGCGTTTTTCAAGATAACGTCAAACTCTGTTTGTTCAGCAGCAGCACCAGCACCGTCACCGGCAGCAGGAGCAGCAACTGCAACAGCAGCAGCAGCAGGTTCAATACCATGCTCTTCTTTCAAAATTTGAGCAAGTTCGTTAACTTCTTTTACAGTGAGATTTACCAACTGATTCGCGAATTCTTTTAAATCTACCATTGTTTATTTCTTTTAGTTTTTTATTGTTTAATATTTAATTTAATTTATCTTTCTGAAAGTGCTTTTACCAAACCGGCAACCTTCTGACCGGCATTAGCTTGCAATGCACCAATAACATTCTTTGCTGGTGATTGTAACAAACCAATGATTTCTCCAATAAGATCTTCTCTGCTCTTCAAATTCTCCAAAGCTACCAATTGGTTATCACCAATAAATACACTTTGATCTATCCAAGCGCCTTTTAATAAAGGTTTGTCAGTAGCCTTACGGAATTTTTTAATTGAAATTGCAGGTGCTTTTGCATTTTCAGAAAACATCACACATGTGGTTCCCTTTAATACTTCTGGCAATTCCGCAAAATCTTTGTCTGATTGATCCATAGCCAATTTCAACAAAGTGTTTTTCACCATTCTCATTTGAACTCCGTTTTCAAATAACATTCTACGGAATGAGTTTGTTGCATTTGCAGACAGTCCATCGGTATCGCATAAATATACTATGTTGTTTGCGTTGAAAGAATCAACCAATTCCGCAACAATAGCTTGTTTTTCTATCTTATTCATAATCTTAGATACCTGAAATTGATTTAACATCTACATTCACACCTGGGCTCATTGTACTGCTAACGAAGATACTTTTAAAATAAGTACCTTTAGCTGCAGATGGCTTTAAACGGTATAAAACATTTATTAACTCTAGCGCATTTTCATTCAATTTGTCAGCATCAAATGATACTTTCCCAACTGATGCGTGTATAATACCAGTTTTATCAACTTTAAAGTCAATTTTACCAGCTTTAACTTCAATTACAGCTTTACCAACTTCAGTGGTTACAGTACCACTCTTTGGGTTCGGCATTAAGTTTCTTGGACCTAATACTTTACCTAAACGACCTAATTTAGCCATTACAGAAGGCACAGCAACGATAATATCTACGTCTGTCCATCCACCTGCAATTTTTTCAATGTAGTCATCTAATCCTACGTAATCAGCTCCTGCATCTTTCGCTTCTTGCTCCTTATCTGGAGGACAAAGAACCAACACACGAACAGTTTTACCCAAACCGTGTGGCAAACTAGCTACACCACGAACCATTTGGTTCGCCTGACGAGGATCAACACCCAATCTTACATCAATATCAAATGATGAATCGAATTTTGTGTTTGTAATCTTTTTTACGATATCACAAGCTTCCAACAATGAGTAAGACTTTGTGATATCGAATTTGGTTAGCGCTTCTTTTCTTTTTTTACCAACTTTCATAATCCTTTTTTAATTAAAATGGTGCATCACCTGTTACCGTGATTCCCATACTTCTTGCTGTTCCAGCAACCAACTTCATAGCTGATTCTTCAGTGAAACAATTTAAATCGGGCATTTTCTCACCGGCAATTGTGCGAACTTCATCCCAAGTTACTGAACCAACTTTTTTTCTGTTCGGCTCTGCAGAACCTTTTTGAATCTTCGCATATTCAACTAATTGAATTGCTACTGGAGGGGTTTTGATGATAAAATCGAATGATTTGTCGGAATAAACCGTCAAAACAACCGGTAATACCTTACCCATTTTGTCCTGCGTGCGCGCATTAAACTGTTTGCAGAACTCCATGATGTTTACACCCTTAGAACCCAATGCAGGTCCAATCGGTGGAGCTGGGTTTGCCATCCCGCCCTTTACTTGGAGTCTTACAAAACCTGATACTTCTTTTGCCATTATACTGTTACGTTACAATTATTATAATTTTTGTACTTGATTATAGTTCAACTCAAGTGGTGTTCTTCTTCCAAAGATTTTCACCATCACCTTAAGTTTTCGCTTTTCTTCGTTAATTTCTTCAATTACTCCATCAAAGTCATTGAAAGGACCATCAATCACTTTTACAGCCTCGCCTACTAAGAAGTGTTCTTCGTCGGTTGCTTCCGCTGTACTTAATTCATCAGCAGTACCTAAAATACGACTCAATTCATTAGGGCGCAGTGGAACAGGTTGATCTTTAGACCCAAGAAAGCCAACAACTCCAGAAACACTTTTGATAAGAGGCATTATTTCCGGATCAGAAAAATCGGCTCTTACTAAAATATACCCAGGAAATGCATTTCTTTCCTTTATTACTTTTTTACCGTTTTTAACTTGGTAAACTTTTTCAGTTGGAATGAGAATTTCAGGCACATAACTAAGTTTGTTGTCGCGTTCAAGCTCAACTTCTACATTGTGCTTCACCTTTTTCTCTTGTCCGGTGATTGCACGAACTACGTACCACTTATGTTTGTCTTCTGAATTCGTCATTTTTTTTATTTAAAAATATTGTAGAACTGGGTTAAAACTACACCTAGCCCGCTATCGAGACCCCAGATCACCATAGCAAAAATCAGAGATGCCACGATTACTATCCACGTGCTTTCTCTAAGTTCAATCCATGTAGGCCAAGACACCTTGTTAACCAATTCGTCTTTTATCTCACGGAAGTAATTTGAAATTCTACCAAACATTGCGCATTTTATTAGCACGAGCACAAGGATTCGAACCCTGATCAAAGGTTTTGGAGACCTCTATTCTACCATTGAACTATGCTCGTAAAAGAAGGGATAACGAGTTACCCCTTCTATTCTATAGTTCTAAACTATTATTCAATAATCTCAGTTACCTGACCAGCACCTACAGTTCTACCACCTTCACGGATAGCGAAACGTAAGCCTTTCTCCATTGCAATTGGTTGAATCAACTCAACTGTAATAGAAACGTTATCACCAGGCATAATCATTTCAGTACCAGCAGCTAAGGTAATTTCACCTGTAACGTCAGTTGTACGGAAATAGAATTGTGGGCGATATTTGTTAAAGAATGGAGTATGACGTCCACCTTCTTCTTTGCTCAATACATAAACTTCAGCTTTGAACTTCTTATGCGGTTGAACAGATTTAGGAGCACAAATTACCATACCACGACGAATGTCCTCTTTTGCAACACCACGTAACAAGATACCAGCGTTGTCACCAGCTTCTCCACGGTCTAACAATTTACGGAACATTTCAACCCCAGTACAAGTAGATGTAAGTGTTGAACCAAATCCAATGATTTCTACTGGATCTTGTACGTTGATTACACCACGCTCAATACGTCCTGTTGCAACAGTACCACGACCAGTGATAGAGAATACGTCCTCAACTGGCATCAAGAATGGCAAGTCAACCAAACGTGGAGGAATTGGAATCCAATTATCTACAGCGTTCATCAACTCAAGAATGGTATCAACCCATTTTTGGTCACCATTCAAACCACCCAATGCAGATCCACGGATGATAGGAGTGTTTTCAGCATCGAATTCGTAGAATTCTAATAACTCACGCATTTCCATTTCAACTAGGTCTAACAATTCTGGATCGTCAACCATATCTACTTTGTTCATGAATACAACCAAACGAGGTACACCAACCTGACGAGCTAACAAAATGTGCTCGCGAGTTTGTGGCATAGGACCGTCAGTTGATGCAACTACCAAGATAGCGCCATCCATTTGGGCAGCACCTGTAACCATGTTTTTAACATAATCGGCGTGACCTGGACAATCTACGTGTGCATAGTGACGGTTAGCCGTCTGATACTCAACGTGTGCAGTGTTAATAGTGATACCACGCTCTTTCTCTTCAGGTGCAGAGTCGATTGAATCGAACGAACGCGCTTCAGAAAAACCAGCGTTGGCTAATACTGATGTAATTGCCGCAGTCAAGGTAGTCTTCCCGTGATCAACGTGACCAATGGTACCAATGTTCAAGTGCGGCTTGGAACGGTCAAATGTTTCTTTTGCCATAGTGTTTGTTGTTTTTGTTTTTTTAAAAGTTTGTTTGAGCCAATGAGGGGAATTGAACCCCTGACCTTTTCCTTACCAAGGAAACGCTCTACCCCTGAGCTACATCGGCTTTTGCCTGTCAAGGGGAAAACCTTAACAAACTAGTTTGAGCGGGAGACGAGGCTCGAACCCGCGACCTACAGCTTGGAAGGCTGTCGCTCTACCAACTGAGCTACTCCCGCATAATTCTGTTACACTTACGTTTACTAGTGGGGAAAGAAGGATTCGAACCTCCGTAGACGTAAGTCAGCAGATTTACAGTCTGCCCCATTTGGCCGCTCTGGTATTTCCCCAGAATTTAAAGCTTACATTCACACGTAAACTCTTAGCACGTAAGTGCTCCGAGCCACCAGTCGGGATCGAACCAACGACCTACTGATTACAAATCAGTTGCTCTACCAGCTGAGCTATGGTGGCATGTTTTAGAACGTAAAAACAACGCTATTCTGTTGTTCTTTTCCTTAAAGGACTGCAAAAATAGTACTTTATTTTGCATTTTCAAATCATAATTGAAAAAATATTTAAGATTTTTTGATTTTTTATTCATCCCCGCCCTACTTAATCTCCCAACTTCGTTTATTTTTGCAACACTCTTTTATTATAATGAATCCTAAATATTTTAAACCTATTGCCATCGCAGCTGTTGCTATTATCGCTTTCTTCACGCTTTGGCGAAATATGAACCATACCTCTGATTGGAAGTCCGACCTTTTTGCCCTAAAAAATCCTAACGAAATTACCAAATTCGTTTTTACTCCTAATAACGACAAAAAAACGTCCCTCCAATTTCAAAAAATAGACGGCGTTTGGTTCGTAATGAATAACAACGATAGATTTGTGGCAGATACAAATAGCGTGAACTTACTGCTCAATTGGGCCATGCCTAAACTTAAAATTAAAAGACCCACTTCAAACGAAGAAAAGAAATTTGCAACCAGAGCACTTACGATTGATGGAACCAAAGCTACCTTTTACAAAGACAACGAACCAGTTCATACCATATATATTGGTAACTCCACCCAAGCCAATGATGCAACCTATATGTTTTATCCTGAAACCGATAGACCCTGCGTTGTTGAAATTCCAGGTTTTCAAGGTTATGTTACTCCTTACTTTAATAACGACATCAATTCTTGGCGCACACCATACCTTATAAACGAAGAACCTTCGAACATTGAAAAGCTCTCGGTATTTTATCCTTTTAACCCAAATGAATCATTTTCTATTCTACAACAAAATGATGAACTTACCTTATTCAATTCACAGAATAAACCTGTTAATGCCAAACGTGGTTTAATTGCAGGATATTTATTACTGTGTAAAGATTTTTCTAGAGAGGCAGGTCAAGTTGCCGGTATTAACTCCGATTTGTTAAAAAGAGATACCATATTAAAGAGTACTCCTTATGTGCTTTTTACATATACATTGAAAAGCAAAAAACAAATCATTATTCAAGCATATCCCCTTCCCAATAGCGCCGAGCCCATTGCAATGCAAGCCAATAGAGAAGCTGCGAAAACAATTTCAACAGAATTGTATTGGGTAAAAGCATCCAATGATCCTTTGATTTGGATGGCACAAGATGTAATTTTGAAAAACCGTTTGAAAAAATTGTCCGACTTTTTACAATAATATACAGTGAGTTTTAAAATAATAGGCGCCATCATTGGCTATATGTCTAGCGGCGGCGTGGGAGCCGTGATTGGTTTTTTAATCGGGTTTTATGTTGATTATATTTCAAATGGCGAATCAGAAAAAGCTCCTCGTAATGAGTCAAATCAATATAGCAGCAATCAATCCTACCAAAATCACCCTGCCGACTTTAAAAATTCTCTTCTCATTCTAATTGCTGCAGTCATGCGTGCAGATGGGGTAACGCTTAAAAGCGAACTCGACATGGTAAAAGCCATGCTGCTGCGCACATATGGCGAAGCCGAAACAAAAGTATTGCTTCTTCGCTTGAGGGACTATTTACAGCAAAACCACAATTTAACTGAAGTTTGTAGAAATTTAAGAAACAGAATGAGTTATAGCCCTAGGCTTGAACTGGTTCATATTCTATTCAGAATATCTCGTGCCGATGGAGATATTTCGAGGGCTGAATTGTCCCTCATCGATCAAGTGGCTTCTCAATTGGGAATTAGTACGCCAGATTACTTGTCGTTGAAAGCCATGTTCGTAACGTCGGCCGACTCTGATTACAAAATTTTAGACGTTAGTCAGTCTGCCACCGAAGAAGAAGTTAAAAAGGCTTACCGAAAGTTGGCAATGCGTTTTCACCCTGATCGCTTGAACGATTTAAGCGAAAGTGAGAAAAAGCAAGCCGAAGAAAAATTCCATAGGGTTCAAGCAGCTTACGATAATATCAAAAAGAAAAACGGCTGGTCATGATTAGAGTGCACGTTGCCCTATTCTTTGTTTCACTACTTTACGCAATTTTATTTTCATGGGCCGGTCAAATTATGCCGAATCATCTTTCGGCTGAAGCATTTGTGTTTTTGAGAATTGCTTTTGCCACCTCTCTATTCCACCTTATTGCTCTGTTTCAAAAAACCGATAAAGTAGATTGGAAAATACATTTAAAAGAGTTTGCAATTTGTGGATTTTTTGGCACTTCAGCCAACATGTTTTTATTTTTTAAGGGACTTGAAAGCACCTACCCCATTAACGGTGCAATTTTAATGTTATTCACGCCGTTGTTTGTTGCCATCTTCGATCATTTCCGTGTGAAGAAATGGCCGAATATCCCTTTTACAATTGGATTTATTGTTGCTGGAATTGCTTCGTTTTTACTCATTGCAGGAAAAGGAGCTAAATTTTCAGAAAAAACCATGTGGGGTGATTTCTGGATTGCAATTAATGCAATGCTTTATGCCGTTTATTTGGTAAGAGTTAAAAAACTTACTGCCGTATATAGTCCTATTACAGTAAACCGATGGACATTCACCTTTGGATTGCTTTATATTACCCCAATTGGTTTACTACCTTTAATAAATATAAATTTTTCAACCATCCCTCAAGATATTTGGTATAAAATATTTTACATTCTCATATTTACAAGCTTCTTGGTATATTTATTAAACGCATACAGTGTAAAAAAAGCGGGACCTACATTGGCCGGTTTATACATTTATTTGCAACCTTTATTGGCAACTATCATTGCATTTGCTTTAAAAACAGACCATATTTCAATGTACAAAGTAGGATTGATATTGACCGTTTTAATTGGTGTATTTACAGCAACAAGATTCACTCCCAAAGCCAAAGTATAGGCAATTGCCTATTTATTTAGTTGCTTTTTTTTCGTATATTTGCATTAATTATGCGTACTGAAAAAGCAAATGCTTTAATTGAAAAAGCCATCACTATTGTAGAAAAAGACGGAATCGTTGCTGACAAAATTATTTCTTTGTTGCAAGATGCAAGAGAATTTGCCTTGAAAGAAGAAGATCCTTTGGTTTCAAGAGCACTTCGTTTGGCTTGGCAACATTTAGAGGCAAATGATTCTTTTACCATTGATTTGGCTGAAGACATTGAAGATGAAACTGAAAACTTCATCTATTTCTTGAGTTTATGTGCAAAATGTGAAAACGAAATCAACCGCACTGAATTGAGAGAAATGACAAACAACATGCAAGCCTTGGCTTAATTTGTCTAAATCTAGATTTCATATTGGCGTTTTATTGCTGTTGGTTTTTATAACCGTGCAATTCAATAGCCTGCATCTGCACGCCCATACCTCACTAACTCATAAACATACAATTTCCGCTAAAACTGCAAATCATTCTTTAAAGGAGATTTGTACAATTTGCGATTTTCAATACGCCCCAGTTCTTCTTGCACCCACTTTTAAAAACCAAATTCATACCACAAACCTATTTCTAGGCTGGGCGAATTATTTTGTACAAGAAGGACAAATTTCTCTATCCCAAACCAACAACAAGGCTCCCCCGTTCTTTTCTTGATCCCGCCAATTTCCGCTCCTGCGGTTAATTATAAATCAAGAATTATGAACAAAAAACACATTTCCCTGCTGGGGATTTTCATATTGCATATCTCTGTTGCGGTGGCTCAAAAGAAACCGTGCAACTTTCGTTTGGACATAAATATAACCCAAAATGAAAAACCTGTAATCAATGCAGAAGTCTTCCTTGAGAAAGAACACCGCCTAGAGCATTCCAATGAATTGGGACAAGTACACTTTGAAAAACTATGCGATTCGTTGGTTGAAATTGAAATTCAAACACCAAATGTACATGAACATTATCAGTTAAACATTGCCAAACCCATTCCGTATGAAATTGTTTTAACCACAAATCCACATGAGAATTCGGTGATTATTCAGGTTCCTAATGTTCAGCTCAGTATGATTGCCAACACTGAATCCAAATCCATTCAATCGTTCGCTGCTGCCATTCAGAATATTCCAAACATTCAATTAATCACCACAGGAAGAACCATCTCAAAACCCATACTCCAAGGAATGATTGGCTTAAGGGTTCCTATTTTAATGGATGGGATGCGTTTACAAGGACAAAGTTGGGGATTGGATCATTCGCCTGAGTTGGGAGCAACAGGAACAGAAAGAATTACTTTGATTCGAGGCGTAGATGCCATTGCAGAAGCATCCGACGCTTGGGGCGGTGCTATTTCCGTTGAAAATCATCATTCCTTTCAACAACATGAAGTTGATAGTAAACAAAGACTTTCATACCAAACAAACGGCGGTGTAATTCAAGCAAATGGAATCATACAATTCGGTCAAAGTCCCTCAAAAAAAATAGAGAAAAACTCAGGTAAAAATAACGGCACTTATATCAAATATTTGGCCCAAGTTTCAAGAGATTACGCAACGCCATTAGGGATTTTGGCAAATACAGCATCCCAAGAACTGATGATTGCCGGCGGCCAAACAATTCACTTAAAGCTTGGATCACTGAAATTTCATACTGGATTCTACCAATTTGCGTCTGGAATATACCTCGGCAGCCACATTGGTAATTTAACAGATCTTCAACAAGCTTTAAATAGCAATAAACCGCTTCGAACGATAGAAAATCCAAGCTACAATATTGAAAAACCAAGACAAGAAACGCAACAATTTCATGTTCAAGGCGAATGGTCATCAAACAGAACAAACGGAGTGAAAGTTCAACTCAATTACCAGCAGAACTTAAGGCAAGAATACGATCCACATCGCAATCCAACCATCAATTTCCCTCAACTCGATATTTTTCAACAAAGTACTACTTTGAAAATTGAAAAACCATTGATATTAAAGTATTTCAAAATAAAAAATGGCATTCAATTAACTTATCAAAATCAAACCTTTGACGGGTACTATTTTATACCAGAATACAAATCCGCTCAAGAATCTGTTTACTCTAAAATTGAAGTAAAACAAAATAACCACGAAACACAACATGCGTTTATTGGACGCATAGACTTTATTCAAAGAACCGGAAATCATTGGTTTCATAATTACAAAAGCAAATTCAACGATAATATTTATGGTTTTTCTGGGGGATATTCTTTAACGTGGAAAACCACGCGAATTGATATTTTGCAAATTTGGCGGGCACCCGGCTTAAATGAACTTTACAGCAAAGGCGTACATCATGGAAGTGCATCCTACGAGGCAGGGAATCCAAATTTAAAACCAGAAAGTGGTCAAAAAATCAATCTAAGTTTCGAATATTTAATTTACCCCAGTCAATCAATTTCGAGTTATAACACAAAACTTGGTGGATTTTGCAAAATTATTTTTAATGGGTTTTCGCAATTATCGCAAAACTTCATTCACTTATTTCCATTGCCACAACCCATTCTTACAGTGAGAGGCGCATTCCCAGCTTTCGAGTATAGGCAATTGCCGACGTTTTATGCAGGAGCTGAATTGGTTTTAGAATCTTCATGGCAATTTAAAAATAGACAAAAAATTCAGTTGATTTCAAAAGGCAATATTCTGTATGCTTCAATTTTGTCTAACAATCATTATCCTCCCCTAATTCCTTGTCCTTCTTTGCACAACACCCTCGATTTTATAGGACAACAATTTACGCTTTCTATCAATCACAAAGTTCAATTTAAACAACCTTTTTATACTGCTGGAACTGATTTTTCTCAACCACCCCCAACATTTCAACTTTGGGGATTGAGTGTAAAACTTCCTAAATTTGGAAAATCTAAATCTTTTACAATGATTTTGAGCATTGATAATTTAGCAAATACGGTTTACCGCGACTATTTAGATCGGTTTCGATATTTCACACCCATGCCCGGGAGAAATTTTGGAGTGCAGTTAATATACCATTTCCATCACCACAGCAAACATTCCGACAATCAAGAAATTACAACAGATAAAACATTATAAATCATGAAAAATAAACATTTGACACTCTCATTATTAATGGCCCCTTTGCTTTTTGCCATAAACAGTTGCAGCAAACACGACGACCATCAACACAAAGATGAAAACGAACTCATTACCAAAGTTGAGATACTTCTGATAGATAGCATATCGAAAGATACGCTATTCACGGTATGGAGTGACATGGATGGAATTGGTGGCAACAATCCCAACATGCCCGACACTTTGAACCTTAAACAAGGCAAAACGTATGTTGGACTTACAAGATTTTATACCAACCACAATGCAACCTCTTTTCATGACATCAACCAAGAAATCAAAGATGAGGGAGAAAATCACCTTTTGTGCTTTGATATAAATTCAATGACAATGCCGCCAAATGCTGGCATAACAATTACAAGGACCGATAAAGATAAAAATGGCTTAGAATTAGGATTGGAAACAATGTGGAAAATGAACCGAACCGATATCGGATCTGTAAAGTTGCGATTAAAACACCAACCTAACATTAAAAACGGAACCTGCGATCCAGGCGAAACTGATGTAGAAGTTGATTTCCCCTTTGTTATTAGCAGCTAATTCCAAAGTCAAAGAACTCTCCAAACGAGGAATTCTGCGAATATCTAAACTTTTTCGTACCTTTGTAATATGTCAGATGCTATGTCACTAAAACGTACTGCACTAACTGCTCTACATGAGTCTTTAGGTGCTAAAATGGTTCCTTTTGCGGGATATAATATGCCTGTTTTATACACCAATTTGATTCAAGAACATTTGGCTGTAAGAAACAGCATGGGTGTATTTGATGTTAGCCACATGGGTGAAGTTTATATTACCGGTCCTAAAGCTTACGATTTGGTTGAATACATCACTTCAAATGATGTAAGTAGTTTATACGATGGCCGCATTCAATATTCTTGCTTGCCGAACGATCAAGGTGGTATTGTAGATGATTTATTGGTTTACAAATACAACCAAGAAAAGTTTCTATTGGTTATCAATGCTTCTAACATTGAAAAAGATTTGGCATGGATCAACAAAAACAACGAAAATTTTGGCGCTACAGTAAACAACGTTAGTGATGATTTTTCATTATTGGCCATTCAAGGTCCTAATGCAATCAAAGCGTTACAAAAATTAACAGACGTAAACTTATCTGATATTCCTTACTATCATTTTGTTGAGGGACAATTGGCTGGGTTAAATATTATCATTTCAAATACAGGTTACACAGGTGCTGGTGGATTTGAGTTATACAGTCAAAACGACGATGCACAAAAATTGTGGGATGCTGTTTTTGAAGCGGGTGCAGAATTCGACATTATTCCTGTGGGATTAGGTGCTAGAGATACACTCCGTTTGGAAAAAGGTTTCTGCTTATATGGCAACGATATTGACGATACAACTTCTCCAATTGAAGCTGGATTGGGTTGGATTACCAAATTCAATCATCCATTTACAATGAGCGAACATCATTTGGCTATTAAAGAAAACAAACCAACTAAAAAGTTAGTAGGTTTCACTTTGGTTGACAGAGGTATTCCACGTCAGCACTACCCTATTTGCACTGCAGATGGCACTGTAATTGGTGAAGTTACAAGTGGAACCATGAGTCCTTCATTAAACAAAGCAATTGGTTTGGGTTATGTAGCTTCGGCGCATGCTGCAACTGGTAGTGAAATTTACATAGAAGTAAGAGGCAAACTTTTGAAAGCTGAAGTTTGCAAAATTCCTTTCCTATAAAAAATTAAAACTCAATATAAAAAGGCATTCCAAATGGAATGCTTTTTTTTTGCAGCTACTTTTTTGTTTAAACGTTACAAATACAAAACATTACTTGACGAAATTGAATCGACGGCCTTGTATTTTCATTATTATTTCCCTTAATTTTGTTTCCCTATATTTAAAAATTAACTCATTACAAAACCACATTGTTAAACAAAATAGATCAAACCAAATGAAAAACATTTTTATACTACTCTTCTTATCAAGTACTGCGTTAAATGCCCAAATGACAGAAAAGGAATTGTTAAAACACCAAGAGGCAATAGAAAAATCCCTCAAGAAAGAAAAAGGGGTGATTAGTCAAGACACGCTATTCTATATGGGAAAACCTTATTGTATTGTAAAAGCACAGAATAAGTTTTTGGGAACCATCATGAATGGCACCATCAAAGATTTAAATGGCAATGATGCCATTTGGATTTTATTTAAATCTGCCCAGGAAATGCAGAATACCCAAAACATGAGCTATACCCAATTTACATTTGTAAGCACGGAAGAAAAGGCTTTTTTTAGGGAGGGACTTGAAAAGACACTTATCAAAAACAACCTATTTGTAAATGGACTTTTGGATAACAATGCAGTTCGTAAATTCCTGAATGATTATCCCGATCCTCGAAATGCTCCAGGCATGAATTCAATTGTAATTTCAGACGGTACTCGCATTAAAATTGGAAATACAAATGTTCAAATTGGAAACAACACTCCTCCCGCAAAAGTGGCTCGCAACACAAATGCGCCAATTTTCACCTTCAATGGCAACATTCAGCAAGACAATAAAATTATTGGCACTTACACCGAAACCAAAGGTTCTGGAGAATGTCAAATCAATATTTTCAGCACCGACGGTCGTTTAATTGCCCAAGCCAAAGGAAACGGAGCAGCCCCAGTAGTTTACTCCGTAATGAGTACATTCAACGGCATTAGCTCAACTGTGTCAGTAAGACTTGCATTCGAAGCCCAAGATATTGCCAAGCATTTGATTGTCAGTGGATTATTATAAAAAGGTTTAGATGCACTTCGTGCGCATAGACTCCTTTGGAGTTTAGACTAATTGCCATGCGTTTAGATTTTTAAAAATTTAAAGTTCTTAATAAATGACTGTTAGGTTATCTAATCCCCTTTTGGCCTTTCTTGTTTATTACTAAGATAAAAATGAGTGAGTACAAAATCAACCTTTATAAACGCTTATAAACTTTCATAAACCCTTATAAACCTTCCAATTACCCGACTAATCTAAATAGTTTACGTTTCACTGTTTATTTCTAAGATAAAAATGAGTGAGTACAAAATCAACCTTTATAAACGCTTATAAACTTTCATAAACCCTTATAAACCTTCCAATTACCTACCCCTCATGCCTCAACGCCTCAATCGGATCTAACTTCGATGCTTTGTTTGCCGGATAAAGTCCTGCCAAAAGTCCAACGATAATACAGACCACAAAGGCCATAATGATCCAAGTCCAGGGAGCAATAAATCCGCTGCCCAAGCCTAAAGCTACCAGATTACCCAAAAGCAATCCGAGAATAATTCCCCCAATACCGCCAAGCTGACAAATAATGATGGCTTCAATTAAAAATTGGTTGCGGATATTGATAGAAGTAGCGCCCAAAGCTTTTCTCAAACCGATTTCACGGGTACGTTCGGTAACAGAAACAAGCATGATATTCATCAAACTCACTGCAGCACCCAATAAAGTAATAATTCCAATAAGCGTTCCCACACCAGAAACCATGGCCATGTTTTCTTTGGCATCTTTTGCCAAGGCATCACTCTTTACAATTGAAAAGTCATCGGTATCTGCTGGTTTGAGTAATCTAATTCTTCGCATTAACGTATACGACTCATTCATTTCGGCATCCAGTTCTTGAACATTGTCAACCTGTATGGTAATGGTACAATTGTCGGTAACCGATGCAAATGATTGTCGTGCATTATGTATGGGAATATAAACCAACCTATCGCCGCCAGACATTCCCATACTGGAACCTTTTTTCTGCAATTCACCAACCACCTTAAATGGCTTTCCATCAATAGAAATAATTTCACCAATGCTCCTTCCAGGTATATCGGAACCTTTGAATAAATCGTTGCGAATGTCATACCCAATGATTGCAAGTGGCAAATTCATACGGATATCATTAGGGGTAAAATTTCTACCCGCGTCAATTTCGTAATTTGATGTTTTTAAATAATCTTCTTCAATGCCGATTACTTTTACATTGGGATTGGTTTCCAAATGATTGCATTTTACTTTGCTATTGAAAGATGCATTTAATGCGATAGACACTGGAAATTTATTTCCAAAGTAATCTTCAAATTGGTGTGCTTGGTCGTAATGAATATTTGGAAAATCTGCGGGCACTCCAAAACGTTCTACCCTAAGTCTATTGCTAATGGTAAAACTCTGAGAACCCATTCGGCTCATTGTTTTAGAAATGGCATTGTTCATGGCATCAATGGAAGTTAAAATTCCCACCAACGCTGTGATACCAATTGCAATAATAGAAGATGTAATAACTGCCCTTAATCGGTGAGATTTGAGAGACCCAATTCCTTGGCGGATATTTTCAATAAAAAGAGACAATTGTCAGAATTAGGAATCGGAGAAATTCAATTTGAATCAGGCAGAGAACGACTGTCCACAACCACAAGTTGAGGAAGCATTGGGATTATTAAAAGAGAATCCACGATTTGCCAATCCATTTTCCCAATCAATTTCCATTCCGATAACGTACATTACATGTGCTTTGTTCATTACAACTGGAATACCATCAAGAGAATACAAATTGTCACCTTCTTCTTTTTTATCAAAGGCAAGCAAATAACTCATACCTGAACAACCACCACCTTTAACGCCAATGCGCAAAACGGCGTCATCTTTTAATTCTAAATTATCATTCAAACGATGCAATTCCTCCAAGGCAGAATTTGTAAATCCAATTGGTGGTTTTTCTATAGCTACAGGGGTTTCAATAGTTGCATTTTCCATATTACAAATTTAGCGAAAATCTTGTATAAGTGGTCGTTTTCAATATAGACTTGTCGGACAAAGCCATTATCTTTGTCGAAAAGATTATGAAGAACCCTGAAATATTCAACTATATACTCTATGCCACAAGTTTCATATTGGCAATAACAATCATTATTATCATGTTTGCAAAGTCAATGTTTAAGGCACATACCCAAACCATTATTCAAATGGTAAAGATTGAGTCCCTCAAAAACAACAATGAAGCATTGGGCAAATTAAAATTGCAAGCCTATGAACGTTTGTCAATTCTTTTGGAAAGAACGAGTATCCCTACCCTCATTCAAACTTATGGCAATCCAAATACTACTCCTGCCGAATTTAAAATATTGGCAATGAAAGCAATACAAGAAGAATTTAACTATAATTTATCGCAACAAGTTTATGTAAGTGAACAAACTTGGAATATGATAAAGATAGTGAAAGAACAAACTATGATCATGTTGCAGCAAGTTGAAAGAACCGTTGATCCGAATGGAACTGCCAGCGATTATTGTGTTGCATTGATCAATGCCCTTCAAGAAAAAGGAGAAATTCCTCACGAAAAAGGATTGCGTATGATTAAGAACGAAATTGAACTTATTTTTGGTTAAGATGAAAAAGACAAGTAGCGGAATTGAAATAAAAGAAATTTACAATAGTCCTTCAGGAATGGCAGAAAATGCCGGTGAATTTCCATTTACAAGAGGGGTGAGAAAAGATATGTACCGAGGCAGATTGTGGACCATGCGTCAATATGCAGGTTTCAGCACTGCTGAGGAAAGCAATACCCGCTATCACTATTTATTGAACCAAGGAACTACAGGTTTATCTGTAGCTTTTGACTTACCTACACAAATTGGTTACGACAGTGACCACGCAATGAGTGAAGGTGAAGTTGGAAAAGTGGGGGTTGCTATTGATTCATTGGAGGACATGGAATTACTTTTCAAAGGAATTACCCTTGAGAATGTAACCACGAGCATGACAATCAACGCCACGGCAAGCACATTGTTGGCAATGTATGTAGCATTAGCAAAAAAGCAAAATGCCGATTTAACAAAGGTGGGCGGTACCATTCAAAACGATATTTTGAAAGAATACGCTGCGAGAGGTACTTATATCTATCCGGTTAGACCAAGCATGAGAATTATTACTGACATTTTTGAATGGTGCAGTAAAGAATTACCTCGTTGGAATACCATAAGTATTAGTGGCTATCATATTCGAGAAGCGGGAAGTACGGCAGCACAAGAATTGGCATTTACATTGGCAAACGGAAAAGCTTATGTTGAAAGCGCTTTGGCAAAAGGATTAGATATTGATGTATTTGGAAAAAGACTTTCCTTTTTCTTTAATGCCCATAATGATTTCTTTGAAGAAATTGCAAAATTTAGGGCAGCAAGAAGAATATGGGCAAACACAATGAAATCGCTTGGTGCAAAAACAAACGAAGCAATGATGTTGCGTTTCCACACACAAACGGGTGGATCAACACTTACGGCTCAACAACCAGAGAATAATATTAGCAGGGTTACCATTCAAGCAATGGCAGCAGTTTTAGGCGGAACCCAAAGCTTACATACCAATGGATTTGATGAAGCGTTGAATTTACCTACGGAAAAAGCGGCAAGAACTGCATTGAGAACCCAACAAATTATTGGATTTGAAAGCGGCATTGCAAATACTGTTGATCCTCTTGGGGGAAGTTACTTCGTTGAAGAGCTCACGAATGCAATTGAAGCGGAGGCGTTAAAATTAATGGATCAGATTTCAGAAATGGGAGGCGCAGTTTCAGCTGTTGAAAATGGATGGATACAGGATCAAATTGCCAATAGCAGTTATATTTACCAAAAAGTGGTTGAAAAGAAAGACTCTATTGTTGTTGGTGTGAATCAATTTCAAGTTGAAGAAGTTGCATCACCTCCAAGTTTCAAAATAAATGACAGTATAAGGGATACCCAAACTCAAAAAATCAATCAACTTAAAGCGAAAAGAAACAATAAAATGGTATCAGAATCACTGGAAAAGCTCAAAGCTGCTTGCTCAGGTCACGACAATTTAATGCCTTATATATTGGACGCTGTAGAGCAATATGCCACCCTTGGCGAAATTGCAGATATTTTGAGAAGTGAATTTGGTGAATTTGCCTAGATTTATCTCAAAAGATGTAACCATTTACGAATTTTTTTTACTTCTTACACAAAAAATAATTAAAAAACAAGTAAAAAAAATTAGTATAATGTGAATTAATTCTTTTTCTTTACAACATGGAATACAATATCAATCAGTTATTGTGTTTCAATAAGTTAACTACACCTTATTAACAACTTAAAATACAATTAGAGAAAAAACTTCATTTATGGAAAAAAAGGCACATGAAATAATTTGGCAAGACTGCTTAAAAATTTTTAAAGACAACGTTAACCCACAAAGTTTCAAGACTTGGTTTGAACCTATCAAGCCAGTTAAAATGTCTAATAAAGTACTCACAATTCAAGTACCAAGTCAATTTTTCTATGAATGGCTCGAAGAACATTATGTTCAACTTTTACACAAGACTTTAAAAAAGATTATTGGCCCAACGGCTAAGTTAGAATACAACATTATTGTTGAAACAGCTTCAGGAGTTGATCAACAACCATTTACTATCAACTTGCCTACCGGTAATTCATCGAAACAAGTGAACAATGAATTGGGAATGCCTATTAACTTAGATTCTCCTATTAAAAATCCATTCATTATTCCTGGCTTAAAAAGGATGAATATCGATAGCCAATTGAATCCACGTTACACTTTCGACAATTTCGTTGAAGGTGATTGTAACAAACTTGCTAGAAACGCAGGATTGGCAATTGCACAAAAACCAGGAGGGACCGCCTTTAACCCTTTGATGGTATTTGGAGGTTGCGGATTGGGAAAAACACATTTGGCTCACGCCATCGGTAATTTAATCAAACAAACCCACAAACAAAAAGTTGTAGTTTTTGTAAGTGCTGAAAAATTTATCAATCAATTTATTGATTCAGCAAAACAGGGTAACAACAACCAATTTGTGAATTTTTATCAATATTTAGATGTTTTGATTGTTGACGACGTTCAATTCTTTGCAAAGAAAGAAAGAACTCAGGAAGTTTTCTTCCAAATTTTCAATCACTTACACCAAAATGGAAAACAAATTATCTTGACCTGCGATCGTCCTCCGAAAGATTTGAAAAATATGGATGAGCGTTTGTTGAGCCGTTTCAAATGGGGATTGTCTGCCGACCTTAACGGTCCTGATTTCGATACCCGTGTTTCAATCCTTGAAAACAAAATGTACCAAGATGGAATTACGTTGCACAAAGACGTAGTCGAATACTTGGCACATAACATTGATACCAACGTAAGAGAACTTGAAGGTGCGTTAATTTCATTATTGGCACAAGGTTCTTTAACCAGAAAACAATTAGATCTTAACCTTGCGAAACAGATCGTGAAGAATTTTGTAAAAAATTCAACCCGTGAAATTAGCATTGATTACATTCAAAAATTGGTTTGCGACTTCTACAACATTCCTGTTGAAGCAGTTAAATCGAAAACCAGAAAACGTGAAATTGTACAAGCACGTCAAATTGCCATGTACTTTACGAAAGATCTTACCAAAGCTTCTTTGAAGAATATCGGTATTTTCTTTGGGGGACGTGATCACAGTACAGTTATTCATGCTTGTCAAACCGTGAACGACCTTATCGAAACCGATAAAAAGTTCCGTCACGACGTTGAAGAAATTGAAAAACGTATCAAAATCAATACATTCTAAGAATAACATTATAAATGTGAAAAGGCTCCCAATTGGAGCCTTTTTTATTTAAAAACGAAATCGCATCTTTGATACTTCAATATAATTCATGTTTCGTTTTTATAAATCTTTCAAATACGCCTTAAAAGGTGTCATTCTACTCGCAAAAACTGAGCGTAATTTCCAAATCATTTTAGTTTGCATGGCTTTAACTTTAATTACGGGATTTGGACTTGGATACTTCGGGCAACATCTAACCCGTTTCGAATGGGCCATTCTGTGGCTTGCCATTGGCTTAATGTTGGTTTCTGAGGGACTAAATACAGCGTTAGAAAAAGCATTAGACACATTGCATCCAGATTTACACGTGGGAGTTGGTCAATCGAAAGACATAGCCGCAGGGGCCACCTTTTGTGCCAGTGTTGTTTCTATCATCGTAGGATTGTACATTTTACTACCCCGCATCATCGCCGCTTTTAGTTTATAAATTCCAAACCCAACCTCCCGATAGCTATCGGGAAAACGCTTATAATCGCTTATAAACCTTTATAAACCCTTAATAGAATACATAATCATGTTCACAGCTTTATCAAATTCCTAACCCATCATTTATAAACGCTTATAAACCCTCATAAACCTTTATAAACCTTAGAATTATAACTCCAACTCCTTCAACTGAGCCGCCGACAGCGTGCTTGGCGCATCTATCATCACATCTCTTCCGCTGTTGTTTTTAGGGAATGCAATAAAGTCTCTGATGCTGTCGCTGCAACCTAACATACTGCACAAACGATCAAAACCCAATGCCAATCCACCATGGGGAGGAGCACCATATTCAAATGCATTCATCAAGAATCCAAACTGATATTGTGCATCTTCTTTGGTAAACCCTAACAAGTCAAACATTTCCGATTGTAATTGTTTATCAAAAATACGAATTGAACCACCCCCAATTTCAACACCGTTGATAACCAAATCGTAGGCATTTGCTCTCACTTTACCCGGATCATATGTCATCAATTCTCTGTCTTCAGGCAAAGGACTTGTAAATGGATGGTGCATTGCATGGAAACGGTTATGATCTTCATCCCACTCTAACAGCGGAAAATCAACCACCCACAATGGTTTGAAATCATGAGGATTTCTTAAACCAAGATCAGAACCTACAAACAAACGAAGTTCGTTCAATTGCTTTCTGGTTTTATCTAATCCACCGGCCATAATTAACATCAAATCGCCAGGTTGGGCATTCATTGCCTCTTTCCATTTCAACAATGCATCGGCATCGTAGAATTTATCTACAGACGACTTCAAACTGCCATCTGCTTCAACTCGGCAATAGATAATACCGGTTGCACCAATTTGAGGACGTTTTACATACTCAATTAACGCATCAATTTGTTTACGGGTATAAACAGCAGCGCCAGTAGCGCAAATACCAACTACAGCTTCTGCATTGTCAAAAACAACAAAATCTTTACCTGAAACTACATCCAAAGAATTTCCTGGTGCTTTTAATTCTACGAAAGGCATTCCAAAACGAATATCTGGTTTGTCAGAACCATAATATTTCATGGCATCGGCATAACTCATTCTTGGAAAATCGCCAAAAGTAATTCCTTTTACATCCGCAAAAAGTTGTTTCATCATTCCCTCAAAAGTTTGAATAATGTCTTCTCTTTCTACAAAGCTCATTTCACAATCTATTTGGGTGAACTCAGGTTGTCTATCGGCACGTAAATCTTCATCTCTAAAGCATTTAACAATTTGAAAGTACCTATCAAAACCACTCACCATCAGCAATTGCTTAAAGGTTTGTGGGCTTTGAGGTAGCGCATACCACTGACCTTTGTTCATTCTACTTGGAACCACAAAGTCGCGCGCTCCTTCTGGAGTGCTTTTAATAAGAACAGGTGTTTCTACTTCTAAAAACTGCTGATTAGACAAATATGCACGGATAGATTGAGCCAAGTTGTGACGCAATTCTAAATTCTTACGAACTACGTCCCTCCTTAAATCTAAATATCGGTATTGCATGCGAATATCGTCGCCACCGTCTGTTTCCGCTTCAATGGTAAACGGAGGAGTTTTAGATTCATTTAAAATGGTTAAAGATTCAACCACTATTTCAATATCGCCCGTTTCTAATTGGCCATTTTTAGCACTTCTTTCGGCAACTTTACCCGTAGCTTGAATTACAAATTCACGACCCAAAGTACTTGCTTTTTCCAATAATTCTTTGCTATAAGCCTCGTTAAATGCCAATTGGGTTATGCCATAACGATCGCGGATATCCACAAAAGCCATGCTGCTTCCCATTACACGAGATTTGGCAACCCAACCTGCCAAAGTTACTGTTTCTCCAACATGAGAAACTCTTAATTCACCACAAGTATGCGAACGATACATTTTACAAAAATACGTTGATTATTTATTATCTGAAGAAAAATGCTCCCAACCTTGCGCTTTAATTTCAAATGAATTACCCGCTTTGGTATTTAATCTATAACTATTTACCACTTCAGTGGCATGGCCAATCACAGTAAAATCTGGATTGTTTTTGATTTTATCAAAATCTTCCTGTTTAATGGTGAACAACAATTCATAATCTTCACCGCCATTCAAAGCCATGATACTCGGATTTAAATCAAATTCCAAGGCTGCATCAATGGTTTGAGGATCAATGGGTAATTTCTCTTCGTAAATATCAAACCCAACCCCCGATGCTTGTCCCAAATGGAATAATTCTGATGCAACGCCATCGCTCACATCCATCATACTGGTAGGAACAATCTTCAATTCATCTAAAATTTGAATTACGTCAACCCTTGCCTCTGCTTTCAATTGACGACCCACAATATAATCGTAGGTTTCCAAATCTGGTTGCATTTTAGGATGTTCTAAAAATACCTTTTTTTCTCGCTCCAAAATTTGCAATCCCATATAAGCTCCGCCCAAATCGCCGGTTACCACCAACAAATCGTTTGCTTTGGCCCCTTTTCGTAACGTCAATTTAGATTCATCTACCTTACCCATGGCAGTTAAGTTCAATACCAATCCAGAACGCGACGAAGAAGTATCTCCCCCTATTAAATCAACATTGTATTTTTCACAAGCCAAACGCATTCCTTCGTACAATTCTTCAACTGCTTCCAATGAAAAACGATTGCTTAAACCAATTGCAACCAAAATTTGGGTAGGAATTGCATTCATGGCACAAATGTCGCTCACCGTAGCAGCAACCGCTTTGTAACCCAAATGTTTTAGAGGATGAAACATCAAATCGAAATGCACACCTTCAATATAACTATCAGTTGAAATAGCCATCATTTCGTTGCCCAATTTTACAATTGCGGCATCGTCACCAATTCCTAAAACGGTTGATTCGTTTTTACTCGTAAAGTGTTTAGACAAATGAGATATTAAGCCAAATTCGCCCAAGGCAGAAAGTTCAGTTCTTTCGGTATTTTCAAACATTCTGCAAAAATACGGCGAAATGTCAGAAAACAGTTGACCGCAACCTAACCCTTATTCACTTTATTTTTTACGTCCTACAAAACGAATTACAGAACCAACTCCTTGATGGAATGGGCCTTCATTCATTTCCTCTTCAACTTCTTCAAGTGTAATCACCTCAAAGTTTGCAAAAGTTTCCTGAATTTCTTCAATTGAAAAAAGCATATCCAATTCTTTAGGTCCTCCTATTGAGGGATATTTTTTCTGGTATTCAATATGGCTTTTGCTAAATGCTTCAAAAAACACTAGTCCACCCGACTTTAGGAAATCCAACATTTTTTTATTATATTGTTGTTTCACATTGGCTGGAAAGTGAGCAAACACAAAGGCAATTGCATCGAAGCTTTCAAGTTCATAATGCACTTCGTCGGCGCCACAAACTTGGTAATCTAATACAACATCATTTGCAGTTGCCAAGTCCATAGCCTTTTGCTTTCCTGTATCACTTAAATCGAACGACGAAACCGTCCAACCCAATTTAGCTGCGTAAACGGAATTCCTACCCTCTCCATCTGCGGGAAAAAGTATTTTTCCAATTGGGTATATTGGAAGTATTTCTTCAATAAAAACATTAGGCGACTCGCCATAAGCATACTCGCTATTGGCATATCTTTCATCCCAAAATTCTTTATTCATCTTTTAGAGTGCGATACACACATTTTTAGGTTCAGTAAAAAACTTCATGGCTTCCCAACCACCTTCTCTTCCCACGCCAGAACTTTTAGTACCACCAAATGGTGTGCGCAAATCTCTTAACAACCAACAGTTCACCCAAACAATGCCCATTTGCAATTTGTTTGCCATTTGATGCGCCGTATTTAGGTTTGTTGTCCAAATTGTTGCCGCTAGTCCATATTCAGTTGCGTTTGCCATCATGAGCACTTCTTCCTCAGTATCAAAGGGAGTAATGCTAATAACGGGTCCAAAGATTTCTTCAGTATTGGATCTGCAATGGAAGGGTAAATTTTCAATAATGGTTGGTGCGATATACCAACCAGTTTCAAATCCTTCAGGTTGAACAGATTTTCCTCCCGTTAATATCACGCCACCTTCTTCTTTTGCAAGTTCTATATATGACAAAACCTTTTCAAAATGAGGTTTGGAAACAATGGCTCCAATTCTATTTTCATCGAGGGGATTGCCAATAGTAAGGTTATTAACGTGAGCAACCAATTTATCGCGAACCTCATTGTATACACTTCGTTGCACAAACACACGACTTCCACACAAACAAATTTCACCTTGGTTCATAAATGAACTATTCACTGTGGTTTTGATGGCTTTTTCTAAATCGGCATCGGCAAAAATGATATTCGGATTTTTACCACCCAATTCCAAGCTCAACTTTTTAAACATTGGGGCTGCGGTTCTTGCCAAATGTTTTCCGGTTGCTGTTCCACCAGTAAAAGATATTGCTTTGGTAAATTCAGATTCAACAATGGCTTGTCCAGCTTTCCCACCCAATCCATGAACCACGTTCAAAACACCAGGGGGTAAACCTGCTTCATTGCAAATTTCACAGAGCATATACGCGGTAACAGGAGTAAATTCGCTTGGCTTCGCTACCACCGCATTGCCGGCAGCAATTGCTGGAGCTATTTTCCATGAAAATAAATACAAAGGCAAGTTCCAAGGACTAATACACCCAACTACACCAATTGGTTGACGCAAGGTATAATTAATTGCCTTGTCTTCCATTGCATGGCTTTCACTGGCAAATTGCATGGTGGCTGTAGCAAAAAACCTAAAATTTTGAGCTGCCCTATTCATTTCATTTTTTGCAAGCCAAAATGGTTTCCCTTGATCCATGCTTTCCGCTGTTGCCAACTCTTCTCGTTTTGCATCGATTAATTCAGCAATGCGGTTCATGATTTTAAACTTCTCTTCAGCTGGAGTATTGCTCCAAGCGGGTTGCGCCTTTCTTGCTGCTTCAACCGCCAAAACAACATCGGCTTCCTCTGAATCTGGAATTTCACCATATTTCAATCCTGTTGCAGGTTGAAAATTATCTAAATATTGACCATTTACAGGAGCAACAAATGCTCCATTGATAAAGTTGCTTAATTTCATCTTTCTAAAAATGCTTTGTTTTGAATATCCCCAAAAATTTCAATATTTTTAGGTGAAGCCCAAAGGCTGTTTTCATTGATTTGAATGCGGAATCCTTTTCCTGGTTGATAAGCCAAAACTTGATCCCTGTCAATTAAAAAACTCCTGGTTTTTGTTCTCCATTGAAGCAGATCAATTTTGCCATTGATTCTTGTGACTTCAAATGATTGAATATACACATTGGTATCTTTTGCAAAAAAACCAATCATTGAAATTTTACCCGAAGAATCGGTACTTAACGAATATTTATTTTTGGCACTTTCCTTACCAAAGTCAATATTCAAAAAGCCTCCCAATTCATTTGCCCAATTCACAGAATCCATTTTCAACGTTTCCACTTCCTCGCCTTGGTTGATGGTTTTGATTAATCTTGGGTTTACTTTGGTGAGTGTATCAATTTGGTTAGACATGTAAATCTGCCACAAATCGGTGTACTTTACTTTTTCGTTTTTCTGATCACTTGAATCACAAGCACCAACAAGAAAAACAAATCCTATCAAATAAATTATATTCTTTTTCATGCAATTAAATTTTTACCTGTCATTTCTGCAGGAACCGAAATTCCCATTAATTTCAAAATTGACGGTGCAACATCAGCCAAAATACCACTTTCAATTTTCAAGGATTTATTGTCGGTGATTAACCAAACAGGTACTGGATTTGTTGTATGTGCCGTATTCGGAGTTCCATCGTCGTTAATTGCGAAGTCGGCATTTCCATGATCGGCAATTACAATAAATTGATACCCTAAAGGTTTTAACGCATCAACCAATTTCTCTAAACACGAATCTGCAGTTTCAACAGCTTTGATAATGGCGGAATAAACCCCTGTATGACCAACCATATCGGCATTTGCAAAATTCAAACACACAAAATCCGGTTGCTCTTTTTGAATAAATTCAATGGCAGAATTTGCCAATTCTTCAGCGCTCATTTCTGGTTGTAAATCGTAGGTTGCTACCTTTGGCGAATTCGCCATGATTCGGGTTTCACCATTAAATGGCTCCTCCCGTCCCCCAGAAAAGAAAAATGTTACGTGGGGATATTTCTCAGTTTCAGCAGCCCTTAATTGGGTTGCTCCCGCATTTTGAATCACCTCACCTAGCGTTAATACCAAGTTTTCGTTATGAAACAATGCCCCATCAATTTTATATTTTTCATCATAAATGGTCATGGTATAATAGTGCAAATTCAATTTATGCATGTTAAACTCATGAAAATCTTCCTGACTCAAAACCCGGGTTATTTGTCGACCACGGTCTGTTCTGTAATTGAAACAAAGTACAATATCTCCGTCTTCAATTTGTCCCTCAGAATCTTTTAAGCAACGAATTGGCGACATAAACTCATCGGTGATACCTTCATCATATTTATTTTTAATGGATTGAAGGACATTTTCCGTGTATTCACCTTGGTTGTTTACCATTACGTCATAGGCCTTTTGAACCCTTTCCCAACGAGAATCTCTGTCCATTGCATAATATCGACCAACCACAGAGCTCAATTTGGTTTTGGTATTTTCAATTGCGTTATTTAATTCAGAAAGGTACTTAATTCCACTGTGTGGATCGGTATCTCTTCCATCTAAAAAAGCATGAATGAAAGTATGTGGGACACCAAACTCATTGGCAATCTTACAAAGTCCAATCAAATGTTGAATATGGGCATGCACGCCACCATCAGAAAGCAAGCCAATAAAATGCAATTTTTTACCGGTTGATTTGGCTTTATTCATTGCCTCAATGAGGGTAGGATTAGATTTTATAGATTCATCGTTAAACGCCTTATTGATTTTGGCCAACATTTGCCAAACAATTCTTCCTGCACCAATATTCATGTGACCCACTTCGCTGTTTCCCATTTGTCCTACTGGCAAACCAACATTTTCTCCATCGGTTCGCAGTGTTGCATTTGAATAACCCACAGAAAGTGAATCTGTAAATGTGGTTTTTGCATTGAATACCGCATCAGATTTGGTATGGTTTCCAATTCCCCATCCATCGAGTATTACAAGGGCAACTTTTTGAATCATGATACAAAAATACAAAAGCAAATTCGAGATGACACGAAAAATAACGATATTTGCAGTAATGTTTAAATTCGCTGCACTCATTTTAGGTTTATACTTGTTGCCAAACGTTAGTTTTGCTCAAGGAAAAGTAACTTTAGTTGTAGAAGATGAAGTGGAGCGATTAGAAAATTCTCGCATTCAAAGGCGTAAAAATGCCGATGTTTTGGTGCAAGGTTACCGCATTTTTATTGGCATGACCTCATCAAGAAGCGATGCTTCTAAAATCCAATCGGAAGCACAAGAACACTTTGGCGACAATTTCATTGCACATGTGGTTTACGATGAACCCAATTTCAAAATTTACGTGGGATCCTACAATAACTCGAATGAGGCCGATGATGCCATGAGCGAAATTCGCAAATTTTACCCAAATGCCAAAAAAATCAAAATGCCAATCAAAGCGGCAAAAAAGTAATTGGGGTAAATTGTTAATAGTTATTTAAATCATCCACTTAAATTTGTAGTGTTCGCATCATAAAACTTATGAAAACCGACCCAAGAATAGCAAAAATAAAAGACGAAGTTCGTGATTTGTTTACCCAATATTTGGAGGTAAACAAGCAACGAAAAACGCCTGAACGTTACGCTATTCTCGACGAAATCTATTCAAACAAAGAACACTTTGATGTTGACCAACTTTATATCAAAATGAAATCTCGAAACTACCATGTAAGTCGCGCAACGGTATACAATACGCTCGATTTATTGGTAGATTCAGGATTGGTAAAAAAACACCAATTTGGTCAAAACACATCCCACTTTGAACAAGCTTTCGGATACAAACAACACGATCATTTAATTTGCAACAAATGCAAAAAAGTGATGGAGTTTTGCGATCCAAGGGTGCAACAAATTAGTTCAACAATGGGTAATTTATTAAAGTTCGAGGTAAGTCACCACTCTCTTCATTTGTATGGAGATCCATTGGTTGACGATGAAGGACAATGTATTCAATGTAACAAAATTCAATAATAATAGCTATTTATTTATAAAATGATTGATGTAATTTTAGGTCTTCAATGGGGCGACGAAGGCAAAGGAAAGATTGCCGACTACCTTACTCCAAACTATCAAGTAGTTGCTCGTTTCCAAGGTGGACCAAATGCTGGACATTCTTTAGAATTTGAAGGGAAAAAGTTCGTTTTGAATACCATTCCATCGGGTATCTTTAGAAAAGAAACCATTAACCTAATAGGCAATGGTGTTGTAATTGATCCAGTTCGTTTGCGCGAAGAAATTGGTCGCATTATAAATGAATGCCCTGATTATAAAGACCGCTTGCTTATTTCTCAAAAAGCACATTTAATTCTTCCTACACACAGAATTTTAGATGCCGCATCTGAAAATGCAAAAGGCGATGCCAAAATTGGTAGCACTTTGAGAGGAATTGGACCTACCTACCGAGACAAAATTGGAAGATCTGGTTTGCGCGTCGGTGACATTTTAGAAGCTGACTTCAACGAACGTTACAGAAAAACAGTTGAAGATCATTTGAAACAAATTGAATTTTTAGGATTTTCAGATTTCGATCTAGCAAAAGAAGAAGAATTGTTCTTCTCTGCACTTGAATTTTTAAAAACACACCAATTAATCAACAGCGAATACTTTATTCACCAATGCATTCAAGAAGGCAAGAAAATTCTTGCAGAAGGGGCGCAAGGGAGTATGCTCGACGTTGAATTTGGAACATACCCATTTGTTACTTCAAGCAACACACTAACAGGTGGCGTTTGCACTGGATTGGGAGTTGCTCCAAAATATATTGGCAAAGTTTACGGTATTTTCAAAGCCTATTGCACAAGAGTTGGCTCTGGACCTTTCCCTACTGAATTGGATAACGAATTGGGTGAGTTTTTACGCCAAAAAGGAAACGAATTTGGTGCAACTACAGGTCGCAAACGCAGAACTGGTTGGTTAGATTTGGTGGCCTTGAAATACACTTGTATGCTGAATGGCGTTGATGAGTTAATTATGATGAAAGGCGACGTGCTTAATGGCCTTGAAAGCATTTCTGCAGCAACTGCATATACCATCAACGGAAATAATACAGACCAAGTGCCAGCAAATCTTTGTAGTGCAGATATTACCCCTGTTTACAATGATTTTGAGGGATGGAGTGAAGACATTCAATTGCATGGCGGTTTTGAAAAAATGGACCAATCTTTCCAAGATTATGTGGCTTTTGTAGAAAGCTATATTGGAGCCAAAATTGGTGTCATTTCAATGGGACCAGGTAGAGACGAAACTTTAACTAGATAACTCATTGCTATGAAAATAGTGTGCATTGGAAGAAACTATGTTGAGCATATTCATGAGCTCAATAACGACATTCCCGATGAACCTGTTATTTTCATTAAACCCGATACTGCTTTATTAAGGAACAACGCTCCTTTTTTTATTCCCGATTTTACCTCTGATGTACATCACGAGGTTGAATTGGTGGTAAAAATCAAGAAAATGGGCAAATGCATTCCTTTGCAATTTGCAAAAGACTATTACGACGAAATAAGCCTTGGTTTAGATTTCACGGCTAGAGATGTGCAATCCAATTTAAAATCAAAAGGATTGCCTTGGGAGAAAGCCAAGGGCTTCGATTCATCGGCAGTGATTGCACCGTTCATATCTATAGAAGGTTTAAATTTAACTGATTTGAATTTTAGATTAGAAAAAAACGGCGAAGTGGTACAGCGCGGAAATACACAACAAATGATTCATAAAATTAATGAAATCATTGCCCATGTTTCACAATATTTCACGTTAAAAATTGGCGATTACATTTACACCGGAACACCAGCTGGTGTTGGTTCAGTGAAATCACAAGACCGCTTGATCGGCTTCATTGAAAACCAAGAAATGTTTAATTTCTTGGTAGGGTAAGATTTTTATTTCAAAAACTCAACAATGATATAAAACAAAAAACCACCCGAAGGTGGTTTTTTGTTTTATATAAAAAGAAAATTAATTATTGTAAAACAATTTTCTTGGTTGCAGTACGACCAATGTTATCAACGATATTTACCAAGTAAACACCATTCAAACCATTTACGTTTACATTGATAGTTGCTTCGTTCGCGCTCAAGCTACGAACAATTCTACCATCTAATGAAGTGATAACAACTTTAGAAATTTTGCTACCTGCCAAAGATACGTTGAATGAACCAACAGCTGGGTTTGGAGCAATAGTAACTTCAGAAGTCAAACGAGAAACTGAAGTAGTTCCACCAAGTTGACAAGTGTTATAAACACTGAATAATTCTACTGGAGATGCACTTGTTCTGGTATAACCACGGTTAAATCCACCAATACCGTTTGCAGTAACGCAAGAACGTTGTGTAGTATCAGGAAAATCTTCACCTACTGTATTCGGATCACCATTACAGAATTTGTAATTAAATACACCTGGACACATTTTAGTAACTGTTGCAGAATAATAGTTTGAATTTGTTGGATCCACTGTCATTTTGATTTTACCCGGTTGCCATTGTGGCGTTGTGAAACTACCAATTACAAATACTGAATCAGCAATGATTTCATTTGTCAAATCAACTTTGAAAGTGATATCAGAAGCTGATGGAATTGGAGTACATATTGTGTTTCTATCAAAGCAATGTAAAGCCAATGTTGTATCTGAATTAGGAACAATCACACGGTTAGCTACACCTTCCCAAGAAGGACTACCCGCTTTTAATTTTCTATATTTATATTGAATTTCACCAGAATCTAAAGTCAATGTAAGTGACCAAATGCCATTTGCGCCTTTGTTCAAGTAGGTTCCACCACCCCAACCATTGATTTTGCCACCAGCAATGTCAACAGTATCAAAATCACAGCTAGTAGACATATCTACTTGGAATGTTACTTTGTAAGTTGGAATAGGACGAGAAGGACATGCAGAGCATGATGCAAAACATACTTTCAAAGTTTCATCCTTTGAACCAATGGTAATATTGCGATTTACATCGTTACCAAATCCACAAGCAGATGGTACACTTTCAGCATCTTTCCATGCATCGCCATTGATGAATTTGTAAGCATAAGTTCCAGCAGTATCAAAAATGATAACTTCATATATTTTGTTATCTGCAGAAAACAAATTTGTCATTCTTGTTTTTCCTGGAGACCATCCTTGGAAAGAACCTGCAACACTAACTCCATTTGAACTTACAGAAGCTTCCTTTGCCATATCAACAGCCAATCTAATTGCATATTTACCAGCTGGAGCAGTTCCACCAAATACAATTGCACCTAAATCCAAAGTGTCAGAACCTGCACCTACGAATGCCCAACGGTTACCGTTATCACCACCATTCATTGAATTTCCCTTTTTTGAAAAATCAGGAATTGATTCGCCATCTGGCCAATCGTTACCGTTGATAAATTTAAATTCTACTACAGAATTTACAGCCACAGTATCAACAACTGTATAAATGTTAGACGACCCAACTTGAGTCATTGCTGTGTTTCCTGGCTTCCAATTTTGAAAGTTTCCAGCCACGTGAACTCCATTGTTGCTAACTGTTTTACCAGTCATATCAACACTAAACTTCACCTTTCTTGTTTGAGCGAATGCACCTGTTATTCCAGATACCATTAACGCAATGAGTAATAATTTTTTCATGATGTGTTATTTTTAGGTTTATGTATTGCAAATATATACAAAAGTGTCATTATGACAATAACTATATCAAAAAAATTAGGTTACTTTGTAAGGTGAAAAGTTTATTCATCATTCCTTTAGCAGCTATTGCTGCAGTATTTACTAGCGTTCCCGTATTTTCTCAAACAGCATCACAAACTTTACCCTTACAATCAAAAGTTCAACCTAGGAAAGACATATACCAAATTACCCCACCCTCTTGGTTTATAGGATTTAAAGATACTTCCCTAGAAATTATACTTCACGCTGAAAATATTGATCTGTTCAATCTTTCATTGCAACCATACGAGGGTGTCGAATTTCTATCGGTGAATAAATCAGCCAACAGACACATCGCCTATGTCAACCTCAAAATATCCCCCAAAACAAAACCAGGGATACTTACATTTATTGCAACCAGTATTGATAAAAATCCGAATAGATATATCAAAGACTTTGCCTTCAATTATGAATTAAAAAGCCGTACCGCCAATTTATTTGCACCCATTACTTCCGCAGATGTTACCTATCTGATTTTTCCAGATAGATTTTGCAATGGCGACAAAACAAACGACAATGCCTTGATGCAATTCAATGAACCCGTTGACCGAAGCGCTTTGAAAAAAAGACACGGTGGGGACTTGGCTGGTATCAAAAGTAAAATTCATTATTTGAAGGACATGGGTATTACTACACTATGGCTAAATCCCGTTCAAGAAAACGACCAAGCCGAAGAGAGCTTTCACGGTTATGCCGTTACCGATCATTACAAAATTGATCCACGTTTTGGAAGCAATGCCGAGTACATATCCCTCAATCAAGAAATGAAAAAACACGGCCTTAAAATGGTTATGGACATCATCCCAAATCACGCAGGAAACAACCATTGGATGTACAATAACTACGATACGGGGTGGTTTAACTACAGAGATTCGTTTATTCAAACCAATTTTAGGGCAACAACTGTCATGGACCCTTATGCATCGATTCAAGAAAAAAATCTAAATTTTGACGGCGCATTTGTAAAAACCATGCCTGACTATAATCAAAAAAATACGCACATTGCAAAGTACCTAGACCAATTGTATTTGTGGTGGATAGAAACCGCCGGTTTATCTGGATACAGAATAGACACCTACCCTTATCCCGACCAAAACTACATGAATCACTTGTGTGAAATGATTCTATCTGAATATCCCAAATTCACTATTTACGGTGAAACCTGGGTTCAAACTAGCGCAGTGCAAGCCGCATTTACAAAAAACAACATCAAAGGTTTTGAGAAAAACCAGTTGCCAGGAATAACCGATTTTGTGCTTTGTTGGGCGATGCAAGAAACAGGAAACAAGCCTTTTGGTTGGACTGAGGGACTAAACAAGTTATACTTAACCCTGATTGATGATTATTTATATCAAGATCCGAATAAAAACTGCACCTTTTTAGACAACCATGATTTGTCAAGAATTTACACGGTTGTAAATGAGGATTTCAATGCTTGGAAACGCAGCCAAATGATGCTGCTCACGTTAAGGGGATTGCCTTGTATTTATTATGGAACAGAAATTTTAATGACAGGTAGTACCAAAGAAAGTGATGCTTATGTTCGCTTTGATTTCCCGGGAGGATGGCCATCCGATGAAAAAAACAAGTTCAAACCTGAAGACAGAACTCCCAAGGAAAATGAAGCATTTACATTCATCAAAACTTTGGCAAAATACAGACAAACACAAAAGGCAATTTCTGAGGGCAAAACAACACAGTTCACCGGAATCAATGGCATTTATGCCTATGCAAGGCACCTTGAAAACGATGCCGTTTTATGTATCTACAGCCAAAACAAAGAAAAGACAGACGTAAACATGTCTAGATTTATGGAGGTAACAAAAGGATATTCGAAATTAAAGAATGTAATCACAGGTGAAATTTCTCCATTGGGAACAACATTGAGTGTTGAAGCTGAATCTTCAAATATTTACGAACTCATTAAATAAATTCCATAAACATATTAAACGCAATAAAGGCTACCCTAGAGTAGCCTTTTTTGATTTCATTTGAGTATTATTTCTTAATCAATTATTTCATATCCCATAAGCGACTTGAATTGCTCCAAACGCGCATTAAGGTCGGATTTGGTGATTGAAGCCAACTTGGTAGTTCCAAATTGCTCAACGCAGAAACTAGCCATGGCGCTACCGTATATGATGGCCGTTTTCATTGCTTCAAAATCTGTTCTTCCCGCAGAAGCCAAGAAACCAATAAATCCACCAGCAAAAGTATCTCCCGCACCTGTTGGATCAAAAACATCTTCCAATGGCAACGCAGGACAGAAAAAGGTTTGATTATTTTCACCAAACAATAATGCACCGTGTTCGCCTTTTTTAATGATCAAGGTTTGTGGTCCCATTTCGCGAATCACACGCGCAGCTTTCACCAAACTATATTCACCACTTAATTGACGGGCTTCTTCGTCATTGATTGTAAGGACATCCACTTTTGTCAATACCGCTTTTAAATCATCTAAGGCAATGTCCATCCAAAAATTCATGGTATCAAGCACCACCAATTTAGGTTTTTCAGTCAAACGGTTTAGGGTAGTCAATTGCACTTGAGGACTTAAATTGCCAAGCATTACATATTCTGGATTTGACCAATTTTGAGGGATAATTGGGTCGAAATCGGCCAACACGTTCAACTCGGTTACCAATGTATCACGAGAATTCATGTCCATATGATATTTTCCGTGCCAGAAGAAAGACTTTTCACCTTTTTTAATTTGTAGTCCGGTTGTATCTACATTTCTATTATTGAGGGATTTGATAAAGTCAAAATCAAAATCTTCGCCAACTACAGCCACCAAACCAACGTGTTTATGGAGGAGAGAAGTAGCCAAAGCGATGTACGAAGCGGCGCCTCCCACAATTTTTCCAGTAGACCCGAAGGGGGTGTCGATTGCGTCAAATGCCACAGAACCAATTACTAACAAACTCATGAATATATATTTTTAATTTTTTTAGAAACTTTTTTAAATATTTTTCACAAAGGTATTGATTTATGTGAAGAATAATACTATTTTTGCATTCCTTTAAAAAGGGTAACAGATTCCTTGATAGCTCAGCTGGTTAGAGCAATTGACTGTTAATCAATAGGTCGCTGGTTCGAGTCCAGCTCAGGGAGCCACACTGGACAAGCCATCAGAAATGATGGCTTTTTCTTTGTCTTTCAGTGAGTTATGCTAGTTGCATCTTTTTATATTTCAAGAATATGGGTTTTATGAAAAAATACAACTCAATATCTTTGTAATTCACAATACTCAAAAGAATGGACATCTTATTCCAACCCTTTTTAAATCATTTTTCTAAGAATCTGCCATTAAGCGACGGGACAAAAGCAGAAATCTGCATTTATTTGTCAATCTTAAATTTGAACAAAAAGCACGTACTCATCAATGAAAATCAACGACACGACTTTGCTTATTTTGTAATCAAGGGTGCTGTGAGAAGTTTCTATTTAAAGGATGGAATAGAAGTGAATACTTGGTTTGCTTTAGAAAATGATATGGTAGGGTCGTTACAAAATTTTAATGACAATCCTTCAAGAGAAACAATGGAGCTAGTTGAAAATAGTACCCTAATTGCAATCAATATTAAAAAGATAAAACCTTTAATGTTATCTAATATTCAGATAGCCAATTTTATCAATGCAATAATTGAAGAGTACGCCCTGTTTTTAGAGGACAAGATTTACTTTTCGCAGATGATGAATTCAATTGATAAATACCTGACATTAGTTGACAAACAACCACAACTTCTACAACGCATCCCTTTAACATATATCGCTTCTTTTCTTGGTATTACGCGAGAAACATTGAGTCGTTTGAGAGCAAAATGATTTTGTGATATATGTCAAATGAAATCATTTTTAAGTACGGCATTTTTGTAGTCTTAAAATGACTTCAAATATGACAACGACAAACCCTAACAACAGACTTTTGTCCATAGACCTTGCACGGGGTTTGGCAGTATTTTTTATGATTGCTGTTCATACACTTGAGGTATTTGCAAGTGAAGAAGTAAAAAACTCGGTATTCGGACAAATTATAGAGTTTTTCGGAGGTCCGCCAGCCGCACCAGTTTTTATGACTTTGATGGGATTTTCATTTATCTATTCAAGGAAATCAGAATTGAAGCCAAGATTATTACGTGGCTTTAAAATATTTTTGTCAGGCTACATTCTAAACATCCTAAGAGGTTTCATTCCATTCACTCTTTCTACTCAATTAGAAATGGATATTGCAAAAACATTCCCTTTAGAAAAAATAAATGAATACACTATTTTAACCATAGTTGACATTTTACAATTTGCTGGAATTGCATTAATGATTATGGCACTTATTCAAGAGTTTAAAATCAACAAGTATATAATACTATTTACTGCATTTCTGATTAGTATGCTTTCACCATTTCTTTGGGGCTTAAACCTAAACATACCAGTAATAGACCAAATTTTAGAACTGTTTTGGGGAGACCAACCAATTGAATTTAGCTTTATCGCAAATAAAATTGCTTTTCCTGTATTTCCTTGGCTATCGTTTCCACTACTAGGTATGTTTCTTGGCGACACAATAAAAAACTCAAAAGACCAAAGTACGACTTTTAAATACTTTGGAATAATTGGCATTTTAGTTCTGGTTATTGGAGTTGCTATTTCATATTCAAACGTAGATTATCATTTCAACGACTACTATCATAGCCGACAAGGTGGAATGATATTTATGTGCGGCTTTGTAGTCTTTTGGCTTTACATTAATAAATTAATTCTAGACAAAGTACCTCAGAACAAGTTTTTTGACTTACTTTTTAAGTGGAGCAATGGAGTGACAAACATTTACTTTGCTCAATGGATAATTATCATTTGGAGCATTGCTTTTTTCGGTATTAACCAAAGCTCTTACGACACCATTATTTTATTAATTTTGACATTCACGTTTATATCACACTTTATAAACGAATTCATAATATTTAGACAAAATAAGAACAAAATAAAACAGACAGAATGAGAATATACGAGGCGGCAGAAAGAACCACTGCTTATATCAGCATGCTAGCGATAGCCGCTGGTTCAGTGCTAATTTGGAAGTTCGTATTTCTTTTATAAATTTGTAATAGGTTTGCAGTTCAGTGCTTCGGTATCGCGCCCATCGCTAGCATGCAAATCGTTAGCGGAAAGGCGATTTTTTCCAATCAATAAAAACTCACAATCAATTATTTTTGTCATTGAACACTATAAACAATATTTAACGGATTTCGTAACTTCATAAAATAAATCACTTTAGAATGGAACAGAAATACAAGGATTATATAAAGATTATTGAAAAATCAATTTCTGAATGCATTTCTATTACTCATATTGACAACGAAGGTAACAACAGAGAACTTTATCCTTATGCAATGCTTGTTTTTCCCGAAAACGCTACTGTTTGGGCTGTAAATAGTGATTTTTCTGAAAGTAAAGAAAGATTTACTTTATTTATCCCGCATGTTTATCATCAAATTAAATTAACGAATTCAAAATTTATTCCAGAGAAATGGATAATGGATTACTTAGAAACAAGTTTCAATGAGGGCCTTAATAGTAAAACTTTGATAGATGCATTCAGAATATTAGATGAAAATTTAATTACTTAGGTCTTGAAATGTTATAGGATTAAAATGAAATGCCCTTCCGCTAACAGCGGTTTTGCGCAACGCGGGGTTTTGTGTTTCAAAAAGTCATCAAGTTGCTTGGAAGTTTCCGTTACTTTTAATACATTAGAGCTCTGAAACCCGCGCAGCGCAAAGCCGCGGACCGTTAAATGCAACCCTTAAAGAGGAATTAAACCAATAAAAGAAAAACAAGTCCAAAGAAATAAATAGACATGAAAAAAAAATTTTTACAATTCATTTTGTTGATTTCACTATCCAATTTGGCTTTTGCTCAAACAAATATTTATGACAGTATTTTTGTTGGAGGTCGTTGGAGAACTTTTTTAACTCATCTTCCAACAGGATATAATACTTCGAACAACTACCCATTAGTTTTAGCATTTCACGGTGGTGGTCTATTAGGTTATCAATCCATTCAATATCAATCTCGTTTATCTCAAAAATCAGATACTGCAGGTTTTATTGTTGTATATCCCGAAGGAGTAAAAATTGCAGGAAATAGAACTTGGAACGCAGGAGGTTGTTGCGCCCCATCAACAACACAAAATATAGACGATGTTGGATTTGTAAATTCTTTACTAAGTAATTTATTTGCAAACAGACCAATAGATACAACTCGTGTATATGCGACAGGTTTTTCAAATGGTGCATTGTTGTGTTATCGACTTGCGAACCAGTTAACAAATCGCTTTGCCGCTATTGCACCAGTTGCAGGTAATCTAATGTATTATCCTTGGAATCCTGCAAGATCTATCCCAATAATTAGTTTTCATTCTTATCAAGACCAGAATGTAAAATATTTTGGAGGCGTAACAATTGGTTCAACTGGAACATATTTTCCACCGCAAGACAGCATGTTTAATATTATAAGCTCAAATTATTCTTGTGGCATTTTGAAAGACACCTTATTCCATAACACAAACCAATATGATCATTTTAAATATTCAAATTGTTCATGTAACGCAATAATAGAACAATATGTAAGTTATGACGGGGAACATTCTTGGTCTGGAGGGCTTTCTTCAGGAACGGTAACTGTTAGCAATCAATTTAGTGCAACATATTTAATGTGGCAATTTTTTCAGAATTATACAACAAGCTGTTTAACTACTGGTATTGAAAATTTTAACGAAACAAATATTAAAATAGAGGCATTCCCAAATCCATTCACAAACAAAATCAATCTGACTAACACGACTGGAAATGAAAATTTCACGCTTATTAATTATTTTGGTCAAGTTATTTGGACAGGTAAAAATATTGAACAGCAGAATTTTTCATACTTAACAAATGGTCTTTATTTCCTGAAAATTGACAATAGGACAATTAAACTAGTTAAATAATGAAAAGAATATTGTTACTAATCTGTTTGAACTTTATTATGCTGACTTGTTGCTTCGGACAAACAGATATTTACGACAGCATAAACGTTGGCAACGTTTGGAGAAAATATAATATACATTTACCACTTGGATATAGTTCAAACACAAATTATCCATTAATACTAGGTTTTCACGGAGGCCAACAGGCAGCGACAAGCTCACAGGGTTGGACAGTGTTTGCATATCAGAGTAAACTTTCTGAAAAGGCTGACAGTTCTGGTTTTATTGTTGTCTATCCCGAAGGAAGAGTTTTCAATCAAAATCGGTCTTGGAATGCCGGTAATTGTTGTCCACCTGCAATGAATCAAAATGTTGATGATGTTGGCTTCATCGATAATTTATTAGATACTTTGTTCTCAAATTATCCAATTGACACGACCCGAGTTTACGCAACAGGTTCTTCAAATGGCGGTATGCTCTGCTATAGATTAGCTTGCGAATTAAGCCATCGTTTTGCGGCTATTGCACCCAATGCATGCTCTCAAATGTATTTTCCTTGTAATCCAACAAACAAAATACCTATAATTAATTTTCATTCAAAAGTTGACCCGATTGTATTTTACAATGGTGGTATGGGTGGTGCTCCTCCTTTGACAACTATATTTTTCCCATCACAGGACAGTACAATGAATATATGGTCACAGAAAAACAATTGCCAATCAAGAGACACAATTATAAATGGCAATGGAACGAATTACGACTTCATTAAAATACATAACTGTTCATGTAATGTAGAATTTCATCATTATGCCACCACTGACGGTAGTCATAGTTGGCCAGGCGGAAATCCGAACAACAATCCTGTTTCAACTCAAATTAGTGCGACTGATTTACTTTGGTTTTTTTTTCAGAATTATACATTAGGCTGCTTGACAACTGGAATTAACGACTTAAACGAAACTAAAGAAGCCATCAAAGCATTTCCGAATCCATTTTCAGACAAAATCAACCTAACTAACACGACTGGAAAAGAATTTTTCACACTAATTAATTATTTTGGTCAAGTCATGTGGACGGGTAAATACATTGAACAGAGAGATTTTTCAGAGTTGACTCGTGGTTTATACTTTCTCAAAATAGACGACAGAACCATTAAACTTATAAAAGAATGATAATAAGGGCAGCACATAACAGCACCTACCCAAAAGGCGGTGTTTCGTGTTTGCCTGCGATTGGTGTTATCACCAAACGCTACTTATATGTTTGGTGACGCTACGCTAAACACCGACCATAGGCAATTATCACTATATTTTATTCGTCAATTTCCTTCATTTTAGATTTTCCTAATATCTTTGTGAGGTGGAAATATCAATTAAATGACTTTTTTTGCATAAAGTCCAATCTAATAAATTATGAAACTTTTCAAATTAACACCATTTGCTATAATTATTTCTTTAATGCTGGTTTGTACTAGTTGTAAAAAAGAGGAGCCCGCTGCAACTACTGTCGTAAAGCCGAACATTGATACAACCACCGTTTTTACAAATAATACGACAGGGTATATAGGAGGTCCAATTTTGAATGCAAACATTACTTTTTTTGGTGTACAAGGTGATAGTACAGGTTATACGATACAAGCAGCAGCCTCTTCCAATATTATACTAATAAAAACAGGAAGTTCTAATTTCCCGGCTACAGTGCCAGTGGTAGGAACTTATAACATATACAATCTCTGTGATACCTGCTCACACACGCTTTTACCAAATGAAGCGCTTGCGTTTTTCAATACAATGGCAATATCAGGTACGGTAGATGTTGCAATAAGCGATAATAAATATGTTTATACTTTTAAAAATATTGCTGTAAAAAATTCTACGCAAAAATGGTCAGGGAAATTAGTGAGTCCTTAACTGAATCGGCACTTCAAATAAAAAAAGGCTCCAGATAAAAATCTGGAGCCTTTTTTTATTTGCCTGCGGTTGGTGTTATCACCAAACGCTACTTATATGGTTGGTGACGCTACGCTACGCTAAACACCAACCATAGGCAAAGGTTTCAAAAATATTTGGGAACAAAAAGATTTCAAAGCCATCGTAGCACTTGGCGATATGATTCCGCAAAATATTTTGTTGGAAGATGAGCAATTGTTGATGTATTACGATATAGCAAAAGATAGAGTTTAAACACACTTTTAAAATATACCCTTAAGGGTATATTTTGACTATTTATTTAGTTGTTACACCCGAAAAGGTATAATAAATTATTTTTGAAGTAATTTACACCCTAATGGGTATAATTTAAAGAATATAAACTATATTTGCACCTTAAAGGGTATAAAATGAAATTAGCAAGTTTTGTAAAAGAGAAGCGAAAATCAGTAAACCTAACCCAGCCTGAGTTAGCTGAAAAGGCAGGTGTGGGCTTACGATTTGTTCGTGAATTAGAACAAGGAAAGCAAAGTTTACGCATAGACAAGGTAAATCAGGTACTACGTTTATTTAGTTATGAAGTTGGGGCCGTGCCTGCTAAAAAAGAAAATGAATAATGAGAAAGGCAATTATAAAAATAGACACACAGATGGCAGGCTGGCTAACGCAAGATGATAAAGGGTATCATTTTGAATATGCCAAAGCCTATTTAAACCAAATAGATGCAAAACCGGTAAGTTTAACGCTGCCCTTGCAAGAGGCTATTTATACATCTAATATATTATTTCCATTTTTTGATGGTTTAATACCCGAAGGTTGGTTGTTGGATATAGCCGTGAAAAATTGGAAATTAAATCCAAGAGACCGTATGGGCTTACTTCTAGCTTGCTGCAAAGATTGCATTGGAGCAGTGAGTGTAGAAGAATTAAAAGAGGAGGATAAGCCATGACTAGATGTTTATTTTGCTACCTACCATTGGCCGAAAATGAATTTGATTTTCACGGCACTTGTTCAAAAAAAATATTTGGACAGCCCACACCTCCTGAATTACCATATTCAGAAGTAGATTTGGAACCATTGGCCAAAGAAGTAATACAAGCCCAAACGGCAGTAACAGGTGTGCAAGCCAAGTTATCGCTTCACATAACCAACAATAAACAAGAGGGAAAAGGCAAAAGATTTAGCATTGTGGGACTTTGGGGTGGATACATTTTAAAACCGCCTACTCCATCATATCAACAGTTGCCGGAAGTTGAAGATGTAACAATGCATTTAGCAAGCATAGCAAAAATAAAAACAGCTCCGCATAGTCTTGTTCGTTTAACTTCTGGCAATCTGGCTTATGTAACAAAACGTATTGACAGAGTTAAAAAAGGTAAGCTTGGCATGGAAGACATGTGCCAATTAACAGAACGACTCACAGAAGATAAGTACCATGGCAGCTATGAGCAAATTGCAAAAGCTATTCAAAAATATTCTGTTACATCGGGTTTGGATGTAGTGAATTTCTTTGAATTGGTATTATTTTCATTTCTAACAGGCAATGCAGATATGCACCTGAAAAACTTTTCATTATTAGAGCAACCAGGTTTGGGAATGGTATTATCACCAGCTTATGATTTAGTAAACACTGTATTGGTAAATCCAGCAGATGATGAAGAAATGGCTCTGTATTTAAATGGTAAAAAGAAGAAATTAAAAAAACAAGATTTTGTAACTGCTATGAATACTTTAAAACTGGACGTAAAACAGCAGGAAAATATTTTTATTAAAATGGAAAAAGCAAAATCGAAATGGATGGAACAAATAGAAAATAGTTTCATGACAGATGATTTTAAAAATCAATACAAACAAATAGTAACAGAAAGATTTGAAAGAATAAACAAGTAACATTTGCCTGCGGTTGGTGTTATCTCCAAACGCTATTTATATGGTTGGTGACGCTACGCTAAACACCATCCATAGGCAATTATCACTATATTTTATTCGTCAATTTCCTTCATTTTAGATTTTCCTAATATCTTTGTGAGGTGGAAATGAAGCCTATTGCCAGTTTAATTAAAAAGGATCTCACCATAGAGTGGCGACAGCGCTATGCTTTAAATGGCATTTTGATATATGTTTTTTCGGCTGTGTTTATTGTTTACCTGAGTGCCAAAATGCTAAATGGCCCTTCATGGAATGCTATTTTTTGGCTCATCATGTTGTTTGCCTCCGTTAATGCTGTCTCAAAAAGTTTTATTGTAGAAGGCAAAGGCAAGAATCTATACTACCACAATATTGTTAAGCCTCAGCAAATGATAGCCGCTAAAGTGATATACAATGCCGTTTTGAACATCCTCTTAGCCATTGCTTGTTTATCTGTATACGTGCTTCTTATGGGTAATCCAGTTCAAGATTTGTTGTTTTATTCAATTTGCGTTTTGCTTGGTAGCGTTGGCTTTTCATCTACTTTCACCATGCTTTCTGCCATTGCTTCTAAAGCCAATAATAGCCACCTGCTCATGCCTGTATTGAGTTTTCCCATCATTGTGCCCTTGTTACTTGTATTGGTGAAAGCCTGCAAAAAAGCCATGGACGGCTTGGATACAAGTTTATTGTACGAAGACATAGGGGTATTGATGATGATCAATATTATGATTGTTGCCTTGGCCTATATCCTTTTTCCATTTTTGTGGAAGGAGTAAGTTAATTATCAATTAGGAATGAAGAATTGTTAATGAGGTTGAGAAGTTAAATCTGAGATGATTCAGCCTAATAGCTTGCCATAAAAAAATATATTTGTAGGCGCAATGAAAAATATTCCCTTATTACTTTCCTTCATACTTTTAACAGCACTATTTGCTTGTAAAACCCAAGTAATTCAAGCTCCTAAACCCATTGATGTGGCCTATGTAGCACCTGTTAAACAAAATTCTTTTATTGGTTTGCCCATTCAAATTAGCACCAGAGGAATGGCCACATCCATCAATAAGAAAATACAAATAGAAATTTATAAAGACGACAAGTTTGACGACAATGGCAATGATAATTTAAAACTTACCGTCCTAAAAAGAAATGATTTTATTGTAAATACTTCTGCCGATGGCATCAGCATTACGGCACCTTTGCACATTGATTTTGTATATAACCTAAAAGCATTTGGCGCCATTGAAAAGCCCATTAATCAATCACTAAATCTCACAGTGGTTTTTAATACCACACCATCCATTGATAGGGATTGGAACTTAAAGCTAAACAGCAAAGGCAAAATATCTTGGGATGATTTGCCTGTAATTAACCTTGGTTTTACCTCGCTAAACCTACCTGATTTATTTGGAAGTGTCATTCAAGGCCAAGTGAATAAAATGGCTTTAAAAATTGACCAAGAAGCAGCCAAAAGCATTGATATTAAAAAGATGGTAGGGGATGCTTATAAAAATTTATCTGAACCAATTCTTCTCGATTCAATTCACAAAGCATGGCTTCTCATCAACCCGAAGAATGTTTTTATCACTCCCATTACTTATACTAACGAAGAAATGCTGCTTAAGTTGGGTATTAATACTATGATAGAATTGGTTTCGGGTTACAAGCCAAAGAATGATTCCTTTTTAACCACTCTGCCACCATTGCGACAAACAAATAGTTTTAATGACCAAGTAAAAATCAACTTGTCTGCTAACATATCCTTCGATCAAATCAATGAAAAATTAGCCCAACAATTTGTTGAAAAGCCCATATTGCTTGAAGGAGATGAATATAAAATCAATATTAAAGAAGCAAAAGCTTTCCCTTATGGAAACAAAATTATGATAGCCTTGGATGTGGATGGTAAAGTGTCAAAAGGGAAAATAGGGAAGGGTATAAAAGGAATTATTTATGCTGTCGGTGTTCCAAATTACAACGCTAGCACCAAAAGTTTAGAGGTGAAACAATTCGATTTTGAAATCAAAACCCGCGATATTTTATTGAAGAGTGCGACCTGGCTATTAAACTCTAAAAAATTCCGTGAGAGCTTGGAAAAACAGATGGTGTTCTCGATTGCGACACAACTAAATGATGCGAAAAAATCGGCCAATGATGCTATCAATAAAAAGTGGTTAGACTATTTAGATTTGAGTGGTACAATCAGCAGCATTGAGCCCGCTGGTATTTACATTACACCAAACAATTTAAACATCAATATTACTACCGAAGGTACATTGAAAGTTTCGCTCAACGGATTTTAAAACTACATTCTAGGCTTCCATTCAATCTCACTTGCTTTGAAATCATAAATGATTTTGCGGCTAAGAATGAATAGATAGTCGCTCAAACGATTCAAATAGATTTGAACAATTTCGGGCACCTCAGTTTCATTTGATAAATGCACCACCAAGCGCTCTGCTCTGCGGCAAACACATCTTGCTATGTGGCAATAAGATGCAACAGTATGTCCACCTGGTAAAATGAAACTTTTCAATTCCGGAAGTTCAGCATCCATTTTATCCATTTCAAATTCGAGTAATTCAATATCACTTTGATGCAAATCAGGAATCTTCATTTTAGATTTTTCCGGATCGCTTGCCAATAAACTACCTATGGTAAATAACCTATCTTGAATTTCATTTAGTGTAGCGAGGGCATGGCTTAATGGTAAACTATCCTTAACCAAACCTATATAAGAGTTTAATTCATCAATGGTTCCGTAGCTTTCTATTCTTAAATGGTATTTAGGCACACGCACACCACCTATTAGTGATGTCTCTCCTTTGTCGCCTGTTTTGGTATATATTTTAAATGTCATTACTTATCAATACATAGTTTGTACCCAATTTGTTTTGCCTTACCTGATTAAAGTAATGGTTCCGCGTTCTTGGTTATCTGAATTTTGCCCTAAAAATCTATATTTAAAAATATAGAAATATGTTCCGGTAGCGCATTCAGCTCCTGTGTTTTGGACTTTTCCATTCCAATTATTTCCATCATTTCCAATCCCATCTTTGCTGGATTCAAAAACCAAATCGCCCCAACGGTTATATACAAATAATTCGTACTTGCCTATTCCCTTTAGGTCAAAATCTAAGGCATCATTTTTACCATCACCATCGGGGCTGAATACATTATAAATTTTAACACCTTTGCTGAATGGATAAATTTTCTTGCAGATGGTGTCTTTGCAATCTCTCGAACTGGCAACTGCCAAGCATATTTTTACACTATCCGTTGAACTTAAATAACTGCTGTAATCAAAATTTGGATTTTCATCTTTTGAAGTATTTTGATTGCCCGCTTGTGCTGCGCCAAAATTCCAATTGAACTCAGTTGCGCCTATGCTTAAGTTATTAAATTTAAATATTGGATTTTTACTTTCATCAATGCTAAAATCTGCTTTTACGCTTTGCACATAAACAGTTTTGCTAGGCGTATCAATACAAGATATTTTTTGAGAGGTATTCCCAAACAACTTAATTATAAAAGAACCGGGCTTACCATAACTAGTTGTGATTGTTTTCTCTGATGTATCTGCAAATCGAGAATTATTATCTCCAAAATCCAAGGAATAACTGCCATATACAGGATCAAGAGTAGAAACCACATTGAAACTCTCGTTTACACAAACAGTATCGGGTGCAGTGAAGCTCAAATAAGGTCTATCCACCACCCTCACATTAAACTCAGGAGAGTTTGGATTTAGTGAATCTGGGTATGAAGCAACGCAATTTTGGAAGTTTCCTGTAACAGGGTTAAAGACATTTTCACTACCATATAATCGAAGCTTATAAACACCAGCTTGCGTAAATACAAAAGTTACATTGGTATCTTTTTGAGTGGATATGACTGAGTTTATAGGGCCTCTTGCCGTCCATATCCAATCGTCAATTTGTCTGCCAGTAGTATTTTTAAGTGTTATGCTAACAGGATTGCAACCAAATGTATCTCCCTTTAAAATTCCAAATGAAGGGTTTGGACCTTTTAATTCAATATCCATATATGCCGTATCTAAGCAACCATTATCAGCCTCAATGGCAAGATAGGCTTTATACTTACCGTTGGCAGTATATTCATGTATGGGCTCATCTACAAATGCGTCATCTTTATTATCTCCAAAATTCCATGTTTTTTTGATAATGCTAGCGTAAGGTGCATCACCATATTGGGCAGAAGAGTCTAATACATAACTTGAATCAGAAAACAAGGCTACTTTTGGGGCACACACATACAATTGTTGCATATTTTTTATAGATGCTTTTAAATCCACTATTTTCAATTGTTCATATTTTACAAGGGTGTCAATGCAATTTAAACTGTCCTTTGCCACTAAAGTTACAGTATAATTTCCAACCTTGTTTAAAAGGAATTTTGGTTTACCTCCTGTGTAAACAAATCCACTATTATTTATTTGCCACCACATTTTTTCCTTCCCGCGTGATGCCCTGCTAGTATCTCCCCAAAAATTGACCTTTGAATCAAAGTAATTGATTGAGTCGAGCAACTGAATTGAATCTCCCAAACACAAGATAGACTTAGAGTAGTTAATTGATTTTTGAAAACCTAGGTTAATAGTGGTGTCAAATCTTTCAACGCAAGTTTTTCTATTAATCAATTGAAGAGAAAGATTATACTGACCTTGACTTGGCACAAGCTTCGAGCAAGGCTTAATGATTGAATCGGTTTTGGCGAAAAGTTGATTAGAAATTAAATTCCCATCTATGTACCATAGGGCTTGGGTAAGGCTATCTTGAATACTATCTCTTGCATTTAGTTTTAAAGTATAGGGTTGGCAAGTACCAAGCACATTTACATTAATTGCAGGCTTAATCTCAATAATATTAATTAGATTATGATACCATGCTGTATCGTAGCAGCTACCATTTTTAATAATTAACCCAACTGTAACCCATCCTTTAGGATCAGTGATTTTTGTATAGGTAATTGGAAAGGTAAATTTTGTTGAATCAACTATTTGCCAATTACCTTGGGAATCCGCTGAATCAGCCTTTATCCATGTTGCATTTCGAGAGCATGTGGGCAGTGTTTCTGTAAAATCATATAGTATAGGTGAACCTATGCATGCTTTCCCCGTCCAAATCAACCCCTTTCGTTTTGGCGTTTCAAGTGGTCCTGGTTTTGCATTCGGTGGTGTTAAGCTAACATTTACAGTATCCAAACTCTTGCAGCCTGTATTAACATCACTTAAAGTTAAGGATATTTTATAGCATTGGTCTTTAGTTGCGTTGTAAAGGTGTTTTACTTGAATTGAATCTTTTGAATATCTGCAATTAAGACCAATATTAATATTGTTTTTTGTGTCAAGTGTGCAAGCTGGTGCAAATGGATCTCCAAAGTCCCATAATCTTTTAATGGCGTTGTTATAATAACAAGATCCGTCAAGGTTTGGACTTATTACAAATACCGTATCATTTGCGTTGCATTGATTTAAATTTTGAGGAGGTTTGTTTCCATCATAGATTTTTGAAATAGGTCCAAGCACATCGAATACAGTATCCAAACTTTTAGAGCATGCTTTATAACTCATTAAAAGTCGGATTTTATATTTACCACATGAAAATTTAATTTTATTGGAATTGCTTATACTATAAGTTTGACCATTTACGGTTTCAAGCACATTGTCATTTTGATTAAAAACAATCCATGTATAATTTACATCAACATCTGGACTATCTGGAGAAAATAAGTAGTTAATATTGCTATAACATTTACTTGAATTCGATATGTTGATTTTATTACTTAGTTTAACGTTTTTAATTTGAGAGCCCTCAACCGCGAGTGAACAACCATCAAAATTAACGATAGTAAGTTTAGGTATAAATTTACCCGTTTTCGCATAAGTATGTTTTAGGTTCGTCCATTTTGCCCCAGAAGAATCGATACTACCATCACCAAAATCCCAATATATTTTTTTTGCTTGACTTTGAGGAAATTGACTAGTATTAACAAAGTTAGCGAACGTGGTGTCACACTTATTGGTCGAGCTCAGATTAAAACCCACAGGTTGCATGGCTGTATATATAGTAACTGAGTCGGTTTTCTCTACTCGACTAATGCAATTATTACTGTCGGTAATTTCTAAAACTATTGTATACTTTCGACCAAATGGATTGGTATAACTGTGACAATAGTCAGCATTTGATAGATCTGCCGTGTTTATGAAAGTTCCATCATCCCATAAAATCAATCTACTTTTAATGCCGAGACTATTAAGACCTTTAGTTGAAACATCCTTTATACAAATCTGATTGTCCTTATTGCATTGTGTTTTGGGCGTAGTTAGATTAAATTTAGCATTTGGTTTTCTAAATACGGTAATGGTAGGGGCTGATATATCGCAGGTTTGAGCATTCGTGAAAACAATTCGGAGGGTAGGTGTATAAATTCCAGGTGTTAAATATAAGTGAGAGTTATTAAGTGAAACTGTCCCAACGGTAGCATCTCCAAAATTCCAATTGAAACTTTGAACGGTTAATCCAGCATTATAGGTAACTGTAAAAGAAACGGCATTACCTAGACAAACGACTGTATTACTAACTTGTATAGCACAATTTTGAGCAGCAGTCCACAAAGGGAAAATAAATAAAAATAGATAAAGTATTCTTTTATTCATAGTAAGACAAATGACGATGCAATATAGTCCAAAGTCAATGTTTTTGTAACATTTGTCGGCTTTGCGAGAAAATTTACCTAAAAAGAAGACTACAGCGAAGTTTCCACCCAATCACCGTTATCTCTAATTAGGTCTATTAGTTCATTTACAGCATTTTCGCTTGGTATGTTTCGCTTCACCACCTCTTTGCCTTTGTACAGTGTAATTTTACCCACACCGCTTCCTACATAACCATAATCAGCGTCAGCCATTTCGCCCGGACCATTAACAATACATCCCATGATAGCAATTTTTATCCCTTTTAGATGATCAGTTCTCTTCCTAATCATGGCTGTAGTTTCTTGCAAGTCGAACAATGTGCGACCGCAACTTGGACAACTTATATATTCTGTTTTTGATATGCGAGTTCTTGCAGCTTGTAAAATACCAAAACAAATTTCATTAATCCTATTTAAAGAAACTTCTGCTGCCTCGACTAACAAGCCATCGCCAAAGCCATCTATTAATAGGGCTCCAATATCTGTTGAAGCAAAAAGCATGAAATGCTCCTCATCTTCCTGATAAATAGCGTTAATGATTACGGGATTGCTTATTTGTTGTGATTGTAATTTTAAAAAAGCGTACCTCAAATCACGCATTGGCTTGTTTTCTTCACTTTGAAGCACCAAAACAAAGTTTTTATGCTTGCTAAGTTTGATTAAAAAGGTTTCATCAAGGTCATTAGTATTGGCTTTTACAAAATTTAAGCTTTTTGAAGAAGACGTATATTCAGCTAAAAACTCGCTTGAATGAAAGAGCGGAAAAGCGTTGCTTTTATCCGAAACCAAATTCCAAGTTTCAATATCATAAATGGCTTTCAGTCCCATAGGCAACATAAAGTCGACCTTTGTTTTCCCAAGATAAATAAAATCAGCACCCATATCACTCATATGCCATTTGTCTAAATTGTTATCATACAAATGACCAATTGCTTTTAGGTCTTCAGGATTTACTTTTTCAAATGTCGCATAGTTAGTAATTACACGTGGTACTTGACTTTGTCCTATATTGAAGATTTCGTTACTTTCTCTTTTTGAGTAAGAAAAAGGGTTAAATTGTGTGTGATAATTTTCGGCTTGTTTGGAAATTGTTTTGGCTTGTTTTTGATAGCGAGCAATTAGTTTCTTAGCTACAGGCACCTCAAATTCCGGATCTTCAGTCAAAGAGACCCTAACTGTATCGCCTATGCCATCTTCAAGCAGAGTGCCTATTCCCAATGCAGATTTTATTCTTCCGTCATCCCCATCTCCTGCTTCCGTCACTCCTAAATGCAATGGATAAGCACCGGTCAAATCAATTCCATTTGGCATGATGCGTTTTGTTAAACCATTTTTCATAGTTTTAACCAAAAGCCTATATGCTTGCACCATTACCTGTGGGTTTGATGACTTCATTGAAAGTACGATATTATCATAGTTTTCATCTTCACAAATCCTCAAAAATTCCATCGCACTTTCAACCATACCAAGGGGAGTGTCTCCATAGCGACTCATGATCCTGTCACTTAAACTACCGTGATTAGTTCCTATTCGCATGGCAGTTCCATATTCCTTACAAATTCTTACCAATGGTGTAAACTTTTCTCTAATTCTATCTAGCTCCTCCTGATAATCTGAATCTGAATATTCAATCAAGTCAAATTTCTTTTTATCAGCATAGTTTCCCGGATTTACTCGAACTTTCTCGACAATTCTAGCAGCCAATTCAGCTGCATTTGGGGTAAAATGAATATCAGCCACCAAAGGAACGTTTACCCCTCGCTTATGCAACTCTTTTTTTATCTCAGCTAGATTTTGAGCTTCATTCATACTTGGTGCAGTTAGTCGCACCAGCTGACAACCTGCATCAACCATACGAATTATTTGCTCCACCGATCCCAAAGTATCCATCGTGTCAGTAGTGGTCATACTTTGAGGTAAAATAGGATGCTCGCTGCCAAGCATGATACCCCCTACACTAACAGTTAAAGTTTTTCTTCTTTTATAATTCAAAAGGCTATCACAAAAGCCTAAAGTATTGTTTAAATGCTCTATGTTCATTAGCTAAGTTTATGCAAGTTTCAAATGTAGTTTATTCTTACAATCTTGAAAAATAGCAACAAGATTTATTCATTCTTGTTTTAATGCTCGAGCACCTATTTAATCAAACATACTGCAAAAATGATTTACCCTCTATTTATTTGGGTTTTGGGTAAAAATGAATAGTATTAAACGGGCACTGAAAAATCAAGGATTACTTTTGAAAGCTGCAACCTCCAACTACAATTAGTTCCATTTTTACACTTTACTAGCCAAACATTTATTGCCGCTATGGGCTTGCCTATTTAAATAACCTTTGCACCAAAAGATACTATCATTATGGTTGCTATAATTAGTGATTTAATTAGAAATATTAATGTGGATACTGTTTTTATACATCTAATTAGGATAAACTTCATTGGAGATTAAAGATAATTGACATGTAATAAAAGTATGAAATTTTAATTGACTGTTTCTCCTGAACTTTCAAAATAAATTTGATTTTTTGTAGATTAAAACTAATTTGGCTTTATGAAATATATTAGTAGATTGTTGTTTTTATTGTTGTTTATTCAACTATTCATAGTTTCTGATGCAGTATCACAAGATAGCACACAGTCAAAAGTTAGAAAAGGTCATTTTGAATTCAGTTTTGGACAATCTTTGCTTTTTATCTCAAATAGTGACCAGACAGACCTATTAACCAAATCAGCAATAGTTATACCGACAAGTTCTATTCTTTTGTTTGCTGAGTTCCGTACATTAAACAAAGTTAAAATACCAGTTTTTTGCAATATTCCTGTTGGCGCAAAGCAATTTATAGTCGATAACCAAATCAAAAGCGAGCAAGCCTCTGTCTCATTCGGAACGGGTGTTCAATTTAGAATATTCAATTTTGAAATAGTTTCTAAATCCAATATGGAAATGGAACTAGGGCCTATGTTTAGTCTTGGAAAGGACCAAAATGGTAATATGTGGGCAGCTCCGTTTCTAGCAGCACGATTAAGAATTCGTAAAGGTGAGAATTTTGTGATGTACCTGGGTACTACCTATGCTTTTGGTGTAAATACTGCAGGCTTAATCTATGGTACGGGTACTATTTTTTAGTTTCTATAAATGATAAAAATAGGAATTATAATGCCCAATTGGACCCAAGGCCATCATTATGTAAATAACATTCCATTCTGAAAAACAAAGTAAGCCAACTTGGAGCCATGTAGGCATCTTAATATACCCACTAAATGATTTATCCTTATCGAGAACGCTACAACAAAATCAATGAATCTTTGACTCGTTAAATTAAATAGCACCTTAGAAATAGGTGTATATTAATAATCAATAAGGAATCTCCATTTTTAAAAATAAGTTTTGAAGTCTTTTAACTCCTCTAGGTGATTGCTCAGAATGGACTAGAATTAAATTCTACTATAGATTTTCGGAATAATCAATTCTCACGAAAAACGATATTATAACTGATGTTAGATTTTATTGCAAAGAAAATAGGGTAGGATAGGGCTGTGCTTTTTTGTCATGCTTATTCGATATTATTTTGAATCTGCACTGTATTTCCAATTGTAAATAGAATCAAAATCTAATTATACAATTGTATTTTGCTTATTTTTCATAATATATAAAATATTAATAATCAGTATTTTAGGTTACACAAGCCGCATCTTTACTTTATAAGTAGGAATGTAATCGATTTCACATTTGTATTTACAAATGTTTATGCTTTACATTTGTGTTCGAATAAGGTACAGATTTGTAAAACGGCTGGTTTGACATTTGTGCTATATGATTAATAATCAAATGATTGAAGATATAAACAAACGTGTAATGCATTTGCTTGATGTATATGGCTACACCAAGAGTCAATTTGCTTTAGAATTAGGTATTTCATTATCTATATTAACCCATATCAGTAGTGGTAGAAATAAACCTGGATTGGATATGATCCAAAGAATTTTAACACATTTTAAGGACCTAAATCCGGACTGGTTGCTTATAGGTACAGGTGATTTGAAGCGAGAGAAGCAAAAAAACATAGATATATCTGCTGAATTAGAGCAACTGAAGCTAGTTTCTATTGAATTAGCAAGCCTTCAGGAAAACGTTTATCAGGTATTGAACTACCATAAAATTCTTTATGATGAGGTATCATATTTACATACTTTGAGTCAAAATCTTTCATCAATGGGTCAAAAGCAAGCACAATTGACTCGAAAAATAGAGTCCATTGAAAATAGCATTGTATCTAAATTAAAGCAATAGATTTTACTATTCAATTAATTGATAAATAACAAATAAGCCTAATCGATATTAATAAGCATTTGACTTTGTTAAAATCAGATGATAACCTTGGTTGTCAAAACGGCAGTCTAAATTCGCAAACTTTTTAATAATTCTTAATAAATATACTTCCAATGTTACCAAATTGTTAAATTTTATTATATTTGTTATGCAATTAATTCGACACATTGAAAATCAGGCTACTTATTTTATTTATACCTTTTTGGATGATTTTTCATGCCCATGAGAGTTACGCGCAATGGAATAGGCAAGAAGTAAGCATCGATTTTTACAGTGATAGTATTGAAGTCCCAGTTGAACATTCATTTAACATACCATTTTCAAGCATCATTTCTGAGCAAAACATTAAAGATTTTTATCTTAACATCGCTTTGAGTGATTTTAATTCTACTATCCAGGCATTATTAAACTATAAATTTACACACAAACTAGATGATTGGTTCTATTACCAGCTTGTTCGAAAAACGGCACAAGAAATAAGCCCCAAAGAAGATAATTATTACAGATATACATTATATAAATGGTTTATTATGGCCCAAAGTGGTTATGATGTGCACCTGGCAATAAGCGAGCAACAATTGCTGTTTTATGTTAGAAGTGATGAAAATATTTATGATATTCCGTTTTATATAAAGAACAATCAGCAATATGTTTGCTTAAATCGACACGACTATAAGCAAACGGATTTTAATAATCAAACCGTCTTTGAGGTTGAAATCCCGATTGATAAAGCTATTAATGTGTTTTCATATAAAATATCGCAATTGCCTGATTTTAAATTAAGTGCTTATACTGAAAAGGACATTCATTTTGATTATCACGAAAATGCTTATGAGTTTAAAATCAAAATCAACCCGCAGCTGAAAGCCGTTTTTGCTAACTATCCAGTGGTCGACTTTGCTTCTTACTTCAATATTCCTTTAAGTAAAACGACCTATAGTTCATTAATCAATACTTTGAAAACAAATTTGCAGGGGATGAATCAAAAAGAAGGTGTGGAATATTTAATGCATTTTACACGATATGCATTTTCATACGAAAATGACCAAGAAAATTATGGTAAAGAAAAAAGATTGTCTCCAGAGCTTACCTTGCTCAGCGATCATAGTGATTGCGATGACAGGGTAGGTTTATTTTTTTATCTTGTTAAAGAGATTTATAATTTGCCTATGATTACCTTGCTATATCCTACCCATGTTACTATAGCCATATCCTTTGATAAACCTATTGGCAGACCTGTTGTTTACAAGGGAAGGAAGTATTCTGTATGTGAGCCCACGCCTCAATACGAATCGCTTAGTTTAGGACAAATTTCATCCGAATTAAGGAAAATGCCTTATCAAGTAGTGTATGAATATACGCCCAATAATTAATTTTAAAGTATTGTCAATTAATTTGTTGTAGAATAGTTTGTTAATTATACTATCTAAGATTTGTTTTGTTATTTTTATTAACATTATTTTGTCATCGAAAATAACAGATACAAATGATGGGGGAATCTATAGTTACTTATTTAGGAACAAATATCCGGGCATTACGCAATCGTAAGAAGTTAAGTCAGGAGATCCTAGCTAACGAATTGACAGTTAGTCGGGCTAAACTAAACAGTTATGAAAATGGAATTACCCAAAATCCGCCCATCGAGTTCTTATTAAAACTTTCGGATTATTTCAATATTGGTATTGATTATTTGATCAAGCAAAATTTGAATACTTTGTCTGAATTGCAGATTCGCCACCTAGAAGAAGAAAAGGACTTTATTAAAGGTTCGAAACTACGAATCCTTACAGGGACTATTGATAAGTTTAATCGCGACAATATTGAATTGGTTCCATTTAAAGCCAAAGCGGGTTATGCAGCGGGCTATAGTGATCCTGAATTTATTGCATCATTACCTACTTTTCAATTGCCATTTTTATCACCAGAAAGAAAATACAGAGCCTTTCAAATTGATGGAGATTCGATGCTACCTATCAAGCATGGCTCTTATGTGATTGGTGAATATGTTCTTAATTGGGAGGATATAAAAAGCGGTCAAGGTTATATTGTAATTACCCAAGAGGAGGGAGCTGTTTTTAAGATTATTCATAATAATATTAATAAAGCGAGGAAACTACAATTGATTTCACTAAATCCCTTATTTAAGCCATATGAAGTTGGAATTGGAGAAGTGAGAGAAGTATGGAAATTCATTAATTATTTTAGCAATGAACTTCCAGATGCACAAGCTGGTGAGGATAACAATATTATGCATAGGCTGCTAAGCCTTGAAAACGAAATTAAGAGCTTGAGAAATACAAGCAATTAATAATTTGATTGATTACGGCCCTATTAGTATGAGGATGGTTGCCCATCTTCATACCTCATAGGGTTCCTTTTAACTTATCAAATCCTTTTAAAACACAAATAAAAATGATATGCTTGCATAAAGAAATCGTTTGTCTTGGCCTTACAAAAATTTTATCAGAAAGAAGTATTAGAAGCTGGATGTGATGAGGCAGGCAGAGGCTGTTTAGCAGGACCTGTGTTTGCAGCAGCGGTCGTTTTAGATGCGAAAAAAAATATCAAAGGTTTGGATGATTCGAAAAAGCTAAATGAAAAGCAGCGTCAAAATTTGCGATTTGAGATTGAAGAGAAGGCGCTATGTTTTGCAGTTGCTTCCTACGATAACAAACAAATAGATGAAGTGAACATTTTAAAAGCTTCGTTTTTGTCTATGCACCTGGCGATAGATGGTCTTAGAATAAGGCCAAAATTACTGCTGATAGATGGGAATAGGTTCATTCCATATTTTAATGTTAAGCACCTGTGCATTGTGAAAGGTGATTCCAAAATGCAAAGTATTGCCGCTGCATCTATATTGGCTAAAACCTATAGGGATGATTTTATGATGAAGTTGCATGAGTCATACCCTGAGTATGGCTGGGATAGAAATAAAGCCTATCCAACCCAAGAGCATCGCGATGCCATAGCAAAGCATGGCATTACACCCTACCATAGACTTAGTTTCACTTTGCAGAAAAAGCAACTAGCCTTATTTTAAATTGAGGGCATAGCAGTACTATAAAAAAGCCCCCGATTTCTTGGGGGCTTCATAAAATAAATTTGATTAATTAGTCTTTTAATACACTTCTTGAAATTACCAACTTTTGAATCTCGCTTGTTCCTTCTCCAATTGTACAAAGTTTAGAATCCCTATAGAACTTCTCAACTGGGAAGTCCTTGGTATAACCATAGCCACCAAAAATTTGTATGGCCTCACTTGCTGCCCAAACACAAACCTCAGATGCATAATATTTGGCCATAGCACTTTCTTTGGTCATAGGAAGGTGTCTCATCTTTAAATCAGCTGCTTGGTAGGTTAGTAATTCCGATGCTTCTATTCTGGTAGCCATATCTGCCAACTTAAATCCAATTGCCTGGAAATTTGCAATAGGCTGACCAAATTGATGGCGTTCTTTTGAGTATTTCAAAGCAGCTTCATAGCTTCCTTTTGCAATTCCAATTGATAGAGAAGCTATAGAAATTCTGCCACCATCTAATATTTTCATGGCTTGCTTAAATCCGTCTCCCACTTTACCCAATATATTTTCGGAAGGTATGCGACAATCTTCAAAAATCATTTCAGCGGTTTCGCTGGCACGCATTCCAAGTTTATTTTCCTTTTTACCACCTTTAAATCCTTTGGTTCCTCGCTCAACCACAAAGGCAGTAATGCCATTGCTATCCAATAACTCACCTGTTCGGGCTAAAACCACAGCCACATCACCGGTAATACCATGGGTAATCCAGTTTTTGCTACCATTTAAAACCCAATCATTTCCATCTTGTTTTGCTACACATTGCATACGCATGGCATCACTACCTGTATTGGCTTCAGTTAATCCCCATGCACCAATCCACTCACCAGTTGCCAATTTGGGTAACCATTTTTTCTTTTGTTCCTCGTTGCCAAATTGCAAAATATGACCTGTGCATAAACTATTGTGAGCAGCCATGCTTAAACCCACAGAACTGCATACTTTGGTAATTTCGATAATGGCAGTAATGTACTCGTTATACCCTAAACCAGCTCCGCCATATTCTTCAGGTACTAGAACGCCTAGTAAACCAAGCTTACCCATTTCTTGCATGGTTTCTTTTGGAAAATGCTGAGCTTCATCCCACTCCATAACATAAGGACGGATGTGTTTTTCGGCAAAGTCTCGTGCCATTTGGGCAACCATTTTCTGATTTTCAGATTGTTCAAAATTCATAAAGAGAAATTGTTTTCGTTAATAGTTTGGGCAATAATAAGCTATAAAGTTAAACAATACACCTAACTCTAGATAAATTTTTATCAGGTTTTTTTAATAAATTGAAAGCTGTTTTTATTGAAATAATTTAGGTTGAATAAATTCTTGAGAATTGAAGAAATCGCTTAATACAAATGTATTGAAAAAACTATCTTCGCACGCTTTATGGAAGAAAAAGTTTATATCATCGATTTTGGTTCGCAATACACACAGCTAATCGCCCGCAGATTAAGGGAATTGAATGTGTATTCCGAAATTTACCCTTGTACACATTTACCACAAAACTCACAAAATGTAAAAGCAATAATCCTTTCAGGAAGTCCATATTCAGTGAATGATGGCATTTTACCGAGCATTGATTTATCACAATGGAGAGGCAAATTACCTATATTAGGAGTATGTTATGGTGCCCAAATGTTAGCCCATCAAAATGGTGGTTATGTGGTTCCTTCAACCATTAGAGAGTATGGTCGTGCTTTATTGAATTATATTGATGATGATGTGTTGTTTAAAAATATCCACCTAAATTCTCAAGTTTGGATGAGTCACGGAGATACCATTCAAGATATACCTAGTATTTTTAAAATTATTGCTAGTACTGAGAGTGTGAAAGTTGCTGCTTTTAAGATCGAAGGGGAGCCAACTTACGCAATCCAATTTCATCCAGAAGTAACACATAGTACAGATGGTAAAACTTTACTCGAGAATTTTATCAAAAATGTTGCAGGACTGAGTCAAAATTGGACGCCAAAACATTTTATTGAAACTACTACTGAAGAACTTAAGGCAAAACTTGGTGATGATAAAGTTATCATAGGTTTGTCGGGTGGCGTTGATTCAAGTGTTGCAGCCGTATTACTTAAAAATGCCATTGGTGAAAACCTAACAGGTATTTTTATTGATAATGGGTTGTTGAGAAAAGGAGAATACACTGCAGTACTTGAGGCATATAAGAAAATGGGCCTACATGTTATTGGTGTTGATGCAGCTAAATTATTTTTAGACGAATTAACTGGTGTTTCTGATCCTGAAACCAAACGTAAAATAATTGGTCGCGTTTTTATCGAAGTATTTGAAGCTGAAGCAAAAAAATTGAAGGATGTGAAATGGTTGGCACAAGGCACCATTTACCCTGATGTAATAGAAAGTGTTAGTGTCAAAGGCCCTTCCGCAACCATAAAATCACATCATAATGTGGGTGGATTGCCCGAGAAGATGGATTTTAAAATTGTAGAACCTTTGCGCATGTTATTCAAGGATGAAGTAAGAAATGTTGGTTCATCCCTTGGAATTGAACCTATTATTTTGGGTCGTCATCCATTTCCAGGACCAGGATTAGCTATCAGAATATTAGGAGATATAACAGCCGAGAAAGTTAATATATTGCAGTTAGCTGATGATATCTTTATCTCTGAGCTGAAAGACAAAGGTTTATATAATGGTGTGTGGCAAGCAGGGGTGATTTTCTTACCTGTGCAATCGGTTGGTGTTATGGGTGATGAACGTACGTATGAAAATGTGGTTTGCTTGAGAGCGGTAACTTCTGTAGATGGTATGACAGCCGATTTTAGCCATTTGCCACATGAGTTTCTTGGATTGGTATCAAATAGAATAATCAATGAAGTGCGTGGTATCAATAGAGTGGTATATGATATTAGCAGTAAGCCACCTGCAACTATTGAATGGGAATAAGTCCCCAAAGACTTTAATATATGAAACAAAAACATTGGATATTATCTTTCATTTGCATTTTATTGCTGGTCACTAATACCTATTCCCAAACCAAAGTGGCTGTGATTATGCCGTTTTGCAGCAAACAAATAAACCAAAAGCCAAACACCAAAAATTCAGATTTGGGAAATGCTTGTAGAGAGTATTATCAGGGTGCTTTATTAGCCGCAGACACGCTAGTAGCATCAGGTATTAGCTTAAGCATCTCAAGCTATGATACGGAGAAAGATTCGAATGTTTTTATTAAGATTTTAAAGAAAAAGGAAATTGTAGAAGCTGACTTAATCATTGGACCTGTCACCAAAGAAGCCCAAATGGCTATGAAGTCTTTTTCAGCTGTTAAACAAAAATATCATATTTCGCCACTATTTACTTTTACTAAAACTAAGGTGAATGACCCATATATCATTTCTGCAAATCCCGATTTGACATACTATGCTGATTATGCGCTTGGGTATATAAACAACCAAAGTAAAAACCCTAATATCATCATCATTCAGGATAAGGACCCTAGTGATAAGGTTTTTGGAGCTAGGGCTAAGCAATTACAAGGCAGTTTTTCAAATGCTTCCTTTTCTTATCTAGACATTAGTAAAATAAACGATTTGGGGAAATTTTTGGTAGCGAATAAACCCAATCATATTATACTTTGCATTAATGAAGAAAGTAAAGTAAATATTAGTTTGAATGCGATAAATGACACAACAGGTTTGTATGACATTTCTGCATATGGGTTTACCCAATGGATGGATTTTAGTTCTATAAATGGTAAACTTTGGGAACAATGTAAAGTCCATATTCTAACTCCCCAATTTATTGATTACAGTGACCAAGCTGTGAAAGATTTCATTGGAAAGTATCGCGCTAAGTTTTACACTGAACCGAGTGTTTTTTCTTTTCAGGGCTATGATCAATTTATGTTTTTTGCCAAAAACGCGTCACAAAACAAAAATGATATCAAGAAGTTGATTGAACAAAATAGTTATCAAGGCTTATGTAATCATTTTAAAGTAGCCTTCAAACAAGACAGCGAAGGTTTGCAAAATGCCAATTTAAATATAGTAAGGTGGCAAAACATGAAGTTGGTAAGGGTTGAATATTAATTGTTTTTGAATCTATTTTGTAGCATGCCAATCACACCAAAACCCGTAGCTTATTGAGTTTTGTAATTTAAAATAGTCATTCCTATGCTTCAAAAGACATGCCCTTGCTGAATCATAATTCAACCATTCTCCATCCAAATCATTTCCGAATGGACCGGAAGATCCTATTAAAAAATCGTGTTTGAATTTCCTACTTAATTTCTCCCTGTATGATGAAGTTTGAATTCCAAAACCTAATGCCACAGAAATTTTATTAATAATTTTGGTTTTGAGACTCGGCTTTTTAAATCGAATGTAAGCTTCCCCAAAATTAGGACTATTTGTTAATAGACAAAAACAAATAAATTTACCTAATAAAAATGAAAACAAAACAATTCAGTCCGCAACAAATTGCCAGTATACTAAAAGAGT
>JAIYAW010000005.1 GCA_027488835.1 Bacteroidota bacterium | reverse complement strand
GAACTTGTATAGGTCAATGTATCATTCTTCGGATTGTTGTATACTACGTATGAAGTTTTAGCAACGGCATCTTTCGTATCAATGATGGCACCATCTATAATCTCAAACTTATTGTTTGTTACACATATTGTATTGGTAACAAAAGATATGTTTGCTTCTGGTTGCTTTAAGATTCTTAGGCTTTTGCTAATGGTATCCGTACAACCATAGTTATTCGTACTAATTAATGTTACCGTGCGCTTGCCATATACTTCGTATGTTCTTGATGGGTTTAAATCTTTTGATATAGTTGTATCTCCAAAGTCCCAATAATTAGATACAGAAAATGTTTTTGAATTGCTTTTACCTGTATTCGTAAATTGAACAAGGTTTGTAGCAAAACACTGGGTGTCGTTGTTAATGGTATAATCAGCTACCGGATTTGGATTTACCCTTACCATATTATAACCGGTATCTATACATCCTTTTTGGTTGGTGGTAATTAATCGAATGTTGTACCAACCTGTATCAGAATAACTATGTTTTACTGCGGAATAATTGGTGGACGGTGCAAATGCAACATTTGAATTATCACCAAAATCCCATTTTACATTGCTGTTCACAGATCCAGATTCGTATGATGAATCTTTGAATTCAAATTCATTCCCTTTGAAGCAACTGGTATAATTAGAAATTCCCAATTTTACACCAAGAACTACAACAGTTTTGGTTATAGAGTTTGTACATCCGTTATCATCTAAAATTGAGAGGGTAATATTGTAAGTTCCGGGCTTACTAAAAGTAGTTCTGTTGTTTTTCTTAACTGATTTTACAGAGTTATAATACCATGAATAATAAATATCACCACCAGCGAAACTAGTATAACTTTTATTGGTAAGAATGAAATTATTCCCTCTCAAACATTGGGTATCAGAGTTAATTGTAAAATTGGCATTCGTTGAATCACAAGAAGCACTGCTATTGACATAGTTTTTTAAAACATGAGAGGAAAAAACCGGTGCCAAAGAGCAAATAAATACAAAAAAAACAACCAATAATTTGGCCACTTTCGAGAACATATTTTTAAATACAAATGTAATTTTCATTCCAATTCAGAAATTGAAAGACAATTTTACGAAAAAAAACCGAATATATTCTGTTTTAAGGTCAATAACTTGTTAAAAAAATGTAATGATTTTTACTAAAGATATAATTATGTTTGCATACTGCAACTTTATGTTTTTAATAAAAAAGAAAATTTCAAATTTATTCATTGGCGCTATTTTTGTTTTTTACCCTTTGGTATCTCAAGGACAAAATCCAATTTTTCGCCAAATGTATACCCAAAGATATCTTACCAACCCTGCATTGGTGGGAAATGGATCCATTGATGGTCTTGGAATTGAAAGAATTTCATCAGGAATAAAAGCACAATGGATGAGTTTAGAAAGCAGGTTGTATACCCAGTCGCTTTCTTATGATGCTCCAATCAAAGCAAACAATTCAAATTGGGGAATTGGTGCATTTATGACTGACTTAAATTCAGGTTCTATTGAACAATCAAAATACTCTCATTTTTCCGGAACACTTTCTTATGCTTATAATATCCCTTTTAAAAAAATGAATCTGAAATTTGGACTTTCTGCACAATTTTCTTCAATCACTTTCGGAAAGAATAATTTCATGTGGGAAGACCAAATTAACGAGAGTATGACTGGTTTTGTAAAACCCACTCAAGAGCCTTTAAGTCAACTTACGAAAAATGTAGTCCACGCATCTGCTGGAGCCTTGATTTATGGTAAAAAAGGATTCTTAGGACTTGCCGTTCACAACGTCAATGAGCCGAATATTTCATTTTTTACTGACCAAAACCAAACTATTCAAAGAAAATTTTTAGTTCATGGGGGACTTGTGTTCGATAAAATATTTAACCACGCAATTTTGACACCCAATTTTGCATATTCAAAGCAAGGAAACGTTCAATCTGCACTTTTTTCAACCAATGTAAAATTAGACAACTTACAATTAGGTCTAGGAACACAATATGTAAGGGCATTTGGAAATTCCGCTTGGTGTGTTACAAATTATCTTGGCTACAGATATGATAAATATTTTATTGGATATAGTACGGATTGGAACTTAAGTTTTAATTATGGTTCAATTCCCGTGATTCACGAATTCTCAGTACTCATATTGTTGAATAAAAAAGTCAAGAAATTGATTACAAATCCTTTTCCGGAAATGTAAATTACATTTTACCCAAATTGATTGATAATCCTACTGCCAATACTTGCATAAATTGAATTCTTGGACCTTTCCTACCCATTGCGTCTTCAATAATTACATCATCATCATATTTAACGTTAAGTGTAATGGTGGTGGAAATATATTCATTTAATGTTAACGTAATATCGTTTTGAATATTTACATCAACTCGGGTAGGGTTTCTTAAATAATTATTAAAAAACTCAAGTGTTGAACGCACGCTCACATTTTTGATTACCCTGGGTTCGTTAAATTGTACTTTCACATATCCACCCATTTCTGACATTGTTTTAGCTGCATTTATTATTTCACCAGTTACAGGATCGGTTTCGGCAGGAGGTATACCTCCAACCCCTAAATTTGCTAATTTTTGATCACTCACAAAGATGTTTTTACTAGATAATGGACCAATGAATGCACTTAATTTTGGACTCGGATTAAAATCAATTCCAATAGAAGAAATGAATGTGGCTGGGGCGAAAAAATTAGAAGCTGGAATTCCCAAAATTTGATCTTCTATTGAATTATACCCTGCTTGAAATTGGGTTGAGCATGAAGTAATAATCGTATAAAACCAACTTTTTCGGGCTTTCAAACCTATTTTGGTAGAAAAAGATACCCTATCGTCGTTTTTGTACCAATTTATAGTATTTCCTTGCAATGACAAACCATAATTCATATCTAACACACTTTGCCAACTGATCGTTTGGTTCGTAAAACCTAAATTTAAATTCAAACCTGTTGTTATTGAAATTGAGTTAATACCACCTTGTTGCCAATTCGAAAATTGACTTTGATTGGTGGCAATTGTAGATGTTCCAAAAAACGACCATAAACCTGTTGTGTCTCTGTTTCTCATTTTTTTTGGCGCAACCGGAACATTTATAACAGTAGTATCAGTTTGAGCATTAGTACTATCAGTTTGAGCAAATGCATTTATTGAAAAAATAAATGCCAATATACTAACTATGAATTTAGGGATTTTATTAATCATACTATTTTACACTACAACATTATTGCTAAAAATGGACAAATACAAGTCATATAATTTTGTGTTTTGAAATTGCAAATCAATCAAAAATTTTAGATACCATCGTTATCACTAGAATTAATTCAAGACACAACAAAGATTCCTTTAATTCATTTGGTGCAACTTGCGCAAATTACAAACCATCGGCTTGGCCGAGTAACATAGATTTCAATTCAATTTCAAAAACAAGTTTATTAGATAAATATTTGATTTATGTGCTCTTTTTTTTGGTGATTGCACCATATAGTTAGAATTGATACTCGTGCCAAGCAAATTTCAAATCAAGATAATTGTAAGGACTTCGGATGAGGTGAGAAAATATCTTTAAATTTATTGAGAGACGCATACTAAATTCATTCGGACGATCATGCTCGAAGTGTGTCCAAATAATGACAGAAAAGCTATATATTTTGGTTGTTTTTTTAAATTACTTTTTTCATTTACATAATTCAATGATTCAGTAGATCCGGTACAATGATTGTAACACTTTAGGAGCATTTGAAAAATCATTTTCGCATGACACTTAAAAACTACTATTATGAAAACCAAACTAAAAAATCTTACGCTCACCATTATTTTTATCTTCTTTTTTTCGCAAAAATCTAAAGCCCAAATAGAAATTGGTTTTGGCAAAGGTGCTTTACTTTATCTAGGAGATTTGGGAGGTTCTCCGAACAGCGCGGCCTACCACTTATGGGACTTGGATTATCAATCTATCAGGGGCATGGGACAGGCTTTCATAAGGATGCCAATTAATAAAAATACTAAGGCTAGACTAAATTTTGCATTTGCATCCATTGCAGGGAATGATAAATTTGCGGGTGATCATGAAATCCGTGAACGAGGAATCCAAATGGAAGGAAAAATAGCTCAATTAGCTGGATGTATAAATGTCAATTTAATTCATAAACACGACATTTATGGCATCGTTGGGATCGGATATTTGTTATACAGTCCTATCTCTACTCAAAATGGCAAATCCACAGTTCTTTCTGGTTCTATCTTAAAAAATTCTTGTGTTTCCATACCTTTGGGAATAGGTTTTAAAATTGCTAATTTAAATAAAAATTCAAAGATTGCCTTTGAAATTGTTACGCATTATGTGAATTCAGATATGGTTGATGGCCTGGCAGGTCCGACTTCATTTAGCAATGACAATTTTATTTCTGTAACCATGAACTATTCCGTTTATCTAAGTGATTTTGGGAAGTCAAATTTCAAACGGACAAATAAAGAAATAATTGCTGAAATGAAAAACAGCCCACAGTTAGAATAAACCTAAATTCAAATTATTATATCGGCATAATTTATGATGCTGATATTTTTTTGTGGAAGAAAATCTATAAAAAATATAATTATTGTACTTCTTACAATAATTAATTTTTATATTTGTTTTCTCACTATGCCCAAAGCAAAGATTTATAAAGATTTTCTTCAGTTGCAAATAGGAAAAAAAACATTAAAAAACAGTTGCAACTTATCTGCGGCTGTTTTGATTATATTTACATTTTTCTCCTCTATTGCCATCAATGCCCAAGCCATAAAAGTTGAAGTGGTAAAGACAGAAACCGGTTATCAATTTTTACGCGGTGGTCAACCTTACTATGTTATTGGTGCCGGTGGCGAAACCCACCTTGATGTAGTGAAAAAAATTGGTGGCAACTCAATTAGAACCTGGGGAATAGACAATGCCCAAGAAATTCTAGACAATGCACAGAAAAACGGACTTACCGTTATGCTCGGATTTTGGGTGCAGCACGAACGCCATGGCTTCGATTACAACAATGAAGCAAAAGTTCAAAAACAACTCGAACATTTCAAGCGTGTCATTGACCAATTCAAAAACCATCCTGCTTTACTTATGTGGGGAATTGGAAACGAAGTTGATCTATTTTATAGCAATCCCAAAGTATGGAATGCCATTCAAGACATTGCTAAATATGCACATCAGGTTGATCCCAACCACCCTACTTCTACGGTTACAGCTGGTTTAGATTCTTTGGAAGTTGATCATATCAAACAAAGGGCACCAGACATTGATGTTTACTGTGTAAACACCTATGGCGATATTGGAAACGTACCCAACAACATTTATAAATTTGGTTGGACTGGCCCTTACATGATTACAGAATGGGGACCAAATGGACACTGGGAATCTCCCACTACCTCTTGGGGTGCCGCCATTGAACAGAGCAGTACCGAAAAATCAGAAGTCTATTACAGCCGCTATAAAAAATATATTGAAGCCTATAAAAATAGATGTTTAGGTTCTTATGTTTTTTTGTGGGGACAAAAACAAGAATATACCCTAACTTGGTATGGTTTGTTTACAAAAGACCAAATGCAAACAGAAGCTATTGACGCACTTGAAATTGCGTGGACAGGCAAGAATCCAACCTTTGCAACGCCTACTATTACTTCATTTACTATTAACAATAAAAAGGCCATTGAAAATCCAACGATGATGGCAAATACAACAAATTTCGCAACGGCAATTAGTCCTTTGAACTGTTATCAACTTACAAATTGCGATAGTAGTAACAAGCAAATCACTTACAAAATATTGCGCGAAAGCTCAGATAAAAAAGCAGGTGGTGATGTAGAAAACGAAGCGGAAGAAGTCCCAACAAAATTTAAAATTTCAAAAAACGGAAAAGTAACATTTGATGCTCCCAATGAAACTGGAGCTTACAGATTGTTTATTACTATAATATACAAAGAAAAAGTGGCATATGCAAATTGTCCGTTCACGGTAATACCAAATCCAAAACGCGGAAATGGCAAAAAAATATGGATCAAAAAATGGGAAATGGGGTCTTTTGAATAATATGAGAAAACAAATACTTTCAGGATTGTTTCTTTTGCCCACTTTGATATTCGCTCAAATTGGAAGTTCTTCAGATACCGACACTACATACCCAGCGCAGTTAAAAAGATGGGTAAATGTTACAGGTGTATTTCCAAAAGAACCCATCAAAAAACTGGAGAATTTTAGCATTTCAGGATATTACCGATTTATAACCAACGTTAGAAAACTCGATGTGGCCTATGCCGAACAGGCAAAAACACCATTGAATATTTTTGTTGGCGACGATGGTCAAATTCCTCAACTTTCATTGAACATGGCGGGCAGTGTTTCTGCTACAACACGTTTTTCAACCGATTTCTTTTTGTGGACACCCATGATGGGTGGCGGAATGCCAGAAAACGTGAAAGGTTTAAATTTAGGGGTAAGTTTAAACGGATCGCATTCAACCAGCTATGGCAATTTCGAGATTCAATGTGGTGGTATCAATTGGTACGCCCTCTCTCCCTTTACTTTTTTTACAAACCCAGGCTACAACCGTTATAGTTTGTTTGAAAGAAATCCTTGGGATCCTGCAACAAAAAATATTGATGACCGTTACAACAGCTTTTATACCCAAGGTGCTCTGAACCAAGATTTACGTTGGGGAAATCAAGCGTTCCAAGGTGTTATTTTTGAGGGAAATGATTTGCCGAATGGATTTTCAACATCGATCATGTTTGGTAAAACCCAATTAAACGGTGGCATGGTGGCCCTACCAAATCAATCCTATGGTGGTAAACTTAAAAAACTAATTGGAACTGGCAATGTTACTTTCAATTCATTTAACAACCAAAGCTACACCGACAGCTTGTTGCTCAATGGTGTCGGATTTAACATTCATACATTTACGTTTGAACAAACCTTCTCAGGATTTAAAATTTCAGGCGAAACGGGTGCTGGCAGATACTTTAGTCCCTCATTACAGCGCGGATGGGGCGAAGCAATCAGTGTGAAATTAAATACCCCAGCTAAATACACATTGATCCCTTTACAGTTTCATTACTTCCAAATTAGTCCTAAAGTATTAAACAACAGTTCTGTTTTCTGGAACTCCTCTATCAGAGAAGGTAATTCTAGTTCTACCAACTCGAGTGACCAAATTGTATTGGCGCCTTTTGCCAGTGCAATGACTCAGGTAGGACAAGTAACCAACAACAGAAAGGGATTCGAAGTGAACAGCGAATTTGAAGTGAAGAAATTCAAATTCAACTTAGGATATTCGAACAGCCGTGAAATAGAAAATATTTCATCACAAATTACCTACGGACATCCAGTGAACGGATTGGCATTGTCGAGGTTTTGGCGTTGGGGATTCCCAGCCAATGTGGGACCTTACGGAAATTTAACCAAGGTATACCGCAGTGTTTTCGAAACTGTGAACCTAACCGATGTTAGTCCGACCAAGCAACCACTAAATACCAAATATTTCAACGCGTTGGAAGTAAATGCAAAATACAGAACCAAAGTTTTAAACAAAGATCTATATATTAACTACTTAGGAAGTTATTCTTCTGTTCAGAATTTCTATTCAAACTTTACTGTGTTTACAGAAAAAGCCTATTTGAGGGCCTATTACCACCAATTAGAAGCTTATTTGAAATTAACAAAGCGCGTTGTTTGGACAAACTACGCAGGATGGGAACGCATCATTGCCAATTACGACACTGAAATTAATGCAGTAACCAGAAGACCAAGAAACCAAACAGGTTATGGTTTTGCAACTGGTTTAGACATAGAAATGAGCAAAGGTGCTGGCCTTTATTTAAGACAACGATGGATGGATTACTTCGACAGTAGTTTTCCAGATAATAAATATTCAGGTTGGGAATCAACCGTTGAAGTGAAAATTTTCTTTTAAAATAGATGAACATGCTTAAAGCGAAACATATTATCATTTTATTTACTTCTTGGGCATTGAATGGCAATGCACAAATTTCTCCAAAGGTAAAAATTACCGGCGGTGCCAGAAGTATTATAAACAATCAAAATATTCAAGTGAATGATTCTATTCCAGATAAAACTACGCCAAAAGGCAATGCCGGTGGATATGCGTTGATTGATTTGGGATTTAATATCTCTCCGAATAAAAATACCGAAATTTTGGGTATGATCCGTATCAAAAACCAATACGGTGGATTTTTTGGTGGTGGTGTTACATTCGATGTGCGTCAACTTTGGGTAAAAGGCATTATTGCCGATGCCGTGCGTTACCAGTTGGGAGATATCAACCTAAAACAAACCCCATTCACATTTTACAACAACAACGAAGATTTGTTAATCAATCAAAACCCTGTTACCAAAATGCAACAGGAAATTGTGAATTACGAAACGTTTTACAAAAATAACACTTGGCGCCAACAAGGAGCATCTGTTGATTTTGGTTTGAATTTCTCAAAATATCTTCAAGAAATCAATGTAAACGGATACATAACCCGTTTGAACATGACAAATTTTGGAAATGTTCCTGAGCGTTTGTTTGGTGGATCAACCATAGATTTCGTGGTGAACGACCATTTGAGTGCCCAATACAATTTGAGCAGCGTTTTTGATGTTACAGGAACTGGAACCGATTCTAATTCATTCAGAAATATTGTGAATACTGGCGCATTTAAATACACCAATACCTTCAAAAACTACCCAATTGTTTTGAAAGGTGAATTTGGCAATTCATCAATGTATTACACCAAAGATAGCAACGCACCCATGTTGAATGATTTCTTTTTGAATCCTTCTGCGCAAATTAGCTTTCCTAAGTTAAATATCGAATTGGAAGTGGGCTATTTAAACGTTGGGCCAGATTTTAGAAGTCCTGGAGCACAATCTAAGCGCATCAATTACAACTCAGCGCTCACAAGTTTTGGTTTGTACAAACAAACCCAAGCAGACCGTCCTATGGGACTTGGCGACATTATGGGCGACAACAAGTTATACAACAATGGCATTAGCAACAAAATCATGGCTTACCATCCGTTAATTAACAATGTTTTGCCTTATGGATTGGCTACATTTAACAGGAATGGTATTTACGGAATTGCCAAATGGTCGAACAAAGAAAAAGGTTTGTCTGCCGATTGGGCTCATTATCAATTAAGTGAAATTCGTGGACAAGGTACCAAGAACTTGAAGCAATACACCATGAGCAACGTTCAGTTGGGTTGGAACCTTTCTAAAGTGTTAAAATTGAAAAAGTCCCTCAAAATCTCCACAGCAGTTTCATATCAGCAAACAAGCAGAGCTGGTGATTTCTCGTTTGAAAAAGTTGATTTGCAATCTATTCAATCTGCCTTTGGTTTTGAATGGGAATTTGCAAAGCAATTGGAATTGGTTGGTGGATACACCGGTTTGCAAGGAAAAGGAAACGACCAAGTTTCTAACAGAAATTCATTTACCGAAGTTACCGATTTCAAAGATTACAACGTAAATTTGAATGAATCGATTACTGCTGTTGGTTTGAGATTCCGTTTTACAGAGAAAGCATATTTTGGAATTATGTACCAAAGTTTTAATTATGAAAACAAAGCCCAAGCTTTTGACAACTATAAAATTAACCAAACTTTAATCATCTATAATTTATTATTTTAACCATGAAACGTCTTATATATATTGCAATTGCATTAATTAGTTTAAACAGCTGCAAACGTGAGCAAATGCCTTATGAAGGTCCAAGTTTGGAAGATATAAATGGCACATTTGGATTTTTGAACGCATATAAATCGGATAAAACCATTATTGATTTTTCAAAAGGTGAAGTGGTAAACTTCTCTGCCGAATTCACTAAAATTTGCACCTGGAAAATTGAAATCAAAGGCCAATCGAGTGGCGCCAAGAAAGTTCTTGAAGGAAAATCTAGAAACATTGGAGCCCCATTATCGACTTGGAATGGTACTACTTCGTTTTTCCCAATGTTTAAAAATGAAAATTGTGTAGCAACCTTGAAAATTGAAGGAGTTACAGATACTTTTAACCTAAATATTATTGTTACAGGACTTAAAAAACCATCCGGATTTGTGGTTGCCAATTTTGAATCAGGAATAAGTAGCAAATGGACCACTTTCATTCAAAATGGTGCCAGCATGGATTTCAAAGTCAAAAGTGACGAATTTGTAGTTGAAGGTTCAAATTATTTAAATATGGCTGGCACAGTAAACTGGGATTGGTTGATTGGTTTGATCGATTTCCCTGCTACCGCTTATGGAAATGGAACGGACAAAACGTTTCCAATTACCTCAATTGCCGATGACGTTTATTTCAATTGCTTGATTTACGGAGTACCCAATTCTAACCCATCGCGAATCTTGTTTCAGTTCAAGGAAGATGATAATGGAAATGGCACTTTTGAATCGTCAGCAGACGACGAATACGACAAAGAAATCATTGTAAATTGGGAAGGTTGGAAATTGGTAAGTTTCAAATACAACAGTTTGGCCCGTTTGGTGAATGGAACACCCGCTGTAAATAACGGAAATAGCAAGTTCAACCCAAATTCAATCAATAAAATATCAATGCTTCATTTGGCAAATCCTACAATCGGTCCGGGAAGTACAAAAATTGATTGCCTCATGTTTACCGAAAAAGGTCCTTTGGAATTATAAATGAAATACGCATTCTCAATTTGTCTTTTCTCACTGTGCAGCATGATTTTTTCGCAAACCGATACTGCGCAATATCAAAAAATGGATACCATTTCATTGAATGGAAAACTACTTTCTTTCCAAAATAGAAATCTTTATGATATTCAAGAAGAAGCTGACAAAGAGAACATCAACGGGTTCTATGCACTAGATATTTTTAGTGAAAATATAGACAAACAAGTTTGGATTTCTCCCGAAAAAAATTGCGTTCAATTTTCGCCTGAAAACAAATTCGTTTTTGAGGGACAAAATGCATTGAATGTAAATTGGGACAAGATTACGGGTGGTTGTAAATGGATTGGTATGGGATTTGGTTGGGACAATTGGAGGCCCAAAGACATTTCTGCCATTGTTGAAACTGCAGGTATTGAAATAAACTTTTACTCTCCCGGAACAGATCTCAATAATTTACCATTGGCGTTTGCCCTTGAAGATTATTCAGGGTCACAAGCTTATGTTGGCTACGCCCCAAAATATTTAACATCCCCAAAAATCAAAGCCAATACTTGGAACAGCTTTATTTTGCCTTTGAAAGATTTTCCTTTCACAGCATCCCAAACAGATCCCGGCAATACCAAACAATTTATCATTCAGTTCGAAGCCGATGGAAATATCATCTTCGATAAAATTAAAATAGTGTCCCTCATAAAAAAATAAAACATGTTTCGTAAACTCATACTTTTTTGTTCAATTTGTTATCTTTTTGCCAGTTGTGAGCAATCTGACCCCAATTCTATTATAAGAAATCGTGTAATTAAAGATTCAGGAGATTTTGTTTTTTCTGGGTTTGGTTGGAGAATTAAATCGAGCACCTTTCCTGTTGGGCCAGGTCCAAATGTTTTTTCAAAAGACAAATCAAATGTTTGGTTAGATAGCAACGGCTATTTGCATTTGAAAATCACCAACAACAATGGTAAATGGCAATCTAGCGAAATCATTTGTACTGAAAACACAGGTTATGGAACCTATATTTTCACTTTAGGGAATGATATTACCCAAATGAATGAAAATATAGTATTGGGATTATTTACTTGGGATGACAACACTTTTGCTTCTCAGGCAAATAGCGAAGTAGATATTGAGTTTGCGCGTTGGTTCAAAGCAAATGATTCTTTGCTATTAACAACTTCTGTGCAACCTGTGTTATTTGATAATTCAGTCCCTTTTGAAGAAAGAACCCACAAGCCAGCTATGGTTGTGAGTAAATTGAAAAAGGCTACAACCCATGCATTTAAATGGACCGACAAAGAAATTGTTTGGAACAGTTATGTGGGCAAATCCTATCCGGGATTGGAACAAATTGCAAATTGGCGTTACGATTTAACGAATCAACCTAGAGTGAAAACCGAAGGAGGGCGTTCGTCCAAGCCAATTGTAATTCCACAACCAGGAAACACAACCAATGCCCGAATGAACTTATGGTTATTGAATGGGTTGGCACCAACAGACGGAAAAACGTTTGAAGTGATTATAGAAAAATACGATTTTATTCCAGCCTAAGTTAAAACTTGTAAGTAAAGTAGATTGTTGTTACAGGAGTCAATGATAAATTCATTGCCGTTTGATTTGGGTCGTTTGTTTCAGTTAAACTCTTCTGAAAATAAGAATTTGAAGCAATATCGTATTCAATTGACCTATCTGTTCTTGTACTATTTGTTTTTACATTGTTGAATTGTACTTGCGATTCTACTGCAATATAAAAGTTTTTGTACATCTTCATTTGTGCGCCAATTCCTGTACTTATGTTGTAAGTAACTGTTGAATTTTGCATTTTATTTATTGAAAAGCTAAGAATCGTTCTGCCTTTGCCAACACCAGCTGAAGATTGTGCATACAAGCCAGAAGAATAATATCCTCCGTTACCCAATGCAAAATCAACCAATGCATACATAGTAAATGCACTTTGCTTTAGGAATCTATGTTGGTAACCCACGGTGAAATTCCAATTAGAATTTCCATAACCGAGATTGTTAAATTCATCTGGAATAGGCACAGCCAAATCGGTGTTATTGAAACAATTTCGATTCTGGTTATTGATTGCACCATCAATTTTTGCACGGATGGCTGATTTTCCGTTCCTAAAATAACGGCGATACATGACACTACTTCCTCCACCCCAACCATTTTGAAAAAACATGGGGAAAAAGTTCTGAATGCAAATTTCATTACTCAATGTAGATTGATCCCACGGTAAAATATCAATTGTTTTTGTCACTGAATCATTTTGCGCTTGCAACACAGATAAAACACCACACATTCCAACAATGAAAATAGATTTCAATTTCATACTTCTCATAAACTTTTGCAAGTTACAAAACTCCGCAATACTTATCCCCAAAAATTTAACGTACCATTTACTTTCAAATTGCTGACTTAAATTTGAATTTTAATTTTTACTGTGACGTTTCAAGATTTTATCAATAACCTTAGATTTGAACAAGTGGATTTGATCCTCTGTGTTTTGGCAACTGTTTTATTTTCAGTGGGATGGTATTACTTTTTTTATTACTTCAATCCTATCAAACCTTATAAAAATGAACCAATTACCGCTTTCCCACCTGTTTCAATTATCATTTCTGCCAGAAACGCAGTTCTAAAACTTGAAGATAACATTCAACATTGGTTAACCCAAGATTATCCAAATTTTGAAGTAGTCATTATCGACGACCGCAGCAGCGATGAAACTGCTTATTTTTTGGTAAAAACTGCCGAAAAAGAACCCCTGTTGAAATATGTATTGCTCGATCCGGACGTAATTAAAAATGGAAGTAAAAAATTGGCATTGACATTGGGAATTAAAAAAGCAAAAAATAACCATTTTCTGCTCACAGATGCCGATTGCATTCCTAGCTCCAATCAATGGCTAAAACAAATGGCCACCGGATTTACACAGAAAAAAGACATCGTTTTGGGCGTTTCTCCTGTAATGACAAAGAAGTCTTTCCTAGGCCGTTTAACCCAATACGAAAACCTACTTACCGCAATGCAATATTCAGGCATGGCAATCAAAGGCAAACCCTACATGGGAGTTGGCCGAAACTTGGCGTATACCAGAGGTATTTACGACAGTGTTGGTGGTTTTTCAAAACACCATCATTTGCCAGCCGGCGATGATGATCTCTTCGTGCAAGAAGCATCAAATGCAAACAATACATTAGTTTGTATTCAACCTGAAAGCTTTGTAAAAACCGAAGGTCCTAAAAATTGGAAAGAATATTGGAAACAGAAAATGCGCCATTTGTGGATAGGCAAACAATACCGAAACGATGTAAAAAACAGACTTGCTTGGTTGCCAATTTCTCAATTGCTGTTTTGGACAATCATCATCATTTGGTTTATTGTCGGAAGCAGCTGGTTGTGGCCTATCATTCCAATTCTTGTAAAAATAGTTCCAGAATGGATCATTTTTGTTAAAAAAGGCAAGTTATTAAACATGCCTTTGGCAGGTCCTTACTACTTGTTTTACAATATTTTCTATAGCTTCTGGTACGTGATTATTTCAATGAATGCATTCTTTAAACGCAAAATTGTATGGTAAGCTCAACACTCATTGAACAGTATTTCCCGAACCTTACAGACCTGCAAAAAGAGCAGTTTGCTGCCCTTTACGACCTCTACACCTTCCACAACGAAAGAGTAAATGTGATTTCACGCAAAGACATGGAGAACTTCTATATTCACCATGTGCTTCACTCTTTGGCGTTGGTTAAATTTTGTGATTTCGAGGGAATCAATACCGTGATTGACATTGGTACCGGTGGTGGATTTCCAGGAATTCCATTGGGAATTATGTTCCCCGATATCAAATTTCACTTGGTAGATAGCATTGGTAAAAAAATCAATGTGGTAAACGAAGTTGCCCAAGCCATTGGTTTGAAAAACGTGCTTGGCGAACAATTGCGCACTGAACAGTCTGAATATGCCTACGATTTAGCCGTTGCCAGGGCCGTTGCACCTGCAGTTCAATTATTTGATTGGATGAAAGACAATTGGGAAGACAAACCCAAATTTTACCTTCTAAAAGGCGGCGATTTGTCAGAAGAACTCAATGAACTGCTGCAAGCTTCTCCCCGATTGAGAATCAAATCAAATAACATCTCCAAAATATTCAAAGAAGATTTCTTCGAAACAAAAAAGGTGATTACCATCGAGTAATCACCTTTTTGTTATTTTGAGGGACAATTTACAGTCCCAATATTTCTATTGCTTTGGCAATGGCATTATCCAAGCCAGCGGCATCTTTACCACCTGCTGTAGCGAAGAATTTTTGTCCTCCCCCTCCACCTTGAATGAACTTTCCGCATTCTCTCACCATGGCCGATGCATCCCATCCTTTTTCAGCAACCAAGTTCTCTTCAATGTAAATTGCCAATCCCGGTTTTTCATCGGCGGTATAGCCTAACACACAAATCAAATTAGGCAATTCCTGTTTCAACTGAAAACAAAGCTGTTTTGCCGCTTCTGCCGAAGGCAATTGCAAATTTGCCTTCACTATATTCAAACCACCATTCGATTGCACAGACGACATTAAATCAGCCTTAATTTGGGCAATTTGATGATTTTCGAAGATTTCAATCTTCTTACTCAACTGATTGTTGTCGGCAAATAATTTTTGAATGGCTTGTAAAATATCTTTTGGATTGTTTAAGCTCTCAGAAATTTCTGTCAACAATTGAAGTTTCTCAGCAATATAATTCATTGCTTTTTCATTGGTAATGGCTTCAATTCTTCTAACCCCTGCGCTTACACTTCCCTCAGAAATAAGTTTAAAGAAACCAATTTGTGAAGTATTGGCAACATGCGTTCCCCCACAAAGTTCCATTGAATAATTTCTATCAAATTCAATAACCCTTACAAAATCGCCATATTTTTCACCAAACAAAGCAGTTGCACCCATGTCAATGGCATTTTGAATTGGAATATTTCTATGTTCTAACAAAGCAATGCCTTCTTGAATTTTGGCATTTACCATGGTTTCAACTTGGGTAATTTCCTCATCGGTCATTTTGCCGAAATGAGAAAAATCGAATCTCAAAGATTCATCGTTCACCAAACTTCCCTTTTGTGCAACGTGTGTACCCAAAACCCTCTGCAATGCACTGTGCATCAAATGCGTAGCACTGTGATTTGCCGATATTTTCAATCTGCGTTTTTCATTGACAACGGCTTTAAATGATTGTGAAGGATTTTTAATGGCTTGATTGGAAACCAATATATGCAGTTTATTTTCTTTGGTGGTATCTACAATTTCCATGGTTTCGCCATCTTCACCCACCAAAATACCGGTATCGCCAACTTGTCCACCACTTTCTGCATAGAAAGGACAAACATCCAACACAATTTGTGTGATATTTTTGCCTTTTACCGTAACCGATCTGTGTCTTGAAATCAATGTGTTGCATTCTGTTTTGTCGTATCCAACAAAACCTTCCTCTAAAGATTCGTAAACTACTTGCCAATCGCCAGTTTCTTTCTGTGCATCGGCTTTACTTCTTTGCTTTTGCTCGTTGAGTAATTTCTCGAAACCAACAATATCAATTTCAATTGATTTTTCACGGGCAATAACCTCAGTTAAATCAATTGGGAAACCATAAGTATCATACAGTTCGAAGGCCATTTCTCCTGAAATTCCTTTGTTTGGATTTTCAGTAAAATAGGTTGTCAATTTGCTCATTCCCAAACTTAACGTTCTAAAGAAAGAAATTTCTTCCTCTTTCACCACCCTTTGAATAAAGGCCAATTGGCTATTTAACTCGCTAAACGAATTTGCAAAATAGGCTGCCAAATCTGCCAACAATTCATGTAAAAATGGCTCGTAAAAGCCCAAATAGCTATAACCGTAACGTACAGCCCTACGTAAAATTCTGCGAACCACGTAACCTGCCCCGTTATTGGCTGGCAACTGACCGTCGGCAATGCACATGCTCACCGCGCGAATATGATCGGCAATTACCCTAAAGGCAATATCCTGAGCTTCGTTGTCGCCATATTTTTTGCCACATAAACTGGCAGTTTTTTGAATGATAAATTGGAAAATATCTGTATCGTAATTCGACGATTTACCCTGTATTACCCTAACCAAACGCTCAAATCCCATTCCAGTATCAACATGTTGTGCTGGAAGTTTTTCCAAAGAGCCATCGGCCTTTCTGTTAAACTCCATGAACACATTATTCCAAATTTCAATCACTTCGGGATTGTCTTTATTCACCAAGGTAGCGCCATCCACTTTTGCGCGGTCTTCATCAGAACGCATATCAAAATGGATTTCGGTACAGGGTCCGCAAGGACCGGTATCGCCCATTTCCCAGAAATTGTCTTTTTTATTTCCGTTTATAATTTTTGATTTGTCAACGCGGGCAGCCCAAATATCGTAAGCTTCTTGATCGAAGTGAATATTCGCGGCTTCATCTCCCTCAAAAACAGAAACATACAAACGGTCTTTATCGAGGCCATACACTTCAGTTAAAAGTTCCCAAGCCCAGGCAATGGCATCGGCTTTGAAATAATCGCCAAAGCTCCAGTTCCCTAGCATTTCGAACATGGTATGGTGATAATGGTCGTGCCCTACCTCATCCAAGTCGTTGTGTTTTCCGCTTACTCTCAAACATTTTTGGCTATTGGCAACACGTTTTTGTGTGGCCACGGCATTCCCTAAGAAATAATCTTTAAATTGGTTCATACCGGCGTTTGTAAACATCAACGTAGGATCGCCCTTCACCACAATGGGTGCAGAGGGAACGATACGGTGATTTTTACTTTCGAAAAACGCTAAAAACTTTGCCTTAATTTCTTGAGATGTAAGTGACATAATTAGAGTGCAAAGATAAATTAAAAGTTAATTAGAAAGTTTATAAGAGTTTATAAAAGTTTATGAGCGTTTATAAAGGTTGGCTGAGTGCAAAAATTAACCAGCAAAACGTAAACAAGCGAAGCTCTTCTAAACGCACGAAGTGCCCTAAACAAAAAGGACGCCCTAGAGCGTCCAATTTTGTTATTTTTGTTATTGTTGTTGTTTAAGCAGTGGCCATTTTAGGAGCAGCGGCCTTGATTTCGTCGCTAGATCCATCGGCAAATTTTTGGAAATTGTCGTTGAACAATTTTGCCAACTTCTGACACTGTGCATCGTATGCAGAACCGTCAGCCCAAGTATTTCTTGGATGTAACAATTCTGAAGGAACGTTAGGACAAGCATCAGGCATTGCAAAACCAAACACAGGGTGATTGGTGAATGACCCATCCAATTGTCCCTCCAAAGCCGCAGTAATCATGGCACGGGTGTAAGACAATTTCATTCTGCTGCCTACTCCGTAAGCACCACCAGACCAACCTGTGTTGATTAACCATACGTTGATATCTGGATTTGCAGAAAGTTTTTCACCCAACATCTGTGCATATTTCGCAGGATGTAATGGCAAGAAAACTTGTCCAAAACATGCAGAGAAAGTAGCTTGTGGTTCAGTAACTCCCGCTTCAGTACCTGCCACTTTTGCAGTGTAACCTGAAATAAATTGATACATGGCTTGGCCAGATGTCAATTTAGAAATTGGAGGCAATACCCCAAATGCGTCCGCAGTTAGGAAGAAAATATTTTTAGGTGCATCACCAATTGAAGGTTCTGCAATATTGTCGATGTAGTCAATTGGGTAAGCAACACGGGTGTTTTCGGTAACAGAAATGTTATCGTAATCAGGCGTATTGGTTCCCTCAAAGAAACGAACGTTTTCAACCAAAGCACCAGGCTTAATTGCATTCCAAATTTGAGGTTCTTTTTCTTCAGTTAAGTTTACGCATTTTGCATAACAACCACCTTCGAAATTGAATACGGTAGAATCTGACCAACCGTGTTCATCGTCACCGATTAACTTACGATTAGGATCAGCACTCAACGTAGTTTTACCGGTACCGCTCAATCCGAAGAATACAGCAGTGTCATTGTCCTTACCGATATTCGCAGAACAGTGCATGCTCAATACACCTTTTTCTTGTGGAAGGATGTAATTCAACACACTAAAGATACCTTTCTTAATTTCACCAGTGTAACCACTACCACCAATTAAGATGATTTTCTTGGTTAAATCTACAATGGTAAAGTTGTGCTGGCGGGTTCCATCAATTGCTGGATCAGCCATGAATGATGGTGCAGCAATAATTACCCAATCAGAAGGTTGGGTAGCGATTTCAGTTGCAGTAGGACGTAAAAATAAGTTCTTAGCGAACAAATTTTGGTACGCACTCTCAGTAACTACTTGAATATTTAAACGATAAGCTGGATCGGCACAAGCGTATGCATGACGAACAAAGATTTCTCTTCCTTCTAAATGCGCTACTACCCTGTTCAACAACGCATCGAATTTTTCAGATTCAAAGGGTTGATTAACAGTACCCCACCATGCGGTGTCGGCAGTTTTTGCATCTTTTACCAAGAATTTGTCTTTCGGACTTCTTCCAGTAAATTCACCCGTATCGGCAGCCAAGGCGCCTTTATCTGTGATTTGACCTTCATTTCTCTCGAGAGCTTTCTCGATAAGCTCATCGGTGGTTAAGTTTTCAAAAACTTGCTTTGCATGCGATTTTATGTTCGCAATCAATGCCTCATTACTCATACAGTTTATTTTCGTAAATTTGTACTGCAAAGTTACCAAAACGTTAATCGCATTGGTTAATTTTTATCTTTTTTTTAGTAAACGGATTTACGCACACAAAACACATACATTTTAAAGACCATCGAAACATGTCAAATACATATAATACAATCATAAGCAAATACTTAACCGAATGTCGCAATTACATAAGTGTAAAACTGACACTATTGCTTTTGTGCATTATTTTTTTGGGGGACAATAACCTTAAGTCCCAAAATTACGCTGTAAAACCCACTTATGACAAGATTTTGTATGGCAGTTTGATTACGATGAGTGCCACTGAAATTTGGCTTACAAATAAGTTAAACGCTACCCCACACCACTGGACGGTAAATCCAATAGACAAACTTGCAGTGAATCAATTGAAATCCAACATGGTCCATTTGTCAGATGCTACTGCAGGTGCTACCATGCTACTGAGTTCTGCACTAACCTTAGCTCTTCCTCAAAATGAACGTTGGGGGTATATCAATAACTTCACTCAAAACCTTTGGATAACGGGAAACACCGTGCAATTGGTTAAAATATTGGTTCAACGAAGCAGACCATACACCAACGCTTCGGGATATCAATTTACGGGCAAAAAAGACGATAATTATTCATTTTTTAGTGGACATAGCGCAATAACAGCAGCCGCAGCAACCACAGCGTTGATGTATGCTTTGAGAAACAACCAAACCAACACGGTTAAATATTTGGCTTACGGCGCGGGCGTAGCATCGTTAGCCACCGCCACCCTCAGAATTTCAGCAGGAAAACACTACCCTTCCGACGTACTCACCGGGTTATTAATTGGCACTGGAATCTCAATTTTCAACACCCAATTGCACAGGCTTTAGGAATTAGAGGGTTTATAAGGGTTTATGAAGGTTTAATTTTAGTAATTAGAAAGTTTATAAGGGTTTATGAAGGTTTATGAGCTTTAGATTTAGTTTATTGGAATAAACAAAGGTTGAACTAGATTTGATAACTTATTTTTATTTCTCATTGAACCTTTATAAACCCTTATAAACTTTTATAAACGCTTATAAACCTTTGAATTTCTTCATAAACTCCTCAAACTTCTTAACCTTTTCTCCAACTACATAAATGCAGTAAGGTTGGTCAGGATTGATTTCAAAATAGTTTTGGTGATAGTCTTCGGCGTCGGAATATTTTTCTACTGGAAGAATTTCTGTTACAATTTTACCGTCCCAAAGTTTGGCATCTTCTGCAGCTTTTAAACTATAAATAGCTGTGGTCTTTTGTTCTTCATTGCGATAATAAATTCCACTTCGGTATTGGGTTCCTTCGTCGTTGCCTTGTTTGTTTAACGTTGTAGGATTGTGAATACGCCAAAAAACAGTGAGTATTTCTGCATACGAAGTTTTGGTGGTATCGAACATGATTTTTACTACTTCCACACAACCGGTGTATCCTGAGCACACTTCACGATAGGTAGGATTGGCAACTTTACCGTTGCTGTAACCACTCACAACATTCAATACGCCTGGCAAACGTCTGTAAACGGCATCTAGACACCAAAAGCAACCGCCACCCAACACGCAAGTGTCTACTTTCGTTGGATCAATTTGATTTGAATTTTCCATGTTTTTTTTGTTTGTGCTTTCTACCAAGGAGGAATTCTTACTCCCGCAAGATAAAAAACCGATTGAAATGATAAATATAAATACGTTTTTTAACATCCTCATTTTTGTTTACGCTTCGCTATTTAATTTTGGCAACCAGTCAATTTTTATAAACCCTTATAAACCTTCATAAACTTTTATAAACCTTCAAATTACCTCTACGCCTGTTTACGATTCGTGGTTTAATTTTAGCACCCTGTCAAACTAAACCTTTATAAACTCTTATAAACCTTCTAATTAACCTTTGGTGCGATACCCCTTAGTAGCCAAAAACGCCTTCACCTTTTCCAAGGTATCTCCTTGAATAATGATGTCGCCATCTTTGCTGGTACCACCCACGCCACAATGGTTTTTTAGGCTTTTTTCTAACTGTTTTAAATCGTCAGATTTGCCAACAAACTCTTTAATCACAATACAAGGTTTGCCATTGCGAACTTCTCTCCTTGCATATAACTTCTGCTGCGAGGGCTCCAAGGTATCTTGCTCCTCGTTGTCAGCGTCATACTGATAATCCGGATTTGTACTATAAACAATCCCCGATTTGTTTTTGTTTTTGTTGCTCATACTTTTGTTTCAAATTAGAGAGTTTATGAGGGTTTATAAAGGTTTATGAAAGTTTATAAGGGTTAAATAAAACAAAATCAACCTTCATAAACGCTAATAAACTCCCTAAACTCTTATAAACCTTCTAATCCCTATATATCACACCTGCCGCAGGTTGGGCCGTTGGCATAATTACTAAGTCGTTAATGTTTACGTGGGCTGGCCTTGAAACTGCGTAAAATACTGCGTCGGCAATGTCATCGGCAATGAGGTTTTCAAATCCCTCATAAACCTTTTTTGCCCTGTCTTTATCGCCATCAAAACGCACTTCGCTAAATTCGGTTTCTACGGCTCCAGGATGAATGCCTGTAACTTTTACTTTATATTCTGCCAACTCAATACGCATTGCCCTAGTTAAAGCATCTACGGCATGTTTTGTAGCACAATAAACATTGCCATTCATATATACATCTTTGCCAGCAATTGACCCAATATTTACAATATGACCGCTTTTTTTATCTTTCATCCAATTGGCTATCACTTTCGAAACGTAAAGTAATCCTTTGATGTTGGTGTCGATCATGGTATCCCAATGGGTTGTATTTCCATTGAAAAATTGTCCCAAACCCCAAGCCAATCCTGCATTATTTACCAAAACATCAATATTTTTCCAAGCAGAAGGCAATGAATTCAATGCGAAATTCACTTCTTGGTCATTTCTCACATCAAAACACAAAGTGTACACTTTATCTGTACCCATTTCCTCTTGAAACTTCAACAAACGCTCTGCCCTTCTTCCCGTTACAATTACTTTGTAACCGTTTTCCAATAACAACTTTGCAGTTGCCAATCCTATTCCACTGGTACCCCCAGTTATTAATGCTATTTTACTCATTCAATTTATTTTAATGCATCTGCAACGATGATCATATTTGGCGTAAAAATTACATTTTGTGTACTTCTCCCCGTTGCAAATAAGGTTGTTTTTAATTTTTGTTTTAACCCAAACCAAATGAATTTACGGATCAATTCTTTCAACGGGTTTTGAATTTTCACACTGCTTTCCACCACTTGAACCGCATTAAATCCACAAGCCATGCAAACTTGCTGTGCCGACGAAGCATTCATATAGTTTTCGTGGGTGAAATCGCCATTGGCAAAAACCGTTGTTAATGGAGCGTCTAAATTCGGAGTCCTGAAAATAGCCTTCCCGCCTGGATTCAGTTTATTTTTTATGAGGGACAATAACTCCACCAATTCATTTTTGGTGAAATGCTCAATGATGTCCATTCCAAATATTAAATCGTATTTTTCAGATGAATCTTTTAAATAATTCAACGCATCTTGTTCTTTCACACAATCAACGCCCAATTCATGTGCCAATTTTACTTGTTCTGAACTCAGATCCATACCCAGCAAATTGGTGAATCCATTGTCCTTCAAAACCGCCAAAAGACTTCCACTGCCACAGCCGAAATCATAAATTTTCGATGTTTTCGGAAATGTGTTTACCAAAGGCAATATTTCGATAGAAAATCGCCATTTTTCGCGGTTAAACAAAGCGATGGCATCAACGCCGCTGGCCCGTCCACTTTGTGTGGTATGGTAATTTGAATATAAAATTTCGCGGTATTTCATCAATCAACTTTTACAATTGGAATATCAACAGCACACATAATTGAGCTACAAGTAGCCACCAATTTTCGTGAACCATCTTCAAAAATGTCATAGACTTCACCTTCGCAAAATACCAAAAAATTGCCCGATTTTTTCACCCTGCCCGTGGCCAAAATGTTTTTGGCAGTTGAGGGATTGAGGTAACTCACTTTCAAATCGGCGGTAACTACATTTTTACCTTTTACCACGGTGGTATATGCGCCAATTCCGGTAACTACATCTAGAATGGTAGCAGTAACACCTCCATTCATAAAGCCATTTTGTTGCAAATGGTGCTTTTTAATTTCCAATGTCATTTCGGCATAACCAACCTCTATGTGCGATAGTTTTAACCCAACGAATTGGATAAAATGATTTTCTTCTAATCTTTCGTCTAAATAAGCTTTTAAATCTTCCATTATTTTACTGGGTTATAACCAGACAATCTCAATATTTTTGATGCATCGTGTTCGTTAAACAATTGTTGGTACGAACAATCTGTTGCTTTTCTGTATGCTTCAACTATTTGAAGTCCCATAAAACTGCCAATCATTGGAGGACAATCAGCAGGAATGCCGGCTCCAAAGGTATGGGCACCGTATACAAAATACCTTTTGTAGGAGTTAAAATCAGAACTAAACAGCAACTTATTTTCTAAAAAATGTCGCCACATTTGTCCCTGATCTAACTTCATTATTTTCCATTCCTCTTTGGTATATCCGAGCAAGTCGTACACTTCTGATTTCGGAGAAACTTCCTGCAATAACGACCAAATTTTTCCCTCAAAAACAGCCTGTTCAAGCATGGTTTTGATGTTGTGTTCAGTTTCGAATTTACTTTTTAAGTAATTCCAAATGAGCATGGTAGGAATTTGTGAAGGACTGTTGTATCTATTGAAGAAATCTGGAACTTCAAGCATGGCATATACCGGAAATGTGTCGTTCATGAACATTTCTTTGCTAAATCCAAGAATCAATTGTCCTTTGGTTGTGTCAACAAACGTATTATAATTGCTAAACTGCGAGAAGTAACCATAAACCACTGGCGTTGGGGTGTTTGGCATCGCCGTTTGCAAATTTTGCCACGACCCATTTAAATCGTTTTTCCATGCGTTATGAATGGCATAATGCGCATTCATTGCCTTATACATAGGTTTATTTTGTTGCACAAAATAATTGAAATAGGTAGCCACCATGCTATCAGGAAAATTCGCATAACGGTTATAGTCCATTATCTCGGAAAACCAGACGTTAAAAAAGCGTCCGTACTGTTTTTTGAGCATATAAATATCTTGCGGCAAAACCCTTTTATTTGATAGACTATCAAGCGTTTGAGTAAAGTCTACGATTTTAATATTTGGCTTAGTTGCTTTTTGTTTACAACTTATGGATAAACCTAACACGCAGACAAGGCTGCATAGCACCAATTTGTTGAAAAAGTTGTTTTTTTGCATATAATAAACAATATAAGTATAACATGAAAAAAATCATTTTGTTGTTCACCGGTATAATTTCTGCAGCAGCGTTTAACATTGCCTCTGCCCAGGAATCAAAAAGCTTTTCTTTCGGCTTCAAAGTTAGTCCTAATTTTGCATGGGTGAAAGTCCAAGAAGGACCAATGACAAATAATGGCCTTGGATTGGGATTTACATACGGCGTAACTGCTGATTTTATGTTACTTAAAAACCAAAATTATTGGTTAAGTACAGAATTAGATGTGACTTCTCTACCGAGCAAAGTACAACATACAGGTGATTTGAAGGGTGCTAGCAGCAACAGCGCAAATTATAATAAAGTCCAATTTAATTACAACAACCAATATTTGCAAATTCCGGTAAGCATCAAATTCAAAACCGACGATTTGGGTGGAATGAAATATTACATGCAATTCGGTTTAGGGTTGTCTTTTGCTTTACAGAAAAAAGTTGAAACTATTTCAGATCCTATCATTTACGGAAATACCGGTTTATCATCGCATGACCCAAACAACCCTGTAAATGACATTTATGATTTTGCGGGAATAGACAATAATATTTTCAATCCAAATCTAGCATTCACAGATGACATCAATACTTTCAGGGGATCAATGATCATTGGTGCTGGTGTTGAATATCATTTATCGGGCAGCATGAATTTGGTTGCGGGATTAAAATTCGACAATGGGTTTACCGATATATTTGCCGATGCACGCGTGAATGGTAGAAATAATTTCCTTTCTTTGCAGGTAGGTTTAACATTCTAAACAATTCATGTCGGCAATAAAAATATGCCTTGCTCAGCTCAATTTTAAAATAGGAGATTTCGAAGGAAATACTGCCAAAATTGCGGATACCATTTTCACTGCCAAACAAAAAGGCGCTGATTTGGTGGTTTTTTCAGAAATGTCGGTTTGTGGCTACATGCCCGACGATTTATTAGATTACCCTTGGTTTGTAGAAAAATGCGAGCATAGCCTCGATGCAGTGGCGCAAAGTTGCCAAGGCATTGCTGCCATTGTGGGCGGAGTTATGCGCAATCCACACAAAGGAAGAAACCTACAAAATGTAATGTGCTTTATGCAAAATGGTCGTATTCAAAAAACCATTGCCAAAACATTGTTGCCGACTTATGATGTATTTTCTGAAGCGCGTTACTTTGAACCTGCCCAAGAAACAGATATTATTGAATTTAAAGGACATAAAATAGGCATTGCCATTTGTGAAGACATTTGGGATATCTACAACGATTTTGAATACAATGCAAGCCCGGGATCTAAATTAAAAGAACTGGGTGCCGATATCATCATCAACCCTTCTGCTTCTCCATTTCACTTGGGAAAACAATCTTTAAGAAATAGGGTTTTTGGAGGTCAAGCCAGTCGTTTTGATATTCCCGTAATTTATGCCAACCAAATTGGTATTCATACAGAGCTGTTGTTCGATGGCGCAAGTCGTGCTGTTAATAGCAACGGAGAAGTAGCCATGCAACTTCCCGATTTCGAAGAATCGGTTGGTTATATTTCATTTGATGATGGGGTAATAACTTCCAACGCCACCCTCCCAATTGAAATTGATGAAATTGCTACTTTGCACCAAGCGTTGGTATTTGGTATCAAAGATTATTTCAAGAAAATGGGGTTTAAAAAAGCTGTTTTGGGATCTTCAGGTGGAATCGACAGTGCATTGGTGCAAGCATTGCTTTCACAAGCATTGGGAAACGACAATGTGTTGGCTATTTTAATGCCAAGTCAGTTCAGTTCTGAAGGATCAATTACCGATGCCAAAAAGATTTCCGAGAATCTTGGAAATGAATACCATATCCTTCCCATTGAAAATATTTTCAATCAATATACAGAAGCGTTGTCTTCTGTTTTTGAGGGACGAGAATTCAATGTTGCAGAAGAAAATATCCAAGCGCGCTCAAGAGGTGTTTTATTGATGGGCATTAGCAATAAAATAGGCAATATCCTCATCAATACGAGCAACAAAAGTGAAATGGCGGTTGGTTATTCAACCCTTTATGGCGATATGTGTGGCAGCTTGTCTGTTTTGGGAGATGTTTACAAAACTCAGGTTTATGCCTTGGCCAGATACATTAACAAAAACCACGAAATTATTCCAAACGAAATCATAGAGAAAGCACCTAGTGCTGAACTTAGACCCGGTCAAAAAGATTCCGACTCATTGCCAGATTATGATATGCTCGATGAAATTTTGAAATTATACATTGAGGGAAAAAAGAGCAAAGACGAAATCACAATGGAAGGTTATGACAGTTCATTGGTTGAACGCATTGTAAATATGGTAAATGCCAATGAATACAAACGTTATCAAGCTCCTCCTATTATTCGTGTGAGTTCAAAAGCATTTGGTAAAGGCCGAATCATGCCTTTGGTTGCAAAATATCAGTAAAATGCACAGACGCTACCCTAAACACTTTTGGATAATGTGTTGTGGGGCACTTTTCTTCTTTTTATCTTTCAATATTGTTTTACCAGAATTATCCGATTTCCTAAAAAGATTAAACGGCAGTGAATATTTGGGATGGATTGTCCCTGCGTTTTCACTAAGTGCATTGGTTGCTAGACCATTAAGCGGATGGATTACAGATAACCTTGGCCGAAAATGGGCCATGATTGGGGGTTGCATTTTTTGTATCGTGGCCGGTTTTTTATATCCCTTTGTAGGAACACTTTCTGCATTTTTCATTGTGAGAATGATACATGGATTTTCAACCGGATTTACCCCAACTGGTTTTACCGCTTATACCGCAGATACAGTATCGCATGAATACCGCGGCAGAGCTATGGGTTGGCAAGGTACTTTCAACAACATAGGAACTAGCTTTGGATACGCCCTCGGAGCCTTAATTGTAAATTACTTTGGAGTGAATCAACTGTTTATAGCCAGTTCTATATTCGCAATTTTAGCACTGGTTATGTTTTCAATGTTGCCAGAAACCAAACCTGCTGAAGCAAAACGAAAGTTCGAATTCAATATTCGGAACCTATTTTATTTACCTGCATGGAAACCCGCTTTGCTCATGTATTTGGTATGTATTTCGTTGGGTTCCATTTTAACTGTAATGCCCGATTACACCCTAAGTTTGGGTTATGCTAATAAAGGAATGTACCTCACCATTTATATTACCTTTTCGTTGATTTTTAGGTTATTCAGCGGAAGTGTTTCTGATAAATTGGGAAGGCCTTGGTCAACTGCCATTGGAACTCTGGGACAACTTATTTCCATGTTGTTGCTCATTTTCAACCCGTTTCAATACGCCTTCTTTATCAGCGCATTCTTTTATGGAATTGGTCAAGGCTTTAATGCACCGAGTTTATTCGCTTGGGCAGGAGATACAGCAACTGCACAAAACAGAGGAAAAGCGCTTGCCGCTCTCTTCATGATGTTAGAATTGGGAATTATTTTCGGTGGTGTATTTTCTGGCAAAATTTTCACCAATTGGAAACTTGGCTACAATACTGTTTTTGCAATGAATGCATTTTTCTTTTTCGTGGCTTTTGTTTTGAGCATTGGATTTATTCTTCAAAATCGTCGAGCAGCCAAAACACATCCCGATACCACTGAGAATAACCATTATAAGAACCGTGCATAAACTTGATCATTTCTTTATCCGAATGTGGTTTTCTTTGAAATAACTTCACAAATTTCAATTCGGTGTTTTCAATGTAATATTTGAAATCAATCACACAATCGTACCAATTGTCAAATACGCAATAACTGCTATATCCCTTTCGTCTTGCGGTTGTTTCTCTTTGATTTGGATAACGCATTCCAACCAAATTATTGTATTTCAAGGCATAAATTGAATTTTGATTGTCATAGCCACTCTCTTCAATTTTTAACACAATGAATAATTTTGCCCATTTACCGAGTGCAACTTTTGCCACGGTATGCAAATCCTTTATTTTGGGAATAGTATGCAAGGGAAGCTTTAAACTATCACAATACACCGTATCGTTCTTTATGACAATAAATCCTATTCTAGGCTCGCAAAAGGGTTTGTTTTGAACGATACCAGGCACACCAAAAAGCACCAAATAAAACAAGCAAAATACAACTATTAAAAACGATACTTTACGGATAATATTTTTCATTAGAACCGAGATACTACATTGCCCAATTTATTGGCAATATCAATTTTCACCGTGTTTAGAAAATCTAAATATTCCAAAATTTCATCATGTTGCTCTTCTGGTTGTTGCAATTTCAACTGTTCAGAAAGAATAATTTCTTCAATTTTGGTTCTGCGGATATTTAAAAAGATAGAAATGAGTTCATCGCGGTAATTGTCCTCCTCAGTTTTTACATAAATCATATTGTCTAAAAAGGCAGGACTCAATTGATGGTCGTTTGAAAATACACCTGCCACAAATGATGAAATCTCAGTATCTGTATGATGAATAAAATACTCAATTCCTGGCCATTCAAAAGTACCATCTGGTTTTATCAATTCATTCATGAATTTACTTGCAAATGCATCTTTAAACTGAATACTCTCATCGGCTTGGTATTCAGTTAATGCAAATTCAAATATGGTTTGATTTTCATCGAATTGTTTGGTTGCATTCATCAACAAAGTGCGAATCATTGCCATTTCTTGATGGACATCACTCAATGCTACAAGTACAGGTTCATCTATGAATAAATCAACTACATTTTTTGTATCTGCAAATAATTGCTTTTTATCTTGAACGATATTTATTCTCAATAGCTTGCCAAGCTCTTGAGCCAAAACCTCTTCTTTTACATCGCAAATTCTTTCGAGTTCTTTTACAAGTGTTGTTCTTTTTAAAGAGTCTTTTATATAAGCAACTGATTGTAAAATATCTTTAATTGCCTCTGACTTTTGAATTGGGTCGTTTTGTGTTAACTCCAGTAACAATTCTGCCTTGAAGAAGATAAAGTTCTTCTCAACGGATTGGATATAATCTTTAAATCCGTCTGGACCCAATTTTTTACAATATGAATCAGGATCATCCCCTTCTGGCAAGGGTACAACGCGCACGTTAATATCTTCGGCAAGCAGCAAATCAATTCCCCTAAGCGAAGCTTTGATACCCGCGGCATCACCATCATAAATAACAGTTACATTATTTGTAAAACGTTTAATTAACTTAATTTGACCGGGAGTTAATGCGGTACCACTACTTGCAACTGCATTTTCAATTCCAGATTGATGTAAAGTAATCACATCCGTATATCCCTCCGTCAATAAAACCTTGTCAAGTTTCTTGATGGAATTTTTTGCCTGGTAAAGCGCAAATAAAAAGTCGCTCTTTTTGTATAATTCTGTTTCCGGTGAATTTACGTATTTGGGGGCATTTTCAACTTTCCCCATAATTCTACCGGCAAACCCAACTACTTTTCCACTAACCGCAACTAAAGGAAAAATAACCCTATTTCTAAATAAGTCGTATGCCGAACCATCTGAATCGCGCTGCTTGATTAATCCAGCCGATTTAAGCATTTCATCTTTGTAACCCGCTTTTGTAGCAGCTTTATAAAACGCATCCCACGACTCAGGACTATACCCTAGTTGCCATTTTTTTATTGTTTCTAAGGTAAATCCACGTTCTCTATAATATGGCAAAGCAATGTTCTTGCCTTCTTCTTGGGTATGAAGTTGATCGGCAAAAAACTGAATGGCAAAATCATTTATCGATTGAACCCCTTCTCTTAATTTCTGACTTTCTTCGTATTCTTCCTTGTTTCCTACATTGGTTTCTACCAAATCAACGCTGTAGCGTTTGGCAAGCATTCGGGCCGATTCCGTAAAAGAAAGGTTTTCAATTTCCATCAAAAATTGAATGGAATTCCCTCCTTTTTGGCAACCAAAACATTTGTAGATTCCTAATGTAGGAGTTACAGTAAAACTTGGCGTTTTTTCATCATGAAAAGGACAATTTCCTTTAAATCTAGACCCAGACCGCTTTAAATTCACGTAATCACCAACAACATCTTCTATGATTGCGGCATTGAGCAGTTGGTCTATGGAATTTGGGCTTATCATAAAAAGAAATTATTTTGTTTTTGTAGGAGTTTGGGCAAACAAAATTTAGATTTGCAATTTACAATTGCCAATCAGTAAAAACAAAATTTATGAGTTTAAAAGACAAGATACAGCAAAAAGCGAACCAAATTGCGCCTGCACTCATTGAAATAAGACATCACCTTCATGAAAATCCGGAATTGTCGTTTGAAGAATTCGAAACTCAAAAACTCATTGAAAGTTATTTGCAAAACAAATTGGGATTAACAACGCAACGCGTTGCCAATACTGGGGTTGTTGCGCTTATTGAAGGGAAAAATCCGTCAAAAAAAGTAGTTGCATTGCGTGCCGATATAGATGCTTTGCCAATTGTTGAGGTAAACGATGGACGTCCTTACCGCAGCAAAAAAGAGGGCATTATGCATGCCTGTGGCCATGACGTGCACACCACGTCTTTGCTAGGCGCGGCAACAATACTGAATGAACTAAAAAATGATTTCGAGGGAACCATCAAACTTGTTTTTCAACCAGGAGAAGAAAAAATACCTGGAGGAGCAAGTATGATGATTGCTGAAGGAGTTTTGAACAATCCAAAAGTGGATGTCATGATAGGCCAACATGTTATGCCATTTATTGAAACTGGCAAAACTGGATTTAGACCTGGATTGTATATGGCCAGTGCCGATGAGATTTATGTAACAGTAAAAGGTAAAGGAGGACATGGTGCCATGCCTCACATGTGCATTGATCCGGTAAGTATTGCATCTCAAATGATAGTGAGTTTGCAACAGGTAGTTTCAAGAAGTGCGAATCCTATTATTCCGAGTGTATTGTCGTTTGGGAAATTCATTGCCAATGGGGCGACCAATGTAATTCCTAGTGAAGTGTATATTGAGGGAACTTTCAGAACTTTGGATGAAAAATGGCGCGCAGAAGCCCATGAAAAGATGATGAAAATTGCAAAAAGCTTGGTTGAAGGTTTTGGTGGGGAAGTGAATTTCGAGATCAGAAAGGGTTATCCTTTTTTGAAAAACAATGAAATTCTCACAAACAATTGTCAGAGTTTGGCCAAAGATTATTTGGGTGAAGAAAATGTAATTGATTTGGATATTTGGATGGCTGCAGAAGATTTTTCTTATTATTCTCAGGAAGTAGATAGTTGTTTTTACAGATTAGGAACGAGAAACGAATCCAAAGGAACAACATTTGGAGTTCATCATCCATCATTTGACGTTGATGAAGATGCAATTGAGCACGGCGCAGGCTTGATGGCTTATTTGGCCGTTAAAAACTTAGATTAAGCGCCAATAATACCGCAAAGATTTTCAACAGCAACATCCCAAATGGATGCAGCCATTTCTGCTTCGTCTTCATTTACAAATTCCGTGATGAGCAACTCAACATCGCCCGTTATCGCATCTTGGTCAATTCTAAATTCTAAATACTCCCCTTCGGCAGAGCCTTCAATTGCAAATTTGATGTATTTATTAGGTACATTCTTAATAATTTTCGCTTGGTATTCTGTTCCGTCATTCCAAGCAAATCTATATCTTACTCCACCAAAAATATCTACGTGATCAGCAAACCAACTTTGTAAGCCGGAAGGATTAGAGATATACTGGAATAAAATATGTGGAGAAGATCTCAATGAATATTCCAATTCGATTTTTGATCTTTTAATTCCTTCTGTTGCCATAATTTATGTTTTTACTTTAAAAGTTTCAATATAGTCTTTTTTCTGTTGCAATGAAAGAATTTCAGTTGATAAATCAAAGTTTTCATTAAATAACTTGTAATTATATTTGCACATATTTATGAATTTTAAAAAATACGTAGCTATCAATATAGGTATTGCTTTGGCCATAACTATCTGCACATTTTTCATTGGTTTCAACAATATTACACTTAAAATTCATAACTTGTATTCTTTACAACTCGACAAATACGTCAAAAACTATACCATTTGGGCAGAATGGCCTGTAATTATACTCGGTATTTTCTTAATGCTACGTATTGATTTTCCAAAAGGCTTGTGGTTCTCAATTGTTTTTGGAATTGAATCATTAATTGTCCAATTCATTAAATTTCAATTGAATTTCCCTAGACCCATTGAAAAATTTGGCAATACAATTAGACAAATAGATGGCGAAGTATTGAAACATTTTCAAGGTTTTCCGAGTGGACATACATCGGCTGCATTTTTTGCAACTGGTATGATTATATTATCGTTACCAAAACATAAACTTCAAAACTTAACGTTATTTCTATCAATTTTTTCAGCATTTTCAATTGGTTACAGCCGCATATATTTGGGGCAACACAGTATTGAAGATACCTTGGCAGGATGTATTATTGCAAATATTTTCTTTTATATTGCAGGAATTACCTATCCATATATAAAAAAGAAATTGAATTCAAAGAATCATAGTTAATGCAAAAGACAAAAATACATCTCATTTTTACATTAATATCAGCCTTGCTGTTAATGGCAGGGTTAAATATGGTTCCATTATTTGACTGGGATGAATTGAATTTCGCTGAAAGCGCGCGTGAAATGGTACTCACCAAAAACTATTTATACACCCAAGTTGGATTTGAGCCATTTTATGAAAAACCTCCCTTATTTATTTGGCTTCAATCTATTGGAATTCATATTGGTGGAGTTCATGCATGGGTTTTCAAATTACCAAATGTGATTGCAGGTATCATTTCTGTAAACTTAGCCTATCACATTGGATCAGATGCCGGAAAAAAAATGCTAGGTACATTTTGGGCGATGAGCATTTTATTGTCGTTGGCGCCCTTTATTTATTGGAAATCAGGAATTATTGATCCAGTATTCAATTTGTTTATCTTCTTATCGATGTACAAATGGTATCAAATTTCACAAGCTGGCATTAACCAAGAACGTGCACATATTTATTATTTATTGTCGGGCATTTTTTTAGGACTAGCAGTACTTACCAAAGGACCCGTTGCTATTCTCATTTTGGCCTTGGTTATTATCACAACTACCGCAATTAGAAGTAAGTGGCACGAAATTTTTGATGGCAAAATAATCCTATTTATTATTGGATTTCTTGGCGTATTGGCCTGTTGGATTATTCCATTAATACAATCGAATGGACAGGCATTCTTCTCTCATTTCATTGAATACCAAATTATTTTATTTAAAGGACAAATACCTTACCACAACCAACCTTGGTTTTATCACATTATCGTATTGTTGGTTTTGTGTTTCCCCTCTGCCATATTGGCTTTTCCGCATTTGGTAACCAATGTTGCAATGGATAGGAACATAGATATTTTGCATTTATTTATGCGCTCCCTATTTTGGATTGTATTGATTGTTTTTAGTATTGCCACAACAAAAATCATCCATTACAGTAGCCTTTGCTGGTGGCCCCTCACCTATTTTGGGGCTTATCAGGTTTATTTGATTTATACCAACCGAGGGAAATTTCCATATTGGTTGAATATACCCTTGTTTTTTGTTGGAATTACATTGATGCTCGCTCTATGGGTAATTCCATTGGCGGCAACAATTAGACCCATTCCAACCATTTTACTCAATAATTTAGACCTGTTTTCGAAAGATATTCTAATCAATATGCCCAAATGGAATTGGACAACTTTAATTCCAGCATCCTTATTTACTTTTTGGTTTATGCCGTGGATTGTGCTTTCTTTTTTTGGTAAGAAACCAAATCCAGTTTATTTGTATGTTTTGTCGGGAGCCGTTGCATTAACAGCCTACTTTACGCTACTTCCCGCAGTTGCCAATAGTACTCAAGGTCCAGTAACTCAATTAATGAAGGAACTTCGAAAGAAAGGCATGTTTATTGAAACTTGGGGATATAAAACGTATGCCCTATATTTTCACTCAAATTTAACACCCAAAGATTTTGAGGGAATGATCACCGAGAATCCACTGCCAACTGAAGAAATTTACCCAAAACAACAAAAAAGAAGACTTCATGCCCATAACCCAAATAACCATCAAAAAATGTATGTAATTACAAAAAACACATTTCAACCCGATGAATCATTTTATCACAAATTCAAAACCTTTGACACAAAAAAAGTGGGTGGTTTCATTATTTGGGAAAGAAAGTAGAACCTTCACCAATCAAAAATAGCATTATCCACACCAAATTATTATATTGCCTACAAGTAAAACTCCGTAATGAAAAACTCAAATAAGTGTATTATCGTATCTGAATGGGAATACGGAGCAGGAAAACCAGGAACTTCAAAAGGGCCTCAAAACCTTCTTGAAGTTTGCACTAATTCCCAAATTCGCTCGATGAGCGAAATGAATGTATTTTCTGTTCCGCAAGAAATTGAAGATAAAGAGAAATTACCTTTGCCAGAATATTTAAAAAGAGCTGCACCTTTTATAAAACATCAAAAAGGATATGCGCAATTGGTAGAAAGCTGTTTAAACGCAGACAAATTACCAATTATTTTAAGTGGAGATCATAGCAATGCCATTGGAAGTTTGGCAGGGTTTTGCCGCCATTTTGGTTGCGAAAACACAGGAGTTCTTTGGATTGATGCACATTTAGATTTGCATTCACCCTATACCACTCCGAGTGGAAATATCCATGGAATGGCGTTGAACGCAAGTGTAAATGCCGACAATTTAGAAAATCAGTGTAACCAGCTAGATGCTGAAACAATCTCTTTTTGGGAAGAAATTAAATCCCTCAAAAACAAAGAAAACACGCAGCATATCGATGCCAAAAACATCGTTTTTATAGGAATCCGTAGCTACGAAAAACCCGAGATTGAACTTACTAAATCACTAGGAATCAATATCATATTTGCTGAAGACGTGAAGAAAAACGGCATGAAATGGGCAATCGCACAAGCCGAAGAAATGCTAAAAAATACGCAACAATGGTACGTGAGTTTTGATGTTGATAGCCTTGATCCCAGCATTTCAAAAGGAACAGGAACACCCGTTAAAGGTGGTTTAAATTTATCCGAAGCCGACGAATTGTGGAGCTTTTTATTCCTACAAGAAAAAGTAAAAGCATTTGAAATTACAGAAATTAATCCTTCGTTAGAAGACAACAATCAAATGTCTTATGCCATTGCCGGTTTAATTGAACGTAATTTCGTTTAACCTCAAATTGATTCAATAGCCCATTGCATGGTGTCAACACCATCTGCATAATCCCACAATGTTGGGCACTGTGTTTGACCTAAACGCAAATGGGTGATTTCAGTATTTTCACTTACAATGCATTGAATGTTCTCAGATATTTCTGCAAAAACAGCTTTCAACTCGTTGATGTTTGAATAGTATTCGTAATTGACCATTCCAACGGGCGAATACAATTCTTTTCTTTCTTTCATCAAAACGTAACCAGCATCAATATGTGGATCCAAATTCATCAACAACAATGCTTTGTGATAATTGTAATTATTTACATATTTGTTATGAAAAGCAACATCGGCATGTGATTTTTCCCACACATCAAAAAGCGTTTTAAATTCATATCCTTCTGGCAAATAAACTTTGGTCACATTGCGACATCCAAGTCCGAAATAATCAAACACATCATTCCCAAATGCAACTAATTCATCTTCAGTTTCAGTACCGGTTATTACAGCAATACTATTTCTGTTTTTTCTCAGAATATGAGGGATATTTCTAAAATAGTATTCAAAATACCGAGAAGAATTGTTACTTCCAGTTGCAATTGCTGCATCTACATTTTTGAATTGATCTGAAAATTCAATTTGATTGCCCCAAATTGGATTTATTTTGGCTGCTTCAGAAATCCAAAACTTTGGCAAAAACTCATCGTCTGAAGAACATTTCGCAACTACTGTATAACCTGTAAGAACGCCAACAATAAGGTCATGCATTCCTACCAAAGGAATATTACCGGCCATAATAACACCCATTCTTTTGTTATGAATTTCAAGAGGGAAGGAATATTTAGCCAACCATTGGGCGATATTCTCATCTGACAATGCATCTAACCAACTCTGAATACTCTTTTCTGTTTGTTTTAGTTCGAACCACTGATTATTAATCTGTGCTGTATATAATTTTGACTGCCAACTTTCATCGGTTTTATAATTCACGATTGATTGTCTTAATGCCAACAATGCTTCTAATTGAAAACTCATTATAGTGCAAAAATACGGCTATTTTCTGATGCCATTTTTTATGAATGTAACAAAATGTACTATTTCGTCGTAATTTTGTATATAATGCGAAACAAATTCATTCTTTTTTTTGTAACAAGTCTTTGTTTATTTTCAAATGCTAACGCCCAAAGCAAGTGGTACTTGGGATTAAGTGCCGCAACTTGTGCTGCAAAAACAGCCACTGCCGATACCTTAGCCAATAATTTCACTACCCGAAATCGTTGGGGTGCAGCTTTTAACCTTGGTGGATATTATGAAATGAACAGAGTTACATCCCTTCATTTTGGCGTTGGCATCATCAACAAGGGATATAAGATCAACAACGACACTCTTTCCTTAGACAATTCTGTAAACAGCAGTATTACCGCGTTAAACGCAAATTTTGGATTGTCATTCAAGCAACGATTCGGTGGTTCGATGTACATTATGGAAAAAATTGGGGGGATTATCAATTATAATCAAAGTCCTTCAACTGTGCGCGATACTTTTTACAATGCAACTACAAAGCCTGCATTCAGAATTATCCAAACAGAAACAAACAAATGGTATCCCATGATTTATTTAGGATTTGTAATGGGGGGAAGCAATGAACGTGGCGACAGATACGAATTCAACATCACCTACCAACAATCATTGAGAACTTCTCACGAATTACAAGTACAAACGGGCGAATTTTACAGCAAAGCCTTTCCCTTGAATTTCAGAGGCGGAAATCTTCAAATTGGTGTTGCCTATTATTTTAATTTAGGAAATATCAAAAAGAATGAGGAATACTATTATTGAGGGAATTATAGGGTTTATAACAGTTTATGAAGGTTTATAAGTGTTTATAAAAGTTTATGAGAGTTTATAAGGGTTACTTTTTAATCATTCTTTCCGTATTCATAGGTGGAGGCAATTTATTTGGGCAAAAGATCAATACCAAAAGAAAACAGCCTACAGATCCAATGATTCGCTATTGCGAGGAAATTGCGAAAGTTTATAATCGAAATCCGACAAATGATTCAATCAAAAAGCTTTGCGCATATGCATTGTATTCGCGTATCAACAAGCTACCTAGCTTTGGATTAGGTAATTTAATCAACTATACCGAGGCCATTGATTCAATTGATGTGATGCTCTTTGCAATGCGCTTAATGGAAAAAAAATACCCACAGGTATTTCCAGAGTCTTTCGACATGCTACCCTCTATTCGCGTAGAAATGCATCAATATCCCAAGAAATTTTCAAAAGCTTTACAAATTACAGAATACAAACTCACCAAAGCATTTGATTTCTTCTATTTTAAATGGTATTGTTTTTTCTTATTTAAAGAAAAAGGAGAAAGAGCATTAGAAGTAGCAATATCTCAGCAGTTAGATAAAAATAATATTACACCGGAAAACGCAGAATTTATTGTTTTCAATGTGGCGAATGATTAATTGGTGAATTTATCCCAATCCCACATCTAACGCCATCATAATTACAAAACCGAACATCAATCCTAATGTGGCTCTGTCATTGTGACCATTGCTTTGCGATTCCGGAATAACCTCTTCAACAACAACATAAATCATTGCACCTGCCGCAAAAGCCAATGCATATGGTAAAATACTTTGAGCCATCATGACCAACGCAACTCCAGCAACGGCTGCAATTGGTTCTACAATTCCGCTAAGTTGACCCCATAAAAATGACTTTGTTCTCGACATTCCAAATCTGCGTAATGGCAATGCAACAGCAAGTCCCTCCGGAAAATCTTGAATCCCAATTCCAATGGTTAGCGCAATGGCACCCGCCAAATCTGCTCCAGGAATTCCTTCTGCAACAGCACCAAATGCTACTCCAACAGCCAATCCTTCGGGAATATTATGCAAAGTAATTGCCAAAACCAGTAAAACTGTTCTATTCCAATTGGTTTTTACCCCTTCCGACTTTTCAATGGGTTCATTTAAATGCAAATGTGGCAACAATTGATCAAGAGAAAATAAAAATATGGCTCCGCCTAAAAATCCTATCGCTACTGGAACCCAAGCCCATTGATGACTCCATGTCAATTGGGCCATTTCAATAGCAGGGTTCAACAAACTCCAAAAACTTGCGGCGAGCATTACTCCTGCTGTGAATCCCAACAGCGTGTCCATGAATCCTTTGCGAACATCCTTGATAAAAAAAACTACAGCTGCCCCCATAGCTGTTACCAACCATGTAAATGTAGATCCAACAAGACCTTGCATTATGGGAGATAAACCACTAAAAAAAGCTATAATTTTATCCATAGTTCAAATATAGTGAAAAATGATAACGTTGATGATTAATGAACCCGATCTCCGCGAAGTTCTAGATTATTAAGAATTTCAGCCTCAATTTCAAGCCATTCTTGCCATCTTTTTTTAACCAAATCCTCATCGTAATAAGTTTTAGCCAAATCGATAAACATGCGATAATGACCTGCTTCTGAAATCATAAATTCGTGGTAAAACTTACGTAAATCCTCGTCTGAGCAATACAAACTGAGCAATCGAAAACGTTCACAACTTCTTGCTTCAATAAGTGCTGAGATCAAAAGGTGCTCAAGCATTTGCATGTCAGCAATTCCTTTTATTTGTTGCGCTTGTAATTGAACAACATATAAATCTTTTCGCTTTCTACCTAATTTAAAACCTCTTTTATCAAGTTCCTTTAAAACCCTTCTAAAATGACCCCATTCTTCAGCAACAAGTGGAGTAACCTCTTGAACCAATTTTTCCTTATCTGAATATCGTACGATAAGAGAAATACCCGTAGAGGCAGCTTTTTGCTCGCAAAAAGCGTGGTCAATTAATATTTCTTGAATAGATTTCTCGGCAATGTTAACCCAACGTGGATCGGTAGGTAACTTTAAACCAAGCATTTTCACGCTACTTAGTTCTTCGTCTTCCATCAGAATTATTCTGTTTCTATTTTATTGACGCGTGTTTCATGACGGCCACCTTCGAAAGTTGTTCCCAAGTAAGCATCCGCAATTTCAAATGCTGTTTCTTGAGAAATAAATCTAGCAGGTAAGCAAATCACATTTGCATTGTTGTGTTGACGTGCCAAAGACGCCAATTCAGGCGCCCAAGCCAAAGCAGCTCTTACTCCGTGATGTTTGTTTGCAGTAATACAAACACCATTGCCACTTCCACAAATAAGAATTCCCAATTGGGTAATTCCAGTTTCAACACTTGAAGCAACTTTGTGTGCAAAATCAGGATAATCTACACTGTCGGCCGAATTTGGACCAAGATCAATCATGGAGTAACCTTTGTTAGTTAAGTAGTTACACAATTCTTGTTTCAATTCAAATCCAGCGTGATCTGAACCAATAGCTATAGTTACATTATTCATTTTCTTCTCTTAGTTTGCGTTTCTCAACGCGTTTTGCAATATAAATCCCAACAACATATAAAAACATCAAGGGCATACCAAGTAACAATTGACTAAAAATATCTGGGGAAGGTGTGGCAATACCTGCAATGATAAAAATAATCACTGCGGCATATCTCCAATATTTCCTTAAAAAAGCAGCATTCACCAATCCAATTGTTGCCAAAATATAAATGAGAACAGGCAATTCAAATACCAAGCCAGTTGCCAAACTCATAAAGGTCACAAATCCCGTTACACTAGAAATAGTAATGATATTTTGGATGCTTTCATTTAGCTTGTACGACAACAAAAAATTAGTAGCTACAGGCACCAAAAAGAAATAGGCAAACAAAACTCCAGTAAAAAACAAGAAAGAAACTACAAATAAACTTCTTCTCGTTCTTTTTACTTCTTTTTGACTTAAAGCCGGTCTAATAAAAGACCAAAGTTGATATATTATAAATGGAAACGCGACAATAACTCCCACTACCAGCGCAATTTTAAAGGCACTTACAAACTGTCCCTGAATTTGCTGACTTTGCATAGAAAGTGAGGGTGGTTGCCAACACAAACTGTTATTTCCCAATACAAAGTGACCCGCTTTACAAAAGAATTTATATCCCCAAAAATCGGATTTAAAAGGACCTAAAATTACCGTGTCAAATATTTTTTCTACCCAAAAAAAAGTTACGCAGGTAGAAATTAAAACAGCATAGGCAATACGTACCAAATGTTTTCTTAATTCATCGATGTGATCAAAGAAACCCATATTTTTCTCATCTGGGAATACTTCATCTACATCTATTTGGTCTAATGCCATGCTTCAAAGTTAGTTTAGAAAATCAGAAATTCGTTGAAAATCAATTAAATTACATCAGCATACCGCCACAAACAGAAATAGTTTGACCGGTAATGTAAGTACTTAAATCGGAGGCAAGGAACATACAAAGGTTAGCAACATCATCTGGACTCCCCCCACGTTTCAATGGAATGGTATCCAACCAACCTTTTTTTACATTCTCGTCTAGCCCATGTGTCATTTCGGTTTCAATAAATCCTGGTGCAACAGCGTTGCAACGAATATTTCTAGAACCCAATTCTTTGGCAATACTTTTTGTAAAACCAATCAAACCCGCTTTAGAAGCTGCGTAATTTGCTTGACCTGCATTTCCTGTTACTCCAACAACACTTGTCATGTTGATAATTGAACCAGCTCTATTTCCTAAGAAATGCTTTAAAAATGCTTTTGTTAAATTAAATGCACTTTTCAAGTTGGTATCCATCACTTCATCCCATTGCTCTTCTGTCATTCTAAGCATTAAAGTATCTCGGGTAATTCCGGCATTATTGATTAAGATATCAATTTTGCCAAAATCTGCCAATACATCAGTTGCAAGGGTTTCACTTTGTTTGAAATCCGCGGCATTACTCTGATATCCTTTTACTTTTACTCCATATTGAGCGGCCAATTCCGTTTCAAAAGCACGGGCTTTTTCTATAGATGAAGCGAATGTAAAGGCAATGTTACAGCCGTTTTTTGCAAAAACTTCAGCGATGCCTTTCCCGATTCCTCGAGAAGCACCAGTAATCAAAGCGGTTTTTCCTGAAAGCATGGGGCGAAATTAACCCCAACTAGGCTAGATTTCAAATTTATTTTTTGAGGGATATTTATTTCATAGTAGGATTTTCAATCATTTTGTACCCCTATATTTTCATGTTATCTTCGTAAACTATTCTTCATATGTCGCAGTTATTAGATACCAAAATAGAATTCCTAAAAGGGGTAGGTCCACTCAAAGCAGAGGCCCTAAAATCTGAACTGGGAATTTTTACCGTTGGCGATCTAATAAGCCATTACCCTTTTCGGCATGAAGACCGCTCTAAAATTTATACGGTTTCTGAAATTCAAGGACAGGAAGATATCTATGTTCAATTGAGAGGAAAGATATTTCCTCAGGGTATTTTGGGAATTGGACCCGCAAGAAGATTTACCGCAACATTTAGAGATGGTACGGGAGAATTCGAATTGGTTTGGTTCAAATCCATCAGTTATATTGAAAAATACCTCAACCCGGGTAGCTTTTTTTTAATTCATGGAAAAATAACGAATTACAAGGGAAAGATAAATATGGCTCACCCTGAGCTTGAGGTATTAACAGACGATTTCAATCCATCAAGTCTAGGATTGACACCAGTGTATCCATTAACTGAAGGATTAAAGCGCAAGAAGATTGAAAGTAAGCTACTCACACAACTTACCAAGCAAATTGTTACCCTTCCTCAGTTTCAAGTTCCAGAGTGCTTACCTGAGAGCATCATCCAAAAATTTAAATTTGTATCTCGAACACAAGCACTTACTGATTTGCATTTCCCTCCAAATTTAACGTGCTTGGAAGATGCAAAACGCAGATTGAAATTTGATGAACTGTTTTATTTACAACTTCGGCATTTACAGTTAAAAGGAAACAGAAATAGAGTTATCACAGGATTGGTGTTTGAACAAGTTGGTGACCACTTTAACAATTTTTATAATAATTACTTACCCTTTTCATTAACCAATGCTCAGAAAAGGGTTTTAAAGGAAATAAGGGTAGATGTGAAAACCGGCAAACAGATGAACCGTCTGTTGCAGGGCGACGTAGGTAGCGGCAAAACCATGGTGGCCATGTTGGCCATGCTTTTGAGCCTCGATAATGGATACCAAACTTGCCTGATGGCGCCTACTGAAATTTTAGCCATTCAACATGCTATTTCAATTGGTGAGTGGATGGAACACATGAAAGTAACGGTTGCCTTATTAACGGGTTCAACTACGAAGAAAAATAGAAAGGAAATCCTGGAAAAACTAGCCAATGGCGAAATCGACATTTTAATTGGAACCCATGCGCTTTTGGAGGAAGATGTGGCCTTTAAAAAATTGGGATTCGTTGTTATTGACGAGCAACATCGTTTTGGCGTTGCTCAAAGAGCACGTTTATGGAAAAAAGGACAAGTTGCACCGCATATTTTGGTTATGACCGCTACCCCAATTCCAAGAACCTTGGCAATGACCGTTTATGGAGATTTAGATGTGAGCGTGATTGACGAAATGCCTGCTGGGAGAAAACCCATAGTTACAGTTCAGCGGCATGAAAGCACCAGACCACTTTTCATGGATTTCTTGAGGGATGAAATTGCCAAAGGCCGTCAAGTATATTACGTATTTCCGTTAATAGAAGATTCAGAAAAATTGGCATTGAAAAGTTTAATGTCTGGATACGATATGGTTGCTGATTACCTCCCTACCCCGAAATTCAAGTATAGCTTTTTGCATGGCAAAATGAAGCCAGCCGACAAAGAATCCGAAATGAAAAAATTCAAACTGGGACAAACCGATATTATGGTGGCAACGACTGTGATTGAAGTTGGGGTAAATGTTCCGAATGCATCGGTTATGGTGGTAGAAAATGCAGAAAGATTTGGACTTGCTCAGCTGCATCAACTTAGAGGAAGGGTTGGTAGGGGTGCTGAGCAGAGTTTTTGTATTTTGGTAACAGGAGATAAACTCTCTGAATCTGGAAGAAAACGCATCAAAACCATGGTAAGAACCAATGATGGTTTTGAAATTGCAAAGGTAGATTTAGAACTTAGAGGTCCGGGTGAATTAGATGGCACCAAACAAAGCGGTGTGCTCGATTTAAAACTAGCCGATATCCGTTTCGACGAAAGCATTCTCATTGCAGCCAGAAATGAAGCCGTTTTGTGGTTAGAAAAAGACGAACTCTTAATGCAAGAAGAAAGTTCACCAATACGTTATGAATTAGGCAAAACACCAAATAGAACAATTTGGAGTAAAATAAGTTAATGTTAATACAGAAACCCATTTTTTTGAATTAATTTTACAGCATCAAAATGAATTTAATATCTGAAATCGGTCGATTTATACTATTTATGAAGTTTGTACTTCATAGACCAGAAAAAGCAAAAGTATTTTGGAAAATTACATTTCGTGAGATGTACCTCATTGGTATAGACTCGGTGTTAATTGTTATTTTAATTGCAACTTTTACAGGCGCTGTAACTACGATTCAAACTGCCAATCAATTATTAACACCAAGTGACCTCTTTCCTACTCAATTAATGCCAAAATTTGTAATTGGTGCAGTTGTGGGTACAAGTTCACTTTTAGAATTAGCACCAACTGTAACATGCTTGGTTTTGGCAGGGAAAATTGGCGCAAATATCGCATCTGAAATTGGAAACATGAAAGTTTCTGAGCAAATAGATGCTTATGAAGTTATGGGCATTAATTCTGCAAGTTTCGTTACCTTACCTAAAATTGTTGCTGGTTTAATCATGATTCCTTGCTTAATTATCATTGCGAATTTTTTATTAATCTACGGTGGTGTTTTGGCTTGCAGTGCAACAACTTCCCTCACTGCTGATGATCTAATACAAGGAGCAAGATTGGTATTTAAACCATTGTATTTAAAAGTAATGCTAACCAAATCATTCATCTTCGCATTTTTAATTACCAGTTTAAGTGCTTTTCAAGGGTATTATACTACCGGCGGAGCATTGGAAGTGGGAATTGCAGGTACCAAAGCAGTAACCAAAATTTGTATTTTTATTCTGTTTTTTGATTTGATTATTGCCCAATTGTTCTTGAAATCATGATAAAAATTGAACATCTTGATAAATGGTTTGACGACCGTCAAATTTTGTTCGATATCAATACTGAATTTAAGCCCGGTGTTGCAAACTTGGTAATTGGTGCTAGTGGAAGCGGAAAAAGTGTATTAATTAAATGTATGGTTGGTCTGTTAGAGCCAACAAAAGGGAAAATACTATACGGAGATCAAGACTTTATAAGTTTAGAATACCAACACAAGCAAAATTTGCGAAGAGAAATCGGAATGCTATTTCAGAACAACGCACTTTTTGATTCTCTTACAGTTGAAGAAAATATAGATTTCCCACTAAGAATGTTTTCAAAAATGTCCCCCGAAGAAAGAAAAGAAAGGGTGAATTTTTGTCTTCAGAGGGTTCAGTTAACAAATGCCAACAAAAAATACCCAGCCGAAATTAGTGGGGGCATGAAAAAAAGAGTGGGTATTGCAAGGGCTATTGCTTTAGAAATCAAATACTTGTTTTGTGATGAACCTAATTCTGGTTTGGACCCCTTAACGAGTAGGGTAATTGATCATTTATTGGTTGACATTACAAAAGAATTTAATATAACAACCATTATCAATAGCCATGATATGAAAACAGTTCTCGATATCGGAGAACATATCATTTTTATTTATCAAGGTCAAAAATGGTGGGAAGGCGGAAAAAGTGAAATTATAGAAGCCCGAAAATCAAACCAAGAACTCAATGAGTTTTTCTTGGCTAGTTTCTAGTCTTTTTCTTTACCCTTTTCAAATCCAATCTGTTTGCCGCATCATTTGACAGTCCTTCAATGTAAGGATGCATCAATCTCAGACTTTTGTCGTAATACAGAATAAAAACAGGCGCGTTTTCAATAATTAACTTATTTGCCATTTGTATGTCGTCATTTCTTTTTGAGGGATAATCATACGTTCCAAATGCAATTTTTTCAAATAATTGATCAAATTCGACAGAGGTAAAATGGGTGTAATTTGGTCCGTTGGGACTAAAATACTTGGTAAAGAAGCAAGTTAGAAAGTTCTCTGCATCCGGATAATCAGCAATCCATGATCCCCTGAACATACCTAATTTTCCTTGGTTACGCAATTGTCGAATCATTCCTCCGGCTTGCAAATCAACTTCAACGGGGATTCCAATTTGTTCCCAAGATTTTTGTAAATACACTGCAATATCTAAATAATCTGCCGTTACTGTGATTTTTAGTTTTGCGAATTTCTTTGGGTTTTTGATATATTCAGATGCAGCCAAATGCTTTTTGGCTGAATCTAGATGGAATAAATTCTGGTAATTATTGAGGTCACCTGTTAATGAAGGTGGCACAAATCCACCATTCCCCTCTGTTCCTAGTCCATTGCGAAGATATTTGAGCATTGATTTTCTATCAACCGACCATTGCAATGCTTTCCTTAGATTCACATCAGCAAATGGATTCATTTTCCCATCTAAAGAATCACCCAAATAAAATCCTACATATTCAGTATTTAAAAACGGAGTTATAAGCGCTTTAATTCTGTGTTTATATTTAGCTTTTATTTGACCATCTTTTCCCAAAATATCATCTTTAAAAGTACCATCAATTCCATTGAAAAAATCATACTTCCCTGCTAAAAATTGCATAAATGCGGTTTGCTTGTTTTTCACAAAATCGACATTGACTGCTTCTAAATACGGCAAACGAAGATCTTTTTCAAATTGATGATATTGTGGGTTTTTAAGCATCACCAAACGTACATCTTCTTCCCATTTTTTTAGGTAAAAAGGTCCTGTTCCAATTGGGCAACGACCCAATTTCCCGGTTTTCCAGTTTTGTGTATTTTGAGGGACAATCCATGCATAATTTGTAGCGAGCAATGACAAGAAAGCTGGGAATGGACTTTTCAACGTTATCTGGATGGTAGAATCGTTCAATGCAACAAAAGGTGCATTATTAGTTTTTTTCAAATCTGCAATCGACATTCCCTCGGGTATTTCAATTTTGTCAGAAAAAATCCACGCTCCCGGAGAAGCAGTTTTTGGATCAATTACGCGGTAAAAGCTGTAAAGTACATCTTGCACAGTGATGTTTTGAAATTGCGTTTTTGGCTTACCCCAATTTCCTACATTTGTATAGCAAAATTTGGCTTGGGTATTTAATACAAACTTATACACATTTCCATTTTCGGAAATTTCCCATCTTTTTGCAAGGGCAGGAATCGGTTTTAACTGCGTATCAAGGGCTATCAGGCCCTCATAGATTTGAGATCCAATCCATATTTCGGATTGTGATTTTATGAATGCAGGATCCAAGGTATTTACCGAAACATCTTCATTATATTGAAAGACAGAGGGGTTGTAAATATTATCAACATTTTTACAACATATTATTCCCAAAAACGTGAATAAAAGGAAACAAGTAAAAATACACAAGTAAAGACGAGAAGAGATAAATTTGTTCCTCAGTCGATTTATATGATTCAGATAACTTACTACGGACACGCTTGTTTTGAAATTAATTGTAATGGCAAAAGTATGCTTTTTGATCCATTCATTCGTGGAAATGAACTTGCAAAAGATGTAGATATTTCAAAAATCAATCCCGACTATATTTTCATCACCCATGCCCATTCAGACCATACCGCAGATGCTGTTGAAATTGCCAAACAAAGCAATGCAACCATTGTGAGCATGTTTGAGGTTTGTAGCTACTTACAAAACCAAGGTGCTCCAAATATCCACCCAATGAACATTGGTGGAAGTTGGATCTTTGACGGAATAGAAATAAAAATGACCCCAGCCATTCACAGCAGTAGTTTTCAAGATGGAACTTATGGCGGTGTGGCCGGAGGATTTACCTTAAAAACGAATGACCACCATATTTATTATGCTGGTGATACCGCATTATTTAGTGACATGTCGCTTGTAAGCAAAAAATATCCATTAGATCTTGCCATTTTACCAATTGGTGGCAATTTCACAATGGATTACACCGATGCAGTTGAAGCTGCAAAATTTTTAAATGTGAAAAAAGTAATTGGAATGCATTACGATACGTTTGGATTAATTAAAATTAACCATGACGAAGCTATCAATTTATTCAGTGCTGAAAACATAGAATTAAACTTAATGATAATTGGGAGTACAATAAACTTATAAAAATGGGAAAAATCATAGCAATTGCAAATCAAAAGGGAGGCGTAGGGAAAACCACTACCGCAATTAATTTAGCAGCAAGTTTGGCTGTGTTAGAGTTTAAAACACTCTTGGTAGATGCCGATCCGCAAGCGAATGCATCTTCCGGAGTTGGCTTTAATCCCAAAAACACCAAATTGGGTTTATATGAATGCTTGGTGCAAGACATTAGACCATCAGACGTAATTGTTTCTACCGAAACGCCATTTTTAGATTTGATGCCATCAAATATTGATTTGGTGGGGGCTGAAATTGAATTATTAGAAATGCCCAACCGCGAAAGAATGATGGATGGCGTATTAAAGTCCATCAAAAACCAATATGACTTTATCATCATCGATTGCTCTCCTTCACTTGGTCTGATTACAACCAATGCTTTGGTTGCAGCCGACAGTGTGTTAATTCCCGTTCAATGTGAATATTTTGCATTGGAAGGATTGGGGAAACTTTTAAATACAATTAAAATTATTCAAAACCATTTGAACAAACAACTTGAAATTGAAGGTATCTTGTTAACGATGTATGACAGTCGTTTGAGACTTTGTAACCAAGTTGTTGAAGATGTAAAAACACATTTTCAAGACATCGTTTTTGATAGCATCATACAACGAAATACAAAATTAGGTGAAGCACCTAGTTTTGGAATGCCTGTAATTTATCACGATGCAGATAGCAAAGGTTCTATCAACTATTTGAATTTGGCAAAAGAAGTATTGGTGAAAAATGGATTAATAAAAGCAACAGAAGATAACGTATTGGTATGACACAAGTAATAAAAAGAAAAACCGGATTAGGAAGAGGATTAAGTGCGCTATTAGAAAATGCCGATCAAGACAATAATGGAATCCAAGAAAGCAATCCATTGGGATCGGTTTCATTGGTGTCTCTGAGTGATATTGAAGCGAACCCATTTCAACCAAGAACAGAATTTGATGAAATTGCCCTTGAAGAATTGTGTCAATCCATTCAAGTGCATGGTGTTATTCAGCCCATTACCGTTCGCAAAATGGGTTATGATAAATACCAACTTATTTCTGGAGAACGCAGAACACGCGCTTCATTAAAAGCAGGATTAACTCAAATTCCAGCATTTGTTCGTACTGCGAATGATCAAGATATGCTAGAAATGGCATTGATTGAAAATATTCAACGTAGCGATTTAAATGCAATTGATGTAGCTATGAGTTACAAACGTCTAATTGAAGAGTGCAGTTTAAACCAAGATGAACTTGGAGAACGCGTTGGCAAAGACAGAACAACCGTGAATAACTATTTACGCTTGCTGCGTTTACCTGAAGAAATTCAATTGGGTATAAAGCAAGCCAAAGTGAGTATGGGACATGCAAGAGCCATGATTAATATGGATAACTTGAATGACCAACTAGATTTATACCAACAAATTATTGAAAACAACCTAAGTGTTAGAGATGTTGAGGGATTGGTTAAAGCAAAAAAATCAGGTCCTACAGATAGTTTTGCAATCAACGGAACCGATTGGGACCCTGAAATTGACCGCATTACTGAGGCCTTTTATAAAAAACTAAACGCTGCCGTTCATTTAAAATCAGGTAGTAAAGGAAAAGGTAAAATTATTATTTCCTATAAAAACAAAGAAGATTTGGAACGTATTTTGAATCTGATTTAAATTAATGAAATTAACAAAAATCATTGTTCTCTTTGTTTCTGTGCTATTAAGTACAAAAAATCTCAAAGCCAATGAGGTGTCTTTCTTGGTTGATTCTACCAAGAAAGATTCAATGATTTCGTTGGTTCATTCTCCAAGGCGAGCCACAATTCTAGCCTTGGCGCTGCCTGGAGCTGGTCAGATATACAATCAGAAATATTGGAAAGTTCCGATTGTGTACACAGCACTTGGAATATCAATTTACAGCTTGATTTCAAATCAAACCAACATGACAAATATGAATGATTCTTTCAGGAGTATTTATGCTGCTGGAAAAACGCCAAATCCATTATCCATAACACAAAGAGAAAATTACCGTATCAACCGAGATGCATCTATTATTGCCGTGAGCATTATTTATGTTTTACAAGTAATTGATGCCACTGTAGATGCACACTTCTTCAAATTTGATATCAATCAAAAGCTTTCTGCCAATTTCCACCCTGAAAGAAATCGTATTTTTACGTTAACCTATAACATCCGATGAGCAGATTAGATCAATTAAAAGCTTTTTTAAACGATTCACCAAACGATCCATTTGTGCATTATGCAATTGCCCAAGAATATCGCAAATTAGAAGATTTAACATTGGCACATTCAAAGTATGTTGAACTCGTTGAAAATTACCCTAATTACGTAGCCACCTATTATCACTTAGGTAAACTTCAAATTGAACTTGCAAAAAAAGAAGAAGCAATGGTAACTTTTGATAAAGGAATTGAAATTGCAAAAGAACTTAAAGACCAACACAGCTTGGCCGAACTTCAAAGTGCTCGCTTAGAGCTGCTTTATGGTGAAGATTGAGTTTCCTATTTATCTTATATTCATTAACAAAAAAGGCGCAGTAAACTGCGCCTTTTGTTAAAATAAAATTTTTATTAATCTCTACTTTGAAGTTTCGATAACAATCTTAAAATTTCAAGGTATAACCAGATTAATGTAGCCAATAATCCTACACTTGCAAACCACTCCATATATTGCGGAGCACCTTGATCAACTTGTTGTTCAATAAAAGCAAAATCAAGTATTAAATTAAATGCAGCGATACCCGCTACAACCGCCGAGATGCCGATTGACATTAAAGAATTCCCTGCATAAAAATTAGCCAATGAAGTTGCACCGAATAAATTCATCAACATCATAATTCCATAAAACACACCCACCCCAATTGTAGCAAAAACGATAACTTTGGTAAACATTGGTGTAGCGCGCAACAACCCGCTTCTGTAGGCGGACAACATGATTGCAAAAATCAACAAGGTAATGCCTACGGCTTGAATTACAATACCAGGATACATCAACTCAAAAAACATTGAAATAGAACCCAACAAAACACCTTCCGCTGCTGCATAAATTGGAGCCAAATAGGGCGACCATGATTTTTTAAACATCATAATTAAAACAGAAATAAATCCAATAATTAATCCGCCAATCATATAACCCATTATACCGTTATTTTGAGCATATGACATCCTATCTAGTGGAGCCATTTCTGCAACCCCTGACATTTTATTCCACACCCAAAATGCTGGAATTAATAAAGTAAAAAACAACAAAATTGTTTTGTTAATTGTTCCTTTTAAGGTCATTGAACCCTCATAAGATGTACTGCGAGCACTGTCGAATACTTTGTCTGAAAATAATGGACTTGACATATTTTAATATTTCTTAATTTTGTTTAGTTAAGCAAGTATAATAAGTTTTAGCGTAATAATTGAATAGTTCCGTTAAAATCGTATATTTTATCTTTGTAATCTGTAACTTGAATGTAATAGACAAAAACTCCACTCGGTACTTCTTTACCGTTGTATGTCCCATCCCATCCACGTTGAGGATCATTTGTTTCAAATAATTTTTCGCCCCAGCGGCTAAAAATCCGCATACTAAAATCTTTCCCTCCTGAACATTCAGATCTGAATTCTTCATTTCTACCATTTCTATTTGGTGTAAATGCGTTGGGAATATAAATAATAGGATCGTAATACAAAATGATATCATTACTCCAAGACACCCTATCACCACCTAATTCATAGGCTTTTATTCTGTAACGCTGTCCGAAATTGTCCATTCCATTATTAAAACTATCGTTTGATGGAACTGAATATGTATTATATAAAACATAGCCGGGTTTGTCTTCCAGCTGACGGTATAATTCATAACGGTCAACACCGTTGCTCCATCCCAAATAAGGTGAAAAAGTAAATGACATTGACAGAGCACCTATCTTTTTACCTGTTAACAAAACCGACGTATTGATGTTGCTGTATACAGAATCACCACATTGATTAATTGTTACTACCCTATAATCGTATGCAAAATCATCTGGAGATGCCTGATTATCGAAGTAAAGCGTATCTTTTGCACTCGTTTGGTCAATATCCCAAAACTGAGACATACCAAACTGACGTCTTTGCACAATGATGCTATCTTTATTTCTTGGCGCATTCCATACTACATATTGAACTAAGTTGTGACCGTCTTTTAATGGTGGAGGACTTACTGTTACCCATTTAGATGCTATTTTAGGATTGTCATAAAAAACAACCGTACCTATTGAATCACCTAGACAACCTTTATTAGATATCTCAACAACCGTTATTTTTTTCAATGGCGCCAAACTGTCCCAATCGATCACAGCCATACCGCTTGTGCCCGGATTTGTTGAGTATTTCCCTCCAATCAACTGCCATGAATAAGTACTCGTTGCTAAACCCGATATTTGATACACATATCCATTCATACGAGGAAAACATACAATGCTATCACCAGACAATGGTTTGAAAATTGGCTTTGGATTAATTGTTAATGAAGTAGTGTACCAAGGACCTATACATCCCCATTTTGATATTTGCCTCGCTTTAAATGTAAAAGTTCCAATGGTATTAATATCTATTGAAAAAATCTTGTTTAGTCGAGTTCCAACAATTGTGTTCTTAATTTTGTAACTCAACCCGGTAAATTGTAATTCAATTGAATCTCCATTATCAATTGTCCAATTAAACAAATCTATCCATTTTGCATCCTGACAAATATCTGGTTGCACAGGCGTTGTAAATAACAGTAAACTTGGAATTGGATTCTTGGTCACATTGACTTTATGTACTGAACTCAAACAAGGAAGTTTAGAAATTGAATCATACGCTTTCGATTGAACACCCACCCATCCCAATCCTGCTGTACCCCAATTTGTGAGAATTTTAATTGACGTATCAGCTGTTGTAATTGTTCCACCAAATATTGACCATTGATAAGTTTCACCACTTACCTTTTTAATTCTAAATTGAATGTTGTTATCTAACTCACAAATAATACTATCACCAATTGGCTGCTGACCCAAAAGGTTATGCGTTTTTCTCACGGCTAAAAATGTTGTATCGGGACATCCAAATCTATCTATTGAGTTCACCAAAACGCCACCACTGCCCAAGCCACCCCAATCGGCAAGCGCTTGAGAATCATTTGTTGTGCGAATATTTGTCCCTCCAAAAATCTTCCACGTATAAGTTGCTTTCCAACCTAAATTAGAAATTGTGTAAAGTATATTTTTGTTGTTCGGACAAACAGAAATTGGACCATCGAGCTTCACTTTGTTGGAGGGGGCATTTACAATTTTTAAGGTATCAACAGCACTATTGCAACCTGCTGAATTAGAGGCAAAAACCGCGACATATCCTTTATTGGTGGTTGTCCAATAAACTTTCAATTTTTCCAAACTACCAGGTACCAAGCCATTGTTGGTTCCACCAAAAACCTTCCATGTGTATTTATCGGTTGAATTTCCAATAATTTCATATGTACTTACACCTTCGAAACAAACGGTATCTGGACCTGTAATTTTGGGCTTAATTGGAGCTAGTGTAAGGTCAACCAGATATTGAATTGGCGTACTTAAACAGCCCCAACGACTTGTAACACTTAACTTAACAATTCCTTGGGTTCCATTTCCCCAATTAACGATAATCGAATTCCCAGTATTTCCACCAACAATCAATCCACCCGTTATCGACCAAACATACCTATGGCCAGTATCTACATTTGTGATAGAATACTTTACATTTTGTTGATTTTGACAAGCTGTAGTTGGACCTGCAATTTTTTCAGTTGGATTGAATGGCTTTACTTTGATGTAAACATTTTCATTCACAAATTTTGAGGGACATCCGTTGTCGTATGCTTCAAAAGTAACCCGAAAAGTATCTTTTGTAGGTATGTTACAATCTGGTGTCCAACAAAACTTACTCACCACAGTCTTTTTTCCTGCGTTTACGGCAGGATCCATTTTCGCTTTTGAATAAGTGAAACCATTAATTCCGGTAATAATATCTGAATATGCTTGAAGCGTAATAATTTGCGTTGAATCTTTTATATCCCTGGCCGTAATATCATAACAAAATGGTTGACCAGCTTCAACTGTCCAATACTTACTTTTGGGTTGATAACCGAGCGAGGGTTTATTGTTAGGGGTACAATTGATAACGAGAATTTGCAAATCTAGTCTAACCGCGGAAATTGCGACACCGTTTCGCCATTCTGTAACTTCAATTGCAACTGCAAACCTGCCTGCCACTTTCGACATATAGGTGGTTAATCCATTAAATGCATCAACGAAGGCTAGTCCGGAACTCCCAAAAGGCTGAGAAGCGCTATAACCGTTGTTATAATCAACATTTGGTGAATTCATCATAAAAGAGTTACATGAAACAGTTGGTGCTCCTACCGATGCCCCTTGCCACGGTGTTACCAATCTATAAGACAGAGAATCACCATCTGGATCAATTGCCCTATTCCTGATTGTGGTTGTGTCATTTTTACAAATGAATGGAACTGGAATATCCAAAAAATAAGGGGAACTGTTTTGAATATTCGTTGCAGGAATAAATCCAAAATAAGTTTGACCTTGGTATGCACTCCCTCCTTGATCTCTCAAATTGTTTTGGGTGTTTCTACAACATCTCTCCCACTTCAAATAAAACCCTTTTGAACTTACGGGCAATGATATTACAACTTCATAAAGTCCTTGTTCTAAGCAAGCAGACGCTACCTCTGGACAATTTGTATTTCCAACTGGATTAACTTTTTTCTTACTGAGTAGGTTAACATCGTAACTGTTATATAAACTTTTGTCTGAATTATAAACACAAAGGGTAATAACTGGATCGAAAGGACGTGGATCAGTTGTTCCATCTTTGGAACAATCTCGGTATGCATACATGTTCACTCGATATTGTGTAATTGAACCGTTTGAACCAAGCCAACGATACGTCAAAAATCCACCCACAAGGTGAGAGGCATTTGCAAATTGTGTTAAAAAAACAACAACCAAAAATGCGAAAACTTTTATTTTTGACCTACTGTATTTCAATTTCTCTACTAATATAGACAAATAATATGCCTAAAACGTTACGGATAGTGTGTAATTTTATTAAAAAAACTATTTTCGCAGTATGATTTACAAATCCGATTGCCTTCACTTTTTGGGCCATATTCCTTGCAAGCCCCATAAACAACAAGGCTTTCATTGCGAAAACTGCCCTGTTTACACGCCAATTGAAAAAAGAATATTAATTATCAAATTAGGTGCAATGGGCGATGTAATTCGTACAACTCCCTTGGTTACCCGATATAAAAAACTTTTTCCATCTGCCAAATTTACATGGATTACCTTATTCCCTGACATTTTGCCAAAAAATGAGATCCATGAAATCTATAAATTGGGGGTTGAAGCTATTTTATATGCACAAAATACAGATTGGGACATTGCAATCAACTTAGATAAAGAAAAAGAAGCGAGTGCCTTGCTTAAAATGGTCAATGCCAAAGAAAAATATGGCTATATTTTGAAGGACGGTGCATCTCAACCAGTAAATGAATTGGCCAACCATAAATTTAGCACAGGATTATTCGACGATGTGAGCCAAGCCAATACAAAAAATTACTGTACCGAAATTTTCGAATTGTGTGGTTTAGAATACAATAATGAACCTTATTTACTCGACAATCATTCAGATAAAGGCTTTACTTGGGATTTGCCAAAAAACAAAAAAGTGATTGGATTGAACACCGGATGTGGCGATAGGTGGACAACCAGATTATGGACTATTGACAAATGGGTTGAATTGGTTTTAAAAATTCAAGCGGCCGGTTATTTCCCATTGCTTTTGGGTGGCGCGCAAGAACACGAACGAAATCTAGAAATTCAAGCAAAAAGCGGTGCCGAATACTTTGGAAATTTCCCACTTAACAAATTTATCAATTTAATAGATCACTGCGATTTGGTAGTTACCCAAGTTACAATGGGCATGCATTTGACACTGGGCTTAGGTAAGAAAATAGTGTTGATGAACAATATTTTTAATCCCCACGAATTCGATTTATTCAATAAAGGAGAAATTGTTCAACCCCCGAAACCTTGTCAGTGTTTTTATTTAGGTCAATGTAAAACCGGAATCACATGCATGGAAGATATTGATTCTCAAGTTGTTTTTGAATCTGTAGAAAGAGTCCTTCTTAAATAATTTAACGCTCCTTTTTTTATAAAAAATCATTTGGAAAAAATGTAGAAAATAATTATCTTTGCATCCCTAATTAGCGAGGTAGCTCAGGTGGTTAGAGCGCAGGATTCATAACCCTGAGGTCGGGGGTTCAATTCCCCCTTTCGCTACTCAAAATCAAAAAGTCATCAGAAATGATGACTTTTTTGATTTAATTCGAATTTTGGATTTTGAAACGGTTTATTACAAATACAGCAATCTATTTGAGCATCTTTTTGGTGATTTCTCTTTATTTGTATTTTGCAACAAAGCATAATCTAATTACCGATTATACCGCCAAAAAATTTGTTACCGCATTCAACAAAAACAATTTGGTTCAAAAAGATGAAATATGCGAAGACAGAAGATCCGTTTATCAAAATATTCTTTTTCATAAAAACAGACATTTCAGCACTGTCTTTATTGGATCTTCGCGGATTATGCAACTAGGCAAATACACCGGAATCAATAACGCGTTGAACCTTGGTATGAGTGGAGCCAACTTTTATGACCTTCAATACGTATATCAATTGGTCAAAGCAAACAACATCCTATATGACACCTTGGTTTTCGACATCAATCCCTGGACGGTCTGCAATTCCATTGAAAATAGGCATATACAATTCAACAATTTAGAGATTTTCAAACTTTTTTTAAAAGATGTATTTACGTTTAATTATTCAAAAAAAGACATTCAAAATGCATTATCAACGAAAGAAAATACATTTCATATTGCAAACTATTCTGACATTGAAAACCCAAATAATTTTATAAAATTCAAAGATGGAAGCATCAAGCAAATCACCTTGGGACCAAACAAGCGTAGGGGTAGAATTTCAACATTTTGTAGAGACCTTTACTTACTCAAAAAGTTCTACACTGTTGATACTGCCTTATTCAACAAAAGCAAAAAGCTCCTTGAGTCAGAAATTATCAATAACGCCGTTTATATCATCTTGAGTCCGTTTCATCCCTTGTTATTTGAAGAAAGAAAATCTGACATACGTGTAAAAAACTTATCTTTTTTGGAGAACAAAATTCGAAAAGAATTCAACTCAAAAATCAAAATCATTGGTAGTTTTAATCCCAATAATTTGAATTTAACCGATTCTAATTTTTTGGATGGATTTCATTTAACAGAAAAATCCATAAGCCTCTTATACCACAATAAGTCAATTTCTAATTAAATGTAGTCTGGCTTTTTGATATATTTGCGTTGTGTTATTCAACTCATTTGAATTTTTAATATTTCTACCAATCGTTTTTTGCATTTATTGGTTTTTAGCAAATAAATCATTAGATCTACAAAATGGACTTGTATTAATTTCAAGTTACTTCTTTTATGGATGGTGGAGCTGGCCATTTTTGTTATTGCTTTTTGGAAGCACTGTATTAGATTACTTTTTGGTTTTTTTAGTGGCCTCAGAAAATGAAAATACAGCCAAATGGTCATTGCGAATTGGGGTGTTTATCAATATAGGGATTCTTGGAATATACAAATATTACAATTTCTTTATTGAGCAATTCCAATCGGCATTTAATTCTTTGGGCGTTCATACTTCCTTGCCAATTTTAAAACTTGCACTTCCCATTGGAATTTCATTTTACACCTTCCATGGATTGTCGTATGTTTTTGATGTTTATAAAAAACAGCAAAAACCAGTTGCCAACTTCATTGATTACGCTGTTTTTGTGAGCTTCTTCCCTCTTTTGGTGGCAGGTCCAATTGAAAGAGCAAATCATTTGCTGCCCCAAATTCAAAAATCTCGTAAATTCAATTACAATCAATCTGTTCAGGGCTTGCGCTTGATTCTTTGGGGGATGTTCAAAAAAGTGGTAATTGCAGATAGTCTTGCAACCATTGTAAACGCAATTTATTCAAATTATGCCAATGAAGATGCTTACACCTTAATTATTGGAGCAGTTGCATTTAGCTTCCAAATTTATGGTGATTTCAGTGGATACTCAGATATCGCCTTAGGAACAGCAAAACTGTTTGGATTTGAGTTGCTCAGCAATTTTAAATTTCCTTATTTCTCTCGCGACATTGCTGAATTCTGGCGACGTTGGCACATTTCTCTCTCTTCTTGGTTTAGAGATTATTTGTACATTCCGTTGGGTGGATCAAAACTTGGAAAACTCATATCCATCAGAAATACATTTATCATTTTCTTGGTGAGTGGTTTTTGGCATGGTGCTAGTTGGAATTTTATTGCATGGGGATTCATTCATGCCTTGGGATTTTTGCCATTATTGTTACTCAACCGAAATAGGAAATTTGTGACCAACGTAGTTGCTGAGAACAGATGGTATCCCTCAATAAAAGAAACATTTCAAATGATTGCTACCTTTTTATTTGTGACGCTCGCCTGGATTTTCTTTAGGGCAGAAAACATATCAAAAGCAATTGGATATATAAAGAAAATTGCAGCGAGTACCATTGAAAATCCTTCGCAATTTTTAAACCTACCAGGCGGTAATTCAGACCCATTGGCATTGCAATCGGTTATATACTACGTAATGCCGATGGTGGTTTTTGATTGGATTTTCAGAAGAAACGAGCGTGAGCTTTTCACCACAGTAAAAATGAACGCATTGCGTTGGCTACTTTATGTGGTCATTGGTTTATTTCTTTTGTTTTTCTTTGGAACAAAATCAAGCTTTATTTACTTTCAGTTTTAATTCTCAATTCCCTTGAATCGTTTTCTCAGAAAATTCATCAAATACATTTTAATTGTATTGGTAATCGTTACACTTTCGTTTGTTGCGATTTTCAAATATCACCAAAAACACCCATTTAAATATACCTATAAAACTGTTTTTTTAGGTGATTCAAGAATTGAATACTTATATAAAAACGCAAATAATTTGGGTTGTAATTCGGAAGGACTTAAATACACTTATTACAAAATATTGGCATTAAACAAAAATAAAAAACTCAAAACCATTTATTTAGGTCTTTCTCATCATTCATTTAGTGGTTATTTTAACGAATACCTAACCAATGAAATGGAAATTTTGCCTCGTTATTTTGTAATCACCCCTAAACCAATGCAAATGCTCAATGAATATCGCTTTTTGAATTTGCATTTCTTATTTAAAAAGCAATTTAAACTTGCTTGGAAATCACTTACTAGTAGAAATAATTTTATTGAGGGACATTTTAGCTACCCATTTAAAAGTCAAGTAAGTATCAAAAAGTCACAAAAAAGAATCAAGCAACAATTTTATAAGAAAAATGGAAACTTTCAACCGTTTAGTAAGGAGCAAATCCAATATTTAAATGTCATTAAATATTATTGCAGAGATAACAACATTCGATTGATAATTATAAATACACCTGTTTATGAAAGCTATTTCGAAAATATCCCTCAAAATTACAAGCAAGTTTATGTCCAAAATACCCACGATCTCGAGGTAATAGACATGTCGCATTTCCTTTCAAACAAAACTGACTTTCTGCCAGATGGCGACCATATTTCGCTAACTGCTTATAAAAAATGCACAGCGTTTTTAGATTCAGTTGTGCTGCTTAATAAATAATACTTTTCAATTTAACCGTTTTAAACGTTTTGCGATTTCTGCAATTAATAGTTTATTGCTTTTGAGTTGAATCTCAGTATTTTTGTAATAATGCAAAATTCCCCTACCCTCACAAGTTACGGCGCAGCTGGCAGAGTAACCGGTTCTAAACATTTGATCACTACTTCCAATGGTGAAAACATTTTATTGGATTGTGGATTGTTCCAAGGAGAGGGAAAAGAAGGTCAAAAATTGAATAGAAATTGGGGATTTAATCCTGCCGATGTCAATTTTGTGATACTTTCTCATGCACACATAGACCATACTGGATTATTGCCAAAATTGGTAAAAGATGGATTTAATGGCATCATATATAGCAATTCATCTACCAGAGATTTGTGCGAAATCATGCTTGCAGACAGCGCACATATTCAAGAATCTGACTTGAAGCGGGTAAACCGCAGAAGGTTAGAGAAAAACCTTGAGCCCATTGAAGCATTATATGAAATGGCTGATGCAGAAAGAGCACTTGCGAAATTTCAAGTAGTGAAAGATAATATTGAATTCCAAGTTGGTTCAAATACTGTTGTTAAACTCATACCCAATGCGCATATAATAGGAAGTTCTGCGATTCATTTAAAATTACTATCTCCTGAAAACAAAACCATTACACTTACATTTACCGGTGATATTGGCCGACCCGATGATCAAATTTTGGCTGGTCCATTTCCGTTCCCCCAATCTGATTATATTGTTTCAGAAAGCACTTACGGAGATCGATTGCACGAGGCAGCGGCTGATGCAAAAGAAACTTTACTGAATCTGATTCAAAAAATTTGTATTGAAAAGCAGGGGAAAATTATCATTCCAGCGTTTTCAATAGATAGAACCCAAGAAATTATTTATATCTTGGATCAGTTGGCTTTTGAAAAAAAGCTACCGCATATCCCTGTTTATGTCGATAGTCCTTTGAGTATTAAAGCTACGCAAATCATGGAATTGCATAGAGATGAATTCAATCCCAAAATATTGGAATACATTTCCAAAGACGGCGATCCATTCTCGTTTCCAAATTTGCATTATGTAAGCAAAGTTGAAGATTCAAAAGCAATCAATGATATCAATTCAGCTGCAATTATCATATCGTCAAGCGGTATGGCAGAAGCGGGCAGAATCAAACACCATATTGCAAACAATATTGAAAATCCATCAAATTCCATTTTAATTATTGGTTATGCTACCCCATTTAGTTTGGCGGGGCAATTAACCTCGGGAAAGCAACAAGTGAAGATTTTTGGAGAAGAGTATCAAGTTTTTGCAGAAATCCATAGAATGAATAACTTCAGCGCCCATGCAGATTGGAAAGAAATGGTTGAGTATTTATCCTGCCAAAACCCCCAATTAGTTAAAAAAGTATTTTTGGTCCATGGCGAAGAAGATACACTGGGGGCTTTTAAATCTCATTTAATGAATGCCGGATTTAACGAGATTCAAATTGTTGAACAAGGGGTAACGTATACCCTATCTTAATTCTAAGAACTAATAACTTATTGAAAAATGAAATATACTAAGATACAAATAGGTATCATCGTTTTCGGCATTTTGGTAGCCATTGTGTTGCGCTTATTGTTTTTAGGCGACATGGAATGGAAGTGGGACGAAAAATGGATGTGGATTCACAGCCTCGATTGGTCGCATAGAAATATATTGCCGGAAGTTGGGGTAATGAGTGGTGGTGGCATTGTAAATACAGGAGTGAGTACATGGCCATTTATTGCAATGCAATATTTGAATATTGGTCCTGTATATATGGTTTTGGGCGTTTCACTTTTAAACATTCTAGCAATTTTTGTATTTTATTATTCGCTAAAATCATGGAATCCAAAATGGAACAATATATTATTGCTCGGTATTATTTTGGCATCAACCCATGTTTTGCATATTGTTTACAGCCGTAAAATATGGGCTCAAGACTTATTGCCATTTTTCACCTGTTTTTCTTTTTGGGGATTTGTGAATAGAAAACACCTGTTGGGGGTCGTTATTTGGGCATTATCGTTGTGTTTGGCCGGACAAGTGCATATGTCGGGATTTTACTTGGCCGCAGGAATGTTTTTTGCAACCATTTGGTATGACGGAGGATTTAAAAAAGCCCAATTCTGGATTTATAAATTCGTTGCAACATGTATTTTGGGTATATTGCCTTCAATTCCTTGGTTTTTTTATGTGCTTCATAATAGCAAAACATCGTCGGCAAGTTTATTGGGCATTATCAAACTTGAATATTTAATCCGTTTTGTTTCCGACACAGTAGGTATCAATATTTTTTATTCATTGGGGCACGACATGAAAGAATTTTTCAAAGAACCAATTTTGGGGTTTCCAAGCTATATAATGTTTGCAGCTTTGCTCATTACAGCCCTTATTTTCTTATACGTTTTAATCTTGGTTTTTGTTAAAAAAGAAATTCGCAATATTGTTTGGTTAGACAGAGAATCGAAATTTATATTCTTGGCATATGTGTTTCTACCATTCGTTTTATTTACGATGTCTGGAATTCCAGTAAGAGATCATTATTTTATAGTGACGTTCCCAATGATTCAAATATTATTCACCTTGTTGTTGTCTAAAATAAACTTAAAAATGGTTTATTGGGTAATCGTGTTACAATGTATCATTAGCATTCAATTTTTCTATTTTGTTCACACCAAAGATGTAATACAAGGCGATTATGGAAAGCCTTTTTCAAAACAAACTTTTGAAGAAAGAACCCATTACGAAAATGATACCATGAAAATTGTGTTTTAATGATTCAGAAAGTTAAAAATCAATTTTCAATAAATCATATAAAATACTGTCTATTATTGAATAAAATCAATGATTTTTGCGGCATGAAAAAAAGCTTCCTGTTTCTAGCGTTTGTTTACATCCTTTCAAATACGGCGTACGCACAATCAACAAATATTCTTGGCCGTTGGTATGGTAAACTTGAAACGGGTACTTTCAATTTAGATTTATATTTCAACATAAAAACACTATCAATTGGCGACAACGAGACCATTTATCAAACGAGAATGGATGTGCCTTTGCAACGTTTAAAAAACCATCCATTCGATGAAACCAATTTCAAAAAGAAAAAATTGACATTAACAGATGGCAAATTGGGTATTTATTTTGAGGGAAAGTTAACCGACACGAACAAAATTACAGGTACATTCAAACAAAGAGGCAAATCTATTCCATTGACTTTGGTAAAATCATATGGTGTGATTAATAGCACCAAACCTCAAACACCCATTGCTCCTTTTGCTTATAAAACAAAACAAGTTACTTTCTCTAACCAAGATGGGAAAATTAAGTTTTCAGGTACCATAACCTACCCAAATTCAACAGATTCAACACAAAAATTCCCTTCGGTAATTTTATACACTGGAAGCGGAGCACAAGATAGAGATGAGAGCATTGGAAATCACAAACCATTTGCAGTTATCTCTGACTACCTTACAAAGGCTGGATATGCTGTTTTAAGGGTTGATGACAGGGGAGCCGGTTTCACAAAATCAAGTCCTGATAAATTAAAATACACTACCGAAGACCTAATCGAAGACGGAGATGCCTATTTCAAATTTTTGACTTTACAACCTATGGTAAATACCAGTAAAATTTACTTGGTGGGACATTCAGAAGGTGGAAGTATTGCAACTGGTGTTGCAAAAAAAAATCCTGCTGTTGCTGGTATTATTGGATTGGCACCAATGTTGGCTACTTGGTTGGAAACCAATACCTATCAAAATTACTGGGCACTTAAAAACGGCGGTGTTGATTCTTTAATTTCTGAAAATTATTTGGGATTACACTTATTATTACTTTCCAAATTGATTAATGAACATAGGATTCCAAACGATTCAATTTCTGAATCAATCATTCGTTTTTGCTTTAACGAATGGAAAAACAATGCTGCATACGGAACAGATAAAATGAAGAAAAAAGTGATTTCCTATTTTGAAAAATCCTACAAAGATAAATTTTTAACCGTTTTAAATTCCCAATATACGGCCCTCTTCACCAATCCTTGGATGTTTAATATGTTCAAAGTAACACCATCGGCAGAACTTGTTCAATTGAAACTTCCAATATTGGTTTTACAAGGAAAATTGGACCAACAAATTTCATATACCCAAAGCGAAAATGTAGTAAAAAAGCTTCAAAATGTTGGCCGAAATGTTCAAATTGAACTTTTCGAAAACCACAACCATCTTTTACAACATTGTAAAACTGGAAATGTAAATGAATACTTCGATAACCAAGAGAGTATTTCACCGGATGTGTTGGAGGCGATAGTTAATTGGCTACGCCGTAATTAGAAGGTTTATAAACGTTTATGAAAGTTTATAAAGGTTGAGTTTTCATACGTTCCATTTCTGACTTATTGAAATGCCTATTAAAAACCTTTATAAACGCTTATAATCTTTTATAAACCCTTATAAACCTTTGAATTCCTCAGAAATCAATTCTAAAACGCTCTCTGCGTAATTCAGCGTAAGGCAATGGATTTTTATAATCGTCAACGTGTTGCAAACGATTTTTTACAATTTTGATTGCATCAAAAATTGCAGCTCTGAAACTCAACGTTTCGGCTGTTCCCTTGCCTACCAATGAATAAGCTGTTCCATGATCAGGACTTGTTCTTACAACTTGTAATCCTGCAGTAAAATTTACACCGTCGTAGAACGCAAACGTTTTAAAAGGAATTAATCCCTGATCGTGGTACATTGCCAAAACTGCATCAAAAGTTTTGTATTGACCACTTCCAAAGAAGCTATCTGCAGAATAGGGTCCATAAACCAATTTGCCTTGATCAAAAACAGTTTTTATGGCTGGTTGAATAATTGTTTGTTCCTCTTTGCCAAGCAAACCGTTATCGCCTGCATGAGGATTTAATCCCAATACTGCAATTCTCGGTTTGGTGATGCCAAAATCTTCTCGAAGTGAATTAAACATCACATGAAGTTTATTGATAATTACATCTGAGGTCAATGCTTTTCCTAATTCGGTAACCGGAATATGTTCTGTTGCTAAGGCAACGCGTAAATCGTCACTTACCAAAAACATAGCATGGTTATCGGCCTTTAAATAATCGGCAATATAGCCAGTATGACCTGTGAAATTTTTAGAATGAGGAGCAACGGTTGATTTATCTAATGGCGCTGTAACCAATGCATCCAAATGATGCAAATCGTTTAAAGCTGCGTCTAAAGCTTTTAATGCTTCTTTTCCTGCAACTTCACTTGCAACACCCATTTGAATTTCAATTGTTTCATCGCTTGAAATAACCAAGTTCAATTTTCCCGCAACTGCTTGTTCTGCAGATTTCACCAAATGATACATTGGATTTTCCATTCCAAGCGCCTTTTTATAAAAGGTAAATGTTTTTGGAGATGCGTATAAAACAGGAATACAATATTTGTAAATACTCTCTTCAGCGAAAGTCTTCAATATTAACTCCATTCCTATTCCATTTGGATCACCTTGGGTGATTCCTACTTTAATCAACTTATTTTCCATTGTATTTTTTCAAAAAATAATTCAACATCATTCGAACTCCAAAGCCAGTTCCACCCTGACCAATATAACCTTTGGGAGCATGTGCAAAAGAAGTACCTGCAATATCAAAATGCAACCATTGGTATGAGGTAAAATGTTTTAAAAACATTGCCGCAGATTGAGCACCACCAGCACCTTTACCCAGGTTTTTTAGATCACTTATTTCACCTTTCATTTCATCACCAAATTCAGGCCATAGTGGAAATTCAGCCATACGCTCGTATACCAATTCTCCACTTTCTTTAATGTCATTTTTTATTGTATCTGCAGCGGTTCCCATTACAGCACAACCATAACTACTTAAAGCTCCGGCTGCGGCTCCTGTTAATGTTGCAAAATCAATAACCAAAGTTGGGTCATATTTTTTCGCAAACGACAATGCATCACAAAGGATCAATCTTCCTTCAGCATCTGTATTTAAAACCTCTACTGTTGTACCATCCAAAGTGGTTATAATATCACCGGGGCAAATTGCATTTTCACCAGGTCTGTTGTCTGTAGCCGGAACCAGTCCCATTACCCAAACTGGCAAATTTAATTTTGCTACACCGTACATTACTGCACCCACTACCGCAGATCCGGCCATATCGCATTTCATAAAATCCATGCTATTGGGCGTCGGTTTCAAACTCAATCCTCCTGTATCAAACACAACACCTTTCCCAATTAAAACGTATGGTTGAGTATTTACAGCGTTTGCCGGTTTGTAATTCATGATTGTGAAAGATGGTGGCTCTTGACTTCCTTTGTTCACTGCAATTAAACCGCCCATTTTTTGACTTTCAATTTGGGCTTTCCCCAATACTTCTGTATCAAATCCTGCTTCTTTACCCATATATTCAAAAGCACTTGCCAAAGCAGTAGCTGTAAGTGTATTTGAAGGATCATTTACCAAATCTCTCGCTTTAAAAACGCTTTGAATAATCAGTTTCAATGTCTCAAATCTTGCATTTTCAGAAACGTTTAATTCCAAAAATGGCAATTGCGTAGTTGTTACCGCTGATTTTTTAAATCGGTTATATTGGTATTGGCTCAATAAAAATCCCTCAGCCAAGAAAAATGCTTCGTCAGTTTGCAAGCTGTTGTATTTCACTTGCAGACTTGTTAATTTCAAATCGGCAGCAGATTTTGCAATTCTGGAACCTTCAACACGAAGCCTTTCCGCTTCTGAATTCCCGGTTAATTTACCCAATTTAATGAGGTAAAAATGTCCCTCAAAACCAAAATAATCATACCCGTATTTATCATCATTAAATAAAGTTTGAAAATATTTTACAACGTTTTCTGGTAGCCCAAGTTGGGCAATTTCACTGATATTTTGGAAGAGTACAATCTGATTCATAAATGCTTTGCAAAGTAACAATAAAATTCGATTGAAACCACATTGGGTTTAGAACAAATGTTGCCTATTTTTGTGACTTCATGAAAAAAATTCGTGTAGGTATTTTTTTTGGTGGTCAATCGCGTGAAAGAGAGGTTTCTTTTGCCGGTGGACGTACCGTTTACGACAATTTAGACAAGTCTATTTTTGAGGCTGTACCTTTATTTGTAGATAGTTTTGGCAACATTGTTCAACTCGATTGGCAATATGTTTATAAAGGCAGCGTGAGAGATTTTTATCCTCCTGCACAGTTCTTGCCTGATTTACCGCATGGTTTTCAAATTTATGCTGAGAGTTTAAATCCTTTTGACGCATTAAAGCAATCTCACCCCCTTCAATTTGAAACGTGGATCAAACAATGGGAAAAAGAAACTGAGAATAATTTACATACATCAATTGAGGCAATTGCAAACAAGCAATTGCAAACTGAAATGCTTCAATCTATTGGTGAAATCATTACCCTTGAAAACTTATCCAATAAAATTGATTTTGCCTTTTTGGCCTTGCATGGAACTTTTGGTGAAGATGGAAGTATTCAAGGGATTTTAGAATGGTTGGGTATTCCTTACAGCGGATCTGGAATTTTACCTTCGGCAATTGGTATTAACAAGTCGATTCAAAAAGATTTCCAAAGTGCCACAGGATTATATGTAAATGAATATCAAACACTCAACAAATCAGCCTGGTTAGAAGCCAGTGAAAATGGCGAGGAAGGTTTAAAACAAAAGCAAGAATGGTTTGTAATGTTCAATATGATGTTTGGCGAGAAAATGGTGATCAAACCAGCTCACCAAGGTTCTTCATTGGGCGTGAGCATTTTGATGCATCCCGATTTCGAAGAATTTTGTAACGCAATTGACTTGGCCTTTTTTAAATTAAATTTCAATATATCTGAATATAAGCAAAAATCATTAGAAATCCAAATTCAAGAAATCAAGCACCTTACCGACCTAAGAAGCGGATTGGGATTGCCGCTTTTGGCAAATGGCACTAAAATAAATAGACCGGATGAATTGTTCGATTTTTTCAATGAATCTGCAGAAAATATTACGCTAGAATCTTTGGATAGTGAATCGCAAGTAGTTATTGAATCACTGATTGAGGGAAAAGAATTTAGCTGTATTGTGGTAGCTACAAACGATGGCGGATGCATGGCCTTACCTCCTACCGAAATCAGAAAAACAGGAATGCTGTTTGATTATAGAAGCAAATATTTGCCTGGTTTGAGCAATAAAGTTACCCCAATTGAGGTAGAGGATTCTGTGATCGATGATATTCGACAAGCCTGCGTGAATTTATACGGACATTTTGGATTTGAAGTTTACGCCCGAATTGATGGTTTCGTAGATGAAGAAAACGAGATATTCTTGAACGATCCGAATACAACCAGTGGAATGATGCCAAGCTCATTTTTCTTCCACCAAGCAGCGGAAATTGGATTGAATCCAAGTCAATTTTTGACTTTTATTATCAGCCAATCTATCCATGCAAGAATCAATAGCCATCCGAAAGGACAAAAATGGCACGCATTGAGAAGTCAATTCCAAGCACTATTAGACGGAAAGGGAAAGTCCATCAATACCAAAAAGAAAATTGCGGTTATTATGGGTGGATATAGTTTTGAGCGACACATTAGCATGGAATCGGGGCGAAACATTTATGAAAAACTGAGTAGCAGCGAAACGTATGAACCTTATCCTTTGTTTTTAACTGGAAATCCATCTGAATATTCTTTACATAAATTGCCTTTGAACATGATGTTAAAAGACAATGCCGACGACATTAGGGAGAAGATTGAAAATTACAGCGTAAATGCAATGATTCTTCAAATTCAGGAAGAAGCTCAACAAATTACGCATACTTTTAACCGAAACGATTTAATTACCAAACCCGTTCAAATTTCAATTGAGGAACTTTCGAAGGAAGTTGAGGGCGTATTTATTGCATTGCATGGCAGACCGGGAGAAGACGGAACCATTCAAAAAGATTTATTAAAATTTGGATTATACCACAATGGCAGCAAGGCCCACAGTGCAGAAATTACCATCAATAAATTTGATACGAACAAGAAGTTAAGAGAGTTGGGATTCTTGGTGGCCGACCATACCATGGTTGCAAAAGCAGATTTCCTAAATAATAAAATTGAAATACCTGCTAAAATTATCCAAGAATTCGGATTGCCATTAATTGCAAAACCTGCTGATGATGGTTGCAGCGCGGCTGTGAGAAAAATCAAATCGCAAGAGGAATTAACGTTGTTTATGGATTTAATATTCAGAGAAACGAAAGAACTCGATGAAGCACATTGTGTAAAGTTGGGTATTACTGTAAATGATGAAATTCCGAGAAAAAATGAACTGTTAATAGAGAAATTCATAGAAAAAGGCGATTGTGTTAGATTTTTAGAAGTGACTGGTGGAATGGTTACCCACAAAAACGAAGATGGAAGTATCGAATATGAAATGTTCGAACCCTCTGAATCGTTAGCGGAATCAGAAATCTTGAGTCTAGAAGAAAAATTCTTGGCTGGTGAGGGACAAAACTTAACTCCTTCAAGATTTTCAAAAGATGAATTTGAACAAAATAGAATTTCGAGGGAAGTGAGAGCTACACTTGAAATGGTAGCGAAAGCACTAGATGTAACTGGATATTGCAGAATAGATGCATTTGTAAAAATATATGCAGATGGGAAAGTTGAAACAGTAATTATTGAAATAAATTCTTTACCTGGAATGACCCCAGCAACATGTATTTATCACCAAGCTGCAATAAACGGATATAAACCTTTTGATTTTATCCAAGAAATACTGAAATTTGGAGCATTAACTCAAAATAATGGATAATAACAGCACTAAAAATTGGATTTATAATATTGGAGCTGCATTGGTAGTTTTTGGGATATTGATTTTTACCGTTTATTTGGCTTTGGGTTGGTATACAAAACACGACGTAAAAATTCCAGTTCCCAATGTTGTTGGTCAAACAGTTTCAAACGCAGAAATTATGATGCAAAATGAAGGTTTGACTGTTAAAATTATAGATTCAGTATACAATGAAAAAGCACAACCTTTTTCAATCATTGAGCAAATACCTGCTGCAGGAAATGAAGTAAAACCGGGGAGAGCAATTTATGTAATTATCAATTCTGGAAACAAACCTAAAATAAAAATGCCCAAATTGGTAGACCAAAGCTTAACGTTGGCAACAGCCGTTTTGAAAAATAATGGCTTAGTATTGGGGGACATTTCCTTTTCATTTGATGAAATTGGAAATAATTTGGTGATTAGTCAAAAAATTAATGGACGTGAAGTAGCACCTGGTACTCTTCTCACTAAGGGAACCAAAATTGATTTGGTAATCATATCAAACGACAAAGACAAATTCCCAGATGCTATTGATTCAACTTCATCTGGTGATGAAACACCTGTTCCTGAGGATATTGGAAATTAATTTTTTTGGTAAAACAATAAAAAAGCAAAATAATCGTTATTAGAATTCTAGGTGCTGCCTAAAATTCTTTTCGGAGAATATAAAAATGAGATTAGGGTTTGGAAATGCGTTCAAAAAAAGTAGCAAATTTGTAATAATTGGCCTCATCGTTTTATGTTCATTTCACAACAGGTCAAACGGTCAATTCACTAAAGTTTTCCCATTAAAATCGAATGAAATTGCCAATCAAGAAAGCAAAAGAATTAAACCTTCTATTTCTCAAAGGACATTTCAAATAACAGACACGTTAACATTGCCCTTCTTTGAAGATTTTGCTTCGAAATTGGGTTTTCCTGATCAAAAAAAATGGTGTGACAAACAAGTTTGGGTAAATAATTCATTTGCTATTCTTCCACCAAATTATCAGGTTGCCACTTTTGATCATCTAAACCAACAAGGCAATCCCTACTCCAATTTAGACAAAAACTCAAAAGTATTTGCCGACAGTTTGACATCTCAACCGATTAATTTGTCGTTTTATTACAAAGGACCAACCAGTTATCAATACAAAACTACCGACAATATCTATTTGAGTTTTTTTTACCAAGCGCAAGGCATAGGCGATATTCCTGAAACTGAGGATTCATTGTTATTGTATTTCAAAAACAATCAGCATCAGTGGAAAAAAGTTTGGGCTATTGCAGGCACTGCAGTGGATTCATTTAAAGAGATTTTTATCAAAATTGATGCTCAAGAATTCCTCCATCAAACCTTCCAATTTAGATGGGTAAATTATACCAAGGCAACTGGTAATTTGAATCATTGGCATATTGATTATATACGCTTAGAAAAAAACAGGAATAGTACAATCAACGACATACAGGATGTTGGCATAGTAGCTGTTGAGTCAGGGCTTTGCAAAGATTACAAGAATGTACCCTATTCTCACTTCAAATCTAATCTTTCCACCATTGCCGGTTCTGGACCAAAAGTATTGGTTAGGAATTTGAACCAACAATATTCTGTTCAAACCCGATTTGGATTAAATATAAAAAATAGATTTGGTAAGGACATTTACACACAACCTTTTGGCAGCAGTGCGAGAAATATACTTCCGAATTCTGATTCAATTGAATCATTTGCCAATTTACAATTTGATACTCTCTCAACTGCAACTCCTTCTTTACAATATAAATTTCAAATTGCCCCACAGAGTAATGACGAAACCCCAGATAATTATAATTCACTAACCAACAACAACACTGTTGAATTCACCCATGAATTTTTACCATGGTACGCGTATGATGACGGTTCCGCTGAAGGTGGTTTTGGTTTAGATTACGCTTATTTGGGTAACATAAAAGGTCAATTTGCCATGGAATTCAATACGTTAACCGATGATTCTTTAAGAGGCATTGCCATGTATTTTACTCAAACCAATGCAGATGTAAGCGGTAGAACGTTTAAATTACGCATCTGGAAGGCACTGTCGCCTTTGAGTAAATCCGACAATAAAGATCAACTCATGTATGAAATAACTGTAGATAAGCCTATCTATAGAGATTCCGTGAATTTATTTCACTACTTTTTCTTCGATTCTACTTTGTATCTACCTAAAGGAAAATACTACGTTGGTTGGTTACAAAACATGCCTTATGTTTTGAATGTTGGTTATGATAATAATTACAGATTTAACAACATTGAACAACCCAATCCGCATTTGTTTTATAACTTACTTGGAAGTTGGGAGAAAGCTGATTATAGTGTAAAAGGAACGCCGATGATTAGAATGCTTTATGGCGAAAGAGTGAATTATTCGTTTTCAACTAAAAAGTTAGAAAAGTTTAAAGTGAATGTATTTCCCAATCCTGCCACCAACATGATTCAAATATTCCCTAGCAATGGAATTGTGAGTAAAACAGAAATTGTTGATATATCAGGACGTATAATTTTATCAAAACCAGAGGGAAATGTTTTCGACGTTTCTTTATTAAAATCCGGAATATATTTGGCTAGGGTTACATTAACCAATGGACAAATCTCCACATCACAATTTTTTAAACAATAATTTATGATTCAAGATATTTCTGTAATAGAATTAAAGCGCCGCAAAGATGCCAATGAAACACTCAACGTTTTAGATGTAAGAGAAACTTATGAGTTTGATGAATTTAATTTAAATGGCAAATTAATTCCACTAGGAGATTTACCTGGTAGATTGGATGAAATTGAAGATTGGAAAAATGAAGAAATTATTGTGCATTGCCGCTCTGGTAGAAGGAGTGCGACTGCCCAACAATTCATGCTTCAAAACGGATTTACCAATGTACGTAACCTAGTTGGCGGCGTAATTGATTGGCAAATGGAATTTGGACAATAATAATCCATTTTTATTCTTAATTTCGAGGGATAAATGAATCTATTTTCATCTACATCACTTCGAAAATTAACAATCCTTTTAACCCTATTATCAGTTGGTTGTTTCGCACTGGTTTTTACCTATTGTGGAAGTAATGATTCAATTGCAAAAAAAGATACAGGTTTCTTTCTTAACCTAAACGATACCGTAAATTATGTAGGCATGGAAACTTGCAAAGGTTGCCATTCAGATAAACATTCAACCTTTGTTCACACTGGAATGGGATTGAGTTTTGATTCATCGTCTAAGTCTAAATCTAAAGGGAATTTCAATCAAAACAAACCCATCTTCGATCCGAATAGAAATCTCTATTATTACCCTTATTGGCAGAACAATGGACTTTATATTTCGGAGTACCGATTAAATGGAAAAGACACGTCCTACTGTAGGAAAGAAAAAATTTCTTATATCATCGGGAGTGGACAACATACCAATAGCCATCTTTGGAAAGATGGAGATTTTTTATATCAAGCTCCTTTGACTTACTATACGCAAAAAGGCAAGTGGGACTTACCACCGGGTTTTGAAAAGAACAATACATCCTTTCATCGTAAAATAGATATTGAATGCATGGCTTGCCACAACGCCATGCCCACAGTGAATGAGCAATCGGTGAATTTGTTCGATAAAATTCCGCTGGGAATTGATTGCGAGCGTTGCCACGGTCCCGGAGAATTGCACGTAAATCAAAAACGAAATGGAATTTTAGTTGATGTCAGAAAACAGGCAGATCGCAGTATTGTAAACCCAAAACGCCTACCCTATTCCTTGCAAATTGACATTTGTCAAAGATGTCATTTACAAGGTAATAATGTTCTAAAACCGAATAAGAAATTCACTGATTTCCGTCCAGGAATGAAATTGTCGGATGTATTTGAGGTATACATGCCGAAATATGAAAACAAAGATTATTTCGTAATGGCTGGACATTCCGACAGGTTTCAGCAAAGTCAATGTTTCATCAAATCAAACAAAGGCAAAACCGAAATTTACAATCCCAATTTAAATTTAACCTGTATCAACTGCCACAATCCGCATGTGAGTGTAAAGGAAACCAAAATACAAATTTTCAATAAAGTATGCGTTGATTGTCATCAAACTGATTCCAAACGCAGCAGTTTGAAAAACTGTAAATTAGCAACAAGCCAACAGATTCATCCAAAAGGATGTGTGGGCTGCCACATGCCTGCAAGTGGATCGGAGGATATCCCTCACGTTTTGGTTCACGACCATAAAATTCAAAGACCGAAAAAAATGGGGAATCTTGAACAATCAAAAGGCAAATTGTTGGGACTATACGCGGTGAATAACCCAAACCCCGATAACAAAACTTTGGTAAAAGCCTATATCAGTTATTTTGAGAAATTCAATCCAGACGAATTATTTCTGAGTAAAGCTCAATCAATTATTGAAAAAAACGAAATCGATGTTGAAGATAAAATTCATTTGGCTTATGTAAGGAGCGATTTCAAACAGGTGAATTCGCTGTCTAAAGATTTATCAAACAAAAATCTGGATGGATGGACAAATTACCGAATTGCGAAATCATTGGATAAAACCAATCACTTAAGCGATGCGGTAAATTGGTATAAATTGGCTTTTGATAAAATGCCATTGAATTTAGATTTCGGCGCAGAGTATGCGAATGCATTGATACGCAACAACGAAATAAGAAAGGCAAAAGAAGTCCTTCAGAAACAGAATAAAATTGCACGCAAACACGAACTCTCTTTGTTAAATTTGGCAGTGTGTTTTTACAAAGAAAACAACTTAAACGAATCTAAAAAGAACCTGATTTCGGTATTGGCTTTAAATCCAGATAATGAATTGGCAAATTTATATTTGGCGGAAATGTATATCAAATTGGCAGAAACAGATTTGGCTAAAAAACACCTTGAAAATGTGATGCGAATTCGGAAAATCGCTGCTAAAAATTGGGATTTCGAAATCGACCGAATGATTCGGGAAATAGAAATCCCCAATTAAAAAAAATGCATCTTCAGGTGCTTAAGTTTGACAAATTTTAGTGAAATTTGTATTCAGATGTTAGATAAATTCGGAATTGCCAAAGTCATTGCCAAAGAACTAAAAAACGGTTACTACGTAAATTTAGGAATTGGAATCCCTACCCTTGTTGCCAACTATATTCCTGAAGGAATGGAAGTTGTTTTGCAAAGCGAAAATGGATTACTTGGCATGGGTCCTTTCCCTTTTGAGGGAGAAGAAGACGCCGATTTAATTAACGCGGGAAAACAAACAATTACCATGGTAAAAGGCTCGTCCATTTTTGATAGTGCTACAAGTTTCGGAATGATTCGGGGTGGTAAAGTTGATTTAACGGTATTGGGTGCAATGGAAGTGAGCGATAACGGTGACATTGCCAATTGGAAAATTCCGGGTAAAATGGTTAAAGGAATGGGTGGAGCAATGGATTTAGTTGCATCTGCAAAAAATATTGTAGTAGCTATGCAACATACCAATAAAGCTGGCGAAAGTAAGTTATTGCCGCAATGCAGCTTGCCATTAACAGGCTTAGGTTGTGTAAAAAAAGTTGTGACTGAATTGGGTGTTTTTGAAATTACCGAAAGAGGATTTGAGTTGAAGGAAATTGCTGAAGGTGTTACATTTGACGAAGTAAAACAAAAAACCCTTGGTCGATTGGTTATCGAAGGAGAAATTCCAGTCATCGATTTAAATGCTTAACCCAACAATACAAGCTTATCTTTGTAATTATGAAAGACACAGTCGATGCATCAATTACTGCCTTTAAAGGTCAAGTTTTTTTATGGGAAGTAATCATTACCATTGTAGTTTTTGCTAGCGTATTCTATTTTTTTAGAGGTTTTAAACAAAAAGAAGCCAAATCTCGCAAAGAAAATTCAAATTTGAATACTGGCGACAATTGATTGCAAAAAAGAGGAATTTGAATTGCAGAAAATACAATTCCTACGTAACTTGCACCTATGTCAACAACAAGTTATATTGAATCAAATAGAGACCGTTTTTTAAACGAATTGTTTGAAATATTGCGCATTCCAAGTATTAGTGCAGATTCTGCATTTGCTAGTGATGTTCGCAAATGTGCTGAAAAAGTTGCAGAATTTTTAATTGCTGCAGGTGCTGATAATGTAGTTTTAGAAGAAACCGCTGGAAATCCCATCATTTATGGAGAGAAAATAATTGATGCCGCTTTGCCGACAGTTTTGGTCTATGGCCATTATGATGTTCAACCGAGTGTACCAGATGAACTTTGGAACACTCCTCCGTTTGAACCTACCATTATTGACAATAAAATATATGCCCGTGGTGCTTGCGACGACAAAGGACAGTTTTTCATGCATGTGAAAGCATTCGAAACCATGATGCAAACTAACTCTTTACTTTGTAACATCAAATTCATGATTGAAGGTGAAGAAGAAGTAGGTTCAAATAACTTAGGTACTTATTGCAAAAACCACAAAGAAAAATTAAAAGCCGATGTGATCTTAATTTCAGATACTGGAATCATTGCAAATGATTGCCCTAGTATCGACGTTGGATTGCGCGGTTTAAGTTATGTAGAAGTTGAAGTTACTGGTCCTCGTATTGATTTGCATAGTGGTGTTTACGGCGGTGCTGTAGCAAATCCAATCAATGCACTTTGTACCATGATTGCGAGTTTACACGACGAAAACAGACATATTACCATTCCTGAGTTCTATGATGATGTAGCTGAAGTTTCTGCTGAAGACAGAGCTGCATTAGGTCGTATTCCGTTTAGCTTAGACGATTATAAAAAACACTTGGATATTGATGACGTTTTGGGTGAAAAAGGATTTACTACCATTGAAAGAACTGGAACCAGACCTACACTTGATGTGAATGGTATTTGGGGTGGTTACATTGGAGAAGGTGCAAAAACTGTACTTCCTTCAAAAGCGTATGCCAAAATTTCTATGCGTTTGGTTCCCAACCAAAGCAGTGAGAAAATTACCGAAATTTTCCAAAAACATTTTGAAAAAATTGCTCCTGCTGGAGTTAAAGTAAAGGTAACCCCACATCACGGTGGCGAACCAGTACTAACCCCTACTACAAGCAATGCATACAAAGCTGCGTCGTTAGCGATGACAGAAACTTTTGGTGTTGAACCAATTCCAACCAGAGGTGGTGGAAGTATTCCTATTGTAGCCCTTTTCGAAAAAGAACTACAAACCAAAACTGTGTTAATGGGATTTGGATTGGATAGCGATGCCATCCACTCACCAAATGAACATTATGGAATATTCAATTACTTCAAAGGAATTGAAACCATTCCACAATTTTTCAAGCATTTTGCCGCGTTAAGCAAATAAAATGGCATTACTTGAGGGTGAAGTTTATGAAGCGTATCGAAGTGAGTTACTAAAAAGGTATCGTACTTTATTACGCACTTTGGGCAAAGATTTATCCAAAGATAAAATATCCCTCATAAGAGCCGCTTTTGACCTTGCTGCCAGATCACACGAAGGCACAGTAAGGAAAAGTGGTGAACCCTATATTTTTCATCCTTTGGCGGTGGCGCAAATTGCCGCAGGAGAACTAGGTCTTGGTACCACCTCCGTTGTTTGCGCCCTGCTTCATGATGTTGTTGAAGACACTGAAATTACTCTCGACGATATTGAACATCGTTTTGGAAGTACCATTACTTCAATCATCAATGGACTTACTAAAATTTCTGTTGTTTTTGAAACGGTTGATAGAGATGCAAGTGTGCAGGCAGAAAATTTCAAGAAAATGCTGCTCACACTTGGAGAAGACCTCAGGGTAATTCTTATCAAATTGTGCGACAGGTTGCACAATATGAGAACACTTGGCTCGGTTTCAGAAAATACCAAACTCAAAATAGCTTCTGAAACACTCTATATCTATGCTCCTTTGGCGCATAGATTGGGTTTAAACGCAATAAAAACAGAAATGGAAGATTTGGCTTTGAAATTTACAGAGCCAATATTTTACAAAGAAATATCTCACAAAATTGCCGAATCTAAACTATCAAGACAGAAGTATATCCGTGAATTTATTGAACCATTAAAACTTGAATTAGATAATTCCGGTTTAGAAATTACCGAAATCAAAGGCCGACCTAAAAGTATTTACAGTATTTACCGTAAAATGCAAAAACAGAGTATTCCTTTTGAAGAGGTTTACGATGCATTTGCCATTCGGGTTATTGTGAATTCCCCGTTTTTTCTAGAAAAAGCAGATTGCTGGAGGGTTTATAGCATTATCACCGATAAATATAGATCTCATGAGGGACGATTGCGTGACTGGCTCTCCCACCCTAAGAATAATGGATATTCGGCGTTACATACAACGGTAGTTGGTCCTAAAGGACGCTGGGTAGAGGTTCAAATACGTTCAAAGCGAATGGACGATATTGCAGAACGTGGCTTGGCTGCACATTGGCGATATAAAGCCGAAAATCAAGAATCGAAAAATACACCTCAAGAGAATGCTTTTGAAAATTGGATTAGCGCTGTAAAAGAAACATTAGAAAACAGTGATTTATCTGCGCTTGATTTAGTGAATGAATTTAGATTTTCATTACTCGGTGAAGAAATCTATCTATTTACACCAAAAGGTGACGTAAAACCAATGCCAATTGGTTCTACAGCCCTAGATTTTGGTTTCACCATTCATACTGAAATTGGAATGAAAACCATTGGTGCCAAAGTAAATAACAAGTTGGTTCCTATTAACCATTTGCTAAAAAATGGCGATATCGTTGAAATCATTACCACTCAAAAATACAGGGCAACTGAAAATTGGTTGACTGTTGTACATACTGCTAGGGCAAAAAGTAAAATTCGTGAATTTCTAAAAGACGAAAAATCAAAACAATCTAGTTTAGGAAAAAGTATCTTAGAAAGATTGTTTCGCAAACACCATCTCGATTTTATTGATAAACACATTCAATCGATGGTGAAATATTTCAAATACAACAGCAACAATGCGTTTTTTCAAGCAGTTTCTGAGGGAAAAATCAAATTGAATAAGGAATTGCTCATTGAAATTTTGTTTCCTCCAAAAAACAAAACAATCAAAGAAGCTCCCAAAGAAAAGAAAAAAATCATAAAGCAAATAATCATTGGCGATGACTTTGAAATGCCTTACGACCTTTCAAAGTGTTGCAATCCTTTACCAGGTGATGCTATTTTCGGATTCATTACAGTAAGCGATGGGGTTAAAATTCACCGCACCAATTGTCCAAATGCCACACGTTTGATGAGCCAATACGGCTATAGAATTATCCCAACCCAATGGAGAACTGATGGTTACAGCGAGTCGTTTGATGCCAAATTATCAGTGAGTGGAATTGATGACGTTGGAATTGTGAGTAAAATTGCCGATATTATATCAAAAGACATGGAAGTAAACATGAAGGCCATCAATATCAGGGCAAACGGCGATGGTACTTTCGGCGGACAAGTTGAGGTGATGGTAAACACAGCCGATCACTTAGATCAATTGGTTCAAAAAATCAAAGGCACCCACAAATACATCGAAGTTCATCGATTAGACGAGGAGTAATTCAAAAAGAATCGATAACAAAAAAGACGCTATTTCTAGCGTCTTTTTTTATTGTGTTAAATTATGTCTTTCTGATTACCCTTCTAAGGCAGCAACACCACCAACAATTTCCGATATTTCTCTAGTAATTGCTGCTTGACGCGCTTGGTTATAAGCCAATTTAAGCGAACGTAACAATTCTCCTGCATTGTCAGTAGCCTTATCCATAGAAATCATTCTAGCGCCATGTTCTGATGCCAAAGAATCCAAAAACGCACGGTAAATATGGGTTTTTAAACTACGTGGAATCAAATCCTGTAAAATTTCCACTTTACTTGGCTCAAAAATATAGTCTGAATTGGTACTGGCAGTAATGTTCGTTTGTTTATTAGAAACAGGCAATAACACTTCATTGGTTAAAATTTGAGTAGCCGCATTTTTGAATTGGTTATACACGATTTCAACTTTATCAAAGTTTCCCGTAGTATATTGATCCAAAGCGAATTGTCCAAATTCAAACGCAGACGCTGAAGAAATATCAACCAAGGTAGACATATATGTTGTATCAACATCAAACCCAAGACGCTTCAATCCCTCCGCACCTTTTTTACCGATACACATGATGCGTACCTTATTATTTTTTACCAAGTGGCTATAGTCACCATCTAATAAATTTTTCGCACGTTTTACAACGTTGGCATTGAAGGCACCACAAAGTCCACGATCACTTGTTACAACAATCATTAAAACAGATTTTACTTCTCTTGTTTTGAAGTAAACTGCCAAGCGTTCGTCATCCGCACTATCTTGCAAATTAGACATAATTCCTTGAAGCTTAGATGCGTAAGGACGCATTTTCACAATTGCTTCGCTGGCTTTACGCAACTTGGTAGCAGAAACCAATTTCATCGCTTTGGTAATTTGTTGTGTACCGCTTGTCGATGAAATTCGCGCTCTAATTTCCTTCTGATTTGCCATGACAAAAATTAAGCAGTATAATTTTGAGCAATCTCAGCACCAGCCTTAGCTAAAACTGATGTAATTGAATCATCGAATTTACCCGCACGCAAAGCGTTCAAGGTATCTTTATGTTTTGCTTCTAAGTAATCTAAATATGCAGTTTCAAACTCACGAATTTTATTTACAGGAACAGATCTCAATAAGTTAGAAGTACCTAAGTAAATTATTGCCGTTTGTTTTTCAACTGAAACTGGACTGAATTGAGCCTGTTTCAAAATTTCTACGTTACGTGAACCTTTATCAAGTACAGTTTTAGTAGCAGCATCCAAATCAGAACCAAATTTAGAGAAAGCTTCCAACTCACGATATTGAGCTTGGTCAAGTTTCAAAGTACCTGCTACTTTCTTCATTGATTTAATTTGGGCGTTACCACCTACACGAGAAACCGAAATACCTACGTTAATTGCTGGACGAACACCTGAGTTAAACAAATTAGACTCCAAGAAAATTTGACCGTCGGTAATAGAAATTACGTTAGTTGGAATATATGCAGAAACGTCACCAGCTTGGGTTTCAATAATTGGCAATGCGGTTAAAGAACCACCACCTTTTACTTTACCTTGTAAATCTGCTGGCAAATCATTCATGTTTTGTGTAATTGAATCGTTCGCATTCAATTTACAAGCTCTTTCAAGTAAGCGGCTATGTAAATAGAATACATCTCCAGGATAAGCTTCACGTCCTGGTGGGCGACGAAGCAACAAAGAAACCTCACGGTAAGCAACCGCTTGTTTAGACAAATCGTCATAAACAACCAATGCTGGCAAACCTAAGTCACGGAAATATTCACCAATTGCACAACCTGCCATTGGAGAAAAGAATTGAATTGGAGCAGGAGCAGATGCTGGAGCAGAAACGACAACAGTGTAGGCCATTGCACCACTTTCTTCAAGTGATTTAACAACTTGTTTTACTGTAGATTCTTTTTGACCACAAGCAACATAAATACAATAAACAGGGTTACCTGCTTCAAAAAATTCTTTTTGGTTAATAATTGTATCTAGGGCAATTGCAGTTTTACCTGTTTGTCTGTCACCAATAATCAACTCACGTTGTCCACGTCCAATTGGAATCATTGCATCGATTGCTTTGATACCAGTTTGTAACGGTTCTTTTACTGGCTCACGGAAAAGCACACCTGGTGCTTTACGCTCAAGTGGCATTTCATAAAGGTCACCAGAAATAGGACCTTTGCCATCAATTGGTTCACCCAATGCGTTAACAACACGACCCAACATACCATGACCAACTTTGATACTGGCAATTTTGTTGGTTCTTTTTACTTTATCTCCTTCTTTAATGTCAGCGCTGCTACCCATCAATACCGCTCCCACGTTATCTTCTTCAAGGTTTAATACAACGGCGCGAACACCATTTTCAAATTCTACAAGCTCTCCGCTTTGTACACTGAATAATCCGTAGATACGAGCAATACCGTCTCCTACTTGAAGAACGGTACCTACTTCTTCTAAACTCGCAGCTGTATTAAAACCAGAAATTTGGTCTTTTAATATGCTGGATACTTCGTCTGGCCTAATTTGTGACATGATGTTTTATGCTAATTGAAGTTCTTTTTTAATTTTTCTTAGTTGGTTAGATACGGTATTATCATAAATTTTACCGCCAAATTCAATTGTTAAACCACCAATTAATGATGGGTTAATGTTTTGAGTTAATTGAATCGTTTTGGCATTTGACTGCGCCTTGACATACGTTTCAATTTCCATAATTGTCTTGTTGTCAAGCGATACCGCTGATTCAACAGTAACTTCAACAATTTGATTGTGGTTGTTATACATTCTTAAAAATGCAACTCCCATTTCAGGAATCATCGATTCACGATGCTTCTCTGCCATGAGTAAAAATACATTTAAAGTTAATTGATCTGCTGAAGCAAATAATTTCTTCAATGCATCTTGTTTGCTACTTTTTTTGTACAAAGGACTTTGCAAAAAAAGCACGAATTCTCTACTTTCCGCTACTAATGCATTCAAATGATCAATATCATTTTTAACAACATCTAACGATGAAGTTTCAATTGATCTATCAAATAATGCTTTTGCGTATCGGGATGCTATGCGAAAATTTGACATAGTTAAGCGGTTGCAGATGGATTTTTGGTCAAATCAGAAAGATGATTTGCAATCAAAGCTTGTTGAGCCGCATTGTCTTCCAATTTTGCTGCTACCAATTTTTCTGCAATTTGTACTGAAAAACTAGCTACTTCTTTTTTCAATTCTTCCATTGCTGCAAATTTCTGTTTGTTAATTTCGTCATTCGCACGTGCAATCAATTTTTTAGCTTCTTCATCTGCCATACCTTTTGCATCGCTGATAATTTTTTCTTTAATTTCTTTCGCTTCGCGCATCATTGAATCACGTTCTTGACGAGCTTCAGCCAATAAAGCCTGATTTTCGCCTTGTAAACGTGCCATATCTTCTTTTGCTTTTTCAGCCATTGACAATGCATTTTCGATTGTCTCTTCACGTTCTTTAATAGAACTTAAAATTGGCTTCCAAGCAAATTTTTTCAAGATTACAAGTAACAACGTAAATGTTACGAGCATCCAAAATACTAATCCTATTGCTGGTGTTACTAATCCCATTGGTTTGGTTTGATTTTTGTTAAAAAAAAGGGACCAACCGAAATTGGTCCCTGTGATTTACTTACAAGAAAAGAATCAACAAACAAACAACAATTGCAAAGAATACAGCACCTTCAATAAGCGCTGCTGCTACAATCATGTTTGCACGAATGTCGCCTGCTGATTCTGGTTGGCGAGCAATAGATTCCATGGCGCTTCCACCAATACGTCCAATACCCATACCAGCTCCGATAGCTGCTAATCCAGCGCCGATAGCGGCACCCATTTTGCTGTAAGCTGCTGCTAAATCAGCTGCTTGTAGAAGAGTGTTCATTAAACTCATAATTATAGATTTTTTTTTTGGTTAGATTGTTTAATTTTTAGTGGTGATGTTCTTCAACTGCCATTCCAATATATATTGCCGACAGTAATGTGAATACAAAGGCTTGTAAAAATGCAACTAGCATTTCTAATAATCCCATTAATACAGTAAATGCAACGCTCAAAGGACTTACTCCAATTCCACCCGCAGGATTCATGGCTCCAAAGATAAATATCAAACTGAAGAATCCAAGAATAATTATGTGACCCGCAGTAATATTTGCAAATAAACGCAACATCAATACGAATGGCTTTAAAATTACTCCTAATATTTCAATTGGGATAATAATGATATACATCCAAACTGGGACATCAGGCATGAAAATATGCTTCCAATAATATTTGTTTCCATTTAAATTCACAGTTAAAAAAATCACAACGGCCAAAACCATGGTAACTGCGATATTACCTGTAACATTTGCTCCTCCTGGAAAAATTGGGATAAGTCCAAAAATGTTATTGATAAATATAAAAAAGAAAACAGTGAGTAACAATGGCATGAATTTATCCGTTTTCTGCCCAATAGAAGGCCTAGCTACATCATCTCTAATCATGAGAATCAAAGGCTCAATTAAATTATGAATTCCTTTCGGCGCTTTTCCTTTGCGTTTCACATATGAATTTGCCATAGTGATAATAAGAATACACAATGTCAATACCGCAATAAGCATCGCTACTACATTTTTTGTCAACGAAATATCATAAATTTTATCTAAGTTGGTCTTATCAACCCAAACAATATGTCCTTCCTCATCTAATCTAAACCCATCAAAAGCAGCATGACCATGTTCAAATTTAGACGAACTGAAGATTGTAATTCCTTTTGATGATGTATAAATGATTACAGGGAGTGAAATAGATACAGTATTATGTCCTTCCCCCCATAAATGCCAATCGTGCGCATCTGCAATGTGCTCTAGAATCATTTTACCTGCATCAAACTTACCAGATTTTTTATGCGAATCATCGTGTTTATCTGCTTCTCCAACATTTCCTGCAGTGCTTTCATGCTTCACTTCTGAAGTCTGTTCTGCTACAGCAACATGTTCATTTTCTGTATTGGCAGAAGCCGCGACAGCAAAAAACGTTGCCAACATGGTGAGTAATGATATCTTTACGAATGACATATTTTTAAAAAACAATTGATTATCAGTTATTTCCGTTTTCATCTGGGGCTTTCAAATCGGGGCGCAAGTTAGTATGATTTTTAGAAATATCAAACATTAAATACAAAAGAAAAAACAATCCGTAGGCAATCGTCCATGGTATGTTTACTTTGGGTTGATTTAACATGGTAATAATTAAAAAGATAACTATCACAAACATCCTTAACAGGGATGCAATCATTATTCTGCGAATTTGTGAATTTGCATTTTTTTTATGACCAACTGTTACATAATAGTTCAACAACAGGAATACACAAAGCTGAAAAAATGCAGCGAAATAGATGCTATTACCAAGTTTCAGATTTGAAAACAACGAACCCATATAGGTGCTAACCACAATTGCAATAAAAACAAAGGCCATTTTTATGCTGTAAATTTTCATTTTTTTAAGGTTTTTAAGATGAGATATAAACTTGCTGATACGCCCAAAATGGTGCCTACAAATGTGAAAATTGGAAAAGTTCTATGATGGATGCCGTTTAAACTTGATTTTGCGGCAAAACGACTATCTAAAAATTTGCCTAAGAACAAAAAAACCAAAATTGTTGCAATCATTTGAAATGCCATGGAAGTATATTTTAAAAAACCACGTGTGTTTTCTATTTTATTTTGCTCAGGCTTCAATGGTTTCAGATGAAACTTGATTATCCATTATACATTTACCATTAAATCTTGCTCCGGATTCAATAATAATTTGACTCGTATGAATATCTCCTTTTACAGAGGATTTACTATGTAATTGGGTGGTTTGAGCTGATTGAACATTTCCAACAACAGATCCAGCAATAGATGCATGTGCCGCTTGAACATTTCCATGAACGGTACCTGTTTCACCAATGACCAATCTTTGGCCCACTGTTACAGTGCCTTCAACTTTGCCATCTATGCGAATATCACCTTCACAAATCAAGTTTCCCTTAATTTCGGTACCTGGACCAATTAAATTCAATAAGCCCTGATTGTTAGATACGATTTTTTCTTTGCTTTTGTTGTTACCCAGCATAATAATAATGCAAAGGTACCTTTTTCCCTCCAAAAAAGAAAGATTCTTTCATTTGAATTGCATATTCAATTTACAATGAACAACTTAAAAACAAAGTCATTAAATTCCAATAGAATTATTTTTCTACTTTTTCAATTTTTGAGGGACGTACTGAGGTAGAATCATACATTGCCTCATTGCCATTCAATAAATTATGTAAAACCTGCGATTTTTGATTGGTCACATCAATATGACGTTTTAAATTTTCTATTTCTTGATTCAATTCTATCAATTCTTGTTTGTCTGATGCACTAATTTTTGAGGGAATTAAATGTCTCATGGCAGTAAAGGCAAAAAGCAGATATAGCAAGAATGCAAAAACCAATAAAAGTGAACTAATAATGATCAAAATATTCAATGGTGTTAGCCTTACCGAAAACACTTCCGCGAATGATGTATCATTTATTAAAACAAAACGATACTTATTCCGAAGATTTGAGATAATTTTGCGACTTCTTTTAACCATATTGAAAGAAAATTTTATTAATTTGAGAAATAAAAATACGAAAATATCGTTTTTAAATCAATTCACAATGATTCACAGCAAGGAAAAATTGTTAGGACGTGGCGTTTGCATTTTGCTTTGCTTGAGTCTATGGTCGTGCCGCAATGAAAAAAGCTGGTTCTACAAACAATGGCACAATACGCTTGCCCACTACAATACGTACTTTAATGCTGAACAAAAATGGTTAGAAACTGTTGATCTCAGCAGAGAAGCTTACGTTGAAGATTTCCGAAAACCAATTGAACTATTTAACTACGGTACTTTAGAAGTTCTAAAAGGCAATCAGAGTAGCATGGATGATGTTATCAAACGTGCTTCGACAATGATTGACCGCCACCCAAAAAGCAAATGGGTTGACGATGCATATTTACTTATAGGAAAAGCCTATTTATTTAAAGGCGATGTAAATGCGGCGTTGGAAATTTTCGATATCGTTTCATCTCAGTATAAAGATCCTGAAATTCAATTTACTAGTAAACTTTGGATGATCAAAGGTTTGCTTTTAAATGGGAAAATTATAGAAGCAGAAGCAGCCACACAATCTATCTTAATTAACAAAGATTTACCAAAAAAACTTTTGTCTCAAGCTCAATTTACCCTTGCCAATATTTATCACAAACAAAAGAAATTCAAACAATCCTCTGAACTACTCATAAAGGTTATACCATTTTTGCACGATAGAATGGATAAATATCGTTCATTTTTTGCACTCGGACAGGCATTTCAAGCAATTGAAGAATATGAGCTTGCAGAAAAATATTACAGTAAAATTTATCGATTTAATCCACCTTATGAAATTGCATTCAATGCACAAATTTCACGTGTTGAATTACTTTCGGTAAAACAAAAAAACTATTCCAAAGCAAATCAAATTTTATTATCGATGTTGAAAGACGATAAAAACATTGATTACATTGGGCAAATATATTATCGTTTGGGGAAAAATGAATTCAATGCAAAACGCACAAATCAAGCCATCGAAAAATTCAAAACATCTACAATTTATTCATCAGATGATCCTGCTCAAAAAACAACTTCATTCTTGAGTATTGGAGATATTTATTATAACCAGAAACTTTATGAATTGGCTGGAGTTTATTATGATTCGGCAAACCAATCGTTAGACGAAAAACATCCAGACTTTGATGCAATCGTTGCAAAAAATGAAATCTTTGGTGATTTATTGAAGAATTTAATCAAAATAAAATCCAACGACTCCCTTTTAAGAATGGTGAATGATAAAGATTGGCGTAGAGTGAAAATTAAAGAAGCCATTCAACGCGAAAAAAATGAAGAAGCCCGTGCCAAGTTTCCGAAGCCAAATCCTCAGGATAACATGAATCAAATACCGGGAAATCCTGACATGGATAACGCCATGGCAAACACCAATAGCTCCTTCCCTTTTTACAATATGCTAAACAGAAAAAAAGGTGAAGAAGATTTTATTAAAAATTGGGGACGAAGAGAGAATAAAGATTTCTGGAGATATTCATCGAGAAAACAATCTGTAATTGTAAATAATTCAAATGATACTTCAACTGGAACAACAGGTATATCAAAGAAGTCAGAAACCATAGATTCTACTTTATTTGCCGATGTACCCAAAGAAGAAAAACGGTTTTATGCGCAATTGCCATTAAGTCCCTCAAATCAAGAAGAAAAATCAAAAGAAACTGAAATTGCCATTTTTAAATGTGCAGAAATTTACCAAAATAGATTACAAGATTTTAATCAAGCTATTTATTACTATAACATTTTAATAAATAGATATACGAAAACCGAATACTTTGCTCAAACACTTTACGAATTGGTTAAATTGAATCGATTGGTTGATAATGTAGCTGAAGCGGAGAGATTAAGGGCTGACCTTGAAAAGAACTTCCCTCAAAGTATTTACAGAAAATTACTCGATAATCCGAATCAAGCCGCTGCGATTGAAAATACCGACAAATATTCAACGAGCAAAGAAATCACCAATTATTACGATTCAATGGTGAAAGCATATCAGGCTGAAAAATATGATTTGGCTAAAAAAATCAAAATGGGCGCCGATAAAAGTTACGCAGGAAACAATTATCAGCCGAGATTTGACTTTGTTTATGCACTTTGTGCTCTAAAATTGAAAGAACCAAAGGCGTTGGAATATTTTGAGCAAATCACTGTTGATTATCCAAATACCGATGTATCTGAAAGAGCGCACAATATCTTAGATTTCACCAAACGCGCAAGAGAATTAGCGGCATTGCCAAAAGATTCGTTAGCTAAAAAAGCCTTATCTGATAACACTTTTGAAAAACACAATGGAAAAACTCCATTGAATTGCATATTGATTGTTCCAAAAGGCACCAACATCAACATGCTCAAAGCGGGTATTAGCGACTTAAATAAAAAAGAATATTCTCTTGACGATATACAGATTGGCGTTTCAGTAAATATTGGAAGTAAATACATCATTTCAATTGAGAATTTCACCACTCCAGACAAAGCCAAATTCTATCAACAATACTTATCAAAACAAACAGATTTTTTTGCTTCAAAAAGTGTGTTTGAATTTGATGTGGTTTGGATTACACAACCCAATTTTCAATTACTTGTCAAAAACTTAACCATTTTAGATTATCTGCAATTGTTCAAGGATGGTAAATTATAACGCAATTCAAAAAACGACATTATATTTGTAGTGCGTTTATGAGCAGTTTATCATTTAAAATCATCCCAAAATTTTGGTATTTTGTTTGTGGGGGGATACTTCTCCTCGTTTTATTCTTTACTGGAGTTGGTTATGGCCTTTTTGGCGACATGCCAGAAGTTGAAGATTTAGAAAACCCTAAAAATGCATTAAGCTCGGAAATTTACGGTGAAGACGGCGTTATTATTGGCAAATATTACCTAGAAAATAGAACCAATATTGGAATTAACGACATCAGCCCGGAAGTAATTAAAGCACTAATTGCAACCGAAGATATACGTTTTTACAGCCATTCTGGAATTGATATCCGTGGAACCATGCGCGCTTTTGCATCCTTGGGAACCGATGGTGGTGCAAGTACAATTACCCAACAATTATCAAAGAATTTATTTAGCCGTTTCGAAAAACCAAGCGGGAAGTTAGGCCGAATGATGCAGAAATTCAAAGAATGGGTAATTGCAGTTCAGCTCGAAAGACGCTATACAAAAAAAGAAATATTGGTTCTGTACTTGAACACCGTTCCATTCTCAGGGTTGTCATTTGGAATTGAAGCTGCTTCTCAAGAGTTTTTCAATAAATCTCCAAAAGAATTGAATACTGTTGAAGCTGCAGTATTGATAGGAATGCTCAAAGCAAACTGGAAATACAATCCAAAATACAATGCAGAAAGTTCAAAAATGCGTCGCAATACTGTTTTAAATCAGATGAACAAATACGATTATCTTTCTGATGATAGTTTAACAATATTAAAAGCGCAACCTATAAAATTGCAATATAGAACTGCCGCTATTGATGGTATGGCTCCGTACTTCAAAACTTATTTGGGTGAGTACATGAAAAAATGGTGTAAAGAACACAATTACAATTTATACAAAGACGGATTGAAAATCTATACCACCATCAACAGTGAAATGCAAGAATACGCAGAATCTGCGGTAAAAAAACACATGTCCGAACTTCAGCGCAAATTTGTTCAATCCTGGGGAAAAGAAAAACCATGGAGGTATATTACCGACCGAAGAGTAATTCCAAATTTTATTGAAGACGCATTAAAGAAAACAGCCCGATACCAAAATCTAAAAGATGAATTGGGCGACAACCAAGAAAAAATAATTACCGAACTTAAAAAACCAGTAAAGATGACTATTTTTACTTGGAATGGAGATAAAGACACAACCATGAGTCCCTATGACAGTATGGTCTACATCAAAAAAATTCTTCACGCTGGTTTTATTGCCCTTGATCCAGAAACAGGGTATATCAAAGCTTGGGTGGGTGGAATTGACCACAAATATTTCAAATATGACCACGTAAACATCAATGCGCGCCGACAAGTTGGTTCTACATTTAAGCCACTTGTTTATGCCACAGCAATAGATATAAATAAATTTACTCCTTGTACAGAATTCCCTCGTGAGAGAACAACTTTTGTCACCGAAACTGGCGAAACTTGGTCCCCTAGGAATTTCGACGGCACTTCTGGCGGAGTATGGACAATGGCAAAAGGTCTCGCGCTGTCCGACAATTTGATAACTGCACAGGTTATGAAAAGCTTAGGCGATGATGGTCCAGACTTGGTTGGTCAATTTGCTGAACGTGTTGGCATTCAAAAAAATAGAATCCCCCGAGTGCCTTCTATTTGTTTGGGAACAATTGAATTAAGTCCATTCGAAATGGCATCAGCTTACTCGGCATTTGTAAATAAAGGACTTTGGGTTCAACCTTCATTCATTACGAGAATCGAAGACAAAGACGGCAATGTTTTAGAAGAATTTAATACGCCAAAACACGATCAGGTATTGTCGGAAGAAAAAGCATTGACTATGTTTACCATGCTGCAAAAAGTAGTTGACCATGGAACTGCATATGGTTTAAAAGGGAAATACGAAATCTCTGGCCACATAGGTGGTAAAACTGGAACAACCCAGGGGGCAGCCGATGGCTGGTTCATGGCCGTAATGAAGAATTTGGTTTGCGCTACATGGGTTGGCGCCGATGATCCAACCGTAAGGGTTAAAGGGGCTTTAATGGGACAAGGTTCAGCAATGGCGATGCCAATTTTTGGAAATTTTATGCACCAATTACAACGGAGCAACAAATTGAGCTACAAGGCAGAGATGATTGATGCACCAAAAAACTATGACCCTGGAATGTTTGATTGCAGTAAATCAAAGAGTGATAAAATCGATGTGGGCAGAGATTTAAATATTGATGGCCTCGGAGATTAGATTTTTAATAAAAAGATTAGATTTAATTGATTTTTTAATTCTGTTTCACTATATTTGCAGCCCTAAATAACGAATTTTTCATAGAATGAAACAAGATATTCATCCAAAAACTTACCGCAAAGTTGTTTTCAAAGACATGAGTTGCGATTACAGTTTCATCACTCAAAGTTGTGTTGACACTAGAGAAACCATCAAATGGGAAGACGGCAATGAGTACCCTCTTTACAAATTAGAGATTTCTTCAAAATCTCACCCTTTTTACACTGGTAAACAAAACTTGATTGATACAGCAGGTCGTATCGATAAGTTCATGAGAAGATACAACAAAAAGTAATCTTTTTAATAACCTTTTGAAAAGCCCAGCTCGCTGGGCTTTTTTTATGTGCTTTTTACATACACTCAATCAATTTTAAAACTAACTTTGTAAGTATGAAATTGAATCTGTTTGAATCCGAATCCATTGCCAATTTATACCCACTTACGTTAACGAGACCTGCCGCGGATTTGCGCATAGGCATATTAACAATTGCAGAAAAATGGCAAAAACACCTCGGTGCTACATATTTGGGATTCGAAACCAGAGACCACCTTTCTCAGAAATTCACTTTGTTGGAAAACCCTGATCTTTATATCAACGGTCACTTGCTCCCTAATAAACCTTTGGTTCAATCTATTATGAATTTAACTGAAGGACAAGCACTTTATCACCAAAAAGTTTTATTGGCAGCAAAAGGACAGATATCACACAACATTGAATTTGATGGTGACATTTCACTCATTGAAAGACCTTTTCATATTTTTAAATTAAACCACCAAGAAATACTTGCCGATTTTGAACTTCTCACAGCAGGTAGAAAATCTGAAAACATTTCAAACTCAAATACCGTTTTTGGTAAGCACACCGTATTCCTTGAAGAAGGAGCATCGGTAGAATGTGCTACACTCAATACCAACGACGGGCCTATCTATGTTGGTAAAAATGCTGAAATCATGGAAGGATCTATGATACGAGGACCTTTGGCTATGTGCGAAGGCGCAAAATTGAAATTAGGAACCAAAGTATACGGAGCCACTACCCTCGGCCCTTATTGTAACGTGGGAGGAGAAGTAAACAACATTGTAATGCATGGTTATTCCAATAAAGGCCATGATGGGTTTTTAGGAAATGCAGTTTTAGGGGAATGGTGCAACATTGGCGCGGACACCAATTGTAGTAACTTGAAAAACACTTACGACGAAGTAAAAGTTTGGAATTATGCCACAGGTAAATTTGAACGCTCAGGACAGCAATTTTGCGGTTTAATCATGGGTGATCACAGCAAATGTGGAATCAATACCATGTTTAATACCGGAACCGTGGTTGGAGTCGCTTGTAACTTATTTGGCGCTGGTTTCCCACGACAATTTGTCCCTGATTTTTCATGGGGCGGTGCCTCAGGATTTGTACCTCACCAAATGCCTGCCGTTGAAAAAACCGCTCAGTTGGTTATGGTTCGTAGAAGCAAAGAATTCAACGAGGTTGAACGCCATATCCTACATTGGATTTACGACAACTACACTCCCGCTTCCTAAGGAATTATAAATAAATTAACTTCTGTAAACCTTCACAGTTTCACTGTTGAATTCGGTTTCAAAATCGAATTTCATGTTGATTTTTTCAGCAACGCGAATCGACTTTAAATTATTCGGGTGAATCATTGCGATGACAGATTGTGCCAACTGATTTTCAATTGCAAAATCTACAAACAATGTGGCAGCCTCGGTGGCGTACCCCATCCCCCAATATTTTTGAATGAAATGATAACCCACTTCAATTTCAAGTTTGTTATCCACTTTTTGTAACAACAAACCGCATTGACCAACCATTTTTTTTGATTTTCGATCTATAATGGCTTGCAAGCCAAATGTTCCGCTATCGTAGCGTTGTAATTGGTGTTTTATCCAATCTTCCGACATTTCAATATTCGTTTTGCCGTTGCGTTCGAGTAAAAACTCAAAGGTAGCATCGTTTTCGAAAAATTCCGCCCATGCCTCAACATCATATCGGCTTAAAAAACGAGTCGAAATACGTTGGGTTTCCAACCTATCTTCATATAAATCTTGCAAACTAAAACTCTGATCCATTTCTATTTTACTTTAATTTTTATGTTTTTGAGGGACTTGATTTCGTGAATATCAAATTCAAAATCATCCCAGTTAATACCAACGCAATTCCTACAAATTGCCAGACTGAATAATTTTCAGCAAAAATAAACACACCTATTGCTGTTGCCCAAATCACTCCTGCATAACTAATTGCTGAAACCCTACTTGTTGCATCTTCCTGATAGGCACGGGTCATAAAAAATTGACCAATTTGAGTTGCAATACCTGTAACCAATAGCCATAACCATTCATTCTGTATGGGCATCCGCCAGGCGTCGTTTACGAACGCTGGATATAACATCGACAATGGCAAGGTTACCAATGGAAAATAAAATACAACAACATTCGGGTTTTCGATTCCCTTTAATCTACGAATGGTATTATATGCAAACGCAGAAAATACAGCGCCACCCAATCCCGCAATAATGCCAAACCAAGTTACGTGACTTGATAAACCATTTACAACAACCACGCCTAAAAATGACAATCCAAAAAACCACCATTGACGGGGTTTTACAATTTCATCGCCCAACGCAAAGGCCAGTAAGGTTGTGAGAATTGGCGACAAATAATGAATTACAATTGCATTTCCCAAAGGCATTATTTGCAAAGTATAAAAGTAACAGAGCAATCCCATTGATCCGAAAAAGCCTCTCATCAAGAGCATTTTAGGGTTTTTCCCGAAAGGACTTTGCCGTTGCTGAATAAGTAAAGCCAATCCCAACACTATTTGCACCACTGCCCTAAAGAAAACGATTTGAGAAACATGCATCTCTCCCATCATCTTCACAGATAGGTTCATGAATCCAAAAGCAATGGAAGCAATGAGCATGTATAGAATTCCTTTAGACATTTTTTATGGGCGAATTGGGTTGTGGATTAATAAAAAACTGCCGTGGCGTAGTTTCAAGTGTTTTGACACTTTGTAACCAAACGCACGGCAGTAAATTTTAGCGATTTTCTCTCATGTTCATGAGATTCACCGCAATTAAATGTTATTTAATTTATAAAGCAGCGTTCATACTACGCACTGCAGCTGCACTTTTTTCGAACTCAGCTTTTTCACTGTCATTCAAATCCAAATTTATAATTTTCTCCCAACCACTTTTGCCGAGAATTACTGGAACTCCAATACAAATATCGCTTTGTCCATATTCACCATCCAAAGCAACACAACAAGGCATCATTTTCTTTTGATCACAAACGATACTTTGTACCAATACAGATACTGCTGCACCAGGTGCATACCAAGCAGAAGTACCCAACATACCTGTTAAAGTAGCCCCACCAACCATTGTGTCCGCTTTTACTTTATCTAGAACTTCAGCACTTAAAAAATTAGAAACTGGAACACCCTTGTATGAAGCCATTCTAGTTAAAGGTATCATTGTAGTGTCGCCATGTCCGCCAATAACCATTCCATCTACATCAGATGCAGGACATCCTAAGGCCGTTGACAAATAATACTTAAAACGAGCGCTATCTAAGGCACCACCCATACCGATAATTCTATTTTTAGCCAAACCCGAAGTTGTTTTGGCCAGATACGTCATTGTATCCATTGGATTAGAAACAATTACAATTACTGCATTTGGTGAATGTTCCATGCAATTTCCCATAACTGTATTCACAATACCGGCATTTATACCAATTAACTCCTCACGAGTCATGCCTGGCTTACGGGGAATACCTGATGTAATAACTATCACATCGCTATTTGCAGTCTTTGAATAATCATTGGTGCTACCAGAAATTCTAGTATCAAAACCATTTAACGCAGCTGTTTGCATCAAATCTAACGCTTTACCTTCTGCGAAGTTCTCTTTAATGTCTAATAAAACTACCTCTGCAGCAAAATTCTTCATCGCGATGTATTCTGCGCAACTTGCACCTACGTTACCGGCGCCAATAATACTTACTTTACTCATGTTATGTCTAATTTTCTTGGGTTTGCACAAAGTTAATGCGCTCAAAAGAAATTCGCGACAAATACGAAAAAAAACTACATTTTTTTTATGCAAAACATCTACAATTAATTAAAAAAATCAATCCAACTACATTACATTTGTAAAAAAATTACAATCTAAGTAACTTACAACAATGAAAAATAAATATATCGACTTAATTAAACAAACTTTTGATTTCCCAACTTCAGAATTTGATTTAGACGATAATGGACATCTTGAGTTCCATGAAATACCTTTAATGGATCTAATACGCCAATATGGAACACCCTTAAAATTTACTTACTTACCGAAGATAAGTGAGAACATTAAGAAAGCTCGTTCTTGGTTCAACGTGGCAATTGCAAAGGCAGAATACCAAGGCAAATACTTCTATTGTTATTGCACCAAAAGCAACCACTTCCAACATACACTTGACGAAGTACTAAAAAACAATGTACACTTAGAAACATCATCCGCCTTTGATATAAACATCATTGAAACACTTTATGAGCAAGGCAAAGTAAGTAAAGATAGCTACGTTGTATGTAACGGTTTTAAAAGAGAAAACTATCTCGAGAACATAGCCAACCTTATCAATAATGATTGGACAAATGTAATTCCAGTATTTGACAACCAAAGAGAGTTAAGTGAGTTACTTGAGCATACTGATAAACAAATAACCTGTGGTATACGCATTGCGGCGGAAGAAGAACCTAAGTTTGAATTCTATACAAGTAGATTAGGCATTGGATATAAAGACATAGTGCCATTCTATAGAAACGTTATAAAAAAGAATAAGAATGTGAAATTAAAAATGCTTCACTTTTTTATCAATACAGGCATTTACGATACCGCTTACTATTGGAATGAATTACATAAGTGTTTGAAAGTTTATTGTGAGCTAAAAAAAGAATGCCCAGACCTAGATACCCTCAATATTGGAGGAGGTTTCCCTATCAAGAACACCTTAAACTTTGAGTACGACTACGAATACATGGCAAACGAAATCGTTAGCCAAATCAAACAAGTTTGTGTAGAAAATCAGATACCAGAACCCGATATCTTTACTGAGTTTGGTTCATTCACTGTAGGTGAAGCAGGTGGAGCGGTATTCAGTGTACTTGACCAGAAGTCACAAAACGACAGGGAAAAATGGAACATGATTGACTCTAGCTTTATGACACAATTACCAGATGCATGGGCAATCAACAAGAAGTTTATAATGCTTCCAGTTAACCGTTGGGAAGAGGAACAAGAAAGGGTACTTCTAGGTGGAATTACTTGTGATAGTGATGACTACTACAACTCTGAACAACATGTCAATGCCATTTACTTACCCAAATATGATGCCGAGGACCCACTTTACATTGGATTCTTTCATACAGGTGCGTATCAGGAGAGTATTGGCGGTTATGGTGGTATTCAACATTGTTTAACCCCTGCACCCAAACATGTAATCATTGACCGCGATGAAAACGGCGATTATTATTTCCGCTTATTTTCAAAAGAACAAAGTTATAAGAGTATGCTCAAAACTTTGGGGTACATGTAAGTCGGTAATTCTAAGGTTTATAAACGTTTATGAGTGATTATAAGGGTTTATGAAGGTTGGTTTGCTAGGAGAATTTTAGGGTTTATAAACGTTTATGAGTAATTATAAGGGTTTATGAAGGTTGGTTTGTTAGGAGAATTTTAGGGTTTATAAACGTTTAAGAGCGATTATAAGGGTTTATGAAGGTTGGTTTGCTAGGAGAATTTTAGGGTTTATAAACGTTTATGAGTGATTATAAGGGTTTATGAAGGTTGGTTTGCTAGGGGAATTCTAAGGTTTATAAACGTTTATGAGTAATTATAAGGGTTTATGAAGGTTGATGAGTGATTATAAAGGTTGTTTTGCTCTAATTAACCTTTAAACTAGACGAGTGAAGCTCTTCTCAACACACGCATGCTTCTAAACACTAAACGAGTGAAGCTCTTCTAAACGCATGCAGTGCTTTTAAAAACTAAATGAGAGTTCATCCAAACGCAAGCAATGCTTCTAAAAAGGCGCAGCAGTTAGCTTAGCGTCAATCAATTACTGCAATTCGCGTTTGTTTTGAAAGTAATGCAATAGGTAATAACCAATAAACGAAATCGAACCATTAATGAGCAACAATTCATATCCTATTTGGTATTTGGCATCTTTTGCTATGTAATTTACCAAAAAGTAGCACAGCAAAGGAGCCAATAAACTAATAATCAAAACGCCCCACCCTTTGGGTTTGGCTTTGGTAAATATACCCAATGTAAACAAACCCAACAATGGACCATAGGTATAATTTGCAATGTCTAATACCAAATTGATTACCGTGGTTTTTACAAATGCGTAAAAAACCAATATTGCCATTAATAGCAACACCGAGAATGCAATGTGCAAGAGTACCCTTCTCTTGTGCTTTTGTTCTATAGTTAAATCTTCTCTACTATCTATTCCCAAAACATCAATATATGTGCTTGTTGTTAAGGTTGTTAAAACACTATCTGCACTTGAAAAAGTTGCGGCTGATAACCCCAGTACAAATGCCATTCCCGCAATTGGTCCAAGTAAATCCAAGGCAATATGAGGAAAAAACATATCTGTGAGTACTTTTTTATCGGCGTAGTGGTTAGGATCTAACAAAACTGGATCCACTGATTTCAAATATTCTATCATGAAAATTCCCAATGAAAGGAATAATAAATTCACAAAAAACACAACACCAGCAGTTGTTAGCATGTTCTTTTGGGCTTCGCCCAAGGACTTACAGCTAAGGTTTTTCTGCATCATATTTTGATCGAGTCCTGTCATGGCAATGCATAAAAACATCCCTCCAATAATTTGTTTTAAGACGAAGGTTTTTTGCCAAAAATTAAAATTAAATATTTGTGACAATTCCGAATCAGCTACAACATTAAATGCACCTTGATTTACCACCGAAGGTGTTTTGGAAATCATAATTGCAATACACACCAAAAGTCCTCCAACCAAAAATACACTCTGCAAAGCATCGGTAAAAACCAATGTTCTAATTCCTCCTTTAATGGTGTATGCCAAAATTAGCCCAATGATAAAGGCAACTGTAATCACAAATGGAATATCCCATTGTGAGAATAAAAACTTTTGCAAAATTGCTGCAGTTAAAAACAACCGACCTGCACTACCCGTTAATCGCGACAATACAAAAAATAAGGCACCCGTTTTTTGATGAATGGTTCCAAATCGGGTATTTAAATAACTATAAATACTTGTTACATTGTGTTTGTAGTATAAAGGCAATAAAATATAGGCAATAACCAAATAACCAATGACATAACCAAGAACCACTTGCAAATAGTAAAACTTAGCAGCAAAAACATTCCCGGGTACAGAAATAAAGCTAACCCCACTCATAGAGTCTGAAAGCATTCCAATTGCTACAAGCCACCAAATACTTTGTTTATTACCTAAGAAATATCCATCCTCACCGCCTGATTTACTCGTGAAATAGCCAATTGAAAGGAGAATTAAAAAGTAACTAGCGAGTCCTATAAATATAAGTAGCGGAGACATTAATTTTTGCGTTTGATTTTAAATAGGTTAAGGATGATTTCTTGGCTCAAGAATTGTTCAGGAAGTTGAACCATATCTATATAAGTCAAAGTATTGTTTTGAATATTTAGTTTTCTGAATTTATCGCCGGTTAGAACAAAAACACGATCAAACTCATCTTTACATGCAATGTATAAAAGATTACTTTCTGCAATGTCGATGCTATAGCGATCCGATTTACCCAAACAAATGGTCGACATTGGGTTATCATAAATCACAACAAATTGATTCACTTTTAAAGGAATTTTACCTGGTTCGCAAGGTATCAATTCAACAAATTTGGCTGAGGCTATTGAATCGGCTGATGCAAAAGCAAATCGCCCAAAACTGCGAATTAGAAAACTGCGTTTCATTTTGGCTTTTGGAATATTATTACTCCCAAAAATGACAGATTTGGAATCTTGTAGTTCATTCAACGCAATTGATTTTTGCGTACTTTCCAACGCATTTATTTTACCACCCCTAAGAGACAAATACATTTGTATTTTACTTGAAAATTTCTTCTGTTCGCTTTTTGCAAATCTAGGCGAGGTTTTATACCGCTCTTTGGGCTCTAACAATTGAATTTGCCACAATCCTTCGTTTGATTTTAATTCCAACGCATAACCTACTCCAAATTCTCTAATGCGTACATCAAAAAACTTCATGGCTTTAAAAAACTGAAGGGTAACATCTTTCTTAGCCATATTGGTTTTAAAAACCAAAGGGTAATTCTCAAATGATTTCAATTCTGGAAATAACTTTTTGGTTTTATCGTAGATTCTCAGCTCATAAAGGCCTTTTTCTGTAGGCCTTTCTGAAACAAAGTTTCTCACACCAATTAAGGAAGAGCCTCTTTTTAATAAAAAGCTTTTTTCGTCGGCAATCTTTGATATTTTTTGTACGTATTGATTTTTGAATGGTATGACCCAACTTTTTGTTTCATTCTCTTTAAGCAAATAGTAGTACCCTTTATTTTCAAGTTTTTCATCCAAGCTGCTTATATCTGAACCACCGGTAAATTTGGCATTTTGGGAAGCTTGATAAAATTGAAAGAAATCAATTTTGGCCAAATGATCGTCTGAAAATGAATAATCATACTCGTAGAAATGTACCCATTTCTGGTTTTTCAAAGCATAGAAATGTGCATTTTGATTCAATGTCCCTACAAAATGTACCTCCACAAAACAACCCGGTTTAATATTTAAAAGTTCTTTCCCATCAAATGCCTGTATGTCGAACAAAAACGATGGATTTAGCTGAAACAGCTGCTGTGCCGAATCATAAACCAAATTCGGTGCATAAGCCAGAAGTCGTTCTTGATTCGTCATCACTTTCACTTTAATGGTATAGTTATTCAGGTATTCCTCGCCGGATGCATTTACAATGCCACCTTTCGGTACCAATATGGCCCATTTTCTCTCACCTTCGAAAATTTGGTTGCTTTTGTTGTTTCCCTCAAAATAAAATGTCCCTTCTTGGAAATCTTCTATCAATGGCTTGGAAATAGGATTGGGAAAGTTACCCCTGTTTTTAATTGGTGAAAATCCCAAATTTTCTACGAAATCTAACTTTTGTTCTGGTTCAATCCATTCAAAATCTTGAACCACTTCCCCATCTGGGAAAATCTTTTTGATATGTTTCAATTCTGAAGTTAACAACTCGGTATTGTTTGTTAAAAAAACCAAAGGCATATGAATGGCCTTGTTGATAACTGTTTTATTCACGCCCGACACCAAATTCACATCTTTGTTGCCGATTTTCACGGGTGTTAATATTTCATTTAAAAGTTCAATTGGAACTCCGGTTGACAAACTAGCAGCATCTATTAAGGTAAGTCTCGTTAACTTATTAAATCGATGAATCGATTGGGTTAGGTATTCAACATTATTTACAGAAATCGACAATTTTTGAAGTTTGGGAACCAATTTAGATATTTCACGCAAGGCTGTATCCAATTCCGATCTCGTCCATGGTGCAATAATTTGAAGTTCTTTGCATGATTTCCAAGTTTTCATGAAATCATATTGATCCGGAACAACTTCAAATTCTAACGAAATTCGGTTAAACCGACTCCAATAATTGTTTAACAGCAATGCATCTTCTCTATTTTGAGGGACATATAAATACACAAGTGGAATCCATTCAATGTTTTCTAGATCCACATCCGAAATAATACCTTGAAACTGTCGCAGTTGCAATTCTTCCAAATTGTCGAATTTCCCTGCAATCTCCGACAGAAGATTCACATCAACCGGACCATCAATTCTGAGTTTTTCTATGTTTAAAAAATGCGGAATATGCGCTTTTAAATATTTAAAATCACTGTTGCTCGTGATAAGAATGTGATAATCAAAACCTTTTACTGCCTTTTCGGGCCTCACAAAATCGCTGTATTGCGCATCAACCGATGTACAAACTAGAAAAAACACCCAAAACAACAGTGATTGAATGATGTGCTTTTCCTTTTTCATTAATTACTTAAAAAATTTACCAAACATGCCACCCATTTTGCCCATGATACCCAAATCAATTCCAAGAAATTTCATGACGCCTTGTGCATTCGATTCGTATCCTCCAGATTGAAATTTCACCCTCAATCCCTCCAACACGAAAGCCAAAATACTTCCTGCCAAAACCTTTTTCCTTTCAATATCCCAATCCAACCCGTAATAGCTATTTGCACATTGTTGAAGTAAATCTTGAAAATATTGACTGTCCTTTAAAGCTTCTGATCCACCCGTTGCTAACTTCTGAATTTCCGAAATTTTCCCAGACATCATCAATCCTTGCATGTATGTCATTGCGGCGTTTACGGTCAAATCAACATGAGCCTCTGATTGGGAGGCTTCAAATCCAAATTTCACTCCTTCAAGTGGGTGATAAGACCCTTTAAATTCATCAATATATTCTGCGAGTTTCATAATTTTACCAAGTTCTAATATCAGCTAATTTATGTGTAAGTTCATTTGATTGACTATTCACAATTCCTTCTGGAGTAATGAAATCAATTCTCACTTTTCCCGAGGCGTGAATAATTCTTTCCGTTGAAATTAAAATTCCAACATGGGTTATTTTGCCACTTTTATTTTCGAAATAACACAAATCACCGGCCTGTCGGTTACTCCAAGTTTTCCTTGTACCACATAGCGCTTGTTGATATGCATCTCTCGGCATTTTAAGATTTGACATTTGTGCCAATACTTGAACTAATCCGCTGCAATCAATGCCAAAAATACTTCTTCCGCCCCACAAATAAGGGGTATTCAAAAACCATTGGGCATGTTCCAACATATTTACAATGGTTTTAACACCCAACCCATTTTTCCAAACATATTCATTTCCTTCAATCAAAATATGATTATTTTGAGGGATACGGGAGCCTGGAGAAAGTTGAATAACCATTTGGTTATGTATCATGTAAGTAAAAGGCTCTGCCACTATTTTCCACTGAATATGTGCATACGTTTCAAGCAAATAAACATAATTTTTAGGAACAAAACCGGCATAACCATCGTGATTGGTTCGAACTTGAAGCCAATCGTCTAATTCTCCAACGGCAATGCAAGTTTCACCAAAAAGTAAAGATGTTACCATTTCCGAGGCACTGCTATTAGAGGCTCTAATTGGAACCCAAGATTGCAAGCAAATATATTGTACATCGAACATAGCGATGATACAAAGATTAATAATGAAAATGGATAATCAAAAAATACTTTTTCGTGCGACTACAAATGTAGACGGGTCTTTCTGTCGAGCAATACTTCTTTGCTCTCAACATGATCAGGATCAGGCACACAACAATCTACAGGACAAACAGCTGCACATTGTGGCTCTTCATGAAAGCCAGTACATTCGGTACATTTATCAGGAACAATAAAATAAACTTCATTGCTAATGGCAGAAAATTTATGGTCAACCGATACTTCTGAACCATTTGCCATGGTAAACATACCCGTTACTCCCGTTCCATCGGCGAGCGTCCAATCTACTCCAGCCTCATAAATTGCATTATTCGGACATTCTGGTTCACATGCTCCACAATTGATACATTCTTCAGTGATTATTATTGCCATTTGAAAATATTTACTGCAAAATTACAACCATTTTGTATTTTCGAGCAAAATTTTACAAATCTTTCTATGGAATTCGGAATAATCAGCGACATACACGACAATATAACCAACTTAAAAAAGGCGATAACAACGTTAAAAGAACGAAATATTAATGACTTAATCATTTGTGGGGACTTTTGTTCTCCATTTGTAGTAAATGAATTAGGGAAGAGTGGTTTAAATGTATATGCTGTTTTTGGTAACAACGATGGCGACAGATTTAATATTTCTCAAGTGGCGGCGAATTTCCCTCAAATAAAAATTTACGGAGAATTCATTGGCGATTTAGATACACAATTGGTGTTCGATGGAATTAAAATTGGGGTAACGCACTACCCGTTTTATGCCCATACTATGATAAAAACTGGTTGGTTTGATTGCGTTTTCTTTGGACATACACACAAATATCACAAACAAAAATTTGGAAGTGCTTTGTATATGAATCCAGGAGAAATTGCAGGATTATTTGGAGAAGCGAGTTTTGCTATATACAATACCCAAGATAGAGGGAGCGAACAAATATTTATTTAAGGCAATCTATTCGTCACAGAAGGATGTGCCAACAGTTTGATTTTTGCAATAATTGCTTCAATGTTTTCATCTGGTATTCCATTATTTTCAATTACTAAATTACAGCTTTCTTTGTAAGGAACGATGAATTTTTCAAATGCGGGCAACACATGGTTTGTCCATTGATATCTGCTTTTGATTTCAGGAATATTTCTTTGAGTAACATCTCTCAATAATCTGCGACTGAAACAAAGCTCCAAATTACAATCCATAAATATTCTAAAGTTCAACAAATTATTTACGGGTTGACAATCCAACACAAACAATCCTTCAACCACCAAAATAGGTGCAGGCTTTATAATTTCAGTGACCTCAGGAGCATCGTAATTTTCAAACTGGTATTTTTTAATTTCTACAGTTTGATAATCAATTAGTTTAAGCAGGTCTTCATGAAACTTATCTTGATATAAGGCCGAAGGCAAATCATAATTTGTTTCGCCATTTTCATCCGTAATTTGCTGATCTAATGACTTATAATAATCGTCAAAACCAACTACACAAACATGATTGCCAAGTTTTTCTTTCAATAAATTGACATAGAAAGATTTGCCGGAACCTGATAGACCGGTAATCCCAATTACAAAAGGTTCAATTTTATTGAGGCTCACTTTAATTGAGGGCTTTATCTTTTAACAAGTTGCCATCATTATCATACCATTGTTTGTAAAACAATTCACCCTCTTTATTATAGTAGTTCCACTCACCCACTTTAACTCCCAAATCGTATTTGCCTTCTCTTCTGTCTTGGTTAGAAATTCTACCATAAAACCAGAATCCGTTTGGCGACTCATTTTCGAAAATCCCCATTGTTTCTGGCAATAGTTCCATTTTTTTAGCTTCTGGATTCCATTTTTCTTTGTACACAGCAAATAGACCATCGCGCTTATCTTCTTTAAATGTTTTGCAATCTAGCGTATCTCCAAACATGTCATAACTAACAAATACTCCGTTTTTTTTGCCGTCTTTCCAATAACCTGAAGTGATGACGTTACAACTTAAATAATCAAAAGCGCGTTGCAAACTATCCAACTTACCATGTTTATAATATTCTTCAATGGCAGGGCAACCATTTTTGTGAAACACGTAATTACGTCCCTCCAAAACACCCATGTTTAAGGTTTTGATGCTTCTCACCTTACCAGTGGGGAAATATCCAATCACATCGCCATCTGGAATTTCATTCACAAAAGTAGCTTCCTGTTCTAGGGTTCCATCTTGAAAAAAGGTAGAGCAAGTACCATTGCGATTTCCTATGTTGTAAAGGTTGATGTAATTTTTATTTCCATTAGCAAAATATCCAATTACTTTACCATCGAGTTCTCCATTAGAAAAATTGCCTTCAATTTCCACTGCCCCATTTTCGAAATAATAAGCAAACGGACCATTTTTCTTTCCCATTAAATAGGTTTCAAACACTTGTTTGATCCCTTCTTTTGAATATTCGTAATATGCACTGTCTTTAAGTCCGTTAGTATAATGTCCTTCTCTTGAAGTAATGTATCTAACTAACTTTTTATCGGCAGTAGGTTTTTCATTTGGATTAAAAACCATATAAAAATATCCAGTGAATAATTCGTTGTTTTTATAAACCAAACCGTTATTATCGACCGTTAATTTATCAAAACGGGTACGCGGTATTTTTTTGGCACGCGTACCTGATTCATCTGCAACAGGGAAAACAACGTGAATTTCAGATTTGGAATTTTGTTTGGTTGCATTTTTTTGTCCGAAAACAAATGAATTTGCTGCGACCAGCAAGAGTAAAGTAATATAAACACCAATTTTTTGCATTTCTGTGGTAAAAGATTTTTACAAAGTTAAAGGATTGATTAGTTTTGTAGCACGAAAATTATCAAAATGAGTTTCGAAATTATTCAAAACCATTGCTTATCAAAAGCTTTTGTCGAAGAAACTTTCCCTTTTGACGAGTCCACCATTGTGTGGAAAGTGGCAGGAAAGATGTTTTGCATTGGCGACATAAATAACTTTATATCAATTACTTTAAAATGCGAACCACAATATGCAATTGAATTAAGGGAAGAATATGAGCAGATAATTCCGGGATTTCATACAAATAAATCGCTTTGGAATACGGTTTCATTTGACGGATTAACTTCAGAATTCGTAATTTCGCTCATTGACCACAGTTATGAACAAGTGGTAAGAAAATTGCCAAAAAAACTCAAAGAAGAAATATTAAAATCATGAAAACATACATCGCAATCTTAGCCGCTCTTGCTTGTTCAGTAAGCGCTATGGCTCAACCAAAGGGGAAACCCACAACAAAGCCGAAAGCTGAGCAACCAGCTAAAACAACTGAAAAGAAATCAAATATGACGAATACAAATAATCAAGAAACCAACAACATTCCAGCTGAGAACGGTGCTATGGCTGATGGGTTGTATGCTGAAATGAAAACCAGCAAAGGCACAATTCTAATTAAATTACATTTTGACAAAACCCCTATGACCGTTTGCAACTTTGTTGGATTGGCTGAAGGTAAAATCAAAAACACTGCCAAGGGTGATGGTGTACATTATTACGACGGATTGAAATTTCACCGTGTAATTGCAGATTTCATGGTTCAAGGTGGTGATCCTCTTGGAACAGGAACTGGTGGACCAGGTTATCAATTCCCTGATGAATTTGATGCTACGTTGAAGCATGAAGGACCAGGTGTATTGTCTATGGCAAATGCTGGACCAGGAACAAACGGAAGTCAATTTTTCATTACACACGTTGCAACACCATGGTTAGACGGTATGCATACCGTTTTTGGAAAAGTAGTTACAGGAATGGATGTTGTGAATGCAATCAAACAAGACGACATTATTGAAACCGTTACAATCATCAGACAAGGTGCTGCTGCAAAAGCGTTCCAAGCCGATGATGCTAGCAAAGAAAAATACATGACTGAAATAAAAAATAAAGCTATGAACGCAGAAAAAGAAGCCGCTTCAAAATTTGAAAACTGGATCAAAACCACTTACCCTGCCGCACAAAAAACTGCATCAGGTTTATATTATGTTGTAGAACGTCAAGGAGAAGGTGCGCAAGCAGTAGCTGGCAAAACTGTTTCTGTTCACTACAGTGGTAAATTAATGGATGGTCGTGAGTTCGATAATTCTTATTCTAGAAACGAACCTATTGAATTTAAATTGGGTATTGGACAAGTAATTCCAGGTTGGGATGAAGGTATTGCATTGATGAAAGAAGGTGCTAAATACAAGTTGATTATCCCTTCAGAATTGGGTTACGGAAAACGCGGTGCGGGTGGGGTTATTCCTCCAAACGCAACATTGATTTTCGATACTGAATTAATGAAAGTGAAATAAATAGAAACTATTTCCCGTTTTTTTATATTTCGAATTAAATTTGAGAATTCTATGGGATTCTCATTTTTTTTGCCCCATTTTTTATTCCGGGGGGATAAATATCATTGCAATATTTGTGGCTTTCATGCTTATAAATTTTTGCAGCGGGGGCATGATTATTCAATTATCACTAAATTAGAAATTATAGGCGCAGGAAAGAGAGAAGTTGACTGTCCCAAATGTGGATCTTCTGACCGTGATAGATTGATATTAGAATATTTCAAATGCAATTTCTCTCCTGAACAATTAATTGGAAAGAAGTTACTGCATGTTGCTCCGGAAAAATCCTTGTCAAAAAAATTAGCTTCCGAATTTCAATTGGATATTGTTAAAATTGATTTACGCACCAAGGGATATTTTTTTACTTATGACAAATCAGTTATTCATGGAAATGTAATGGATTTGCCATTTGAAAGTAATTTTTTCGATTTTATTATTTGCAACCATGTACTGGAACACGTTGAAAACGTGGAAACTGCATTGAAAGAAATTCATAGAACGCTTAAAACGGGAGGAATTGCCATTACTCAAGTTCCAATGTCGCTAAAAATCCCTCATACCCTTGAGGGGCAAATATCATGGAATAAGCATGAGCGTATAGAAAAGCTTGGACAATTTGACCACTTAAGACTATTTGGATCTGATTTTGAAGAACGCTTAAAAACCGCAAAACTATTGCCTATATATTGGTCAATGAACAACTTACAGTTGAAACAAAAATTAAAGCTAGGCAACCATGAATTTGTTATTGCGTCTAAGAAGAAGTAGAACTGGGAAAAATTGAATCTCAATAATTTTTCTTATATTCACGACTTAATAACTGCTTTAATTATAAAATATGCATAAAAAACTACATAAATTCACATTACTCATCCTTACAATATCGGCACATTTCCTTCAAGCCCAAAATGTGGGAATAAATGAAACAGGCGCAACGCCTAATGGCTCAGCAATGTTGGATGTAAGTGCAACGAGTAAGGGCATGTTGATTCCAAGATTAAGCAGGGCTCAGAAATTCCTAATTCCAACCCCAGCAAATGGTTTGATGATTTACCAAACAGATGATACTGCTGGATTTTGGTATTATGAACAAAGCAAATGGGTTCCTGTTATGCGTTCAATTACTTTTGGACCAGGATTAACTGGGGGCATGGTTCAAGGTAAAGGAAATGTAGATATTGCCAAAACTGGAATTATTAAAGGTACATATGGCACAGTAAATGAATTTCCAATAGTAACTATCAATGATTACGGTCAAGTTACCCTCGTTGCCAAGCAAAAATTGATAGATAACGATACCTTAAATGAAATTCAAAAAATAAGACTTTCAAACGATTCAATCTTTTTATCTAAAGGTGGTGGATTTGTAAATTTAACCAGTCAATGGAGAACGACAGGAAATTCTGGCTTAAGCGCTTCAAATAACTTTATTGGAACAACCGATAATGTTGCTTTGCGTTTCAGAGTAAACAATACTTGGTATGGAGAATTAAACCCTTCAAACGACAATATTTCAATTGGATACAGAGCAAATTTAGCATCGAGTGGCTATTCAAATATTGCTTTGGGTAAAGATGCTTTAAAAAGCAATGCTGGAGGGTATTACAATACCGCATTGGGATGGCAAGCGATGTATGCAAATAACAATGGATCTTATAACTGTGCCGTTGGTGCAAGTGCATTATATCAAAATACAACAGGCACATACAACGTGGGGATTGGTTACGAACCATTAACTGCAAATACTTCTGGTTCTTACAACGTGGGAATTGGCTATAGAAGTTTATATTACAATACTACAGGAACTTACAATACTTGTTCAGGTATTTACTCCATGATTTATAATGTAGGTGGTATTATGAATACAGCTAATGGTTGTTATTCACTTGGGAGTAACTCTTATGGTCATTACAATACTGCCACTGGTTCATATTCACTTGCATCGAACAGCTTGGGTTATGGAAATACATATGAGGGTTATGGAAGTGGATATTACAATACTTCAGGATATTACAATACTGGAATTGGTTATTATTCTGGTTATTACAATTACACAGGTTATTATAACTCCGCACTTGGATATTATGCGGGAACAAATGGGAATATGGACAATACTACGGCCATAGGGAATTCGTCAAAGGCAACTGCCAGCGATATGGTTCGAATTGGAAATTCCTCGATAACTTCTATAGGTGGACAAGTGGGTTGGACAACCCTAAGTGATGCCCGATTTAAGAAAAACATCAAAGAAAATGTTTCAGGCTTAGATTTCATTATGAAGCTAAAACCAGTTACTTATAATGTGGATATTCATAAAATGAATATTTTCTTGAACGTTCACGATTCTGTGAATTGGACTACAAAATACGATGGCGAAAAAACTGTAACAAGCGGATTCTTAGCGCAAGATGTTGAAACAGCTGCAAAAGAAGTTGGATACGAATTCGACGGTGTGGATGCGCCTAAAAACGAGAAAAGTTATTATGGATTGCGTTATGGTAATTTTGTTGTGCCAATTGTAAAAGCCATTCAAGAACAACAAGCTCAAATTGAAGAATTAAAAAAGCAAAATCAAGAATTAATAGCGTTAAACAAAAAACTCTTAGAACAACTTAAGAAATGATTTTGACAAGTTACGTCAGTTTTAGAATTCATGAAAATGCTTAAAAATATATTCCCTGCTATGTTGGCCCTTATTTTTTCAAATAATATTTGGGGACAAGGACTAATTCATGCAGGTGGAAGTATTGTAATGACAGATGGGGCCTTTGTCATTGTTGATGGCACTATCGGGAATTATGCCGCAACTTCAGATGCATCTATTTCAATGACAGCCAATAGCCGTTTACGTGTAAATGGCAATTGGTCAAACAAAGGAAATACAGTAGTTTTTACAAGTAATTTTGGAAAAGTTGAACTTTATGGCAACAATATTTCTATAGGAGGTACAAAAATTACCCACTTCCCTGATTTGGCATTACAAGGTACAGGTGGAGTAACACTCAAACAAAATATGCTTGTAGGGGGTGGTTTCAACGGAGGTGGAACCGGTTTATTGCGTTTGAATTCCAATATTTTAAATGTAAATACTTATAGCCTCATAATTAACAACCGCAGTCCTAATGCAATCACTTATTCATCGGGTGGAATCCTAACAGAAACTTCGCCAGGATTTGGATATAGCCGTTTACAATGGAATATTAGAGACGGAAGCACTGGACCAATATTTATTTATCCCCTTGTGAATGCAGCGGGAACTAGATTGAATTTCACACTTACTTGTAACTCTGTTGGAATACAAACAAAAGATTCAGGCTATGTGGCAATTTCTACTTACCACACAGCCGATGTTGCTGTTCCTAACAATCGACCCATGCCAACAGGCGTTCAAAATACAGATAATGAATGTGATGGTGAAAATAGTGAAAGAATGATTGATCGTTTTTGGATTGTTGAGGACAATGGATATGCAAAACAACCTGATGTAACTTTTAAATTGGGTTATACCGACGCAGATTTGATAACTTCAAATAATACAATTACGGAAGCTAATTTGGGTGCCATTAAATACAATACTGGAGTAAACAAATGGTTGTATCCTGTAAATGGAACCGTTTCTACCCCTTTAAACGAAGTAACTTATCGCACAGGTATTGGGTTTTCTGGTATTTGGACATTAAGCGACACAACACCTTATCCGAAAGCTGCATTTTCTGTAAAAGGCAATTGTGAATACGACAGTATTTTATTTACAGATAATTCAGGTGTTACATCAGATAAAATAGTTCAGTGGCAATGGAATTTTGGAAATGGAAAACTAAGTGGTTTACAAAACCCATTTACAACGTATACGCCAGGCGGATTATTCAATGTGCGACTCGTAATTCGTTCACAAAGTGGTTGTCCTGATACAGCAATAAAACGCATACAAATTTTGGCAGCACCAAGAGCTATTTTCACTGTTGCAGACACCTGCGAAAATAGTTTTGTAAAATTCGAATCTTTCAGTTGGCCAGGAAGCGGTTTGTTAAAATCTGAAACTTGGTCTTACGGCGACAACTCCCCCACCGAAACTGGGAAAAAGGCAACTCATTACTATGGTGCCGTTGGCGTTCCCGATGTTTTCTTAGTGGTTTATAACAGCAATGGCTGCAAAGACACTATGAGAAGACCTTTATTTATCGCTCCAATGCCCAATGCTGCAATGAGTTTCACTGACGATTGCCAAGGTACGCCTATCAGCTTCTCGAATGGATCTACACCGGGTGGTGGTATAATTGTTAAATATTTATGGAACTTTGGCAACGGACGAATGTCTTACAATCAAAACGACAATGTTGCATTCCCTGATTATGGCAATTTCAATGTATCCATGGCAGTTTTCAACAGTTTTGGCTGCTCTGACACTGCAAATAAAGCAATTACAATTTACCCAAGAGCTGTTGCTAATTTTAGCTATTCGCCTACCGAATTGCATGCTGCAGATCCAGTAAATTTTAATAACCTATCCATAAATGATGATAATTGGACTTGGGAGTTTGGAGATGGTTATTTCGACAATAATAAATTCACAACCCACTCCTATGACAATTATGGAAAATACAGAGTAACGTTAATTTCATCAACCATTCACGGTTGTGCCGATACTTTCTCTAAAGATATTTACGTAAAATCATCACCACTTTATTGGTTCCCAACAGCATTCACGCCGGGTTCTACCAAAGATTTAAATGACAAATTTGGACTAAATACCGGAAATATTATTTCAAAATATAATTTGATGATTTATAACAGATGGGGACAAATTTTATTCACATCAACTGATCCAAATGAACATTGGGACGGGTATTACAACAATGAACTTGTTCCAATTGGAAATTACGTTTACCATGCTACTTTCTTGAGTCCTGAGGGACAGTTACAAGTCTACAAAGGCGATGTAATGGTATTGCGCTAACAATCTTGTCCTATAAATTCAATGTGATTTCTATGTAGGATTACAATTCCGCGCTGTTCCATTTTTTTCAAAAGTCGGGAAATAACCTCCCTCGATGAATTTAAATCGTTGGCTATAGTTTGATGATTAATTTGCAAGTCGTTACAACCACAATTTTCAACTTGCTTTTTCAAATAGAATTCCAAGCGCTCATCCATCCCTCTAAATGCAACGCTATCTAATACAAGCAATGCATCTTCAAAACGTGTTCGGTAAGTATTAATGACAAAATCTGACCAAGTTCTATAAAGCCGAATCCATTCATTCACCTTTGCCATTGGGATAAAAAGTATCGTGGTTGAATCAACAGCAATTGCAGTAACTTGGCTTTTTTCTTGGTGATTTAAACAAGTAAGCGACATTGCACAAGCTTCACCGGAATTTAAATAATAAAGAAAAAACTCTCCTCCCTCATCTCCTTCTCTGTAAATTTTCAATGTTCCATTTAATAATATCATGGCAGAAGACAAATGTTGTCCTGTGCGCATCACAATTTCACCAGATTCAACTTCCTTTACAATTGCATTGTCGATTATATCATGAATCAAATTAGGTTCAAAATCCTGAAAAACGTATTTTAAATTTTCTATTTTTCTTTCCATACTTTAGTTCAAAGTTCGTTAAAAAAATATGCTTTTACAGATTAAATACACAATTCTCACTTGAACGCAAACAAAATGTCAGAATTCGATAAATAATACCGAATTTTGCAAATCACATGATTACAATCGGAATTACCCAATTTTTAAATATCGATAGATTAACTGACTTCGGTTTATTCTTAGGAGATAACGAAGGCAATGAGGTTTTATTACCAAATAAATATGTCCCTTTGGTTTATGAATTTAATGACCAAATAGAGGTTTTTATCTATAAAGATTCTGAAGATAGAATTGTTGCAACCACACTGATTCCTAAGGTTGAAGTATACCAATATGCATATTTACAAGTAAATGCTGTGAATTCTGTTGGTGCGTTTATGGACTGGGGACTAGAGAAAGACCTGCTTGTTCCATTTAGAGAGCAAAACGGACAAATGATGGTCGGTCAATGGTATGTGATTTTTGTATACCGCGATTTTGCATCTGACCGTCTGGTTGGAACTACAAAAATTAAAAAATCATTACACGTTGAAAGCGTTAATTTACAGCTAAATCAAAAAGTAGAGGTTATGGCCTTCGAAGAAACAGACCGTGGAATGCAAGTAATTGTTGAAGGAAAATACCGTGGTATTATTTATGCAAATGAAACATACAAACCTGTTTTTGTGGGTGATATTTTTAGCTGCTATGTGAAACATATCCGAACCGACTTACTCATTGATTTAAGCCTAGAGCGCATTGGTAGAGGCAAAATGGATTCTAGCTCCGAAAGAATTTTGAATAAGCTTGATAAAAACAAAGGCTATTTGCATTTGTCAGATAAAAGTGACCCAGAGGAAATCAAAGATGAACTGCAAATGAGCAAAAAAACATTTAAAATGGCAATTGGGACACTTTATAAAAAAGGACTGATTGTAATTGCTGAGGATTCAATTTCATTAAAACAACATTAATTTTCAATTAAACATTTATTTAATAGAAAAAAATCAACTAAATACAAACAAGTTAACCTTAAATTTGTAAATAATAAAATCTTCGGGAGATATATTTTTCACAACAAGAAACAACATGAAATCATTCAAAAAAATAAATTATGTTCTTTTCATTGGTTTGATATTATTCAACACTCAGTGCAAAAAGAATGACTTAGATTTCAATAAATTTAAGAATGGTGTAAATCCAGAAATATTAAGTCCACTAGCAAGTACATCAATCACCGCTGGTAAAATCTTAAAACAAGACAATATCATAAAGTACGATCCAGATGGTTTGATACATCTAAAATTCAAACAGGATTCTGTTTTCAAATTATCTGGTGATTCTTTGTTAAAAGATATTTCTTTAGGTAAGAATATAATAAACATGTCCATGGGTGCAATAACATTCCCGTCGATCAATGAAAAATCAGAAGTTACATTGATGGAATTATTTGGCACTACAGACAATACACAGCAAGCACTCAGAATAAAGCAAGGATCTTTAGATACTTTTCCTTCCTTCAATACATCAAATAGTAAACCTACCAACATAGCAAAAAGCACAAGTTATGAAGCATTGAAAATTTCAAAAGGATATTTGGTGTTTGATATAAAAAATAATTTCCCTACCAATGTATCTGAAATACAAATTACCATTATTGACAATTTGCCTACACCACATACATTGGGAACTGCTAAATTCTTTAATATTCCAGCAAATTCATCGGGTAGAGACAGCATAAACCTTGAAGGAGTTGAATTATCAAACGATTTAAGCTTTATAACACCAGTTACGAACGTTGACCAAAGTCCTTCGAAAGTTATTATTGATACATTAAGTACCATAACTATTTCTGCAATTGGTAAAAACTTAATTTGTATTGGAGGAAGAGCAGTAATTAATTCTCAAACAATCAAACCACAAAATTTGGATCTTGATTTATCTGATCCTTCATCGGATGCACGTTTGAGAAACATACTTTTTGGTAGCACCAATTCAAATGTTCCGGTAATAATAGAATCTAAATTTCCTACAGATGTTAATTTAAATGTTGATTTCCTAGACGCGACGATTTCAGGGAATCCAATTAGTCCTTTTGCAATCAATGCTGTTTCTAAGTCTACAACAAATTCCAATATCAATTTCTCAAATACCAATTTGTTTTTGGGTGCTTCTGCACCAAAAGACTATAACACATTGCGCACGAAAGTATCTATATCCATAAAAGCATCAAATGGCATGGTGAATTTTGATTCATCAGACAATATAAAAATGACGCTTGATGCTTCTACAGCAAAATTTGATTACTTAGATGGTTATTTGGGGACAAGGACCTTTGATATCAACATCAATGATTTGGACGTTAGTCAATTAAGTAAACTTGGAAAAGGCATTCGCATGGAAAATCCAATTATGAATATTTACGTTGACAATTCCTTTGGTGTGCCAATTTTGTTAAAATTAGATATAACGGCTAAAGACGATAAAAATAACTCATTGCCAATGAATGTCGATTCCATGCAATTACCCTTCCCAACAATTGCACAAAAAGGTCAAATCAAATCTCAAACATTCTCCATAAATAAAACAAATTCAAATATTGTAAATTGTTTGGGAATGCCGGCAAATACCTTTAACATCATTGGTAAAGCAATCATGAATCCAAAAGGGTTTGTAAATTACAATAACCACATTGTAAGTTCAGGTTCAATTGTAGTAGGTTTTGATGCAGATATTCCAATGACGTTTACTGCCAAAGATTTTACATACATAGATACCGTAGAAAATGGTGAAACACTTCAAGGTAAAACAAACTTTGATTTCCTAGAATTAAAAATAAAAACAAATAATGGGTTTCCACTTGATGGATCTTTAGATTTGATTTTTACAGACGACAAATACGCCAAAATAGACTCGTTGATGAACATTACACTTTTGACGTCGGGCATACCAGATGCAAATGGCCGAGTAATTACTTTTTCAGAAAACATGACGACCTTTTTAATGAAAAATAGTTTATTGAAAAAATTAGACGACCAGAAATGTAAATACATTATGATTAGGGCAAACTTCAATACCTACAATTCAGGAAATGTTCCCGTGAGTATTTATACCGACAGTAAACTCGACGTTTCCATTGCATTTAGAGGGAAAATAAAAATTTAAACGATTAAGAGAACGAAAATATGAAAATGAAAAATCTTTTAATCGCAGCAATTTGCATCATTCAAATGAATTTTGTAAAAGCACAAATGAACTTTGATTACAATAACCGTCACTTAAGTCAATCTGCCCTTGTGAACCCTGGATTTTTGCCTCAGCATAAATTTACCCTTGGGTTCAATTCCTTTAATAGCGTCGGTTTAAATGGATTTAATTTAAACTCCATTTTTAACAAACTTGAAAGTGATTCTCAAAGTATTAGAAATTTAATGAATTCAAGTCAAAAACAAATTGGCTTAGATTTTATTTCCAATACCAATTTATTTCACTTTGGTATTCGCAGTAAAAAAGCTTATTTCACATACACAACTTCAATTGTTCTGGAAGGAAATCTTAATACACCCAAGGATTTATTTGGTCTGGCTTATTTTGGGAATGGCGCATTTATTGGGAAAGAAGCCAATATTGATTTTTCAAATACCAATTTCACTTCATACCTTAAAAATGAAATCACCTATGGACGTCAAATCACCAATGAATTATCAGTTGGTGTAAATCTAGGTTTGATAAATGGAATTGCAAACATACAAGCAGGCAATACATATTTGCGCTTGCAAACCGATACCGGTGTAAGTTCAATTTATCAAATTAGAGCAACGGTTGAAGCCAATGCCCAAGCATCACTCATGGGTATTGATTTGTCGCAAATTGGCGATAGTGCCTATCGTGAAAACATAAACAAATCCGTAAACACGCAATTGGGCAAAGTTAGTATTTCTTCAAATCAAGGATTTTCTTTTGGTACCGGTTTCGTTTATAGAATTAACGAAAAATTGAGGGTTTCAGGAAGCATTCAAAATTTGGGTAAAATTACATGGGACGTACTTCCAACGGAACATAAATTATTTAAAGGAGAATGGATATTTAAAGGCCTAGATACCGGTCAAACAAACAATTTAAACAATGACATTGCAAAACAATATAGAGATACCTTAAATTTAAAATTCCAAGGATCCTCCAAAACTATTTCAAACTACACAACTTATTTAAAACCGAGATATACATTAGGACTAGAGTTTTTTCCATTAAAAAGAACCAATATTCAATTGGTGGGAGGATACGGTTTTGGAGTTCTCGGTGACAAAGCATTTGTATCCGCCGGTGTGCATCAAGAAATTGGAGAAATTTTAGACATTAGGGCTACCTATTGTAAATATGATTTTCAAAACTCCCAAAATAGAATATCCGTGGGAATGAGTTTGAATTTGGGAGTCATTCAGCCTTACTTTAACATCAACAATGCTTGGGGTGCTGCCGAATATGCACATACCAACAATATTTCTGGTACAATTGGATTAAATATTTACATTGGTACACAAAAAGATAGGGACAATGATGGTGTGCCTGATAAGAGAGATAGTTGTCGAAAGGTTTTTGGTGTATTGAGCAATAATGGTTGCCCTTATGGATTCTTAGGCGAATCAATGAACAACGAAGAAGAAATGATTCAAGGTACTCCACAATTAGAAGAAGCACCAAAAAATCCAGAGCTAGAATCAAAACCAACGTCAAAAACAGAAGCACCAAAAGAAACGATTCAAACTCCTGTATCAGAAACAAAAACCGAAATAAAAGCTCAAGAATCTATTGAACAAACTGCACAGGTTGTAGCTACGGAACAAAAAGAAGTGGCATACGCTGACCAACCAAAAAATGTTATCGCAAAAGTTGATGACATACCTGTTATAGAACAACCGAAATCAAATACAAACATTTCAAAAAGTAAAAAACCAAAGGACTATCAGTTCTATGTAAATGAAATGACGAGAATAATAAAGAAATAAGATTCTTATTTCTTTAACATTTCAAGTATATTTTGACCCAACAGTGGAATTAAAACCTGTTGGGTTTTCTTTTTCTCTATTGCAAGTTCATTTAACATTTGACCAGGCAAACAAACCGGTTCATCGGCCAAATCAAATGTGCCATAATGCATAGGAACCATATACTTCGCATTTAAATCTTGGAAAGATTGAAACGCTTTTGCCGGTGAAGAATGATTGGATTCCATAAACCATTCTGGTTCAAATGCACCTATCCCCAAAATCGCTATATCAATCTTAGGAAATAATTCAGCAGTTTCTTTATAATGACTACCGTAACCACTGTCACCGCCAAAATAAATTACCAACCCATCAATTTCTAATATAAAAGAACCCCACAAACGAATATTCTCATCGGTTAAACCTCTTTTGCACCAGTGCCTCGTTGGAAGAAACCACAACTTAAAAACATGATTCTCTAAGGTGTACTGTTGATACCAACCGGCTGTTTGTCCCTCATTGCCTTTCAAAAAATCTCCCAATATTTTGTCCATTTCCAAACCTGAAAAATATTTCATTTGTGGATTTTTTTTCGAAAGGAATTTAAGGCTCATTTTATCACAATGGTCTCGGTGATCGTGAGACATGAGTAAATAATCAATTTTAGGTAACTTTTCAGGGCTAATTGGCAATACTGATTTCCTGGCTAAAAAACCAGATACCTTTCCAAAGACGGGGTCTGTAATAAATGTTTTTCCGGCCAGTCGAATCAAGAAAGTAGCGTGACCCAACCAAAATATGCCATCTGAAGTATCTGTGATCGCTTTTTCAGCACCTTCAAAAATTTCAATTTTGGTGGTATCGGTTTTTTTAAATGCCTCATATGGATTTTTCATTCTTTTCCACTTCATCACATCTTTAAATCCAATTGTGTGCGGAAATTCAATATTTACATATTTCCCGTTTAAAAGCGGATTCCCTGCCCATATATTTTTCTTAGCGCTTATAAAAGGAAGATTGGGATTATGTGTTGGAAGCTTAGTTTGTGAAAAGATTTTTGTAGTCATTGTAACCATCATTAAAACAAAGGTGTAGAGAAAGAGTTTTTGCATCATTTTAAATTAATTCACGATTTAGATAAGTCTTCCACTCCCCTAAAATATGAAGTGCTTCAAAAATATCATTCACCAAATTCACTTGCACGATTAAAGCTTTGTCTGTTTGTTTTACCGCAAACTTATTCTGATTTTGAGCTATAAAGCCCATAATTTCGGCGAAAGCACTGCTTTGATATACAGAAGCATTGGGATCACCAGGAAAATAACAACGCATTTTCATTTCAGATAGCACAATTTTCTCCATTCCAAGTTCCTTTCCTGCCCATTTTAATCTGACCGAATCTATCAATGAAATTACTTCGGTTGGCATCTTACCAAATCGATCTACCAAATGTTGGGTAAATTCTCTTAGTGCCAATTCAGTATCAATATTCGACAACTCACTATAAAGACTCAATCTTTCAGCAGTTTGAGATACATAATTCGAAGGAATTAAAATTTCATAATGTGTATCTATTTGGCAATCTCTACTTTTAATATCATATGAAGTATCAAAAGTATCCGTAAATTCTTCATTTTTTAATTCTCTTACAGCCTCATCCAATATTTTATGGTACATGTCAAATCCCATTTCTGAAATAAACCCACTTTGCTCTGCACCAAGTAAATTTCCAGCACCACGAATATCCAAATCACGCATCGCCACTTGGAATCCACTTCCCAATTCGCTATATTCTTCTAATGTTCGTAATCGTTTTCTTGAATCTTCAGGAAGTAAATTAACAGGAGGAGACAATAAATAACAGAATGCCTTGATATTTGAACGCCCAACACGGCCTCTCATTTGGTGTAAATCAGACAATCCAAATAAATGTGCATTGTTAATTACAATAGTGTTGGCATTTGGAATATCTAACCCACTTTCAATGATCGTGGTAGCAACCAAAACGTCGTATTCGCCTTCAATAAATTTCACCATCACATCTTCCAACTCATGTCCTTCCATTTGACCATGTGCCACACAAACCCTCACCCCTGGAACTTCCGACGCTATTACATTGGCCAATTCATGAATATCTTTCACCCTAGAATGGACAACAAAAACCTGACCACCCCTATTCATTTCATCTGTTACTACCTTACCTAGTAATTCTCGGTTATAGGTAGCTAATTCTGTGTGAACAGGTTGTCTGTTTGGTGGTGGTGTATTGATAATACTCAAATCTCTTGCCCCCATTAAACTAAAATGCAATGTTCTTGGGATGGGAGTTGCGGTTAGGGTAAGTGTATCAATATTTACCTTAATTGCTTTTAATTTCTCCTTTGCACCCACTCCGAATTTTTGCTCTTCATCAATTACCATCAAGCCTAGGTCTTTGAATTCAATGTCTTTTCCAAGCAAACGGTGGGTTCCAATAATTACATCTACCTTTCCAGATTTCAATTTCTCCAAGGTCTCTTTCTGTTCTTTTGTTGACTTAAACCGGTTTAAATAGTCTACTTCAACAGGGAAACCTGCAAAACGTTTTTTGAATGTTCTATAATGCTGTTGTGCCAAAATGGTTGTAGGCACCAAAATAGCAACCTGTTTACTATCGCAAACGGCTTTAAACGCTGAGCGCATTGCTACTTCTGTTTTACCAAAACCTACGTCCCCACAAATCAATCTGTCCATGGGTTGTTCATTTTCCATATCGCGCTTGATATCATCAGTAGCTTTAGCCTGGTCAGGAGTATCTTCATAAAAAAATGAAGCTTCTAATTCTAATTGCAAATAATTATCCGGAGCAAATGCAAAACCTTTCTCTTTTTTCCTTTTTGCATACAATGCAATAAGTTCTCTGGCAATGTCTTTTACTTTTTTCTTGGTGGTACGTTTTTGCTTTTCCCAAGCCCCACTTCCCAACTTGTGCATACTAGGTGCTGTTCCATCTTTACCTGAATACTTGCTAATTTTATGCAAACTATTCACCGACAGATACAACAAATCGTTATCGCGATAAACCAAACGAACCACTTCCTGTGTTACCCCATTCATTTGCATTTTTTCAAGTCCTGCAAACCTGCCAATTCCGTGATCTATATGCGTTACAAAGTCACCTGGCTTTAAATTCTTTAGCTCTCTGAGAGTGAGGGACGTTTGGTTGGAATACTGTTGACGTGATTTCGGCCTGTAGTACTTATCAAACAATTGATGCTCAGTAACAAAGGCTATTTTGGCTTCAGCATCCAAAAATCCACCAGATAGCCCAACATAAACTGGAGTGAATTCATGTTCTATGGAAGTATCCTTTAAAATAGTTTGTAAACGTTCTATTTGTCGGCTATTGTCGCTGAAAACCAATGTTTGATATTGCTTTTGTTGATTTTCAGCCAACCAAGTCTTTAGCATATCAAAGTTCCTTTTAAAAATTGGTTGAGGTTCTTGCTGAAAACCAATGGTGATAAATTTCTCTAACGGTTTTTCTCCCCCCAAATAAATCTGCCTAAATTTAGAAAAAGATTGAACCCATTGTTTGGGACTCATCCAAATTTCTTTGGGATGAATAGGAAGATTCTCACTTTTTAAATCTATGGCAGCTTGGTGATTTTGCAGCGCTGTTTCCCAGCCTTTTGCCAAATCTTCAACTTGCAAAAATGAATCCAATGAAAACACCAAGGTATTTTCATGGAGGTAATCAAAAATAGTTGACTTCTTTATATCATGGGTGGCATTAATCTTAGGCACCAAAGAAAATTGAGCCATTTCTTTGATAGACAATTGATTGTTTACATCAAAAGCACGAATACTCTCAATGATGTCGCCATCCAATTCAATTCGGAAGGGATATTCATGGGCAAATGAAAATAAATCGAATATCCCTCCACGCAAACTAAACTGACCTGGTTCGAATACAAAATCGACACGTTCAAATTCGTTGATTTCTAAAAACTCCATTAAAAAATCAACGTCGAGTATTTGGCCTTTTGCTATTTCAAACGAATTTTGGGTTAGTTGAACTTTGTCTATTACAAACTCAGCCAACGCACGGCCATAAGTAACCAAAATGCGTTTGTTGTTTTTACGAAAACTACTTAATGTTTCTATTCGTTCTTGAACCGACATGGCGCTTTCGCGCGCTGGTTGATAAGGCTTAAGAAACGATTCTGGCAAAAAATAAATGGGCTCTCCAATTAATAAATTCTCAAGATCCGATTTCAAATAGGTTGCCTCCTCTTTGTTAGGCATTACCAACAAAAGTGGATGTTGAAGTGATGCATAAACCGATGCCACAACCATTGCACCTCCTGATCCACTCAATCCCTGTAAAAAAATAGTTTTATTATCTGTTTGGCAATTTTCAACCAATTCTTTAACCGGCTCTATTTTCAAATACTCACTTAAGATTTCCCTTGTATTCATTTAACTAAGCAAAGGTACAACAGAATTAATTTGATTTTTTTGCGTATCCTTTAATTCAATCAAGAATATGCCTATATCTTTGCATAGGAGTCACCAAATATGATTTTCTTTATTTCACCAAGCTATTTCGTGCAGTCACTGCTTATTTTAGCAGTGCTAGTTACATTTTTGGCGTGTGGAGCAATTTTAATTGAAAAAAATTGTAATCCACAACTGAAGTGGCTGCTTTTTATCATATTTACAGAGATTGGTCTTCATTTTTCCGTAATTCTTTTTATATCCTTGGGGTTAATTAAAGATTTCCCATTTTTCATTAGGGGATTGTATCCTTATTATTATATAATTCAGCCTGCAATTTATTTTTATGTTATAGTAACCCTGAATGAAAACTATAATTTTACAAAAAAAGATTTACTGCATTTAATTCCCTTCGTCTTGTCGGTTATAGATAATTGGGGATTTTATTGCGGAGGCCCTAACCATTGGGAATTTTGGGCAAATACAATATCTAATGATTTTTCTTTCTTGACCAAATATCCAGGCAAATTAATACTATCCAAATATCATTTTATTTTCCTTGATTTGTTAAAGATTTCATACACTTTATTCGCTTGGCGATACTATTTTCATTATGTCAAAAACAATCAAGAAATTAAAGATCAATTCGTTCTAAAATGGTTAAGATTATTTTTGATTATCATGTCGGTTTTTGTTGTAACGGTTAGTTTAAGTTCTGTAAGTAATTTTAACTATCTTGATACAATAATGGACAATTCCAATGTCTCCGTTTTGATTACAATTAGCTTAATTGGCTTATCTATTTTGGCACTGTCGGGATATATTTTATTTAATCCGATTTTACTCTACGGTTTACCTAGAATCAATTACAAAACGATAATTGACAATTCAAATGCGTTATCAAAATTTATATCATTCAAAAATGATATGACTAACAGTGATAATAAAGAAAATATTTTGGCCAATAGTATTATTTCCGAGATCAACGAAAAACAATTGTATTTAAATCCGGATTTTTCATTGAATACGGCTGCGAAACATTTTTCAATACCAAATCATCATATTTCATTTATTCTTAACAATCACATTAAAAAATCATTTCCCGATATCGTTTCTGAAATGCGAATTGATCATGCCATTCAACTATTAAAAGACAATCGAAATAAAAAATACACTATGGAGGCAATTGGTAATATTTCTGGATTCAATTCACGAACTACTTTTTATGTGAGCTTCAAGAAAATAATGGGTATTACACCAAGTGAATACATTCAAAACATAAAAAATCCATAGAAAGAATAATCAGCCGTATTGATCATTTTAATATTTAATTTACTTATTTAAAACACGAAAATTAAGCAATTCTGCTTTTAGTTTGATTTCATTTAAATAAGTCACGTCTTTTTGATCTATGATTTCAGTTATCCAATAATCAAATATTTTTTGTCTTATCAACTGTTGTAATTTTCTTTTTCTAAATAACCGAATAGGATTCTTTGTAAATCCTACAATACCAACTATCGCTCCTTTCCGCCAATATTTATTCATAATTGAAGGCGATAACCTGCATTCTTCTATCTTGTCACATTTTAGTATATGAATTTCAAATCCCAACAATTGTATGTCCCAAAAATTTTTTGATAGTTTTGAGTATTTCACTTTTTTATCAGGCAAAATGTAAAAAATATGATTTGTCAATTCTGAGTGATAATTATTTACTAATGCTAATAAATTTTCCTCATTGTTAATATTGAAATATACAAAATAACTACCATTCAAATTGATTGAATCAATAAACTGAATCACTGGTCCTAACAATTTATTTTTGCAATCGAAGGGTATTCCAATTTTAAACGATTTAAACTTGTTTAATGCAAGGTGTAATTTATAATTTTCTTGCCATAAATTATTTTCATACAAAGAAACTTCATCCAATAGAAAAATATCTACATCAATTATCTCACCCAAATTTTTCATTTCACAAAGTTAAATTCTAATCGATTCTGCATATTTTGAAAATTGTGTGATTTATCAAAATGCAACAACAAATAATTTAAAAGATTAAAAAACAATACGATACAAACTATTTTTTATGATTTTAGGACATTTTTGTTGCAAATCCGTACATTCCTTAAATTGCTTTTTAGAACAGAAACCATTTCTTCGTTATGATAAAAATATGGAATTTTTCACTTTAGTATGAAGTTTAAACAGTTAAAAGAAATTATTTAGATAGGAGCCACATAATAAAACCTGGACTTAATTTCACATCAATGTTTCTTTAAAATAATTCTCGTTATTTTACCTAGTTACATTACAGCACAGACATTGCCCATATTCACTGTGTCATTTACAATTTTGGCACAATGAATATTGGGTATTTGCTTTTATCATCAAATAACCAGGTAAATTAATACTCATCAAAGAACTTTTTTATGTGTGCTTCAAGATAATAACGGGTATTGCACAAAGTGAATGCCTACAAAACACAAAATCCAAATAAATTCGTATTCCAAATTATCTACTTATTTATTGAAAAAAAGTGATCTTTGAATAATCGCAAATTAAGGCAAATGCATTATTTTCGAAAAAAATTTACCAAATCAAACTACCAAAATACTTGCTTATTTTTAACTCCCTATAAATTTATATATTTGAGATGATTTTCGTTATTCCTAAGGATACTTCAGTGATAGTAATGCTGATTACTGCTGTATTAATAACCTTTATTGCGTGTGGAACAATTTTAATTGAAAAAAATGGAAATCCAAAACTCAAATGGTTAATGTTTGCAATGTTTTGGGGCATAATCAATTATCATTTGGTACATGTTTTTGTAATCAGTGGATTGATTGGTAACGTACCATTTTTGTTAAGGGGTTTTGCCCCTTTCTATTATATCGTTCAACCTGCAATCTATTTTTATGTAGTCATAAATTTAGATGAAAATTATAACTTCTCGAAAATCGATTTGCTCCATTTAATTCCGGCTGTTTATGCAATTATTGATAATTTGGATTATTATTCGGGAGGACCTCAACACTGGCAATATTGGGCAAGTACAATATCCACAGATTATACAAAAATAGCCAATTATCCAGGTACATTAATGAAAGCAAAATACAATTTTGTTTTGCGGGTTCTATTATATGTATCATATACATTGTTTGCGTGGCGAAACTATATCAGAAGCATACAACTCAATAGTGAAATTAAATCACAATTTGTTTTAAAATGGTTAAAGTTATTTTTAATTGTAATTTCGGTTTTTGTTGTTTCAGTTGCATATTCATCAATTTATAATTCAATTTTTATTTCTACCATTACTGTTCATTCGAATTTATTTTTAAAAATCCCATTATTTGTAACCGGTTTGTCTATTATAATACTAGCAACATACATATTATTGAATCCTTTACTTCTGTATGGTTTACCAAAAATCAATTATAAAACCATAGCTGATAATGAAAAATCACTACCTAATTTTAAATCATTTAAAAATGATACCGATGAAGTTGATAACAAAGAGTTTATTTTGGCACAAACTATCATTTCAGAAATAAATGAAAAACAATTGTATTTAAATCCTGAATTTTCAATTGCCATGGCTGCAAACCATTTTTCAATTCCTAGTCATCATATTTCATTTATTCTTAATAACCACATCAAAAAATCCTTTCCCGATATCATTTGTGAAATGCGAATCGATCATTCCATAAAATTGTTAAAAGATAACAGCAACAAAAAATACACGATGGAGGCAATTGGTAATTTTTCAGGATTCAATTCACGGACCACATATTACGTTAGTTTCAAGAAAATAACGGGAATCAGTCCGAATGTATACTTTCAGAACTTAAAACTGAATTAATACAGTTCAGTTTTAGTCATTTTTTTGTTCCAAAATCCGAAATACCTGAACAATAAAAATGTTAAAAATATACTTATCAATTATTTATTACCGAGCCTCTATCTAATATGTACCGAATTTAATTATGCAACAACTTCAAGAAATTTGACTTGTACTTGTGAATTATTTTTGTAGAAAATATTCTTGTCCGTAATTATTTTAACTATGCTGACTTGAACAACAATAATTCAAAACCAAGGAAAATGATATTTTTAATTCAATTCGACAATCTATTTTACACTAAAAAAATTAGCGACTTAATTTGTGCGAAATTTTCAAATGCAAGAATTAAATCTATTGATAAATTCAATGCGGGTAAAGATTCTTCATCAACAGATAGAATTTACCTGTTTGTTGATACGAAAAATTTCGATATTCTTTCACCAGAAACATACTTAAAAGGTATTAACAGAAAAAACATTTATCTAATTATGGTTTCGGAAAACGCAGATCATGCAATTGAATCCTTAAGACATGGTTTCTATGATTACCTGTTATTAGGCAGTCTTGAATATGATTTTAAATTCTTTTCAGATCGCATACAAAAACAAATAACAAGTGATGAAAAATCAACCGTAAAAAATCACATCATTATTAAAGATCATAAGTCAATTACCAAATTACAATTTAACGATATTGTTTTCATAGAGGCTTATGGTTCATATTCAAACTTATATACCGACCAAAAATTCTATACAATTTCTAAAACTATCAAATCAATTATTCATAATTTCCCAGAGACATTTGTTCGGGTTCACCGCTCTTACGCAGTAAATCTTGACTATGTTAAATCTTTCAGCACGGATGAAGTCATTATGAATAATGATACTAAAATAAAAATATCGCGCGCAAAGAAAACGGCTCTTTTAGAGGCCATTCAAAAAACGGCTTAGTTTTGTAATAGGTTATACATTTCTAACAAAAGCAAAGATTGCGAAATCAGCAACTTCTTGGCTATCCGAGTGGTACTCCACCAATATTTCATCTGGAGTACCACATTATTCGAAAGTACTTGGTAATCGAAATAAATCAGAAAAAGATTCTAAATTGATATCTTGGAAAGTCATTAGAAACAAATTTTATACAATGTAAAATGAACCTCGATTTCTATATATTGTTTGATTTTATAATTTTTTTTGTACCAAAATCCAATATTTCTCAAAAAAAATCGCATAAGTTATTGAAATATAATTTCTTGAAAAAAATACATTAATTAACAATTATCTTACAATATTATAAAATATTACATTCAAAATTAGGTTATTTTTGTAGATGATATTCTACATCATACAAAAAAGTACGATGCTTTTTTGATTGTACGTAAATAATAATTTAAAACGGAGATGATATTTTTAATTCAATTCAATAACCAATTTAATACTAAAAAAATTAGCGACTTAATTTGTGCTAAATTTTCAAATGCAAGAATTAAATCCCTTGATAAAGTCAATGGAGAAAAGAATTTCACGTCATCAGACAAAATATACCTCTTTGTTGATAAAGAGAATTTCAATATTCTTGAAACTGAAATTCGCTTGAAAGAAATAACCAGAAAAAACATTCATCTGATTATGGTTTCAGAAAACGCCGACTACGCAATTGAATCTATAAGACAAGGTTTTTATGATTACTTGTTGCTAGACAGCCTTGAATGTGATTTTAATTTCTTTTCAGAGCGCATACAAAAACAAATAAAAAGTGATGAAAAATCAAACGTAAAGAATCACATTGTTATAAAAGATCATAAGTCAATTACTAAATTACAATATAACAATATTGTTTTTATTGAAGCCTATGGTTCTTATTCAAATTTGTATACCAATAATAAATTCTATACAATTTCTAAAACTATCAAATCCATTATTCATAATTTCCCTGAGACATTTGTAAGGGTTCACCGATCTTACGCGGTAAACCTTGACCATGTTAAATCTTTCAGTACTGATGAGGTTATTATGAATAATGATACTAGAATTAAAATATCGCGTGCAAAAAAAATGGCCCTTTTAGAGGCCATTCAAAAAACTGCTTAATTTGTTATAGGTTATATTTTTCTTGCTATAGCGCGAACGGCTGCATCGGCAACATCTTGGCTATCGAGGTGGTACTTCACCAACAATTCATCTGGAGTTCCACTTTCACCGAAGCTATCATTCACCGCCACCATTTCTAACGGCGTAGGCATTTTCAAGGCCAACAATTGTGCAATACTATCTCCCAATCCGCCATTCATTTGATGCTCTTCTGCAGTTACTACACAACCGGTTTTCTTCGCTGATGTAATTACAGCATCAATATCAAGAGGTTTTATTGTATGAATATTGATAATTTCAGCACTAATGCCCTTTTCAGCCAAAATATGACCCGCTTCAATTGCTTTCCATACCAAATGACCTGTAGCAAAAATACTTACGTCAGTTCCTTCATTTAGCATTAATGCTTTTCCAATTACAAATGGGGTATCTTCTGAAATAAATACAGGCCATTTTGGTCTACCAAAACGCAAATAAACGGGACCATTCATTTTCGCAATGGCAATTGTTGCCGCTTTTGTTTGATTGTAATCGCATGGATTGATAACAGTCATGCCAGGCAACATTTTCATCAACCCAATATCTTCCAAAATTTGGTGTGTAGCACCATCCTCCCCCAATGTTAAACCCGCATGCGATGCAGCAATCTTCACATTGGTATGGCTATATGCAATGCTTTGACGAATTTGATCGTACACACGACCAGTTGAAAAGTTAGCAAAAGTTCCAGTAAATGGAACCTTACCACCAATAGCCAATCCTGCAGCTACACCCATCATGTTTGCTTCGGCAATACCTGCTTGGATAAATCTTGTAGGAAAAGCATCTTTGAATGCATCCATCATTAACGACCCTGTTAAGTCGGCACAAAGTGCAACTACATTTTCGTCGGCTTGTCCAGCTTCTAATAATCCCGCACCGAAACCACTTCGTGTGTCTTTGCTACCTAATATTTCAAATTTTCTCATTTTATAACGATACTTGAGTATTTATTCCTGATTGTACTTTAAAGTCTTTTTTCTTGGTGTAAAGCGTTCTTGTTTCACTTTTTGGCCTATATACAACAGCATAATCACCAGGTTGCAAAATATGAACTTGCTTGGGTTGTGAACTATTAAAATCCATCACCCAAACCATTTTATTGTCTACTTTTTGAAAAACCGCTGCAGTAACATCTCTGTTTATACTTAATTGCACCATTCCTGGCGCAGGTATTTCAATTGTAGTTGTTTGGTTTTGTCTAATAGAAATATTTGAAAATTTTATGCGTGGAATCGACAAAACTTCAATGTCATATCCACCTGTCAAATATCTCTTCACTGTATTAAAATCTTGTGCATTTATGGTTTCCATTTCGCCTCCCTTACGCACGATGGCCAATAATCTGCCATAACCTGTTGTCCCTCCAATTTTAAAATACAGATTTCCTTGTGGAGTATTTAATGGAATGGTATTGTGTCTACCCGGCACAACCTCAAAATTATTGAGTGTAACCGGTGGCAAAGTATGCGCCACAACGCGGTATCTGCGAATTGGATCCAAATACAAAGTATCTGGGATTCCTTTGCCATTCATGGTATGAACAAAATTCTCTAACAATGCTCCATTATCAGCATCATACAAGGTAATTGGAACATCCGTTTCTCTTGGCATTCCTTGTGCGTCCAACAAATTAATTTGAACAGTGGTATTGTTTAATGCTTGATTAATAATAACCCCAATAATTTTTTGAAATTCGCCTGCGTTTTCAGCATTATAATATCGACCTGCGCAGCTGTATGCTTTTCTGAAAACTTCAGCATCGGTTCCTAACCCAATAATAAAAGGACGTAAAATAATTCCTTTCTTCTGCAATTGCTCACTCACCTTACAAGGATCTCCACCGCACTCTTCAACCCCGTCTGTAATGATAATAATTACATTTCTTGCATTTTTATCTTCAGGAAAATCTTTGGCAGAAGCCAACAATGACTGGGTAATAGAAGTAAAACCAAGAGGTTTAATTTGCCTTAACCTACCCACAAACTGTTTGTGGTTATAGGGTGAAAATGGCACTTCTAATTTTGTATCATTACAATCTCGTCTGTCGTTGGGTTGGTTGTGTCCAAAAACACGCAATCCAACTTCTACATCGGGAATTGTTCTCAGTGTATCAACAATTTGCGACATGAGTGTAACAGCAACTGACCAGCGATTCGATTGGTCCATTTCGGCAAGCATACTGCCACTGCCATCTAACAAAAAGAGAATCCTCGTTTTTTTCCCCTTAAAACCATTGATCATTTGGCTTTGGGCCAAATTAAATAGGCAAAGAATAAAGAGAAGAAGGGTTCCTTTTTTCATTATTTTGAGGGATTAATAATCGCCCAATTCAGTTACGGGCAATTGTGCCATGGCGCTATTCATCTGCTCTTCGCTTGGCGCTTTACCATGCCAGGCATGGGTGCCCATCATAAAGTCAACACCTTGACCCATTTCCGTTTTCATGATAATTACGATAGGTTTTCCTTGGCCAAGTTTTGCTTGTGCTTGGGGAATAACGGTATCCATACTATTCCAATCGTTTCCATCCATTTCAAGTACTTCCCAGCCAAATGCCAAGAATTTACTCGAAAGTTCAGTAATTCCCATTACATCGCCGGTGCTACCGTCAATTTGTTTTTGATTAAAATCAACCGTAACAATCATATTATCAATTTTATAATGTTTGGAGAACATAACTGCTTCCCAAATTTGACCTTCTTGAAGTTCACCGTCGCCGGTGAGTACCCAAACTGTGCTATTGTCGTTGTTCAACTTTTTCTCAAGTGCCAACCCAGCAGCAACACTAATTCCTTGTCCCAAAGAACCAGAAGCAACTCTCACTCCGGGCAAACCTTCATGTGTGGTAGGATGACCTTGTAAACGGGTATTTAATTTACGAAAGGTAGCCATTTCTTCTACTGGAAAATAACCGCTACGCGCCAAAACGCTATAAAAAACTGGTGAAATATGTCCATTACTCAAAAAGAACACATCTTCTTGATTTCCGGTTAACTCGAATGTTGAAGGATTGTGCTTCATATACTTAAAATACAAAGCCGTTAAAAAATCTGCACAACCTAAAGATCCACCTGGATGTCCACTTTTTACAGCGTATACCATTCTTAGAATATCACGGCGCACTTGGGTTGCGATGGTTTGTAACTCGTTAACAGTTCTCATAAAGTTGCAAAAGTACCATTTCATAATGTATAACAATAAACATTTTATGCATACTTCATTAAATTATGAAAAAACCTTTATTTTAGGTATATTTGCAAGGTAAAATGCAAAAAATCGCAAAGTATATAATTCTTGCTTTAATTCCTGTTTTGTTTGCTTGTAGCGACTATAACAAAGTCCTAAAATCAAAAAATCCACAGGTAAAATACAAAAAAGCCATGGAGTTGTACGGTAAAAAAGATTACCTACGCGCCGTTGGATTGTACGACCAACTGCGAGATTTATACAAAAATTCCGATAGCATGGAAACAATCTATTATTATTCTGCAATGAGTTATTACCAATTGAAGGATTATCAATATGCTTCCATGTTCTTCAAAGACTTTACAGATAATTTCGACAAGAGCCACCGCTTTATTGAATGTTCATACATGAGTTTGTATTGTGATTTTCTGGCGATTGGTTCTTATGAACTCGATCAATCAGAAACAAAACAGGTAATGGAAGCATTACAAACATTCACCAACTATTACCCAAATTCAGAATATACCCAACGCTGTAACGATCACCTAGATATTTTACGCGCAAAATTACAACAGAAGGAATATGATCATGTACAGCAGTACTTCAAAATGGGGGAATACAAAGCGGCTGTCACCTCTGCTAAAATTGCTATAAAGCTTTATCCTGATATCAAACAACGCGAAGAATTAGAATTTTTAACTGTGAAGGCTCAATTCATTTATGCGTTAAATAGTATTGAAAGAAAAAGAAAAGAACGTTTTGAAGAAGTATTGGTTAACTTTGAAGATTACAAATACAACAACGATAAAAATAGTGCCCACTTTAACGAGGCAATAGATTATAAAATTAAAGCAGAAAAAGAAATTAAATTATTAAAAGAACTATTATGAGTATAAATAAAACATCTCGAAATGCTGAAACACGCGATTTACGTAATATGGATCGTGAAACTGACAACATCTATTTAAGTGCTGTTGTTATTTCAAGAAGAGCTGATCAAATTGCTGAAAAGCAAAAAGAAGAGTTGCGTAGTAGATTAGAACCATTTGCAAACGATGGCGACAATCTTGAAGAAATTCAAGAAAATCGTGAACAAATTGAAATCTCTTTGATGTACGAACGAATGCCAAAACCAACTTTATTGGCAACACAAGAATTTATTGACCACAAAACCTATTGGAGAGTACCAGGTGCTCCCGAGAATGTTAACGGGTAAAAAAATATTAGTCGGAGTTACAGGCGGCATCGCCGCCTATAAACTCCCTCATTTTGTTCGCCTATTGAAAAAATCTGGCGCACATGTGCAAGTCATTTGCACCCAATCGGCCTTGCAATTTGTAACAGCCGAAACCCTCTCTGTAGTTTCAGAAAATCCTACCCTCGTTCATTTTTTTGATGAAAAAACCGGAATGTGGAATCACCATGTTGAACTTGGTCTATGGGCCGACGCATTTATTATTGCACCTTGCGGCTCTAATACCCTTGCGAAAATGGTTCATGGCGAATGCGACAACCTATTGCTAACAACTTACCTATCTGCCCGCTGTCCTGTTTTCATTGCTCCAGCAATGGATTTAGACATGTATCAGCAACCCGCAGTGACAGAAAACCTATCAACATTGGCAAAACGTGGAGTTACCATTATTGATGCTGAAGAAGGACAATTGGCAAGTGGCCTTGTTGGAAAAGGGCGAATGGCAGAACCTGAAACATTATTTTCAACTTTAGATAACTTCTTTGCACCACCAAAAACCCATTTTAGAGGTAAAAATATTTTGGTAACTGCAGGCCCAACCTTTGAAGCCATTGATCCAGTAAGGTTTATTGGCAATCACAGCACAGGTAAAATGGGCATTAGCTTAGTTGAACAACTGATTTATTTAGGAGCAAACGTAACCTTGGTTTTGGGCCCATCGCATGTTGATGTCCCTCAAAACTGCAAATTAATGCGTGTTACTTCCTCACAAGAAATGATGGATGTTTGCGCTTCCGTTTTCCCAAATATGGATGGTTTGATTATGACGGCAGCTGTTGCCGATTATAGACCTAAGGAATATCAGTCCTCCAAAATAAAAAAGACCGACAATGATATGTCAATAGAATTGGTTAAAAACCCCGACATTTTAAAAACATTGTCGCTCAATAAAAAGCAAAATCAATTTTGCGTGGGTTTTGCTTTGGAAACCGACAATATTGAAGCATACGCACAGAAAAAATTAAATGAGAAAAATTTAGATGCCATTGTATTGAATACAGTAAGCAAGGAAACGGGATTTCAATCGAACACAAACCAAGTGAAAATATTTGGAAAAAATTACCAAACTATGGAAACTGACATACAATCGAAAGAAGAAATTGCCGTTATCATTTTAGAAACATTAAATTCGTGGATATTTGAATAAGATGAAGAAACTCCTTTTCGTTTTCGCTTTTTTATTTTGCATTCAAAATGCAAAGTCTCAAGAAATAAAAGCCACAGTTCAATGTGTGGCACCAAGGGTTCAAATATCTGACAAACAAATTCTTACAACATTACAAAACAGCATTCAACAGTTTATCACCACAAGAAGATGGACGGAAGAAAAAATTGAAACCAACGAAAAAATTGAAATTTCGTTGTTTTTTGATATCACAGCAATGTCCGAAAACAATGAGTTTCAAGGAACAATGCAGTTGCAAGTGATTCGTCCTGTGTTGAATAGCACTTACAAAACCACGATTATTCAGTTCAACGATGAAGATGTAACATTTTCCTACCGGGAGTTTGAAAATTTAGAGTTTCAAGAAAATCAAAATTTGAACGATTTATCATCCCTCCTAGCCTATTATGTATATATTTCTTTGGGATTAGATTACGACAGCTTTGGAGAACTTGCAGGAACCCCATTCTTTGTGAAAGCACAAACTATTGTAAACTTGATGACAAATAAAACGGGTTGGAATCAAACCGATGGAAAAGGATTTAGAAATAGATTTTATTTGGCTGAAAATTTAAACAACTCTCGATTTAAGGACTTTAGAATACTCAATTATAATTACCACAGAAAAGGAATGGATAAATTCTACCAAGATCCTGAAATAGCGCGTAAAAATGTTACTGAATCAATTAAAACTTTCCAAGAATCAATCAAAGGAAATCAAAATAGTTTATTACAAAAAGTATTCTTTTTCACCAAATGGCCTGAATTGGTTGAAATATATAAAGGCGCCTCAGTTCCTGATAAAACTACGGCAATTAAATTGTTGAATGAGCTAGATGCTACAAATGGACAACGCTACGAAAAAATAAGGGGATGATTTTATCCTACGAACACCTAAACCAGAACATTCAAACTTTAATTTCGGAAAACACCCCCGATAAAATTGTTTTTATATTTTCTGAGAATTCATTCCACCACTGTGGACCACACATTGAAATACCCGAAATTGCCAACGTCGTAAAAATCAACGATGGTGAATCTGGTAAAAACTTAAATGGAGCGGCTTCACTGTGGGAGAAGTTTTTAAATCTGGGTTGTACCCGCAAATCACTGATCATTGCTGTTGGAGGGGGTACTCTGCTAGATTTAACTGGCTTTTGTGCTTCCACTTTTATGCGTGGCATTGATGTCATATATGTTCCAACTACACTACTATCAATGGTAGATAGCGCCGAGGGTGGCAAAACAGGTATAAATTTGGGAGGGAAGAAAAACATCATTGGCACATTTCAAAAAGCCAGTAAAGTTTGGATTGTACCGGCCTTTATCAAAGGATTGCCGCAAAGTGAAATGCTATCAGGATGGGCCGAAATTGTAAAGCACGGTATTTTAGCTGGTGGCGATATGTTTGAAACAATAGAATCTACCATTCCAGTTAAAACTTCAGAAGACTGGGATGCTATTATCCAACAGAATATTGAATTCAAGCAAAGTATTGTGAATCAAGATTTCAAGGAATCTGGAATAAGAAAAACACTGAATTTAGGACATACCATTGGCCATGCACTCGAAGCATTGAACTTTGGGAAACCAAAAATTAACCATGGCATTTGTGTTGCAAACGGAATTCTAATAGAAACCCAAATTGCACATAAAATGGGTTTGTGTAATGCCGGTTTTTTAAAGCAAATTGATAAAATTATATTCCCCTTGTTTCCGAAAGTTGAGTTTCAACGAAATGAAATTGAAAGAATTTGCACTTTAATTGATGGCGACAAAAAGAATGAAAACAACCAATGGTTATTTTCATTGCCTGAAAACATTGGAAAGGTTACTTTCAACACAGTTGTTGAACGAGAATTGGTTATAGAAGTTTTACAAAACTGGATCTGATATGGGTAAATTGTTGAAATACATACCAAAACCTTCAACAAGCATCCAAATTTCATTGCCTGCCTCAAAAAGCCAGAGCAACCGAGCGCTCATTTTGGCACATCAAGCCCAAATGGACATCGACAACATTCATAATTTATCACAGTCAAGAGATACACAACTGCTAAAAAGTGCGTTGTTAAAACTCAATGGACTCAAAAAAGAAAAGGAAGAAAATACCGATTTCTTTTCTTGGGCACATTATCAATTGAATGAAAATGAAGTTGTTCATTTGAACAACCACGCTTCCAATCAATTGGAAGATGAATCCTTTGAATTTATGGATGCGGGCACTCCTGCCCGACTCATTCTTGCATATTTTTCGGCACTTGGAATCATTACAACGCTCAAGGGAAATAAGAGCCTAGAAAACAGAAGCATGCAACCCCTCATTGATGTTTTGGAATCAGGTGGGGCCAAATTTGAATATACGAAAAAATCGGGACATTTCCCAATTACCATTACCAAAGGACTGTGGAGTTTCCCTAAAAATACAATAAATAGAACCCAAAGTAGTCAGTACGTTTCGGCGCTAATGCTGATATCGCCCATTTATCCCGGTATCAAAACCATCCAAATGGAGGGAGCTGAGCATTCATCGGGATATATTGAAATGACGCAAAAAGTGATGGCTGATTTTGGAATTGAATGCACAATACATTCTGGACTACAACAAATTATTATTCAAGATCAGAAGCCAATTCAAACTGAGTTGACTATTGAAGGAGATTGGAGCGCTGCTAGTTACTTTTATGCCGTCTGTGCGCTAACTCAATGTAGTATTCATATGCCAGATCTTAAAGAAATAACTTGCCAAGGAGATAAGGTTGGTGCTCAGATTTTTAATGATTTGGGAGTTCAAACAACATTCTCCGAATTGGGTTGTATACTCAGTTATTCCGGAAATTTGGCTAAAAATATTGATTGGGATTTATCTGGGGTTCCAGATTTGGCTCCCACATTAATTGTTGCTGCGGCGGCACTTCAATTAGAAGGAACGATTACCGGAATTGAAAACCTCAAGTACAAAGAATGCAACCGCATTGAAGCGTTAAATGAAAATTTGGCTCAGTTTGGATATGCACTTTTGCAAAACACAGAAAATATAGATATTTTTTATTTGCAAAAATCGCAAAAATCACTGGTTGAAAGCGACTCGAAATTGATAACTACACATTCAGACCACCGCATGGCAATGGCGTTTGCGCCGCTAGCGGTGCAATATGAATTAGCATTTGACGACATTGAATGCGTAGAAAAATCATTTCCAAACTTTTGGGTTGAACTACAAAAGTGTAACTTTGAATTCCAATAACCTCATGGCAAGAAATAGCATTGGCAAAAACCTCATTCTCACGAGCTTTGGCGAAAGCCATGGTGCATTTGTTGGTTCTGTGCTTGATGGATTTCCCGCCGGTTTTAAAATTGATATTCAACAGTTGCAACGCGACATGCAGCGCAGAAGGCCTGGTCAAAGCAATTTAACCACTTCACGCAATGAAGCCGATGAGGTTCAAATTGTGTCTGGTGTTTTTGAGGGACAAACAACAGGTTCTCCCATTACGTTTCTAATTGCCAATAACGATACCAAGCCAAAAGATTACGACCATTTAAAAGACGTTTTCAGACCTGGACACGCTGATATTTTATATCAAACAAAGTATGGAATTCGCGACCATCGCGGAGGTGGAAGAAGCAGTGCCAGAATTACCGCAGGTTGGGTTGCAGCAGGTTCTTTGGCCAAACAATTTCTTGAAGATCCAACTCAAAATAAATTACCAATTATCATTACCGCTTGGGTAAAGCAAATTCATACCATCGAATTGCCAAAACCAAATCAGATTCCTTCAAAATCAAAAATTGAAGAAAGCCTGGTGCGTTGTCCAGATATTTCCATGTCTGAAAAAATGATTGAAGCCATTGAAAAGGCAAAATCTGAGGGAGATAGCTTAGGTGGCATTATTGCATGTACAATTGAAAATTGTCCTATCGGATTGGGTGAACCTGTATTTGGAAAACTCCAAGCAGTATTGGGTCAATATATCTTAAACATCAATGCGGTGAAAGGCATTTCATTTGGCGAGGGATTTCACGTTGCAAATTTGAAAGGATCTGAAAATAATGATTCTTGGAAAATGAGTGACAATAAAATTGGCACTATTACCAATCATGCTGGGGGTATTATTGGGGGAATGGCAACCGGCGAACCCATTTACATGGAAGTTGCATTCAAACCTACGTCTACCATTTCAAAAGAACAACAAACGCTTGACGCAAGTTTGAATGAAAGTACATTATCTGCTACTGGTCGACATGACCCATGCGTTTTGCCTAGGGCGATACCCATTGTTGAAGCCATGGCAAACTTAGCCATCATGGATTTTGTCCTTGAAATGAATTTCAACCCTTAAAGAAGCAAAACCTTCATTCATTTAGCCTTTGGATTGCCTATTTTTGCGGCATGAATCGCGCAGAAATACTTGAACAGTTTTCAAAATTATTGGATGTAATGGATGATTTGAGGGAAAAATGTCCTTGGGATCAAAAACAAACCATGGAAACCATTCGCACCTTAACCATTGAAGAAACGTATGAGTTGTCTGAGGCGATTATTGAAAACAACCCCGAGGAAATCAAAAAAGAACTTGGCGACATTCTGTTGCACATTGTATTCTACAGCAAAATTGCCAATGAAAAAGACCAATTCGATGTTGGAGAAGTGTGTAAATCCCTCATAGAAAAACTGATCCGTCGTCATCCCCACATTTATGGAGAGGTAAAAGTTGACGGCGCAGAAGAAGTCCTTCAAAATTGGGAACAAATCAAACTTCAAGAAAAAGGCAAAAAGAAGAATGGTATTTTAGATGGTGTACCAAAGGGATTAAACGGTTTGGTAAAAGCGTATCGGATGCAAGAAAAAGCATCGCAAGTTGGGTTTGACTGGGATGAGGCTGAAAAAGCTTACGAAAAGGTAACTGAGGAATGGCAGGAATACCAAGAAGCCACCACAAAAGAGGATAAAGAGGCCGAATTTGGCGATTATCTATTTGCATTGGTAAACTATGCCAGACTGAGTGGTATCAATCCCGACGATGCCTTAGAACGCACCAATAAGAAGTTTAAAGACCGTTTTCAATTCATGGAAAACGAAGCGGAAATCATGGGCAAAGGATTAAAAGAAATGACCCTCGACGAAATGGAAGCACTCTGGGTGAAAGCAAAAGGTTAATTACTCACACAAAATGCCTTCCACTTCAACAATTTCCTTGCGATTAACAGAATATATCAGTTTCTTCATTACCAACACAGCATGAGATTTAGGTTCTAAATCTTTCATGGTTTTAGAAATTTCGGCATAAGTAGACTGTAAATTCAAAAGAGAACCCATATTAAATCTATATTTTATGCCCTTTTTGATAATGACTAACTCTTTGTTTTCTTTAGAAGTTGAACTTGAGTAGGTTGAGGAAGAACCATCTTTTTGTATATCTGTCATTTCAGTAATTGCAAATGGCAATTTACAATCTAACCTAAATAAAATTTCTCTAGTTTCTTCTGCTGCAGCCATAGCTGTAACAGTATCTGCCAAATCACCTTCCAAACTTGACTTTAAATTCAATTGCCCCATTATTTTGTAAAATTCTTCTTTTTGAATGGATTTAATTTCATAAGAAGATATTCGTTCAGATCTGACAACTGCCTTTTGTGAATCTAAAAGCTGTTCATTATTTATCTGTTGACGAGATTTTATTTTCAAATATGGTTCGAAACCTGTAACGTCGTATTCGTCAACCATGTAATAAATTTCATCGTATAAGTCTTCTGATTTTCGAATATTTATAGTGTCTTTATTTGATAATTCCTTGAATGGTTTCATCGTTTTACCATCAAACATTTTCAGTTCAGTAACCATCATTTCAATGCGATTTTTCCTACTCCATAAAGTAATATTGGTGGCACTTAATGGACCAACTAATGAAATAAGGGTAAAAACAAAAATAACAACAGGAATAAAAATTAAATTCTTTTTTCTTAAAAATACAAAATATACAATCATACTCACAACGCACAAGGCAGTAGCTAAAACCAAGTAACGTTCTTCTGTAAATCCATATTGATTAATTCGGGTAATAATCCCCACCAATTGCATGGTAATAACTGGTATTAAAACGAAAAAGAAAAACTTGGTATACAAGCGAATTAATTTTGAATTTGATACAAATTGAAAAGGGTAAATGAGCAAATAAGCATAAAGCCCCAGGACCAACATTGCATGGATAAAATAAGTCAAAAAGCCCTTTGGTAAATTTGCTTCAATTACAATTTTTCCAAAGTATGCATACATAATTATCAGGTAGATTAATACCAAAGGGATTAATACAAACTGAACAAAAATTCTTAATATGTTTGAATATTCATCGGTAGTTTCTAACCCTTTTAAATCTTTGGGCACCCCAGCACAAAAGAAAATGACACTTACCGGCCCAAAACAAATTGCCCATAAATCAAAAAACACATCCGGTACTATCTTAATTCCAAACAATTGAGAAATTGCACCCAATGCAGCCGCCAATCCCAAATAGACAGTGGCAATAAAAATTGCAGTTAATAAAATTCGGGTAAATAGAATTCGGTTATAATGCCAAAATCCTATGTTCAGTTTATTTCCTAAAAATGGCAAAAACGATACGAGTAAATGAAAGATAATGGCATACCGAACGATCAATAATGGGGCATTTTCTAATCCGAACAGTTGCATTTCTCGCAGTTGAAAGAAAATACAAACCAGAACAATAGCAGCAATTAAATGTGCCCCTATTTTAAACCAAATTGATAAAATACGATTTTCAAAAAATATGGCAACTGCAAAAAACAATGAAATACCCAATCCCACTGTAATAAGCAGGCTTATTATGGTATCTGAAAGTTCTTTCCCATTGAAAGTATAAATTGCAATACCAGCACCCAACATTGACAATAATATTGGAATAATAAAACGGGAAACAGCCAACTTGCTGTCAGTTAACAAATCCGAAATAGAGAATTTTGCTTTCATTGAATACGAATTAACAACTTTTAATTGGTTATTTAGTCGACCTTTTGAAATTGAACCCTAGATAATTTTCCGGATTCATCAATCCCTTCAATGACATACATGCCAACAGGTAAATCTTTTAAATCTAACTGAAATTGAATACCATTGCAAGGAATGTCCTTCACAATACCACCCAATAGGTTAATAACCTTCACGTTTGTTAAGTTTATGTGAGAACAGATATTCAAATTGTCATTCACCGGGTTGGGAAAAACCTGTAACTTGGTTTGATTTAAATTCCAAATGCGTGTATTCACTCTAGGGACATACTTCGTATATAGCGAATCAGAAACATAATCACAATCATTTTGGGCTTTGGCAGTAAAAATTAATTGATAGTATCCACTATCGCGGATAATCAATTCATGAGAGGTATCTTTCAAGTACACCCCATTTTTAAGCCACAAGAAGTACCTGGCATTTTTAGGTAAATTGCTACAAAACAAAATACTGTCTGATTTTAGTTGCAACTTAAAACGTCCCTCAAAAAGCGGGTAAGTATAAACACTGTCGGTAGATACACAACCACCCACATTTTTCGTATTCAAAACCACCCACTCGCCTTTTTTCGACACTTGGTATTTTCTTACGAGAGAATCAAGTTTTGTTAAAGGATTCCAATACAACGACACATTCATGGTGTCTTTGGGAACCAAATATTCCTCTCCGTGCCCACAAAACGGCATACTATCAAAATCGAATTGTTGATCATTGGGTGCCCCAATTTTAGCAACTTCGGCAAATCCATTGATGGCGGGATTAGTTGATCTAAAACGGTATTTATATTTGTTTCCTCCAGGTGAATTAAAAGGGATTTTCACCCTTAAATAAAAGGGTTGAAAGGTATCGGTAGAAACAGAAAGAATTGCACTTGTATCGAAATTCCCCGAAGCTGAACTAAGTTCTAACACAAACTGATTGCCCACATTGAATGTCCCCAAACATTTAATTAAAGTATTTTTATAAACGTCAACAGAATCTCCAGCACAGGCATACATTTCAATGGCAGGACCAAAAGTATGCAATTTAGCGATATACACATTTCCGCAAATTATGCAACAATATACCCACTCATCTTTTGCAGCATTCACAAAAATATCGCCTGGTTTTGGCTCACCCACTACCCTTTTGGGACTACCCGTTAAATATTTATTCCATTGGTAAATGTTCTTTTCGTAAAGGCTACTGATATAAATATTACCTTCGGCATCTTCGGCCAGTCCTGACAAATTACTCAAACCGGTGCTGCGTAAAACACTCACCGACGCAGAGGTTAAATCAATGGCCAATAAATCACTGAAAGTTGTATCTTGAACCAATAAAATTCTATTTTTCTTCTTTTGTAAAATCAAATTTGAGGGACGGGATATACCGCTTACCCAAACAGAAGTCGAAGGCGTGTAGTTCGGTGCTGCCCCGAATGTAGTTTTGTAAATAACCCCACGTTCAACATCTGTTATAAAAATTGCATTTAGGCTATCGTCATAGACCAAATCCATGAGTTTTTTAGCATTAGAAATAGTCACAGAAGCGAGTAAATTCCCTGAAGTATCGAACACCTTGCCCTTGTTCGAATCCAATATAACAAAGGCTTCACCAAAAGGAAAAACCCCGTAAATAATATTATTGGGAGCATCCAAATTTTGAATAAAGTACGACTTATTTCCAGCGCGATCGGTTTTCACCACCGATTTACCGAGGTAATTGGTTATATAATAAAGGTCGTTATTTGGGTTATACGCCGAAGCATTGGGCCTAACATAAGTTGCCTGACCATAACAAATAGTTTGAAAAAACATCAAAACTACAACACATAAAAAAAAGCGTCTAACCATAATTCAATCAATTGATTTAAAGGTTAGACGCTTTGCTAATACCAAACGTGGCATCAAAGTATTACCAAATTTTCACACGGTCGGCTTCAGCCCTATACATTTTATTGCCTGGCTTCACGTTGAACGCACGATAGAATCCTTCGTGGTTTTGCAATGGGCCAATGGCTCTGAAATAACCAGGAGAATGAGGATCAGTCATTAAACGCATTGCCAATTCAGCATCTCTCACTTTAGAGCGCCAAATTGTAGCCCATGAAAGGAAGAAACGCTGGTCTTGTGTATATCCATCAACCAAACCAATTTTAATATTTGCAAGGTGTAAGTGTAAACCGTCGTAAGCAGAAGCTACACCACCCAAATCGCCAATATTTTCACCTTGGGTAAATTCACCATTCACAAATTTGCCAGGAAGTGCTTCAAAACCATTGAACTGTTCAATCAATTTATTGCCTCTTTCTTTGAATGCTTTTGCATCGGCTTCTGTCCACCAGTTTACCAAATTTCCATTTTCATCAAATTGCGCACCTTGGTCATCAAATCCATGAGAAATTTCGTGTCCAATAACAGCACCAATACCACCATAGTTTACAGCAGGATCGTTTCTAAAGTCAAAGAAAGGAGGTTGTAAAATTGCCGCAGGGAAAACGATTTCGTTGAAAGAAGGATTGTAATATGCATTCACGGTTTGTGGCGACATATACCATTCAGACTTGTCAACAGGTTTACCATAACGCTCCATGTTTTTTGCAATCATGAATTTAGAAGCATTGATCATATTTTGATAATAGCTTCCACCCATTTTATAGTTTTTGATTTCCAATTTGGCATAATCTTTCCATTTGTCTGGGAAACCAATTTTGATCATTAATTTATCAAGTTTCAATAATGCTTTTTTCTTTGTAGCGTCGCTCATCCAATCTAAGTTGTTGATTCTACCGCGGTAAGCTTGAATAATATCATCAACCATTTGTTTTGCAACAACTTTGGCTTCATTAGGGAAATATTTGTCTACATACAATTTACCCAAAGCTTCACCGGCAATGCCATTAACCACACCCAATGCACGCTCTTTCAAAGGCTTTTGAACAGGTACACCGCGTAAAGTTTGTCCATAAAAAGAAAAAGAAAGTTTTTCTAAATCTTCACTCAACAATCCCAATCCACCACGCATGGTAGACCAAGCAAAGAAAGCACGAACAGTTTTGAAATCTGTAGATTTCACCAATTCGTTCATTGCAGCGAGGAATTTTGGTTGACCCACAATAATGGTATCAGGTTTGATTTTATACGCTTTTAAAGTTCCATTCAAATCAAATGCATTTAATACTTTAACCAAATCTTTGGTTGATGTTGGATTGTATTGTGCAACTGGATCACGGCGTTGTTCACGCGTAAGCATTGGCTCTGCCAAAGATTTTTCAAAATTATAAATGGCGATGGCATTTGCTTTTGCCGTGGTCGCTTCTGTACCGTATTTCACAAATACATCTTCAATAAATTTTCTGTATTTTTCTTGAATACCCGCAGATTTCTCATCTGTTTTCAGGTAGTAATCACGGTCAGGCAAACCCAGTCCGGTAATTCCAATACTCACAACATTGCGGTTGCTATTTTTTGCATCGGCATCAATACCCAAATCAAACATCGTATTTTCTCCGGCAGGTGCATACTTAACAATATACTTTCTTAAGGCATTTAAATCTTTAAGTGCATTAATCTCATTCAAATAAGGTTTGATAGGAGCAATTCCTTGCTTGTTTCTACTTTCAATATCCAATACAGTCTCAAACAACATCACAGCTTTTCCTTGGTCTGTTTTTGCTGCATATTTGTTAGATTTAATTGCCTCTTCCAAAACTGCAAGACTCATGCTATCTGCGCGTTTACCCAATTCATCAAACGAACCCCAACGACTTCTGTCGTTTGGTATTACTGTTTGCTTCATCCATTTTCCATTTACATAATTGTAAAAGTCATCAGCTGGCGAAACCGCTGTATCCATGTAACTTAATTCCAACGCTTTATATTCTGAATTAGAAACAAATGCAGTCAAAATCGTGGCTCCCACGAGCCCAAATATTGCTTTTCTCATAAAAATAGACATGCAATTTAAGTATGAAATGAAATCGGCGCAATAATTTCACCAAGAAAGATTAAAAACATCGATAATCGTGATGTTTTAAGAGTCTAAAAAAATCTCAAAATTGCAATTTCGCGTATCCCTGAATTCCAAAAATAGAAAATGATTGTGTAATATCGTCTTGAGCAATATTTCTTTGATAAATACTTAACAGGGATTCTTTCGCTTTATACCATTCTATAAAATTCTCAGATTGCACACCTACCCTGATTCTATCACCGAGAGGAATTGAGTATATAAATTTAAAATAAAGTGAATTACTACTTGACATTGAATTTTCAATTGAATTGTCTTGAAAAAACATCAATGAACCTAAGTTCACTTGAGCGTAGGAGGAAAAATTGCCTTTATCAATTTGAATTCCTGGTGACAATACCCAAAATGAATTTATATCAGAGTTAACTAAATTTCTGTTTTCAGTTTTGTCTAAAGTATGAAGAATATTATTGAGAGATAAATGTCCACTTAATCTAAAGCGATTCATGTAATTATAAATACCAAAATGGGCACCTATTTTTTTAGTCGTTAGCGTTGCAGAATAATTTTTAAAATTTGTGGTTATTACTTTTTCATATTCTTTATAATCATAGTCATTATTAGCTCTATAAAGACTGCTAATTTTATCTATTGCTGAAACTGAATTTATACCTGGTAAGAAATAATTTTTTATTTCTCCATACAATCCGAATGGATAAATTTTATTTCCTCTTCCTAAATAAATTGTTTGAACATTTGCCGTCGCATTTAAGTGACCAGATAGCGAAGCGCCAGCGAATCCAATTTTAGAATATCCTGAATTTGGATAATAACTATTAAAATTTTCATCTGATAAATTTTCTATGCGTGAGCAAGATACATAATTGAATCCAACTGGTTGAATCTCTAAAAAAAAACCATAATTTAAATCACGATATTTTAATTCAATTCGATTAATTTCTTGTGTACCTTTATAATTGTGCTTTTGAATAATTTCAAAAGACGAGTGCTTTATCCTCAATCCCGCTGATGTATTTGTATTCGAATTGGATGTCATTTGCCCAAAAACTGATCCTTTAATACCAATAATTAAAAGCAATAAAATTATTCTTTTCATCGATTAATTGTTTATGTGATCTATTTTTTGGGTGGATTTCATTCCATCTATTTCTACGGTTAACAAATAAATACCGGTAGATGCGTTGATGAGTAAATAATTTTGAACGTCGAATTCATCAGAATACTGTACAAGCTTACCTTTTAAATCTGTTATTTGATATTTAATAAAGCCAGAATGGCGTGGTATTATTAACCGATATTTTCCACTACCTGGGTTTGGAAAAAGCACAAAATGTCCATTTTCTATCTTTTCTGTACCCACAAGCATCGGAAACGTAAGTGTTTTACAGAAATTACTTCTTATCCTACAAGTATTCATCAAATTCAAGCAAACGTTGTACTTTCCGTTACCTTGAAAGTCATGGACAGGATTCAAATCAATACTTACACCTCCATCGCCAAAATTCCAAGCGGCAAATTTGGCTTGATTGCTTTGCGGTATAAATTTACATTGATAAGGTGATAGAATTTCAAACCCAAAATCTGCATTAATGCTAGAACCATCTTCAATATTGATTGAACTGCTGAACAAACAGTTTTCATCAAGTGCGGATACGGAATAAAATCCCGGCGAATTTACTTGAATTTCAGGTCCTTTATCACCTGTATTCCAAGTATATGATTTAAATCCGGGTTGAGCAGAAATCGTAACAGGAGATAATTCATTACAATATGTAAAATTATTATCTGAAGTAAAAGTTAAATCAGGATGAGGAAACAATTCAATGCTTTGTTTCGCTGAACAACCTTCGTTTGTGTATGCAGTTAATTCACTAACTCCTGGATCGGTTCTCATAATTATCTGTCCCGTTTCTCCGGTACTCCATGAATAAATATCATATCCGGGACTTGCTGTGATTTCTGTGCCATTAAGACAACTATAGTATTTTGCATTATTACAGGTTACAGTTAAATTTGGTTGATCATTAATTTGCACATAAGTAATTGAAGAATCACCACAAAGTTGACTTCCCGTTGTTTTTAAAACTATTTTATAAGTTCCTGGCTTTGAATAAAATTTTGATGGTTTTACGGCCGAACTTTGAGAACCATCACCAAATTGCCACAAATAATTAATATTGTATGTTACACCGGTAACTCCGCCTTGTATTGCGGAAAAAGTTGCATCTGGTTTGAATTCATCCTTCAGGCAGTATGGCGTGGGAGGAAGACTCATACTTGGATGAATTTTTGGTAGCACAACAACATTTGTAATTGCCGGACCATAGGAACACGCTCCATCATTAATGTCTAGTTTAACAGTGAATGTCCCTGACTTTCCATAAGATTGATTAATTGGACCTGCAGAATATGCATTTTTAGTATCGCCAAAATCCCATTTATATGATAAACCAGAACTAGGATTAAGCGTGTATAACGTATAATACCTTTGCCAAGCACTTCCATAACTATTATTCAATGCGTATATACGAATTGAAATTGATCTTGCATATGTGCTTGAAAGATAATATGTCAAAGTATCTGTATTGTTTAATTCGCGTACATTTACACCATCAATGTAGAGAATAAGTTTATCCATTTTCATTCCAGTTGAAAAACAAAGAGGTACCTTTTCATTTATTTCGGCAAATATTTCTTGTGATTCATTTACATTAGGCTTCACTAATTTTAACTGGTCATTGGTATTATACATTAAATTTGGGTTATACATCGGATAAAAAATATCTTCATCAAATGTACCTTTCCCTATTTTAGTTCCTGTTGAATTATGAAAAACAAAAGCCATTTGCAATCCATTTTCATCAGCCAAAACTGGATCGTTTTTGCCGTAAAAACTCTTTATAGGCAATGTTATTGACCAGTTATCATTACCCAATGATTTCATTTTACAATATGTCAAAGCCCCTGTTGTATTTCCAACAACATGTTTCCAATCGAATAGGTTTGAACTCTTATTTGTAATTAATCCTGTATAAATATAAACAGCTGAGCTTCCGGCTAACTTGGCATTTCCAGCTTTGGCATTATAGTAAATGGTTACAGTATCATCAATATCAGGAAGAGCAGGATAAACTGAAACGGGATTTAGTTTATGATATCTGATATCTGAATTTGATTTAGGTGTTATCGTTGAACTAAATTGAAAGAAGTTCGAACCATAACACTGCGTTTTGCTTTCTGTAAATTTAATTTGTGGCGCCGGAGCATTTGAAATTACAAAGTCAACTGTGTCTTTTTGGGTACAGATACCTCCATAACTCGTAGTTAATATATATTTTGTATTTTGTTTTGGGGAAAACAAAGGTTGTTTAGCCGAGGTATAGCCATTTATTCCCGTTGATGGTGTCCATGAATAACTTAAACCTGTATTATAATTCGACTGCGTAGGCATAACATAACTTTCACCACATATGATGTTTACTGCTTTGGGAATATTTGTTTCAATTGGAGATAAAACCAATTTATATAAGATTGTGTCTTTGCAAGAATTGGGATTCACCGTTACAACGCATTTGTATTGGTCTTCTTTATTAACCGAAATGCTATTGCTCGTAGAAAGTAATGAGCCAATATTATTATACCAGCGATAACCTGAAATTGAAAGATTCGTATTTAATTGTAAGTTAACATTAACATTTGATTGACAAAACAATCCATTTTGAGTAATATAAGATTGACTAGGAATTGAATAGTTTAACAAATTAAAGGTATCCACAAAAGCGCATCCAAGAGAGCTACTATATTTAACAAAATAATTAGTGGGTTTAGCTGTGGTAATTGACTTTGTATTTTGCCCTGAATTCCATGAATAGGTTGAAGCAGAAGATTTAAGCGCCGAAAATGTTACCGATGTATATTTACAAACTTTAGAAGTTTGAGAAGTTACATAAATTCCAGTTGGATCAAATTTTACCAAAAAGGCATTAAACCCAATGCCACTAAAATAATTTAGGAATGAACCGGTTGTTGCAATATTAGAATAAGAAGACGTAGATCCTGCGATATATACCACATCATTGGAATCCGTTTCAATTGTTCCAAGTTCTTCTGTGCTAGAGCCTCCATAGTAAGTGGCCCATTGCCTCACTCCACTTCCATTAAACTTCGCTAAAAAAACATCAGATGATCCTCCGAGAGTTGATTGATGTGAATTGCTTGTTGCAATTGCATTATTTGAAGATGTATACCCACCTAGATAAATATTTCCTGATATATCTAATTTGATACCTTTAAGGTAATCATTTCCATTTCCTCCGTAATAACTTCCATATTGGCGCACTCCACTTGAATTTAATTTCATTAAAAATCCATCATCACCACCACTATAAGATGATTGATGACATCCAGTAGTTGCTATTGCAGTAAAAGATTGCGTTCTTCCACCTATCCAGATATTATTCGACCCATCCATCGTTAAACATGAAATTTCATCTGATCCGGTTCCGCCAATATATGTACCCCAAGATTTTGCTCCGGCACTAGTGTATTTAACAACAAATCCATCTTGGTTACCTCCAAAAAATGTTTGTTGAGTTCCTGCAGTAGCAATTGAAGCGTTAGAAGTCGTATACCCTGCCACGGTTACGTTCGATGCATTGTCTATTCCAGCACAAAAAAGGATATCCGAACCCGTCCCTCCGGAATAGGTTGACCATACCCTACTGCCTGCATTGGTAAATTTTACAATAAGGCCATCGAGACCGCCTCCCAATGATGTTTGAGCGGCTCCCGTAGTAGCCATCCCTGTCGATTTTGTATAACCCACTGCATAAAGATTAGACGAACCATCTATTACCATATCATAAAATACTTCCTCATTACTTCCACCGTAGTAAGTACCCCATTGTATTGCGCCGCTGCTATTAAATTTAGCCAAAAAAGCGTCGCTAACACCTGAATTCGTTACTTTAAAACCTCCTGTTGTTGATATATTACTAGTTGAATAAGTGAAACCTGTTACATAAATGTTATTAGATCCATCAGAAATTCCAGATAAAATTTGATCATAATTACTTCCGCCGTAATAGGTTGCCCAAAGCCGCTTTCCATTTTTATCAAACTTAACAATAAAACCATCATTAGACCCAAAGTACGAAGTTTGATGAGCGCCGGTTGTAGAGATATAAAAATTGCTTGATGTATATCCAACTATATAAATATTCTTTGATTTGTCTTTGAAATTTTTAGTTACGTAATCATTAGAATATCCATAATATGTACCCCAAGACAAACATGGATCAACAATCAGTTCCTTCGCGCCATCTATTTCATCAGAATAATTAAATCGAACATTATCATTGCTAATCTTAAATTGTGTATTGATCAGTTTTCCATCTTGGTAACTTTGGGGCGCTTTTTCTTTAACATTTCCAAATGGTGACTCGACCAATAAATTACCTTGAGAATCAAGTTTTAAAGAAGATTGACCTTTAAACTTTAACTGGATTTTATTTCTATCTGCAAAAGGATGTACGATAAAGTCATACTTTAACTCCTTATTTTTCAAATAAATAACCCAATCAATTCCATCGTAAACATTTTCTAAAACAATTTTCTCACAACCATAAACATTGGTTAATCCTTTTGCTGAATTTTTCAAATTGTAATAATTTTCATAATAATCAACCACGTTTTCTGATTTTATCTGAGAAGGATACTGGGCACCCTTCAAATACATATCCAATCGATATAAATCAATATTCTTATTTGAACTTAACTCTGCAATACCGATATTATCTAAATTACTTGCAGTAATACCAACTTTAGAATTAATTGAATTTAAAACATTATCAACTTTATTAGAACTTGATTTAAAAAAATAGTGCAAACTATTGTAGCTAACTACAATATCAACATCTTGAGATTTAAGCACGTACAAAATTGAATCATTTTTTTGTCCGTTTGACAATTGGAATTGCCCTTTGTTCTCAATAAAAACATCCGAAAAAACTCTTTGATCTAGATCTTTTACTTGTGCCATTAAATTCGTCGAATGACAAGCAAAAATGAATATTAATCCCAGTCGAAAAATATATTTTGAATTCATAAGTTAAATTTTATGAGATATCTGAATTTTAAAAGAACACCAACGCCTTTACACTTAGAAAAGATTTAAGATCATCCAAATCAATTACCGTCCCTCCTCCGGTGCCTGCATAAGTTAATTCGGCAGGGATAATTGGTATTGTATAACGCAACCCAATATCAAAATGTTTTCCCAGAATTAATGATGCACTTGCGCCTAAGTTTAAATATGAATCAGACTCCATATCCAAGTTTTTGTAAGAAGACGAAAATGAACCAGTTGCAAATCCAAAAATCACATGACCCGTATATTGAATGGCAACAAAGCCATCATCAATACTTCCGGGTTCATTCGAATTCCCCATCTGCAACACTTGTCTGCCGCCCACCCCTAGTTCGTAATCATAATTAATGATTGAGAATTTACCTTTGATATAAGAGCCTGTATTGGGATTTTCACCCTGAAAATCCAATGAGGAACTACCCAAATTAAAGGCGTAATATATACCATAATTTTCATTAGAATAATTTCCAAAAGCAAGAGCAACCTCAAATGAACTTTTTGAAGAACTCACATTTGAGGGATAGTCTATTGACCTATCATCTATTATGGCTTGGTTAATTACATTTCCAAATGTGTTATATAATGTTAACCCCAATCCAAATTTTATTTTACTTGGCGATTTAACTGGAGTATTTTGCTGAATTGGAGTGTTTCCAGCATTAGATGAAGACCCCGCCCATTGACCAAACGCTGTTGAAGTTATTAGGAATAATCCGACTAAACTTAATTTTATAATTTTCATTAGATAGTTACAAAATTATTCTTTGAATACATCAACAGCATACCCAATATTTGGTATATTTGGGATACAAATTGAAAAAACCTCTAATTAAACATTAGAGGTTTTTTATATTAAATAAATATTAAATCAATGGTTTCAATTAAAAGAAATAAATTCCTTTTATATTTAAGTTTGTACCGAATTTATCTTTAGAAATAATATCAAATGGCATCCCACTCCCAAGAATTGTGGCAGAAGGTTTCTTAATTGGAATTGCCAAGTTTATTCCAAAATCAAAATGACGGCCAGCAACCAAAGATGCGCCAATATTTATTGTGCCGTAAGCGGAAGATACTACTTCAGATGTTTGACCAAACTGCAAATCTTGTGTGTAATTGCCGATCACAGATCCCAATGTTGCCCCAACATTATATTGCAATGCCAAATAACCTTCGGGCAAAGATTCATTGGCAGAAATATTTGGATTTGGACTTAATACTTGCCTAAATCCATACACATAAGAATATTCTTGCGTAATAATTTGCATATTAGCCGTGTAATCAAATGAATTCATATCTGTGGATTTCATATCCAAAGTTGAACTACCCATGTTGAATGAAAAATATGAACCCACTTTGGTTCTGATATAATTTCCAATTACAAAACCTGCTTCAAATGAAGAAATATCACTCGTAATTTCAAATGGCAAAGCATTCTTAAAGTCGCTGAGAATATTGGCATTTATTCTCCCACTTTGCGCATTTAAAAGTGTTAATCCCAAACCAAACCTGGCCCTCATTTTTTTCTTTCCCACTTGAGGTGTTTCCGCAATAGGAGTATTACCTGTATTAGAACTCGAGCCACTCCATTGTCCCATGGCACGATTTGTTGTCATTCCTAATAGAATAACAACAACAATTAGTGAAATATTTTTCATTACTTTCTTGGACTGCTAGATTCATCCAAAAACTGTTCTACACTCATTCTCCAAACATTGTATTTGCTTGTAATACTACCTCTAGAGCTAATGAATAGAATATTTTTTGAATCTGGGGCCCATACTGCAGAAGCATCTGTTCCAGGGTGAAAAGTTAATTGTGTTTCTCCAGTTCCATCAATTTTATATAAATACAAATCCAAATTTGATGGACGAGAATTAGATTTTGCAGTTGAACCTGTACAAATTAAATATTTGCCATTAGGGCTCACTTTTGGGCTAGAGAATGACCTTCTAGAATCCGTAATATATTGAGTTTCAGACCCAGTCTCAATGTCAACTTTCCAAATTTCAGTGCGCGTAGAATTCTTTACCCTACGGGTTACAAAAAGTTGTTTAGATCCTGAGTTAGGAACTATACAAGGATTAAATCCCTCTGAGTATTGAGTCATCAAACCACTTTTTAAATCTTGGCTCCAAAGGGTATAATTTCCATTGTTGTTTTTAGAATAAAACAACAAATTTCCCTCATCGCTAAACTCTGGATTTTGTTCATCTTCATTGCCAGATGCAATTTGACGAACAGCAGACCCTTTGTTTACGTCAATCATGTAGATGTTCAAGTTAGAATAACTGCCAACTCCAACCCTATCTGAAAAAGACAAATACTTTCCGTCTTTTGAATATGAAAAATCTTCAACATCATTTCTGAAAGTTCTCTGAATTGCCGCAGCACCACCTTCCGTAGAACGGATAAATAAATTACTAGAATTATTGTTGTTTCCTAAAAAAGTAAAATTCTTTCCATCAGGAGAAATCGCCAAATAAGTAGCGGTATTCCACATCAATACTTCGGTATTCACCATGGTGTTTCCATTTGCATATGATTCAGTTTTTAACATGGTTGGCGGACCTTCAACGATATCGCTTTCTTTTGTTAACTGTGTAAAGTTAACACCTCCTTCTTCTGGAGCTGTTAACGTTGTAAAAATGTCATTTGAATAAAACTGTTGAGGAGTTAAACATCCTGCAAGGAAAACCAGTACAAATGAAATAGAGAATCCACTTGTAATTACTTTGAAATTATTACTTTTCATATCGAGATTGATGCAACAAAACTATTTAATAACAATTTGAATCTCGTACCAAAATCTTGGTATTTGTTGCAATTATTAGAGATCTCTATACTGATCTAATTTCAAGGGTATAACTTCTTTCTCAACCAAAAGGAAGCATTTACCAATGCAATTAATGCGGGTACTTCAACCAATGGACCAATGACGCCCGTAAAGGCCTCAGGACTACCTATTCCAAAAACGCCAATTGACACGGCTATGGCCAACTCGAAATTATTTCCTGCAGCCGTGAATGATATTGCAGCGGTTTGACTGTAGTCGGCACCCATTCTTTTTCCCAATAGAAAACTAACAAAAAACATAATCACAAAGTAAATCATCAATGGCACTGCAATTTTCAATACATCCACCGGAATATCAATAATTGTTTGTCCTTTCAAACTGAACATATATACAATCGTCAATAGCAAGGCAATCAGTGTAATTGGCGATATTTTTGGCAAAACATTTTTTGTGTACCAGTCTTCGCCTTTGGTTTTTAAGAAATAAGATCTTATTGCAATACCCATCAAGAATGGAACGCCCAAATAGAGACCTACTGTTTTCGCAATTTCCAACATATCAATATTTACAACACTGCCCTCAACGCCAAAATAAGCCGGCAAAACTGTTATAAAAATAAAGGCATAAACACTAAAAAACAACACTTGAAACACACTATTCAAAGCCACCAATCCTGCGGCATATTCTCTGTTTCCTTCAGCCAATTCATTCCAAACAATCACCATTGCAATGCATCTTGCCAAACCAATTATTATCAGTCCAACCATGTAATGTGGCATGTCTTTTAAAAATGTTACCGCCAAAACAAACATCAAAACAGGACCAATTACCCAGTTTAACAAAAGTGAAACTCCCAAAACTTTTCTATTTTGAAAGACTTCTCCCATTTTTTCATATTTTACCTTTGCCAATGGCGGGAACATCATTAAAATCAATCCAATAGCAAGTGGGACATTCACTCCCCCAGTTCCTGAATTTGATTTTAAAACAATATCAGGAAAAAAATACCCAATGCCTACTCCAATTGCCATTGCGATGAAAATCCAAAGTGTTAAATATCGATCCAAAAACGACAAAGATTTCTTTTCCGCTGCAACTTTCACGCAGGAAGGTTGCAATTCATTCATAACAAAATTTTTACAATATTCTTTAATCATTTCGCGAACCCTGGCAAATTCATTGATGATTTCTTCTTCGGTGCCAATAGCTTTTGCCGGATCAGGGAAATTAAAATGATATCGTTTTGCGTTGCTTGGAAAATATGGACAATTTTCCTTTGCATTGTCACAAACTGTGATAATAAAATCAAACGCTATTTTTGAATATTCATCTACATGATTCGAGGTATGATTTGATATATCAATGCCATCGAGTTTCATGGTGGCAATGGCTTTGGGATTTACCCCATGCGTTTCAATTCCTGCACTGTAAATATTTGCCAAATCACCACCGAAATGGCGCAAATAGCCTTCGGCAATTTGACTTCGGCAAGAATTACCAGTGCATAAAACCAATACGTTTTTCATTTTAACAACAGCCTCCACCTGGTGTACAATTAGAACTTCCTCCCATAGTCAAATCAGCAAGTTTCACCGGCATTTTATATTGAGGAATGCCACATTGATCTCTTGCCAAACAATCAGTTTGTGTTGCTGTCAATACAAATTGTCCCAAAATAGACTGTAATCCATATTTACAAATGGTATCACCTTGATACTCTAATTCAATTTCTAAATCATGGGTGCCTATCAACGGGCTCGCCAATTCTATAATTCCCATTAATTTTGAGGGACTTAATCGGTGGTCAATATCATCGGCAATCCAAAGTTGAAAATTAACTTTAGATTCTTCTCTCATTGTCCCTCCACAATCAATGTAGTTTTTGGTTATTTTACCAACTTCAGTAATATGGAAATGGGCAGGAATTGATTCGCCGTTTGGCAAACGAAAGGATAAACTTTGCATTAAAGCAAGTTGGGATTTGAATTCGGAGATTTTCATATAGGTAGGTAAATAAAAAGGTTTATGATGGTTTATAAAAGTTTATAACTGAATATTCATTCTTAGATTTGACGGGTTATCCCGAAAGCTTTCGAGAAGATTAGACAGATTGGTTTATTGAATTAACAGCAGGTTGGTTCACAGATTAAGTTTTGTGGTTTTTTATTAAAAAATACAGACAACAAATTACCAAATTTTGACCATATGATTGGATTGATGCAATAACACACATTTGGGCCAGAAATGGTACCTTTTACAATTCCCGAGTCTTTCAAAGCCTTCAAATGCTGAGAAACTGTACTTTGAGAAAGCGGCAACGTAGAAACAATATCGCCGCAAACACAGCTTTCTGCAGTCAAAAGAAACTTTAAAATTTCAATTCTCGCTGGGTGCGACAATGCCTTAGCCACCTCAGCCAATGTATTGCTTTCTTCTGAAAATGATTGTGTTTTACTCTTCCCCATAAATACCTATCGCAATATTACGATAAGTTTTTGAAAGATGTTTATAAGCGTTTATAAAAAGTTTATAAAAGTTGAAGAAAACAATCAATATTTTAAACAATCCCCTTACTCGAAAAACCAATTTACAAGCAGACGCGCTTTTTAACACAAAAGACAAATGCCAACAAGGATTTAAAAGACTTAAAACTGATGCAAAATTGCAACACCCAATCCAGTGAAGAATTTGCCATTCACTTGATTATCTGGAGTTATAAACGATTGATAAATCAATGAAGGTTCCATCACGAATGTCCATTTCTTTGTTATCGGAAACATTGGTCCTAAAGTAAGTCTTCCATCAACTGTCATTTGACTGCTAGATTGTATTGGACGAAAATCGGTTTGGGTAAAATAAACACCTTCAGTGAATGTCGTATATCCCGGAGACAAATGCATTCCAAATCTAACTGGCAATTTGCCAATACTGGTGCAAAACCGATACGCAAATGGAAAAGAAACTTTGTCGATTTTGTAATCAATAACCCCAGTTTGAACCGTTGTAGTTGGAACATAAGTTGTATCCGATAATACCGCATATTTTTTAGGCTGCCACGGAGCTGAAATGAGTACTTTGCGGGTAATTACTTTAGGCACCATCAAATTCGATGTTCTCTGCCATCTGCCGTTTCCTACCCATTCGCTGAACTGAATACCTGCACCAAACATAGAACCATTTTCAAAGTCTTTCAATATCAACATCTGATATTGTGCCATATATTGGGTACCTAAAACGCTTAGGGGAAGATCATCTTTAAAAACAATTGTGTTGTTGCTTCCGGTAATTACGGATAATTCGGCAAACCACTTAGAGGGATTGTTTCTAAATTTCACTTCAAAATCAGGCAATTCAAATTCCAAATCAGACATATCTAATTTTAGGCCTTCAAATCCAAAATAATTTTGCCTTGGTTTTGCTGAATTTAATCTATCGTTCCATTTACTCAAATTGTAAAAATCCTCATTTTCCCAGTTAGAAATTTTCGCAAATTTTGGTTCTTCAGTTACTTTATTGGTTATGTTTGATTGTGTTAAGGTCGACTGATCGTTTAATGACTTTTCAGAAACCAATTGATTCAACACACTTCTGTATGTTGCTTGTTTGATTCTCTTTGCTTTTTTAACTTTTAACTCGTTAGTAGATTTTGCAAAGGTTAATTCAGACTTGTTGAAATCCGTTTTTACAATACCCGAAGTTGCAAAAGCTTCTTTTTCAATTGAATTCTTTTTAGAAAGTTCAGTTTTAACTGTATTCAACTTACTCGGCGCTGAATTGCGATTATTCACATTCGAAACTTGAACGTTATCGGAATTATTTGATTTTCCATTAAAGGAATTTGTTACAAATGCAATAAGTCCACCCAAAAACAAAACACCCATTGTTGCATATGTTTTAGGGTTCCACCAGAAAAGGAATCTGCGCTTCTTACGGCGGCGATCCATTACTTTTTCAAATGATACATTTTCGCTGTATTCAGCTTCGCTATTAAATAATTTATCTTTAAAGAATTCGTCCGGAAACTCCATGTTATGCCCTCCCCAAATTTAAACCGTTTAACATAGCTTGCAAAGCTTTACGTGATTTTGCCAATTGCGACCTGCTGGTTCCTTCGTCAATATTTAACATTTCACCAATTTCCTTGTGCGAAAATCCCTCAACAGCATATAAATTAAATACCATGCGGTAGCCAACTGGTAATTTTTCAATTAATTGATTGATTTGATCTACATTGAGTCTATCAAACGAAAAATCCGAATACCCAATTTCGTATTCCGATTCACTAATTTCTTTAAAAATATTTTTACGGGCACGAATTTTATTGATGGAAATATTTACGGCAACACGACGCATCCAAGTCTCTAATGAGCTTTGGAATCTAAAATCGCCTAGTTTGTCGTATATTTTTACAAATGCTTCCATCAATGCGTCTTCAGCTTCTTCTTGGTTTTGACAGTATCTCAAACACAGTGCCATAAGTTTTTTGGAATATTTCTCCCATAGCAGCCGCTGGCATTCCCGGTCTTCCCGTATACATCCCTCTACCAGTTCTTTTTCTGTCATTCCAAAAAATCATTTCAAAATTTTTCGCGTGCTCTTTTTAGACAACACCAAATTCGAAAACGTTGCTCGATCATTCAACTTTTACAAAAAAGCACATTTTTTATGAAATCACCAATCAAAAATGCAATCACACCCTTTTTCCACAAATAAATTAAAAAAAAATATCTATTTAAGACAAGTTTTTATTTGCTTTGTATCTTCATGAAAATTATTGTCCTCCTAAAAATATACTTTTTACTGGCTTTTATAGGATTTACAGCACAACTGGGAGGACAAGGTAGGCCCCGTGAAGCCCAATTATATAACCAAAGGTGGCCTTCAAAACTCATAGAAAAGCCGAATTTATTTACCAGTGAAAAGTGGGCCGATAGCATTTTAAAAACGCTAAATTTCAAACAACTTGTTGGACAAACACTCATGATTCCTGCTTGGTCGCGCAGCATTACCGCCGACCCAATTGTATTGTCTGCAATTGAAAAACAAGAAGTAGGTGGTATTATATTTTTCCAAGGAAGTCCACTTTCTCAAGCTTATTTGCAAAACTTCTATCAGCAAAGCTCCAAACTACCTCTCCTAATTGGAATAGACGGCGAATGGGGTCTTTCTATGCGGTTATCGAATATGCGAAAGTTTCCCTTCCAAATGACCCTTGCTGCCACAAAAGACCCTAACTATTGTTATAATGTTGGTTATGCCATTGGTCAGCAATGTAAGTTAATGGGTGTGATGATCAACTTCGCTCCCGACGTTGATGTAAATATCAATCCCGAAAACCCGATCATCGGGTTTAGAAGTTTTGGCGACGATCCAGAAAACATTGCGGCTTTAGCCAAGGAAATAAGCCAAGGAATGGAAGATGCCGGTATTTATAGTTGTGCAAAGCATTTCCCGGGACATGGAAATACAAAATCAGACTCGCACAAAGAATTGCCCGTTGTAGACCATACCCCTGAATCATTGGCTTTTGAAATGGAACCTTTTAAGAAAATGATTCAAGCCAATGTGAAAAGTATCATGATTGGACATTTGTGTGTACCGCTTTTAGATTCAACCAAAAACTTACCTGCCTCTTTGTCCAAACCAATCATTACAGATTATTTGAAGGATAAATTGGGTTACAAAGGACTAATTATTACCGATGCCTTGAACATGAAAGGCATTACCAGCCATTATAAACCCGAAGAAGCGGGCGTAAAAGCATTGTTAGCGGGTAACGATATCTTGTGTTTTCCTGAAAATATTGAAGGAATTATCAATTTGGCGATCACTTACAAAGATTCTGGATGGTTAGACAGCATCCATTTAGCAGCCTCTGTGAGAAAAATATTAATTGCCAAACATCAATTGCGATTGAACACAAATCGTTTGGTAAGCACAGAGAACCTCCAACAAAAGCTAGATGCCATTTTTGAAGACTTCACCCAAAAATCTACCACTACAAAACTCAATTCAATTGGACCCGTTTCACTCGATAATTTCGCAAGAAAAAGTATCGTTGTATTGAACAATAAAAACATTCCACTTACCCAACATACAAAAAACACCTTCAATGTAATCAGTTATGGTGCAGATATTCCGGTAGAATTCATCAACAAAGTTTCTGAATACCATAAAATCAATTGGATCAAGTTTGATGGAAATGGGCACCAACTCGATACCTTGTTGGCAAACCGCAAGATATCCCTCAAAAACAACCCACTTATTGTAGTAAATTCAAGTCAAACCCTTTGGGGCGAGCGTTCTCGTAGAATGTCGAAAAACCTTGAAGACTTTTTTCAACGCGACAGCCTTCCTGCAAACACAATTTTGGTGCAACTTGGAAATTTATATGCCATTAAAAACTTGCCTAAAAAATACACTGTTGTGATTGGTCATGAAAATGGCGACGCGTTTCAAAGAGCTTCTGCCGATGTAATCTTTGGAGAATTTGTGCCATCAGCTACGCTGCCGGCAAAAATTAGCGAGACATGGACAAGTAGCGACATTAGCAAAATAGAAAGCACCCGCAAATACTTCGATTTTATTCATCCAAATGAAGTTGGTTTTTACCGACATGATCCGCTTTCAATCAAAACCTATTTGGAATCTTTGGTTGATAGAAAAGTGGCAACTGCTATTCAACTTTTGGTTTTGAAGGAGGGAAAAGTAATTGACGAGTTTAATGTGGGTTATAATCCAATTGATTCGGCAGGAATTAAAATCAATAGACCCATAACCTCTGAAAATGTTTTTGATTTGGCCAGTGTTACCAAAATAGCCTCGACAACTTTGGCAGTGATGAAAATTTACGACAAATTGAAGTTTAAATTGCATGTGCCAATCAAAACATACTGGCCTGCTGCCGAAAATTTTGCTTGGGGAAACATCAGTATTGAAGATTTCCTAACACACAGATCTGGCTTGCCTGCTTTTTTGCCCCTTACCGATAAAATCAGAAAAGATAGCACTTTGAAAATATCAAAGTATTCAGGCATTTTCATTGATACAGTGGCAAAAGACACTTTCAATTTTGCAGTACAATTGGGTGATACTTGTTTTATTGAAAAAAGATTTTCAGACAGTGTTTGGAAATGGACCACTCAAACCAAACCTGCCAATGTTTATGCCTATAAATATAGCGATTTAAATATGATTATCCTCGCAAAATGGGTAGAATATTTAACCAATATGCCAATTGATTCATTTGTCGACGAACAATTTTATAAGCCAATGGGATTAACAAAAATGACATATTTGCCTTTACAAAAAGGTTTAAAACAATGGATTTTACCCACTGGAATAGATACCATTTGGCCCCGTGGAACAATCCGTGGAATTGTGCACGACCCAAGTGCGGCTTTGCTAGGTGGCATTTCAGGAAATGCAGGTCTATTTGGCAACAGCCGAGATTTGGCCAAAATCATGCAAATGCTTTTGGATGAGGGCGAATTTCACGACAAACAATATATTTCGGCATCTACCGTAAAATTGTTTACCAAAACGCATTACAACAAACTTTACCCTACGAATTACCGCGGATTGGGATTTGATAAAGCAAATGGTTATCCCAACCACCTTAAAAGCGATGTTGGAAGTCACGAACATTACACTGCTGCCAACATTTTCGATAATGCCCCTGAAACATTATTTGGGCACAGCGGGTTTACCGGAAATTGGGCTTGGGCAGATCCAGAAAACGAATTGGTGTTTATCTTTCTATCAAATAGAACTTACCCAACTGATGCCAACAATTTGCTTATCAAAGAAGGTGTGAGAGGTAAATTATTGAAAACCTACTACAGCGATTTAGAAAAAAATTAACCTATAAAATCTTGGGCAGTTAATCCCGCCAGATTGCCACTGCTCATCAAAAGTAATACGCTTTTTTGTCCCTCATGAAGATTTAACGCATTTTTAACTGCCAACTTAAGTTGCTCGGCATCACTGAAAACTGCTACATTTCCAAGACGTTGCTTGATGGTTTCTGCCGAAGGAACCGGCATTCTTTTTAGTTCAAAAACATGGGCATCGTACAGCACGAAAACCGCATCAGCGGCATCCATGGTTTGGTTGTATTGCCCCATAAATTCAGGCATTAAGCTGCTCGACGTATGGAGTTCAAATACGGCTACGAAGTTTCTTGAGGGATATTGTTCCCTCACTGCACTCACAGAAGCCTTTACTTTGCTCGGTGCGTGGGCAAAATCGCGAATCACCAAAGTGTTATCATCTTCGTACACTTTTTCCAAACGCTTCGCGGTGCCTGGAAAATCTGCCAACGACTGCCACGCTTGAAGCTCTGTCAATCCCAATTTCACTGCCAATTGAACCACCCCAGCTGCATTTTCAATATTGTGCTTGCCGAAAATATTTAAGGTAATTTCTGTATCGTCTACATTTATGACTACCCCATTTTCTTCAACCCTATAAACAGGCGCCTGGTAAGGGGTTGCTTTTTGAGGGAAGTTTTCAGATAATTTTGATAATTCTACATCACTTCCATAGTAAAAATATCCCTCCGAAATGGTTTCCAAATATTTTTCGAACTGGAATATATAATTTTCAAAGGTTGGAAATACGTTTACATGATCCCAAGCAATGCCAGTAATCATTGAAAACTGAGGTTTATAGTGCCAAAACTTCGGGGTTTTATCAATGGGGGAAGTTAAATATTCATCGCCTTCAATGACAATTACAGGGGCATTTGACAAACGCACCATTCTGTCGAAACCTGGCAAAAGTGATCCTACCAAATAATCGGCATCAATGTTCTGTTTTTTCAAAATGTGCATGAGCATGGCCGTGGAAGTGGTTTTTCCATGGCTTCCTGCAATCACAATGCGCTGCTTGTTTAGTGAGTGGTGATAAATAAATTCAGGGAAAGAATAAATGGTGAGTCCCAATTCCTGAGCCTTTTGCAATTCGGGATTATCGTCTTTGGCATGCATTCCCAAGATAATGGCATCAATTTTATTTGTGATTTTTTCGGGGAACCAGCCATAATTTTCGGGAAGGATATTTGCTGCTGCCAAACGCGACTTCGCAGGATCAAAAATCTCGTCGTCACTTCCCGTAACTTCATTTCCCAAAGCATGTAATTCTAATGCCAAATTATGCATTACTGCCCCACCTATTGCCACAAAATGATATCGACTCATGCCACGAATCTAAAAAGGATTTTGCAGAATTAAACAATTGGCAAGAAAATTTGTATTTTTGCAGTAAATTGTATTGATCAATGAAAATTCTTGTTTGTATAAGTGTTGTTCCAGACACCACAACTAAAATTACGTTTACCGACAGCGACACCACCTTTAACAAGGCGGGCGTTCAGTTTATCGTAAACCCTTATGACGAATTAGCGGTTACCCGAGGGCTTGAAATTGCGGAAGCAAACAATGGCACAGTTACCATCGTTCACGTTGGAGAAGCCGATAGCGAACCAAGTATCAGAAAAGCATTGAGCATGGGCGCTAACGAAGCCATCCGTATCAATGCAATTCCAGTTGATGCTCAATTTGTTGCGGAAGAAATTGCAAAAATTGCGCAAGGTTACGATTTGATTTTAACCGGTAGAGAAAGCATCGATTACAATGGTGGCGCAGTATGCGGATTATTGGGTGCTTTGTTGAACATTCCATCAATAAATGTTGTAACAAAAATTGATTATAACGGTGGAACCTATACTTTCGATAGAGATATTGACGGAGGTAGAGAAACATTAACTTGTGCAGGTCCATTGGTTGCAAGTGCTCAAAAAGATTTGTGCGAACCCCGTATTCCAAACATGCGTGGCATTATGGCAGCAAGAACGAAACCATTGCAGATCATTGAAGCCTCTGTTTCGAATCAGGCAGCAAATTATCAGTCATATTCATTGCCAGCAGCAAAAGGTAGCGTAAAATTAATTGACGCCGAAAATGCTGGAGAGTTAATTAACATTTTAAAAAACGAAGTTAAAGTTATCTAATTATGTCAATTGTAGTTTTTGCGGAGAGTTCCGAGAATCAATTTAAAAAATCAACATTCGAAGCCATTTCATACGCCAAAGAAATTGGCACGTTAATGGGTAAAGAAGTTGTTGCTGTTAATATTTCAACCATTGCAAACAGTGCAGAGCTTGGCAAATATGGTGCAGACAAAGTATTGAATTGCAACAGTACCGATGGATTTACAGCAGATTCAACCTCAGAAATTTTTGCTTCTATTTGCAAACAAGTTGGGGCATCAATTGTAGTTGTTTCTAATTCTTATGTTGGAAAATCATTGGCGCCAAGAATTGCTATTTCTTTAAATGCATCATTGGCAACCAACGTTATTTCTGTACCTGATTTTTCTAACGGTTTCACCGTGAAAAGAGGCGTATTTTCAGGCAAAGCATTTGCTTTTGTCAATTTAAATCGCGATATTAAGGTGTTGGCTATTACGCCAAATTCATTCGAAATCAATGCAAATGGCAGCGATTGTGCAACTGAATCAGTTTCTGTAAGCGCAAGTCCCTCAAAAATCACCATCAATGCAGTAAATAAAGTAACAGGAAAAATTCCTTTGACAGAAGCTGAATTGGTTATAAGTGCAGGTCGTGGAATGAAAGGTCCAGAAAACTGGCACATGATTGAAGAATTGGCTGATTTAATTGGTGCAGCTACTGCGTGTTCTAAACCCGTAAGTGATATGGGTTGGAGACCACACAGCGAACACGTTGGCCAAACTGGTATTACCATCAAACCGAATCTATATATTGCAATTGGTATTTCTGGTGCCATTCAGCATTTGGCTGGTGTGAGCTCAAGCAAGACCATTGTTGCCATCAACAAAGATCCTGAAGCACCTTTCTTTAAAAGTGCCGATTACGGGATTGTAGGTGATGCATTCGAAATATTGCCAAAACTTATTAGTGCTTTAAAAAATTAATCTGATGTCGAGAAAGGTTGAAGTATTTATCAAGAACATTTTGCCGGCCCATTCTCATGGAGCCTATACCTTGGTATTACACAGCCCTAAGTCTAAGATTCAATTGCCCGTTTTAATAGGTGCCCTTGAGGCCCAATCCATTGCAATGGAAATGGAAAGTATGAGGTCAACACGTCCGTTAACTCACGATTTGTTTGCCACTACTTTGAAGAATTTCAACATTGGAATCACCGAAATTTGTATCGAGCGACTTGCCGAAGGAATTTACTATTCCAGTATTTACTTCATTCAAGATGGTTTAACCATGCAAGTTGATTCCAGAACTTCCGACGCTATTGCCATGGCAATGAAATTTAAATGCCCCATCTTTGTAACCCAAGCCATCTTAGATGAGGCAGGATTTGAAGAAGACGAAAAAGAGGCAGATATGGATGAACCTGGGCGCCAAACCGAGGAGGAAATGCCCCAAGAGTCAAAATCTGAAGACAAAACACCTTTCGGCGAATTCACTATGCAAGAATTAGAAACCATGTTGGATGAGGCAATTAATATTGAAGATTACAGCAAAGCAGCCCGTTTACGCGATGAAATTGCGAAGCGTAAATAAGGAAACAACACGCTGTTGATTCGTTAAGGTGAACTTTATTTTATATCCATTAAAAAATAACATTTCCATTTTATATTTCACATGACTAATTTTCTATTAGACGGCAAAGAAATCACAGCGACCTCTCCTGCCCTTTCATTGTCGGCAAGGGCTTATCGATATGGCGATGGTTTTTTTGAATCTATGAAATTAAGTGAAGGACGCTTACAACACGGTTATTTACATCAACAGCGTATAGACAAATCGTTGATGCTGTTGCATATGGATTTGCCAGAGTGTTTTACAAATACAACGCTGGAAGATGTCATTGAGTCGTTCTGCAATTCTAAAAACATTGAAAATGCCCGCATACGTTCGTCGTTTTTGAGGGAAGCAGATGGTTTTTACCAACCTAAAAATCAGTACACACAAAGTGTGATTGAAATTACTCCGATCGATTACAGCGGATATCCTTTAAATATTGAGGGACTTAAAATTGGCAATTACAAAGAGTTAAGTAAAAACTCAAATTTCACCAGCACATTGAAAACTACCTCGGCATTGACTTACGTAATGGCTGGCATTTATGCCAAAACCAATGATTTTGACGAGTGTGTGATTTACAACGAATTGGGAAATGTATGTGAAGGCATTTCATCAAACATTTTCATGGTATCTGGCGAATTCATTGCCACTCCTCCATTAACTGAATACTGCGTTGATGGTGTCATGAGGAAAATCGTAATTCAGCAGGCCCAATCCTACGGATATCAAATGAGCGAACACCGCATCACCGAGATCGATTTAAGCTCCGCCGACGAAATCTTCTTCACCAGTGCCACCCGCGGCATCCAATGGGCCGGCAACTATATGGGCAAACCCCTGAAAAACAATATTAGCAAGGTGTTGAGTGAGCGTTTGTGAGTTTAGGATCTTTAAATCAGTTGTAATACATCATGGTTCAATCGTTATTTTTTAAGGGAAGTTACCTCGATAAGCTCCTTGCAGAGGGAAAGTATCGGATGAATAACCAAATGACCACCTGCGATTATATCATCACAGAAAATGTTGAACTGCTGAATGTGATCTGGGCCCGTTACCTCGTTTACGAAGTAAAGGATTTGCTCAAACATAAAATTTATAAAAACGCCAAGAAATTCAAAGTAACAGTAACCGATTTCATCCTAACCGATGAGATTAGGGCCTTGGCACAAAAATATTGTGACTCACGAAAAATTGAAGTCACTTTCGAAGACACCTACTTCCTCAATGAAGAAAATATCAATCCCTTCGAAACAAAAACATTGCTGGTGCACGATGGCGACAAACTCATTGCCGTGGGTTATTTTGATGAGGGATTGGATGCAATAATGGGACTAAAAAACATTTTCGACCCAGATTATGCGAAATACAGCCTAGGCAAACTCATCATGATTTACAAAATGCAGTATTGCATTGAACGACAAATGAGTTTCTATTACCCTGGATATATTGCCTGCGAAAGTGATGTATTTGATTACAAACTGTTCTTCGACAAAAATGCAATCCAACTAAAGCTCAACGGCTATTGGATCAACTACAACCAATTTGATAACAAAGATGACGCATGCAGTTCCCATTACATGCGCTACGAGCTCAAACGCCGCGACGAAAGCGATAACGAGAGTTAAGTTTCGTTTTCGTAGAAAATCTTGTAGAACTTTCGGCCGTTTTCATCAATGCCCTGCTCTATCATATCCCTCCTGCCATGGATGTAGACGTGGAAATTGGTGTCGAGTTTTAGTACGGATTTGAAGATTTTGGCTTGCTTTTTTACCGCTTGCTTGGAAATTTCAAAGGAATCTGGAAGTTCTATCTCATTTTCATCGCGGTAGGTTTGATCAAACTTTCTGAATGAATCTATCACTGCACTGTCTGAAAACACCGCTTTCTCAAACTCTTCTTTGTCGAAATTTTCGTTGGTTTTGAAATAATCAACAGATCGGTTCAATAAATCGATTTGATCAGCCCTCGAAATTTCAACATCTTCTGTCAATTGCGATGTTACAAACTCCTTGGTAATGCCCAAAAACTGATGCGTTTGCAAATATTCATTTTTTACAGGAGTCACACTCAAGAAATCAGTTTGCCAATATTCAGTACCTTGCTTCACATTGTCTATCACCATCACCGTATACGGTTCAGGTGTAAAGATCACCAATCCCCCTTTTTCAATTTTGCGGGTACTAATTCCCTTCCGAAACTCCATATGGGCCGACTTGTTGCCCTTGAATTCAGTTTCAATAAAGGTATCCTTATTTTCTACTTTAAACACCCCAATGGCTTCGCAATAGGCATTATTGATAATGATATTGTCAAAGTGTATCACAAACAAATCACCATCCTTGATATTCGGATGTTTGGAAACCGTTTTTAGGTGTTGCCCAATATTTTTAGAGTACTCAATGAAATCCTGTCCCTCATAAATAGACTTTGTCAATTTATACAACGCATTTAATTCAATGTCATACTCATGACAGAATTGATATTTAGAATATTCACCTTGGAAAGGCTTAAGAAAAGCTTTCTTAATTACATCGGCTTCATCTTCATTGAGAAAATCGCAGAGTTCATCGCTGAGAGATATTTTATCTTCCTGCACATTTACTTTGTGAAAAATCACTTTTCGGATGGTGGCTTCGTCGGTTTGAATCATAATGAGTTGTGGTTAATTACACGGAATAAAAGAAAGCAAAAATAGCCCATAAAAAGAAAGGCACGATACAATCGTGCCTTTCTTTTTGAATTTATTCAGGAAAAATTACGCTTCGTTCAAAAACGAATAACGGTAATCTTTCACAGGAGTAAAGGTTTCTTTGATGGTACGTTGACTTACCCAACGCAACAAATTCACTTTTGCACCGGCTTTGTCATTGGTTCCACTTCCACGTCCCCCACCAAAAGGTTGTTGACCTACAACAGCCCCAGTTGGTTTGTCGTTGATATAGAAGTTACCCGCACTGTTTCTCAATGCCCAAGTTGCTTCCGCAATGGTGTTTCTGTCTTGAGAAATTACCGCACCGGTTAATGCATATTCGCTGGTAGAATCAACAATGTTAAACATGTTGCTCCAGTCTTTGTCTTCGTAAACAAAAATCGTCAATACAGGACCAAAAATCTCTTCGCACATGGTTCTGTAATTGGCAGTTGGCGCCATAATGATGGTAGGATCAATAAAGTATCCTTTTTCATCAGAATAAGTACCACCTGCAATAATTTCAACACCGTCTTTTTTCGCAGATTCAATGTAACCCGCAATTTTATCAAATGCTCTTTTGTCAATTACCGCATTCACGAAATTGCTAAAGTCTTCGGTAGGACCCACTTTGATGGTTGCCATTTCCTTCAACAATTTTGATTTCACAGAAGGCCAAATGCTTTGAGGGATATAAACACGAGAAGCCGCAGAACATTTTTGTCCTTGGAATTCGAACGCACCGCGAATCATGGCAGCCACCAAAACATCTTCATCGGCAGATTTATGTGCCAAGATAAAATCTTTACCACCCGTTTCACCTACAATTCTAGGATAGCTTCTGTATTTGGCAATATTGGTACCAATGGTATTCCAAATATGTCTGAAAACAGCAGTACTTCCTGTAAAGTGAATACCTGCAAAATCGGCATGGTTAAAAATAACTTCGCCTACTTCTGGTCCTGGTGCATAAACTAAGTTGATTACACCGTCTGGCAATCCAGCTTCTTTCAAAACACGCATCAACAATTGAGCGCTGTAAACTTGGGTATCGGCAGGTTTCCAAACAACCACATTGCCCATCATTGCGGGTGCTGTTGGAAGGTTACCACTAATAGCAGTGAAGTTAAATGGAGTAAGCGCAAATACAAATCCTTCTAACGGACGGTATTCCAATCTATTCCAAATGCCTTTTGCATTTGCAGATGGTTGCTCTGCATAAATTTCACTCATGTATTGCACGTTGAAACGCAAGAAGTCGATCCATTCACAAGCTGCATCAATTTCAGCTTGGTAACAGTTTTTGCTTTGTGCCAACATGGTAACTGCGTTAACTTCATAACGGTAGGTAGTTGCAAATAGTTCGGCCGCTTTCAAGAAAATGGCAGCACGTTGCTCCCAAGGCATTGCTTCCCACATTGGTTTTGCAGCCAACGCAGTATCAATTGCTTGCTGAACATGGGCACCTGTACCCATGTGAAATGCACCAATTTTATGTTTTATATCGTGTGGAGGGAATATATCAATGAGGTTGCCAGTGCGAACTTCATCAGCACCAATAAACATAGGAATGTCGAGTACTTTCGTACGCGCTTCTGCCAATGCTTCTTTTAACTTTTTGCGTTCAATGCTACCGGGAGCATATTCATAAACTGGTTCGTTTATGGCTTTAGGGACTTGGAAAAAACCGTTCATTTTTTTGAGGGATAATTTAATTTACTGCAAAAATACGAAAAATCATTTAGATTGACGGGGGGCAATCAAGAACCATTGAAGGACAAACTCACATTAACAAGAAATCACATACAATTAATACAAGATTCATATGATATCCTTATTTCAAAACTTTATTTATCTTAACTTTGTATTAACATGAGATTGACGTTAAAAACATTTCAATTACTTGCAGCGCTTGGATTATTCAATTTAGGAATTGCCCAAAAAGACAGCATCAAAACCTTACAAAATCCTTCTAAAAAAGTTAAAAACGTAATTTTAATGATTGGTGATGGAACTGGCCTTGCACAATGGTCGGCGGCACAAGCCACTATCCCTCAAAAACTACATGTATTTTCTTTGGCTCAGTATTTGGGATTGAGCATGACCTCGAGTTCAAACGATTATATTACCGACAGTGGAGCTGGTGCAACTGCTTTTTCAATTGGACAAAAAACATACAACGGAGCCATTGGCGTAACGAAAGATTCACATCCTGAATTTACACTTTCTGAAAGACTTCATGTGAAAGGCAAAGCTACAGGATTGGTTGCAACTTGCGGTTTAACACATGCAACTCCAGCTTCTTTTTATGCGCATCAACCAAGCAGAAAGCTAGACAAGCAAATTGCAAATGATTTTTATGGCGGATTTATCGATATTGCTATTGGTGGTGGATTGAAATTTTTTGATACCGCTAAATTGAGAGAAAGTGGTCACAAAGTGTATATCGGCCACTCGAACTTGGATCAAATTAGCGACAAGCATTTTGTTTCATTTTACGACACGAACGAACAACCTCCAAAATTCTTGGATGGACGTGGGGATTTCGAGAGAAAAGCCAGCATGGCTGCCATCAGAAATTTGGATCAAAATAAAAATGGTTTCTTTTTAATGATTGAAGGAAGTCAAATTGATTGGGGTGGACATGAAAACGATTCAAACTATGTACTTTCGGAGGTAATGGATTTTGATTCTACCATTGCTGAGGTAATTAACTGGGCTAAAAAAGATGGCGAAACTTTGGTGATAATCACCGCCGATCACGAAACGGGTGGTTTGAGTTTAATTGGTTACGATAAAAAGAACAAGAAACCTGCGATGCATTTCTCTACTGGACATCATTCAGGAATACCTGTTCCGGTTTTTGCTTATGGACCGGGTAGTGAATTATTTGGGGGTGTGTATGAAAACACCGAAATTCACGACAAAATTTTGCAATTATTGCAAATGAGCAAAAAAGATTAATGGAAAAACCACAATTTGGCATCATCATTCCTGCGCGATATGGCAGCACCCGATTCCCGGGAAAACCCTTGGTTGATTTAGGCGGTAAAACCATCATTCAACGCACAGTTGAAGCAGCGCAATCTGCCAATCCAACAATTGGAATTGCAGTGGCCACCGATGATGTTCGAATTGCTGAGCATGTGCAATCATTTGCAAAAGTGGTGATGACGAGTTCTCACCACATCAGTGGAACTGACCGTTGTGCCGACGCGTTGCAACAATTGAACTGGAATTGCGACGTAATTGTGAACCTTCAAGGGGACGAACCTTTTATTACCGCAAAACAAATACAGCAGTTGGTTGATTGTTTTCAAAATTCAAGCACCCAAATTGCAACCTTGAAAAAAGAACTCACTTCTCTTGACGACATCAACAACCCAAACATAGTAAAAGTGGTTGCTGGTGTAAACCAACGTGCGTTGTATTTTAGTCGTTCTTCCATTCCTTTTTTGAGGGAAGAGGGACATTTAAGCACATACAAACATGTTGGTATGTATGCTTTCAGGCCAAATGTGTTGCTAGAGATAACCAAATTGGCTCCTACTCCATTGGAAAAATCTGAAATGCTGGAACAATTGCGTTGGTTAGAAAACGGCTATGCCATTGACATCGTTGAAACCGATTGGGCAAGTCCTGCAATCGACACCCCCGAAGATTTGGTTAAGGCAGTTAGTTTTTTGGTTTAGGCATTCGAATTTTAGGTTGATCCAGCATTCCTTCGCGATCGCCTTTATCAAAGGTGATTTTTATAGGATTGAAAAACTCTGGATTCGCAATGATTAATCTTTTGTCTAAAATTATTTTCAACATCCCTTCAAACAAAGCTTGATCACAAATACCCGTTTTAGATTTTACTTGATAAGAACCATCACCAAAATTGTGGTTTGTCTTGAATCCAACCTTACTCACAATTTTATTGAGGCTATCACCGTAAATACTTTGAATTGGTTTGATCGTTAGGCTATTTCCTAAATAAGCGATTCTATATTTCCCGTTGTGCAGACTTTGATGCGCAGATTCAATTTCGTTCTTTCCCATCCATTTGGAAAGCCACGAGTTAATTTCATCCTTTGAATATCCCTCAAAATCAACCAACAAATATTCTTCTGAATAACGCGAATCAACTTGAAACTTGATTTTGTTATATTTCCACATAAACTCGCTTCTTTGTAGATCAAGTTTTCCATCATTTTTAGACTTCAACTTTAATAGAAACAATTGATTATCGAATACAATTGATTCGTTTACAATGAATTCGGAATATTTCTTAGGAAACACCAGTTTGCTATCATTTTTAATCAAATCAACAATAAATTTAGATTGATAATAGTAGTTGTTCAGTTTGGATATGGTATTGGAGTAGTTATTCCATTGAAAAATGATAGAATCTATCTTGGGATCAAGCCACAATCGAAACCAATCGAATTGATAACGGTATTTTAATTCTGTTTGGATTCCTTTTTTCACAGCAAATATTTTCAACGTTGAATCCACCTTTTCCTTATCGGCGGTAACCTGAAATTCAAACTCACGAGAATATGTAATCATATTTCTGGGATTGGTAAAATACCAATCGCCTACTCTTTTGAATGTATCGTTTTCTGTGATCAATTTACCGTTTGCTGCAATCTGATTGTTTTCAGTATTTAATTGATAATTCACACGTTGATATTCTTTGAAAAAGAATGATTCTGCAATGATTGCATCATCATAACGGTTGAATTTAGTCACAGTCTTTTTTTCAATTAGGTCTTTACAAATACCCAAATAACGGAAATTCAAGGGTAACTTTTCTGTTTTGTTAAAAGCAAACTCTATTTTCACATCCAGATACTCAAAAGGCATTGCCATACTCAGAGCCAACATATTGGGCACTGTCTCCAAATGAAATATAATCATGGCCGTATCCCTCACTTTTAATTCAGAGGGAACTACAACTTTCTCAACCTTCAATAACCTTTGATTGTGGGTTTGCACCAACGTATAATTAGATAAATCAACAGTAGATTTCCCTTTATTCACAAACCAAATTGTATCTGTAAAATGACTTTTCGCTTCTACTTCAAACTTGGTTACTTTGTCTTGTATAAACCCAAAAACATAAAGATTACTTAAAACTGACTTAGAAATTTGCAATTGAACAGACTCCCCGCGAATGATCTTCTCTTTGTAAAACTTCCATATGTGTCCCTCAAGAATATAATACATCAATTTACATTCGTATTGATTATCGGTTATCACATACCGAATAATTTTATTGGGTTCTTCATCAAACTGCACATTGGGAAACTCACTCAATAGAGAATCGAAAACAAACTTATTGGAAGTTGAATCATAACGGAAGTAAAGATTATGTTGGTGTGGCACGCCCGAAGAAGATCGTCCTTTTTGATAAAGCACAGAAATCAAATTATTCTTGTTACTACCTTGTTTCAAATTCAATTCATGAAGCATTTCGGGTTTCCAAAACTTTGGAAAAACACCTAATTTCAATTCTTTAAAATCTTGATTTTGGGTTTGCAATTTTGCATATTTCGCAAAATGTTGTGGAACAATTTTTTGTACAAATCGCAAATCTCGTCCAGAAAACACGTTTACTGATTCCAACTTCATGTCAATCATTTCAGTACGATGCACATGATGATTTACAGGTTGGAAATCTAAATCAAAATAAAAAGGGCGCTCAACTTTACCCGCGTAGAGTGGATTTCCCACGGACAAATCAAATTTCTGAGGTGCAAACTTGGTCCCATCTAAATGATAAACATGATCAAAAATACCTTCACTTTTCCCTATTAAATGATTGGCACATAAGTATACTGCCTTTTCAGGATTCAATCGAAACAGTCTTCTCGGAAATTGATTAAAATGTTTGATGCTATCGGGGTCTTCAACCAAAATCTGAAAATTTGGCAATGCTATAGGCTTGTTTGGTGAATGTTGAAATTGAATAAAAATAACATATAAATTATCAGATAATTTTATGTGAGCAGGTTGATTTATACCCGGGTGAGACAATCCTTTTGTGTTCCCATTTTCCCAAAACTCCATCAAATTTGACGGTTGGTAATTTTTCAAAAACGGAAGTTTTAATCGCGTTGGCGATGAAATATGCTGAGCTTCCTCAGGCAAAGAATATTCGTTTGAGATTGGACGTGGATATTCTAATTTTTCACCAAATTCATTGGTTAATGTCAGTTTTAAATTGGGAATATTTTCTGAGTTGTTCTTGTCTACAATTTCAACAACAAAGGCTTGTAAATAATCATACCCACAACGTTGGGCATATATGAAATGAGTTGTAAAAAATAATGCAATTGAAAATAAGCTTTTGAAAACTGACATACCTACTGAATACGATTAACGCAGTAAAGGTAAATCAAAAGTTAGTTTTAACTAACAGGTTTAAATCCCTCAAAAGCATTTTTGCAATTATTGCAATAGTGCATGCTTCTGCAAAGTGTGGGACCAAAAGGGGTACTCATGGTTGTATTTCTTGAATCGCAGAGCGGACAAGGGGTATCGCTCAACACATCAAGTTCAATGTAACCATCGTGTTTGGGTGGTGGTGCCAATCCATGTTTTTTAAGGGCAGCCAATCCTTTTTCAGAAATCAAGTTAGAATTCCATTGTACATCAAACGAAGTGTGGACTTTCACATCTGTGTAGCCTTCTTCAATGAGTTTGTCATGCACCATGGTTTCCATTATTTTTAAGGCAGGGCAACCAGAAAAGGTAGGGGTAAGCTTGATATGAGCCTGCCCCTCTGTTTCTGATATAATTCCTGTAACAATTCCTAGGTCTACAATAGACAATGTTGGAATTTCCGGATCCATCACCGACTCCAATATGGATTTAATCTTTTCTGTCATTTCTTCTGTACTTCTAAACCTTCATAAACCCTTATAAACCTTCATAAACCTTTTTTTACCAATCCGCACCTGGATCAATGGCAAATACTTCTGTCATTTCATCCAAAAGAGGTTGTAAATGTTCGGTGTGTTGGCCTTTTCTTCCACCAAATTCTGGTATAATGGTTTCTGCATTTGGAACGGAATATCCATAAGATTCCAACAATGGAACTACTTTGTTCAACCATTTTTCACGCAAAGCAAATTCACCGTCAAATATTCCTGCTTCTTGCAATTCAGCTTCAAACTCTGAAGGTTCAAACATACCCAAAGCATAAGGAAACACTTCATTGATAGTACTTTGAATTCTCATTTTGGCTTCTTCAGATTCACCCAATTGCTTCATCCAAATATCTGCATGCATGGTGTGGTATTTAATTTCGCCACGAAATTTCTTGGCTACCATTTGCAAAGGTTCAACCACGGTGGTTGCAAGCATATCGAAACGAATGGCATCAGCATGGTCGAAAAAGAAATGGCGCACCAAAGAAAAATCATACTCTCCTATTGGCAATTCAACCAATTGGGAACAATGAAATTGAGGTGCGTTTCTTGTAAAAGCCACCGTATCAGGGTCGCTCTCACCCAATTGGTGCAAGATTTCATACAATGCCAATGATTGTCCAACTTTATCTTGAGCCATACTTGAAAAAGCAATATCTTCTTCTAATACCGGTCCCAAACCTGTCCATTCACTGTTTCTGTGCCCAATGATTAACAAATCATCAGCCATTTTATATAATAGGTCTTTTAAACCTTGTACATGTTTATCTGTAAATTCCATGATTGTTAATTTGCTTTTTGACGTTCTTTAAATGCATTGATCCTATCAATTACCTTGTAGGCTTCTGGTTCTCTGTAAGTCTTATCAGAAATAGTATCAAAAATATCTGAATCTTCATATTCTGTTGCAAACACATCGGCTGTTTTCACAACCCACAGATTCACACATTGGCCACGGCGAGAATACTGCTCTTTTGCAAAAATTACAGCCATTTCAGCACTTGGTGCATGAACGCTTCCAACATGAATGTGGTGTGCACCACGCTTCTTTTGTTCAAAAACTTCATAGGTTTGAAAGTGCTCTAATGGATTTGCTATTCCCTCTTGTGTGTTTTCGTCAATTTGAGAACGATTTACACGGGGATCAATACTAACAATGTTCATTATTTTGAGGGATTAAGACAGTGGAGTAACATATTTCTCAGATGGCTTAGCCAAAGCCTTACGCACCCAACGGCCGTTTTCTTCTGCTTTTCTGCGAACAGCCAAACGCTCTTTGTTACACGGACCATTTCCGTTGATTACTTGCTTAAATACTTCCCAATTTGGTTCGGTGTATTCCCAACGACCGGTTTCTTCATTTTTATGAAGATTTTCATCAGGCAAGGTTAAACCTAAATCCCAAATTTTAGGAACGTACATATCCAAGAACATGTTTCTCATATCGTCGTTAGAACCCATTTTCACTTTCCAACGCATCAATGTTGCGCTATGGATAGATTCTTTGTCTGGAGGACCAAAAAAGTGCATAATTGGTTCCCACCAACGGTTTAATGCATCTTGTACCATTGCACGTTGAACAGGAGTTCCAGTTGCCAAGAATACCACGTTATCATGGCCATATTTCAAGTGGAAAGACTCTTCAGCACAAATACGATCGAGTGCACGGCAATAAGGACCATAGCTACCTTTGCTATTTGCCAATTGGTTTACGATTGCACCAGCATCAATCAACCAAGCAATTACAGCGCTATCTGCCCAAGTTTTTGCTGGGTAGTTAAACACGTTGCTATATTTACTTTTACCTGTAATTAAATCGTTTGTCATTGCTTCTCTGCTTTTTCCTAAAGTTTCTGCAGCGCTATACAACAATTGTCCATGTCCAATTTCGTCTTGAACTTTGGCCATTAACGCCAATTTTCTACGAAAACCTGGGGCACGGGTAATCCAAGTACCTTCTGGCAAAGCACCAATGATTTCTGAGTGGGCATGTTGTTCAATCATACGAACAAGTTGCTTTTTATATTCAGCAGGCATCCAATCCATTGGTTCGATTTTGTCGCCGGCAGCAATTCTTGATTCGAATTCAGCTAATTTAATAGGATCTTCATTTGCAGTGATACTGTTTACGATCTTATTTTCAGGGTCTACATAAGCATTTCCGTACATAATATATTGGGTTTATGGTTTTTAGTTTTTTGTTAATTTTTTGTATTGAGTAATCCGTTTAATATGAAATCAGACAATTTTTGAGCAACTTGCTTGGGAGATAAAGAACCGTTGGGTTTATACCATTCAATTGTTGCGTTCAATGTTGAGAGAATTGTAATCACCACAAATTTTTCATCAACCTCATTGAATACGCCTTCATTTTCGCCAAGTTTCAAAATTTCAATAAAGCCGTTTTCGTAATTGTCGCGGCGTTGTTTAAATTCGTTGAGTTTGTCGGCTGATAAATGACGCCATTCATGAAGAAACACATAGGAAGCATCAAGGTTGGCAGTTAAAATTTGTGTATGCGCTTCAATGGCCATTCTCAACTTTTCTTTGGCATCGAAGTAAATGTCGTTCACTTCTAATATCCCTTTTTCGAATTGATTGGCAAGATCAAAGCAAGTTATTGCCAAGAGATCTTCTTTGGATGTAATATGATTGTACAAACTCGCCGCTTCCATATTCACCGCAGATGCAATATCACGCATGGTGGTATTTGCATAGCCCTTTGATTTCATGAGGGATAGAGCAGTTTGGAATATTTCTAGCTTTCGTGGCGACATAAACTAACTAACGCTTGTTAGTATTGCAAATATAAAACAATTATTGGAATATCAAAAAAAAATTTACAAGGAAATCAAAATGACAAGAATCACAAAAAACGATGAATATAAAGTAATTAAATACCAACAATCTCGTAAAAACAATGATTATTCAAGAGTGAAATTTCTATCAATGGATATGTTTTAATTTTGTGAAAGATATCCATTGTTATTTGTTGCTGTTGAATTTGGCCATTGTCGAAATAAGAAACAAAACAAACGTCAGAGTCATTTTCCTGAACAAATTCTATTGCTTGAGTTCTTATTAAAGTTTTTTCGAGGGACATTAATTTTTTAAATTTACGTAACCTGAGCAAAGGAGTAAAGCCGATAAAATTTAATACAAAAAAGACCAAGAAGATGATTGGCAAAAATAATTTCGCACCAAAAATAGTTTCAAGTTGTTTGTCAAATTCAAATCTTGCTAAGAAGTACATTTCTACAAAGAATAAGGCAAAACTGAGAAAGACTATTTTGATCCAGAAGAAAAATTTAGATGTTTGAGCATCATAAAATTTAATTTCTAGATGGTCTGCATCTACTACAGCTTTATGTGATTCAACTTTAACAGTATTCCGTTCAGTCAAACTAATATCTATCAAATTATGAAATTGTACACCAGAGAAACTCACATGATTAGTATAGGCGTAATTTACTTTATCGCCAACATGGTAGTTGTCGTAAACCAATTTTTTTACGGTAAAAACTTTATCGTTTATGTACACATCACCGAAAGTGTGATCCGGGCTATTTGAATGTCGTTTTTTTGTAAGTATGCTACCGGAGTGGATCATTGCACAAAGGTAATGAAAAGGAATTAGATGGTTTATCCCGAAAGCTTTCGGGAGCGTTTATAAAAGTTTAGGGAGTTTATAAGGGTTTATAAAGATTGTTTTACTGCTAAAAATAACAGCGAAGCGTAAACAGACGATAGCCGTAAACAACGAAATTTAAACTCGCGCTAGCGATGGAAACAGGCAAAGCTGTATACAGCGAAGCGTAAACAGCCGAAGGCATAAACGCCGTAGTGCCGTCAACAGCCGTAGGCTTCAACTTGCGAAGCAATGTCAACTAACTGAGTGCAACAATAGGTTTAAACAAAAAAAGCCTCACGAGTGAGGCTTTTTAGACTTATTAGGACGGCGGCGACATACTTTCCCAGGTATTACCCAAGTATCATCTGCGCTGAGGGGCTTAACTTCTCTG
>JAIYAW010000007.1 GCA_027488835.1 Bacteroidota bacterium | reverse complement strand
CAGAGAAGTTAAGCCCCTCAGCGCAGATGATACTTGGGTAATACCTGGGAAAGTATGTCGCCGCCGTCCTAATAAGTCTAAAAAGCCTCACTCGTGAGGCTTTTTTTGTTTAAACCTATCGTTGCACTCAGTTTGTTGACATTGCTTCGCAAGTTGAACCCTACGACTGTTGAAGGCTGTCGCCTGTTTAATGCATAGGAGAAACATAAAAAACCTTTATAAACCTTTATAAACCCTCTAATCATTCATAAACCCTCTTTATCTGTCTAACCCTCCCGAAGGCTTTCGGGATAAACTCCCTAAACGTTTATAAACCTTAAAAATACTTTTATAAACCTTTTATTTTAACGTTATATAACGTATAAAATTAATTACATAATTTGTAGAATATTTTCGATATTTTTTAGTTTATGATACGTTTGTTGCCTAAATTTGTCTAATGAAATCTATTTTATCATTCGTATTCAGCATAGTTGCCTTGTCAACTATTGCTACGGCTCAGCCTAAAAGACCTATCAAAAAGAAACCAGCACCGCAATTTGTTAATGCAAAGGTTGTAACTGAAGCTGAATTTATGGCTAATGCTGCATCTTTTAACGGTACTGCTATTACAATTAAAAATGTTAGTCTTCGCCCTCGCGTTGAGGTTAAAGCCGAGTGTAAAACTATCCCAGTTGGTGACAGACCAATTACAGTTGAATTTGCATCAGCTCCAAAATGGAACGCAGTTTGTTTCTCAATTGATCAAGATGACAAAGAAGATTTAAAAGAAACACAAGGTCCAACTAAAGCTGACATTACTCTAAAAGGAAATGCAGACAAAGGATTTAGAATTATTTCTTACAAGAAAAACTAATTCATTTTAAACTAATTTAGAAGCCTCAGCAATGAGGCTTTTTTTGTTTAAACCAACTTATGACGGTGTAACAAAATCAATATTGCCTTTGTCCATTTTTTTGGGTATCTACAGTACCCAGAACTACCAATTGTAAACAACCATTTTCTGATATTGGTTGTTCCCTTTAATTTTTGATAATATTTTCTTGCTGAAATATATTGGCAAAAATGGGCAAATGAGGCAGTATCAGTCGGATAATATTTATAACGAGATTTGATATTATGTGTTTGTCGAAGATTGTTTTTACCCACGATTCCAAAGTGATTATTTAACAATCGGCAAACCTTACTGGTTCCATATCCCGATTCTTCTATTGCAATTCCTAATATTACTTGACTGGGAATTCCGTATTGAACGGATAAACTATCGCACAAAGGTTTGTATTTTGTAACGTACTCTTTTGATTGTCCTTCAGCAATTGAAATTACAAATAAGAATGTAACAAATACAATGATATATTTATTCTTTTTTAATTTCATCTTAGAAATAAAACACAAAGATAAAGAAAATCAATGTATTATCAAAAATGTTAGCCCATTTGTAGCTTTGATGAGATTCATTCGATTTTCGCTATATTTGTAATAATGAGAATTTTATGTAAATATTTTTTCACCCTTTTGATCGTGGTATTGACGGGTATAGTTCAATTGTCAGCACAGAATATGAAGATGCATCGGGTATTGAAAACTCCTGGTTTTATAGAATATTCCACGCCATCTAATTCGTTTGAATTATATCCCTCTCAATTAACAAAGTTGGGAAACTATCCTTCAAATGTAAACTTTAAAGTATATAACACACTAAAAGATGATTTGGGTCAAACGCATTACCGTATTCAAATGTATTTTGATAATGTTCCTGTTATTTTGTCTACGGGTATTGTGCACGTTCAAAATAATTTCATTTTTAGAATCAATGGAGATTTTATTCTGGCTAAGGATATCCAAGGAAAGAAAGTACTAAATGTGGATCAAGCCAGGGAACTGGCATTTAAATATTTGCCATCTGAAAAATATTATTGGCAGGATATGGGAATGAATGAAATCCTTCAAAAAGTAACAAAAAATAAGGATACAACCTATTTCCCGAAAGGTTCTTTGTGCTACATAGGTAAAAATTACCGACTCGATACCATTCAATCTTTGTGTTACAAATTTGACGTATTTTCTCAAATTCCCTTGGCAGGAAAATCTATTTACGTGAATGCCGAAACAGGAGAAATTTGGGCAACCAATGAATTGATATTGCACACGGAAGTAACAGGAAAAGCAACTACAAAATACAGTGGTGTTAGAACCATCAATACTGACAGTATCGCTCCGGGAGCATATAGATTGAGGGAAACATTTCGTGGTTCAGGCATTGAAACTTATAACATGAAAAAATCTAATGTTTATGGTTCCGCGGTTGATTTTACAGATGGAGATAATGACTGGAATAATGTAAATGCCGATCAAGATGAGGTTGCAACAGATGCTCATTGGGGTGCTGAGCAAACCTACGATTATTTCAAAAACATGCATGGGAGAAACAGCTATGACAACAAAGGAGCTTTGATTTATAATTATGTTCATTACTCTCCCAACGGGTTAGGCTATGATAATGCTTTTTGGAATGGCATTGGCATGACTTATGGTGATGGTGCAACAAGTTTTAGTGGGCCATTAACGGCATTGGATGTTTGTGGTCATGAAATTGCTCATGCAGTTACAACGAATTCGGCTAATTTAACTTATGCATATGAAAGTGGTGCCTTAAATGAAAGTTTTAGCGATGTATTTGGAGAAACAATTGAAAACTATAGTAGACCTACACAGTGGAATTGGAAAATTGGTGAGGATATTACTCCAGGGAATGCGGGTATCCGCGATATGTCAAATCCGAATTTAAATAGCCACCCGAAATATTACAAAGGGTTAAACTGGTATTCCGGAGCACTAGATAACGGCGGTGTTCATTGGAATTCTGGTGTTCAAAATTATTGGTATTATTTAATTGCAAACGGAGCTAAAGGAACCAATGAAAAAGGCAATGCTTTTGCCATAGACACTCTGGGATTTGTTAAATCTGCAAAAATTGCCTATCGAAATTTAACTGTGTATTTAACAGCTTCTTCAACTTATGCGGATGCAAGAACTTATAGCATTATCAGTGCCACAGATTTGTATGGGACATGCTCTAAAGAAGTCATTGCGGTAACCGATGCTTGGTGGGTTTGTGGAGTGGGTGCTAAATACGATTCGGCTTTTGTAAAGGCAAATTTCAATGGAGATACGCTTGCCTGCAAAACGTCAAAATTGGTGAATTTTTTCAACACCTCTGATAACTACAGTGCTGCGAAGTGGTATTTTGGTGACGGTGGAACAGCTACGAGTATAAATGCATCACACAATTATGCTGGCTATGGTAAATTCACCGTGAAATTAGTGGTAACTTCATGTTTTAAAGGGAAATCAGATAGTATGACCAAAGTGAAATTTGTGAGCGTTGATAGCACCAGAGATATCTGCAATGCCATTTTATTGCCATTAACAGGTAATACAGATGAATCTCGTTGTTGGGGATTTGTTTATGATGATGGAGGAGAAAGTAATTATGGGGGCAATAAAATTGTTGCTACCAAATTAACGGTTGACAATGCCGATTCCATCAGATATAGATTTATTATGCTTGATTACGAAAATGGATATGATTCACTGGTTATATTTCAGACCATTGAAAATCAGGCAAATAAAATTGGGAGTTTTACGGGTAACACAACACCATTTGCGGGTGTATGGAAAACTGTGAATACCAATGTCCTTATTTTTAGGCAATACTCAGACCAATTGCAAGAAGGTAAAGGTTTCAAATTAGAATATATTGCATATAGACCAAAATTAACCATTGATTTAGGCAAGGACACCGGAATTTGCATCGGTGATACAATTCAACTTTATCCTTCATATGGTGGGGGAAATCCAACTGATTTATTTGTAACAGGCCCTGCAGGACTTACACCGGGTAATTACAGGGTTGGTCCGAAAGTAACAACCAAATATTACTTTAAAGTAACAGATGCTTGTACACGATTGTCGGCAATTGATTCAATTATCGTACTTGTTCGACCTCCAATCAAAGTGAAATTAGGAAATGATACTACCGTTTGTCGAGGTAGACCTGTAATATTGAAGCCTGTGGTAACAGGTGGTAAACCCTCGGGATATTCATATTGGTGGTCTTTTGGAGGATTTGGAAATCCAACAGAAATTAGGATTGATAATGATACCTTAACTCACTTTGTAATCGTTTCAGATGGCTGTACAAAACTCCCTGATACTGCATATCAAACGGTGAATGTTTTGCCTTTATTGGAAGTTGTTCCAACAAGATTATCTGCTGATGTTTGTCCTGGAACCAATGTAAATTTAACAGTAGCTGGAAAAGGCGGGAAGTCTGCAAATTATGTATTCACATGGGATCATGGTTTGGGAACGGGAACAACCAAAACCGTTTCAGTTACAGACACCACAGCTTATTACATTACGTTAAGCGATGGATGTTCTGTGGTTGAGGATTGGGACAGTATTCAGGTTACAATTCCTGCACCTTTAAAATTAGATTCAATTTCAGATTCAACATTATGCGCAGGACAATCCTTGCCAGTAACATTGAATGCTTCTGGTGGAAGACTCTCTACCCATTTTATTAGCTGGACAAACCCAGCAATAGTAGGATATACTCCAACATTAAATCCGCTTGAGGGAATTACTACTTACAGTGCAATCTTATCAGATGGTTGTATGTTGGTTAACGACACAATATCCTTCAATCTAAAAAAACTACCGCCAATTTCTGCAACATGGAATATTTCAGATTCTAAAATGTGTTTGGGAGATAGTTTTAATGTTGATTTCACAATCAAAGGGGGCGATAGTACCAAATATAATTGGTTATTGAATGGAAATTCAATAAGTTCAAAAAGCAATAAAATAGCATTGGTAACTACGCAAAATGTTACATTGGATTTGAAAGATGGATGTTCACCTGACGTAAATTTTACGCAGAAAATTGTGATTAGTCCTTCAAAATTAAATTTATCAATTTTGAATGCGGATAGCACCAATTGTGAGGGTACGAAAGTTGCATTTATTGAGGTTTCGAATACTGCATTGAATACTCCGGTTACATACAAATGGAATGACCCTTTGATGCAAACATCTGCTAAAATCCTGGGCTTAAGTGCCGGAATTTATAGAGTCATTGCAAATGATACATTCGGTTGTGAAGACTCACTTTCAATGAAAGTGATAGACTACAGCAATGTTTTTGAAGCATTAACAGATACAACCATATACCGCGGAACAGCAATCAAATTGCGTTTAAGAAATTCAAATGCTTCAAAATGGAAAGGTCCTGCTATTTTAGGAAAAGACTCAGCGATATCTATTGTTGTGAAGCCTTTGAAAGATACAATCTACACGGTAACGGGGCTTGATAAAAATGGATGTAAAGGGAAGGATACAATTACTGTTTTGGTTATTGATCCTCCAACTGTGAGAATACCAAATATTATCACCCCAAATGGAGATAGAAGAAATGATGTTTGGGATTTAATTGAATTGGCTGAATTAGATCAATATACAATCATTGTTTCTGATAGGTTGGGTAAACGTGTTTATAAGTCCGAAAATTATGGCAATGATTGGGGTGGAAAAGATTTAGACGGGAATGATTTGCCAGTAGGCGCTTATTTCTTTAAGATGACACATAGAAAGAGTTTTAATACCATTCAGGGTTATATTCAAATTATTAGATAATAGCAGTTTGTAAGGTAAATTAAAAAGGGGTCAATCATTGATTGGCCCCTTTTTAATATATAATTAATCTATTCTTAATTACTTTTTCTTGGCATTCGCAGCAATTACATTGTCTGATTCTAATGTGTTCATAGCCATCATTTCTTTCAATGTTTTGTTCATCCCTTCAGTAGAACCATCCAAGAAAATAACATTTCCTTTGCCATCTGTTGCAAAGTTTTTAATGGCTTCGGTCCACATACTGAATAGTAAGAAAGATGAATCTAGATCGGCAGTTTTCATTTCGGTAGCAGCTTCAGACATACCTTTCGCAACTTCTTTTCTAAAGAGTGCAATACCTTGTCCACGCATTTGGGCTGCAATTCTTTCAGCCTCAGCAGAAATTTTAATTGCGTTACCTTCAGCTTCCGCAGCTTTTGTTTTTGTAATTAAAAGTGCTTGTCCTTCATTTTCAGCAGCAGCTTTTAAATTACTTGAGGCAACAACTTGCGCCATTGATTTGGTGATCACATCATCGAATGTAATGTCGTTTAATGCCAAATCTTGCAAATGGTAGCCCCATTTTTCAAGCACATCATCAATGTTGTGTTTTACTGAATCAACAATTTCATTTCTGAGGGATAAAATTTCGGCTTGCTTTTTTGTAGCAACAAAACCACGAATACTTCCTTCGATTGTGCGAATAAGGGCTGACATGAAATCGCGCTCGTTAACGAATTTAAAAGCTACATTTTTTAATGTTTCTTCATCATTATTCAATACCGAATACAATAGCATTGCTTTAAAATAAACATTAGCTTGATCTTGGGTAATTGCTTGGAAATCTAACTCAATAGATCTGTTTTGGACAGAAATTTTGCGAAAAATTGCTTCTAAAAATGGAATTTTAAAATTCAAACCGGCATGAAGTACACGTCGGTATTTTCCGAACATTGTAACAATAGAAACAGTGCCTTGTTGAACTGTTACCAGACCAGATAACACAATTAAAATTGCAAATCCGATAATAATAAGAGGAAATATATTCATAATACGAATTTAAATTAAAGTTTGGATTTTGACTATGAAAAAGTGTTATTTTTATTGATAATGAGGTATTTATGCTAATTTTTCGACCAATTAAGTAATTGATTCGCTTGTTTTGATATAAATAAGCGTCTAATCATCGAAATTTGTATTCTTAATGAAAAAGTTATTATTGATGTTGGTTATTGGGTTTGGAATTGTTTTTACAGCCAAAGCTCAATTTCCAACGAGTTATTTGGTTAGCGGAAAGGTGTTTGATGCGAATGGGCAACCAATTGAAAATGCAAAAGTTACACTTTATAGAATGTCTGATACTTTCTACAAAAAACCAACCACTGAACAGATTTTGAATGTCCCTAATGAAATATTCTCAGAAGTTTTGGCTTCTGTGAATACTGCAAAAGCAGGGACTTTTGAAATCAATGCCCCTATGCCATTGTTTAGACTTCAGTCAAATGGGGCAGATCCAAGAAAATCATTTCGTTCACCGCATACTTTTTCTGCATATGTGGTTGTGGTAGCTGAAGGATTTGAAGCATACAAATCTTATGTAAATTGGAAACCAACTAGAAGCGCTGAAGGTCCAAGTTTAACTTTAGATGAGCCATTTGTTTTGTTGAGATTAAAAGACAGGATGCAGGACGTTGAAATTAAAACCAATGCAATTGTCCAAAAGGGAGATACTTCTGAATTGAGTGCTGCAAATTACAAGGTAAATCCTGATGCAACTGCCGAGGATTTGGTGCGTAAAATGCCCGGAGTAACTTCTAGCAATGGTCAAGTTCAAGCGCAAGGTGAACAAGTTAAAAAGGTTTTGGTAGATGGCAAACCTTTTTTTGGCGATGATCCGAATACCGCTTTGAAAAACTTACCTGCAGAGGTAATTTCTAAAATTCAAATTTATGATGGTCGTTCTGACCAAAGTGCGTTTACCGGATTTGACGATGGAAACTCAACCAAAACCATGAATATTATTACCAAAATGGGATTTAAAAATGGAGTCTTTGGTAAGGGTTTTGGAGGTTATGGAAGATCTTTTGATGGAAGCGGCGATATCAATAAATACAAGGCAGGGTTAAATCTAAACTACTTTTCTGGCGATAGACGTTTTACATTATTGTCGCAACTGAATAACATTAACGAACAAAACTTTTCTATTGAAGACATTATGGGTTCAATGGGAGGTGGTTCTCGAGGTGGCAGAGGTGGAGGCGGCGGAATGTTCGGAGGTGCTGGTGGTGGCATGGGGGGTGCTGGACAATTCTTTGTGGGAAGTCAAAATGGAATTACATCAACGGCAGCAATTGGGTTAAGCTATTCAGACAAATTAGGAAAGAAGAAAAACTTAGATTTTTCTGCCAGCTATTTTTTAAATAATTCTGATAATGACAATTCAACATCTACAAATCGAATTTTCATCACGGGAAGTCAAACTGGTTATAATTATAGTGAAACCGCTCAGAATTTATCCCACAATAGAAATCACAGGTTTAATTTGCGTTTTGATTGGCGACCAGATACTGTGAATAGAGTTATTATTCAGCCGAGATTGACGCTTCAAACAAATGGGATTAAAAATCCACTCACAGGAATTACCTCAAATCAAGAGTCGGTTGATTCCATATTCAGTAAATTAGTAAATGGTTATGTCAATAATTCAGTGGGTTACAATGGCGGGGTGAATATAAATTGGATGCGGTCGTTTAAAAAGAAAGGACGAACGATGTCTGTTTCTGTAAATCCAGGGTTCACAAATCAAACTGGCGAAACCGATATTAACCAAAGAAGTATTTTTAATATATTTGGAAATAACATAGATACAATTCGGTTGCAGCGTTTGGATATTGGAAAAACTGGGTTAACATTGAATGGAAATTTGACATTTACAGAGGGTTTGGATTCAAACAATTTAATTTCTGTAATGTATACTGGAAATTTAAACCAAAATGGAAGCAATCGTTTAAATTTTGTCCCTCAAAACTATTTGTCTGAAATCAATTACCTTGATACAATTTTATCGAATAGATATAAAAATGGATATAGCAGTCATTCAGTGGGTGGTCAATATCAATTTCAGAATTACAAGTGGAATACCAATATTGGGTTAAGTGGACAAGTTGCAATGTTAGACGGCGATCAAACTTTCCCTATAGTTACAAACTTAAGCAAACAGTTTTACTCAATTTTGCCTTCTTTGAGTGTACGGTATAAATTGGGAATGAAAAAGAATTTGAGACTGAATTATAGAACTTCAAATAATGCGCCATCGGTTGATCAATTGCAGGAGGTTATTAATAATAGCAATTCACTACAATTAAGTGTCGGGAACAAATCGTTGGTCCAGGATTATCAGCACAATGTAACCATGAGATATTTTTCTGTAAAACCAGAAAAAGGCAAAAATCTATTTATCTTAATTAACGCAACATATACAAAGAATTATATTTCATCGTTGACACAAATAGCAGGGAATTCACCATTATTAGTGAAAGTTGGCGATACTGGAATGATTCGATTGAATCCAGGTGCGCAATTATCTAAGGCAGTGAATTTAGATGGATATTATAACTTGAGATTGTTTGGTACGTATGGAACACCATTAGATTCTGGCAAGTTGAATTTGAATGTTAATGGGGGACTAAATTACGTTCAAACTCCGAGTCTGATACAACTTGGAAATAGCGAGGCGAAAGCGAATACGTCTAGAAATCCTTCGGCAAGTTTAGGAATTGTTTTGGGTACAAACGTAAACAAATTGGATATTACTTTGATGAGTACAACCACTTATAGTTATGTATTGAATACACTACAAAAGTCTTTAAATCAAAGTTATATCAATCAAAATACTCAGTTTAAGTTGAATTATAATCCTACTGAAAGTTGGGCATTAGTCTCAGATATTACTCAAAGTGCATTTACAGGATTGAGTAGCAGTTACAATCAAACGTTTTATTTGTGGAACATGGGATTGGCAAAGAAATTCAATAAGAATACAATTGAAGTAAGGTTAAGTGTTTATGATATTTTGAATCAGAACAAGGCCATTGCAAGAAACGTAACACAAATTTATTTTGAAGATGTAAACACGAGGGTATTAACCCGTTATGCCATGATTACAGTTACATACAATTTGCGTCAATTTAAGGGCAGTAAAGGTCAAGGTAAGGAAGATAAAGACAGGAGAATGTTTATGTTTCCGGGTGGAACACCTCCTCCGGGAATGCCAATGCCAGGAATGGGGATGCCCAATGGCGGTGGTTTGAATTAAAATACGATATAACAAAAAAGCCACCCTAGGGTGGCTTTTTTGTTATGTGAGACATTCAAATTAGTGAGTTACTTGAATTTTGTATGTGTCTTTTTTATTGTTTGCAATTACTTCAACGAAGTAAATGCCAGATGCCAAGCTTTCTGTATTGATTTTAGTTTGGCGGCTGTTGTTGGTACTGATTTTATTTGAACCAACCAATTGTCCTTGAATATTTCTAACGTTGATAGAAGAATTACCATGAATAGCAGGGACATATACTGTTAAGGCATTGTTTGCAGGGTTAGGGTAAACCATAACACCTTCTACCAAGTATTGACGGGTTGAGCTGCTCAAAGGCTGTGGATTAATGAATTGTTTTATTGTATCTGAACCGCATGGGGCATTGTCAACAATAAATGTAACTTCAACAGGTCCGGCATTTGAATATTTATAAGTAGGCATTTCCTGGAAGCTTTCATTTCCATCACCATAGAACCAATGGAATCCTTTTCCACCTGTGGTTAAATTTTTGAAGTTAAATGTAAATCCATTTTGAACATAAGAGAAATTTGCTTTAATCTTAGCTACTTCATAGAAGTTTTGTGATTTGGTTCCGGTGCAACCTGCTCCATTTTTTACTGTTACCGTTGCAGTTGTTTTGCCTGCTGCACGAATATAAGTAGCGGCTTTGGCTGCACCATTTGACCAAGAGTATGTTGTTCCACCACCACCACCTGCTGCAGCTGTAACTAACATTGAATCGCCAGCGCACATGCTGCTGTCTTTGAATGTTAAATTGATTACTGGATTTCCTGAAATAAATACATTTACATTTCTTTGTGCAGTGCAACCTGCTGTATCTGTAGCAACAACTGTGTAGTTGGTGTTCACTGTTGGGCTTGCATTTACGGTATCACCTGTAGATTTATCTAAACCTGTAGTTGGTGACCAGGTGATGGTTGAATTGCCTGAAGCTGCAGCCGTTAAAGTAACAGGTTTGCCACCAGTGCAAATACTGCCGAAGTTAGGGGTAAGTATTAAAGTGGGTGCTATTCCTGCATTGGTTCTCACCTCAATGTATGGGGTTGTATCTGATTCTCCTGATTGAGAGCAAGTAATAATTGCTCTAATAAAACGTGTTCCATTCAAATTACCCGTAGTTGGATTTGTGCCTGTACCGAAATTAATATATGTTCCAGTATCAGCAGTAGCTCTTTGCCATTGAATTGAGGTACCATAACTAGAGGTATTGCCTGCAATTGTAAATGTAGCTTGACCCGTGGCCGCACAAATTTTTGTCGGACTAGAAGTAATGCTTCCCGCGGTTGGGGTTCCTGAGCAATACGTTGGATAATGTTGCCATTCAAAATCATCTAAAAATATATTTCCACCTGCACCTGCACCGCTTCTTGCTGTTCCCTGTATTAAAATGTAGTTTGAGGTACCGCTATAACTCGCAGGAATAGAAAAAGAATATTGTTGCCATCCTTCAGTTACAATATCAGGTAAGTTTAATTTTGCATACCTAGCTACCACTCCTAGTCTTTTTGCCCCTGTTAATGATCTACTGGTATTGATAAAAATTGTTAAACTATCTGCTTGATTAAAAACAGTATCTCGATAAATATAGAAACTAAAATATGAGTTTCCGCTGCCTCTAGAACTTAAATCCATTAATGGCGAAGAAATAGTTTGTTGTGTACCTGCTGCAAATGCGTTTCTAGATGCAAAGCGCAATGTTCCTGTTCCGCCATGAGGATTGCAAGTAGGATTGGTTTGGGCACCCGTTCTTCTATTCCATAAATTTATATTTCCAACGCCGGCCCATCCTGTTGGTGGAAATGCATTGGTTTCTAAATCCTCTGTTTTAAGCTCAGCTTGACCAAATGAGATGTTTACATTTAAAAGCAAGATTGCTATAAAAGTAAAAATTAGTAGTTTTTTATAATTCATAGTTGTTTAGTTTAATTATTTTTTGCCGTTTATTATTGTTAAGTCACCGAATTGATCAAATGTTCTGGTCCCCGTAACTGATTCCGCGTACAATCCGTGAACAATATACGAGTAAACTCCTTCTGGTGCATAATCACCATTGGCTAATTTGCCATCCCAAGGATCAAGAAATGATTTTTGATATACGATACATTCTCCCCAGCGGTTGTAAATTGAATAATATCCAGATTTCACCTGGCATTCAAAATATGGAGCCCATCCATCATTTAAATTATCGGAATTTCTCGGAGAAAATGCATTTGGCACCCACATTGAACAATCACAGCGGTAACTGTAAACTGTAACAAAATCTGTTCGTGTACCACAAGTATTAGAAGTTACCAATGAAATAGTAGTTGAATATGGAATACTCACTTCAGGACCTTTGTCGCCGGTGCTCCATAAATAATTAAACTTTCCTAGATTGGGTTGATAAGCTTTGATTTTTAAAGGTTGACCTTGGCAAAAATATTCATCGTTATTTAATACTTTAACAGGAATTGTGTCTTTATCTACCTTAAACGAATCTATTCTATTTCCGCAACGATTTTCAGTAATAAGCCACCATTTGCCGCTTCTGTTTACTGTAAGTGATGGATTTGATGTTCCATCGCTCCATACATATATGCAATTGGGTTGAAAGGCATTTACAGAATATAAAATCGGACTTGCACAAAAAACTGTATCTTTAATAGGTGCTTTAATTGGTTTCCTTCTTAGTAAAATATTAAATGAATCTTGTTTTGTTTGACATGCTGTTGAAACTGTCAAAAAATATTTACCAAATGTTTTAAAACCTTTGGTTGCATTTGTATCACCATCACTCCATAAATATTGGTGAAAAGGACTGGTTGTTATATTTTGAATAATGGTTTCACCAATGCAAATACCTGTGTCTTGTAATTTTGGGGGCATTACAACCACTGCACCTTGTTTGATTTTAATGGTATCAACGCGTTTACCGCAAGAGTTGGAAGTTTCTAACCAAAAATTACCGGGAGCTGTAAATGTTCTGTAACTTTTTGTACTGGCATTATCCCAAATATAGGTGCATCCTATTTGTTTGATGTTTTTATACAGACTCCAACCTGTAGTACAAAATGTAGTATCTTTAAAACTAGGCGAAGTTGGAACATCTCCTGCTATTACCGTTAAAGTATCTTTGATACTTGAACAGGCATTGGTGGTAGTTAAAAAATACGTCCCACTACTTGTAAATGATTTTTTTGCATTAACATCCCCATCATCCCATAGGTATGTGCAGTTTGTTTGTGTTGCATCAACATTTACAGAGGTACTCGTTGTGCACAAAAGCGTTGTGTCAATTAAAATTGATGTTGGTTTTTTACATGCTTGCCTGCATTCAATATTTTCATTTATGAGAATATCCGTTATTGTTGGAGACTGTGCAGTCAAATCACCTAAGCGATAATCAGAAATATTTAAACTTGATACAGTTAAATTGGTATTGAAATTCGAAAATGTTTGTGTATGATTGGCGCAGCTAGTGGAAATACATGGGCTATTAATTGCAAAATTTAAACGAACTCCCGTTGCGCCATTGTCTTGACCAAAGAAAACGGTTCCACTATTTTTGAGAACAGCAAAATCAATACCTGAAAGTGCAGTTGCAAATCTTCTTGTGCCGAAATAGATTGAATTTCCAGATTGATAATTGCCATTAGTATCAATTCCTACAAAACCTTGACGCAAACCACCTCCACCGAGTCCGTTGGATTGCATGGACATATAAATTATATTTTTATCGAGATAAGCATTGTTAAAATAATCGTTTGCTCCACCTGTAGATGCAATGCTTTTTTGCCAAAGAATGTTTCCCGTAATTAAATTTAGAGCTGCAACAAATCCATCAGCTGTTCCGTTTCTATTTGTGTAACCTATTAAATAAACTTTTCCTGAAGGGGTGTATATAAGTTTATCTGGACTATGGCGACTAGCATGTGGCATATTTATTGCACTGATAGATGCTCCTGTACTACTATTTACTAACAATAGAAATGGATTTTGTGCTGATGTAATCCAACCAGCAATTAAATACCCATATGGCGTAATTTGAATATCAGTAGGATGAGCTTGTTGATTTGTTGTATTGACAGCGAGGTTGATTTGATTTGAAAATATTTGATTTGCATTGCTATCAACTTTGTAAATCATTACTCTTGAATAGTTTAAGTTGGAATATTGTTGAGCGTCACCTACAATAACTACATCGCCGTTTGGTTCAACTGTAACTGCTCTTATTTGGTCAAGAATCCCCTTATTTCCTGCGCTTGGCGTCTTTCTATACCATTTTAGATTGCCCTTATTATCGATTGAAATTATTGCACCTAAATTAATTGTAATTGACGATTCATATGATTGTCCTGTTATAATTACACCTCCAGATGGGGTTGCTGCTAATTTAACGGAATAAGCTGCTTCATTAGAAGCAAGACCAATCGTTTTAAAAAATAATAATTTTCCAGTATCGTTAGCTTTTGCATAAAAAAATTCAACATTTCCTCCTGATAAAGTTGCAAGTCCACCCATCCAAAATCCACCAGGAACCGAAACAATGCTATGGCTGGTGATTGAAGTTAATTTTGCAGCCCCAACAATTTTTTCTGTTAGTGTAACATATTTTGAGGTAATTCCATCACTACAAACCTGTGCTTTTGATACTTTTGATTGAAGTGAAAAAGTTAATAAAAGTATAAAATACAATAGTCTTGTGAAGTGTAAATACTTGTTTTGTTTTTGTAATTGCATTATTTAGGTAATATATTTTACGAATTGACGACTTTTTTGTCAATTTTGCCCTATTTGAACAAAAAAAAATAAATTTATGACATTAAAAAAACAATTTTAATCAATTTGGTTTTTAAAAATAACTTTGAAAGTTGATAAATACCAAAAAAAAGGTATTTGTCATTTGAGTTTTATTTTTATCTTCGTGAATAGAAAAAAACAAAAAACCATGAAAAAATTAACTTTGTTATCTGTATTGATGATTGCCGCTTCTTCAATGTTTGCTCAAACTGCAAATCCTTCTAAGCCTAATCCAAAAGTTTCAAACCAATCGAATATTACAAAACCAATGAACCCTGCCGACGCAAAAGGTGCAGGTGTAAATAATCCAGTTGGTAAAAATGGTGGAAACAAAGCTAAACCAGTGAGCATTGATAAAGTAAATATCAAAAAAACTGGCGCTACAACAACCACAACTACAATCAAGAAGGATTAATTGTATCAAGTCATATCAAATAAAAAAGGGGATGTTAATCCCCTTTTTTATTTGATATGACAATTTTAATATTTTTTACGGTTGAATTTTACAATCAATAATTTTGTAATTTCCTGTAGCATCTATTTTGATAATTACGTTGCCAATACACTCTAAATTTTTAGGTATTGATCCACATATATTCACTGGAATTTCAAAACATCCATTAAAATTAGGATTAGCAAATTCTAATTTAATCATTTTGCTGCCTGCTGTTGGAGGATTACATGGCTTTGAGCCTTGTTTATTTGCAATCGGGGCGTCTGGCAAAAAAACAGATATGTTTTTAATCTTAATTGTTTTACCAACGTAAGCTGAAGGATTTTTAGTGAATTGAGATTCTTCAACCTCCGTTGCAGCTACTTGAGCTGAGGCGCTTTTGGTAAAGCTAAAAAGAAGGACTAAAATGAATGCGATTTTTTTCATAGATTTTTTGATTTAGTTAGTTTCAAAATTAATATTTTCCAATTAGAATAAAATAGAATTTTATCTACAATTTATTTTTTATTCATAAATTTATAAACCAACGTACTCATTATTTAATTTTTACTTAAGTTGGAGTAAATTTAATTCCATCAGGTTTTGTTAAAAATCAAATACTTATTGCCATTCATTTTGTTCTAAGCTCACTGTTCTGTGAGAGGCGCTGCACGCATCATACTCGCCATTGAATTAATAATTATTCTACGGTAGTTGAAATTTCTCAAACAAAAAAACCATTACCGGAATTAAACGCATAAATTTGGGTATTGTTTATTCATCCTTATGAGTCTCGAGCATAGCCAGTTAGATTGTAAAACTTGCACACAACGCTTTGCGTCTGTATTATGCAAGGTTAAGTATAATTCTATTGAGCAAATAAACGAAGAAAGAATTTGCACTTTTTACAAAAAAGGCCAAGTGATTTTTCATGAAGGTTCACGTCCATTCGGGATTTACTGCGTAAATTCAGGTAAAATCAAACTTTCTAAGTTTGGAGACGATGGCAAAGAGCAGCTTTTAAGGTTGGTTAAACCCGGCGATTTGATGGGTTATAGATCATTGTTGAGTCAAGATAAATACAGCGTTTCAGCTGTAGCGCTTGAAGATTCTGGGGTTTGTTTCATTCCCAAGGAACTTTTTATGGGAATTTTGCAAAAAGATGGTGCGTTTTCAATGGAAATCATGAAGTTGTTGAGCGATGACTTAAGAAAAGCAGAAATTAGTATTACGCATTTGGCGCAAAGGCCTGTTAGGGAACGTTTGGCAGAAGCCCTTCTATTTATAAAAGAATCTTACGGTTTTGAAGCCGACAACTCAACATTGAATTTGAAACTTTCTCGGGAGGAATTGGCAAACTTAGTGGGTACCGCAACCGAAACTGTAATTCGATTGCTGTCTGAGTTTAAATCCGATAATATTATTTCGTTGGAAGGGAAAAAGATAAAAGTTATTTCACATGCCAAGTTGGTTTCAACGGCTAATTTAGATGATTAAATCTATTTTAGGATATCTGATTTAAGTTTTACTTCCTGAAAATAAGAAGAATCGTTTTGATTGATTGTTTCGGTAATCCAATAATCGATTAAATTTTCTTTAAATAACTGAGCGATTCTTCTTTTGTGTAGAAAACCAAATGAATGTTTATTTGATCCGGTGATTCCAATTCTTGCGCCTTTCAATAAATATTTATTGATAATTTTGGGATCCCTTTGACATTGAGACATCCTATCGCATTTTAAAATATTAATTTCATAGCCCATGATGGTCATTTTCCAAAATTCGGATGAGAATTCTGAATATTTTAAGTTTTTTTCGGGCAATAAAAATACTTTTTTATTGTGTAATTCAATCTGATTACTTTCTACTATCTTAAGTAATTTTGTATCTCGTTTTACATCAAAGTAGATAAAGTAACTGCCTTTGAAATCTTTTACGGATTCAATAAATTGAACTACTACGTCGAGCAATAGATTTTTATGATTGAAAGGAATTCCAATTTCATATGATTTAAATTCGTTTTGAAAGAGATGGAATTTGTAATTTTCCTGCCAAGAATGATTAAAATCTGATGTTTCAAAATCTAATAAGAAAACATCTTTCTCAATGAGATTTCCAAGTTTTAACATGTGTGTGATTTTCAGTTGATTTTATTGCCTCTCAAATCTATGTAAAGAAATCATTAATAGAATTTATTCTATGTTATTTAAATGAAAACAAATGGGTTTTAGCGAAAATAGTATATATTGTTATATTTTTTTAACACATTTTGATGAGAAAATGCAAAATTAAAGTGATGTTATAGCATTTGAAAATCGAATATCGACAGGATATATGGTGGTTGATTTAGCAGTGGAGAAATAGATATCGCACACAAATGGTATAATTAATGATGGCGGAAATTAAAAATATTTTTAATTTTGTTAGAATTCTATTGCCCATTAAACTCAGGATAGCATGAGAAACAGTAATATATGGAGCCATATGAATTGCGGCACTTATTAAAGCAGCGTGGTATTTTTTACATTTCACCTCAAAAATAACTTTAACTTCGCACTTACTAAGTGAATCACGAATATTTTATGCAGCGATGCCTCGAAATAGCAAAACGAGGTGCCGGATTTGTAAATCCAAATCCGATGGTGGGCTGCGTAATTGTGAATGACGGTAAAATCATTTCTGAGGGATGGCATACCGCTTTTGGTAAAGACCATGCTGAACGGATGGCGATACTGCAACTTGCAGATAAAACAGTTTTGAAAGATTCAACGGTTTATGTGAATCTCGAACCCTGCGCGCATTTTGGCAAAACTCCACCTTGTGCAAATTTATTGATTGATCACAAAGTAAATAGGGTAGTGGTTGGTATGACAGATCCAAATCAGTTGGTTGCGGGAAAAGGCATTGCCATGTTGCGTGAAAATGGAATTGAAGTAATCGAAAATATTTGCAACCAAGATTGCTTAGAATTGAATAAGTTCTTTGTAACCTTCCATACAAAAAAAAGACCCTATATTGTTTTAAAGTGGGCCGAATGTGCCAATCGTTTTATGGCCCCTTCTCCAAAAGCTAGATTCCAAATTTCTGGGACAGAAACCCAAGCAATAACCCATTCCTTAAGAAGAGATATTTCTGCAATTTTGGTTGGGGTGAATACGTGGAACATTGATAAACCACAGTTGAACAATAGATTATGGAGTGGAACTTCGCCTCGGAGATTTGTGGTTGATAATACTTTAATTGGGAATTACTCTAACGAATTTGTTGGAGATTCACCGGTTTATGTATTGAATTCACTCAAAAATGAAGTTGTTGGAAATGTGCATTCTATCCAAATGGATTTTGATGAAAATTTCCTAAACAATTTGTCGGTATTACTTTTTAACCTTAACATAAACAGCTTGATGGTTGAAGGAGGGGCTTTCACAGTAAATGAATTTATCAAACACAATTTGTATGACGAAATACATCGGTTTAAAAGTAAAAGCATACGTATAAACGATGGAGATTTGGCTCCTGAAATAAAAGCCAATTCGGTTTCTTGTCAAGAATTGCCAAACGATTTTTACGAAGTGTTTAAAAACAATAGTTTATTATGATTTGGTTGCTTTTAAGTGTATTGTTGAGTACTGCACTTTTTGTGGCGTTTAAATTATTTTCAAAATTATCCATCGATGTATTTTCCGCAATTATTTTTAATTATTTAACCTGTTTTTTGTTAGGTAATATTTATTTGGGGTCTGAGCATATTATGAATGCATCAGTAATTCACCAAGAAGGCTTTTTGCCAATTATATGCATGGGAATAGTTTTTATAGGTACATTTTTTTTAATGGGTGTTTCCACCCATAAATCGGGAGCTGCTTTAAGTTCTATGGTCTCTAAAATGAGTGTGGTGTTGCCCGTAATTGTGGCCATGTTTGTTTTAAAGGAATATATTGATGCAATTAAATTGGGTGGAATAGCTTTGTCTTTATTAAGTGTTGTTTTAATTACGAATAAATCTAATGAGGGTACTAAATTTAATTGGATTTTATTATTGGTTTTTATAGGAAGCGGATTGGTTGATACAGGGTTAAATCTTTTGAAGAACAAGCACTACGTTTTTTGGACGGATGCAAAAATGTCGACATTGTTATTTTTCGGAGCATTTTTATCTGGATTGATTATTATAGCAATAAATCCAAAGTTGTTGAGGAATTTTGATTTTAGAAGTGCATTGGGTGGAGTTTTATTGGGTACTGCAAATTTCTTTTCATTGATTGCCATGTTCAGAGCCATTGATTTTTATCATGGCAAAACAGCTTTGTTTTTTACCATGAACAATGTGGGTGTTGTTTTATTGTCTACCTTGGTTGGACTGGCATTTAAGGAAAAAATAACTGCCAAAGGTTATTTTGGTTTGGCCTTGGCCATTTTTGCATTGATCTTGTTGAACTAATGTTGTTTTCAGATACGTATAACGAAATAACTCAAAATGCAGAAGCTTCTTTGCGTGAAAGGGGAAGTAAGTTTCTTGCATATAGCTATATTGTATACAATGAGCTGGAAGTTAAAAAACAATTGAACGAATTAAAATCGAAATATCCCGATGCTACCCATCACTGCTATGCCTATGTAATTGGGCAGGGTGGCGAAGCCCAAAGAGCAAACGACGATGGTGAACCTTCTAATTCAGCAGGGAGACCCATTCTCAGGGCAATTTTATCTCAACAATTAACAAATGTGTTGGTGGTTGTAGTTCGTTATTTTGGGGGGACCTTATTGGGTATTCCAGGTTTAATAGAAAGCTATGGCGCATCTGCGGTATTGGTTTTGAATGAATCGGGCAGAGTAGAAAAGATGATGGAAGAACAATTTTTAATGGCCACAGATTTTCAATATGAGCAAGAAATTCACCGAATTTTAAATCAATTTCAAGTTCGAATTGTAAACAGAGAATACACTGAAAAAGTAATCTACACCATTGCAATTAGGAAGAATCAAGTGATGCAATTTGAAAAAACAACAAACGATTCTTATTTGGTAAACTTACAAATTAATAAGTGAAATGTGTATTGTCATATTAACTTATAAGGTGTAAATTGCATATATGAAATTGAATCGTTTTTTAGGAATTATTTTAATTGTAGGTGCTTTATTTTTAAATAGTTGTTCAGTTCAAACCCGTGAAATTGGATTTGGAGGTGGAAACTTTTCAATGCCTAAAAGTGCAAATAAGGCATTCGCCCCAAAGAACACAATTGTTGATTCCGTTGTAACTATTGCAAATCTTGAACAAATTAAAAACGATCCAAATATCGTTCAATTTTCTCAATTTAAATCCGAGAAGGGTCAATTATTTACTGAAAAGACTTTTGTAAATACGATTACATCAATTCCAGTTCAAAAGGAAATCGCAAAATTAAAAATCAATAAATCTAGCCGTTTGGTTTCATCAAAAGATATTGGAAGAACAATGGGTTGGACGAGTATATTTTTGGGATTGCTGGCAACCCTCTTCAGTGGTAATTTTTTGTCAATTTTGTTGGCAGCTTGTGGCGTAATAATTGGGTTGGTGGGATTGAAAGTCCGTCCTGGCTTTATTGGCAGAATATTATGTTATGCAGGAATTGCAATTTCAATTTTTAGTGTTTTTAGTGGAATAATTGGAACAATAGTTACGCTTTTGTTTTTGGTAGCATTGATATTGATTTTGCTTATTGTATTAAAAAAGGCCTAAGGTCTATCATTCTGTAATTTTGGTTTTTTTGTTTCGCGACTTTTCACGTCCCCCAAAATAAATTTAACATATTTTATTTTCTTGCCCATTTTTAGCCAGATTGCTTCGTAGAAGGTTTGAATTTGTAAAAACTCGGGAACGGGAATTGTACCGTAAACGTCATTTATGTTTTCGAGCAATGTTAAATTGTCTTCTGCTACTTGTTCCAAACTACTTTCATAAAACAAGTCTGAATCTGTTTTGATATTCATCATGCCTGTTGGTGGCATCACCTGTCGGTAAACATTCAAAAATCTACCACTGCTTAAACGCTTGCGCTCTTTTTGTGGTTGTGGATCAGGAAAGGTAATCCACATTTCAGAAACTTCATCTTTTGCGAAATATTCAAAAAGTTTATCAATTTCTATTCGCAAAAATCGCACATTTTGAATACCCTGTTCTGTACATATTTTAGCACCTTTCCAAAGTCGATTACCCTTAATGTCAACGCCAACATAATTGATGTTGGGATTCATCCTAGCCAAACCAATGGCATAATCACCTTTTCCGCAAGCAAGTTCTAAAACAATGGGATTTGAATTTCCAAAAATTGATGCCCATTTGCCTTTTGTGATAGAATTATAATCGTAAGTATTCTCAAATGAATCAAATTCGGCGAATTTTTCGGATTTGTTTTTACCTTTTCCCATTATGGTGCAAAAAAACATAAGAAAAATGAATTCCCACATTTTATGTTGAATTACTTTTGCAGAAATGTTACTGACTCCTCAATTATTAATTCAGGCTTATTTGTCGGGTTCTTTCCCAATGGCTGATCCCGACGAAGGAAATGCCATTTATTGGCATACCCCTGAAAGGCGTGGAGTGATTCCTTTGGATGATAGATTTAAAGTTTCTAAAAATCTTAGACGTTTATACAACAAAAGAAAGTTTGAACTGGTTATTAACCGAAATTTTGCCGAAGTCATTGAACGTTGTTCACAAAATAGGGAAGACGACACATGGATTTCGGAAGAAATCAAAGAGGCATATATTGATTTGCATGAAGAAGGATTTGCCCACAGCTTTGAAGCTTATTTAGATGGGGAGTTGGTTGGAGGTCTTTACGGAGTTTGTATCAGAAAAGCGTTTTTCGGGGAAAGCATGTTTCACACGGTAACTGATGCCAGTAAGGTTTGTTTGATTTTTCTGGTGGAATTTTTGAGAGAGCATCATTTTAAATTATTAGATACGCAATATTTGAATAATCATATTGAGCAATTTGGCGCATATGAAATCAGTCATAAGAAATTCTTGTCAATTCTCGAAGATGCTATAGGTCAATGATTAAAACAATTTCAAAATACGTATATTTGTGAATTCTTAGTATTCTTTAGGTGAAAATGCAGTTTGAAATATTAATCATTGACGATCATGAAATTGTTAGATTTGGAATGATTCAGGTATTAGAGCAGAAATTTATTGGTCTGAAAATTAGTGAGTCCCCCAATGCCAATCATGCCTTAGGTTTGCTTAAAGATTACGATTATGATTTGATCATTTCTGATTTGAATTTACCCGATATCAGTTCACATGAATTGATAAAAGCGATTCGCAAGGTTGAAAAACGTACCCCAATTATTGTATTTTCTATGTTCCCAAAAGACGTTATGGAAAATGCGATGTCTTCATTAAATATACAAAAATATGTCTATAAAGGAGATGGATTGCAAATGTTGACAGAGGCGGTTTTTGAAATAATGGGAAATATTGAAAATGGGAAAAAGAACAAGAAAATACAATCTAATGCAGATTCAACCCCATTTGAGAAATTATCGGCAAAAGAATTAGAAGTGATGATGCTTTACTTACAAGGCAAATCTACGACTGATATTTGTCATATTTTAACATTGAAGGCTTCAACGGTTAGTACTTATAAAATGAGAGTTTTCAATAAGCTCGATGTGAAAAATATTGCATCTTTGACAAAGCTTGCATTTTATTATAACGTAATTACTTCAATGTAATATCCTTTTTGAGGGATATTTGAATGATTGAACCACCTGATTTTTTTTCAACGTAGGTAATTTCTCCCTCTATGAGTTTAATAAACTCTAGGGTGATTTTAATTCCCATTTTATGCGTAGTTGAATGTCCAATCATGGCTTCCGCTAGCTTTTGGTTTTCCCAATCTTTTATAATTTTAACAATATCTGAGGGTAATCCATTTCCAGAGTCGGCAATGATAATGTTAACATGTTTGCTATCTTCTATTATCGAAATATTGATTTCACCGGAAGGGGTATATTTAATCGCATTGTCAATAAAATTCCTCAAAATAGTTTGTAATATTGTCACATTGGAATTGATGAATGTATCGTTTTCTGCATGATTCGTTTGAATGACAATATTCTTTGCATTTGCAATGGGTTGGTAAAATTTGACCAATTCAGCAATTATATTTTTAACATTAATCTGATTTATTTCTACTTTATAGTCGGTAAATTGTGTACCTAGCCAATTTAAAAAATCCGAAATAAAATCATGGAGTTCCTTGGATGTATTTGCGGCAATTCGAACAAAGTTGGTTAAGTCGTTTTCATTTTCTTTATGTTTATTATAAATCAAATACGAAGATTCTGCAAGAAACATTAAAGGCGATTTAATGTCGTGCATCAAAATTGCATACAATTGATTTTTGAAATTGTTTTCTTCTTGTAATATTTTTTGAGCTCTTAACAATTCAGCAACAGTGAATTGCAACTCCATCGTTTTGTGATTTACAATTAAATCTAAAATTTCTTTTTCCTCTTTTGATTTTCGTTGATTTCGAATAAAAACAAAAACAATAGCCAAGCCCAGCGCCAAAATCAACAATAGAATAAACCACCATGTCGCATACCAAATTTGATTTACAGTAATCTCTAATATTTTTAGCTCTCTGTTATTTTGAAAGATATATAAAGAATAACTTCCTGGCGGTAATCTTGAGAATTTAATGGAACGGCTATTTGATACTCTTTGCCAATTCGCATCAATGTTCTTAAGTTTAAAAAAGATTGGCAAGGGTTTTCCAATTTGAAAATATTGAGTTTGAATAAAAATTTCAAGCGCAGTATGGTCTCTCGGTAAAATTATATTGTTTTGTTTCCCTAATTTTTGATTGTTGTTAACCAAAATGTTTTCAAGATATACGTTTAAATTGATTTTGTTTAAGTTGGTGTGAATTTGATTGATTTTCAAAAGACCATGGTCAGAAGGGATGAGGATTTTGTTATTGACAATTTGTTGGTTTTCGGGGTAAATACCCCCATTTAATTCTGAGGCTGGAAGGTCGGAGTGGATGTTTAATGATATGTAGTTAGAACTATCAAATGTAAATTTTTTGAAGTTGTTTTCGGGAATAATAAAAATACCTTTATTACATACTATCCAAACCCGATTGGATGTATCTTTCCTTAAACCTAAGGCGGCAAGCATCCAGTTTTTGGGGTCATTTGGAATACGAAATTCATGTTGATTATTAATTATATAAACACCCGTTCCATAGGTTGCTGCAATTAAACTTGAATTGTAACGTTGCACATCTCTAACTGTTTTTTGCTTGAGATAGTGCCCTATCTTATTGAGTTTGCCGTCCAAAACAATAATTCCATCACTACAGCATAAATGAATATTGTTATTGTAAATCTTAACTTTATAAATGTAATTTTTGCTTGCAAAAGATTTGACAATCCAAATTTTCTCGTTGTTAAATTCATAAATACTGTTTCCTGAAATAAAATAATACTTGCTGTTAAATTCGAAAATGTCAGCAATTTCAGGCTTGCAAGTAATTTGGAATTTTATTTTTTTATCTTCAATTGAATAACAATTGAGCTTTTCATTTATGCAATAAAACAGTTCTCTGTTTTTCAATATCGCACATGCACTTCCAGACCATTTGCCTTTGGTAATTCTGATTGGATTGTCTGGATTTTTATCTTTCCATTGATATACACCATTATCTAAAATTGAAAAAATCGATTGTGTAATGCTATCGAACGTATAAGAATATAAGTAAGTGAAATCTTCGGGATCTGTACCAAGTGAAAATCGTTCAATTGAATTAGGCGAAAACTGGATTAAGCCATTATTAAATGTGCCGCAATAAATAATATTGGAAATTTCATCAAAATATGCCGTTGTTAAATCTGTTTCGAATAACCTAGATAATAAAACATGAAAACGAATTTCAGTTTTGTATAAGTCTATACAGTAGAGTTTATTATCGATTTGTACTGTTAAGTATTTTGAACCTATTGATAATATTTGGTATTTGAATTTATAAGAGAGTTTAATGTCTTTTGCTTTTGTAATTACCTGAATCTTATGGTTGAAATCTTTTATAATTAAATTATTGTAAGAATAGAGAATATGATTTTTTAACATGGATTCAGCCGAATACATGTTATCTAATTTTTGAATATGCGCTTTGAATTGCTTGAGTGAATCCGCAATGATTACAGTTTTGTAAAATAAAAAGTTAGTGTTTTTGGAGGGATAATGGATTTTAATTTTTTTATTTTCTAATAGATAAACCTGATTAAATTCACCCAACGCAAACAATTGATTATTGTTTTTCATTTTAAAGATTCCTGAAAATCTATTACTTATTAATTCTTTTGTGTTTGCCGTATTAAAGTGCTTTAAATTGTGTCCATCGTAACAATAAATACCAAACTGAGATGTAATCCATAAAAATCCATATTTATCTTTATTTAAGCCGGTAACTGTATTTTGAAATAATTGGTCGTTGATTGGACTTGGAAAAAATGATATATATTGTTGAGCATCAATATTTTTGATTAAAGAAAAGAAAAATAACAGGGCAAAAAGGATTTTATTTTTCATCTCTCTTATGTAGCTCATTGCAAATGCTTTACAATTCTAATAAAAAAAGCGCATTTTCTTTTTGTTTTCCATTTCTTTTTACCAATTTTGAAGCAATGCAACTATCTATTCATATTGAGCAAAACCCTTATCAAGTTGATTTGTCAAATCCCTCCAATATCACCTTAGGATTTGGTCCCAATTTTGAAAATCCGAATGCATTTCACATTGATTTTGCAAAAGTAGAGCCAATTAGAGTGGGTTCATTTGTGGGAAGTGTGATTGAGGGCGGTTCCGCCAATTGTGAAATAGTTACTTATTGTGCACATGGTAATGGAACCCATACCGAAGGGGTTGGACATATTGCCACTGAAAGAATTTCAGTTTCTGATGTTTTAGAAAAACATTTTTTTTCGGCCCAACTCGTTACAATACCATTGATTGAAATTGAGGGAGATTGGGTGATACACGAATCAGAATTATTAAAACATACTTTCACAAAAACAGAGGCAATCGTAATTAGAACTTTGCCCAATGACCGAGATAAACAAAATAGAATTTGGTCAGGAAATAATCCTCCATATTTTACCCTAAATGCAATGCAAATGTTAGTCGACTTTGGTTTTATGCATTTGTTAACCGACTTGCCATCTGTTGATCCGGAGGAAGATAGCGGCGCACTGGCTGCACATCGTATTTGGTGGCAATATCCCGAAAATACACGAAAAAAAGCCAGTATTACCGAACTTATTTATGCGGGTAATTCAATTCAAGATGGATTATATTTTCTGAATTTAATGGTGCCCAAAATCGCTTCTGATGCGGTGCCTTCGCAACCTATTTTATATCCTTTATTGCCAATTTGATATGGCCTTGAGCGAAAAGTGGCTTTATGCAGCCAATATGGTTGCAACCAAAATCAATAGCTGGTTTAATAAGTCAACGTTTCAAGAATGCACTAAAATTGAATCAATTTTGGTGGTGAAATTGGATGAAATTGGCGATATGGCGACATCGGTTCACGTGTTTTCATTTTTGAAAAAGCAATATCCCAATGCAAAAATCACCCTGTTGTGTAAGCCTTTTGTAAAGTCGCTGATTCAGAATGATCCCAATATTGATTTTATTGTAACTGATATTGCTGAGGTTAATGGAAAGTTTGACATCTGGGTTGAATTGCGTGGAAACTGGAAAACCTTATTTAAATCTTTATTGCATTGCAGAAAGTTCAGGGCCGATAGGGGAAGCGTTAGGTTCACACAGCGAGGCAATCAGCCACATGAAATTTTAACCAATTACCGCGTTATTGAACATTTGTTATTTGAGGGACAAAAATGCAATGGAATAAATGAAATATTGGAACATCCATTTTGCCGTCCAACCTTGTATCCCTCAATAGAAGAAATAGAATTGGCGAATCAAAGAATTGCAGAATTTGGATTAACCCGTTTTGCAGTAATACATCCTTCTGCCCGACGAATTTTGCGTCAATGGCCTGCAGAAAGATTTGCAGAAATTGCAAAGTTTTTGTACGCAGAATTTCAAATCACACCGCTTTTTATTGGCACAAATGATGAAGTTGAATGTTTGAATAAAATCAAAAACATTTGCAATGAGAGTAAGATTTGGGTATCGAACGACAGTTTGTTAACGCTATATGCTGTAATGCAGCAATCAGAATTATTTATTGGAAATGAAAGTGGCCCTTTGCAATTGGCCGATTTGGCAAATATCCCATGCGTTGGGTTATTTGGGCCAGGAGTGAAAGATGTTTTTTATCCTCAAAATAAACGAGCCACTGTAATTCATCATGTGTTGGAATGCAATCCTTGTGATCAAATAAATTGCACCAGTACAAGTAAACCCTGCATTGAGAGGATTGAAGTGGAAGCGGTGAAAATAGAGTTAAAAAAACTACTCTTTGCAAAGTAAATTGTGATCTTGCCAAAATCTGATCCTAAAATGGCATAATTTTGGCTCTGGAAGACTTACATTCGTAAAGCATGCAAAAACCATTTGAAATAACGGTATTGGGAACTTCTTCTGCTACACCAACACGAGATAGAAATCCGAGTGCTCAACATGTTCGTTTGGATAAGCATTATTTCTTATTAGATTGTGGAGAAGCAACACAATTGCAACTTACCAAGTACAATCTTAAAATGCAAAAAATCAAGTTTGTTTTGATTTCACATTTGCATGGAGACCATTATTTTGGATTGCCCGGCTTAATTACTTCAATGGCACTTTTTGGTCGCGTTGACCCATTGTTTATAGTTTGTCCAGAGCAACTTAAATCAATTCTAGATATAATTTTAACAATTGGTGATGCAGGTATAAAATTTCAAATTCATTATATTTTCACAAATCCTGATTCTCCTGAATTGGTGCATTCCGAAGAAGATTTTGCTATTCATTCTGTGCCGTTAAAACACAGAATTCCTTGCACAGGTTTTGTTATTGAAGAGAAGGGTCCTGAGAGGAAAATCAATCTAGAAGCTTGCGAAAATTATAGTATTCCTGTTTCTTTTTATGAATCTCTGAAATTTGGAAATGATTTTATAGGGGATAGTGGCATTTTGGTTGCGAATGAATTGTTAACGGTACAAGGATATAAGAACAGAAAATTCGCATATATTTCTGACACCATATACGATGAAACAATTATTCCCCACATTGAAAACGTTACTTTGTTGTACCACGAATCAACGTTTTTGCATGATAGATTAAAGAGGGCTGAGGAAACTTTTCATACTACATCTCTTCAAGCGGGTATAATCGCGAAATTGGCAAAAGTGAAAAATTTAATCATTGGTCATTACAGTGCACGTTACGATAATTTAGAGCCTTTGTTGTTAGAAGCAAGAAAAAATCATCTCGAAACATATTTGGCATTGGAAGGTGAAGTTTTTCAATTAAACAGTTGATATTAGCTATCTTCTGAATTTCTGATTGAAATAATACACACTTACTTTTCTGTGAATAAGTACAATCTTTTTAACAAAGATTTCGTTATACATTCGTAATTCACAATGAGTGCAGCACCTAAACAATCTTCAAAAAAAACAAAATCGTCAGCAGATTTCTTAAAGGAAAGACCTACTGACAAAACTGACCAAATTTCAGGTAAGGAAATTTGGAATGCTGCTACTTTGAAAAATGATACGACGCGGAAAGTTATCGGATTTCTCTTGCTCGTTTTTTCAATTATCCTGCTAGTTAGTTTTATCTCCTTTTTCTTTACTTGGCAAACAGATCAAAGTGTGGCTTCCGATGGTGGCGATTTTGATTCGTCAATGACAGAGAAATCAACCAATGCCATGGGAAGTATTGGTTCTGGATTGGCCTTTTTCTTTATGCACAACGGATTTGGATTAGGCGCTTTTGCACTATTACCCTATATCATTTTAAGCGGCTTGTATCTTTTATTTGATTATCGTCCATTTTCACTACTGAGAATATTGACCAATACCATTTTATTTGTTATTTGGGTGTCATTGTTTTTGGGCTATTGCTTTCAAATTTGGTATCCGCTTTTAGGTGGTACATTCGGTTATTTTGGTATCCTGCAAATTCAAAATGCAATTGGACCCATTGGTGCTTTCTTGTTTTTAGCCGCCTTTGCGGTGGTTTATTCATTTGTTTTTTTGAATATGAATCCCTTCGCTCGCATTGTACTTAAAAATCCAGATGATTTATTGCACGATGAATTCCAAGAAGAGGATATAGAAAATGCCCGAGATTTAAATATTGTAGCCGAAAAGGTTGAATCAATAGCGAGTAAAATTCCACCTACAATTAAAGTGGATGGTGAGAATGACAACGATTTATTGGTTGATGATGAAGATATTGACGATGGCCCTAGTGTAAGTGATTTTGAAAATTGGGACGGTATGAATATTACCGTTAAGAAAGTTGAACCGGTTGAACCAAAACCTGTACATCATGAGATATCTAAACCTTCGTTTGAACCTATTATTGAAGATAAAGAAATTTCAACCAATCATTTGAATCATCAGAATGTGGTTGAATTCGATGAACCGGAAGAATATATATTCAAAGGCAATCCAGAACCGATTGCAGTTGAAACCCCATCTCCCTCAAAGGAAATTAAATTCGAAGATGGATTTGCCATTCAAGATTTAACGCAACATGAGGATGAATTGGTTGATGAAAACCAAGGCGATTTAGGCGTGGAACGATTTGGCGTTGATACAGAGTTTGATCCCAAAGCAGATTTGAGTAAATACCAATATCCAACTTTGGATCTATTAAAAGATTACGACACAAAAAGGCAAGAAATTGACTTTGAAGAAATAAATAAAAGTAAAAAATTAATTCAGGATACCTTAGAGAATTATAAAATTGGTATTTCTAGTATCAAGGCCAGTGTGGGTCCTACCGTTACGTTATATGAAATCATTCCTGCTCCAGGCGTGAAAATTTCGAGAATTAAAAACCTTGAAGACGACATTGCATTGAGTTTGGCAGCCCTGGGTATTCGTATCATTGCTCCAATTCCTGGAAAAGGCACAATTGGTATTGAAGTACCCAATAGAAATCCGGAAATGGTGCCGATGCGTGGATTGTTGGCTAGTAAGAAATTCCAAGAATGCGATTTCCAACTTCCTGTTGTTTTGGGAAAAACAATTTCAAATGAAATATTTATTGCGGATTTGGCAAAAATGCCCCATTTGCTCATGGCGGGTGCTACCGGTCAGGGTAAGTCTGTTGGGTTGAATGCAATATTGGTTTCGTTGCTCTATAAAATGCATCCTGCATACGTTAAGTTTGTATTGGTAGATCCCAAGAAAGTAGAATTGACACTGTTCAATAAAATTGAACGTCATTTTTTGGCAAAATTACCCGGAGATGGAGAAGCAATTATTACTGAAAACTCCAAAGTTGTAAATACCCTGAATTCACTTTGTGTTGAAATGGATAACCGTTACAAGTTACTTCAAGATGCAATGGTGAGAAACATTGTTGAATATAACGGCAAGTTTGTAAATCGAAAATTGAATCCGCAAAACGGACATAGATTTTTGCCATATATTGTTGTTGTAATTGATGAGGTTGCCGATTTGATGATGACAGCAGGTAAAGAAATTGAAATGCCAATTGCACGTATTGCACAGCTTGCAAGGGCCATTGGAATTCATTTGATTTTGGCAACTCAACGTCCTTCGGTGAATGTAATCACAGGTATGATTAAGGCTAACTTCCCTGCAAGAATTGCTTTCCGTGTAACTTCTAAGATTGATAGCCGTACTATTCTTGATGGAAATGGGGCCGATCAATTAATAGGAAAGGGAGATATGCTTTTTAGTGGTGGGAATGAAATGATTCGCTTACAATGTCCTTTTGTAGATACCCCAGAGGTTGAGAGAATCTGCGACTTTATTGGTGAGCAAAGGGCTTATTCCACTGCGTATATTTTGCCCGAAGTCAAAGATGAAACAACTACCTTGGGCGGTGGAGATTTGGATGCAGATGAGCGAGATTCTCTATTTGAAGATGCAGCAAGAGTCATTGTTCAAAACCAAGTGGGTAGCACAAGCATGATTCAACGGAAATTAAAGATTGGATATAATAGGGCAGGTAGATTGATGGATCAATTGGAAGATGCAGGTATTGTTGGTCCAAATTTAGGAAGTAAACCCCGCCAAGTCAATGTTCCAGATGAATTTGCTTTAGAGCAATTCTTAAATCACCTTTAATGCAAATAACAATACTACAATGAAGAAATTTTTATTATACAGTTTGGCGATAGGTAATTTTTTATTTACCCTTCATCCCGCTTACTCACAAGCAACAGAACCGCTTGTAAATGCAAATACCGATAAAGGTCAAAGTGATCCAAAATCGGAAGAGATCTTAAAAAAGGTATCGGCAATTTATAAAGGCTATAAAACCATTCAAGCGTCATTCACATTAACAACAACATCCCTCAATAAAAAACCAGTTGTATCAAAGGGAAGTGTTTGGATCAAGGGTAACAAATTCAAATTGGATTATGCAGGCCAAGAAATTTTTTGCAATGGAAACATTATATGGACATACAATCCAGATGATGCAGAAGTTACGCTAGAGGATTATAAAAAACGCGATAATAGCATTACTCCCAATGAAATATTTACAGTGTATAACAAAGGTTACAAAAGTAAGTTTGAAGGCCCCATTGTTACAGATGGAAACAAAGTGAGAAATGTAATTCGTTTGGTGCCTAAAAAGAAGGTAAACTATTCTTATTTGAAATTGGAAATTGACAATGCGAATTATAAAATATGCAAGGTAATTCAGCATTATAAGAATGGCACCGAGGTTATTATTGAAATGGTGAAATTAACTCCAAATACAGCTTTAAAAGACGACTTTTTTCAATGGACAGAAGCTGGCCACGATGGGGTGGAAGTAGTTGATTTGACAAAAACCAAAAAGAAGAAGAAAGGGTAACAAAACGTAATCCCGTAATAAAACAAAAAAGGCGCCAACGGCGCCTTTTTTGTTTTATAGAATGTGTTTGTATTACTTCATTACTTCGAACATACGACGTCCGATTTCAGCAGGGCTTTCAACAACGTGAATACCACACTCACGCATGATTGCCATTTTAGCAGCAGCAGTATCGTCTTTTCCACCAACAATTGCACCAGCGTGTCCCATACGGCGACCAGCAGGAGCAGTTTGTCCAGCAATAAACCCTACAACTGGCTTTGTACCATATTGCTTGATCCAACGGGCAGCTTCAGCTTCCATTCCTCCACCAATTTCACCAATCATAACAATACCTGCAGTTTCAGGATCGGCCATGAAAAGTTCAATCGCTTCTTTGGTTGTTGTACCAATGATAGGATCTCCACCAATACCGATGGCAGTAGATTGACCCATGCCCAATTTGGTTAATTGATCAACAGCTTCGTAGGTTAAAGTTCCAGATTTAGAAATAACACCAATATGTCCTTTTTTGAAAATAAAACCTGGCATGATACCAATTTTAGCTTCTTCAGGAGTAATAATGCCTGGGCAGTTTGGTCCAATTAAGCGACAGTTTTTAGAATTTAAATATTCTTTGACCATTACCATATCTTTGGTAGGAATACCTTCGGTGATTGCTACAATTACTTGGATACCCGCGTCAGCAGATTCCATAATCGCGTCAGCAGCAAAAGCAGGTGGTACGAAAATGATACTTACATCGGCTCCGGCCTCTTTCACTGCAGATTCTACAGTATTGAATACCGGACGATCTAAATGTCTACTTCCTCCTTTACCAGGAGTAACGCCGCCAACCACATTGGTCCCGTATTCAATCATTTGCGTTGCGTGAAAGGTTCCCTCGTTTCCGGTAAATCCTTGCACAACTATTCTTGAATTTTTATTTACTAGAATGCTCATGTGTATATTTTTGTACGGCAAAAATAACGTTATCGCTTCAAATTGCCATAATAAAGTGAATTTATCACCTAAAATAAACGTTACTTTTCTATTAAACTGGTAATATCGTTCGATAATGGACCAGTAGTAGAAGCAAAGTAGCCTAATAAATGGCCATTTTCGTCTATTAAATATTTATTGAAATTCCATTTTACTTCAGAATCCAATACACCATTTTTTGACTTTTGACCCAACCAAGCGTAAAGAGAATGTTGTTTTGTTCCTTTTACATCTAATTTTTGTGTCAATTGGAACGTAACACCGTAGTTCTTTTTGCAAAATGAACCAATTTGCTCAGAATTGCCAGGTTCTTGACCACCAAATTGATTACAAGGACTTCCAATAATGACAAGTTTTTCAGGATATTTTTCTTGAAGCTTCTGTAAATCTTCGTATTGAGGCGTAAAACCACATTCGCTAGCAGTATTTACAAACAATATTTTTTTACCTTTGAATTGATTTAAATCAATTGGGGTCTTCTCATCTAATGTATTTATTTTAATGCCATAAATTGATTCCGATGGTTGACTTGATTGAACTGATTGTGCATCTATGGTTTTTGATTTCCCAAAAAAACAACCGGTCATGATTGCTATTATGCCCGAAGCGAGCAACTTTCTTTTTAAATTTCTCATAATTATTAAAGAAACAAAGATAACCAAACAAAGGTTTTCATTATTTTCGTAGCATGAGAATTTCTAATTTCTTTTTTGGAGGGATATTTTTGGCTTTTTCGCTCATGAGTTGTGAAGAAGAGAATCCACCAATCAAGTTTACTGAACGACCATTGTTAGATACCACTTATAAGAGTGCTGTTCCAACTGCACAAATAAAAAGAGTGTTCCTAGCAGATGTAACAGGGGTTCGTTGTAATAACTGTCCGCGCGCTGCCGAAAGAGCGGCTTCTTTAGCCGATGCCAATCCAGGGCGCATAGAAATTATGGCGATTTATCCTACCTATAAACCTTTATCCAATCCTTGGGGAGATCCCTATGATACACTAAATACCCCTGACGCAGATGAATTGGCCAATTCAGTAGGTGTGGTTTCGGCTTTGCCCTCTGGAATTATTGATAATATCATCTACAACAGCAAAAGATTGATTGATGAAAATTCATGGTCTGTTGTGGTTGATGGTCAATTGAAGAAAACGACACCAATAAATATTGATATCAACGCGAGATGGTTGTCTGCTGATAACAAAGGGAGGATTGAAGTAAAAGCTACTGCCAACACATCCATTGCAAATGACGTTAGTTGGGTAATTGCAATACTCGAAGATGACATTGTTGGAAAACAATCTACGGCTACCGGTCACGATGAAAAATACAAATTCAAACATGTGCTTCGTAAAATCGTGAATTCTCCAATGGGAGATCCATTGCAAACGCCAATGGTTGCCGGTTTCACAACCGAAAGACATTATTATATTCCCAGAGTTGCAAAATGGAAACCTGAACACCTCAGTTGTATGGTTTGGGTATTTGACAATAATACCAAAGAAATTTTGCAAGTTAGCAGTACGAAATTCAGTTTATAATGCTAGGTTGGGATGAAGCAATCAATGGGTTCGCACAATATTTAACCCTCGAAAAGTCTTTATCAAAACACAGCATTGAAGCGTATCATCGCGATATAGAAAAATTGAAATCTTGGTCATTGAGCCAAGGATTTCAAAATTCTTTGTCCCTCAAAAGAAAAAATTTAGAGCAATTTTCTGCATTTATTGCCGATTTGGGATTTCAAGCTACATCGCAAGCGCGCATTGTTTCTGGTGTTAGGGCGTTCTATAAGTATTTGGTACTCGACGATTGGTTGGCGGAAAGTCCTGCCGACTTTTTAGAACCTCCAAAAGTAGGTCGAAAGCTACCAGTTGTTTTGAGTCCTGAAGAAATTGACGCCATGATCAATACCATTGATCGCTCAACCGACGAAGGCGAACGCAATGTTGCCATGCTAGAAACCTTGTACAGTTGTGGTTTGAGGGTGTCTGAATTGGTAGGTTTAAAAATTACCCATGTTCATTTCAACGAACAATATGTGCAGGTTTTGGGAAAAGGAAACAAAGAAAGATTGGTGCCTATCTCACCAAGGGCGTTGAAACACATTCAACTTTATACCAATAATATACGAAATAAATTGGATATTTCCAAACAGTACCGCGATTTGGTCTTTTTGAATCGTTATGGACGGGGTTTGACCCGGCAATCTGTGTTTTTGTTTATCAAAAAAGCAGGATTGTTGGCGGGAATCGATAAGGTAATCAGTCCCCACTCGTTTCGTCATAGTTTCGCTACCCATTTGGTTGAGGCAGGTGCTGATTTGAGGGCAGTACAAGAAATGTTAGGGCATGAGAGTATTACAACCACGGAAATTTACACGCACTTAGATAGGAACTATTTGGCAGACACTTTAATAAAGTTCCACCCAAGATCGGTTTAATTAAACCAATTGCTCCAGGTTTTTTTGCCTTTTAGAAAATAACCAAATACCAAACTAGAATCAAGCACCCCCGATAATTGGGTTAATGGAACTGTATTTTCAGACATTTGAAAATTGTGCTTATGCTTGTCGAAGTATTGGTGGGCTTTGATAATTTGAATGAAGTGCTTTGGCTTTCCTTGTAGTAGAAATAAAAATCCCGCCAATCCATCAAATAATTTACGTTGCAAAATTCGTTTAGATTTGATATTTGATGGCAAATTTTTGTGCAACATCAACAATGAATTACGGAAATTGAGGTATGTTTTCTTGGGGTTTTGATTGGAAAGGGTAGCACCACCCATGTGGTAAAACGTACTTTCGTGGCAATTGTGTATGGTGTATCCCAATAATTGCATTCTCCAACAAAGGTCTATTTCTTCCATGTGCGCAAAAAAAGCTTCATCTAAGCCATTTGCTTTCTCCCAAGCTTCTCGCTTGATGAACATGGCCGCTCCCGATGCCCAAAATATTTGTCCCGATTCGTTGTATTGGCCATTGTCTTTTTCTACATTTCCAAATATTCTTCCTTTACAAAAGGGATATCCAAAAATATCAATAAAACCGGCAGCAGCTCCTGCGTATTCAAATTGAGTGCGGTTGAAGTAATCCAAGATTTTGGGTTGGCAAGCGCCAAATTGAGGATTGTTTTCTGCGATTTCTAAAATGGGCTCTAACCAATTTGGTCCTGGTTCTGCATCAGAATTAAGCAGCACAAAGTAATCGGCTTTTCTGTTTTTGAGGGACAAATTGTAGCCTCCTGCAAATCCAGAGTTGTAAGGCAAAACAACCAATTCTAAATTTGGATAAGTTGCTTTAACAAATTCTACAGAATCATCGGTGCTGGCATTGTCAACAACAACCACATTGCAATTCGGGTAATTAGAATTTGCAATTACTTGCGGCAAACATTTTTCTAAAATACCACGGGTGTTATAATTTAAAATGACAATATCAACGGATGGTTGGATCATTATTAATTTGCTTTCGCCATTTTCTTGAATGGCATAAAAATAAATTGAGAATGTTGCCCGAAGAGCCACAAAATGCACATGTTGTTTTTTGTATCGCCGAAGGCCTTGATGAATTGATCTTTGCGGTCATCGGTAAGGATGTTTAATTCAATTAACCTTTCCATTACAGTGGCATTGATTGAAAAAGGGAAATCAAATTCAGATCTGTCAATGATTAATTCTCCAATTTTTGCGTCTTCTTGGTGTGCCACAAAAATTGGGTATTCAGAAAACCCACCTTGTATAATGTCGTCACTTACTTCTTTGAGCATTTCATTGATCTCATTGAGTTGAGATTCAAGGGTAGTAAGGGCCGCTTCTATTTCTTTATTCAACATTATCTTTCAATTTTAATTTTCTGTGTGAAAGATTTTTCGGGGGTAACAACTTGAACAAAATAAACACCTTCTGCCAAATCGCAAACGTCAATTTTATTTTCCTCAATTCTATTCACGTTCTTGCAAACCTTTCCACTTAAATCGTATACATTGATGGCTTGAATGGTAGTTTGTAAATTTAGTTTCACCGTTAAATATTTGCTTGCAGGATTTGGATATAAACTTACAAGTTTTAGTTTTTCTATTTTCTCGGTATTGCTTAATTGAGCCAATTTGATTGCCCACATTCCTCTTCCATGGGTATAGAGGAATAATGTTCTATCTGAATTTCGCATTTTAATTTCATGTACTTCTACGTTTGGAATTCTTGTGTCTTTTGTCCAAGTTTTTCCACCATCAACCGTAAAGTAAAAACCATAATCTGTTGCTGCGAATATTTTATTTTCAGGATCTTGAGAGTCAACTGCAACCATATTTACTGGCAACCCTGCTGGTAAATTTCCTGAAATATTTTCCCAAAGTGGGGTAGCTGTTTGCAGATTACTTGCTTTCCAAACACGTCCTTGGTTGCTAACTGTGGTAAATGCAACGAAGATTTGATATTTATTAACCGGATTAATGGTAATGCCGTTAATAAAGTCGCTGGTTATGGATGAGGGAACTGAATTGTTGAAGCTCACTTCTGTACCAATTGCTGTTCTTGCATTTTCTAACTTATACAATTGTGCTGCGGCTCCACCATAGTAGAATACGGGATTAGTTTCTTCCGAGCAAGCCAAGGCTTTGATACTAGAGCGAGATATTTTATTTATTTTTTCCCAAGCATCTCCACCATCTGTGGTTCTATAAACGCCACTGTTGGTTCTATAAAACAGCATGTATTGGTCGGCATGGTTCATGGTGTAGGCATTGATGAAACTTACTCCGTCATTTTCAAAACGAGAATCAGAAATATTTATACTATTTGATGAACCAGAGATTGAGAAATTGTCTAAACGATGAATTCCATCATTTTGGTATGACACATATGCAACATCGCCGTCTTCTTGACCTATATGACAATAGGCGCCATCTCCCCCAAAAATTTGAGATGTATTGAGTGGCCCTTTAGAAAATTGAGTTCCATTATCTTGTGTGCCACCAACTGCTCTCATTCCATCTATATCATAACTTCCAGCATAGAATTGGGTGACGTTGTAGCCCGTATTTAAATTTCCCATGGCCGTTTGGCTGTTCCATTTGAATCTATAAATCCCACCATCTGTACCCGCTAAATATTCATTGCTTGCAGTGTTAAACGCTGCAAACGATTGATTGTCGGCATGGCTTCCAAAAAGTGATGTCCAAGAATTTCCACCGTTTGTAGATGAAGCGGAATATTGACAACCTGCGAATATTTTGTTTGAATCAACGGCACTAACACCCAGCGTTACACAATAGGCTTGTTGCCCGGTTGAAATTGCTGAAGGCGTTGTTTTCTTAATCCAAGTTTTGCCACCATTGCTGCTTTTGTAGAATGCTGCGGGTCCAGTAGTATAATCCCAACCTTCAAAAAGCGCATATATTACATTGGGGAATTTTTTCGAATTGGCCAATTTAATAAGTCTGTAGGTCCCTGAAACTGGTTTTGAAGGGAAGGTTACGGGAATAAATGTACCTGTTTTTCCATTGCTATCAGAGTAGTATACGTTGTTAGATTGTTGTGATATCAGCACTCGGCCCGATGGCAATGTTAAAATATCATTTACTTGCTTATTTCCCGCGGTGTATACTGCTGACCATGAATTGCCCTTGTTTGTGGAGCGGAACATTCCGGCTGTATTGGTTCCAACAAAAATTGTGTTGCTGTCTGTTTTCGAATATTCAATATCCCAAATGGCATCAAAGCCACCCAATTTTGCAGTTGAACTTAACTGAGTAAAGGACTTTCCTCTGTCGGAAGATTTGAAAACGCCATTTCCCGGATTGTGTAAACCGCCGTAACGGCACTCTCCAGTTCCATAATATATTTCATTGCTATTAAATGGATTAGCGGTGATGCAGCTGGGTTGTAATGTAATTTCTTGTTCGTTTATTGCTTTCCAAGTTTTGCCACCATTTTCTGAACGCCACATTCCACCTGAAATTCCCCCTGCCAAAATGAGGTTGTCATTTGATGGGTCTATCCAAAGCACGCGTGTTCTTCCGCCAACATTATTCGGACCAATTTCTATGATGTTATCGATGGGATTTCCACTGGCTCTATTGCTAATTTGAGAATGATCCCATTTGCTCCATGTGGTTTTTAACCATGAAGGAATTTCTCCATTTGCATTTTTCCTTTCGTTAAACCACTGTTCAAAGTAACCAGGATTTTCTCCAAAAATTTGAGGAGAATGTTTTGGTTTAAGGAAAAGCCCTACCGAAAATAATCCTATAAAAATTATACTTAAAGAGATTGCGCTTATGGCTCTTTGGAATTTTAACATATATACAAATGTAGTAAAAAGGAATTACCAATGAGGAGTTAATGATGGATTTGTGTAGAAAATGACGAGTAAATTGCAAACAATACTGCCAATTGGCAAACAATATATCGCCATTTTTTTTCTGAATTACTTTTAAACCAATTTCTGAATATATTTGCAACTGTTCACACAATGATGAAAAAAAATAAAACCCTATTTATTGCACTTATTAGTTTGGTATTATTAGGCACGATTGTTTATTTGTCGCCTTACAAATATTTGGTTAAAGGAATGAGCTTAACCTATTTGAAAGGTGAAAAATCTGCGAATTATTTGGATTGGAAATATTTCGATTTGCGAAAAATGCAAAACAATCCTAGCAAAATTTTTGTCATTCCTTCAAAAAACTATTCAAAAAGCAATGGCTTAGACACTCAATTATTATCGATGTTAACCAAAACAAATTCTGGGTCTTACATTGTATTAAAAAACGATACCATTGTTTCTGAACATTATTTTAATGGCGTTACAGATTCATCGCAAACCAATTCTTTTTCAATTGCAAAAACCATCACAACTTTGTTGGTACAAAAGGCAATTCAAGACAAAATTATTGGATCGTGGGACGACAAAGTGATCGATTATTTGCCCTGGTTAACAGGCGAATTTGCCAAGGATTTAACCTTGCGCAACCTCTCTACAATGACAGCGGGTTTGGATTGGGAAGAAAACTATCTATCACCATTTGGGGTTTCTGCAAAAGCGTATTATTCAAATGATGTTGAAGCAGTGATGAAGCAGGTTGCCGTGATAAAAAAACCGGGTGAGAATTTCAATTACCAAAGCGGGTCAACGCAATTGTTAGGATTGGTATTGAAAAAGGCGCTTGACAAAACGGGCAAATACAAATCGATTTCGGAGTTTACCCAAGAGAGTTTATGGAATAAAATTGGGGCTGAGTATCCCGCATTTTGGTCGTTGGATGCTGAAAACGGCAAGGAGTTAACTTATTGTTGTTTTGATGCAACCGCAAGAGATTTTGCCAAATTAGGTCAATTGGTTATGCATCACGGTAAAAATAATTGGGGGGAATCAATTATTGATTCTGCATTTTTAGATATGGCACAAAAGCCATTTAAAAGTGTGAACTATGGACATTCTTTCTGGATAGGCGAAACAAAGGGCATTCCATTTACCTACTTCCAAGGGCTACATGGGCAGTACATTGCCATTGTGAAAAACGAAAATGCAGTGGTTGTAAGAACAGGTCATGGCATAGACAAATCACATGGGCTGCCTGTTTTTGATTGCATCAAAACGTATGTGAGTGAAGGTGTGAAGTTGAAGTAAATTCAATTAATTATATCATAAAAAAAGGCGCCACTGGCGCCTTTTCTCTTTTATATACCTTGAGGAATGTCCCTCAAGAAATTATGCTACTGATTTGCGGATGATGTTTAATGCGCCACCAGCTTTGAACCACTCAATTTGTTGGTCGTTGTAGCTGTGGTTTACAGTGATTTCATCCTTGCTGCCATCGGCATGGTTTAATACCAATGTCAATGATTTGTCTGGAGCAAAAGTTGTCAAACCAACGATGTCGATTTTGTCTGCTTCTTGAATTTTGTCGTAATCTGCTTTATCGGCAAATGTTAACGCCAACATTCCTTGTTTTTTCAAGTTGGTTTCGTGAATACGTGCAAATGATTTTACCAAAACAGCACGAACACCCAAATGACGTGGCTCCATGGCAGCATGTTCACGAGATGAGCCTTCACCATAGTTTTCGTCGCCAACAACAATAGATCCAATTCCAGCGGCTTTGTAAGCACGTTGTGTAGCAGGAACAGTATCTGTTTTCCCAGTTTCTTGGTTTACAACAGCATTTGCTTGGTCATTGAAGAAGTTAGTTGCTCCAATTAACAAGTTGTCTGAAATGTTATCTAAGTGACCACGGAATTTCAACCAAGGTCCAGCCATAGAAATATGGTCAGTTGTACATTTTCCTTTTGCTTTGATCAACAAACGCATTCCAGTGATATCAGTTCCCTCCCAAGCTTGGAATGGATCTAACAACTGCAAACGCTTGCTTGTTGGAGAAACTGCAACCTGAACACCTGAACCATCTGCCGCAGGAGCTTGGTAACCGGCGTCTTCAACTGCAAATCCCAAAGCAGGAAGTTCAAATCCTGTTGGTGGATCCAACATCACAGACTCGCCGTTTTCATTGATTAACGAATCTGTCAATGGATTGAAAGTTAAATCACCTGCAATTGCCAATGCTGTAACCAATTCTGGAGAAGCCACAAATGCATAGGTGTTAGGGTTTCCATCGGCACGTTTTGCAAAGTTTCTATTGAAAGAGTGTACAATGGTGTTTTTTTCTTGCTTTTCAGCACCCATTCTATCCCACATACCAATACAAGGACCACAAGCATTTGTAAATACTTTGGCACCAATTTGGTCAAATATTTTCAAGAATCCATCGCGTTCGATTGTAAATCTTACTTGCTCAGAACCCGGAGTAATTAGGTATTCAGCTTTTGGTTTCAAGTTTTTTGTAGAAACCTGTTGTGCCAAACTTACTGCACGAGAAATATCTTCGTAAGATGAGTTGGTACAGCTACCAATCAAACCCACTTCAACTTTGGTTGGCCAACCATTTTTAGCTGCTTCTTCTTTCATTTTAGAAATAGGAGTAGCCAAATCTGGAGTGAAAGGACCGTTCAAATATGGTTCAAGGGTATTTAAATCGATTTCGATTACTTGATCGAAATATTGTTCAGGGTTTGCATAAACTTCAGCATCGGCGGTTAAATATTCTTTAACACCGTTAGCCAAGTCAGCCACATCGGCACGACCCGTAGCGCGCAAGTAGCGCTCCATGCTCTCATCGTAACCAAAGGTTGATGTAGTAGCTCCAATTTCAGCACCCATGTTACAAATTGTACCTTTACCGGTACAGCTCATAGATGTAGCACCTTCACCGAAATATTCAACAATACAACCGGTACCACCTTTTACAGTTAAAATACCTGCAACTTTTAAGATAACATCTTTTGCAGAGCACCAACCAGAAAGTTTACCCGTTAATTTAATTCCAATTAATTTAGGCCATTTTAGCTCCCATGGCAAACCTGCCATAACGTCGCAAGCGTCGGCACCACCCACACCAATGGCAACCATACCCAATCCACCCGCATTTACTGTGTGTGAATCGGTACCAATCATCATTCCACCTGGGAAAGCGTAGTTTTCAAGTACTACTTGGTGAATGATACCTGCACCTGGTTTCCAGAAACCGATGCCATATTTGTTAGAAACAGATGCCAAGAAATCGTAAACTTCTTTGCTTTCAGTATTCGCAACTTCTAAATCTTGATCGGCTCCAACTTTTGCAGTAATTAAGTGATCACAGTGAACTGTACTTGGTACGGTAACTTTTGGACGACCTGCTTGCATAAATTGCAAAAGTGCCATTTGTGCAGTAGCATCTTGCATTGCTACACGGTCTGGTGCGAAATCTACATAGTCAGCACCGCGGCCAAAACTTCTTGTTGCTGGGTTTTCCCAAAGGTGGGAATACAAAATCTTTTCAGTTAATGTTAATGGTTTACCTAGAAGTTGACGTGCTGCATTTACACGTTCAGGCATTCTTTCGTAAACAGATTTAATCACTTCAATATCAAAAGCCATTTTCTTATTTATTAATCTATTTACTGCAAATTTCGTATTTTTTTGTGGTATTTTCTATTATTTCGACATCTTTGTATGGTGAATTCTCCACGGATTATTTTGGGTATCGATCCAGGTACAAATTTATTGGGTTACGGAATTATTAAAATGGACGGTCAAACCCCGTTGTTAGAGACATTGGGAGTGGTGCGTTTGTCGAAATTCGAAGACCATGGAGAAAAGCTTTTTCATATTTTTGAACGTATTGCTGCGCTTATTGATGGATTCAATGTAACTGAAGTTTCTATTGAGGCGCCTTTTTACGGAAAGAATGTTCAAAGTATGCTGAAGTTGGGTAGGGCGCAAGGCGTTGCCATAGCGGCAGCCATTTCGCGCAAAGTTCCCGTTTATGAATATGTCCCTCGAAAAATAAAACAATCTATTTGTGGCAATGGTGCTGCGTCTAAAGAACAGGTTTTGGCCATGCTTCAAGCTCAGTTTCAGTTTGAAACTGCCCCTGAAACACTCGATGCAACAGACGGATTGGCCGCTGCCTTATGTCATATTTATCAATTCCAACCTAGGGTATTTGGAACAACAAAATCAACCGGTAAAAAAACTGGAGGTTGGGCACAATTTGTGAAAGAGAATCCCGACAGGTTGGAATAATCATTTTTTGTTGTAACTTTTCATTCTAAATAACGTTTTATTTGTATGCAATTCAATGGGTTGAAAAAATATTTTACGGCATTAATTTTTGTTTGCTGCCTGAATCTTAACGCGCAAACCTACTTCCCTCCAAAAACGGGAACTTGGGATACCTTGTCAACGAATCGATTTGGTTATTGCCAAGAACGGATTGATAGCCTTTATAATTTCTTGAGTCAATCTAATTCCAAGTCTTTTATTCTATTGAAGGATGGTAAAATTGTGCTAGAAAAGTACTTTGGAACATTTACAAAAGATAGCAATTGGTATTGGGCAAGTGCCGGAAAAACTTTGACCGGATTTTGCGTTGGCATTGCCAATCAAGAAGGACTTCTAAAACTGACCGACAAATCTTCGAAATATTTGGGTGCTGGATGGACAACTTTAAGCAGCAAACAAGAAGATAGCATTTGCATTATCAATCAAATTGCAATGACAACGGGGTTGAAGGACAATGGAACCGACCCGGATTGCACCCTGCCAGCTTGCTTGCAATATACAGCAACTGCAGGAACTCGTTGGGCCTATCACAATGCTCCTTATACCTTGCTAGATAAAGTGATTGAAAGTGCATCAGGGGGGACTTTGAATGCATATGTTCTTTCCAAAGTTTCAAGTGTTGTTGGAATGAAAGGCATTTATTTTAAATCGGGTTACAACAATGTGTATGCATCCGACAGCAGAAGCATGGCCAAATTTGGGTTGCTGATGTTGAACAAAGGAAATTGGAATGGCACAGCCATAATGAAGGATTCTAATTTTTTCAAACAAATGATCAATTCAAGTCAGACTATCAATAAAAGTTACGGCTATTTAACTTGGTTGAATGGAAAAACGTCATACATGGCGCCTCAAACTCAATTTGTGTTTACTGGCTCTATTTCTCCCGATGCACCCAATGATGTTTTTATGGCACTTGGTAAAAATGGGCAGCTGATCAATGTTTGTCCCTCAAAAGGATTGGTTTGGATAAGAATGGGGAATGCACCAAGCAACAATGGTTTGGTTCCATGGATATTCAATAACGAAATTTGGAAATACATCAATCAATTGCCTTGCGCAAAGAATGGTGCTTTGGATTTGGAATCGGATAAACTTGGATTATTTCCTAACGTTGCGAAATCTGGCGAAATGGTTTTGTTGCAAACCAAAAGTAAGGATGTGCCTCAAATCTATAATTCGCTTTGGCAATCAATCAAGGTAGAAGGTGAGTTTAATACAGAAGGGTACAGCATAAACACCCAAAATATGACTTCTGGAGTTTATTTGATTAAATTAAAAAACGGGCAATCGGTAAGAATGGTAATTCAATAAGATTACATTCTTTCAACTACATTGATTCCCAATAAATTCAAGCCGAATTTCAAGCCCTCCGCGGTGTGGTGGGCAAGTTTTAATCTTAGGCTTTGCAATCCTTCGTCGGTTTCTCTCAAAATAGAAACTTCATTATACAAACGGTTGTAGGCCCTTGCCAAATCGAGGCAATATTGACAAATTACCGCAGGAGAGTATTCTCTTGACGCTTCGGCCAAAACGGTAGGGAAGTCGTATAATACTTTGATTGTATTTATTTCTGAGGGATGTAAATTATTTGGAATTTCTGCATCCTGCCAATTGATTTTTGCCTGACGCAAAATGCTCTGAATTCTGGCATAGGTATATTGGATAAATGGACCCGTATCGCCTTGGAAATCAATACTTTCTTCAGGGTTGAATAGCATGCGTTTTTTAGGATCAACCTTCAATATAAAGAACTTCAATGCTGACAGCGACAATTGATGGTACAAGTTATGCAATTCATCTTCATTTAAGCCATCGGATTTACCCAATTCAATGGTTTTGTCTTTGGCAGTTTGGTACATTTCGCTAATTAAATCATCGGCGTCAACCACGGTGCCTTCTCGGCTTTTCATTTTGCCGGTAGGCAAATCAACCATGCCATAACTCGCGTGATACATACCGTTTGCGTATGATTTTCCAAGTTTTTGCATGATTAAAAACAACACTTTGAAGTGGTAATCTTGTTCGTTACCAACCACATAAATGCTGCGTTCCATGCCAAATTCTTGGTATTTCAACTCCGCAGTTCCAATGTCTTGGGTAATGTAAACCGAAGTTCCATCACCGCGTTGAACCAGTTTTTCATCTAGTCCATCATTGGTTAAATCAATCCATACACTGTTGTCTGGCTTTTGGTAAAAAACACCCTTTGCCAAACCTTCTTGAACAATGTCTTTTCCTAATTTGTAGGTATTGCTTTCGTAGTAGTATTTGTCAAAAGAAACTCCCAAACGAGAATAGGTAGATTCAAAACCTTTGTAAACCCAACCGTTCATCATTTCCCATAGGGCAATGGTTTCTTTGTCGCCGGCTTCCCATTGACGCAGCATTTCCTGACATGTAAGCAATAGTTGAGAATTGTTTCTTACCAGTTCTTTGATGTCATCTGAGAATTTTGCAATTTGTTTTTCGTCCTTTGCTGCATTTAGTTTTTCTAGGGCATCGGTGTAGCGCTTTTGAATGGTTGCATCTGCGAAAGTGAAATTTCCAGCAATTGCATTTTCAATATCGTCAGCGGTTTGTTCTCTCAATTTATTTTCGAAAACCACATAGTATCTTCCAACCAAATGATCTCCTTTTAGGCCGGTTGACTCTGGAGTTTCATTATTTCCAAATAACTTCCACGCCAACATGCTTTTGCAAATATGAATACCACGGTCGTTAATCAAATTGGCTTTGATTACTTCGTACCCGTTGTTGTCAAATATTTGCGATAAGCTATAACCCAATAAGTTGTTGCGGATATGTCCCAAATGCAAAGGCTTATTTGTATTCGGTGATGAATATTCAACCATCACTTTCTCATTTTTTGAGGGAAGTGAAAACGAAGTTTTATTCCAATTTAACTGTAAATAATTAAACCAAACAGATGCATCAACTTCTAAATTTAAGAACCCTTTGATTACATTAAAGTTATGAATAATGGCACAGTTTGATTTTAAATATTGACCAATTTCTTCAGCAGTTTGTTCGGGAGATTTGCGAGATAGTCTTACAATTGGAAAAACCACATAGGTATAATCTCCAACGAAGTCGGATTTGGTTTTTTCAATTTTCACCGATGGTGCTTCAGGACTGGCGAATAAAGCGGTAATTGCTTTTTCGATTCCCTCAATAATTTCTCCCTCAATATTCATAACGCAAAATTACGATGGAATTCATGTTTCAGCAACTTATATATGATGATAACCGGTACCTTTTTGAATATTGTATGCCCTGTAAACCTGTTCAATAAGAACGAGCCTTGCCAAATGGTGTGGAAATGTTAAATCGCTTAATTTTATTGAGGGAAAATTTTTCAATGCTTCTCGGGTAAAACCATAGGCTCCACCAATACCAATGATGAGTTTTCCTCTTATGTTAGACAATTCACCTTCAATCATTTGTGAGAAGGAAATACTGTCGTGCATTTTGCCATGTTCATCGCAGAGAATGAGTTTGTCGCCAGGCTTACAAAGTTTTAACAGGGTTTCTGTTTCCTTCACTTTTTGTTGTGCTGGATCAGTAACCCTTGCGGCAGGTAATATTTCTAATTTTGTGGCATAAGGGCCATTGAGTTTTTTTAAATAATCGGCACAAAGAAGGTCAATTTCTTTGTTTTTGTGATTCTCAATGGCGGCAATAACAATAGCCAAAATTAGTTGTTGTTTAAAATTTCAAGAATTTTGTCCAACTGAGGTGTTAAAATAATTTCGGTGCGGCGGTTTTTGGCGCGTCCTTCTGGGGTGTCGTTTGAAGCCACTGGAATGGTTTCACCGCGTCCGTTTGCAGAAATTCTTTTTGCACTTAATTTTCCCTCATTGATCATGATTTTCGCAATTGAAGTAGCACGCAATACGCTCAAATCCCAGTTGTCTTTGATTGTTTCACCATTCATTGGCACGTTGTCTGTATGTCCTTCAACAGCCACTTGAACATCTGCTTTTTTGTTCAACGCTTTTGCAAGTTCTATCAATGCCTCTTGTCCTTTAGGGTCAACAGAAGTGCTTCCGCTTTTAAACAGTAATTTTTCAGGAAGAATTACGTATACTTTACCGTTTCGGTATTCAACTTTTACATCCAACTTTTCGAAGCCTGCAAGGGCTTTGATAATTGCATCTTTTAATAAAATAACTGCGCTGTCTTTTCTGCGTAATTCTGCCTCAAGTACTTTCACGCGGCCACTCACTTTGTCCAACTCTTTGCGGGCTGTTTCAAGTCTTAAACGTTCAGCCTCTGCACTGGCAAGGGCTTTGTTAAGTTCCAGTTCTTTGGTTTGAATGGCTTTGTTTTTCTTGTCGATTTCCGCGGCAACCTTCATTTTTTGGTCGTCGTGGGTTTCTCCCAAGGTTTGAATGTAAGCTTGGCTTTCTTCAAGTTCATTTTGACAAATTTGAATGCTGTCCTTCAGTTTCGAAATCACCAATTTCTGGCGTTCCTGTTGATCTTGTATATTTACAATTTCTCCTTTGAGGGACGTATTCATGTTTCCACAATCGTCAATCTTGGTATTTAACGAATTAACTGTTGAATCTTTATCGCGGTTAAGCGCATCATATTTCTTTTGGCTCACACAAGAAAAAAGTGTTAGACCAACACACATTACACTCCAAATTAATTTCATATTACACGAAGTTACTTCAGAGCATAAAAAAAGCGGGAAATGGTTTTACACATGTATGATTGTGTAGACATTTCCCGCGAATCAATGGAACAAATTGTGGTCCATACGCAATTATAAAATTACGCTGTATGAAATTTAAAAATAAAAAATTATGGTATTAAATTACAAAGTATTATTAATAACTTGTTTGTCACTATTGATTAGCACATATCCAGTTAAAGGTAAATTTGGATCAGTTTCTAATTTTAGCCAGCGTTTTGTTCTTAACCACCATTTCATTCTAATAGAAGGCATTCCTGCTTTGAAATAATGGGTAATTAGCGCATTTGCCCTGAGAGTAATTCCTTTTTGGTTCATATTGTCCCACAAATAATTTACCTCATTTTCAATTTTGCCCAAAAGTTGTACTGAGCTATCAACCCTACCAGAACCTAAGCAAGTGCTGCAGATTTCAGAAGTAGCAATTTCAATGGCTGGTCTTACGCGTTCTCGTGTAAGTTGCACCAAGCCAAATTTGCTCATTGGTAAAATATTATGACGTGCTCTATCCTTCGCCATTGCATCTCTTAACGCAGTATGCAATGCCGCTTTTTTCTTGGGATCTTTCATGTCAATGAAATCGATCACAATAATTCCACCCATATCTCTTAGGCGAATTTGTCGTGCTATTTCATCAACGGCTTCCGTATTTACTTTGAATACATTTTCTTCTCGGTTTTGAGGATCGAAAGAAGTGTTTCCGCTGTTCACGTCAATTACGTGAAGGGCTTCGGTGTGTTCAATAATTAAATAAGCACCACCAGAGAATGGTATATTTTTACCAAATGAAGATTTGATTTGTTTATTTACGCCGTATTGGTCAAAAATAGGAAGTTTTCCTTGGTAATGACGGAGAATTTTGGTGGCGTCAATATTGTATTTTTCAAGAGTTTTTTTGAGGGATGCGTGAATTTCGGCATCATCAACAGAAATTTGAGTGAATGAATCGTTTAAGATATCTCTCAACAGTGAATCAACGCGGTTGGCGTTGCCAATTACTTTTTCTCCCACTTTTGCCTTGCGCAATCCAATAACCAATTCATCCCACTTTTTGAGCAGGTCGCGCAAATCTTTATCAAGTTCTTCGATAGCAACTCCTTCAGAAACGGTACGCACAATCACCCCAAAGTTTTTAGGTTTGATGGAATGCGCCAAATCTTTCAGGCGTGTTTTTTCCTTTACATTTCCTATTTTTTTCGAAATAGAAACTTGGCGAGAAAAGGGGACGAGAATAAAGTATCGGCCAGGGAGAGAAATATCGCAGGTGATTTTGGGACCTTTGTTCGCAATCGGTTCTTTAATTACCTGCACGAGGGCCAGTTCACCTGATTTAAGTACGTTGCCTATTTTGCCTGTTTTAACAGTTTGCTCTTCAAGCTCAAAGCTATCTAAATCACCTGAATTGGGGTTTCCATCGAGGGTCATGCGGACAAACTTCTGCAATGACCGAACGTTGGGCCCTAAGTCGAAATAGGTTAGAAAGCCGTCTTTTTCTCCGCCTACATTAACAAATGCTGCATTTAGAGAAGGAGAGATTTTACGAACTTTCCCTAAGTAGAAGTCGCCCACCTGGAAAGGTGAGTCAACTGCTTCTTTGTGAAACTCCGATAGTTTTTTGTCAGACAGTAAGGCAATCTCTATTCCTGACGAACTCTTTTTTATTATTAATTCGTTAGACAAGATTGTTTATTTATCGCTTATTTCTTTTTGTGACGATTCTTTCTCAAACGTTTTTTACGCTTGTGAGTAGCGATTTTATGTCTTTTTCTTTTTTTACCACTTGGCATATCTATAAATTTTAAAGGTTATTATTTTTGGTTTTTTTGACTTTTCACCGCTAAATTCAAATAAATCTTCGCGTTTATAGAGTCTCCCAGGTTTCCATAAATGTCGCTTGTTTCAAACAACCAATAAGGATTTTGGGGTTGCAAAGATACCAATTTTTGGGACTTTTTTATCGCTTTTTCCCATTGTTGTGATTTTTTTAATAAATTAAGGTGAATGAAATTCAACTCAATGTTATTACTATCAATGAGTAACGACTCTTTTAGCGTGGCTAAAAATTGCATAGGTTGGTTCAAATATTCGCTTTGGAAAATAATTAACGCGTTGCGCAGTCCCATATTTTTCGAATTTTGAGCCAGCCCTTTGTCAATTAATATTTTTCCTTGTTGGAAAAGGAAACCACTAATTTTTGGATTGTCGCTATATTCAGCAGCGGTAAAAATAAGCTGACGCGCAATTTCTGTTTCATTGCCTTCTCTAAAAAGGGCAAATAAATCGTAATTAATTAACGCAACCAATGCGTGATTTTGAGTTTCCTCAGACCACTTCAAAGCCTTTTTTGTGCTGTCTACTGGCATCAATCCTCCAGGAGAAAGCAGAATCCTTGAAATGTCAATCGGGGGTTTTGTGTTGTTAAAAACGGCATTTAAAAAAGCAACACGATCTACCGGCTCATTTTTAGATCCATCCATTTGCATGGATGGATTCTTAGTGTCGGTAGATGGTGTTGCCTGAGAGGACTTCCAACGGTTAAATGTGAAAGTAAATGTCAATGCTGCTGCAGAAGCAACCGCAATAACAATCTCTTTAGAAGTTTTTTTCACCAATTTTAATTAAAGCAAAAATTGCTTACAATTTGTCGTTTAAAACCTTGCTTTCTTTCACTTGTCCAGCGAATTCTTTAGCAGGTTTAAAACGGGCTACAAAATGAGCAGGAACAACCAAAGAAGTATTGCGTTTGATGTTACGCGCAACTTTAGTTTTTCTTTCCTTTAACTCAAATGTTCCAAACCCTCTCAAGTAGATGTTGTTACCATTCACCATAGAGTTTTTTACAACAACAAATAAGTTGTCAATAGTGTCCGCAATAGCAGTCTTTTCAAGACCGGTGCGAACCGCAATTTCGTTTACAATTTCAGACTTTGTCATGATTCAATGTGCAAAAAAAATAAATATTCCCGTTTTTTGCACAATATTTATGCAAAATGTTATCCCTAATTTGTTGACTTGGTACAAAAATGTACACAGAAAGCTCCCTTGGCGTGAAACGTCAAATCCTTATCAGATATGGGTTTCAGAGGTTATTTTACAGCAAACTAGGGTCGAACAAGGCCGTGAATATTATTTAAAATTTGTCGATAAATTTCCTGATATTTTTTCGTTGGCAACGGCCGAAGAAGCTGAAATTCTCAAAATATGGCAAGGATTGGGTTATTATGCCCGGGCAAGGAATATGCATTTCGCTGCAAAACAGATGGTTGATTTGCACCAAGGAAATTTCCCCAATGATTATTTTTCAATCAAAAATTTACGTGGAATTGGCGATTATACTGCTGCCGCAATTGCGTCTTTTGCCTTCAAACAACATTACCCCGCAATTGATGGAAATGTGAAGCGCGTTACCGCCCGTTTTTACGGCGTTGATTTGCCAATTTCATCCCCTGCATTTTATAAATTGGTTGAAAAAGAGTTGTTCATAGCTATCAAAACTACCGAACCAGATATTTTCAATCAGGCAATGATTGAACTCGGTGCTATGGTTTGCACACCCCTAAATCCCAAGTGTTCAATTTGCCCAATCCAAGAGGAATGTGTGGCATTTAAATTTGATAAAATTGCAACCTTGCCTAATAATCCCCCAAAAAAGAAACCGATACGAAAATATTTGCACTTTTTTTATGTTGAAGCGGAGGGACATTTGATTTTGCAACAAAGACCAAGCGAAGGAATATGGGGCGGGTTAAATGAATTTCCTTGTATTGAATCACTTGGGGTGAATGAAATGCCCGAAAATATGGTGGAATACTTAGGACTCGAGAACGGGACTTTTGAAATTATTGATAATTTCGAATTCAAACATTTGCTAACCCATCAAACTATTTTTGCCAAACTTTGGCATTTAAAAGCAAATCGTAATAATATTCTGCCTTCGAAGAATTGGAATTTGATAAAAATTAATGATATTCGTACCTTTCCACTGCATAAATTGATGGTGAAAATTTTAGATAAATTGCATTTATAATTTGAATTCTATGATTAACAAAGTGATTCTTTTGGGACGTTTGGGTAAAGATCCAGTAATTCGTAAGCTCGATAATGGCAGAATTGTTGCCAACGTTTCTTTGGCAACCAATGATTTTTATACCAAAGATGGTCAAAGAATGGAAAGCACCGAATGGCATAACTTAGAAATGTGGGATCAACAGGCGCTAACCGCTGAAAAGTATTTCAAGAAAGGCAGTCTTTTGTATGTGGAAGGTAAAATTCGTACAGATAAATATATTGATGCTGAAGGAATTGAAAAGCAATTACGCAAAATTCGAGTAACAAGTTTTCAAATGATGAGTAGCATGAGCGGTGGATCGGGTGATCAAAATAAGTCAATTGATTCAATTGACGATCACGTTAAAGGAGATGTTGAAAACGATAATCATTTAAATTAATCAATGGACGACGCTGGCCCTCAAGCCTTAAATTCTGGTTTTGGAATTCTGAAAGATATTCCTTCCGAAAATATTCCAACAATAGTTGGTTTGTTCCTTGCCATGCTCTTGTGTTTGGTAATTTCTTCAATTTGTGCGGCTTCTGAAAATGCATTTTTCTCGCACAAAGAAAATGATTTGGCAGAATTAGAAGAATCTAAAGATAGAAAATCTCTCGCGATTTTAAAACTTTTAAGCAAGCCAAAACATCTTTTGGCCACCATTTTATTGCTGAATAGTTTGGTAATTGTTACGTTTGTAATTCTTTCTAAATTGTTTTATGACAATATTTTAAACAATGATAAATACCCTTGGTTGGAATTTTTTATAGATACAATTTTAGTAACTTTGATTATTCTAATTTTCGGGGAAGTAATGCCAAAAGTTTACGCTACCCAAAATTATAAAAAATCTGCAAAATTCTTAGTACTCCCAATGAGCACTTTTTATTGGGTTTTATATCCTTTCACTTCAATTTTAGAAAAAGTAGGTGAATTTTTAGAAAAGAATGCCAAAAATACCACCCCAGAACTTACATCCGAAGAACTTTCACATGCCATTGATTTAACAACCGATGAGGATGATGCCAAGCAAGAAAAAGAAATTTTAAAGGGAATTGTGAACATGGGCAATATCCAAGTGAAGCAGATTATGGTTTCACGGTTGGACATGATTGCCTTGGATATTGAAGATGGCTTTGAAACAGTGCTCAAACGAACCCGTGAAATGGGCTATTCGAGAATGCCCGTTTTTAAAGAAAACTTGGATCAAATTGTGGGTGTTTTAAATGTAAAAAATTTATTGCCCCACCTTAGTGAAAATAACGATTTTAATTGGCAATCTCTCATTTTTGCTCCGTTTTTTATTCCGGAAAACAAGGCCATAGACGATTTGCTGCAAGAACTCAGAACCAAGCATGCCCACATAGCAATTGTGGTTGATGAATTCGGCGGTACTTCGGGAATGGTAACATTAGAAGATGTTCTTGAAGAGGTTTTTGGTGAACTAAATGATGAGTTTGATGAGCAAACTCCAGATTATATCAAGGTGAATAATTTCACTTATATTTATGAAGGCAAAACCCTAATCGTTGATTTTTTAAGGGAAACAGGCTTGTCAGTTTCATTGTTCGATGCGCATGAAATTGAATCGGATACCTTAGCAGGTTTGATTACTGAGTTCAAAGGACTGATTCCTAAAAAAGGGGAAAATATAACCATTGAAAATGTAAAATTTGTTGTAGAAGCTGCCGATCCTCGCAAAGTGAAAAAAATAAGAGTAATTTTACCACAATGATGATGCGCATTCTAGTATTGATAATGATAGGTTTCTTGGGGTCATGTTCTTCAACAGACAACTATGTACCGAAGCCACATGCCTATCCAAAACTGACATTACCGCACAAGAAATATTTTAAATTTGAAAGTGAAAATTGTCCTTTCACTTTTAATATCCCACACTATGGAATCATGCTGCCCGATGAAAATGCTAAAGGCAAGAACTGGTATAACTTACATTTTCCAACATTGAATGCAACGTTGCATTTAACATACTACAATTTTAAAAATTGGGAAACATATGATTCATTGTTATCGGATTCAAGAAGTTTGGTGAATAAGCATTTGCAGAAAGCTGAAGATATCATTGAAGAGCCCGTTTCAAATTATAATTCCAAAGTTCAGGGTTTAGTATTTCATATTCAAGGGAATACAGCAACCAATTTGAATTTTTTCACAACCGATAGCAGCAAACATTTTTTGCGCGGTGCGTTGTATTTTAATAAACAAACTCAAACTGATTCAATTTACCCTGTTTTTCAATTTCTTGAGAAAGATGTAAATGAATTATTGAAATCGTTTGAGTGGAAGAAATAACTCCTTCATATTTACGTTTAATATCTTAAGATGATTAAAAAGTTTTTATTGGTTTTTGTAGGTTTTTTTAGTTTGTCTTTGTTTGCTCAACCAAAGAAAAAATGTCAAGCATTGCAAGATAAAGCCTATGCCGACTTTCAAGCCGGTATGTATAACGATGCATTGTCGTCGATTAAAAAATCAATTAAGTGCGATCCAAATGCTTCAACTGCTTATGCAATTCAAGCCGAAATTTATGAAACAATAAAAGACAGTGCGAATGCCATAAAATCGCATAAAATGTGCATTAAAACCGATACGCTTTACCAATCGAGTTATTATTATTACGCTTTTTACCTTTTCAGAATGTCGAGGTTCGATGAGTCATTGGCTGCGCTTGCTCAATATGATAAAGTCCCTCAAATGAAAGATTTTGACAAATCCAGAGATGGTGCCTCTGCCAGTATGAAAGGGAAAGTCGATAGATTGAGGGCATCAATTGAAATGGCGAAAAAAGACTTGGGTGATTTATTGAAAATGGAAATCCAAAATATGGGTGAGTCCATAAATTCTTCTTTAAATGAATATTGGCCCGGAATGCCTATCAACGGAAATACATTCGTTTTTACGCGTTTGGTGAATAATCAAGAAGATTTTTATGTTGCAAAATTGGGTGTGAATGGTTCTTGGGAAAAAGCACGGTTTGCCCCAGGGAAAATCAATACAATTGAAAATGAAGGAACCAATTCCGTGTATTTTGGTGCCAAGGAACAATTGATGTTCTTCACCGTTTGTAATCAAGGTGGTTATGGTAGCTGCGATTTGTTTTACTCCGAAATGAGCAACGACAAATGGGGAGAACGAAAAAATATGGGGGAAGTTGTTAACTCATCACAATGGGATGCGCAACCTTCGATAAGCGGAGATGGTAACAAAATTGTTTTTTCAAGTGCAAGACCAGGTGGAATGGGAGGGAAGGATTTATGGATGACCCAAAAATTAAACGGTGCATGGACAAAACCCGTTAATTTGGGTCCTACAATTAACACAAAACTCGATGAGGAGGCTCCTTTTATACACTACGATGGCGTAACACTCTATTTTGCGAGCAATGGACATCCAGGATACGGAAAACATGATATTTTTATGTCAAGGTTGTCTGATGATGCATCATGGGGAAAACCTGAAAACCTTGGGAAGGGAGTAAATACTTCTCAAGATGATGTAGGATTTTATGTAGATGCAACTGCTCAAAAGGCCTATTTTGCATCTGCCAGAGAAGGTGGTTTTGGGGGATTAGATATCTATTCAATCAAATTAATTGACAAATTCAAACCAAAACCAGTGAATTATCTTTTAGGGAAAGTCATTGATAAGGAAACCAAAAAGCCCATTTCTGCGAGGGTTCGTTTGGTAAATTTGCAATCTCAAAAAGTGATATTCCAAGATAGCGTTTCTACGTTTTTAATTCCAGTGAATGCGGGAAATAATTATGCGTTGCATTCAATGGCAAAAGGATACATGCTCGATTCAAGGAATTTCCAACCTACAGAATCAACCATTGACAAACCTTACATCATAGAGGCAATGTTGGAGCGCATAAAAACCAATCAAATTGTGACTTTGAATAATATTTTCTTTGATATTGACAAATATGATTTGAAACCAGAAAGCGATGTTGAATTAAAAACCGTTTTGCAATTGTTAACTGCCAATCCTTCAATGAAAATTGAAATTTCAGGGCATACAGACAATACCGGATCAGAGGTTCACAATAAAGAACTATCTGCCAATAGGGCAACAGCATTGAAGTTGTATCTTGAGAAGTTTGGTATTGCTCCGTTGAGGTTAATTGCTAAGGGGTATGGAGCTTCGAAACCAAATGAATCTAACGATACCGAAACGGGTAGAGCAAAAAATCGTAGGATTGAAATTCGTATTCTGAACTTATAAATCAATTCATATTTCTCTCTGAATATTGCATTTTTTTGTAAATACGGTTGCAACTTATAATCTATTTAATCGTCATATTAAAAAATGAAATACTTGTAATACCTATGAATTTTAGAAAACTACTTTTTATTATCTTGTTGATTGGAATTAACTCAACATCAAATGCACAAAATTGTAATGTAATTTTAGGCAGGCCAACAGACACTTCTATGACAGCAAATGTGCTGTTCGACCAAACTGTAACTACGTATTTAGAATATGGTCTTGTTTCTGGAATATATACAATGTCTACGCCGGTAATTACTGTCAATGCCAGCGAAGCAACGGATATCGATATGCGTTTTTTAACCGGAAACACAAGATATTATTATCTAGTTAAATACAAAAAAACAGGTGCTGCAAGTTTTTTAAGTACGCCAGAATACAGCTTTATTACCCAAAGAGCAAAAGGTGAAACATTTACTTTCACGTTGGAAGCCGATGAACATCTTTACGATAAAAAAGGCGTAAAAAACATGTATGATGTTTGCTTGAAAAACCAAGCCAACGACAAGCCCGATTTTATGATGTCGTTGGGTGATATTTTTGGAGATGATCACAATCCTAAAACGATTACATCAGCCCAATTAAAGGCTTTGCATGAAAACTACAGGCCATTTTTAGGGAAATTATGTCATTCCATTCCATTTTATGTTTGCCTGGGAAATCATGAAGGTGAAATGGATTATTGGTTGGCTCAAACTCCACCGAATAACTTGGCAGTCAACGCAACACTTTGGAGAAAATACTACTATCCAAATCCTTACCCGAATTCATTCTATACGGGAAATCAAAACATAGAACCTTACGGTGTTGGCAATCCTGAAAACTATTATGCTTGGACATGGGGCGATGCCCAGTTTATTGTTTTAGATGCTTATCGAGATCAGTGCGATACATCTGCAAAACCACAAGGCTGGAACTGGTCTTTGGGTAAACCTCAATATGATTGGTTGAAGAAAACACTTGAGACGAGCACTTCTAAATACAAATTCGTGTTTTGTCATCATGTACGCGGTCAAGGTAGAGGCGGTGTTACGAATGCAAAGTTATTTGAATGGGGAGGATACGAACAGAATGGTAGATCTTATACCTTCGATACAAAAAGACCGGGTTGGGGCAAGCCCATTCATAAGTTGTTTGTAGATAATGGCGTAAATATATTTTTCCAAGGTCACGACCATGTATTCGCGCATGAAGTTTTAGATGGAGTAACTTATCAAGCCCTTCCAATGGCTGCAGATTCTACCTATGTGATAGGTAAATTGGCCAATGCCGATGCCTATGTTTCCGATACCTTAGATGGAACAGGGCATTTGAGAGTGGTGGTTTCTCCTGAATGCGTAAAGGTTGAATATGTAAAAGCTTATCTTCCTATGGATACAGTTTCTGGAGCCCATAAAAATGGAGAAATCGGGTTTTCTTATAGTATTGGTACTTGTCCTGCAAATACAATCAATACCCTAGATAAAGATGCCGTTAAAGTTTATCCTAATCCTGGAACTTCGTTAATGTCTATCATGTTCAGAGAGAATATTGTAAATCCAAAGATGGATTTATATTCAACAACCGGACAACATGTAATGAAATTATCTTCAAAAGATTTTGATGTAAGCACCTTGGAAAGTGGCATTTATTTCTTGAAAATAGAAACGGGTAATTCTAAATTAACTAATAAAATTATTGTAAATCACTAATATGAGAAATCTACTTTTTTTAATTGTATTTTGGGGGATGTGTTCAGGTTTACACGCACAAAAAATCCGCCACACTGAAATTTTAGGCCGTCCGACCGATAAAAGCATTACCGTACAATTGTTTTTTGATGAGGATGCAGATATTGCAATTGAATATGGTACAACGCCTGGCAATTACACAAATAAAACTCCTTTCGCTTCTTTTTTAGCGGGTGAACCTGCTGAAATTGAAATTGTTGGATTGACACAAAATACCAAATATTATTATCGTGTAAATTCAAGAAAAACAGGTACGAGTACAATTAATTACAGACCTGAATTTACGTTTGTTACGGCAAAGCCAGCAAATACGCCATTCACGTTTGTGATTCAAGCTGACCCACATTTAGATGCACAATCAGATACCAATATTTATAAGCTTTGTCTTAAAAATCAATTGGAAGACAAACCCGATTTTCAAATTGATTTGGGTGATATTTTAATGTCAGATAAATTATTTAATGCTTCAAGAAAAATTCCTCGCGACACTGTTACTTATCGCAGCCATTTGATGCGTTCGTATTATGAATTAATCAGTCATTCCGTTCCGTTATTTATTGCATTGGGTAATCACGAAGGTGAAAGTGGATGGAATTTGACTGGAAACGATCAAAATGTAGCAGTTTGGGGAACGGTTGACCGTAAAAAGTATTTTACAAATCCATTTCCAAATGGGTTTTATACAGGCGATACCATTGTTCATCCAATAGTAGGTCAAAGAGAAAATTACTATACTTGGACATGGGGCGACGCTCAGTTCATTGTATTAGATCCATATTGGTATACCAAAACCAAACCAGATTCATTGAATGGTTGGAGATGGTCATTGGGCAAAGTTCAATACGATTGGTTAAAAGCTACTTTGGAAAAAAGCAATTCTAAGTTCAAGTTTATCTTTGCACACCAATTGGTTGGTGGCGATCCAGATGGTCGTGGTGGCGTTGAATATGCCGAGAGATACGAATGGGGTGGCAATAATTTGAATGGGACCCGTGGATTTGAAACTAACCGACCAGGTTGGTACAAACCAATTAAAGACTTATTAAAAGAGCACAGAGTAACTGTGTTTTTTCATGGGCATGACCATTTCTTTGCCAAACAAGAAAAAGAATGCCTCATTTACCAAGAAGTTCCGCAACCAAGTCATCCAAACTTCATGAAAGCAAGTTCTGCAACTGCTTATGGTTATTTGGAGGGACAAATCCTACCGAATTCTGGTCATATTCGCGTTTCAGTGGCACCGGAAGGGGTGAAAGTTGAATATGTAAGAACCTATTTGCCCAAAAATGAAACTGGGGCAAGACATAACAAAGACGTATCGGCCAGTTACTACATTGGTGCAACCAATTGTTATGATTCTTTATCATCTGGAATTCCAGTTTTGTATAACAGCAATTACTCAGATGAAATTGCATACCCAAACCCCTTCGAAAAAGAAACTACTATCCAGTTTTCAGTATTGAAAACTGAAAATTTGAGTATCCAAATTTTAAACAGCAACGGACAAATGGTGAAAGAACTAATTTCAGATCAGAATATCCCTGTTGGAAATTATAAAGTAATTTGGGATGGAACCAATTCATTAGGAGCCGATGTGAATTCGGGAATGTATTGGTATTCTATCAAAAGCAATCACGCCGAAATTAAAACAGGCAAGATTATTTTAAACCGTTAAACAACAATTATATGAAAAATTTTATAGCAGTTTTGGGAATATTGATTTTTTCTTTTGGAAAAGTTTCTGCCCATTCTGCTCGATACGACAATGTAAATACCAAACAATGGTATTTGCAAAAACAACATGCGGTGATCGATGCCACATTCTATTTCTCTAGAAATGATTCGGCATTTTTCGAAAAAGCGGATGGCGCTGTAATTGGTTTGCCAATTGCTGACTTGACCTCAAGCGATCAGAAATTTGTTAATACCAAAATTGTTGAAATTGAAAGAATTAATCAGAAAATTAAACAAACCAATTTACGAAATACGACTTCACAGAATTCAACATCTCAATTCAATTTGATTGAAGTGGGTTTAATTATTTTGGGTGGACTAATATTTTTAGTTTTAGCAAAAACTAACAAACGATTGTTCGTTCCTGTAGCAGGAGCATTGGTATTGGTTTCTTTCATCGGATTTAAGTCAGGAAATATTGGTAAAAGAGCCACTACCACCAGTCCAACTTTTATGGATTCTGCGTTTTCATACTATAAACCAACCATCAATACGCGTTGGGACAATACCTACTTTTATGTGGAATCGAAAGGAATTGCAGATCATGAAATGATGATCGGCATTACATCTTGGCAACAACAAGTTCCAATTCCACAATGTTACGTTGGGGCAAACGCTTGGTCAATTCCTTTGAATCCTGTAATTGCTACTACGCCTGTCCCAGTAAATAATAAGCACTTTTTAAGAGGTGCAGTTGCTGTGGCTGTGAATGGTATTGCAATTTTCAATCCTTATACCAATACCGGCGTTGATGCCTTTTTAGATGGTCAATTAGACAATTTTGGCGGACATAGCGGTCGTGCCGATGATTATCATTATCACATTGCTCCAACAGTTTTGTATAACAAAATCCCTAAAACATCGCCAATCGCTTTTGCCTTAGATGGATTTGCAATCTATGGATCACTAGAACCAGATGGCTCTGCAATGAAAACCCTAGATGCAAATCATGGTCATTATGGCAGCAATGGGGCATATCACTATCACTCTTCGTCTTCAGCTCCTTACATGATTGGAAATATGGTAGGAAAAGTTACCGAAGATTCTACTTTGCAAATTATTCCTCAGGCTGCTGCAAAAGGAGTTCGACCCGCATTAACGCCACTCAAAGGTGCTACTATCACACATTGCTATCCTTATCCTACAGGAGATGGGTATAAATTAACCTATACCGTTGGTTCAGAAAAAGATACGGTTGATTATAGTTGGACAAGTGCTGGAAAGTATACTTTTAAATTTATTGTAAACGGTTCAACTACAGTGAACAATTACAATGGTTCAAAACCTTGTACTGTTCCTGTTACATCTGCAATAAATTCATTGAACAAAGAAATTGTATTGAACATTTACCCCAATCCTGCAATCGATATCGTGAATTTGTCTTTTTCTAATGAGGGACAAAAAACACTTGTCAAGCAAATTGCGCTTATTAATTCTTTGGGTAAAGTTGTTTACAAAACAAATATTTACGTAAACAAAATTGATTTGAATCAATTCAGCAGTGGAATTTACTTCATTTCCGTTGATGTTGCGAATCAATCAATTACTCAAAAAATTATAATTCATTAATCGTGAAGAAAAATACTGCTTTTATCCTATTTGCTTTGGGAATTTGCTCAGCCTTATCGGCGCAGAAGTCGGTTGTGAAATCGCTTGATAAATTACCAGATACGGGTGAAACAACGAGTTATACAAATACCTTTGGTGAGGATCATGATTATACCATCAATGCACCTGGATTTAAACTGTTTACCAATGGAACTGTAATTGATACCATAACCAGTTTGCAATGGCAAAAAACAGATGGGGGAGAAATGACCATCGAAAATGCCGCCATTTATTGTGATACATTAACCCTTGGCGGATTTACCGATTGGCGTTTACCAACTGCCGCTGAAGCCTTTAGCATATTGAATCAACAGGTAACCAATCCTGCTGTGAATACTTCAGTATTTACTAAAACAGCTGCCGAATATTGGTGGACAAGCAACAAACAAGCCAATGATGCAACCAAAATTTGGTGCACCAATTCTGGCGGTGGAATTGGCAATCATCCCAAAGCGGAAACAGTAAGTGCCGGTGGCACCAAGAAATTCCATGTAAGGGCGGTTAGAAATACCCATGCAAATACAATCATTGCAGAACGATATGTTTCTGTTGGAGATAGTTCTGTATACGACAGTTTAAATAATTTGGTTTGGCAAGTAAGTCCAATGCCAACCACACTCACTTGGGAAGATGCATTAATTGCAGCTGAAAATCTTTATTTAGACGGTCATTCTGATTGGCGTTTGCCCAATATTAAAGAACTAAGATCCTTGAATGATGAAACATTGGTTCAGCCTTCTATTAACAAAACAGTATTCCCAACTGTAACAGCAAACAAATATTGGTCGTCTACCACTTTGCCAAATCAAACAACAAAAGCTTGGTATTGGTCTAACTCTTTTGGCATCACAACCTACGATGTAAAAACCGTTGCCAATTTTGTGCTTTGCGTGAGAACGCCAACCAAAGGAAACCTTTCTAAACTTGAATCAATTAAACCGAGTCATATTAAAATTTACCCAAATCCAGCAAAAACGGATGTTTTTGTGTTTTCTGAGGGACAAGGAACTGTTCAAGTTTTAGATATCACTGGAAAATTATACATTCAACATAAAATCCAAAATGAAGTTGAATCAATTTCATTGTCTGGAATATCTGCTGGAATCTATTTTATCAATGTACGTGTTGGAAATAGTTCTCAAACGCAGAAAATTGTAATTGAATAATATTCAAATCCTCAGTGGTGGTGACTTTCTTCTGGTTCAACTGTAGGAACCTGAATCTCATTGATTTGAGTATGTTTTAAACTCAAATCAGGTTCTCCTGCCAATATCCAAGCAGTATACCAACTGCTGGCAACCATTCTAATTGCACTTTTTATTCTGTTTTGAACCATCAGGCCAACTTTTTCTTCGTACTGTTTGATAAAAAAAGCACTTTCCTGCTTGATGATTCGACCTCCTTTTTGTGTGAATTGGTACTGTAAATTTTCAGGGGTTTGCGCTTTTGCAATTCTTTCATCAAACAAAACTTTATTTACCAAACCATAACTCTCTTCAACGACTTTCCAAATGCTATCGGGGTAATTTCTAATGAAATTAACTTCGGATATGAAAATTGGATAAGTGCTTAAATGATGTTCGGGAATTTTGGTTTCCCACAAGGAATGAATGCCGTGTTGGTTTGTTTTTTGTCCGTTATAATTGGAAGAAGTGTGCAATGGAACATGCGCATCGGCAATGTAATGTCCCAAATCGGCTGAGAGTTTTAATATTTTCTCAACGTTTTTTTCTTCAAAGGCTTTGGTTAGCCAATACATCATTTTGGCACATTGGTATGGAACAATTCCATGCTTTAGAACAGTGTCTTCAGAGTATTTGGCAATTGCCATATTCCAATCTTTGCAAATGGTATCTAATGGCACTGATTTCTCGTAATAATCGCAGTCCATGAAGTGTTTGCAGGCTTCTCCCTCAACCATATTTCGGCGGCTGTCGGCATCTGTTGCATGTGTAACCAAATAATCAACATGCAATTTATAAAAGTTAAATAATGGTTTAGGCAATGCCAAGCAGGCATTTTGATTAATAGTTCTGTGACATAAAAATCCCCAGCTTCTGATATTCCCAACTACACAAATCCCCAACACAACCAGTAAACCGAGCTTTTTCATCATTCCACTCTTAATTTGGCTAAGTACATCTGAATGGTGTTTTGCAATCCCAAATAAAGCGCATCGCAAACCAAGGCATGCCCAATTGAAACCTCAAGCAAACCAGGCAAATGCTTCGCCATGTAATTTAAATTATTTAGGTCTAAGTCGTGCCCCGCGTTTAACCCAATTCCCACCTTTTGCGCCTCAATTGCTGTTTCTAAATATTGCTTTAACGCCAATTCAGGGTTGTTGGGATAGTTTACCGCATAATACTCAGTATATAATTCAATTCTATCGGCACCGCATGATTTGGCATAGGAAACCAATTCAGGTTGGGGATTTAAAAAGATACTTACTCGAGGAGTACTTTTCTTTAACTCAGTAATGATTTCCGACAAATAATCGTGGAATTTGATGGTATCCCAACCCGCGTTTGATGTAATTGCATCTGGTGAGTCTGGCACCAAGGTAACTTGTTCTGGTTTAACCTTATGAATGAGCTCTATGAAATCTGTTGAAGGATATCCTTCAATATTAAACTCAGTTGTAACCACTTGTTTCAAATCAATCACATCTTGGTAACGAATATGACGTTCATCGGGCCTTGGATGCACTGTGATGCCCTGCGCTCCAAACGACTCACAATCTTTTGCAATTTGGATTAAATTTGGATTATTACCACCACGGGCATTTCTTATTGTTGCAAATTTGTTGATGTTTACGCTGAGCTTAGTTTGTGACATTATTGAAAAGTAATTTGCACAAAAATACGATTGTACGATGCTTTTGTGTCGATAGCCGACATATTTTTTACATCTATTTTTTGCATTTTCTGCAACTTAATGTTGAGCCACATCTTCGAAAATAGTCTAACTTTAACAATGGCATTGAAATATGTTCCAATGTCTGAATAAACCATATAACCCAATCCGCCGGGCAGTGAATTGTCTAAATTGTAAATGTTCGTAGTAGGGCAGAAGAACCAATTTTGCTCTGCAGATACATTCAAACGCTTACCCAACCTTGAATTTAAACCTACTTGCATTAAATAATTTCTTACAGTGCTTGAATTTTTCCATCTTTGAACAAATCCAAGGTGGATTGTATTTGTAAGATTTACTTTGATGGTTTGATTGCATTGGAGTTGGTATAAGTATCCTTTGGCATTATAAAACTCCTTTTCTCTTTTGAATTGAATATTCAGTATGTCTGTTTTGCTGAAAGAGTGATTGAAAATTACAATGTTTTTCAGGGGATTTTCATTGATTTCCTGATTGAATCTAGGAGTATTAAATTGTATGGATTGGCCGCGAATTTTAAATTGATTTCGCTTGTTTAATTGATAATCGATTCCCATTTCGAAAATAGTTTCATTGGTGGTTGATTTTAGTTGGTAAGACATTTCTGGTGCAGAAAATTCACTCGGTATTGTTTGAATTCTTGCACCTAAATCTAGCTGTTTATTGAGTGCCCAAACGCCGGCACCACTCCAACTTGTTTTCTTATTTATTTGGTCAAAGCTTACATTGAATAACCACCTGCCGCCAATGAAATTTGGAACGGTAATTTGTCCCTCAAAATACAAAAAATGGTCATTTTGCACTTTGGAATTCAATGAATTTATTTTAGGAATGATGTAATTGTAATGGGTAATGAGCGTGTTCAAAATTGCTTTTGATGTTGTTTTTTGCCAACCCAAAAACGATTGAAATTCGGTGTTGTTGTGTTTGCGAGAAACCTGAGTGAGTGTTTGATGGTAGCCTCCAAATTGACGTTGGTAAAATGCATTTTGTTGCCAATTTAAACTGCAATCGAACGGAATAAATCCGGTTCCAAAGTAAAAATCATCTTTGTTTTTACAAATATGCGCTGCTGCACCCCAATGGCCTAAGTCCTCACTATAGCTGGCGTACGGCTTAATACCAACTAGTTGGTTTGTCCAATTTTCCAAAGAAATTGGCGATCCAAACTGCCCACTGCTTCCCAATGTGAATCCCCTGTTCCATTGCACATTGTATTTGCCCAAAATGAGAGATTTTAATGGGTGTAAATCCTTCAAATGTAGGAAGCAAGAATAGAAATCCAAGGGTTTTTCATAGGCGTCATTTTCTATACTCAAACCCAACTGGATATTTTTATTGTAGGTAATTTTGGTTTTCATTTCGAACCCTAAATAATCACTTTGGGCATCCTTGGGTTTTTCAAAAGTTGCAGGTTTGATTCTTAGGCTGAAAGTGGATTTTGGATCGTCGGGTTTGTGAATATTTTTGATTTGAACACCTATGGATTTTTCAAAACGCAGCAATTTGTAAATGGCATTTATCTGGTCAATGGGAATGTTGCATTGAACCAATTCTTGGGGCGAAATAAAAGGACCCAATTCGATTCTATGAAATACAATGAAACCACTCTGTTGGGTATTAAAAAAACCCGTTTCCATTAATTCTTCTTCCGAGAATTGATTGATATAAATGGGTTGATGTTTTACATCAATGTCTTCAATTGTGGATTGCACAATAATTTCTTGTGGAAGTTCATTGTTGTTGTTGATTTCAATTTGAGGGTACAGTTTGTCGAACAAAATCAATCCCCACAGGCTCAGTACTACTTTTTTGTTCATTGATAAGATAATTAAGACGAAATGAAGGTTGGAAACCAAGGTTGTTTCCCAAATAGGCCAATTTAAAAGTATAGGTCCATTTGTTTTTTATTAAACTCATTGCAGTGGAGAATGGCATACTGCCCGTTCCCATTGTAATGGTGTTGTAAAATGATTTATTCGGTGCATAAACCAAGCTGCCATTTATAATGGGTTCGTAACCAATCATGGTTACTCCAATGCCCGAATAAATTTTTGAATTAACTTGGAAATTATAGGTAAGATTCTGAAGACTGGTTTTCCCAATTAGCGAATACCAAAATGCCAAAGATGCAGTGCTATTGAGTTGATAGCTTGAGTAAATATTGAATCCCAGTTGATTCAATCTGTTTTCGATACCTGTTTCGCTTGATAAGGCAATGCCAGTGCCTAACACAAGCGATTTATTCATCTTTTGAGCAATTGAAAAGGTCAATCCATTTTGATTGAAATCGGCAGTGCCTTCGTTGACGATGTTGGCTGAAAATTTAGTAAAGTTTGTTTGGTAAGTTCCAGTAGCGTTGGTTGATGTGATATCTGTAGATGTAAACAACCAAATATGATCAATGGCAAAATTGGCTTTTGCACGATCTAAAAAATAAAGGGGGGAGGTGTTTATTGGGTCTGGAACCTGAAAGCAAGGATCGAATTGAGTGGCATTGGCAGAAGTTGCGATTTGTGCAAAAGAAAAGCGACAAATTGCAAATCCGATCAACGCCAAGTACCTCATTCTAGCTGCTCTTTAAGTTTTAAAAGTTTGTCTTTGAATTCCCTTAGTTGTTGTATCAAATAAACGCGGGCATCGGCCGGTACTGGGTTTCTGCTTACTTTTTTCGATACATTGGCTAAACGAACACCTTTGTTATGAGAAAGATAATGAATTTCCTTTAAAACTTCAATGTCCTTAGACGCATAGATCCTGTCGCCTTTTTTATTTTTCATTGGTTTAATCTGAGGGAAATTCTTTTCCCAAAATCTCAATGTAGATGCAGGCACACCAATAATTTCGGCAGCTTCGCCAATTTTAAAGTACTTTTTTGTAATGATTTCTTCTTCGTTCATAGGGTTTAGTCAAATCGATTCGCTTCGCGTTGCGACATTTCAAGCATTTTTTGGTATTCAATATCAGATAAATCGTTGCGATAGAAAAACGCAGGATTCAAAGGATTATTATTTTTTCTTACTTCGTAGTGTAAATGTGGTCCAGTGGATCGGCCTGTATTTCCAACATATCCAATCAACTGTCCGCGGGAAACTTTGGTGCCAGGTTTAACTGCAAAACGACTTAAATGTCCGTAGAGGGTGGTATAACCAAATCCGTGGTTTACAATAATGTGATTTCCATATCCCCAACCATCGTTTTTAACAGATAGCACAACGCCGTCGCCAGTTGCATATATCTCTGTTCCAATATCGGCTGTAAAATCCATCCCAGCATGAAATGATGAGGTATGGTAAAAAGGATCCATTCTATATCCAAATCCACTGGCCAATCTGCGCAATTCTTTGTTTGCAACTGGCATAATAGCCGGAATCGAATTTACCATTTTCTCGTTTTTGGTAATCAGCTTTTCAAGCATTTTATAGGATGACTCTTGCTGTTTAGACATTTCCTGCATGTAATCCATTTTTTCATGCAAGCGTTTTACGAATTTGCCGTGCGACATTTTCATGAGCTCAGAGTAATCACTTCCCTTAAAATTAATGGGCTTTGGAGGTTCAACACCATACATTGCTCTGTAAATTTCAATGTCGCGATTTCGCAGCTCATTCAACTGATTTTCTAAATCAATGGCTTGTTGTTCCATCTGACTTAACTGCTTTTGAATGAATTTGTTTTCGCGTTGAATGGATTCTTCAATTGGCGTTTTCATGAATCGGCTAAAAAGTACCGACAATGAAATAACGGAAACAATAATTAATGCCGACAAACCAAATGTACGCCAACGTATATACCCCCGATGATCGGATACCTTTTCAAAGCTTAAACTTTTTGGATTGAAAAAATATTTGGTACGTGACATATTGATTTCATACAATTATACGAAATTGAACCCAATTTAGGGCAATTTGGCCGTTATTTTTCGGAATAAAATTGCTTGTAAACCTTTCCACGGGTTACATATTCTGATACATTTTCATCAATTTTTTGGCCTATTTCTGGGCCTAAAGTTTTGACAATTTTGGCAGGAATTCCTAACACCATAGAGTAAGGAGGGATTTTCATTCCTTGAGGGACAAGGGCATTTGCACCAATGATACTGTACTCACCAATTTCAACATCGTTTAAAACAGTGGCATGCATTCCCACCAAAACATGATGCGATAACTTTGCCCCATGCACAATGGCCGAATGTCCCACAACACAATCAGCACCAATAATGCAAGGCGAACCTGGATCGGCATGCAACACCGCATTGTCTTGGATGTTGGTTCTGTCGCCAACGGATATCAAATCTGTATCGCCACGCAAAACTGCCCCAAACCAAACGCTGGTTTCGTCTCCCAATTCAACTTTCCCAATGACGGTAGCATTAGGAGCAATGAAGGTTGAATCATTTTTAGAAATCGGAGTCTGAAGCATTTTTAATAAATTTTGTGGCATATTATTTTTGTAAAGTTTCGAAAACTAAGGGCAAATTACAAAATAATTAGAAAAATAATGATGGATTGAGGTTCTTGATGCATTTTTGTATCTCATGAAAAAGCTGTTTTACAATATTTCTAAACTTTACGGAGCCAATGACCGTGGAACATTTAAATCTGGTGCAGAAATGCAACAGTTGAATGTGGTTGAAAATGCTTGGATTTTGGTAGAAAATGGAAAAATAGCAGCAATTGGAAATGAACAATTAGAAATGCCTTCTGATGTCATGGAAAGAATTGACTTATTGGGGGCAGAAGTGTTGCCAGGATTCGTTGATAGCCACACGCATATAGTGTTTGCGGCTCCAAGACATGAAGAGTTTGCCATGCGTTTGGCAGGTGCTTCTTATGAAGAAATCGCAGCCAATGGAGGCGGAATTCTCAATTCAGCCCGCAAACTGCAAGATATGTCTGAAGATGAATTGTACGATCAGGCAGCAGAACGATTGAAACTCATGCTTGCCCATGGCACAACCACCGTTGAAATAAAAAGTGGCTACGGATTAACCGTAGACGCGGAATTGAAAATTTTGCGAGTGATAAAGCGCCTTAAACAGAATTTTACCTGTTTAATTAAATCAACTTTTTTGGGAGCGCATGCATTCCCACTTGAATATAAAAACAACCAACAAGGATACATTGATCTTATTCTGAACGAAATGCTTCCTGTAATTGTTCATGAACAATTGGCAGACCATATTGATGTGTTTTGCGACAAAGGATTTTTCACCGTGGAACAGACCGCAGAAATATTGACAGCCGCATCGAAATACGGCATCCCTGCTAAGATTCACGCCAATGAACTTGGATTAACTGGCGGTGTTCAAATAGCCGTGGAACATGAAGCTTGGAGTGCCGACCACCTCGAGCACTGTGAGGAAAACGAAATTGCAGCCTTAAAAAAAGGATTTACCCAAGATTATGGGGGAACAATGCCCGTTGGCTTGCCAGGAACGTCTTACTTTTTAGGAATTCCGTATACGCCAACAAAACGGTTCATGGAAAACGGATTGCCTGTTGCCTTGGCAACAGATTTTAACCCAGGTTCTAGCCCGTTGTGTTCCTTGCAAACCATTTGGGCATTGGCATGCACCCAGATGAAAATGATGCCTGTAGAAGCCTTTCATGCAATTACCTGCAATGCCGCAAGGGCGCTGCGTTTAGAAAACGAAGTAGGAAGTTTGGCTGTGGGTATGCGCGCCGATTTTGTGGTTACCAAAACCAAAGAAGCGATAAAAGGCATCCCATATTTTGTGGGACAAAATCACATCGAGGCTACTTTTGTGCTGGGCGAAAGAATTTAGTCTGGCGATTAACGTTTGTGGCTAAACAACCAAGGAAGTAATTCTGGTTCGGCGAAGGCAGAATCCCAACTGTTGTGGTTTGCTTCAGGGTAAATGGAAATCCGAACCTTATTGGAATGTTTTTTTAAATGGTCCGCCAATTCTATGCTGTTTTGTGGAGGGACAATATCGTCTTTGGCTCCATGGAAAAACCACCATGCGGTACGTTTCGTTTTTCTGGGCTTTTGAATAACGCCACCTCCGCAAATAGGGAAGGCAGCGGCAAACATTTTTGGCATTCTACTTACCAATTCAATGGTTCCCATTCCCCCCATAGAAAGTCCACCCACATACATTTGCCTCACATCTACGTATTGTCTGTCGTACATGTATTTTGTAAACGCCATAAGCAATTTCATTGCTTTGGTAGGCACAGAGTCGCCAGTGAACGTAAAATGGGGTTTCCCGGTACTATCTACAATGCGTTCTACATTGCTCCAATAGCTATTTGCAGGGCATTGCGGAAAAACGGCAATCATGGGGTATTTTGTAATTGCGGCATTATAAAGCCAGTCGGCCCCGTGCGACAATTGGTCGTTATTATTGTTGCCGCGTTCACCGGAGCCATGTAAAAAGATCACCAAGGGAAGTGGTTCTTCCCAGTTGGTAGTAGTTATATAAATCCTATATGGAAGGGTATCTTGTCCTAGAATAAAAAGCGCTTTACTGTAGTTTGAATCGACGTTCACTGCCTTATTCTGCGCAAAAGACTGATTGCTTAGGCAAAGGATGGCAAAAACAAAATAGCAGAAAGCTGTTTTTAAATTGAATAGCTGCATTGATGCAAATATCCTTAAAAAAATGAATAGATTCCTTAAATCATGGTGCCTTTAAATTCCAATCGTATTTTCGGATATCGATTCGGATATTTACGGATAAATACGGATATTTTTTGGATTCTTGAGTTTAAAACTATTTTATGGTAAATTAAGTTTTTGATTGTTTCAAATGTTTTGCTTTTTGATTTTAATTCCTTGCTTTTCCTTTTTTCACAAAAAGAAGTGTTAATTTGCTTTTGGATTTATGTGGAATTTTTTGAAACGCAAGTTTGCAGTGAACACTGCTGTTTTATTTATATTATTGGGATTGATTCCTTCTTATTCTTTTGGACAAAAAGCAACTAATAAGAAAGAATTTGAGGATATTACTTCTTACAAATTAAATGCGGAAGAAAGACGCATTTTTGATACCGTTCAGTATAGAACCTTTCAGTATTTCTGGAATGGTGCCGAGCCAAACTCTGGAATGGCATGCGAGCGCGTGCACATGGACAACAATTACCCAGAACATGATCAACACATTGTTACAACCGGGGGATCTGGATTTGGTGTCATGGCAATTATGGTGGGGATTTACAGAGGCTGGATTACCGAAATGGAAGGCGCCGACAGACTCATTAAAATTGTTGATTTCTTAGAAAAAGCCGACCGATTTCACGGCGCTTGGCCGCATTGGATAGATGGCGAAACCGGAAAAGTCAAGCCCTTTGGGCAAAAAGACAATGGTGGCGACTTGGTGGAGTCGAGTTTTCTGATGCAAGGACTTCTTTGCGTGAAGGAATTCATTGATCAAAAAACCAAACCCGAAAAGTTAAAGTTGATTCCAAACGGACAGGCATTTCAATTACGTCAAAAACAAAAATATATCAGCGATAAAATAAATCAATTTTGGAGGGATATGGAATTCGATTGGTACACCCGTGGCGAAGATGTTTTGTATTGGCATTGGAGTCCCTCATACGGATGGCAAATGAATTTCAAGGTTCGTGGGTACAACGAATGCTTAATCATGTATGTATTGGCAGCAAGCTCACCCACACATCCAATTTCAGCAAAAGTTTACCATAAAGGTTGGGCTGAATCTGGTAAAATCAAAGCAAAGAATCCAATTAAATATGGCCATTTTCAATTGCAAATGCGTTACCAAGGTAATCCTCCGAATGGGGGACCATTGTTTTGGTCGCATTATTCTTATTTGGGACTAAATCCCGTGGGATTGACCGATAAGTATTGCAAAAATTATGGGATAGAGAATCTTATTCTTTCCGAATTAAATTATCAGTGGTGCATAGATAATCCCTTAAATTTTAAAGGGTACGGCGATAGTTCGTGGGGACTTACAGCGAGTTACTCGGTAAAGTTTTATGCGGCGCATGCGCCTGATAGCGTGAATGATGTGGGTGTGATTTCTCCAACAGCAGCAATGTCGAGTTATCCATATACTCCCATTCCATCCACAAAAGCCATGGTGAATTGGGTAAAAAACAAGCCAGAATTATTGGGGCAGTATGGATTTTACGATGCGTTTTCTGAACAAGACAATTGGATGTTGCCACATTACTTGGCCATTGACCAAGGCCCTCAAGTTGTGATGATGGAAAATTACCGCAGTGGATTATTTTGGAGTTTGTTTATGTCGAACAACGACGTTCAAAACGGGTTGTTGAAATTGGGATTTTCATCGCCGAGTATTCCAGTTGCCAAGGTTAAGGCGTTTAAAAAATCACCAAAGAAGTAAAATAAAAAAGTCCCTCTTTTGGAGGGACTTTTTCCGTTTATAATAAGAAATTGTTCTTAACTCAAACCAGTGATTTTGCCATTCACAACGTCCATACCTAAGGCAGAAGGTTCTTTTGGTAAACCAGGCATTCTCATGATGTCGCCGGCTACAGCAACAATAAATTCAGCCCCAGCATTTACTATCAATTGATCAATGCGAATGGTGAAGTCTTTTTCAACCCCAACTTTCTTGGCGTTGTCGGTAAATGAGAACTGCGTTTTTGCAATGCATACAGGCCACCTGTCAGCACCCAATTCAATGATATTTTTCAATGCTTTTCTAGCATTATCACCCAAAATGATGTTTTTACCACCATATACTTTTTGTACTATTTTTTCAATTTTAACCTCAACTGAATCGTTCAATTCGTAAGTGTGTTGGATTTCTTTTGAAGGATTATTTTCAACCACTTCAACTACTTTTCTAGCCAATTCAACTGCACCGTCTCCACCTTTTGCAAAGCCTTGGTTTCTGGCAAATGCTGCTCCCAATCCTTTACAAAAATCTTCAACCATTTGTAATTCTTCTTCACTGTCGAAATGGAATTGGTTCAAAGCAACCACAACAGTTTGTCCAAAGTTTTGTAAATTTTGAATATGTCTTTCTAAATTAGCCAAACCTTTTTGCAATCCTTCTTTGTTTTGCAATTTGATTTCCTTTTCAGGAACCATGCCATGCAATTTCAAACTTTGGGTTGTGGTAACCAAAACGGTAGCTTTAGGAGTTAATCCTGCCGCACGACATTTGATATTTAAGAATTTTTCAGCACCTAAGTCGCTTCCAAATCCAGACTCAGTAACGGTATATTCGCTATGCTGCAATGCGGCATAAGTTGCCATGATGCTGTTGCAACCATGTGCAATGTTTGCAAATGGTCCACCGTGAATGAATGCAGCTCCACCTTCTAAGGTTTGAACCAAATTTGGATGAATGGCATCTTTTAATAATGTGATAATTGCACCGGTAACTTTTAAATCGTCAACCCTGAATGCATTTCCTTCGTGGGTGTATCCCAAAAGGATTTGACCAATTCTTCTTCTCAAATCATCTAAAGATGTTGAAAGACAAAGAATAGCCATAATTTCTGACGCTGGGGTAATGTCGAAACCAGTTTCTTGAGGAATACCGTTTGTGCTTCCCCCCAAACCAGAAGTGATATAACGCAATGAACGATCATTTACGTCAAGCACCCTGCGCCAAAGAACTTTTTTAAGCCCAGTTGGTTTGCCTTGGTTCAAATATTGGTAATTGTCTACCAATGCAGCCAAGGTATTGTTCGCAGATGTAATTGCATGGAAATCCCCTGTAAAATGCAAGTTGATATCTTCCATTGGCAAAACCTGTGAATATCCTCCACCTGCAGCTCCACCTTTCATTCCGAAACATGGACCTAAAGATGGTTCTCGCAATGCAACGATTGCATTTTTCCCAATTTTTTGAAGTCCTTGGGTTAAGGCAACTGAAGTTGTTGTTTTGCCGCTACCACTTTTGTTTGGTGTTGTCGCGGTAACCAAAATTAAATTACTTTGTTGAATTCTATTTTTGTCTGCTTTGAAATCTATTTTGGCTTTGTATTTCCCATAAGGTTCAAGGGCATTATGATCTACTCCGATTTCTGTAGCAATTTGGGTGATGGGCTTTAAATTAGCCTGTTGTGCAATTTCAATATCACTTAGCATGCCGCCAAATTACGGAAATTATTTCCAATTATAATAAAAAATTTCTCTTTCAGTACTACCGTCGTCGTAAAAGTTTACCACCACAAATGCGGGCGGAAACTCCTGATATGTACCTTTCCACCATCCTCCAGAAACAGCGCCATTGCAATAATAGTCCGTTCCTAAATAGTTTACGTGGTCAATCAAATGAATATGTCCACTCAAACAAGCTTTTACATTGCCCTGCTTGTTGAAAATATCTCGTAGAATGTGAGAATCTGCATGCAATGTGTTGTCTGGAATAATCCAATTGTTTTCTGAGTGATTGATTTTATCAAACATGCTACAAATTGAAATAATTGGAATATGTGAAACGATTCCAACGAATTCACCTTTTTCAGTCGCAGCCAGTTCTTGCTTCAACCAATCTAATTGCTCTTCATCAATTTTACCATAATACCCTGGAATGGTATTTCTTGCGTGTATGCTATCAAGAACAATAAATTTCCAGTTGTTTATTTTGAACGAATAGTAATTTTTTGACAATGAATATTCTTCCATTGCCCATTTTTTACCATCTTGCTTATTTTTTCCAGGTATTGCCCAACCAAATAAATCATGGTTTCCAATACAATGTTTTACTTCAATTTTGTTATTTGCCTTTAATACAGAATGGAAACTATTCCATTGGTCTTTTACCCTGCTTTTAGAAATTGCTACCGCATTCATAATAGAATCTCCGCCGTTTACAATCACATCAACCTTGTCTTTTAAATTATTAACCGCATTTAATGCAGCCTCAAATCCTAAAAGTGATGTTTTTTCATTTTCAACGTGAATATCAGTTAAATGTGCAACTCTTGCTACTCTCTTTTTGCGTAAAACCGGTGTTGGAGATGTAATAATTTCAGAAGAACCAAAACCAGAATGAATCATTCCAGCTGTCAATCCCAATCCAAGCGTTTTCAGAAAATTCTTTCTGTTAAAGTTTGTCATTCAGAACACAAAAGAACTATCCAATTGTTTCGGAATTTTAATGAGGTGCTTAAGATAATATTACCAATTGTAAAGAATTAGATAGTGAATATTAATTCTTTTGACATTCATGTTGGCTCTATGTAAATTAAATGTTCATTTTAGAATTTAAGACATATTGTTTTTGGAGCACAAGTCCCCCACTATTTAGACGAAATTGGGAAATCATAATTTTGAGGGATAATTTCAGCTTATTGCATATTAAATGCAACACTGCCCAATGTTTCAATATTTGCCGAAACATGTTGTCCTTCCTTGACGAAAGCAGCAGAAGTTGCAGCTCCTGCCATGATATACATGCCCTCTTTAATTGGTTGGTTGTATTGTTTTGCCAAACGGGTACAAGCGGCCAAAGCCTTCCAAGGATCACCTAAAATATCGTTCGAGTTTCCATTTTCACAAACCATACCATCTAACAATAACTCAATTTTTAAATTGTCAATAGATGTGTTGGTGGGAAACCATTCTCCCACAACAAAGCCAATAGACGAACAATTGTCGGCCACCACATCTTCAATAGAAAACTTAAAATTTTTATACCTGGAATCAATGATTTCAATGGCACCGGCCAAACCACTTACATATTCTTTTACTTGGTTCTCGTCGAGAACATCGTCAATGTCTTTCGAAATTTGGAAACAAATTTCTGGTTCAACACGTGGATGAATGTATTTTGAAAAATCAGCATTGCCTTGATTTTGAATTAACATTGAACTGGTTAAACGTCCCCAAATCATATCGTGAACACCCATCTGTTGCATTTTCGCCTCAGAAGTAAATCCCATTTTTAATCCAATTAATGTCTCACCTTCGGCAATGCGGTGTGCAATTGAATGCGCTTGAATATCGTATGCGTTGTTGATACTAATTTCCTGATGTAGGCTAATTTGTTCAATTTCATAGGCATTTGCGGCAGCAAGGTGTATTTCTTTGGCAATTTCTTCAAGATTTTTCATCACTGCAAAGAAAGTGCATTTATTTATATCCTCAAATTTCATCTTCTCTTGTACCTTTGAAGTGTTTTATGAATCCACAAGAAAAATTGAATTTGGCCGCGCAACAATTATTTGATGCACAAGAACAACATCAAACCTGCGCCCCAATTCGTGAAATTATTGGTGAAACCGACATTGAAACGGCCTATGCCATTCAGCGTTTAAATATTGAAAAAAGAATTACATTGGGTGCTCACCGAATTGGTGCCAAAATAGGATTGACATCATTGGCAGTTCAAAAACAATTGGGTGTTGATCAACCTGATTTTGGTGTATTGCTTTCTGGCACTCAGATTGCCAATAGGGGAGAGATTTCTGCAAAAGAAATTTTACAACCAAAAGCAGAAGCCGAAATTGCCTTTGTTTTGAATGCCGATCTAAACGAAAATAATTACATAGAATCAGATATTTTAGCAGCAACAGAATATGTATGCGCTGCCATTGAAATTGTAGGTTCAAGAGTTGAAAATTGGAACATTCGTATTACCGATACCGTTGCTGATAATGCATCGGCGAGTCATTTTGTGTTGGGCGATGAAAAATATGCACCCACCGAAGTAGATATGGTTAACTGCAAAATGTCCCTCAATAAAAATGGAGAAATTGTTTCTGAGGGATCAGGGGCTGCTTGCATGGGTTCTCCGGTTGCTGCAGTGGTTTGGTTGGCAAACACAATGAGCACAATGGGAACACCTTTGCAAAAAGGAGATATCATTTTATCCGGGGCATTGGGACCAATGTGTGCTGCTGAGGCAAACAATTGTTTCGAAGCCACGATTGATGGATTTGGCAAGGTTTCATTTTCGATGATTGATTAAAATGACGAAAAAATTCAAAGCTGCAATTATTGGTTCTGGTAACATTGGAACCGATTTAATGATAAAAATTTTACGCACTTCAAAGCATTTAGAAATGGGTGCTTTTGTGGGTATTGATCCTGCTTCGGATGGTTTGGCAAGAGCTGAAAGAATGGGCGTTGCCATTACTTCTGAAGGTATTGATGGACTTTTGGCCATGCCAAATTGGGATGAAATCGATTTTATTTTCGATGCCACATCGGCAAAGGCACATATTTCAAACTATGAAAAAATTAGCAAGTTTCCGGGTAAAAAAGTAATTGACTTAACGCCTGCGGCAATTGGTCCTTTTTTGGTTCCGCCGGTAAATTTCAATGAACTGCAAGATGTTCCAAACGTAAATATGGTGACTTGCGGTGGCCAAGCAACCATTCCGATGATTGCTGCGGTTTCTAGGGTGGCAAAAGTGCATTATGGCGAAATAGTAGCCTCAATTGCTTCAAAGTCTGCCGGTCCTGGAACCCGCGCTAACATTGATGAGTTTACAGAAACAACTTCTCACGCCATTGAAAAAGTGGGTGGAGCTACAAAAGGGAAGGCCATTATTGTATTGAATCCTGCGGAACCGCCATTGGTAATGCGTGATACCGTTTTTACATTGAGTGAAATGGCCGACAAACAAGCCATTGTTGAAAGTATCAACCTCATGGTTGCTGAAGTTCAAAAATATGTACCTGGTTATCAATTGCACCAAGAAGTTCAATTTGAGGAAATTTCGCCTGAAAATCCTGTTTTTATTGAGGGACTGGGTCAAGTTCATGGCCTAAAAACCATGGTATTGCTTCAAGTGCGAGGTGCAGGGCATTATTTGCCAGAATACGCTGGGAATTTAGATATTATGACAAGTGCAGCATTGGCCACTGCAGAAAGAATGGCTGAAACTATGATTCAAAGTTCATCGATATGAGAAAGTTATATATTCAAGATGTGACCTTAAGAGATGGTCAACATGCAATTAAGCATCAATATAGCAAGGATGATATGTTGCGCATTGCCTTGGCTTTGGATGAGGCAAAGGTTGATGCCATTGAAGTTGCCCATGGAGATGGATTGGCTGGTGGTAGCTTTAACTATGGTTTTGGCGCACATACCGATTGGGAGTGGCTCGAAACTGTGGCTTCTTCTTTGAAGCACGCCAAATTAACTACATTGTTGTTGCCCGGAATTGGAACCATTGACGATTTGAAAAGGGCCCGTGAAATTGGAGTGCAATCAGTTCGCATTGCAACGCATTGCACAGAGGCAGATATTGCAGCGCAGCATATAGAAGCCGCTAAGAAATTGGGAATGGATGTGGGTGGCTTTTTAATGATGTCGCACATGAACGAACCTAAAAAATTGGCTGAACAAGCAAAATTGATGGAAAGCTATGGCGCCGATTGTGTGTATGTAACTGATTCTGCTGGTGCTTTGTTGATGGACGGAGTGGTTGAAAGAATACAAGCTTTCAAAGAAATATTAATGCCTGAAACCGAAATTGGCATTCATTGCCATCACAATTTAAGTTTGGGTATTGCAAATACCATAGTTGCCATGCAACATGGAGCAACCAGGTTAGATGCATCTTTGGCAGGAATGGGCGCGGGTGCTGGTAATGCGCCTTTAGAAGTTTTAATAGCGGTGTTAAACAGAATGGGCGAAACAGGACATAATTGCGACTTATATGCATTGATGGACGCAGCAGATGCTTTAATTAGACCATTACAAGTTAGACCGGTTAGGGTTGATCGTGAAACATTGTCGTTAGGGTACGCTGGTGTTTATTCGAGTTTCTTATTACATGCCGAAAAAGCAGGAAATAAATATGGCATTGATACGAGAAGTATTCTTGAAGAACTTGGAAATCGAAAGATGGTTGGGGGTCAAGAAGACATGATTATAGACGTGGCATTGGATATGAAAAATGGAGTGAAGCACACTTAATGTGTAATTCATTGGACATTGTTGGTATTTCGTCGAATGCTTTCAATAAAGCATCATAAATCGGCGTTAAATTTGCACACAATATATAGAACAAAACATGAAAAGTAAGTTTTCCTTAATCGTTGCACCAATTTTAGCAGGTGCTTTATTATTAACAAGTTGCGGTATTAAAACACAAGAAGCGTATTACAAAGCGCCATTGTCGGGTTTTGTTGCGAATCAAACTACTGAATTAATCAAGAAAAATGCTGCTCCTATTGACGATAACGCAAACTTAGACAAATTGGTTGCTGAGCATTCTGAAAAAATCAGAGCCATTGATGCAGATAATTCTAAAGCCAAAGAAATGGTTGCCAAATTAGAAAAGCAGCTCGATGAAGTGGAAGCCCTTGAAAAAGAGTCTAAAATGGAATTCGAAAGATCAAATAATTCAGTTGTCTTCTTTGAAATTGGATCAGCGAAATTGAGCGCTACGGGAATGCAAGAATTGTATCGTTGGAAATCTTCATTAGACCAAGGAGCAACCCACTTTAATTTTAATGTTTCTGTATTTGCATCTGCCGACAAATCTGGTAGCAAGCAAGGAAATGCTAAATTACGCGCCGATAGAGCCAATGCGGTGAAGAACTTCATTGTGAATGTATTGGGATATAAAGGTGCGATTGCCATTGTTACTGAACAACCTGCTTTTTCAAAAGTGAATGACATTGACCGCCGCGTAATGGTGAGTATCAATTGTAATTAATTTTTCATAGAAATTTTATACCAAAAGAGGCAAGTTTACTTGCCTCTTTTTTTGTTATCTTCGTGATATTATAACATGCGTTACCATTGTAAATTTGGATTTGTCCTGCTTTTTTCGTATATTCTGTTTGGAGTAAATAGCAATTTAATAGCTCAAAATAAAAAGAAACCCGCTCAGCAAAAATCAACCTATGGAAAAACCGAAGTTGATCGAGTTATCAAGGGTATTGATGATTTGCCACCCAATAACGACCGCAATTACAAAATTGAAAATCTTACACAATATGTAAATCCATTTATTGGAACGGGAGGACATGGACATACTTTTCCAGGAGCTGTAATGCCATTTGGTATGGTGCAACTAAGTCCCGACACCCGAACAGATGCTTCTTGGGATGGTTGCGGAGGATATTACTACAACGATACCCATATCTACGGGTTTTCTCATACCCATTTAAGCGGTACTGGTGTTTCTGATTTTGGCGATGTGCTTTTTCAGCCTATGTCGGGTTATTCGAGTACAGATCCTAAAAAATATAGGTCACTTTTTAATCATGTTTCTGAAGAATCAAAACCTGGTTATTACAGGGTGATGCTTACCCAACCTCAAATTGCAGTTGAGTTAACTGCCACCAACAGAGTAGGATATCATAAATATACTTTTCAAAACAACAACGATAGCATGTTTGTGGTGATTGATTTGGAGCACCGCGATCAACTTTTGTCTCATAACTTGGTTGTGAATATTGGGTCACCAAAAGTAAAAGGATTCAGACAAAGCAAGGCTTGGGCAAACAATCAATGGGTGTACTTCACCGCGAACTTTTCATTGCCAGTTTTGTCGGTTCGGTACAATCAAAAAAAGTCAATTGCCATTTTATACTTCGGTCAAACGCTTGGTTACAACAAGCAAGACAAAGTTAAAACCAATGAAATATTTTGCAATGTAGGTATTTCATTTACTTCGCAAGATGGGGCCCAAAGAAATAGCCAAACAGAAATCGATTATTATTTGCGAAAAATGGATGCTGAGGGACATTCACTTTCAGCGTATGAAAAGAAAGTGAACGCTACAAGTGCCAATCTAGAAGCGATGGCGCGTAGTAATTTTTATAATCACTGGTTTCAAGAAGTTGTTGCCGATGCAAATGCTGCTTGGAATGCAGAATTGAATAAAATCAACATCCCTCGTAAAAACAATGAAGTAAAAAATGACGATTTGGTGAAGTTTTATTCTGCCTTGTATCATTGCATGATTCATCCAAGTTTATCATCGGATGTGGATTATCAATACCGAGGCAGAGATCAAAAAATTCACTATTCCAATGCCAATGTATATTCTGTTTTTTCATTGTGGGACACATACCGTGCCTTGCATCCTTTGATGTCCATCATTGATAAAAAACGCACTGCAGATTTTATCAACTCATTTTTGATGCAATATAAGCAGGGGGGACGATTGCCAGTTTGGGAATTGGGTTCTTGCGAAACCGATTGCATGATAGGTTTTCATAGTGTGTCGGTTATTGCCGATGCAATCATGAAGGGGATTCCGGGTATTGATATTCCGTTGGCAATTGAAGCCATGCGACATAGTTCAGACCGCAAGGAAGAGAAATACACCTACGCAAATCCCTCAATATCAAATCCTTTAACACTCCCAAAAATAAAATTGGGATATATTGATGTAAAAAACGATGCTGAATCTGTTTCTAAAACACTTGAAAATGCCTACGATGATTGGTGCATTTCTAGGGTGTTGTTCAAAGAAAAGAAAGATTCATTGGCTCAAATATATTTGAGAAGAAGTGAGCGTTGGAAAAATATGTTGGATCCTGAAACCCATTTCATGCGTCCAAGAACAAATGGAGAGTGGATAACGCATTTTGATCCCCGCGAAGTAAACAATCACTTTACTGAAGCAAATTCTTGGCAGTATAGTTTTTATGTCCCTCATGATATAAAATCTTTCATCAATATCCTTGGGGGAGAATCGAAATTGGAACAGCATTTAGATAGTTTGTTTCATACATCGAGCAAAACTACGGGCCGTGAACAATCTGATATTTCAGGTTTGATTGGTCAATATGCCCACGGAAATGAACCCAGCCACCACATGGCGTATTTGTATAATTATTGCAATAAGCCAGAAAAAACACAGGCCATTTTAGAGAAAATTTGGAATGAATTTTATACCACCAAACCCGATGGTTTAATTGGAAATGAAGATTGTGGTCAAATGAGCGCTTGGGCTGTAATGTCGGCAATGGGGATTTATCAAGTTGCACCAGGGTCTAACGAATATTCTTTGGGTATGCCTTTCTTTCCAACTGTTGAAATCCATTTTGAAGACAACCATGTGTTGAAAATTACGCGCGACAATTTACCAGATTATATGGGGGGTAAAATTGCGGATTATAACGGATCTACCGAAGGTAGATTTTTGGTTTCTGATATCAACAACGGTGCTGAAAAAGGCGAGTATAAAAACCGTTTAAAGCACAGTGAACTATTGGATTATCCTTTTATACGTTTTACTTATTTGCCAAATCGGGTTAAGGTCAAAATTACCAATAATTATTTCCAATTGGATTTTACCGATGCCCAAAAGCATACCCAAGCGTTAAGGACCCAAAGGGTGTTGCCGCTGCCAACAATCATTGGTAACCGCATGTTTGAAAATGAAAAACAACAAATTCTTGTTGTTGCAAATCCGGATTATCATAAAATTATTTCCTCTCGAGTATTTACTGAAATTAATGTTAAGAACTTAGTTAGCAACAAAGTAGAATCATTTGCAACTACCTTAGATACTTTCAAATTAGAAATTAACGATAATTCAATTATCTGGGCTGGATCTTATGATAGGGTTGGCGACAAACCTCAGGAATTTACCGCGGCATATTTTGTGCGTAAACCCAATAGTTACAAAGTTGTTTCAATTGCTGGCAATTACAACAAACAATATTCTGGTGGTGGAGTCGAGGCATTGGTCAATGGCATTTTAGGCGCTACAGAATGGAGAGCAGGAGATTGGCAAGGTTACCAGGATCAAGATTTTGAAGCGGTCATTGATTTGGGGAAATCAACCGAACTCACGTCAATTGGTGCTAGATTTTTGCAAGATTCTAGAGCTTGGATCTTATTTCCAAAGGATGTAGCGTTTTTTGTTTCCAATGATGGACATAAATTCGAATCTGTTGCCAAAATAATTTCGCCAATTGCAGATACCATGGAACAAACGGTAGCGCTTCCGTTTGCAACGCTGATTCCAAAGATAACGGCAAGATATGTAAAGGTGAAAGCTACCAATTATGGCAAATTGCCCACTTGGCATTTGGGTTATCCGTATGGGGGAACTGCCTTTATTTTTATTGATGAAATTTTGATCAATCCTCCGATTGAAATTCCCTTGAAAGATTAATTGATTTGAATTGAAATATATGAATAGATACGGGGTGAAATTTGAATGGTTTTTAACCCTGTGTTGTTTACTTTTTGCAAATGAAGTTGATGCACAAATTTATCCGCAGCAAGTAAATCATTGGCAAATTATGCGCTCAACCGATAAGTTGAGCAACCATACTGCCATTCGAAAATTCATGCCCAAAGGGTTGGAGGGAAAATGGACAGCTGTAAAAGAAACCTCATTGCTTTCGAATTTTGCCGATTGGGCCAAAATAGAAGCAAAACTTCAATTCAAACCATGGACAATTCCTTGGAGTACTTGGATGTTAAAAGCACCATTGTTTGATTCAATTACTGTTTCAAATGGACTCAATACCCATTACAAGCTGAGATTAAATAGATTGGAATGTGCCGAATTGGAAGTGTATGTCAACGAACATAAGTTGAATATTGTAAATCCTACCTTTGGGCAAACATTTATAGATCAACTCATTGATATTACACCCTATTTGAAACGAGATGGGACAGACACCTTGTTTATGGGATTTATTTCTCAAATGACCCAAGGGTTAACCTTACAAAAGTTAGAACATGCCAAGTTTACGGCTGATAATGAAAATACGGCAGATTCAATTGAGCAATTGTATTATGGGGGATTTGAAAACGTTGAATACGATGGCCGTGTGAAAATATCACCCTACTTCCGACGTCCGATTATGGATTTTGGATGGGACTTTGCCAAACCCAATATCCGTTTTGGATTAGGAGGTGGCATTGAAGTAATTGGATGGAACGATTTAATTCCAACCAATTCTCAAGTAACTACTGATTCTATTATTTATGATACTAAGGGAAATCCTGTTGAGGCATATGTAACCTTTCAATCTGAATATGATGCTGATTTTACAAATTGTAAAGCAAATGATCACTATTATTGGAACCCTTCTTTTGATTATGTGGTAGAACGAAATTATTCTCAAAAATATATTTCTGTCCCTCAAAAGAAAGGAAAAAAAGCATTAACCGTTATTCAAAATCCAGATGATTGGGAGCGAATGGATGATTCAACTTTTGACTTAATTGAGAATGATATTGAGGGACTAAGGTATGATTCCGCCAGCCATGTTGTAATTACAACTAAGTTCAGAATTATCAAACCTAAATTATGGTATCCCAACGGATATTTTAAGCAATTTTATCCCAAAGATGAACTCCCAAGTAGATATCGATTTGGTGTTCAATACACCAAACGTACTTCTTATCAGGGCGGATATTATGGAAATTATTCAATTGGAAATTCAATGTTTTTAAACGCGCCATTTTATACATATTCGGGAATAAGGACAATTGAAGTGGATACACAAAAAGGCAAATTTCAGTTTGTAGTAAATAAGAAGAAAATATTGGCTTTGGGTAGCAATGTGGTTTGGAATCGTGAAAAATTAAATCAATGGGTAGAAGGAGATCATCCTTCTTTGGCTTATAAATACCATGGTATTACCCCTTATTATCTCAGTAGCAACAAACCATTTGAATATTCATTTTATGGCAATTTCTATGTGCTTAGCAATCCGAAGGTGAAATACGTGAAACCTAAAGATAATCAATTTCGGGCAATGTTCAAACTGGGCATGAATATGGTTCGTTTTTGGGGTGGAGGGAATTATCCGCCCGAAGAAGTATACCAAGAATGCGATAAGTTAGGAATCTTGGTTTGGCAAGATTTGATGTTTTCTGGAACTACTAATCCCAACAACAAAGAATGGGTTGAGTCCGTTGGAAACGAAATCAATCATACCGTTACATGGATGAAAGCCCATCCGAGTTTGGCCCTGATTTGTGGCAATAATGAAATTGAAGTGGCCTTGAAAAATTGGGGGTGGCAACAGAAATACAACATTCACGGTTTAGATTCCGTTGAACAATGGAATGGCTACAAACATTTATTTGATACCTTTATTCCGCGAAAACTGCAAAACATTGATACTAATATTTTCTACCTTCCGAGTTCGCCCATTGGAAACTGGGGCAATTTAAAGCAAATGAAAATAGGCGACAACCACGATTGGGGAATTTGGCATGGTGAAAGAAACTTCAACCATGTGGATTCTGTAAACGCACCTTTTGTGAGTGAATTTGGATTCCCTTCATTGCCGCGAGGTTATAAAGAATCCGTAGATTCTATGAAATATAACAATCTTGAATTTAGAAGTTACAAAGGATTGTCGTTGTTGAATCGCTATGTGAAAACAGAGATAAATAACCGAAACAAATACCGCGTATTTCCTCCATTAAAAATGACGGTATTGAATAGCACAAAGAGTTCTATTTCAGGCAGAACGCAAGCTTTGTTTTTGGATAGGGCAATTCGGGCATATCGAACTTCGTCGGCTGATTTTGGAGGATGTTTGTTATGGCAATGGAACGATGTTGATAGGGTGGTGTCGTGGAGTGTGGTGAATAAAGATATGAATAACAAACCTGCTTTTGAGCAGTTGAAATATTCGTTGAAACCAACAGTGGTTTTTGCTCGCTGTACCGATACTTCCATTCGGGTTTCGGCGCAATCAATTTCTTTGAAACCGCAAAAATATAGGGCCAAGGTTTACGTTATGTCCCCCAAAAAAACAACGGTATATCAGATGCAAAAACCTATTGTTATCGATGGTTTTTCTGAGTTTACAGTAAATGTTAATTCCGCTGTATTGCTTCCAGGAAATACTGTTCACGTTCAATTAATCAACGCAAGCGGCCAAGTGGTTGATGAAATTTAATCCGTTATTTTTTGTAATCGACAGGTCGGTAATTCCATTTCCATTTCTTCCAAAGGCGTTCGTGTGATTTTACACGATTCAAATAGTCTAAAAACTGTCCATATCGAATTCCCTGATATATTTTGAACTTTTGTTCTCCATTTTCTTTTTCTGAAATGGGAGGTGCAGGAAAATTGAACTGTGGCGACCACAATACTTCGGCCAATGCCGTTGCCCTTGGCAATGTCATGTATTCCACCTGTTTTTCATTTGGCATGTATTCGGTCCAAACATTGGCCTGTGATCCCAAAATATAATTGTGTTTTGAAGCATCTAAATCCGCAGGAATGGGGTTGTAGTAGTAAGTTGTATCGAGTGGGTTGAATCCGCCAATGGCAATGGGTTCAGTTTTGTAGTTTCCTTGATAATGGTCAAAATAACAAGGTCTTCCGGGAGTCATAATGGCGTTGTGATTTTGGTTGGCAGCAGCAATTCCGCCGGCATTTCCTCTCCAACTCATGACAATGGCATTGGGTGCCAATCCACCCTCAAGAATTTCGTCCCAACCAACTATATATTTCCCTTTGCTATTGATATATTTTTCGATACGTTGAATGAAATAGCTTTGCAATTCGTGTTCGTCTTTTAATCCCAAAGCTTTCAATCTATCTTGACATAAATCGCAGGTTTTCCAACGTGTTTTTGGACACTCGTCTCCACCAATATGGATATAAGGGGCGTCTGGAAAAAGTGCAATTACCTCATCGAGAACGTCTTGGATAAATTGGAAGGTATTGTCGTTTCCAGCGCAATAAACGTCGTCAAAAACGCCCCAACCTGTTGCAACGTTGTAATTGATAACAGAGTCTCCTTTGCGGTTGACAAATACCTTAGAGGCATCAATTGTAAGAGGTTTGCCTTCCTTTAAAGCGTTCGCTCTGAGTGTGCTTAATAATGTCCCTCCATTGCAACTAAACTGAGGGTAGGCAGAAAGAGCGGCCAAGGAGTGTCCAGGCATTTCTATTTCTGGAATCACCTTAATGCCCAAATTTTTTGCGTAAGCCACAATTTCTTTTACTTCGTTTTGGGTATAAAATCCACCGTAGTTTCCAGTATCAAAGGTTTTTGCTTCCCAAGGTCCTGTTTGTGAACCATTTCTAAAAGCACCTACTTGGGTAAGTTTTGGGTATTTTTTAATTTCAATGCGCCACCCTTGGTCTTCGGTGAGGTGCCAATGAAAGGTATTGTATTTATAAAACGCCAACATTTTGATGTATTTTTTTATGAAGGACGCAGGGAAGAAATGGCGGCAAACATCGAGGTGCATGCCACGGTATTGGAAACGCGGGTAATCATTGATGGCGGTGCATTTGTATTTGTGTTTTCCGAATAGGGTTTTGGAAGAATTGATTTGCGAGAACGACATTAGGGCATGAATCAATCCGGGGTAATCGGCATATTCAATGCTTATTTTATTTTGAAGGATTTTGATGGAGTATGCTTCTTTTTGAATTGCTTCATCATCAATATTTGTTGAGTTTTTATGGAATGTAGTTTTTAAAAGTTCAATGTAAGCTTCGTTATTGTTTTTGTTCGAAATTGTTTCTATGGCCTGAAATGAAAGTTTACTTGGAAACACTTCGCTAAGCAATTCAATGAGTGGTTGAATGTTTAAAAGCTCCTGACTTAATAAAACATTGCTTTTTTTCGGAAGAACAAAGGTTTCTTCAGAAGTAATTTCAGAAACGGGTTTCGGAATGATTTGGGCTTGTGATTGTATATTAAAAACAGCTGTGAATACGAGTAAAAAACAAAATTTCATAGTCTAGATTGAAGTTGCAATATCTGCTTTTTTTAATGAATCAATAAACTTTTCTCACTGAATTACTGATGTCAATTCAAAATACATAATTCTTGTGTTTATTTTTTCTTCAGAAGTAGTTAGATATTTAAATCCTAATTTTTCATAAAATTGTGTTGAAGTTTGATAAGCATCGACAGTAATAAATTTACATCCTATTTGGTTATTGATTTTAATTGCGTCAATTATGATTGAGTTTACAATTAATTTCCCAAGACCCTTCCCTTTATATTGTTTATCAATTCCTAAACGTCCAATTTTTATTGCTGGGAAGGTGGTCACAAATCGTTTTTCAAATGAAATTAATTCTTTAATTTTCTTTTTATAACTTGTATTGCTTTCGAATTGCGTTTTTGAAATTTTTAAATTATCTATTAATAAACTGTAATAACCAATTGCGCGATTTTTTTCTAAAATAATTGTTGTGGTACTTAATAGTTTAGCTTGGTAAGGAATTGCTTTCTTAAATAAAAAAGAATTCAATTTTTCGTCTTCACAGTCGAATTGATTTATTTTCCCCAAAGTTATAGAGTCAATTTTACAATGAAGCGTAATATTCTTTTAGAATTTTTTATTAAAAAACTTCGCTGCAGCCCTTAAATCTTGAATTTTAAGGAGCTTTGTTTTTTTATCTAGTTTCGTATTTAGATTTTCAAAAAACCGTTTTGCATCCTTCCCTGTAATTACAGGACTAGGTTTTAGGAAGTCTTCATCATAGAAATTTGAATTCATAAATCAAATTTAAAATTGTTTTAAAACATTTTGACATTGTCAAGATTGAATAATGAGAAATTTTTTTGCATATCTTGCAAGAGTTTTAGTTTAGGCTAAATCAAAATTATAAAGAAATGGATAGAAATGCGCTTCATAAAATGCTTGACATTGGGTCAACGCCTTGGATTTATTTAAATGCTGGATTAATTATTGGCTTTGTTGTTTTTTTTCTAAGTAGTTGGAAATTGGACGAACGTGGCCGCATTGTAATTGGATACATTATGGCTGCAATTATTGCCGCTAATTTTATTGTGAATCAAGTGTTTGCAGTGGTTACGCATACGTGGGATAAGGCTGTGCATTTGCCATTTCATTTGTGCTCGTTTTCGGAGATTTTGGCTATGATTTTGCTGGTGTACAGAAAACAATGGTCGTACGAGTTTTTAATCTATTGGAGTGCGGGTGCAATTCATTCATTTTTAACCCCTGAAATTACCGAAGGTGGTGGTTTATATAACTTTTGGGAATATGGAATTGCCCACGGAATGGTCATTATCGCTGGGTTTTATGCAACGTTTAGATTGAAAATGGTGCCAACCAAATTTAGTTGGTTGAAAATTTTCGGTTATTCGCAGCTTATATTGCCTGTTATTGGGTTTATAAATTGGTTGCTAGAATCGAATTATATGTTCCTTTGCCAGCGTCCAAGTGCAAACAATCCACTCATATTTGGCGCTTGGCCATGGTATATCATTGGATTAGAAGTTGTGGTATTGATCCACTTCTATGTGTTTTATTGGATCCATAGAACTTTGGTGCGAACCAATTAATTATTTCCTGAGTTCTTCCCAGAATTCAACTGCCCTTCTGGTGTGTGGAATTACAATCGTTCCCCCTACAATATTTGCTACGGCTAATATCTCAAACATCTCAGCGGTAGAAACTTCCATTTGATGGCATTTTTCTAGGTGGTATTTCACGCAATCGTCGCAACGCAATACCAATGAGGCAACCAGTCCTAGCATTTCTTTTGTTTTTGAGGGAAGCGCCCCGTCTGAGTAGGTTTGTGTATCGAGGTTGAATAAACGTTTGAGCACGAGGTTATCGGCACCAAGTATTTTTTCATTCATTTTTTGGCGATAATCGTTGAATTCTTGAACTGAATTTGACATATTTTGAAAATTAATTTGCAAGATAGCCGAAAAGTTGTATTTTTGCAGCCCATTACGGAAAGAAAAGGCCAATAAATTGGCCAAATCTAAACGAAATTGGAGATGGTATCGTAGCTCAGTTGGTAGAGCAAAGGACTGAAAATCCTTGTGTCGACGGTTCGATTCCGCCCGATACCACAACAAAAAAGCCTCACTTGTGAGGCTTTTTTTATGCTTGAATTTTTGTTGGTTCTTCCGAATCAGATTGATTCGTTAAATTTCTGTGGTTTGATTTACTAGGTAATTCTTCATAACCATTTGGCATGATGCATTTCATCCATGGCCTGCATCATAATTGCCTTGTGAAGTTTTGCATAACCCCAATTTTCGCACATTTTCGAATGCACAATGCATTCGTTAATCGCAGTCAATTCATCTGACAATAGCGAATTTAAGACTTCAATATTTTTTTCTTGTCCTTTCATAATTTATTGCTTTTTAATATTTTAACAAAAATAGGCTTGCAGGTTGATGTTGTTCTTACACAGCTTTCAGAAGGAATTACACGATTTGCGTGAATTATTATTTTTCCTTAAAAACAAATGTTCAATTATTGATTTTTGCAAATCAATTGTTTGTTTTAATCTGCAGTGAAACATTAGATTTGAATTCAATTGAAATAATATACAAATGAAATAAAATGAAAAAACTTCTATGTATTCTCTCAATCGCCATAATCTTGGTTTCATGTCTTCCACAATTTACTGAGATCAATGACCAAGGTTTTGGTGGCGGCATGAAAGTAAATCAAATCAAGAGTGCCAATAATAACCAGTCTGAATTGAATCATTCATTGGAATCAAAGAGGGATAAAATTTTGCTTAATTCTGAACTAATGCACCTAGGTAAATTGGATTCAACGGAATTGACAAATGTTCAATCAAACATCAAAAAGCAAGTCCTCAAACCGAATAAAACCGTTGCTAAGCTCAATAAGATTTTTTATCCGTTGATGCCTAAATCTGTAAAGCAGAAGTTCGAAAAAACCATAAAATCCAAATCAAACATTTTCGGTTACCAAGGCGATAATAATGGAATGACCATTGGATTTAATATGTTGATGTATGGATTATTTGCAGTATTGTTTGGAGGGGTAATTTTGTTATTATTTTTTGATACAAGTCGCGATTTATATAAGAGTTGTTTGCCGGTATTGTTAGTTCTTTTTGGATTTTTCTCTTTTGTATTGGGTGGGTTAATTTTTTTCATTTCGATGTTAGTTGCATATTCTTAAGGAATCACATTCTATTTGAAATACGAATATAATTATCAGTAATTCGAGACAACTCAATTATTGCTTTTTTTTGAGTTAACTTCTGAAAAGTGTGAAGTTTTACATTTTTAGGCGCCTAAAAGTGTAAGTTTTTGCATTTTTCGGAAGTTAAGTGTTATTTTCAGTCTCCTTCAGAAGGGAAATCAAAAGTGGATTGTAACCTCAATTTACTTTACCGACAAAACTTTTGTACTGCTGAAATTATTTCCCTCAATAACCACCCAAAATAATTTGCTTTCACCAGGAGGAATTGCGCAACGAACTTCGTTTAAATCAGCAACAGTCGACTGATAAACCACTTGTCCCACAGTATTGATCATTGAAATTCTTTTGATTGGCTCTGCTGCACGAATGGTGAAATCTCCATCGGTTGGATTTGGAAAAAGCGTAATTTCCAAATTGGTTGGCACGCGATTGACGCTGGCGGTATTCATATCCAAACTCAAATCTTCCAAATAGATTACACTTGAAGGGGCGCTGGCGACTTGAAATGTGGAATCTGTAAGAAATGCACCTATCGTTGCTTTTTGAGGCGTTGCGGTATATCCTGAAACCCAAACAATGTTTTCATTAAATAAGGTATAATTGCCTGGAACTGTTGAAGTGCTATTCTGTGAAAACATAGCTGAACCAACCAAGGTGTCGGCATCAAAAAAGTTTACCATTACAGAAACCCGATCTCCGGTTGACAAGTTCCCTTTCCAGTAACCGCGTAAACTTGCATAGCGTTGATTTACGGAAAAACTAGGAATGTCCATTGCTCCTAAAGAAAGAGAAGGATTTTGAGAGACAACCCACGAAGGCAATATTTCTGTGCCTGATTGCATTACAACAGGACATTGTTTAAGAAGTAAGGCAAATCCAGAGCGGGCAGATACCGTTTGCAAACTAAATTGACTTATTCCCGCTATTTTGGCTACTTTTTCCTCATACGCATCCAATGATGAATACCATGAAGATGGTTTCAATACACTAAGTCCCCCCCAAGATTCAAAATCTAAGTTAGCCGTTTCAGCTGTTTTACCATCGGGAAATGAGATGTCATAAATGGAAATGCTACCTGTTGAATTAGGGGTTCCTGAGCCATTGCTACTTGCAATGTAAATAAATGCAGAATCGGCAACCAAGTTTGGTATTGTATGAATATATGTCAATGGTACTGTAATGGAATTGTCGCTTGAACCTATAGTATCAGGCAATATATAAAACTGCTGCAAAACCATGGGCATAGGATCTACGCCTTTTGTAAAACCAACAATAACCAAAGCAGAATCAGCGCCCAAAGCGCTGCTATTATAGTTTATTTTAATGCTATTCGGTGTTCCACTGATTGGATATCCTCCGTTTAAAATATTAGGGTAAGCGGCACCAACTTCCAAGGCATAGCTAATGGTTTTAGATGATAAATTATTGGATAATTTAATTCCGCGAGAATTGCCAGCAGTTTTTGATGAATCCATACCTACTGAACCAATTACCATCCACTTATTGGGTACTTTGAACTGGTTTTGAGTCCAATTGTTGAAGTTTCCATTCACTATAGTTGATTGTGCATTTAAACGTGCAAAGGCAAAACATAGAGTGAGCAAGAATACGGTTAAAATTTTATTCATGGTATTTAGGCAAAATTAAAGGCGATGAAAGATTCACCGCCCATTTTTAAAGAGTTTTATTTTTTGTTAATGTGTGATTATTACACTTTCAGTTCTATTACCAGCTCCGTTTTTGATAGATATCTGATAAATGCCTTCAGCCCAATTCTTAGAATCTAAATAGGTGCTTCCTGAATTGTTGCCTTGCACAATAATTTGTCCTGCACTGTTGTAAACAACATAGTTCGATTTATCACTTCCCAAGTTGATATAGAATCCTGCATCAGCTGGGTTGGGGTAGCTGCTGTTATTGCCGCTGCCAACACTTCCTGTATTTGCGCTGTTTGAGCGCGATTTAATAACTTTTACCGTGTAGCAGTATGTAGTTGAGCAAGAGCCTGTAGAATCATACGCCGTTAAGCAGACTGTATAAGCTCCTGAAGCAGCAAACTGGTGAATAGGAGTTTTGTCCTTGCTGTTTGCCGAGCTATCGCCGAAGTTCCAAACATAATATTTTGCACCTGTGGTTGTATTTTTAACGTATAATTTTCCATTTGATCCAACGCTGTCTACTGTAAAGTTTGCTTTTGTAGTGCAAGGATTACAATCTACTTTGATGCTCTTGCAAATTATGGTATCACAAGACTTGCAAGAATCGGTGTATTTGATGCAAACGTAATAGTTTCCTGTTGTTTTAAAAGTATGTGAAGCAACTCTGCTTTTATAAGTTGTTGTTGCGCCGCTGTTGGCGATGCTTATTGTGTATTTGAAACAATTGCTGTTGGGATTGATGTTCTTTCCCTCAAAAGTATAAACATTGCATTTGTTGCTATATGTTAAATTTGCACCCGCAGCAGACCAATTGCATTTTGTGGTGGTAGGTTTGCAAGTAACATTAAACATTGCATAGGTTTGGGTATCACAACCTGTACAAATATTTGAGTATTTCGCGATGATTGCGAATTTGCCAGTGTCTGAGAAGGTATATGTTCCGGTGCGACCGGCAGGCAATGAAACCAATTTGCCCGTTTTCATATCGTAAACACCCAATTGGTATGTGATACACGAATCGGTTAACAATGTCATTTCGAAATAGTAAACATTGCATTTGTTGCTATAGCTAACTTTGATGGCTGCTTTTTCCCATTCGCAAGTCTTTTTGGCAATAGGTAAAGTTACTTCAACTTTTTTGCAAATTCTTGTGTAGCACTTTTTCTTGGTGTTATAAATTTTCAAACAAACTTCATAAATGCCAGACTTCTTATACACGTGAGTGGCATCAACACCTGTTGAGCTTGTTCCATCCCCCCATGTCCAAAAGTAGGTAGTTGCTGTTCCGCCGTTTGAAGTGGCAATAAATTTATAGGTGCTGTCGTTTAGTTTTTTCGAACTGTATGAACCAATTAAATTACATGGGCTTTCAATCACAATTGCTTTGCAGATTTTGATTTTGCACTTGCCGGTTTTATCTGTAATTGTAACACAAACAGTGTATGTTCCGGGCTTGGCATATTCATGGTAGGGGTCTATGCCTTTGCCGGTCTTTCCATCTCCAAAGCTCCAATTATAAGTATATCCATTGTTGCTGCTCGCTTTGAAACGAACCTTCCCACCCGTATTTGTGAAACCGATTTCTCCTTTTAAATTGCAAGGCTTTCCACAGCTAATTTTTACTTCTTTGCAGAAAGTGACGGTACATACTTTTCCTGTAACTGAGTCTTTCCAAGAAGCGGTAACACATACTTTGTAAACACCTTCTGACATATAAGTATGCGTTGGATCTGTTCCTTTTCCGTCGGTTTTATCACCAAAATTCCAAGTATAGGTTGTTCCTTTTTGGTTTGATGAAGCAACGAACATTCCTTTTTTACAATCGTTTTTGAATGAGAATTCTGTTGTTAACTTGCAATCACAAGGTGCTACAGTAACAGACATGCAAACGGTAGTATCAATTTTATTACAAATGTTAACCAGAGTGGCACAAACGTTATAGGTTCCTGCAGCTGAAAAAGTATAATAAACTTTGTTTCCCGATGCAAAAGCAGTTTTGCCGTTGTTAACTGTCCAAGTTATTGTTGCACAAGAATCTGCAAGCAAAGTTCCTTCGGCGGTGAATACAGCTTTCAAGCAACTCGTGCTTGCGCTCACTTTCAAAGGCGTCTTGGTTTGGGCTTGGGCTGAATTTCCAAGAAGAAATACCAAAGCAAAGATTAAAAATTGTATTGTTTTTTTCATGAGTTGTGTCCTTTAACACGAAGTTAGACATTTTTTGTGTAAGAATCGTTGCATTTGCTTTCGTTATTTGTTGAAGATATATCTTTTATGGCATGACAATGACCAATATTATTGTTTTTTTGGTTAGGTAGTTATGTTTGTTTGTAAATCATTTTCATATTTGGTTTGATTATGGATAAACTTCGAATGAATTCCACAAACTCATTTACCTTTGTATTTCTATGAAATTAGAGTGGATATCGGATTTGTATGAGGAATCGGAATTGGAAGGGGTTGACTCAGAAGAGATTGTAAGGTTTTTTGAATTTTCTATGAATGAAGCTGATTTGCTTTCTAAAGCCATTCGGTATTTTGTATTGGAACAAAAAGAAAAATTGGATGTAACCCGTTTGACATTTGTTGAAGCCTTGAATTGCAACTTAATCTTCGTTTTGGCTACCGAAGATATTGGAATTGAATACGTTGAAAAGGTAGGGTTTGTTTGTGGACTTACTTTTGAGGGATATGAGAGAATGTTATCACTCATAGAGCCCTTTACCAAGCGCGATTTGAAAAGCTACCAGTGGTTGTACGATCTAGATACACCCGTTGATTTGCTCTTTTCACCGAAAGGTTCGTGGTAATCCATATTTTTTTTTGTAATTTTGAATAATTATAAATAAATCCCTATGCCATATCCAGAAATGTTAGTAGCGCCTATGCGCGCAGAGTTGACAAATAACGGTTTTACCGAAATGAAAACTGCTGAAGAAGTTGAAAATGCAATGGTAGGCAATAACGATACTACCTTGGTTGTCATTAATTCAGTATGTGGTTGTGCTGCAGGAAGTGCACGCCCAGGAATTATCAAAAGCTTAACAGGCGACAAGCAACCAGCCAAATTGTTGACCGTGTTTGCAGGACAAGATTTGGATGCCGTTTCTAAAGCGCGTGAGTTTATGTTGCCATTTCCTCCATCATCTCCAGCTGTTGCCTTGTTTAAAAATGGTGAAGTGGTACACATGGTTGAACGTCACATGATTGAAGGACGTACAGCCGACATGGTTGCCGATAATTTGGCAGCTGCTTACCAACAATATTGCTAATTCAAGGCTACAATGCCTGAAATAAATTTAGAGTTTTTATCAAAAGTTGAAGCCGTTGCCATTGAAGTGGGACGGTTTCAACTTTTACATTGGAATAAAGTAAAACAAGAATCGGTTGAAGACAAAGGTCTCAATCAACTTGTGAGTTTTGTTGATCAACAAAGTGAACAACAACTCATCGACTCACTCAGTGTTTTGTTGCCCTCTGCAACTTTCATTGGTGAAGAAAAAGCACCCGATAACCGTGAAATTACGGAATACACCTGGGTCATTGATCCTTTGGATGGCACCACAAACTTCCTTCACGGGTTGCCCGTTTTTAGCATTAGCTTGGCGCTTTTGCACCACGGAGCTCCAATTGTGGCAGTTGTGTATTGCCCCGCATTGAACGAATCATTCACGTCCCTCAAAAACAATGGCGCTTTTTTGAATGGAACCCAAATTCATGTTGCCCAAAACGCAACCTTGAATCAAACCCTTATTGCTACAGGATTCCCATACTACCAATTTGAAAAAATTGATGCATACCTTGGTGTTCTGAGTAACCTCATGAAAACCTCGCATGGTCTCCGCAGAATGGGTTCTGCCGCCATAGATTTGGCTTACACCGCTTGTGGTAGATTCGACGCATTTTTTGAGATGAATTTAAGTCCTTGGGACATTGCCGCGGGCATTTTATTGGTTGAAGAAGCAGGAGGAATTGTCACTGATTTCAGTGGACAACCCGATGTTATTTTTAAAAATCAAATTGTGGCTGCCAGCAAACCCATTTATCCTACATTTTTGAACGAGTTGAAAAATCTTGTTTAAAGACTTGTAACGAATTAAACAAATCCATAGATTTTATTTCAGTAAAACGGCAATAACCTTGTACTTTTAAGGGTTATGCATTAATTTGCACAATACTATGACTTGGGTATTTGCGGCTTTGAAAGGAATTGGGGGAGGACTGCTACTGGGTTTGCTCAGTATGGGTCCAAGTTTTTTTGCCTTAATCAAAGTAGGTATTCAAGGAGGTAAAATGGCAGGATTGAGAATGGCATTGGGCATATTCTTAAGTGACTTGGTAATTGCATTGGCTTGCTTTTTTGGCCTTGCAGGATTTTTTACCATGCCAATGTTTCAAATTGGATTTGCCGGATTTGCTGCTTTTGGAATTATCTTCATTGGGGTAAAAGGAATTAGCATTGGATACAAAAAATTCATAAAAAACATACAATCTCCAATTAGTAAAAGTACCAATCTTTTAAAAGGCTTTGTGGTGAATTTAATGAACCCATTTGTGATTGTTCTTTGGGTTTCTTTAACGGCTTCAATGAGTGTGGGACATGATGATTCATTCGAAGGAAGGTATACCATTTTGGTTCAAATATTATCAACCTTAATGACAATTTTTGCACTAGATTTGGGTAAGGTTTATCTATCAGATTATTTGGGTAAAAGACTCAATCAAAGAATGTACTTCTTTGTAAATCGGTATTTTGGAATTATTCTTACTGGCATCGGAGCCTACTTTTTATATCATTTCATCAAACTCATTGTATTGATGAATATCCCCTTACATTTGAAATAATTCAGGTGGATTTTCTAGGACAACATATCAATTTGGTGCTGAATATCGTACTTGGTATGATTATGTTGGGATTGGGAATTAGCCTAAGAAAAGAAGATTTTAAGCAGCTTTTTGACCAACCTAAGCCATTGGCAATTGGTCTTATTGCACAAATGTTATTGCTCCCATTGATTGCTTTTCTTTTGGTGGACCGTGCGAATTTGGCACCTGAACTCAAAGTAGGCATCATGATTTTGTCGGTTTGTCCCGGCGGTATAACTTCCAATTTGATCAGTTACTTTGTAAAAGGAAACGTGGCTTTGGCAGTGTCGTTAACGGTTTCAAATGCATTTTTATCATTGTTTTCCATTCCATTGATGGTGAATCTTTTTATTCATTATTTTCTTGGGGGACAGGGGCCTGGGAATTCGAATTTTCATTTGCCATTTTTGGGAACCATGCTTGAAATTTTCGCCATCACCATTGTGCCCGCATCTTTGGGGATGGCACTTCGATATAAACTTGGTAAAAGCATTTTAGAGTTTCAAAAAATAATCAATACCATATTGCCTATTTTGTTACTGTTGGTTTTTGCCTTTAAGTTTTTAGCAGGGAATCAACATGGAGGCACGGAAATGAAACAGGCCGATATTCAATTGCTAACCCCGTTGGTTATTGGATTGAATATAGTAAGCATGTTTGTCGGTTTTTTGGTGGGTACACCTTTTGGATTGTCTTTTAAAAACCGCATCACCATTTCGGTAGAAGTAGGGCTTCACAACACCGCATTGGCCTTGTTAATTGCCGGCGAAAAGTTAGGAAATAGTGTAATGGAAAAACCTGCGTTGGTGTATGCTTTGTATTCGTTTTTTGTGACGTTTGCAATTGCCTATTTATTGATGCGACTCAGGATATACCGTTTGAAAAAACGCAGTTAAATCGTCCAATATTTCTATGGGCACCAACGTGCTTAATAGGGTGTTTTTCGATTCGTCTGATGTGGATGAATCCCACAAAATGTCTCTTATTTGGGTAGCACTTATTTCTAAAAGTGGTGCTTCATACCAAGTTGCTTGAAAGGGCATTTCTCCAGTTGGTTTTGGAAAGCCTGGTCTTGGATAAACATTGAGTGGACACATTTTAGCCAATTCTTCAGCGTGTTGCCAATTGTGAAAACCATGCAAATTGTCAGCGCCCATAATCAATTCAAATTGATGGTCTTTGTAAATTTGATAGAGTTCAACTACTGTTTTGTGGGTATAGGATGGTTTGGGCAATCCAAATTCTATGTCGCAGCACGACATGTTCACTTGGTTTTTCAATGCCATTGTTACCCATTTTAATCTGAACTCAGCGGGAATTAAGGTTTCTTCGCTTTTGTGCGGATTCAACGGTGATGGCACAAACCAGACTTCATCAAAATTGGCCTTTTCACAAATGAGCAAGGCAACTTGAATATGTCCTACATGAATCGGATTAAACGATCCAAAGTATAATCCAATTTTAGCCATTATTTTCTAAGAAATTCAAAACCAAATCTTCACATGTTTTGAAGGTATCTTCCAAAACATCATTCACCACAATTACATCATATTGGCTTTCAAAACTCAATTCATAATTGGCTTTATCAATTCTTTCTTTGAGTTGGTGTTCAACTTCGGTACTTCTTTTTGTAAGGCGTTCAAGCAAAATTTCAACACTTGGCGGTCTTAAAAATACGGCGAGGGCTTGTTTTTCGAAACGGCGTTTTAAGGCCAATCCACCTTTCACGTCTACATCGAATACTACCGCTTTTCCTTCAGCCCATATTTTTTCAACTTCGCTATAAAGGGTGCCGTATAAAATTCCAGCGTAAACTTCTTCGAATTCTAAAAATTCGTTGTTGTTAATTTTAGATTGGAAATCTTCTAGTTTTAAAAAGTGGTATTCTTTTCCAGATGTTTCACCAGGTCTTGGTAACCGGGTTGTAGCACTTATTGAAAAAGCCAATTTGTTAGACATGGTCTCAAGCAAATGATTTACCACGGTAGTTTTGCCTGAGCCAGAGGGCGCCGAAAAAATAATTAGCTTATTCAAAATCAGATTTACAACAGTTCTAAAATACAAATGTCGTTGTTTTGTTTGAAATTAACGAAACAACGACAGTATGAAATGAGAGAAACTTTTGCAGAAAATGCAAAAGAAAAGGTGTTTTTAGGAATAAAATTCAAATAACGATTCTGCAGATTTACGAACCTTCGCCAATTTCGCCAATTGATCGTTTTCTGCATCGCGATGTCCTACCGCCAATAAAACCGCTGAAGTAAAACCTTGTTCTTTTAGATTAAACAAGATATCCATTTCGTCTGCTTTGTAGCCTTCCATCGGAGTGGTATCAACTTTCAATGCAGCAGCCGTTGCCATGGCAACACCCAAGGCAATATAACATTGTCTACAAGCCCATTCGGTAATTTCTACTTCATTTTTAGAACCAACAAAACCAGTAATCATGCCTTTGAATCCTGCGAGGTTTTCAACTGGCATTTGGCGGGTTGCGGCTACATTGTTCATATAAGAATTGATGCTTTCTTCAGAAATTTGTGTGTTTGCAGCAAATAAAATTAGATGAGAAGCGTCTTTAATTTGTGGTTGGTTGTATGCAATAGGCAACATTTTTTCACGCAATTCTGGATTGTCAATCACCAAAACTTTGAAAGGTTGCATTCCTAAGGATGTAGGTGTTAATCTGATAGATTCTAAAATTGTATTTAAATTGTCTGTGTCAATTTGACTTCCGTTGTATTTTTTGGTGGCATAACGCCAGTTTAGATGTTGGATAGCTTCCATGTTACAAAGATAAACAAACGAACTGCCACAAGGTTTGCGTTACTGCTGAGCGATTGCTATTTGTCGTTCAATTTAAAGCACTGTAAAAATAAAACGTAAAAAATAATTGCACTTTTTGCAACATTTAGTAGCCAACTTACGTCTATAGAAAAAACAATTTACTATGAAAAAAACACTTTTATTTCTTTCGGTTTTAACTTTTGCAACTTTCTCGGTGTTGAATTTTTCTTCTTGTAAAAGAAATAACGATGGTTCAGCAGAAGATGCAACCAGCGTTGAAGACAATTCATTGGCCGAAAAGCATTTCGATTTAATCTACAGTGAAGTTGACGATGCTTCTGTTAGCTCAGGAATTGGTTCTCGTGCTAGAAAATATACAGTTACCATTGATACTTCCGTTTCACCAAGGGTGATGACCCTAGATTACGGTGATTCAAACGTGTTGTGCGACGATTATGTTTACCGCAGAGGTAAAATTGTAGTTACATGGACAGGCCGTTACAAAGATATTGGAACTGTAATTACCATTACGCCAGTGAAATTTTATCAAAACGACAATCACATTGAGGGAACCAAAATCGTGACCAATTTGGGTAGAAAAGACAACATGAATTTGACTTGGAGAATTGAAGTTTCTGGTAAAATAACCAATGTTTCTGGCGCTACATTTACTTGGAATTCTGTGAGATACAGAACTTGGATTGCTGGCGAAGCAACCAAATTAATTCGCCTTGACGATAAATATCAAATAACAGGATCTTATACAGGAACGAACAGAAAAGGGGTTACTTTTAACGTGTCTATTTTGTCGCCATTGTTGGTGGAAATGGGTTGCCGTCACCACATTACCCAAGGGAAATTGGAAATTGTAGATGCAAACAATGCCGCCCGTAAAATTGAAGTTGATTTTGGCAATGGAACTTGCGACAATCTTGGTACTTACACTGTTAAAGGGGTTACAAAAACCTTTATAAAAAGATAAGCAAAAGTTTCATGTATAAATGAAAGGGCATTCTCGAACGGGGATGCTTTTTTATTTTACGAACCTGAAAACAAGGTATTTTGTAATGCCTAATAATGCCAATGCCGTTAGCAATGTGATTCCTGCGATACCAAGAATGCGCAGCAATGACAATTGAGGTAGGTTCAATGCGATTGTAATTACTCCAATGATGATGGTAATGATAGACAATGTTTTAAGTCCACTTTCTTTTTTGTAATACCGCAAATTTTTAATCGAAGTATTCATTTTGTAGGCAACAATGCCCGACCAAACGGTGAGCATACTCATGAAGAAATTGGTACCCAAAACCAAAGCAGCCATGCCTATTATAAATCCCAATAAGGTTTCAACGGTTTGCCAAAGGTTCATGGGTCCTTCCGGTTTTGTATCTGAAGATTTTGAGGGACTTTTACTCTTGTAAGATTTTTGTGTGTTGCAATTATTTACAAAAGTTTTCAAAGATTTTGATTTTTTCTTGCAATTAAAATATTTTTGAGTATTTGGAGTTGATTCTATGGAATAGGTGGTATTGGAATGGGAAGTTATTGGGATTTTCGGACTGTTTTCTAATACTGCTAATTCATTGACCAAATTGACTTTTGATTGGTTTTTTTTATTTTGAGGGACGGCAAATTGTCCCCCGCCAAAAGAAGACTCAGAAATTTTGTAACCACAGTTTGAGAAAGTGAATACAAGAATGAAAAAACACAAAAATCGGCACTTGAATTGTAGCATAGGCAATAGTCAAATTTAAGAAGATTTGATCAATGGCAACATGAAATTTAAAAATTATGTCTAAATTGCAATCAAATAGACAATTAGGATGAAAAAATTTATCTACATTTTGGTTATTGCCATATTAAATATAGGCAATGTTTGGGGGCAGGAAATAAAAACTATTGCTAGGTTTGAAACCGATTTGAATGATGGATTGCGTGAAGAACATGTTTTCAAACACAATTCAGGAAATTTCGCGATATTAAGGTGTACTGAACGTTCGGAAGGCGGAGAAAAGACTTATGTTTTTAGTAAATACAATAGTAAGTTAGAGGAACAAAGTGCAGTGGAAATTAAGATTTCGAAGAAGTTTATTATATATGCGAAGGTTGAAAATGGTGGGTTGTTTCATGTTATGTTTATTCGAGATATATACAAGCAAGATTTTATTATTTGTACATACAATATAATAACCAACGAAGTAAAAACTGCCGAAGGGACAATGCCTAAGAAGTTTCATTTTGATTATTTATACACTGGAAACAATGGTTCGTTTTTAAATGCAACTGTTATGGGCAATAATTTTTTGGTAAAGGGTAGAATCAAAAAAAATCCAATGATTTTTTCTATTGATATGGAAAACGGAAATTATACTGACTTCGTTTTAACTATCAATGGAGTGAAACCGAAAAAAACGAATTTCGTGACATTCGTTAATTTGCCTGAAACGAATGAATTTGCTTGCATGGTTACTGCGCAAATGCCACGACGTGTTATGGCAGATTATGTCTATATCTTCAATGCAAAGTCTGAATTAATTCATACAGTTGAGATGAAAGATAAATCAAATTTGTTCTTGAAATCGATGACAGGTGCTAAAATTTCAGATAGTAAATATGTTTTTACTGGAGCTTATACCACAAGCTATGTTCCTGAGGGAATTTATATTGTGACAACAAATGGATCTGAGGTATTGAAATCGAATTTTGTTGGATATACCAAATTACAGAATTTCTTCAAGTTCGTTTCGGAGAAAGCTGCTGCCAAAATTGAAAAGCGCAAAGAGAAATTGGAAAGCAAGGGTAAGGAAATGGTATATAATAATTATATCACCATTCATCCGTTAATGGTTTTAAGCGACAATGAGTTTTTGTTTTTGGGAGAATTTTATACCCCACAGTATCACACTGAAACAACCGGAACTGGTAACAATAGAACTACGCGCAGGGTTTTCGATGGCAATGCATACACTGAAGCAGTTTGCGTAAAGTTTGATGATAATGCAAATGTTCTTTGGGATAATTTAATTCGTTTGAATCCTGGTTATTGGCCAATGACTGAAAATAAATTTGTTACGGTAAAACTAGATGATAAAAATATTTCTTTGTTATATTCTGAAAAAAATAGTATCCATTTAAATGTTTTGGATTATGAGGGACGCACTAAGAGTGAAGAAATTAAACAAATGTTTACAGAGGCAAACGAAAATGAGGAAGTGAAAAGAACCAGGGGTGTAATTGAGTATTGGTATGATAATTACTTTATTCAATACGGCATTCAAAAACTTAAAGAACAGGATGGTGGCCTTTTTGCAAAGCGCAGACTGGTTTATTTTATAAACAAGTTGGCGTATTGATGTGGGGTTTTGTATTTAATTAAATTGTACGTATATTCGAATTAGTAATTACACGTATTATGACTACCAAACTTACGCTATCAATTGATGAATCTGTTATTTTAGTTGCAAAAAAATATGCTAAGATGAATGGAAAAAGTCTATCTCATCTTATTGAGAATTATTTAATAGCCTTGTCATCAACTGAATTGAGTTCTGAAAACATCGATCCAAATATTTCAAAATTAATGGGTGTAATTGAATTACCTGAAGATTTTGATTATAAAAATTCTCTGACGAATCAGTTGTCGGAAAAATATAAGGTTTGATGAGGAGCGTATTTTTTGATACAAATGTTATCATTGATTTTCTAGCAGATAGGAAACCATTTTCTATCTATGCTGCTAAATTATTTGAGTACGCCGCAAAAAAAACAATTTTAATTCATGTTTCTGCCGTTTCATATAATAACATTTATTATATCATGAGGAAATCGCTATCGCATGTAGCAACTATACAAATTCTGTTTGATTTAAATAAATTAGTTGATGTAATTGAATTAAACGGTGAAGTTATTCTAAGTTCTTTGTCAAGTGGTTTTGTTGATTTTGAGGATGCAATTCAATACAATTGTGCAAAAAGAATAATGAATTTGGATTGTATTGTTACCCGTGATTCCGATGGATTTAAAAAGAGTACACTGTCGGTTATGACACCCCTTGAATTATTGAGCCTAATTGAATCAGATAAATTGCTTTAAATTTACAATGTAACATCGTTAAATATTTATCTCTTTTAGATAACTAAATGTTCACACCAATTATTTGCAGATTATTGGGCAAATAATTCAATATTAATATTGAGATAATTATAAATTTACATTTAAAATGATTATTTGTTAAAAGAAATAATTATGATGAACATAGCAATAATCGACAACAAAGAATATATTGAAGTAATGGGATATATCTTGGTAAATGGAAGTTGGATTAAAATGTAATTCTTGTTTCTGTCATTTAGATTGTGATACTTTCAATTTCTTTTTGATAAAGACTAAGCAAACTAAGTAAATTCCCATCAATACTGTTCCCATTGGGAGCAACCAAATAATGAACGCTACATTCAAATGGCGTGAATTGATATTGTCTATTCCTTGGCGTTCTAAAAATTCCAAGAAGCGTTTTTTCATAAATCAAATTTAGGAAGTGTTTTTACCAGAATAGGTTAAAATGCTATAAACAAACAATTAAATATTTTGGGAGTTCAAGATCAGTTTAACCAAAGAAACGAATGTTTTGATTTAACTTGCGGCAAAATAAGATATGAAAACTAAAGTGTTATTTACCATCCTATGCAGTATGCTATGGGTTGGATCAATTAAGGCCCAATTAAAAGTTGGTGATGCGCATTTAGATGGTATAGTAGCCGTTTTAAATGCCGATGGAAAATCTGGACTGATTATGCAAAAGTCCAATATGCCAAAAGCTCTTAATTCTTTGGATGCAAAGAACGCTGTTGCAAATTTAGGCACTGGTTGGAGATATCCTACTGTACAAGAATGTACATCAATGTACAAGAATAACTCGATTTTGAAAATACCAGCAACTTCTTATTGGACATCATCCAAATATGGTACGATAGGTTATGTTTTTACTTTCAGTTTCCAAAATGGACAAAGTACTACGAATAGTACAGTTTACTTAGGGAAAGGCAATAATACTCATTCAGTTCGCGCAGTTAAACCCTTTTAACTTGAATTAATTCTACTTTTACTTACTTGCGACAACGTAACTAGGTGAGAGACTTTAAGACCCATCGAAAGATGGGTCTTTTTTGTGACAGTTTTTTCGTTTTTTTAGAAGTTACAGTTGATGGAATTAAATAATTTATCTAAATTTGTAATGTGATACCTAGTCAAGCCTCTTGTCACTTGTGATAACGTAACTAGGTGAGAGACTTTAAGACCCATTGAAAGATGGTTTTTTTTTTGCGACAGTCGTTTCGTTTGCTTTGAATTATAGTATTGAATTTCAATACTATATGGGCATTTCGATTGAGGTATATACTGAAATCTTATTTTAATTATTCTTGATAGAATTTAATAATGATGGGGCTTATCCCGCCAAGTGAAACCCTTGGAAATTTGGAATTGATAGGTGATTATCATAGTTTCGTGTATAATCTAACTTGTTGGCAGAAATGTGATGAAAGCTCACAAAAATTAATAAAAAGAAATGAAAAAAATTATAAATATAGTAGTACTTGTATTCTTGACAAGTAATTTATTTGGACAAATTAAACTTGAACATTCATATCCAAATGGAAAATGGCAAACATCAATGGTCAAATTATCAAATTCGGGAATAAAATATCAGTGGGTAGATGTAACAACTGGTCAAGTAAAACTTTATAATTTAGATCATTCATTATTTAAGAGTATGACATTCCCAGTGTTGTCAGGAAAAACTGGAGTTTGGGTGGTGTACGTTTCTGAAACAACATTTGATTTAGATGCAGAGGTAGAATTTATGGTTTATTATCAAGACGATGGAAATTGGATAAATAGTGTTACAAAGATTATCAACGAAACAGGTGATATAATTTTAGATAAAGCAAGTGAAACACCGGCAATGAATAGCTACGGTGACAAGATTGAGGCTATTTTTAATACAACCGGTGAAACAAAAATGATACTTGATAATCATAGTGATAATGCTTTAAAAGTGTACAGTTTGCCTGGAACTTTATTTGCAGCAGCCATTAAAACTATAGATTACAATAATAATTTTCTTGAAATATATCCTAATCCAGCGGTAAACTATATCAAACTTGCATATACTTTACCAACGAACATCAAGGTGGCTACAGTTTCAGTTTATGACATAAAAGGTAACATAGTAAAGTCATATACTATTGACAAAAACTATAAAGAACTACTAATTGATACTCAAGAATTTAGTAACGGAACTTATTTATGTCAGATATATTCAAACGGAATTAAAATGTCAGATACTAAGTTTATCGTACAAAAATAATGCACAAAAAAAGCCCCCAATTACTTGGAGACTTTTAAGTGGGCCCACTTGGAATCGAACCAAGCACCTACTGATTATGAGTCAGTTGCTCTAACCGAATGAGCTATAGGCCCCTTTTGAGGGTGCAAATATACGAAATAAATTGATTCTCTAAAAGAGAAATCGTAATAGATACAAAGCACTACTCAGCACCATCCGTTTTTGCGCGCGAAATTGCTTTTTGGCCAATTGCTTTTCCCATTTGCATGCCTACTTCGATATCGCTGCGGTAGTGGATGGCGCCGTACAAACGACTTTTGCTGGCTTCATCAGCCATTGCATTGTAATCGTTTAATTTTGTGGCATTGATATGTCCCAAAATTGTGGCAGCAGCTCCACTGAAGGTGCTATGACCGCTAACATAAGCCGGAAAGTTAGGAATCCCTGTAAGCGTTTTGCAATTTGGATCCATTTGAGTTGGTCGTGGATTAAAGTAAAAGTACTTCGCATCCCAACAGCAGATTGCAGCATCAAACATACTCATATTGAGCAGCGCTAAGTTTCTGGCCCAACGCGCTTCGCTCATTCTGAGGGAAATGAAATCCCTACAAGCAATGGCATTCCAATGGCCAGGAGGCGTGTAGGTGCCTGCTCCGTCCCCCCAAAAATGAACAATTTTTATGCGTTCTCTGGTTGCATTTTGACTGTAGTATAAAACCTCGGCGAGTTCTTTTTTGAATTGGTCTGAATTGGTAGAAGGGGGTGGGAACGGTCGTCCATTCACCACTTCAATGGTATCTACCAAAAACCCAATTGTTCTTCCAAATAGGGGCAACATGGGTGGTCGTTTGGGACTTTCTTGGCTTAGCCAAGCCACTTCACCTTTCTTTTCAGTGTTCGTAACCAAATTGGCCCAATCGGTTGGCGTTCCAACAGCTTTGCCAGCCCTATCTGTTCTCGCACGACCAATGAATTTTGCGGCAACAGCTTTGCCTAAAGTCGCACCGGCTTCAACGTCACTTCGGGTGTTGGCACCGGCCAAAATCCTATAGTTCTTGCATTCTGTAAGTTTCTGTTGGATGAACTCTTGTTCCCCAGGGAACATCAAAGTTAGGATTGCCGCTGAAGCACCTGCAGCCACAGCTTCTTCGCTTGGATAAGCATAATCTTTGGTTACTGGAACCAATTCTTTTACAGTGGCATCAACCACCGAAGGGCGAGGCCTTTTGTATAAGCTTTTGTAATAATATGCCGAAACCATTGCATCGTATTGTGCAGCAGACAAATAAGCATAAGCTCTTGCAGCGTATGGCGGATTTGAAAACGGGAAAAATGGATAAGCCAACGGATTTGCAGCATTAGGTATGGGGTAGGTTCCATCTTCGTTTTGGTATGGAGGGATGTTGTACTTGGCAACAAGTTCTCTCATGATTTCATTCCAACGGAGTACTACACCCGCACTCCAATAATTTAACAACTCTTCTTCAGACGAAGTGATGTTATTTTGCCAACTTTTGATTTCTAAAAGTTCTAATTTATAATCGGCTGAAGTAACGGCAATTGGTGCAGTTAATGCAATTTCATTTGCTTTAGAAAGTAAAATGGGTTTCCAATTTCCAGCAGCGGTATCGGCGTTGAGGGGATTCAATGCCTGATAATTCATGTTGTTTGCTAGCTCTGTTTTTTCGCAAGAAAATAAGATGTAAATAATTGTAAATGTTGCGAAAATGGTTTTTAAAAACTTCATGATGCTCAATTGGTTGTTTGGGTGAAATCGGTTTGAAATAAAATTCCAGCCATGAACATGGTTGATTTACCCATGTTTCTTCCGGCAATTGTATACATTGAATTTCCCGTAAAACTGAGTCCGTTTATTATTGGAATTGGGATTTTTACATTGATTCCAATTCTTGCAACGTCCATTTTGTTGCTTAAAAATGGCATTTCATTTTTGCGCATGTCGTAGCCGCCCATTGTATTCAAACCATCCAAAACCGCTTCTAGCACCAAATCGGCATCTTTTCTATATCCAAATCTCACATTGTAACCCATAAGAGAGGGCATTTCAACTTGATTGCTATAAATCATTTTGGTTGTGTAATAGGCATCTCTGTCGATGGTTACGTTGCTTCTTGAAATATAATTTGTAGATGCGGTTGCGTACCATTTTCCACGTTGAACATCGAGCATAATTCTACCCATGGTATTTGAGCTGTGCATGCCAATTGACAAGGGTAAATAATCGGCAACGTAATCGGTTAATGGGGTTGAATATCCTGCAAAAGCAAGTAAGCTCACATAGTTTTTGCCAAATGCCCTTCCAAAGAATTCCCATTTGAGGAGCATCGATAAATCTTGAACGCCTTGATGCCCCATAAGGGTTCCAGCAGAAGCTTTATTCGACATATATGGCGCCATGGCGATAAAGTTGATTTTATCGGTAATGCCATAGTTTGCCATTGCCCAAGCCGATTGAGAACTCACAGTTCCGAGGTTTTCATTGATTCGCAAATTTTGTCCTTCCCAATAATTTGTCCATGAGCCATAACCATAAACCAATCCACCGCAGAGGTTCTTTTTGCCCATCATGAGTCCATCAACATCTGTTTGTGCAGAAGAAAATTTTGTAGATAAACACAACACAAAGACGAGAACTATTCTATAGAATTTCATTGGTTATTTTGGTTGTTGAATATCAAAAATAAGGAAAAGTTTGGCAAATAAAAAAATGCCCTGATTTATAAACATGAAAAAGTGAATTTATAAATTCACAACACCACCGGCTTTGATTACAATTCTTTGCTGTTTAAAATGGACCTCTATTTCAGATTCTCCATGGTTTTGAACGCTGGTTCCAGAATGATTTACAGAAATACTCACAGGACTATTTTTGTATAAAATTCTGAATTTGTAGCCATGCCATTGTTCAGGACAATGTGGGTCTAAATACAGAGATTGGTTTTTGATTCTTAATCCACCAAAACCTTGCACAATGCTCAAATAACTACCGGCCATACTGGTAATGTGTAAGCCATCTTCAGTGTCGTTGTTGTAATTGTCTAGATCCAATCTGGCGGTGCGCAAATACATTTCGTATGCCTTTTCTGTTAGCCCAATTTTGGCAGCAAGAATGCTATGAACACAAGGGCTCAAAGAACTTTCATGAACTGTAAACTGTTCGTAAAATTCAAAGTTGCGTTTGTGGGTATCCATATCAAACTGATTCTCAAAGAAATAAAGTCCCTGCAAAACATCTGCTTGTTTGATGTAAACACTTCTTAGAATTCGATCCCAACTCCATTTTTGATTGATAGGACGTTCACTTGGCGCCAATTCATCGCATGGAATCAATTCTTTGTTCATGAAACCATCGTTTTGTACAAAAACACCTTGATTTTCATCATAAGGCAAGTACATATTTTCGTTGATATGGTTCCATTTTTCTATTTCGAGAGAAACATTGAAGTTGGTTTTCTTAACAATATTTGTAAATTCTGAGGGATGTTGGTTTTGCAAATACCCGGCACATTCTGCCGCATACATCATGCACCAACAAGCAATATAACTTGTATACCAATTGTTGTTTACATTGTTTTCGTATTCGTTAGGACCGGTAACTCCGTGCATTTCATAACGGCCAAAGTTTTGGCTCCAATGTACACGCTGTGACCAAAAACGCGCAATGCCTAACAATACTTCAAATCCGCCTTCTGCCAAATAAGCTTTGTCGCCGGTGTGTTCAATATAATTGTGAATGGCATAAGCAATTGCGCCATTTCTATGAATTTCCTCGAAGGTAATTTCCCATTCGTTGTGACATTCTTCACCGTTCATGGTAACCATAGGGTATAATGCCGCGCCATTTTTAAATCCTAGTTTACCCGCATTTTCAATGGCTTTATCTAGTTGTTTGTAACGATAAACCAAGAGTTGTTTCGAGATTGCTGGATCGCTGGTTGCCAAATAGAAAGGTAGGCAATATGCTTCGGTATCCCAATACGTACTTCCGCCGTATTTTTCTCCGGTATAACCTTTTGGTCCAATATTTAGGCGGGGATCATCACCGCAATAGGTTTGATTTAATTGATAAATGTTGAATCTTACAGCTTGTTGTGCTTCAACATCGCCTTCAATTTCAACATCGCTCGATTTCCATTTTTCTTGCCAAGCTTTTGCACTCATATCTAAATGACTTTCAAAAGATGAAGCGGCCATTTTTTCTAAGGTTTTCTTTGTATGCAGTTCTAAGCTTTCAATAGGGTGGTGGAAACTGCTTGCCGAAATGGCATGTTTCACCGCTGTTATGGTTTGACCGCCATTTGCATTTACGGTATAAATGCTACTTGCGAATTTTGGATGTTGGTTATGTGCTGGAATTGCCGACAGTTCATCGTCCCCCGAAAAAAGAGAAAATTTAACTCCCGTGCAAAGGTGCCAATTTAATTTTTTGGTTTTTACGGTTACAAATAGTTTGTTTTCAGTGCTTTCCTGTTTGATTTCTTCCCAAAACTTTTCGTCGTAGTTACTGTCTTTATTTGAAACATCGGCATCTACATAGTTTTCGATTTTAATTTCACAAGCGGTATTGGGAGTGATTTTGTAGCGCAAAGCGCTGTATTCTTTGTTGATTAAGCTGTAGAATCGGGTAGATTCAATTTCAACGGAAATGCCATTTTTTAGTGTGATGTTACATTTTCTAAAGAGCAAGCCATTGTACATGTCGAGTTCTCTGTGAAAACTGTTGATAGACGCTGAGTATAAATCTACCAATTCATTGTTTATCCAAATATGTAATCCAGACCAATAGGTGCTGTTTATGACTTTTGCAAAATATTCAGGGTAACCATTTTTCCACCAACCCACACGTGTTTTATCGGGGTAATAAACGCCACCCACATAGGTTCCTTGGAGGGACTTTCCAGAATAAGATTCTTCCAAATTGGCCCGTTGGCCCATCATGCCATTTCCAATGCTAAAAACGCTTTCAGCAATTTCATTCATTTCGGGATTGAAGCCTTCTTCAATCACTTTCCATGGATCGGCCTTGAAATATTTTATCATAAATTAAAGTGTATTAAAATCGAAAGCACCCAAATTTGGGATGCAATAATTAGCCAAAGGTAGGTCGTTTTGAGTGCCAATTCCCACAACAAACATTTTCCCTGAAATAGCAGCTTGCACACCCGAAGCACTGTCTTCAAAAACCACGCAATTTTCAGAAGCAATCTGAATCAGTTCAGCGGCTTTTAAAAATGTTTCTGGATGTGGTTTTCCATTGACAACAAGATTGGCATCAACAATGGCGTTGAATTTATTTAGCAAACCGACTTTTTCGAGTACAAGATTTGCATTTTTACTGGCAGATCCAAGTGCCAAGGGAATATTGAGGGAAATGGCTTTTTCGAAGAAATCAGCAACTCCATCCAAGAGGAATGAACTGTCCATTTCCTGAACCAGATCTAAATACCATTGATTTTTTCTTATTAAATCAACTTCAAATTGCTCTGAAGAAAGGGTAGTATTTGCTTTTTGTAAAATAAACTTCAGTGAATCAACTCGAGAAACGCCTTTTAAAGCTTCATTGTCGGCTTCGGTTAATGAATATCCATAATCTTCGGCCAAGCGTTTCCAAGCTTCAAAGTGGAACTTTGCGGTATCGCAAATTACACCATCTAGGTCTAAGATGATGCCTTGAATCATACAGCTGACTGTACCTTATTCAAATGGTATTCAACCAAGTTAATGACAGGTTCACGTGTAATAACACCCACATTCAATCTGTGAATTTTGCAAGCTTCTTTTAACAAATCGCTAAAATGAAAAGCTACAGAGCCAACAAAATGTACTGGTACATCTTTGTGGTTGGGATATTTCCAAATATGGATATTGATAAATTTACTGAAACCATTATAAATAAAGTCTCTTACCCATTTGTCATCGCGGTTGTCGCTTAAAAAGCGCATAAAAGATGCTAGATAAACGTTTGGATTAGGTTTGTTATAAACAGCCTCAAATATTCCTTCTTTTGTTAATCCAAAAGTATCAATTAAACCTTGGTGAATTTTATCGGGAAGTTCGTGGTAAAGGAACATTCTGAGAAGTTCTTTGCCATAAAAAGTTCCACCTGCTTCATCGCCAAGAACATAGCCTAAGGCAGGTACTACTTCGTGAATGTCGGCACCATCAAAATAGCAGCTATTTGAACCTGTACCAAGAATACAAGAAATACCAGCTTCATCTCCGCAGGTGGCACGAACAGCACCTAATAAATCATGGTCAACCATTACTTCTGCTTTTGTAAAAACTTTACGCAATGCAATTGCCACGATTTCATTTCTTGAGGCATGACTGGCGCCTGCGCCGTAAAAGAAGACGTGATCAACTTTTAAAGCCAATTCTGCCAATGCTTCATTTTTGCGAATTTCTGATTCAATAAGTTCAGAATTATGAAAAAACGGATTGAAACCCATGGTGTGGAATGTTAATCGTGTGTTTGCACCATCTGTGAAAATCCAATCGCATTTCGTGCTTCCGCTATCTGCTACTAATATCATTTTTTAAAATTTGTTGCAAGATAATAAAAAAACAATAAGTGTCAAATACACACTTAATAAATAACTAGGAAAACATTGTGAAGGTGTAATAAAAATTAAAATTGCTTTTGTACTTTTGCAAACGATAATGTCCGTAACACCATCATTAAATCCCCATGTATCAACCGATTGTGTAATTTTTGGTTTTAGTCAAGAAACCTTGCGTTTGTTGTTGATCCGTAGGAATATTCCCAACCGATTAACCGAGTTAAATGACATTTTATATGCATTGCCAGGAGATTTGGTGAAGGACGATGAAAACTTAGATAAATCGGCAAACAGGGTATTGGCAGAATTGACGGGTTTAAAAGGAATTTATTTAACACAATTTCAAACTTTTGGAGATCCTTTGCGTATTGCAAAGACGAAAGATCGCGCTTGGTTAGAAAGTGTACGACAAAATCCGGATGCAAGGGTAATTACTGTTGCTTACATGGCTTTAATTGATAGCCAAAAAGTGAATTTGCAGCCCGGTTCTTTTTCTGAGGAAGCGGTTTGGGTTCCAATTCATGAAGTTCCCGAATTGGCTTTTGACCATAATGAAATTTACGAGCAGGCATTGGCTGCATTGAAAGAGAGAGTTCAAATGCAACCTATTGGTTTTGAACTATTGCCAGAAAAATTCACAATGGGTGAACTTCAATCTTTGTATGAAACAATTTTAGAGCGTGATTTAGACAAACGTAATTTTCGCCGTAAAATGATTAATAGTGGGGTAATTTCACCACTCACAGAGAAACAAATTGGGGTGAGTAATAAACCCGCGCGCTATTATGTTTATAACCGTGAATTTGCCCAATCCAATCCCAGCAGTATCTTTAATTTGCGCATGGACGGAAGTTTTACCTTGTTTAACTAACAATGTAAACATTTTTTGAGGAACATACTCAAAAAACAACTAAATTTGCACCTCATTTTTTAATTGAATGCTAACTGTTTCTAATGTTTCCCTACGCTTTGGTAAAAGGGTATTGTTCGACGATGTAAATCTTAAATTTGCACGTGGTAATTGTTATGGTATTATTGGTGCCAATGGTGCTGGTAAATCTACCTTTTTGAAAATTTTATCGGGTGAAATTGAACCAAACACAGGTTCTGTTGATATTGAGCCAGGCAAACGTATGACGGTTCTTAGTCAGAATCACTTTGAATTCGATGAATTCCCTGTGCTTCAAACCGTAATGCGTGGTCACCAAAAACTTTGGGCCATCATGTCTGAAAAAGACGCGTTATATGCCAAAGAAGACTTTACAGAAGAGGATGGAATGCGTGCTTCTGAATTGGAAGGCGATTTTGCAGAAATGGACGGTTGGAATGCCGAAAGTGATGCGGCTACCTTATTAAGTAATTTGGGAATTGAAGAAGAGTGGCATGAAAAATTATTGAAGGAGTTAAACGGTAACCAAAAGGTAAGGGTGTTAATTGCCCAAGCACTTTTTGGTAATCCAGATGTTTTGTTAATGGATGAACCTACCAATGATTTGGACGTAGATACCATTCGTTGGCTGGAAGATTTCTTGGCAGGATTTGAAAATACAGTTTTGGTGGTGAGTCACGATCGACACTTTTTAGACAATGTGTGTACACATGTATGCGACATTGATTTTAGCCGTATCAAAATATTTTCAGGTAACTATACTTTCTGGTATCAAAGTTCTCAGTTGGCATTGCGTCAGCGTTCTGACCAAAATAAAAAGTCAGAAGAAAAGAAGAAGGAATTGCAAGATTTCATTGCGCGTTTTAGTGCAAACGTGGCAAAAAGCCGCCAAGCTACTGCGCGTAAAAAAATGTTGGAACGCTTGGATATTGAAGAAATTCAACCGAGTGCCCGCAAATATCCAGGTATTTTCTTCAAACAAAGCCGCGAGGTGGGTGATCAAATTCTAACAATTGAGAATTTATCCTACAAAACTGAAAGCGGTGATTACTTGTTCAAAGACTTGAATTTCACAGTGAACAAAGGCGATAAAATTGCATTTGTATCTAGAAATACATTGGCATTAAATACGCTCTTTAAAATTCTTTGGGGGGAAGCCAAACCGGATACGGGTGAATACACTTGGGGTGTAACTGTTACCATGGGTTATTTGCCAAATGAAAACGAGAAGTTTTTTACTGAAAAACAGAATTTGGTAGATTGGTTGCGTCAATATTCTACAGAAAAAGATGAAACGTTTATTCGTGGATTCTTAGGACGTATGTTATTTAGCGGTGAAGAAACCCAAAAAATGTGTAATGTGTTAAGCGGGGGTGAAAAAGTACGTTGTATGTTGAGTAAAATGATGATGGAAAATCCCAATGTTGGTTTGTTTGATGAACCTACCAACCATTTGGATTTGGAAAGTATTCAGGCATTAAACAATGGCATGATGGAGTTTTCGGGCGTTGTATTGTTCCATTCACATGACCAAGAGGTAATGAACTCTATTGCAAACAGAATTATTGAAATTACGCCAAACGGCATGATTGATAAATACATGAAGTACGAAGAATATGCCGAAGATGTTCAAATTAAAGAACGCAAAAAAGAATTGTATTTATCATAAATATAACTAAAATTTGTTGAAAATCAAAATGAAAAAATTAAGTATAGGTTTGTCTGGGTTGTTGATAATGGCCTTGGCAAGTTGCGGTGAATCGTATGATACGAAAGCTGCCCCAAAAACATCTGAAGATTCTTTCAGTTATGTGGTTGGATTAAGTGTAGGTAAATCTTTGAAAAAAGAAGGTCTTGAAGGATTGGCTTATGGTGCATTCATTCATGGTGTACAAGATGCCATGTCAAAAGACAGTGGTTTTGCAATTTCTGAAGCTCAAATGGATGGCGTTCAACGTAATTTCGTAAAAAGCGTTCAAGGTAAAAAAATGAAAAAAGTGCAAGACGACACTAAAAAATTCATGAACGACAAAGCAAAAGAGTCTGGTGTTATACAACTTCCAAGCAAAGCTTATTATAAAGTAATCAAAGCAGGTAATGGTGCAGCGCCACAAGCTTACGATACTGTTGAATTCAAATGGGTATTCAAAACCGGTAAAGGTAAAGTAATCGAAGACAATACTAAGAGTCCAAAACCAATCAGAGGCACAGTAGCTATGATGGGATTAGCTCCGTTAGAAGAAGCTTTCCAAAAAACCCAAGAGGGTGGAACTTGTGAAGTAACCATTTCTAATGAATTACATCCTGCATTGGCTCGTTCTGCTGCAACTTTTGAAGATACTTACGGGGTATCTATTTTTGAAATTCAAATTTTGAAAGTGACTCCAGGTTTACCTCCTAAACCATCTCCAGCTGGCGCAATGCCGCAGATGGGAGGCATGCGTTAAGATATATTTTAAGTTACCACCTAGTTTTCATCTAAAACTGGTTGCATTGAAACCCTTGAATGTTCTCATTCAAGGGTTTTTTGTGCTCAGTAATGGCAATTTATGCGTATTGAATATTAATCCTCGTAAGAATCAAATATGTGTAGAAACGCAATTTAATCCATTGGATTATAATTGTATATAAAAAAATACAGACAAGTATGTATGACTTATTCTTAAAAAAAAGCAACCAATTTGGTTGCTTTTTTCGGTTGAATATTAAATTTAGATTTCTAAATCAAAGTGTATAGAAAGCAATTAATGAGGTAATTTAGCAATTGCTTCGTTTACCAATACTAATTCTTTGTTATACATAACCAATAGTTCTTTAAAGTGTGCAATATCTTTTTTCATGATTTCCATTTCAGATAATGCTACTTTTAATTCAGGATCTGTTGCGTCTAATTTGGCTTTATTGGCGGTTAATGTAGCCAATGCTTTTTCTTCTGTTGCTAAATCAGCCTGTGAAGTTGCGATTACACTCTCCAAGTAAACTTTTGCATCATTTAATTCTTTTGGATCAGTTGGTAGAACAACTTGCTCAGTAGTTGTTTTGTCTTCTTTAACCTCTTGGGCAAGTGACACATGAACAGTCATTAGACTAATCATTGTGAACATAATAATTTTTTTCATATTTTTTTAGATTTTTTGTTTTAATTGAATAATTAGTTCATTTATTTTATAAAATTTCCTTTTTTCTTTCATTCCATATTCTTGTCCTTCTAACAAAATAGCGTATGCTTTTTTATAATTGTTTAATTTGATTGCAATGTCTGCAGCATTCAAATAACATTTTTCATCTTGCATAAACAAATACGATCTCTCCGCAATTTCTAAAGATTTTTTTAAGTACACTGTGTCGGTGGTTAAATCTGCTACAGATTGCGAAAGATTGGTAATTAAATATCCATTGCTAGAGGGGAATTTGCTGAAATAACTGAAAATAGAATTGATGTAATTGGTTGTGTCGTTTTTTCTAATTAATTCATTCATTTGAATTAAATAACCACAAGGCTTTTTCGGTTTCAAAGGAGGGTAAATATTGTGCAGCAAATTCTTTTGCTTTTGTTGTGTCTAAAATACCCATTTCTTGGTTGTATGCATTTTCAGCAATATCTTTTAAAATGATATTGTCGAATTTTTCCGAGAATTTACCTGCACCAATTATTTTCTCAAATAAACTTCTGTTTTTAATTACAAACTGAAATTGAGGTTCTTGAATGCTTTCGGTAAACTTGAAAATAAACTTAACCGCTTCATCAGTCCCCCAATTTTTGTTTTGGTCTAAATAACAAATCACGCATTTTCTTTGAAGTTCAATGTCGTCCATTTCTTTGGCCGATTCAGCTAAATTTTTACATAATTCTTGCTCTCTAACACCAGATTGGAATTTAAAGCTTGCACTTAAAAATTGTTTATCTGGATCTAACGCGTCATGTCCTAACTCCAAAAATTCTTTTACAGGAAATCCGCCTTTTTGCCTGTGCATCAATACTCCATTGGTATTAAAGAACAGATATGTAGGATAACCATAGATTTGGTATTTACTTATGAAAGCATTGGCAAACTCTTTTTCTAAGTCTATTTTACAGATCGTAAAATTTTTGTTATAGAATTTTCCAACCTCTTTTTTGCGATAAACGGCGGTATCCATGTGACCGCAAATATCGCAATGAGATGAAAAAGCAATCAACAGTGTTGGTTTTTTGCTTTTTTTAACAATATTTTCAAACTCCTCAACTGCATAAACTTCAGAATTGAAGTTTATGCCTTGAGAAATAAGTAATTTATTCGTTAATAAAAATAATACTAAAGTAATCGTTTTTAGATAACGCATACGATATTAATGGAAATCTTTGCAAAGCGGCTTGTTAAACGCATTTACAATATTCGCTATTCCAGTAGGATCTAAACTAGCCCAATCAAATTCGCCTGTAAGTTGCGCATCGTAGCAAGTTAAAGCTGCATTCTCAGCAGTAGTTTCAGCCAATTCTTGACCCAAATCTTTTGCTTTTTGTTTCATTTGTTGCTTCATTGTTTCTTTAGCAACAGTTTTTGAAGCTGCTTTCCCAGCAGTTTTAGCCGCAGTTGATGCACCCTTTGCTGCTGCTCCACCTGATCCAAAAGTAGCAATATTAAATACAAATTCACCTACCGATGAAACTTGATCAAAAATTGCCCAACCGCATTCAGTTGAATTTACTGCACAACCCATTCCACATTTTGTTGGGAATCTAGTAGGGCAATTTTCAGCCCAACAAACGGGCCCAACGCCTTTATATCCGGTACGACATGCTGTGTAGCATAATCCACCTTGATTTATTTTTCCGTCATTGCAACCATTAGGTATTGTTCCAGCACCACGTCCATAAGACTTTTTGGTACAAGATACTCCAATGTCAACCATTCCATTTTGACAATTTGGAGAACATACGCAGCAACCTACGTTGTAAAAACCTGATCTGCATTTTGGGTATACAATTGCACCATTTTTCTCGCAGTTACCTGAACCGTGAGCATTTTGGCATCTTTTGTACATTCCTCTGTCATTAAATCCGTCGCCAAATTTCCAAGGATATCCTCCTCCACGGCCATAAGCTGCAGGCTTACCACAAAATGCACCATCATTTCTAAATCCTGCTGGGCAATCTTGCCAACATACCGGACCTTCGCCATAATAGCCAGCTTGGCATGCAGTATAGCATAATCCATTTTGGTTTGATTTGCCACCAGTACAACCAGTTGGAATTGTTCCGGCACCTCTACCGTAAGTTTCCATCCAACACATTTTTAAATCAACATTGTTGCCACCACCAGCTGCTGTGCCGGTAGATTTGGTAGCACCGTAAACAGCCCCAGCGCTTTGAGCATTGAGAGAAGCGCACATGGCTAAAACGGTTAATAAGAGTAAATTTTTTAGTTTCATATGTTTTATATTTAGACGCAAATATATTCACATATTTCAATGATCTCATAAAATCTATATTGTTTTTGAACTACAATCATTTAATATCATTATGATCAGTATAAATATATTTTATATTCTATTTTGATCTTTGATTATTTCAAAGTTGAGGAATAATGCTCAAAATTTTATGTGCGATAAACTGAAATCCATTTATCCAGCCATTAAATTTTTGAAAACTAAGTGGTTGGTTGGTTATTAACGACCAGTGAAACTGGTTTTGGTTTGCGTTTATAAACTCCGAATTTACAGCCTACTTTAACCTTTTGAATTTGGCAATGCCAATGAATAAATTTGACCGCGCACACTCAATGTTTGAATAATCCATAATATTCCAATCATTAAAAAACTTCCCACAATGATGAAAATATTTAGTTGCGCCGGAGCCTCAAATCCAAAATCTCCGAGGTATGAATTGGTAATACTTTTTATCCCCCAAACCAAGGTTAAATTCACTATGGCAATGATCGCAAATATCAAGGCCAGTTGTTTTGAATACCAGTGTACAATTTTTTTGTGGGGATAGCCTTGCCTTAGCAAAGTTTCAATCTCATATTTAGAACGAGAAATCGCCAATTGTACATACAATACAAATGAACTCACCGAAACAAACATGACAATTATTCCCAACACGGCGAGTATACCTAAAATTGCTTGAAGTAAACTCCCAAATTTGCCGTTTTTCAATAATTCTTCGTTGGTTTCATATCCCTCATCTTTAAAATACTGCTGAATTTTAGGCAATTCTTGCTGTTTTGCTTCAACAATAATTCGGTAAGATTCAGGCTTTATTTGATTGTTTCCATAGTGAGAATTGGCAAAAATCATAAAGCTTTTAGGAACCAATACCGATGAAATTCGGTTGCTAAATCCAACTATTTTACCCGTGAAATGTGCTGCTCCCTGAGCGCCACGAATGTCAATATCAAAAACCGCCAATTGAATGGTAGATTTCGACATTTGCGGTAAGCCCCGGCCAGGCGCGAAATTGAAATTGTAAAGATTGATAAAATCTGTGGGCAAAATCATCGGAATCATTTCATTTCCCTCTTGCCAATTCCAATCGTCGGGTTTTACATCTAAAAAATCATCACCCACACTTTCCATGAATAACTCTGTTCGAAATGCCGATGAAGATTCTCCATTTGGAATAGACATCGAAGCAACTGCTTCAAATTGGTTTGCTGTAAATTCAGATATTCTTTTTATTGAGGGAAGTGATTTAAGTTGATCCACTTCATTTTTGCTAAATGTGCTTTTGCCAAGTTTGAATGAGTTTAGAACAGAAACTTGTTTGTTGACAACCAAAAACTGGCTTCCAATAGATTGCTCTTGGCTATTCACCATTGTTTTGAAATCAGCAAACAATTGTGCAGCAATAAATATCAAGAAAAACCCTAAAAAGCAGCCTATAATTGCACCAATCAATTGACTTGGCTTTTGTGTTTTAATAAAAATACGTGAGATTATTTTCTGACTCATCTTAAATATTTACGGGTGTAAATCCTTCAATTGAAAACCGACTGTCAAGAGCTGTAACAATAATTCCCGCGTTCTGACTTGCGGAAATACTTTTAATCAAATCAAGAGCAATTTTAGAATTCTCTGCATCCAAATGACTAAAGGGCTCATCCAAAACAATCCATTTGAAAGGCCTATTCAATGCCCTTAAAATGGCAACGCGTTGCATTTGACCAAACGACAAATTTCCAACAAGTACATCTATTTTGCTTTCAATGCCCAGTTGTTTTGCCCAATCAAAAAGCCTTTCTTTTGTTTGGTTATTTGGGGATGTATTGTTGTCGTGCGCTTGTTGAATTTCGTTCATCAAAGACAAATTCTGCAATACGGTAAGTTTAGGGAAAAGTTGCAAATCTTGAAAAACGACGCTGCATTCGTTGGCTCTCCAATGGCTCCAACGCATGGGATTGAATTGGCGGGTATTTTGTCCCTCAAAAAGAAGATTGCCATTAAAATCACCACGGGTGCCCGCAATGATACCCACCAAGGTTGATTTTCCCTTTCCGGAAGGAGCAACAATTTGATATTTATTGCCTTGGGTAAATGTAAAAGTTGAATTCCAAATGCTGTTTTCTGTAACAAATTCGGCAAGTGGGTTGGGAATTATGCCATTGAATTCAATGTCCATTGTTTATTGCATTTCTTCAAGTCCAGAAGTTTCTGCTTGAATTGCTTCTTGTTCCATTTGCATTTCTATTTGGCGCAGTGCTGCTTCTCTTTCAACTTCGCGTTTGCGCATGGCAGTTGCAATTTGATCGGCAATTTTCATGATCTTCATGATGGAGTTGTCTGAACTTGTGGTAAAATTCAAACTCATGGTTGCAGTTTTATTGTTTCCTTTGACTTGCAAATTGTTGAAGTTTGACATTACCTCCATAAAAAGTTTCATTTCTGGAGCTTCTTCTGGAATATGTAATCCTTTGCAAATTTTGCTGATGCCATAATTTTTTGGATTTAAATCAAGGTAAAACGAGGAAGGATAATCTGCAAAAATTGCGGATGTTTCTTTGTCCAACTGATTGTTCCAAGTTTTATTTTTTGCCAATAAGTTTGCATTTTCATCGTCGTTTGTAAATACCAATTTGTTGCCGATATGCACACAATGCATCGTTCCAAAATTCCCGATCGGTGCCGACATAATATTGTTATTTGATTGAATCATGCCATTTCCTTTGGTTTCAATAAATTTCAAAAGCTTGGTGAGTGTTTTTTCGTTTTGGAATCCAAGTTGGGCTGTGAAAACCGGAACTATTTTGGTTGTCGTTTGTGTGGTTTGATCAAATTCACCCGTTTCTGGGTTCATGTTTTCATAATTATAAACCGTTTCTTCAATTTCTTTCGAGCCCAATTTTGTCAGGGCCATAGAAAAGCTGCCATCAAAAAGCGTTTCTAATTCAGATATTGAAATACCGGTGGTTGAAGCCAATTCTTTCATAGTGCTTTTGGCTTCTGGCAGTGAATTCAACAGTTTAATTATGTTTGGCATATCGAGCATTGATGTAAGGCCAAGCAATATTTTGCCGTTTGGTGAAATAAATTCTAGGCTTTCTTTAGATAGTCCTCCATTTTGCAATAATTGAAATTCTTGGGCAAGCGATTGATCTTTATAGTATTGAAAACATTTTGCTGTGATATCTTGCTCGTTGAAAGCAACTACAAACGCCGCTGCATCTATATTTGCCAGTTGTTTTTTTAATTTTTGAGGGACGGAAATATAGTCATTCATTGAACTAAAGCTTTTGCTGTAATTGATGAATACTGCCATGTCGCCACCTTCGCTTTCAGTATTTTTGAAACTTGACAAGGAGCGAATGGAACTGTCTTCAGTTTGGTTCATGATTTTCTTTGCCCCCGGTAAGCTTTTCGTACCGGCATAATAAACGAGGCAGGCTTCATCATTCCAAACAATTGCAATTTGGTTATCGTTGTCATTACTGAATTCTGATTCCTCTTCTGTTGTATTTGAAGTTGTATTTTTTGTTTTGTAAATATTTAAGTTGCCAGATTTCTCAAACTCAAGATTTGCGTCTTTTGCAAAACTTTCTATGAAAGTTTTTAGCATTTCTGCGTCAGATACGCCAAATACCAATCCTACCGCTTTGTCGTTTGACTCTATTAAATCTGATCCAAAAATATAAATGTTATCTGTAAACGACATTCCAATTTTTGATGGATTTTCGAGAAACTTCGCGATGGATTTTGATTTGCCTTCAAAGCTTTTGGTGAGTGGTTTGTATGAACGCATTTTTTTAATGGCGTCAAAATCAATTTTACTTCCCATTGATAATGGGTTTATTTTGATAACGCCTGAGGCTGTTTTAGGAATGTATTTCGGTAAGCTTGAGTGGCGAGATTTGATAAACCAAATTGAACCCACAATTGCAATAACCGCAACTGAAATGATGATTGTGATTTTCTTTGAATTCATAGATTACAAAGATGCAAAAAATTAAGGTATTTACAACTATTTAGTTAGCATGGGGTTGTTGCAATGTTAAGCGAGAATCTTGCAACTAATAAAATATTTATGGTCAAAATTGGTATCTACATTTGATTCGTCTTTTTACTTACGCACATTATTATATCCCTCAAACAAAAAAAGTCTTTAATGGATAAATCAGATTAATTCGATATACATTCTAACTGCCCAATCTGTTAGGTCCATTTTATGATAAATTCCGCTGTAATTGATAATCAATATGATTTTTTCATTGGCCATAGATAAAGGACTTTGAGCTGATAGATAATAAATTATTAAAGATTTTAAGTTCTTTCAATTATCTTTGCTCTCCAAATAAAAATCATAAGTAATGATTGTTAAAACAATTCTGATAAAATTAATAAATGAAAAATAAAATCACGTTAATCCTGCTAACTTTTCTAGTTTCTTATACTTTTGCGCAACCTGTAATTACAAGTTTTAGTCCTAAATCAGGGAAAGGCGGCACAAGTGTTACGCTTTCAGGTTCCGGATTTAATGCAACTGCAAGCAACAATGTGGTGAGGATTGGAGGTATAAAGTGCAATATAACGAGTGCATCTTCTAGCAGTTTAACCGTTGAATTACCTTCACAAATTACAACCGATTATTTTTATGTAACGGACGTTGCAAATAGTAAAATTGGAAAGTCTTTTCACAGATTTTTATCTCAAACAGATAGTACAAATTGGGTTTTGTCTTCAACAAGTTATGGAAGTAAAATTTCTTTAGCTGCTGGAGCAACGGCCGGAAACATAAATGCAGGTTTTGGATTTGCAGACATAGACGATGATGGAGATTTTGACATTGCACTGTTTGAAAATACAAGTTCAAGTTTACTATATCTTTCAAATAATTGGACTTCTGGTGCTTTTTCGAGTTCAAGTTTTAGCAGCACCACATTAAAATCATCAGCTTTTGCGAATACTTCATCTACAGCAACATTGTTGATGGATGTTGACTCAGATGGCGATTTGGATTTTTATTGTGCACGATCTGGCTCGACTAGTGAATATCATAAAGTATATGAAAATACAACAACGACATCGGTAAGCATAAATACTACTGCAACCGATATTACTGGAATGGGTTCTTATGGTTCACATCCACGGATGGCAGATTTTAACCGGGATGGATTGATGGATCACGTAAGTGCTACCTCTTGGTGGGCTCATGTATCGGAAAACTTGGGAACAAGCTCACCAAGTTTTACATATTACAATCTGTTCAATTCTTCTTTAGGTTCTACTATGTATACCACCCCGTTAGATATCAACTCTGATGGTGTTTTTGACGTTGCAATTGGTGGTTCAACAACTACCAATGGATTTAAGTGGGCTGTGAATAATACTTCTGCAAACGCTTCGGCTGCAAATTATAGTTTTTCTTCAATTTCCTACCTAGCTACTCCACAAGCAAATAGCAATTTGTGGGAAGGAGATTTTAATAATGATGGAAAAATGGATGTACTGACATTTAGAAATAACTCTGCAACCATTTTTCAAAACAATTCAACCAGTACTTCTAGCTATGGATTTGCAACAGGCTCAAATTTGAATATTGGTGGTTTGTCGTTTTATACTGTACATTTCGCAGATTTAGACAATGATGGTTTGTTAGACATCATAGCTGGAACAAGCGGTACTTATGGAAATGCCGTGCATTTCTTTAAAAATACAACATCTGGAGGAACAATTTCTTTTGGTACTGCGGTGAAACTTATTGATGGAATGAGTAGTGTTTTGCACCAAATTGAAGTGGTAGATTTCAATCTTGATGGATTTTGGGACATTATTGCAAAGTCATCAACGGCAACCACCATCGATATTTATTTGAATTTGGCGAATAAAATACCAACATATTATGTTAAATCAACTGGTGTTAGCGCACTTGCAACATTGTCAAATTGGTGTTCTAATTATGATGGTACAGGTACAGTACCAGCTAGTTTTTCTGTGAATGCAATATTCACTTTGGCTAATTCTTCTAATTCTACAAATTTTTCTCTTGGTTCGTCAAACCTTACCTTCTCAGGAACAAAATTGGTTATTCCGAGTGGAGCAACCTTAACAGTTCCAACTTCAAGAACATTAACATTAACCGGTTGCACACTTGATAATTCTGGAACAATTGGCGGAAATACAGGTAGTATTCTTGTGAATGGAACAGGTAACATTACCTTTGATGGAACTATTAATACAGGAACATTCACCACAAGTACTGCATCTGATGTAACCATTGGTAGTTCAGCCACAATGACTATTAATACGGCATTGAATTTAACCCAAGTAGGAACATTTAAAACAAATAACAATGTAACGTTAAAAAGTGGGAACATCAAAACGACTTATATGGGTCCTGTAAGCGGAAATATCTCGGGTAATATTAACTGTGAATTGTACATAGCGGGTGGGTATAGAAAATACAGATTTTTATCACATCCTTTTTCAACAAATCAAAGCTTATCTCTGCTTACCGATGATTTCGACGTAACTGGTTCTGGTGGAAGTTCGAATGGTTTTACTTCAACAGGATCTAACAATCCAAGTGCATTTTGGTATAATACTACAAACGGAGATGGCGGTACCTACGATTTGGGATGGACAGGATTTACTTCTGCCAATGGTGGATCTGGAAACAACTGGGCACCGGGCCAAGGAATACGTGCATTAATTCGTGGTGCGAAAACAGAGGGATTAGATGGAAATACTTATACGCCTTCGGCGATTACTATTGATATGGCTGGTCCAGTGAATACTGGGAACTTTACAGTAAATCTTGATTACTTAGGTTCTGGAAATAGTTTGGGCTTGAATTTGTTGGGTAACCCATACCCTTGTCCTGTAGATATTAGTGGGTTAGTATTTAATTCTGCTACCTCAAACAATATAAACAAAACAGTGTATTGGAGAAATGCGCGAACAGGGTCATATCAAACTGATGTGATTTCAAGTGGTACTGCTTATCCGATTCGTGCCTTCAGCGCATTTTTCTTAAAAACAAGCGCTGCAGCGTCTAGTGTAACATTTACTGAAAGTTTAAAACAAACTTCTTCTTCTATGTCTACCTTTTTGGGATTGGGGGAATTGCAAACGCCAAATTTTTTAAGAATTTCAGCATTAATTAAAAGTGAGCAATTTGACAAGGTTGACTTTTACTTTGGCAATCAATACTCAGATTCTTTGGATCAGAAATTTGACGCATTTAAATTAACTAATGACTATTTTAATTTTTATTCCATTACTTCAAATAAATTAAAAGCAGCTATTGATTTCCGTAATTTGGATACTACAAAATTGATTCCGCTTGGTTTGGGAATTGCGAAGAATGCGATAGATACCATTCAATTAACTTTTGATGCAAACAACACCGGAGTTACATTATATTTATACGATTATTTGACGCAAGTTAAAACGCCAATTGTAAGTGGTAACAATTATTCTATTGTTGTAAACGCAAATTCACCTGAAACAGTGGGGGATAATAGATTGGTAATTGGAACAATTATTGCCTTAGAAAAATTATCAACGAAATTGAAAAATGAGTTGTGTTTGAGTATATATCCAAATCCAACAAAAGATGTTTTGAATATTCAAACAATAAATTATACGCGCACTGCCGTTGTAAAACTTTACAACATGTCTGGTTCAGAAGTTATAAATACAAACATTGATTTTTCCGAAAATAGAGTTGGAACTATAAATACGAAAAACTTACAATCGGGTATTTATTTGCTTGAAGTAATTTCTGAAAATGGGTTGAAATTTAATAGCAAAATTGTAAAATAAAATTTTAAATGAATAAAAAGAAAAACCCACGAAAGTGGGTTTTTCTTTTTTAGTGTTGTTATGGGGGTTGTTTCGGGGTTTCATCGCGGTGCGATGGTGCTTCATGCGCGACATTCTTCCTTCTATGAAATTGATGATTGAAGGATATTTATATGGATAAAACAAAATTGATTTAATAATTATATATTTGTGAAAAAACATGAAAAATAAATTATTCATCGCTTTATTCTTTACATTCAATTTTTTTGGAGTAATAAAAGCACAGCTAAAAGTGGGGCAAAATTACAAGGGTGGTGTTATAGCAGTTTTAAATCCCGATGGGAAATCTGGTTTGCTTGTAAATATATATGATTATAAGTTCGAAGCTCAGAATAATTGGACCAATGCCCGAGCATCTTGTGAAAAATTAGGTCCAGGTTGGAGGCTACCAACTTCAGAGGAATTAATAGCTATGCATAAAGTTTCGGGTGCTATTACACTTGATAAATATGCTTATTATTGGAGCAATGACGAAAAGTTACCAAACAGTGCGGCTTATTTAAACGCGATAAGAGGAACTATTGATATTTTGGACAAAACTAAAGTTAATTATGTGCGTGCTGTTCGTTCATTTCCAAGTGGGTCTGAATTAAAATTAGGTCAAGAATATTTGGGAGGTCTTGTTGTACTTTTAAATGATGATCTCTTATCGGGTTTGATTATTCAAAAGAATGATATGCCTACATTGATGAATTGGAATAAAGCGATGTCGGAATGCTCTAAATTGGGTGCGGGTTGGAGATTACCAAGTCGTGATGAATTGAGATCAATCCATTGGAGTAATATTCTACAATTGAAAAACACCTATTGGAGTATTACCAAAGGTAATAGTCATAGTGCATTTATTTGCAAATTGGGGATTCCTCTTGCTGCCAATGGTAATGTTGTAGTTATTGACGAAAATCATAGTGTTAGGGCGGTTCGTTCATTTCCAGATGTTGGAACAACAAATACTTCATCAAATACTTCATCAAGTACTACATCAAGTACATCATTCCCAAGCTCAAACACTTCTAATTCCCCCGCAGCCAATAATAATTCAAATGGCAATGCGACTCAATTAAAATTAGGTCAAGAATATTTAGGAGGTCTAATTGTACTGTTAAATGCTGATGGCAAATCGGGTTTGATTATTCAAAAGAATGATGTGCCTACTTTGATGAATTGGAATAATGCGATGTTGGAAGGCTCTAAATTGGGTGAGGGTTGGAGATTACCAAGTCGCGATGAATTGAGAGACATACACAATAATAATATACTACAATTGAAAAACAACTATTGGAGTATTACCAAGGCTAATAGTCACCATGCATATATTTGCGAATTGGGTATAGGTTATAAAAATTCTGGTCATGCCAATGGTAAATTTGTAGATATTTTCCAAAAACATAGTGTTAGGGTAGTTCGTCCATTTTAACTCATTCATATTTCAATTGCAACATTTAATACATTTGAGTATGCACATTTTAATGCGCTTCGCTTTTGTTCATTCAAGCTTGACGCTCGTTTAGGGATTAGCTGCGCTGATCCCTACTGTTTAGTCCTGCAAAATCAAAAGCCATCGCTGGCGCGATGGCTTTTTTTATGGCATTCACTCGCTTGCACGCTTCGCGCGCAGAAAGGGATTGCCTCACCTTGTTCGGCTTTCCCTACTGTTTAGTCCTGCAAAAGCAAAGTCCATCGCTGGCGCGATGGCTTTTTTTATGGCCTTCACTCGCTTGCACGCTTCGCGCGCAGAAAGGGATTGCCTCACCTTGTTCGGCTTTCCCTACTGTTTAGTTCTGCAAAAGCAAAGTCCATCGCTGGCGCGATGGCTTTTTTTATGGCAGTCACTCGCTTGCATGCTTCGCGCGCAGACTCGTTCATGCCATAAAAAAAGGCCTCAACTTTCGTTGAGGCCTTTGCTTTTGATCGTGCACGCGTAGGGATTCGAACCCCAAACCTTCTCATCCGTAGTGAGATGCTCTATCCAATTGAGCTACGCATGCGTTTCTTCCGGAGCTGCAAGGGTTGGAAACAACCCCGAAAGGGGTGCAAATATACAATGAAATATTTTCGATTGCAAACTAAGTTGAACAAAATCGTATTGTTTGCGCAAATTCAGACCGAATTTTTACTTGTTTGCTTTACTTAAACATTGCCTACCTTTGTAGCATTGAAAGATTTTATAAAATTGGGAATTGCGCAGCCCATTATCGATGCGCTTGAGGCTCAAGGGTATTCTACACCTACGCCCATTCAAGAACAAGCTATCCCTGCCGCTTTGGCAAAAAGTGATATTTTAGGTACCGCCCAAACCGGTACCGGCAAAACAGCCGCATTTTCTATTCCTATTATTCAACACTTGTCCGAAAACCCAAGTCCCTCAAAAGGAATAAAAGCACTAATATTAACCCCAACACGTGAATTGGCACTCCAAATTGATGAATCAATTGCAGCCTATTCAATCAACACAAATCTTTGGCATGCCGTTATTTTTGGTGGGGTAAAACAAGGTGCGCAAGTAGAAGCTATCAAAAAAGGTGTCGATATTATGACAGCCACTCCAGGTCGCTTGCTAGATTTAATGCAACAAGGACATATTGATCTCAGAAACATAACACATTTTGTGCTAGATGAAGCCGATAGGATGTTGGATATGGGATTTATTAACGATGTGAAAAAAGTCATTGCCAAGTTGCCGGTAAAACGTCAAACCCTTTTCTTTTCGGCAACAATGCCATCTGAAGTGGTAAAATTGAGCAATTCTATATTGGTGAATCCAGTTCGTGTTTCTGTTGCACCTGTTTCTACAACTGCTGAAAAAGTAACCCAAAAAATGTTCCATGTAGATCAGAAGAACAAAAAGTATCTGCTACGTCATTTGTTGGAAAATAAGGAAGAAGAAATCCCATCGGTGTTGGTGTTTACAAGAACAAAACACGGTGCCGATAAGGTGGTAAAAGACCTTGTTAAAATGAAAATTTCTGCACAAGCCATTCACGGAAATAAAAGTCAAAACGCGCGTCAAACTGCATTATCGAATTTCAAAAATAGAACAACCCGTGTATTAGTAGCAACAGATATTGCTGCCCGTGGTATTGATATTGATGAACTTACGCATGTGATTAACTATGAAATTCCAAATATTTCTGAAACCTACGTACATAGAATTGGTAGGACAGGAAGGGCTGGAAATAGTGGTGTGGCATGGTCGTTTGTTGATTGGGAGGAAGTTCCTTTTATCAAAGACATTCAAAAGTTGATCCAACAGTTGATTCCAATTGAAGAATCGCATCCATTTTTGCCTGGTACTAAAGTAGCCGAAGAGCAAGACGCGAAACCATTTTTCCGACAAGCTGAAATTTTGCAAAACCAAAAGGCAAAGAAGAAAGCGAAATCAGGGACGCTAACATCCAATAGCAACTTCAAATCGAAAACTCCGAATAATTCACAACCGCGTTCTGGTGGAAATGCTGAGCCTGTGTTTCAGCCTAAGCCAAAACCCCAAGGTGAGCCTGGATTAATTAAGAAAAAGTTTAAACCACTTGGTAGCAAAGATTAATTGTTTTTCTCTTTTAAAATGGAGTAAATCAAATTGATATTATTCAAATCGAACACTTGCAAATTAGAAGGGTCAATTTCTGAATCAATCTTTATTTCGAAAGAAATATAAGATTCCTAATTTAAAAGTTTTAATTTGCGGCCTTTTATGAAACAAAGAAATTATGTTTTAATTGCGGCAGTTTTTATTTCACAAACTGCAACCGCCCAGTGGTTTAAAAAAGCGAAACCCGTTCAAGTTGCAACAGTTGCTGAAAATTCAAATAAAAACAAATTAGAGTCAATTGACTCTAAAACAAAAAATTGCATCAAATTAAAGGGGATTTTTAACTTTTATAGAGATACAAATTCAGGTCAATTGTTTATGGCTGTGAATAAATCTCAACTTAACCAAGAATTTATTCACTTCACTTACACCGAAAATGGGGTAGTGGATGCCGGTCATAACCGAGGATCATATAGAGGTAGCCGAATTATTAAGATTAAAAAGTCTTATAACAATTTGGAATTCGAACAACAGAATACAGGTTTCTATTTTGATGCGACCAATCCAATTTCAAAAAGTGCGAATGCAAATATTTCAAATTCTCCTTTGGCATTTGAAAAAATAATTGCAGAAGATAAAAAAACGGGTGATTTACTCATTGATGCCGATGAACTGTTTTTGACTGAAAAATTACATCAGGTAAAAAGTACAGGTCGACCTAATTCTGAGGGATTCAAACTTGGCGGATTGGCAAAAGGGAAAACGCAATATGTTTCAGTAAAAGATTATCCCGAAAATGCCGATATTTTGGTTCGTTATGTATACGACAATCCTGCTCCAACAGATGGTGGTTCTGACGAAGTAACAGATGCACGTTCTGTGAGTATTGAATTGCAGCACAGTTTTATTGCAGTGCCTAATAACAACTTTAAACCCCGTAAAGATGATGCCCGAATTGGTTATTTTTCTGAGCAAGTGAACGATATGACAGGCATTGGTGTTACCAATTACAGAGACTTGATTCATCGTTGGAACTTGGAGAAAAAAGATCCAAACCAAGCGAAATCTGAACCTGTAAAACCAATTACATGGTGGATTGAAAAAACCACTCCTAAGGCTATTAAATCAATAATAAAGCATGCCGCGTTGGAATGGAACAAAGCTTTTGAGCCATTGGGATTCATTAATGCCGTTCAAATATTTGAACAAGCGGATACTGCAACTTGGGACGCGGGAGATGTTCGCTATAATGTGTTGCGTTGGACATCTTCTCCACAACCTCCTTTTGGGGGATATGGACCGAGCTTTGTAAATCCGAGAACGGGTGAAATATTGGGTGCGGATATCATGTTGGAATATGTCTTTTTAACCAACCGTGTGAAATTGGAGAATTTATTTCAACCAGAAGGAAGTGCATTAGCCAACGACCACAGCGGTTGCGATGCAGGCTTGTATTTACATCACCAGCAGTTGCTAGCTAAAAACTTATTGCAAATTTCGAATAACGATGAGTCTGAAATTTCAAGATTATTACAAGAGTCTATCCATTATTTGATTTTACATGAAATGGGACATACAATGGGGTTGATGCACAACATGAAAGCGTCTCAACTTCATACACCTGAAGAATTGCAAAATAGAGAATTGACCATGAAAACAGGTTTAATTGGTTCTGTTATGGATTACCCAGCGATTAACCTTCCCTCAAAAGACGAAAAACGAAAAGTACAATATTGTCAAGTTGAACCAGGTCCATACGATTATTGGGCAATTGAATATGGATATAGCATAGGTGTTAGCAATGAATCTGAAGAAGAATTACGTTTGAATGCAATTGCGGAAAGAAGCATTGATAAAACTTTGGCCTTTGGAAATGATGCTGATGACATGCGTTCACCGGGCAAAGCGATTGACCCAAGGGTAATGATCAATGATTTAAGTAGCGACGGTATTAAATTTAGTGTTGATAGAATTGAATTGTCACAAAGTTTAATGCCGAATTTAATGAATCGTTTTGGAAATGACCAAGAAAGTTACCAAGCTTTGGTAACGTCATTTAACTCATTGAGTGGAACTTACGCAAATAATGTTGAAATTATTTCAAGATATATTGGCGGTGTATATGTTCAAAGAAGTGCCGCAGGACAAGTAAATGCACCAATACCAATGTCAGCGGTTCCATACAAAGATCAAAAAAGAGCTATGGAAGCGTTGGCAAAATATGCATTTGCACCTGATGCTATGAAATTTCCGGAGGAATTGGCGAGCAGATTGCAACAGCAAAGAAGAGGTTTTGGCTTTTCGGGCTCTGGGGAAGATCCTAAATTACACAACAGGGTTTCTAAAATGCAGTTTACAGTGTTGTCGCATTTATTAAGCCCTTCAGTATTGCTTCGTTTGACAGACAGTAAATATTTGGGAAATATGTATTCTGTAAATGAAATGTTGACAGACCTAACCAAGTCAATATTTGCAGAAGATTTGACTAAAATTGTAAATACGCACCGCAGAATTTTGCAAACTTTATATACCGAAAGATTAATTTCATTGATGGACCAATCTAAAATTGGGTATGATCCAATTAGTAGGGCTTCATTGCATCAACAACTGATGTCTATCCAAAAAATGATTAAATTAAATCCTGGTACCGATGCTGAAACTATTGTGCACAGGGCTTACGTATTGAGCTTAATTGAAAAGTCACAAAAAAATTAATTTTTTAGCATTTGCGAATTAGTTTTATAACATGAAAAAAGTATTTCTTTCTTTATTCTCTTTGAGTGCTTCTGCGCTGTTATATTCACAAGATAGTCTTAATGTAGACTTTTTAAAGATAGAGGAAACTTCAGTAAGTATTCAGTCGAATAGAGTTCCATTGTTGTTGAGGGAAACAGGTTACAATACTACGATAATTACTCAAAGCGACATTAAAAAAATTCCAGGTCAAACAATCAATGATGTTCTGGCATACGCAATTGGAATTGATTTGAGGCAAAGGGGAATTGGTGGTGTTCAAGCAGATATTGGCATTCAAGGCAGTGGTTTCGATCAGGTTTTAATTTTGGTGAATGGGGTAAGGGTTACAGATGCACAAACCGGTCATAATTCATTAAATTTGCCTATTCCGCTTGAGGCAATTGATCACATTGAAGTTATGAAAGGTGCAAATGCCAGGCGCTATGGTTTAAATGCAATGGCGGGGGTAATTAACATTATCACGAATACCCTTCAAAAGAATCAAGTTCTGGTAAATGTGTTTAGCGGTTCTAACTTTGAAAAAAATAGAAATAATGAATTCTATTCAAATCAAGGGGCAAGAATTTTTGCTTCAATTTCAAATAAAAGTAATACCATTTCAAGTTGGTTTTCTTCTGGTATTGATCAAAGCAATGGCTATCGTCATAATTCAGATTATTTGACATACCGAAATATCGGAGAGATAAATTTTTCTTTGTTTAAAGGGAAAGCAAAACTCAATCTTTTGGGTGGTGTTGTAAATAATAAATTTGGTGCCAATGGATTTTATGCGGCACCGGGGGACTCAAATTCAACCGAAACGGTGAATACATCATTGGGGAATATAAAATTGACAGGTTTATCATCCAAATTAGGTATAAATTATTATGTGGGTTTGGGTTCTAGAATGAATTATGATCATTATATCTACCGTTAGGAAAATCCATCTTTTTCACAGAACATTCATCGTGCACAAACATATATGCCAGAATTAGGGATTTCAGGAAAAAAGTGGAATACGAATTTTGCTCTTGGAATTGAAGGCAGGTATGAATCGATTCAAAGCTCCAATTTGGGAAATAGAGATAGGTCATTTTTAGGTGCGTTTATTGATGTAAAAAAGGTTTTTGGCAAAGATTTCGTCGTTTCAGGTGGATTGTATTTTTTACAAAACAGCATTTTAGGTAAGAAAATCTATCCAGGAATAGAAATGAATTACAAACTGAACAATCGCATTCAGTTTTTTGGAAATGTAGGGACGGGTCAGCGACTACCAACTTTTACTGATTTGTACTACATAGGAAGAACGAATGTGAGTAATCCAAATTTATTGCCTGAAAATGCGGTAAGTTCCGAACTCGGTTTCAAATATGGGTTTAATCAAACTTTATTCTCTTTGAGTGCATTTAACCGCAATACAGATAATTTGATTGATTGGGTAAGACCGAGCGTTGATAGTGCATGGTCGCCTATTAATTATAACAAGAATACATTTTTGGGATGGGAAGCAAAAATTGATTTTCCTATATACAAGCCTTTTGAAATTAACGTCCATGGTAGCTTTTGCCAATTAAATGCGCAGAACTTCGGCAATGATCAGCTTATTTCTAAAAATGCGCTGAACTATTTACGAAATCAGGCGGTCATTGGGTTAGACTTTAAAATTATTAGAGGGTTAAATGCCAATTTTCAGTGTAGGATTTTTGATCGGAATGTTGGTCAAACAACCTACAAGATTTTTAGTGGAAAGTTGACTTATGCGGTGAACCAGAAAATGAATGCTTATTTGAATTTTCAAAATATCAACAATATACAATTTGCCGAGATTTCTACTGTTCCGTTGCCAAGTAGGTGGACAATGTTTGGCGTTGCATACAAATTATAAATTAAATGATACGAAACCGACATAATTATTTTGCACTTGGCGCATTCATGTTAGCGACAGCAGTTGTTTTGGGTGCCTTTGGTGCCCATGGATTAGAAAATAAAATTTCTTTGCATTATTTGGGGACATGGAAAACAGCCTCGGAGTATTTGGTATATAATGCATTGGGATTAATGGCTTTTGCAGCATTTAATGATGGGGATGTAGATTATACTGATAATAAGCACTTTAGAATTTCTATTTTCTCAATCATTTTAGGTGTGTTTATTTTTTCAGTAAGTTTATATTTGGTTGCATTGAATCAATTAATAGGAGAAAGTTTTAAAAAAATGGGAATGATAGCTCCAATTGGAGGTGTTTTAATGGCTTTTGGTTGGGTTGGACTTGGTTATCATTTTGTAATGCATAAAAAACAAAAATCATGAGACAAACTGTGATATATATGCGACATGGTGAATATGACCGTATGGCTGCAACCGCTAAACCTGGTTCTTTAACTACATTTGGTGAAGAAACTTCAAAAGCTGTAGGGGAATATTTGTTTGATCACAATTACGTTCCTGATTTATGTGTTTTTAGCAATGCCATTCGCGCCAAAGAAACCAAAGAAATTGTGTTAAATAGTCTTTGTAAAAAGGGAAATTTAAACTTGGGTGAAATTACCCAATCTGAAGTTCCTGAATTAAATGAATGCTGGGATTTTGATCCAATCGTTGCTGTTTTAGAAGAAAACAAATCAGCAAAATGCATTTTAATTGTGGGTCACAATCCAATCATGGGGGCTCTGGGAAATATGTTAAGTAATACTACTGTTAGATTCAATCCTGGTAGCTTCATGGTCGTTCAATATAATTTACCCATTGATAGATTTTCTGTTGCAGATCACCAAGCAATCGATATGCTAGAGTTTGAATTGGCTTAGATTTGTTAGAATCCAAAGACCAAGCTTGCTTTAATTGCGAAATTTCCTCTTGGATTTGGTTTTTCTAAACTAGGACTTAATCTGTGCGTCATTCTCCAAATGGCATCAATTCTGAGCACTTTAAAAATATTTTCAATGCCAAAGGCAGTTTCCCAATATGGAACATTGTCGAAGGAATGTATCGGTTCGAATTTTGGACCACCTGGTAAATTTTGAGGGATAAGACTTCTGTTTTCACTACTCAAGGTTCCGTAAATAGCTTTTGAAGAAATAATCTCTCTTAAATTAAACTTTTTGATGAATGGGATTTTATTTAAAAACAATCCATTAAAGTGATGTTCTATCGAAATTTGTATATTTTGATCTGAGACAAATTCAAATAAATCCATTTGGTTGAATGCCCGTTTATTGAAAAATGGAGCGCGATTTCCAAGAGGAATATTCAGCAACGGAAATGGAATTTTACCGAAAACCTTTGAGGCATCAACAGAAAACAAGGTACGACCAATTCCTGACCAAATTTTTCGGGTGCTCACCCCAAAACCAACGCGCTGATAATCAAATTGGCTGCCCAAAATGCCACTCAAGCCTTTTAAAAAGGTAAATGTATAAACTGGTCCTGGAACATGAACTGTTCTTCTTTTGGTGGAACTGAGTAAATGAAATGCCTTGGGCTCATATTCTAGTTTTACAGTTACGGTTGCGTTAGTTAATTTATTTTCAATATCTTGCGTGCCTTCTTTGTACCATCCAAGATTAAATTCATTGTTTCTTGGGTAATCAAATTGCCTATGCGACAATGAAACTTTGGTTCTTAGTCCCTTCGCAAGATCTGTGTTGAATTCAATTTTATTGCTTGTGCAATAAGTTAAACTTCTGCTGCCAATCATATTTACTGCATTGATCAATGCATCTTCAGATGCAACAGCATCGTTGTCTGAGAATCCAATTAACTCAACATCTTTAGAATGAGACAACCCAATTTTGGTTCCTGTCATTTTATTCAAATACCAATCTAACTTGGCTCCGTATTTGAATTTTTTATCGCCGTAGCCATATCCCAAAAATGTTTCAAAAATAAAGGTTTTCGAAAATTCCTGAGAAGTTCTAAAGCCAACTCTATTTCTAAATCCCTCAAGTTTATTAAAGCTGGCGAATAAAAAATACGGACCAAAATCAAAATCTTTGTGTTGGTAATACCCGTCGGCCAAGAATGTAACAATATCAATCCATTTGGTAATAGTGGGTAATTTTTTAACAGAATCTATTCTAGCGTAAATGCGTTTTTCAGTTGCAGTTTGTTGGAAATGACTGTGGTTTTCCCAAAAGGTATCCGATTGTCCTAATCCACCATCGCCAATTTGGATGCGCTCTCTGAAATAATCATCATTATGGATAATATTTGTTTTAAAATTTCGGCAACTAATAATATTGGAAGCAAGCATTCCGCTTGCGTTTGTGTTTAGCTCAGCAACATCCAATAATGTTCTAGAGTTATTACAAATGTATCCGTTGCCAATTGGTGAGGGAATATATTCTTGTGAAACTCTTAATTTGTCAATGAAATTTAGGTTAGAGTTACCGTCAATTTCTAAAGATAATCTAACAATAGCACCTGTAGTATCTTCCACCCAAATCATTCCTGAAAACGCCAAATCTTTCTCGTTTTTTGGGCTAACCTTGATCATAAACAATCTCCTCGGACCAAATTTGTCAACCCCAATGAGTTTGAAATTATAAATGAGTTTCGATAGGGAATTTATTGGAGAAACAATCCCTTTTCCAAGTACAATTAGTGTAGGGTTGTATACGTTGTATTTGATAAGAGCCGAACCAACTAACTGCGAAATCAAAGTGCCGTCAGCAACCCCAACACCCTTAACGCGTGAAGCCAAAATTGTTTCTTTGTTTCTTTGAGGTTCTTTTTGATGGGCGTAATTTGATAAAACCTCGCTGAAAAATATGGGTAAAATGGCTTTGGTTGAATCACCCGTTAGAAAAGTCATGGTGTCAAACAACGGACCAATTTCTTTTCCTATTTTACTGCCTTTTAGTCCTTTGCCAATGTTGTTCAACGACAATATGGATTTGCTAAAAACTTCACAGTCGTAATTTTCAGTATTTTCTGGATTGTTTTTTTCAGCATTTTTTTGTGCAAGTTCAACCCATTTTAATGCGGGATTTATTCCCAAAACAATTTCTACTTTCTCCGTTTTCAACACTTCTCGATCCAAGAAAACGGCTATGTTTTTTAAGTCTTTTTCTTTTGACAGGAATATAGATTTCTTTTCATACCCTCCAAATGAAATATTGATTGTATCGGAAATGATTTCAGATACGTTAACACTAAATTTTCCCTCAAAATTTGTATAAAATCCTTTGGTTGTGTTTCCCCAAAATACCGAAGCAAAGGGTACCGGTTCATTTGTTTCATTTTCTACAATTACTCCCGAAATTTGAATTTGGGCGGTTGAAAATTGAAATGAAAAAAATGCAACAATACAGATGAAAATTCGTTTCAAATTCATTAGATAGATTTCAAAAATAGTACATTCTCATATTTATTGTTATTTTGATATGTTAATTTTTATGATTGCGCATTTTTTTGGACATAAATGTTTTGCATTTTTTGCAAATTATTTCTACTTTTTTGCGAAAGTGAAAAGAATGTGCCAATTTCACGGAATGAAATTGTACCCTCAAAAGATTTTTCTTAGTTTCTTATTCATCAATTTACTTTGTTTCCCAACCAATGCCCAACAGCATGGGGCTTCAACTAGATCTGGATATGAATTAAGCCGATTAAATGATCCGGCAACTGGCAAAATTCCAATGAATATTCGATTGAAAGAATTGGCTTTTGCACAAACTTTGCCAAAATCATCCGATGCCGATGGTATTGCTTTGAGAGGAACACCCTGGTATCACCGTGGACCTTTTAATATTGGTGGTAGAACCAGGGCATTTGGAATAGACGTTGCAAATGAAAATAGATTAATAGCGGGGTCAGTTTCAGGAGGTATGTGGCTGAGCCAAGACAATGGCAATACTTGGATGCCAACGCAAGGAACAAATGAACTAAGAACAGCTACCTGTGTTGCTCAGGATACGCGCCAGAATCATAGAAATGTTTGGATTATGGGTTCGGGGGAAGCATACGGACAGTCTGCCGGGGCTCCTGGTGCATATTACTTGGGCGACGGATTATTCATTTCTACAGATAGTGCAAAATCTTGGTCACAAATCACTTCAACCTCTGGTGGTGTTCCAACAGCTTTTTCCACCAACTGGCAATTGATTTGGAATGTAGTTTTAGATCCATCAGCACCGGATATGGAAACTGTAATTTATGCAGCAACCTATAATAACTTATTGAAATCATCCGACGGCGGTAAAACTTGGAAATCTATAAAAACGGGGGGATCTTATTTTACCGACGTTTTTGTTACTCAAAATGGAACCGTTTATTTTACAATGAGTTCGGAAGGAAGTAACAAAGGAATTTGGCGATCTACAAATGGAGTTGATTTTGTAAATATTACTCCGCAGTTTATGCAATCACAAAAATATCAAAGGGTTGTAATTGGTGTTGATCCACAAAATGAAAATAAAGTTTACTTCTTAGCCAATACTTCTGGTTGGGGTAAAAAAACCGCAAATTATAAAGGCGATATTGAATGGAATGCACTTTTGAAATGTGAATTTTCAAACAAATCCGGTGGTGGAGATACAGGGAAATGGACAGATTTGTCTTTGAATCTACCCAGTGGAGGGCCTTTTGAACGTTGGAATGTTCAGGGATCATATGACATGTTTGTAAGGGTTCATCCTGCTGATTCAAACGTTGTTTTTATTGGAGGGACGAATGTGTTTCGATCCAAATCGGCCTTTGCAGATTCATTGAAAACGAGAATGATTGGTGGATATAAAATTGGAGCAGCTTTTCCAGATGTTGGAACTTATCCAAATCATCATCCCGACCAACATAATTTGGTTTTTTATCCCTCAAATCCAAATAAAATGATAAACGCAAACGACGGAGGAGTATACAGAAGCAATGACAATACTATGGATTCTATGGTATGGGAGTCATTAAATAACGGATATTTAACCACCCAATTCTATTCAGTCACATTGGATCATGGAACTGAAATGAGCAATCTTTTAATAGCTGGTGCCCAAGATAACAATTCCCTCATGACAAATTCATTTGACTTGAAATCACCTTGGAAGTCTGTTTACTTTGGAGATGGGGCGTACAATGCGATTGACGATGGCGCAAAGAATTTTTATTTGTCAAAACAACAAGGTAAAATGATAAAAGCGCAAATCGATAATTCAATGAATAGGATTGCTTATCGAAGAATTGATCCCATTGGTGCTGAAAAATATCAATTTATCAATCCATTTGCATTGGATCCGAACAACAATAATATCATGTATTTGGCTGGAGGTAAATATTTATGGAGAAACGATAAATTGAATGAAATTGTTTTAGACAATAAAAATGATTCAATTTCATTTGGATGGATAAAAGCAAAAGATTCGGTGTCGTTGGCAAATGCAACAATAACGGCGTTGCATGTTTGTAAAACACCTGCGAACAGAGTTTACTATGGCGCTTCTAACAAAAAAGTGTACCGGGTTGATAGTGCAAATAAAGGTCAAATGTTGGCAGTTGATATCACGAGCAATGTAGTTTTACCAATAGGTAACGTCAGTTGTATTACCGCCGATCCAAACAATGGAAATCATGTGATGGTATCGTATTCTAATTATGGAATTTACAGTATCTTCAGCTCCACAGATGCTGGCAAAACTTGGACGAAAGCGGCTGGTAATTTAGAACAAAACGCAAATGGTTCAGGAAATGGTCCATCTGTTCGTTGGTTGTCAATTGTGCCTGTGGAAAATGGGAGAATTTATCTAGCTGCAACGAGCACTGGCTTTTTTGCAACGGATACGTTGAAAGGGACTTCAACTGTTTGGGTTCAACAAGCCAGCGGGGAGATAGGGAATATGGTTTGTGATATGTTTGATGTTCGGTTAAAAGATGGAACGGTTGCATTGGCAACACATGGAAATGGAATATACTCAGCAAGGCTATTCAATACAACAGATATTTTAAAAGCAAATGACCTCACTAAATTTGATTTGAGTATTTATCCCAATCCATCGATTGGGTGGTTTTCTATCAAATCAAGTGCGTTTTTGAAAATCAGTGCTGTTGAAATTTTAGATGAATGTGGTAGGTTGGTGAAAAAGATGAATCAATCTGACATTGATAAAAATCAATATCATTGTAATTTATTCGCGAATGGAGTTTATTATGTGAAGATTCATTTGGCAAATGGCATAAATATCACAAAGGTTTTACAAGTGATTCGATAAGGTGTTTTTGCTTGCATGAATATTGTTTTTAATAATTTCATAACAAGTTGAATACGTTTCAATAAATTTACAAAGAGAATTATACTTATCTTTGTGTGACAAATTAAAAAATAAATATGAAATTTTTAACTACTATATTGTTATTAATTGCTCCTATATTCGCTTATAGTCAAGGAGAAAGAGACAATGATTTTGATAAGAGAATCAGAATCCTTGAATCTCGTAATCAAAAGTTATCTAATGAGTTAAAGTCGGTAAAGGAGAGTAATCGAAAGTTGGAAAATACATTATCCGGAATGACCGATAAATTGCAAACGGAAATTACCAAATCTCAAGAATTGCAAGCACAAAATGAGCGCGCAATGAATTTGGCATTGGATGAGTTTGCAAAGAAGTTTGAAAAGCAAAACGAAACGGTCAAAGGAGTGCAAGATACTTTAGATTCTAAATTCAATAATCAATTGATTTACTTCGTTTTAGCATTGATTGGTGTGGTGGTTGTTGCAATAACAATCATGCGTTCATCTACCAAAAAGGCATTAAATCAGAACATTGCAAATTGGAATGACTTTCAAACTCATTTGTTAAAAAAATAATACCATTTACAAAAAAGAAAATTATAAGTTATGAATAATAAACCGAAAGGAAAATTAGATGCAATCACCTTTGTCTATGGATTTGGTGCTGCGGTGGTGCTCGTTGGTGCCATGTTTAAATTCTTGGGTTGGCAGTTTGCTAACGAATTATTTATCATAGGTTTGAGTATTGAGGCCATTGTATTCTTAATCTCAGCATTTGAAAGAAAAACTGAAGATAAAGAGTATAATTGGGAAAATGTGTTTCCTCAATTGCAAAACCAAGGCACTGCATCTCCTGATACAAATGTCTACAATGATGCAATGACACAGTTCAGTGCAACAATTACTGAATTAAATGCTCAAATGAAATCAATGAGCGTTAGTGTTCAACAAATCAAAGCTGAAATGGAAGCCAATGCCAAAAATTCAGCTGAAATGCAAAATAGAATGTCGGAATTTAATGAGTTAATGTCGACATACAACGGCAATTTGCGTCAAATTAACGATAAATACAACAATATTTTAGGCGGAAAATAGTATTTTCAATGGGATCTACCATACAAATATCACATTCTAAAAACCTTTCTTTCAAGAAATTATCTCTCTTGTATTTGGTTTTTATTTTGTTTTTATTTTTCTCGAGCCCAGGACAATATGTTATTCACTATACCAATCTTGCAACCACGCAAATTGAATTGAACCAACGGTTGTTGAGCAAGCTAAATTCATTTAATTCTGAGATCCCTCAAGAATTAGAATTGAAGAATACGACTATAGCGTGCATCAACAGTTTAACCAATTTGGAATCGGAGTATGTCAAATATGCTGATAACAACTTGGTCAAAGGTGATAAAATTAAGGAAAACTATTTCGCTGAAAAAATAGTGAGAAATGGTCCATTGTCGCCTACTTTTCGAAGTATTTTGAATAATTATTTATCCTCCTTTACAAAATGTTCTAAAAAAGATTTATCCAATGATCTGATAAGTCTGAAAGATTTTAGTCAACATGACTTTCAACAAATAGAATTTTTCTTTAAAGAAACACCCAATGGCGTTGTGAATTCTATTTTTGAACACTTCAAAACAGTTTTGTTGTATAATTCGGTAGTCGAGCTAACACACCAAATTATTGACTTACCCAAGTTTGAATTAATTACCATAAATGATGCTAATTTTATTGAAAAATTTAGACGCTCATTGGTTTTGGGCGAAACATTGGTATTATCTATCAAAACAGATAAAACGGGTGTCATACCATCTGTTAAAATCAATGGCAAATTGGTTGAAGTTAAACAAACATCGAATACAATTTATACCGTGAGTTATAACCCACTAAGTTCGGGTAATTATGCACTTGAGGTAATTTTGGGTGAAAAACGCTTGTTAAGCGGATTTAATGTGTTGAAACCAGAATTTCGATTTTCCATGGAGCGTTCGAATCTTGATGTAGTTGTTGGATCTAAGTGTATTTTGAGTATTGATTCACAATTTATTCCTAAAAAAGGGGTAACATTTTTTTCAAACAAAGCTTCGATTGTAAGAATAAAAAACGCCTTGTACATAACTCCAACGGAGTCAGGTGTCTTTGAAATTCAAATGAAAGTGGATAATCAATTGGTGGATAAAGTAAATATGTATGCCCGAGAACCAGGTGCAATACCAGTTGGATTGATGGATATGGGAGGTCAGTTGGCAAGCCTTGATAAAGCGAACAGACTTGAGTCCACAAGCACCTATTGGCAGGTTGTGAATTTCAACATGACAGTTGTGGATCCACAAGGTAACAAACAAACATTGAAAAGTGCGACACGTTATTTGAGAAATGAGTTGAGAGATTTGGAAGCCAAGGCGCCTAGCGGTAGTACTGTCATTTTTGACAATATTAAATTAGTTGGACAACAAAGCGGGTCTGCTCAGGTAGGTCAGCCAATAATTTTAGTGAAATAAGATGGCAAAATTAGTAAGAATTTCCAATAGTAAGAATTTGCGTTTTCGATTAATAAGTTTGTTATACTTGTTGTTTGTTTCTTTATCAATTATTCAAATTCCAATTGAATGGTTAAGAATTAATCCAAAATTTACTGAATATTTGAATTCAACCACCTCGAAAACAGTTTCTGTAATACAAATTAAGTCTGCTTTGGATGCTGTTGATCAAATTGACGCAGAATACACTCAGCAGCTCGGAATTAATGAGAAAACCAAAACCATCAATGAGCCTACAGGATATGCAGTTACGGATAACTTTTTTATTATCGAGAAAAAAGCAGATTTTTTGTTTAAAAAGTTAGTTGACTTAAAAAATTATTTTGAAAGTTTGCCTCAAACTAATCTGAAAAGAAAAGAATTTGAAAAATTATTTAGTCAAGATTTACAAAATGGCTTGAAGAATAACAAATCATTTTTGTGGTCTGAATGGAAATTCAAACACACTCCTGCCACTGTGGTTAAAACATTACTCGCCGAATTGAGATTGCGTCTAAATTTGCTAAATGGGGCAGTAGAATTAGGAAGTATCGGAGACAAAACAGATAAAATTATAATGATGGCGTATAATTTGGATGTTTTGAAACCGGGGGATACTGCAACTTTTGTTATCGCAAAAAAATCAGAAACCAAAGTTAATTTTGATTTAAATGGAACTGTGGTCAACGATTATAAATGGAAAGGAGACACTTTGTTCTTCATTCCAAAAACTACGGGTCAATACAATATTGAATTCAATTCCAAAGGTGTTACAGACAAACTCTCTATTACAGTGATACCTGCTGGTTTTTCTGATGACAAAAAAGATGCGTTGCAAACTTTCTTTGTAGGCAAAAAAGCATCCGTAAAATACACCAACGTTTTGAAAGCGGAAAAAGTTTATTGCACGTGCGCTGAAGGAACACAAATTTCACAGTCTAATGCAACTATTGATTTTACACCGCAAAGTCCCGGTTGGTGTGCATTTCAAGTTTCAAGTTCAAATGGACAATTGTTGTTGTTGGATTCTTTATTCGTACAAGATATACCGACACCACAAATTATTGTAAACGGAGCCTCTGGAAATAAAATATCTTACAACAGGATTTCTCAAACCAAATCCATTTCAATCGTTCCCTTTCATCCGGATGTGAATAATTTTGGATATAATATTTCCAAAGTGAGTTATACTTTGATTGGACTGAATCGTGAAACTAAATCTACACAGTCTGGGAAAATTGATTTAAGTGGAATCGATATTGCAAAATTGAAATATATATTAATCAATGAAGTAGAAATCAAAACTACTTTTAAAGAAATCAAATTAACTCAACCATTATTAATTGAAATTATAAAATCATGAAGACCTTAAGTCTAAATAAAATATTCTTTTTCATGTTGGCTTTTGCTGCCAATCATTTGTTCGGTCAGTCTGTTGTGAAAATTACAGATTTTAAGTTTGTACCCGTTGGTGAAACGTTAACAATTCCTGCCGGTTCGGTGGTTGAATTTGGTTCTGGTGCATTGCTGCAAGTAGAAGGTTCTTTGATCGTGAATGGAACTGCATCAAACCCGGTAATTTTTAAAAATATTGATCAAAACATGAGTGGTTTGGGTATTGTGATTTCTGGATCTAACCTCAAATCTAAAGTTGAATTGAATAATGTTAAGTTCGATGGTTTAATTCAACCTCTCAGATTCGACCCATTCTGGTATAGAAAACAAGTTGAGTTAAAGAATATAGATATTTGGAATTCAAATTCTGGTGAACCTTTGATTTATGTTGCAACATCTTTGACTGATTTGCGTGATGGAAACAAAATCGAATTCACAATTGATAATGGAAATTTCATTAACAATAGTGCAGGTATTTTACTAGAAAATGTTGGCTCTGATGGGATTCAATATCAATTGGATAATTTGAATTTTTTAGACAACAATTTGATGGGTAATTTAAATTCAATGGGGTTGATTCATTTTGATTTAGCATCGATATACAAATCTTCTAATATTAAGGTGGGATCATTGAGTTTTACTCGAAACTATTCTGGAAATAATCCTGTAGGTGTTTCTATTGCAGGTAATGGAGCTTTGACACTGAATATTGATAAAATCTATCAATCAAATACAACGGAAGATCTTATTTATGACAAACATATCGACAATAGAATACCTACTCTTTTGGTAGATAAAAAGTTATCATTGAATGAGAACGGTTCATCAGATGTAATCAAAAGTATTTCTCATAATTTCGGACAAGTTTCATTAAACATGATTGGAAGTGCATCATTTGTAAAAATGCTTGATTCATCAGGTAATAGCGTAGACTATACCACTTTAAGAAATGGAGACACCATAAATTTAAATTATATTCAAGGAAAACCAACAATCGGGGTTTTGGCAAATGGTCAAAAAGTAAAAATACCCACACCAAATGTTACCAATGATAAACTATTAGAATTATCAAAAATTGATACTGCTGAGTACAATAAATTTTTAAATGAGAAAAAGATTTTGATAGCGATAAAAGAACAATCAGATGTAATTGGTATGAATTTTAAGTTGCCAGTATTCAAAAGTAAAGGTGAAATCGTTAAAAAATTACATACGTGGGAGTTGGGTTTGTGGGGTGGAGGTGCCATTTATGGCGGTGGTGATATCAAGGCTAAATTTGGAGAAAAATTATTGCCGTCTACAATTGAAACGAGTTTTGGATTATATCAACAGTTCAATGTTAATACAAGATTTAGCATGAAAATTAGTGGTTATTATAGTTCAATCTCTACGCACAATTTATATGCTGCTGGTTTATTTTCTGGAACCAAACCATTGCAATCTTATGATAGTTCTTATAATCCATTAAGGGTATCAAAAACCTCTTATCCAGTACATTTTTTAACCAAAATGGGTGTTTTAGAGTTAGAAGGATTGTGGCATTTGCGATCATACGAAATTGATAAAGGTAAAAAATCTAAACTTATTCCATCATTAGGTTTAAGTTTGGGTATTTTGTACTTCACGCCATACAGATATGCCTACACAAGAAGGAGATATTCTGGCAAAAATAAAGAAACTCAGAGTCAGTATTTGGACAGGATGAATAATGAACATTTATGGAACTTGCGTTTGTTGGGTTCAGAAGGGCAAAATTTCTTACCTGGGAAATCCCCTTATAGTACGATTGCATTTAATTTAGGATCGTCATTTAGTTTGACTTATTTAAGGAAACGATTTGCACTGAAAGGAGAAATGAAAGTCGTCTATACATCTACCGATTATTTGGATGATTTTGGTCCCGGAGTTTGGTTTGGTGGCAATTATGACAAAATGGTTGAAACGGCATTCAGTAAATATGATAATATTTCACAATCCGATATGATTAAAATATCTGGTTCTGATTTAAAGGATAAAATTGGTGTGAGTATTCCGCGTTCAACGGATGGCTTAAACGATTGGTATTATCAGTTTCACTTAGGAATGAGCTTTATGCTTTTTAAGTAAAACAAAAGTTTTGAATAATTTTCAAAAAGGGGCTATAAGCCCCTTTTTTGTTTCAATTACATCAAGAATATATATTGTCATTGCTTTTGTTGAGATATTTCTGCAATCACAACTTAAATACCTTAACTTTGCAAATATTTTTTGCCTCAAACTATGGCCATTGAAATTATCGTGCCCGCACCGGGCGAATCCGTAAGTGAAGTAACCATTGCTAATTGGTTAGTGAAAGAAGGTGATTGGGTTGAAATGGATGCCCCAATTGCTGAATTTGAAAGTGATAAAGCTACTTTTGAAGTGAATGCTGAAAAAGCTGGCGTTGTTGAAAAACTAATTGGTAATATTGGCGATACCATTGCCATTAATACTGTAATTGCTGTTATTAACACTGAGGCTGCTAGACCTGCTTCTGCAACACCAACTGCTGCTCCTGTAGCTGAAACCAAAGAAGAAAAAGTTACAACACCAAAATCAGCGGCTCCTGTTGCTGAGGCCAAACCATCAATGGTAGTTGCATCAGATATTCTTGCGTCTCCAATGGCTTTGCAATTATTACAAGAGTATGGAATTGACGCTTCTCAAGTAAAAGGCACTGGTTCTAATGGTAAAATCACCAAGTTAGATGCTCTTGAATCCATTGTTAAAATTGGTGGAGTTAAGCAATCAGGATCAAAATCTACCGGCAGAAATGCACGTAGAGAAAAAATGAGCAATTTGCGTAAAACTGTTTCTAAACGTTTGGTTGCTGCCAAAAATGAAACAGCCATGTTAACTACATTTAACGAAGTAAACATGAAGCCAGTGATGGATTTACGTGCAAAATATAAAAAACGTTTCGAAGAGCAATTTGGTGTTGGTTTGGGCTTTATGAGCTTATTTACCCGTGCCGTTTGTATTGCGCTTCAAGAATGGCCAGCAGTTAATGCTTCAATTGAGGGGGAAGAAATTGTATACCACGATTATTGCGATATTTCGATTGCAGTAAGCGCACCCAAAGGTCTGGTAGTGCCAGTTATTCGTTCTGCCGAAAATATGTCGCTTGATGAAATTGAAAAGGAAGTGAAACGCCTTGCAGGAAAAGCACGTGACAATAAATTAACCATAGACGAAATGACCGGCGGTACATTTACTATTACCAATGGTGGTGTATTTGGCTCAATGATGTCTACCCCTATTATTAACCAACCTCAATCTGGTATTTTGGGAATGCATAATATTATCGAACGCCCAATCGCTGAAAATGGACAAGTTGTAATTCGTCCGATGATGTATTTGGCTCTTTCATACGATCACCGTATTATTGATGGTCGTGAAAGTGTGAGTTTCTTGGTAAGAGTAAAAACTTTACTTGAAAACCCTGAAATGATGCTCGACGGTAAAAACCCTCAAGAAAAAGTTCTTGGGCTTTAATGCATAACCACGACCATCACGATCACCACTTGGAAATGGGGAGGAAATTCTTAATAGGAATTATTCTCAATTTCGTTTTTGTTTTGATTGAACTTGGTTTTGGGTATCAAATAAATTCACTTTCCTTATTGGCAGATGCTTGGCATAATCTCGGCGATGTTGCCGGTTTGATAATTAGTTGGTTTGCCTTTAAAATGGCTACCAAAAGTCCCTCCTCACAATACACCTATGGTTTTAGTAAAGGAACCATTTTGGCTTCATTGGCAAATTGCGTATTACTCTTTGTTGCCATTGGTTCTATGGGAGTTGATGCTATTGCGAGTTTAAAAGTCCCTAATCATCCGGATGGAATGGTTGTGAGTATTGTTGCTGGTATTGGCGTTATCATCAACACGGTAACTGCATTGATGTTTGTTAGAAGCAATGAGTTAAATAACAGAGCCGCATTTTTGCATATGGCGGCCGACGCATTGGTTTCGGTAGCGGTTGTTTTTGGTGGATTGGCAATGAATTTATGGGGATGGCAATGGATAGACCCAGTTTTGGGATTAGGTATATGTTTCGTAATTCTTTGGGGTACGTTGTCGTTGTTTGGAAGTAGTCTAAAACTGAGTTTAGACGGAGTTCCTGGGGGATTGGATACCATTTCAATTCAGGAGGAGATTGAATCGATAGAAGGAGTGAGACATATTCGGAATTTCCATTTATGGGCAATAAGTACAACACGAAATGCACTTACTGCCACAATTGTTTTAGAAAATGAGCAAACGCTTTCTAAACAGGAAGATATAAAAGAGAAAATCCGGGCAATGCTTAAAAAACATCGTATTCAACACACTACGCTCGAAACAGAAGTCTTTTCAACTTGATAGTAATGCATTTACCTTAAAATAGTTTGTCCTATCATACATTCTAAGCATTTCTTTGGTTTACAATAGTGTTCGTATTGAGCCATCAGTTGTTGGCTATTTTTTGCTGAGTAATTCATGATATTTAACCAATTCATTTTACGCGTTATATTATTTGATTCAGGTGAAATACGTTCGAGTATAGAAATACCATGTTCTGCAAAACTTTGATTGTGGTGTAATTTTCCATAAGCCAACCAAATTGGAACAACGGCATTGATTATGAGTTGTTGTATGTGTTGCATTCCATTGATAATGATTTCTGTTTCTTGGGTATTGGGATTAATCCATTCACTCGAAGTACTCAATGCCTCAACCAACTCTTCATAAGAAGTTAATTCTAACCAATTTGATAAGTTACATTCATTTTTACTCAGCCATTGTGCCCATTGCCATAATCGAATATTTGGAAACGCATTGGGTCTTATTTTGCCGAAATACCAATTTAGTTTTGGTGTTTCAATGTCAAATTTCCGTTGAAGAAATACGTACGTTTCTATGAATTTGGCTTCCTTGGATTTGATAACTTGATTATCCAATTTAAGTTGGCTTCTTCCTAGCCAATATGCCAACATTTCATGGCGAGAAAAGCGTTGCATTCGACTAATTTCGGAATGTTCTGCCAACCAAATCATAGAATTTCTGTTTTGAGCATCAACCCAATATTTGGCGAATTGTGACATAATTGCCTTTTGCCAATCTCCCTTAAACTTGTGGTGATTGATAATCACATCTTCCGCTTTGCGGTTCCAACGCTCCGATTGGGCAAATGTGAGTTGCTGATATTTATCAGACAACAGTACTTTGTTTTGAAATTGTTGGCAAGGAAATTCTCCATTAAGCGTGGTAATTATTTGTGAATTTTGCAATTCTTTTTTGGAAAAATAATTTTGCAATTCCAAAACAGGCAGTTTTCTGCCCGATTTGTCAATTGCATTTTTGTCGTTTTCCCATACCACATGTAAAATGACGGAATTGTATTTTTCATCACTTTCATGTTTGTGTTTAAACCAATCGCTGGCATTGACATGAATTTCAATTGCTCCGTAATTTCTAATCCCGTCAATTTCTACCTCAGCCTCCATAAAATCAGGGCCTTGGGCATGGTTGAGTTTGCCGAAATTTAAAATAATAATGGTTTGGTTTTCGGTGGTTTTTAGTTGTTTGCCAAATACCATTTTGGCATCCCAGAATTGTTGAATTACTAGCTCTTTCACGGTGTCTTTTTTCTATTGTCATTCTAATGTCGTGAATATTTTTGCAAAAAGCAATGAGCAAGTTACTCACATAAATGAATTTGGAAGTTGAAAAAATGTCCCTCAAAAGCATAAAAACATCATTCAACTTTGCTGTAAAATACCTGAATCAAACTATTTTTGTATTGATGAAAAGCGATGTAATTATTATTGGCGGTGGAATTGTAGGTTTGGCCACGGCATATACATTGCTGCAGAATAATCCGATTTTGCATTTGACATTACTAGAAAAAGAATCACATGAGGCTGTTCATCAAACGGGTAATAATAGTGGCGTAATTCACTCTGGAATTTATTATAAACCAGGAAGTTTGAAAGCTTTAAATTGTATTGAGGGATATCATATGCTGATCAATTTTTGCAAACAAGAGGACATACCTTATGATCTCTGTGGTAAAATTATAGTAGCAACAAAACCTTCTGAAATTCCAGCACTAGAAAATTTATATCAACGCGGTATCCAAAATGGATTGTCGGGATTGAAATATTTAACTGCCAATGAAATTAAAACATATGAGCCCAATTGCATTGGAATCAAAGGAATTTTTGTTCCTCAGACGGGCATTGTGGATTACAAATTGGTAAGTTTGAGATTAAAAGAGAAAATTCTCTCTTTTGGAAATGCAAAAATTGTTTTCAATGCAAAAGTTGTCGGTATTGATAAAGATGAAACTTCTGCAACAATTCTAACCGAGAATAAAAATGAATACATAGGTAACCTAATTGTAAACTGTGCTGGCTTGTACTGCGACAAAATTGCCGAAATGGCAGGTGAGAAATTAAATTTAAAAATTATTCCTTTTAGGGGAGAGTATTTCAGCTTAAAACATGAAAAAGCAGGGTTGGTGAAGAACTTGATTTATCCGGTTCCCGACGCTAATTTTCCATTTTTAGGTGTTCATTTTACACGCAGAATTTCTGGTGAAATTGAAGCAGGACCGAATGCCGTATTTGCTTTTAAGCGGGAAGGGTATAAGAAAACTGATTTTAATTGGTCAGAATTTTGGGAGAGTATTTTCTGGCGCGGATTTAGAAAGGTAGTCATGAAATATTACAAAACCGGATTGGGTGAGTATTACCGATCGTTCTCAAAAAGAGCTTTTACCAAAGCTTTGCAAGGATTGGTTCCATTGGTTCATATAGATGATTTGGAACCAGCAGGAGCTGGAGTTAGGGCCCAAGCGTGCGACAAAGACGGAGGTTTAATTGATGATTTTTATATCCAAGAAAGCAATTTGTTTGTTCATGTATTGAATGCTCCCAGTCCTGCAGCTACCAGTTCTCTATCAATTGGAAAGCATATAGCCTCAATTATTGAAAAAAAACTAATTAAATAATCAAGTGGCGCATTCTGAACTCTTGGTTATTTTAAAAAAATATCTTCCTGAGGGAAGCGCTGATTATGCCCATGATATTTTATGGAAGTATGGCATTCAGCTCCGAATTAAAAAACCAAGGGCCACGAAACTAGGTGATTACCGTCCGCCACAACCCGGTGAGGCCCATAGAATTTCAATTAATAAAGATTTAAATAAGTTTGCGTTCTTAGTAACTTTTTTACATGAAACTGCGCATTTGATTAATTTCGAAAAAAGGGGATTTAAAGTTCAGCCTCATGGGTTGGAATGGAAACAAGAATTTCAAGTGGTTACAAAACCCATGTTGCAAGAAACCATTCTCCCCAATGATGTTCAAATTGCGTTACACCGATATTTAAAGAACCCCAAAGCTAGTAGTTGCACGGATCCATTTTTATTTAAAACCCTGAGATCCTATGATGATCGCCCAGATCATATGGTCTTGGTAGAATCAATACCCTTGCAAACATTATTCAAGACCAAAGACGGTAGAGTTTTTACAAAACTCGAAAAAATGAGAAGCCGTTATCGCTGTGTTGAAAATCAAACTGGCAAAATTTATTTGGTTCCTGGACTCTTAGAAGTTGAAATTGTAATTTGATTTACGAAAATCGCAACTCTTTGGTCTGTTAATTTAATCACAAATTTGAAGTTTGAGCGAAAGTGCTTTACTTTTGTATTTTATGAAAACACTTTCTATCGTTATTCCTGCCTACAATGAAGGTCCAACAATCCATCATATTTTGGACAAAATTCAAACTGTTCAATTGATTGGGGGATATGATAAAGAAATCATTGTTGTAAATGATTGTTCCAAAGACAATACTTGGGAAATCTTAAACGCTTATAAAAACAACAATCCTGCTGTGAATATTCAGCTGTTTCAGCATGAAGTGAATCAAGGAAAAGGAGCAGCATTGCACACTGGCATTAAAAAAGCTACTGGTGATGTAGTTGTAATTCAAGATGCCGATTTAGAATATGACCCGAATGAATTTAACATCCTGTTAAAGCCGATAGAAGAAGGGGTAGCCGATGTTGTTTTTGGTAGTAGATTTATGGGTGGAAAACCGCACAGAATATTGTTTTTCTGGCATAGCATAGGAAACAAATTTCTAACATTCTTAAGCAATATGTTTACCAATTTGAATTTAACGGACATGGAAACATGTTACAAAATGTTTCGTAGGGAAATAGTTCAAAGTTTGCATTTAAAGGAAAAACGTTTCGGATTTGAACCAGAGGTTACAGCAAAAGTTTCGCGAATTCCGAAAGTGAGAATTTACGAAGTTGGAATCAGTTATTATGGCCGGACTTTCGAAGAAGGTAAGAAAATTGGAGCCAAAGACGGATTTCGTGCCATTTATTGCATTTTGAAATATAATTTGTTTTCTAAATAAATGATTCAATCATTTCTCCAATTGAGCAAAAACAAAAAGTGGTTAATTTTCCTCGGTTTATTTGCTTTTATTGGAGGATTATTTTGCATTAGAAATGGGCATGAATGGGGTGATGATTTTGCCTTGTATTTGTCGCAAGCCAATGCAATTTTAAAGGGAAATACAGGTGAGTTGGCCAAATACAATACATGGTCAATGCAGCACTCCGATGGAACAATTGGACCTTATTTGTATCCTCCAGGTTATCCATTATTTCTTACAATATATTTGAAAATATTCCCATTTAATTGGGTGGGTATTAAAATTTTTCAATGGATATTTTATTTGCTTGGCGGTGTTGCTTTCTATTATTTGATTTCTTCGTTCAAAGTGAAATTGCCCCCTAATTGGGTGTTTTATGTTCTGGCAATTGTGCTGATCCATCCGAAAATTGTTGAATTTTCTGACAGATTAATGAGTGATTTGTGGTTTATAGTTACTGTTTATTTATTTTTTTATTTTCTGTATACCACAGAATTCTCTAAAATTTCCAAACTTTTTCTGATCGGATTATCATTGATTCTCGCCGCTTTTACAAGGGTTAATGGATTTATACTTGTTGGGTCATGGTGGATACACATATTGGTGGATCAAGATGATAATAAACTAAAATTTAGAGATTTTATGAAGTCAATTCCATTTGTTTTGGTTGTATTTGCCTTTAGGAAAATAGATAATCAATATGAGTCAAATCATGTCGATTTAATGTCAAGCGTAACATTTTCGTCTATTTGGTCGAATATTGTCATGTACTTTCAGCAAATTGGTCAATATGCAATTTGGCATTTGGGGTTTGTGAAAACGACCGGATATGTATTCGCATTTATTTTGCTGTTTTATTTCGGTTTTGCATTGAAAAGCATTGAAAGATTGAAAGTATTCGCGCCCGTGCTTGTTTGGATTGCATTTGATTTTATACTCATTGTTTTATGGCCAATTGCACAAGGCACAAGATTTCTATTGCCAATCATTCCATTTGTAATTTGGATAGCAGTAGTGGGATTTAATGATTGGATTGAGAATCAAAAACTCAATCGGTGGATATCTTTAATCTGTATATGCCTCCTAGTTCTTCAATCTTTAGCTACAATGACGTTTTGTAGGTTTTTTTTCAATGCCAACAAGGTAATAGGTTCACTTCAAACTGATATTTACGATAAAGTGAAGTTGATTGTAGATGATAATGATATCATTGCTTTTGATAAACCAAGATGGCTTCATTTGGTAACTGACAAAAAAGCAATTCGAAAACAATCAGATTCAAGCTTCTTTAAGTCTTCAGCAAGTTATTGGTTGGTTACAAATAAGAATATTTATAGCGGAAGTAACAACAAGAAAACGGATAATCGTTTGGATTCAATATACGGAAATGCTGATTTTACATTGTATCGCCGAAATGATCTAAAGCGAATCAAATAATTGGTTTGTATTTAATCGGAATATCAGTCCTTTATTTCCAACTAACCAAATTGATTTGCCGATGCCTTTGCAAGCATTTACGCCTTTCAAATCTTTATATGGATGATTCTTTAAAGAAGTTGTTGTCATTTTTGAAGGACCATTTTGAGGGATTTCTAATTTATCAATTCCATTTGATCCCACTGAAATACCTCGGAATTTATATTTATTGGATGCAGCAGGTTGAATCATATAAATGCCACTGCGGTACCCATTTTGTGGAATGAGTTGATTATTAAACGCGATTTTCGATTCGATTTTTTTATTTTTTAGGGAATAAGTTACTTTGGTTAAATCAATAACATAAGAAAATGAATCTTTCGTATTGGGGTATTTCCAATGTCCTCCAGCGCAAAATAATTGGTTGTTTGTTAAATACATGCCATAAATTCCCCAACCATCGCCTGGTGGAAATTTGAGTTGGTAAGGGAATGACAGGTATTCAAATGTTTTCGCAATATTTTTAGTTTTAAATGAAAGAATTACATGTCTAATTTGACCTGCAAGTATGCCACCTCCACCAAAATAAAAATCCATGGTAATGGTAGGTTCTAGTTGGTCCTTGGGGCCATCTAGAATGTTGTATGCCAATGAAGTTCCACTGGCGGCATACATGGATGATAAGTTATCGGTTGCTAAATTCCATGTTCCATTGGGTAATGGTCCCCAATGATTGCCAAAATCAATAGTATACATGGCAACAAAATGTTTTGCGGTTGAGTTTTTCAATGAGGGATTAAAAAGTGAATCGGGAAGGGGATCACCCATTGCAATTCCGACACCAGATTTTGGATTAATTTCAATTACGTCAAAAAAAATGCCAGGTCTATTGTCTACATATACCTTTTTCCAACTTTTTCCATGATTGTCTGTTTTTAAAAAAATTGCGCTATCGCCAGCGCTCATTATTAAGGCAGAATTGGAATTAAATGCTTGAATATCTCTAAAATCTTTGCTCTCAAATCCTTTTGGCGACAATGTATCGTAGGTTACTCCACCGTTAGAAGTGAATACAACAGTTCCCTTTGATCCAGAGGCCCATATTTCATTTTCTGATAGCACAGATAATCCTCTATAAGATTGGGCAAGTGTAAAATTGACACTCAAAAAGAACATTAAGATAACATTAATCTTTAATTTGTTGATATACAATATTCTGTTCATGAAATATTAATTTGATTTAATTAGAAAAAGTTCCTTACTTTGTTACAAATTAAATAGCCTATGGATAAAACTACTACAAAAATTTTATTTTCATTCGACAAAACTGTTAATTCAGAGGAAACTTTACAGGCCGCTGTTGCTATTGCACGTAAAAGCAACTCTACGTTACACTACATTTTGACCGAGGAATCTGCTTCATTAGAAAGCGGTAGTGAAGAGGATGTAGTAAAGAGTTTTAAGTTGAAGCATGGTGTTCAATTAGAAATTTCAAATTTTCCTGGTAATTTTTGGAAAGGACTTTCTAGTGCTGTTGAAAAGTTGAAAGCAACTCTTATTGTTATTGGAGCTTCTCCTGCCAAAGCTGGACTTCTTGGTGGAGGTATGAGCGCTAAAATTGATAAACTTGATTGTAATATGCTTTTCTTGAATCCAAATACCAAATGGCAAACGCCAATTGATTTGGTAGTTCCTGTAGATTCTAGTTCTGAAACCCGTCAGAAATTTTCACCGGCTTCACATTGGGCCAAATTATTTTATGCCAATGTGACCATATTGGAAGTTAAAAAATCTGACAAAGGTGAAGATGCAAAAATGAGCCATGTTTATGCTATTCAAGGCAACAATTACATGGTTGAGAAAGGGTTGAGAACAAAGGTTGTAGATTTAGGAGTTACAACAGAAGTTGTTAAGTCAATTTTAAATCATTCAAAGGATTTGCGCAGTAAATGGATTACTGTAATGGGAAATAGCGAAGGAATGTTAAGAGTAAGCGCAATACAAACAATTTGTGAAGACGCTACTTGTCCTTTGTTGGTAGTACCATACCGTGAACCAATTGGTTTGGGTGGATCTGGATATTAAAGAATTTTGTCGAATTCAGAAAGGCCTCTCAAAGGGCCTTTTTTTATGGATTTTTAAAACTATCCACACATATGGGAAAATTGATTATGAAGGTTGGATGTTATTTACGAAATTGCAAGAATTATGGCAGTAATTAAAACCCTACAATCTTATATTCAAGAAGGCACAACTCCAGAAATATTATTTTGGGTGGGATGTGCCGGTAGTTATGATGAGCGTGCACAAAGAGTGAGCAAAGCTTTTGCTGAAATTTTGAATAAAGCCAATGTTAGTTTTGCTATTTTGGGAGCAGAAGAAGGGTGCACAGGTGATCCTGCAAAACGAGCCGGAAATGAATTCCTATTTCAAATGCAAGCAATGCAGAATATTGAAATACTCAATGGCTACAGTGTGAAAAGAATTGTAACTGCTTGTCCACATTGTTATAACACATTAAAAAATGAGTATCCCAATTTAGGTGGTAATTACGATGTAGTACATCATACTCAATTTATCAATGAATTGTTAGATAGTGGAAGATTGTCTATTGAAGGAGGTGCTTTCAAAGGTAAAAAAATAACTTACCATGACAGCTGTTATTTAGGTAGAGCAAATGGAATTTATGAAGCCCCAAGAATGGTAATGGAGCGTCTTGATGCTGATCTGGTTGAAATGAAACGTTGCAAAACCAATGGGTTTTGTTGCGGTGCTGGTGGTGCTCAAATGTTTAAAGAAGCTGAAAATGGTAAAAAAGAAGTGAATATTGAAAGGGTAGAGGAAGCAATTCAAACAGGTGCAGAAATTATTGCAGTGAATTGTCCCTTCTGCATGACAATGATGCGCGATGGAACCAAACACTTTGAAAAAGAAAATGATATTCAAGTAATGGATATTGCAGAGTTACTCAATGCAAATAATTAATCATGCTGATTTCTAACTTACCCGGGTCTTCACGTGTTTGGGTATTTGCAGCCAATAGGCTGTTGACAGAAAACGAAATCCATGATATTACGTTTCTAATGCGTTCTTTCACCGAACAATGGAAATCACACGGTTCGGAACTAACTGCTGGTTTTGAAATTATGCACGAAAGTATTGTTATTGTTGCAGTTGATGAATCGAAAGAGGCCCCTTCTGGTTGCAGTATTGACAAGGTATTTCGCTTGTTGAGCCAAACCAATATCGATTTTTTTCAGAGAATGTTGCTATGGATTCCATTTTGTAATTCTTCAAAAGTAATTACCCAAGAACAAGCTATTTCGCAATTTAAAATTGGCGAATTGACCAATGAGAGTTTGGTAATTAATACATTGGTGGAAACTTTAGATCAAGCCAGAAACCAATTATATATACCAATTTCTGAAAGTTGGATCAATCAAAAATTAGAAAGATATTCTCAGTATGAAAGATAAACGGATTGCCACATTATTTTTAACGATTTTCATTGACCTTCTAGGATTTGGAATTGTGATTCCTATTTTGCCAAATTTGGCTAAATCAATGGCAATTTCTAGCCACCTGTCTTTTAACCCGGATTATGCCGTTGGGATTATTGCTGCCGCCTTTTCAATCATTCAATTTTTGTTTGCGCCATTATTTGGGTCGCTATCAGATAGAATAGGTAGAAGACCTATTATTTTGGGTAGTATCTTGGTAAATGCTGTAGGGTATTACATCTTTGGGTTTGCTGGCAACTTTATGATTTTACTCGTTTCTCGAATAATTTCAGGATTTGGAAGTGCCAATATTTCTGCAGCACAAGCCTATATTGCTGATATTACTGAACCCGCCGAACGAGCCAAGAAAATGGGTATCATTGGGGCCGCTTTTGGACTTGGATTTGTGTTTGGACCTCCAATTGGTGGGCTTTTATTTAGCAAAGGAGGACTATACTATGTGGGTATGTTTACCGCCGCTTTGTGTGTGCTGAATTTTATTCTAGCTTTCCTTTTTTTACCAGAAAGCAATACCAATCGATCTGGACACAGACGCAAAGCATCTGACACATTTAAGGGAATGTTCCAGGTTTGGGATATGGAAGTAATAGGTGAACTATTTTTAATTAACTTCATTTACATTATGGCATTTAGTATGATGCAAGTAAACGGCAGCGTACTTTGGAAAGAAAAATATGGCCTCAATGAAATGCAAGTGGGTCAAATATTTGGTGCCATTGGTATTACAGGTGCCGTTGTTCAAGGTTTGTTGATAGGCGTTTTCTCAAAAAAATTAGGACTTAAAAAAATGTTGCTAATCGGTTGTCCAATGGTAGGTGTTGGATTGGCTATGATTCCTTTGCCACCAAATCTTGAATGGTTTTATGTAAATCAAGGAATTGCGATTTTATTGATTTCGGTAGGAAATGGCCTTCTAATGACATCAATAAATGCATTGGTATCTATCAATACTCCGCCGCAGGCACAAGGAACCATGCTCGGGTCATTGCAAAGTTTGTCATCATTATCTAGAGTGGTAGGGCCTTTGTTTGCTTCTTATTTATATGCCAATTCAAAAGAATTACCTTTCGTTGTAGCTGGATCTCTCGTGTTCGGACTGCTTTTCTTGGCCTTAAAATTGTCTAAAAAATTGAAAGCTGAGAATACTTCTCACGGCGTTACTCATTCATGACAAAAACGTTGCGAATAGTTCATTTAAATGCGTCTCCAGCTGGAGGTGCCTTTGTGGCAGCGCAGCGACTTTCTGAATCACTGAATAAAATAGCGGGAGTAAATTCTGTTCATCTTGTTTTTGAGGGACGAACAGGCGATTATTTGCTATGGGCCAATAGTTGGCTAAAACGTAAGATTGCATTTGCAATGCATGCCTTAGAAAAATTGGATTTTTTAAGGTTTGAAAAAAGCAAATCCATTCGATTTGCGTTTAGTCATGCTCCTTTTGGAATTGATATTACGAAAATCCCTCAAATACAGAATGCCGATATCATTCATTTGCATTGGGTAAATAAAGGTTTTTTGTCTTTGGAAGGAATTTCTGCATTAATTAAAACCAATAAAACAATTATTTGGACAAGCCACGATATGTGGGCTTTTACCGGGGGATGTTATCACCCAAGAGGCTGTGAAAACTATGCAATTGGTTGTGGAAACTGTCAATATTTAAAATTTCCAAGTGAAAATGATTTGTCTAGAATTGTCTTTGCTAAAAAGCATCTTGTGTGGGGAAATGGTGAAATAAAATTTGCCTTGCCAAGTCATTGGCTATTGGAACGTGCAAATTTATCTGGGGTAGTAGATGAATATCAAAAATCGAAAATGAGGGTGATTCCTAATCCTATAGATGTGAATTATTTCAGACCTGCAAATGCAAACGAAAGATTAGAGGCCTTAAATGGTTTTGGTTTAAATTCAAATTTACCCACTCTCATGTTTTCCGCTGCCAATTTAACGAATCATGCCAAAGGATTTAAAGAGTTTAAAGAGATTTGTAAATTACTAAAGAATCAAGGTAAAGAAATTCAAGTGTTGGTTATAGGTGATTCCCGTTCCATAGAATTAGAGTTGGATGTTTCTACAGTACATTTGGGATTTGTTTCCGATTTAACCATTTTGCGAAAAGCATATTGGAGTTCCAGTATGTATGTTACTACTTCTCACGAAGAAAATTTACCAACCACCATTATGGAAAGTTTGGCTTGTGGTATTCCTGTAGCTGCTTTTGCTGTAGGTGGTATTCCGGAAATGATAGTAGAAAACGAAACGGGTTATTTGGCTGAAAAATTAGATTCTACAAATTTAGCGAATTCTATTGCTAAGCATTTGTCGCTCAATGAAGAAACTTTAAAAAATATTTGCAAAAACTGCAATTTATTTGCCACAGCGCATTATGCATCTGACTTGGTTGCCAATCAATATTTGGAGTTTTACTCGCAAAAGTAAAATAAAAAAAATAGTCGCCCTAGAGCGACCATTTTAACACAAACAACGTTAGACAACTATTTAATCTACATTATCATGCAGATGCCTGTTAGGACGAATTGTGAAATCACGATCATCATTTGACGTATCTGCATTTAATGAGTATTTCGATACATTTGCATCAGTACTGGGAGGTGCTTGATGTAAAGGTATATTTTTGGTAATATATGAAGGAATATTTTCATCGGTTAGCAGTGATTCTCTTTCATGACGATGAACTTCATGACGAGGTTGTTGGCCATAATTATTTGGCATAGATACTTGAGAAACGGGTTGCTCTTGAGGAACTGGATTCGAATTAAAAATATCGGTTACTGTTGGCGCATGCACAGGCGCTGGATTGAAAGTTGGCTGTTGTCCAATGGGTTCAATTGGCTGCACATGATTAGGGATATTTACGTAAGTATTGTTATCTACAATTGTTTCAATTTGAATCTTTTGAGGAATTTCAGTTGTTTGAACAATTGTTTGCGCTTGAATTTCGTTTAATACATAGGTTTTTTTATTGCCGTGAAAACCAGTTGCAATTACGGTGACAGATAAATTGTCGCCTAAATTATCATCGTGGGTTACCCCCATTTTAAGGTGTGCTTCATTGCCAGCCTGTTCTTGAAGGTAACTGGTAATTACCCTCGTTTCCTTCATAGTTGGCTGATTGGTACCATAAGTTAAATTAATTAGCAAATGACTCGCACCATCAATTGTTGTGTTATCTAACAATGGACTATTTAATGCCTTCTTAGAGGCTTCAATCGCACGATCTATGCCATTTGCTATTCCAGTGCCCATTAAGGCATGTCCGCTGTTTTCCATGGCTGTTTTCACATCCATAAAATCAACGTTGATTAGTCCTGGTTTGAATATAATTTCTGCAATTCCTTTCGCTGCTGTACAGAGAATTTCATCAGCTTCTGAAAAAGCTTCAGTAATTGTTAAATCTTCATACATATCAACTATGCGGTCATTGCAAATGGTAAGCAACGCATCTACATTAGGTCGGAGTTTATTGAGTCCTTCTTGGGCTTGTTTGTTTCTTTTTGGTCCTTCATCTACAAAAGGCATGGTAACAATTCCAACTGTTAATATGCCTAAATCGCGGGCAATTTTAGCTATAACTGGAGCCGCACCAGTTCCGGTTCCACCACCCATTCCTGCGGTGATAAATACCATTCTGGTTCCATCCTTTAAAAGATCTTCAATTTGGCTTGCACTTTCCACCGCAGCCAATTCGCCAATTTCTGGCAAAGATCCTGCACCAAGGCCTGTTTCTCCAAGTTGGTATCTGTGTGGAACGCTGCTATTTCGAAGCGCTTGTATATCGGTATTACAGATGTAAAAGTCTACACCTTCAATTCCATGCTTAAACATGTGGTTCACGGCATTGCTGCCGCCTCCACCTACACCAATAACTTTAATCAAATTAGCCTGAGGCTTATTAAAGTCCGGTTGAAAATTCATGTTATTTGTCATTCTGTTCGTGTGTGTTTAGTTTTCTTTAAAGTCGTCTTTACCTTCTGAGAGCCAGTTGGTAAAGTCTCCCCATATATTACCGTATGTACCAAATATTTTTTTCCCTGATAACTTTGATTTTTCTGGAATAGGTTCAGTTGGTACTGGTTCTTGTTCAACTTCTTTGTTTTGAGGGATTTCAGTTTTGTTGATTTTTACATTAGGTTCGAACTCTGTACCCACTTTTTCTGATGAATCAAATCCCATCATTACCAATCCAATGGCTGTAGAATACATTGGGTTTCTCACCTCATCAATTAAACCTTTTCCTAAATGTTGTCCAGGACTTCCCAAGTGAACTTCCAATCCAAGTTGGTAATTGAAAAGCTGACTAACATCTTTCATTGAAGAACCGCCACCTGTTAAAACAACACCACCGCTTAGTTTATGATGAATTCCTGAAACTTGAATTTCAAAATCAACTTTTTGAATAATGTCTTCCATCCTTGCTCGAATTACTTGTGAAATTGCGAAAACAGAAATTTCTTTGGATAAGCGTCCGGGTAAACCAGGAATTACAACCACTTCATTTTTCATATTCTCGGTTGGGTAGCAGCTTCCGTATTTTACTTTTACATCTTCTGCTTGTTCTTTCAGAATTCCGAATGCTTCCTGTAAATCGCGTGTAATTCTATCTCCCCCAATCGGAATAATTGCGGTATGTGAAATAAATCCATTTTCAAAAATGCAAATATCTGTTGTACCTCCTCCAATGTCAACCAAGGCAACTCCTGCTTCTAATTCAGCATCAGAAAGTACTGCTCTGGCAGAAGCAACCGGCTCAACCATTAAATCTGCAACTTTTAGTCCAGCTTTAGAAACCGCTTTGAAAATAGTTTTTGCCGCGGCTGTTTCACCTGTAATGATATGATAATTGCATTCTAAGCGCACTCCAATTCTTCCAACTGGGTCGCGAATGCCATCTTCTCCATCAATTTTATAATCTTGTGGCAAAACATGCAAAATCTCCAAACCTGGCGTAAGCGCCAAATTTTGCATTTCATTTTCTAATTTATCCAATTCAGATTGTTCAATTTCTTCATCTCCATGTCGGCGAGATAAAGTTCCTCTGTGTTGTAAGCTTTTAATATGGTGTCCAGCGATACCTACATAAACAGTTTTAATGTTTACTTGGCTATGCTTTTCTGCATCTTTAATGGCCTCTTCAATGGCGATAACCGCTTTGCTTACGTTGGCTACCATTCCTCTTGAAACTCCGCCTTGGCTGGCAGCTTTGCCCATTCCCAAGATATTGAATTTGCCATTTTCGGCCAACTGGCCTACGATGGCGCAAATTTTGGTTGTTCCGATGTCTAACCCTACGATAAAATTGTTACTTTGTGACATAATGTGGATGAAATATACTAGTGTTTTGCTTTTTGGACAGTTTTGGTTGTTGCGTGTTCTATTTCGACTTCACTCATTCTTCCAATCACCTGATTGTTGATAGAAAGATCTATTTGAACGTACTTGTTCCAACCCACTGTTTGGAGACCTTTCTTGTAGAAAAGACGTAGGTTTTCGAACTTTCTGTTCATGTCATGAGTGTTGTCTATCACAATGCTATGACTTCCTACCCTAGGAATCAATAAAAGGCGGTTATAGTTATCGACATAGCATTGTTCAAATTGGAGGTCCCAGAATTTGTTGTAATATAAAAATTTGCCTAATTCAAGAATTTCATTTGCAATTGGAATTTTTGATATAAATCCAGCCTTGTGTTTGATGTTGATTTTTCCACTTGCAATAATTACATCAGGTTGGATATTCTCTTTCTCGGGAATTTGATATCCCAAACTATCTAAGTAAAACTCTTCCCCAATCAGTGTTACAATTTTTATGATTGGTTTGCGCTCTTTAACTTTTATTTTTAATACCCCGTCAAATCCGATATACGCAGTTGATTTTTCAATATACGGGGATGTATTTAATGTATTCTCTATTTTGGTTAAAGATATTTCTGAGGCAGATTTACCTATGGGACTGCCAACTTTATCTTGAATAAAATTGGTTATTTCTTGTTCATTGATAAAAACTGCACTTGAATCTGCTTCAATTTGAATAGTAATACCAGAAATGATTCTGTTTTTGCCGGTGAAGTTTAGTTTACTCCATAAAAAAACCAATAATACCAACAATACCAAGATGATGGTAACCATCGATTGGCGTTTATTCAAAGCAATTTTAAATTTCTGCATACAATTTACCTATTGGTGAAACAATTCTGTCAATATCTCCAGCTCCCAAAATCAAAAGAACTTCTGGTTTGTTGATCTTCAATTTTTCTAAAATTGAGTCTGGGGTTACAAGTGATTTTTGTGCTAAATTCACTTTTTCAAGCAACCATGTTGAATCTATATTTGGTATTGGTTCTTCTCTTGCCGGATAGATCTCCATCAACCATAGTTCATCTAGTTTTGATAAGCTATCCGCAAATCCTTCTACAAAATCTTTTGTTCTTGAAAATAGATGTGGCTGAAAAATTCCCGTTATCTTTTTTGAGGGATAAAGGGATTTTACCGAACCAATAATTGCATTTAGTTCTTCGGGGTGATGGGCATAATCGTCAATAACCACAAAATCTGCATTGTCAACCACATATTCAAATCTGCGTTTTGCGCCTTTATAAGTTGCAATGCCTAATTTTAATTTTTCAATATCCATATCTAACATTCCATAGCATATTGCCAATGCCGCGGTTGCATTGCTAACGTTGTGAAATCCTGGTAAGCCACAAACAAAATTTGAAACGAATGATTGTCCCTCATAAAAATCAAAATGAAATTTACCGTTTTCAATATGTATGTTCTGGCAAGAATATTTTGAAAGTGGGCTATTCCCGTATGAATTTACCCCAATGTTATGGATAAGCTCAAGGGTTAATTTTTCTTCAATAATGAGTTGGCCACTTTTTACTGAGTTGGTTGCGTTTTCGCTTGTGCGAATCAAGTTAGCAAAATGATTGAATGCATCTTCAAACGCCCTGTGTGTGTCGTAAATGTCTAAATGGTCTGGATCTATTGCTGTAATAATTGCGAGGTCTGGTTGGAGCTGATGAAAGCTGCGGTCAAATTCATCGGCTTCTAATACAACAATCTCCTTTCCATTGGTTGCAAGTGATTCACCATTGGTTTTTCTCAGGTAGTTTGTATTGTAATTTGCAGAAATACCGCCTAAAAATGCTGTATAATTGATATTTGCACTTTCAAACAAATGGGCAATAAGTGTTGAAGTTGTGGTTTTTCCATGTGTCCCAGCTACACAAATACTGAACATTGAATTTGATATCATACCCAAAACTTCAGCACGTTTGAATATGTTGATGTCGTTTTCTTTAAGGTAAACCAAATGGCTATGTTTTTCGGGAACAGCAGGAGTTAATATGAAAATAGTTTTGGTAATATTTTGGTGAATAACTTCAGGAAAGCTAGAAATTGAATCGATGAATGTTATATGCGCACCTTCACTTATGAGTGATTTGGTTAAGACACTTTCTGTTTTGTCATATCCAAACACTTTGATTCCAATAGAAATGAAATAACGGCAAATTGCACTCATGCCAATTCCACCAATGCCTAAAAAATAGGCGTATTCGTATTTTGAAATGTCTCTATTTGTCATATGAATTTCTCAATTTCGTTAACAATTGTTTCTGTTGCATGAGGTCTTGCCGACTCTTTTAAGGCAGTTCTCATTTTATCTTGCTCACTTTTATTTGACAAAAGAGAGATGGCTGTATCAACCAATATATTTTTTGCGTCTTTATCAGATACTAAAATAGCACCTCCGTTTTTGCAAATATGATTGGCGTTTTTAGTTTGGTGATCATCGGTAACATTTGCTGAGGGAACAAAAATGGCAGGAACCCCGGCTGCTGCAATTTCTGAACAACTCAAAGCACCAGATCTAGAAATCACCACATCTGCGCAGGAATATGCTAGGTTCATTTCTCTTAAAAAAGGCCTTAAGTACACATTTGATGGTATTTCACCTTCAAATTTGTAATGTTGTCCGGTTTGCCAAATCAATTGGATACCTTTCTCTTCAATTAATTTGATGTTGTTTTGAATACTTTCATTTAAAACCCTAGCGCCCAAACTTCCACCAGTTATAAACAAAATGGGCTTGTTTGCATCTAGATTAAAAAATTTACAAGCTTCTTCTCTGTTAACTTTTTGGATCACTTCTTTGCGAATAGGATTTCCAGAATGAATCCAATTTCCATATTTGAAATAAGGATCCATGCCGTCAAAACCACAAAATATTTTTTTAGCAGATTTGCTCATGATTTTATTTGTCAGTCCGGCGTAGCCGTTTCCCTCCCAAATAAAAACAGGATAATTCATTTTGCTTGCGGCATAACAAATTGGCAAAGACGCAAATCCACCCGTGCCAATTACAGCACTTGGCTTAAAATCTTTGATAATCTTTTTTGCCATGAAATAACTTTTTAATGATAGATAGAGCACTTTGAAATTTTGAATGGAAAAACTTCTTTTTAGTCCTGCTATCGGCAAACCAATAATTTTATATCCTTCCAATGGAACTTTTTCCATTTCCATTTTTCCCAATGCCCCAACAAATAAAAATTCCGCTGAGGGATGTTTTTCCTTTAATGCATTGGCAATAGCAACAGCCGGGAAAATATGTCCACCCGTTCCTCCACCAGAGAAAATGAATCTGAAATTACTCATTGGCTCCTCCATTTGAATCAACTGTTGTTTTAATTTCGGTTTCTTTTTCAATTTGGATATGGCGGCTAATTCCTAATATAAATCCGAATGCTATGCTGTTTAATATCAAACTCGTGCCACCCATACTTACCAAAGGCAATGTTAGTCCGGTTACGGGTAATTTGCCAATTGAAACCCCCATATGAATAAATGCTTGGAAGCTCATACTAAATCCAATCCCCAAAACAGCCAGGGCAGCAAAAGATCGCTGGCTTTCGACTACAATTTTGAGGCATCTAAAAATTAAAACTATATAGCAGCCTATAATAATGAAGCCTCCGATTAATCCATATTCTTCAACTATGATTGCAAAGATGAAATCTGAATAGGGGTGAGGTAAGAAATTTCGTTGGGTGCTGTTTCCCGGACCCTTGCCAATAATTCCACCAGTTGCAATGGCAATTTTAGATTGCATTTGCTGGTATCCACTGTTTCCATCTTCGTCTTTTCCAATGTATGTTTCAATTCTTTTTTTCCATGTAGGAAGTCGATTACTTTCAAAGTTCGACATGTCTACGGATAATAAAAATGCCACAAATAAGCTAAATGTCAAAATTCCGAGTCCAATCAAGCCAAAAATAAATTTTAGTTTAATTCGGCCCATCACAAGAAGAAAAGTGCTGGTTGTCATCACAACCAATGCCGTACTTAAGTTTTCCGGTAAAATAGGCAATACAACGATTGCTATCATTCCTAGAATTTTCCTAAAAGTTTTAAATTGGTCAATTGTATCCTGGTTTTTACTTAGGTACCGGGCAATAAACATAACCAAGAAAACCTTGGCCATATCCGATGGTTGAAATGTAATTGGGCCAATGGCAATGACCCTCTGGGCATTGTTGATGTTGGCACCTATAAATAACGTGATGTAGAGAAGTATTACCGAAAGCCAAAAAAATATTTGAGATATGCGAGAATAAAATTTAAATGGTATTAGGTGAATAAAATACATACATCCCCAACCAATGGCCAAAAAGATTAAATGACGAAAAAAATAGAATTCAGTATTCCCTTTTTGCTTTGCAAATGCCAACGTACCCGTAGAGCTGTATACAGCAAGTACCCCTGCACAGGATAGAATGATAACAATATACCAAATGAACCTATCGCCTTTGAAGACGTCACTTAATTTACGCATTGTACTTTAGAGATTTCTTACTGCTGCTTTAAATTGGCGGCCACGGTCTTCGTAGTTTTCAAACAAATCAAAGCTGGCACAAGCTGGAGACAATAATACAGCATCACCATTCGCTGCCATTCTTGAAGCTACATGCACTGCCTCTTTTGCGCTTAAAGTGTTAATGATTAAATCCACATCGCTTTGGAAAGCTTGGTGTATTTTCATGTTGTCAAGTCCCATGCAAATGATCATTTTTACTTTGTCTTTAACCAAAGCCTTTAAATCGGCATAATTGTTTCCTTTGTCAACACCACCGGCAATCCAAATTACTGGTTTGTCCATGCTTTCAAGTGCATACCACGTTGAATTTACATTGGTTGCTTTGCTATCGTTGATATATTCAATACCATTGGTTTTAGCTACAACTTCTAAACGGTGTTCAACGTTTTGAAAATTCGATAAACTTTCACGGATACTATCTTTTCTAACGTCAATTAAATTTGAAATAACGGCAGCAGCCATGGTGTTGTAGGCGTTGTGTTTGCCTCTTAAGTTAATTTCTTGCATATCTATGGTGTATTTTTTTTCTAATTGGATGTGGATGAGATTGGCAACGGCATAAGCGCCGTATTCAACAGTTTTGTTTAAGCTAAATGGAATCATTTTTGAAGGAATATTCGTATTTTTTATTCCTTCTTGAGTTAATGCATCGTCTTGACAATAAATGAAATAATCTTCATTTGTTTGATTTAGCGTTAATCGCATTTTACTTGCGATATAGTTTTCAATTTTATAATCGTAGCGATCTAAATGATCAGGGGTAATATTTGTTAAGCAAGCTATATGGAGTTTGAATTTCTCATTTCCATCTAATTGGAAACTGCTCAGTTCAAGTACGTAAATATCGAAATTGTTTAATGCTACTTGACGGGCAAGCGATTGGCCTATGTTTCCACCCAAACCCACATTTAATCCCGCATCTTTTAAAATTTGATAGGTTAATAGGGTGGTGGTAGTTTTGCCATTGGTTCCAGAAATGCCAATCATTGTGGCGTTGCTATACCATCCAGCAAATTCAATTTCGGAAATAATAGAAATTCCTTTTGCTTTTATATTTTGTATGAGTTCAATTTTATCGGGAATTCCAGGACTTTTAATTACCAAATTGGCATTTAAAATTCTCTCAATATCGTGTGAACCCTCTTCCCACTCGATATTGTATTGTAACATTTCAGCTTTGTATTTCTCACCAATTTGGCCCTTATCCGACACAAATACATTCCACCCTTGGGTTACCCCAAGAATAGCTGCACCTGTTCCGCTTTCACCAGCGCCTAATATGATGAGATTTTTGTTCAACGTAGTTTTATTAGGGCAAAAGTTGCCAATACAAGCATTACAGTGATTAACCAAAAGCGCAATGTGATTTTGCTTTCGGGAATAAGTTTCTTTTGATAGTGGTGGTGCAATGGCGACATCAAGAAAATGCGTTTGCCTTCACCAAAGCGTTTTTTTGTATATTTAAAATATCCAACCTGAAGAATTACTGAAAAGCTTTCAGCAAAGAATATCCCACATAAAATAGGAAGTAATAATTCCATTTTAATGATGATTGAAACAGCCGCAATTGCGCCGCCTAATGCCATACTTCCCGTATCTCCCATGAAAACCTGAGCTGGATAACCATTGTACCAAAGAAATCCCAAACAAGCGCCAATAACAGCAGCTAAGAATACGACAACCTCACCGCTGTTTGGGACATAAATGATATTCAAATACTGTGATACTTTGATGTTCCCTGTTGCATAAGCCAAAATACCCAAACCCGTGCCCACGATAGCAGTGGTACCTGCCGCCAATCCATCTATGCCATCAGTTAAATTTACTGCATTTGTAACCGCCATGCAGATGAAAATAATGACTGGTACAAATACCAACCACGCATTTCCTTCTCCCGGCAATAAATCGGTATAGCTGAATTTTAATTTTGAAATGGGAAGATTCGTTTCTAATGGAATGTGGTTGATGTTGTGCGTATAGTCAATGGCAACAGCAATGATTACGCCCAACATTAATTGACCAATCAATTTGGTACCGGCCTTCATGCCTTCCTTGTCTTTTTTAAATACCTTGATGTAATCGTCAATTGCACCAATGGTTCCCATCCAAATGGTGCTGATAATCATGAGTATTACATAAATATTGTTCAGTTTTGCTAAAAGCAATGTAGGAACTATAATTGCTAAAATGATGATAATACCACCCATAGTAGGCGTACCTTTCTTCTGCATTTGACCTTCTAGCCCAAGGTTTCTGATGGTTTCACCAATTTGCTTTTTCTGGAGCCAATGAATAATTCCTTTACCTGCCCAAAGTGCAATAAGTAAACTCAAAATTCCAGCAAGTGCAGCCCTAAAAGTGATATAATTAAATACCCCAGCTCCGGAAATTCCTGATTTGTCTAAATACTTAAAAATGTAATATAACATTATCCTAATTCGTTAAATAATTCTGAAATGATTTGTTTGTCGTCAAATGGATGTTTTACTCCGTTAACTTCTTGATATGTTTCATGTCCCTTGCCTGCAACTAAAATCACATCGCCAGGGTTGGATAAAAGAATGGCAGTTTTAATTGCTTCCTTTCTATCGGTTATTTTTAATACTTTTTTCTTGTATTGAATTTCAACTCCACCATCCATTGCATCAATAATTGCATTTGGATCTTCGTTTCGTGGATTGTCGCTAGTGAAAATTACCCTATCGCTTAATTTGCTCGCAATCTGTCCCATTTCAGGACGTTTGCCCTTATCTCTATTGCCACCACAACCAACAACCGTAATCAGATTTACTCCGTTTTGACGGATGTTATTGATGGTTTTGATTACATTTTCAAGTGCATCCGGCGTGTGCGCATAATCAACAATGGCAGTCTTATTTTCGGTTCCTGCAATGGCTTCAAATCTGCCATTTACCCTGCCTAGCGCACTTAATGGAATATCAATTTCTTCTTCACCTTCGGTCAATAAAAAGGCTGCACCATATACTGCTAAAAAATTATAAGCATTGAAATCACCAACCAACGATGTCCAAATGTCTTTGCCATTAATTTGCAAAAGCATTCCGTTGAAATCACTTTCCAAAATTCTTAAACGAAAATCAGCGTTCCCTTTTAATCCGTATGTATATTTTGTTGCTTTGCAATTTTGCAACATCACAGAACCGTTTTTGTCGTCTTTGTTTGTTATTGCAAATGCATCTGAAGGCAATTGGTCAAAAAAGCGTTTTTTTGCTTTGATGTAGTTATCGAATGTGATGTGGTAATCTAAGTGATCATGTGTGATGTTTGAAAATATTCCACCGGCAAACTTGATGCCCGCAATTCTATTTTGATCAATGGCATGTGAACTCACTTCCATAAAGCAATGCGTACAGCCCTCTTCCAACATTTGTGCAAAAAGAGCATGCAGTGCAATTACATTTGGAGTGGTATGGGTGCTTGGAATGATTTTGTTAGCAATTCTGTTTTCAACGGTCGAAACCAATCCGCATACATAGCCAAGTTTTGTGAAAAGCTCAAATAATAAGGTTGAAATTGTGGTTTTTCCGTTGGTTCCAGTGGTTCCAACGATGATTAAATTATCGGCCGCTTCATCATGAAAATGAAGCGAAATTTGTCCCAATGCTTCAGAAACATCTTCAACCTTAATATACGAAATTCCTTCGATATGTGCAATTTCTTTGGTATGCAAGATGGCTTTCGCCCCCAATTCAACTGCCTTTTCAATGAAATCATGACCATCAACTTGAGTTCCAGGCATGGCAGCATACAAGTAATTACTCTTTACAGTTCTGCTATCAATTGTTAATCCTTGAATTTGCAATTCCCCGTTGCCATGAACTTTGGCATTTTTTACCGACGTTAACAGTTGATTTAAGTTTTTCATTTTGAAGGACTTAATTTTAGGTGGATTGAATTGTTTGGACTAACTATTGTTCCTTTGTTGAGCGATTGGGCTACTACGCTTCCATATCCCTCAAAAGTGATTTTGATTGGAATTTTCTTCGCCAATTGTAATGCATCGCGTAAACCCATTCCCTTGAAATCGGGAACTTTATTCGGTTCAATTGTTGCAGGGTTTATGTTAATTGAATATCCTTTGGCACTCGCTTCGCAATACTGCGCAGCGGGCATTGATGACCTCGAATTAATACTTAGTTCATTAAGTACAGTTTTCAATGCATATTGATTTCCGTTTAAAACCGATGGTGCCTCCGTAATTCTGGCAGTAACCAATGTAGGTTGGATTTTGATATGCGAACTGTATATTTTGTTTGCAATGTCAATAAATACCGGTACCGCTACCTTTGCACCGTAATACTCTTCTTTGTTTGGTTTATTGATTATTACAATGATGGTGTATTGAGGCGCTTCAGCTGGAAAGTACCCAACAAATGACGCCATGTGTTTGTCGATATATTTGCCATTTTCACTGATTCTTACTGTTCCTGTTTTTCCAGCAGCGGTGAAAGGACATTTTTTCGTTATTTCTTCTGCAGTGCCTCTTTCAACTACTCCTTTTAAAAGTTGTTGCAATGCAACAAGTGTTTGAGGAGAACATATTTTTTCATTGAGTACTTTAGGTTCAATTTTTGATACCGATTTTCCGTCTTGTAAAATTTCCTTAACCAAATATGGATTCATCATTTTACCTCCATTTGCCACCGAATTGTAAAGCATCAAAGTTTGTAACGGAGAAATTTGACTGGTATATCCTATGCTCATTGATGGAAGAGTAACTCCATTCCAATCAGAACTTTTGGTAGTTTTTATAACAGGATAGTTAGCGCTAGGAATGTCGAAATTTGGTTTAACATTTAATCCCAATTCTATAATGTGATCAATGAATTTTTGTGGTTTCTTTTGGTAGTATTTCCATACAAATTGACTAATGCCCACGTTGCTCGATTTTTCAAAACTTTCTTGTAGGGTGTAGAATTTATTTCTTGAATCAAAGTGATCACCGTCTGTAAATGTTTTATCGTAATACTTTACTGAACCATTGTGCAGGGCAATACTATCATTTGGTTTTGCGTACTCATCTTCCAAAAGAGACAAAACAGAAATCAGTTTAAATGTTGAACCTGGCTCAGAAAATTCACTCACTGCATAGTTTTGTGACTCGTAATATTTTCCATCTGTACCTCTTTTTAAGTTTGCAATTGCTTTGATGGCACCAGTTTTTACTTCCATAACCATGGCGCAACCGTGATCTGCTTCATTTGTAATCAGTGCTTGGCTCAACGCATATTGGGTTACATCTTGGAATCCTACATCCAATGTGGTAACAATATCGAATCCGTTTTCGGCTAGTTGGTTGTTTCCAACATTAACAGGACGCCAAATTCTGCCCGGCATGCGTTGTTCCATGATTTTGCCATTTTTGCCGCGAAGTAGGCTATCGAATGATCCCTCAAGACCAACATTTACACCGTTCTTGGTATAACCAATCGCTCTTTTCGCAAGGTCACCCATGAAATACATGCGTTTCCCCTTTTCTTCAAACCAAAAACCACTTTTAAATTTCCCAGTCCAGATTAAAGGAAATGTTTTGATGCTTCGCACCATGTCAAAGCTTAGATCTTTGCCAACAATGGTATATCTTGATTTTTTCTTTTTGAGGGACGTGAATTTCGACTTCCATGTAGATTTGCTTTTTTCAGGGAATATCCTTGCGAACATCATTGATAAGCTATCTATTTTGGCATTGAATATTTTGGTGGTTAAACCATCAGCATTGGCGTCCCAAATCAAATCGTAAGTAGGAATGGAGGTTGCAAGCAAACTTCCATCGTCTGCGTAAATATTCCCTCTAATGCCAGCAACATCTCTTATTCGGGTATTTTTCTTCTTTAATTCAATGCTGAATTCTTTATCAAATCCGTTTTGAAGTTTAATCATTGAATAAATGAGAAATGCAGAAAAACTCCCCACCAATATGAAAATCACATAGGCGCGCTTTAGAATTTCCTTCCTCGTATTTACTTTATTGGATTGCGTCACGGGTTAATTTTATTGGAGGTGATGTAAGCTCTTTTAATCCAGTTGATTTTAATTTCTCTGCTATTTCAGTTTGTTTGCTCGAATTTGTGATTTCACTTTCTAAGCTTATTCTTTCACTGTGTAGTTCTTTTAATGTAGTTTTAAGCTCTTCTTTTTTCTTGATTGCTTTGGTAGCGTGAAGGGAATTATAGATATAAAACAACATGGTAAAGAACAAGATTGCGATGATCTTGAGAGTCCGTTTCGTGGTTAGTTGAAAAGTCAAATTGGCACCATTTGGAGTTTCTTCCGCGAATGGAGATTTTACATTTTCAATGTTCTCTTGTTCGATATTTTCGTTGTTTATTTCCATGCTTGTCTAATGCCAATTCTCATTTTTGCACTTCTAGCGCGCTTATTTCTGCTTATTTCCTCATCTGAAGGAATGATTGCTTTATTTGGTTTGCTTTCAAAAGGTTGAGAGCTCCATCCATACATGTCGGTATGTCTTTTCCCGTCAAGGTTTCCACTATTTAAATAGTTTTTTACGAGTCTATCTTCCAAAGAATGATAGCTAATAATAACCAATCTGCCGCCTTCTTTAATGAGCGATTCTGAGTCAATTAACAACTGCTCCAATGCCCTTAATTCTCCATTAACTTCAATGCGAATGGCTTGAAAAACTTGCGACAAATATTTGGCCGGGGTGTCTTTTGGAGTGCAACCAGAAATTGCCTCTTTGAATAATTCAATGGTTTGAATTCTACGACCTTTTCTTTGATCCAAAATTGTTTTGGTCAATTTATAGGCGTTTTTAATTTCACCATAATTGTTAAAGATATTCAACAACTGGGTTTCATTGTAATCGTTTACTACTGTTTCTGCTGATAATTTGGCATTAACGTCCATTCTCATGTCGAGTGGTCCGTCTAAACGGTGTGCAAAGCCTCTACCGTCAACATCTATTTGATGCGATGAAATGCCTAAGTCCCCCAAAATTCCATCAACTGGAATGTTGTCGGCGTATTCTAGAAATTGCTTGGCGTATTGAAAATTATGTTGAACAAAGGTGATGCGAGAGTCGTTTGGAATTCTTTCTTGTGCATCTAGATCTCGATCAAAGGCAATGAGTTTGCCATTTGCACTAAGCTTGCTAAGAATATATTTACTGTGACCTCCGCCACCGAAGGTAACATCAACATAAGTGCCGTCTGGGTTGGTTAACAGGGCGTCGATGCTTTCTTTAAGCAATACGGGGTCGTGATATTCGTAGTTCATGTAGCAAACAGGTTTGCCAGCATGTTTAGTCTTGTTCAGTAGAAGAAGATCTTTGTTTGTGGAAATGCTGCGCTAAGTTGCTTAACTCATCAGAATCAACCGATAACTCAGTATCGTATAAGTGTTGACTCCAAATTTCCACTTTGCTACCGTTGGCACTAAGCACAACATCGTCAGATAGGTCTGCATATTCCAATAGCTTTTTAGGAATAAGAATACGCATTGCATTGTCGATTTGTATCAAATTGGCACCGTTAGTGAAGATACGTTTGAATCGGCGAATTTCGGGACTCATAAAATCATCAACGGCGTTAAGCTTGGCAGTTTCTATTAACCAATCTTCTTTTGTGTACAAAACCAAGCATTTTTCAAAACCGCGGTTTATAACCAAAGTATTCTCTGCAGACTCAGGAAACTGGGCCCTTAACTTCGATGGAAGGGATAGTCTTCCCTTGCCGTCTAGCTTGCAATTATATTCTCCGATTAGTCCCGACATTTTGTGCTGGATTTCTGTCTGCTAAATAAAAAAAGAATTTCCCACAATTTCCCACAATTTCCCAAAATTAGCCACTTCTTTTCCACATTCGCCCACATGATGCTAATTTTGAAAGGATATAGGGTCATCTTTTCTTGTTTTAGACAATGCAAAAATAGTAAAAACTATTGTAAATACAAGGGGTTTGCTAATCGTGGGAGAAAGTGGAATAAAAATACCAAATAATGCCTCTTTTTTAATAAATGTGGAATACCTAATTTTGAATTGTTCCTAAAATGAGAAAATTCACCCTATTGTGCATAACCTTAACCTCGATAATGGGGATAACTCAGGCTCAAAAAAGCGTGATTTGGAACATTGACGCCCAAATTCGAAATTTCGGTTTTGATTTTGGGGGATATAAATACACCCAAATAAAAGGTGATAAATGGGGAAATCAAGTGGGATTCAAAGTTGGAAATTTGGTAGATCCCAAAGAAGTATTTGTCATTAATTATAGTTTACCCGGATCACAATCTTTCAAGCTAGAAAAAATAAATTATGCCTGGGCCTTTAAACCATTTTATGGAGTTGCATATGCATTGGGACAAAGAAAATCGAGAATGGATGTGGGCTGCAAAATTTTCGCCAATGCCAGTTTACCAATCGTTTATTCATGGCCAGTTTTTATTGCATATTATCAAGGTACGCCACCATTTGATGGTTATGCCGATGTGCAATATGATCCGGCAAATCAAAATGTTTCTCTAATAGGAGGTCCAGCTCCATTTACAAAAGGTATAACAAAAGGTAAAATTGTCCCTGGATTTGGCCTTTCAGCAGGTTTGCAAATTGAATGGGGAAGTTATAGATCTCTATCGAATTCAATGTCGATTGGGCTCTCAAACGATATTTTTGTAGAGAAAATACCACTATTATATACACAAACTACAAATAAGAACATCTTCCCGGCACTATTTGTTAACTTTGCATTTGGATTTGGCGAAATAAATTAATTTAAACGTGATTGAATTACCAGTAGTTTCAAAAGAAAAGCGTGGACCATCTAAACCATCTTGGTTAAAAATAGAAATTCCATTTGGTGAAAATTACACCAACGTAAAAAAAATTGTTAAGGAACATAAACTCCATACCATTTGTGAAGATGGTAAATGTCCCAACATGGGAGAATGTTGGGGTGCTGGTACAGCAACCTTTATGATTTTGGGAAACGTTTGTACCCGAAGTTGTTCATTTTGTGCAGTTGCAACAGGTCGCCCAGGTGAATATGATCTCGATGAGCCAAAGCGCGTTGCCGAAGCAGTAAAATTGATGAATGTCAAGCATTGCGTGATTACTTCTGTAAACCGCGATGAATTAAAAGACAAAGGCGCTACCGTTTGGGCTGAAACAATCAAAGCTGTAAAGTTATCTAGTCCACAAACCACCATTGAAACATTAATCCCCGATTTCAAATCTCAGTGGGATATGCTTTACATGGTTTTGGATGCAAAACCAGAAGTTGTGAGTCACAACATGGAAACGGTTGAGGAATTGTACAGATTGGTTCGTCCACAGGCAAAATATGCAAGAAGTTTGGAGCAAATCAAACGCACCCATGAATATGGTGCAAGAACCAAAAGTGGTGCAATGTTGGGTTGCGGTGAATCCGACGATCAGGTGAAAAAACTCATCCACGATTTGCGCGAACACGGCTGCGATGTATTGACATTAGGTCAATACCTTCAACCAACTAAGTTGCATTTGCCCGTTTCAGAATATGTTCATCCTGATAAGTTCAAATATTGGGAAGAATATGGATTGAAATTGGGCTTTAGATTTGTTGAAAGCGGTCCATTGGTTAGGAGTTCATACCATGCTGAAAAGCATGTTTTATAGGATAATTCGATTGTGTTTTGCAGTAAATGCAAATTATGATGAAAAAATTACATTAATTGAAGAACATCTATCACGTTAGAATTGGAAAAGACCCTCTTTTTGCATTAATTTGCGATTCGAGAGTTTTCTCTATTTAAAAAAGAAAAAAAGATATTTTATGAAGATAAAGTCATATTTACCCATCGCACTTTCTGCGGGAATCTGTTTAGGAATTGGTTTACTTGGATTTAATAACACCATCAAAGCTCCTAATTTTACTGAATTGTTTTCTTTCGAAAATGAATCAGAGGAAAATCCTACTGAGGAAATTGAGGGTGCATTGCGTTCGATGTACAGTATGAGACTGAACGAAAAAACGGGAACACTTGAACCGGAATGGATCAAGCAGGCAATTGCCCAGGCAGATGCACTTCAAATCAAAAGCCGATTGAATAAAAATATTGTTTGGCAGAATATGGGTCCAGACAACGTTGGTGGCAGAACCCGTGCTTTGGTAATTCACAAAGATTCTGCAAACATATGGTTTGTAGGTTCTGTGAGTGGTGGGTTATTTAGATCTACTACTTATGGCCAAAGTTGGAAACCCGTAAACGACATGCAAGAAAATCTAAACGTTACTTGTATGGCTCAAACTCCAAGCGGTAACATTTATTATGGCACCGGTGAAGGTGGGTTTACAAATCTTTCTGGTACCAGAAATGGTTCCCCGGCGTTCATTGGTAATGGTATCTTCAAAAGTGATAATTTAAGCGGTACAAAATTTTCTTTAATGCCCGGTACCAACAATGGAACGTTTGATGTTTGTAACAGTATGGTTGCACATCCAACGTTAAATAAATATTACGTAGGAACTGATGCTGGCTTGTATGAATTTACAGAAGGTGTTGTTTCTCCGAAAAAAATCAATGGATCTTCAATCAAAGAAGTTAAAATTGACAATGCCGGAACCATTTGGGCATCAAATAATGGGGGTGCTGTATACAAATCAGACGCAACAGGTGCAATGAAATTGAATAAATCATTTCCAGCTGGTGGACGTATAGCAATTGCTATTTCACCTGATGATGTGAACTACGTTTATTTGCTAGTTGCAACAAACGGGGGTAAGATGGATGGTTTGTATAGAACTACAGATGGTGGAACTACATGGACACAATTGGTTTATGGTAATTCTGTAACCGATATTTTTGGACCGAACACCCAAGGATGGTACGATAACGTGGTTGGAGTTGTTCCAGGCAATAAAAATAAAGTATTAATGGGTGGTGTTGATTTGGCTACTTGGGATGAAGTAAATGGGTATACCCAAATTGGTAGCACTTTCGGTGCGCCATGGAACAGTGGTTATGTTCATGCCGATAAACATCTTATTATGTGGAATATGAACACCAAACCTGCAACTTGTATTGTGGGTAGTGATGGTGGTCTTTACTCTTCTACTAATTTAGGTACATGGACATCAATCAATAGAGGATATACAACATTGCAATTATACAATGTGGCTTCAAATGAGTTAGGTCATGTTATGGGTGGAGCTCAAGACAATGGTACATTTTTGGTCAATTTCAAAGGAAATGCGCCTGCAGGTGAGCAGTCAAAAACAGGAGTGAGTATTTATGGTGGTGATGGGTTTGATGTTGAATTCTCAAGATTCAATCCTAACATTACTTTCATGTGTACTTATTACGGAACTGTTGTGCGTTCAGGTAACCAAGGTCAATCAAGTTCAACTTTCTTTGATAAACGTCAAACAGGAACTATACAATCTGACTTTAATACCACTTTCAGTTTGTGGGAGCAAGATGCAAAAACATCCAAATTATATTTAGCTAAGAATTCTGAAATTTGGGCTGCTGTAAATCCTACTGATTTTGCAAACGACGTAGTATGGATTCGTGTTGCAGGAGGTTTAGGAAATGGAAGAATTATTGAAATGGACTACACTCCAGACGGTAACCATTTGTTTTCTTGTAAACAAGGTGCATTGTTCCGAACTTCAGGTTTGAAAGATGCTGATTTTTCTGTGAAAGCAAATCCTGGTGTGAATGATATTCCAGATGGTGTTGTAACAAAACAATTAACGGTTCCCGGGATTTCTTCTAGTAGAACTATCACATCGGTGAATGTGGATATGGCTGATTCTAACCACGTGGTAATTACCTTAGGTAATTATGGTAGTTCTTCAAATATATATGTAATGGAATCTAAAAATGCACTTGATTTGAATCCAACATGGACAAACATTACTGGCAACTTGCCTTCTATGCCTGTTTATGATGCGGTTGTAGATATCGACAATCCAAGCAGAATCATTTTAGGTACTGATTTGGGAATTTGGGTAACTGAAAATGGCGGTGTTAAATGGGAAGAAGCGAACCAAGGTATGGCACGTGTAGCGGTATTTGAAATTCGTGGTTACGAATGGAAACCTTGGGAAGGGATGTCAATGTACATTGGTACTCATGGCCGTGGATATTTCCGTTCATCAACTTTGTTAACTGGAAACAAAAACATCCAAAATACAAAAGTGTCTTTGAATGCATATCCTAACCCAACTTCTGATATCACAAACTTCTCGTTCACTGCTGCTAAATCTGGTGCTGCAACTGTTACCATCTACGATTTAACAGGTAAGGCAGTGATTACTAAAAATATTCAAATTACAAATGGCTCAAATGCTATTTCAGTTAATGTTGCTCATTTGACAACTGGTTATTACTTGGCATCTATCAACGGTGTTGTGAATACCCAAGCTGTTAAAATATTGGTGAAATAATTAAGGATTATACCCTTTTAAAACAAAAATGGCTGCCTTTGGCAGCCATTTTTGTTTTAAAATTGTTTGGATAAAAAAATTACTTATTTCCATTGACCTGAAAAAACTTCTTTAGCAGGGCCAATTAACCAAATATTCTCAAATCCATTTTCTGTTTTACTAAATTCAATGGCCAAATTTCCTCCTGGCGTTTCCATGTGAACGATTTGCTTAGTATCCCTCAAAATAGATGCTTGAAGAATGGCATGAGCCAATACCGTAGCTGTAACGCCTGTGCCACAGCTAAGTGTTTCGTCTTCAACACCGCGTTCATAGGTCCTCATTTGTAATTGCTCCGGAGTAATCACCCTCGAAATATTTACATTGATTCCCTCTTTGGAATACTGTTCGTTATAGCGAATAGATTGTGCCCATGAAAATAGGGGATGGTCTTCTATTGGATTTTTTGTAAAATGAACATAATGCGGAGAGCCTGTGTTGATTTCAATTGTATTTTCATCAATGATTTTCCAAGATGAAACATTGTTCATTTTTAAGTTTACTTGATCTTTATCTATTATTGCAATGTGTTCTCCATCTGGAGCCCAGAATTTGAGTTTGTTATTATTTCCAATTCCCAATTGATGTGCCCATTGGGCAATACAACGTCCACCGTTGCCACACATACTACTTAAATTACCATCGGAATTGTAGTAAATCATTTCAAAGTCGTAGCCAACTTTATTTTGCAATATCATTAAACCGTCGGCACCAATCCCAAAATTCCTGTCACACATTTGTTTTATAGGAAGTGTGTTTAAAATAGAATTTGTTCTGCCGTCAATTAAAATAAAGTCGTTTCCAGTACCTTGGAATTTAACAAAATTGACCATGTTTAATTTTGAATGGCTTTAATTATCGCCTTGTCAGTAATGGGTTTTGGACTATCAATTTTGATTGAACTTAGTGGTATTGAATAAATAATTTTAGGTCCTAGTTCAATAAAATATTTGCCATTTAACTGGTATATGAGAGGATTCTCGCTAGAGAAATTTGATAAAACAATGGTGTAATTTCCTTTTTTATCTGAAATTTCTAGTGATTGTTTTGGTGATTTGGTTTCGATAAACAAGACGCTGAATTTTGATATATTGGCTACCGATTTAGGTTTGGACTCGGCTGATGTTACGCTATCATATTGAACTGAACTCCCTTGTTCGTTGTTAATCGCTTCTTTTTTGGATTTATAATTGGCTGCAATTTTTGCCTTAGCCATTATCGGTTGTTTGTCCATCCTCGATTCATTTCCAGCATATGCTTCTGTCAATTTAATGGGAACCAAGATTACATTTTTTGCAATTCTTGAGTCATCACCAAATGTCCATTGATAAGTATTGTCATTAGATATAGCTGGAGCCATAGACTTATCACTTTCAATAGTATTCCCTTTTGAATCGCTCATTTCAGGTACCGCAGCCATGTCAGATTCCTGCAAATTTGTAACATCATCGGTCAGTTTGCTTTGATCTATTACAGCCAATGTTGAATCTGCATAAATGGCAGTACTATCATTCACAAAAACTGGAGCCTCATAAGCTTCTTGGTCATATTTTTGCTTTCCTTTTGATTCTAAATTTGACCGTTTATTTAGCGCCAAAATTTCAGTGGCTTCCTTAATACTTCCCGTTTTAATATATTGAATAATAAAAAAATAAGAAATCAAAACGACAGTAACTGTTGCAACTGCATACAGCCACAAGTTGGTTTGATTTTCCTCACTTTGGTCTTGAACTCTGCTTCTAATATATTCTTTTAACTCTTCGTCGCCTTCAGACTTAATTCCCTCAATAATGAATTGTTTAAATAATACGGTTCTTTTCAATTCCGAATTATTTTCCATTTCTTGCAGAAACAATATGCGCTCACCTTCCGACATTTCATTGTCGATAAACTGGTCAATTCTTGGATCTTCGGAATTCATGGTTTATCTAAAAAAATCGGTTGAACTAAATTGTGATTTCACTTTACTTTCAAGTTCTTTCATGCATTGATGTTTTTTCGATTTTGCAACATCGGCATTGGCAAAACTGTTTGCCTTGGCTATGGTTTGCATATCAAATCCATCAAAATAAAACATCAACAAAACTTGTCTGCATGTTTCCCCCATTTGATTTAAAATTTTTCTCACAATGGCATGGTCCAAGTTTGAATCTGAATTTTGCACGGTAGCATGCAACTGAGGGTTGATGTTTTCTTCGGGGGACATTCGCTTGTTTTTATCTACTTGTTTGAGCCATAGATTTTTTACAACTGCATAAACATAAGTTGATGGTTTGGCGTCTAACGTAAATTCTGGCTTCCTGGCATTTTTCCATAAAACAATCAGTGCCTCCTGAAGTAAATCTTCTGCATCTTCCTCTCTTCCTTTTTGATCTTTTATATATTTATATACCATAGCTTCGTTTTCTTTATACAATTCAACCAATACATCTCTATCACCCTGTCTAAGACGGGCAACTATAATTGCGGATGGATGGCTGTTTATTTGCATTTCACGGACTATGTATACTCTTTTATCGAAAAAGGTAAATGAATTACTATGCAAATTAAAGCACATTCACGATTTTTGCGTTGTTATTGCAAACAAAATTTAATTTTTTTTCAAAATATGAAACAGTATTTTCAAAAACACAAAGTATTTACTTTTTTCTTGGCCGGTTTATTAGGCGGCGCAGTTAGTTTAGGCGGCTTTTATGCAGTTGCTGCTTCACGTAGTCATTTTGATATTGATCAAAAGCAAGGTGCTTCTGGCCAATTGGCTAGGTATGCCAGTTTGAATACAATTCCAGCTTTTGATTTTACCGGAGTTTCTGAAATTGCAAATCCTGCTGTAGTGCATATCAAAACAACAATTCAATCTACTCCTCAAGAGGGTGGTAATCGTCAAATGCCAACCGATCCATTTGAGTTTTTCCAAGGCCCAAACTTTAGATTCGATCAACCTCAGGGACCACGTCAAGCGAGTGGTTCGGGTGTTATTATTTCCGACGATGGTTATATTGTTTCAAATAACCACGTTGTTGAAGGTGCTTCCAAAATTGAAATTGTACTGAATGATAAAAGAACATATTTGGCTGAATTGATAGGGACTGACAAAAATACGGATTTGGCTTTATTGCGCATTGCTGAAAGTAACTTGCCCTTCTTGAAATTAGGAAATAGCGACGATGTAAAAGTAGGACAATGGGTTGTTGCAGTAGGTAATCCTTTCAACTTAACAAGTACCGTTACTTTGGGTATTGTAAGTGCGATGGGCAGAAACATTGATTTGTTGCGATCGAAAGGAAATAAATATGCCATTGAGAACTTTATTCAAACTGATGCTGCTATCAATCCGGGAAACAGTGGTGGTGCATTGGTGAGCGTTGCCGGAGAATTAATTGGAATCAATACTGCAATTGCATCCGAGACGGGATCTTATGCGGGTTATGGATTTGCCATTCCTGTAAATTTGATGAAAAAAGTAATCAATGATCTCAAGAATTACGGCAAAGTACAACGTGCATTGTTAGGGGTATCTATCCAAGAAATTACCCAGAATTTGGTTGATGAAAAAGGTTTGACCGACTTAAAAGGGGTGTATGTTGCTGAAGTTGTAGAGAAAAGTGCTGCAGACAAAGCAGGTATAGAAAAGGGCGATGTGATTTTGAAAATCGATGGCGACGAAGTAAACAGTTCAAGTCGTTTACAAGAAAAAGTAGGGAAATACAAGCCAGGAGATATGGTGAAAATTACAATTCGGAGAAATGGATCAGTGAAGGAGCTCCAAGCTACCTTATTGGGCGAAAATGGTACAGCAAAATTAGAAACTGCTGAAAAGTCAGCTGGCTCAGAATACTTGGGAATGAAGTTGGAAAATACAACCCGTGAAGAAAGAACTAAAATGGATATCAAAGCTGGAGTAAAAGTTTCGAGTTTAACGTCTGGGGTATTTAAAAACGCTGGAATTCCGGAAGGTTTTGTCATTACCACGATTAATAACGAACCTGTTTATTCAGCACAAGGTGCGGTATCGGTTTTGAAATCGTTGAAAGGCAGCATTGTGGTTGAAGGCAAAACTGCTGGTGGGCAAGAAAAGATTATCGCAGTAAAACTGCCAAAGGCTGAAAATTAATTTTGCACAGTATAAACAAAAACGGCTACCCAAGGGTAGCCGTTTTTGTTTATATCAAAAAAAGAATAGTATCTTGGTATTAATCTTCTTGAATATTTGGATTGAAATTATTTGACCAATTTCCGTTGCCATTTCCTTTATTTGAAGTAAAAGGATCGGGTGTTACTGCAGAATTGTTGTAAAAGTTATCGTCGTCGTTTAATTTCGAAGGAATTGTTGCCGTATACGTGGCAGGTGCACTTCCACCATATTCTGGTTTGCTGTTAAGTGCGGATCTTTCAAAGGGCGATAAATCAACAAATTTTGAATACTCACCAATAAATTTCGTAAAGGCTGAGCCTACAGAACCATGACGATTTTTCGCAATGATTACTTCAGTTAATCCTTTGATACCATGATCTTGCTGCTGATTTTCTTTATTTCCCTCCGATGTATCTAAACCCATATTGGAATAGTACTCATCTCTGTACAGGAACATCACCATATCTGCATCTTGCTCAATTGAACCTGATTCACGTAAATCTGAGAGCTGTGGTCGTTTGTTTGCGCGTTTTTCAACTTCACGACTTAACTGGGCCAAGGCAATTACTGGAATGCTCAATTCTTTTGCTAAACCTTTCAAAGAACGAGAAATAAATGCAATTTCTTGTTCGCGGTTTCCTCCGCCCCCTTTGGTTTCATGTCTAAGTAATTGCAAGTAATCAACAATCACCAAATCAAGACCTTGTTGAGAATGGACCCTTCTGCATTTCGCATTCAAATCAAATATGCTCAATTGAGGGGTGTCGTCAATGAATATTTTTGAAGAACCCAATGCTGCAGTTTTGGTATGCAAACGTTGCCATTCCTCTTCAGTTAGTTCGCTTTTCTTGATTTTATCGCCCGGTACTTCCGATTCTCCGCTGATTAAACGATTCACCAACTGAACATCGGCCATTTCAAGTGAAAAAATCATGACACTCTTTTTGTGGTCAATGGCTGCATTTCTGAGTAGACTTAGTGCGAATGCAGTTTTACCCATTGCAGGACGCGCAGCCAAAATTACCAAATCTGAAGGCTGCCAACCACCGTTAATTCTGTCAATGTCAGAAAATCCTGAAGCAACACCTGTAATACCATCGTTATCGGCCGACATACGGTCTTCGATTTCCTTCAAAGAACTATTTATCAGAACACTGATTTCTTGGAAATTTCTTTTTAAACCCGCATTTTTAATTTCATATAACTTCGCTTCTGACTGGTCAAGCAATTCGAAAGCATCATTTGAATCGTCATAGGCGTCATATGCCACTTCTCCAGCAACAGATATCAATTCTCGTTGAATAAACTTCTGGGTAAGTATGCGTGCATGGAACTCGATATTTGCAGCACTAGAAACCCTGTTTGTGAGTTGTGCCAAATAATATGGTCCACCAATGAATTCTAATCTACCGGCATTTCTAAGGGCGTTCGAAACCGTTAATAAATCGATGGCAGAGTCTGCCGATAAATACATATCGCGGATAACCTTGAAAATTTCTTGATTTGCAGGTTGGTAAAAATGTTTTTCAGTTAAAATATCAATAACTTGGTGCACTTTTTCTCTTTCAAGCATCATGGCTCCCAAAACAGCTTCTTCAAGCTCTTTTGAATTTGGAGGGACACGACCTAATACGTCACCAAAAAGTTCTTTGATAATTTTTGACTTCTTTGCTTTTTTATCTTGGAGTTGATTTTCCATGGACTTTCAAAGTAACGAAAAAAAGTGAAACGCTCGGTATAAACATAGTCAAAATAATTGTGCACATTTTTAAAAAGAGAGTGCATATTTTTTTGAGTATTTTTTGTCAATTTTGGCAAACAGTAGTCAGTTTGTCATAAAATAATTGTAGAATTGAATTTGGTACAATTAATGTAATTTCTAACAAAAGATACACATTGTGCGGATGTTCGTTTAATGGGGTATCAATTAAAAAATACTATTATATATTTGACAATCTTTTTATGGAAGCAAAATTTTCACCTAGGGTTAAAGAAGTAATTCAATACAGTAGAGAAGAGGCCATTCGTTTGGGTCACGATTATATTGGATGTGAACACTTATTATTAGGAATCATTAGAGAGGGAGAGGGCAAGGCCTATCAAACGATCAAATTATTGGATATAGAATCGCTACGATTAAAGAAAAGCGTAGAAGATGCAATTCGTGGAACAGCCACAAAAACAACAAATTTGGGAAATATTCCACTCACCAAACAAGCTGAAAAAGCTTTGAAAATCACTTACTTGGAAGCTAAAATTTTCAAGACCGATTTGATTGGAACAGAACACCTTTTGTTGTCTATTTTGAGGGATGAAGACAATATTGCTTCCAAAGTTTTAGGCCAATACGGGGTTACCTATGATTTGTTTAAATTGACGCTTGAAGAAGGCATTGATCATACAAAAGCCGAATTACCAAGCGAAGATGGTGAAACACCCGAAGATTATTATCGCGAGGAACAAAAGGCACAACAAACTGCCAAATCGAAAGTGAAATCCAAAACGCCTGTTTTGGATAACTTTGGCAGAGATCTAACAAAAGCCGCTGAAGATGGTAAATTAGATCCAATTGTTGGTCGTGAAAAAGAAATAGAACGCGTGAGTCAAATTCTTTCACGCCGTAAAAAGAACAATCCAGTTCTAATAGGTGAACCTGGTGTAGGTAAAACTGCCATAGCCGAAGGACTTGCATTGCGCATTATCCAAAGAAAGGTAAGTCGCGTGCTTTTCAATAAGCGTGTTGTGAGTCTTGATTTGGCCAGTATGGTTGCTGGCACCAAATACCGTGGTCAGTTCGAAGAGCGAATGAAAGCGCTTATGATGGAACTTGAAAAAGCGGAAGATGTAATTTTATTTATTGATGAAATCCATACCATTGTTGGTGCAGGTGGTGCCTCTGGTTCATTAGATGCAAGCAATATGTTTAAACCGGCTTTGGCCCGTGGAGAAATCCAATGCATTGGCGCTACAACCTTAGACGAATATAGACAGTACATTGAAAAAGATGGAGCTCTAGAACGCCGTTTTCAAATGGTGGTCATAGAACCAGCTTCTCCTGCTGAAACTGTTGAAATTCTCCATAATATTTGCGACAAATACGAAGAGCATCATGGTGTTAAATATACAGACGAAGCCATTAAAGCTTGTGTTGAATTGAGTGTTCGTTATATGAGCGACAGGCATTTGCCAGATAAGGCCATCGATATTTTAGATGAAGCTGGTGCAAGAGTTCATATTACCAATATTCACGTCCCTATTGAAATTTTAGATTTAGAAACTAAAATTGAAGAGATTAAAATCGAAAAAAATAGGGTTGTAAAAAGTCAAAACTTTGAAGAAGCAGCCAAATTAAGAGATACTGAAAAACGTTTGTTGGAAGATTTGGAAATTTCAAAAGCGCAGTGGGAAAGTCAAACCAAAGAAAATAAATATGCTGTAACCGAAGACGATATTGCCGCTGTTATTTCTATGATTACTGGTATTCCAGTGAAAAGAATGGCAGAGGATGAAAGCAAACGTTTGTTGCATATGGCCGATACACTCCAAAAACGTGTTATTGGGCAAGAAAAAGCAGTTGCCAAACTAGCAAAAACCATTCAAAGAACCCGCGCTGGATTTAAAGAACCGAACAGACCTATTGGGTCATTCATTTTCTTAGGACCTACAGGTGTTGGTAAAACAGAATTGGCAAAAGCCCTTTCCGAATTCTTGTTCGATTCTGACGATGCGCTAATTCGTGTTGATATGAGCGAATTTATGGAGAAATTTGCAGTGAGCCGTTTGGTTGGAGCCCCTCCAGGATACGTTGGTTATGAAGAGGGTGGTATGCTTACAGAAAAAGTGCGCCGTAAACCATATAGCGTTATCCTTTTTGACGAAGTTGAGAAAGCCCATCCCGATGTTTTCAATTTATTGTTACAAGCATTAGATGAGGGACAAATGACAGACTCTGCAGGTAGAAAAATCGACTTCAGAAATACAGTGATCATCATGACATCTAATATTGGATCTAGGCAGTTGAAAGAGTTTGGAACAGGCGTTGGATTTGGTACAAATACAAAAGTTGTAGATAAAGAAAAAGATTCAAAACAAGTTATTGAAGCGCAATTGCGTAAGTTTTTCTCTCCTGAGTTTTTAAATAGAATTGATGATGTCATTGTGTTTAATTCTCTCGATAAAGAAAATATAATTAAGATATTGGATGTGAGAATGGCAAAAATGTTGCACCGGATTAAAGATTTGGGTTACCATGTCACCCTTTCTGACAGTGCAAAAGAGTTTCTTGCTGAAAAAGGATTTGATCCAGATTTTGGAGCAAGACCATTGCAACGTGCACTTCAGAAGTATTTAGAAGAACCTTTGGCTGAGAAGGTCCTAGATGGTTCTTTAAAGGAAGGTGATGAATTGAAAGTTGATTACGTGAAAGATGCCGAAGAATTGGCAATTGGCGTAGCAAAAGCATTGAAACTGCCTAAGCCGAAAAAAGAAATTAAAGAATAATTCGTCGAATTCCGACAAATCTCTTGCGATAATAGGGGGCATTGAGTTGATCAAAACGAATGCCTCCTCTGTTCGCAGAATGAATGAAGTAGATATTCTCTTTGCTCACTTCTGTAACAATTCCAACGTGTCCAATCCGTGAACCGTTTCTAGATCCCTTAAAACAAATTACATCGCCAGGGCGGCAATCATCTATTTTTACCGCCATTCCATAGTGGTTATATTCATGCGAGCTTGCTGGGGTTGTAATGCCCAATACTGTGGAATAGCAATGTCTTACAAATCCACTGCAATCAAATCCACCTGGAGTTTTTCCGCCACTTCGATAAGGAGTTTCTAAATGTGTATAGGCTTCCTTTAAAAGTGCATTTAACTCGACAACAGATTCTGCACTCGCTCCAGCCACGGGTGTAATGGTATCTTGTGCTTGAAGATTTTCACAAAGCAATAAAAATAAAACTGCAATAAATTTTATTCTCAGTTGAACCATTGTTGAAATGCTATGTAACGTTCAGTATAGGTTTTTCCAGTTTTTCCTCCCAATTCTTGCCATCTTTTTTTCATGTTGGCAATGCGGTTATTCGAATTTGGATGTGTGCTTAAAAATTCCGGAACACTGCGGGTATTTCCTTGGTTCTCAATTTTTTCAAAAAAACCAGCAGCACCAACGGCATTGTAACTTGTTTTATAAAGCCATTCAACACTGCACATATCTGCCTCTATTTCGGCATCTCGGCCGTATTTTAGTTGTGTCAATCCTTTTCCAATATTTAAAAGTTGATTAGCACTATCACCAAATGCAATTTTCAATATGAGATCAATGCCAAATTCCCTTGTCATCGCATCGGTTGAATGTCTTTTTTCTGCATGGGCCATTTCATGCCCCATAACGCCAGCCAATTGATCTTCGCTTTCTAGATACTTGATTAAACCGGTATACACATAAATATAACCACCAGGGGTGCAAAAAGCATTTTGTGTGGTATCATCCTTGATAATTCTCAAACGCCAAGTAAAGTCCTTAGCATGGATTAAGCTTTGGGTATTCAAAATGCTATCGCGAAGTCCATACAAATATTTGTATGCTTCAACGTTTTTGGCAGAATCTAAAATTATTTTGCTGTTTTCTTGGTCAAAGTTTTGTGAAACTTTATAACCCAAATTTACATCTTGAGATATAGGAAAGATATTCGCATTTTTTATAAAATTTCCGCATCCCCCCATGCTAAATATCAGAAGAACCGTAATTAAAAACTTAAATTTCATTGCCCATCACAAGCAAAAACTGTTCCAATTACGCTATTCTAATTATGTTTTTCTTAATTAAAATGGGTAACCGATACCAATTGCAATTGCAGTTTGATTTAATAAGAAATTCGAAAAATTAGTGCTAAAATTCTGAGCCAATACCCATCTTTCTAAAACTGGTTTGCTTGGGTCACGAAGTGGAATTCCCCAATCAACCCTAAATAAAAACATGCTTAAATCGAACCGCATTCCGATACCAGTATTCAATGCAATTTCACTCACAAAACTCTCCCTTCTCAGGATTCCGTAATCGGGATTTGCAACCGATAGTTTATTTAGGTTCCAAATATTTCCTGCATCAAAAAATAAGGCACCCTCAATGAATTTTTTAATTAATGTAAACCGATATTCAAAATTGGCCTCCAATATTAATTCCCCTGATTTGTCAATCAAAGATTGTGAACTTTGCGGTGTATTCCCTGGTCCTAAACGGCGTGGTTGCCATGCCCTCAAACTGTTACTTCCTCCAATGAAATAACGTTTGTCATACGGCACGATACTGCTGTTGCCATAAGGCAAAGCCCAACCTGCATTCACCCGGAAAGCCATGCTGTTTAAAACATCAATGTTGTGTTTGATTCTAAATTCAACCTCCATTTTGGCATACTGGAAATAGTTAACACCAAAGATTTTATAACTGCTATCCGCCCTGAAATTCTTTTCGGTAAGTTGTCGCAACCAACGATGTAAATTTCCGCTAGTTTCAAAACCTAATCTCATAAACAATGAATTTTGGCCGGGTTTACTCTGATTGTTAGTATAAACCAAGCCCAATTTTGCTGCGGTAATAATTTGGTCAGTAAAAACCCTTCTTACGAAATCTTGATCCAGTTTAGGCAATAATGGTAAGAAATTATTACTTATCATATTTCTATTGAAACTGATTTCTATTGGGGTATAATACCAACTTATTTTTGATTTTATAAACTGAAGTGAAACTGATGCTGGTAATGAACTTCGTGTGAAATTGGGATTACTTTCATATTGGTAGCTAAGTGAAAATACTGTATTCTTTTTTTCATATTTTCTGTTAGCATCTAATTTATCGAAAAACTTAAAGTTAGGTAAGGTTAAACTCGCTACCAAACCTTGTTGCAAACCTGTATAAAAATTGCCAAATTCACCGCGTTTATAAATTGCTTCAAATGAAGTTATGCTGCTTAGTTTGAATAATTCTCCATTTCCGTTGAGGTTTTTATTTACAAATGATAATATGCCAGCCAAACCAAAGCTTCGTTGACTACTTGTTTGGAAGTTTAATCCAGAGCTTCCCTGCGGCGAATAAAGCATTTGTGGCTCAATTACATAGTTCATTCTAGGGCTTGTTTTTAGATTGATAGTGAGCCTAATTTGAGATGTTTTTTCGTCAATGTCTTGCTTGAAATCTACAACTGAAAACAATCCCAAATCTATCAATGCCCTATATGTTTTTGTAAGTTGTGTTTGGCTGAAAAGTTGGCCAGAATCAATGAGTATGAGTTTGTTTAGGATTTTGTAATCTAATGGATAATGGTTTAAGTTGATTTTAATTCCTTTGCTATAAACGGACGTTGGATAATTGTTTGAAAGGTATTCTATACTGGTATTTACATTTACCAAAATATTTCCAAAAAAGTATTTTTTGTGCTTTTGACCACTTGGTAAATTATCTAACATTACAAAAACTGCTGCCTCTTTTTTGTCGTTTAACGTGTCAATTTCGTATCTGATAAATTCTTTGCTAATGGTATAATAGCCAACATCTCTAAATTTATTCGAAATTTCATCTTCCGCTTCGTTCAAATTGTTTAGGCTGCAAGGCCACCAAAGCCTGAATTTGTCAGACAGGCCTACAAATGAATCTAAGTAATGGTTATTGGCGCTGTCGGCAGATTTTTTAAATAAAGAGTTAATTCTATAAGCCACACCAGGCTTTGCATGGTAGGTAACCTTTGCTTTTCTGTTGCTTAGTTTCACAGTGTAATTTACCTGAGCATCAAAATATCCCAAATTAAACAGATAATTCTTGATGTTTTCGGCTGACACACTTGCCAATTGTTCATCGAATAATACCGGTGGTTCACCTAAGTCGTTTCTTAGTTTTCTTCGCCAAGCTACAGAATCGCTTAATTCTGGATGTTTTTCATCTGTTCCAATGGCATAAAGCCACAAGAATATGGGGAACTTATTAAATAATACACGCTTGTTATTTCTATGTAAAATTTGCGCGGTTAAATCACCAAAATTCTTGGGTTTCCCCTTGAAATTTTCAATTGAAACGATGTTTTTCTTGAGCAAATGTCGGTTCTGAGGGATGGTTTTTTTCACACCACATGCAAAAAATACCACCGAAAGAAACAACCATGCGAACAGATTGCTTTTAAAAGGTAGATATTTGTGGTAATTAAAATATGACATCTCAAGCTGAACTCAAACAATATGCTTCATTGCGCATGCCTAAGTTTAGGCAAAAATATGGCCAATTCATTGTAGAAGGGCGAAAAGCGGTCTATGAAGTATTCCACAGTCACTTTAAAGTAGACAAAATATTGTGCACCAAGTGGTATTTTGATAAGAATAACCCTGAACTTCCTTGTGATGTGATTTCAGATGAAGATAGCAATCGACTCTCTCAATTTGATACCCCACCGGGCATTATGGCAATTGTTCATATCCCTCAAACTCCTGTGTGGGATAGCAATCAGCCACTTACATTGGCTTTAGATGGAATTTCAGATCCAGGAAATATGGGTACCTTAATTCGCATTGCAGATTGGTATGGTATCAAACAAATATTGCTTTCAAACGATTGTGTTGATGTGTACAATAATAAGTGCATTGCTGCGAGTATGGGTTCTTTTATTCGTATCGATTGTATTTACGGAGAATTACAAGAAATGATAGCTGGAAAATTCGTTTTGGGTGCATACTTAAAAGGGAATTCACTCTACGAAACCAAATTGAATGAACCAACCGTGTTGCTCGTTGGTAGCGAATCGCATGGAATTAGAGAGCATTTGCAACCTTTGATTACACATGCTGTAACCATTCCAAGAATTGGAGAGGCAGAATCACTAAATGCAGCCGTTGCAACCGCAATTATGGTTGACAGACTTATGGTCAAATAATCAATTTCACTTAAGTAAAATTTTATATTTTTGTAAATAATAGAAATTGAATGCCAGCACAAGAAAATCATATCAAGCAAAAATTATCCGAATTTATTCGGAAATACTATTTGCAAAAATTGATTTTTGGCAGTCTTGCTACATTGCTTCAATTAACCGTCATTTTTTATGTAATTAATTACACGGAATATTACTTTTGGCTAGACAAAACACCACGGACATTGATTTTTGTTGGTTGGTGGGGTGCTTTCGCTGCTTTGGTTTTTACACAAAGCATTAGGCCTTTGGTGAAATATTTGGGTTTTGGTAAACGATTGTCAAACGAAGATGCTGCAAAAATAATTGGTGAACATTTCTTAGAAATTCAAGATCAACTTTTGAACTTGCTACAACTGCAAGAAATGAGTTCAACCGAAAATAATCCTTTGCTGCTCAAAGGCATTGAACAAAAAACAGCCAAGCTCATGCCGTTTTCTTTTTCATTGGCACTAGATTGGCAAAAGTTTAAAAAACAAACGATGTGTTTCGGCGCATTAATACTGGCTCTTTTATTTTGGGGGATATACGAAGCTCCGAAAATGTCGGCAGCCAGCTATCGCTGGTGGAACTTTTCCCAGAAGTTTGTTAAAAAAGCACCGTTTAATTTCGTATTACTCAACAATCAACTGAGTATTGCCGAAAATGAATCCCTAGAAATAAAATTAAAACTTACAGGAAATCAAATACCTACATTGGCCAAATTGCTTTTGAATGATCAGAAAATCATCATGAAATATGATGGGAATAACATTTATTCGTACCAACTAAGCAACATTAAAAATTCAGAGAATTTCTCATTTGAATGCGGGGGATTTGAAAGCGTAGATTATCAAATTCAGGTGAATAAATTGCCTAAATGGAAAAATGTTTCACTCGCTGTAAGTTATCCATCTTATACGCAATTGCCATCGGAATCATTAAGTGCGTATGATGTGGTGAAGGTTCCTGAGGGAAGTAAATTAAGTTGGACCATCGATGTGGCCGACGCAAAAGAATTGTACTTTCTGCAAAACAAAAGTTGGAGAAAATTTGCGATTTCTGCAAAACAAATTCAGTTTCAAACAACGGCAAACCAATTTGAAAGAGTTAAAGCCATATTAAAAGGAACTGTTCTGGCATTGAAAGATACTTTTCAAACCACAATAGATCCAATTCCAGATGCACTCCCCGATTTAAATGTAGAAACTTACCAAGATAGCAATTATGAAAACATCTGGTATTTTGGTGGTGTTGCAACCGACGATTATGGAATTACCCAAGCACAATTCAATTATCGCATTTTGGCAAATGAAAACGACCAAAAATCAACATGGCGCTCGGTTCCATTAATTACAGAAGCAGGTAAAAATGTGGAGCTTATTCACTCCGTAAATACAGAACTATTGGGCGTTAAACCGAATGAAGTATTGGAGTATTTTTTCCAAGCCAGCGACAATGATGCCATTCACGGTTCTAAAATTGGAAAAACCGCCGTTCAAAGAATAAATCGCAAATCAGTAGATGCGTTTCGCCAAGAAACCATGAAAAATAAACAAAACTTGCAAGATAAAATGAAACAAAGTCAGCAATCTACCAAAAAGTTGCTCGATGAGTCAAAACGTTTGCAAGAAGAGTTTTTGAAACAATCTAGAATGAACTTCGATAATCAATCGAAAATCCAAACTTGGATAGAAAAGCAAGAACAACAAATCAAGGAAATGCGGAAAATTTATGAACAACAAAAGAAGATTGACCGTGAACAGAAAGAGTTGAAGTTGAATGACAAAGAATTAGAAAAGCGTAGAGAAAATATAGAGCAACAATTGAAGCAATTGCAAAATCCTGAATTACAGAAATTGTTAGAACAACTGAAAGACCTATTAGAGAAAAATTCTCCCAAAGAGCAATTGGAAAACAAGATGAAATCTATTGATAAACTCCAAAAAGAAAATGCAAAAGAAATGGAGAAGTTGATGGAGCAGTTAAAAGAATTGCAGTTGGAAGAGTCTATCAAAGACCAAGCCAAGCAAATGGAAGATTGGGCCAAAAAGGAAGATGAATTGGCGCAAAAAACTGAAAAATTAGAAAAGGGCAATGAAAGCCAAAAGCAAGAAATAAACAAAGAACTTGACGCTCAAAATAAAAAATTGGAAGATCTTCAAAAGCAAGCAGAGCAAATTGACAAACAAAACAAATCGCTCGAATCGCCAATGAAGCTCGACATGGGGGCAAAAGAGCAACAAGAAGCCCAGAAACAATCGCAAGACGCAAAGAACGATCTTCAAAAAGGCAAGCAGAAAGATGCCGCACAAAAGGAAAAGTCTGCGGCCCAGAAAATGCGCGAAGCTGCCCAAAAAATGGAAGAGAGTTTGAAAGAGGAAGAGAAGAAAAGGATTTCTGAAGACCACGATGCCATTCGTGCTTTGCTTGAAAACCTAATTGATATTTCTCACCGTCAAGAAAAAGTATTTACCGAATTAAAAACGCTGAAAGAAGATAATCCGCGAATATTGTCTCTCAATAAAGAACAAATTAATTTAAAGGAAATTTCAAAAACCCTTGAAGACAGCCTGATGACCTTGGCAAAACGCCAACCCATGGTTTCTAATTTGGTTACTAAGGAAATTAGCCGCATCAACGATAATATGCAGTTGGCGCTCGATAACTTGAAAGTGAGACAAATACAAAAGTCGGCCATGAATGAACAATACATCATGACAGGATTTAACAATTTGGCGGTGATGTTGATGGAAAGTTTAAAAGACATGAATCAAAAAATGTCGAAAGAAAGCAAATCGTCTAAAAGTAATAAAAGTTGTAACAACCCCAATAGTTCTGGCAAGAGTGGTAAAGGAAAGCCAAAAAAAGGAGGGAAATTATCTGAAGCGCAAAAAGAACTCGGTGAGATGCTGCAAAAAATGCAGGCCGAAGGACAAAAAAGCGGCAGCACCGGCGAGAAAAAAGGTGATCCAAGCGGAAAGGGCAAAGACGCCAAAGGAAATATCGGCGAACCTCAAAATGGCAACAAACCCAATGGGAAAGAAGGTGAGTTAAATGGAGAGGGTGGAAGAGAATTAAGCAAAGAATTGGCTCAAATGGCATTAATGCAAGAGGCATTGCGCAGACAAATTGCCGAATTGAAAAAAGCTGCACTAAAAGAAGGAAACTCAGGCGATGCACAAAAATTGGCAGAAGCTGAGAAAATGATGGAGCAGCAAGAAAAAGATATTGTGAATGGGAAGCTGGAGCTTAAAATGGTTCAACGTAACAAAGAAATATTAACGCGTTTGTTGGAACATGAAAAAGCCCAAATGAAGCAAGGCGACGAAGAGCAGCGCAAAGCCAATAAAGGCGAACAATTGCCAACTTCAGTTCCAATGGATATCATTGAGCAAAACAAAAAGAAAATTCAGGAAAAAGAAGCCCTGCAGAGAACGCCTGCAAACTTAAATCCTTACTACAAAGAGAAGGTGAATGAATATCTTCGCGATATTCGTTAATTCATTTTTTAGCTAACTCCGCTGCCGCTGTCGATGTTGGCAGAAGGTTGCATAAAGTAAAGTTTTCCATCGGTATTTTCAGCCATCAATATCATGCCTTGGCTTTCGATGCCCCTCATTTTGCGGGGAGCCAAATTAGCCAAATACAATACCGATTTGCCAATAACTTCTTCAGGGGTAAAGTGTAATGCAATACCAGATACCACAGTTCTGGTTTCTGAACCCACTTCCAATGTTAACTTCAATAGTTTATCGGCTTTTTCAACTTTTTCGCAGGTTAGCACTCTTGCAACACGCAAATCTAGCTTTGCAAAGTCATCGTACTGAATTTCAGCTTTCGGTTCAGCAAGATTTTCCACTTGTGGAGCAGAAGTTGCAACAGGAGCTGCAGATGCCAAATTGTCAACCAAAGATTGTTGGAGTTTGTTCATTTGAGCTTCAATCACATCGTCTTCAATTTTTTGGAACAACAACGACACTTCTCCAATGGTATGATTATCAGGAATTTCGAGCCATGTTTTACCTTCCCAAAATGCTTTCTTTTCCTCGCTTGAAATTTGCATATTCAATTGATTTAAAAGATTTTGAGAGGTGTTTGGTAAGAAAACTTCTGACAATACAGCCAAATTTAAAAGAATTTCACTTGCAAATTGCAATACCGAAGCCGCCGCCGCTTCATCAGTTTTGATTAGTTTCCAAGGTTCTTGTTCTGCCAAATATTTGTTTCCAAATCTTGCCAATTCCATCAATCCGAATTGCGCATCTCTAAATTTATAATCAGCAATCAATTTTGCAATTGGAGCAATGTATGTATTACAAAGTTCAGTTGTATCGAAGTTGTGATTTTTTGCTGGTATTGCACCGTTATAAAACTTGTTCATGAGCACCAAAACACGGTTTGCGAAATTTCCATAAATGCCTACCAATTCGCTGTTTACGCGGGTTTGGTAATCTTTCCAAGTAAATTCACTGTCTTTGGTTTCAGGGGCAATTGAAGTTAACACATACCTAAGTTCATCTTGTTTGTTAGGCAAATCAACCAAATATTCATTGAGCCAAACTGCCCAGTTGCGTGAAGTGCTAATTTTTTGTCCCTCCAAATTCAAAAATTCATTGGCAGGAACATCGGTAGGAACCACATAGCCATCGCCTCGTAAATGCAGCATAGCTGGGAAAATAATACAGTGAAAAACAATATTGTCTTTGCCTATAAAATGCACCAAACGGGTGTCGCCTGTCCACCATTGTTCCCAATCATCAGGGCGCAATTCTTTGGTTGCAGAAATATAACCAATAGGGGCTTCAAACCAAACGTAGAGGACCTTGCCGTCTGCACCTTCAACGGGAACTGGAATTCCCCAGTCCAAGTCGCGCGTCATTGCACGTTCTCTCAATCCATCGTTTAACCAACTTTTGCATTGTCCCGCAACATTAGATTTCCAATGGGTATTGTTGTTGATATAGTCGTTTAAAAAGTCTTTTTGAATTTCATCCAATGGCAAATACCAATTCTTTGTTTCTTTCAAAACGGGAACGGATCCACTCAATGCCGATTTAGGATTGATTAATTCTGAGGGACTTAGGGTAGAACCACATTTTTCGCACTGATCGCCGTAGGCGTTTTCGTTGCTGCACTTAGGACAAGTTCCTGTGATGTATCTATCGGCAAGAAACTGTTGTGCTTGCTCGTCGAAATATTGTTCAGAGGAGATTTCTCTGAACGCCTTTTTATCGTATAGATTTTTGAAAAAATCTTGTGCTAAATCGTGGTGTGTTTTGTTCGATGTTCTTGAATAAATATCGAAAGAAATACCAAGGTCGCGGAAAGAGTCGCCAATAATTTTGTTGTATCTATCAACAATATCTTGCGGGGTAACGCCTTCTTTTTTAGCACGAAGCGTAATTGGAACGCCATGTTCATCGCTACCGCATATAAATAGCACTTCTTTCCCTAAAAGGCGGGTAAAGCGTGCATAAATATCAGCAGGAATATAAACACCAGCTAAGTGACCAATATGAACAGGTCCATTTGCATAAGGAAGAGCCGCGGTAATGGTAATTTTCGACATTACTGCAAAAATACGGCAAAAGTTTCAGAATAGGGGGTTGAAAGATTTGCAGAAATTGCAACTTTTAACGAATCAGGGTAAAGCTAGTTCTGCCGTCTCGTTTTTGTTCGAAACGATCGTATTTTAACCTGGCGGTAATGATGTAAACGCCTTCAGCACAAGGTTTCCCATTGTAATTGCCATCCCACGTTTGCAAAGTTGGTGTAGATTGAAATAGTTTTTCTCCCCAACGGTTATAGATTTGAAAATCTGCCCAATCAAAATTGCCTATGGGTCCGTAACCATCGTTCAAACTATTGTCATCGGGTGAAAACGCTGTGGGAAACCAAAAATAAATGGGTGGAATTTTTACTGGAATTTCAAAGTTTATGCTTTTTCTACAAAAATTTTCATTTAGCACGGTAAGTGCAATGTAGGCTTTGTCGTAAAGTTTGATGATGGGTGTAGAATCATTTATTTGGGTTCCGAATATTTTTTCTGGACTCCAATTGTAACTGTAATTTCCTTTCGGTGTTATGATTGCACTCAGTTTTGTTTTCTCTGCAACATTGAACTTAATGGATGTGTCAATGGAGATTTGAATATTTTCTTTGGGCGAAATAAATTGATTTACCTGGGTGCTGCATCCATTTTTGTCTGTTAATTTAACCGTGTAAGTATTCGATGGCAAATTAAGGATTTCAATTTTTTCGGCGTATGCAGTATCAATTGTAAAGTTCAATTTTGTTGATGGATTGGGTTGCCAAACGTAAGGAGAAATACCCCCTGTTCCAACGGCAACTATTTTGCCTTTTGAATCGCCAAAGCAATCACCTTGAAATGATGTAATACTTACCTTTAACGAATCAGGTTCTTGTATTTGGGTAATAATGGTGTCCAAACAGTTTGCTGAATCGTTGGCGATTATTACATACTGTCCCTTTACCAAATTATCAAATAGGGTAGCTGTTTGTTTTGCTCCGTTATTCAATGAAAATTGGAATGGTTTTATTCCATTTTGAGTTGTTATTTCTAACATTCCGTTGCCTAACCCATTGCAGGGAATGTCTTTTTTTGTTTTGAGGGATATTGAAAAGCCCAAAGGTTCTGAAAGTGTAAACTTAGCACTATCGGTGCACCCCTTTGGATCAGTTACCAAACAGGTATAATCGCCTTTGAATAAGTTGGTTGCAGTGGCATTTTTCTGATTGGTAGGACTCCATGAATAACTCAACAAGACACTCGAAATTCTATTCGTATTTAAAATACTTGCATTTCCATCCGCTTTGTTTTTGCAGGATGGATTCGTGAATGATGTTTGTGCAATTTTCAGTACATCGGGTTTGATTACATAATCAAACGTATCTCTTGCTTTGCAGTTTAATTTATCTGTAGCTTCAACCCAATATTTACCTTCAGTAGTCAAATCTCTTGTGGTCAAAGCGCTATTGTCATTCCAAGTTACGTAACGCCAATTTCCAGGAACCGTGAATTTTTTAATGTTGGTGGTACATTCAGTATTCACCACAGTATCAATTAACAACTGTGGATTGATGATATTAAATTTCACTGAATCAACGCAAGTGCCAAATTTATTGGTTAAAGAAACTTTAAATTTTGTATTGTTATAATCTATCTTTTTAATTATTTTCTCTGTGGTATCACCTGTTGACCATTTGATTTTATAGGCAATATTGGGGATTTTATTGTATTTTATTTGGATTGTATCGCTCATGGGTTTGCAAACATAAAATGGGGTGATTTGCTTTTTGTAAGCAATGTTGCAATCCCCCTCATAAAAAACTGTGAATGAATCAATACACACATAATGGTTGTTATTGAGTCCACCAGTTGAGGAGGTGAATCCCCAATACACATATTGAGAATCTTTAAAAATATCTTTGGTCAAATTAACGACCTTGTTAATTTTCTGTACTCCGTTAAATTCGCAAGTGATTGTTTTTGTTGTTGAATTCCAAATAATGGAAACAGGGTAATATTTTCCATCTTTAACAGTTGCTCCATTAGTTTTTAGTGGTATTTGAGGGCCTTGTAACGTATTAGCAGGGCTAGCTTGGTGGTCTGAGTTTCCATCTTCAATAAGTGCTATGTGATCATAACTGGGGTCAAAAGGATTTTGGTAAGTATCAAATTCAATTCCAAGAGATGGAGAAATGCCTCCGAATCCAATTCCACCGCCTGCGGACCCTAAATTTGATCCCAAATATTGAATCACGAATGCAATTCCGTCTGCACCACTGCTCTGGTTTCCAAAGTTTAATTTGGCGTAGATTTTAAAATCATTAGAAAGATTAATTCTGGTTTGTGACCAAACTGAACCATTTTGCCAACCGGTAGATTTTGTAAGTTGAAAACAACTATCACCTTGCCTTGTTGCATTATAACTAATTTTAAATCCTTTGTTTTGAGCCTGAATAAAATCAACATGCAATAACATTAACAATAAAACCAATAAGTTTATTTTTAATGATTTGTAAATATTCACAATGTTGAATTTGGTTATTGAAATTTTTGAGGGACTAAATATTTTACGAATATAATGGATAACAAACTATTTGGATTGTTATCGATACTGAATTAAGACGCTGTTGGCGTTAAATTGGTTGCTTGAATTTGAATTGCGCGCTCTGCTTCGGCTTTGTTTTTTATGGTTAGGTTTAGCTTTTTGCCAGATTTTAATTCAATGTGAAGAATCAAATTTCCGTCGGTTGTATATGCTGCGCCAAGCTTTCCTCTTCGGAGGCCCCATCCCCCAAACTCCATAATGGGATTAATTTTCAGGACAGACATAGATTGAATATCTGAGTAGGGAATAATTTTTTCCTTAATAATGAATGGAAAAAAGCGGTAGTGGAAATCTAACTCAGTAAATTTCCATTCTAACTTGATAAAATACAGCAATGCAAACACAAAAATTGGGACTATAATTATCAATGGTTTCGGAGAATTATTAATCAATACATCGAGCAATATAATCACGGTGAAAATTGGGATTAAAATGAAGGCCCAAAGTTTCATGGAAGATTTTTCTTGATAGATGATTTTGGTTTTTTGCATGCTTATTCAAAGGTAATTCATTTTTATTTACAAATATTCTATTGGTTCACTTGCATAAGAAAAAGTAAGTTCTTATCTTTGCAGCCCTAAAAATTTAAAAAATCATGACTAAACGCACGTATCAACCATCAAATAGAAAACGTAAAAACAGACACGGTTTCCGTGAGCGTATGGCAACTGCTAATGGCCGCCGCGTATTGGCTGCACGTCGTAAGCGTGGACGTCATAGTTTAACTGTATCTGACGAACGCGGCCGTAAAGGTTAATCGTTCAGATTAATTAAGGTGACACAGTAATGCGCAGTAATGATTCTGCCATAAAGTTTACCTTAAGCAAAACTGAAAGACTATGCAGTAGAAAAATTATAGCCGGGCTCTATGAGTCCGGTTTTTTTGTTTCTAAATATCCCATTCGCATCAATTACATGTTTACCGATCTGCCTCAAAAAGATGTCTTTTTGCAAGGTATGGTAAGTGTATCCAAAAAGAAATTCTCAAAGGCCGTTGATCGCAACAGAATCAAGCGATTATTGAGGGAAGTATACCGCCATCGCAAACACCAACTCGAAAACCGATTGATCGAAGCCAACTTACCCTTGGCTGTCGCAGTAATTTTTACCGGTACCCAAAAATTAGACTACTGGGAAATGGAATCTATCTTCAACAAAGTTTTCATTAAATTAATCGCCGCAGTTGAAGAAAAGATTAAAATGGCACAATCGGTTGATAAGTCTGAACCCAATCTGTCTAATCCTCCCGAAGGCTTTCGGGATAACCCAATTAGGGTTTAGAAGAGCTAACGCTCGTTTAGTGTTTAGAAGCATTGCCATGCGTTTAGATTTATGTTGCCACCAAAACTAAACCTTTATATACGCTCATAAACTTTTATAAACCTTTCAATTATTTTCATTAATTTTACAATCCTAACTGTTATAATAGGTTCAAATGAATATAATCTGTCTAACCCTTATTGAGTGATGGGAAAATTATTTATAATATTGATCCGCTTTTACCAATATGCATTGTCGCCTTTGTTGCCAAATAGTTGCAGGTACACGCCCACGTGTTCGCAATATGGGATAGAGGCATTTAAGAAATATCCGGCGCATAAGGCTTTGTGGCTCACGCTAAAGCGCATTGGTCGTTGCGGACCATGGGGTGGCAGCGGTTACGATCCAGTTCCATAGGTTTAGGGTTTCGAAGAGCGAACGCTCGTTTAGTGTTTAGAAGCATTGCCATGCGTTTAGTTTTAGGCTCTCACTAAAACTAAACCGTTATAAACACAAACTTTTATAAACCCTCCATTCCAAAGCTTACCACCAAAACTAAACCTTTATAAACGCTCATAAACTTTTATAAACCCTTCATTCCAAAGTTAAAACTAAACCTTTATAAACGCTCATAAACACTTATAAACCCTCCATTCCAAAGTTATAAACGCTCATAAACACTTATAAACCTTCAATTTCCACTTTCCATTTGCAAATTCAAAACTCTTGTATTACCTTTGCAGTCCGAAAATTTAAACTACTATGAGTAAAAATCAGTATGAAACTGTAATCATTCTAACACCCGTGCTCTCTGAGCAGCAGATGAAAGACGCTGTTGCCGGCTACAGAGGGTTGATTACAGACAATGGAGGAGAGATGGTCCACGAAGAAAATTGGGGTCTCACCAAACTAGCCTATCCGATCGACAAAAAAGGAACCGGATTTTATCACCTTTTTGAATTCACGGCTGAGCCTGAATTTATTAAAGCTTTTGAATTGGCGTTCCGCCGTGACGAGAGAGTTATGCGTTATATGACGGTTTCTCTTGACAAATGGGGAATCCAATTTAATCACAAAAAACGCAACGGCGAAATGAAATCTTCTACTGCTAAAGAGAAGAAAGCCGAAGCCCATGGAATTTTAACGTCAGGGGAGAACGAAGGTTAATATGAGCAAAGATCCAAATTTCATCTTCAACCAAACACCTCAGGTGTTGCAGAAGAAAAAATACTGTCGTTTCAAAAAACACGGTATCAAGTACATTGATTACAAAGACAAAGACTTTTTGTTAAAATTTGTAAACGAACAAGGTAAAATTTTACCTCGTCGTATCACTGGTACATCACTTAAGTTTCAACGTAAAATTTCAGTTGCAATTAAAAGAGCACGTCACTTGGCGTTGTTGCCTTTCGTTGCAGATGGATTAAAATAAGACGAGAGGAGAAAAATTATGAAAATTATCTTAACTCAAGATGTAAAAAATCTAGGATATAAAGACGATATCGTTGAAGTAAAAGACGGTTTTGGCAGAAACTTTTTGGTTCCATCAGGAAAAGCTAAATTGGCTACTTCTGGTAACTTGAAAATGTTGGCTGAAGACCTACGTCAGCGTGAGTTTAAACTTGATAAGTTGCGCAAAGATGCAGAGCAATTGTCAGAAAAATTGAACGGTATTACCATCACTATCCAAACCAAAGCGGGTAACACTGGTAAAATCTTCGGTTCAGTTACTTCTTTACAAATTGCAAATGCATTGAAAGAAAAAGGATACGATGTTGACCGCAGAAGAATTGTTTCTGACGACATCAAATCTTTAGGCACTTATTCTGCTAATTTGAACCTTTTCAAAGACATCACTACAACTATCACTGTTGAAGTTGTAACTGAATAAATTTGTTTGGTTATTGTTGTTGTTGAGGCTGTTGGTAAAACCAACAGCCTTTTTTTTGGGTTAGACGGGTTAGACAGATTAGACAGATTAGCCCGAAAGCTTTCGGGCAGATTAGCGGGAAATTCTAAGTGGATGCCTAACACAAACGCATGGCAATGCTTCTAAACACTAAGCGAGCGTTAGCTCTTTTAAACCCTAAACTATTATTAAAACTCTCAATAATAAATATTAAATTTGCACCACCATTATGTGGAATAAAATTGCCACCTTTATATTAAAAAACCGCGTTGCTGCAATTGTTGGAATTTTTCTTTTTACAGCTACTATGGGCTATTTCGGTTCCAAAGTACAACTCGAATACAACATGCAAAAACTGGTTCCCAAAGACGATCCAGATTTTGTAATCTATGAAAAATTTAAGAAAACCTTTGGGGAAGATGGAAATAAACTCGTTTCTTCCTTCAAAACGGAAAAACTTTTCGACCTAACATTCTACAACGATTTTCGTACGTTGTGCGATTCACTTGCTGCCCAACCTGGGGTAAATAATGTATTGTCACCAGCCAGATTGTATCGTTTTGAACTAGATACAGCCGACATGCTGCGCCTTAAACGTTTTGCAGCAACCACCGTAAAAAGTCAGGCCGACCTCGATAGCATTCGCCAAGAATTTGAACAAATGAAATTTTATGAAGGATTGTTATACAATCCTGACACAAAGGTTTCACTCGTTCTTATATCCCTCAATGACAGTACCTTAAATAGCAAAGATCGAACCCCATTAATTAAGCACTTAGAGAAATTAACGGTCGATTTTGGCAATAAATACAACATCGAAATTCATTTAAGTGGCTTGCCTTTTGTTCGGTACAAGAATGCAACAACCGTGCGTGACGAAATTGTCATGTTCACCTTAATTGCTTTTGCCGTAACCGCCTTGCTTATTTTATTGATGTTCCGAAGTTTGAGTACACTCCTAATTTCCCTATTATTCATTGCAATTGGGGTGATTACCATGATGGGTATTTCGGGTATTTTAGGATTTAAACTGAATTTACTTACAGGTACTTTGCCGCCGCTGCTTGTCGTCGTTGGGGTGCAAAATACCATTTACCTCATTAACCAATACCACGACGAATACCGAAAACATAAAAACAAAGCAAAAGCTTTGTCGAGAATTATTTCTAGAATTGGGGTTGCTACTTTCTTAATTAATTTCACCACAGCCGTTGGATTTGGTACGTTTTATTTTACAAAAACACAGATCTTAGAACAATTTGGTTTGGTGGCGTTTATCACCATCAACATCATTTTTGTGATTAGCATTGTGGGAATTCCTGCATTGTATTCTTTCCTTCCACCACCTACCGACAAACAAACAGCGCATCTAGAAAATAAAAATATTCTTAAGTTTTTGAAATGGGTGAGGGACTTCACCTTTCACAAGAAAAGAAGAATTTATTTCTGGTTTATTTTGGTGAGTTCTATTAGCACCGTTTTTATTTTCCGCTTAAAACCTCTGGCGTTTATGGTGGATGATATTCCTCATTCCTCCAAAATTTATAAAGACCTTGAATTTTTACAAGACAATTTCAAGGGAGTAATGCCGTATGAAATTCTCATTACAACTTTTGAAGAGGGTGGGGTAACCTCTCCGGAAATGCTTAACAAAGGAAGAACTGTTCAAAAAGCACTCAAACAATTCTCTGAATTGTCTAAACCAATGTCGCTGGTTGAAGTAGTTTCTGCGGCCAATCAAGCCAATAACGATAATGACCCAAGGTTCTATCGTATTCCGAAAGCCACAGATTTGGGAGAATTGGCATTGAAACTTCCTCCCGCAGAGCCAGGGAAACCAAATTTATTAAAGGGATTTGTTGATTCTACATTTACCCAAATGCGTATCAGTTACCAAATGAAAGATGTTGGTTCCATTCGTATGGATTCAATCAATAAGGCGGTAAATAAAATTGTCTCTGAAATTTTCCCTGCTGATCAATACACCGTTCAAATTACAGGTACAACGGCTATCTTCTTAAAAGGAAATTCCTTTTTGTTCGATAGTTTGATGTCAGCAACTTTTTGGTCGTTGTTGTTGATTTCGTTGACAATGGGATTCTTATTTCCATCGTTTAGAATGATCATCATAGCCATTATTCCGAATATTATTCCGTTGTTAATTACAGCGGGTACTATGGGTTATTTTAATATTCCGTTAAAACCAAGTACCATTTTGGTTTTCAGTATTGCCTTTGGAATTACGGTTGATGCCACCATACACTTTGTTTCAACCTTCAGAAGGGAGGTGATTAAGCACAATAAGCCCATTCGCATTGCATTGGATGATACCATTGCCGAAGTTGGTTTGAGCATGATTTACACCATGGTTGCCATTTGCTCAGGATTTTTAATTTTCACTTTTTCTGAATTCCAAGGTACAGCTGCATTGGGTTGGCTAACTGGGTTAACAATTATAACTGGTATGGCTGCAAACTTATTCTTATTGCCTGCTTTGATCTTGTCTTTTGAAAAGTTTATCAATCCCAAAGTAGAATTAAAGGAAGTGGTAATGGATTTGCCAGAAGAAGATTAAATAGCAAGGAGGCTACAGCCTCTGATATCTGAAAAGTCAATTCTGCCCATAATCTCAAAGCTCCCATCTTCATGAATCTTGCCCAAATCATCAGTGGCAATAAAGCTGCAACTGTATAGGTTAGCCAGATCTATGATACAAATTCTGCCCGTTTTTCCATTGGAAAGCCAATTTTGGGGGTCGGTAGGATCTTGAATGCAGATTTTCATCCATGGGGGACATTGAAATCGGCCATTGCCTTTGGAGTAGGCTTGTGACAAAAGTTCAGTCATGCCGTATTCACTGTGAATATTTTCAGTGTGAAAAGCCTGATTTAGAATTTGGTGAATTTCGGTGCGGGTAAGTTCTTGTCCGCGGCCTTTCATTCCGCCAGTTTCCATGATAATGCAATTTTTTAGGTCAATATTTTTTGCAAATTCCGCAAAGTCTAACAATGCAAATGTTACTCCTAGGAGCAAAACTGGTTCGTTGTTTTTGAGGGACGATTGAACGTCATGCAATAATTTCTCAAAATCATACAAGTAAAATCCACCGCCTAATTTGCTGTTTTTGATCATGTATTCTGCCATATAAACCAATGATGAACCTTGGCGTTCGAGGTAATTTGGCAGTAATGCAAAAATTTTGTAATCAGAGAAGTCATTGTAAAAGGCATTAAATCCCTCAATAAAAGACTTTTCGTATAGGGATGTTTTAAAAACGAAGTGCTTTGAAATTCCTACACCGGTCGTAGAACTGGATGTAAAGACAATTTCAGGTGAAATGCCGCAATGAACTTCTGAATTCTTAAACTGGGAAATCGGTAAGAATGGAAAATCAGCGAAGTTTTGAATGGGTTTATCGACTGAATGGGTTAATGTTACCCAATTTTGATAAATTTGGTTGTTGGCATATTGAAATTGATAGATTTCTTTGGTCAAATCCATAAATTTGAACTTTGATTCATTGAAAATCTTCTCTTCGATAGGGCTCATTTTACTTGCCATTGTGGCGGGTTTGTTGTCGTGTTCCGACAGCAAAAGTACAACATCCAATGTACCTGAACTATCAATTCTTGGTGAATATTTGTACAGCAGTGGATATGATTACGACAGTTTTATTTTGGTTGATTTAAAATACAACGATGGGGATGGGGATTTGGGCTTAAATCCTTCGGACACTTTTGGAGATTTTGCATTCAAAAAGCGTAATTTTTATAATTTGTATTGTTGGTATTTACAAAAGAAGAATGGACAATGGATTGAGCCAATGAATCCACAGAGTATTAAAGATACGTTAACTTTACATGAACGGTTACCAAGTTTAACCCCGCAGGGCAGTAGCAAATCCATATCGGGAGTGATAAATTTTTACATAAGTGCTAGGCCAAATCAGTATTGCGGGGATACTGTAAAGTATAGATTTCAGTTAGTTGATAGGGCTTTAAATAGAAGTAAAATGGTTGAAACCAAAATATTCATATTAAAACACCCTTAATCTCAATTTAAATAGATAATTTCGCAACAATATTTTGATTGGCATGACGTTTGAATACAAGATGAAAAGTATGAAACAATTTTTAGTTTGTTTGATGGCAATAATTGCAATGCCTTTGCTTGGACAAAAGCAAATATCATTTGCCTATGTTGACTCAGATTATATTTTAGGTAGAATGCCTGAGTATAAGTCGGCACAAACACAATTAGAAGATTTTGCGGCAAAGTGGGAAGCTGAAGCGCAAAAAATGCAAAATCAACTTACGCAATTAGAGAAAGATTATCAGGTTGATGAAATTGTTATGACTTCTGAACAGAAAAAGCAAAAGAAAGAAGTGATTGTTCAATCTCAAAACGAATTGGTCAAATACCGTGAAGATAAATTCGGCACAAACGGTGGATTGTTTAAAAAGCGTGAAGAATTGATCAAGCCTATACAAGACAAACTTTTTGAAGCCGTTCAAGCGGTAGCCAAAAAAGAAGGCTTAGATTTTATATTTGATAAGGCTTCTGGGGTGCAAATGTTATATGCCAATCAGAAGTACGACAAAACATTTGAAGTAATGGAAGAATTGTCTATTCCTTTGAATGAAAGTGAAACCAACCCGAAAGGGAAACCTAATCCAAACAAATAAAAAAATAAATATATATATACGATGAAAAAAATTCTAGTTCTATCAACTTTCATGTCTTTCTTTGCTTGTGGTGCATTTGCTCAAGCACAAAAAATTGCTTTTGTAAACACACAAATCATTATTGACACTTTGCCAGCAAAAGACACTGCAGAGAAAAAATTGGCGATTTTTGCTAAGCAATATGATCAAAGAATCAAAGATTTACAAGCTGAAATTCAATCAAAACAAAAAGAGTACGAGGTAAAGGTTAAAGGCGGAGCAACTCAAGCTCAATTGGAATTAATCCAAAAGAGTTACGAGCGTTTGGTTCAAGAATACCAGGAAACTGAACAAGCTGGTCAACAAGATATGCAAGCTCAACGTGGTTTGTTGTTGAAGCCTATTGTTGAAGACATTAAAAAAGCCATTGGTGTAGTTGCTGCAGCAAAAGGTTATTCAAATGTAATTGACAACGCTACTGGAATGGTTTTATGGTCTGCGAATACCAACGACGATATCACTGCTGCGGTTATCAAACACATGACAGCTCCAAAAAAATAATTTTAATAAATTCACATAAAAGAAAAAGCCACCGAAAGGTGGCTTTTTCTTTTATGCAACAATCCAATTTGATTATCTTCGCAACAGTATGTCGAAAATTGGGGTATTTGATTCTGGGTATGGTGGCTTAACAGTACTTAAGTCATTGGTAACAGCAATGCCTGAAATGAATTTCGTTTATTTGGGCGACAATGCGCGTGCACCCTATGGCGACAGGTCGTTTGAAACCGTTTTCCAATATACCCGAGAATGTGTAAATTGGCTGTTTGACCAAGATTGCGAACTTGTTATTTTGGCTTGTAATACCGCGTCGGCAAAGGCATTAAGGCAAATTCAACAGGTTGACTTGCCACTAAGAAATGACAATAAACGTGTTTTGGGTGTGATTAGGCCAACCACAGAAACCATTGGCAACGAAACCCAAACCAATAAAATTGGCATTTTGGGTACTTCGGGTACAATAAAATCAGAATCTTATAAAATAGAAATCGCCAAATTCTTCCCTCAAATTCAAGTTTTTCAAGAAGCTTGTCCTATATGGGTGCATTTGGTTGAAAACGATTTGTTGGGGTTAGAGGGAACCGATTTCTTTGTGAAATATCACATCGATAATTTGTTGTTGAAGGACAATGAAATTGATACAATTTTGTTGGCTTGTACCCATTATCCTTTGCTAATTGAATCAATTGAAAAGGTATTGCCAAGTCATATTCAAATTGTTTCACAAGGCGAAATTGTTGCTACTAAGCTCATCGATTATTTGAATAGGCATTCAGAAATAACTGCAAAGCTAGAATTAAGTGGTAAAAGAGAGTTTTATACCACCGACCAATTCAACGATTTCAATACCCATGCTGGTAAATTTTATGGTCAGTCAGTTAACGCAGTTCGGGTTGTGATCCCATAAAAAAAGATATTTTTCTAGTTGTTTCGTTGTAATTTTGACACGTGACGCCACCGGATCTTAAGCCCATAGTAAATTCACTTCCTGAAAAACCAGGGGTGTATAAATACTTCGACAAAGAAGGGGTTATTATTTATGTGGGGAAGGCCAAAAGTTTAAAAAAACGGGTTTCCAGTTATTTTACAAAAAAGCACCACGATAATTTCAAAACGTCGGTTTTGGTTTCCAAAATTGTGCATTTGGAATACACGGTTGTTGATACCGAAATGGATGCGCTGTTGCTCGAAAATAGTCTCATTAAGGAGTTTCAACCCAAATACAACATTGCGCTTAAAGACGATAAAAGTTATCCTTATATCAAAGTTACCAAGGAAAGGTTTCCAAGAGTTTTTTCCATGTTTAATCCTGTAAGAGATGGTTCCGAATATTTTGGTCCTTATGCCAATAAAAAGGTGATGTATACCGTTTTGGAGCTGATTAAAAAATTATATCCGGTTCGCAATTGTAATTATAATTTATCGCAAGCAAACATCGATGCCTTTAAATTTAAGGTTTGCTTGGAATATCAAATTGGCAACTGTAAAGGTCCCTGCGAAGCCTACCAAACAGAAGATTCATACAATGAGGGAATTAGACAAATTCGACATATTTTAAAGGGAAATTTACACGAAGTAAAAGAACATTTAAAAATGGTCATGATGGACGCTTCGCGCAGATTGGCTTTTGAAGAAGCGCAAGAATACAAAGACAAACTCGATTCACTGGTAACCTACCAAAGTCGTTCTACGGTTGTGAGTCCCGTTCTTGGCGATTTAGAAGTATACAGTACCAGCAGCACTGACAAAATTAGTTTTGTTAACTTTTTGAGGGTAAGCCATGGCATTATTGTGATTTCTCGAAATGTTGAAATTCGCAAGAAAATGGATGAAACCGACGAAGAGATTTTGGTGCATGTGATGGGCGAAATGCGTAAGCACTACGGCGATGATGTGAAGGAAATTGTACTTCCTATGCAATTAGATTGGCCCGATGATAGAATTACCATTACGGTGCCGAAAGCAGGTGATAAAAAGAAATTGATTGACCTGAGTTTGAAGAATGCCATGTTGTACAAACATGAAAAACTGACTCAATACGAAAAATTAAATCCTTCTGTGCGTGTTGATCGTTTGTTAGAGCAAATGAAAAACGATTTGCATCTGAAAGATTTACCGCGACATATTGAGTGTTTTGATAATAGTAATTTTCAAGGAACCTATCCAGTGAGCGCTTGCGTAGTATTTAAAGATGGAAAACCAGCTAAAAATGATTACCGACATTTCAATGTGAAAACAGTTGAAGGGCCCGATGATTTTGAAACCATGAAGGAGGTGATTACCCGTCGCTATTCAAGATTGCGCGATGAAAATCAACCAATGCCTCAATTGATTGTGGTTGATGGCGGTAAGGGCCAATTAAGTCACGCGGTTGAAGCATTAAAGGCATTGGGACTTTATGGCCAAATGGCCATTATTGGAATTGCAAAACGACTTGAAGAAATTTACTACCCCGATGATTCGGTGCCGTTGTACATTGATAAAAAGTCGGAAACACTAAAAATCATTCAACACATGCGCGATGAAGCCCACAGATTTGGAATTACCCACCATCGTTCAAGAAGAGATAAAGGCACATTAAAAACAAGTTTAACAGAAATACCCGGAATTGGCCCAGAAAAAGCAAGGCAATTGCTAAAAGAATTCAAAAGTATTACCCGAATTAAAGATTCGTCTGTTGAAACCCTAACACCTGTTATTGGTAAAGCCAAAGCGGAGTTGGTATATCAATATTTTCATGGAGAAGAGAATTAATGGGAAACAATGAGCTTTTAAAATGGTTGTTTGAAGCGCAAAAGCACGATTATGCTGCAATTTTATTGTCGAATAATTTTGCCGATGATTACGGTAAATATGAATCTATAGCAGGATTTGGTGCGAAAACCATATTTCACAGTCCTAAAGAATTGGATCAATTTAATGGATTGGCCTTAGGTCATATTTCTTACCAATATAAAAATTCAATACCGAATATTGTCCCTACTGAAAATTTTAATGAATCAATTCCTGACTTTTCTTTTTTTGAACCAGAGTCTGCAATCATGATAGAGCGGAATGGCCAAAAAAGAACATTAGGTGCAGAAATTAATTTTGATTCTGTAATTGATCTAACAGTGAATCAACAAATTGGTGAGTGGAAGGCAACCACTGAAAAGGATCAATATTTAAAAACGGTTTCGAAAATCCGAGAAGATATTCGCAATGGTGTTTATTACGAGTTGAATTATTGTATGCAATTTTCGGCAGAGGCAGATATCAATCCGTATGTCTTGTTTTACCACTTAAACAAGTTGGCTCCGAGTCCTTTCGCTGCTTTTTATAAAATAAAAGATCATTTTGTTATGTGTGCCAGTCCCGAGCGTTTTTTACAGAAAAACAACCAAACGCTAGTAAGTCAACCCATTAAAGGCACGCGGAAAAGGATATATGGAAAAGAAGATGAAACTATTATTGAGTTAAGTAACCATCCAAAGGACCTGGCAGAAAACGTAATGATTGTTGATTTGGTGCGCAACGATTTATCTCGAATTTGCAGAGCCGGAACGGTTCAAGTTCCAGCTTTGTGCAAGATTTATACATTTTCGCATGTGCATCAAATGATTTCAACGATTATGGGTGATCTGAAAGATAAAATCAACGTTTTGGATATCATTCAATCAACTTTTCCAATGGGAAGTATGACAGGCGCTCCGAAGATTGAGGTGATGAGAAATATTGATATTATGGAAGATTTCAATAGAGAAATTTACAGTGGAAGTATTGGTTATTTCTTTGAGGGAAATTTTGATCTCAATGTTGTGATAAGAAGTTTAGAATATTGCAATGAAGTTTTAAAATATTCGGTGGGAGGAGCAATAACCTTTGACAGTATTGCCTCTGAAGAATACGAAGAATGCCTAACTAAAGCGGCTGGAATTTTTGAATTGATGAATAAAGTAAAGGGGAATTAAACTTCAAATTTATATCCTACACCTTTTACGGTGAAAATAAATTTATCGTCTAATTTTTCTCTAATTTTTCTCACGTGAACGTCAATGGTTCTGTCAACTACCAACACTTCATTTCCCCATACGTTTTCTAAGATTTCATCTCTAGAAAAAACCCTTCCTGGTTTAGAAGCTAAGAAAGAAAGTAATTCAAATTCTTTCCGAGGGAATTGTAAACTTTTACCGCCGTATTCAATCACAAATTTTTCACGGTCAATAACAAGATTTCCAAATTCTATTTTTTTGCTTTCTTCACGCATACTTCCATTCTGTCTGCGCAAGATAGCTTTTATTCTACTCAATAAAACCCGACTTCTGATAGGTTTTGCAACATAATCATCGGCACCCGCTTCAAAACCTGCCAATTCAGCAAATTCTTCACTTCGTGCAGTTAAAAATACGATAGGTATGTTTTTGGTGGTTGATTCTTCTTTTAATTGACGACAAGCTTCCATGCCATCCATAATTGGCATCATTACATCCATCAATATCAAATCTGGGATAATTTGCTTTGCTTTTTCAATAGCTTGTTGGCCATTCATTGCAATATGCACTTCAAACCCTTCTTTATTAAGGGAATGGCGTATAAGCTCAAGAATATCTTGCTCGTCATCAACGACTAGGATTTTTGCCATTTTCTTAATTATCACTTTACAAAATAATAACTTAGAATTAAAGGCAATATTATTGCAAGGTTAATGTATTGTTACTTTTCGAAAAGATTACAACTAATCTTTTCCTAATAACTCTTCAAGTTTGGCTTCAAGTTGTTCACCTCTCAAACCTTTGGCAACAATTCTACCATTTTTATCTAGCAAAAATGTTTGAGGAATGGAATGAACTTGATACAGCGCAGCTGCACTTGATTGCCATCCGCCGAGGTCACTTACATGGAACCATGATAAACTATCGTTTGCGATGGCGCCTTTCCAACGGGCTGCATCTGAATCTAGAGATACACCATAAATTTCAAATCCTTTGCGTTTGAAACGGCTATAAAGTCTTCTCACGTTTGGATTTTCACGTCTGCAAGGACCACACCAACTTGCCCAGAAATCGATCAATACCACTTTGCCGCGCAATTTGTAAAGTTCCATCTCTTTTCCGTCTAGTTGTTTTAATTTAATATTTGGCGCTTCTCCACCGATCATAAAACGACTTTCTGTATTGTAGCGTTGTTCAATGGCTTGTGTGTATTTTGAAGTTTTATCAGCTTTCTGAGCGCAATCAACTGCGTGGGTAAATAAGCTGATATCTGGGTTTTGCAGAACACCATAGGTAATAATGAAATATGGAATGAAACCTTCCTTTTGGCGAGATGACATTTCCTTAATTTTTGCATCTCTTTCGGCAATTAAAGCATAGTATTTTGTTTGCAAGGCCATCCCGGTTGCATATGCTTCCGGGGTATTGGGTAATGTTTTTGCTTGGCTTTCAATTTGTTTAATTTGAAATGCATAGTTTGAATTCATATCAATAAGCTGCTTCAACAACTTACTATCCTCTTTTTCATTCCCTTCAATGCTATATGAAATTCCTTGTGGCAAAGCATCCATTTGGATTTTAAAATCGGAATTGTTATCAATTGCCATGTATATTCCACTGCCATTTTCAAGTTGAATATGTGTAAAAATGAGTTCTTTGGTATTTCCTCTTAAAACAAAATCTCCTGTTTTATCAGTTCTGGCACTATCAATAAAAACAAGTTGATCTGGCAGCATTTCCCATAATTTAACCAATTGATTTGGTTTGTTTTTGATGTTTCCTTTCAATACAAATCCTGTTTCAACTTTTACCAATGTAGATTTATTGGGGGTAGTAATTTCCTTTACCCAAGCATTGATGTTGCTTTTAATTTCACCCGCATTAAGTTTATTGCAGCTATAGTTTCCAAAGCAGAAAACAGGGAATAGCAGAAAACCAAAAATTCTTTTTTGCATATATTGTCAAAGTTAGCAAAAATAAGACCAAAAAAACAACGATTACGTTGTTTGTATCAATTTATTCGATAATTTTTGGTGTTACATTTTGCGGTTCAACAGCATCTAATACAGAGAAGTTCCCAATTTTAGTTCTTCTGAGTGCGCTTAAAAATCCGCCTGATCCTAATGCTTTGCCAAAATCAAATGCCAATGATCGAATATAAGTTCCTTTGCTGCAACTTACTCTAAAATCAATTTCAGGCAATTCAAGTCGTGTGATTTCAAACTCTCGAATATGAATAACCCTCGATTTTAATTCATGGTCACTCCCCTGACGGGCCAGGGTATATGCTCTTTTTCCATCTACTTTAATTGCAGAAAACAATGGCGGAATTTGACTTATGTCGCCAATAAACTGAGGTAATATTTTTTCAATGAGCTCTTGGGTAATATGTTCAAATGGAAAATGTTCATTTGGCTCTGTTTCCATGTCGTAACTCGGTGTTGTAGCGCCCACCGTAATTGTCCCCGTGTATTCCTTTTCTTGTGCTTGAATAGATTCTATATCCTTCGTTTTTTTCTCAGTGCACAATATCAATAATCCAGTTGCCAATGGATCTAAAGTTCCGGCATGCCCTACCTTTTTGGCTTTCAAAAGCCATTTAACCTTTTTTACAGCTTGAAAAGATGTCCAACCATACGGTTTGTCTATTAGCAATATTTCGCCTTGTGGTGCTTCGGGTTGGCTCACTGAATTTGGATTTTTTTGGTTAAAATAATTTCGTTTGAATTGTTCAAAATGTGAATTTGATAAATTCCAGGCGCTAAATTATGTGTGTGCAATTGGTACAAATGGGTACCCGCTTCAACTGCAAAATCAATTTTATTGTGGTTTGCACTTCTAGAAATAGATTGGGCACTGACATTGTAAATTTCTCCGTGATAAATTGCATTTTGAAAAGCAGAAACTTCAATGTTTAAAATTCCATCGTTACTTGGAATAGGAAACACCCTTACAGATTCTATAGGTTGTTTGGTAAATTTGTCGTTGATTTTGATACGAGAAATATAGGCATACATGTCGTTCTGTCTGCCATACGATCCTACACAATAAAATACACCGGGTTCGTTGTATTTTGCTTGAATTCCTTCATAATCACCCCAACGCTGTTCGTCTTTTTTGATGTAAGTGTAATTGATTACAGAACTTCCTTTTTTAAGTTTTATATAATTCGAATATTCACCGTAACGGTTTCTATACAACATGCCAACACCTGGAAAATGATGTAAGCTGCTATAAACACTCGTAATAATTACACTTGGGTCATTTTCATTCATGCTTGCATAGGCAAGGGCAGGGTAACCAAAATCTAGGGTGTCGTCGGTGTAAAGTTTAGATTGGATAATAGGAGTTGCCGAATTGGCATTATATATTGTTGAATGCATCAAATGCGCTTGAAGGGTTTTGAAATTCATTGAATTTTGCATAAACTGAATTTGGTTTCCACTTCTAATACCACACAACACCCGGCAGTCGTTGGTTCTCAGTTTGAATCGCATTCCGGTGTCAGGTTGCAATGCACTTGACGGAAATCCATAAATTTCTGGAGCTTTCAATAACGTCATTTCAATTTTTGCAATGCCACTTTTTTGAGTATTGGTAATTCGATGTAGGAAAACGGAATCGTTTTGCTTGTCAATAGGTCTCACACTTACAAAATAATTGTCGGTACCATTTGGCATAGGTCCATTTTGAATAGCACAAATACTTCTAACAGGCTTGTTTTCATATTTAATATTGTGAAAGAAATTCTGGTGCATTGTGTCGCCTTTGTAACCATCTTCTTTGCGAAGTTGCCAAATAATTGCTTCTCTAAATCCTTCTTCCCAAGTTGTGCCATTTCCCAAAATATTCAAAGTGAAAAACAAATCTTCTTTGTTGTGCGCAACAATTGGGTAGTCGCTCCAAGCTGAGTCTAACAAAGGATTCCCAGGTATTTTATATACGTTCCAAGGTTTTAATGGGTCGCCAGGGCTAGAAAATCCCACAACAATAAAACTGGTTTTATCATAATCGCCATGCATATAAACCACAATAAACCTGTCTTCATAAGGGTCATAAACTACCCTTGGGTCGAACGTACGCGTGAGGGGAGTAAAGGGATTTATTTTTTTATTTGGAATGATAAAATTCTCTAACGACCAAGTTTTAATTGGTTTACCGGTGTCGTTAAAAATGCGAATTACCGTATTCATTACACCAATAAATTTCCCATCATTCGCAACCGCAATGTGATTGTCGTTTGGGGTTCCACTACCTGGATTTACATCGGTACCTTTTATCAATGATGGATTAAAATCACTTTGTGGAGTTGGCGATGCATTAATGATTTTGCGGTTTGTAATGTTATTTTTCAGTTTCTGCATTCTAGCTGCATCTACTTCTTTGCGTAATTTTTCATCAATTCCAGATGGCAATGGCATTTCTTCTGTTTCGTCAGATGCAATATTGATCCAAACATCGGGAACAGTCATTGGATCGAACTTATGAAGTAACGGTGTTTTGATGTCGCGTTCAATTTTAATTCCGGAAGCAGTTTGTGCTGAAATTTTTATTGAAAAAATCATCAAAAGGGCAATGATGCAGAATTGTTTCATACAGTTTGCAATTTAATGGTAAAAATTGATTTTTTGAGGGACAAAATACAGGGTTTGAAATTATTTCAAAATTTGGACTACCAAATATTTACTTCAATTTCTAAAGCGATTGTAAATTTTTCTAAAATATCTTTTTGGATGCTTTCCGCTAGCTTTTTAATTTCTAAACCAGTTCCTTGTCCATAATTCACCAAAACTAAGGCTTGTTTTTCATGCACGCCCACATTGCCCACTTTTTTGCCTTTCCAACCTGCTTGCTCGATAAGCCAGCCGGCAGGAACTTTTATTTCTGTTTCTGAAACTTGAAAAGACTTAATTGTAGGATGGGTTGCTTTTATTTTTTCAAAATGAGAAATTGAAATTACGGGGTTTTTGAAAAATGATCCGCAATTGCCCAATACTTTTGGGTCGGGCAATTTGGATTGTCGGATTTCAATGACTGCATCACTTACATTTTTAATGGTTGGATTGGTAATGCCTTTGGAATCGAGGATGGCTTGAATGTCGCCATACTGCACATTCGTTATTGGATTTTTACTTAATCTAAAACAAACTTGTGTAATGAAATAGGTATTCTTTCCTTCTTTTTTGAAATAACTGTCGCGGTATCCAAAATTACAATGAGCATGGTGAAATATTTCAAATTCACCTGTTTTGAGGTTAAATGCCCTAAGCCATTGAAATGTATCTTTAATTTCTGAGCCATAGGCTCCAATGTTTTGAATGGGAGAGGCCCCAACACAACCTGGAATTAGGCTCAAGTTTTCAAGTCCGCCCCAGTTGTTATCAACGCAATACAATACGATTTTATGCCAATTTTCTCCGCCTCCGAATGCGATGTCAATGGTTTCCTCTGTTTCCGTAGTAATTTCAATTCCCTCAATTTCATTTTTTAGCAATAATTCATCTACATCATGAGTGAATAAAATATTTGAGCCACCACTAATTATTTTTGAACTCAGGTTGATATTTTTTGCTTTGAAATTGTCAATTAAGTCCAACTCCGTCTTGATGACAAGCAAATTTTTGGCTTGAATATCAAATCCAAAAGTGTTGAAATTCTTTAAAGAAGTAAAATTGTTATTGAACACTTTGCAAATGTATGATTAAATTTAAGTAACATTTTTGCCGAATTGTGGCTATGTCGTTTTTTTAGTCGTTTTTTGTAAACTTTTTCATTAAATTATTGTTTTAATAGAGATATGAATATTTTAACTAATATTGGAGTATTATTGGGCTTTTTTGTATTGATGGAGTGTACCGCTTGGTTCACACACAAATATATCATGCATGGATTTGGTTGGGTTTGGCATGAGAGTCACCATAAGCCTAGAAAAGGAAAATTAGAATTGAACGATTTGTATGGTTTTGTTTTTGCGCTTCCTTCAGCTTGGTTGATAGTTTTAGGTTCGGATAATTTCGATTGGAGATTTTACGCTGGCTTAGGAATAGCTTTATATGGTTTGGCTTATTTTTTGGTTCACGATGTTTTTGTTCATCAACGTGTTAAATGGTTAAAAACCACCAATGTGCCATATTTTAGAGCCATGCGTCAAACACATCATTTACATCATGCGGTGCATTCAAAAGAGGGTGCCCAAGCATTTGGATTTTTATTTGTATTGCCTAAATTTATAAAACGTTATAGTGGAAAATAAGTCAGTAATTATTGTTGGTGCGGGATTGGGAGGTTTGGCTACAGCATTGCGACTTAGCTACCAAGGCTACGCTGTTACCATTGTTGAAAAACAATCAAATGCCGGTGGTAGGTTAAATACTTTTGAAAAGGACGGATTTACATTTGATGTGGGACCTTCTTTCTTTTCAATGAGCTATGAGTTTGTAGAGTTATTCAAAAGTATTGGTGAACCAATTCCATTTGAATTGAATGAACTTAATCCACTCTACACCGTAAATATTGCAGGTCAAGACAGGGTTTATCAAATTTATAAAGACTTGGATAAACTTGCTGCCGAATTTAAAGATGTAGAAGCAAATTTCGAAGAAAAAGCACGGAAATACTTAATTGGAGCTAAGCAAATTTTTCACGACACAGAATACAGAGTTGTTAAGAAAAATTTCGATAATATCATGCAGTTCTTGGCTAGTATGGCTACCGTGCCATTGAAACATCTTCCAAAGTTATTCAGAACGTTTTGGCAAGAGTTAGAAAGACATTTTGATTCAGAAGAAGTAAAAATTATATTTTCATTGGTTGCATTTTTTCTAGGTGCAACACCATTTAACACTCCATCGGTTTATAATTTGCTTAATTATACTGAACTGGAGCACGATGGATATTGGAATGTAAAAGGAGGGATGTATAAAATTGTTGAGGGAATTTTACCAATGCTTGAGAAAAAAGGCGTGAAATTTATCTACAACACTGAAATTGTGAAAGCAAATTATACCAGCCAAAAATTGACATCTGTGACTGATCAGTTCGAGGTTGATCATACTGCTGATCTATTTGTAATTAACGCTGATGCTGCTTGGTTTAGAGGGAAGTTTTTAAATAGAGCCAAATTTACCGAAGAGAAATTGGATGCGTTGGAATGGACATTGGCACCATTTACCATTTATTTGGGAATTAAAGGACAAATTCCTGGAATACATCACCACAATTACTATTTGGGTGACAATTTTAGAGACTACGCCGATACTATTTTTAGAAGTTCAGTTGCCCCACAAAAGCCTTATTACTACGTGAATGTAGCCAGTAAAAGTAATCCGAGTTGTGCACCTGAAGGATGTGAAAACTTGTTCATTCTTTGTCCCGTTCCAGACAGGAGGGTCAAGCCAAATTGGGATGATGCAGATACTTTGGTGAATGAAATTATTGAAGATCTAGGAAATAGGGTAGGCTTTGATATAAAAAATAACATCATCACAAAAACAGTTTACACACCCATTGAATGGGAAAAAATGTTTAATTTGTATCGCGGTAGCGGTTTGGGTTTGGCACATGGCTTAAATCAAATTGGTGCTTTTAGACCAAAAAACAAAGACGAAAAATTAAATAATTTATACTATGTTGGTGCCAGTACCGTTCCTGGAACAGGCTTGCCAATTGTAGTTATAGGTTCAAAATTAGTAACAGAGAGAATTAACAATGAGTATCCGATTATTTGACGAAACTTCAAAAGATATTAGCAAAAGAATTTCGCTAAATTACTCAACGAGTTTTTCGTTGGGTATCAAGTTGCTTTCGAAAGATTTTCGATGGGCCGTATTTTCAACCTATGGCTTTGTCCGAGTAGCCGATGAAATCGTAGATACTTTTCATGGGCACAACAAAGAACGTCTGTTAGCTGATTTCAAAAAACAAACCTATCAAGCCATACAAGAAGGTATAAGTACAAATCCTGTGCTGCATTCTTTTCAATTGGCAGCAAATCAATTTGGTATTGAGAATAATCTCATTGAGCCTTTCTTCAAGAGCATGGAAGAAGATTTGGATACAACTTCTCACAATGTGAATAGTTACGAAGAGTATATTTACGGCAGCGCCGAAGTAGTTGGTTTGATGTGCTTGAAAATATTTTGTAACGGAAATAACAACCAATATGACGACTTAGTGCCTTATGCAAGATCATTGGGTGCTGCCTTCCAAAAGGTGAATTTTTTGAGGGACATAAAAAGCGATGTTGAAGAACGAGGTAGGGTATACTTTCCTGGTGTTGACTTTAGTAATTTCACTGATGAAAACAAGTTGGAAATTATTCAAGATGTGAAGAAAGATTTTGACCATGCGTTTATTGGAATTAAAAAGTTGCCAATAGGGTGCCGTTTGGGTGTTTACACCGCATATATTTACTATTTGAAATTATTAGAGAAAATTGAAAGAACAACAGCGAATGAAGTTTTGCAAAGCAGAATTCGCATTCCTAATTCTCAAAAAATGGTATTGCTTGCAAAATCATATGTGCAAGAGAGAATGATGCCAGTTTAATCTTATCCAAATAACCAAGAAAATACTTCATCCACCCGTCCAAACGTGTGGATTTTTATTTTACGGTCTTTTGCATCTGGAATTTTATTGTACTTAGACAGTACTATGTCTGTAAATCCCAATTTTTCTGCTTCCGAAATACGCTGTTCAATGCGTTGCACTGCCCTTACTTCGCCAGAAAGACCAACTTCCCCCGAAAAAACACAACGCAAGGGAAGTGGTTCAGCGTGGTAACTGCTCATAATTGCAGCCATCAAAGCCAAATCTAACGCAGGATCTTCAAGTCTCAAGCCACCAGCCAAATTGATAAATACATCTGATTGACCAAGCCTAAATCCGCATCTTTTTTCTAAAACGGCAAGTAGCATATTCAATCTACGCAAATCGAAGCCCGTTGCAGAACGTTGCGGCATTCCATATACCGCCGAACTCACCAAAGCTTGTACTTCAAGCAACAAGGGTCGCATTCCTTCCAAAACTCCTGAAATAGCAATTCCACTTAGGGGTTCGTCGCGTTGTGCGAGCCAAATTTCAGATGGATTTTTAACGGGTATCAATCCTGTTCCTTGCATTTCGTATATACCCAGTTCTTGGGTGCTTCCAAACCTGTTTTTTAGGGTGCGTAAAATGCGGTAAGCGTGGTGCCTATCTCCCTCAAATTGCAAAACAGTGTCAACCATGTGTTCCAATAATTTAGGTCCGGCAATGGCTCCATCTTTGGTTATGTGTCCCACCAAAAAAACTGGGACATTATTTTCCTTTGCATATTGCAAAAGTTTTCCGGTACAATCTCTGATCTGTGAAACACTTCCTGGAGTTGCATCAAGTGCATCAGAATATATGGTTTGGATAGAATCGATGATGAGAATATCTGGGGTAATTTCATCTACCAAGTTCAAGATATTCTCTAGCAGAGTTTCTGTTAAAATGGCACAATTAGAATTTGAAGCGCCCAATCTTTCGGCGCGTAATTTTATTTGCGATTCGCTTTCTTCACCACTCACATAAAGAATATTTCCGGGAGTTCTCAATGCGAGTTGCAAAAGCAAAGTGCTTTTGCCAATTCCAGGTTCGCCACCCAGCAATACAACGGCTCCAGAAACCAATCCGCCACCCAATACCAAATTCAATTCCGAATCGGGGAGTACTAGTTTTTGTTGCTGTAAATCAGGTATTTCGCTTATTTTTTTGGCTTCAACAATTTTGCGGGTGCTTTTTTTCCAAGCATGGTTTGCATTGCTTGGTTTGATTTCTTCGGCTAGGGTATTCCAATTGCTACAACCTGGACATTTTCCAATCCATTTGGGACTTTCGAAACCGCATGACCTGCAGAAAAAGGCCGACTTTGTTTTTGCCATAGCTACAAATTTCTAACCTTTTTGGTGAATATTCTTTGTATGTGGAGAAATTGATTTTAGAAACTTTCTAAATAAGTTGGAATTTCATTAAAATCTTACGTAATTTTGTATAATCATGGAAAAAAACATCAACGATATTATCACTGTTTACGCTGAGGCAACTCCGAATCCTGAAAGTATGAAATTTGTTGCTAACAAAATGTTATTGCCAAATGACAGCGCTGATTTCAGAACCAAGGAATTGGCAGAAAATAGTGCATTGGCAAAGGCCTTATTTGAAATGGCGTTTGTAAAAGGTGTTTTTATCATGAATAATTTTGTAAGCGTTACCAAAAATAGCGACTATGAATGGTTTGATTTGATTCCTGATTTGCGTAATTTTTTCACTGAATGGTTGGAAGATGGCAAAGAAATAGTTTCAGCAAAACGCGAGTTAAGTTCTGAAGAGGAAACGGAAATAGAACGCAAAATCAAGCAATTACTTGAAGATCACGTGCGTCCTGCAGTAGAAATGGATGGCGGTGCTATCGATTTTAAAAGCTTCAAAAATGGCGTTGTAACAGTTCAGATGAAAGGTAGTTGCAGTGGTTGTCCCTCATCAACAATGACATTAAAATCAGGGATTGAAAATCTACTAAAGCGTATGGTGCCTGAGGTCGAATCGGTAGAAGCTGAATCTGTTTAAGGGAATGCCTTAAATTCAATTTCTTTATTACGACTTTTCGATTTTTGTTTTTTCATTATTTACCCTCATATTTGCTTTTTATTGAAAGCAATTATGATAGACACTTCAAAGATTGAAGCTCGATTTAAATCGGAGCCACAATTTAAATCGCTACACCATTTTTTCTTAAATGCTGCGCACAATATTCACAATCCAAGCAGACCCTATTTGTTCCAAAAAATCAAGGGTATTTGGACTGAATTTACATATGCTTATTTATCAGAGCAAATAGATGCGGTTACTTCTTTTTTAATTTCTCACGGATTGGTAAAAGGTGACCGTGTTGCTATTTTGCTTGAAAATTGCCCTCAATATTATGTACTCGATCAATCTTTGCAAAAATTAGGATTGGTGAATGTTTCAATTTATCCAACTTTAACTTCTGAGGAAACTTCTTTTATCATAAACGACAGTGGTTCAAAAATGCTGTTTGTTGGAAATAATTTCCTTTTAAAGAAATTTCTAAAAACAGAAGAAACTTGTCCTACTATTGAAAAAGTAATTTATGTGCCTTCAGATCACGAAGAATCTGAAAAGGTTGTGAATTACTCAAGTATCATTGAACAAGGTGCTGCTTCTTTTTCAAGCAACAAGGAAAAGATTGAAGCCCAATTTGATTCAGTAGGGAAAGAAGACCTGGCAACCTTGATTTACACCAGTGGAACAACCGGTGTTCCCAAAGGAGCTATGTTAACTCACTATAACTTCATGAGCGATTGTTACGACGCTCAGGAACTATGTCCAGCCATTGAAAAAAGCGACTTATATTTATCGTATTTGCCATTAAGCCATGTATTTGAAAGAATGGCAACCATGTATTTGGGGCTATTTATTGGCGCCCAAGTTGCTTTTGCAGAAAATATCGAAAAAGTTGCAAGTAATATCAATGAAATTCGTCCTACATTGATGGCTACCGTTCCGCGATTGTTGGAAAGGGTACACGAAAAAGTAGTCAAAAATGCTACTGAAGGTGGAGGGGTGAAAGCCAAAATATTCTGGTGGGCTTTGGGTGTTGGTGAGAAATACCGCAAGCAATTAGACGGAGGTCAAAAACCAAGTGCAACATTATCGATGCAAAATAAGTTGGCTGAAAAGTTGGTTTTTAGTAAAATAAAAGCCAAAATGGGTGGCAGATTGAAAATGTTTGTTTCTGGTGGCGGCGCATTGCCTCCACATGTGGGTGAGTTTTTTGCTAATTTGGGCTTAAAAGTTCAGGAGGGATATGGACTTACAGAAACTTCTCCGTTTGTTACTGTAAATGAATTTGATCGCCAAATTTATGGTACAGTAGGAAGGGTAGGGCCTCGTCAACAGGTTGCCATTCAGAATATTGAAACCAAAGAAATAATTACCATTCAAACATATGATTCGTTTGAACCTAATTTTGAAAGTGCAGAAGGAGAAATTTTGTGCAAAGGTCCTAACATCATGAAAGGATACTATCAAAATAAGGCAGAAACCGACAATGTTTTTGATGCTGATGGTTGGTTCCATACAGGTGATATTGGTAGATTTGATAGGGGATATTTGAAAATAACCGATCGTTTGAAGAATATGTTAAAAACTTCATTGGGTAAAAATATTTATCCTACCCAAATCGAAAACGTATATTTAAAAAGTAGCCGCATAGATCAAATTTTCATTATTGGCGATAAACGTGAATTCTTAACTGCAATCATCATTCCTAGTGAAGAGGCAATGAGAGAGCAAATTCCAGGGAAATTAGCGTTGTTAAACGGCGAAAATGATTTTATAGTGGATGATGAGATAATTGCTTGGTTGGCACAAGATGCTAAGAAAATGGCTAACCAATTGGCAAAATTTGAACGGATTAAAAATTTCTTGGTCAAAAGAGAACCTTTTAGTGTTGAGAATGGCGATATGACAATCACATTGAAAGTGAAACGTAAGGTTGTTATGGAACGATATATCAATGAAATTGACGCCATGTATTTGAGCGTGGAGTGTCCGCTTTAGGATATTGATTCACGACAAACAAAAAGGGCTTCAATTTGAAGCCCTTTTTGTTTGTATGTGGTTGATTCAATTAAAACAATCTAACATACATGTGAAGTATGAGAAAAAATCCAAGTTGAATAAAAAGTAAGGCCGATGCCATTTTGTTTTTGATGGGTTTGCTAGCAGCGTTGAGAATCAGATGAAAAACGAAGGAAATAGCAAACCAGGCTATGTAATTTTGAAGGGGTATGGTATTTGATTTCCAATGCCAAAAATCATATCTCATAGCAACTGGTTCTAGCAAATAATCATAAATGGTCATAATGCATGCACCAAGGAAAGCGATTCCCCAATTATTTTTGATTCTGCCGGCCAATAAGCTCGACGTATAAAATACCATTGCGGCCCAATTTATTCCTATCAAATAGGGCACGGATTGCCACTTTTTACCCAAGGTTGCGCCATAGTAATAAGACCCGAAAATAGCTTGTGTTTTGACCCCAGCAATTTCTACGAAAAACCCCATCAAACCAATAACGGCAATCATTAGAAAATGATTGATTTCCCATTTTTTATGAAATATCCAAGCAATGACAAATGTACCCAAGATATTGATTGGTGTAAGCCAAATAAAAAGGGGATTTAATGCTGGAATAATAAACCCGGCAACCCCAACAGCATAAATAATTGCGATTACGGCAATGAACCTATTTTCTACAGTTTGCATTGTTACAAAAGTAGTTGTTTTTTGAATTTTTGGAAATAACGATTTTTTAGACTTTAAAAATCACAGAAACCAATTGCTTTTGTTCATAAACTGATCAAAAATTGATTGAAAAGCGCAATAAATGAAAAAATTATGAAACACTGCGAAAAAAATCCAAGAAAATTAGGGCCAAGAACCATGTTTAACTTAGGCTTTTTGCTTGTAGAATATATCCTACAAGTTAAAATACAAAATATTGATATATAATGTTTAATAAATTTAAAATTGAAATAAAATTGAATTAATTGAGATGAAATAGACAGAATGGAATTTCAGATATCAAAGGTTAGGCTGAGTTTTTTTAATTTTTTTTTAATTTTTTTTTGTATTTTCTAAACTTCGTTATATTTTTGCACCACACTTAAATAGGAAAAACAAATAACATGAAAAAAATCACTTTTGCTTTGGCAGCTTGCGTAGTATTCGCTTTCGCTGCTTGTGGTGGTAACGCTACTGAAACTACTACTACTGATTCTACTAACACAGATTCAACAACTGCTCCAGTTGAAGCTCCTGCTGCTGACTCTACAGTTAAAGATAGCGCTGCTACTACTGAAGCTGCTCCTGCTGCTGACGCTAAAAAAGAAGAAACTAAATAATTTCTTCCTTTTGGAAAATTTTAAAGGCACTTGTTTAAGTGCCTTTTTTTTTTGATATTTGCACCAATGAATAGAAAACTACTCACAATCTTTTTCTTTTTTACCTCGTTATCCCTTGTGGCTAGCACACCTTTTATTCATGGAAATGATGAAGTTAATCCCGTGCTTTCAACTGTAGGCCCTGAGTTTAGTCTTAATCCTAATCCAGTAAACGGGTCATACTTTTATGTAAATCTTAATTTTTCTGAAGTTGATTTCCCTAATTCCGTTATTTTGGTAAATGACGTTTTGGGTAAAGTTGTATATTCCTATGTAATTAAAAAATCAGATTACATAGAAGGAAAAGTGAAAATTGGAGTAATGGATGCACTCTTAGATAAAGGTGTATATTTCATTCAGGTTAAAAGTGGTGATTACACCAAAACACTCAAACTAGCGATTCGCTAATTAAATGGAAATTCGTCAAGCCGAAGCGCCCGATTTTATATCGGTACACACCCTTATTTGTGAACTTGCAACGTATGAAAAAGCCTCAAATGATGTGGTTACCAATGCCGAAATACTCTCGCAGTTTTGCCTAGCAAACAATCCTTTCGTTTTTTGTTGGGTTTGTGAAATTGATGAGCAAATTGTAGCCACTGCAGTTTGTTATATTCGTTATTCTACTTGGAAAGGTCCAGTGCTTTATCTGGAAGATCTGATTGTAAAAGAATCTCATCGTCGAAATGGTCTTGGTACAGCGTTGCTCAATCACTGTATTTCATTTGCTAAAAAACGTAAGTTTGAAAGACTTTCTTGGCAGGTGTTAGATTGGAACCAATCAGCAATTGACTTCTATAAAAAATTCGATGTAACTTTCGACGATTCTTGGGTGAATGTTACATTTAATTTGACTGAAAAATGAAAAATAAACAATTAAATAGGTCTATCTTCTATTTAATTGTTGTAACACTCATTTTGATAATTGTTTATCAAAATCAAAATCCCTATAACAACACCGAAACCTTTGCGCTTCATCCGAGAGACTTTACCAAATTTTATACTAGTTTTACTGGATGTTGGTTTCATGAAAATTTAGATCATATTTCAGGAAATATCATCTCTTTTGTTTCGCTCTCAGTTCTGTTTTTACTCCTCTTTCCCAAGGCGTGGTTGCGATTTTTTATTTTCCAGTATATATTGTCGTCCGTAATTCTTTTTTTTCTTGGTAAGCCCAATCAACTCATTATTGGCGCTTCTACTTGGGTTTATTCTTTTATGGCCTTTATTATTGCCATTATTCTCCTTCAGCCTAATAAGAAACTCTATGCAATTCTATTTATTGCAGTTGTTTTCTATGGTAGCAGTTGGTGGGGATTATTGCCTTTGCTTCCTCAGGTTTCTCATGAGGGACATATTAGCGGAACCTTAGCTGGTATTCTCATTGCCATTATCGGAAAAAAGTATTGGGTAGCATTTTTACCCAAAACAGAACTTCCAGAATGGTACAGAAAAGAATGGAATCAGGAAAATCCCTACGATAAAATTGAATAAATTATGTCTTATGCTACTTGCATAAGCTTCTCAACGGTGTCGATCAAAGCATGGATAACTTTAATATGTATTTCTTGTGCTCTATCTGCAAATTCAGAGTAAGGAGCACGAATTTCAATATCGCACATTGGTCCTATTTTACCTCCGTCTTTTCCTGTTAAGCCAATCACAAACATTCCTTTATTTTTTGCAACTTCAATCGCGTTGATGATATTTTTGCTATTGCCGCTGGTGCTAATTCCTAAAAAGACATCGCCGTTATTTCCAAGTGCTTCCAGGTATCTAGAAAACACAAATTCATATCCATAATCGTTGCTCACACATGAAATGTGACTTGCGTCGCTTATGGCGATTGCGGGCAACGCTTTTCTGTTGTTTTTATAACGTCCAGTTAATTCTTCGGCAAAGTGCATAGCATCGCAATGGCTTCCACCGTTTCCTGCGGAAATGATTTTGCCACCACTTTGAAAAGATCTTACAATTGCATTTGCTGCATTGAAAATAAGGTCAAAGTTTTTTTCGGTACTCAAAAAACTTTCTAAGGTTTGTTGGGCTTCTAAAAAATGAGATTTTACTGAATTAGCGTCCATTATTTTTTGATTGCATTAAAACTGGTAACGCCATCTTTCAAAAATTGAATGAAAGGTTCACTTTTGAAATTGAAAAATTCAGCACCATATGCAGGCTGTAAAAGGTTTTCATTCCCATCCATAATGCAATACAGCGGTTGGGTAGTTTTGCCAAAATAACATTCTTCAATTTCAGCATTTTTTTCACCCAACATGGTAATTTGTTTGCCTGATGCATTCCCAATAAACCACTCGTTTTTGGGAAGTTTGATTTTCTTGTCATCTACGTAAAGGGCAACTACCACATATTTGTCCTTCAATAATTTTAGTGCTTCAGGGTGTGACCAAGCTTTTTCTTCCATTTTGCGACAATTCACACAGCCATGCCCTGTAAAGTCGATAAAAAGTGGCTTATTCTGAGATTTTGCGCAAGCCAACGCCTCTTCGTAATCAAAATATCCTTGGATATTATGAGGGATATTTAAACTACCATCTGAATATTTAGCAGTTCCGCAAATTGTATTTTCGCTAGATTGTGAATTTCCTGCCGATTTGAAATCTTGAGAAGACATTGGAGGTAAGTAACCAGCCAAGCCTTTCAAAGGTGCTCCCCACATTCCTGGAATCATGTACATTACAAAAGAAAATACGACAACTGCCAAAGACAACCTGAGTATATTCAGCTTTTCAACAGCATCATCGTGGGCAAATCTTATTTTCCCTAAAAGATACAAACCAAGTAAAGTGAAAATAACAATCCAAATAGCCAAATAAATTTCTCTGTCTAAAATTCCCCAATGGTATGTTTGGTCGGGAATACTTAAGAATTTTAAGGCAAATGCCAATTCAATGAATCCCAATACCACTTTAACACTATTTAACCAGCCACCAGATTTAGGTAAGTTATTTAACCAAGATGGGAACAGAGCAAGCAAACCAAATGGCAAAGCAAATGCCAATGAAAATCCAAACATTCCTATGATTGGTCTTAGCGCACCACCTTTAACAGCCTCAACCATAACGGTTCCAACAATGGGTCCGGTACAAGAGAAAGAAACCAATGCAATGGTAATGGCCATGAAAATTGGACCAGTAATTCCGCCCTTGTCGGCTTGTTTGTCAACGCTGTTTACAATTGAACTTGGCAATACGATTTCAAATGCGCCGAAGAAACTCGCAGCAAACACCATAAAAATAACGGTGAAGAAAATATTTGGTATCCAATGTGTACTGATCCAATTGGCTGCACTAGCACCAAATGTGTATGCTACAATGGTGCCTATAATGGTGTAGAAAGCAATGATAGAAGCTGCAAAGAGAAAAGAATCTCTCAATGCAATTTTTCTATTTTTATTTTTAATGAAGAATGAAACGGTCATTGGAATCATTGGAAACACGCAAGGCGTTAACAATGCTGCAAATCCGCTAATTAACGCCAATATGAATAAACCCCATGAGTTTTCTTTTGTTTCAGCGCTTTGCACCCCATTGTATGTTTTGGTTTGGCAAACGCCATGTCCATTTTCTTTTTTGTAGCGGGCAGAACCTATTGCTGCACTTTGTTCATTGGTTATAACTGGTGTGCTGTCAATGGTATTGTTAGTTGTAGTAGTTTCAGATGGTGCAATTTCAGGCGCTGGGGCTTCAATTTTACCTTGAACTGCAAGTGCTGGTGTTTTTATTACAACGTCGCGGATATTATCGCAGCCGGATTCATTACATATTTGACCATTAATGGTCATTTCAATTTCAGAGATGGCGGATAGTACTTTGATTTTTTGGCGGAATTCTCCTTTGTCAATAAATTCCCCAGAAGAGCAATGCCAAACTTCGTCTTCTTTGACCATATGATCACCAATCCCTCTAAATTTACCAATAAGTTGGTAAGAAGTGTTTGATTTGAAATCAATCATTGCGCGTTGTGGACCATCGTCTTCAGGACAATCACTTTTTTCAGAGAAAACGTGAAATCCTTTAGGTACATCAAATTTGATTACAATTTCAATAATATCTCCAGCGTTTGCATTCGCTTTACTAAAAGAAGCTACAAATTTTGGTTTAGGGAAACCGCCTGCAAAAGCGTTCGTAAAAGTGATTACGCTTAATATTGCCGTTAAAATGAATTTTCTAAACATAAGAAACACAAAAATACACGAATTGAATGGATTTTTTTGTGACATTCGTCTAATTTACTCAGAGATTGTTTAAAAGTAATTTTAGCCAAAAAGAATGCTTTTATTAGGTTTGATTCGAATTCATATGATCAATGAAAATTAGACGCGTTTTATACAATTTTTTAATAGCTATTTTTTTTATGGTGTTTTCTACGGCAACTGCTCAAAACACTATGAATACGAGAGATTATATAGATTCATTTAAGCAGGCTGCCATGCAAGAAATGAGGGTGCATGGAGTTCCTGCAAGTATTACATTGGGGCAAGGAGTTTTAGAGAGTGCAAGTGGAAATAGCAAGTTATCGAGAGAATGTAATAACCACTTCGGTATAAAGTGTAGAAAAAATTGGAATGGCAAATTCTGCTTGGCCGACGACGACGCAAAAGATGAGTGTTTCAGAGGTTATGAAACAGCCATTGAGAGTTATCGTGATCATTCACTTTTCTTAAAAGGGAGTTCCCGCTATGCCGCTTTGTTTGAATTAAGTCCTACAGATTACGAAGGTTGGGCCAACGGTTTGCGTGAAGCAGGATATGCAACAAATCCAGCCTACGGAACAATTTTGTCGAACATTATCAGAAAATATCGATTGTCGTTATACGACAGTATGGTTGTTTTGGGGGAAGAATATTTTAAGGGATCACCCAATCAACCCGATATGATGAGTATTAACGGAGTGCCAGCAGTGGGTGCAAAAGAGGGTGAGAGTGCTTCAGATGTAGCAAAGAAACATAAAGTGGGATCATGGCAAATTTATCGTTACAATGATTTAACTGAAGGAGAAATGATTAACCCCGGTGAAATTATTTATTTACGTCCAAAACGGAGTAGTGGTTCTGAGGAAACACATATTTTAAAAAAGGGAGAGTCAATGCGTGATATTTCACAGCAATATGCGGTGAAAATGCGTCAACTATATAAGAAAAATAAAATGGAGGCGGGACAAGAACCTGCTGTGGGTGAAGTTGTTTATTTGAAGGAAAAAAGAGCAAACCCACCAAAATTGGCGCCTGAAAAACCTAAAACCAACCATACGGAAGCCGTTGCAGTAATCAATCAGCGGAAAAAAATGATTGCTGAGAATATGCATGAAGTCCAAAAAGGTGAAACCATAGAACAAATAGCAGAAAAATATAAAACATCAGTATTGAATTTGGTACGTTGGAATGATTTGGAAAGGGCAGAAGTAAAGCAAGGACAGATTTTGGTATTAAGTCCTTCAATGAAACCTGCAGAAACTCCAGAAAACTTTGTAGACACCCGCGAAACCATTAAGCCAAAATATCACACTGTACTCCGCAATGAAACTGTTTTTTCAATTGCCCGATTGTATAATATGAAACCCGATTCAATCATTGCTTGGAATCACTTAAAAGGGAAATCAATTTCTGAGGACCAAGTTTTGAAATTACGCAGAGAAAAAGGAACATCAAACGATACAAGTCCCTCAAAAACAATGCGAGATGTTGCCAATATTCACTTTGTAAAACCAGGGGAAACCCTCTACAGTATTGCAACCAAATATGCGATTTCAGTAGAAAAGTTGAAGAAATTGAATAACATAGATAAAAATTCAATTAGCATAGGGCAGAAGTTAATTCTGCAATAAATCAATTATTTAGACACAACAAAATGAGCTGCATTGCCCATGTTTTGTTGCATGATAATTTTGCCAAATTTGCTCACTTCTTCAGTTGAAATCGCCTCAGGTTGGTAAATACTTAACAGTTCTAAATGTTCAATTACATTGATATTTAATCCCATTTCTGATAAATAATTCACCAATGGCACATGTTTGTTTTCTTTGTCGTCAACCACACAACGGAAGTGAATTGCCGAATTTTGCATGATGTGTGCACGAACCTTGAAGTTGCTTAATGCTTCAAAAATTTGTTTCAAATGCTCTTCCACAATGAAATTGAAATCCTTGGTGCTAATTTCAAGCATCAACTGATTTGATTTGTGAATTTTACACGGAACCGACAACGGCTTAGCAGACTCACTTACTTTGGTTCCAGGTTGGTCGATATTTAAAAATGATTTCACGAACAAAGGAATGTTTGCAGCTTTTAATGGTTGAATGGTTTTAGGGTGTATCACCGAAGCGCCATAATAGGCAAGTTCGATGGCATCGTTATAGCTTAATTCAGAAATGAGCACAGTATTGTCAAATTTCTTTGGGTCGGCGTTCATTACACCTGCAACGTCTTTCCAAATGGTTACAGATTCAGCATCAAGTAGTTTTCCGAAAATAGCGGCACTATAATCACTGCCTTCACGTCCTAATGTAGTGGTTTCGCCTTTTTCTCCTTTGCCAATGAATCCTTGGGTAATTATCAAATTCTTCGCTGAAAGAGGCTTTAAACGGTTTTTTACAACGCGTTCGGTTTCGTCCCATTGAACCTTTGCATCGCGGTAGCGGCTATCGGTTATGATAAAGTTACGGGCATCGAGCCATTGATTTTGGATATTTTGACTCAATAAATACGCACTTACAATTCTGGTAGAAATCAATTCCCCAAAGCTTACAATTTGGTCGTACAAGAAGTCATAATCGTCTTTTAGGTTCTCATTGTCAATCAAACACTCCAATTCTAAAAATAAATTTCTAACCTCATTTGTCCAAATAAATGAATTTTCTTCGAAGAGTTCATTTAATAATTGGTTGTGAGATTGTATAAAGTCTTTTAGAATTACAGATGCAGATTTGTCATTCTTATATGTAGCATTTACAAGGGTTTCTAGGGCATTGGTAGATTTACCTATGGCACTGATAACTACCAAAACATCGTTGTTTTTCTCTTTTGCAATGATGCTTGCAACGTTTCTAACGCCTGCTGCATCTTTTACAGATGCACCACCGAATTTGTAAATCTTCATTTCTTCTTTGTGAATGATAGGGTAAAATATATTTATTTGTTGTTGTTTTGCAAAATAAATACTTAAATCTCATAATTACCCTATGCCTCATTCCGGATTAATCACATTAGAACAATTTATCGTAGACCAACAATCTTTATACAAAGATGCAGGTGGATCACTTAGCAGAATTTTTAGATCGTTAGAGTTGGCGGCAAAAGTTGTTAACAGAGATGTCCGTAAGGCTGGGTTGGTCGATATTTTAGGAAATCACGGTTCTACAAACACCCATGGTGAAGATCAAAAAAAATTAGATGTAATTGCCAACGATGTTTTTATTGCAGCGTTATCTAAAAGTGGTGAAGTAAGTGTAATTATCTCTGAAGAAAATGATGATCCAGTATTTATTGAGGGATGCGAAAACGAAAAATACATCATCGCCATTGATCCATTAGACGGGAGTAGCAATATTGATGTCAATGCAAGTATCGGTACTATTTTTTCAATTTACCGTCGGTCAAGTGTAACACAAGCACCAACTGCCGAAGATTGCATGCAAAAAGGCAAACACCAAGTAGCTGCAGGTTATATCATTTACGGGAGTAGCACCATGTTGGTTTATACCACAGGATTGGGAGTAAATGGCTTTACCCTCGACGATAGCATTCAAGAATTTTGTCTTTCTCACCCAAATATTCAAATCCCTCAAAACGGAAAAGTATTTAGTGTGAATGAAGGTAATTATGCCGATTTTCCACAAGGAATTCGCAATTATATCGATTATTGTAAAGTAAAAGACAAAGAAACCAACCGTCCTTATGGCGCGCGTTACATTGGCAGTTTGATTGCCGATTTTCACCGTAATTTATTGAAAGGTGGGATTTTCATGTACCCAGCAACGGAAAAAACCCCAAATGGTAAACTTCGTTTGATGTATGAATGTAATCCTATGGCATTTATTGTTGAACAAGCAGGTGGTATGGCATCAACTGGTCAAGGACGTATTCTTGATTTGGTTTGCACCGATTTGCACCAAAGAGCACCCATTTATATTGGGTCGTCGAATATGGTCGAATTGTGTGTCAATATGCTGAATGAAAGCGCAGTTACTGCGAATTAAGCATATCAAATATTTCTAACGACAAAAGTTGTTTTTGAGGGAAGAGGTGATGTTGCAAATGGGAAACCAGTTTGTCAATTATCATACGCCTTTCCGATTTAGTAAGCGCAGGAAGATTTCCATCCATAATTTTCAAAATAGCCTGATTCATCCACGAATCCGATTTGAAGAAGATGGGTGTGGCATTTGTGGCCAAATTTCCCGTTGTTAGGTCAATTGCGGCATTTTGTCCTGCATGCCAGTCAATTTCATATCCTAATTCCATTCCTAGCCCCAAGAGGAATGCAATGGGCAAGAAATTCAAATTGGCTCCGGGCACTAATTTTAGAAAATGGCTATAGATAAAATCGAACAACAAAGGATCAGAATGTTCATCTTGCAGCGAATGGCTTACAATTTCTAGGTAAAACCATTTCACTTGCTGAATTCCGAAATCTTCAAAAGCACTTTGCGTGCCGATTGAAGAAATTTCTTTGATACGCAATAAGCCCGGATTTGTTTTGTGGTTGAAAATAATTTCAACAGTGTTTCCTAGCTGATAATAAGCGTTCTTGCTGATTTTTTTATGCAAACCTTGAACCAGAAAACGTTGTAACCCAATTTCACGGGTGTAAATGGTAACCACCGAAGCGTGATCGGTATAAGGTATTTTCTTTAAAACAATGGCTTGGCTTTTAACGAGCATTAGTCTTCCCAGTCAGCAATAAACAAATTCGTGTCTCTTGTTCCACCATTGTTTCTGTTGCTGCTAAAGACTAATTTTTTACCATCAGGTGAAAACATTGGAAACGCATTGAAAATACTTGCATTGGTAATTTTTTCTACATTGTTTCCATCAATATCAATCATGTACAATTGGAAATCGTAACCTCTTGTGCTATGGTGATTCGAAGAAAAAATAATTTTCTTTTGTGAAGGATGATAAAAAGGGGCCCAATTGGCTTTGCCTAAATGGGTAATTTGTTTCAAATCACTACCATCAACATTCACCGTATAAATTTCCATATTGGTCGGAGCCACTAGGTTTTTCGACAAATAATCCTTATATTTTGTAATCTCTTCGGGGGTTTGAGGACGAGAAGCCCTGAATACCAACTTCTTACTATCTGGCGAAAAGAATGCACCTCCGTCGTAACCCAAGCCAAAAGTAATTTGACGTGGGTTAGATCCGTCGATGTCCATGATCCACAATTCTAAGTCACCGCTTCGGGTGCTTGTGAATACAATCGATTTGCCATCGGGAGAAACAGTTGCCTCGGCATCGTAACCTTTTTCATAAGTCAATTGTTTGATGATATTTCCTTTTTTGTCGGCAACAAAAATGTCGAAATCGGCATAAATTGGCCACAAATACGCCCCAGATGTTTCAGGAGTAGGCGGGCAATCTTTACCACCCAAATGTGTGCTTGCATATAAAATTGTTTCGTTTCCAGGCATGAAATAAGAGCAGGTGGTTCTTCCTTGTCCTGTACTTAGCATTGGTGGTTGGTAGCTTCCATTATTAGTGAAACTTTCAATAGTGCTATGAAAAATTTGATCGCATTTTACGCCCCATTTTGCGTTATTGCTTTGGAATGTTAATGCTTTGCTATCAAAACTAAAATAAGCCTCGGCATTGTCGCCACCAAATGTAAGTTGGCGCAAGTTTTTCAGATGCTTTTCTTTGGTTATGGTATCAGCCAAAGGAACAGATGGCGAAGTATTTTGGGCAGATACCATTTTAGCACCAAAGCCAAGGCAAAAAATAGAGATAAGAAATTTCATTTGAATTGCAATATTAATTATTAGGGAAGGATTTGCCAAGCCATTTTGGGATAACCTTTGCGGCCTTGGTCGTCATAAAAATCTACAAACTTCAATTTAAAATAGTCATTGGTTGCTGTTTTAATGATATAATATCGGTTTGGAACGATTGCATATTTTCCAATTGATTGACTGTATTCTTTCCAATCGTAGCCAATTTCGTCGGCATTATTCCTAAACTTTTGCTGTAATGCAAAAGTTTTGTCGCAGGCCTCATAAGCAATACCTTTGTCAATTTGTGCAATTGATATGGTTTTTAAATTGGCAAGCGCCCCACGAATGATGTAGTTATAGGGAACGCCATTTGGATCGTTTACTGATTCTTTATAGGTAGTAAAAACCAAATCCCAATCTTCGCTAGCTACAGGTTCATTTTCGACCACATCTTTTTTTGAAAAGGAGTAATAAACGTAATTTTTACTTGGGTCCGTTACCATTTGGGTTAAGTACGTCAATGCGGGTACGTTTACATAACCCCACTTAAATTGATAGGCGCCGCCTTTTACTCCAATAAATTGAATTTTGATATATCTGAAGCTTTTGAGAGAATCTTCTCCTAAATCCAAAACATAAATTGCAGATTTGCCTTCGTATCCATCAACCACTTTATTAAAACAACGGCCAAAAGCAGAAGAATCAATTTTGCCGCTTGGTTGATCAAACTTCCATTTTGCAGCAGTTAGATAGGAAGCATCTATGTCTTTAAAATTTACATTTTCAAATTCGGCAACGGTAAAATTGCTATTTTTTCCCCCACAAATCACAACGGATGGCTCGTTTTGGCATGAAAATGCAATATCCCAATTGCCATAGGTATTTACCGTTGTTTTTTGAGTTTCAAAATCAAACCAAAGTTGATTTGAATATGTTTCACCCATTGCAAAGGTTTGTGTTTGAAGTCCTTGAGGGATAGTTGGCTGTTTATAGAGTGATTCAGGCTTTTCGCATGAGAAAAAAGTAAACAGTACAATTGAAAGAAGAACGAAGGGATTGAATTTGAGTTTCACTTTTACAAATTGATTTTTATACTTACAAATAAATTTCTTCCATTGGCAATATTTAAATTGCCATTTCCATTATTATGAACTGACCCTGTTGAGGCAGAGGACAATACCTGAGTTACTCCAAAAATATTTTTGCATCCGGCTTGAATTAGAATGTGCTCATTTAACAAAGGAACGGACATACTCATATCGGCAATAAAATAGGGTGCAATTTCAAAAGGTTTTCCAGTTTCTTCAAATCCATAGTTTTTGCCAGTGTAACGGCTAAACCATTGCAAAGATACTTTAGGCTTCTGAAATGTGTACATCAAATTTAAACCTGTTTGAACTACAGTCCACTTTTTCCAATTACTTCCATCGTCACTTAAACTTTCGTTGTTAATCCAACTTGAACTTAACTTGATTTGCAGCTGATTATAGAAATATTCAATTTGAGAATTTACACCCTGCGAATTCATTTTGCCAATATTGATGTATTGGTATAAATTAGATTTATTATCTACCAACGCCAACTGGATTTGGTTTGTTACAAAGTTTTCGAAATAGGACAATTTAAAAGTAACCGCCGAAATGTTATTTATGTTATGACGGTAATCAATAGATCCTATAAAATTATGCGCTGTTTCAGTAGTTAACAATTGATTTCCTTGAACATTATGGTTGATGTCTACAAACATGAAATACAATTCTTTGATGTTCGGGGCCCTGAAGCCTCGTGCATAGGAACCCCGTATTGCAAGGTGTTTGGTGGCATTGAATTTCAATTGCAACGATGGAATAATGGGTGCAATTTTAAAGCCATTACTCAAAATTCCTGGCAAAGGATTGGTTCCAAATTGATTGTTATAAACGAAACGAACAGAAGGTTTTAATTGAACTTTTGGCGACAAATTGATATCGGCCGTACTAAATATGCCCATATCAAAAATACCATCTCTTTTGGTCACCCTTTTGGTTTGGATGGATTCATATTGGCCTTCATATCCTGTTAACCAGTCAATTTTCTTGTTTGCACTTTGGTAACTCCAAAACCCCCTAAAATTGGCTTGGTAATTCGTAGTTGTGTCCTGGTCTTCACCGCGAGTGAGGATTTCTGTACCTTCAACCAGATTTCTACGCACCATGGTCTTTTTGCGTTTGTATGTGTTGAAACTATTCTGAAATTGCAACTTATTTCGTTTATTCAGGGTAAAGTCAGATAGCAATAAAAAGTCGTTTCTGTATGTGTTAAAATAGTTGTTGTAACCAGTAACGGTAATTAGATTGAATTCAGCGTCACTTCTGTCTGTAATTTTTTCGTGGAACGCACTATATCTGAGCAGGTGGTTTGATTTTTTTAATTGATAATTGAGCCCGATTGAACCAAAAAGCTTTGTCTTTGGTTTCCAATCTGCCGAACGGGTAGATGGGTCGAAATCTGTCCCTCCAAAAAACTGACGTCCCATATCGCAAACAAGTCCAATTCTCGATTTTTTACTTAAATTTCCAAGTTGGAAATTGGCATCTATATTGGTATTTCCAACGCCATCAATATACGAATTGGTTTGAACCCGATTCACATTTGAAATGGGTTTTTTGGTAATGATATTCACAACGCCACCAATGGCATCTGATCCGTAAACGGCACTCATGGGTCCTTCAATGATTTCAATACGTTCCACGTTATTCATTGGAATTTGAGAAATATCGAGGTTGCCATTCATGCGGCCAATCATGGGCACACTGTTTACTAAAATTTTCACATTTTGACCACCAAGTCCTTGCAGTTGGATAGAACTTCCTAACACTGGATCTTGGCTTAATTGTATATTCGATTGATTTTGTAGCACTTCTGTTAAGTTTTGCGCACCCATCAATGCAATTGTTTTTTGAGAAATGACCTCAACGGAATATGGATTTTGCGTTGCCAATCTTGGACTCAAAGAGCCAGTAATTGAAACAGGATTAATTCTATTGATTTCGGTTATTAACTGAATTTTTAATTCTTTTTCGGTATTCAGCCAGGGGGATCTTGTTGGATTTTCAAATTTTCCTAAATCTTTATTTATATGAATTGAAATAGGAAGAGTAGAGTTGGTAGTGATTTGACCGTCGTTGTCGGTTGAAGATAATTGTGAGTGAAGTACTTTTCCTGAAGGATCAAGAAATTGCAGTTCAATTTCAAAATTTACCAAGGGTTGGTTTTGTTGGTCAACGACCAACAAAACCCTCTCGGTAGACTGGGCTTTGGAAAACCCAATATTCAATAAAATGAAAAATATGAATAGTAACTTTTTCAAGAGTTATCTTGAATTAGTTTTTAGAAATGATTTGTGAGTGAGAACCCATTGAAGTTTGAACTTCTATGATGTATTGTCCTGAAGCCATGTCTGCAATAGATAACTGAGCAGCATTGCTTTCATCAAAGTTGTGGGTATTTGCTCTGCGAACCACTTTGCCATCTATACTTCTTAAAACAATGGTTTGGATCTTTGAGCCAATTAAAGGTTTTACGAAAATGTTGTTGGTAGCAGGAATAGGGAAAATGCTGACTTTGTTGGCAATATTATTTACCGAAGCGCTCACACCCAACTTTGTTCTGTTCAAAATAGTTCTGCCGGCACTAGCTCCTACAAAACCTGTAAATTGAATTGCCCAATATTCGAAGCTTGAACCCACTTTTTTCTCAACGATGTAGTTTAAATCTTCAACCATTACAAAGCTCTGGCCATTAAAATTCTTCCATTTAGAACCAATTAGGCTTAGATCGTTTTGGAAACGAAAAGCACTGGTGGTGTCTTTTGAAGAATCGATAAAAAGTTGACCGTTTGCTTTCAAATCATCCCATAATGTGTTTTCAATCTTGGAAACCAAGGTACCTCTTTTTGATTGCACGCCAGTTAGTGGATAAGGAACATAAGCACTTCCATTCCAAGCAGTATCGTAATATCTGGTGAAGTCTAAATCCCAATCACCACCGTTTGGTTCAACAGTTACAGATTTAGTTGTAAAGTTGAAATATTTATATGCACCACCATTTGCCGCAGACTGTTTTAACGTATCAATAATTGAACTGTTCTTTGTTCCACCAATAACATCATAACGGAAAGTAAAATCGCCATTCGGATATTGTGCAATTGGCATAAACTTAATGTAGTCGTTGCCAGCTCCATTATTTACAACCAACAAAAACAATGAATCACCGGTAATGATATGCGTTCCTGAATTATACGTTCCCCATGAAAAATCCCAAGGGTTTGCTTTGTTTACACTTTGGTTAAAAGCACCCAACTCATGTTTGTGGGCGTCGTTGGTAAATGATTTCCAACTAGACCAACCAGCAGTATCCATGGAAGAATATGCTGAATTGTCACCTTTTGGATAGGCATAAACCTTTACAAATGGCTGTGATCCATTTGCGTGATTTGCTTTGATGCAATTGTCGCGTGTGTTGCTGGTGTGTGCAATGTGCCATTTATTCATGATGCTTTTGGTTTTTACACCTGTTGCAACATTGTAAAAAACTTCATTTGCATACCCTGGACCCATTACAACGGTGTCTGTGTACACTGTTTGTGCGGACAAGCTTCCTACAAGAGAAATTGCTGTCATGCTGATTAAACTTTTCATTTTCATTTTCTCGTTTCTATTGTGCTGCAAAAGTATGATAGGAATAAGTCCGCGCTGCCCTGAGAATTGTAACTTTAAGGTCATAAAAATGTCAGTTTTGGGCTTTGGATATCTTGAATAGTTTTTTGATTCTATTGAGAGAACAAACTAACTTTGCAATGGAATTGATCAGTTTAATTCACAATCAAACAAATGGCAAAAATTAGTATCAATATTGCTTCTGGAGCAATTGAAAAACCCAACGTTATTGTGGGAATAGATTTAGGTACAACCAATTCATTGGTTGCGTACACTCCAAGAGGGGAATTGGTGCCAAAATTGGTAGGGAATAATCAAGATTTTATCGTTCCTTCAGTGGTTCATTTCGACGAAAATAACATTCCAATGGTTGGAAATAAAGCCAAACAACTTATCGCCAAACATCCCGAAAGAACGATTTTCAGCGTAAAAAGATTACTTGGAAAAAACTATCATGATATTTCTGGCCACAGTGATTATTTGGGATATAAAATTATCAATGACGACCAAGATAACTTGGTAAAAGTGAATGTTGCCGGAAATTATTACAATCCCATTCAACTCAGTGCCATTATTCTCAAGGAACTCAAAGAAAAGGCTCAGATATTTTTGAATGCCACCGTTGACAAAGCGGTGATTACTGTTCCCGCTTATTTTAACGACGCCCAACGTCAAGCCACCCGCGACGCCGGTAAATTAGCTGGGTTAGACGTTTTACGTATCGTAAATGAGCCTACTGCCGCCAGTTTGGCATATGGAATCGATAAATTAGACCAAGACAAAACGATTTTGGTTTTTGATTTGGGGGGAGGGACATTCGACGTTTCAATATTAAGACTCGAGGAAGGTGTGTTTGAAGTCATTGCCACACATGGTGACACTTATTTGGGTGGTGATGACATAGACAAAGTCTTGCTTGAATATTGGTTGAAATTAAACGGTTTGGAAATTGAGAATTTGAATCAAAACCAAATTCAAGAATTGCGGTTGGCAGCAGAAAATGCAAAAATAGCATTGTCAAATTCTCCAGAAATGCCTTACAACAACCCATTGCAATTTGGAAATGTGCAATTAAATACGTATATTGATTACAAAACCTTAGTGGAATTAGCACAGCCAATTTTAAGTAAATCTATGAATTGTGTTAATTTGGCTTTGAAAGATGCCAAGTTGTTGCCAAATCAAATTGACGAAATTGTGATGGTAGGGGGAAGCACCCGATTCCCCGAGATTTATAAACTTTTGACAACCAAATTCTCCGGGGTTCATGTAAATAACCAAATTAATCCTGACGAAGTAGTTGCTCTAGGTGCAGCTATAGAAGCTGATATCTTGGCGGGGAACCGAAAAGACATTTTGTTATTGGATGTTACTCCTTTGTCGTTGGGTATTGAAACAGCCGGAGAGTTAATGGATGTTCTTATCCCTCGAAATTCAAAAATACCTACCAGGGTTGGTCGAGAGTATACTACTTCTGTAGATGGGCAAATCAATTTGAAAATTGCTGTTTTTCAAGGGGAACGCGAATTGGTAACTCAAAACAGAAAATTGGGCGAGTTTATTTTGAAAAACATTCCTGCGATGCCGGCAGGATTTCCTAAAATTGAAATCCAATTTGCCATCAATGCCGATGGGGTTTTAAAAGTGGCTGCAAAAGAATTGCGCAGTGGGGTAATGCAAGAAGTGGATATCCAACCAACATATGGTTTAACAGATGCCGAAGTGGAAACAATGCTTGAAAGTGGCATGATAAATGCCCAAGCCGATATTGAAATTAGGTTAGAAAAAGAAGCACAAAACGAAGCAGAGCAGCTTATTTATACCGCCAAACGTTTTTTAGAAAAACATGGAATTTTACTTACTTCAGAAGAAATTTTAGGCACCGAACAACGAATTGAAAGTTTGCGTGGTCTATTAAGCTCAAACAACCGCAATGAAATTTTGTCGGGAGTTGAAGACTTAAACGAATATACCCGTCCTTTTGCGGAAAGAGTAATGGATGTAGCCGTTTCAACAGCTTTAAAAAGTAAAAAAGTGCAAGATATATGAAGGTAAAAATATTCATTCTTTTGGCAATGTTGGCCACGTCGCTTCACGCTCAGAATGATGCTGATTACGAAAAAAATACCAATTTTGGTATCAAACTCGGTATTTCGGCATCAACAATGTTTGGCGGTGAATTGGCAAATCCTACGCCATTAATGGGCTATGTAGCTGGTATTTATTACCACAGTAAGCTCGGTAAAAAATTATTTCATTATCAAACTGGATTGGATTTGCGTTTAAGAGGGAGTAACTTTAATAACGTAAACGAGAACCAAGCAAATAGAACCTATTCTCGTATTGGAATTATTTCGGTTGATATTCCGCTAAATTTATTAATTAAAGTTGGTGAATATACCAAAACCAAGGCCAATCATATTATGTTTGGAATTCAACCCGGTTATATTTTTAGATCAGTCGTTTATATTGGTGCCGATCAAATGCCATTAAACAGTGGAAACTTCAGCAGCACATGGGATAATTTACCACTGAAGAATTTCGAATTAACTGGTTTGCTTGGATATCAACACAAACAGGAGGGATTTGGCTATCAAGTTGCATTGAAAGTGGGGTTGAATAATTTAAATGATAATTTTCAATTAACCGCTTCAGAAACTGATCCTTTAACCAAGATAACAACAGTTTATCCTTTGTTGCCGCTCACCGGATTGGGAAAACATATCGGGACTGCCTCGCTAGAATTTGCCTTTATTTTCTAAAGTGCTACCACTGTTGTAACTTTGCATTGTTTTGCGTTCGTCTGTAGCCCTCTATACCTTAGGTTGTAAATTAAATTTTGCTGAAAGTAGCACCATTGCGCAGCAATTGGAGAAAAATGGCTTTGAACGTAAGCAATTTCATGAAGGCGCTGATTTATATGTAATTAACACTTGCAGTGTTACCGATCATGCCGATAGGAAATGTAAAAAAGTAGTCGCAGAAGCCCTGAAGCACAACCCCGAAGCTTATATAGTAATTGTGGGGTGTTATGCACAATTGAAACCTGAAGAAATTTCAAATATTCCAGGGGTTGACATGGTTTTGGGTGCAGCAGAGAAATTCCAATTGATGGACCATTTACATTCCCTCAAAAAAGAAGAAAAAACCCGACTTTATAATGCCCCAATTAAAGATGTGCATGAATTTGTGCCCGGCTTTAGTGAAGGCGATAGAACCCGTATGTTTTTGAAAGTGCAAGATGGCTGCGATTATTTCTGTAGCTTTTGTACCATTCCATTGGCTAGAGGTGAAAGCAGAAGCGCAACAGTCGAAACCACCATTGAACGCGTAAAAAAAGTTTCTGAAGACGGTATCAAAGAGATTGTACTTACAGGGGTCAACTTGGGTGATTTTGGGGTTCAAAATGGCGAAACTTTTTTCGACTTGGTTAAAGAGTTAGACAAAATTGAAACCGTTCACAGATACCGAATTAGTAGCATTGAACCAAATTTATTGACCAACGAAATCATTGATTTTGTTGCCAATAGCAAAAAGTTTGTGCCGCATTTTCATATTCCATTGCAAAGTGGAAATGATGAAATTTTGCAAAGAATGCGTCGACGTTATTTGTCAGAGGTTTATGCTTCTAGGGTGGCTCATATCAAAGAGAAAATACCGCATTGCTGCATTGGGGTTGACGTAATTGTAGGTTTTCCTGGTGAAACCGATGAGCACTTTTTAGACACCTATAACTTTATCAATGAATTGGACGTGAGTTATTTGCATGTATTTCCTTATAGTGAACGCGCCAATACCACTGCCAAAAAAATGAAAGAAGTGGTTCCTGTAAAGGTGAGGGGTGAACGTACCACCATGCTTCGTGGATTAAGTGAAAAGAAAAAACGATTCTTCTACGAACAGCATTTGGGCAAAACCCGCGAAGTGCTTTTTGAAGCCGAAGAAAAAGGGGGCATGATGACCGGTTTTACTGACAATTATGTGAAAGTTACAACGCAATACGATCCTTTGTTGGTGAATACATTGGTTCCTGTTACCTTGAAATTGATCAACGATGAATTTTTAGTTGAAGGAATATTTGATTACGCCGAAATAAGGTCGTAATTTGCAGTGTGTTTCCTACGTTATATCATTTTTTAAAAGATATTTTTGGTATTGAACTTCGATTTTTAGAAGTGGTTAATACCTTCGGATTGTTTGTTGCAATTTCCATTGCAGCAGCCTATTGGGCCTTCCAAACTGAATTTGCCCGCAAAACCAAACTCGGTCTTTTTCCCTCAAAAACAGTTACTGAAATAATTGGAAAGCCTTTTCCAATTTCTGAATATATAATCGGTGGGGTGATGTCGTTTTTATTTGGTTATAAAATCATATATTTAATGGCCAATGCAGGTTCAAACTTTGCACCCCAAGAACATATTTTCACTTCTGAGGGAAGTTTTTTGTTTGGAATTACTGCATTAGTATTGAGTCTTGCGTCTAAAAAGTATGCCGACAAAAAACAGCAATTGGCTGAACCAAAAGAAGTGTCACATACCGTTTCTATTGCCGATGAAATGGGAAATATTACCACGGTGGCTTTGCTTTCTGGATTTTTAGGTGCCAAAGTTTTTCACTTGTTGGAAACGCCAAGTCAAATTCATTGGAACACCTTTATTCAAGATATTTTTACGACTGGGGGATGGACGTTTTATGGCGGACTCATTTGCGGAGCGGCCGGGGTTTTGATTTACACCACAAAAAAAGGGTATAATTGGAAAAATGTTATTGATGCGGGTGCTCCCGGAATGATGTTGTCATATGGTATAGGCCGTTTTGGTTGTCACTTTTCGGGTGATGGCGATTGGGGAATTGCAAATGTAACGCCGTCTTCATTTTTGCCAGATTGGGCTTGGGCTTATAAATATCCGCACAATGTTTTGGGTAAAGATTATCCAGGAATGGGAATGGAGCCAGTTCCAGGATGTTCGGGTGATTATTGTTATCAATTGTCTACACCGGTTTATCCAACTCCTTTATATGAAGCCATAATGGCTTTGGCTTTATTTGCAGTGTTGTGGTTTGTATTAAGAAACAGAAATTTTATGGCAGGACAATTATTTTCAATATACATGATTTTTGCAGGGGTGGAAAGATTTGCAATTGAAACCATTCGTGAGCATGGCGATAGTCTTTATCGATTTGCGGGGATGATTTTTTCACAAGCGCAAATGATTTCCCTCTTATTATTCGTTTTAGGAACATGTGGATTTTTTCTATTCAAAAACCGTCCCTTAGCAGCTTCAGCAAAGTAAAGACAATTGTCTTTTTGTTTTGCATAATGCTGTTTGCCAACACCAATGCACAAATCACCATTGTAAATGGAGATACCATTACCGATGTTGAGCGCATGGATCCAATTATTTTGTCCAATACATTGGATGAACAGGCAATCAACGATTATAAAATTCTCAGAAGAAGGGTAATAAAAACCATGCCATTTGCAAAGATGGCTGCCTATAAAATGAAGGCAATGGAAGATCAATTGGCAACAATTAGCAACAAACGCGATAGGAAGAAATTCATCAAAAAATGTGAAAACAGTTTGAAAACCATGTACACGCAACAGTTAAAGAATTTAACCATTGGTGAGGGACAGGTATTGATGAAATTATTGCACCGTGAAACTGGCAAAACCAGTTGGGAAATTTTGAAAAATTACCGGGGTACCGCTGAGGCTTTTTTCTGGCAAGCCTTTGGCAGCTTTTGGGGACATGATTTAAAACAAGAATTTGATCCTGTTTTAGACTACCAAATTGAGCACATTATTAAAATTGCTCATTTGGAGTAACTCTCTACCCTTGAACTTTTCGGAAGCTCACAATTAAGATAGGTGCGCCAATGAGGGCGCAAATGGCGTTGACTTGAAGCGTAATTCCCTCAATGAGGTGATGGGCCAACAAATCTGCCGATACGCATAAAAATGTCCCCCAAATGATAGAAGGAATCAATATTTTTTGGTGTGATTCGTTTTTGTAAATACGCTTTGCAATGTGTGGCGCTATGAGTCCCACAAAACTAATAGGACCACAAAATGCGGTAATCCAGCCAGCCATGATGGCACCAACAAAAATCATGGTTCGTCTAATGCGGGTTACGTTAACTCCAGCAGATAAAGCGTAAATATCGCCGAGAAGGTAGGAGTCTAATTTGAAGCGATTCCAAACTACAAACGCAAAGCCAACAATCAAAGGAATGAGTATATATGGAACTTCATTCGGCTTAACGCGTTCGAAGCTTCCCATTCCCCACAAACTAAATTGTTTTATTTGCTCAATGTTGCCAATGTTTTGAAGCAAATCAACGCCTGCTGAAAACAAAAAACTGAGCACCATACCTGTAAGTAGCAATCGTGTGGTACTCGAAAATCCTTTGTTCAAGATGAGTTGAATCATTAAGGCAAATAGCGCTCCCAAAATACTTGCGGTAAGAGTTCCAATTTCGGCAAACCAAGGAGAATGGGCAAAAAGCGGTTGAGCAAACAATGAAACAGCAATACCAAAACTAGCACCTGGTGTTATTCCAATGAGGTAGGGGCCGGCCAATGGATTGCGAAACAGTGTCTGCATGATTAGTCCTGATATGGCCAAACTTCCACCAGCCAACGCCGCTGCGGCAACTCGGGGCAATCGAAATTGAGAGAATACTAGGTCTGAAAATAAAGGAGTATTTGAGTACATCATCCCCCAAAATAAATCAACAAAAATGATGACTATTGTACATATTGCCAGCAGGATATGGATGTATTTGGCTTTCATTTGAGTTGCTGGTAAAAGTAGTATTTTTTTGCTGCAAAATCAGGTTTTTCACTGTGGAACATTTTGGCAAAGTCGCTCAAAACATATTCGGGATGCACTGCGCCAAGATCCCAATAAGCATTTGCGCCATCTGGTTCTTGGGTGAGGTTACATTGAAAAACTTTCTGGTTAAGAATGGGCAAGCAATTCCCAATTCGGGGATCCGTACTTTTGATGCAAGCAATTGATTCACACATGCCTGGATTAATCCAATAACTCGCTTTTGAAAGGAGTTGAAAGCCGAGTTCTAATCCAATTTGTGCACTTCCAACACCTTTATAATTGTTGCCTTCTAACCAAACAGGGTTGGTTTTTGCATCTTTAAGCAAAATGGCGAGATATGCGTTTTGTCGTGGAACATCCCAAGTTCCGGAATAGGGCAGATTAATCATTACATTAACAGGGATGGTTTCCGACAGATCTTTTTTCAAACGCATATATTCGAATTCAATGTCGCTGAAGAAAAATGCTTTTTCACTTCCGGTTAAAAAGCCAAAGAGTGTAATCCATTCAGCCCTACCCAAGGGATGGTTTTCTAGGTGAGATTGACAAAAAAGGACATTTGTTTTTTTTGTGTTTAGCCTTTCTAAATTTGATTTTTCTTTGATGTTAATAAAGTATGCAATAACGATGTCTGGATTCAAATTGAGGGCTGCTTCGGCATTAATTTCTCCGGTGGGTTGTACTGATGGAATTGTATTTTTATAAGGAAAAATATCTTTGCATAAATATTTTGCTTGGTCCACGGCAACTATGTTTTTTTGTTGACTTAGTTCAGCAAAAAATCGAGTAAACACTGTAGAAAGCAGGATGTAACGGTGGCGTTTTGAAATTTTAGTATAATACTTTTCTGTTGAGCCCGGAGAGGATGAAAAGTTTCTACTTTCTTTTGATTTTCCCCAAAAAAAGGAACCAACTAAGGCTTTGTTTTGAGGGACATTGGACTGGGTTGTTGTGTAGGTATAAAGGCGAATGAAAGTATCGGTTTTACTTTGGCCAATTTCGAAAAGTTGGGCATATTTATTTGTGCTCCAAGTGATTGTATCTGCATCGAGAATTTCATGATTCGAGTTTGAGGAGCATGCGCCTAAAACTAGAGTGATAAATAGAATGATGCCGTTGATTCTCATTGGGGCTGCAAAAATAGATTAAAAAAGTTGACAGCATAAAAAACTGTGCGTATAGTTTATAAAATATGGTTGATTTTTGTAAATATGAATTCTCCGTTGTATAAATATCGATATGTACTTTTCTTTGGAATGTTTTTCTTGTGGATGACATTTTTTGATACCAACAATTTTATTTACAGAATTAGATTGGTTTCGGATATTGCCGACTTGGAGGAGAGTATCAAAATTCACGAAGTGAAAATTGGGGAATTGCGCAGACAAAAAACAGATTTATTTGGCAACGAGCGCAATTTGGAAAAGTTTGCGAGAGAAAAATATCTGATGAAAAAAGACAATGAAGATATTTTTGTAATTACCGATCCTGAACTCGAAAACGAAAAATAAAAGTAGAATTGTGGACATCATGCAAAAAGTGTTTATAAAATACATGAAGTTGTGTATTTTTATTGCTCATACATGAATAGGTTTGCAGTAGTTCTTTTTTAATTAAAAGTAAAATATATATTATGAAGTTTATAGCTCCTTCTACTAGCGATTTGTTACAGCATCTTTTATCCGTAAATGGTGCCATTATGTCGAAACCAATTATTCCAATTTTGGAAAACTTTTTGTTCGATATCAGTAACAACGAGCTTACAATTTACAGTACAGATTTAGAAACAAGCATGACAACCGTTATGCCTGTTGAGTCAAAAGACAATATGCGCGTTGCGGTACCAAGTAAAATGGTTATCGACATTCTTCGTTCTTTGCCAGAGCAACCGGTTACATTTAATATCGACCCGACATCTCATGGCATTGAAGTGGTGAATAACAACGGTCGTTATAAAATGGCGGGTCAAGATGGTGTTGATTATCCAACATTACCAGAAAAAAGTGGCGACGGTAGTTTTACTGTTCCAGCAAATTTATTGTTGCGTGCAATTAGCAAAACATTATTTGCTGCAGGTTCTGATGAATTGCGTTTGAACTTAACTGGATTGTTCGTTGAAATGAAAAACAACCACGTAAATTTTGTTGCAACTGATGCAAATAAATTGGTTCGTTTTACCCGTAAAGACATTGCTCCTCAGGTTGATCACAGTTTTATTATTCCCAAAAAACCGTTGAACTTGTTGAAAACTGCATTGCCTAACGATGAAACTCCTGTAATTGTTGATTACAACAAAACGAATGTGTTTTTCACGTTCGGAAGTACGCAGTTAATTTGTCGTTTGTTAGACGAGAAATATCCTGAGTATTCTGCAGTAATTCCTCAAGAAAATCCAAATGTGATTACCATTTCTAGAACGGATTTATTGAGTTCTATTAACCGTATTAGCATTTTCGCATCTAAAACCACACACCAAGTTCGTTTGAAAATTACAGGCAGTGACTTAACAGTGAGTGCTGAAGATATTGAAATGGCAAATGAAGCAACTGAGAAGATCAATTGCGAATACGACGGTGAAGATATGGAAATTGGCTTTAATGCCCGTTTCTTGAAGGAAATGTTGTCGACTATGGACGGTGAAAACGTTCAACTGAAAATGTCACAACCAAACCGCGCCGGATTGTTGGTTCCTGCTGAGAATGAAAATAACGAAGAAATTACCATGCTCATCATGCCAATGATGTTGAATAATTATTAATTACAATTTTTTTTAGTAAATATGAAAAAGGGAGAGTTTCTCCCTTTTTTTTGTCAATTATTTGAAATTGAATTTGTGGTAATATGTTATTTTGATTATAATTGCCATCTAAATAAATTAATATAGATGAAAAAAATATTACTATCAGTGGCATTGTTTCTCGGAGGAATTTCAGTTTCTAATGCACAATTTGAAATTAGCAATTTAAGTATTGGTGCTGGATTGGCGCCTACAATGTATTTTGGCGAAGGATTAGGTACCATGACATCCTCATTTTCGGGTAAAGTGCAATACGAACAAGATGAATCATTCTTCTTTGGAGATGCTATTTTTTCAAATAAAGATTACGCCGACGGTGCTTCTGGTACAAAAATAAGTTTCATGCATTTAAATGCGGGTTATGGTAGATATTTAGTGGGAGATGCCGATGAAGATTTTAACGTTGCAGGTAAGTTAGGTGCCGGTTTATCGAGCTACTCAATGACAGCTGATAATTTGCCTGAAGCACAGGAAGATGCAACATGGTCAATGAATGCTGGCGTTGTAGCTAATTACAGTATATCAGATGCAATCAAGCTTTTTGGTGAAGCAGGTGCAATTTTTTCAGCAGGTACATATAATAGCCAAGGAAATGGTACTGCAAGTCCTGAATTCAACTGTTTGGTTTTCCAAGTAGGTGCTCGTTTTAGATTCCAATAATAAAAACAACAACTTTAACTATAATCTAAAAGGGCTGTCTGCAAAGACGGCCCTTTTAATTACTCAAAAACAGCACTGCCAATTCTGACCATGGTGCTGCCGTATTCAATGGCAATCTTGTAATCGCCACTCATGCCTATAGAAAGCTCTTTGAAGTATTCTAAAGTTGGGAAATAGGTTGATTTGATTTGCTTGAAATAGTTTTGGGCTTGAGCGAATTCTTTTTTTGTTAGTTCCACATCGTGGGTTAAACTTCCCATGCTCATAATGCCGCAGAACAATACATTGGGATAATCGGACGGATTAAGTCCCTCAAAAAAAGTAGGAATATCGTTAGTTGCAATGCCGAATTTGCTTTCCTCTTGAGCCAAATGCAGTTGGAAGAGACAAGGAATAACGCGGTTGCATTTTTTTGCTTGTTTTTGTATTTCATCGAGAAGGTGCCTGCTATCTACAGAGTGAATCATGGCAATGAAAGGTGCTATAAACTTTACTTTATTGGTTTGTAAATGACCAATCAAATGCCATTCAATATCTTGGGGCAAAGCATCTTTGCGTTCAAGTAGGGGCTGAACCCTGTTCTCTGCAAAAATGCGTTGATTACAATTGTAAACCTGTTGAATTTCTTCTACTTCTCTGTATTTACTCACCACTATAAATTGGGTGGTTTGTGGAAGTTCACTATTAATTCGAGCAATATTTTCTGCGATGCGGTTCATTTTCCTTAATTTTGTACCCTATGAGGTGCAACCTTCGCAACAAAATTACAATCATTGTTCTGATTACAGGCTTTTTTGCTTGTAATTCTCGCAGTTTTCCTGTTGCGGAATCTAAAATGGTTGATATTCTTGCCGATGCAATGTTGCTAGAAGCCGGGGTTCAAATTAAATACAATTATGCTATTTTGCCCGACAGTGTTTGGACAAAAAATTATGGATTTATTGCAAAAAAACACAATGTTAATATGCAAGATTTTGAAACCACGCTTTCTGCCTACAAATTAGATGGTAAAGAATTTTCTGCACTCATGGAAAAAGTAATTGTGAAACTTCAAAAAGATGAAGTGAAACATAAATTAGATAAGCATTGAAATACCCAAGTCAGTTTGAATCGATTGTTGGGTTTCAACAAATAAGAAATGAAATTGCACAACGCTGTAGGTTTGAAACCTCAGTGAAAATGGCAAACGATTTTTCAATGCTTACCAAATGGGAAGACATTGAATCGGAATTGGGTTTGCTCGATGAAGCGAATATTCTTCTTGGTACATTTCCTTCAATTTTTCAGTTTAATGAAACCGCCGATATTTCTTTGTGGCTAAAACACATTGACATTGAAAATTATTTTTTCATGGAAGACGAGTTGTTGGCAATTTTACGGATACTTCAATCTTATCAAAAAGTATTCACCATTATTCACCAACGTCAAGAGCAATTTCCGCGCTTTGCTACTTTGTTTTTATCGAACGATGCTGTGAAACCTTGTTCAGACTTGATATTAAAGATAATTGAAGAAGATGCAAGTTTAAAACCCAATGCATCGCCAGTTTATCAAAAGTTAACACAAGAGATAAATCGCTTAGAAAGAGAAATCCGCAACCAAACGAAGTCGATTTTTAGGGAGTGGAAGCAAGCGGGATATACCGCTGAAACCGATGTTACGGTGCGTGAAGAACGATTGGTGATTCCAATCATAGCGGAGTTTAAAAGAAAAGTTCAAGGATTTGTAAAGGATATTTCTGCAACAGGAAAAATATTATACGTTGAGCCAACTGCCATTTTGGAAATGAATAATTTGTTGAAGGAAATGTATGCGGAGCGGAGACGTGAACGTGAGAAAATACTAAAACAACTCACTGCCGATTTAAAGCCTTTTCACTCTGAACTCAATCAGTTGATGATGCAAATGGCAATGACGGATTTCATTTATGCAAAGCAGCAAATTTGTGCCAATTATGGCGCGAATAGGCCCCGATATTCAGAAACGCACACCATTGTTTTGAAAAATGCATTCCATCCGGTATTGAAAAAGGAATTGGGTAAACAGAATCAAAAAATTGTGCCACTTTCATTGCACATGCACGACAAGCGCATTGTGGTGGTGAGTGGTCCGAATGCCGGCGGTAAGAGTGTGGTTTTGAAAACCGCTTTGCTGCTGCAATACATGTTTCAGTGCGGTTTGTATGTAACTGCATTGCCGGAAAGTGAATTTTCGGTGTTTGAGTTTTTGGCCATTGATTGCGGAGACGGACAAAGTTTTGAGCAAGGATTAAGTACTTTTAGTGCACATTTATCCCATTTGAAGGCCATTTTGGCACAAACAGGACCAAATGCATTTATTGGGCTTGATGAAATAGGTGCGGGAACCGATCCACGATTTGGAGCTCCCATTGCGCAAGCACTAATGGAACAGTTGCTTCAAAAAGGGGCTTTTGCAATTGCTACAACCCACTTTTCTCAATTGAGGGAATGGGGACTGGGAATAGAACACGTTGCTCAAGCCAGTATGGCTTATGATGCCAAAGGGTTGAAGCCATTATATACTTTTGTCATGGGGAAACCAGGCAGCAGTTTTGCTCTTGAATTGATGCGAAAGACGGGATTTGATGAAAATTGGATGAAGCGCATTGAGGAATTGACGGGTAAGGAAATTGGCAAAACTGAAGATATGATGTTGCATTTAGAACAGCAAAATCAGTATTTGCTAAAATTAATTACCGACAATGAACAAAAATCAACGCACCTAAACGAACTCCAAGAGGAATATGGCAAATTAAAGGAGAAGCTTCAATCCAAACGGAAAGAGGTGGTGGATATGGCGCGTTGGGAAGCCCAAAAATTACTTTCCGATACCAATCAGCAAATTGAAAATACAATTCGAATTATTCGCGAACATGGAGCAAAAAAAGAGCCTACCATGCAAGCGAGAAAGCAATTGGATCAGTTTAAAGAGTCGGTAAATACTGCTGCTGATAAATCGCAACAGAAAACTGTCCCTCAAAATCAACCAAAGCCTGCTGAAGTAATTGCGGTTCCAATCAAGGCGAGTGAAATTTTGCCTGGAACTAAGGTGAAAAACAAGATGAGTGATCAGGAAGGTGAGGTCATTGAAGTGAAAAAGAACAAAGTTCAAGTTGCATTTGGATTGTTAAAAATGTGGGTTCCTATTGAAGAATTGCAAATGTCGCGCTCGGTTGCCGGAAATAGCAAGCAAAAAGCAAAAGTAGGATTTAACTGGGTTGAACGCCAAGCAACTTTTTCTGTTGAATTGGATTTACGCGGGGTGAGGGGAGATGAAGCAGTGCTGAAATTGCAAAAATGGCTCGACGAGGCGTATGCGTTGGGTCAAGGTACCATTAAAATTATTCATGGCCGTGGTGATGGCATATTGAAAAAGTTATTGAGGCAGCATTTAAAGACCATCAACTTTGTAAAAAGGTATTACGATGAGCATGCCGATAGGGGTGGGGATGGCTGTACGTATGTTGAATTGATGTAATTCTATTGGTCGAAAGATTCGATTTTCCTTCCGAATTTCCCTGAAATTCAGTATTTTTGTGCCCATGGCATTGATATTAAATGGCAAAGAAGTTGCCGATACACTTAAGCAAAAAATCACTCAAGAAGTGAGTGAAATGGTTGCAAACGGGCATCGTGCGCCTCATTTGGTGGCAATTTTGGTTGGTAATGACGGTGGAAGTCAAACGTACGTGGCTGCTAAAGAAAAAGCTTGTCACGAAGTTGGTTTTTCTGGATCAGTGATTCGCTATGAATCAACCCTTACCGAGGATGAATTGTTAGAGAAAATTGCAGAAATCAATCAAAATCCTGAAATCGATGGTTTGATTGTCCAATTGCCCTTGCCAAAACATATCAATGAAACAAAAATTACCCAAGCCATTTTACCTCACAAAGACGTTGATGGATTTCACGATGTGAATATGGGACAGTTGGCTAAAGGAAACGATGGTATTGTTTCTGCTACACCGCTGGGGATTACTATGATTTTGGCTCATTATGGAATTGAAACCTCAGGAAAGCACGCCGTGATTATTGGTCGTAGCAATATTGTAGGTCGTCCGATTTCAATATTATTATCTAACCCTGGTAAAACAGGAAATGCCACTGTAACAGTGTGCCATAGTCGTACCGAAAATTTATCGTTTTACACCAAACAAGCGGATATTATTGTGGCTGCAATTGGTAAACCAGGTTTTGTAACTGGTGATATGGTAAAAGAAGGTGCCGTAGTGATTGACGTTGGAACAACCCGTGTTGACGATGCAAGCAAAAAGGCAGGTTGGAGATTGTGTGGAGACGTAGATTTCGAATCGGTTGAAAAAGTGGCATCTGCAATTACGCCTGTTCCAGGTGGTGTGGGTCCAATGACCATCACTGCATTGTTAAATAATACTTTAAAAGCACGTAAATCACAGCTTTGATGGAGTCGGTTTTTCCTGTGATGGAGCACTTTTACACCATTCAAGGAGAAGGTGCATTTACGGGATTAGCAGCTTATTTTATTCGTTTGGCAGGTTGCGATGTAGGTTGTACTTGGTGCGATGTGAAAGAAAGTTGGAACGCCGAAGGATATCCTACCTATTCAGCAGCACAAATGGTTGAATGGGTTTCATCTACCAAAGCCAAAGTACTTGTTATTACCGGTGGAGAACCCGCTATGTATGATTTGAATCCCATTGTTGAAAAATTTCATCGAAACGGCATTCGTGTGCACATTGAAACCTCAGGTGCGTATGAAATTCAAGGTAATTTTGATTGGATTACCTTATCTCCCAAGAAGTTCAAGTTTCCAATAGAAACAGAAATTTCGAAAGCACACGAATTGAAAATTGTGGCGTTCAATAATTCCGATTTTGAATGGGCTACCAAATGGGAGCATTTTTGTAACGCAACATGCAAATTGTTTATTCAGCCTGAATGGGATAAGCGAGAGAAAATGATACCTTCAATTATCGATTTTGTGAAGGAAAATCCACATTGGCAAATTTCCTTGCAAACCCATAAAATTATCAATGTTCCTTAAAAAATACGCCCATTTTTGGTGTGTGTAACTTCGATTCATTTTAATATTATAGCCTTTATTTTTGTTGCAGTTGAATATGCAACAGCTTCGTAAATATTGCCGCTTCTTTTTTTTATTGGGGATAATTGTCCCTCAATATCTTATAGCGCAAAATACCCGGCCAATGAGTTCAACTGAATTTGCTTTTAAGCAAAAGTATGTCCCATTTTCAGATACCACTTCCCGAAAAATTAATAAGTTTTTTGACAAATTCAATAGGATTGGGAACTTTAATGGGTCGTTTTTGATGTTCAAAAATGATAGTATCATTTATGGGTCTCGCGGTTTTAGGTTGTGGGGCACCAAAGATTCTATTTACCCCGATGAAGTATTTCAACTTGCGTCTGTGTCGAAAGTTTTTACAGGAATTTCGGTGATGATGCTCCACCAAGACGGGTATTTGAATATAGACGACAGTGTGCATTGGTATATTCCTGAATTCAAACGAACTAACTTAACTATCCGGAATTTATTGAGCCATACCTCTGGACTTCCAGATTACTTTTATTTTAATTACAGAGGATTTAATTTGCGGGAAGGAAATAAGCACTTGGTAAATGAAGACGTTGTTGATTTGTTAAATGCACAACCCGATAAACGCTTTGTACGACCTGGGAATTATGATTATTGCAATTCTAATTTTGCATTGTTGAGTTTGATTGTTGAGAGAACCAGCAAACAGGATTTTAGGTCATTTGTGAAAAATAATATTTGCAAAGTTGCGGATATGAAGTTTACCCATATTTGTAATTTTGATAGTATTCCGCTTCAAGATTATCCAGTGCAAGGTTACGATAATTGGAGTATGTTTGACGACAATATGTTCAATGGAACTACCGGTGACAAAGGGGTGTATTCCAGTGTTTTTGAAATGTTTCTGTTAGATAGGGCTTTGAGAAGTTCCTACATATTACATAGTTATACCAAGCAAGAAATGTGGACACCAACGGCTGTTGCCAGTGCCGACGGCTATTATGCCATGGGTTGGAGAATCAAATGGATAGATGGCAAACGATGGGCCTTTCACAACGGTTGGTGGAAAGGTTTTAGAACCTACTTTTGGTCTTGCCTCGACGAAAATAAATGTTTTGTTGTCCTTACAAACAACGTGAGTGGTTCATTTTTACGCACCATTGATATGGTGGGTTTGTTGAAATAATTTAATCCAGTATCAACTTCACGGTTCCATTGGAACAAGCTATAAAATACAATCCCGAAGCGATATTTGGAGGGATTTGCATAGTTTTGCCCGTAATATATTTTTGAAAAATCAGGGTTCCGTTTGAATTGAATATTGTAACTGTTTCATTCAATGAGTGATTAAATTCCATTTGATGGGTTTGTCTATTGAAATGACAAAATGGAATTTTAGTAAGCGAGTTAACATTGTTTGAATTAGCAGATTGGTGTATCACACCTACTGCGTCGAGGTCAAAGCCTGAGCTTGCAAATGGGGTAGGCCAAGGATCGTTGATCATGTTGCCTTTTGAATCTTTAGTTCCAAATACTGGATTTATAGAACCCACCACATCGGTTATTCTAACATACTGAAAAGTAGTTTGATAGTTTTGACTGTCTTTGAGTTCTGAAAGATCAAATGGTACACCGTAAGGCATTTTGTATTTTCCTGCCAAGTTCGAAATATTTTCGGGGTAGGTATATCCAAAAGGGTCAATTTGTTTGGTAGTTTGGGTAAGCGAAACTGAAGGGAATTTAATCCAATTTATTTTATCGTTGCTTACTTCAACGTGGGCAAACTCTAAAAAAGTATCAAGGAAAGCATTTTCAAAAATGGCGAAGTCGAAACCTTCTTGATCTTCAATTGGCGGATTAAAATAGAGCACCGCCGAACCACCGTCACCCAGACTTACAACGCCATTTTTGAGCGCTTGCCCAATGGCTGCATTTGCAGTTCCAACGGATGCATAACCAGAATCAGCCAAGTTGATTTGTGCCAAACCTTTTTTCACGGTACAGTCGATGGCCCAATTGACGAAGCAAGAACTGTCTGCCTTAATGGCTGTGCTTCCGGCTTTTCCTGCCGCTGGAGCAAATTGCCCATCAGCGGTTGCGGCTGCAAAAAGTGTCAATATGAACGTTAGTTTTTTCATTTGTTTAGATGCATTTCGTGCGTTTAGATGAGCTTCGCTCGTTTAGATTCCTTCGGAGTTTAGAAGCATTACTATGCGTTTAGTTAAAGTCTAAACCCTTATAAACCTTCATAAACTTTCATAAACCTTCTAATTCCCTTTCAATCCCGATTACAATCTCATCGCACAAAATATGGTTTTCGGCCAACAACTTTCTAGCCTGTTCAACTATATTTTTTGCCCAAACTTGGTCGTTAAGTCCTTTTGCGTTGATCAATACATTCAACCAAGCACCTCTTACCGCCGTTTTGATGCAAATGGCACCAACTCCCACATCGCTCAAAGAATTCTGATTGCCATTTTTTGCCATTTCCTGCAACAAAGGAATACAATTAAACGCGGCTTGCATAGTTTTGAAAGGAATTTCCGTGGCGTACTTACTCGCTTCTTCAATGGCCTGTTTGCGCAGAGCTATTTGTTCTGCATTGTCTTTTGGAAGTCCAAAAGCAGCCATAATTCCATCAAATGCACGGGTATCCTCATCAACCAAAAACAACAATTCATCTTTGAGTTTTTGTCCTTTTTCAGCCCATGGAGAAAATTCACCTACTCTATTTTCCCAACCTCTTTTAGAAGCGCTTAAGTTGGCAACCATGGTTCCCAAAGAAGCCCCCAATGCGCCAGAAAGCGCTGCAATACTTCCTCCACCTGGTGCGGGACTATCAGAAGCTGTTTCGTCTGCGAATCCTTTTATTGTCATTGAAACCAACTTTGATTTTTTAGGATCTTGAAGGATATATTCAATAATTTTCTTTTTTGGATCGAAGTTTGAAATTTCACTTAGTCCCAAAGATTTAATGGCAATATCTACAAGTTCAGCTTCGCTGATACCTGAGCTTAATCCTTGTTTTTCAATAAAGAATTTTCCAGCATCAAGCATGGATTGCAAAGGAATGAGTCCCACCAATTCGCTACCTGTAACCCGAACCCCACGCTCATCGGCACTTTTTCGAGTTTCTTCAAAAGCAATGTGAAGTGGGGTAACATGGTAATTTGTTAAGTTCATGCTAATTTGTGCAATGTTGTATTCTTCAATGAACCAACCAATGGCTTTCACTGATTTTAATTTACCGGGAATACGAACATCTTCACCGTTTTCATCCTTCATAATTTTTCCTGAAATAGGATTCCCTTCACGTTTAACCCTTCCGGCTTCTCTTACATCAAAGGCAATGCGGTTAGCAACACGAGTGCTTTTTGTATTTAGGTTGATATTGAATGCAATTAAAAAATCTCGGGCACCTATAACAGTTGCACCGGCGGTTGCATTCATTTCTGCTTTTCCAAAATCGGGAACCCAAGCAGGATCTTTAATTTTCTCAAAGAAACCTTCATATTCGCCAGCCCTAATTACGCTCAAATTTGAGCGATTTTTATTGGATTGGGCATCTTCATATAAGTAAGTTGGAATGGAAAGTTCTGTAGCTACACGTTTTGCCAATTGTTGTGCATATTGTGCGGTTTCTTCCATTGAAATTCCTGAAATAGGAATAAGAGGACAAACATCGGTAGCACCCATACGCGGATGTTCTCCAGAATGATTGCGCATGTCAATTAATATTGAAGCCATTTGGATGCCTCTAAATGCGGCTTCAACCACCAATTCTACTTCTCCAACTATGGTTACAACCGTTCTGTTGGTTGCTTTTCCAGGATCTACATCCAACAATTGCACGCCATCAACACTTTCCATGGCATCGGTAATTTGTTTGATAATTTGTAAATTTTTTCCTTCACTAAAATTAGGAACACATTCAACAATTTTTTGCATTTAACAAAGGTAATAAATTTCGCTTAATCCCTTTAATTTAAAGCAAAATGTTGGGATTTCTTTTAAATCATTTACACAATTGAAAATTAGGTATTAGTCTAAAAAAAAATTAGCCACTTACAAATAAACTCTAGCCTTTTTTATCTATTTTTGCAGCCGAAAATTTATGACATTAATTAAATCAATTTCAGGTATCAGAGGTACAATCGGCGGCGTTCCATCAGATAATCTTACACCTATCGATATTGTAAAGTTCGCATCATCATATGGCACTTGGATTTCCCAAAAATCGGACAATAAGAAAATCGTTGTGGGTAGAGATGCGAGAATAAGCGGACCTATGGTTCAAGATTTGATTGTGAATACACTAATTGGATTGGGTATCAATGTTGTGGATTTGGATTTAGCTACCACTCCTACAGTTGAGATGGCAGTTGTTGCAGAAAATGCAGCAGGGGGAATTATTATTACGGCCAGTCACAACCCTAAACAATGGAATGCACTTAAATTACTCAATGAAAAAGGTGAATTTATTAGCGGTGCCGATGGCGAAGCTATATTGGAAATTGCAGAAAAAGGTGAATTTACTTTCGCTACCGTTGATCATTTAGGAAAAATATCAAAAACAGATTACTTAGATTATCATATTCAAAAAATCCTTGAACTTGATTTGGTCAATGCAGAACTCATCAAATCAAAAAATTACAAAGTTGCGGTTGATGTGGTAAACAGTGTGGGTGGAATTGCAATTCCTAGATTGCTGAATGCATTAGGAGTTACAGACATCGTTTTAATAAACGGTGAACCAACTGGTCACTTTGCACACAATCCAGAACCTTTGGCTGAACACTTGGGTGAGATTTCATCTGTAGTTAAAGCGGATAAATGCCAGTTGGGAATTGTTGTGGATCCAGACGTAGATCGTTTGGCGTTCATTTCCGACGATGGCGAAATGTTTGGTGAAGAATATACCTTGGTTGCCTGCGCTGATTATGTTTTAAAACATACCCCCGGTGCAACGGTTAGTAATTTGTCAAGTACTCGTTCTTTAAAGGAACTTACTGAAAAAGCAGGTCAAAAATATTTTGCAAGTGCAGTTGGTGAAGTAAATGTAGTTGAATGTATGAAAGCAAACAACGCAATTATTGGGGGAGAAGGTAACGGTGGTATTATTTTACCAGAACTACATTATGGCCGAGATGCTTTGGTAGGAATTGCATTATTTCTAACCCATTTGGCAGAATCAAATATGACAACCTCTGGTTTGCGTGCTTTGTATCCAACTTACATGATGTCTAAAAATAAGGCAGAACTACAAGAAGGTACAGATGTGGATCATATTCTAGAAAAAATTTGCGACAAGTATAAGAAGCAACCGGTAAATACAATTGATGGTGTGAAAATTGATTTTGATGGAGATTGGGTGCATTTACGTAAAAGTAACACGGAGCCAATTATTCGTATTTATGCCGAAAGTGCAAGTTTAACAACCGCAGAAAACCTTACCAAGAAAATTTTACAAGATATTGGTGATTTATTAGAGTAACTTTGTAGCCAAATGTCTTTACAATGTGGAATCGTAGGTTTGCCAAACGTAGGTAAATCAACCCTTTTTAACGCAGTTTCTAGCGCGAAAGCGCAAGCAGCTAATTTTCCATTCTGCACTATTGAGCCGAATGTTGGAACCATCACCGTTCCAGATGAACGCATGAACAAGCTTGCCGAGCTTGTAAATCCGCAAAATATTATACCAACTACAATTGAAATTGTTGATATCGCAGGTTTGGTAAAAGGAGCTTCCAATAACGAAGGACTGGGTAACCAATTCTTAGGTAATATTAGAAACACCAATGCCATTCTGCACGTTTTAAGATGTTTCGATGATGATAACATCATTCACGTTGATGGATCTGTAAATCCGATTCGCGACAAAGAAATTATTGACACCGAATTGCAGCTGAAAGATTTAGAAACACTTGAAGCGCGAATTTCTAAAATTGCAAAGCAAGCTAGGACAGGTGGCGACAAAGACGCTGCAAAAACACTAGAAGTTTGCGAAACGTATAAAGCACATTTGTTGCAAGGTAAAAATGCCCGCACTATTGAAATTGAAGTAGAAAAGAAAGAGTTTGTAAAGGATTTAAATTTACTTACTGAAAAACCGGTGTTGTACGTTTGTAACGTTGACCCAGACAGTTCGATCAACGGAAATGCATATGTTGAATTGGTTCGCAATGCAGTAAAAGATGAAAACGCCGAAATATTGATTATTTCTGCAGCCATCGAAGCAGAAATTGCAGAACTTGAAAGCTACGAAGACCGCAAGATTTTTCTTGAAGAAATGGGACTTAACCAAAGTGGGGTAGAAAAGTTGATTCAAGCAGCATATAAATTATTGAATTATATAACTTACTTCACTGTTGGAGTTAAAGAAGTAAGGGCATGGACAATTACCGAAGGTACCAAAGCTCCTCAAGCCGCCGCTGTGATTCATACTGATTTTGAAAAAGGATTTATCCGCGCTGAAGTCATTGCCTACGAAGATTGGATTCATTATGGCTCTGAATCTGCTTGCCGCGATGTTGGAAAGCTCCGCGTTGAAGGAAAAGAATACATTGTCAAAGATGGCGATTGTATGCACTTTAGGTTTAATGTCTAACTAGGTTTATAAGCGTTAATTAAGTTTATAAGCGTTTATAAAGGTTGAATTCGTTTTCAGATTAACTAAATTTGAGCTTTTTAATTGCACGTTATTTTTAGTTCGAAAATTCAAACTAGGTTTATAAGCGTTTATGAAGGTTAATTAGCTAGTAGTTTAATTATTTGATTGCTTTCGAAATATACGTTGTTTTAGTTCGGAAGATATAATTAGCCTTTTAAGTATTTATAAAGATTGTATTAGTTTGTGGATTTATTAATTGTGCAATAAAAGTGCGTTTTATATTTAATATTAAACTATGTTTATGTTTTTTCGAACCCTCATAAACACTCATAAGCCTTAAAATCCCAAAAGTTCCTGTAGTTTCCCCTGTAATCTTCCCCAAGGCAAAAATTGGTCTTCTAAAGTTTTTGCAAGTGGAATGGGGGTTTCTATACTGCCCAATCGCATTACTGGACTATCTAAATATACAAAAAATTCTTCAGATATCCAACTGGCAATGTCTGATGCAATGCTTCCTGTAATACAATCTTCTGTGAGAACCAATACCTTGCCTGTTTCTTTTACTACTTTGGCAATGGTTCCTTTATCCAACGGCACAAGGGTTCTTAGGTCAATAACTTTTACATTAAAGTTGTTCTCTTTCACTATTTCAATGGCTTTGGAAACCCCCCAACCATAAGTAATTATGCAAGCGTCACTTCCAAAATCGTGAACGGCTGCTTGTCCCTCATCAATGGTATAATAGTCTTCTGGCACCAAATCTGACTGGGTGCGATACAAATATTTATGTTCAAAAAAGAGCACCGGATTCGGATCTTCGATGGCCCTGAGCAATAATCCTTTAGCATCTTTAGCGGTGCTCGGATAATATATTTTCAATCCCGGCACATTGTAAAACCAAGATTCAGTACTTTGGCTATGGAATGGTCCAGCTTGCACACCCGCACCCGTTGGCATGCGCACAACTACGTCGGCAGGTTGCCCCCATCGGTAGTGGCTTTTTGCCAAATTATTTACAATTTGATTAAATCCACAAGTAACGAAATCAGAAAATTGCATTTCAATAATTGCTTTCATTTTGCGAATAGCCAAGCCATATCCGGCGCCCAAAATACTGCTTTCGGTGATTGGAGTATTGCGCACACGACCTTTGCCGAATTTCTCAACAAATCCCTCGGTGGCTTTAAAAACTCCACCGTAATCAGCAACATCTTGTCCCATAATCACTAGAGATTCATATTTTTCCATTGCCATCCAAAGTGCATTTCTAACTGCATCAATGAGGCGCATTTCGGTTTCACACTCATTTTTAGTTGGCTGGATAATAGGAATAAATGGGGCATATACATCATTCAGTTCTTCTTGCAAATTTGGCTCGATTTCTGGCTCAGAAAAAACCGCTTCAATATCTTCGTTTAACTGCGCCAAAATTTCAGTTTCAATACCCAATTTTAATTCATGCGTTAAATATCCCTCCGAAATCAAAAAGTTTTCAAAATTCGAAATGGGATCTTTTTTTTTCCATTTGTCGAATAGTTCTTGAGGGACATATTTGGTTCCGCTTGCTTCTTCGTGCCCACGCATGCGGAAGGTGAGGGCTTCAACCAAAACGGGCCTAGGGGTTTTTCGCATCGAATCGGCGAGGGTTGAAATTTCATGGTAAACGTCTAAAATATTGTTTCCGTCAATTTGAAGGGTTTCCATTCCATATCCAATTCCTTTGTCGATAAACTGTTTGCAACGAAACTGTTCGTGGCTGGGTGTTGATAATCCATAACCATTGTTCTCAATTAAAAAAATCACGGGCAAGGACCAAACAGCTGCCACATTCAGGGCTTCGTGGAAGTCACCTTCGCTGGTTCCACCATCACCGCTAAAGCAGACTGTTACGCGTTGTTTGTTCTCTAAAATATCTGCAAGTGCAATTCCATTTGCAACGCCAAGCATTGCCCCGAGGTGAGAAATCATTCCCACTATGTGATGTTCATTGTTTCCAAAGTGGAAACTTCTGTCGCGGCCTTTCGTAAAGCCACTTTTTTTACCTTGCCACTGTGCAAACAATTGTTTGTTAGACATATTTCGGGTAGTAAATACACCTAAATTTCTATGCAATGGCAAAACGTATTCATCCTCAAAAAGTGCCAATGTAAGTCCTACCGAAATGGCTTCTTGCCCAATTCCACTAAACCATTTGCCAATCTTTCCCTGACGAAGTAACACCAACATGCGTTCTTCGATAATGCGTGGTTTGATTAATGCCCTATAAATGAGCATTAATTCAGCTTCGGAAAGATTTTTCTTGACAAATTTCATTAGAATACAAAGTTAAAGGAGGCGCTGAGCATAATGCCTCTTGTGTTTCTGTTTAAGTCGGCGAGAGGTAAAAAATAAGAACCCTTGGTATCGATTAAAATATGTTTTGTTTTTAAAATTTCAACACCCATACTTAAGTTGGTGAATGCAGCAAAACGGGTGTTTTGGTCGTTCCAACGGTTAATAATTGCCCCTCCAATTGAATACCCGGAATATAAATTAAAGAACTTCCTGTTTCCACGTCCGAAATATCTAGTGTAAAAATCTTGACCAAATTCGAATGTGAAAAATTCATTGATGGTATTGGCCTTTAAGCTGTCGTAAATTTGCAATTTGGACATTTCATTCGCGTTTTTCATTACCCCAATTTGAAAGTAACTTTTACCTTTGGTAAAGATATATTTCATGCTGTAACCTGTGTAATTGTTTTCAGAAATACCAGCTTTGGGATTTTCAACAAACAAATGATTGTAAGTGACTCCTGGCATTTTAGCAAAAGCAATTTTGGAATTTGTGGGAGTTGAAAGTTCATCGTTTATTGTCACTTTTGTAAATATAGTCTGATAATTTTCTTTCATTTGAGTTAAGTTTCGAGAAATACGTCTGTTGTTTTCTTCTAAATTTTCCATGGTAAATTCTAGATTCTTTCGCGAATTGGCATTGGAATCTAATTTGTATTTATTGCGCAATTTTTCTAATTTGAAAAGATTGTCTTCTAATTCAGCTTCTAATTTTTTCACTTTTAATTTATTATTATTGTTATTTTGGGTTGAACTAGTGATGTACCCAATGAGTCCTAATGTAGAATCAAGTGAGCTCAACAAATTTTCATTCAATTGAAAAGAAACTTCGAAAGTTCGGGTGTTAATTTCTTGGTTCAGAACATCACATTTTTTAACTAACAAGAAATTATTGAGTATTTTTTTTCCAATTACAAAATCAGAAGTATAAATAGTTACGTATTTGGTTGCTGAATAAACATCCTGTTCGTAATATTGTGCTTTAACAGGGTTTAAAACCAAGGTTGAAATTAATATTAATAAAAATATTTTGAGCGTAAATGGGTTGTTTTTCATGTTTTTCTATACAAATCAATACAATTTTAATTTTTTTTTGCAACCTTTTCTAATTTTCACGTCATAATCTTGAAGCTACTTGTTAACAAATGAGGAAATCATATCCGGATGTATCAAAAATGACCGTCGAGCTCAAAAAGAACTCTTCGATCGTTTCGGTGCAAAAATGTTCGGACATTGCCTGAGGTATTCCAAAAGCAGTGCTGATGCCCAAGACTTGTTGCAAGAGGGTTTCATAAAGATCTTTGACAGTATAAATTCTTTGAGAGAAACACAAGGTTTCGAAGGATGGATGACACGAATATTTATCAATCTGGCGCTTTCTAAATACAGAAAAGCAAAAAATGACCCCATTCTGGTAGATATAGAAAGTGCTAATGCCGCCACCGACACTGAAGATGTCTCTGCGAACATGGAAGAACTTTCCGCCGATGAGGTGCTAGAATTAATAAAGCAGCTCCCCGATAAATATGGAATTGTTTTGAATATGTATGCAATCGATAAATTGTCTCACAAAGAAATCGCCCAGCTGTTAAATACCACAGAATCGAATTCGAAAAGTATTTTAAGTAGAGCGAGAAAAATGCTAAAAGATCAAATAGAAAACAAAACAAGAAAAAACAATTTTGAATAAGAAGAACCCAAATATTGACCAACAGTTACAGGATAAATTCTCTGAGTTTGCCCCTATGCCTGCTGTCTTTGCTTGGGATCAGCTTGACGCAAAATTGGAAAACAAAGCAAACAAAAAACGCCGCTTTGTATTGTTTGGTTCTGTTGCTGCCTCTACCGTTGCCGTTGTCGCTTCTTCTATTTTCTATTTTGGAGGACAGACAAACGATTTGCAATCTGAAAACAACAAAAATAATCATGTATTTGTGCCGAATAATGGCATTAATCAAGTTGACGTTCAGCAGTCAGGAAAATTAAATGTTTCATCCCAAACTGAGGTTGCGAATAATGTCAATCATTCAATTCAATTACAACCTCGAAAAGTTGTTTCAGATAAATTTAAAATTAACAGCTCAATCAATTCAAATGCAAACGGATTGCAACATGAAGAGGTTGTAAATTTAAACAGTGAAATTTCATCAAAATTTAATTATATAGTTTTACAAGATTTCAACGCGAAAAAGCTTGAAATCTTTCCAATTTATTTTGGAAATTTTTTACAGTCGAATTTGATAACCCTAGAACCTCAGAAGCCCGCAAAAAGGAATTTGTCAGCCTGGGCTTTTGAGGTTGGGTATGATCAAAACCAAACGTCTGTTTTGTACAGCGCAACTCCTTCTTTGGAAAAGTATGTACACAAAAATTATTTAGAAATAATGAAACAAAGCGAATTTGCTTTGAGCGCGGCTCAATTGCATTTCGCATTAAGATATAAGTTGTCACAAAAGTGGAGTGTTTCTGCTGGGTTAGGATGGATGCAGAATAGAACCCAGCAGAACTTTCAATTTAGAGACAGCATGCCTGCAACGTTGGCTCAAGGAAATACAGCAGATGCCTATGGCAACTATCCGATTTTTGGATACTTAGGATTAGGTCCTGAGGTAAATTATCAAGGAATTTCAAATATTTCAATGGTCAGTGTTCCAGTAGGTGTCATTTTTGAATACCCATTGCGTAACAAATGGTCAATTACCTCGGAAGCATTGATTCAAGCAAATTACTTGACTGCACAAAAAGGAAATACATTAAACTATCAGTTATTGTCTTTGCAAGACATTAATTCGGGAGTATATCGCGATTTGTTGTGGTCTGCAAAAATAGGAATAGGGGTTCAAAAGGAAGTTTCGAATCGTGCCAAACTTGGTGCGAGAATGAATACTCAAGGGATGTTTACACCGCTATACAAGCAAAATTCGGCTATCCAAAATAGGGCATGGTCGGTTGGCTTGTCGGCGTTTTATGTTTGGCGTTTATTTTAAAGTTTAAAAGGTGGTGCAAAAAATGAAAAACAAAATGTGTAAATTGCAAACAATGCAGAAGTTTATATGCTTCATTGTGGCATTATTTTGTGCAACTTTTTCAAAGGCACAGGTATTGCAACCATTGGGAAATGGCTTGCCTTCTCGCGTTGTTGCCTCTTTTGCTACCAGTACAGAATATTTTGCGTTGTATGAAGATCTAGAATCTGCTACACCAAATGATTATACGTTGGGCCGTTGGAATGGTGTCTATTGGAAATTTTATCCAGGATTAATGACTCCAGGTCCTATAGTAAACACATTGGGGGTGTATAATTTCCACTCCATTGCGCTTTATAACAATACAATTTATATTGGAGCTTATATTGCAAATGCTGTGAAAGATGCAGAATTACCGATTAGTCACTTGTATAAATGGGACGAAACTTCTCGCACTTGGGTGCCAGAAATTGGGGTCGTTGATACCAAAAACAACGGTATTGTAGCAATGACCGTATTCGACAACAAGTTGATTGTTGCCGGATTATTTAAAAACACGGTTAACGGCAAATCAGTTCAAAATATTGCTTCTTTTGATGGAACTTCTTGGAATTATTTGGGAAGCAACGAAACTAATCAAGGTGCCGATGGCAAAATCAATTCATTGATGGTTGTTGGCAATAGACTTTATATTGCTGGAGATTTTCAAAATTTTGCTGGAAGTTATACCGGTAACATTGCCTATTACACCGCCGCGAATGGTGGATGGGGTGGAATTGGAAGTCCTTTCCAAGGAGAAATTTCAACCTTGGCATATTTCGATAATCAAATTTCTGTTTTGGGTAAGGACAGTTTCGGAAATGTCCAAATTCGAAATTTCAAAAGTACTTGGTCCCAACCAATCTCTTTTGCAGGATATCAAACAGCAGCAGTCAAAACAATTGCGGGAACTCCTAATTATTTGTTGTTGGGTGGGTCTTTTACAAAAAATGGAAACGCTTCCTCTTTGTTGCGATTTGAAGCCGATACTCTGGCATTTACAGGAAATAGACTAACAGGAAATTTTATTTTAGGTCAACGCGGAAATGGAGCCTTTGTTTGGGGAGATTTTTTTGAGCAAAACACAGGAGTAAAATACTTTTCAAGCATTGAATCTGCTGCCGGTAATTTGTTCGGAGACTTGTTTTATGATTTAAATTCCAACTGCGTTAAAGATTTGAATGAGGTTGGAATACCAAATTCAGTTTTGCGTATCATGAAAAAAGATAACCAAAAGAATTATTTTGCGGTAACCGATCAAGACGGGCACTTTTCATTGTCATTGCCAGAAGGAGATTATTTGATTTACAATACATCCCAACGTCATATGTATTCGGTTTGTGCGAGTAATTTTTCAACCAAAATTAGGTCTGGCAAATATTCATCTGTTTTTTTAGGAGAATATATGGATCCTACCCTAAAAGATTTAGAGGTTAAGGTTCAACCGATTTATGCGGTTCAGACCAATCCTGGCGATCAAATAAAGGCCTTGGTAACGGTTGTAAATCGCGGAGCCACTAATTTATCGGGCCCAACCATTCATTTGGTTCATCCAAGTTCTTTAACAAACTTTAGTAGCGTTCCGGCGCCAGATAATTATGAAAGTTCGGAGGCTACATTTAGCTTGGTGAACTTAAAGCCATTTGAAACTCGTTATATCGAAGTTTCTTTAAAATTGCCAGGGAATGCAACTTCATCAAGTTATTATCCACTAACGGTAAAAACAGGTTCGTTATTTGTGCAAAACGATGCAATGAGTAGTGATAATTTCGATACCGTAAAAATGAGTATTGGAAAACGTGGAAATTCATTAAATGCGGTTGAAAAGATTTCAAATAATGGTAATTTGATTGATTACAGAACCAAAACTTGGAAGTATACAGTTAATTTTAGAAATATTGGAAATTCATTTGTAAATAAAGCAGTTTTTATAGATACCATATCCTCTAAATTACCACTTAATAGAATTATTGTTAAATCATTTTACCCTGTTGGAGGAAAACCACCATACATTCAGCCGGGAAATGTTTTGGTTGTGAATTTTGATCCTGCAAATTTGCAAACTTATGAAACTAATCCGTCGAATAGTATGGGATGGGTTGAATACGATGTGGAATTATACGATAAATTGCCTTTACAAACCGAAATTCCCAATACTGCGTCTGTGAATTTCGATTCTAAATGGATTGGTTATTCAAATACTTGCGGAGTAATTATTGTTGACGCTACGGCTTCTGTCAATCATTTTTCTAAGACAGGATTGGTTGTTTATCCAAATCCAGCAAAACAAGTGTTAAACGTACGTTGGTTGGTGAGTGAAAGTAATGCTCAGTGGTCAATTGTGGATTTTACAGGTGCAGTAGTAAAAACTGGAACAATTGGCGAAATAGAATCAGCTTTGGATATTGCCAACTTATCTGCAGGTTTGTACATTTTGAGTACTCCAACCACAGTTACTAAATTCCAAGTAATTCGTTAATATTTATTGCTCTAGTTTCGATTGGATGAAACTATAGAGATTAAAATTATCTTCATTTCTTAATGATTCAATCTCGTTTTTCAATGCAATAACGCTTACTGATTTCATTCTATTTTTTTGAATCAGGGTATAGGCTCTTTCTGCCAAAAGAAAATTCATTCTGTTATTGCCTTTATTATATTCGGCATGTTTTGAAATGGCTTCCGAAAGTTCTAAAATACCAGTTTCTGTCATTGCATTGGTAAGGATTACTTGGTTTTCCCATTCAGGGGTTGATCTAAAGTGAGCCAATTTTTGCAAGTGACTTGCAAAGGCTTCAGCTCCTTCTCTGTCTGATTTGTTCACCACGAAAATATCGGCAATTTCCATAATTCCACTTTTTAATGTTTGAATTTCATCGCCACTTTCTGGTACTGAAACAACAACGGTTGTATCGGCTAGGCCCGCAATTTCAACTTCACTTTGTCCAACACCAACTGTTTCAATAATGATTTTGTCAAATTTGGCATGTTTTAATACCTCAATAACCTCAATGATACTTCCACTTAATCCTCCAAGTGAACCACGAGAGCTTATGCTTCTAATAAACACATTTGGCATGAGGAATAAAGATTGCATACGCAAACGATCTCCCAAAAGTGAGCCAAAATTGAAAACCGATGATGGGTCAACCGCAACAATGGCAATGCGTAAATTTTGCTTGCTCCAAAACTTAGCCAATGCATGAACCAAACTACTTTTTCCTGCACCTGGAGGTCCCGTTATTCCAATTACATCGGATAATCCGTTTAATTGTTTAAGAAGTTCTAATGCGTTAGGATGATTGTTCTCAACCCAAGAAATTGCCCTCGCAATGGCTTTTTCGTTGCCCTCAGCAATGAGTTCAGGAGTAGGAATCAACATCAGTTTAAAATACAAAGATAAAGGTTCCTAATTAAAAATGATTTTTCTAAATATTGAATCAAGACTTACTTCTGGTGAAAGGAGTATCTGAAATTTTCATAAATTTTTTGTCCCTCAATAAAAAAGAACCTGCTTTTGCTATCATGGCGGCATTGTCTGTACAATATTGAAATTGAGGGATATAGCATGGTATGTTGTACTTCTCTCCCAATTTATTTAAAGCACTGCGCAACGCTTTATTGGCTGAAACTCCACCTACAATTCCGATGCTCTTGGGATTTAAATCTTTCAATCCTTTTTCCAACCTTTTAATCATCATGTTCACCAACGAAAACTCATACGAAGCACAGATATCATTCATGTTATTTGCTACAAAATCTGGATCTTTCAAATTATTGTCCCTCAAAAAATACAACAAAGAAGTTTTTATTCCTGAGAAACTAAAGTCATAATTTTTGGTTTGACTATCGGGGAATGTAAATTTAAGAGGATTTCCATTTTCGGCAAGTTTTGAAATTTGGGGACCACCAGGATAACCCAATCCCATCAATTTTCCTGCTTTGTCAAATGCCTCACCCACGGCGTCGTCGATTGAATTTCCAATAATTTCCATTTCCATAAAATTGGTTACCCAAATTAACTGAGTATGTCCTCCACTAACTAACATGCATAGCAATGGAAACTCAACTTGATTGTCAATATACAAGGCTGCAACATGTGCTTGAAGATGATTTACCCCGATTAATGGCAGGTTTAAAGCCATAGAAAGTGCTTTGGCAGTATTGATTCCAACCATGAGTGAACCCATTAGGCCGGGGCCTTGTGTTACAGCGATAGCAGAAAGATTTTGGAGGGACATATTGGCTTCCTTCAATGCGGTATCAATTACTGGAATGATTAAGCTTTGGTGTGCTCGGGATGCCAATTCTGGAACAACGCCGCCAAATGATTCATGTACTTTTTGGGTTGAAGTAATATTTGATAAAATAATTTCGTTATCAAGTATAGCTGCTGCGGTATCGTCGCAACTGCTTTCAATGCCCAAAATAGTGGATGCTTGATTCATTGGTGGATTCGTTTGGAGTTTATTTGGTTATATTTGATTTCTTTGAAAAAACGCAGTTCAAAATTACGGAAGATATTGCTTAGAACGCTATTGTTACTCGTTTTCTTTTCGAGTATTGTGGCTGTTCTTACCCGTAATAAAGTTGTACAAACCGAAATTGCACAATATTTAACTGGTTATCTTTCAAAGGAATTGGGTACTAAAGTCAGTGTAAAATCCGTAGAAATTGACTTTTTAAGAAATTATCATTTAGAGGATTTGTTGATTCTCGACAAGCACAACGATACCATCTTTTACGCTAGAACGTTCAATGCTAATATGGCTCATTTTTCATTACGGAAAAGGAAAATTGATTTAAAGGACATTGAATTGAACAAAATGGCTATCCACATTGGCTATTATAAAAATGAAAAAGTTGTTAACTATCAATTTATTGAGGAATATTTTAAATCGTCTGATACCATTTCGAAATCAAAACCTTGGAAATTAAAAATCAAGAATATTCAATTGGTAGATGCAAATTTTATTCAGTTTGACTTTAGACCCGTCGATTTTAAGAATATTCCATATGAATACAATCCCAATTATTTGGCAATTAGGAATATCAATGGACAAATTCCGTCATGGGTGATTGATGAAAAAGGACGTAATCAATTCCAAATTAAAAACTTGTCGGCCACTGAAAGAAGTGGTGTTCACATAAAATCCCTTTCGGCAAATTGTATTATTGACAATACCCAAATAACGCTCGATAAAATGAAATTGGAACTTCCCAATAGTGTAATTGGGACAAAGTTTTCAATGATGTACAAAGACTTTTCGGCAATGGAAAAACCTTTTACGGATGTGATTTATTTATTGAAACTGAGAAATTCTAAAATCTGTCTTTCAGATATCAGTGCATTTGCGCCCTGGCTAAAAAATAGAAATTTTATATTTGACGTCAATGCCGATATCAAGGGTCCATTGTGTAAAATTCAGTCGAATTATTTTAATGCAAAAACAAAAAACGGCACCGTGTTGAATCTAAAATATGTGTTAAAAGGATTGCCCGAAGTTTCAACATTATTCAATGGTATTGTATTTGAACACTCAACGGTTTTTGTAGCAGATATCATTGCGCTTATTCCCGAAATTGAATTGCCGAAATCAGTTCTTGATTTGGGATATGTGAATTTAAACGGGGCATTGGATTTGCCTATGGGATTGCTTCATTGGGATGGAGACATCAAAACCGACAAAGGTAATTTGGCTGGGGTGCTGGATTTGGATTATTCCAAAGAGAAAGTCCCAATGGGGTATAATTTGGATGTACATGTTGATTCTGTAAATTGGAATCATTTTTTGCCGCAGGCCGCTTTTCTTGGTAAAGCAAATATGGGTGTAAAGCTTAGAGGAAAGGGATTTGATGATAATGCAATTATTGAATATGATATTACAACTTCATCATATGCAATGAACCATCGACGCTTTGAAAATGCATCTATTTCAGGGATTCTAGATCACGGAATTCTCGATGGAACAATGATTTCAGAAGATCCATCAGCAAACTTTCAAATTGATTATTTGGCTGAAAATATTTTCAAATCTCAACATTCAGTGGTAGATGCCAAAATTGAAAATCTAGATTTCAATAGATTGGGATTTGATTCTATTGGAACGTCTTTCAGAGGGAATATTCATTCCGATATAAAAGGGTCTGACATCAATACCATTTTGGGAGAAGTTTTATTTACTGATTGCCGAATAAATCGTGGGAGTCAGGATTTTTTGTTGAACACTCAGCTTATTCGCAGAAAGAAAGTGGATAGGGTTGAGTTTGTAGGAAACTGGATAGATGGATTTATTTCTGGAAATTGGAAATTAGGAAAAACGGGGTTATGGATTGATCAAGTTTTGCATGACATGTCGCCAGCCAGGTTTGATGCTGCCAAAGAAAAATGCACAGACTCAGTAGCGTTCGATTTGTTTTTGTTTCAAACCGTTTGGTTAGACGCTCTGGTGGCTCCTGGTTTGAGACTTGGACCAGTTTCGATTGTAGGAAATTACAATGGAATTAACAATAAGTACAACTTAGAAGTTGGTCCGTTTTCATTAGAATATGGATTGTTTTCAAGTGAGAAGACCAAAATCAGTATCCACAAAGATAAATTGATAGACAATACTGCTGAATTGATATTCCTATCTAATCAAAGTAAATTCGATAATACCTTTTATGATCAAATTGAAATGGCTGCTGGTATTGGTAACGATTTCATGTCCCTCAAAACACATATTCATGAAAAGGAAAATAGATATTCTCTTGATTTAGCAGCTTTTGGTAAAATAAATGCGAACTCCGCCGAATTTAATTTAGATAAAACCGATTTGAAAATTTTCTCAAACACTTGGATGTTGGATAGGCAAGCCAATATTTTATTTAACCCTGATAGAATTAATATTTCGAACTTTTATTTGAGTGATAATACCCATTATTTGGAAGTGAAAGGTGATATTTCTCATTCAAATTCTGATACTCTTCGGATAGATTTTAGTAACATAACGCCAGAAGTTTTAAAGCCGTTTTTACCGAAAGGGGCTTTGGATAGTTTAGAATTTAAAGCAAACGGCGATGTAAAAATATGCGCTTTACTTGGTAATCCAAGATTTATTGGGGAAGTAGGAGTTAACAAAATTAAGTACAACCGTTTCCAATATGGCGACTTAGATTTGTCGATAAAAGAAACCGGGAAGGTTGGTTTCTTACAAATGAATTGCTTGTTCCGTTCCGGCCCTTTAAAATCATTGGCCATGAATGGTGCCATACAGGTAAATGCCTCCAACGGAAGTGATTTGGATATTTATGGTGAACTGCCGAGGAAAACACCTATTCAAATTTTACAACCATTTTTAACCGGTATCGTAGGATTTAAGGAAGGATATTTAAGAGGGAACTTTCACCTATTCGGAACAACTGAAAATCCCAAAGCGGAAGGCTTGATTTCTATTGAGCAAGCCAGGATGAAAGTGGATTATTTAGGAACAGAATACACCACATCAGGAAATATTAAGGTTACAGAAAAAGGATTATTTACTGTCCGTCCATTGAAGGTTTTTGATGATTCAAAAAAGAACTTTGCTTGGATGAAATTGGCATTTACTTATAAAAACTTTTCGGAATTCGGATTGGATCTTCAAGTTGATAGTCTCAAAAATTTCAGAGTTTTGCAGACAACAGAAAAAGACAATAGTCTTTTTTATGGAAATGCTTGGGCCGATGGCAATTGCCGCATGTATGGGCCGTTAAATCAAATTAATATGGATATTAATTTGAAACCACGCAAGAATTCACTTCTTTCGATTCAATATTCATCGGCAAATGAAAATATAATTTCTGGGACTATCATTTTTAGAAATCATTTAGGAAAAATACAAGAAACTACCGTAAAAAAGGAAACACCAAACAGCTTTGGTAAAATAAACATGAACATTATTGCAACTCCTGAAGCGGAAGTTCAGTTTGTAATAGATAAAAAGCTCGGAGATATAATCAAAGGACGGGGCAATGGACAACTTAGATTGGTTTACGACCTCGACAAGAAGTTTTACATGTTTGGTAGTTTTGGTGTTGAACAAGGTGAGTATTCGTTTTCACTGCCGGGGATTAATTTATTAAAGCGAATATCGCTAGATAAAGGTGGATCAATTGTTTGGGATGGCGATCCGTTCAATGCAACCGTAGATTTGGTAGGGCGAATTGAAAAGAAAATATCTCCTTCAACACTCATGATTACATCGGTTGGTGCCAAAACGAGTTACCCTGCAACCAAAATTATTAGTTTACTTACCTTAAAGGGAAATTTATTTAGTCCATCGATTGGATTTGATATTCAAGCGCCTGATTTGGCTTCAACTGGAGGGACCTCTGCAAACGAGGTGAATTCTGTAATTCAGAGAATTCGAAGCGACAAAGATGAAACCATGCGTCAAGCAGTTGCATTGCTGTTGTTCGGTAATTTTATTCCTCCTTCATTTTCGAGCAGTGGTGCTTCAGCAACAAGCAACTTTAGTGGTTCAGGATTTGCAGGAAACAGTGTTTCTATGATAGCCAGTTCGGTGGTAAACGATTTGTTTTCGAAATACGGTATTCCAACCCGAATTCAAGTGAATATTGATGATGTGCGAAATTCAACAGGAACGAGCAATACGAAATTGTTCTTGAATACAGAATGGTTTTTGTCAGACAGATTGCGTTTGGATTTGAATTATGATCCAACGGTGGCTGTTTTGGTAAGCAGTGCTGCTTTGCCTATTAATTTTAACTTAGAATACAAAACCACCGATGAGAATTGGAGAATAAAGGCTTTTTCAAGGAGTAATAATTTATTATTACAGCAAAATGGAAGTTCTACAACAAATGGAGTTTCTGGAAATACCCTAGGAACGGGTATCATGTATCGCAAAGAGTTTGAAACTTTCAAACGGAAAAAACCAGCTCCTAATCCAATTAAAAATTAAGCACTTTAATATTTATTTACTTTCGCAGAATGTCAATTAAAATCCCCTTAATCGAATCCTTTAAAATGTCCGGTTCTGCCATCAAGCAGAATAAACTGCGCAGTATTTTATCGGTTTTGGGAATTACAATTGGTATATTTTGTATCATATCGGTTTATGCATTGGTACATTCTTTAGAAAAGAGTTTGAACAATCAATTTTCTAAATTTGGATCCGATGTTGTGTTCATTCAAAAATGGCCGTGGGATGAATTTGGTAATAATTACCCTTGGTGGAAATATTTAAAACGCCCTGTCACAAAACCTGAAGAAGCGGATTTTTTGGTGGACCGAATTACTCCGAATAAAGTCAAAGCAATTGCATATTTTTATCAGCAAAATGCTGATGTGAAAACCGCTAAAAATGCTTTGAAGGGAGTTGAAATTAAATGTGTTTCTTATCAATACAACCAAATACAAACTGTGAATGTTGAATTTGGTAGGTATTTTACTTACGAGGAAAGCACTAATGGCCAACCAGTTGTTATACTTGGTGCAAGTATCTCTCAAAATTTATTTCCTGAGGGAAGTCCTATCGGCAAAAAAGTGAGGGTAGGGTCTGGAATTTGTACAGTCATTGGGGTTTGTAAATTTGAAGGTGCCAGTATGATTAATAATTCGAGTGATGATGGTGTTTTTGTTCCCTCGAAATGGGGTTTGGGTTTCTTTTCCTATCGGCAAAGCGAAGATGCGCAAATTATGGTAAGGGCCGAAGATGGGGTTTCAATAGATGATTTAAGAATTGACGTTGCTCAATGCATGAGGGCATACAGACGATTAAAACCTGGTGCCGAGAATGATTTTGCCGTGAACAAAATGTCAATGATCACCGATGCTATCTCAAGTCTTTTCGGGCAAATAAAGAAAATAGGATTAATTATCGGCGCATTTGCTATGTTGGTTGGCTGTTTTGGTGTAGCCAATATCATGTTTGTGTCGGTGAAAGAACGCACCCAAGAAATAGGAATTCAAAAAGCCTTGGGAGCCCAAAATTGGTTTATTCAGGTGCAATTTTTACTAGAAAGTATTTGGCTTTGTATTGCCGGAGGATTACTCGGAATTTTCTTTGTGTGGCTAGTTTTGTACGGACTTAATGCGGCGTTTTCGTCTTCACTCGGTGCTGGGGCCTCTTTATCGTTGGGTCTGGAAGATGCCTTAATTGGTATCATAACCTCAGTATTTGTGGGTATTGTAGCTGGATTTATTCCGGCTGCTTCTGCTGCCAAAATGGATCCAGTTACTGCCATTCGATCAAAATAGTTCGCGTTTAAGAATTTTAAATTGTTTTAACTTATTTGTGACATCCAACAAGTTTTTATGTATTTACTTTGTAACGTGAATTTGACTAGGAAAAGTATATTGTTGTTTCTTACTGCTTTATTTTCGGTTGTTGCTTATGCACAGAAAGACACATTGCAAAGAGCTAAGAAAGATACAACCGATATTGAAAAAATGAAAGTGCTTGAAATTAAAGTTCAAGCCAATATTATTGAAAACCAAGCTGATAAATTGGTTTATAATGCTTCTCAAGACATTACGAGTAAAGGTTCTTCTTTGAGCGATATGTTGTCGAAAGTGCCCATGGTTGAAGTGGATATGGACGGTAATGTTTCTATGCGTGGCAACAGAAATATCAGGTTTTTAATTAATGGCCGTCCTTCAGGATTACTTGCTGGTAATCTTGCCGATGCTTTAAAATCAATCTCTGCCGATGATATTGATAAAATTGAGGTAATTACCAACCCATCGGCAAAATATGATGCTGAGGGTTCTGGTGGTGTCATTAATATAATAATGAAGGATGTTCGACTAAAAGGAAATTCTGGCAACTTTAGAATGGGTTTGGGTACACGAAGTGCCAATTTGGGCGGTACGTTTTCAGTGCAACGTGGTAAAACTAATTTTACTACGATGATAGGTGGTCATGGTTGGAGAACTTGGGGATTTACAAGAGCAAATAGATTAAATACCATTCAAGGATTTACAAATCAACTGACACAAAACTCTGATTTTAGTAACTGGGGTGGTGGGCCAAGAGTCACGTTTTCTGTTGATCACACTTTCAATAAAAAGAATGCATTTAGTGCTTCCGCATCGTTAAGTACAGGTTGGAGAAGCACCTTAACTGATTGGGAAACCAATGTGGGTATCAAAGACAGTTTTTTGAATTACCTGTGGAATCAGAATTCAGATAAATTAAGTTCTACCATTGGGTATGACATCAACTTAGATTATCGCAGAAAATTCGATAAAAAAGACAGAGAACTTGGTTGGTCTGCTCAATTTTCTAATAGTACAGAAAATGCAAAATATACAAGTGATAGAAAAAATCAAACTGATAATTTATTGCGTAACGAAAAAAGTGTAAACGTAGGACAGAATAACGAATTATCTACACAGATTGATTATACTGAACCATTGACTTCAAAGATTTCGTTAGAGTTGGGATTGAAAGGAATTTGGCGTTTTGTATTTTCTGATTATACTTTCGATAGTTTAAAAATCCCTCAAAATGAATTTTCAACAATTGCTTTTAGAAACAACTCGTTTACTTATTATCAATTTGTGTACGCTGGATATTCGCAAATAATTTATAATATAAATTCAAATTACAGTCTTAAAATAGGTGGCCGTTTTGAGAATACAAACTTTGGAGGGAATTTAAGCAAACCAACAGAAATTTCTTTTACAGGAAAGCCATACAATAACTTTATTCCTTTTTTAAATATATCTAGAAAAATTGGACAGGGCGGTTATTTGCGATTTAACTTTACTCAAAGAATTCAACGTCCTAGCTTGTTTTATCTGAATCCGTATACCAATTTCAGTGACCCGTTAAATATTACCACAGGAAATCCTTATTTGTCACCAGAAATCTCTACAAACTATGAATTGTCATTTGGTAACTATACACCGGTTGGAGGTTACGGGATCAACGTTTACCACAAGCGTTTGAATAATTCAATTGAAACCTATCGCGTAATTGATGAAAGCAAAGTTTACAAAACAACCTATGGCAACATTGGTCAAAATATTACCACAGGATTTGATGTAAATATCAATTTTAAGGGCAAAACCTGGATGTTGAGTTTAAACGGGGGTGCTGGTTTTGTAAATATTAGAAGTATGGTTGATACAGGAGCAACTGCCGGATTAATTACCAAAGGAATTACATATAGCGTAGGTTCAAGAGGCTCATATAATATTTCTAAAAAATACACAATTGAAATGTTTGCAAGGTTTAATGCACCTACTTTTTCTTTGCAGGGATATTCAGCAAATTGGTTCATGCACGTAATAAGTTTAAAAAGGAGATTTAACAACGACAAAGGTGGCATAGGTTTGGGTTTGGATAATCCTCTTTCACCACAGGTAGACTATAAGACAGACAATAAAGGATTGAATTTCTCATTTTATGAATTGCGAAGAACAACAATGTGGGGTGTTCGTATCAATTTTGACTATACTTTTGGTGGTATTCAAGTTGAAAAACCCAAACCTGTAGAACGCAAATTGAAAAACGATGATTTGAAGGATGGAGAAAAAGAGGGTGGCTCTTAATTCACATTTTTAATTATGAATGCTTTTTAGTATCTTTGTTTTATGGATATTTCTGGAAAAGTGATACAAATTTTACCTAAGCAAACAGGTGCCGGCAAAAATGGACCTTGGGAAAAGCAAGACTATGTTGTTGAAATTCAAGGTACTTATCCCAAAAAAGTTTGTTTTAATTTATGGGGAGCTAAAATTTCTCAATTCGATATTAAAGAAGGTGAATTTATTAATATAGGTGTAGATATTGAAAGTCGTGAATATCAAGGCCGTTGGTATACAGACGTTCGTGCATGGAAAGTTGAAAGACCTGGTGCTTCTGGGAGTAATAATTCAGCGCCTTCAAGTCAAAATGCAGGAGACCACCACGATCCATTTGCACCATCTGATGATACCCAAGATCCTTTTGCGTCTAATTCTTCAGATGCAGATGACTTGCCATTCTAAGGGATTGTCACAAAAACATCATATTTAATTTTTTCAAAGCACAAATACTGCTGTAAATGTGTCTAGTGAAAGGATTCCAAATAAGAAAAACATGATTCAAAAAATACTTGAAAAAAATAATTTGAAAAGACATTCGTTTTTAACGATTGTCTTTTTTCTTTTTTCGCTAAATGCATTTTCTGCAACGTGGTATGTGAATACAACAGGAAGTGATGGCAATGCGGGAACATCTGCGGGAGCTCCGTTCCTAACCATTCAAAGAGCAATCAATGCTGCGACATCTGGTGATGTCGTAACAATTGCAACGGGTACTTACAATAAGTTTGTGTTGGTGACGAAAAATGTTACGTTTGATATAAATAACGCAAATGTTGAAATCAAATCTTTGGTGTTAAAAACGACGTCTGTCAAGATAACCCTTACCTCAGCAACAACTCCGGGTACACTGTTAATTACGGATTCATTTGAATTAACAGAGGGGTTGGTAGTTATTTCAGGAACTGCTCCACCCGCATTAAAAACAAAATCTGGGGCTAAATTGGTAGGTGGTAATAAAAATAGTTATGTGGATGGTGGATATTGGATTGGTTCAACAAATAATTCGGCCATCACTTGGGCAGTTGGTTCTGGAAGCAATTACAGACCAATCAATGTAACCAGTTTTACCAAACTAGGTTCAACTGAAGAATTTTATTTTGCAAGAGTTTTGCCGAATGGGCCAGGATTTACTCAAACATTACCTGCTTTAACAAGAAATATTTCAAAAGTTCATCACTATTATATGACGACTACGGCAACCAATTTAGTTGCCAATAACTTTTTTCTTAAGTTTAGTTACGATTCGATAACTAATGATGATCATGTTTATGATTTTGCCAATTTACAATTATTAACCTCTACCGGTTCTGCTTCTTGGGTATTGAACAATACCGTAGGAACTGCAAATAGATTGGGTACAATGTCATCAAATTCTATAACGAACTTAACTGGGTATTACATTTTAGGAAATAAAATAGGTTCACAATCCTCTGGGTATTTGGGTGGATTAAATACCTTGGGTAGTTCTGATGTTTTTGCAGGATTTGTAGCAGTAAATTATTGCGAGGGAGATACAATTAAATTTTATAGTAATTCTAAATCAATAGGTTCATCAATTACAGGATATATTTGGGACTTTGGAGACGGGTCACCAACACAAACTGGATCAACCGCATGGCATATCTATCCACGCGGAACCCCTGCAATTTTAACATATCCTTATTTAGTTTCGTTGCGTGTTGAAAATTCTGGGAGTAACGATTTTGGATATAAAAATGTAATTGTTTACAATACACCACGTGTGCCGTTGAATTCGAATATTTTCACACAAAGCGTGGAATTATTACCAAAAATTATCACCAGTGTTTGTCAAGGACAAACTACAAGAATTACAGATACATATTCACCTCCTTCTGGAGAAACTATGCAGCAAAAAATTTGGACACTTACTCCCGTACTTCCTGCATTTAGTAGGGGTAAAAATGCACCATATTTAGGTTACAAAGATTCTAATAGAATTACTTATAGATTTAGTGTTGCCGGAACTTATAAAATTTATATAACGAGAGTCAATCAGTATGGTTGTAGGGCGATAGATAGTCAGGACTATATTTTACATGCAAGACCAACTGTAGGCATAGATATAATTGACCAATGTTGGGATCCATTGAGATCTGTAGCAATTAACAATGTTACCGCTGATCCTTCTCCCGACAAAATGTTAAAATGGTCATGGGATTTGGGTGATGGTACAAAATTAAGTGGTCAAACTGGCCCACCATTGCTGCTAAAAACGGTGTTTCATAAGTATGCAACACCTGGCCCTAGATTAATAAGATTATCTGTAACTACCGATGCAGATTGTAGAGACTCTCAATCCAAGATTGTTAATTTGTTTCCAAAACCAGTTGCACAATTCTCAGCAACTAAAACTTGTATTGGAGAAATTACAAATACATTAAATGCATCTAGTGTTGCATCTCCAGAAGCCATTCAATACGACATATGGAATTGGGGCGATGGGTCACCTTACGATTCTGCTATGCCGAATAGTGCACACACTTATGCGCAAGTTGGGTTGTATAAAATTTTATTGGAAGTTCAATCCTTTAATTTGTGTAAAGATACCCAAGCGGTATGGATAAGAGTGCATCCAAAACCTGTGCCAATGTATGGCGTTAAGGAAGCTTGCTTTGGCGATTCTACTAGATTTAGAAGATTGTTGAATTTTAAACATCCTCGCCAAGATAGTATGTACTGGAATTGGACATTTGACGATACAATCTTGAAAACCGATACTGCCTTGCGCTACAAATTCACAGCTCCAGGTGTGCATAGAGCACGTTTGGTTGGAACCTCAAAAGCGGGATGTCAAGATTCTGCTTTAGGAATATTTCAAGTGTATTACAGACCACAGCCTACTTTCTCTTTGGATGCATCAGTCTTACCGAACGATTCAATGCAATGTCAGAAATGGAATAAATTTACGTTTGTCCAAAACTACGGGGTTGATCCAAATGATACCATTCTTACATCCAAATGGGTCTGGGGCGATACATTTACAGAGTCTCCAGCAGTAACGTTATTCCATAGTTATGATACAACTGGTCTTTATAAACCAAGATTGGTAGTTACCAATATTCATGGTTGTGCAGATAGCATAATGCAAACAGTAAATGTAGTTGCTTCGCCAATTCCAAACTTTGCTTATAAAGGTGTTTGTATGCCTGATTCTGTTTATTTTTACGATACATTAACTTATTCTTTAGATACAATTAAACAACGTTATTGGGACTTTGGTAATGGCGTAACGGATTCAAATATTTTAAACCGAAATGTCTATTACAAGAATGCAGGTCCTTACAATGCAAGTTATATTGTGAAAACCAAAAATGGTTGTTCAGATACTGTATTCGTAAACATCAATACACTTGTTGATAAGCCAGTTATTTCATGGAATATGGCGGGAAGTATGCCTTTATGTAAAGGAGATTCAGCTAAATTTACAATTTCAGGCGGAGACTCAATTATATGGTTTACTGATAATGATTCTGTTTTTGTTAAGCGAATTTCTAAAACTGGAAATTATGTTTTTAAAACTTCCAATAAAGGTGTTTGTTTTGCAATGGATTCTGTTCAAGTATATGCCTACCCACCAGCAAACATAGAAGCGCACTCAGATACAACAATATTCAGAGGAAGAAAAGCTTCAGTTTATGTATCAAATGCATTGAAAAATTTCAATTGGTATCCAGGTATTTATGTAGCTGATTCCACCAAAGTGGGTACTTCTACAATTCAATTGACAGATTCAATTACGTTGTTTGTCATAGCAACAGATTCAAACGGTTGCACAGATATTGACTCAGTTCACATTAGAGTTGTTGATCCTCCATTGGTAAAAATCCCAAATATTATTACACCAAATGGGGACAAATCAAATGAATACTGGGATTTAATTGAAATACCTGACGTGTTTTTATATGATATTGTAATTAGTGATAGACAAGGCGAGAGGGTTTATTCTAGCAATAATTATTTAAACAATTGGAATGGAATTGATTCAGATGGAAATATGTTGCCAAATGGGGTATATTTTTATTACATGAAAAATCGTCAAACTAAAGAAGAGTATAGAGGATACATTCAACTTATTCGTTAATTATTATGAAAAAATTATTTAGTATTATTGGAATAATGGGATTGACTTTACAAGCCTATGCCCAAATGGGAGCGCGTATTGATCAATTTTATATGGATCCTTCAATTAGTGTTCCAGCAGCCATAACAAGCAACGATCAAGGAAGTGTTTCTTTGTATTATAACAAGATATTTAGTCAAACCCCTGGATCTCCGCAACATACATTGTTTAACATAGCAATGCCTGTGAAAAATAAAAATACTGCGTTTGGTATCTTGTATTTGAAAGAAAATATTGCTTTTTCTGAAATTCACAATGCCTATGCAACGTATGCTTATTCTTTGGGTTTAGGTAAAACAAAGCTAAGCTTGGGAGTTAGCGCGGGTGTATTGTCTCAGAACTTCGATGCATCTAAAATGGTTTACATTCATGAAAATGATCCAATTATAAACGCCATAAGTTATAGTGCACCGGTAATTAGGGCAGATTTGCGTGCTTCTATATTTGCGAAAGCAGAGAACTGGTATGCGGGCTTCTCTGTTTCAAGATTACCAAAGCCACATTTTGATTATACCTATTACAACTATAGAGCAGGGTATGATTTACAAACACAATCAACAGCTTTAATTGGTTTAATAGGTCCTTTAGGTACAGATATGACTATCCGACCTTCTATGAATTTTACATGGTATAATTGGGATTATCTCTACTTTCAAGCAAATGTCAGTTTCTGGTATAAAGATAAGGCTTGGTTTGGTATAGGGGAAAACAACCTCTGGCAGCTAGGTGGAAATATTGGCTTTAAGCCTCAAGAGGATATTTCGGTTTCTTATTCTTATACAGTTCCAGATGGCGAACAACGCGGTTTGTTAGGGCCTATTCACGAATTTAGAACAACAATTGGTTTTGCTGCCTTGGGCGGTGGATCTGTTTCGAGTAAAGATGATGCTGATTCAGATAATGGGTCGGAAGGAGAAGATGATCAATCAACCAAAGAAAGAGCGCCTAAAGGAAGGGAAAGATTGGAAGTAACAGCGCGTTCTCTGAAAGACATGAAAACTTTCGGAACAGGGCATGATACAACAGGTATTCACTTACCGCCAATCGATAAAATCAAACCTGAAGTTGGGTTCTATTTGGTAGCTGGGTTGCATAGCAATGAAGAAAAAGCCAACAAACAAATCAAAGAATTATATATGAAAGATGTAATTGCATTTAAATTCTTTGAACCTAAATCTAAGAGTTATTATGTTTACATGGAATATTACTTCACTGAGAAAGAAGCGAACAAAGGAATCTTCTATTATGAGTCAACTGTGCCTCAAATGTGGGTGAAAGAAATGAAGTAACTTAAACTTTTTATATATTAAAAAATGCCGCATTAGCGGCATTTTTTGTTTAAATAATCTTTAAATACATTTAGTGTCTATACTTTGAAAGTTGATACATTCCACAAATAGCTGCATATTTTGGTGAAACACCTTGAGATAATAATCCTGTTATTAGCCCTGTTAAGGTATCTCCGCTGCCACCTTTTGCCAAAGTTTCGTTCCCATTTCCATTTGCCACAATTTCTCCATCAGCGCAAAATAGAACTGAATATGTGTCTTTTGCAAGAATATGAATTTGCATCGTTTTGGCCAAATTTGATAAATGTTCCCACTGCAATTCTTGTGATTCAAACTCTCCAAATAGGCGTGATAATTCCTTCGGGTGCGGAGTTAAAATACTACCCACAGGTATTCTCGCAATTAATTTTTTATTTTGACCAATAATATTTAAGGCATCCGCATCAATGACCATCGGAATATGTCTTATTGTATTTAATAGAATGCTCAGGAATGCCAATGAATTGGCATTTGTACCTAAACCAGGACCAATTCCAATAGCATTAAATTTAGAAAAATCAATGATGTCTATCGATTGTCCATCTAATTTCGTTTCTAAGAACTGAATGTTGGGATAATGATCAATATAGTTTAAAGTATTGATATTGCTTCCTACCGTTACATTGCCAGCTCCAATTTCGCTGCACGCAAAAGCACTTAATGCAATGGCTCCAGACATGCCTTTGTTTCCTCCCAAAAGAAGAGAATGTCCCTTCGTACCTTTGTGTGCATGTCGATTTGGTTTGGGCATTAAACTTTCAACAAAGCCATCACTCATTGGACTTTGAAGAAATTTGCCGAGCAACATTAGATTTTCTTGTTGCAAACCAATGTCAATGATTTCAATGTCTTGTAAATAAAACCGATTCAACATACTCGGCGTTACACTTCCAATGCAAATTGTTTTGTTAGCTCGAACAAAAGGTCCCTCAAAAGAAGACCATGTATTTAAACCACTTGGCTGATCAATGCTAATTATATTCGCATTTGATAGATTTATTTTTTCAATTAATATATCAATTGGGTTTTTAATTGCCGCGTTAATGCCTGATCCGAAAATTGCATCAATGATAACATCAGCTGAACTACTAAAGAATTTGCAATTGTATTTGTTAATTTCTTTAATTTCAATTTTTGTTTGCGATAACAATTCGTTTTGAAATAAGTATTCAACTGAGTATTTATCTGTAATATTCAACCTATAAATGCAAACTTTGTATCCATGAAATGCCATGATTCTAGCCAAACACAATCCATCGGCACCGTTATTGCCTTGCCCACAAACAATATCAATTGTTTGATCTAATTTTATTATTTTTTTGAGGGACAAAAATACCCTGTAGCAAGCGCGCTCAAGCAAATCATTCGAAGGAATGGGTTCTGATATAATTGTATTTTTATCTAAATCCTTCTTTTGTGGCGCACTTAAAATGGGATATCCAATAGGTTGAAAATTCATTATTGCAAAGTAAAAGCAAACTGAATCAAATTAGCACCCATTTGTAAGGCTTTTTCTCTTATTTCTGGTGCGTCATTATATAATTCCTGATCTTCCCATCCATTACCCAAATCGCACTCATAATCATAAAAGCAAACCAAACGTCCTTCATAAAACAATCCATATCCAACTGCAGGTTTTCCATCGTGTTCGTGCACCTTGGGTAACCCATTATTGAATTGATAATTTTGATGATAAATTTGATGAGAATATGGAATCTGTTTGAATTCAAGTTCTGGAAATACTTTTTTCATTTCTCTGCGAATGAAAATATCCATGCCGTAGTTATCGCAGATATGTAAAAAACCACCAGATTTCAAGTAGTTTCTTAAATTTAAACTTTCAGATTCATTAAAGATGACATTTCCATGCCCTGTCATAAATACAAATGGGAAATTGTACAATTGCTCAGAACCAACTTCAACAATTACTTCTTCATCTCTAAGGTTTGTTTTGATCTTGGAATTACAAAATCTCGCCAAGTTTTTAAGCGCAGTTTTACTACTATACCAATCTCCTCCACCTGAATACTTTAATCTAGCCAATTGAATATTTGGTGTTTGGGCAATCGATTGGCTAAATTGAAAACAACCCATACAAATCAATGTAAATAGAATTGTCTTGTAAAAATTCATACTTATAAGTATAAAGTAACTAGGAAAATACTTCCAATGATAATTCTATAGTATCCAAAGAATTGGAAACCTTTGGATTTTACTATACCAATAAAAAATTTCACAGCAATGGCGGCGGTAACGAAACTGATGATATTTCCAATGGCAATATCAGTTAAGTTTGTCGCACTGAGTTTGTCCCAATTTTTAATTATTTTATATGCTGCCGCTGCGGAAAGGGTAGGGATAGCCAAAAAGAATGAGAATTCGGTTGCTGCATTTTTTGATAATTTACAACCCAATCCACCTGCAATTGTTGCGGCGCTTCTGCTTGTACCGGGTATCATGGCAATGGTTTGAACCAAACCTATAACAAAGGAATCTTTGTATGAAATATCGTCTACTTCCTTGGTTCCTGGTGTAAGTATTTTGTCCATGAATATCAAAAAAGCACCTACTGTGATGAGCATAATTCCAACAATGACAGGTGTTTGTAGCATTGCTTCGAGATAATCATCGAAAAGGAAACCCAAAATTGCTGCTGGAATAAAACCTATTAATAGTTTTGTATAAAAGTCAAACCAATTAGCCGAAAAGAACTTTTGCCAATAAAGCACAATAACTGCAAATATTGCGCCGAACTGGATAGAAATCATGTAGGTATCCAACTGTTCACCTTGAATTTTCATCCATTCTTTAAACATCATTAAATGCCCGGTGCTACTTACCGGAAGATATTCTGTTAGCCCCTCTACAACGGCCAACACAACATTTTCGAGCCAGGTCATTTATTTCTTTTTAAAGAAAATGGCATATATGCCCAAAACAAATCCAATAATTACAATAATTGGAGCCAATGTAATTCTGCGAAAATCATAAATATCACCTTCTTTTCCCGCCATTACAAAAAAGCCAATGATGATAATCACAAGACTAATTAAAGTTAGGGTATAATTTTCTTTGCTAAAGATCATACCTGGTTTGTTTTCAGGTGTGTTTTGAGTATTTTTAGATGTGCTCATTAGTATAGATTTTCAATTTTAGTTCTTAGGAATTTTCGAGTGCTTAACCAACTACAAGTTGCTGATAAAACAACTCCAAATATAGCGATGAAAATTGAAACATAAAGCAAATTTTGTGCATCTATATTTTTGTTAAATTCTGTTAATATACTTAATGGACTAAAAACCATTGGAATTTGCCAAATAATGAGATAAACAAGTGCTGCTGATATTGGAAAGGCAATCAGCGCGTATTTAACAAACGTGAGAATGAAAGGCTTTACTATGAATGAATTGGTGGCTCCTACCAATTGCATGCTTTTGATCGTATGTCGGTTTGCAAAAATCCCCAAACGTACTGCACTTTGAATCAAAATTACCGACATGATAATAAAAATAGCAGCGATTCCACCCAAGATGAGTTGCGTATTTTTAAGTGTGCTATTGAGTGTTTCAACCAAATTTCTCTGATATATTACATCCTCAACAGATGAATTTTGTTTGAATTCTCTAGAAATTTGATCTAAAAATTTAGACGATGCATAAGCTGCTTTTGGATAAATTTCAATACTCAGCGGAAGGGTAACAACATCAATGTAAGAATTAAAGTCAGGGTCGTATTTGTCGCCCATTTGTTTCATTCCTTCTTCTCTAGAAATAAAGGTTGAACTTTTTACCCATTGCAATTTATCAATCTGAGTTTTGAATTTCAGAACTTCTTCTTGAGGGATACTATCACTGAAATAAATATCAATACTGCTGCTTTCCATCAGTAGTTTCCCTAATCCTTTGAAGCCAATAATGCTCGTTCCAAGCAGGCCTAAAAAAAACATCACTGCCGTTAAGCTTAAAATACTCGGCAGCGCACTTGGTTTGCGGCGTTTGGTGGATTTTTCTTCCATAAATTATGATTTGCGAAATTCACGGAATTTTCAACAAAACCAAAATAAAGTTATGCGCATTTTGTAGATTTGAATCTTTATGTACAATTTCTAAAACATGCAGTATTTATCTCAATTAGATTTAACCAAAGTGTTATTCTTGGATATTGAAACAGTGCCAATGGCATCAAGTTTTTCTGGCTTACCACCGGCATGGCAACAATTATGGGAGAAAAAGGCCAAATCAATGATCAAAGAAGATATTACTGCTTCTGATATTTTTGATCGAGCTGCCATTTATGCTGAATTTGGCAAAATTGTTTGCATTGGTGTTGGAATTATTACTGGGCATCCTTCAGAACCAAAACTTAGATTAAAGTCTTTTTACGGTGATGACGAAAAAGTTTTGTTGCAAGATTTTGCCAATTTACTTACACAACATTTCAATACGGATAGGTGTAAACTTTGCGCACACAACGGCAAAGAATTTGATTATCCCTACATTTCAAGGAGGATGTTGGTCCATGGTATTAAACTTCCATATTTACTCGATAACGCTGGTAAAAAACCTTGGGAAATTGCAAATTTAGACACTATGGAATTATGGAAATTTGGTGATTTTAAGAGCTTTACAAGTTTGAATTTACTGGCGAATCTATTTGGAATTCCAACCCCAAAAGATGATATAGACGGGAGCATGGTTGCCGATGTTTATTACCGCGAAAATGACCTGAATCGAATAGCAGTTTATTGCAATAAAGACGTGGTTACCTTGGTGCAATTAATGCTTAAGTTAATGAATAAGGACATTATTTCAGAAGAATTTATTACCAATCCTGAATTCTAGGCAGCGTTTGATGCAAAAAAAATGTCTATTTATAACTATATTTGTGTTGTAATATGATGAAAAAATTACTATTTCTCCTTATATCATTGTTTTCATTGGGAAATTTGATGGCTGCAGAGCCAACTGTTGCACCAAGTAATATTGCCGTTGGTACCATTCAATGTAATCAGGCTGTGGTTAGTTGGACCAGTGGAAATGGAGGCTGGCGCTTGTGCGTTGTAAAAGAAGCTTCTGCGGTAAATGTTTTACCAACGGATGGAACAGCATACACTGCCTTTGCAATTCTTGGTAATGGTGACAATTTAGGTTCGTCTAATTTTGCCTGTTGGAACAATATCAACAATAATTTTACATTGAGAGGACTAAAGCCCAATACAAAATATTACATCGCTGTATTTGAACACGATGGATTGTCTAGTCCCAATTATTTGACTTCAAGCTATGCTACTGCGTCTTTTACCACACAAAATTTAATTTTAGATTTCAGCTTTGCTGTAAGTAAAGATAGTTGCGACAAAACCAATGTGGTATCTTTTACCAACAAATCAAGTGCTACTTATACAGGCTTAACTTATTCTTGGTTATTTCAAGATGCAACAACAGCTACGGGTACAAATGTTACCCATACCTACATGAAAGGTGGTAACTTTTTAGTTACTTTAATCGCATCTCCTGCTTTGGGATGCACGGATAATTTTACTGCGACAAAAGCTGTGTTTATTATTCCTCGTCCAGTAAGTAAACCAATTGAGAAAAACAACAAACTTTCTCAATGTCTGGAGGGAAATTATTTTCAGTTTGACGACCAAACAACACTTGCGAAAATTCCGAAATGTGCATATACCAGAACTTGGTATTTTAGCGCCTCCGATTCAGCAACTATCCCAACACCAAATAAAACATACACAACTGCCGGCACCTACCGAATTTTGTACAAAAGTGAGACTTATTATGATAACAACAGAACCGGATGTACAGATACCGCTTCCCTCGTAATTAATGTAATACCTGATCCATCAAGTGGCGTTTCCATCAACAATCCAATTCAATGTTTTAAAGGTAATTCTTTCAAATTTGATAACACTTATCCTGGATTGTCATCTTGGTTTTGGGATCTAGGCGATGGAACCACAACGAATACCCAAAGCATAACACATTCATACACATCAACAGGCACTTATCGAATTATTCACGAAGCGCAAAGTCCAGTAGGTTGTAAAAGTAGAGATACAAGTTACGTGTATGTGAAGGCAAATACTGACGCGAAATTCACCGGATTATCGGGTGCAGTTTGTGAAGGAGGCGCGCCTATTTCACTCACGCCAGGTACTCCAGGTGGATTTTTTACAACATCCTCCGGTGTTATAGCCGGCACAAATTATACCCCTGGAAATGCGGGTACTCAACTTGTGAAATATGTAATCAAAGATAGCTTCTGTCCCGATTCAACAACCCAAACCATAAAAATTAATGCTTTGCCTAAATTTAGCTTAGGAAAAGATACCACAATTTGTGATGGATCATCAACTGATCTTTTGATACCTGTTGCGGGTAATGTTTTGTGGGATGATGGTTCAAATAGCAATCCCAGAACCATATACAATGGCGGTAAATATTTTGCAGAAGTTGACAATAACGGTTGCAAGTGGTCTGATACAATCAATATAAGCGAAAAAACCACGCCTCAAGTGTCTTTGCCCGGCGATACATTAATCTGCAAAGGTTCAATTTTGCAATTATCTGCATCTTGGCCTGGGGCAACTACAACATGGAGTACTGGTTATACGGGTAATTCAATTTACGTTGCCAATTCTGGGATTTATACTGTAACAGTAACAAATGCATGTGGATTTGCAACAGATCAAATTGAAGTGACCTTGGCGTCTGGCTTTTGTGATGTATTTATTCCAGATGCATTTACCCCAAATGGTGACGGAAGAAATGATTCGTTCGAGATTATTGGTAGGGATGTGAACGCAGTATTCTTGTATATCTACAACCGTTGGGGGGAGAAAATATTTGATAGCCGTGATGCAAATTCATTTAAGTGGTCTGGTTATTACAAAGGTGAAGTTTGTCCTGAAGCATTGTATACTTTCATTTACCGTTACGAGCAAAAAGTTGGCGACAGGGTTAGAAGAGCAACTGTAAACGGCGGAATCATGTTGTTGCGATAGTTGGGCATAAACTGTCAGTAAATTTTTCCTATTTTCCTCTAAATACTTGTTATTTTTGCAGCAATGCAACAGAATAATGTATCGCTCATTGATCAAGCCAAACAGTTGGGCTTGTTAGAAGAAGAATTTCATAAAATCTGCGAAATCCTTGGTAGAGAACCAAATTTTACTGAATTATCTATTTATTCGGTAATGTGGAGTGAACATTGTAGTTATAAAAACTCAATCACTTGGTTAAAAACTTTGCCAAAAAGTGGAACAAAAATGTTGGCTGAAGCCGGTGAAGAAAATGCCGGATTGGTTGACATTGGCGATGGATTGGCATGTTGTTTTAAAATTGAAAGTCATAATCACCCCAGTGCGATTGAACCTTATCAAGGTGCTGCAACTGGTGTTGGTGGGATTAACAGAGATATTTTTTCAATGGGTGCGCGCCCTATTGCCCAATTAAATTCATTGCGTTTTGGAAATATCAACACTGATCGTACCAAGTGGTTAATGAAAGGTGTTGTGAAAGGCATTGGCGATTATGGCAATGCATTCGGGATTCCTACCGTGGGTGGTGAAGTTTATTTCGACGATTGTTATGAACAAAATAACTTGGTTAACGCCATGTCTGTGGGTATTGTTGAAGTGGGTAAAAGTATTTCAGCTGGAGCTGGCCCTGCAGGAAATCCTGTGTATATTTTTGGTTCTGCTACAGGTAAAGACGGTATCCATGGTGCCGCTTTTGCAAGTAAAGATATGAGTGAAGATAGTATCAACGATTTGCCTTCGGTGCAAGTAGGTGATCCTTTCTGGGAAAAACTAATTCTTGAAGCTTCAATGGAAATCATTGAAACAGGTGCCGTTGTGGGTATGCAAGATATGGGTGCTGCGGGTATTACTTGTAGTACGAGTGAAATGAGTGCCAAAACCGATGTGGGTATGGACATTCATCTTGACCGTGTTCCAATGCGTCAAGCGGGTATGAAGGGTTGGGAATTGCTTTTAAGTGAAAGCCAAGAGCGAATGCTTGTTATTGTTGAAAAAGGAAGAGAAAAAGAATTTGAATTAATTTTTGATAAGTGGGATTTAATCTATGCACAAATTGGTGAAGTAACCGATACCAAACACGTACGTTATTTTATGAATGGCGTTCTGGAAGCAGATATCCCGGCTGAATCATTGGTACTTGGTGGTGGTGCTCCAGTTTATAAAAGAACTTGGACAACCCCAACTTATTTTGCAGAAATTGAAAAGTATTCAATTGATCAAATTGCAGATATTACTTTATCGGAAGCCAAAGAAGCTGCTTTGAAACTTGCTGCAGAACCTAACATTGCGAGCAAGCGTTGGGTTTATGAACAATATGATAGTATGGTTGGAACTGTAAATCAGTCTACCAATTTGCCATCGGATGCTTCTGTGGTAAAAGTAAAAGGAACAAATAAGAGTTTGGCTTTAACTGTTGATTGCAACAGCCGTTATGTGCATGCAAATCCAAACATCGGAACGCAAATTGCTGTTTCTGAAGCAGCTAGGAATATCAGATGTACAGGTGGTGTCCCAACTGCTATTACAAACTGTTTGAATTTTGGTAATCCTTACAACGAAGAGGTATATTTTCAATTTAAATCTGCTATTGAGGGTATGGGTGAAGCTTGTATTAAGTTCGATACTCCCGTTACCGGTGGAAACGTTAGTTTTTATAACCAAAGTACTTCTGGGCAAGCGGTTTATCCAACACCAACCATTGGTATGGTGGGAATTATTGAAACACCAGAACATAGAATGAGTTTGAACTTCAAAAATGAAGGTGATGCCATTTTATTAATTGGGAACTCTAAAAACGATTTGGGGTCATCTCAGTATTTGGCAAAATTGAAAAATATTGCATTGTCAAGTTGTCCAGATTTTGATTTAGATACCGAATTTCAATTGCATTTACTGCTTGAGAAATTTTCGCATAATCAAATTCTGAATTCTGTTCATGATATCAGTGAGGGTGGTTTATTTATCACTTGTCTTGAAAGTGCTATGCAAGGTGAACTTGGCTTTGACATTTGCTCAGAGCAAAATTTTAGATTGGATGCATATTTGTTTGGAGAATCTCAATCCAGGGTTGTGGTTTCTGTTGATCCTTCAAAAATTGAAGAAGTTCAAAAAATGGCTGCAGAATTTGGTTTGCCAGCTACACATATTGGAACAGTTACCGACAAAAACATTGTTGTAAACGGTGAACAATTTGCAGATTATAGCGAAATTACCGATATTTATAACAATGCAATTGCAAACAAATTGAATGCATAATGAATGCACCCGTTAGTTTTTGGGAACAACGATGGGCCGATAAAGCTGATATTGTTGTTATTGGAGCTGGACTCGTTGGGTTGCAATCTGCCATTAAACTAAAACAAAAATTTTCACATAGGAAGGTTTGGATTATCGAATCTTCTACTTTTGGAAGTCCTGCAAGCCTTAGGAATGCAGGGTTTGCCTGTTTTGGAAGCCTTGGTGAAATATTAGATGACGCAAAGAATATTGGCCTCGATGATGCTTTGGGACTATATGCTTTGCGCTATCAAGGATTACAAAAATTAATTGCAAACTATGGAGAAACAACCATAGGGTATGAAAATTCTGGGGGATATGAAATATTTAAAAACTCAGAATCTCAAGAGTTTGATCGTATTGCTGAGAATGTAGATTCCATTAACGAGAAATTATTTGAAGTACATGGACAAATGTCCTTCCAAATAAAAAAATCTACATCCTTTGGAATGAATATTCACCCTAGTGCAATTTATTCTCCTGGGGAAGGAGCCGTTCAAACACATTTATTGTACGAAACTATTCGCAAACATGCAGTATCGTTGGGGATTGAGATATTTTCTGGATTGCAAGTTGAATCGTTTCACCCGCTAGATTCTCTAAAATGGAATTTAAAATTTGTAAATTTTGATATATCTATAGTTGCGCAAGAGTTAATTATTTGCACAAATGGTTTCACCCGACAAATAATGCCAGAACTAGATGTTGCCCCAGCAAGAGGTCAAGTTTTAGTTACAGAAGCAATTCCAACTTTGCCTTTCAGAGGGATATTTCATTACGACAAAGGATATGTTTACTTTAGAAGTTTAGGCGCTAGGATTTTAATTGGTGGTGCCAGAAATATTGATTTTAAGGGCGAGGAAACCATGAGTCAAGAAACTACTGAGCAATTGGTTTTACATTTGAAAAATATTTTAAATGAAGTCATTGTGCCTGGTTTGAATCCTATAATCGAATATCAATGGGCTGGAACAATGGGAATGGCAAGTGACCGTCAACCAATAATAAAGCAAATAGCACCACATTTACATTGTTGTGTGAGAATGGGAGGGATGGGTGTTGCTTTGAGTGCTTGGGCCTCAGAAAAATTGGTAAATTTGATAGATTAATTGTATTTTTACTTTTAATTATTAAAAGGTATGAATGTAATTAGAACTTTGATGGTGTTTTTATTTGCTTTGGCGGCAAATATTGGAATTGCCCAACAAAAACCAAATCCCTCAAAAAAAGCAAAATCAACAAACGTTTCTAAAACGAAAGCGAAGGTTGATTCTTCTCGAAAGAAGACAAAACAAAATTCGGAAAGTATTTTGCCTCCCGCTTATGAAATAAATATTGGCAGGGGTGATACAGCAGTTATTGGTAAAACCAGCGCCGCTGTCTTTTATCATTTAGATATGTATCGCAGAACACGCTGGGAACCTGGAGCTCCGGCTTATGATACGGCTACTGGAAATGGGTTTTATAAATCGTTCTTCAAAGGCGATTACGATGCAGCTGAATTGCCATCCAGTTATAGCGGTCAAAAAATGGTTATATTGGGAGTTGAAGTTTTGATGAATAAAAATACAGGGAAAGACATGAACATCATGTATCTATATTGCGATATTCCTAATTCCATTATTTGGGTTGATTTTGATGAAGCCATGGCAACGGGAGAAATTTCATTTATCCCTGCCAATTCCAGAATGAGTTCAAATTAAAATCGATGATTGATAATTCATCCATATTGTCAAAACTCAATTTATATGCAAAACTTGCCGAGCTTCATGACGAAAATCCATTTAAATATAAAACTTTTACCACCGCGGCATTCAATTTAAAAAAGATAAAAGAATCGTTTGATTCGTTGTCGGATAATGATTTATTGGCTGTTCCTGGTGTTGGAAAGTCTGTACTTGTTGCAATCAAACAGATTTATGAAACTGAAAGTTTTCCTGCTTTAGATGAATGTATTTCAAAAACGCCAGAGGGTGTTGTTGGTATGCTGAAAATCAAAGGGCTTGGACCTAAGAAGGTGAAAGTAATTTGGGAGGAAATGCAAATTGAGGCCGTGAGTGATTTGTTAGATGCATGTAGGCAAAATAGGTTAACGGAGATCAAAGGATTTGGCCTAAAAACTCAGGCAGAAATCATCAAAGGAATTGAATTTTCAATTTCTGCCTCTGGAAAATGGCATTATGCCAGATTAATGGGCATTGCTAATGATTTTAAGGATTTTGTAAAGAAACAATACCCAGGTTTTCAATTTGAATATTCCGGAGATTTCAGAAGATGTAACGAAATTATTGAGAAATTAATGGTTGTAAGTACAATTGACCAAAATGACTTGATCAACTTTTTATCTGACCAAGATTATACAATCAATGTAAATGACGATGAAATTCATTTTGTTTTTGAAGGACAAATACCTATTGAAATAATTTGTACTGATTACTTAAATTTTGATCGATTGTTGTTTGAAACAACGGGTTCTTCTGAACATTTGAATCAAATTGAGTATACTCAAAATGACGCTTTGAATTTCACTTCAGAAGAGGAATTGTATGAATCAAAGGGACTACCATTTATCATGCCTGAACAGCGGGAAGGATTAAATGAATTGGAATTCAATGAAAATAATCAATATTTTATAGAATACGGTCAATTAAAAGGGGTTTTACATAACCACTCTACATATAGTGATGGGTTAAATACTTTGGCCGAAATGGCAGAATATGCCAATTCTCAAAAGTTTCAATACTTGGGTATTTGCGATCATTCTAAATCTGCCGGTTATGCCGGAGGATTAAGTGATGAAAGAGTGTTGGCGCAAATGACTGAAATAGACAGTTTGAATTTAAAAATGTCCCCCTTTAAAATCTTTAAAGGCATAGAAAGCGATATTTTAAGTGACGGTTCCTTAGATTATTCCGAAGAAATTTTGAAATTATTTGATTTCGTGGTGGCTTCTGTACACTCGAATTTAACAATGAATGAAGAGAAAGCAAACGCGAGGCTATTAAGAGCAATTGAAAATCCTTATACCACCATTTTAGGACATCCAACGGGCAGGTTATTGTTGATGCGATCAGGGTATCAAATTAATCATGAAATGATTATCGATGCATGCGCGGCAAATGCAGTAGTTATTGAATTGAATGCACATCCTTATCGTTTGGATATTGATTGGCGTTGGATTCATTACGCGCAACAAAAGGGTGTTATGATTAGTATCAATCCAGATGCTCATGAAAAAATGGGCTATCACGACATGTATTTTGGGACATTGGCTGCACGAAAAGGTGGTTTATTGACTAAGAATACTTTGAATGCCATGAATTTGAAAGAGTTTGAAGCGTATTTATCAAACAGGAGAAAGGTGCGCAATCTCCTATGAAATTTTTGGTAATTCGGTTTAGTTCTATAGGTGATATATTGCTATGTACTCCTGTTTTCAGGTTGTTAAAAAATAAATTCGCACACGCTGAAATACACTTTGTAACAAAATCGGCCTTTGTAAATTTACTTAAGGAAAATAAAAATATCAATAAGGTATTTGCTTGGGAAAACACAGCTGAAATGGCAGAATTATATGGCAATCAATATGATGCAATTATAGATTTGCATTCCAATTTGCGCAGCTTGCAATTGAAATTAAGGTTTTGGAATGTGCCTCACTTGACATTGAAGAAGAAGAATGTTTCGAAGTGGTTGTTCACTTTAACCAAAAGCAACGTGTTTAAAGTGTCTCATATTGTTGATAGATATATTGATACAATAAAGTTTTACGAAATAAAAAATGATTTTGAGGGACTTGATTTTGTTTGTGAAGGCGAAAGTGAGAATGTACAAACTTTACCTGAAAATTATATTTGTTTGGTCTTGGGTGGGACTTATTCGACCAAGCGAATTCCGTTTGAAAAAATCGTTGAATTAATCGATAAATTACCAATTAGCAAGTTTGTTTTGATTGGCGGAAAGGATGAATTTGAATTGGGCGAACAAATATTTAATCAATTTAAAGATCGAATCTTGAATTATTCAGGTAAAATAAGCATACAAGAATCGGCAATTATACTCAAAAATTCAAAAGTTGTAATTTCTGGAGATACAGGGATGGCTCATTTGGCATCAGCGCTCGGTAGACCAATTGCCTTGGTTTGGGGAAATACCGATTTGGGTTATGGTATGGGGCCTGTGAATAGGCAAAATGCTGAAATACAAAATTTTGTAGTTGAAAATTTATCTTGTCATCCCTGCTCAAAATTGGGATTTGACGCTTGTCCTAGAGGCCATTTTAAATGTATGTTACAGCAAAATATGGTTGATGTTAGTAACTTCGCAGAAAAATATTTGTAATCACTTCATAAATAGCGTGAAACATACTTTTTTTGCTTATTTTCGCGACCCAAATATTTTTATAATTAGAATAATTTCACAATGAAAAGTAATAGATCAGTAGTCGTTTTTTCAATTGTATTGGCAATAGCGTGTTTGTACCAATTGTCTTTTACATTTAAAGCGAGAAGTTTTGAAAACGATGCCCATGCATTTGCAACTAAAAAAGCAAAATTGGGAGAGAGAGAAAAAGATGTGTATTTAAGATACATTGACAGTCTTGGAAACAAGCCGTGTTACAATTTATTAGGTATTGCTGATTACACTTATTTTGAGTGTAAACAGAAAGAAATCAACTTAGGTCTTGACTTAAGAGGTGGTATGAACGTTACCTTAGAAGTTGAAAAAGATGCGATTGTAAAAGTATTGGCAAATGATCCAAAGGATGCTGATTTGTTAAAAGCAGTTAAAATGGCTGATATTGCTGTAAGAGATAAAGGAACAGATTATGTAGATGCATTTATTTCTGCATTTAATGAAGTGGCTCCTGGACGAAATATGGCAGTATTGTTTGTGAAAGGGAATAATTCAGTAATTCAACCAAACAGTTCTCAAACTGAGGTTGTAAATTATCTGCGTTCTTCAATCAATACAGCTGTCGCTAACGTAAAGTCGGTTGTGGAAAAACGTATTAACCAAGCCAATGTAACTCAACCAGTTGTTCAAATTGTTGAAGGTGGTAGAATTAGTGTTGAATTGCCTGGTGTAGATAATCCACGCCGTATGGAAGATTTGGTTGAGAAAAGTGCAAAATTAGAATTCTATGAAGTAAACGGTGGTATTGACGGTGTTAAAATATACAGTCAATTAATGAAAGCTGCTTCAATGGCCTCTGCTCCGATTAAAGATACTGCATCTAACGATACTTCAATGGTAAAAGATAGCTCATTGGCTAAAACTGCTGATGCGGGTAAATCTGAAAAAAGCATTTTGTATTCAATTTTGAAACCATTCGGTAAAGGTGAAGAATCTGCAGTTTGTACCATCAAAGGTAGCAACCGTGAAAAATTATTAAAAATTCTTTCTGAAGAGAAATATGCTGCAATATTGGAACCATCTGTGAAAATTGCATTCAGTGCAAAACCTCAGGATTATGACCAAAGCGGAAAAGAATTAACAAATTCTGAAGATTATTTCGTTTATTTCTTGAAACGCGATAGAGATGGCAATGCTGCTTTATCTTCTGAAGAAGAGAATATTATTTCAGATGCCCGTGAAAATACCAACCAAACTGGTCAATTAGAAGTTTCAATGGAAATGACGCCATCAGCTGCTTCTCGTTGGGCTCAAGTTACTGGTGCCAACATTGGTAAATATATTGCAATTGTGCTTGATGACAGGGTTTACTCTGCACCACGTGTAAATGGTAAAATTAGCGGTGGAAGTAGTCAGATTTCGGGTAACTTCGATATTCGTGAAGCGCAAGATTTGGCAAACGTATTAAAAGCGGGTAAATTACCTGCTCCTGCTAGAATTGTTGCAAGTGAGGTTGTGGGTGCATCTTTGGGAGACGCGGCAATTTCCAAAGGTTTCTTGGCCTTGATTCTTGGCTTTATATCTGTTGTATTGTTCATGGTGGTTTATTACAACCGCGCTGGATGGATTTCAATTGTTGCAGTATTAGGAAACGTATTCTTAATTATGGGTGTATTGTCAAGCTTAGGTGCTGCGTTAACACTCCCAGGTATGGCAGGTATCATCTTAACAATTGGTATGGCGGTTGATGCAAACGTACTTATTTACGAACGTATTAAAGATGAATTGGCTTTAGGTAAAGGAATGAAGACTGCAATCAATGAAGGATTCAAACATGCTATGAGTGCGATTATTGACTCAAACATTACTCACTTATTGGCAGGTTTCATTTTGACATTCACAGGCGCTGGTCCAGTATATGGTTTCGCAATTATTTTGGTAATTGGTATTTTTAGTTCATTGTTCACTGCTTTATTTATCACTCGTTTGCTATTAGACAGAAGAGCCGATAAAGGTTTGGATACCAAATTTGGATTTACTTGGAATGAGAATTTCTTGAAAAATAAAAATATTGATTGGGTAAAAAATCGTAAAAAATACTATTTATTTTCAACTTTGATTATTGTATTGGGTATTGTTTCCTTTATCACCAAAGGCGGTATCACTACAGGTATAGATTTTAAAGGTGGTAACTCTTTCATCATTCAATTTGATGCTTCTAAAAATTATAAAACTGAAGATATTAAAGAAATACTTGATAAATCACTTGCAGGATCTAGTAATGAAGTTAAAACTTTTGGTTCTGATGGTCAATATAAAATTCTTACTACTTATTTGTTGAAAGAATCTTCATCAAAAGAAACTAAACTCAAAGTTCAAGAAGACTTATTAAAAGCATTGTCTTCTTTCGAACTTAAAAAAGATAAAAATGGAGAAGGGCCTGTTATTCAGGTTTCTAATGTAACTCCAACAATTGCAACCGAAATTAGAAATAAATCTGCATTCCTAGTAATGCTAACAGTTGTTGGTATCTTCTTATTCTTGGTATTCCGATTCAGAAGCATCGCTTACGGTATTGGAGCTGCTATTTCGTTGGTGCATGACTTGGCATTGGTATTGTCAGTTTACGCCATTGTAGATGGTTTTGTGCCGTTCGCTACGGAGTTTGACCAACATTTAATTGCGGCATTACTCACAATTTTGGGTTACTCAATTAATGATACAGTTATTGTATTTGACCGTATTCGTGAGTTCTTAACTTCACGTCGTACAGACAAAGACGATACTTTAATGATTAACTCAGCATTGAACGATACATTAAGTCGTACAATCATTACTTCTTCTACAGTATTTGTGGTTTGTATCATTCTATTCTTGTTTGGAGGTGATGCCTTGAAGAACTTCTCTTTTGCAATGCTCATAGGTGTTGTAATCGGAACATATTCTTCATTGTGTATCGCAACACCAATTGTTATTGATTTAACATCAAAAAAGAAATCTAAAAATTAAACATACTTCGCCTTAATATCGAAAGCGGGGTGATATGCCCCGCTTTTTTTTTGTAATCAAATGAAAGAAATAAATAACGCTACCTTACTTAACATTGCTGATGAATTCAGTACGCCACTTTATGTTTATCACGGCGAGAAAATTATTGATCAATATCAACGGTTAAAAAATGCATTCCCCGGTGTAAATGTACATTTGCATTATGCACTTAAAGCTTTAAACAATATCAATATCCTTAAATTGTTAAAACAACAAGGAGCAGGACTTGATGCGGTTTCTATTCAAGAAGTTCAGCTTGGTTTGAGGGCGGGATTTTTACCCAACGAAATTATGTATACTCCCAACTGTGTAGATTTCCCAGAAATTAAAGAAGCAGTCGAATTAGGTGTAATAATTAACATTGACAATATTTCTACCTTAGAAATGTTTGGAAATGAATATGGAGCTTCTGTTCCGTGTTGTATCCGATTGAATCCACATATCATGGCTGGAGGTCACAGCAATATCTCAGTGGGTCACATTGATTCCAAGTTTGGTATTTCAATTTATCAATTGCGGCATGTGCATAGGGTAGTGGAATCCTTAAAAATAAATGTAAATGGATTGCATATGCATACTGGAAGTGATATCCTTGACGCTGATGTATTTTTACGTGGTGCTGAATTGTTGTTCGATGCTGCGGAATCTTTCCCCGACTTAGAATTTATGGATTTTGGCTCCGGGTTTAAGGTTGCATATAAAGATGGTGATATCGTGACCGACATTGAAGAAATGGGCGGTAAAATAGCGGAAGCCTTTAAAGCTTTTTGTACCAAGTATGGACGTGAAATTGCACTATGGTTTGAACCAGGTAAATTTTTAGTAAGTGAATCGGGTTCATTGTTGGTTAAGGCCAACGTAATTAAACAAACCACATCTACTGTATTTGTTGGTGTCAACAGTGGTCAAAACCATCTAATTCGCCCAATGTTTTACGATGCATATCACCATATTGAAAATATTTCAAATGTCAATGCCGCTCCAAGATTATATAGTGTAGTTGGATATATTTGTGAAACAGATACCTTAGGGTATGATCGTAAAATAGCAGAAGTACGCGAAGGAGATGTTTTAAGGATTAAAAATGCTGGAGCCTATGGTTTTAGTATGAGCAACAACTATAATGCAAGACTACGCCCGGCAGAGGTGTTATTTTACGAAAACAAAGCCCAATTGATTCGAAAAAGAGAATGTTTGGATGATTTGATTCGAAATGAAATCGAAGTAATATAAAAAAAGGCCGCTGTATGGCGGCCTTTTTTATGAAATTCTTATTTGCTTATTGACAAGAATTAAACCAATATTCTGGAGACTCAGCAACGATATCGTACGTCTTGCGAATGTATCCACGCATAATTTTGAATTTTACCGCAGTAATTTTCAAATTTGATGGGTTTTTACTCGCGAATAATCTGTTTGGAATAAAGCTAAATTTGAATTTACCATTATTTAAATCAGTCATTTTCATTTGTGGAACTACTCCTGCAACGCCTTTGTCTGCAGCAGTTAATTTGTCAACATCAATGAAATAGATATACTCTGTACTGCTTGCGCCGTAACGTGCTTTAACTACGCAATAAAAGTCTGATTTGTCTTTTAACGTATCGTTGGTTTCTAAATTCTTATCATAGTAAATAGTTAAAACATCAGAAGGGTCAGTACTTAAAGTATCCTTCAAAAACAATCCTGGAAAAGAATATAATTTGCGAGGGCCTGTAACTGGGGCATCAATTTTGAGAATTAAATCCTCAGTTTTATCTTCACCTGCAGCAGCATTGCCTGTACCGTCTTTCTTTTTCAATAAAAGGCTAATTCCCTTTGAATACAAATCTGCTTTTGTACATTCATAAAACTTGGTAGGAACCATGCGGTAAAACCACAAGTCGTTGCCTGCTGATGTAAATTTCAAAGCTTCGGTACTCTCCAGCCATGTTCCATTGTTTAATGGATGTCCTTTTGGGTGTTCTTTAGGATTCCATGTCCACATGTATAATGGGTCAGTTGATCCTGCCAATTGTTGGCGGTCACATTTTTTGATGTCTACCCAAATGGTAACACTATCATCCAAATTCACTGGATCTGGTGATAACCATACTTTTTGACCATAAACTGCACTCAATGCCAAAGAAATTATGCTAAATAAAATACTTTTTTTCATAGGGATTAATTTTTACGTGTAAACCAAAGGTGATAAGAAACGGTTCTTTTGTTACCGCACATTTTATTTACATTCAATATTAAATATTCATCTTGAGGTCTCACAGGATGAATCAATTTGAAACTTTTTTCAGTTGATAAACTTTTGTCAAATACCACATAAGAAGGATATTCATTATTATCGAAATTCCAGGTTCCGGTGCTAAAATTAATCATGTCGCTGCCAGTTCCTGAAGTAACTGAAAATAGAGATTTCTCTTTGTCGAAGTTGATTTCCATTGGAGCACCCACTGAAGCATCCAATATTACATCAGAAACATCTAATAGGGTATCGCTTTTTACAAACGCAAGTTGAACATTTACATCAATTTGGTCTACTTTGCTAAGTACCCAATTTCCAGCAATTCCGTCAATTTGACTTACTTTTGGACCTAAAACTTTAGGTTCTGGTTTACATCCTTGAAATCCAATTACCATCAAGGCCAATGCCATGGTATAAATTAATTTATTTTTCATTAGTTACAACCTCCTGTTGGGTTAATGTCAAAAATACTTGTTTTTTCTGTGATAGGGAACTGCAAAATAATTCCAGAACAGTTCCATGGATGTCCGTGGACATATAAATTTTGTTTTTCAATAGCGCCTAATCTTTTAACTTCATGAATTCGATCGCCTTGGAAAAGCAATTCAATTCTTCTTTCTGCTCTAATTACATCCAATAAGGCAGAATTAGAAATACCAGAAGAAACGATTTTAGAATTATCGCTATAAGCACGTTGGATAATTGCGTTAATGTCAGTAATCGATTGAGCTACATTGTTATTTGTCATTACGTATGATTCCGCTCGAATCAATAACATTTGGGTTAAATGTAAAATTGGAACATTAAAGAATTGTGCATTAAATTGATTGGTTTTAACGAACTCGTTTTGCGCTCCTGCATTAATTGCAGACAGCATTCCTAATCTTTTGTCAGTTAAATTGTTTTTGAGGGACGCCCACAACGCTTTATCCATTTGGCATGTTGGTACACCTGGAGAGTAATTATCTGAAAATCCACCACTTCTTTTGTCAATATTTCCATTGCTTACAACAGCAAAAATATGCTCTGAATACCCCTTAGGATCAAATAAATTTACGGTATCGCTAAAAGTGAAGTTTTTAGATTCAATTACATCATTTGCATATTGACCCGCCTTTGCATAATCTCCCATTTGGAAGTAAACATGAGCCAATAGAGCTTTTGCAGCCCATTTTGTAGGATAAGCAGCACCAAGGGTATCCGCATTTCTTGAATCTGGCAATTTACTTTCAGAAAAGCTCAAATCAGAAATGATTGCAGCGTAAGCATCACCAACCGATTCGCGGGGCATAGGTTGTGTGGTAACTTTACGTTGAACTGCAATTCCTGGGTGAGAATTGTCAGCAGTAAAACCATAAGGTTGCGCAAACATTCTTACCGCAGTAAAGTGACCCAAGGCCCGAATAAATGCTACTTCTCCTAATATTCTGTCTTTTTCAGTTCCCGACAACCCCGTTACTGCGTCTATTTTGGATTCTACAAAATTCGCTCTAAAAATTGAACGATATATCATGGAATAATATCCGCCAGTGGTAGAGTTGAAAAACAATACATTGTGATTGTAAACTTCTCTCAAATCATTATTATTTGGTGAGCTCAAATTATCTCCGAGCATTTCTGCCAACATTTGTGAAAAGCCACCGTTTAAATTAGCAACTTCATTGTAACTGCCGTTTAACAAACGTTGTAAATCATCAGCAGTTTTAACCGCGTCAACTATGGGCACCTCGTTTGGCGGCGGTGTCTCAATCATTTTGTCACAACTGCTCAAACCAAAACCGATCAAAGCTATTGCGAAAATGAATAAATGTGAATTCATAAAAGTCTTTTTCATAATCATTAAAATGTTAAATTGATGGCAACACTGTAACTTTTTTCTTGTGGAGTGGTTAAATATGTAATACTTCCGCTCATGTTTCTGTCTGTTGCATTTTCAAAGTCACGAGCAATTTCAGGGTCGATACCGGTATAATTTGTCCAAGTCAATAAATTCGTAGCTACAAATGTAATTTTGATATTATCGAACTTAGATTTTGCCAACATTGATTTTGGTAAATTGTAGGCCAAACTCAAGCTTCTCAAACGGGCAAATGTGCCATCTTGTAACCATAAATCTGTATTGATCCATGGGGTAGTAGAACCATGATTAAATGTACTCAATGTCATTTTAGGTATGTTGGTTTCGTCACCAGGTTTTTGCCATCTGCTTATTACCCTTGCATCCATATTCCAGTCTGTAACTAAGCTCATTTGACGTTTTACTGAGCTTTCATAAATATTTCCACCAATATTGAAATAAAGGTTGGCATTCAATTCAAAGTTTTTGTAGGTAATTGTATTTGCGATGTTTCCGAAAGCTTTTGGTAAAATATTACCAACGGCTTGTCGGTTTGACGGGTCCCATTTAGAAGTTACTTTTCCATTTAAATCATAATACAATGGAGCACCAGTTTGTTTGTTAACGCCTGCATATCTTACCAAGAAATTTGTTCCAACAGGTTCTCCAACAACTACACGTGTATCGTTGGTGCCTCCACTAATTGCATCAGGAGAATATACACCAATGCTGGTGATTTTATTCCAGTTTCTTGCTATGTTAAAGTTTGTGGTCCATTGGAATTTCTTAGAGCGTATATTCACGGTTTTCAAAGTAAACTCCAAACCTTCATTAGAAATTTTACCTACGTTATCGTAAAAGCTTCCAAACCCAATTGAAACAGGTATTGAAACGTTCATAATTACATCAGAAGTTTGTTTGTTGTAATAGGTCAATTCAGTACTAATGCGGCCTCTAAATAATTGCATTTCAATTCCCGCATCAAAATTGACAGTGCTTTCCCAACGTAAATTAGGATTTTCTAAACGTGCGACCGCTAATTGAGGTTGTCCATTGTAGAAAGGTAAGTTGCCACTCGGCGTAACTGTTCCCCAACGCGCATAATTGTCGAAATTTGCGTTACCAGATTTACCTATGCCGGCCCTAACTTTCAAGAAATTAATGGCTTTGATTTTCTTGATGAAACTCTCTTCGCTCACAATATATCCAAAAGCTGCTGCAGGGAAAAATCCATATCGGTTGTTAGTTCCAAATCGGCTGCTTCCATCCCAACGAGAAGTTAATTGAACGTTGAATTTGTTTTTAAAGCTATAGTTGAAACGACCAAAGAACGATAAAAATGCCCAGTTATAAGGCGTGTTGTATCTCTGGATCCAAGTGGATGTTGTTCCTGCTGGTGGATTAATTGGATCATAAGCAACACCCGATTGATCAACAGGTTGAGATGCATCCATGTTTTCTACATATTTACTTTTTGACAATGAATTTTGATATTCATTACCAATCATGGTTGTAATCTTATGGTCTTTTGTGATTTCTTTGTTCCATTGCATGGTTACAAAATAGTTGTAGTTCCGAGTCCAAGTTGGAAACCATTTTGCATTTCCTTTTAGATTGTAGTTGGAATTATAATAGTTAATCAATTTGGCAGGTTCATAAATCAATTCGTTATAATCCATGTAATCCAAACTTCCGCTGGCATTGATTGATAAGTCTTTTGTTATTTCATAACTGATGGAAGCGTTGTTAATTGTTCGGGTTTCAACGGTTCTATAACTTTTCAAATCCCTCACTGTTTGCAATCCTACTGGTGTTAAATATGATTTTGAAACACTATCAAATATTGGTTCCAAAGGATAAATATTCAACATTGTACTCATGGCCGAACCCAATCCACCAGCCCAAGCAGCATCAACACGGTTGTTTGTACCTCTACTCAACGAGTGAGAAACACTCAATGTCATTCCTTTGACAGGATTAGCATCGAAGTTCACTCTATTACTCAACCTTTCATAGCTATTGCCTTTGATAAAGCTTCCATTGTTATCGTATGAAAATATATCTTTGATTGAAAACTTGCTATTTTTATAGTTGATACCTACGTTGTAGTTTTGTTTTACTCCGGTAGTTATCATTTGGTCTACCCAATTGGTATTGGTATTTTGAACGTCGCCCCATTTTACCCGCAACCCAATTAACGACAAATCAGGAACTCCTGTTCTGCCGTCGTTTTCCCAAGCTTCTTGGTATAGTTGTAACCAATCTTTTCCGCTAATCATTTCAGGTTTTTTAGTTGGCATACTAAAACCAATTCTTGAACTTACGTCAAACTTCAAACCTGATTTACGCGCTCTTTTGGTTGTTATTAAAATTACACCGTTTGCACCACGTGATCCGTAAATACTAGTTGCTGCCGCATCCTTCAATATTTCGATATTCTCAATGTCTTCCGGGTTAATTGATGCCAATGGGTTATTGTTAAAACCACCGCCAAAATTTGATCCGTTAGATCGGTTCATGAAAAAGTCTTGTGTTACGGGTATCCCGTCAACAACATACAGAGGGTCGCCTGCTGCTGAAATAGAAGATGCACCTCTAATTCTGATTAACGATGATGACCCCGCCATACCACTTCCAACTGTTACTTGAACACCAGCCGCTTTTCCTTGTAGTGATGCTTCAAAACTTTGTGTAGGTAATTCTGTGATTTCTTTACCTGTTACGGTTGAAATTGAACCTACAACATTTCTGCGTGACTGACGGCCATATCCAATAATGATTACGTCGCCAACGCTTTCTGATTCTGGTGTAGCGGCAGTGTCAATCTCTGTTTTGCTTGGTGCTCCGGTTTTTTGTGCGAAAGTTATTTGGGCTGTTCCGATACTCAAAACAAATAATCCAAACAATTTCCAAAATTGTAATTTCTTCTGCATAGATTTAAATTTGGGATGGCAATATACGATTTTTTTAGTAAGTGTCAATATAACAATTACTCTTTTTGGCAAGAAAATATTCAACAAATTTTACTTAATGTAAATATTACATTAACATAGAACCATTTATTTAAAAGGCTTTTAAGCGAATTACTGTGCGAAATCCCGTATATGCATTTTTTTTGTCGCCACGGTTAATTTCTATGCTGCTGGGATCTAAATAGAATAAATCTTGCATCCATGAACCTCCCTTAACAACAAAATGTGTTTTGAGGGACGTATCATCGCGCAAATAGGTACTCAAAACTTCGGGCTTATGTGTTTCATCCAAGTTTGGAACAATTTTGCCCTGTCTAGTGTAAATGAAATCTTTGTTGTTATATAAATGCCCCCAAGCCCTGGTACTTGTCCATTCACTTACATTTCCAAGTAAATGATGTACTTGTAAATATCCCTTTGGAATGTCTTGAATTACATTGGCAGGAATAAAATACCGGTTCGATTCAATTTCCGCCATTCTATCCGTAACTACATGTTTAAAATTTACAGAATAGGGTGACATATTTTCGAAAACATATTGATAAACTGCTGGCTCAAACCTGTTTATTTTCTTTTGATTGAATTTTATTGTGGGTTTTAAAATACACTCATCTACGGCAGCATAAAATTCAGCTGAAGTAGGTAAATCTACAACTATTTTATATCCCTTTGGAATGACTGATTTTAAGGTTTCATTCAATTTACTTTCTAACCAATCGCAATAGGCGGTTGCTTGAAATTGAGATACACCTACAACAGGATAATTATCGTAAGCTTTGTGCTGGAAATAATATTGTTGATAGGCTTCGTTCCAGACGTATCTATCTGTCCAAACATTCACATCTGGTGTTAGCCATTGTTGCGTAAGTTTGGCTTGAATTCTTGCTGGATTTAACGAATCATTTAAAAATTCGTGATATTCTTTATTTGAAACTTCAAACCGCTGAATGTAAAAAGGGCTAACTGGAAAAGAAATTTCGTAAGCCCTAATTGTATCGTAACCCAATTGATTTTCAATTTTGATATAAAAATCAAAAGTATCTATTCCAATGGGTTGGTATTTTTTTATTAATTCTTTGGAAATTTTCTCATCCACTTTGGTTTTTAGGGGATGATCAAAATGCGTGTAATGATATCGTAGGTTGTATTTGGGATGTGGCAGGTCTTGTGCTTGAATGGAAGAAATTACCCCAAACAGCATGAAACTTAAAATATCCCTCAAAATCATAGAAATATTCTTATAATGCAGCCAAGCAAGCCCTAATGGCTTCTAAGTTTGGCATCTCACCCGCATTTTCTAAAACTTCAGCATAACAAACCGAACCGGTCGAATTAATTACAAACGCAGCTCTTTTTGAAACGCCTTTAGTGCCAAATGCAAAACTATCATAGATACAATCGTAAGCCGTTGAAACGTCTTTATTGAAATCAGATAACATTTGAAATGGGTAGTTCATTTCTTGTTTCCATTTGTCAAGAGTAAATACTGAATCAACAGAAATTGCCAATATTTCAGCATTTAAACTTTGGTAAGCAGCATAATTATCTCTTATATCACAAAGTTCTTCAGTGCAAACACTTGTAAATGCAAAAGGGAAAAACAATAAAACTACATTTTTTCCTTGTAAAGAAGACAATGTAATGGATTCTTTTTCAGAATTTACCAATGTAAAATCTGGCGCTTGTTGTTGGATTTGAATAGACATGTTAGTTTAACAAATATAGTGGAAAAAGGTTGAATTACATTAACGCAGGATTGCTGAAATAACGTTTATTCAGTTTTAATTCTTGCAATAATCGGCTTTTAGGGCGAAGAGTAAATACCCATTGCTTTGCGTAACCAACTGGTATCCATTGGAATTCGATTTGCCAGCAATGTAAGTTTCGAATAACAGAAAATTGTGATCCCGACAATCTTCCCAATTTGAAATCATAACCGCTTTGGTACGCAATTTTCCATTCATCAGTTAAATTTAGATCTCCCGAAATTGTAATGCTGTTGGTGTTAACTTTTCTTGTTGGATTCAATTCCTCTGCATTGTAACGCCACATGTATGCCACATTTAAAGACCATGGAATGTTGAAATCGTAATAATCATAGGTTTTAACTTTGATTTCTTCCAATTCTCTTTCTTCGCCATCTTGTAGTTTTGGCTTTGGAGTAGCTTTTTTCTTAAACATGTCGGCCGATAAACCAGTATTTATATTAAAATCAATAGATCTTAATCTTGCTAAATTTCCACCATTGCTAAAGTTGTATTCTTTAATCGTCCTTCCTTTGCCATTTATTTGGTATGGACTAAAATTAGCCCCACTGTTAATTCTCACTTGTTTGAAAATAACCGTATTAAACGAAGCTCTGATGTCACTCCAGTTGAAACTATCGGCAAACAAATTATAAGATGAACTCAAACCCAATTGGTCAATAATATTGAACTTTTCGGTTTTTTCTTTACCTGCGCTATCGATTTTGGTTACTTTTTTGCCTTGTAGGTTGTTTCCTAATCCAAAGTTCAGATAACCACCTTTGTTTTGAGATAATACTCCCATTGGGTTGTTTTCGAAAGCACTGTAATTGATAAGTTTATTATTACTATCTCGGTATTGACGTGTCCATCCTTTTGCAATGGGATCAATTTCTGGCACATAAGAAAACCCAACAGTTGGTGACATTGTATGTCTAATTGCTCTTAATTTTCCTAATTTTATGTTAGAAAATGTTCCGTAAATATTCGCTTGGGCGTTTGCAGAAAAACTATAATTATATTGCCTTGTAAAACCTTGAGAATCTCGTGTAATTATCTTTTTACTCGTTGGGTCATATTGCTTAACTATGGATTTGATTCCCCAGTTTTCAGAATAATTCACACTTGGTGAAAAGTTTATGGCGCCTTTGAAAAGTTTAATATTGGTGCTAATAGGAATTGAGTGCCTTGCACCAGTTACCAATGAATTAAACGCTTGGGCATAATTTTCACTAAATATAATGGTGTCTTTGGTGTTGATCCTGTTCATCATACTTCCATTATAACTTAATCGAATCTGTTCATACCATTTTGTATTGGATCCATTTTTCTTGGCAAATGGGGTCAAACTGGATACGGATAAATTCAATGAAGGAAGTTCTAAGCTGAAATCGTGGTTACTTGTATTTTGTGTATGCCGGGCCGACATACTCAAATTCATTTTGTTTTTAAAGAAATTCGTTCCATAATTAATACTCGAAGTAAATTGATTGTTAGCCAAGGAATTTAAATCTCTTGAATTTCGTTTGTTATATCCGCCTGTAACAATATTTATGTTTCCATTAAACGTAATTCCAGGATATAATTTTGGGTCTAAATTAAATTGCGAACGAATACTGAAATCTGTATTACGGTCAAATTGAGGACTCGTTATTTCTGCACCATTTCCAAACCTACTATATTGCAAGGCCAATGTCCCTCGAAACTTATATCTTTTAAAATATTGTGTTTGAAGTCCCATTCTGAAATCACCGTTAAAATATGCATCTGTATTTATTTGCACATCAGAATATTTACCGAGTCCCATGTAGTATCCAAAATTTTGTAAAAAATAGCTACTATTTACTCCATTAAATCCCAAACTTGGAAACAAAATCCCATTTCGTTGCCCTTTTTTGAGGGGTGCCATTCCAAAAGGAAGAAATAATGGGGTAGGAATGCCTTGGAATACCAAATTAGCTGGTCCAAACAAAGCTTTGTTATTTGGAATGACTTTTAATTTTGAAGCATTCAAATAAAAATGGGGGTGAGGATCATCGCAGGTGGTTATTTTGCCATTGACTCCGGTAAAAGATCCATCCTTTTGTTTTAAAACAGTACCTAATTGAATATGTGCTTCGTCTTGGGCCAACGACAAACCAAAAACCTTACCTTTTTTGCTTTGGCTATTGTAGCGCATAGAATCGGCAGTGTATTTATCACCGCCATCTTTTAAAATTGGTTTGAATGTGTATTTTTTATTGGTATCCAATCCACCCTTTGCAAATAATTCTCGGTTGGTTAAATCTACCTCTATATAATAGGAGTGTAAATCTGTTTCTTCCATCAAAATTTCGGCACCGTTATAAAGGTTTACTTTTTTTGATGTAAAATTCAAACTCATGGAGTCATGTGCTTTAAAGGTGACAATTGACTCGAGTGATTTCTTTTTTGGCTTAGATAGAAAGAGACTGTCCTTTTTTGTAGACAAACTATCTAATTTTGGCGCTGTTTGTGCCTTAAGATTAATTTGAAACGTAAGAATTAACCCTATCCACATTATGGCGACTATATGTTTTCGGGCGAATTCTTTCATATATATGGTAAAGATGCGAAATTCGGCAAAATTTTTGCCATTACAACTATATGAGATTAACGAATTTTTTTAAAGTCAATTTTTTTTCGATTGAAAAATCATTTTCGCAATTGAAAAGGAATGTTACACTGTTGGTTTCATCGCTCACAATATTATTGTTAATGCCTTCGATGGATCAACAAGAAATTGTAAAACGAAAATTGGATAAGGTTAAGGTAATTGTAATTGATCCTGGGCATGGTGGGGTAGATCCGGGGTGTAATGGAGCTGGTGAAATTTGGGAGAAAGAAGTTACATTGGCAATTGGATTAAAAGTTGGAAAATTGGTAGAGGATAGTTTGAAAGATGTTAAGGTTTTGTATACCCGAAAAACGGATAAGACACTGAAGCTTTGGGAGCGACCAAATTTTGCAAATAAATATCAGGCCGATTTATTTATATCTATTCATTGCAATGCCAATGACAATTCAAAGGCCAATGGAAGCGAAACCTATTTTATGGGTCTTCATAAAACTGTAGGAAATTTGGAAGTTTCAAAGAGAGAAAACTCAGTAATTAAATATGAGTCGGATTATAAGGATAATGCAAGATATGGTGGTTTTGATCCTGAATCTCCGGAAGGGTACATCATATTCTCGATGCTTCAAAATGCTTTTTTAAAGCAAAGCTTCAAATTTTCTACTATGGTTGAAGAAGAAACAAATAAAAAGAGTAAGATTCGCACAAAGGGGGTTAACCAAGCTGGGTTTTTGGTTTTATGGAAAACCGCCATGCCTTCTGTACTCATTGAAACTGGTTTTTTAACAAATGGAGCCGATAGAAGCTATCTAAAGTCTGAAGAAGGTCAGCACATTATATCTGAGGGAATTTTCCGAGCTATAAAAAATTACAAAATTCAATTGGAGAAGTCTAAGTAATTTAATAGTAATAAATTAAATTAAATTAATTTAATTTGTCATGAGAATGTAAATGTTTTCGGGCTTTCTTTATTAAAATATTAATTTTCAATAGTTTACAATATATCGATTTTTTTTTATATTTTTTTATTGCAATTTTTTGCAACCGATGATGCATATTGCAACTTAAGAATAATACTAACATAACAAAATATCTATGAAATTTAAAATTACTAAACTAAAGCAAGTCTTGTACGCTGGAGCGATGGTGTTGGGATTTTTCTCAACAAATCATGCTGAAGCTCAGGTTTGTGGCGCGAGTACTTATGCTTGTGCTGGTACGTATGGTTATTCTGGCGACATTGACGCCATAACCATCAAAGACAAATCAGGAACGCTATGTTCCTTTAGTGGAAAAAAATGTACTTCTACAACTTCACATCTTGGAATTGTTAATGCAGGTTCTCCAATCGATTTAACAGCAGGTCAAACAATTACTGTTGAAATAACCGGAACATCTTGGAATGGTTACACAACAAGTCCAGGTGTTTGGATTGATGCTAATAGGGATAATTCATTTGCAGCGTCAGAATGTATTATTGACCCAGCTTTGGGTAACATTACGGGTTTGCAAACTTACAACGGTGTTAAAATTCCTTGCTTTACCAAAGGTGGTAAGTCTTACATCCGTGTGAGAGGTGGAATGGGTAACTATGTAAACTTAACCAAAAATAATGGGTGTGGTATGGCAGGTACTTATGGTAACAGTTTTGACATTGAAGTAAACTTGAAAGTTGGATCTGCTCCTGTTGCTGGTTTTGTTGTTCCTACTGGTCCTAATTGGGAGGGTAGTAATGTCGCGTTTAATGCAACT
>JAIYAW010000001.1 GCA_027488835.1 Bacteroidota bacterium | reverse complement strand
GATTACTCCAACTCTACCCCTCGACTTGCATGTATTAGGCCTGCCGCTAGCGTTCATCCTGAGCCAGGATCAAACTCTTCATAGTAAAAGTTTATTTGATCCGGCTTCCCAAAGTATTTTGTTAATTGTTTGGGTGGCTTATCTATTCCTTACTCTTATTCTTTCAAAGAACTTTATAAATGTCCCCTAAATTTCTCAACCTAGGTTCGTCTATTTCTTTTTTGTTTCCCGTTCGTTTCCTTAAGGGGCTGCAAATATACTGCTTTGTTTTAAATTACCAAATCATTGCTGAATTATTTCTTTAATAATTTCGCTTCCTTAAGCCAATTTGCTACGCTATTCGTTTACCACAAGCACAATTAGGTGCTAAAACAATATATTGTCCCTCAAAATAAAAAATGCAAGTATTTAATGTAACCATCAATCCCACACCCTCACTACCCCATATGCTGCGAATAACCAGTCCTTACTTACTATGGTGTATTGCCTATTCAAAGCCTGGCAAATCATAATCCTATCAAATGGGTCGCGGTGGTGAAAAGGCAAATTGCTCAACCTAATACTGTCGCTGGTTTCAATTGGCAAAATATGTATGCCTCCACGTTCGCAATAATATAATAGGTCTGACCATGAAACAGGAAGCTTGAGTTTACCCAAACTCATTTTCATAGACATTTCCAAAAATGAAGCTTGACTGATAAATATAACATTGTCCTTTTCATCCAAAATTTGCTTTGCTTTAAGCGGCAATTGATTTGAATTCGATAAGTACCATAATAAAGTATGGGTATCTATTAAATAATTCATTGCATATACTCTTGAAACATTTCCAATGGCTCATCGAAATCGTCGGACATCCACAATCCCGCTGGCATAATTCCCAAAACGGAACTTTTGGATGCCAATTTGTCTTTGCTATTCAAGAAATCAACAAATTGCCTTACCTCCACTTGCTTTTCAATGGGTAGTTTTGAAACAGCAGTATGGAAATCATGGGTAATACTTGTTTTTTCATAGGGGACCTCCGGTTCGGAAACAGTATACAAAGAATGCCCATTCTTCGACTCACAATAGTTATAAAGGAAGTTTTCAATTTCCTCACTGAGTGTTTTACCTTCTCTCCCCAACCAATACTTGGCCTTTTCATGAACTTCCTGATCAAGGGTGATATTGATTCTCCGCTTCAACATATTACAAATATAACAAAAAGTGTGTATATTTCAAAATAATACACATTATTTTTTGAGGGACATAAAAAGGCTACAGAATCGCCTACATCTACCCTATTAGATTTTCAGGTTAAGAATTGTGTGACGCCCGACAAAATACTTGAATCAAATATATACCTAAAGTTTAATCAGATTTTCAAAGAAGCTCATTCTAAATGGCAAATTTGATGATTAACCAGATTTAACACATTCATAGTGAATTCTTTCAGTTATTTCATTCTGTTTTCTCAAAAGTTAAGGAATTCTAGAAAAAACGTATTGACCCGAGGGAGTCTTTTTTCGCATAAACAAATGACTCCCGAATTGCACCCTCTAATGAACTAATTTTACGGATATTTTGGATTCGACTAAAAACAAAAAACCCCGTAAACACTAAATTTACGGGGCTTAATGATAAATAAATTACTTTAGTGGCGGTCTGGACGGGACTCGAACCCGCGACCCCATGCGTGACAGGCATGTATTCTAACCAGCTGAACTACCAAACCGTTTTCCTAATCAGATACTCGTGATTGGGAGTGCAAAAATACTATTTTCAATGTCATTTGCAACATTTTTTTTCATAATTTTATAAAAAAGTTCATTTTACAAAAGCCTCTGCCGTATTTTCGCCAGTACAATGACAAAGAAAATATCCATTTTTGCCACTTTAGTTGCTTGCCTTTCAATTGCTTCGGCGCAATTTCCCGAAATTAATTGCTATCACAATGATCCCGGTGCCCATGAACGCAACAGAAACATAGATGTTTCTCATATGCTCGTTGAAGTTTCATTTAACCCAACTCAAAAACAAGTTTTTGGCACTGTTACCCATACTTTCTCTTCCCTCCAAAACAATACCGACACAATTTTCTTCGATGCCCCTAATATTAAAATCAACAAAGTTTGGCTCGATAACAAAGAAATTACGTTTCGCACTAATACTGAGGGACTTATTTGCCAAACAAACCTGAAAAACGATTTCAAAAAAGTTCACTCCGTTAAAATTGACTATGCCGCTACCCCGGCAAAAGGAATCTATTTCATTGGATGGAATGTCCCTCAAATAGAAGATCCTGCTAATATGACCCGACGTCAAATCTGGACGCAAGGACAGGGCATCGATAACCGCCATTGGATTCCAATGATAGACGACCGTGGCGACAAATTCATAACCGAAACGAAAATTACCTTCCAAAGCGATTATAACGTTTTAAGCAATGGAAATTTGGTTTCTAAAACTCCAGATACAAAAGACAAATCGAAAACTGTTTGGCACTATAAAATGCCAAAACCACATGCAGGTTATTTATTGATGTTGGCCATCGACAAATACGCAGTGAAATCTACAAAAACAAAACGTGGAACACCAATAAATTTATGGTACTACCCTGAACATCCGGAACGCGTTGAGCCAACCAATTTATATAGTGAAAAAATTATTGAGTTTTTAGAAGACGAAATTGGAGTTCCATACCAATGGGGATCATATTCTCAAGTTATGGTGCAAGATTTCCTTTACGGTGCAATGGAAAATACCTCAGCAACCATTTTTGGCGATTTCTTTTGGGTGGACAAACGCAGCTTTCTCGACAAAAACTACATTGGTGTAAACGCCCATGAAGCAACCCACCAATGGTTTGGTGATTTAATTACAGGTCGCCACGACGGTGAAACTTGGTTACAAGAAAGTTTTGCTACTTTCTATCCCGGCCTTTTCAACGGTTATGCCATTTCTAAAAACGAGATGGACTGGTATTTTAGAGGTCAAATGTTAGGTGCAATTGCCGCAGGAAAAGCAAATTCTTTGCCTGTTCGACACAGCCAAGCGGGAAGTTCTAGGCATTATCCAAAAGGAGCTTCTGTATTATACATGTTACAACATTTGTTAGGCCGCGACAATTTCAGACGCAGCATTCAATTGTATTTAGAACGAAATATGTTTGCAACGGTTGAAACTTGGGATTTGCAAAAAGCAATTATTGACGCTACGGGTATCAATATGGACTGGTTTTTTGACCAATGGATTCACCGCGGTGGAGAACCGAAAGTGAAAGTGAGTACACAAAATGCGGTGCAAAACGGAGAAAACGGAATCGAATTCACGGTTGAACAAGTTCAAAAAGTTGATCCCATTGTAGGCGTATTCAAAATGCCAACAGACATAGCAATCTACTTTAAAGATGGCAGCATACATCGCCAAACCGTTGTAATTGAAAAAGCATTCCAAAAGTTCTTTGTCCCTACAAAAAACAAAGAAATCGCATTTAAATTATTTGATGAGGGAAGTTTTATTTTGAAGGAAATAGAATTTACAAAATCACCTGAAGAATTGTTGGCTCAGTTGGCAAAAGCGGAAAACACGCTCGATCGATATGATGCATTGGTTGCGTTAAAAGGAATAAGTATCACTTTTGCTGGTAATGAGAACATGAGAAAAGCTTATGAAATGGCATTAATGAATGCTTGGCAAACAGAAACTTACAAAGAAATGCGCACAGAAATTGCCAATCAATTCTTGAACATCGGCAATTTGCCATTGGCATTGTACACACAAATTGCCACTGACAAAACAACCGATGTTCGCAGGGTATTTGTAAACAAAGCTCCCATCAATGAAGATACAAAGGGATTGTTTGAAGCAGCCTTAACAGATAGCAGTTATTTGACAATTGAAGCGGCAATTTTGAAAATGTGGAACCATCCTATGTTTCAAAACAAGCACAATTCGCTGTTGGATAAAATCAAAAATATGGATGGATACACACACAATATCAAAGTTCGTTATTGTGAACTGGCTTGCGAAACTTATCCCGACATGAAAGGAAGCTTCATTGGTGCGTTGGTAGATATGAGCAGTGACAAATATGAGTTCAGAACCCGTATTTTGGCCATGCAGGCATTACAGCGTTTGAATTTCTTAAACGACGACCTTGTTTTGAATTTATTTGAGGGAATGACTACATTCAACAGCCGTTTGAATAGTCCAGCCATTGAGGTTGCCACCTATTTCAATAAACAGACTCAATATGCCAGATTGTTTGCTAAAGTATTACAGGCATATAGTTTGAATGCAATTACAGAAGTTCAAAAAGCGAATGAAAAGAAAATTCGTCGGATTTTAGGATATTAATATCTGATTTCTTGAAACTTTGGCATGTGGTTTGCGTATATTCGAGTATGCCAAAGTTTTTCATCATAATCGCACTCATGTTCTCAGGAATAAACTGTGTTTTGGCTGATATACCAAAAGTAAGTGCCATACCAAATCCTGCATCAACTACTTTAAACATTCAAGTGAGCAATACAGATTTAATTGATATCAAAATCAAACTTTTTTCTGTTTTGGGAAGTGAAGTTACCCATTTAGAAATACACGAAACCGACAATAAAGGTGGCTATTCTTTAAACGTAAGTCAAATACAAGATGGGATTTACATGTTAACTGTTCAAAGTGGTAAAGAACAAGTAACCAAGCGAGTTAAAATTCAACATTAAAGTTCAAATCTGCCTATTTAATTGTATTAAATTTTATAAAAATAAATGAAAAAATCTCGATGTAAGTCGAGATTTTTTTTTGCCACAACCCATAATTTTAGAGAAAATCCAACAAAAAACAAGTGTTTCCTTTGATTTTTGACAAAAAAACGATTAATTAGCATTTTATTTAGGATAAATATTGAAAATGAGTCTCCATTTTGATAAATCACACGCACAAATGATTAAAAAACTAACGTTACCATTGGTTATAATGACCATTGTTTTCGGAATTACAACGGGTTGTTCTCCGACATTCAAAGAGGCGAAGACCTTGTTTGATCAAGAATATTACGGTCAGGCTGCCGTTACCTTTGAAGAAGTTTCAAAGCGCGACAAAGACAAAAAAGTGAAGGAAGAAGCAGTATTCATGGCTGCAGAAGCTTATCGTTTAAACAACGATTACGATAAAGCGAGGAAATTGTACGACAAGGTTTTGAAAAAAGACCCAAACAATACCCAAGCAATTTTGATGCGTGCAAACATGTTGAAAAAACTTGAAATGTACCGCGAAGCAAATGATGCTTACAATAAATACTTAGAAAAAGTTCCTGGCGATACCACTGTTCAATTGAAAAAAGCAGGGTGCGAATTGGCATTGAAATGGACACCAGACAGCTCTTTGTTTAAGGTTGAAGCATTCAAACCTGCCAACTCTAAAGCAAATGACTGGGCACCTATGATTGCCGCAAAAAAAGACAATATTGTGTTTTTTGCTTCAGACAGAGAAGGTGGGTTTAGCAAACGTGTTTATGGTGGAACCATGCAAATGTGGTCAGACATTTGGTATGTTGAAGGAAAAGAAGAAAAAGCAGCATCTACAGGAAAAAGCAATAAGAAAACCAAAGTAAAAGTTGTTAAATGGAATAAGGCAGTTTATGCAGAAAAAAGCAGTAGTAAGTGGAATGAAGGTGGATTAACGTTCGACGATAAATTCTCTACCATGTACATTACACAGTGTGGTGGTGAAGATGGTAAAACTGAAAAATGTGCGATTTACAGCTACAAGAAAACGGGTGTTGATTGGAATATAGGCGAAGCTTTAGAAATTTGCAAAGAAGATACTGGTCATAGCTATGGTCACCCATCTTATGGGTTAGACGATAAAACTTTATATTTCGCTTCTGACCGTCCAGGTGGATATGGTGGATTTGACATTTGGGCAATTACTTGGAGCAAACGTTCTAAATCATGGGGAGCACCTATCAATTTAGGTCCAGATATCAATACTGCTCAAAACGAGTATTTCCCTTATTTCAACAAACACGACAAACGATTATATTTCTCTTCTGACGGATGGCCAACTCTAGGTGGTTTAGATATCAATGCAGCTGAATCAACCAACGACATTACCAAATGGAGAGACCGTGAGAACATGCGTGAACCATTGAATAGTGGTGGTGACGATTTTGGTATCACATTCTACGAAGGAAAAAGCAACAAAGGTTTCTTCACGTCTAACAGAGGTGCTAAGAAAAATGACGATGATATCTATGCATTTGACATTGTTCCATTGGTTATTACCATTCGTGGTGTTGTTACAGATTGTAACACCAACAAACCATTGGTTGGCGCAACGGTGATGATTTCAAACGACAAAGACACCAGCGTAATGATTTTGAAAGCAAATGAGAATGGTGAATACCAGGCTACATTGAATCCTAAAACGAATTACGAGTTATTGGCTAAATATCCAGAGAAATACTATTTTGAAAAACCTCCAGTTTCTAGAACTACCCACGGTATTCGTTTCAGCAAAGAGTTGATTCAAGATTTCTGTATGGAAAACCCACTCGACAAAATTTACACATTGCCTATTTTCTACGATTTAGACTCTGCGAATATTCGTCCTGATGCTGCTAAAATCCTTGATACTTTTGCAGAAACTGTATTGGTAAAATACCCACGTTTGGTTGCGGAATTTGGATCACATACCGACTGTCGTGCATCAGTAGAATACAACACCAAATTGGCACAACGTCGTGCAGATAGTGCCAAAGTATATTTGCTTAGAAAATATAAAATTGATACATCACGTATTCATGCCGTAGGTTATGGTGAAAAAGAATTGATTAACGATTGTAAATGTGAAGGTGCTGAAAAAGCAGGCTTTACTCCTTACCACAAAGACACAACCCGTAAAATGGTTGTAGTGAAAGATGCAAAAGGAAATGTAGAGAGAAGTTATTATGAGCAATACAAACAATCTGAATTAACCAAAATCGACGGCAAATGGTTTGTTCCTTGTGATGAATACCAGCACCAACAAAATAGACGTACAACAGTAAGGTTTGAATATGGCAATGAGAAATCAAGAGCCAAAATCAATCAAGACGTTGACTTAAATAATAGTAACAAAGGCGCAGACGCAAAACGTAAAGAAGAAGAAGCGAAAGCAAGAGAAAATGCGGTTATTGCCGATGTTGATATGAGCACTGTAATACGTGTAAGAATTAGCACTGAAGACAGTACTAAATTCATTTCCGTAATGGTTGCAAACAAAGAAGCCAAACAATTTGCTTTTGACATGGCCGGTAAATTAACCGCGGTACCTGCAGAGATAGCTGCTGAATGGTTTGAGAAAGAATTGATCAACAAGAAAGATTTCGTAGAAGGCGAGAAATTCAAAGTGGGTAAAGTAAAATTACCATCTAATAAATTTGTAGTTGAAGAAATGATGATTGGAGATTACCTCGTTAAAGGTGTTCAATTCACTATTACCGACAAAGTGAGTGTTCCAACTTTGGGTAAATCATTCTTTGCAAAACCTTTCAAATCTGATTCAAGAATTATTGGTGCAGAATTGGTATTGGTGCCAAAGAAAGTTCAGAAAAAGAAAAAAGAAAAAGTAGAAAGTGGAACTACTGAAGATGGTAAATCTAAGAAATCTAAGAAGTCTAAAAAATCAGATAAAACTGACGAAACTGCCCCAACTGAAGAAAATAAATAATCATATTTAATACCTAAGAAAACCCTTCAATGCCAAAAGCTTAGAAGGGTTTTCTTTTTTATAACCCATTAAAAAATATATTAATGATACCCAATATTCCAAAAATCAAACATCTAGATTCCAATAACTTCTTTTTATTGGCTGGTCCTTGCGCCATTGAAGGCCGAGACATGGCATTTAAAATTGCAGAACAATTGGTTACAACCTGTGAAAAATTACAAATTCCATTGGTTTTCAAAGGGTCTTATAGAAAAGCAAACCGTTCAAGAATAGATTCATTTACTGGCATCGGCGATGATTTGGCATTATCTATTTTACAAGAAGTAGGTGCACACTTTAATGTACCAACAGTAACAGATATTCACGAATCGCACGAAGCTGCTATGGCGGCACAAGCGGTTGATGTATTACAAATTCCTGCGTTCTTATTTAGACAAACGGAATTATTGGTTGCAGCAGCGAAAACTGGCAAATGGGTAAATATCAAGAAAGGACAATTTGCGGGATCAGACGCCATGCAACATGCCTACCAAAAATGCGTTGACAGTGGCAACGACAGGGTAATTTTAACCGACAGAGGAAACTCTTTTGGCTATACCGATTTGGTGGTTGACTTCAGAAACATCCCTCAAATGCAAAGAATTGGGGCGCCTGTAGTCATGGACATTACGCATAGTTTACAACAGCCAAACCAAAGTAGCGGGGTTACAGGTGGCAAACCAGAATTGATTGAAACCATTGCCAAAGCAGCAATTGCTGTGGGTACCGACGGTTTATTTATGGAAACACATCCAGATCCATCTACCGCAAAAAGTGATGGTGCCAACATGATTCCGTTGCATCAGGTGGAAGATTTATTACAAAAGCTAGTACGCATTCGTCAAGCCATAATTTGATTGACTTTTTATAAAACAAAAAAGGGCGCTTTTAGCGCCCTTTTTCGTTTTATAGCAATATCTTAATATCTGTAGAAGCTATAACTTCTGTTACTTCCATTGGGGTCTTTTCCCTCAATTTCTAAACGGCCATTCGAACCTTCCATTGCAGCAATCAAATCAACTGCCTCCGTATATGTTTTGCCATTAAATTTCAATACTATAAATCCATTTGGCAATCCCATTTGTGCAATAAATAAGTTATTTTTAATGTTGATGAGTCGAATTCCCGAAGCAATTTTATATTTCTCACAATCTGATTTTGTTAAAGGTTGAAAATCAGCACCCAAATATTTGCTATTTACAGCACCTTTCATTAACAATGCCTGATTCTCTTTTTTATCTACCAAGTTCAATGTGAATTCCATTTCCTTCCCTGCCCTTAAAACATGAACCTTGATTGAGTTCCCCGGACGTTGATAAGCCATAAACTCATCATAAGAAGAACGGCCATTGATATTTGTATTTCCAAGTTTAACTATGATATCATTTGCTAATAACCCTGCCTTTGACGCTGGACCATCAGACATAACATCTTTAATTTTTACTGGCTCAAATTTCAATCCCAATGCTTCAATTTCATTTGAAGGGGTTTCTCCAATTTCCATTCCAGAAAACGCCCTTTGCACTTCGCCTTTTTCAATAAAATCTTTAACAATTTTCTGAACGATATTACTCGGTATGGCAAAACCATAACCGGTATAACTACCCGTATTGCTTTGAATGGCCGTATTAATTCCAACCAATTGTCCCTTCAAATCTACCAATGCCCCACCGCTGTTTCCAGGGTTAATGGCGGCATCTGTTTGAATAAAACTCTCAATGGGAAATTGATTTTTTACAATATTGATATTTCTGCCTTTGGCACTCACAATACCTGCAGTAACTGTGCTGTTTAAGTTGAATGGATTTCCTACAGCGAGCACCCATTCTCCCACTTTCACATCATCGGAGTTGGCAAATACCACCGCTGGCAAATTCTTCGCTTCAATTTTTATCAATGCCAAATCAGAACCTGGATCGGTTCCAACCACTTTGGCTACGTATTCTTTTTTGCTGTTGTTCAATACCACCGTAATTTTATCACCGCCTTGAACAACATGGTTGTTGGTTACAATATATCCGTCGCTATTTACAATAACGCCACTCCCAGTTGATGTTGCCTGCCCCCTACTTCCAAATGGATCGAAATCCCAAAATCCAAAAGGACTTTCATATTGCACGGTGCTTAATGTTTTAATAAACACAACGGTAGGAGTTGAAATGGCACTCGCCTCTTCAAATCCTGCCAAATTCATACCGTTCGATGCCAACTTAACAGGAATATCATCGCCGGCAACCCTTAAAAATGCAATACCCGAATTGTTTGCTTTGTTAAATATCCAAGACCCAACGAATCCAGAGGCAACCGACAATAAAACAATTGTAATCCACGAAATATTCTTTTTCATAACATTTAAATATAGCAAATTTTAAGCAAAAATACAATGAGAAACGACAAGTATCAATTGGAAATCGATGGAGTTAATTTGCTTGTCGATTTAATAAAAGATGCGCGTTGATCCGATTTTCAACATTCAATCGAATATCCATATAATAGAAATTCAAATCGGCAATGTGATAATTGGGATTTCTATAGAAAAAACTCCCTCTAAATCGGGGTTTGTTCACCCATAAAATACCACCATGAACTTGAGCGTCGCACCTGTTGGGCAAAACTTTGTGTGCAGGCAACAGCACCGTGCCTTTACTCAGTTCTTTTGGAACATAGTTTTCATTATACTCCCAAGTAATTGGGTTAATACAAATTGCTTTTTCGGCAGTTACCCAAGGATTATCTGGCACGAATCCATGTTCGTAGCTTCTCCAACTTACCCAACATTGTGTTTGATTGGCGTTGTGACAAAAATCAATTGCAGGCAAAGAATCGGTTGGAACGGGCATTCCTATGATATATGCCACCACCAATTTCTTTTTTAAGGTATCACTAAAAAATTCTTTCAATAATCTAGCCGCATGAATGGTTCCTTGACTGTGAGATGTGATAACAATTGGACGGCCATGATTGTGATTTTTTAAATAATACAAAAATGCATTTCTAATGTCTTGATACGCATAATCAAGTGCTTTCCATTTGTCGTTTAAATCCTTGGTTCTAAAACAATACATATGTGCTTGACGGTATCGGGGCGCATACACTTTGCAACTTCCATTAAAAATCGAAGCTTGAAACTTCACAGGAGAATTGTCTACGACCTCATTGACAACTTGGTCATTCACATCTGCATTCCATTGATATAGTCCAGCGGGTTGATTTCGAAAAGTAGTAGGATGGATATAAAAGAGATCTGCTTTTGCAGATGATTGATTGTCGTTTAGTTCTTGAGGGACAAAATCAGCTTGATCCTTTTTTGTAGGCAATGCCGACCAATTTTTCTCTAAGGAATAATCGGTCAAAGGAGGTTTGACGCAGGAATCAAAGGGAACGGGTATTTTATATACTTTTTGAGCAGATACCGTTTGTAAAACAAACAACAAGGCAAGTTGCAACGTGAATTTTTTCATAGGATTGATTATATAACCAAAAGAGGCGCAAAATGTTGCGCCTCCTTCGAATATTTATTTGCGATTTCCTTAATGCATTCCTGGCATCAAGGGGCGAGACCAAGGAATCCCTGCCAAAATCAAGATTAACGCAATAAGGTAAAACCATTTTGCATTGTCTTTTCCTTTTTTTACTGAAATACCAGCAACGGTGATTAAAGCAATAGAAATGATCATTAACAAAGGATGCTCTATTGCCATTTTACGCTGCATAGCGTCTTTCATTACCGCACCCATTCCGCCAGCAGCTTGAATCAATTTCAATCCCCAAGCACCTGCAAACCATTGAACCAATCCCAACAGCAACATTACATGCGAAACGATGGTTAAAATTCTCGCTTCTTTGCCATTCTTTTTTGAAAAACTATTGATCAAAGACCAAATTAACAACACCAAAATTACCCAACGGAGCAAATTGTGTAAATGTACGAATCCTGTCATCATATTTTATTTTGTTAAAGTTATTTGAAGGCAAATATAGTAGAAAAGGAGCGGCCTATTTCCACAAAAAAATGGAAAATAAACGAGTGTATTTAAAAAATTACGCTGAGATTCATTTCATAACTTAAACACAAGAAAATCATGAAATAATCTTATTGAATTTAGCATTGCTAAGGAAATAGAATTTTACTATCTTCGTGATAGATAAATTTCTCTATGAAAAAGTGGTTAAAACGCATTGGCATTGGTATTGCCGTAATTTTTGTTATTCTATTCATTCTTCCTTTCGCATTCAAAGGAAAAATTTTAAAAATGGCCCAAGAAGGAGCGAGTACTTCTGTAAATGCCAAAATTACTTTCGATGACGATTTAAGTTTAAGCCTTATTCGCAATTTCCCGAATTTATCGGTGGGGGTAAACAACCTAAAAATTATTGGTATCGACTCATTCAAACACGATACTTTGTTCTCTGCTCCACAAATTCGTTTAACCATTGATATTTCCTCGTTGATTGGTGGAAATAAGCCTATCAATATTCGTAAAATATATTTGGATCAACCACGCCTTAATGTGGTTGTTTTAAAAAGCGGAAAAGCCAATTACGACATTGCTAAACCAGATACTTCAACTGTAGTTGACACTTCAACAAGTGCGCCAATGTCGTTGAAATTGAAAAATGTTGAAATTGAAGATGGATATATTGCTTACAACGACCAAAGCATGGATCTTGATATGGTTGCAGGTGGTGCAAACTTGAATTTAAAAGGTGACTTTGCCGATAATATTTTTGTAATGAGTACCGAACTTGGTTCTAGTAATATGAATTTGAGTTATGGGGGTATGACCTTGATTTCAAAATCAGTTCTCGATGTAAATACCAACATAGACGTTGACTTAAATAAAATGCGTTTTGCAATCAAAGACATTGCAGTGAAAATGAATGAACTGCCTTTGAATGCCAAAGGTTGGTTGCAAATGAACGACAATAACATGGACATGGACTTCACTCTTGAAGCACCTACTTCAGAATTTAAATCATTCCTTTCGGTGGTGCCTGGTTGTTATACCAAAGACTTTTCTCAAGTGAAAACTTCAGGAAAAATGGGTTTGAAATTCGGCATCAAAGGGGTCATGGACAGCTTGAGAATGCCGGCTACCCATGCAGAATTGAAAGTAGATAATGCTTCTTTTCAATATCCGGGTTTACCAGCAAGCGTTTCTGGTATCAATGTAGATTTCAAATTCGACAATCCCGATGGAACACCAGACAAAAGCATTGTTGACCTAAATAAATTCCAAGCAAACTTAGGTGGAGAGCCTTTGGATGCAAAGCTGTATTTGTCGACCCCAATTTCAAACGCGTATGCCAAGGGATACTTGAAAACTGCCGTTCATCTAGAAAAGTGGTTGAACCTAATGCCATTGGAGAAAAATACTTCCCTCAAAGGTGAAATATTGGCCGACATGAATTTTGAGGGACATTATTCTGAAATTGCCCCAGGAAAATTGCAGGATTTAAATGCGGCAGGTCGTATTGCAATCAATGGCTTGCAATATAATTCTCCTTCTACCCTTCCGCTGTCTATCAATAATTTGAAACTTAATTTAAGTCCTAAGATATTCGATTTGCCTTCAGTTGACATGACCTATGGAAAATCAACAATTTCTGCTAACGGACAAATTTCCAATATGTTGGGTTACTTGTTCAATGAAGAAACATTGCACGGAAACTTGAACTTAACAAGCAAAAGTTTAGATTTAAATGAATGGATGAATTCATTGCCAAAATCTACAGAAGAGGCACCAAAAGTAGATACCGCAGCTCCAATGGCAGCGCCAATTATTCCAACAAATATTGATTTTCAGCTTACTGCCAATGCAGGAAGCATGCAATTTCAAGATTATAACCTTACAAATTGTGTAGCCAAATTAAATATTGCCAATGGGGTTATTAGCATCGATCCTATCAAAGCAAGTTTATGGGGAAGCACCTTCGAAATGAACCGCACTTCGTATGCACACGTGAAAGGTGGCGATCCTATTGTAAATAGCAGCATTGCGCTATCGAATTTAAATCCCTCAAAACTAAATGAGAAAATAGCCTTGGTAAACAAATATGCCCCTGCGTTGAAAGACATTGAAGGATTGGCAAACTTAAACATGAATTTAAAAACCAACCTAACCCAAGAAATGGGCGTTGACATGAATTCTGTTTTTGCCGATGGAAATTTGAATGTTTTGAAAGGTTTGATTAACATGCCAAACTGGTTGAGTGAAGCCGGTAAATTCTTTAAATGGGATGCTAAAAAACTTGAATTACAACCTACAAAAGTTGGATTTACCATTGAAAATGGCGAATTGAAATTGAAGGATTCTATCCGTATGAAATTGCCTAAAGGTGGTAAAATGAGTATGATTGGCAAAGTGAAATTAGATCAATCCATTGATTTTGGGGGACGTATTATTGCCGAAGGAAAATCATTGCCTTTGAAAATTACAGGAACCGTTCAAAATCCGAAATTGGTGATTGATTGGAAAGCGTTTGGCAAAGGTTTGGCACAACCATATCTAGACAAAGGCAAGGAAGAAATTAAAAACAAAGTCAATAAAGCAGCCGATGATATTTTGAATAAAGCCAGAGCTCAGGCCGAAAACTTAAAACAAACTGCCCGTGAAAAGGCTGATCAATTGCGCCAAGAAGCGCACAAATTAGCCGAAAAGGAAAGAACAGAAGGCGACAGACTTGCAAATGAAGCTTTGAAAAAAGCAAACGACGAAGCTGACAAATTAATGGCCAAAGCATCTAATCCAATCGAAAAATTTGCTGCTGAAAAAGCGGTAAAAATATTGAAAAAAGAAGCTGAGAAAAAAGCCAACCAATTCAAACTTGCTGCAGGAAATAGCGCCAATAAACTTGAAGCTGAAGCCAATAAAAAAGCCGATGCTTTGGTTGCAGAAGCCGACAATAAATCTGCCGAGATTATAAAAAATGCAGAAGAGCAAAGAAACAAGATCAACGAGAAATAAGTAGGTTCATTGATGAAACCCAAATCTTTTCTTTTTCTGTTTTCTTATTTTATTTTCAATATTGGGTTTTCCCAACAAGATAAGCAAGTAAAAATATCCACTACCACTGAACCTTGCAGTGATTCAAAAAGGACAATTATTTGCGGCAATAATGGTCAAAAAATCTATTTGGCACCTGGCTATTCATTAAAGGAATTTACCTTCATCGAATACCTTGAAGGTCCATTTAATGGCATTATTCAAGTTGTAGACAATCAAAATAAAATCGACTCCTTTTCTATATGGCTTTCTGATAATCAATTCATCCGACACAAAGAACCCTTTGTGAAAGGAAGAAAATTTAAAGCTGTTTGCACTTTCCTTCAAGATTACGACACCCTCATTGCCGGCGGCAGAGGAAGTTTATCTGGATGGTATGCATTAGAAATTGTTGATGCCAATAAAAAATTTACCGCACCCGAAATTATATCTGCTCCGGCATTTGAAAAGTTTGTGAAATCATTTCAAAGTGCAGGATCAAATTGCGACAACACTATTTTTGGAGTTTTTTGCGATTCTGCCAGCCAAGATACCCTGTGCTTGTTTCCCTCAAAAATCAGAAATGAAATCAAAGGAAAATACATTTTGAAAAATTCACTTGAAAAATCTGAAATACAGGTACAAGTACTTTATAACAACTATCAGGGCATTCTGCAAATCAAACTGCCTTATCCCTCAGAATCTAGCTTTATCTATTACAATCAAAATTGCTGGACATTGCCCGGCGAAGTGGGAACCAAAGCCTATTTTCAAGAAGGAAGTAGCATCGAAGGTGAAATTATACCAGCCCGTGCACCTAAATTCTTTAAACGCATTTCAAAATAATTTTGTTTTTAGCCCAAATATTCTAAGAAATTTGCTTCGGTTACTAAGGCAACTTGTGCTTCTGGATATTTGGAGGTAAAGGCCTTGGTAATTTTGCCTTTTTGCTTCACCTTGCATTCAAAAACTATTAATTTAGTCAGTTGATTGACTAAATTAATACTTTTTTATACCAAAATATTATAATTCAATTACATAGAAAAATCATGTAGTTTCTCTATCACAAAATCGATCATTTCGGGGGTAACATCGAGGTGCGTTACCATGCGAATTTGGGTGGAACTCATGGCCGAAACCCGAATGTTGTATTGCAACAAATAATCCGAAACTTGCTTTACCGTTGCTGGCATTTTGATGGCAAAAATGACAATATTGGTTTCTACCGGCAACACCGAATCAACCCAATTGAGTTCGCTTAAAACCATCCCCAATTTTTTTGCATGTGCGTGATCAATGGCAAGTCTTTCAACTTGATGCTCCAACGCATAGCTTGCAGCGGCTGCTAAAAATCCAGCTTGGCGCATGCCGCCGCCCATTACTTTTCTTACCCTTCTAGCCTCTTTGATAAATTCCTTGCTACCCAAAAGCACGCTTCCCACCGGAGCACCAAGTCCTTTGCTCAAGCACAACGAAATACTGTGAAATAGTTTTCCGTATGTCAACGGATCTTCGTTTTGGGCCACAATGGCATTCATCAAACGGGCTCCATCGAGGTGCAAACTCAATCCATGGGCGTTGCAAAGATTCCGAATTTCGGCAATCTCATTGAGGTTGTAGCAACTTCCCCCACCCCTGTTGCAGGTGTTTTCTAAACTCACCAAGCGGGTTCTGGCGCGGTGCACATCGTCGGGGTTGATTACTTCGGCAATTTGCGCAGCCGTAATTTGTCCGCGGTTGCCTTTGATTAACCTGGCTTGACAGCCAGAATTCCTGCCAATACCACCTCCCTCGTAATAAAAAATATGCGAGCCTTCCTCGCAAATGACCTCATCGCCGGGTTGTGTATGCACATTGATGGCAATTTGGTTGGTCATGGTTCCTGAGGGACAAAACAGGGCTGCTTCCATACCAAACATATTGGCGGCCATTTGTTCCAAGGCGTTGATGGAGGGATCTTCACCAAACACATCATCACCCACTGCGGCATTCATCATGGCGGTGAGCATATTGGGTGTAGGTTTTGTAAAGGTATCGGAGCGAAGTTCTGTGGCTGCAAGTGTATTCATAACTTTTATTATTTTGAGGGACATTTTGCCGTGAGCCGGCTCTCAAAGTAACAAATTTATCATGAATTTTTCAGAAATGCGTCCCTCAAAAATAAAAACGACAACAATGAAGTACTATCTTTGTACTTGAATTTACAACAAAATAAAGATCATGTTAGAAAACTGCTATACCACCAATAAATTATTGAGCAAAGAGGAAACCATTGTTGCCATTTTACGCGATGCCGAAGACCAATGGGAATTTGTAGGCGACAAACCCAACAATGAGGAAGAAATTGTGGTAGTATCGTTGGAGCAGATTTATGAATCTTATCCTGAGTTAAAAGAAATTTGCGAACAACTTGAATTGAGCCAATGCGCAGTTTGGGACAACATCGACAACGAGTGGTTGATTGACGAATACGACGACGAGGAAGAATACGACGACGACGAGGAATTCGAAGAAGAGGGCGCGTAATTTCGCCACTGTAAACAACTCTATACAACAAAGGCCCCAGATACATCAGAGGCCTTTTTATAATATGTCGGGATGGCAAAATTAATTCTTTGTTCTATTGTGCCCACAAACCGCTCAAATGTACCAATACCTCACTCGCTTTTTCCATGTCTTGAACGCTCACATATTCGTGCTTTCCATGAAATGCCATTTCACCAGTGAAAATATTCGGACAAGGCAATCCCATGAAGCTCAATCTGCTACCATCGGTTCCGCCGCGTGCACTCGTTAACTGTGGCGTCATACCAGCCATTTCAATTGCCTTGATTGCATATTCAGAAATTTCAGGTGTCAATTGAACCACATCTTTCATATTGCGATATTGCTCAGCCACTTCCATACTTGCTGTTGCTCCCGGATAATCAGCTACTGTAGCCTCCATCAACGACTTCAACTTTGCTTCGTGCTCTGCCAAATTCGCTGTAATAAAGTCCCTCACAATGAATTTTACATAGGCATGCTCGGCACCGCCACCCATGGTAACCGGGTGAACAAATCCCTCACGATCAGACGTGGTTTCAGGACTCCATTCATTCTTTGGCAAACGGCTTAAAAAATCGCCAGCAATTTTCAACGCATTCACCAACTTATCTTTGGCATAACCAGGATGGGCAGAAATTCCATAAAAATTCACTGTTGCACCATCGGCGCTAAACGTTTCATCTTCGTAGCAACCGCGCTCACCTGCATCGAGGGTATAGCCATAATCGGCCCCTAATTTTTCAATATTTACATGATCTACCCCATGTCCAATTTCCTCATCTGGGGTAAATAAAATTTTAATATCGCCATGAGGGATATTCGGATTTTGAACCATTTTTTGAACGAAATCCATAATCACGGCAACGCCTGCTTTATCATCAGCTCCCAAAAGGGTTGTACCCGAAGCGGTAACAATATCGTCACCAATTCTTTCTAACAAATATGGGTGTTCCGATGGTTTAATTACCTGAGAAGTATCGTCGGGAAGCACTATGTCTTGTCCTTGATAATTTCTATGCACAATGGGTTTCACATTGGCCCCAGTGCAATCTGGAGAGGTATCAACATGAGAGCAAAAGCAAATTACAGGCACTTTTTTATTTACATTCGACGGCAACGTAGCATACACATAACCAAACTCATCTAAATGCGCATCGGTTAATCCCATTTCCAACAATTCGGCCACCAAAACCCTACTCAAATCTTTTTGTTTTTCGGTACTCGGAAACGTAGTTGACTCAGGATCACTTTGCGTATCAATTTTCACATAATTGCAGAAACGGTGTTCTAGGTTCATAGGTCAAAATTAAGGAAATAAGAAGGTTTATAAAAGTTTATAGAGCGTTTATAAAAGTTTATAAGGGTTTTTGACATAGTTAAAAATAAAATAATCGTTTATAAACATTTTTTAAGGGAATAGGAAGGTTTATAAAAGTTTATAGAGCGTTTATAAAAGTTTATAAGGGTTTCGGGAATTGTTAAATAGAAAATAATCGTTTATAAACATTTATTATATCATAATTTATGGGGGAAATATAATATAAAAGGGTAATTCCAATCAAGATAAAATACATATATTCATTTGAAAAACTTGAGGCTTGGCAAAACGCGAATAAACTTTGCAAATCCATTTATAAAATCACAGGTAAATTTCCGCATTCAGAAATGAATGGCCTAACAAACCAGATGAGAAGGGCTGCAATATCAATTGCATCTAATATTGCCGAAGGATGTGGCAGAAAATTAGGAAAAGAACAAGCCCGATTTTATCAATATGCAATTTCAAGTTCCTTTGAATTGTTGAATCAACTTATTATCGCAAATGAAATTGAATTTGTTGATTCGTATTCGTATTTAGAAACCCGTAAATACATCCAAATTATAACATTTCAGGTAAACTCATTATCAAAGTACACATTAAGTGCTAGTGCGAAAACTATTTAAAAAAAGGCAGTGTTGAAATTTCAGCACTACCTTTTATTTTGTTCATCGTTTATCAACCTTTATAAACCCTCATAAACTTTTATAAACCCTTATAAACTTTTATAAACCTTAGTATTCCTACACAAGATCTGTCAAACTCATTTCCAACGCCTTGGCGCTGAGGCCAGTGGTTTTTGGATTGAATTGGTGCACGCGCATGATGCTAGAACGGATGATGTTGCTTACGTCTTTGAAAATGGCAACGTCGGTTACTTCGGCATCTTGTTTCATCAAATAGGCAAATACACGCGCCATTCCACAGTTTGCAATGAAATCTGGAATCACAGCAAATTGACTGTCGGCAAGGCGAGAAATTGGTCCCATGAAAATTTCTTCATCGGCAAACGGAACGTTTGCACCACAAGAAACCACTTCGATCCCCGATTTCGCCATGCGATTTACTTGGTCTTCGGTTACCAAACGACTGGCAGCACCTGGAATAAATATTTCAGCTGGCAAATCCCAAATTTGGGCATTCACCTCTTCAAATGTCATCATGTTTGGCGTATTCAATGAATTGCCATCACGGGTTAAGAACAATTCTAAAATTTCTTCATGTCCCAACCCATTTTTATTGATAATACCGCTATTTCTGTCAATGATCCCTCCAATACGAACACCGTATTTGGTTAAGTAGAAAGCAGCTGCCGCAGCAACATTACCCCAACCTTGAATAATTGCCAATTTGTTGTTCATGAATCCACCATACACTTCGTAATAGTGACGAACACCTTCGGCAACACCCCAACCGGTAATCATGTCGGCTATGGTTAATTCTTTGGCAACATCTGGACTCAAACGCTCATCGGTAATTGGCAACAAAACTCCTTTTTGCAAACGAGAAATTGCCTTTAATTTATCTTCTGGAGTGTATTGTGTTAAGTGTCCTGCAACAACACCTTCTTGGGGATGTAACACACCCAAAGCGGCTGTCATTGGAATTACTTCGTGAATTTCATCCACGTTTAAATCGCCACCTGTACCGTAATAGTTTTTCAAAAGTGGTCGAACGGCTTTGTACCAGCGTTCTAAAACCCCTTTTTTACGTGGATCAGCAGGATCGAAATTGATACCAGACTTGGCACCACCAATTGGAGGGCCGGCAACCGTGAATTTCACTTCCATGGTTTTTGCAAGGCTTTCCACTTCGCGTTGGTTTAATCCTTTACGCATTCTGGTTCCACCACCAGCAGCACCGTTTCTTAATGAATTGATAACAATCCAACCTTCCGCCTCTGTTTCGGCATCTTTCCAAGCGAAAACAATTTCTGGTTGTTTTCCCTCAAATTTCTGTATTAACTGATCTAATTTCACGTGTATATTTTAAATTAATTTCGAAAAATCTCCGTCTAAAGAACCCCCAACAAAAGCCTGTTTCGCTCCGGTTGCATTGGGCAAGGTATTGCAAATGTTTTTGGCACGCATGGCACCCAACAAGGCAAAAATCATGGCTTCTTTGTAGTTTACCAATTGTTCATCGGGCACCACCACTTGGGCTTCTGTTTCAGACTTGATAAAATCTACCAATACTTGATTCAAAGCACCGCCACCGGTAACCAAAATTCGCGTTTCTTGCAAATCTTTTTCGGCAATTCGGTCTAAGGCTATGGCAATTTGTGTTGCAATGTGCATCACCAAAGTTTTCATGCGATCTTCTAGGGGTTGATCGTCATAATCTCTCACCAAATGCCAAAAGTTTTTATTAATCCATTCTCTTCCCAAGCTTTTTGGATAGTTATTTTTATAGTAAGGGATGTCGTTTAAGGCATGCAACAACGGATAAATGATATTTCCATTTTCAGCAATTTTGCCGTCTTCGTCGTATTTCAAGTTTCGTTCACGGGCCAAACGGTTCAAAATAATATTGCAAGGAGCAATGTCGAAGGCAATGCGTTTGCCGTTGTGTTTTGCTGAGATATTACAAAATCCACCCAAATTCAAACAATAGTCGTAATCTGGAAACAGCAAATCGTCACCAAGTCCCACCAACGGCGCACCTTGTCCACCCAATGCCACATCGCCACGGCGAAAATTGGTAACTGCTGGAATTCCAGCCGTCGCGGCCAACGTTGCACCATCGCCAATTTGGCTGGTTATCCAGTTCTGTGGATCGTGAAAAATGGTATGTCCGTGTGAAGCAACCAGGTCAATTTGTTTGCCTGTTTCTTGGGCGAAGCCTTTGGCCAACTCTCCCAAATAGCGGCCGTAAAACACATCTGTTTTTACAAACACTTCTGAATTTTGATATTTCAATTGCGACAATCGAACGCGCCAAGTTTCGTTGTAGGGCACAGTGATTGCGCTGTCTATATTCACCGACCATTGGTCGCCATTTTGCTGCACATCGCACAACGCCAAATCAATGCCATCCATGCTTGTGCCACTCATTATTCCTAGTACCTTCATACTTTCTTACAATGTGTAAAAATGCAAAAATAGGCAATGAAAAGGAATAATTTTTTGATAAAATGGCATACTCAACCAATTATTTCGATAACATATAGCAGTTTTCATAAAGATTTTGTAAAATGCAAGTTCAAATTTATTTACCATGAAAAGAAAATCGTTTTTAACCATTGGAACAGGACTTTTTGCTGCTACCAATTTAAAGGCTGCCAATTCACAAATTATTGAAGCACAACTCAATGATATGGGTTCTTTGGCGCAACTTGACCAAACTGACAATTTCGATTGGGCAACCGTTAGAAGCATGTTTCCATTGGGTAACGACCGCATTTTCTTGAACAATGGCACTATGGGAATTACGCCCTACCCCGTTTTGAATGCAGTTCAAAATAGCTTTGAAACCATTGCCGAAAAAGCAGAATATCCGCACCACAGCGACGATTTAGAAAAAATGCTTGCAAGTATCATTGGCGCTGATCCCAAAGAAATTGGCATCACCAAAAATGTGAGTGAGGGCATTAACCACATTTGTTGGGGTTTGGATTTGAAACGTGGCGATGAGGTTATTTTAACCGAACATGAACATGTTGGGGGATGTTTGGCCTGGTTACACCGCGCAAAAGTGGATGGCATTGTGATTAAAACTTTTGTTCTTGGTAAAACCGCCGAAGAAACCCTCAATAACCTAAATACCGCCATCACCAAGAAAACCAAAGCCATTGCGGTACCGCATATTCCTTGCACCATTGGTCAAATTTTACCCGTAAAAGAAATCTGCGATTTGGCGAGAAGCAAAAACATTATCAGTTGCATTGACGGAGCCCACCCGCTGGGAATGATACAATTCAATGTGAAGGACATTGGCTGCGATTATTATGCAGGTTGTTTTCACAAGTGGGTTTTGGGCCCAATTGGAACAGGTTGGCTTTACATTGCACAGCAAAAAATTCAGCAAACCAAAATTTATCATGTTGCGGCCTACAGCGCAGGCGAGTTCAATATGAGAGCCACTCCACCAAGTATGGGTCCTTTGGTAGATTCTACAGGACGATACAGTTATGGAACTTTTTGTGGTCCCTTATATGTAGGTGCCTTAAAATCTTTGGAATTTTATTCCAAAATTGGTCCAGCTCGCATTGAAAATCGGGTGAAATATTTGGCCCAAAAGCTACAAAATGCATTGTTAGAAATTGGCGATGGCATAGAAATGCTCACACCAACCGAAGACCGTTCTCGAGGTGCACAAATTGGCTTTAGAATTAAAAATTCCAAGAAGGACAATCCGAATATTGGCTTTGTAAACTACGCCAGGTCAAAGCAAATGATATTGCGACATGTGGCTGAAAACGGACTCGACAACATCAGAATTTCTACCCATTACTACAATACCGAGCATGAAATAGAACAATGCGTATCTTTGCTCAAAGAATATGCCTTCGGATAATTCAAATGAAAATCTTGCTCAGCTCTTTTTTGAGGGATGGGAAAACGATAAAACCCAATTTGAACTTACTACTTCAGGAAGTACCGGCGAACCCAAGAAAATTATTCTTGAAAAAGACAAATTGATTTGGAGCGCCAACAACACCAAAGAAGCATTTTTAAAAAGGACAATCAACAAATATCAACTATGTTGTTTGCCAGTATCCAAAGTGGGTGGTTTTATGCAATTGGTTAGAAGTGCCGTTTGGCACTCTCCTGTTGACGTAGTTGAAGCAAGTGCCAATCCTTTGTTAGATTACAGAGGTCCAGCTCAAATTGCATCATTTACCCCCATGCAATTGTGGCATATTTTGAACCATGAAATTAGCAAAGAGGTAATGCATCAGTTTCACACTGTACTCATTGGTGGCGGTTCAATGTCCCCCGAAATAGAAAAAACGTTGCTCGAAAACTACCCCGACACCCGCTGGTTTCACACATTTGGAATGACGGAAACTTATTCTCATTTTGCGGGACGTCTGCTTGGCAATCAGATTTACGAGGTATTGCCAAACACCGAAATTACGCAAAACGAAGTGGGTGCATTGAAAGTGAGGAATTTTATTACGGATAACGAATGGATTCAAACCAACGATATTGTTGAAATGATCAACGATTCACAATTTATATGGGTTGGAAGAACCGATTTTACGATTAATTCTGGCGGACTTAAGATTCAATTAGAAACGGTTGAATCTGAAATTCAAAAGCAAACAAATTGGCCGAGCGATGCTTTCTTTTGCTGGAACATGCCCGATGAAATTTTGGGTCAAAAGTTAGTTTTGGTTACAATTGAAAAGAATATTCCTCAAAATTGGAATTTTTCAAATGGGTATTACAAGCCCAAAGAAATATTTATTTTGGAAAAATTGATTCACACCGAAAACGGCAAAATCAATCGGGTAAAAAGCTTTGAATTACTTTAGTGTTCCGAAGTAAAAATACATGCCAATACACAACGAAACGATTCCAACAAATCTAACGATTTGCGATTTCACTTGTGCATCTAAGTATTCTTTGGGCAATCCCAATTCACGTTGTTTTTTTAAGGTGTAGGTGCTCAAAATAACGATATAAAGTGCAATCAAAACGAAATAGGATAGCGTTGGATTGATATTTCTGCTTTCAAGCCAAACCGATGCACCAGAATACATGGCAACTAGGTAAATAATTACGATTGACATTAAAATTATCACTGACGCCATACGCGTTTTAGAGAAATTAGAAATCAACATTCCTTTCTCTTCATTGGACAACACTTTCAATCCTTTTTCACTTAAAATTTTAGAAACAATGATAGAGGTAATCATTATGCCCATTCCTAAAAAGAAATAATATTCTGGTTTCATTTTGTAAAATTAGTGAGAACTGATGAATTTATAGTGAAAAACAAATTAATTGGTTGGCATTTCTATGGAGTAAGAAAACTGTTTTGTTTGATTGGGCTCTAACAAATGTATGCCTTCCTTGTCTCTTAAATTACCAGTTGCTTCAACAGAATCTGCAAGTCCGGCCCAAGGCTCAATACAAAAAAACGGGGCACCGGGCTTTGACCAAAATCCCCAGTGAGGAAAATCGGAACTACTCACAGTTACCACAGGGGTATTGTCTAATTCACAAAGGGTTACACGGTAGAAGGGTACATTTTTAAACACAACTGCATCGTGTTGAATGAGTTCATCGGAAAGCAATAGTTCATGGGTATTTTGCATTGTAGGAGCGGTTTCTCCCGTATACAATCCATCTTCAATCAAGTGCCTGTTTGCGGTAAACGGCTGATCGAATACCAATTTGTAATGATTGAGGGGTTTTTCTATTGCAAATCCTGGGTGAGCCCCAATTGAAAATGGCATCTCAACGGCTGATAAATTTGTAACAGAATAATGAATGTCGAGGGAATTTTCTAAAAGAATATACGAAATTTTTAGCACAAAATCAAATGGATATTGAAATCGTGTTTCATCATTGGAAATCAATTGCATGGATAAGGAATTTTCTGTTTGATGAATTACTTCAAATTCCATGTTTCTGGCAAATCCATGTTGCAACATTGAATAATTATTTTTATTTTCATTAAAACAATTATTCATTAATTTACCTACAATTGGAAATAAAACCGGTGAAACTCTATTCCAAAATTGAAAATCTGGAGACCATAAAATTTCGGTTTTATTTATCAAATTATGAACCGAAAGTATTTCTGCTCCGCTTTTTGATACGTTCACAAAAAAGAGATTGTTTTTTAGATAATAATTAATCATTTTGCACCAAATTTAAGCAAAAGTAGAATTGCTAACCAATTGTCTTCATAATTTATATGAATAACAAATCATCTAAACTTAAAATACTCATCATAGACGATGAATTATCGGGTAGGACGATGATGGAATATTATGTTGAACAATTTTTGAATGATTTGGCTGATAAAATTGTTATGGTTTCATCAATTGACGAAGCAAAAGAAGCTATGCTAAATTTTAGTCCCAATATTGTATTTACCGATTATGAGTTGAGCGGCGAAGACGGACTTAAAATTGCTCCTTTATTATCTAAAGAGTGTATTTTGGTGGTTGTAACGGCCCACTCACAATATGCAATTAATGCAATTCGTGCAAATGTTTTTGATTATTTGTTGAAGCCAATTGATGAAGCAGAATTTATCAAATTTAAAACACGATTAATTCTCAAACTGAACTTACAAATTGGAATTCCTAATCCTTTAAATCCTACAGATTCTTTCCTGATCAAAGAAAATGGGGAAAATATTTTGATTCCCCTGAAAGATATTATTTTCATAGAGGCAAGTGGAGCTTATTCAAAAGTTGTAACTTTGAACCGCAAATACATAGCAACTAAAACTTTAAAATCATTAGAAGAAACCATTTTGCCAAAATCATTTTTGAGAGTTCACAGATCGTTTTTGGTGCCGAGGTGGCAAATTATAAGTTTTAGTAGTAATTATTTATGTCTACAAGATGGCACGCATATAAATCTCTCCAAAACTGGAAGAAAAATATTACAGGATTCTTTTTAATCCTAATATGTCATTCATTATTCGCATCAGGTGATTTTGGTCTAGAGATAGATTATAACAAAGGGTTACCGTCTATTGTAACAAGAAAAACTTTCATAGACAAAGAAGGTACGGTTTGGGTAGGCACAGATGCCGGCTTAGGTATATTTCCTCAAATCAGCGCCCCCAAGGCTATTATTTCGAAAAAAGTTGGCTTTAGTCAAGTTTGGGATATCATTCAAAAGAAAGACATCATATACATTGCAAGTTATGATTCGGGATTATTTATTTTCAATGTCAATAACGGAAAATTAATTAAAAGATATCAATATCAAGAATTCCCTCGAATAAGAAAATTAAAAGAAATAAATAACCGGCTCTTTTTAATCTCAGGGAATGGTTTTTTTGAAATTTCAGGATCAAAAATCAGTTGTATTTTAAATAAACAAAATAATAAATCTGGAGGCAAAAATATGCCGATGGATTTATTTTACTTTAGCAATCAGTATTACGCAAGTTTTTACGATAAACAACCTTTGTTGTCTTGGAAAAACCAGAAAAAGTGGGAAATAAATCTTCAAGATCCATTAAACAAGTTTTTACTTCAAAATGGGCAATACAAAACTGTAATGACATCCATTGTTTTTCAGAACAAATTTTATGGCAGCACTGCAGATAATTCGTATTTTTCATTGGATGCGAATGGGAAAACTGAAAAATTCACATTCAAACATAAAAACAATGACAATTATGTGGTTTGGGATTTTAATGTAACCCACAATAAATTAGTAATGGCTGTAGGAAATACAAATAACCTTGAAAGCGGTTATTTGCATACACACAACGATTACCAAAAAACATTTGATATAAGTCAACAGCCTAAAAAACCATTCTTCTGGGCAATCACTTATGATTCCATAAACCATGGAATTTGGGCAAATTCGATAAAAAAAGGGGTCTATTATTTTCCTCAATTTCACAATAATGTTATTTTACCATTTGTTGCTGACGATTATTTTGAAAGTCAAAACTTACAATTTGCATGGAAGGCGAATGAACTTATTTTTAAAACCAAGCAAGCTTTAAATTGGGAGACCTATAAAACAGAAACCAATATTCGATCGGTTCAAACTTTCAAAGAAAAAATCATTATTCACTGTGAAGACGGGATTTACATTTTTGATACAAAACGAAAAAACAAAACAAAACACCTCTTCAAATCGGCATTTCAGCAAGTTTTCATTCAAAATGAAATTTTATATTGCATTCATTATTTTGGTCCAATTTGGAGTTATGACTTAAAGCAAGAAAAAGTAATTAATCATTTAGACCAAACAATTGATAACATCAATTCAATTTCTTCATCCAAACTCTTCACCATTTTACATTCAGATAGTAAAGGTTATTTTATTATCGAGCATGATTCAATTTATAAACTTACCATAGACATACCCATTGATAAAAGTAAATTTAACTTTTATTTGGCTGGCAACGCAATGCTTATTCAAGATGGTCAGAATTTAATTTGTTGTGAAATTGATTTTAATCGAAAACAAATTAAAGCCAAAGAGATTTTGAATTTGCAAAAGTTGTTTCCAACATTCGAAATTGATTGGATTAAAGGAGATGAAAAAGGTTTGTGGCTCGGAAATAGCAATTATGTTTTGCAATTTGGCATCAATCAAAATAGCAAATACTTGAAATTCTTGAATCAATTTTATTTAGGTAATTCGCAAGAAATTAACAATATTCATATTGAATCAACTTACCTGTACTTATTGAGAAATAATTTTGTTCAAAAAATAGATTTTCTAGAATCCCTCAAACAAACTCAAATGTTTAATTGTGTTTTTGTAACTTATCAAAATATTTCAAATTTTAAACTACCCTATTTTAATCAGAATGAAAACTTTCCCATTAAGTTAATTTCACCTAACTACATTCACGCCAGCCATAGTGTCTGTGAGGTGACATTGTCTAATGTTGATTCTATTCTAATACAAAATTTCAAAGAAACACGCCTTCCAATATGGATGAATGATATCAATGAGGGATTGTTTCAAATATCAATAAATACAATCAATTGGAAAAAGGGAATCCCATTAAAAATAGAAAATCCTATTTTACGGAGACCAGAATTTTGGATAATGGTCATTATTGCTGTCTTTATTTTCTTCTTTTTTATATACAATGAGCAATTTCAAAAATTTCAACTTCAAGAAAAAATTATTGGACTAGAATTAAGCCGTTTGAAATCGAACATGAATCCGCATTTCATTTTTAATGTAATGAATTTTGTACAAGCCATGATTATCAAGAACAACAAAACCATGGCATTAAAGGCAACAACCAAATTGTCTCAAATAAACAGGTTATTCTTGGAAACCTCTGAAAAAGATTACATTAGTCTCCAACAAGAATTAGAATTTGCTAATACTTATATCCAATTAGAGAAAATGCGTTTCGAAAGTGATAAGGATTTTGTATTCGATATCATTATAGAGGAAGGTATTCATACAAAAAATTGGAATTTACCCCCATTAATTTTACAACCACTCTTGGAAAATGCTCTCAAACATGGCGTATTGCTTGAAAAAAAAGAGATAGGATTTATTGGAATCAATATCACAAATTCTTCTCCAAATGAAATCCTCATTCAAATTAAAAACAAAGGAATGCACAAGGAAATTATGCGCAAGACGGGGACATTAAATGGGCAAAAAATAGTGTTAGAAAGGATTGAATTATTTAATAAACTGTACAATAAAACGTATAAAATCAATTTTTCAACAAACTTCGAAGATAAATTTTACTACTGCTTTATTCTGATTTCAAAAATCAATTTAAATTAAGCATTTACCTTATATAAAAATTGATTGATTCTCTTAGGATTAATCACTTTTTCGATTTTACCCGGTTGAAGTACATTAATTGCATTAATTATTTGACTTCTTTTAATTTTTCTAACTTGAGATGGCAAATGATAAATTCTAAAAGTCAAATCAATTTCGTGTTCTGAAAATAAATTTTCTTTGAGCGTATCCACATAATCCAATACGTCCATTTCCTCTTCTAATTGCCTGTATTGATTGAGGATTTTTCTGTTATATATTCCACCGGTACTTAGAAAGTGATATCCCAGAAATACAACCAAAATTACCAGAATCAAAATAACATATTTGTAAATAAATTCAATCCATTTTATCTCCGAACCCTTAGGAGTCCAGTCATTAAATTTACTTTCTTCAAAACAATATAATTCCAGATAATTATTTAAGTTAATACTATCCACTGTCAAATCTGACAAAACCGTTATGAGCTCGTTTCCAACGGTGAATCTATAAATTGAATCAACAACATCAATTTTTAAAACATTAGACTCATGCCATAAGGATGGACCCGAAGCATTCTTATATATTGTTCTTTTGCTCTTGTCGAATATGTACATAATCGAATTCGGAGTGCCAAAAATTACAAATTTAGAAAATTGATTATTAAATCCTTGAGAGCAGCTCTGAATTTCCAAATTGGGTGTTACCCTTTTGAATTCGGAAAACGCTAACTTTTTTAAATCTAACACATAACAATTTGTACTGATTGAAGTACCTTGGAAATTTACATGGTGTTGAATTGTGCCGTAAATAAAAAGTGAATCTCCTTGAAGTATCGACATTATTGGTTTGCCAGTCAACACATCATTGTTTTTAACCATCACCAACTCCCACTCTTTTGTGCGCTTGTCGAACTTAATTAATTTGGCATGGTCATTCCAAAACCCATATCCCCCAAAAGCATAAATTTCACCATGATACAAAAACAAATGTCGCGCAAAATGATGACCATGAAATTGTGAATGGTCTAAGCGCAGGATTGTATTTCTAGAGGGCAAATAAGAATATAGATAATGGGTACCATCTGGATTTAAAAATAATGAATCCCCGGAAACTATATAATCGGTCTCACCTATTGCCGAATGGGTAATTTTATTCGTTTCAGCATTTGCCCTATTTAAAATTTTAGCAATTTCAACCGGGGTATAATTAAATGCAATTAGTGAACTCTGAAAAAACATGAACCAAACAGCAACCCCAATTTTTGATTTTATGGCTTTGTCTATGATATGTTTGATGTTCAAGTACATTGTTTAAACAAATGTAGAAACAAACAAATGTTATTTTGTTTTACTTTTGGGCTTATTTCGTTCTCTTTGTAGATGTCAATTACTGAAATTTAACGATAAAATTCATATATTATTGATATGTTTATATTTAAAAATTTAAAAAGGCGTTAAAACAATCAATTTTCAAAACATAATAATATCTAACATTCAAAGTTGTAAATTTGTATTACCAATGTCGCACCAAAAACCTTTAATTTTAATTAGCAATGACGACGGAATAACCGCACCCGGTATTCAAGCACTCATTGATGTGATGAAAGAAATAGGCGAAGTAATTGTAGTTGCCCCTGATAAGCCGCAAAGCGCAATGGGACATGCCATTACCATCAATCACCCTATTCGCATAACCGAAGTACATCTTTACGAAGGAGTAATTGCCTATCAGTGCTCGGGTACACCCGTTGATTGTGTGAAAATTGCCATTGATAAAATACTTCCAAGAAAACCCGATTTGATGGTTTCTGGTATCAATCATGGAGCAAACTCTTCTATCAACGTCATTTATTCCGGTACCATGTCGGCCGCTGTTGAAGCATCTATCGATGGGATGAAAGCAATTGGGTTTTCTCTTTGCGATTATGCATGGGATGCAGATTTTGAATCCATCAAACCATACATCAAAACCATTGCACTTGAAACCTTGAAAAATGGCATGCCTTATGGTACCTTGTTAAACGTGAATATTCCAGTTCCTGCTGATAAAAATATACTTGGCATCAAAATTTGCCGTCAAGCCCAAGCCAAATGGAAAGAAGATTTCGACCGACGTCAAGATCCTTTTGGGCGCGATTATTTTTGGATGACAGGAAAATTTGTAAATATGGACAAAGGAGAAGATACAGATCAGTGGGCGCTTGAAAATGGATATATTTCTATCGTGCCAACCATGTATGACCTTACTGACCATCAAAGAATTGGGTCGCTCAATCAATGGAATCTCAATGGAACAACTTAACCTAAAACAAATGGGGGTGGGATTTATTGTTGGATTAATAATTCCCTTTTTATTAGGTACCGGAATTGCAACTGTAATGCATATCCATGCTGAAACTTTCATCAAAAGCATCATCCATTTAAGACACGTTTACAACACTCCTTTTCAAGTTGGAGTGGCAGGAAACATTGGATTGTTTTTCTATTTAATGAAGTTCGATAAAATGATTTTCTTCAATAGGGGATTGTTAATCGCAACCATGTTGATGGCAATTTTGGCCATGATTATTGAATTGCAATCATTCTAAAATGAAACTCTTTTTTGTAGCTGGCGAAGCTTCCGGCGACCAACATGGCTCTCGTTTGATTGCCAAAATTAAATCACTTGACCCCACTATCGAATTGGTGGCTTGGGGCGGCGATCTAATGCAAAATGAAGGCGCAAGATTATTATCGCACTACAAAAACAGGGCTTACATGGGCCTGGTTGAGGTATTGAAAAATATTAGGGCAATCAAAGGCTACATGAAGCAAGCCAAGTCTGAAATTTTAACCGAAAAGCCAGATGCCATTGTATTTATTGACAACCCAGGTTTCAATTTGCCCTTGGCTCAGTTTGCAAAGCAACACGGAATTCCCGTTCACTGGTACATTGCACCCAAAGCTTGGGCTTGGAATAAAAGCAGGGTCAAAACCATGCGCAAATGCATTGATCACCTTTACGTGATTTTTCCATTTGAAGTTTCTTTTTTTGAGGGACTTGGGATGCCTTGCACCTATGTTGGAAATCCTACACTTGAATCGGTGTTAGAATTTCAACAAAGCCAAAAAAATCAACCTGATTTCATCGGATTAAATCCTGACAAACCTACTATTGCAATACTTGCGGGTAGCCGCAAAAATGAAGTCTCTACCCTGTTGCCAAATTTTATTAAAGCCGCCAATCAAATTGAAAATGCAAACATTGTTGTTGCCGCTGCTCCGGGTTTAGATTTGGAATTTTACAATAACATTTTAAATACGCACCAATTAAATGCCACCATTGAATTTGGCAAAACGTTTGAAATTTTAAATCAAGCGCATCAAACGAAGGGATTTGCATTGGTTGCGAGTGGCACAGCAACGCTAGAAACTGCATTATTTAAAGTGCCACAAGTGGTGGCTTACAAGGTAAATAAAATTACTTATTTCGTTGGAAAACGACTTTTGAAAATTCCTTATGTGTCTCTAGTAAATATATTATTACAAAAACAATTGGTAGAAGAGCATTTACAAGATGTGGAGGTGAAAACACTCACAGATGCAATTGACAGATTGCAAACACCATCTAATCTTAATACTTTGAATAAAGGCTACGAAGCACTTTGGGATATGCTAATTGCAAAGGGTCAAGATGTAAGTAAAAACGTAGCAGAAAACATCTTGAAGACATTAAAATAGTTAATTTCTAATTAAACAAAACCTTTTCACTATTTTCGCCACAGATTTGGGGGATTAGCTCAGCTGGCTAGAGCGCTTGCATGGCATGCAAGAGGTCGCCGGTTCGACTCCGGCATTCTCCACCCCAATAAATACAAGGCCTCAGAGAAATCTGAGGCTTTGTTCATTTAGAGCGGTTTACATATGGTTTAATTTTTTGCCACAAAAAACAGATCAGAATGTCCAAATTTTTTAAATCTTGCTTTTTTAGCGAGGCCATTTGCTCCCGAGTTAAGTCTTTTAATAATCTAAACGGTAGTACTACAACTTGGGATTACTTTATTAAAAGCTGGAAAATTTGAAAAATAATAAGGCTGAATAATTTAATTGTAATTACTATAAAACATTTGATACCCGTCCTCAAAAATTAAGTACAAATAGTTTCCAAATACAAACTGATAGGAACTTTTTACTAACTGCGGATTTTATGAGATTAATTAGTTTTGTTAACTAACAACTAAAAATATATGAAAACAAACAAATTAACTCTATTAATGGTGCTTGCATCATTTTTTTTAATGACCAGCTGTTCAGTAAGATTAGTAGATTTTACAGTAATTAGTTCTAAGAACGTAAGTTTAAAAATTGACAAATCTCAAGGAATCAGAGTATCTGGTGCAAGCGTTGGATTTCTAGGATTGGGCGCTTCTATCAAAGGGGCAATGGACAAAGCGCTTCAAAGTGCAGGTCCTGATTATGATTTATTGGTAGATGGAGTTGTATCTATCCAAGATTACGTATTGGTTTCAGGGTACAAAGTTGAAGGTACTGCAATTAGCACAAGTAAATTGAAAGCCGCATTGGGTAATGATGGTTACAATAACTGGTGCAAAGAGCACAACATTTTTGATGCTGAAGCTCAAAACAACAATTAATTATTGTCAACAATAAAATTATTCTTAAATCAAAATGCCTCAGATTACTCTGAGGCATTTTTTATAAATCGTATATTGACTTGCCCGATTTCTTACAATCCCAAATGCTTCATATAAAGCGCAGCGCATGCCTCGGCATCGCTTAATGCATCGTGGTGGTTTAGGTGAATTCCATGTTCTTCACAGAGTTTTTTCAAGCCTTTTTTAAAGATTACATAGGTACACTTTTTTGCATACTTTGGATGAGGCAACTGATAATAATCTAACACCTTCGCCAAGCAACTAAAGTCAAATTTACCGTTGTGGGCCACAACCGTTTGTCCCTCAAAAAAATGGGAAATATCATCCCAAACTTCATCAAAAGTGGGTGCATTTCTGGTGTTCATGGCGGTAATACCATGCACTTTGGTATTCCAATAATGGTACTCATTATTGGGAGGTTGTACCAAAATTGAAACCCTTTCGGTTACAACACCAAACATCACTTTTACAATCCCAATTTGGCAAACGCTATACCCGTTGCTATTGGCTGTTTCAAAATCTAGGGCCGTAAAAATGTGGCTCATTTAATCCTTTTTTTCTTGGAGTTCTTTTCTCTTCCTTGGAGAAATTAAACTATCTGCTGGATACTGACGTTTCATGCTGTCTAAAACACCATGCGCCCAAAGTTCAAATTCATGTTTTTGCAATTCTGTTAAAATTGCATCGGTATGAATATACGTATAACTCTTTAAAGGCATTTCTCCTTCTTTGATTTCGTCTAAGCACTCTTCAATTTTATGGTATTGCTTCCAAGGTCTATAATTTTGAAATTCATAGATATTGAAGTGCTCTTTGCCCTCTTCAATGTGATCGGCCAACCAAAATTTAACAGGTTGAATCTTTGAATACCAAGGGTATTCTGTATTGTTCGAATGACAGTCGTAACACGATGTTCTTAATATATTTTTAACTGTATTTGAAGTTGGATACATTTTAAACAACTCTGGATCTTTCTGATCAGATACATTTTTTTTCGAGGGAATAAGTTGGATCAACGCGAAAATCGCAATGATTCCTAAGAGGACTTTCTTTAACATAATCTATTTACCCAAATATCGGTATTTTCCTTGATTATTTGGAATACATTTTCAAATCCCTCATCGCCACCAAACCAAGGATCAGGAACATCGGCGCCCGGATTTTGAACATCAAAAGTTCTAAATAATTTCACTTTTGCCCTTTGCTCATCGTTCATGCACATTTTCAAAACACGCTGATTGATGCTATCATCCATGGTTAATATCAAATCAAAGTCAGAAATATCAGACAATTTTATTCTGCGGCTAACTTGTGGCATATTAATACCATGAATCATGGCATTGCGACGAGTGCGCACATCTGCACGCTCACCATCATGCAATCCGTTGGTGCCACATGAATCAATTTTAAATTGATGTACTAAATTTCTGGCTTCAATTTCCGATTGAAACAAAGCCTCAGCCAATGGGCTTCGGCATATATTACCCAAACAAACAAAGAGGATACGTTGCACTTTTTGACTCACACAGCAAAGTTACTGCAAGAAATTGATATTATTTCTTCAGCTCTTTGATTGTGCCTTGAGGTGTAATCAGTAATATTTCAGTATCCTTCTGGATTTTTGTATTGTGATAAACAATAGGGACAATTCTATATTTCACTTCCAACGAATAGACAAACTGAATGCCAGGCTTTAACGGAGAAGGATTGATAACCACATCAAATCCATCGCTCGAAATCTGATTGTAAAACAAGGTTGATCTACTGTTATTCGATGGGATTGCCATTTTTGTGGCATCACTAGACGATTCATCATCTAATGTACTTACAGCCAAAGGTGAATACGACACATACTGATCTACCGGGAAATTCTGCGCTTGTTGTTCAGTGATGGTTCTAAAATTTGTATCTAGTTGTACACCCAACTTTGCATAATATTTCAATTTCTTCTGCAACACCATTTGCGCTTTTTCCCTGATTATGGCATTTGCAACTTCTGTAGAATCGAATTGGTATTCCACTTTTACCAAATCGTAAATTTCACATTGTGCAGCCATTGAAAATAATTGATCTAATTGAGCCGGGTCGCGATAACGAACATGCAAATTCTTTTGAATTTCAAACCCTTTTGGCACTTGGATATATGTCTTTGAAAAAGTTTTTTTCTCTCTTTCAAAAATTGGAACTAAGGCAATCATATCTAAATAAAAGTTGTCTTTTTTTACCCCAATTTTATTTGCCAAAACCATAAATTTATTCACTCTTCCTTGCAATAAGCTATCGAGTTCTTGGATTTTTTTTCCTGCCTGATTCAAATGAAATATGGCAGTATAATTATTTGGAACTGCATTGTACAACACATTCACTTTTACCACATAGTCATTGCCACTAGAATAAGAACTGTAGTTATTCGTTACTTGCTGCATCAATGCCTTGTCGACATTTTGATAACCATTGTTGTATCCATTGTTTCCAGCAACTCCAACATCACTTCTACCCTTAGATTTGGCTTTAGATTGATACATTTCGCTATTTTTAAAACGGTTGTTTTCGTTCCAAGCAGAATTGCCCGATACCTGGGCAGAAAGTTGAATTGTTGCAAAAAGTGCAACAAAAAATAGATATATTTTTTGCATAATTTTAAAACGTTTTGAATTTGATAAAGTTACTTATTAATAACGTTCAAAAGATGATACCATTGTTCAACCGTAAGTATTGTTTGAAAATTAGTAAACCAATTCGCCCCAAGCACCAGAAATGGTTAATTTCTTGCCAGAATGTCCCTCAACAAAACCAATGATTTTTGCCTCTACCCCAAACGATTTAGAGATGGCAATCATGGTTTCTGCTGATTTTACATCGGTGTATATTTCTAAACGATGTCCCATATTAAATACTTGGAACATTTCTCTCCAATCGGTACCGCTTTGATTTTTAATCAATTCAAACAAAGGAGGAATTGGCAAGAAATCGTTTTTGGAAATGTGCACGTTATCGGCAAAATGCAACACTTTGGTTTGTGCTCCACCCGAACAGTGAATCATTCCTTTCACCACTTCCCTACTGCACTCGTCAAATATCTTTTTAATAATTGGGGCATAGGTTCTGGTAGGCGACAAAACCAATTTACCGGCATTCAAAGGAGACCCTTCAACTGAATCGGTAAGTTTCATATTGCCGCAGTAAACCACATCTTCAGGTAAATCTGTGTTATAAGATTCAGGATATTTTTCGCGGTATTCTTTTGAAAAAACATCATGGCGGGCACTGGTTAAACCGTTGCTACCCATTCCACCGTTGTATTCAGTTTCGTAAGTTGCTTGGCCGTAACTAGAAAACGCAACAATTACTTGTCCATCGGCAATATTCGAATTGTCAATAATATCTGAACGCTTTCCATGAGCAACCAAAGTTGAATCAACAATAATTGTGCGAACCAAATCACCCACATCGGCAGTTTCACCACCTGTTGCATGAATTTCAATGCCATGCTCACGCATGCTTTGGCAAAACATTTCTGATCCCTCAATCAAAGAAGAAATCACTTCACCTGGAATTAGATTTTTGTTTCTACCAATGGTACTCGACAATAAAAACGGGCCTGTTAATCCTGCACAAAGCAAATCGTCGGTATTCATTACTATGGCATCTTGAGAAATGCCCTTCCAAACCGACATATCGCCAGTTTCTTTCCAATAAATATAAGCCAAACTGCTTTTTGTTCCAGCGCCATCGGCATGAACAATGGTACAAGCGTTTGGATCGTTGCTCAAGTAATCGGGAATAACCTTACAAAACGCTTTTGGAAACAATCCTTTATCTATGTTTTTGATGGCGTTGTGTACATCTTCTTTTTGTGAAGAAACTCCCCTACGAGAATATTTATCAGACATGGTACAAAGATACGGATTCGGTTTTTAACTCTTACTTTTTTCCCTATTTTTGAGGCAATGAAAATTATTTCTTACAACGTAAACGGTATTCGCAGTGCAACAACCAAAGGACTTTATGAATATTTAATGGCTGAGAGAGCCGATATTGTTTGCTTTCAAGAACTAAAGGCGCTTCCAGAGCAAATTGACCAAGTTCCGTTAGAAGAAATGGGCTACAATTGTTACTGGTTTTCAGCACAAAAAAAAGGGTACAGCGGTGTAGGAATTATTTCAAAGCACAAACCTACCAACGTGGTTTACGGTTGTGAAAATGAACTTTTTGATTTTGAGGGACGTGTAATCAGGCTTGACTTTCAATGGGGAAGTGTCATTTCAGCCTATTTCCCAAGTGGAACCAGCGGCGATGACCGTCAAAACATCAAGTTCGACTTCTTGAATTACTTTTACGATTATGCCACTAATCTAAGAAACCAAATTCCAAATTTGGTGGTTTGCGGCGATTATAACATTTGTCATCACGCTATTGACATTCACGATCCAGTAAGCAATAAAAACAGCACTGGTTTCTTACCTGAAGAAAGAGAATGGATGACAAAATGGTTCAATTCTGGTTATACAGATTCATTTAGAACATTGAATCCAGAACCCCATAATTATACATGGTGGAGTTTCAGGGCAAACGCAAGAGCAAATAATAAAGGTTGGAGAATTGACTATGTGAGTGTTTCAAACACCTTAGCACCCACTATTATCTCTTCGGGAATTGATGCCAATGCAAAGCATTCAGACCATTGTCCTACGTGGGCCAACTTGGCAGTTGACTAATTAAAATGTGTATAACGGATAATCCGTTATTAAATAGCTTCTTGAATTTTCGAGGTGGTTAATTTCAATATCCACCAAATGAAATCCCATCAGAATTTCCATCCCCACTTGGGGCCATTCAATGAGCCAAGTGCTGTTGGGTGCATATAAATTGTCTTCAATTCCTGAGTCGTACAATTCATCTAGGTCTTTAATTCTGTACCAATCGGAGTGATAAATGGTTCCCTCGTGATTATCTATAGGATAAGGGTTTACCAATCCATAAGTTGGACTACTCACTTCTCCCGAATAACCAAGCTTTGCACAAATTTTCTTAATGAGCGTAGTCTTTCCGGCGCCCAAATCCCCCCGAAAACAAATTACCTGAGGAAAGGGTTCAATGGTAAATAACAATTGTACTACCCTATCAATTTCTGATTCGTTGGCAATTAACGTGTATGTTTTATCGATGGACATTATGGATAATTAATAATGATAGATTGCGTTTTATGAAAAATTAATTATGGTTTTGCCGTAAGCGTAACCAATGGGCAACACATTTCTTCTAAGCTAATTCCGCCGTGTTGAAAGGTGTTTTTGTAGTAATTCACATAGTAATTATAGTTGTTTGGATAAGCAAAGAAATCGTTCTCTTTTGCAAAAACGAACACGCTGCTCAAATGCTGCAATGGCAAATAAATATCGTGTGGTTTTTTGGCTTCAAAAACTTCTTTCGGATTATACGTAATATTCTTGCCTTGTTTGTAGCGCAAGTTTTTATTCACGTTTTTATCGCCAACAATTTTAATTGGGTCTTTCACACGGATACTACCGTGGTCTGTGGTAATTACCAAGCGACAAGGTTTTTCGCTAATTCTCTTGAGGGCTTCCCAAAGTGGCGAATGTTTAAACCAAGTTGCCATTACATTTCTGTAAGCAGCTTCATTTTCGGCCAATTCGCGCACAATGTGCACGTCGGTTCTGGCGTGGGAGAAGTTATCTACGAAATTATAAACGATTACATTTAACTTGTTTTGCCACATATTTGGAACGGCATCTGGAAGGTGTTTGGCGTTTTCTAAATTGGTAATTTTTGTATACCCAAACTTAATATTTCGGCGCAAACGCTTTAATTGTTCTTCCAAAAATTCCTTTTCGTACATGTTTTTTCCGCCTTCGTCTTCATCGTTGCTCCATTTATCGGGGAAAGTTTTTTCGATATCTAACGGCATCATACCACTAAAAATTGCATTTCTACAATATTGCGTAGTGGTTGGCAAAATGCTCATGTAAATGTCTTCATTGTCAATTCTGAAGTTTTCGCCCAAAGTTTCAGAAATTGCCCTCCATTGATCGAAACGAAGGTTATCTAAAACTACCATAAAAACAGGCAAATCGTCATCGAGCAATGGATTCACCACTTTCCTAAAAAGATTATGACTCATGATAATTTCATCGTTTGATTTGTTCACCAAACGGTTATAATTGTCATTTACGAAGCGTGAAAAGTTTCTATTGGCATCAGATTTTTGCGTTTCAAAAACCTCTTTCATGCCTTCTTCATTGGTTTGATCTAAACCAATTTCCCAAAAAACTAATTTTTTATATACCTCTTTCCATTCTTCAAAGCTCAATTTATCAGAAACAGTCATGCCAATTTGCATGAATTCGCGCTGATATCCTTGGGTTGTCATTTGGCTTACCAATCGTTTTTCATCTAAATTCTTTTTGATACTCAAGAGAATTTGATTTGGGTGAACAGGTTTTATTAGATAATCGGCAATTTTACTGCCAATTGCTTCTTCCATAATGTGTTCTTCCTCGTTTTTCGTAATCATAATAACCGGGATGTTGGGTCTATCTTGTTTGATCTGCGCAAGCGCATCGAGTCCAGAAATACCTGGCATATTTTCGTCAAGAAACACCAAATCATATTCAGATTTCTTTACGGCATCAATGGCATCTCTGCCGCTGTTAACACTGGTAACTTTATATCCTTTTCCCTCAAGAAATAAAATATGAGGTTTTAGTAAGTCAATTTCGTCGTCGGCCCAAAGAATATGTGGTATCATAATTTTATAACGGATAATTTACTTCAAAATTCGCGCTATTTTTTCTTTTTGGTGGGATTTTTTATTCTTTTTAGATAAAATACATCTTATTTCATTCAAGATTACCCATTTTTGCATCATGAGTTCGCACCATATAGTAAGAGATGACCAAGAACCTGCTTTGATTATTGCAAATGGGGAAGCTTGCTCAGATGATTTACTGGATCAACTTATGGAATGGTCGCCGTTTGTGTTGGTGCTCGATGGCGCCATTCACAGGGTTTTAGAAAAGCAAATAAAATTCGATGCTTGGCTTGGCGATTTTGATTCAGGCAATGACATAGATATTACAGAAATACCTCACTTACAGCACATACAAAAAGTTCATACCCCAGATCAAAACAAAACTGATTTACAAAAAGGCATTGAATTTTTAATTGAAAAAGGATTCCCTGCTGCAAATATCATTTGGGCAACGGGCAAAAGACAGGATCACCATTTTAATAATCTATTTACCTTATCGCAATACCATTCCCAAATAACATTGGGTGTAATTGACAACCATTCAAGGGTTTATGTATTGCCAAACGCATTTAAAAAATGGTATCAAAAAGGAACCAAGATTTCTATATTCCCTGTTGGAACAGCTACCGGAATACATACAGAAAACTTGGCATACAACATGGCTAACCACGATTTGCAATTGCCTTTTAGCACAAGCAGCTCAAATGAAGTGGAGGCCGATGGTTTTGTTTCCATCACCTACGAAACTGGGCATTTGTTAATGATGGAATGCTGGGATTAAGGCATAAAAAAGGCGCCAATTGGCGCCTTTTTTATGTAGTTGATGTTGATATTATTCAAAAATAATAGAAGTGTGATATTGACCTTCAGCAGACTCAATATTCAAGTAATATACTCCCCCAGCAACTTGTACATTTAATTTTGATTGTTTTAACTCAGCAAAATTCCAAGTCTGAATCAATTGACCTTGCGCACTAATCAATGTAACCTTAGCGTTATGAATCAACGACAATGAGTTAATTGTAAATTGTCCTTTTGATGGATTTGGCGCAATGTTCAATGTTGATTTATCGAGCATTTTAATGCCGTTAATTGCAAAAGTAACACAGATAGAAGTGTCTTTACAGCTACTCTCCGTTACTTCAACCGCATATTTACCATCTTTTGCAGGGGTATAATCTTTATTGTTTTCACTGGCTATTGTAGCATACGCATTGTCGCAATCTAACCATTGAAACAATGCAGTACTATTCGCTGTAATTGCCGACAGTGTGTTCATTGAACGTGTTGTATTTGTATTGACATTATTGATGGTTACATCAATGGTTAAAATCACACTATCACATCCTCCTTTTGTTCTCAAAGTATCATTTACAAATGAGGTATTTGTTACTGTATGTCGGCCAGAAGGAGTTGTATATGAACGACAATTTGTTACTTTTAGGTTCTGAGTGGTTGGACTATTGATCGTAAGATTCATTGTAATAAAACTATCGCAACCCGCAGTATTTTTATTTAGCAAAGTGTCTTTATAAGTTCCAGATTTTGTCCAAGTATATTTTTTTGAAGGACTTTTCACAGCGGCACAAGTGGTTAAATCTACTATACTAGAAGAAGTTGCAGAATTTAAAGTATACTCTATGACACTATCGCAGCCTACCGCATTGACTAAAGTATCATTATAAATACCTGGTTTTTTAAATACTTTATTGATATTTGAAGGACATACCAAAAATTTACAAATCTTTAAGGTGCGCTTTACAAATGAAGGTTTTTTGACAAGAACGGTATATCTCACAAAACTATCACAACCTTTGTATCCTTTAAGAGAATCTATATACAATCCACTTTTATATACTACCGTTTTCAACTTGTTTTTTAATGTTACCGAAGAACAGCCGATGAGTGAAAAATAAGTTGTATCCTTTTTAATAATTGTTACGGAATAGGAAATTACACTGTCACAACCTACCGCATTTCGTGTTTTCTCAGAATATTTACCTGATTTTTTAACTACCGTTTTATTCATAGGCAATATGAACGAATCACATTGAACAATGGTAATATTTGTAGACGAAGGTTTTAAGATGGTTAAATTAATTGTCATTACAGAATCACAACCCCTGTAAGACATAATTGTGTCCTGATAAACACCAGATTTGTAAACAGTTTTCTTTTTGGAAGGAAACTGGTAGCTCACACATCTCCCTAACGAAAATTTAGCATACGCAATGGTATCGCAGAATGATCTTCCTAAAACAAAATTCGAAGTTGAATCTGTCATTCTAAAATCATTCACTCCGCCTGTGTTTGAATAACTGGAATTGTCAGCAATACTCGAAACAGTTGTATTCACTTTGTAGGGCACACCATCTTCATAACTATATTGCAACATTAAACCGGATTGATTACTTGGGAATTTTTTATACATCCCTTCTTTGATTTGTGCTTCTGAACGGGCATAATCCCAAATTCGAGTTTCTTCTAATGTTCCATTAAAACCTGTTTTAGGGTCTGCAATCCAAACATCGTTGGTACCTGAATATGAAATCGAAAAAGAGCCTGAACTAGAATCTTTACAGACTCCATTGATATAAATTTTCATTTTAGAACCGTCAAAAGTTCCAGCAATGTGATTCCAAGCATTGGCTGTTAATTGGGCTGAACTATTTAAAGAAACAACGGTTGAGCTGTTCATTAATTGCAAATGAACAATTTGACCATTGCCAGTTCCAAATCTATAGGCATTTCCTTGTTCCCAAATGATAGGCGCACAGTCTCCGCAAGGAGTAGTCGTAAAATCTTTAATATAAACCCAAGTTTCACAAGTGATTTTTGATGGACTCAAGGAGCTGCTTCCCGCGACGAGTATATAATCGTCAACCCCGTCAAAGTTCAAAGCCCTATTTTGAGCAACCACAGCATTCAAGCTGAAAAGGAGAATAAATAATGGTAGTATTTTTTTCATCATAAATTATTTTAATATCAAATATGAAAAAAAAATATGACAATTCAAAATAACAATACATTATAAACAAGTGATATAAATTAAATTACATTGGCGTTATTTAATAACTAAATTGAATTCCATTTTGAATTTTAATTAAAATTGGAGTGTTATGTTTCATTCAAGTATATCAATTGTGTAACGCAATTTTTTTAATTTTCACGACAATGCCTATAAATTCGATAGTTTCTAGCTTTCATACACAGAGGATGGCTCAAAACAAAAAAGGCGCCAATTGACGCCTTTTTAAAATATGAAAATATTAATTCTTAAGCGTATGCTTCAACTGGAACGCATGCACAAATCAAATTTCTGTCGCCATAGGTGCTGTTTACACGGGCAACAGTTGGCCAAAATTTGTTTGCTTTTACATAAGGCAATGGGAACGCAGCTTTTTCACGGCTATAGTTATAACTCCAATTGTCGCCAATTACCTCAGTAGCTGTATGAGGTGCATTTTTCAATACATTCACTTCCGCATCTTGGGTTCCGTTTTCGATTTCTCTAATTTCTTCGCGAATGCTCAACATGGCATCACAAAAACGATCTAACTCTTCTTTGCTTTCGCTTTCGGTAGGTTCAACCATTAAAGTACCTGCAACTGGGAAACTCAACGTTGGAGCATGGAAATTATAATCCATCAAACGTTTTGCAATATCTTCCGCTTCAACATGTGCTGAAGTTTTGAATTTGCGTGTATCCAAGATCATTTCATGCGCTGCAAATCCAGATTCTCCAGTATATAAAATTGGATATTCATGTTCCAATCTAGCTTTGATATAATTTGCATTTAAAATGGCATGCTTGGTAGCTTCTGTCAATCCTTCGCCACCCATCATTTTGATGTAAGCATAGGAAATTAACAAAATACTTGCACTACCCCAAGGAGCAGCACTCACTGCACGCATGGCTTTATCACCAGCCATATTCACCACAGAATGTCCTGGCAAGAAAGGAGCCAAATGTGCCGCAACACCAATTGGTCCAACACCTGGTCCACCACCACCATGAGGAATACAGAAAGTTTTATGCAAATTCAAGTGACAAACGTCTGCACCAATCATACCCGGAGACGTTAAACCTACTTGGGCATTCATATTGGCACCATCCATATACACTTGTCCTCCATTTTCATGAATGATATTTGTAATTTCAATAATTGCACTTTCAAATACACCATGTGTACTTGGGTAAGTTACCATTAAGCAAGCCAAATTGTCTTTGTACAATTCTGCTTTTTCTTTGATATCCGCAACGTCAATGTTTCCGTGGTCATCACATTTGGTAACAACAACTGTCATTCCCGCCATCACAGCACTTGCAGGATTGGTTCCATGCGCAGAAGAAGGAATTAAGGCAATATTTCTATGTCCTTCACCTTTGTCTTTAAAGTACTCACGAATAACCATCAAGCCAGCATATTCACCTTGAGCTCCTGAATTCGGTTGCATACTCATTTTGGCAAATCCAGTAATTTCACTTAGATCCTTGTCAAGTTTTTCAATAATTTCTTGATATCCTTTTGTTTGTTCCAATGGAGTAAAAGGATGCAAGCTATTAAACTCAGGCCAAGTAACTGGAATCATTTCAGTAGTTGCATTCAATTTCATTGTACAGCTACCCAAAGCAATCATGCTATGGCATAAGCTCAAATCTTTTGCTTCTAATGATTTGATATAACGCAACATTTCATGTTCACTGTGGTAACTATTGAAAACTGGGTGCATCATATAATTAGAAGTACGTTGCGCCCAAGAAGGCCAAACGTTAGCAACAACTGCATCCTTTCCAATTACAGTAGACGCAGTTTTACTTGCAGCTTCAGCAAAAATATTTACCAAAGTTTGCAAAGCACTTTCAGTAGTAGTTTCGTCAACAGAAATACCAATATTGCCATTTTCAAAATAGCGTAAGTTGATTTTATGTTTTTCAGCAATGGTTTTTACCGTAGATGCAGAAACAGATGATTTCAAGTACAAAGTATCAAAGTAGTTTGCATTTTCATTTGTGAAACCTAATCCCGCCAATGAATCTGACAATAATCTAGCTTGTGCATGAATGCGGCCTGCAATGTTTTTTAGTCCCTCAGAACCATGATAAACGGCATACATACTTGCCATGATGCTTAACAATACTTGCGCTGTGCAAATATTACTTGTTGCATTTTGACGTTTGATATGTTGTTCACGGGTTTGCAATGCCATACGCAAAGCTCTATTTTCTAAACGATCTTGAGAAACACCGATAATACGACCAGGTATTTGTCTTTTGTAATCGTCTTTAGTAGCAAAGAAAGCAGCGTGAGGTCCACCATATCCCAATGGAACACCAAAACGTTGAGAATTACCTACAACACAATCGGCACCAAATTCACCTGGAGGGGTTAACAATGTCAACGCCATTAAATCTGAAGCAAAACAAGTTTTTACATTTGCCGCTTTACATTTGGCAGTGAATTCGCGATAATCTTCAATGCTTCCTACATTGTTTGGATATTGTACCATTGCTCCGAAGTAAGAATCATCAGGAGTAAAGGTTTTGAAATCACCAATTACGATTTCAATTCCAACAGGTTGTGCACGGGTATACAAAACATCAATTGTTTGAGGGAAAGTATGCTGATCAACAAAATATTTGTTGGCAACGCGTTTTCTGTCTAACAATCCTTTAAACATATTCATTGCTTCCGCTGCAGCGGTAGCTTCATCAAGCAAAGAACCATTGGCGATCTCCATTCCTGAAAGTTCAATCACTAAGGTTTGGAAATTTAACAACGCCTCTAAACGACCTTGAGCAATCTCAGCCTGATACGGAGTGTAAGCCGTATACCAACCTGGATTTTCCATGATGTTTCTAAGTACTACAGAAGGAGTTAACGTATTATAATATCCCATACCAATATAATTGGTAAAGATTTCATTCTTAGAAGCTACGCCTTTCAATTCAGTCAAGAACTCTTGTTCGCTCATTGGCGCACCTGTGTTCAATGGCTGTTTTAAACGGATATTTGATGGCACAGTTTTATCGATTAACTCGTCTAAACTGTTAACGCCAATCACCGACAACATTGCGGCTAAATCTTCTTTTCTAGTACCAATATGCCTATCAGCAAAAGGCATAGTGTAGCGGGCATCAAACTTACTCATATGTAAAAACAAAATTACACTTTTCTCAATTAATAATTGTCAAAGAATTGAACCTAAAATGCACATTTTTGTGAAACTAAATGATTCCTTCATCGGCAAAACTAAAATAACGGTGGTTTCCCATGATAACATGGTCTATCAATTGCATTTCAAAAAGATTGCAAGTTTCTTTTAATCTTTTTGTTAACGCTTTATCTTGATCACTGGGCGATAAATTTTCGGAAGGATGATTGTGTGCAACTATAACTGCAGAAGCTTTATGTAATACCGCCCTATTCATAATTATTCTCACGTCAACCACAGTTCCATTAATACCGCCTTTACTCAACAATTCTACCCGTATTATTTGATTTGCCCTGTTTAAAAATGCCATATAAAATTCTTCATGAACCAAATCTGAAAAATAAGGCCTAAACAATTCATAGGCGTCCATAGATTTTTTAATTTTTATTTTGAGGGACAGGTTTCCTTGTTTCCTATTTGCAAGTTCGAAAACTGCAGATAGCCGCAATGCCCCCTTTAATGTCATTCCATCTATAGATAATAACTCTTCTACAGATAGTCGCGCCAATTCTTGCAAATTATTTCCGCAATAATTCAGAATTTTAGTTGCTGTTTCTACGGATAATTTGCAATTTGCGCTGTTATTTAAGATTAATGCTAACAGTTCAATCTCCGAAAGTGCCCGTCTTCCCTGCAAAAGTAGCTTTTCTTGCACTTTTGCTGTGCCCACCTTATTCATCAGTGGCATTTCTTGTGTTGATAAATTTTTTAACATAACTTTGGTAAATATATTTTCAAAATCGTATTTTTGAAAATAATCTGGAACATTTAATCGTTTAAAATTTATAAAAATTACAATTATGAGTGAACAAAAAGAAAAACTAAAAGCGCTTCAACAAACTATCGAAAGACTAGAAAAAGCTTATGGAAAAGGTATTGTTATGAAAATGAATGATACCAAATCTATTAATGTAGATGTTATTTCAACAGGATCATTTGGCCTTGACATTGCGTTGGGCGTTGGTGGATTTCCTCGCGGAAGAATTGTTGAAATTTATGGACCAGAAAGCTCAGGTAAAACAACCATCGCGTTGCATACCATAGCACAAGCACAAAAAAAAGGCGGTATTTGCGCATTTATTGATGCAGAACATGCATTTGATAAATTCTATGCCGAAAAATTAGGCATTGATACTGCCAATTTATTAATCTCTCAACCCGACGATGGAGAACAAGCATTAGAAATCGCCGATAATTTAATTCGTTCCGGTGCAATTGATGTTTTGGTGATTGACTCTGTTGCTGCCTTAGTACCAAGAGCGGAAATTGAAGGCGATATGGGTGATAGCAAAATGGGTTTACATGCCCGTTTAATGAGCCAAGCATTGAGAAAACTAACTGGTACAATTCATAAAACAGGCTGTATTGCCATTTTTATTAACCAATTGCGTGAAAAAATTGGTGTAATGTTTGGTAATCCAGAAACCACAACGGGTGGTAATGCGTTGAAATTTTATGCTTCTATTCGTTTGGATATTCGTAGAAATGCACAAATCAAAGATGGCGACCAAATTATTGGTAACCGTACCAAAGTAAAAGTTGCTAAAAATAAAGTAGCACCTCCTTTTAGAGTGGTAGAATTTGATATCATGTACGGAAAAGGAATTAGCCGCGTTGGTGAAGTTCTTGACCTTGCAGTTGATGCCAACATTGTTCAAAAAAGTGGTAGCTGGTTTAGCTACGACGGCACAAAATTGGGTCAAGGTAGAGACACAGTGAAAGAACTTCTAGAAGATAATCCAGAAATGGTTGCCGAATTAGAAGCAAAAATTATTGCAAAAAACAAAGCTGGAGAATCCGTTGTAGCGGTTGAACCCGATGCTGAAGCTGAAGCATAATTCATAATTTTAACTAAAAAGTAAAGCCCTTGAAATTTCAAGGGCTTTTCTTTTATCAGATTTTTGCAATCAAATTATTTATTCTCTTCAGAATCTTTGCGCTTGCCGTAGAATTTCTCTTCATACATCAAAGGGTAAACAACATACAACATAAATAACCTACTATGCCTGAAAATCAATGGCAACAATAGTATTAACAATACCGGGATTACATATATTGCATAATCAAACAAATCTAAAAAATTCATCACAATACTACCAACAATAATCGATCCAACAATCAATGCATAACTAAAATACATGGCACCAAAAAAGAATCCCGTTTCTGGTTCATAACTTAGATTACAGTTTGGACAGTATTCAAGAGTATCAGAGAATGAACGCAAAGAAAATAAAGAACCGGAAAAAACCTTACCCTTTCCACAACGAGGGCATTTAGATTGAATAAACGCGGCAATACCTGCCCTTTCGTTATTCTTAACCATGCGCTAATTTCTTTTTCTTCTGGGCTTTGTAATATACAAATCCTGCAGTACCGATCAAGAAATACGGCGCTGATAGTAAAAATAATATCCCTTTGTTAATTCCGTTACCTACATTTTGCTCATTTTTCTTTCCGTGATCACGGCTACTTGTTAAGGCAGCCTTACACATTGGGCATTGTGCACCAAGTTCAACACTTGATACGATCATCATTGCGAAAACAAATACTATTTTTTTCATCATTACATACAAGGTGCTAACATCAAATAAACAATTACTCCGGTAACCGAAACATATAACCACAATGGATAAGTCCATCGGGCAATTTTCTTGTGGCTTTCAAATCGGCCTGAAGTGCTGTAATAAATTGTATACAATACCATTGGCAAAATTACTGCAGCCAAAACGATATGTGTAACCAATAAAAAGAAATAAAGATATTTCAAAAATCCTTCATTGCAATATTTTACTGGAGGAAGAGTTAAATGATAGGTAACATAACTTATTAAAAACATGGCCGACAATAAAAATGCCGAAAACATTAGTTTTTGATGCAAAGCTTTATTTTTTGAATAACGAATAGCACGATATCCCAAAAACAAACAAATGCTTACCAAAGTATTTATGATGGCATTTAACTTTGGCAAATGTTTTGCAAAATCTGCCGTTGGGCGCAAGTCAGCAGGAATTACTTGCAAGAGTATAACAACAGCGGGAATAACCAAAGTTACACCAAGGACAAGCCAAAAGAAGCCTTTATCACTTATCCAATTCTTTTTGTCTGTATTCATATTTTAAATTTTCGATATCGTCTTTAATGCGTTGTATATTTTTGAACTTCTGGGTATTGTTATCTCCGGCAGTTGGCAAAATGGCACGAATTCTATGCTGTTTATCAATAATAACAACCTTATCGTCATGTATAAAGTTCGACCCTCGTTGCTCAGTGGCCAATTTTAAATCATTGTAAACCCAATCATAAATTTCTTTTTTATTGCCTGTAGCAAAAGTTCTTTTAAATAGATCCGCTTTGTAGGCTTTGGCATATTCTGCCAATACCGGAACTGAATCACTTTCTGGATCAATTGTTACTGATAAGAATTTGATATTATTTTCATTGGTATAGCCTTCTGCAACAGATTGAACCTGTTTATTCAAAGAGGGACAAATTGTAGGACAAGAAGCAAAGAAAATATTCACCACGAGAATACTTGAATCAAAATCGTCTAGGGTAATTTTTTTACCGTGCTGATTATACAAAACAATATCACTAACCGTGTGGCTAAGGTATTCTTTTTTCCCATTATCGCCCATTATGGTATCACCAAAAATAGGCAACTCTTTATGCACCCATTTGGCTTTACTCCAAAAAAATACAGCAAATATGGGTAAAATAACAATGGCCGCTGTAGCGGCCACTTTAAATTTTTTATTATTGGAAGCGCTCATTAATTATTTATGAACTTCTGTATGAGTCTCAGTTGAATGATTAGTGTGCGATTGAGAAATCGCACCGCCTTCATAAAGCATTACCCAAATTAATCCGAAAACAAATACAACGGGCACTATAATAGATAACGCCAAATTGATTTTTTCACTTTTCATGTGCATAAACGCACCTACGATGTAGTATGCTTTTACCAAACCGAATAAAATAAAAATTACATTTCTAATTCCTGAAGGACCCATTATAAAGTAGATCACAAAATCTAAAATTGTAATTCCTAAAAGAAGCCAAAAAGTTCTCCAAAGTTCTTTGGTACCATGACTTTCTGTATGGGGAACATAATTAATCGCATCATATTCGCCTGGTTTTGAATGAAATTCCATATTACTTGTGTTTTAACAGTTAAATTAAATAGAAAAAGGTAAATACAAATACCCAAACCAAATCTACAAAATGCCAGTACAAACCAGCTTTTTCAATCATTTCGTAGTGACCACGACGTTCGAAAGTACCTCTGACAGTCATGATATACATCACAACGTTGATTACTACTCCACTAAATACGTGAAAACCATGGAAACCAGTTACAATGAAGAACAATGCTGCAAATGGTACAGGCCCATTGGTTCTATCTACGGCTTTATCCCACTCAAAATGACTTCCAAAATGAACACTTCCTAAGTGAGCGTAACCTTCTTTGGTAATTCCAAAAAAGTTACCATCTAAACGCGCACCTTCATGAATAAAGGTAGCCCATTCCCAAGCCTGGCAGCTTAAAAATGCTACACCACCGAGAATGGTGTAAATCATATAACGTTCAACTTCTTTTTTGCTATTTCTGTGTCCAGCTTCTACAGCCAAAACCATAGTCACTGAACTTAAAATCAAAATGAATGTCATCACACTCACAAAAAGCAACGGCAAATGTAAGCCGTGCATAAAGGGAAAGTGATTAAAAATTGACGCCGGATCAGGCCATTTGGTCGTTACGGCATTTTGAACGTTTGAAAAACGTTGCGCACCATACTGAATGAGTAAACTAGAAAACGTAAATGCATCCGATAAAAGGAAGATCCACATCATCAATTTTCCATAACTCACGTTAAAAGGAGATCTGCCTCCCGCCCACATGGGCTGTTTCTCAAAAACTGCTTCTGAATGATTTGACATTGGGTAAATTTACTTTGCGAAATAAAGGAATAAATATAACAAAATCCACAATAATCCTACAAAATGCCAATAAGTGTGAGTAATTGACATAAGCGTGAGATTCTTTTTGTGAACATTTAATCTTAACGACTGAATCCAACATATTGTTAGCAATACAATTCCACCCAAAACGTGAGCTACGTGAAGGGCTGTAATTACATATACATAAGATGCAGAAATATCTTCAGGTCTAGAGTTAACAAATGTTAATCCTAATGAGACTAACTGATTCCAACCCATGTATTGGGAGTAACAGAATACAATTCCGAGTAAAAGAGTGATTCCATTCAACCATTTGTTGGCAGAAATTTCATCTTTTTTTGCCATTTTAAAGGCATAATAAATTGTTACCGAACTAGCAACAACAACAAACATTGAATATAGAAAATAAATAGGAAGATCAAAAGCTGTCCAAGCATCCTTTTTCTCAGCATCAGGATGATGCACAATAAAAGCACTCACAACAGCCGCAAACAACATTGAACTCGCTAACATGAACAACCACAAATTAAACTTTGATGGCGCTACGGCAAATGCTGGATCTTTCGGAAATTTCTTATTCATTAGAAGAATATGTACGACAAAAATACAACAGGAGTGTATAAAAACGATGCATAAAGTAATTTTCTTGCATCTTTTATTTCTAACGTCTTAAATAATTGCAACGATTTGAATAAAAAATAAAGACATAAAGGCAAAATTACAAACAAAACCTTCACCGAAGACAATCCATAAAGCAAAGGCATTAAGCTTACCATGTTTAATATAACTGTATATATAAGAATTTGATACGCACTTTTTTTATCTCTTCCACCGCCAGAAGGCAACAACCAATATCCTGCTTTTTGATAATCATCGTGCAACATCCAAGCAATTGCCCAAAAATGTGGAAATTGCCAGAAAAATTGAATTAAAAATAAAATGATACCCAATTGGTCCAACGATGGTATCACAGCCGAATACCCAATCAAAGGAGGCAATGCACCAGGAATAGCACCAACCATAACAGCAAGCGGACTTACTTGTTTCATCGGAGTGTAAATAAAAACATAAACGATCAAGCTAATTGCTCCTAAAAGAACAGCCAAAAAGGGTGCTCCAGTCAATATTAGCGTCATAATTCCAATGAATCCTGTGGCCCAGCAAAAAACTCTCGCTTGTATCAAAGGAATGCGCCCTTCTACAATCGGTCTACCTGATGTCCGAGCCATTTTGCCATCGTTATCTTTCTCAATAATTTGATTCAGTCCGTTTGATGCAAAAACGATAAACATCCCTCCAAATAAGACACCACAAAATAATGTCCAATTAAAATATTCTGTCCAATGCGTTCCATGCGAATATTTTAAAGCCAATATGTAACCAAAAATAGATGTGGCAACTACTGTGCTCGATAATCGGAATTTAACCAATTCAGCATAACTCTTCAATACCGATTTCATATTTCTTCTTTTTTAAACGATAACCAAACCAAAAAACTGTAAGTTAACAACCCGCTTCCCAAAACCACATGGGAAATTTGCGTCCATTTAGGTACAACAAACATTATATGTACAACACCCAAACAAATTTGAACAAAACAAAATAAGGCAATCCAAAACCAATGATTCTTGTGTAAAGATGATAAAAACCGACTTTTGTAATATTTAAATAAAGCAAAAAACAATAGAATTACAGGAACATATCTATGAACCACAAATAACCAATCCATACCCATTACATTCAGTACTTCATTTGAATTTCCATTTAGATACAAATTCGAATTTGCTTTTAACATATCCACTTGTTCTCTTGACCAAGTACCCAAAATAACCTCTGCAAATATTACTATCCACAACAAAAACCAAACCTTCTTATTATCTAAATGATGTAACTTTAATATTGGGCTGGCTTTTTGAATTGCATTGATAAAACCAAATAAGCAAAAGAATGCCAAAAGAAAATGTAGTGAAACAATTCCAGGCAACAAGTTGGTTGTTACAACAATACTTCCTAACCAAGCATTGAGAATTAGCATTATAAATCCTAATGAAACCCAAAGTCTTGTTTTCTTGAGGGATTTATTCAAAAACGACAATGCAACAAATATCACAGCAAACAATCCAGCAAGAGCACCAAACAAACGATTGATATATTCAATCCAAGCTTTGGTTGAATCGAATTTCTCTTGAATGTATAAATTTTTATCCTTTTCTATTAAATCAGCTTTTTCAGAAAATCCTAAAGCACGCAATGTTTTTAAAAATTTAGCAACCTTTTTATGTCTTTTTTCTTGAAAAACCTGCTCGTAATTCTTAGGTAATTCGCACTCGCAAGTAGGAGGCGCGTAAAGACCAAAACACTTTGGCCAATCGGGACAGCCCATGCCGCTACCGGTAGCCCTAACCAATGCCCCCAATAGGAACAATAAAAAAACAGACGAACAGGTAAATAAACCTATTCGTCTGAATATAATGTTGATTCGAGTAGAATCTGTGTGACTCATTTTTAACTCAATCCTAACACACGTTTGATTGCTGCAAAGAATACGCTGCTTTCAACGGTTTCCTGAGGAACTACCTCGGTAGGAGCTGTTTGTTCACCTTCTTGAGGAGCAGTAACAGGTGCTGTTTCATCAGGAAGATGTTGAGGGAAGAAATCCGACTCTCTATCAGGACGAGAATACTCGTGAGGACCACGATAAACTGTTGGAATTTCACCAGGCCAGTTTCCATGAATACCTTCAACAGGAGTTGTCCACTCTAGGGTATTACTTTCCCAAGGGTTTTGAGTAGCCTTTTTGCCTTTGAAAATGCTGTAAAAGAAGTTCCAAAGAAAGAACACTTGCGCCATACCACCCATAATAGCAGCAATGGTAATTAATTTATTGACATCCATCCAAACGTCAAATTCTTTTACCAATGTAAATTGATAGTAACGACGTGGAACACCTGCTAATCCCATAAAGTGCATTGGGAAGAATACCAAATACGCAGAGATGAAGGTAAACCAGAAATGGAAATAACCCAAAGTATTGTTCATCATTTTACCAAACATTTTAGGGAACCAATGGTAAATACCAGCAAACATACCAAAAATAGCAGCAGAACCCATTACCAAGTGGAAATGCGCAACTACAAAATAACTATCATGCAATTGAATATCCATTGCAGCGTTACCCAAATAAATACCGGTTAATCCACCAGAAATAAAGAATGATACCAAACCAATAGAAAACAACATCGCAGGAGTGAAACGTAAGTTACCTCTCCACAATGTAGCCAAATAGTTAAATGCTTTCACCGCCGATGGTACGGCAATGATCAATGTCAATATCATAAATACAGATCCTAAGAAAGGATTCATACCTGTAATGAACATATGGTGACCCCATACAATGAAAGACAAAATAGAAATACCCATCAATGAAATAATCATTGCTGTGTAACCGAAGATTGGTTTACGCGCATTTGTAGAAATTACTTCAGAAGTAATACCCAAAGCAGGCATCAAAATGATATAAACTTCAGGGTGACCTAAGAACCAAAATAAATGCTGATACAAAACAGGGCTACCACCAATGTTTTCTAATGCACCAACTCCCTCCAAATAAATATCGCTCAAATAGAAAGAAGTACCAAAACTTCTATCAAATATTAGGAACAATGCAGCACCCAATAATACTGGAAACGACAATACACCCAAAATAGCGGTGAAGAAAAACGCCCAAATAGTTAATGGCATTCTGTTCATGCTCATTCCTTTGGTACGCATGTTCAACACGGTTGAAATGTAGTTGATACCACCCAATAATGAAGAAACAATGAATAATGCAATTGCTACTAACCAAAGTGTCATTCCCAAGCCTGAACCTGGTACCGCTTTTTCTAAAGCTGACAATGGCGGATAAACTGTCCAACCTGCAGATGCTGGACCAGTTTCTACAAATATAGAAGTCAACAACACCGCCGAAGACAAAAAGAAGAACCAATAGCTCAACATATTCATAAACGGAGAAGCCATATCTCTTGCACCTAATTGCAACGGAATGAGTAAATTACTAAAGGTACCACTTAAACCCGCTGTTAGTACATAGAATACCATGATTGTACCATGAATGGTAACCAATCCCATATAAAAATTAGGATCAATCTTACCATCTTTACCCCATTTTCCTAACAAGGTTTCTAAAATTCCAAATTGTTCATCGGGCCATGCCAATTGCAAACGGAATAATAAAGACATTCCCATACCAACAAGACCCATAATAATACCTGTAATCAGGAATTGTCTTGAGATCATCTTGTGATCCATAGAGAAGACATACTTACTAATGAAGCTCTCCTTATGGTCGTGGTGATGTGAATCGTGCTCTGCGTGTAAAGCTGCTGTGCTCATATTCTTTTTCTAAAATAATTTGTTAATTTTTAACTACTGTCCCTTGTTTCACCGCAGTAGAATCGGCTTTTGGTGATGTTGGAGCTGCGGGTGCTGCTGGTGGAGCCACAAACGGAGTTTGTGTTGCCAACCAAGTTTTGTACTCTGCCTCGCTACCTACAACGGTAATTTTAATTTTCATGTTGTAATGCGCTGCACCACAAATTTTATTGCAATATAGATAGAAATCAAATTCAGGGTCATTTTTAGACGCTCTTGCTTCCTCAGTGGTTTTGATTGGAGTAAAAGCAAAACTGGTTGGCATACCTGGTACACAGTTCATTTGTGCTCTAAACTCAGGCATATATGCTGAGTGAATTACATCTCTTGCTCTGTATTTAAAGATATATGGCTTGTTCTTCACAAGTACAATTTCAGTAGTAATTTTATCGTCTTTCGCAGTACCATTGAATGTTTCATGGTCTTTTTGATAAGCTGCTATACGCTTGATCGCTGTATTTTTACGTTTGATGTCTTTTTCTAATTGACGTTCATATGCTCCTGAAATCAAATCATTGTATTTCGATTTCATTTGTTTGAATTCCTCAGGATATGAATTACTCATTCCAGTTGAAACATATCTATCGTATTGCGCTTTCCACAATTTAGAAGAATCTTCAATTGAAGCTTTAATAATTTCCAACTTTTTGATTTCACCATTCAATTCATTCACTAGTGATGAAACCGCGCTGTCTTCAGCAACTCCTAAAGGATTTGTACCAGAAATAAAATTAAAATTGGCAGTTCCCAATTGTTTATCATCACCTGAGTAACGTGCTTTCCAACCAAATTGATAAGCAAATACTTCAATCTCCTCGCTGTTTTTGTCGATATCAGTTGTAATCTTTGTCCAAGTGCTGAACCCGCGTAAAACCAAAAAGGTTAAAACAATTGCAGGTACAATTGTCCAAATAATTTCCAATTTATTATTGTGGAAGAAATAAGCTGCTTTGCGGTTTTTGTCATACTTGTATTTAAACATGAAATAGAATAACAATATCTCTGTTACTACAAATACAAAGAAGGTAAAACCGAATGTCCAATAGAACATAGAATCCAAGGTTTCACCATGTGCTGAGGCAGAATCACCTAATTTTAGGTATTTGCCATGTATTTTCATTTCATACCAAACACCAATCAAGCCTACCACAAGGAAAATAATCCCTGCCCAAGCATTTACGTTGTTCCAACTCACAATGGTTTTCCCAGTGATCTTTTCAGTCAAACTGCCAATGTCAAAGGATCGTGCAATTACCAAAATAATTAAAATAGCCAAAACTAAGATCAAAATACTCGACCAGTCCCATGCCATAGGATTAAATTCAGTAGGTGGTGCTACCACGTCATCAGCTGCCAATAAAAATATTGGCGTTAACATTAGCCCAAAAATTGCCAATGTTTTCTTAAACAATGAGTTACTTTTAACTCCAAATAGATTAAGCTTCATCTTTCTAAACCAAAAAAGGGTTTTTAGTAGGGCAAATTTACTTATATCTGCCATTAGTTGGGGGAATTTTTCAATGTTTTTTTTAAGTTTTATATAATTTCACCACAAAAAAAAATTAACAAATAATTAATTATCTATAATTCAATGAGTTGACTTTTCGAAAAAAATTGACAATTCTATAAATTCTTCAACACTTAATTGCTCTGCCCTTTTGCCTTGCCATTTTTCTGGTATCACAAAATTGCTGTTGGCTGATGTCAATGGCTTTAAAGCATTGTGTAACGTTTTTCTCCGCTGAGAAAATCCATGCTTTACTACCAGTTTTAAATTTTTATAACTGCACTGCGGTAAATCATCCCTCAAAACACAACTCATTACCCCACTCTTTACCTTTGGTGGCGGATTAAACGACCCCTCATTCACCGTAAACTCATATTTACAATTGTAATATGCTTGTAAAATTACACTCGTAATTCCGTATTCTTTATTGCCGTGCTCAGCGCAAAATCTTTTGGCAACTTCTTTTTGAAACATCCCCGCAAACTGTTCTACCCTTTTGCCCGATTCTAACATTCTAAATACAATTTGGGTAGATATATTGTAGGGATAATTGCCAATAATTGCCAATTTTTCACCGTCAGGCCATTCCGTATAAGGTATCTCTAGAAAATCTCCCTCTATGACCTTCAATCCCTCAGCCCATTCTTGACGTCCTAAATAATCACATGACTCTTTATCAATTTCTATCACCGCCAATTTATTGCCCCATTTTTCAAACAAGGAAGTGGTCATGACGCCCATACCCGGTCCTATTTCTATAACCCCATCCAAATCATCAACAAGTAAATCGCCAATTTTTTGTGCAATGCCCTTATCGGTTAAAAAATGTTGTCCAAGTTGCTTTTTCGCAGTTACCTTGTCGCTATTTGCATTCGGTTTTCTAAACATTATTTCTCCCAATAAATCATGTAATACTTAGTCACCGTTTCTTTTAATGCTGCCAAGTTATAATTGTCAGATGCCTCAGCAACATCTTGAATTTTTCCATTTTTTCTCAAAATTCTAATTCCCCCACCCTCGGTTTTATATGCATGATTTTCAAGTATTCCTTTTTTAATAAAAAATTCAGCCGCCAGTGCCTCGCTTATTCCAAACAAATTCGCCGCCTGTTGCGTAACCAAAGTAAACATTTCATCGGTTATTGGTTCTAGACCAATTTTTATCTTTGGCAATTGCCTATTCAACATCCTACCGCACAAAACTGATAAGATTTTGTCTTCGTGAAACTGCCATTGCTTTAAACTCGACATGATATCAATATCGTCTAAGGCCAAAAACAAATCCAATGCTTCATTGTCGAAATTGCTCGCATTTACATCTTTAAACAAAAAATGCATCAATGGATGGTATGTGCCCAAAGTGGAGCCAGCCATTGCCAATTGCCTTGCCCTTTGTAAAATTGAAATCAACATTGCATCCGAAGCAATCACCGTTTTGTGCAAGTAAACTTGCCAATACATCAACCGGCGGGCTACCAAAAATTTCTCAACGCTGTAAATTCCCTTCTCTTCAACCACCAAATTTCCATCAGAAACATTGAGCATATGTATAATTCTATCTGCCCCAACAATTCCTTCACTTACTCCTGTATAAAAACTATCCCTCAATAAATAATCCAATCTATCCATGTCCAACTGACCCGAAACCAATTGTCCTAAAAATGGCTTTTTAGCATAAGTGCCTTTGAAAATCTCAATAGCCAACGAAAGTTTGCCGTCAAATTCAATGTTCATTCTTTGCATAATTTGCAAGGAAATTTCTTCATGCTGAACACCGTGAATTAAAGTATGTTCTAATGTATGGCTGTATGGACCATGTCCTATGTCATGCAATAAAATTGCCAAAGAAACACCCTCTTTTTCATCCTCTGTAATTTCAATTCCCTTGCGCTGTAATGTTTCAACCGCTTGAATGGTTAAATTCAAAGCACCCAAAGCATGGTGAAAACGCGTGTGAGTTGCTCCTGGATAAACCCATTCGCTTAATCCCAACTGCCTAATTCTGCGCAAACGTTGAAAATACGGATGCTGAATTACATCATAAATCAAAGCGCTTGGCAACGCCAAAAATCCATGTAATGGATCATTTATGATTTTACTTTTATTGGCTGTAACCATTTATGCTACAAAGTTACGACTTCTCATCCCAAAGTAATATACCACCCATGGGATCGGGTCTTTTTAATCGCACTTGATCTAAAAATTCCCTCAAATTGAAAGCAAATTGGTCTGTAGGATTCAATCTTAAATACACTTCGTAATCATAAACCATCTCTATCCACTCCTGGTCGTTGATGCCTTTGGTATGCATTTTTCTCCTGAAAACGGATCCCATTTTTAACCAAGCTTTGGGATTTTCACTTTCAACCCCATGCGAATTTTCAATTCTTTGTTTCGCTTTCGAAATATACTTTTTAAATAAAGTCAATGTTTTGTTATCGTCTGATTGGCGTTCCGCACTCAATGCCAAAAACCAATAATTCTGCTCCGCATTGCTATCTAATGCCACCAAACTCAACAAAGTTGAATCGGCTTCGGCAAAATTCTGTTGCATAATTAAAGAATGACAAAGCAATTGCTGAACCCCAGGCACATTGTTTTTGCGCAACTCTTCACGGTAAATACCTTCGGCCATTCTGTAATTGCCTTTGTTCATACAATCATGAGCCCTCGCAATGGGTGGCATTTCATCTTCCGGGTTATATTGGGCGTTAACACAATTACCGGCAATCATTAAAATGAACAATAAGTTTTTAAACGACATGCAACAAAAGTAAAAATCTTTCGGCAACTTTGCATCAGTCATGTTCCGACCATATCATTTTTTGCTGTTCCTTGTTTTTCTGTCTTCTTTTGAGGGATGTAAAAACGCTGACGATTTTTTTAAATCAGCAGGAAATCCGCAATCTATTCAACGTCCTTTGAATGATTTTAACACCATAGACATTGGCGAAAAGTTTTTGGTTTACATTACCCAAGACAAGTCTGTCCCTCAAAATGTATCCATTGAATATTTCGAAAACCTGAATGCCAAAATTATAACAACCATCAAAAACAACACCCTTACCATTACCGATGGGAATAGTTACAATTGGACCCGTGATTTAACAGTCCGTCCAAAAGTTACCATTAACATCCATACATTGAATGATTTGAACATTCAGGGAGCTTGTGAATTGATCTGCTTAGACACCATATACACTGGCAATTTGAACATCAACATGCATTCTGTGAAACCGGCTATAATTAAAGTGAATTGCGGAAATTTATACGGGGGAAGCAGCAATCTAGGTTCTATTTCTTTTGAGGGACGGGGTACAATTTTCTCTTGGAGTTGCGAACAGGGATCGTGGTTTGATGCCAAAAAACTCTATTGCGACGACGCTTACATCCGTCATTACACCAAGCAAGATTGCTATGTTTATCCTGAAAAGCAATTTGAAGCCAATATGTTTAATAGTGGCAATTTATATTATAAACCGCGTACTTTTTACAAATCACAAATCAACACTTACGGAAGCGGCAGAGCCATTCCAGAATAATCTATGAACCTATCTCACATTCACGTTGAATATCCTTTTACTTACGGATTAATTGCACTTATCACCTTGGTATATTTTGGCACCATGGGAAATCCCAAAATTGCCGATAATTTGCTTTTTAGCAGTTTTCAAATCCGCAAAAACAAACAGTATTACCGCATTTTGTCTCCCGCACTCATCCATGGCGGTATCGTTCATTTGATCATGAATGGCATCGGTATTTATTATTTTGGTCCCGTTATTGAGCAATTTTTTGGTGCGTTTTGGTCTTGGATCATCTTTGTTTTATCGGTTGCAGGCGGATCTTTGTTGCCACTTTGGGTGCGCAGAGAAGAGTTGAATTACCAGGCAGTTGGTGCCTCGGGCGGGGTAAGTGGATTGATCATGGTGGGTATGTTTTTATATCCCGACATGCAAATTGGATTGATGTTGTTCCCTGTAATGATACCGGCATGGATCTTTGGAATTATTTACACCTTGGGCAGCATTGTATTGACACAAACTCCGGATAGAAATCGCATTTCTCATGAGGGACATTTGGGCGGGTTATTGATTGGAGGGGTGTTTGCGCATTACTTTTTACCGAGTGAATACTTGGGAGAAAAGCAATTGTACATGTGGTATTTTGCCATTGTACCCATTGCGTTATTTGTGATTGCACAGAGTGTATATCCTCAGTATTTTTACAAAAAGCGCTAAGAATAAGGGGCGTATCATTTTTAGAATCGCCTAAAATTGGTTATATTTGTAGTCTTCTTGCCCAGTTGGTGAAATTGGTAGACACGCCATCTTGAGGGGGTGGAGTTCGAAAGAATGTGCTGGTTCGAATCCAGTACTGGGCACAAAAAAAGGCTGCAAATGCAGCCTTTTTTGATTTTGCGATTGTTTATCATTGATTAATCAAATAGAAAGAACACACCTAAAATATAGCCAAGTATTTTGGCAAACTCAAACGGAACATCGATGGATTATAATATCAATTTTCTGTGAGAAATAATGAAGATTGATTTTGTTGCTGACACAAATTTTCCTATTTAGTATGTCTCCAGTGCCGTTAGAATTTACATTTGTAAAAATAAGTATTTGGTATCATTTCTGAAAATTCCAATTTCTGACAAAAGAATTATAGCCCCGATGACAACAATCAAAATCATGGCTACAAAAGTTCCACGAAAAATTGCTTTTTCAATTTTTTCTTGATTTATAATCTTCAATTTCACGAAAATCACCTTTTAAATATTTTTCTGTAAATCAATTTTGATTCCAATTATGTTTAACTGCAATTCCAAAAGTCAAAATCCAAAACCATTCATCCCCCTACAAATCTAATTCATCGCATAAAATTCTTAGTTTGTAAAAAGTTCCTGTTAGTTTGTATATTTACACTCACAATGAATGTTGAAATGGAAAACCCAAGTAAGTACCAAAAAATCGGCGATAATCTTCGAAAAATACGCGAGATAAAAGGTATTAAACAAGAATCCGTTGCCAAACAATTGGGAATCACCACAAATGGATACGGTAAAATTGAACGCGGCGAATCTGCCATCAAAATTGACCGATTGGAAGAAATTGCTGCTATTTTAGGGATTTCTGCAATTGATATTTTGCAGTTCGATGAAAGCATTATTTTCAACATCAATACCATGTCAAATTCCGCACCGAACGGTATTGTAAATAATTACGGTCTTCCAAACGAAGAAAGAGATTTATTATTGACGCAAATAAAATCCCTCAATGAAGTTGTAGAACGTCAAAACAAAATGATTGACCTTCTTATGAAGAAAAATAGCTAAGTAAAAGTCAGTTTTTTTATGATTCAATATATAGTCAATTTAATATTATTTTTTCTTCCAAGTTCGAGACTTTTCTCCCTAAAAAGACTTTTATTAACTTTTAGCGGAGCCGTTGTTGGGAAAAATGTTAGGGTTGCCAGAATTAGGGTTAATGCCGTAAATTTAATTATCGGTGATAATACTTTTATTGGTGATGAAACAATGATTACTGGAGGAAAGAGTACGGTTACAATTGGCCAGAACTGCGATATATCTTCGCGTGTTAGTATTGTTACAGGAACTCACAAAATTGGAAGTATTTTACAGGCTGCTGGTGAAGGCTATTCAGAGAATATTATAATAGGAAACGGTGTTTGGATTGGATGCGGTGCTACCATTTTACATGGAATTACAATTGGTGATGGATCAATTATTGCAGCTGGTTCCGTTGTAACCAAAAATATTCCACCTGGAGTTTTAGCGGCAGGTGTTCCAGCTGTTGTCAAAAGAAATTTATTTTAATTCTTTATTTATATTGTTTGAAATTTTATAAATGTAGAATTTGATTAATTCCATATTTTATATCCAATTTTGATTATTTGTGTTTTATGTTTTTTTGACAAACTCAATTATAAGGGACATAAAAAAAGCCGCGAAGCGGCTTGTAGTAAATTAATTATGGGGGTTCAAAGAACCAAATAGTTGTTACATTCTAAAAATTAAATAACTGCGGAATTTTTCGTAAATTCTTAAATATCAATGTAATCCAACCCAAAAGTTTAAATTGTGAAATCACCAAATAGTCTTCTTTTGATTTCCTGAAAATAGACTTTAGACTACCGTTGCTTGCGCCACCAATTCTCATGTTGGTAATATAAATGTCCAAATGAGAAATTTTCAACTTCGGTTGATGAAATATTCTCAATAGAAAATCATAATCAGCGGCAATACGAAAGCGCGTATTGAAATTACCAACTAATTGATAAACTTCCTTTTTTAGAAACAAGGTAGGGTGTGGAGGCATCCACCCAAATTTCAAGTTTTTCTCGCTAAACAACTTTGATCTCCAATCTCTCATTACCTTATTCGTTTGAACATGATGCACATACTTAAGATTTCCATAACAACCATCCAATGAAGGTTTGGAATAAAATTCATTTGCTATGTTTTGAAGGACATTGGTATCACAAAAGAAATCATCGGAATGCAAAAAACCAATGATATCTCCGGAACAAAGAGCCAAACCTTTATTCAGCGCATAATAAATCCCACTGTCTTTTTCTGAAACCATTCGAATTCTCGAATCGCTAAACGAATTGATAATTTGAACGGTTCTATCAGAAGATTTGCCATCTACAATAATTATTTCAAAGTGCGAATATGTTTGATTCAATATTGAATTCAAGCAATTCTCTATAAATTTTTCACTATTGAATGTTGCGGTTATGATCGAAATTTTCACAATCGGATATTGTAATTGTCTGAGATATACTTTTTAATTTTTTCAGGATCATTTCCACAGCTCTTTTTAATTTCAAAAATTTTAGCATCAACTAGGGTTCTATACCACCAACCTTGTAAAAAATGCCACAAGAAACCTTCCTTCCCTTCTAAAAATCCCAATTTATAAAAATACCTGTAAATAAAATAGAAAAATGCCCGCCAGAAAAGAGGCATTCGGGCATACTTTAACTTTTTCTGTCGTTTTTGTTCCGCTTGTAAAGATAATATACCGGCATTGTTTGAAACCTGTAATAAAGGTAATTCTAAATTTAACAATTCAATCGCTTCCCGAATTGAATAACCATTATGTTTTTGAATCCACCAATTAAGTGGATTTAAATTATGATCAACAAAATCTCCATTAAGTTCAATTGTTTCACCTTCTGTAATTTCCAAATGCTCATCCATCCAACGATCTTCACACTTACCAAAACCTATTCTAAACAACCTAAGTAATTTAACAGGATATGAACCACGAATCATGGGATTTCCCAAAAAAATATGTTTTCTTTTAAAAACTATTCCATTTACGTTTCTATTAACAGTTAACAATTTACGGCTTAATTCTTCAACAAGGTCAGGCAATAAATATTCATCTGCATCAATTTTCATAACCCATTCCGTTTCAAATTTAATATTTTGAAGGGCCCAATTAAATTGATTTGCATGATTTACAAATTGGTTTGACAAAACAGTGGCTCCTAAGTTTCGAGCCAATTCTTGGGTACCATCGGTAGAAATAGAGTCTACTACTACAATTCGTTTTACAAATTGATTTAGGTTATTTATACATCTCTCAATGTGCAATTTTTCATTAAAAGTTAATACAATTACGGTTATATCCATTCGATTTTCAACCATTATTAATTACTCTTTTCTTAATGAATCTAGCTGGATTCCCTCCCACCACAGTCCATGGTTCTACATTTTTATAAACTGATGAAGTAGCTCCAATTACCGCACCCTGACCAATATTAACTCCCATTCCAATAAAAACCGAAGCTCCTATCCAAGCTTGATCTTGGATAATTATTGGTGAATAAATCAACGGATGATTTGACTTCGTAATATCGTGAGAAGCAGTGCACAAATAAGTCTTTTGAGATACAGTTGAATGAGCGCCTATAGTAATTTTTGCAACATTGTAACAATCGACTTCAGGGGACAAACACGAATATTCAGCCATTTCTAAATTCCAAGGCATGTAAATATGCACAGTTGAATACACTACAGCCGTTGAGTGGATTTTTGCCCCAAAAGTTCTAAGTAAAAACAACTTCCATTGATTCCCCAAACTTCTTGGAAAGGGCTTAGCCAGAAATAGCCAGACAATGTTCCAAAGTAAACGAGTTAATTTATTTTTAAAACCAAATTGGTTTTTATAAATTGATAAATCAACAGTTTTCATATAACAAAATTAGGTTTAGGACCTTTCTGAAGTAACCATTCATAGAGCGCGAACATTTGTTGGGAAACTATTTCAACACTATATTTTTCTTCAATTAATTTTCTACCGTTTTGTCCCATGTTTGATAAAGTCTCTTTTGATTGAGCCATTGCGTCAGACAATGCAACTACCAGAGGATCAACGCCAATATCAATCCACCAACCCGCATTCATAGTTTCTAATTCCTCCCAAGGAGTTCCTTTGGTGGTTATAACAGGCAATCCACTTGCCATTGCCTCAGCAACGACCATCCCAAAATTCTCACTAAATGTAGGTAAAACAAAAACATCTGCATTTGAATAGGCTTCCAATTTTTTATCATCAAACAATGGACCCAAAAAGGAAACCTCATTTTCGAGATTCATATTTGATATTAATTGTCTTATTTGTTTGACATATAAATCTTCTCCGTTACCGGCAATTTCTAATTTCCAATTTCTTCTGATATCGAAAGGCAATCTCAACCAGGCTTCTATTAAAAACTCCAACCCTTTTACTTGGTGAATTCTTGAAAGAAACAATACTCTTCTAGTTTCATTATTCACTGAATTAACTGGATATTCAGAAACTCGAATTCCGTTAGGAATAATTGCAATTGGATTTTTAAAACCCAATTTTCGGATATTCTCTGCCTCCATTTCTGAGGTAGCTTGAATACAATTTGCAAAATTTAAATCCTTTGCCTGGTAAGCAAGTAGCGCTAACTTCTTTTTAAACCCCTTATGAGCAAGGGCCCAAGGCTCTAGCATTCCATGTGAAGTTAGAATGTATGGTATTTTATGTTTTCTCGCAAGCAAACTCATTTGGTGTATTGGTAAATCCCACATTCCATGCCCATGAAGAATCAAATGATCCGTTTGAACAAAACTTTGACTGAAATTTTCAAATTTGCCTAAAAATTCCAAATTAAAAAAGTTAAGCACTCTATCAGAATGTTTCAACAATTCAGTTACCGGCTTTTTTGATTTTCCTGTAAAAATTTGGACATCAATTTCGATCAGGTCCAATAAACCTTGAACAGCTGTTGTGATACTCCTGGCAGGCCCACCTGTTGACTCATCGATGGAAGAAACTACGTGAATTATTTTCATGATTTAGAAATAATTGAATAAATAGAGGAAGCTCCCTTATCTGGAGTAATATTAGAAGCCAGTAGCCGGCTATTTTCTGAAAATTCGAACAATTTTTCTTTGTTAAGATTTATCATTTTAAAAATAGCATCTTGAATTGATTTTATATCTGGTTCAACAACATATCCATTAAAATTATTCACTAAAAAATGTGGGATTGCTCCACAGGCATTGGTCGCAATTAAAGGAAGACCCATTGCTGCAGCCTCATGCAGAACTACACCCCAAGGTTCAAAAATCGACGGTAAAATAAAACAATTGGCATTGGTCATTTCAAGAATTAATTCATGATTATCCATATAATCCTTTACAATTACCGCCTCTAAATTTTTATTAGGTTTTAATGGACCTTCTCCAATCAAAGTTAATTCCCAACCTTGTTTATTCTGAATATTTGCCCATGCCTCAAGCAAAAGATCTATGCCTTTTACATTTACAAAACGCCCTATAAATAACAATTTTTTATTCTTAATTTGGCCAACATTCAATTTATTGATTTGTTTACCGAAAAATGCAGGACTACAACTTAATGCGTTAAACAAAATATTGGATTTTGCAAACCCCAATCTCCTTGCATATTCGAATTGATATATTCCTGCGACCCAAATGTGGGTAAAGGCTTTTTTCAAATGTAGAGGACTTATTAAACAATTGATTTTTTGCCTGAAAGTGCCATACCAAGGGGTATCAGAATAAGCAATAACAGGAATGTCAAGATATTTTCGTATATGCTTAGACAACCAAGTAAAGTCGCTAACTAACCATCCAGCAACAACCAATGCGTCAGGTTTTAAATCTAGTATTAATTTAAGAAATAAGGAACGTTCAGTTTCATTATATTGATAATAAAAATGTTTAGGTAGAACTTTTGAGGGTATCGACTTTTTAAAAGTGATTGAATGTACCTCCACATTATAGTTTTCAATTAATGCATTAATCGATGTTAATTGATGCGGCATGTAATCGATTACGAGAAATATAATTTTCATGGGTAAAGTTAGTTCTTTTGTGTTTTTGTTAAAATCATACGATAAATGTTAAATTCGTCACAAACAAAATAAAAATTAAACTCATTTTACCTGCAGAATTGGTTCACATTTGTCGCTGTTGAATTTTAGAAATAAATCGTCGCATCTAAACATTACAAAACCCAGAAAAACCCACAAAAAAAAGTTCTTAGCGCCAGGGCCAAAAGGTGCCTGCTGTTCAAACAAAGAGTTAAAATAGTATATTAATACCAATGAAATAAAAACAGCTGATAAGTTATAATTACTTAAATTCCACATTTGTTTCAGGTAAACTAAAGGAATTAATGCGAAATAAAATACCATTGTCCCGCCAATGATCCCATAATCTAAAAGCACAGATAATGGAAAACTTTCATTAAAAATAAAACCATGACCAAGAAACATATTATCTAAAAATAAATCGGGAAAATCAGAAAAAAAGCCAATTCTACCGCTTGTCGCGTCATTCAAATCATTCAAATCACGTCCAGCAAAAATGATATTATAAAAGAGTAAATTTCTCAAGTCATTAAAAAAAAATAATGTTATGACAAAGAGACAAAGAAATAGGATCAGAAAATATTTCGGCGAGGCGTCTTTTCTTTTAAAAATTACCCATATAAAAAAAATAAGTCCTAAAATCGTTGCCCTACTCTTCAAAATGAAGAGTACATAAATGCCAAACGCAATAAACACAAATTTCAATAATTTCAACATCATTCCCCAAAGGTTGCTTTGATTTGAAACAAAAAAGAAAGTAATGATTAAACAACTTATTATTATTTGTGAAACTGAATTCTTCGCAGCATAAGCATAAGTCCTATCCGTGATTGCAATGTTGCTATTTAAAACTTGGACATAAACACTAAAGCAAATAATTGAACCCAACAAAAAGGAAATCCAACCCATTTTATTGCTAAAGAAATCAATATCCACAAAAAATGAATAGTTAAAAGATATAATCAAAATAAAAAGACTCTTAATAATATTTATCAAATGCGGAGATTTAAAATATAAATTTGTATTAAAAAACGACATTAAAACAACAAATACAGTCAATAAAATTGTTACAATCAACAAACTAACAATTACTTTATTTAACCTAAAATGTTTCACATAAAACAAACCCATTATTGGCAGAATCCAAACAATTTGAAAGTATTGACTCGTCCCATTTTCTATAAATAATGGAAGCTGCGACAATAGCGTTGCAATAATTCCGAGAAAATAGAGATGAATGATTTTGAATTTCAATGCCATAATTTAAGCAATAATTGAACTTTTAGTAATTAACTTATTATTTAACAAAATAATAAATATTAAAAATAACACATTCAATACTATTGATGAAATTGATAACGCTATGGATGCGTTAAGCTTTGATAAGACAAATAATATGAAGACGATTATCACCAACAAATCCTTAATCAGCTTAATCCAAAACAATATCCAATTCTTTCCTTTTGATAAAAACGACTGAGAATAAACATTGATTACACTCATTGGTATTGTATTTATGGAAAGCAATATGATCACGAGCTTAATATTGGCATAGTTAGGCCCATACATTTGTTGAATTGGATTTAAAAAAAGCAATATAAAAATAACAGGCAATAGCGTTGAAATTAAGTTTATCTTAATTGTAGTTCTCAAAACTTTCTTGTAAGACTCAACTTCATTTAATGTAACTGACAAATGAGACAAGAATACATTTCTCAAAATTCCTGGAATAAATAATATCATTACGCTTACCTGCAATCCCGCGTTAAAAATACCAAATTCTGAATAACTAGAGTAACTCAAAAAAATAAAGCTCGTAAGCCAACTTAAAAGTGAATAGGAAATTTCTTGCATAGCGACAGGAATTGAAAAAGTTATCAATTTCGAAGCATCATATGATTCATTGCTAGCATTTACGTTTATAAAAAAATCCAATTCCTTTTTTATCAAATAATTGTAAATTAACCAATTTGCTATTTGCGTTATCAATAAACCTATTAACGCTCCGTTCAAATTATAATAGTACGTTAGTGCAACAATGCTTAAAAATGTAATTACCCCAATCAAGGCATTCCATTTAGCCATTAATTTAAATTTACCTAATCCCGCTAACACACCAATTTGAGATGTAGTTAGCGCGTTGAATAAAACCCATAGGGCAACAATTCTTAATGTATTCGACAAGTGTGCAGCTTTAAGTCCTAGAAGAGCTACCTGATCAGCAAATATGATTAATAACAATGTTAAAATTCCACTAGAAATCCAAGTGATTTTATTCGTGTTATTCACAATTTGAATCACATTTCTATCCTTCGATTCTCGCAAATCTGCAACGAATTTAGTTACCGTATAACCCAAGCCAAAAGTAGAAAAAATTGAAATCGAAACAACTGTATTTCTTATCATTCCATATTCTCCAAAAACCTCTTTCCCCAAAAACCTTGCAACATAAATACCGGCAGCAAAAGAAAGTCCTTTCCCGAAAAAATTCCCTAACAAAGCCCAAAATGAATCTTTTATTAACTCATTTTGACCAATTCTTAATTTTAATGATTGGTAATAACTCAAATAATTTTATTTAATGAACAAACGTATAGTCACCACCACTACACCCAAAATCCATCCCAAAAACATAAACTTTAGCAAGCCGCCACCGTCATTTTCTAAGGGAAATCTGGGGCTATCAATTATTTGTATCAAAGGCTGATTGTGAGCCGCCATTGTTTTTGATAATTCAAGATTCTTCACAACTTCCCCATACAAAGTAGTGAATAATTGTACCTCCATTTGCTGTTTGATCATTTGAACGGATCCTTCATTGTTCGTTAAAAATTGATTTTGATCTCGTTGAATGGCAGCAGAAAGCATTTTGGAACGCAATACCCGCTCTACACTGTCTGCTTTTCTATCGAGCATTCTGATATTTTCTCTCGATTGACGAAATTTTGTCTCTAAGTAAAATGAAGTTACATTATCCGTTAATTTCTCTACAAAAGCTTTGGCAAATACAGGATCAATATCAGTAAAAGATACTTTCTTGAAGGCCAATTCTTTGTCCTGATTTGCAACCACCAATCCTCCTTTAATAATTCGGTCGTATACAACCTTTAACAATGAATCTTGTCGGAACAAACAATCTTCCCTTTTTCTTATGGACCTTAATTCAACTGCCGGAATTTCCGACTTTTCTTGTGAATCTCTTTTTAAATAATATTCTAATAATCGATTTTTTTTGCCGTTGTGCTCTAAGCTGTCAAATAGCGTTTGCTCAACCAATCTCCGGCTTTTCATCAATTCCAATAAATTATCACCGCCAAAAGCACCAGAACTTCCCCCACCAAGATCAAATCCAAATTGCGACCCTATTGCACTCAACTTGCTCATGCCTCCTTCTTCAGCTTCTGCTGCAACAAAAACCAATTCAGCAGTATACTTTGTTTTTTTGACACTGTTGTATACAAATCCTAAACTTGCACCAATAATACCTGCAATGAGTAATTTCCACCAGTTCTTTTTTAGTATCTGTATTCCGTTTTTTATTTTCACCAACAAGTCGGGCAATGATATTTCATCATCTTTTAATCTTGCATGGGGTTTTAATTCTTGACTCATTTTTTAATTTATTTTATGCGAGTTAACAAGATCCAAAGTGTAGCTATTCCCGTAAGTTTTACTGTGAAATTTTCGATTGTACGATTCCAATCGGTTTCCTTTCTTTGGCGAATTTCTTTTTTAGGTGCAGGTTGAAAGAATATTTCAGATCCTGCTTTTGCTTTTGGGGTAACGATAAAGAATAGAAAATTCTTCGATCTTATAATTCTCCCACCAGGTTCACGCAAATACAACAAATTTTTACGGTAGCTCTGATTGAAGCCCAAAGAATAGTGTTTCAAATAAAATCCTGCCCTTTTACCGGAAACAAAGGGAGCGAAAATTTTACCATTATTTAACAAAGTATCTGTATTGGGAATGATCACAAAATCCTTTTTCAAAGGCACAATTAATCGATCACCATCCTCTAGTCGATAATTGTACATACTATTTTTATTTTTAATCACATTGTTTAAATCAAAAACCAATTGAACTCCTCCGTTTCGAATCAATTTTGCACCATCCATAAAAGCAAATTCAGTAAATCCTCCACATTTTTCAATTAAATCCTTTACTCTGTCTTCGTTTTTCGCGAGTACAAATTGTCCAGGATGTAAAACCTCCCCTTCTATGGATACACCAATTCGATCATTCAAATTGGAGACTTTTCGCACGATTACAATATCCTCAGCCATTAATTGAATATCTTCAATGACCCCTTTTTTATTGGGGTTTAGGGTAACACGAATTGACTCTGTTTTATTTTTATTACCTGGCTTAAACTCATCTTTAAATACTGAGCTTCTCAAAATCTCTACTTCTGTAGCATCCGCACTGTATTTAAGCCCACCGGCATAATCCAAAAGCACATTGAGCGTCAATCCTTTTTTAAAGTCAATCTTTACGGGGTTTCTCACTTCACCCCTTACTTCAACTTGAAATACATCCTCAAATCGAGATTGGGCAAAAATAACAAGTTGATCTTTGTTTTCTAATTTAAATTGGCTCATTTCCGAACCAGACAATGGCAACTTAATATATTCAGACATGCCATTTTCAAGTGTTCGAATCACAAATGCCATTTCCAAATTTGATTGAGGCGTTAATCCACCAGCCAAATCCAAAAGCTGTTTTACAGACAACTCGTTTCTTATTGCATAGTTGCCAGGAAAATAAACTTCCCCACTTACATTCACCTGATTTTGAATTACCTCCCCCTGTTCAAATACAAAAATATTATCTCCGTCATTTAATTTTAACAAATTCTCATTTGAAGCCTTTCCAAAATCTATTTGAGACAATGTTCGATCTTTCCCATTCAATCGTGAAATTGTAATTCTTGAAGGATCTGCTTTTGTTGAAAAACCTCCCGCATATTTTATTGCATCGGCTAGGTACTCATTTTCTTTTAACTCTATTCGGCCTGGGCGCAAAACACCTCCACCAAAAACCAATCGCTTCAATGCAGGTTTGATAACAATATGGTCACCATCCTCAAGAAATATATTTGACTTTGGATTAACCAAATATTCATATAAATCAAAATTTAACGTAACTTTTCCTGACTTAATGATTTCAATATTTCTCACACTCCCATTTGCGGTAGGTCCTCCAGAGAGAACCAATAAATTGAATACAGTATTTGCCGCAGGCACTTGATAGGTCCCAGGTTTTTGAATTTCACCGGTAACATTCACCGATATTTGTCTCGAAAATGACAAATCCACCTCGAGTTCGTTTCCACCTAAATTAATTTTCTGCCCAACCGCAGCGCGAATTACTTTTTCTAATTGCCCAAAAGCAAGACCTTTTACATAAATTTTACCCAATGCCGTTCCCAAATCAATTCTACCCCGATCATCTACACGGCTCACTTTATTGAAATAACTATTTCCAAAAACGGTAATGCTTATTTCATCACCAACACCAATAATATATTGGTCAGGCGCTTTGATTGTTCTGCCATTTGCAAAAGCGGGAAAACGTTTTTCGTCAAATATTTTGGAAATATCCAAAGATGTTGCAATGATTCCGGCTGGTTGTTCAATTGAATTATTTAATTCCGAAGGCACAGACACAACATTGCTTTTTGGATTATTCGAAATTTTTTGTTCTGGTTCAACTTTATTTGTTATTTCAGATCCAGATCTTGAGCCATTTTTCAATTGTTGAATACGCTGTTTGAACAATTCCATTTCATTCTCTGCAATTCCACGTGCACGTGCCAAATCAACCACCTGATTCTCACTGAGTCCAGCAGCTTCTGCCTTTTCAATCATCTGAATTAGCTCTTGATCGGAATAATCACTGGCTTTGGATTTCCCTCCCATAATTTGGGCTTGAATAGAAATTGTTGACAACAAAAGGAACAAAAATATTCCTACTTTAAAATTATAATTGAACATGTTTATTTTAATATTTTGCATTTTTTATAGTCACATTAATTTACAGCTTCGCCCCCTGAGTTACATATATTGTATACTCATTATGACAACAACAAAGATGCGAAATAAAATTGGTTCCCTTTGTTACATTTTGGTAACATAGACTGTAATATCTATATCGATTGTATCCATGTTATTTGAACAATTTTTGCCTTACTGAATAGACAACATAGTAAATTGTTTTCAGCAAAATAACAAATCGCAGTTTGATACTCTGGTTATCTAAATAATATTTTTCCAATTCCAATTTCCTTTCATCAGAAATCACGTCTCGCCCATTAATTTGGGCCCAACCAGTAATGCCAGGTTTTTGTTTTGTAATGCCAAGCTCTTTTCGTCTTGCGTGCATATCTACCTCTCCGATAATCAAAGGTCGAGGACCAATAAATTTCATATCCCCTTTCACAATATTCAAAAGATTCAAAGATTCATCTATTGAATACTTCCTCAAATAATAACCCGTCTTTAATACCCAGTTCTCAGATTCATCAATTTCCTTTGTTGATCTTTCAGGGGTATTTCTACGCATTGTTCGTATTTTGTAAAAAATAAACACCCGTTCATGTTGACCAATTCTAAATTGTTTGAAAACAAATGGATAGCCATCTTCAATGTAAATGAAGAAAAAAACAATCAATAAAAAAGGGAGTAAAACTAACAATAAAACCGCCGCCAGAATCCTAATCAACATATAAAATTGCCGCAAATTTACTTATGATTTCAGCAATTTCAACCATTTAATTATAAAATGTTGAAAAAATAATGTGCGGGAAATTATGTAAATAAGAAATTTAAAAAATCATAAAAAAGATTAATATTTGATATAAATTAGATAAATGAATTTGTCGATTTGTTTATAAATATTTGTGACCGTTTTGATTTAATTTATGATAAGAAATTAATTGTTTGTAAAAAGTTCCTATTTGTTTGTATTTGTTAAACTACAAGTACACTTTAACACAGGAGACATAAAAAAATATCAAATTCTGCACCTAATTGTTTTGTGAATAATTACTCCCTTTCCAGCCATGAAGAAGATTTGCTATTGGCAAAAATCTTATCTCTCATTGAAATTACAGAACGCCAAAACAAAATAATTTTCCTTCTGATGAAGAAAAGTTAATCGTATTTTAACATTTCATCTTATCTAATAAAACAAAAAAGGCTGCAAATGCAGCCTTTTTCAATATTCAATGAATAATTCTTTTACAAGATTAACATGGCATCACCATAGCACAAGAAACGGTATTTTTCTTTGATTGCTTCTTGGTAAATTTCTGCCATAAATTCATGGTCTGTGTAAGCACATGCCATCATATATAATGGAGATTCTGGTTGGTGTAAATTTGTTATAAACGCATTGGCAATGTTAAATACTTGAGGTGGGAACAAAAATTTATCTGTCCATCCTTCGCTAGGATTCAGGGTCTTATTTGAACTCACACTGGTTTCCATGGCACGCATTACACTTCCACCTACTGCTACTACCCTGCTTTTGTTAATTACAGCTTGATTTACAGTATCACAGGTTTCTTGCGAAATTTTATAATACTCACTGTCCATTTTGTGCTTGGTCAAATCTTCAACCTCAACCTCTCTAAAGGCACCTAAGCCCAAATGCAAGGTAACTTCAGCAAAATTAATACCTTTGATGTCTAAACGCATTAACAATTCACGGGTTAAGTGCAGCTGAGCAGCAGGAGCTGCAACAGCACCCACGTGTTTCGCAAATAAAGATTGATACCAAAGTTCATCTTCTTCTTTCACGGCACGGGTAATGTATTTTGGAATTGGAGTTTCACCCAATTTTTTGATTACTTTGTCAAAAGCTTCATCGTCGCCATCAAACAAGAAACGAATGGTTCTTCCTCTGCTGGTGGTGTTGTCAACTACTTCGGCAACCAAATCGTCATCACCAAAATACAATTTGTTTCCAACGCGAATTTTACGCGCAGGGTCAACAAGAACATCCCACAAACGCAATTCATGATTCAATTCTCTTAACAAGAATACTTCAATCTGCGCACCGGTTTTCTCTTTTTGTCCGTACATTCTTGCTGTAAACACTTTTGTGTTGTTTACAACGAAAACATCGCCTTCGTTAAAAATATCTAGAATATCGTGGAACTTACGGTGTTCTATTCTTCTTTCTTTGCGATGTACAACCAGCAAGCGACTATCGTGGCGGGTTTTTAAAGGTTCCTGTGCTATAAGCTCTTCAGGCAACTCAAATTTAAACTGAGATAATTTCATACGAACGTATTTCCCCTAAATTGGGGATGCAAAGATAATTCATTTATTGGCGCTTGTCAACAAACAATTTCTGTCTAAATTTGCACCCGATGAAACAAATTGCAGTTATTGGTGGTGGAACAATGGGAAATGGCATTGTACACGTATTTGCACAAAACGGTTATGCCGTTAACTTAATTGATGTAAAGCAAGATATGCTCGACAAAGCAATGGCTACCATTCAAAAAAATATGGACCGCCAAATTGCCAAAGGTTCTCTTACCGAAGATGATAAAGCCAAAGCCATGGCCAATATCAAATGCTTTACCCAACTTGCCGAAGGCGTGAGCAATGCCGATTTAGTTATTGAAGCCGCTACAGAAAATGTAGAAATCAAATTAAATATATTCAAACAATTAGACGCGTTAACACCTGAAAATTGTGTTTTAGCTAGTAATACTTCCTCAATTTCTATTACTAAAATCGCATCTGTGACCTCTCGTCCTGAAAAAGTAATTGGAATGCATTTCATGAACCCAGTTCCGGTTATGAAGCTTGTTGAAGTTATTGAGGGATTCAAAACAGACAAGGCAATTACCAATGAAATACTAGAAATGTCTAAGAAACTTGGTAAAGTTCCAGCCCTAACCCAAGATTACCCAGGTTTTATTGCAAACAGAGTACTTATGCCCATGATCAACGAAGCCATTTGCAGTCTTCACGAAGGTGTTGCAGGTGTAGCCGAAATTGATACCATCATGAAATTAGGTATGGCACATCCAATGGGACCATTGCAATTGGCTGATTTTATTGGATTAGACGTTTGCTTGGCTATTTTACGCGTACTTCACGATGGTTTTGGAAATCCAAAATATGCACCATCTCCACTATTGGTGAATATGGTTACATCTGGTGATTTGGGTGTGAAAAGTGGTCGCGGTTTTTATGACTACAGTCATGGAACCAAAGACTTGGTGGTTGCACCAAACTTTGCATAAAACATGCAATTTCCTAAAATCCTCTTGGCATCAAAATCCCCACGTAGACATGAAATATTGTCTAAATGCGGACTGTTATTTGAAGTAGTAAATATTGAAGCTGAAGAGAATTATCCCTCCGAATTAAAAAACGAAGAGGTATGCGAATATTTGGCATTGTATAAGGCCAATCATTATATCCAGACCATTGGAAGTGATGTATTGGTTACAGCAGACACCATTGTTTGCATCGACAATTTGGTATTGAACAAACCCCAAAATATCGATGAAGCAGTTGAAATGTTAACCCGATTAAGCGGCAGGATTCATGCCGTCTATACAGGGGTTTGCATCAAAACAGATGTGAAAACCCACGTGTTTCACGATGCAACCGAAGTAGAATTCTACCCGTTAACAAACAATCAAATAATGTCTTATATACAAAACTGCCAGCCTTTTGATAAAGCTGGCAGTTATGGAATTCAAGATTGGATGGGTTACCTTGGCGTTAAGCGCATCGATGGATGCTATTTTAACGTGATGGGATTTCCCTCAGGAAAATTCTACAGAGAATTTGCCAATTTTATTTGATTGCGCTTGCCGCTTGCAACGCATTTAACGCATTAATCAAACCACCACTTACAGACAAATTAGAGAAGTTTACTTTCGTCTTTTTTGCACCGGGCAACAGCACATTCTTATTTACCTTCACAGAAGATTCCATCAAGACCTGCTTCAATTGAACAGCAGTTAACTTAGGAAATCGACTCCATACCAATGCTGCAACACCAGCAGCTGCCGGCGAAGCCATACTCGTTCCATTAAAATACGCATATTCATTTCCCGGAATGGTGCTGTAAATATCTTGACCAGGAGAAAATAAATCCACATTGTTTTTGCCATAATTACTGAAGTTTGTTGCCAACATTTTTCTTTTGGGTTGACTCGCACCAATTTCTAACCAATTTGAAGCAAATGATTTACCATTCCACAAAGTATCGTTTGGATAATTGGCTTCTATATCATTATTTGATCCGTTGTTACCTGCAGCATGCACCAACAATACATTTTTTGCTTCGGCATAAGCAACAGCACTATCGACAATATTTTTGTCCCATCTGTAACCTTTACCAAAACTCATATTGATAATTTTTGCTCCATTGTCAACTGCATAACGAATACCATTGGCAACGTCTTTGTCTCTTTCATCCCCATCAGGAACAACACGAACTACCATAATTTTTACGTTGTCTGCAATTCCGTTCATTCCAACGTTATTGTTTCGAGTAGCTGCAATAATTCCAGCAACGTGTGTACCATGAGAAGCATCAGGACCAATAACATTGTTGTTACCATAATAACGCTCAGATGAATTTGCGTAGTTGTCACCTACAATTTTACGAGAATCGAAATTTGGGTTATTTTGGAAATTTACTTTTGCATCAATTTGATGCACTTGCTCACCTAATGTTTTATCAAACTCTTCAAAAGACATTTTATATTTCTTCAAAATACCGACAATTCTATCATTTTGGGTTTTTGTTGCAATATCAGTTGTAGGCATATTTTCAATTTCAGCCAATGAAGGATTTGATTTACCCATAGATTTTTTCATTTTATTGAGCACTTCAACCAAAGGCGTCATTTGTTTCAAAAGATTACCATACATCCCTCTCTCTCCCTCAATTTCAGTTTTCCATTGAACATACATATTGTATTCGGCGTTATCCGGTTGGATAGATTCAGGTTGAACATCCTTGTATTTGTCGTCTAATTTTTTATAAATACGTACTTTTTCAAGATTATCAGCGCCAACTACTGAACCGTCTTTACCACCAATAAAATTCCATCCGTTTACATCATCAACGTAACCGTTATTGTCATCATCGATGCCATTGTTAGGGACTTCGCCTTTATTTACCCAAATCACATCTTTTAAATCGACGTGATTTACATCTGTACCTCCGTCAATAACTGCAACAACTATGGTTGAAGAAGGAAGTTTTCCTTGTGCTGATTTGTAGGCTTCATTTACTGAAATACCCATGTTTTTCTTGCATGGTTTCTCAAAAAACCAGTCTGTTTTTGGTTTCTTTTGTCCCCACAAATTACCAATTGCAAGAACGGAAACGATTAAAATATTATATTTTCTCATAATTTATTTTCTTTTACAAAACACCAATATACTCACTGCCTTAAAAGGCACTCTGGTGGTATCAGCGTTAAAAATATACTTTCTCAAAAATGATTGCAAAGGACGCCATTTTATCACATCCATAGGAGCCATTACATAATGCATTTCTAAAACTTCGAATCCAGAATCTTCCATTAAGGTTTTGATTCTCTTTTTGGTATAAATTCTAGCCAACGCCCATTTTTCATGAATTACACGTGGCAACCAAGAGAAAAAGGGAACCCTATTCCAAGGCAGCAAAGGCAAACTTGCACCATGGGTTTCGAATATCCACCATTTGTTAGGTACTGAAATGGCGCAAAGCGCGCCGCTTTCAACAGATTCGGCATAATTTTTTACGCCAATTTCTTCAGGTAAATGTTCAATTACTTCAAAGCTCAATAAGCGATCACATTTTGGTTTGAATCCTTCATTCATAATATCCCACACCAAAAATTCAGAATTTTCTATTTTGAGGGATGATTTTAACGCATTGAAGTCTTTTTCATGAACAGCAGCGTATTCAAGTCCGTACGAATATTTAAACTTTTCAGCAATTTGTAAAATGGTATTGCCATTGCCACAACCAATTTCAACCAAACTTGCATTGGCATCAAAAAATCCCTCAAAACGATGAAGGATGTTGATTCTTCTTTGCACCAACAAATCATCTGTGTCGGCAGGTTTACCCAAATAGTGAGCCTCTTCAAAAAGCTCTTTGTCTACACGGCTGGTATTGCTCATTTGTTGTTAAAGACTTTAATTTTAATATCAAAAATTATTCTGCGAACAATAATCCAAACATGATTAATTAAATTTGGAACTATTCCATAATGCTTTGAAAATACTTGAAAGCGTTCTTTCCAAGCCTTTTTTGTATGCTGATAACTGCTACCACCTACTTCAAAATTAGACAATGTATACTCAACCCGGTTTGAGGAAGGTTGGTGTTTTAAAATTTCTAAAATCCAATCAATATCAGCAGCTAATTTGTATTCAAGATTATATTTCGGACAAATTTCACGTTTCACAATCACACTTTGATGGCACACATTCATGCCATATTTGAAACCATTAAAGGTTAACTTACTCGGCAATCTCTGTGGTTTTAATTTGCTAATTAGCCCAATTATATTACCCGATTCTGAAACAAACATAGTATCTCCAAAAAGGACGTCGGCATTAGAAAGTTCAATTGAATTACAAACCCTATCCACTGATAAATTGTTATAAAAAGAATCACCACTGTTTAGAAACCAAACATATTCTCCTGTTGCCGCTGCCAAACCTTTGTTCATGGCGTCGTAAATGCCTTTATCAGATTCTATAGTCAGTTTATCAATATCAAAGGAAATTGATTTTAAAAAATCTACACTTCCATCGGTACTATTTCCATCAACAACAATCCATTCAACCCTTGTTTTAAGATCTTCCTGGACGCGAAGGGAATCATAGGTTTTAATTAGTCCCCGACAATTGTTGTAATTTATGGTAATGACCGATATTTTTTTAAGCATTTAACTCTTCTTCCGGTTTCGAGAACAATTGTTTTACAATTAAGGCCAAGAACAGCAATAAAACAATTGCTGAAGAGGCTACTTCAATAGAAAAATACATGCTTCTGTCGGCCGGCTTGTAATACCACGTAATTTGGTGATTTCCAGCTGGAACATCAACAGCACGCAAAATATAATTTGCACGCAGTGCTTTGGCCTCTTTTCCATCAACCATTACATGCCAACCACCATTTGCTTCATTGTAAAACACTTCACTAAACAGTGCCAAACCTATGTTTGCATTATTTGATTGATATTTTATCGTGTCGGTGCTATAAGCAGTTTGTTTGATTGTACAAGTTGTATCTTTCGTAAATGTATTTGCCGTTGGCTTATTCACCTCCTTTGATTCAATTACAGCCACATTTTTGATATCAACAGAATTCACCAATTCAAGTGCTTTCTTCGCATTTTCTGCTGTTGAAACACTTGAAACAAACCATGCATGTCCATTGGCATTCATTCGAGGGAAAGCTTCTTCTGCTCCACTTTTTTGATCCTTAGACAACACATATTTACAATTCAACATATCTAAAGCGTTATTTTTGGTAATAAAATCGCCTGATAATTGTCCCCCATTAGGTGTAATGCAATAAGAAATTACATCTTGATATCTACTCAATTTTGCTGGGTGATATCCACCTACATTTTTATGAAAAGGTGCTGCATGATTATCGTTAAACGGGTTATAACGCAAATCAAATACCCTTGCACCATCTTTATTGTCTCTCATTATCATTTCATCTTGCTGAGATGGAACAATTGCGGCTTCTTCTTCTTTTTCTTGCCAGTTACCTTCATTCAAATAACGTTGAGAAACAGATACCATATCGAAAGTAATTGTTACCAATAAAACAACCGAAATAACCGTTGCGCTTAACTGCTTTTTGATTGCAGAATACACCATTACAAGCGATACAATGATCAAACCAACCGTTCTCCAAATATCCCCCCAAACCAATTTAGATCTCATTTCTTTAATAAAATCAACTGCTTGTTGACCTGAAGATTTTGCAATTTCTTTATCAGACAAACCTATAAAATCAGAAGACATGGTTCCCAAAATAGCTATTCCCAACAATGAGCCGGCAACAATTGCTGCAGATTTAATGAGCTTATTTCCAAACGCATCAGAAAAATTACCTGACATCAATTTATACAAACCAAATAACCCAAAGAATGGCACAACAACTTGTGCAATAACCAATGTCATCATTGGGGTTCTGAATTTGTTGTAATAAGGAAGGTATTCAAATAACCAATCGTTTACAAAGAAATTCCTTCCCCAAGACATCATCAATGAAACAGCAAAGGTGATAAGTGAAAACCACATCAATTTTTTAGTGAATTGGGCATCTTTATTTTCCGGCTCTGCATTACTCCATTGGAATGCAAACACAATTGAAAAAAAGAAGAAAAACATTAAAATAGCACCCATATAAACTGGGCCACTTGTAAATTGTAAATCTCCAAAATAAATTGGCAAACGCTCTTGACCAAACTCGTTTTCTGGAACTGGCTCATCGCTACTTCCACCTTTATACCTTGGCACCAAAAGTGTTAACGATTCATCTATTCCATAACTCCAACTAAATGCGTAATCTATATCTAACCCTTTCGCGTTCACTGTTTGTTTTGGACCACCTGCTGGCACTTCACTTGCAACTTCCGAACCACCACGCATGGTAGCTTTAGAATATTGCATGGTATCTTGAATTTTACCAATACAACTCAATACGCCAATCAACATAGCGGCTACAGTAATTGCAACCATTTTAAAATAATTCACAAATTCCTTGGTTTTAATGACGCTAGCCAACTCAACCAACAAATAAATTCCAATAATAATTCCGGTGTAATATGCAATTTGATAATGGAAATAATTGATTACCATGGCAAAGAACAAGGCAAGGGTGATTCCGCCCCACAAAAGCCTTCGTTGCGAAAGCATAATCATTCCGGCTATAGCTCCAGGCATTACTGCCATGGCCAAAACCTTGGTAACGTGTCCTGCCTCGTAACTCGAAATGGAGAAGGTCATAAATGCATATCCAACTGCTCCTGCAGCTGCCAGCAATTTGTTCACCTTTGCAGAAAGCAACATAACAAACATACTGAGCATGCTCAAAAACAAAATGGTAAATGGTGATTTTACAATACCAAAGGCTTCTAAAATTCTATATTTCAACAACAAACTTCCTTGAGGGATACCGGAAATCAAATTACTCGGCATACCAGAAAATACCCTATCATTCCAATTGGGATATACTCCGGTTGAAGCTTTTATAGAATCAGCAGCAGAAACCATAAGCTTCACTTGTTGCATATCACCCTGCTTTAACACTTTATTATCAAGTGCCGGGCTAAAATACCGCATTGATATAATCCAAAATCCCAAAAGAAATAGGGCAAAAATGCCAGCGTTTTTCAAAAATACTTTATTGATATTCATAAAATCAGTTGGGCGAATTTCAACATTTTTTTGATTATAATCACCAATTGAAATGATTTTCTCCTTCTTTTTCAAAAACTTAATAATATTTTCATATGATTACGCCTTCAAAACAAGGATAAATAGGCATTTTGGCGTAAAATTGTAGTAAGATATGAGCCAAAGAGATTCAACTGTTTTTTCAATCATTGACCAAGAATTGTTGCGTCAACAAGAGGGTATTGAACTTATTGCAAGCGAAAACTTTGTTAGCAAACAGGTTATGGAAGCAATGGGTAGCGTTTTAACCAATAAATACGCTGAAGGATTGCCAAACAAAAGATATTATGGCGGATGTCAGTTTGTAGATCAAATAGAACAATTGGCTATTGATAGACTCAAACAATTATTCGGTGTAGAATGGGCAAATGTTCAGCCACATTCTGGCGCTCAAGCAAATGCCGCGGTTATGCTCGGTGTTTTAAAAGCTGGAGATAAAATTTTGGGCTTTGACTTAAGTCATGGAGGACATCTAACGCATGGCTCACCAGTCAATTTTTCTGGCAAACTATATAAACCTAGTTTTTATGGACTAAAAAAAGAAACTGGATTAATTGATTATGATCAGCTCGAAGAAAGCGCAACTAAAGAACAACCAAAACTCATTATTTGTGGTGCAAGTTCATATTCCAGAGATTGGGACTATAAAAGAATCAGAAAAGTTGCAGATAAAGTAGGTGCTTTGTTACTTGCCGATATTGCGCATCCTGCAGGTCTTATTGCAAAAGGATTATTAAACAACCCTGTACCTTATTGCCATATCATTACCTCAACCACCCACAAAACCTTGAGAGGTCCGAGAGGTGGAATCATTATGATGGGTAAAGATTTTGAAAACACTTGGGGTGAAAAAACACCAAAAGGTGAAAACAAAATGATGAGCGCGATTCTTGACAGCGCAGTTTTCCCAGGAACTCAAGGTGGGCCTTTGGAGCATGTAATTGCAGCGAAAGCAGTTGCTTTTGGAGAAGCATTATCTGATGAATTTACAGAATACGGTAAACAGGTAATAAAAAATGCAAAATCATTGTCAGATGCTATGAAAAAATTAGGTTATTCAATCATTTCAGGTGGCACAGACAATCACTTAATGTTAATTGATTTACGTCCAAAGTCAGAAATTATGACCGGGAAATTGGCCGAAAATACCTTGGTAAAATGCGATATTACCATCAATAAAAATACAGTGCCGTTTGAAACAAGAAGTCCTTTCGTTACCTCTGGATTTCGTTTAGGAACTTCTGCAATTACTTCAAGGGGATTGAAAGAAGAACAAATGGAAACCATTGCATATTTGATAGATAAAGCATTGATGAACCATGAAAATGAAATTGTATTAAATGAGGTAAAGTCAGAAGTACATGCATTAATGAGCAGATTTCCGCTCTATTAATCTTTCTTAATTTTCTTTCATTTTTAAATATTGCATTGTTTTAAAAATGCAAGCCATGGCAAAAGATGACTGGGTGATAAAACATCCCCAAGCAGCGCCGTAAGCACCATATTTTGGAATCACAATCCAATTGATTGTTACATTTATTAAAACACAAATCAACGCAAGAATGGCCAACCATTTTATGTTACCTAAAGCCGTAATAAATGTTCCAAAGACATGCACCAATGCCATTGGAATAAAAGCTGTCATTAAAACAGCAAATATGCTAGCGCTTTGCGCCAATGTGCTCATTTCTATAACAACATTCGCTTTGCTATAATATAATTTTTGCAAGATAAACTCCCCGGCAAACACAGAGAATAGTGAGGCTATAACCGATACTCCAAGTACTATTCCAGTACCAATTTTCAACAATGATTTCACAGATTCTCCCAATGCTATATTTCGGGTAAACAAAGGCAATAACTGCGTGCTTAACAATGTACTAAATATCAAAGCTGCATCTAGCAAACGGTAACTCTTTGCATACAAACCAGCTTGAAAAAATCCTTCAGACGGATTATCAGATTTGGCCAATTCGTGAATCATACTCGTGTCGATTCTTGTAAAAAAACTCATTGACAATGCCAATACCCCAAACCAACCTATGTGCAATAGCCAATCTTTCAACGAGGTATCTTCTGCCAAATAATTTTTACTTGCAGTTTCTTTTAATACTTCATTTTCTGAGGGATGGATGGCGTGGTTTGTTTTTTGAACCCAAACCAAACCAGTGATAAAAGCAATTAAATACCCCGAAAATTGGGCAAATACAAAAATAAAAATTCCCGATTTCGCATTGAAGATAGGAAACCAATTCTGAACAAATTCGGATTCTGATATTGGAATGTATAAAAATGCGGCACATACCAAAATAGCAACAAATCTATCTGTTACACTTAAAATACTATCTGCAATAAATCTTTGACGGCCTTGTAAAATAGCCCTAAACAACAACGTAAACGATGCCAAAATTTGATTCAAAATAATTAAAGCCAAAAAGCGTAAATCAAGAGATTGGAATTTACCCAAAATAAGCACAAGTAAGACATAAATGAATCCCATTAGCAATCGAACAGATACAATTCGCTTTTTATGAATCAATCTTCCGGCTGCAGCAATTTCTCTAGAGACGTAACTATTTAATCCCAAATCCAAAAGTACCGCAAATAGCAATCCTAAGTTAAATAAAACATAGTATTCACCATACATGGTATCGCCCAAGTTCATTTGAACTACCCTTTCAATGGCAAATATCCAAACTGGTTTTATTAACCAATTAAGCGCTTGCAACCAAATAAGGTTCTTAAAAAACGACTTTGACATTGAATTGCGAAGGTAATGAATTTGTTGAAATTGCTTCGCAGTTTACGCCTTTGGCAGTTTACACTTCGTTGTTTAATTCAATACAATTACAAAAAACAACCCCATAAACTTTTACAAACCCCCTAAACACTTATAAACCTTATCATTTTCATCAATCCTAAACAAATAATCTACTTGTATTTCCTTAATTTTGCCGTGTGCACGACATAGAGCCTCATTTTTCTTGGTTAAACTTTTATAACGCTGCTGAAGATAGTGCATCTCCTTTTTATGGAAGAGAGTATAGCGAATTTTATTACGACAAAGCGGTATATAATTATCTGATTCATCCTCAATGGGATCATTTTGGTAGCACAACCCTGTATGTTAAAATTTTATTTGCCGATTACCAAGATGGCTTTGCCATAATTGAAATAATTGGAGAATGGAATGATGCGCTTTATAACGACATCATGCAATTGAAAAGAGAGGTAATTGAAGTACTGGCGGCAGAAGGTGTAAACAAATTCATTTTAATTGGTGAAAATGTGCTTAATTTCCATGCTTCCGACGACAGTTACTATGAAGAATGGTTTCAAGATGTGGAAGATGGGTGGATATCCCTCATTAATTTCAGAGAACATGTACTCGAAGAATTTAGAAAAAGTCATATCGATTATTATTTGAATTTTGGGGGAGAATTGGATGAAGTAGAATGGCGAAAAATTGGCCCCCGACAACTATTTCAATACATTGAAAGTGTTTTATCCAAAAGATTGAATTAAACCATTGTGCGAATTTTTCGCATTGTTGCATTCAATTGCTTAATTTTGCACTTCATTTAGAACAATTATGAGAGAAATTGCATTCCGTGAAGCACTTCGTGAAGCCATGCAAGAAGAGATGCGCGCAAACGATCGTGTATTCCTTTTGGGTGAAGAAGTGGCTGAATATAATGGTGCTTACAAGGTAAGCCAAGGTATGTTAGAAGAATTCGGCGAAAAACGTGTCATCGATACCCCTATTGCTGAATTGGGATTTGCTGGTATTGCTGTTGGTGCAGCAATGAATGGTCTTCGTCCAATCTGCGAATTCATGACATTTAACTTTTCATTGGTAGCAATTGACCAAGTAATTAACTCTGCTGCGAAAATTAATAGCATGAGTGATGGTCAATTTTTATGTCCGATCGTTTTTCGTGGTCCTACAGGAAGCGCAGGTCAGTTGGCTCAACAGCATTCTCAAAACTTTGAAAATTGGTATGCCAATACTCCTGGTTTAAAAGTAGTTGTTCCAAGTAATCCCGCAGATGCAAAAGGTTTGTTAAAAAGCGCAATCCGTGATGAAAATCCTGTTATTTTCATGGAAAGCGAACAAATGTATGGATTTAAAGGAATGGTTCCAGAAGGAGAATATACCATTCCAATTGGTGTTGCAAATGTTGTTAAAGAAGGAACAGATGTTACGATTGTGAGCTTTGGTAAAATGATGTTGCGTTGCTATGATGCAGTTGCTGCATTAGAAGCTGAAGGTATTAATGTTGAATTGATAGATTTACGCACAGTTCGCCCAATTGATTATGATACAGTTATTCGCTCAGTTAAAAAAACCAATAGATTGGTTGTAGTTGAAGAAGCATGGCCGTTGGCAAGTATCAGTTCTGAGATTTCTCATATTGTTCAACGAAGGGCTTTTGACTATTTAGATGCACCAGTTCACAGGGTAACCAGTATGGATACCAATTTGCCTTACGCACCAACTTTCGTGGAAGCCTATTTACCGAATGTTGAACGTATAGTGAAAGCAGTAAAATCTGTTTTATACAAATTATAAAAAATACGATTAAAACATAGAAAAGGCCTTGAATTTCAAGGCCTTTTTAGTTATATTGTTTATCAATCTTTGATTAATTGATTGCCTTTAGTAAACTACCTAATCACAACTCCTGTATTCACCATTTTGCCAATTTCATACAAAGGCAAATTTTTGCTATTGAACAAATTATTTACTTCCGAAACAAAGTCTTCACTAACCGTAAACAGCAAACCACCATTTGTTTGAGGATCGACAACCCAAGCAAACGCATCTTGATTGCTAATTTGAACATCCTTTTCATACGCATTCCAATTTCTCATAGCATTGTCTGGCAAAACAAAACTCGCAGCTAAAGCAATTGCTTCTGGCTCAAGAGGAATATTTGCAAATTCAATTTCAGCGCCCAAATTTGATGACTTACATATTTCCAATAAATGTCCTACAAAACCAAATCCTGTAATATCTGTCATCGCATTTACCCCTTTTATATTGCCCAATTCAAACCCTATTGAATTGTTTTGCGTCAAAAGCGAATTAAGGGCATCATTCTGTTCCTTATTTGAAATACCGCGTTTATAGGCTGCAGCCAACATTCCAATTCCCAATGGTTTCGTCATGAAAACCACATCTCCAAATTGGGCCCCTGCATTCGTTTTTAAATTTGCTGTATCAACCAAGCCTGTTGCACTCAATCCAAAAATAGGTTCCTTACCATCAATGCTATGTCCACCAGCAACAGGTACACCCAAACTCATACATAAATCAATGCCACCTTTTAAAACTTGCCTACCCATTTCAACAGACAATAGATCTAATGGCCAACTAAAAACAGCATTTGCCATAATTGGCTTCCCACCCATTGCATAAATATCGCTTAAAGCATTTGCTGCAGCAGCCATTCCAAAAATTGTTGGATCATTGACCATGGGAGTAAAGAAATCTACTGTTTGTAAAAGTAACTTACCCTCGCCTAAATCATAAACAGAACAATCATCATTTAAATGATTCCCAACGAGCAAGTTTGGAAATTTATCAACCTCAACACTCAATCCGGTTAACATTTCCGAAAGAACAGCCGGTTGAATTTTACAACCACATCCGCTTCCTTTAGAAATGGAAGTAAGAATATTTTCTTGATTCATATTTGCAAATATCGCAACAATTAAAAGAAATGATCCATCAATTTGGGGGAAGATCTTGAATAATGTGTATTAAGGATTATACAACCTAAAAAATTAAACCATGAAGAATCGAGTTACTTTTTACATCAGTGCATTCGCCATCTCTATTTTAAGCATTGTTTTATTTTCAATGAAATCAGCTGAAAAAACAGACAACAACGATAGAATTGTTATAAACACTGCCTACCAATCTGGTGAACTATTAAATTATAGAATTCACTACGGAATTATCAATGCAGGTTTGTGCAACATGACTGTTTCAGAACCTTTAACTATCAATAATAAAACAGCGTATAACTTGAAAGTAGAAGGTGAAACTGTAAAATCATTTGATTGGGCCTATAAAGTGCGCGATAAATTTGAAAGCTGGGTTGACGTGAATTCACATGCACCCATCCGATACGCGAAAACAGTTCGTGAAAACAATTACTTTAACCAAGATATTGCCATTTATAACCATTCCGACAAATGGTTGAAAAACAAACAAGGACAGATTGCGATTCCACAATATACCCAAGACATTGCCTCCGCAATTTACTATATGCGTACTTTGAATTATGCCGATGCTAAAGTTGGAACTACTTACCCAATTGACGTTTATATTGACAATAAAATATACAACTTAAACGTAAAATATGTGGGCAAAGAGGTAATTAAATCTGATATTGGCAAGGTAAGATGTTTCAAAATAAAACCGCAATTGATTGTTGACAGGGTTTTCAAATCTTCAGATGCTATGACTGTTTGGGTAACCGACGATGAAAACAAAGTGCCAATTAGAATTCAATCTGAAATCAGGGTTGGTGCATTGAAAGTTGACTTGGTAAAATACCAAAACCTTAAAAACCCAATGACCAGTTTGGTTGCAAAATAATTAGTTTTCACCAAGATAAATTCTTGGTACACGTTGAGAAATATTTGTTAATATTTCATAAGAAATTGTCCCGCCTCGGTGGGACATTTCATTTATCGACAAGTTTTTACCGAAAATCTCAACCGAATCACCTTCCTGGCAATCAATTTCTGTAACATCAACCATGGCCATATCCATACAAATATTGCCAACAAACTGAGCGAATATACCATTTATCAAAACTCCTCCCACTTTTTTACCAAATCGTCTTGATAATCCATCGGCGTAACCCATGGCAATGGTTGCGATTTTTCTTTCTGAGGGATCTGGGTCGTGCTGACCATATCCAATTCCCTCAAAAGGCAGAACAGTGTGAATTTGGGTAATGGTTGAATGCAAGGTAGCCACAGTTTGTAAATCTCTATTCTCAGTTCCATTAGGCATTAACCCATATAAACCAATTCCCAACCGAACCATATCTGATTGCAAATTAGCAAAACGTTGAATTCCTCCGGTATTGCTAATATGTTTAATAACCGTATAGCCCAAAATTGACTCTATTTTGGCAACCGTTTCATAAAACACTTTGGCCTGAGTTTCTGTAAATGTATCTTTTGAAGCATCTTCAGATACCGCCAAATGTGTGAAAACACTTTTTACTTTTATGTTTTCAGGGATACACTTTACCGAATCAATAATTTCGGCTATCCCAAATCCCAATCGATGCATTCCTGTATCAATTTCCAAATGAATTTCACCATGTGCATTTCCCAATAAATTCATATATTGAGTTAAATTGGCAGCGCTATAAACTACAGGTTCCAAATGATATTGGTTCAACAAATTCATGGTTTGGGCATCGGTATTCATTACCATAATTGGCACTTTAATACCCGCTTCCCTCAAAAGAACACCTTCATCGGCAAAAGCTACTCCCAAATAATCGGCACCCAAATCTTGTAATGTTTTTGAAACTTCAAAAGTTCCACTTCCGTAACCAAACGCTTTTACCATGCACATCATTTTGGTATTTGCAGAAATTTCATGTTTGAAATATCTATAATTGTGTTTGATGGCATCCAAGTCTATTTCTAAACTCGTTTTATGCAATCGTTCTTTTAAATGCTCAACTACTTGTTCAAGCTGATATTTCCTCGCCCCTTTTACCAAAATTGCGGCATGTGAAATTAAATTCAAACAACCACTTTGTATTAATGATAATGTATCGGTAAAATGTAAAACATTAAAATTATCTAAAAACTTTGGCGGCTCACTTCCCAAGTAAATAATAGAATGAATGTGTTTACTTTCAAATAATTGTGCAATTTTTTGCTGTTCCAACTGAACATTATTCGAAACTTGTTCCATTTCAGAAACAATCAACTTCAAAGGCAAATTAGGTTGCTGTCGTTGAATAACATCAAGTGCAATTGCCAAACTCTCAAAATCATTTGAATAGCTATCGTTTAGAATCACATTCCCCCTTCTGCCTTTTTCAATGGTTAAACGATTATTTACAGGTTTTAACTGCTTAAATAAGTCAATGTGTTTTTCATCCCATCTTTCGAAAGCAAACAAAACGCAAAAACATGTCATTGCGTTGGCAATTGAAGCCTCATCAATAAATGGAATCTCAATAAAATGCGCAGTTCCCCTATTCTGAAAATGAATTTTCTGACCCAAATTGGTACGTTCCACTTTGAGCAGCCTAAATGTTGCACCGTCATTGTATCCCCAACTAATTATTTTAGTTAAAGGTTGGTTCTTTTTGAGGGACGAAAGTTCGCTTTGCAAAGCTTCTATATCCTTTGGAGCAATAACCACATCGGAATTTCTGCAGAGTTTAATCTTTTCTTGTGCCTTGTGCTTTCTGTTTTCAAATCCTGCATCGTGTGGCGACCCCAAATGGGTAATCACAGTCAAAGAAGGCTGTATCATGTTCCAAAGTGCATCCATTTCTCCATGTTGAGAAATGCCCGCCTCGAAAATTCCCAGTTCATGCGATTTTTCTAAAGCCAACATAGAAACGGCAACCCCCAATTGGCTATTAAAACTTCTCGGACTTTTATAAATTTTAAAATCACGACTCAGAAGTTCACTCAACCATTCTTTCACAACAGTTTTACCATTGCTACCGGTAATTCCTACTATGGGAATATAAAATTGCTTTCGATGGTTTGCAGCCAACGTTTGCAATCCTTGAATAGGGTTTGCAACTTTTAGAAAAAATGCATCAGTTAAAAACTGAACAGGAATCTGGTATTCATTGTCTACCAAAAAAACTCGAATGCCCTTTTCATACGCCAATTGCACAAAATCATGTCCATCGCGCAATTGTCCCTTAAGAGCAACAAACATACTCTCTCCATGAAACGTAATTTTTCTTGTATCGTAAATAATATCTGTAATTTGTAAATTACCAGCAAATTCACCAAATTCACTGGCATTTAAAATTGATTTGATATCACTTACAGAATACTTCAATTAACTGTCTCTTAAATTTATTTCGGCGCTATCACCAATATTCAAACTATGCACTGCACCAATCAGAGAAGCATCACTTCCAATCAATGAATTTTCGATAATGGCATTTTGCAAAGATGCATTTGGACCAATAATACTGTTTTTTACAATAGAACGGCTAATAAAAGCACCATCACCAATGCTCACATCAGGGCCAATAATGCTATTTTCAATTTTCGCAGTTGCTGAAATATGAACCGGTGGAACAATAATATTGCCCAACTTTGTTAAATGTTGAAAATCTTGATTCTCAAGTCGCTTCAACAAGTTTCTGTTTGTTTGAAGAATAACATCTTTTTTACCACAATCAAACCAGGTTGAAACTGAAAAAGTTTGCATCGTTGCTCCTTTGTCGAGCATGCATTGCAAAGCATCGGTTAAATGATATTCGTTGTTCGTTTTGATTTCATTTTGAATCAAATAATCCAAACATTCTATGAGTAACGAAGTTTCTTTGATATAATACAAACCAACCAATGCCAAATTTGAATGAGGAATATTTGGCTTCTCTACGAGTTTTGTAATTTGACCTTGACCATTTAATTCGGCAACACCAAATTGACGGGGATCATCAACCTTTTTAACACCCAAACTACTCACACCCGAAGCCATAACCGATTTTAAATTGGCTTCAAAAATGGTATCACCAAGAACTATAAAAACAGGTTCATTGGGATCTACAACTTCTCTTGCCAACCAAACTGCATGTCCAATTCCACGACCTATTGTTTGAATAACAAATGTCAATTTAACTTTAGAATAGTTTTCAGTTAAATATTGCTCGATTCTATCTCCTAAATAACCAATTATAAAAACAAAATCATCAATACCAGAATCAACCAAGTTATCCATGATATGCCCAAGAATAGGTTTTCCAGCAACTGGAATCAAAGATTTGGGTTGGGTTTGCGTGTGAGGCTTCAAACGACTCCCAATACCGGCAACTGGAATAATGGCTCTCATAAAAGACAAATTTAGGTGAAATTATTTGATAAAAGGGATATCAATTCATTGTATCCCAAGAAATTTTAATTGCCGTTTCAGATTCCCCCAATAAAAAATGCGCACTTCTCTTTAATCCCAAAATTGCGCAAACTTCATCGTTTGAAACCAACAGTGGAATACCGTTTTTAAGGTCATTATCAATCTTGGCATCTATGAAAATGTCGCTGACATTTTTCGTCCCTTTCATTCCCAAAGGTTGAATTTTATCGCCAATTTTCCAAGATCTCAAAGCCAATTCGCTATTGATAATGTTAGGATTAAAATAATAGGATTGCGATTCAGCAAAATCAACTTGATTTCTATGTATTTCAACAATTTTTATTTGAAACGCAGCAAAATTCACAACTTCATTGACCCGTATTTCAGATTTTGGTATTTCAATTTTATTGCGATGTTTGAGCGTCAAACCATTTCTGTTTCGATAAATAACAAACTCTTGAGCTAACCAATGACTTCCAATATTGATGGATTTATTCAAAATTTCATCGGCTTGGTTATTTGAAAACCCCCAACTCAAAAATTTGCTTTTGAGCCCAAAATGGTTTTCCTTATTGGTATAAAATGATTTGGGAATATGGATATACTCCAAAATAATTTCGTTTTTACCGTAGACTTCTGAAACCTCTGTTTCCCAATTTGTTTGAAAACCGGAGAAATACAACTTTGATTTGGCCCTAGCTAAACTACTTATCTCTTGAAAATCATCTGCCACCGATGCATATTGATTTTTAAGATCGGGAATAATTAAATGGCGAATCTTATTTCTTAAATATTTGGTATTGGCGTTGCTACTATCCTCTCTAAAAATTACCTTGTTGCTTGTGGCAAATTCTTGAATTGCTTTTCGAGGGATATTCAATAAAGGTCTAATAATATTCCCCCTTTCCATCTGAATTCCTTGCCAAGCTGTATGCAACTGGTTTCTTAACAAATAGATAAAAAAGTTCTCCAGCTCATCGTCTTGGTGGTGCGCTGTGGCTATGTAGCGCGCATTTTGTCCCTCAAGAATTTCTTGGAAAAACCCATACCGAATTTGCCTAGCTGCCATTTGAATGGATATATTGTTTTCATTGGCATACTTTTCGGTATCAACATGCTTTAAAAAACAAGGAATTGACATTTCTTTGCATGTTTTGACTACCAAATTGGTATCACCATCACTTTCAACACCTCTCAAACCGAAATTGACATGGGCAACAACACAAGGAAAATTCAATTGTTTAAACACATGTAACAAAACCATTGAATCAACACCTCCGCTTACAGCCAAAACGGTCAATTGTCGCTCCAATTGCCAATCTTGTAGATTCATCAATGCTTTAATAGAATTTAACACTTAATTTGCAGAAGTTTCTCGAAACATGTTATTACAACACAAAGAACATAAATTTAAGCATTGGTTGGTTGTTTTCTTCTCAATAACCGTCGGAAATTTATTGTCGCAGCCAATTTCTTTAAGTGCCAACAAAATGAAATCCATTCAAATAAATGGTCATGGAGGACAATTGCTTAAGGGAAATGTAAAATTTGAGCAGCAAGGTTCAACAGTTTATTGTAATGAGGCCGAATATGATCCGCAGTCTGAATCTTTAAAAGGATTTGGCGATGTTAAAATTGTTAATTTAGATGGCACAATAGTTACGGGAAACACCCTTCTGTTTGATAATTTATTACATACTGCAAAGGTAGATGGAAATGTAAAGTTGGTAGACAACACCATGACACTAACTACCCCATGGTTACAATACAATACCATTTCAAAAGTTGGATGGTACGGCAGCGGTGGAGTTATTGTAGACAAAGAAACTAAATTAACCAGTGTTTCAGGGAGCTATAACCCTGAAAATAAAGTGTTATATTTCAAAAAAAATGTAATCCTACAAACTCCTGAATACATAATTAAAACAGACACCCTACAATATCAAACTCAGAGTAAGGTTGCAAAATTCTTCTCTTTTACCCAAATTGAATACGGCAATCAAACCATCCTTTTTGAAAGAGGCATCTACAATACCGAAACGGGTCAAGGAGATTTTTATCAAAAATTTGGTTTGTTCGATAATGACAAAACATTGGTGGCAGATTCTGTCTCCATTAATAAAAAAAGCCAAGTGGGTAAAGCTTATGGAAACGTGTGGATTATTGACTCGGCTGAAAATTGGCAGGTATGGGGACAAAAAGCTTTTTACACCAAAAATTCAAGCGAGATAACTATTGTTGGAAATCCATTGGCTTTGCAAACCGACAAAAAAGACAGCTTTTTTATCAAAGGAGATACGCTTTTTTATAGCAAAGATTCGTTGAAGCAGCAAAAAATAAGGTCTTGGAAAAACGTCAAATTCAAACGCGGAAATTTTTCAGGCACATCAAAATATTTATCCTATAATTCATTAGACAGCACATTTAAATTAAGAGGGAACCCAGTTTTATGGGACTCTCTCACAAGAATGAGTGGCGATTCCATTAATTTATTTTTAAAACGCAAAAAATTGAGCCATAGCACCATGTATAAACATGGATTTATAAGTCTGAAAGAAGATGAGTTACGATTTAGCCAAATATCTGGAGATTCAATGACCCATTGGTTAGACTCAAACCAAAAAATCACTCAAACCTTGGTGAATAACAATGGCAAAAGTATTTATTACACTCGGGAAAAGGACACAATTTCATCGGTGTTTGAAATCAAGTGCACCAATATCAAATTTCAATTTTTAAACAATAAAATCAACCAAGTTTATTTCTATCAAGAGCCTGAAGGCAAAATTTACCCACTAGAATTATTCCCTTTGGAAAAAGAAAAATTACCAGGATTTATTTGGGATATTGAAAACAAACCTTCACGAAATTATTTTGGGGCACAATTTACTCCCTACGTTCCAAAATCCATCTACAATTTAAATATCCGAAAAATACAGACTCCGACTAAAAAGAGCAAAAAGAATAAGAAGGACAAGAAATGAAACGTTTGATTATATTTCTTTTTGGATGGATTTTTATACAATCTAATGCGCAAATTATCGGATTGTGCATTGACACAAGTAATTCACCCATCCCCGGAATAGAAATTTATGACAAAACGATAGGGAAAATTGGCCAAGGGAAAATGGATGGTTATTTCAAACTTGACTTAAAGCCAGGAAATTATCAAATCATATTTTCACATCCTGAATTCTATAATATGGAATTGGCTGTTGTTTACACAGAAAAGTATAAAGATACATTAACGTTGATTCTGAAAAGGAAAATCACCGGTATCAATACCGTTTATATCAGTGCAAAGTGGAAAGATCCGGGGCCTGATTATATGAAAAAGGCAATTAAAAAAAGAGATTACTGGTCTAAAAAAATCCCTGCCCAGTCAGCCGACTTATACATTAGGGCCTTTGAAGAAATACAGTCTACGCGGAAAAATACAGTTTCTTTAGAAAATACAAATGAAGATGTAGCATCTGAACAATCCAAAGCCCCGCCAATTCCCCAAGCAAACATGGTCGAAATTACCATGAAAAGAGATTGGTCGCCACCCAATAAAATTAAAGAAGTAAAACAAGGAGTTTCAGTTAGGGGAGATAAAACTGGTTTGTTTTATTTAACAACAGTTGAAGGCGATTTTAATATATATCAAAATCTAATGTATTTACCCGGCCTTTGTCCACTTCCCGTAATGTCGCCACTTTCAAATAGCGCCATTCTTGCTTATAAATTTCGTTTTATAGAAAGCTACAAACACCCAGTTTATGGGAGAGTGCTAAGGATTAAAATTGAAGGACGTCAAACTTCGAATGCAACATTTTCTGGTGAAATTCATTTGGTCGATACCAGTTTTTATGTAGCTAAAATAGTATTGAACGTGCCGCGTCACTTGATGGCTGAATACGATGAAATGACGGTGAGTCAGAGTTACAGAATTGATAAGGATTCAAATATTCTTATAGATTCACAACAATTTAAATACTTTTCAAAAACAGGTGACACTAAGTATTTAGGGACTACGAAAGTGCAATACAGCAATATTTTGGTAAACCCCAATTTCCCTAAAAATCATTTTGGACTTGAGCTCAGTAAAATTGAACAAGATGCATATGAAAAGGATACTTCATTTTGGAATACCCAAAGAAAAATACCTTTGTCCGTTACTGAGAGATCTTATGTAAAAGCCATTGACAGTTTAAAACGAGTATTGAATTCCGACGAATATTTGGATAGCATAGAGCGCATTACAAATAAAGTAACCTGGAAAAATCTTTTTTTATTTGGGCAAAGCTATGTGAATAGAAAAAAGGGAATTGACTTAGATTTCCAACCGCTTTTATTTACTTGGCAGCCATGGTGGCCTGGTGGAAGTAGAATTGTAGTTTGGAATACCATAAATAAGACTACTGCAAACAAAAAGAATATTCGATTTGTTGAAAATATATCTTACGGAATTAACAACCAAGATATTCGCGGTACAGCCATAGTTTCGCATTTATACAACCCATACAAACGTAAACTCATTTATGCATCTGTAGGTAGAGATTTCGGATTTGTAAATCCATTTGCAGCATACATTGATTTATTTCGGAGGGATAATTTTTACCAACACGATCATTTAACGCTTTATCACAGACAAGAAATTGTAAACGGATTATTTTTCAGGGTTCAAGGTGAATTAAGTGATCGAAAAGACATTGCAAATTTCAAATTCTCAAAAACGGGTGATAGTCTATTTGTAAATAACAGACCTCTTAACTTCATCCCTCATATGGCAGTCTTTGCAGATCTAACTTTATCATATACTCCTTTTCAAAGATATTTAAGTGAACCAAAGCAAAAAGTAATTTTAGGATCTACATGGCCAACTTTTTCGGTGAATTTTAGAAAGGCAATACCAGGAATTTTAAAAAGCACCATCGATTATGATTACCTAGAATTTAGAGCCGATCATATTTTCCCCTGGGGTTTACTTGGAAAAAGCGAATTAAAGGTAATCAGTGGAAGTTTTATTTCTCATAAAACTGTAAATGTAATTGATTATAAATATCAGCGCCGTGGAGATCAAACACTGTTTACTCCTCCTATGTATGCATATCAAATGCTAGACAGTACATTTAGAACCTTCAAGCGTTTTTATGAAGTTAGATATAGACACAGTTTCAACGGCGCACTAGTAAATAAGGTACCATTGATCAAAAAGCTCAGTTTATACGAATCTGCAGGCATAAGTGCCTTATATGCCCCAGAAAGAAGAAATATGCTGTATTACGAAATGTATGTGGGGGTTGACAAGCTCATTCGTATATGGCGGGAAAAATACAAGATTGGAATATATTATTGTGTGGGGTATTCAAATTTATGGAATGGACCAAGAGCTGCTTTCAAGATTAACTTCGAAAGTTATAATAGAAGCAGCAATAGTTGGTAAAAAAGAATAAGTATAAAAAAAGGCCATCAAATTGATGGCCTCCAAGAAATTCAAAAAAATGTCTATTAAGGTAGTTTTCTTACGTCTACCGCATTTAATCCTCTTTTGCCTTCTTTTAGATCGTAAGATACGTTGTCGTTTTCGTTGATCTGATCAATTAGACCTGATACGTGCACAAAGTGCTCAGTACCTGATCCGTCCTCGGTGATAAATCCAAACCCTTTAGTGTTGTTAAAGAATTTGACAGTTCCAGTTTTCATTAGTTAAATTTAAATTAAATTAAGTAATGCGAAGATAGGTAGATATTTGAAAAAACAAAGAAGGAGTTGCATAAAATGCAATTTATTTTCAAAATTTATTACCCATAAACTAATCAAAGCCCAAATACAACAAAACATAAGTCGAACAAGCATAAGGTAATCAATTAATTACGTCAATTTACGACCGTTTAAAAAAATGACTTCAAAATATAAAATAGAATTTTACAAATTAAAAAAAGCCCTTGATTGCTCAAGGGCTTTATTTAATTTATGAATGTTCTATGAGAACAATAAATTTAGTTATTGATATTGATTGAACCACTAAACGATGATTTTGTATTTCCACCTTTAATGAAGTAAACACCTGTACTCAATTTAGAAGGAACAAAGGTCATATTGTTGCTTACTTTCTCAACAGCTACCTCACGTCCACTTACATCAAACCAATGAAGTTCAGTAATAACAATACCCTGAATATTCAAAATCTTACCACCTTGTACTGGGTTTGGATAAATTGAAACCATAGGATTATTGATAGTTTTGATACTAGCAACTTGATTTACTGTCAAAGGAATTACAACTGTATCTTTACAAGCATTTGTTGTACTTGTAGTTACTAAAGTTACATCATAGTTTCCGGTTGTTGCATATTGGTGTGTTGCTGGTAAACCAGTTGATGTTTTTGTATCTCCCCAATTCCATTCGTATGTCATTCCAGTTGTTTTAATTGGATCACATTTAAGTGTTAAACCTGGAGTAATTGAATAATAAAATCCTGCAGTAGGACGTGGTAATGAGTTTACGGTAATAGGTGTTCTTACACCGTTACAAGTACCAGATTGTGTAGAATAATAAAGTGTGGTATTACCATACATTTTACCCAAAGAAACCGTTGTTCCTGTTGCATAAACCGATGTAGCTACATCACTCGTATACCAATTTACTTTGCCAGAAGGGATCTGAACAGTGATTTGACCAATACCTTTATAACAAACTGGATCATTTGTTATAGACGTAACTTCAGGAGCAGCATTAACAGTTACAGAAACACTATCCCAATTTGTATTTACACAAGTATTATCAACCGTTTTGAAATACATTGTTTTATTACCTGCTGGTAAGTCGTAAGAAGTATATCGTTTATCAGATGAAACTGAAGCTGTTGATTTACTTGTATACCATTGTACACCTCCGTATGTTGCTAACGCAAATACAGTAGCTGAATCACCAAAACAAACAATCGTACCTGCTTTTGTGAAAGTTGCAGGAGCTTTTTCTGCAATGATATTTACCGCAAGTCTACCACTACCGCAATTGCCATTCCATGATTCCACGTAATAAGTTTGTGTTCCGCGAGAGTTTACAGATGCAGTATATGCATTTCCAGTTGCCAATGGCGTATTGGTAATAGCGTCTTCGAACCAACGGCAAGATGTACCATTTGCAGGAGTAGCTCTTAAAATAACAGAAGCGCTTGAACCTAAACAGATAGTAGTGTCTTTTACATTTGTAGGTTGCGCTGGTGCAAATGCTTTTCCTACCAATGCAAGCACTCTTGTGCGCGCACCTTTATAAAAACAACCTGAGTTATTTGCAGTAACATAAAATGCGGTATCCGCTGTTAAAGCATTTGTAACATATGTATTACCTGTAAACAATCTTATTCCACCTGTTTTTGCAGTATACCATTCAACTGAACCTTCATCAGAAGTACCCGACAAGTTAGCAACCGCACCAGAACAAATTGAATCATTTACAGATGTTAATTTGGTTGGATAAGCACTTGCTTTGCTAATAACGGATAAATACCCAGAACTGCAATTTCCATTCACCGCCTGAACAACAAATGTATCAGATTTAGTTACTTTAGCAATGGTGTAACTTTTACCCACGAAAAATGGATTTGCATCTGTAATGTTTTTGTACCAATTGAAAGTTGAACCGGCATCTCCCGTTACTGTAATTCTTAGAGAATCACCGATACATCCATTCGGAGTTTTTACCAAACTTGGATTAGCAGGATTAAAAGTAATTATTTTAACTGTAGTGTCATAGCAAGAAGCAGAAGCATAAGTTACCAAAAGAGAACGTAATTCAACTGAAATATTTTTCTTCGTGGCTGATTTGTATTTTGCATCCGTTTGATTTAAATAAGAAACATTCCCATCAATTAACCATTCATGGCAATTTTCTTGGAATCCCAATCCTAATTCTTCAAAATATTGATTAGAATTGTAGAAAGAACTTCCCAACAAATTCGTTTTGAAAGAATTTGTAAATCTCAAAGTATCTCTAAGAGCATAGCAATCAAAATTTGATGTGAAATCCGTTCCAAATTTATATTTCACAAAAGGATAAATTTGCATATGTGCATCGAAAGTAGTTCCATCTACATTCAAATCTAAACAACGGTACCAGATACCGCTTACTTGAGCTGATGCCAAATTTCTACTTTCACCATCTGCACTTTGCCATGAATTAGAAATGATGTTGGTTGAATTCATACTATCACTTTCAACAGTAATAATGTAAGGAAAATCACATACAACTGGGCTGCTAAATGCAACGTCGTGTTTAATCTTACTAATGGTTAAATTACCTCCTACTGTATCCAAGTTCAATTCAACTGATGCGATAGGAGCTCCCATTGGCAAAGAATCTGGGCCAGCTTTGTACAGATTGCAACTAACCGTGGTTTGTTTTACACCGGTTAAGCTGTCATACAAAAAGTAACCATAAAATCTAAATCCTGAAACAGTAATTTGTGTTGGCGCACCATAAAACTGACCTACACCACGTCCTTTAGAAATGGTTATAGATTGATATTGGTAAGCCCCCCCGGTAATTGAAGTAGATTGATTAGGAAAATAACTCGTATCAACGTCACATGATTTAGGATTAGACGCTGATCTGCTCGTTATTTTTTTAACAGCTGATTTCGACGGGACATTTAAAGCAATAATCTTATTATCACTTTTAAGTTGCCCGAACAAGTTTGCACCAATTAGTAAAGCAATGCAAATAGAAAGTAAATTTTTATTCATATTTTTGTTAATATTTTGGTTGTAAAGTAAATCAAAATAACTTATAAAGACAAATTTTATAAAAAAAATTGCTAAATGCCAAATAAATTTCATTGCATAAGGCTATGAAAAAGAAAGAAAACCTGCTTGAAATCGGTTATTCTTTTGTAATTGTAATCTGAGATAAGTCAGCTTTACCATGCCGCAATAACTCAAATGTCAACCTATCGGCCTCGCAGTCAACGAACTTAATTCGTTTTAAATCGCAATACTTAAAAAAGGAATTTACAAGTTTTACATGATGAAATGTTACTTTCGAAAAAGTACATTTTTCAAAAGAACATCTTTCCATCAACCCTTCAAAAATAATTCCAGATAACGCTGTGTTTACAAATGAGGTTCTATTTAAAACTGCATCATTCACAACACACTTTTCAATTGTAGCGTTTTCAAAAAGAACTTTCGAGAAATCCGCAGTAGAAAAATCACAAGCAGAAAAATTCACATAAAAAAACTCACATTCTTTGAATGAACAATCTGTGAATTTAGATTTCATCAAATTGCTTTTGCGAAATACCGAACCATTAAATTTTGAACTTGCAAAATCACAACTTTGGAAATTATTATTTTTAAATTGCAAACTCGTTAATTCTGCCCCATTGAACGTGCAACTTTCAATATTCGCAGAACTAAAATTTTCGTGAATATTTTTAATTCCTGAAAAATCTACGTTCTTCCAAATACTATCAGACATATTCCAATTGTTCTTCTTGTTTTTTGTAGGGACATCATTTTCTTGGATATCCAAATCTTTAAATTCAACTGGTTGTGAATTTAATTCCACAGAAGTAAATTTTTCTGAAAAATAATTTAAATCAACTCCTAAAATTTCAGCAAGTCGGTGTAAAACAATAATATCGGGCATCGATTCACCTCGCTCCCATTTTCCTACAGCCTGTGGACTAATTGCAACTTTTTGTGCAAGCGCAGATTGCGAAAGATTCACGCTTTTTCTAGCACTTACAATCTTATTTCCAATAAATTTTGCTGTTATCATATGAATTAATCAAATAGAGAATAATACAAATATATGACAAATTCATTGTTGAATTCAACTTTTATATTTAACAATAGTTGTTTACTCACTACTATTAGTTGTAAATTAACAAAAAATAGGAAATTAAAAAAAAATATAATTGTATATTACAACAAATCCAAAGCTGTTGCTAGCGCTCTATCTTTTGAGGTAATTTTATTTCCCTCATCGTGGGTAGTTAAACTCACATGCACTTTGTTATATACATTTGTCCATTTCGGATGATGGTTTTGTTTTTCAATTTCAGCACTTGCTTTCACCATCCATGCTATGGCTTCAAGAAACGATTTGAACTCAAAGGTCTTACTTAATTCGTTGTTATTTTCAATCCAATTGATCATATTGTAAATATAGTAAAATTATAGTCAATTATCCAATTCATAAAAAGAATCTGAAGTTCTTAAATTGTACAATATTAAGGATATAATAATTAAAAATTGTGACACATAAATAAACACACTTTATGATAAATTCTAGCTCTAATTGCTTGTTTAACAAATGAAAAATAGTATCAATATCATAAAAATAGTTGTACGGATATTCCTGTAAAATAATTTGATTGCCCAAAGCGCCAACAGAATTATTCAGCTAGCCGAGAAAAAAACCGTATTACTCCACCGTTACCGATTTCGCCAAGTTTCTTGGTTGATCTACATTACAACCTCTCATTACCGCAATATGGTAACTCAAAAGTTGCAATGGAATGGTATTGATCAATGGACTCAAACTTTCAATGGTTTCAGGTACTTCAATAACGTGATCTACCAAACTATCTAATCCGTGATTGCCTTCAGAAACAACGGCAATTACTTTGCCTTTTCTCGCTTTAACCTCTTGAATATTTGAAACCACCTTTTCATAATGCTCACTGGCTGTTGCAATGACTACCACTGGCATTTCTTCGTCAATCAAAGCAATTGGACCATGTTTCATTTCTGCGGCAGGATATCCCTCAGCATGAATATAACTAATCTCTTTTAATTTCAACGCGCCTTCTAAGGCAACAGGGAAATTATAGCCACGACCCAAGTATAAGAAATTCTTTGCATCTTTATACTTATGAGCCAATTCAACGATCATGTCATTCAATAACAAAGCCTTTTCAATTTTTGCAGGAATTGCTTCCAACTCTTTCATGAAGACTGTAATCTCTTTGATTGTCATGGTTCCACGCAATTTTGCCATTGCAACTGCCATCAATGCCAAAACAGTTACTTGAGCAGTAAACGCTTTTGTACTCGCGACCCCAATTTCTGGACCTGCATGGGTATAAGCGCCCGCATCACTCAAACGAGGAATACTACTTCCTACAACATTACAAACACCAAAAACTGATGACCCTTTGCGTTTAGCCAACTCCATTGCTGCCAATGAATCTGCAGTTTCACCGCTTTGTGAAACAGCAATAATTAAATCGTCTGGGTATAATACAGGATTTCTATATCTAAATTCCGATGCATATTCAACTTCTACCGGAACACGCGCCAAATCTTCAAACAAATATTCACCCACCAAACCTGCATGCCAACTTGTGCCACAACCAATTAAAATCAAACGTTTAATTTCTTTCAATCTACTTGCATAATCTTCCATGCTGCGCATCATGATTTCACCTGATTGGGCGTCAAAACGACCTCTAAAACTATCATAAATAGAACGGGGTTGTTCGTAGATTTCCTTCAACATGAAATGCGGATAACCGCCTTTTTCAATCTGCTCAAGATTCAACTCTAATTCTTGAACATAAGGCACTTGAATCACGTTGTCGATAGACTTAATGGTCAATTCATTTTTTTCGACAATGGCAATTTCACCATCTTTGAGGTAAATAACTTTATTGGTATATTCAACTATTGGCGTAGCATCGGAAGCAAAGAAAAATTCTCCGCGATCTTCACCAACACCTACAACCAAAGGACTTCCTTTTCTGGCAGCAATAAGATGTTCAGGATGATGCTTACTCAAAATTACAATAGCATAAGCACCAACTACTTGTTTGAGAGATGAACGCACAGCATCTGCCAATGGCAAACCTGTATGCTCCATAACATCTTCAATTAAATGAGCCAAGACTTCTGTATCTGTATCGCTATTAAATGAATGACCTCTTAATTTTAATCCTTCTTTTAGCGTTGCATAATTCTCAATAATTCCATTGTGGATTATACTTAAATCACCACTTTGGCTTACATGAGGATGCGCATTTTCATTATTCGGTTCACCATGAGTGGCCCAACGTGTATGACCCATACCGATTGTACCAGAAGTATCTTGACCTTCGGTGATCGCTTCAAGATCAGCTACCTTCCCCTTTTGCTTGTAGATGCGCATTTGCCCATCTAGCAACGCAACCCCAGCGCTATCGTATCCACGATATTCTAAACGCTTTAGTCCTTTAACAACAATTGGAAATGCTTGTTTATTTCCGATATAGGCAACGATTCCACACATAGTTTATAATATTTTAGGCCAATCCAAATGCTTTTTTAGAAGCATCAACAACATTCGTTTCTTCCCAAGGGAATAATTTAACGGTAACGCTTAATTCGTGCTTTTTACCTTTGTTATAAGTTTTAGTAACTGTTTCGCACTTTCGACCCATATGGCCATAAGCAGCAGTTTCTAAATAAATTGGAGTTCTTAAATTGAAACGTTGTTCTATATGATACGGTTTCAAACTGAACTCGGGCATGTTTTTTACAATTTCAGCAATTTCACCGTCGGTTTTGTTCACTTTTGCAGTACCATAAGTATCTACATAAACACCAACAGGTTCGGCAACACCAATTGCATAACTTACTTGAACCAATATTTGTTCGCAAATACCAGCTGCAACTAAATTTTTAGCTATATGTCGTGTTGCATACGCAGCACTTCTATCCACTTTACTTGGATCTTTACCAGAAAAAGCTCCGCCGCCGTGAGCACCGCGTCCACCGTAGGTATCTACAATAATTTTGCGACCAGTTAGACCAGTATCTCCGTGAGGACCACCAATTACAAATTTACCAGTAGGATTAATGTGATAGGTAATATTCTCATCAAATAGGAACTGCAATGAGGCATCTAATTTTGATTTAATTCTAGGGATTAATAAATGAATGATATCACTGGATATTTTCGCCAACATTTCATTATCTGCATTCATCACATCTGACGCACTATCAGAGTTAGGTTTAATAAAATCATCATGTTGGGTAGAAATAACAATGGTATCAATACGCAAAGGCTTATGATCATCAGAATACTGAATAGTCACTTGGCTTTTTGCATCAGGACGTAAATAATTGATTTCTGTATTTTCTCTTCTCATATCGGCTAACTCTTGCAATAGCAAATGAGCCAACATCAAAGGCAAAGGCATGTAATTTTCAGTTTCGTTGGTTGCATATCCAAACATCATTCCTTGGTCGCCTGCCCCTTGATCTTCGGGATTCTTACGTTCCACACCTTGGTTGATATCAGCACTTTGTTCGTGAATTGCAGATAAAATACCACAGCTATTCGAATCAAACATATATTCGCTTTTGGTATATCCAATTTTAGCAATTACATCGCGCGCAATACTTTGAACATCGAGGTAGGCTTCAGATTTAACCTCTCCTGCCAAAACAACTTGTCCTGTAGTTACCAAAGTTTCACAAGCAACTTTACTACTTGGATCATAGGCTAAGAAATTATCGATAAGCGCGTCAGAGATCTGATCTGCAACTTTATCTGGGTGCCCTTCAGACACCGATTCGGAAGTGAAAAAATACGGCATTATTTTATATTTTTACAAATATACAATCTTAAAAGTAATTTTTATCAGCGCCTTTGTAAACGGCTCATTTTATTAGTTTGTTATTGAAATTTTGGTATCTTTGTAAACTATGTTTGAAAACCTGCAATCCCGGTTAGAAAAAGCGTTTAAATCACTAAAAGGCCAAAGCAATATCAATGAATTAAACGTTGCTGAAACTGTTAAGGAAATCCGTAGAGCCTTAATTGCTGCTGACGTAAACTTTAAGGTTGCAAAAACTTTTACTGATGACGTTTTAGAAAAAGCCCGTGGTGAAAATGTAATAAAATCAATTTCTCCAGGACAATTGTTAACGAAAATCGTAAACGACGAACTGGTTAAATTACTCGGCGGTACAACTCAAGAATTATCAACCAAAGGTTCTCCAGCAATTATTTTAATTGCAGGTTTACAAGGTTCAGGAAAAACCACATTTACAGGGAAATTAAGTAAATATCTAAAAGCGCAAGGCAAAAATCCATTGGTGGTTGCCGGCGACGTATACAGACCTGCAGCACGCGAACAATTGCGCGTATTGGCAAGCCAAACTGAAGTGGGCTATTATACCGAGAATGATAGCAACAACCCTATTTCAATTGCTGAAAACGCAATAAAATATGCAAAAACAAATAATCATAACGTTGTAATTGTTGATACCGCTGGCCGTATTGCAATTGATAAACAAATGATGGACGAAATTGCATCCCTCAAAAAAGCATTAAACCCAACTGAAATATTATTTGTTGTTGACTCAATGACGGGTCAAGACGCTGTAAATACTGCAAAGAATTTCAACGATGTACTTGATTTTACGGGTGTAGTATTAACAAAATTAGATGGTGACACGCGCGGCGGTGCAGCCCTTTCCATAAAATCTGTTGTAAACAAACCAATTAAATTTGTTTCAAACGGAGAAAAAATGGATGCCCTAGATGTCTTCCATCCAGATCGTATGGCGGGTCGAATTTTAGGTATGGGTGACGTTATCTCTTTGGTTGAAAGAGCTCAGGCTACTTTTGATGAAGATGAAGCACAACGCTTATCAAAGAAAATTGCCAAAAACAAATTCGACTTTGAAGATTTCTTGGGCCAACTTCAACAAATCAAGAAAATGGGTAATATGAAAGACTTATTGGGAATGTTGCCTGGAGTTGGAAGCAAAATAAAAGATTTAGATATTGACGACAACGCATTTAAGGGAATAGAAGCATTAATTCAATCGATGACACCACAGGAAAGAGAAAAACCTGAGCTATTGAATGCCAGCCGCAAACAACGTATTGCAATCGGTAGCGGTCGTTCGGTGCAAGAACTGAATAAATTACTCACACAATTTACCCAAATGCGCCAAATGATGAAGTCAATGAACAACAATAAAGGCAAAATGCGCGGTTTAATGCGTTAATAACACATGAAAAATAATTTAGCAGACATTCGCAAAGAATATTTGAAGGGACATATTTCGGTTGAAACTATGCCTGAAAATCCTTTAGACGCGCTGCAAACTTGGGTAAACCAGGCCATAGAAGCAGAGGTGGAAGAGCCTACTGCCATGAGTATATGCACGGTTTCTAAAAATAACATTCCATCGTCTAGGCAAGTGTTATTGAAGGAAATTCAATCTGAGGGACTTTTATTTTACACAAATTACAGCAGCAGAAAAGGGCAGGAAATAGAAAACAACCCAAATGTTGCTTTAAACTTTTTTTGGCCTGCTTTAGAACGTCAAGTGAGAGTGCAATGCATTGCTTCAAAAATTTCGGCGGAAGAAAGTGACACATACTTTTATTCTCGACCAAAAACTTCTCAGGTTGGTGCCATTGTAAGTAATCAAAGTTCAATTATTACGAGTGATCTAAATTTAGAAGCAGAAATTGAACGTATTTTAGAGGGCAGCATTGAAATCAAACGCCCTGAAAACTGGGGCGGTTATATTTTAAAACCCAATTACTTCGAATTTTGGCATGGTAGAGCAAGCCGTGTCCACGATAGGGTATCGTATAATCTAGAAAATGATACCTGGATCAAAAACAGATTATCACCTTAAATTGACGGCGTTACATTCAAATTAACGCATAAAAAAAGGCTACCGTGAAGTAGCCTTGAACTTGGATGAACCAAAAGTTATTTCTTTTTAGCTTTAGCTTTTACCTCAACTTTTTTAGTTTCACGATATGGACGTGTTTTTCCATATGAACCCATAAAAATTTTTCCTTTTTTCGTTTTTTTGTCGCCTTTTCCCATGATAGTTTCTTTTATATATTGTTATTTTTAATTTTTATTTTCCTTGAGCCTTGTCTGAAAAGCCTTGCATTAACTCGGTAGAGATACCCGTAAAACTAAAACCACCGTCGTGAAATAGATTTTGCATCGTTACCATTCTCGTGTAATCACTGAACAAACTTACGCAATATTGCGCACATTGATCCGCAGAGGCATTTCCTAAAGGACTCATTTGATCCGCATAATTATAAAATGCATCAAAACCACCTACTCCACTACCAGCAGTTGTTTTGGTAGGGCTTTGGGAAATAGTATTCACCCGCACTTTTTTGGCTTTACCATAATGATAGCCAAAACTACGTGCATAGCTTTCTAACAAAGCTTTAGCATCAGCCATTTCACCATAGTCGGGAAATGTGCGTTGCGCTGCAATATAACTCAAAGCAACAATGCTACCCCAATCATTCATCGCATCAGATTTCATTAATGTTTGCATCATACGATGGAAAGACATGGATGAAATATCTAAAGTAGTATGCATGTAATCATAATTTGAATCGGTGTATGGATTTTTCTTACGAACGTTCAAACTCATACCCACGCTATGTAATACAAAATCTATTTTACCGTTGAAAGCTTTCATTGCTCCATCAATTAGATTTTGCATATCTTCCATTTTGGTAACATCCGCGTATATTAAAGGAGCATTTAACTTAGTTGCCAACTCATCAGTTTGCCCTATTTTAGCAGCCACTGGCGCGTTAGTTAATACAATATTTGCACCTTCTGCATGACATTGCTCAGCAACTTTCCATGCAATAGAAGCATCGTTTAAGGCTCCAAATATAATTCCGTTTTTACCTTTTAAAATTTGATTTGACATAATAAGATGATGGCTACAAAAATACTCCTATTTATATGAAAATGAAAATGAATTAATGGTATTTGAAAAATAGGCATGAAACTCAACGCAATAAATGCCCAAAACATTACTATATTATACTTTAAGTTATTTCACAAAGTAATATGTTGATTTTTTAATTCCCCAATTTTTCAAATCATCGATTTTAAAAATCTATTATTTATCAAAATCTTAGCAAATAATATTACGTTGAATGTTCCATAAAGTGTCATTATTAATTAGATTTCATCCAATTCATTGTATACAACTTGAAAATATGAAAATTAAGTCTTTTATTTACATGTAATTTAAAATTATATGAAGAAACACTTACTGTCTATTTGTCTTACACTATTTATAAGTGTAAATCTTTTTGGTCAATTGGTTCAAATAAAGCAACCCATTATTAATGATCTACCAGTAAAAAATACCTTCGGTAAAATCAACAGTAGATCGGCTACAAATCCAAAAAGTTGTAAAGGTGATACAAGTTATTTCCCCAACATTAATTCTACACTATACCAGACCTTATCCATTGGAGTTGGTCAAGGTTTGGGGCAGTTTTATGGTGCTCCAACAGAAATTACCGTTTCAGGTTTTAGATTTTATGGGTTCTTTCAATACGATACGGCCACAAAAGTAACAAAAACTACAATTAAATGTAGAATCTATAAGGCAGGTGCCGATTCATTGCCCACAGGTTCACCTTTGGCAACTACTGAAATTCAAATTGACACCATTCAAGGTGCCTTATATTTGAGTAGAATGACAAGAAATATCGTTTTCTCAACTCCAGTAGTTTGTAATTTCCCTTATATCATCACGGTCGAATCAGATAGCACAAATTCAAGACCAGGAATAGTTTCAAACTCATATTCGAACGGAGATGGCGATTATCGTAATTTAGCCGTTGGATCTGTAAGTGGAAAATGGTACCGTTGCCTGCAATTAAATATTGCCGGAACCACATTCAATGCGCACATGCAACTTTATCCTTTTGTGAAATATAAATTCGGCACCGATTTTACGCCAAATTTGAATTGTTATAATGCAACAGATACAATTCGTTTATCAAATCAATTTAAAGGAAGCGTGAATGGAAGTGTATTCTATAACTATTATCACTACTATGAAGAAATGGGCTTTGGCTATGATAAATATTGTCATAATTGGGTAATCAATAATTCAAATTACTTTTATAATACAGTTGATTTAAAATACAAACCAGCTACGAAAACGAATTTAAACATTGAACTGCGTTCGATGGTTGTAAGTTATGCCAGCGGTGTTTGTTGGGATACCACAATAAAAACAGTTGAATTTAGGCCAATTACCCCTTCCCTACTCAAACCCGCAAATGGTTGTATTGGCGATACATTAAAAATTGGAATTTCTGGTGATGCTGGTTCTACATTAAATTGGTACTATAAAGTGACCGATATAAAACCAATAAACACAGGCAATTCATACATATTAAACAACTTGCAAAAATCAGATACCTTTGTTGTTTTGGCAACGAATGGAAGCTGCACTTCAGGATTTTTAACCATTAATATGGCTGCAAACAAATACCCAACGAAAATTACAACCCGCAATGATTCTTTGTGCTCGAATGCAACTGCCAATTTAATAGCAAATACTGATAATGGACAAATTGATTGGTACACCGCTTCTACTGGTAGTAACAAAGTATTTACCGGCAATACATTAACAACTTCTAAGCTATTCAACGATACTACATTTTATGTAACCGCAAATAACAATGGATGCGCATATAAAGGTTCACGCATTTTGGTAAAAGCCTTTGTTGGAAATTCGTTTGCTCCTTCATTGCCAACCGTAGTAACAGATACTACAGTTTGCTTTACTTCTGCAAAAAACTACACTTTGAGCGCGACTACAACAGCTGGAAATAGCTGTCGTTGGTATGATGTTGCATTGGGAGGTAGTCCTGTAGGTATTGGAAATAGCTATTCAACAAATATCAATAGCCGAGGCTTGTTAACATACTATGTAGAATCTTGGAACGGTAATTGTGGCAGCGGTAGAACTCCTGTTAATATTTTGGCAGCAAAGTATCCGCCAACATTTGTTAAAAAGAATGCTACCATTTGCTTAGGTGATTCTGCCAATGTTTCGGCATCAACCTTGTGGGGTAATATCGACTGGTATATGGATAAAACAACAAATACATCCTTTTCTGGAGAAAAATTCTTGACTTTGGGTGGCTTAACAAATCCAAAAAACTATATTTATTTCAAAACAAAAGATACAGTTTGTATAAATCCAAATTTTGATAGTGTTTTGGTAACAGTAAATACATTCCCTAAGGTAACTAAAGAACTTCGTAAAGATGTTTGTCAGAAATCATTGGGTGAATTGGGTGTTGAACTTCCATCTGGAAACGTGTATTGGTATGAAGACGATCAAACTGTTACCGTATACGCAACAGGAAAAACGGTTTCTTTAGGTCAAATGTGGTCTAATATAACTTTGTATTATCAAACTGAGGAAAACGGCTGCTATAGCCCGAAAACGCCTTTAACTATAAATGCATTGCCTCGACCAACTGCAGGATTTACTTGGACGTTGGCTTGGCCTAGAAAAGTATCTTGTATCCCCATTACAACAAATGGTATGACTTTCAAATGGTATTGGGGTGACGGTGTAAATACCACAGGATTAGGTACTAATGCTAAACATCAATATACAGAAGAAGGTGATTACGTAATTAAATTGGTAACAACAAGCACAACCAATGGTTGCACAGACACCGCAGACATTCCAATTTCAGTAAGTCATTTGAATACAACAAACATTTCTAATCCATCGGTTAAAATTTATCCTAATCCTACACAAATTGGCAACACGCTGACCATTTCAGGTATCAACATAACTGAAATCAAATGGTTTGACATCAGTGGAAGAGAAATTGCAAATGAAAAAGTAATTGAAAACACTACAGCTATTCCTTCAAAATTAAGCCCAGGCTTATATTTTATTCAAGGTAGAAACAAAGACCAAATATTTAAAGCAACCATTCAAATTCAATAAAATTTGTGGAACTTATAAAAGGAAAAAGGACGCAAACCATTGCGTCCTTTTTCCTTTTATAATAATTTAAGATTCAACATCTTTAAAGCCCATCGACATTAAATTAAATGCCATCACAAGAATCATAATTGCCAATCCAGGTATGATTGCCAAATAAGCCTGATCGAGCACCAAATATCCTAAATTTTCTTTTACCATTATGCCCCAACTTGGGGTTGGTGGCGCAACGCCCAATCCCAAAAAACCCAATCCCGCTTCTAACAAAATTGCCGCGGCAAAATTTGTTGTTGCAAGCACAGATAGCGAACCTTTTAGATTAGGCAAAATATGCTTGAACATTATGTAAAACGATGAAAATCCCGTAATCTTAGCCGACAAAATAAACTCTCTGTTCTTCATTTGCATAGTTTGTCCTCTTACAACCCTAGCAACTTCTACCCAACTGCTTAAACCAGTTGCCAGCAAAACTTGAAAATACCCTTTTCCTAAGAAAAAGCTCAAGCCAAGTGCAATCAAAAGTGTAGGCACAGACCAAAAAACGGTTATCAACCAAGTCAGAACCAAATCTATTTTCCCTCCAAAATAACCTGAAATTAGTCCAATAAACACGCCAATAATCAACGATATCATCATCGATAAAAAGCCAATACTCAGAGAAACACGGGTGCCAATAACCAAACGGCTATAAATATCCCTACCAAATCGGTCGGTGCCAAGTATGAATTTTCTTGACATTATTTTGCGTCCTTCAATAGAATCCAATGGAATGGTTTTTACCAGACCTGTTTTGTCATTTAAAAAGGTAATTTTATTGTTTTTGAGGGATACTTTATCTCCCTTTGAAACAGAAATTAACTCACCCAAACCATCGTCGCCAGTTAACCAAAAAAAGAAAGATCTTGGAGCACTTCTATTGCTTTCTAGATAGTTAACTTGGGTTCCAGGCGATAAACTTGCCCATTCAGGCATAATTTGATTCGCATTTACAGATGAATCAGGAGTAATTGAATATCCCAAGATTCCCAACACAAAAAAGAAGGCACAAACTGAAAATCCTGTTAAAAATAAAGGTTGTTTAAATAGCTTTCTTAACATGATTTATGCCATTTTTATGATACAAATCAAGCGCAGCGATGATAGCCGTAAAAGCCCATAATGGAACAGCCACTTTATCATATTGACTATAATTATTCAACACAGCATGGGTATAATATGTCATCAAACTGAGCAAGGCGATATAAGCAGTAAGTTTCACTTTTAACTCCGATGTATTGTAAATTATCTTAAAGCCGTAATAAATTGTAGTTAAAACTACGATTAATAAAATTGCCAAACCAATATATCCCATTTCACTCATTGCCGATAAAAATTCGCTGTGGGCATCTCCCAAATCACCTGAGTTGGTACTAATTAATGTGAGTTCAGAACTCTTTTGAAAAGGGCCATATTTAAATACATATGTTCCAGGGCCAAATCCAAAGAGTGGTCGTTCAGAAACCATACGAGCAGCACAGTTCCATCTGTTAATCCTTTCTAAATTACTAGGATCGGTGGTGATATTACTAACCGACTTTACATGTCCCTCCAACTCATCACTACTACCTTGCTTGTTAGATTCCAGTGAATACAATATATCATCTTGTTTCACAATTGCTATTGTAGAAACTGTGAATAAAACAATAAGTATCCAAGAGAATCTGATTTTCATCCTTAACAATGCCCAAAGCCCAACAGATACAATTAAACTAAGCCAAGTAGCCCTTGTAAAACTCACAATAATACCAAATAATAAAATCAAAAGAAGGAAAATAAATACAGGACTAAAAAAGACATGCACATTGAATTGTCGGATATAAAACGTGTAAAATACGAGTATAAAAAACGCAAAAGCAATTGCAGCCGCATACATTCCGTGATCGGGAAAAAACGGCCAAGAAATTCCATAACTTGAACTTCTTGAGAATCCATCTGCTGAATGCATTACCAATGTATATAGAACCAAAACAAGTGTGAAAAATGTAAATGCTCTTAAAAACCAATGAATTCGAGAATAATCTTTAAATATTTTAACCGCAAAAAAGAAGAATAAGGTTATATACCAAGTACGGGCCAACACAAATTTAAAACTCACTAGAGGCATTGAGCTAAAAACACTTGATACCCAAAGCCAAATTACATAAGCAAAAACAACGAGTACCAGCGGATGCTTGAAAATTGCTTTATCAATGGATCCATTTTTAAAAACATGAAATAACAACAAAAGAAATAAAAGTATGTATACAGGCTCCGTGGGTAACGACATACCCATTCCTCCCCCAAGATTATCGAAATTAATTGATAATGGCGCCAAGGCGCCAAAAAATAGCAATGCTTTCTCTGTGTGCAGAATGCATGCTAAAAAAACCAAAATTACAACGGGTAAAAAAAACATCCAATACCATTGGAATACAGCAGCAGCTGCAAATAAAAATGCCAAAAGCACACTGCCAACAATGAGCAGAATTTTTTGTTTCGGAAGAAACTGTGCAGGCAACAATTTCATGGATTATTTTCTGCGGAACAACTCAAAGCAAGCTAAGAAAATAGATGTCGCTATGAATGTTCCTATCAATGAAATAATAATGATAAAGGTTCTTTTTGGCCAGGCTTTTATTTCAGGAACTGTTGCAGATTCAACGGTGAACTTATGCGACAATGTTTCACCAACGTCTACTTTACGCTTTTCATATTGCGTAATCAAATCACTTTCCTTTTCTTCCTCTAATTTTATCAATTCATTCAAAGCAATATAATCTCCTCCACTGGCAACCAATGTTTTCTGCTCTTCTAGTAATTTCTTCATTTCTGAAACTTTACCACTAGATTGTGCCTTATAAATTTCCTCAGCCAAAGCCCTACTTTGCTCTTCGTAGTTGGTAATTCCTTGTTGACCCAATTTTCTCAACTCATCTTTGATGTTTTGAATCTTACCTTGCTTTTCTTTCAATGCCCTCTCTACAATTTGCAATGCAGGAGTTGCAACTTGGTTTTGAATTTCAGTGGTAATGCTATCGTATAAAATTGCAATTCCATTTGCCAAATCAGCGGCCATTTTAGGATCTTCATCCAATACCACAATTTCAATGCTCAAATAACGGGTTCTGTTAAAACTAAAATTTTCTTTGATTTTATTATCCAATGCATATTTTGGAAATTGTTCCGTTTTCGGATCAATGCCATAATGCTTCAGAAGTTGAAAATTACGAACCAAGCGACCCAACAAAGTTCCTGATTGCAATACTTGCAATGCCTTCTCCGCTTCAATTTCCTCTCCAAATTCCAGTGGATCTGATTGACGTTGACTTAACTCTGTAAGTAAAGCATTTGAAATAGAGTTATTTTTAGTTGGATAAAAAATATGCCTTGCAGAATATTTAGGTTTTGTAATTGAAGGATGTGTAAGTACTACAGAAAAAACAATAGCACTAATTGCACTAATCAAAAACACTTTTCTCCAGCGCCAAAAGAAATTTACCACACCAACTAATGTAATTGGCTTTACTTCACTTTCATTAATTAAATTATTTTTAGAGTTGGATAGATTATCTTGATTCATGTTATTAATTATACGTTTTCAAAAATATCTAAACGAAACGATTATCTAATCTATTTCCTAAGAAATATTAAGATTATCCACAATTTTTTTTAATTTTTATTATAAATCGAAGAATTTAAGCGCCAAATCAATGGCCCTATCGTCGGATTTGTTGAAATCCTCAGCCAGATACACTTGCTCAATTCTGTAATTTTGACGTTGAAAAGTTGCCACAATATTTTTAACCATGGTGGTGTTTAATTTCAGATTCACTAAAAGTTCACCATCGCTCGTAACGTTCACCATCATACCAATAATTTTTGCTCCGTTTTCTTCTGTCCATCTCGCCAAAATAGAAGGGGCAAAATCTTTATCGCTCAACCGAAGTATGATAACGGCGCCAATACCGCGGTAGGTTAATGATTCTGTAATGAGTTTGTTAATTTGTTTTTGATCAACAAGCCCAACAAAATTATCATCTTCATCAACCACTGTCAACACGCTCAATTCGTTGACAGCCAACAGGGGAACTATTTCGTAAATATGCTGATTTTCATTTACTTTTGGAGCAAAAGGATTGGCCATTATCACTTCCTGCAACGACAAATGTTTGTTTTGAACAGTATGCAATATTGATAATCTGGCATAATTGTAGAGCTTCTTTTTGTCAATAATTGGCAATTCCGCAACTCCCTGACTCACCATGAAATCAATGGCTCCTTCTACTGAATCAGTAATTCTTAATCCATCTAAATGGTCGCTTATAAGTTCTTGCGCAATCATAGAAACACAAATATAGGGAATTATATTACCCAATATTTGAAAAAACTACCAAGAATGAGAATCTTCGTTAAACCACGTATTTTGAATTTTCATGGTGCGTTCAATCAGTTCTCTAACACAAGCTTTTCCACCATTAGCAGGTGAAATATATGAACAAACTTCTTTCACGTCAACGGCCGCGTCTTTTGGGCAACAGCTTAACGCTACTTGTTTTAACAATGGAATATCAGGCATATCATCGCCCATATAAGCTACATCCGCAGCCGATAAATTTGTCTTTAATAAAAAATCGGCAAATGCTGCTTCTTTATGTTCTTGACCCAAATATACATGAGCAACCCCAAGTCCCTCAAAACGCTTACGCATTCCTTCAGATTTACCACCAGAAATAACAGCAATTGCATACCCTTGTTTCGCAGCATGCTGCAATGCATAACCATCTTTTATATTAACACTACGCAACATTTGGCCCTCTTCGTTTACCAAAACATCGCCTTGTGTTAAAACACCGTCAATATCAAAAGCGAAAGCTTTAATATTCTTAAATATGGAAATTAAATTTGTCATTACTCTTCTTTAATATCTAATAAACCAAGTTTATATTGAAACATCATACCCAATTGAACAGCCTTATCAACCATTAAATTGGCTTTTTCACCAGAAAATTGAGTCGTTACGGCCGTTTTTAAACACTCTTGCCAAACTTCAAAGTCTAAGTTCTGCAAACCTAACTTCGCATGCACCCCATAGGCACTTCCTTGATAAGGATGATTGATTGCGTCAATATCAAGTACAAACGTCCAAAAAGTATAAATCCTTGGCAAGTGTTCAGATAAGTTCAAATGTTCAAAATGTTTTCTAGTTAAATCGTTTTCCAATAATTTTTCATATTGAAAATCAACCACCTTCATTACATCTTCAAACGATGAAATATCTGTCATATAGGATTTTTACAAACCCAAAACCCAAGAAAAAATCAAAGGTGCCACAATGGTTGCATCACTTTCAACAATAAACTTAGGCGTGTCAATATCTAATTTACCCCAAGTAATTTTCTCATTCGGCACCGCGCCAGAATAACTACCATAACTTGTTGTGCTATCAGAAATTTGGCAGAAATAAGACCAGAAAGGAATATTTTCCATTTCCATATCTTGATATAACATTGGCACAACACAAATTGGGAAATCACCCGCTATACCGCCGCCAATTTGGAAGAATCCAATTCCTTTTCCTTCGCTATTTTTTACATACCAATCGGCCAACCACACCATATATTCAATACCACTTTTCATGGTTGAAGCTTTGATTTGATTTTTAATTACATAACTTGAAAAAATGTTACCCATGGTAGAATCTTCCCAACCCGGAACAACTATTGGCAAATTACGCTCAGCCGCAGCCAACATCCAGCTATCTTTTGGATCAATTTCGTAGTACTGCTCTAATTCGCCACTTAACAAAATTTGATACATATATTCGTGAGGGAAATAACGCTCACCTTTGTCTTCGGCGCCCTTCCAAATTCCCCAAATATGTTTTTGTAATCTTCTGAAAGCTTCTTCTTCAGGGATACAAGTATCTGTAACACGGTTGTAATGATTTTCAAGTAAATCCCACTCGTCTTGAGGACTTAAATCTCTATAATTAGGAACACGTTTGTAATGCTTATGAGCAACAAGGTTCATGATATCCTCTTCAAGGTTAGCACCAGTGCAAGAAATGATATCAATTTTACCTTGTCGAATCATTTCCGCAAGACTTTTACCTAGTTCAGCGGTTGACATGGCTCCAGCCAAAGTAACCATCATTTTACCACCTTCAGTAAGGTGGGTTTCATAACCTTTAGCAGCATCAACCAATGCAGCTGCATTGAAATGCAAATAATGTTTCTCGATAAATTGAGAGATAGGACCTTTCATTGGTGCAAAGATACAATAAGCGCTGCACACCTAAAAACGTTTATAAAACAGGAATTCCTTAATGTTTTTGAGGGACATTATTCACCCAACCACCATTTTCTCTTGAAAACCTTCTTTTTAGGAATATGGTGCACCAATTTTTCTTGAATATATTTTAAAGCTTCGTCCAAATCATCTGTTACCAAAAATAGATTTTCATCCTCAGACGAGATTGTACTTTGCAGATTCATCACATGAATTTGTTCTTTCAATTTTTCCCAATATTCAACGCCTACAATCACAACTGGAAACCAAGGCATTTTCTTGGTTTGTATGAGGGTTAAGGCTTCAAACATCTCATCGAAAGTCCCAAATCCCCCAGGAAAAACAACAAAACCGAATGAATATTTAAAAAGGAGTACTTTTCTAACGAAGAAGTATTTTATATCTACCCAAACATCTAAATAAGGATTGGATTTTTGTTCAAAAGGCAATTCAATATTCACCCCCACACTTTTGCCACCTGCTTCTTTTGCACCTTGGTTTGCTGCCATCATAATTCCAGGTCCACCACCAGTTAAAACGGTAAAACCAACTTTGCTTACCAAAGCTCCCATCTTTTTTGCTTGCTGGTAATACGGATGACTTTCTTCAAAACGGGCAGATCCAAAAATACTGATACATGGACCAACAAAATGAAGCTTTCTGAATCCTTTAATAAATTCAAACAATACTTTTACTGCAAATTTCAACTCCGTGAAACGGGTATGTGGTCCTTCTAACATCTTAATGTCAGCAATACCAACCAATCGAGAATTCTTTTGTTTTTTAGGCATAAAAAAAGGGCCGAATTACGGCCCTTCAATATTCGTTAAAAAGAATTAGAATCTTTCGTTTTCAGCAAAGAAAAAGTTTCCTTCAATTGCCGCATTTTCATCGCTATCACTTCCGTGAATTGCATTTGCATCAATACTTTTTGCAAATAAGTTACGGATAGTGCCTGCTTCAGCCTTAGAAGGATCAGTAGCACCAATCACTTTTCTAAAATCTTCAACTGCATTGTCTTTTTCTAAAATTGCAGCATAAATAGGTCCGCTAATCATAAAATCAACCAAATCTTTGTAAAAAGGTCTTTCGTTATGAACAGCATAAAACTCACCTGCTTTTTCAGCAGATAAATGTGTGTATTTCAATGCAACTACTTTGTAGCCAGCTTGAATAATGTGATCTAAAATTTTTCCTGCATGTCCGTTTGCAACAGCATCAGGTTTAATCATTGTAAAAGTACGGTTGGTTGTCATTTGGTTTTGAAATTTCGCTTCAAAATTCGTGATTTAAAAGGACAATTATGCTATATAATCGGTTAAATAATTAAAGTTGTCGGTTAAATTTCCATTAACGCAAATTGTTGCCTTTTCAATTAGCGTAGATTTATCAGCAAATAGTGCAGGTAAAACATGTTGCAACATCAATTCTCCAAACTCTTCAGATGCATCTTTTGGCAATTCATTAGGTAAGTTACCAACTGCCATCACATCTATACTGTTCTCAGTAAAAGGAGTACAGGGTGTCTGATTTATTTTATCCCACCCTAATACCGGATTTTGAATTGTTGTTGCCTCGTAAGTAATAGGCACTGAGCCGTCAACATCACAACTAATATCGGCAATTACTTTAATTTGAAAATCCTCCCTGGCTGTATCTTCCTTTGAGAACAAAGCAGGCAAATCTTTCGTCCAATAAATTCCATTCATTAAAATATCGGCAACCCTGGTATATGAATCAAAAGAACTTTGATATTCATTGTGGTGATCATAGAAATAGTGAGTATCCCAATTTGTTTTTTCTGGATGGCAATACAAATCTGGACTATTTAAATGGACAAAAACAGGTTGAGAATATTGAATGCTTAAAAATTGCTGTGGTGTAACTTCTTTGATTCGCATGCTCCTCAAAAAATCCAAAGCACCTTGCGCTACCCTACCACCACCAGTTAATACAATTTTTATTGATGGGAGTTTTATTGCCAAAGCATTTGATAAAATTTCTGAATAGTCAATGCTCTGCCAAGCGGGATTTAAATGAAACAAACCAGTTTTTCGGCCATATGTTAAAAAACCATTGTAGGCGCCTACGATACCTGCATAACGACCAAAACCTAAAACTCTTTGGCCCGTTTCCCATTTCAACACTTCATAATCAATTAAACGAATTTGCTTTTTAATGATTTCTTTCAACAACAATTGATTGTATGGTTGTTTTTTGATTGTATGAGAGAAAAATAAATATGTTTTTTGAGGGATGAGGAATTCTTTGGGTACCTCTTTAATGCCCAACATAATATCGGCGGTTGAAACGTCGGCCCTCACTTCTATTCCTACCTCTTCATAAGCTTCATCAGAAAAACATCGGGTTGCACAAGATTCTACTATAACCTCAATCATTGGGAATCTATTCTTTAATGCAACACACTGAACAGGAGTGAGTGCCACTCTATTGTCTGGTGGATTCTTTCGCTCCCTAATGAGCGCAATTAAAATTGGTTGTTGCATTAGACAAAAGTAAAAAACTATCTTTGAATATGTGCTTTTCTTACGCTATAAATTTTTCTCCGGAATCATTGAAATCTAAATTCGGAATTAAAGATGTGTCTTTGCCAACACAAGGGTTTTTCTTTAATGGCTTTGAACATCCCGAAATGCCCATACTTAGTTCAAGTGAGAATGAAGTTGTAGCTACGAATATGCAGTGGGGATTAATTCCCAATTGGATAAAATCTATTGAACAGGCAATTGATCTGCGAAAAAATTCATTGAACGCACGTTCAGAAACTGCCTTTGAAAAACCAATGTTTTATGGAGCTTGGGAAAGTCACCCATGTATTGTTTTGGCAAGTGGATTCTTTGAATGGAAACAAGTAAACAAAGAAAAAATCCCTCATTATATTTATGCCTCAAATGGAGAAATATTATCTATGGCTGGCATATACGATGTTTGGACAAACAGCATTACTGGCGAAACGGTTAAAAGTTTTGCTATATTGACTACCCACGCCAATGAAATGATGTCTGAAATTCACAATGTGAAACACAGAATGCCAGTTATAATTGATAACAACAATACAAAATTATGGTTGAGTTCAACGCCCTCAGAAAGATTGGATTTATGCAAACCATGCAATAATGACTTTTTAACTGCGCATGTTGTTTCTCAAAAACTCAATAGCACGAAAAATTATCGCAATGAATCATGGGCCATAGAACCCGCGAAAATTGCAAATCAAACAACGCTTTTCTAAGAGTTAAACAAGGTGAACACAAACAAAAAAGCGTACATTTGCAAATATTTTATGCGCATATCATTTACTGTAATTTTCAGCGTTGCAATCATGTCTTGTCAAGGCAATCAAGCACAAAGCAACCAGAATCACGCAGATTCTACCAAAAAAGAAGTCAATTCACAGAAAGAATCTAATTTAACAAAAGACAAAACCACCCCTTCATTGGAAGTGGCGCCTTTTAAATATGGTAAATTCACTGGATTGCTTTCAGGAGATACCCAACAATTAAATTCTGGCCTGAAAAATCGAAAAATTTGGTTGAATTATGCCCGTCATACCAACACCAAATGGACGGTACTGTCAAACAGAATGAGCAAACCTATTTCAGAATGGGTAACTGCTGCTAAACTAGAAAAAGAAAACGAACCTAAAACGCTTATTTATCCTTTTGCAGGTGGTGATTTTTATTATTCACATTTGTTTTTCCCTAAACAAGATACAATTATCATGGTTGGATTAGAGCCTGCGGGTTATTTGTTTGACGTTGAAAATTCAGACTCATTAAAACTATCAAAATATCTCAATAATTTAGAGCAATCACTTTATTTCCCTCACAAGCTTGGCTTCTTTAGAACATTGAGCATGGAAGTAGATTTCACAAAGGGTTATTTGAATGGGACTATTCATACTTGCCTTTATTACATGTCGAAATTCGGATATCAAATTACCTACATAAAAGCATTTAATATTGATGAAAATGGCAATCCAACGAAAGAAATTGAAGTTGGAACAACTGCCCATAAACGCCAAGCGATTCGCATTGGTTTTCAAGATAAAAATGGAACCGGTGTTGTAAAAGAACTGATTTATATTTCAGGAGATTTGAGCGACAAAGGTTTATCTGCGAGCGCTACTAAAAACGGCACAGGCTTGTATAAATTTTTAAACAACCGCAAGCAAATCGTTTCTTTCTTTAAAGCTGCTAGTTATCTGATGCACAATGATTATTTTTCGAAAATAAGAGGCATCATGACAAAAAACAGCAAACGCATTTTACAAGATGATAGCGGTGTACCTTTTTCTATTTTAAAATCTACAGGATTTAATATTACGGTTTTTGGAGAATATACCAGAACCATTCAATTGTTTAAAACCAGGGTACAAGCTGATATGAAGGCAGAGTATGCCGCAAAGAAACCTGCAAAATTGCCATATAACATTGGCTATAATGCAGAATTCAAACAATGTAACATGCAATCTGCAATAAAAAATTAAATGTCAGATTTCATTTCATTAACCATCCAACCAAATTCAACGGAAGAAGAATTTAAAGAGATTATTGTTGCATTGATTAGTGAATATCCATTCAACTATTTCAATACTGAAAATGATGTAGTAGTTGCACACGCAAAAGGATCGGATATCGCTAACTCAGACAAAATTGAAATTGAAGATATTTTATCAAACTTCTCTACCAATTTAACATGGGAATACCAAGAAAAAGAGAATTGGAATGCCCTTTGGGAAAAGAACTTTTTTAATCCACTTCAAATTGAAAATGTACATATCCGTGCCACTTTTCATCCAGAAGTTAATGAAGGAATTGTCATAACCATAGAACCCCGAATGAGCTTTGGAACAGGTCATCATTCCACTACGCATTTAATGATTTTAGAAATGTTGAAAAACATTGACAAAATAGAAAATGCCACAGTGTTAGACATGGGTGCAGGAACAGGTATTTTGGGAATTGTTGCTGAAAAACTAGGAGCAAAAAAAGTTACTGGTATTGAAATTGATGATTGGGTCGTTGACAATGCCAACGACAATGTTGCAATCAATCACTGCGGAGTAACTGAAATGCTGCTTGGTACAGCAGAAACTTTAGCTAACTATTCAAACGATTATTTTGATGTGATTTTGGCAAATATTCACAGAGAAGTGATTTTAAACGATTTAGATGCCTATTTAAGGGTATTGAAACCAAATGGTTTGATATTAATTAGCGGACTTCAAATAGTGGACTTACAATTGGTTAACAACGTTTGTTTGGAAAAATCATTAGAAAAAATTGCAGAAAATACCCGCAATGAATGGGGTGTGTTGGGTTATCTGAAAAAGTGATTGTAAATTTGGGGATATTGCTTAAGGAGGGAAGAGCTTGTCTGATATCATAAAATTATTAACCGATGCCGTTGCAAATCAAATTGCAGCCGGAGAAGTTGTTCAACGACCTGCAAGTGCGGTAAAAGAACTCCTTGAAAATAGCATCGATGCAGGAGCTTCGCAAATTAAGCTTTTGATCAAAGACGGTGGAAGTACCCTCATGCAAGTCATTGACAATGGCAAAGGAATGAGTGAAACCGACGCACGAATGTGTTGGGAACGCCATGCCACTTCCAAAATTAGAAAAGCCGAAGATCTATTTTCATTACATACCTATGGTTTCAGAGGTGAAGCACTCGCTTCAATTGCCGCTGTTGCCCAAGTTGAAATGAAAACCAAACGCAAAGAAGATGAAGTTGCTACGTTTATAAGAATAGAAGCCAGTGAAGTCATTGAACAACGCATAGAAACAGCCCCTGATGGCACCTCAATTGCCATTAAAAACTTGTTCTATAATATTCCTGCACGCCGTAATTTTTTAAAATCAATATCAGTTGAAACCAAACATATTTTTGAAGAGTTTCAGCGCCAAGCAATGGCAAATCCACATATTCATTTTATTATTTATAACAATAATTCAGAAGTTTATAATTGGGCGCCAAAATCTCACCTTGAACGATTGGCAGACACTTTAACCAAAAAAAACACAACCGAATTTTTACCGCTAGAAGAAATAACAGAAATTGTTGAAATTACTGGTTTTGTTGGAACTCCCCATATTTCTAAAAAAACCCGTGGTGATCAATATTTCTTCATGAATGACAGATTTATTAAAAGTGCTTACTTTCATCATGCGGTAATGGCCGCTTATGAAGGATTAATTGATACCGATAGCTTTCCAACCTATGCACTTTTTTTGAAAGTTGCTCCGAGCAAGGTCGACGTGAACGTGCATCCCACAAAAACAGAAGTGAAATTTGAGGATGAAAAACACATTTACAATTTGATTAAAGCTGCAGTACGAAAATCATTGGGAACATTTGTAGTTCAGCCAAACTCAGAATTACTGGGATTGGAAAACATCAATCAATGGTTATCACAACCTAATAATTTGCCGCAATCTCATAATTGGAATCGAATAGAACAGCCTCATACCGAAAAAGTAGATTCTAGGTACAACCCTTTTACACAAGATCGCAAACCCTACGATAGAAACTCAAACCAGGATTGGCAAAAGATTTTAGGTTCAGTTGAACCCCATTTTAATCAACAAACCATTCAATCATCAGCCGGAAATACACAGCAACAAGATGCATTTTCAGCAACGGAAAATGAAATTGCCATTTTAGGTTGGTTTAACCTTGCTGAACGCTATGTTGTTGCGAATGTGGAAGGAAATTTGTATATTATAGACAAACGACTTGGTCACCAACACATACTTTTTCAACAATACTATAAACAATTGGAACAATTAAAAGGAACTACACAACAGTTGCTGTTTCCAAGAAACGTTGAACTATCGCCAAGTCATTTGGCAGTTGCCTTAGAAATAATTGATGATTTAAAATACTTGGGCTTTGATTTGGGACATTTTGGAGGGAATTCGATTTTGGTAAATGGATTGCCCGCGCAGATCTCTTCGGCTGATGAACAAAAAATTATAGAACACATTTTAGAGGATTATCTAAATACCCAAGGTGATTTAAAATTAACCAAACACCAAAGTTTGGCATTAAGTATGTCAAGGCAAGGTGTAAACTATTCTCAAAATTTCACCTCAAGTGATGAAGTTAAGTTTTTAATCAAAGAAATCTTTGCTTTATCCAATCCGCAATTTACATTTGATGGCAAGTTGGTTTTTGTAAAACTAACCGCCGAAACTATTTTCGATCTATTTAAAAAACAACGCGTATTATGATTCAAAACATGCCCCCGGGATTGAAAAACATCCTTATCATCATGGTTTTAGGTTCAATGGCACAATTGGCATTACCAAGAGTTGGAATTGACCCGTCAGAATGGTATTTATATTATCCTGATAGTTCGCAGTTTAGAATTTGGCAATTAATAACACATATTTTTTGTCATGGTGGAATTGGCCATATTCTCTTTAATGCATTAGCACTATTTTCATTTGGAATGGTGGTAGAATTACGTCTAGGTACTCCAAAATTTTTGAAGTTGTTTTTAATTAGTGGATTGGGCGCCGTTTTACTACATTTTATTTGGTTTGGATTTTTTATTTATAGTCAAACTGGATATTTTTTTCCAAATCATGTTGTAGGTTCTGACATTCCTTACCCAGCGATGCTCGGTGCAAGTGGAGCATTGTATGGAATAATGACAGCCTTCGCTGTTCTATATCCAAACGAAAGCATGATTTTCTTGTTTATACCCTATCCAATCAAAGCTAAATACTTGGTTCCTGCAATTGTTGGAATTGACGTCATTTTTGGATTCTTAGATTTACAATCAGATTCGATTGCTCATTTTGCGCATATCGGTGGTGCATTGTCTGGATTTATTCTCATCAAAATTTGGCAAAAATTTAGAAAAGTATAACCCCCATGAATAACAAACCATTTTCACTGCTGAACAAACCTTTTAGTCCTCTAAATGGTGTTGTTGTTAATTTAATTTGGGTAAATGTATTGTTGTATTTTATTTTACTTGTTATTGGTTTTTTTCCCGGTGGAGCAATTGTCACTGAAAGTTTGATATTTGATCCTGCGAAATCTTATTTACTCTATTTCTATACATTCATAACAAATATTTTTGTTCATCAAGGATTCATGCATCTTTTGGGGAATATGCTTTGGTTGTATTTCATAGGCACCATTATAGAAAACTTAATTGGGGAAAAACACATTTTGAAATTATTTCTTTTTGGGGGACTGGCGGGTACATTTCTATATGCGTTGGTACTTCAATTTTCTGGCGATTCAAACATGCTATTGGGTGCGTCAGGAGGCATTGCGGCTCTTTTAATTAGTTCCGCCATGATTGCACCAACATACAGCGTTTTTCTGTTTGGCATTGTTCAAATTGAATTGAAATGGATTGTGATTGTGAAAATTGTTTATGATGTCATAGCACTTTTATTACATGCAAATTTTGGTGGTAATTTGGCGCATTTGGGTGGCTATTTATTTGGGTTGGCATACATCACTGAAGTTCAAGGGAAATGGAATTTTCCCAACATAAAATTTCCCTCAAAAAATAACAAACCCAAACGAACCGCAAAAGTCAATATTAATTCAAATTCAGCACCAAGCCAGCAAGAAATAGATGCTATTTTAGACAAAATCAGCAGCGGCGGATATGATAGCCTCACCCAAAAAGAAAAAGAAAAGTTATTTTCAGCTAGTAAAAACAAATAGTGAAACTGCTCATTAAAATTTTCAACTTTGTTATTTTCCCTGTAACCATTGTTATAGGTTTGCTGCTAATGGCATCAGGACAAGTTGCATCTTTTTCGCCAAAAATAAATAGTTTCTTACCTTTAATTGGTCTGGCTTTCCCAGTATTATTTGCGTTGAATTTATGTTTCCTTATTTATTGGTTAATTCAATTAAAATGGAAAAGCCTAATTCCTGCTGCCTTTTTCTTATTTAATTTGGGACAAATGAGCCTTTATTTTCAGTGGAATGCAAAGCCGGATTTTCAATCTCGACCACAAGATTTGTGCAAAGTAATTACCTACAATGCAAATTTATTCGGGGCGTTTTCAGATAGTTGGCAACAAGATTCAGTATTTAAAATTATACAAACTGAAAATGCTGATGTTGTTTGTTTACAGGAAGTTTACGCAAAAAATGAAACAATGGCATCCTTATTCAAAAGAATGAAACTTCGTTGCAATTATCCCTATGGGGTAGTTTACAAACTCACCGAGAACAGGCCGTATGGAATGATGATTCTGTCTAAAAACCCTATTCACAAATGGAAACGCATTTCATTTGGTGATAACACAGGAAATATGGCCATGTGGGTGGATATTAAAATGCACTCCAAAGAATTTGCGATAGACAAAACAATTCGGATTTACAATGTTCACTTACAATCATTTAGATTTAATAAATCAGACTATAAAACAATAGAAAATGTCAATTCTAAAAAAGAACTTGACAAAGAGCGCACCGATGGTTTGATAAACCGAATGAAACTTGCCTACTCCAAAAGAGCTGATCAAACTGAAATTTTAACGAATAATCTAGCGGAATGCAAAATTCCCAAAATTGTAGTTGGCGATTTTAATGATGTACCCGCAAGCCATACTTACAGAAAGGTATGCAATGGATTGGGTGATGCATTTGTAAAGTGTGGCAGAGGACTTGAAAGAACTTATAAAGGTCCCTTCCCAAGTTTCAGAATTGATTACATCTTGTTTTCTGATCCAATGACCTGCATAGATTATAACAGCAGATTAAATGTTCCAGGCGATCACAAACTCGTTTCGTCTATTTTTAAAATAGACCAATTGTTTTATTAACGGCGTTGCATACGCTGAGCTTCTGCTCTCCGCAATTCAACAATCGTTCTTTGCGCTGCATAGAATTTTGGAGAAATTTTCAAGGCTTCTTGCAATGATTGATCTGCACCGGAAGCATCATGACGGCTATTTTGCAAGAGAGAATTCAAATACAGAAACGCTGCCTTAGCTGGAACTTCCTCTTGAATCTGAGCTTCTAAATGTGCCAATCTCACTTTTTTTTCCATGTTATCTGAAGCATTCATAATCTGTTGAATCATAGAATCAACGACTGCAATTTTCCCCCTTGCTGTTTCAATAAAAGCCATATCCCAGTAATACGTATAATTCTGAGTACTTTTCCATAGTTCAAAAAACATGTTGTACGACAATGTGTCTTTACCCTGTTCAAGTAACAATTTCCCTTTGATTTCTTTCAAATATTCATTGTTATTATTGAGGGACAATCCTTTGTCTACAAAAAACATTGCCGTTGAAGGATTTCTAACCGTTGAAGGATTAACTGCATAGAAATAGTGATACAAGGCCAAACTGTCATAAGCCCATTTGCCAATGGTAGAATCATTTGCCAACCATTGTGTTAAAATTTGGGCACTGGTTGCATGATCTTGCGCTTTTTGCGAAAATTCATAAGACTTTTTAAATGTTGAATCGTTTTGTTTACTGCCACAACTAGCAAAAAAAACACCTACAACTACGAAAACCAATAAATATTTTTTCATCATTAAAATTATACAAAGATTGGATTAATTACCTTCAACAACACGCTTTAAATTAAATTCATCTTTTAAAACATGATAGGCCATTTCAGCATAATAAGCCAATGCGTCAATAGTTGGACCAAGGCTATCCGGCTTAAACGCAGAACCAGGCACTCGATAACTCAACACCACAACATTGTCGCGGGTGTTGTATGAAAATTTGCCTAAATGCAAATTCAAATTGACCACCAAAAGCTCTTCTAAGAATTCAGCACGCTTTAATGTTGGACCGTAACAAAACGGGACCGTAATTTGAAATACAGTTTTGTCTTGTTCAAAAATAAAATAATTCCAAGGGGTAGATTGTTTATCATCCCAAGCGTCAATATAAATTGGAGTTTCGTTTTTTAATAATATCCACTGACCTTGTTCATCAGCTTGAGATTCTTCTTTGCTTAATCCCATTTCAACAATTGCCAATTCAACTATTTTTACCAAATCATTAATTTCCACAAAACAAAGATACTTTGTAAATTTTACTCTAAATAATTCTATCATTAAATATATAGCCAAACACAAAGATTCAACGCAACCTAAAATCAAATAATTTGGCTGATAAAAAGGAAATTACTATCTTGCAACTCGCTACTTAGTGTAAAACTGACACAATGAAAATTTTCAAAACCATACAACTTATTTTATTAAGTGCAATCATCGCAATTGGTGGATGCAAATCAACCAATGAATCTATCTCTAAAACTACTTTAAATGCGCCAGAATGGAGCAAGCAATCAGTTATTTACGAAGTAAATATGCGTCAGCACACTGTCGAAGGGACATTCAAAGCTTTTTCAAAAGACATTCCCCGCATTAAAGAATTAGGAGCAGATATTCTCTGGATTATGCCAATTAATCCTATTGGTATTAAAAATCGCAAAGGCACACTGGGTAGTTACTACAGCGTTAAAAACTATACTGCTATTAATCCTGAATTTGGGAATCTAGATGACTTTAAAGCAATGGTTAAAGAAGCCCACAACCATGGTCAAAAAGTAATTATTGACTGGGTTGCAAACCACACATCTTGGGATCATGCATGGATTACAGAACACCCAGAGTGGTATGAAAAAGACAGTAGTGGAAAAATTATTACCCAATATGATTGGTCTGACGTTGCAAAATTAAATTATTCAAATGTTGATTTAAGAAAAGCAATGATTGAATCTTTGAAATTTTGGGTAAAAGAATGTGACATTGATGGATTTAGATGCGATGTGGCATTTTTAGTTCCAGCAGATTTTTGGGTAGATGCGAGAGCTGAGTTGGAAACAATAAAACCCGTTTTTATGTTGGCAGAAATGGAAACCCAAAATGATATCAATCCCAATCCAAAAGAATATTTTTCAAACGCTTTTAATGCAAATTACTCATGGAGCTTTCACAGTTTAAGTTCAGAAATAGCTTTAGGTAAAAAAACATACAAAGATTTTCAAACCCACATTCATAAAACTTACAAAGAAACTCCATCAGACGTTTATCGAATGCACTTCCTAACCAACCACGATGAGAATTCTTGGAATGGAACGGTAGAAGAAAAATATGGAAACAAATGGCAGTTATTTAGTGTGTTAAATTATACTTTACCGCAATCAATTCCCTTGATTTACAGTGGTGAAGAAGCAAACAACAAAAAGAGATTACAATTCTTTGAGAAAGATCCAATTACTTGGGGCGATACAACTTTATATGGGTGGTATAGAAAGATGAACGCATTAAAGCACAATCAACCTGCATTGGCCAATGGCAAATACGGGGCACCCACAAAATTCATTAATTTAAACAATTCAGAAGATTTAAGTTCATTGGTTGTATTTGAAAGAACCACCGATGGGAAATCAATTTACGTGGTTGCAAATATGTCAACAGAAACCCAATCATTCAAAAATTTAGGGGGATATATTCCGAATGAAAAAGACATTTATGTATCCAGTAAATTTGAGAATAAAACCGGCGAATTTATTTTGCCAAGTTTCGGATATATTTTATTTACAGTAAATAACTAGTCATGAAGCCACGTTTATCAATTATTCAAATCGTAAATATGAGCATTGGATTCATGGGAATCCAATTCGGTTGGGCATTACAAATGGCCAACATGAGTTCAATTTACGAATATTTAGGTGCTGAGCCAGATAAGTTGCCATTTTTATGGTTAGCGGCTCCCCTAACTGGATTATTGGTACAACCCATTATTGGCTACTTAAGTGATAAAACATGGCACCCTATACTAGGCCGTAGAAGACCCTATTTTTTATTTGGGGCAATATTAAGTTCTATTGCATTAGTTATTATGCCTAATTCACCACAACTATGGATGGCAGCTGGTTTATTATGGATTTTAGATTCTTCCATTAACATCTCAATGGAACCATTTAGGGCGTTTGTTGCTGATAAATTACCAGAAGAACAAAGAACATTGGGCTTTTCCATGCAAAGTTTATTCATTGGTTTGGGTAGCGTGGTTGCAAGTTCTTTGCCTTGGATATTATCTCATTGGTTCGGAGTTACAAATGTTTCAGACAAAGGTCAAATTCCCTACAACGTCAAAATAAGTTTTTATATTGGAGCCGCGGCGTTCATAACATTTGTTTTGTATACCGTATTTACAACCAAAGAATATCCCCCAACACAAGAAGAAATAGAAGAATTAAAAAATAAAAAAAGTGGATTTATAAACGGATTCACAGAAATTTTAGATGCCATTTTAAAAATGCCAAAACGTATGAAACAGTTGGCAATGGTTCAATTCTTAACATGGCCAGGATTGTTTTTAATGTGGTTTTACTATACCCCAGCTGTCGGTAATTTTATTTATGGAGGTTCTGCCGATGGTTCATCTACTGTAATTGTAAAAGATTGGATATCTATTGTTGACCAAAACAAACTCATGTATACAAGAGGAACTGAATTTGCAGGATTAACCTATTCTTTTCAAAATATCATTACATTCTTATTTGCATTTTTAATACCCTTTTTGGCATCTAAATTGACAAACAAATACACGCATATGTTGTGTTTACTAATCGGTGGAATTGGTTTACTGTCAATTAATTTCGTTGACAAAGACAGTATTTTTGGGCTTTATGGAGTTATGGCCTGCGTTGGAATTGCATGGAGCAGTATTTTGTCAATGCCTTACAGCATGCTAAGCGGTTGTTTACCCGAAAATAAAATTGGCATCTATATGGGTATTTTCAATTTCTTTATTGTATTGCCAGAAATAATTGCCGCATTATTCTTCGGCGATTTCATGAAAAACATCCTTCACAATAATCAAATTTACGGGGTTATGTGCGGTGGAGTTTTACTCATAATTGCAGCAATTCTAACTACTAGAATAACATCTGAGACTAAATAATCAATTTATTGAATTTGATTGTTTTCTAGCAAATAGAAAATAAAACATCAATCCCAATGCAGAAGTGCTCAATCCCAAAACACTTTCAATTGGCTTGTCTTTGATAAAATAATAAGCCACCCCACTTGTCATTACAAGAAAAATACTTGGCGTAAGTGGATACCCCCAAGCCTTGTATCCTGATGGTTTTCCTTGCTTATATCTCAACACAAAGAGTCCAAAAACCGTTAATAAAGTAAATAATGACAATGTGAATGCAACATAGTAAATCAATGATTCAAAATTCATTGTAAACATCAATATTAAACTCAAAATACTCTGTGCAATTATTGCAACTCTCGGTGTTCCATCTTTCGCAGATTTGCCCAAGAAATTTAATTTTGGAATTCTCGAAAACATAGATTTCATGACCCTAGGCCCGGTAAAAATCATAGAACTGATTGTCGAAATTAATAATAAACTTATAATTCCTCCCATTACATTGCCAAGTGAATTACCCAATAAAGATTTAGCTGCAATTAAACCTATTTCTTTATTGCCCATCAATTCACTCATTGGGGTAGAAAGCAAAAAGACAGAGTTTAAAAGAACATACATGACAATTACAATTGACGTTCCCAAAAGTATACTTTTAGATAAGTTTTTCTCAGGTTTTTCAATACTTCCCGCTATATATGAACTTGCATTCCAACCACTGTATGCAAAAGATACCCAAACCAAACTAATGGCAAAGGCAGGTGAAATGGTTCCACCTTGGAACATTTCATTCCATGCCGCATTCGTTGGGGCAAATGAAATAGCAACGGGTGACAAATAATATCCAAAAGAAACAAAAATTAGAATGATTAGCACCTTGGCTAAAGTAGAAATCTTCTGAAACAGCAATCCCAATTTCATGCTATAAATGTGTATGAGAGAAATAATTATAATTACACAAACCGCCAATAATTTTTCATTTACAGCACCATAAAATCCGTGAACATAAGCACCCAAAGCCAAGGAAGCACCTGCAATTGGCGCTGCAAAACCCACAGTGCTACTTACAAAACCTGCCATATATCCTATTGCCGGGTGGTATATCTTAGTTAAAAAATAGAATTCACCACCATCTTCCGGCAAACGGCTAGAAACCTCTGCATAACAAAATGCTCCCAATAATGCCAATATCCCACCAACTAACCAAATCATGATAATTGAAAATCCGGAATGAATATCAAATAATTGGAAACCCAAACTTGTAAAAACACCTGTGCCCACCATATTGGCAACAACCATACTTGTTGCTCCCCAGAAATCAATTTTGCGTATCGCCATAAATTTCCTTCAAAAAAACACCATTTAATGCATTCTTTTTGCAACTCAACAAAATATTTCATTGTTCCAAACTTTTATTGACATTATTTTTGCTGAATGCAATTTGCTGATAATCGATTTTTTACTGTTGATATACATACCCATATTATTCCATCTGATTTGCCTCAATGGAAAAAGAAATTTGGTTATGGAGAATTCATTACCCTAGAGCATCACAAACCTTGTTGCGCCAACATGATAATGGATGGTGAATTTTTCAGGGAAATTGAAAGCAATTGTTGGGATCCTGAAGCTCGTTTAAAAGACTGTGGTCACCACCATGTTGATGTGCAAGTTATCAGTACTATTCCTGTTATGTTTAGTTATTGGGCTGAGCCAAAACATACACTTGAAATCTCAAAATATTTAAATGACCACATAGCAGAAGTGTGTAATTTATTTCCAAAACGCTTTGTTGGTCTAGGAACATTACCCATGCAACATGCCGATATGGCAATTAAAGAGCTCCGAAGATGCAAAGAAATTGGTTTAAAAGGAATTCAAATTGGATCACATATCAATGATTGGAACTTAAATGAACCAGCTTTATTCCCGATTTTTGAGGCCATGCAAGAATTGGATATGGCCTTATTTGTTCACCCATGGTGGTGGAGTGCCAAAACAAAAATGCCAAAATACTGGTTGCCATGGTTGGTTGGAATGCCAGCAGAAACATCACTAGCCATTTGTAGTATGATTTTTGGAGGGATATTCGAGCGATTACCACAACTAAGAGTTGCTTTTGCACATGGTGGTGGTGCATTTCCAGCAACTATTGGTAGGATTGAACACGGATGGCAAGCTCGTCCTGATTTGGTTGCTGTAGATAATATTCATAATCCCAAAAAATATTTAGGTCAATTCTGGTTAGATAGCTTGGTGCATGATCCAAAAATGTTAGAAATTGTTGTTGATTTGGTTGGTGCAAACCGGGTATCTTTAGGTACCGACTACCCCTTCCCTCTTGGTGAAGATAATCCAGGTGAATTAATAAAATCTAGCAAATTCGATCATAAAACCAAAGAAATACTTCTCGGTGATTCTGCACTCGAATGGTTAAATATGGACAAGAAGTTCTTTATTTAAATGGTTTAATTAATCAATTAATTTTAGTGATTAACCGATATTCACACGCGCAATTTATCTATTCGTTATATTTGTAACATATGAAAAAGACGATTTTCAGTTTTTTAGCATTCATTCTCGTTTGCGGATTTACTTTGGGTCAAAATTTGAGTCCCAAAAAAGGATTTTATCCAATTCAAAAAACAAAGCGAAAAATGACACAACTTGCTAAAAATAAAATGATGATGCAAGGTCAAGAAATGACTATGGTAACAAATATGGATATGTATTCAACAATCAATATTCAAAATCCAGTCTCTGATAGTCAAAAAATATCTATTACCTTTAATAAAATAGAGGGCGATATTGAAGTAATGGGTAAAAAACAAACTATTCCCGATGCTTCAAAAACTTTCACCCCCATCGTTCTAACTACAAACAATAGTGGTGTAATAAATTCAATTTCTGGAAGTCCTGAATTGCTTAAACAAATGGAACAATCTTATAGCGGGAGCTTCCAGGTGAGCAAAACATTCACTCAGTTTTTAAATATAAAATCAATTAAAAATATTGGTGATAGTTGGCTAGATAGTAATATTGATGGAGCCAATATCATGATTACCCAATATACTTTTGATCGTAATGAAAATGGAAATGCAATATTAAATTTCACAACAACAATGACCGTTCAAAGCGATATGAATCAAAATGGCATTATTGTTCACAGTGATTTATTGGGCAAAATGTCAGGAACCATGAACATCGATACCAAAACAAACTATATTATTTCGACGAATGGAAATATCAATCTTGAAGGACGAATGGAAATGAATACCCAAGAAATACCTGTGAATATTATCTCAACTTTTAACGACTCAATTATAAAATAATCATGAAAACTATTTTTATTTCAACCCTTTCATTTTTTTTAAGTTTAAATATTTTTGCTCAAATTAAACCGATGCCAGGATTTTATCCTGAAGGTGTTTTTAAAAGAGAACAACGCATCAAAACAACATACTTAACTACTGCTTCAAAACCCAATGAAATTTCTACAAATATGCGTTCTGTTGGAAAAGCTTATGTTTTAAAGCCAGGATATCGACAAGATGAAACAACAACCCAAGCAGAACAAAAAGGAAAGCAACATGTGGAATTTACCTTCACTGAAATTTTTGGTGTAAAAACTGTAGATGGTAATCCAATTGATTTAGGCAACCCGATAGAAGATTTTACAGTTTACGCTTACCGCGCAAATTATAACAGCAAAGGAGAAGCAATCGAGTGGGACGGTAAAAAAATATATATGGATGCAATGGAAAATGGTAATTTGCAAATTTTAGACCCAGGTTACCAATGTACTTACTTTTTACATACAGATTTACCAAGAAATATTGGAGATGTTTGGACAGACACTCAGTTTTGTTTTCCTTTAACCAAAAAAATATCTACGCAACTCACATTTGAAAAAATGGAGAAAATCAAAATAGAAAATAATGAAAAAACCCTGCCTGAAATCGATGTCGCTCGATTAAATTTAACAGGAAATGTAAATGTAAATGGTATAGTTACTGCATTAAATTCTAATAAAATGGTAAATTTAAATGGTACCATTACAGCATTTGTTCATGTTGACCCAAGAAATAATAGAATACATCGTTTTAAAGGTGAAATAAAATTAAAAGGCGAAATCATGATGAATGGCAAGATGGAACCTTACGACGTCACCATGAAAGTAAATGAATGGTCAATGGACCCTTCAAATGTTTGGAAATAAATTAATCTTGAAGCTTTAAAGCTTCCGAAATTTCATCATACTTGTATCCCTTTGATAACAGGTATCTCTGAATTTTAATCGCTTTTTCAAATTCAGTGCCGGTTTTTAATGTAGCTCTTTTTTTGTTGGCAAGATGAATTAAGGTTTCTTTATACGCTTTTGGGTCTATTTCTTCAACCGTATTTTCTATCAGCTTCCTACTAACCCCAGCTGTATTTAATCCCTGAATAATTTTCTGCTTCCCCCAAGATTTAATTTTGAATTTCCCCTTCACATAAGCTTCTGCAAATCGCTGTTCATTTAAAAAATTACTGGAAATTAACTCAATTAAAATTTGATTCGCTTCATCTTCAGTTAATCCATAGTCTCTACACTTTTGAAAAACTTGTTTGTGACTCCGTTCCTGATACGCGCAATATTTCTCAAGCTTTTTAAGCGCTTCCGTCTTTGAACTTACTTTATTTGGCTTTTGAAAACTCATGCTCAATCACAAAATTAACAAGGAAACAAATTAGATACACCTTGTCCATTAATAAATGCAAAAAAATTCTTCAAATATGACAAAAAACGCAAAACTAATGCTATCATACTGACAATTTTTCAGCCAATCTAGTTTGGAATACAGATTGATAGTTTAACATTAGTTATGAAAACCGGACAAATATCAGTACAATCAGAAAACATTTTTCCAATAATTAAAAAGTTTCTCTATACAGATCAAGAGATTTTTTTAAGAGAATTGGTAAGTAATGCAGTTGACGCAACAAAAAAACTTTCTACACTTTCTAGGGTTGGTGAATTTGATGATGATATCAACAATTGTAAAGTTGAGGTTAAAATTGACGAGAAGAAAAAAACCATTACCATTTCCGATAGCGGTATTGGAATGACAGAAGAAGAAGTTGAGAAGTATATTACTCAATTGGCTTTTTCAGGGGCTACAGAATTCGTTGAAAAATGGAAGGACAAAGAACCAGATCAAATGATTGGTCATTTTGGCTTGGGATTTTATTCCGCATTTATGGTTGCAAAAAATGTGACCATTCAAACCAAATCATTCCAAAAAGGTTCAGAAGCAGTTGAATGGAATTGTGATGGATCAACTTCCTACACATTAGACAAAGGAAAACGCAAAAAACGCGGGACAGATATCATTTTGCATCTAACAGATGAAGATGCGGAAGTATATTTATCTCAATGGAAAGTAAAAGAACTATTGCGTAAATATTGTCGTTTCCTTCCAATTCCTGTTGAGTTTGAGGGCGAAGTGGTAAACAATACCAATCCTATTTGGACTAAAAAACCAGGAGAATTAACGGATGAAGATTACAAGAATTTCTACCAAGAACTTTATCCAATGCAGGAAGCTCCATTGTTTCAAATACATATCAATACCGATTATCCATTCAATTTAACCGGCGTTTTGTATTTTCCTAAAATTAATCAAGCTTTAGATAACAGAAAAGATAGGGTTCAACTTTATTGCAACCAAGTTTTCGTTACAGAAGATGTAAAAGATGTTTTACCAGAATACTTGGTGCTGCTCCAAGGTGTAATTGATTCTCCAGATATTCCTTTGAATGTGAGCAGAAGTGCTTTGCAAAGCGATTTAAATGTAAAGAAAATCACTTCTCACATTTCTAAAAAAGTGAGCGACAAACTTCAGGAAATTTTCAATTTAGATAGAACTGATTATGAAAATAAATGGGAATATTTAGACCTTATTGCAAAATATGGCATGCTTTCAGATGAGAAATTTGCTGAAAGAATGAAAGACTTCTGTTTAGTGAAAAATACTGAAGGCAAATTATATACCATTCAAGAATGGATTGATCATTGCAAAATAAATCAAACTGACAAAAATGGCGAAACTGTTGTATTATATGCAACTGATTTAAGTGCTCAACATATGAGTGTTAAAAATGCGAAAGATATGGGCTATGAAGTAATTGTTCTTGATGGACAATTGGATGTTCACTTTGCAGGGTTTGCCGAAGGTAAATTTGAAAAAACCAAATTCAGATGTGTTGATGGAGGTCCAATGGATCAACTCATCGAAAAAGATGTTACCATCGAATCTGTTTTAACTAAGGAACAACAAGAAGAAATTGAAAAACAAGTAAAATCAATTATCAACGAAGTTGCATTTGATGTTAAAATGGAATCGATGCCACCACAACAAGAGTTTATTTCAATTCACAGAAGTGAATGGGAACGCAGGATGGATGAATATGCTAAAATGGGACAATCTATGCCCTTTGGCGATTTGGGATTAAAAAAACAAACGATGGTCATAAATGCTAACAACCCAATTGCCATTAAAATATTACAAAAAAGCGAGTCTGAGCAAAAAGAATCAATTCAATATTGTATTGATTTGGCTTTGCTTGAGAAGCAACAATTAAAAGGTGAAGCGCTTGAGCGCTTTATTCTCAAAGCAAAACAATTGTTATAATATTTTTAGTAAATACATAAAAAGGGTTGGTATTCACCAACCCTTTTTTTTGTATCTCAGGTTTTAAACCAAAGTGAAAACTGAAATTTCAGGGTAAATTCCCATTCTACCCGGATACCCTAAATAACCAAATCCCCTATTTACATACAAATGCTGATTGTTTTCAGTGTATAAATCCATCCATTCATTATAAATAAATTTAGCCGGACTCCATCTGTAAAATGCCGTATCAACCCCAAACTGCAATCCATGGGTATGTCCTGCAAAACTTGCCTTAATATCAGGTTTGAAATTCAAAACCTGCTGGCGCCAATGTGTTGGATCATGGCTCAATAATAATTTCACGGGAATATCTTCAGTGCCTGTATATGCTTTTTCTAAATTACCATATTTGGGGAATTTTCCAAGATTACTCCAATTTTGAATACCTAAGATTGCTATTCTGTCCCCCTCTTTTTCTATGATGCGGTGCTCATCCATCAATAAATTCCAGCCCATAGATTTATGATGTTGCAAAATATCTAAAAAATTCTGCTCCTTAGCTTCTGGAGATTCCCATTGCACATAGTCTCCATAATCATGATTTCCCAAGGTTGAATAAACACCCAATGGCGCTTTTATTTCTTTAAAAACTTCAATCCAGGCTTCGGCTTCTTTTGATGTATCATTCACCAAATCACCCGTAAAGAAAATCAAATCTGCCTTTTCATTCATAATCAAACGCACACCACGTATTACAGCATCCTTATCCCAAAAACTACCTGTATGAATATCTGAAATTTGTACAATTTTTAATCCTTTGAATGCTTCTGGTAAACCGTCAATTTTCAATGTTCTCCGCCTAATGATATAATTGTGCGCGCCTTTAAAAATACCCCATACTGCTGAACTAATAAATAAAGAACCAATTCCTAAAGCCATGTAATTTAGAAATTTCAAACGCGAAATTCCGTCATTGGTGGTATTTTGAATGATCTCTTTCTTAGTAGCATACTGAATTGCCCATCTAAAAAGTCTTATCAAATCGTCAATCAACAAGAAAATTACCCAAATCAATTTTACAATAAATATAATCAGTACCAATGCCCCAAAAACCTTCATGAATGGCGATGGTTGAAGATGAATAAGTCTTAAACAAACGAATACTGCGTACATCAATATAGAATAACCCCAGTAAATATATTTGGCCTTTTTAATTTTGGAGGGACTTGCGTTTCGCATTAGAAATTTAATTCCTTGCCAAACGTATAAATCAATTCCAATAAAAATTAAGAAGAAAGTTATAGGACCGAATAGTTTGCTCTTTAACATTACTTGCAAAATTACATGAATCATATTTGAATACAGATGATCATCGTCAAAAAATGAAAAATGTTAGTTAAAATCAAATTCATGAGATATTTTTGAATTTATGCAGAGAATATTGGGTTTTGTAATTGCAATTTTTGCAACAATCACATTATCAGCTCAAATTGATAAAATTATAGACAATTATCCAATTAGAAATATTGGCCCAGCAGCAATGAGTGGAAGAATTACCGCCATCGCAGTCCCCAGAAATACAGCTACAATCAATTTTAAGAACACAATTTATGTTGGTGCAGCCAGTGGTGGCGTCTGGAAAAGCACGAACGCAGGTATTTCATGGAATCCAATTTTCGACGAGCAAGATATTCAAAGTATAGGTTCCATTGCCATTGATCCAAACAATGCCAATGTGATTTATGTGGGCACCGGTGAAGGAAATCCCCGAAATAGCCACAACAGCGGCAAAGGAATTTACAAAAGTTTAGATGCGGGTAAATCTTGGAAATGTATTGGACTTGAAGCAACAAAAACAATTCATAGAATTGTAATTAATCCATTAAACTCCAACCAGATTTATGTGGCTGCCATGGGTAGTGTTTGGGGACCAAATAATGACCGTGGAGTTTTTAAAAGTAACGATGGTGGACAAACTTGGCAAAAGGTTCTATTTACAAATTCAACTACAGGTTGCGCAGAATTGATTCTCGATATAAATAATCCAAATAAAATCATTGCCAACATGTATGATTTCCAAAGGAAACCATATACCTATAGAAGTGGAGGTAACGGTAGTGGATTGTATGTTTCAAATGACGGCGGCGGCAATTGGACAAAATTATCAACCAAAAATGGATTACCAGAGGGTAATTTAGGAAGAATAGGAATTGCTATTTCATCCTCGAATCCTGACAGAATCTATGCTTTAATTGAATCAAAAAATACCGCCTTTTATCGAACCAATGATGGTGGAAATAATTGGTTTAAAACTTCTCAAAATCCCAATATAGGAAACCGACCCTTTTATTATTCTGAAATATATGTAGACCCAAAAAATGAAAACCGTGTTTTCAGCATTTGGAGTCAAATTTCAAAAAGCGAAGACGGTGGAAAAAACTGGGAAATATTAGCAGATTGGGGACATATACATCCTGATCACCACGCTTTTTTTGTTCACCCAGACGATCCAAATTATATGATCAATGGAAATGACGGCGGTTTAAATATTTCTTATGATGGAGGACAAACTTGGAGATTTGCAGAAAATATTCCTGTTGGTCAATTTTATCATGTAAACGTTGACAATCAGATTCCGTATAATGTTTATGGAGGACTTCAAGATAATGGTAGTTGGATTGGGCCAGGATTTTTGTTTAAGAATGGTGGAATTCAAAATCACAATTGGCAAGAATTACTCTATGGAGATGGATTTGATGTTGCACCTATTGAAAATAATCCAAATGAGGGTTATGCCATGTATCAAAGTGGTAATCTCTTTCATTACAATCTAAAATTACAAAAGACATCATTTATTAAACCGGTTCACCCAAGTGGGATTAACTTAAGATTTAATTGGAATGCGGCGCTGAGTCTTATCCCTCAAAAACCAAATTCATTGTATTATGGGAGCCAGTTTTTACATGTTAGCCACAATAAAGGTGCAAGTTGGGAAATAATTTCGCCAGATTTAACAACAGATGATACTGCCAAATTACATCAATCGCAAAGTGGTGGTTTGACCATTGATGCAACAGGTGCCGAAAATTATTGTACAATTCTTAGTATTGCTCCGAACCCAATAAATCCGGAAAAAGAAATAATAATTGGTACAGACGATGGCCAAATTCAACAAACTATTGATGGCGGAAAGAGCTGGACTAATTTGACTGGAAATGTGAAAGGAATACCTAAAAATGCTTGGATTCCTGTTATATTTATTGATACAATAAATCAAACTGTTCAATCTAAAAATAATAAGTTCATTGATACAAAAATTAATATTTGGGTTATAGCCAATAATTACCGTCAAAACGATTGGAATCCTTATTTATTTAAATCAACAGATGGAGGAACGACTTGGCAGAATATGATTACGGCAGTAGTTAAAGGATACTGTTTGTCAATTACAGTAGATCCCAAAAATCATCAACTTGTATTTTTAGGCACAGATCAAGGACTTTATGTAAGCTTTAATGGTGGAACAACTTGGAAGAAATGGAAGAAATTTCCTTCGTGTCCAGTACAAGACTTGAAAATCCAAACCACCGAAAATGATTTGGTTATTGGTACTTTCGGCAGAGGGATTTGGATTATTGACGACATCTCAGCATTAAGAAAATTAACCACAGAATTCAACTTAACAAAAAACATTCAAATTTTAGGAACCAATCATGGATATATCTTTGATTACAACCAACCCAATGGAATGCGTTTTGGTGCGGATGGCATTTGGAACGCTCCGAATAAACCCTATGGTTGCAATGTAAATATGTATTTGATTAAGAAACCTGATGATAAAAAAATTGAATTAACAGGTAGGGTATACAATTGGAAGAATCAATTAATTCGCACCCATAAATTTAGTTATGATAGTGGAGGATTTTATAGAATTTCATGGAGAATGATTGAAGATGGATTCTATTTCCCAAGTAATCAAACACCTAAGCCAGATGAAACCTTACCATCAGGTAGAACTGTTGAACCTGGCAAATACAAATTAATTATATCTGACAATAATAATAATAATGACAGTGCATTTGTGGAAGTGATTTATCCTCGATACAGGTTTGATACAAATTTATATGTTCAACAAAGTGCCGCCTATGATGAATTCAAGCCAATTGTGAAAAGGGCCTATGAGGCATTTGAAGGAATTAAACAGATTGAAAAAACTTTGAATTCATTGAGCGATTACAAATGGGAAAATGATAGTGTTAAAGCCTATATCGAAAAAATGAAAAAACCACTCTCAGATAGTATTTCTAATTTAAAAAATTTATTCATGATGCCTGATGAGATTACCTATTATGAAGAATCAACAGTTAGGTTAAATAATTTATTAGACAATGCAAATAGCCTCATTTCTCAGGGGTTAAATATGAATCAAAATGCTCTTAATGCAATAAAAAATGCAAAAATAGAAACTGATAAAGTTTGTCAACGTATGAATGTTTTTTTGGGTAAAATTTGGAACCCTTTCACAGCACAATTAAAAAAAGAGACTATCCAAATAATTCCAAAACAGAAGGGATATTGACCTAGTGATTCCTCGTTTTAACATTTTATAAAAAAACAAATTTAAGTGATGCTAATTTTTATCTATTTTGGTCTAAATTTGAAGCAAGTTTAGCGCGTTTACCCCTTGAGATTTTTAAAAACTACTTTTTTAATTCTATTTTTATTCATTGCGAAATATGGAACGTCTCAGCAATTGATTTTGGGTGCGGGTATCACACCATTTTCTCCATATTATTCGTTTTCTTCTTTACGCTTAAAAGCAGCTGTTGTAAATCTAGTTAACCGATTTGGGGTATACGGTATGTGGGAATTAAATCCGACCAACAATTACGGTAGAGATGCAATTGGCATAAATTATCAAGTAAACTGTGTATTTCGTATTTGGGCCGGGCTTGGTATTTTTGAGAAAGGACTGATAAACCCACAAGTTCCAGATAATGTTCTGAATGGTTTGCGTAAAGAAATGGGAATGGGATATATCTCTAGAGATGCCCCAGTTCAATGGGAAATTGGATATTCTTTTACCCTCGGTCCTACCTTTCAGTTTTATTATGAGATTCCACTGGTTAAAAAAGATCGCAATGGGGATGGTAAATATACCAATATTGATAGAAGCATACCTTGTACCCTAGAATGGTTGAAAAGGGATTCTTCTATTGAATATGTTAACGATACAATTTGGATCAATCCGAAGCCATCTAAAGCGATTTGTGAGGTTCCTATACCTATTGATAGCTTTAACGAAAGAAACGCTACTTCGGCAGTTTTTAATTTGCCATTGCACTACGAAAACAATCAAGCTAATTTATCCTCATTCAATAAAAATATTATTAAATACTACTTAGTAGGTATTCTGAAAAACCGCACTGATTTAAGTGTCGAAATTGGATCGCATACTCCATGTAGCAATCGGAAAGAATACAATCAACAACTTACACAAAGAAGAGCCGATACCATTAAAAACCATCTCGCTATTGTTTACGGTGCAGATACAGCGAAAATACTCGCTAGAGGATATGGTGAATCAAAATTAATAAATGATTGCAAGTGTGAGGGTTCTGAAGTAATTGGTTTCACACCATTTATTGATACAATTACCAAAAAAGAAATATTAAAATTTGATAAACTTGGAAAGTATATAGGTAAGCAATATTTGAATTATTCTGATTCGGAAATATATGTCTTCAAGAATAAAAAATATGTAAAATGTGATAGTTTACAAGCAATTCAGAACGATAGAATTACGCTGCGATTCAAAAAGAAAATAAAACGATTTGCCAAAATAGCTGACACATGTAATAGGATTGCCGATAGTATTGTTATTTTGCCTAATTGTAGAGATAATTTCAGTGATGGTTCAATTGAATTTTCCAAACTTGACGCTGAATCTGCAACCAAAGGAATTTATGATATTCCTCTAATTTACGAACAATCTAAAATCATCAATGAACTTTCTAGCTTTGATTTACTTGACTCACTCGCTTCAAAAATTCTAATTCCCAATCCCAATCTTGTTTTAGAAATTGGCTCACATACAGATTGCAGACAAACAGATGAATTTAATTTGAGTTTATCACAAAAAAGAGCTGATAGTATTGCTTCTTATTTAATTACCAAACACAATATAAATCCAATACGGTTACATTCAACCGGCTATGGTGAGTCTAAATTGGTAAACAAATGTGATTGCAATACAGCTTTGAGTGGATTTACACCATATATAACTGGCGTTACACAAAAAATGGAAGTTGAATTAGATGCGAGGGGAAAACAAATCAGATCATTCTACCAGCCTTATTCAAGCAGAGAAATAAAAATTATTGATGGAAATCCTTACGTTCCATGCAATGAAAAACAACATCGACAAAACAAGAGAACAACTCTTCGATTTGCTTACGATTTTAAAGATTTATGCATTGATGTACCAATTCCCATCGATACAACTCCTCCACCAGCACCTATTGTCATGAAAGATGCCAATGCAATTGAAAATTTCACAATTGAACGCGCTCTAACAGATGTATTTGTATTGCCTATTTTCTATGATTTGGACAAATCAATTATTAGACCAGACGCGCAAAGAGTGTTAGATTCATTCGCAGTAAATATTTTATATAAATATCCATATCTAATTACTGAATTAGGTTCGCACACTGACTGTCGTATGCCATATGAGTATAATGAAAAACTCGCTAAAAGACGAGCTGATAGCGCAGTGGCATATTTACGCAAAGTATGGAATATTGGTCCTGATAGAATTGTGGCTGTAGGTTATGGTGAAACTCAGTTAATGAATGATTGCCATTGTGAAGGTTCTGCAATGGTTGATTACACGCCATATATTAAAGGTCGAACCAAGAAAATGTTAGTAGAACTAGATGACGACGGAAATATTCAAAAAACCATTTATAGAGATTATGATTCTATGGAAATTGTATTTTTCAACGGTGATCCTTATGTAAAATGTAATGAATTCCAACACCGCCAAAATAGAAGAACTACAGTTCGATTTGCCAATGACCCAGCCAAATTTGGAATTAAAATGGATGTAACCCGAGACGCGAATAACACAAATGAAGGTAACTCCAATACTTTTGCCAAAGGAAGAAAAGGTGGTCGTGGTTTTATTAAGGAAGATGTATTAGAATTAAGAAAGAATTTAAAGGATATCAATGATTTTGACATCAAAGAAGCACTCACACAAGCTTATGTTTTGCCAATTTTCTATGATTTAGATAAGGCAGAAATTCGTCCCGATGCTCAAAAAACACTCGATTCATTTATGTCGAAAATCATGGAAAAACACCCTAATTTGGTTGCTGAATTGGGTTCACATACTGATTGTCGCATGCCTTATGATTACAACGTTAAACTATCAAATAGAAGAGCAGATAGTGCGGTTAATTATCTCTTAACTAGGAAAAACTTAGACCAAAATAGAGTTGTTGCAGTTGGTTATGGCGAAACGCAGTTAATCAATGATTGTGCTTGTGAAGACGGAACAACCCCAACTGGATATACTGAATATATCCCCGATAAAACCAAGAAAATGTTTGTGGAATTGGATGATGATGGAAATGTTACAAAAACCGTTTACCAAAGCTATGATTCAACCGAAATTGAAACCATCGACGGTAAATTATATGTTAAATGTAACGAATTTCAACATCGGCAAAATAGAAGAACTACAGTCCGATTTGCCAATGATCCAAGAGAATTTGGTCTAATTATTGACCAAGACGTTGATTATAATAACCGCAATAAAAAGTAACTTTAGTTCTGGTTCAGAATTACAAAATCTTCACTTTTTACCAATAGCTTTTTGGTTACTAAGTTCCCATTGGTTTTATAGATGTTTAATTTCAAAGGATAAAGACTATTATCACTTAAATCTACCCCATCCAATTTTCGATTATCATCAAAGAAATTTGTTAAATCAAATTCAGTATCAGAGGTTGAGGTATTAAATAGAAATATTACTTTCTTACCGAAATAATTTCTTTCTATAATCAATTGATTTTCTGATGGTGCAGCTACTTTGCAATCTCCATATAACAGCGGCATTGATTCAGAACGAAATTTAAGCAAATGCGCTACCGTCAATTTATTGTTTAATTCTTGTAAAGTAAGACTGTCACCATCGTCTTTGAATCTCATCATCCTTCGGCTATCTGGATCATTGGCGCCAGGCATTCCTATTTCATCTCCGTAATAAATTACCGGAACTCCGGGAGCCGCTATCATAAATGCAAACAAATTCTGAAGTCGATTGTAACCAATTACATTCGCCAAAATATTTCTATCCCAACCTGCCTGTTTCACATTTTCTCCTTCCTTTAAACTTCCATCAGCCAACGAAATAAATCTGGGTCTATCCTGATTCCCTGTAATATTCCCCATGGAATGGTGAGAACCATATGTCTTTTTGCTGTCGTTTAATACTTGAGCCAAGTTCGAACAACCCCCTTTCGTATCCTTGAATGCCGAAACAGCTGCATCGTATAAGTTAAAATCAAATTGAGCATCCAAAAGTCCGGAACCCAAGTATGATCCAATTAATTCGGGACTACCATACGTTTCTCCAATTTGATACAAACTTCTATTTTGAGGGATAATAACCTTGGCTTTTAATTTTTTCGTTAATGTCCTCCAAAAAATATCTGGAATATGCTTTGTTGCGTCATGTCTAAATCCATCAACATTATAATTCTGGAACCACCAAACAGCGCTGTCTGTCATTGCATCTACCACTTCAGGTTTGAAAAAATTGAATGTAGGCATAAAATCATCGAACCAAGTTGTGAGTCTATATTCATCCCACCTTTCTGTGTTTTTTGAGCCATCAGGAAGATACAGCGAAGAATACCAATCAGGATGTTGTTTGTATAATGGATGCTCTTCATGAATATGATGTGCAACGTAATCAAACAATACATTTATTCCATTTTTATGCGCCACCTCAATCATGTCTTCTAATTCTTTCTTTGTACAAAACCTTTCATCTGTTTGCGTACTAGAAATTGGCCAATAACCATGGTAACCGCTGAATTTTGTTTTTGGATTATCCCATTGACCATAAGGTCCCGCAGGATTTTTAATAATTGGAGATATCCAAATGGTATTGATGGATAAATTTTTAAAATAACCACTTTCAATCTTTTGCTTTATCCCAACAATATCACCACCTTGAAAATCTAACTTTTTATTTACATCAGGTCTATTTAATGGTTTGTTATTTAATTTATTGCCATCTTTGAACCTATCAATCATGGGATTGTAAATTACCATGGTACGCGGGTCTGTTCTATCTTTATACTTGTCAATGTCCCCCAATATTTCATTTCCTACTACTGGCACCAAAATATCATTACTTACACCTTCAATACTAGAAACCCAACATCTTAAATAACTTCTACTCAATTTTGATTTGGTTGGTATAATAACTTCTACCATGCTGGTTTCAATCAAATCATTTTTTGTGTATTTACTCAATATTGAAGCTTTCAATATTCTATTGTCTAATAATGCAATAATATTATACTTGTTTTTGTGTTTAAGATAAAACTCCTTTGAAATGCCTGATAGTAAATTCGTTTCTAAAACCACTTTGATAAAATTCTCATCAATGTTTGAGTGAACTGCTGTTTTTAATTCAATTTCCCTTTCTTTATAGATAAAACGGGAATTATAACTACCCATTCCATTACTCACGCTATCTTTATTGTTTGGATCACGGATTTCTTTACTTCCATTTAAAACTAAAACATACTGATGGCTTCCTTCTGTAACATATACCTCACCTAACCAAAGTCCATTATTATAAACTAGATTTAAAGAATTAGGATTCCAATTATTAAAAGTTCCCTTTATTTGAATCTTGGAATAATTGTGATTTGCATCTTTAAATACAAATTGCCTCAATTTTTTGTTGCTTTTTTTAAGTGGAACAGTAAGAATTTGATGTGAATTTTTGAGTTCTATATTTAATCCATTCATTGATAATGCAAGATTTGGATTAACAGTAATTACGCATGAATCTGATTTGCCGTCCCAATTTACTTTGTAACCAAATTCATCAATAATAGAAACACACTGAATCAATTGCGCATCAACAACAAAATCAGTAAGCCAAACTGTAGTTTTTACAGCATTTAACTGTACTGGTTTAAAAAAATCTTGCCCGAATTGTTGAGAAAAAAGACTTTTACAGTGAACGAAAATGATACAACAAAAAATAAATTTGAACTTATTCATAGCAAGTGTAAAATTAACACATTACCTCGAATATGAAAAATCATTCAAAAAGGAAAATCTCCTTAGTGTTTTTTGATAGATTTTTAAACCTCTGTTCGCTTGTCGTAGCCCCAATTTAATTTACTTCTCAAAGTATCCATAAAATTGACATTTGACAAACGCATTAAAATGAGCGGAAAATCGGCTTTTTTTACTGCCATGTTTACTTCTTCAGTAATACTTTGGCTTCGAGAATCTAAACTAGCAAGATAGCTACTTGCTCTACCTTCAATTTCAAACGATATTACTACATCATCACTTACAACAACTGGTCTCACATTTAAATTATGAGGCGCAATTGGAGTAATAACAAAGCTATCACTCTTGGGGAAAATAATTGGTCCCCCACAACTTAAAGAATAACCCGTTGACCCAGTCGGAGTAGAAACAATAAGTCCGTCACTCCAGTAACTATTCAGAAATTCACCATTCAAATAGGCATGAACAACAATCATACTTGAGGTTTCTTTTTTGTGAATTACAAAATCATTCAACCCATAATTGAAATCAAATATTTTTTGATTCGACTCAAGGTTAAGTAAAGATCTAGGTTCAAGTATGTAATTTCCCTTTTCTAATTCATCAATCGCAAATTCTAATTCATCTGTTGCAATACCCGCTAAAAAACCCAATCTTCCGGTATTTATAGAAAGTACGGGAATTCTGCTGTCTCGAACTAATTGCAATGTATCTAAAATTGTGCCATCACCACCTACGCTAATCAAAACATCCAATCCAACATTATCTTTGTCAAAATAATCAAAAATATGAGGGACAATAGTTGTTGAAACCTGCATATAAATAAAATCTTCCAATGAAGGTGGGCAATAGATTTGATATCCCCTATTATGGAGGTATAAAATTAAACTTGCCAAAGCATCCCTGTGCTTAGGGTCTCTTACCGATTTAGCATAAACTCCTATTCTCATAATTTATATGGCATGCCTTAAAGAAATATTAAATGTCCAACTCCCCAAGTTGTTTTTAGACAGGTCAAATCTAGTCAATATATCATAATAAGACAAGACATCAATACTCATTCCAATACTTCTTAGCATTTGATAATTTAAATTATTGTTCACAGCCAATGAAATTGAATAAGGCTCTATAATTTTACCCATATCCGAAAAAACACTCCACCACAAACTTAAAGGCATTTTACTATAATTTTCTGTTATTCCAATTTTTCGCAAATCAACCTTACCTAAAAACAATGCCTTTCTAAATGCAATCTTCGCCATATAAGCCCCTCTTCCATCTAAAACATAAGATTCAAACCCTCTAACAAAGTCATTATTATATCCCAATTGCCTTGCATTCAAATAAGTCAAATTTCCAAATTTATATTGCAAATAAAGCAATGTTGCAAAGTGATGATTCTTGTCAATATTTAGGAAATTTCTCCAACGAAACGCGATTGATTTAACCCAATTAAATTTTTCATAACCTTGATTCGTTATAGAAAAATTTAATTTCATTTCGTTTCCTTTTGTAGGATAATGTCTTTGGTTACGACTATCGTGGATTAAATTCAAATATCCACTTTGTGATAACTGTTTATTCCCAAAAACAAAGAAAGTTGGGTTTAGAAAACTTGCAGTTTTACTTATTTCATAATAATTAAGAAAATAACCAAGTTCCAAACTATTTTGGTAATTAATTTTTCTAAATGTACTAATATCCAAATTTGAAATCCGCTGTGCATAATCCGATTCCAAATCATATAACTTAATCCGATTATTCTCAGTTGATACCCATATTTCATGACTTTGTCCATAAGATGTTTTAAACTTCCCTCCCCATCCGTTGCTATATCTTGAACTGGGTAATTCATAACTCAAACCATATATTTGATTATAGCCACCTACCAATGTCAATGTAAGGGTATGATTTAATCCAAATAAATTTAAAAAAGCAAAGTCACCTCCAAAATATAACCTACTAATTTTTTTCGTTTTTGCCCAGTTATAAAAATTTCTATCTGCAAAACCTCCTTGGGGAAATAACCAATAATAAAATTCCTCAACTACCGAAATAAACAAAGTATCATGATTTTGTTTACAAATAACTTCATTGAATAAACTTAAACTGCTGATACGCAATTCCCAAATTTCCAATAGGGAATCATTACTTTTTAATTTCTTACCAAATTCGAAATTGATTTCCCGAAAAATAGTTCTTTCTTTGGTTCTAACAAGTCCTTTAATTATTACCGCACTAATTGAATCATTATCTCTTTTGATATTTTGAAATTCGTTATTTCCCTTGATCAAAGGAATATCAAATAAAGCAAAAAAAACAAAAGTTAGAAATATTCTCAATTCAAATTTCGTTCATAAATTTTAAAGGAATAATCAAATTGATGTTGTTCATCTTTAATGTGATCTTCCGCAAAACTACAAGTATATTTTTGATAATCGACCGTAGGAAAAAAAGTGTCTGCCGCTTCAAAAGACCCATCAACATGAGTAAGATAGATTTTATCGGCAAATACCAATGCTTGATCATAAATCTGTGCACCTCCAATAATCATAATTTCATTGTTTTCAGACTGTTTTGCAACCTCAAAAGCCTCTTCCCATGATTTAACCAATACAAATCCATCAGCTACCTCATTTAACTGCCTGCTTAAAACAATATTCAAACGGTTCTTTAACGGCCTGCCCAAACTTTCCATGGTCTTGCGTCCCATTATTACCGGTTTGCCTTTTGTTTTTTCAATAAACCATTTGAAATCAATTGGCAAATGCCAAAGCAATTGGTTGTTTGCACCCAATTCATTATTCGAACCTATTGCAGCGATAATAGAAATTTGCATTTGTTATGCGAATTTAAGATTATTTACAGGGAATAGCAATGAAAATGATTTTTCACCATAAATGCAAAAAGCCCTCGAAATTCAAGGGCTTTTTCTGCAGAGGCTACGATTTTTGTTATATGTTATAACCTGTTAAATTTATTTCTGTTTGTTCTTGGTAATCAGAATCAGTATTAATGCTCCATAAATTCTGATCACGTCCAGATTCTATTTGACGCGCAATCAAAATACCCATTAAAATTGAGTGATCTTGATTGTTGTATTTAAAAGAACCATATCGACCAATCGGATATAAATTTTTAAAGCCCTTCAAATAATCAATTACAGGTTGTAAGTTTTCCATATATCCAGTTTCATATACAGGATAACATTTTGGAATTCTCATCACCGAAGTATTTAAAATCTTAGTAGAAGGTTGAATTAAATTTAATGTTTTAATTTCATTTGCTGCCAATTCTGCCAATTGCTCGTCTGAATAGCGCCAAAGCTCTTCATGGTCAAAACTCCAGAATTCCATACATAAAATAGTTGTATCTTTTTCTTTGTTTATAGTTGGACACCAATTTCTAAAGTTGGTAATTCTTCCATGTTTTACCTCTGGTGAATGCACATAAATCCAGTTATCTGGGAACAATTTATTGCTATCAACTTCCAAATAAACCAAAGTTGTATTTCTGAAATATAACTTTTTAGATAAATCTAAAATTCCCTGATCTATAACCGACATACCTTGAAGCAATGAGGTCAGAGGCATCGTTGAAATGACGATATCGGCATGATAAACAATGCCATTTTCATCTGTGATTGATTGAACAGATTTATCCACTACCTCGATATTTTTAATTTTCTTATTGAAAAATATCTCACCACCTTTTTCAACAATGGATCTCGCCATTTTCTCGTATACTTCTCCGGTACCATGATTTGGATAGGCAAATTGATCTATCAGAGTTTTATGCTTATTTCCTTTGTTTCCAAATATTGCAGTTTTTACAGCTTCATACAAAGATAATTTCTTGATTCTCTGTGCCGCCCAGTCAGAATCAATTTGATCGCATCTGATTCCCCATAGTTTTTCAGAATAGGTTTTGAAAAACATTTGAAACAACTTCTTGCCAAATTTATCTGTTACCCAATCTTCAAAAGTATCTAGATTTTTTTTTGCAAATACCCGCTGAAAAGCATAACTCCATAAAATTTGTATAATTTCAAGCGGAGTTAGATTTTTTAATACGTTACCTAACTTCAAGGGATAATCAAAAAACTTATTCTTGTAATAAATTCTTGTTAATCTATTTACCAAAGTATAATCATCTTCTATAATTTCATGAAAAAGATCATTTACAACTTTGTCACTAGAAAAAAATCTGTGTGGACCACAATCAACAATTTGGCCAAAAAGCTCAAAACTTTTCGCCATACCACCAACAGAATCAGTTGATTCAATTACGGTAACTTTATTTCCTTTTTTAGTTAATTCATAGGCTGCAGTTAACCCTGCAGGACCTGCGCCTATGATAATGACTGATTTATTTTCGGCCAATGAATAATTTTAAATTTAATATCAACGGCAAAAGGGAAATTAAATAAACTTGAGTTTTTGTTTATTATTTGGTGAATATAAAATTCAAAACAATAACGTATGAATCTTCTTAATTAAAACACCTTTTTACGGCAGCAACAACCCTTTGTAACTCCTCAGTTGTTAAATTACTTCCACTTGGCAAACACAGACCTGTTTTAAATAATTTCATTGCAACCCCATGCCCAAAATATGGATTCTTATCATATAAAGTTTGCATGTGCATTGGCTTCCACAATGGTCTAGATTCTATGCTTTCCGTCAACAACGTCAACCGAATGTCCTCAGAAGTTACTCCGCCTGTTAGTTCTGGATCAACCAATATAATTGTTAACCAACGGTTACTTTCGCAAAAATCCTGCTCAGGTAAAAATGAAATTCCCGGAATGTTTTTTAATTCACTTTGATAAAAATCAAAATTTGATCTGCGTTGGTTAACCCTATCTGAAATAACCTCCATTTGACCTCTTCCAATTCCAGCCAAAACATTACTCAACCTATAATTATAACCTAATTCAGAATGCGCGTAATATGGTGCATCGTCTCTAGATTGGGTAGCTAAAAACCTTGCCTTCTCTATTGCAACTTTATCATTCGACAGCAGCATTCCTCCACCCGATGTGGTAATAATTTTATTTCCATTAAAACTAACTATACCATAATCACCAAAAGTGCCGCATTGTTTGCCATGAATAGTCGAACCCAACGCTTCTGCAGCATCTTCAATTACCGGAATATTATATTTTCGGGCAATTTCCATGATTTCTTCCATTTTTACGGGCATCCCATATAAGTGAACGGGTATAATTGCCTTTGGCTTTTTTTCTAAAGAAATACAGTGTAAGATTGCTTTTTCTAATAATTTTGGATCCATTCCCCAGGTTTCCGTTTCTGAATCAACAAAAATCGGAATTGCCTTTTCATAAACAATTGCATTTGCAGTAGCTACAAAAGTAAAGCTTTGGCAAATCACATAATCATCAATTCCAACATTACATAATTTCAAAGCAAGATGAATAGCAGCTGTTCCCGATGACAACGCCGCTGCATATTTAGCACCAGTGAAATCGCATAAATCTTGCTCAAATCCATCAACATTGGCACCTAAAGGGGCTATCCAATTTGTTTTAAATGCCTCCTGAATATACTTTTGCTCCTCACCACTCATATGAGGTGATGACAACCAAATTCTATCTGATTCATAATCAAAATTAGAATTTTGGTCTTCAATATTTTTCTTTAATTCAGTTGATTCTATCATTTAAGCGCAAGAGGATTTATTTTATGAAAAATAATTATTTGATAATAGTTTTACCAATTACAAATTTATTTTTTGATTTACAAAAGTAGTATAGAATTCTATCTAAAACCAAGGTTTTGATTAAATTACTTTAGGTAATTCAAATAATTTAATATTACAGTGTAATTGTCAATGCGCAGAATATCCACCATCAACAACAATATTTGTGCCTGTAATCCATTGAGATGCTTCACTCAAAAGGAAGTTTACGCTATGTGCAATATCTTCAGGTTTTCCGAGTCCCAGTGGATGTAGATCTTTTACTTTTTGAAATAAATTATCATCATTCGCATAAACTCCATTTTCAACCATCGGCGTTAAAACAACACCCGGAGAGATACAATTTACCCTAATTTTTCTAGATGCAAGCTCTAATGCCATAGATTTAGATCCACTAATCAAAGCCCCCTTTGTCATAGAATATAAACTCTTACCAACCTCTCCTACAATTCCCATGACTGAAGCGATAAATACAACACTTCCTCCTGTTTCGTGAATCACCGTTTTCTTGGTAAACCACTTTGTTAATTCAAATGCCCCAAATACGTTAGTTTCAAATGCACTTTGCAAACGCTCAGCTGAAATAGACTTTATTGGTAATGTAGAAGTTATGCCAGCACAATGTACCAATCCATTCAATTTACCATGCGTTGAAATCAACTCATTTAGTCCCTCAAAATCATTTTTTTTCGTGAAATCTAAAATAAAATATTTATGATTATCTCCTGTCAAATTGGCTAGAGTATCAACGAGCCTTTCTTCATTTCTTCCTAACAGAATCAATTCTGCACCCAATTTGCTGCACTCAATGGCAACAGCTCTCCCAATTCCAGAAGAAGCTCCAGTAACTAAAATTCTTTTACCAGTTAAATCAAAAGGATGATTCATATTTCTATTAATTTAGATATTTTCAAATTGTCAGTTTCAATAATACAACTTGCCCAACTCATTCCTACACCAAATCCCGATAATAATAATTTCTTGTGCCCATCCATTTGAATTTCCAATTCACTTACAATTGTAAGTGGAATAGATACGGAAGAAGTATTTCCAAACTTAGCAATGGACAAGGGAAATTTTTCATCTTCAAGTTTGAACTTTTTTTGCAAATAACCATTCATGAATTTATTCGCCTGATGTAATACAAAATAATCAATTTCATTATTTGTGACATCTGCAGTTTTCATTATTTTTTTTACACTTGAGGGAATTTCTTTCAAAACAAAATTAAAAACTTCTCCCCCATCCATTCTACCATGTTCATCTGTTGAAACGTTGCCATTTTCATCATAAACGCGTTCAAAAAATGATTCAGAACTACTTGGATTTCTGTATCCACCCGACTTCATAGAAATCAAATGTGATTTGGAACCATCGCTTCCTAAATTAAAAAAACTCTTATTAAACTTAATATTTCTTTCAATTAAAGCCGCAACGCCACCATCCCCAAAAAGAAAAGCCGTTTTTCTATCTTTAGGATGGTAAATCTTAGACCTAGTCTCACCATCTAATAGCAGCGCTTTCCTGAAGCCGCTCCTTTCCATCAATGAATAAACTACCGATAAACCATATACAAAAGCGGAACATCCCAAATTAATATCAAATGCCATTGTTTGCTTTGATAAACCCAATCTTTCTTGTAATAAAATAGACGTTGCCGGCATTCTGTAATCCGGTGTTTGAGAAATAAATATCAACAAATCAATTTCAGATTTATCAATAAAATTATCAGAAATTAATTTTTCTGCAGCGGCAAAACACAAATCACTTGCGCATTGTCCCTCAGAAACAAATCTCCTTTCAACAATACCCGTTTTTTCGATGATTTCTAAAACATCATTTTGAGGGAAGTGGCTATTGTAATCAATATTTCGGACAATATTCTTTGGTACTGCCGCAGCAAGCGCTGTTATTCCAACTCCAATAAATTGTAAATCAGCCAATAATATTATTGCTTTGCAGAGTCAATTGCTTGAATTAAATCTGAAACTGTCATCAATTTTGCAAAATCGTTGCCTTCTATAATAACGTCAAATTCATCATCAATCATTGCAATAACGGATAAAAGAGCCAAAGAATCCCATTCAGGATAAGTACGAAATTCATCCGTAATTGTTATTTCACGATCAGTAATTTCTAGTGTTTCAATTAATAAGTCAATAAATTTTTGTTGTATCATTTTTTTAATTTTTGTAAAATTCAATTTCTGAACAAAGGATATTCCTTGATTCAAAATAAACACTTGCCCATGACAAACCTACACCAAAGCCACATGCTAGCATTTTTCTATTGGTTTTTTTTAGTTTATCGCTCAATTTTAAATTCATGGTTAATGGAATTGAAGCAGACGATGTATTTCCAAATGAATTAAGAGAATATGGAACTTGGTCTTCTGTAAATCCCAACTTTATCCGAATTTTCTCGTTCATCATTTTGTTCGCTTGATGGAAAATAACATAATCAATTGATTGTTTATCAATATCAAATCGGTCAATTAATGCCTTCACAGATTTGGGTGCGCGGCCAATTCCAAATGTAAAAACATTTGCGCCATTCAAAATACTTTGCGAATCATTGCGAATGATTCCTCCATCATATTCTTTCTCAATCAATGAGTTCTCAGAAAATGGATTTCTAAATCCACCATCTTTGATTATAATAGATTCATACCCAGCACCATCTGTGCCAAAATGAAATTGAAAACCTGTTTCATCCTGTTGAAACTCCAAAGCTGTTGCTGTTCCTGCATCTCCAAACAAAGGAAACGTACTTTTATCTTTACTTGATTTGGTTATCGTTGTTGTATCCCCGGCCAAAAGTAGTCCTTTTTTAAACATTCCAGACTGCATCATTGAAGCAATTACAGACAAGCCATATACCCAACCTGAACAACCCAATGAAATATCCAGCGCAAAGCAATCTTTTGATAAACCCAATCTATCTTGAATGATACAAGAAGTAGCAGGTAAAATATAATCAGGCGTTTGGGTTACAAAAATCAAACAATCAATATCATTTTTATCCCAATTTAAATCATCTAAAACCTTATTCGCAGCTTGCACACACAAATCTGACGTACATATTTTTCTTGTACCTACAACATGTCGACGTTCAATACCTGTTACATCAATGAATCTTTGTGCCTCATCCCGATTTTCAAAAATAGAAGAATCTATATTCTCAATAATTTCTTGAGGGACACATGAAGCGATGCCAGAAATAACTACATTGGGAATACTTAAAAAACTCATTGCTCTAAAACCTTTCTAGCGGGATTTCCAAAATACAAATATCCATCCTTAGTATCCTTCATAATCACGCTCATCACACCAACTTTAGTATTTGACCCAATGTTTACGCCTTGCAATACAATTGAATTTACACCAAAGAAATTCTGATCATGCAAAGTTACCGAACCTGAAAGTCTTGTACTTGGACTAAAAATATTATAACTCCCAACTTTCACGTCATGACCAATTGCAACAAAACCATTGAATAAGTTAAAATCTCCCAATTCAATGTCGCAACTTAATCTACAACCATTAATCAACACATTTCCTTGACCCATTTTCACAGATTCAATCTCATAAAACTTGACACCTGGTGATATAATATTAGGAAAATATATATTGGAATTCGTGATTTTTTCTACTACAGCCTTTAATATAAATGGATTTGCTATCGAAAAAACGACAGCCACTTCATTTTGATAAGCGTTCAAAAAGTCAATTCCACCCAAAACTGAACCGTATTTTATATACGTTCCCAAAGGTAATCCATCATCAATAAAACCTTTTAATTCCCATGTTGGACTTACTTCATTAATTTCATTGATCAAGAGAGCGATTTCTTTTCCAAAACCACCAGCCCCATATATTAAAATTGGTTTCATAAATATAATAAAAATCAATGATTACCTTTAAACGGAATCATTGTTTCAGTGCCTTCGCCACTAATACCAGTTCTATTAAAAACATTTTTAATAGTTTTCATAAAAATAATGAAATCTAGTTTAAATGAAATATTCTCAACGTAAAACAAATCTTGTTCAAATTTGTCATTCCATGTTAATTCATTTCTACCGTTTATTTGTGCCCATCCTGTAATTCCCGGTTTTTCTTTATGCCTTTTCATTTGTCTAGAGTTGTACAGGGGCAAATAAGATGCCAAAAGAGGCCTGGGCCCTATTAAACTCATATCGCCTTTCAGCACGTTAATTAATTGTGGTAATTCATCAAATGATGAAGATCTTAAAAAACGACCCAGTTTTGTCAATCTCAAACTATCAGGGAGCAATTTCCCGGAAGCATCACGATCATCTGTCATCGTTTTAAATTTAATTAAATGAAAAATTTCACCATTTCTCCCTGGACGGGGTTGAATGAAAATTATTTTTGAAAAATCAAATTTACAATGAAAAAATAGCCAAAGCCACACAGGTATTGAGCAAATTAATAATAAGCTTGAAAATGTTAAATCACAAATTCTTTTAATAAATAAACTGTACACTTAATTGATAATGTTAAATAATTTTTGTAATTGATAATTCGAATTATATGCTATGTTGAATTTATCTATATTGAGCATGAAAGCTGGGATTGTTTTCCTCAAATCATGCGATATAATACTTGTATCAAATTTAGAAAGATCTATATTAAATCCAATTTCATATTTTTCGATTATTTCAAATAAGTCAGAATGTTCATGACACAAAGCAATGATTGGCTTTCCTAGGGCAAGAATATCGAAAATTTTACTTGGGATAGATAAATTCGATGCAGTTATCGAATTTGTTACAAACATAAAATCTGCTGAATTTATTAAATCCAAATAATCATTTTGTGGCAATTTGGGTATTAATTTTACATGCTCTAAATGCAAATTTTCAATTTCAGACTCAAGCAATTTGTATTTTGATCCAGAACCACAAATGATAAATTTTATATTCTCATTTTTTACTTTTTTTGCAATTTCTAATATTTTTTCAATTGGATGATGCACTCCTAAATTTCCGGAATAAACCAATAATAATTCATCTTTAGTCTTGTAATTTCGACTCAAATTAGAAACTTCTAAACCTGCTTTAATGTTTAACAAACTCGACCAAAGACCAACATAATTCAACTTAGTACCATTGGTATAATTTAGCAATGGTTTATACATACCATGTGAAATATAAATTAAGTAATTTGCCTTGTTGAAGGCTCTGCGGTTGGCATTTTTCCAAATATTTAATATATAATCAACAAACTTATTCTGCTGAAAAGAATCTCTTATTAAATCCGGATAAATATCAAATAATATATATCCAAAGTTTAATTTGGGTAAGAACAAATGAATGAAAACATTGGTCGGAGGGTTAGAATAAAAAACAATTTTATCATTTTTATATTTAAATAAAATCTTAAAAAAAATCACAATTGAAGATGCTAACCAAGTAATAATTCTCGTGAAAATTGTTTTATTGTTATATGAAGGAATTTTATCAATTCTACAGAAAGGAATTTTATTTTCAATTCCACTAGTTCCCGTTAATAAAATTGTCTCATAATTTTCATTATGAAATTTTTCGATTAAATCTGTAGTCAAATAACCTGCACTTTGATTAACAAATACTATTTTCATTGAAAAATATGTGAATATAAATTTAGTTGATATTGACTTGACATCTTTTCCCAACTGTAATTTGAGGAGTTCTTTATCCCTCGATTTATTAAATCTTCTCTAAATTCAATGTCCTCCAAAGTCTGAAAAGCATTTGAGAAAGATTGAACACTTAAATCATCTAAATAAATTACTGCATTACCCGAAATCTCTGCAATTGAAGAATTCTCGCAAGTAATGACAGGGCAACCTGCTCTTTGCGCTTCAATAATTGGAATCCCAAATCCCTCATATGATGAAGGATAAGCCAAACAAAATGCGTGATTATACAATGCATTCAATTCTTGTTCCGAAATACCGATTTTAAATTCATATCTAGACACTCCCAATTTTGAATTTAATAATTCAATTTCCAAGTCGGTTGGCTTATTTCCCGATACAACAATTAGTGAAAATTCACTGAGATGTTCGAGAGCAAAAACAATTTTATCAAAATTCTTATACTTTGATCTTCCCCCAACATATAGTAGATATTTTTTGGTATTGTTATTATTTAATTCATCCAGAATAAAATAATTTTCAGATACACCATTATGTATAGTAATTACTTTTTTTTCAGTTTCAATTTTCGGGTATCTTTTTAATAAATCATTTTTCGTATTGTCTGAAACACAAAAAATAATATCCGCCTTTCTAATGGCACGGTGTTTTATCCACTTATTAAATAATACACCTGCGCGAAATGTTCCAAAAATTTCATAAATAAAATCGTGTAAAATAATCGCATTAATTGCATTTTTATTATTGCAGATATCATAACCAGAAGTTAAATATATAAATTTCTCACTTATTCTTATTTTCGGAGAAAACAACCTCGCCATTTTTTTATTGACTTTATGATCAATAAATGAAAATGATTCTTGATTTAAGTTACTCCAATTTACATTCGTATCGTCAGATGAATGCCTCACAAAATAGCAATCAAACTTCTCATTTTTTAAAAACCCTTTTACTAACTCAAACCAAACAATAGAAATACCTCCGGCTTTTTGAAATGAAAAAACCAAATTGTTAAATACTATTTTCACTTTGTAATAAAATCTAAATAACGTTGCGCTATGGAATTAAATTCTAAATCTTGAATGATTCTAAATGCATTATCTTTAAGTTGATTTCTTAATACTTCATCGTCAATTAAAGCATTTATTTTTGAAGTTAGCGCATCAACATTGTTTGGTTTCACTAAAACCCCGTTAAATCCATCTCTAATTATATCAGATGGCCCGGCTATACAATCACTACTTATACAAGCCAATGGAACTGACATTGCCTCTATCAACGCATTTGGGAATCCCTCAGACAGTGAAGGAAGAACAAAAATTTGAGACTCCGAAAGTTCTTTGCTAAAATCGGCTAATTCACCAGCGAATATGACTCTGTTATTAATATTCAAAATGCCAACTAGTTCTTCTAAATTATTTCGTTCAACTCCATCTCCAATTAACATTAAAATCCAATCTTTATTATCAATTTTCGCAAATGCCTCAATTAATATTCTATGCCCTTTTTCGCGATTTAATCTACCCACAGAAACAATCTGCTTTTTTATTGGCACTTCAACTTTTGTAATTGGCTTTAAAGGATTTGGAATTACAATAACATTTTTTAATTTGGTATTTAACTTGAGTTTTTTAGCTGCATATTGGGTTTGCGAAATTGCGCCATCAGCGAAAGGATAAGAAATCTTCTTAAAGATATCAACCAAGCCTAGTTTGATATCTGGACTTAATCTATCGCTAACAAAAACTTTACAACTTAAGCCAAATGTGGCTAACAAAACAAACGGATTAAAATATTCACCAATTCCTAAAACATAATCAATTTTTCTTGCTTTGATTATCTTTCTTATTGTTGGAATCAACTTAAAAGCATACATAAATTTATTGTATCTTTCTCTGTCAATAGCAGGCTCTACTATTTCAATTTCTGAGTCAAGTGTAAAAAAATGAGGCGTTCTAAAAAGTGTAAAATAAACAACCCGATAATTCCTAGAAAGAAAATAAGTTGCTAAATTAACAGATGTTCTTTCCATCCCGCCAGCGGTCAATCCGCGAGTTACAATCATTATGGATTTTTTATCTTTTTCCAACTTTATTTATATCTATCATACTACCAAATTTATAATCCCATTCTTTTGGCATCATCACATCAAATCCACCACCATGATATTGGGTAATTTCTCCAAAATATAACTTACCATCAACATCATAAAAATCAACCCTTACATATTGATAATCTTTTGCAATTTTCTCAGCAAATTCAATCATTAATTGATAAGTTAGGGGTGGTTGTATTTCTGGTCCTCTCAATTTAGAATGATCATAAAATCGTTTATTCCAAGTAAAATCTAAAGGTCTCCAATCTCGACTGTAAATATTACGTTTGTTGATTCCCTCGCGATCTACAGATACATACACAAATTCAACCTTCCCGTTAAAACAGTTTAACTTATAATCATTCGGAATTTTACCCTCTTTCGTTAGGAGTAATTTTTCAACGATAATTCTAGGTTTAATATTTTTATAGGGCCATTCGCGATCTTCCCAATAATAATTAAAACACATCCACTCTCGGGCATCTGTTCGAAGTTTATGAAAATCAACCTCAGTTTTATTCCGTATAATCCTGTAATTACCTGAATCATGATTTGCCTTGACTACAACTGGATAATTTGGGAGATTGTTTAAATTTAAATCGTGAACATTTGTAGTTTCCAAAACCAATGGAATCAAATATTCTGCTCCAAAGTTATCACAAAAGTAATTCCTTGCTAAGAACTTATCTGACAAAACTGTGAATTTAGGATTCTTATCATAAATTTTAAACCACTGCATTTTCTCATTAAGTGTCAATAAATTTTTCCAATTCAAATTATACTGGTGGTAATGTTTGAATTTTTTTGAAATATATGCACGATCAGAAAAAATATAATTTGTCAAAATTTTATACATTTTTAAAACAATGATATAAAACTTAAAACCAACTTCTCCTTTATACTTGATATTTTGAATTAACTGTTTCAATTTTTCCAAACTATTTCACTAAAACCAAATTGAGAAGCCCATTTTTGAGAAACATTCCTAGAAACAACATATCCCTTATTTACCCATTTCAACAAGGGCAAATCAGTGATGCTATCTGAATAGGCAACTGTATTCATTCCTCTTTCAAAACCATTTCTCTCAATAAAAGTTACTTTATTTTCATATAAACAATCCATTCCCGTCATAAATCCAGTACATAAATTATTCCTGTCAAATTCGATTTCACTTGAAAACAGTCGAGACAAATTGAACTCTTCCAAAAAGTATTTTAGATATATCGAATATCCCCCAGAAATTAAAACAATTTCATCGGCATTGCTCAGGTGATTTTGGAATTTTTGATACATATCAATAATCAAATTGGGTTTAATCTGTTTTGCATAAAACAGCCTTGCATATTCTTCAAGTTCTAACTTATTGAAACCCCTCAATTGAAATAGTTTAAATCTTTTTTCGATTGATTTTTTAGAGAAAAACTTATTGCAAATAGCAAAAAACCTTGCTTGTACCAATAATCTCTGCACTACTTCAATACGTATCATTTTCTTTTTTCCCGATGTAATTCTCACAAAATCAACAAAACCATCTGCAGTTTGGAAATCAACCAAGGTTTCACAAAAATCAAAGAAAACTATTTTATTCTCCAAACAGATTAAAAAACATTATTATCTTACTTGACACATATTTCATTTGCTCTTCTGTGCCAATTGTAATTCTCAAACAATTTAACAAGAGTGGACTGTGTGTTAGATTTCGCAAAAAGATATTTTGTTCCTCCATGAATTGAACAAATTTTAGTTTTGTATCTTCAGAATTAAATTGCATCAACATGAAGTTGCCTTCGCTTTTAATTGGTTTAACACCTTTGTTTAATTGTGTTAAAAATTCGAAAAACTCATTCCTAGCTAGCTTAACCTCATCCACATATTTCATTGTATATGGTACATCAGACAACGCAGCAATTGTTGCTTCCTGTGAAAATGTTGTAAAGTTTTTAGGATTACGAACTTTTGAAATATTCATAATATTCGTTTGAGAAGAAATTAAATATCCAATTCTAAAATTAGCTAGAGCAAAAGCTTTCGACAATGTTCTAGTCACAAGCAAATTTTCATATTGAGTTACAAAATCCTTTACTGTTTCATCGCTAAATTCAAAATAAGCTTCATCAATTAAAAACATTACTTGTGGAAACTTATGAATGAATCCCTCAATAATATTTGCCCTAACTATATTACCAGTTGGATTATTTGGATTGCATATGTAAACCAATTTTGGTTGTAGATTAATTATCCTATTTTCAAATTCAACTCCATCAAATTCAAAGGATTCTGAGTAATTAAAGTATTCGGTTTTCGCGCCTCGCGCTTCACATGTAAGTCTAAAATTATCATAAGTGGGACCCAATAATAATACCGTATCATTCACACCAAGAAAAACAGTAGAAATGTATTCATGCAATGAATCAGAACTTGGAAAGTACTGTAAATTTTCCTTGCTGACTTGCGCATAATCAGATAATTTTTCATGTAACTCAAGACTGTATGTAGCAGGATACAGTTGATAAAAATTAGGGTTCTCCAACAATCCTAAAATTCGTTGATGCACCAATGGAGATGGGGGAATTGTTGCTTCGTTCCAATCCAATTTAAGAATATTTGATCTCTCTTGCGGAGAAACATCCCAAATTTTATGACTTGCCACTTTATATGGCTGAAGATTGGTTATTTGTTTTTTTTCAAGTGCCATTAAATAATATTTTCTAGTTGGTCAGTTGACATAAATTCAACATCTGGCCATTTTTTTAATACTTTATCAAATAAATCATCCAATATTCCCAAGGTTCTATTGCGATTATCTTCATCCAAGTTTCCTACAAAATTAACCCTGTGCATTCCTATTACTGCGGGTTTACCCCACCTAAATGAAATTTCTATTCTTTCCAAACAATCATCTAAAGGGTTTTTAAGGGACTCGAACACCTCCAAAAAACAATTTCGGACAATATACTTTTGTCCAAAATCATTTGTTTGACCATTATAATTAAATTTCAATTTGTAGGGATTGTTATTCATTTGTGGGATATATTGATTATAAATTCCTTGTATCAAATTAATTCCCAATTCTGAACCTTTTTTTTCTAACGATTCATGAGAAACATAACATGGAGCAATGAAAGATTTAGATTTATGACCAAAAATATTTTCGAATTCCCTAAATCCTTGTTCAAATATTTCAACTTTGCTTGCCTTTTCTGACTCGTCCATGAAATCAAATGCGGCCATTAGGTTATCTCTTTTGTTGATTTTACTAGGCTCATCCAAACAAAAGACCCCATAATCAAATGATTTTCTAGAAACTGAATCTTGTAATTGAAGCATTTTCATCCATAAATTTATATTTAGATGTTCTCTCCCGTGATATTGAGGCATCATAAATTTATTATCAATACCCCATTTAATCAAAGCAAAAGTGTCCTCATTTTCATTATATCTCAAGTATGAATCTTTGATACTCTCAGAAAAGTAATTCTGAAAATTACTCTGTTTTATTCTGTCAAAATCTGGATTTGATGTTAAAAAATTAGCTGTTAAAATTGGTGAATTTCCATTTTTATCTCTATGTTTATTAAATAACTCATACAAAGCTTCTAGGTCATTTGCTTTTTCTAGCGAATCTAATTGATTGAAGAGATTATTATTGGTAACCAATTTATTGGTTTGAAGTGCTTTTAGAATATCTTTATTCGGAATACGTATGGATCCCCAATCATCTGATTCAATAACAACAATTTTTCTTGACGTTCTAGTGCCTTTAATTGACAGTAAATTGTGTTTAATATGATTGACTAAATTCACTTATTCTCAAACAAATTATATAATTCAGAAGTAGAGATAAATTGAACATCGGGCCAATTTTTGATAATTCCCTGAAGTAATTTCTTAAGTTCAATCAACCCACGATCTCTATTTTTTTCAGATAATCCACTTACATAATTTACACGATGTGTGCTAATTACAGCTGGCTTATTATATTTAAATGCCAACTCAACATCACTCAAACATGAATCAACCCAATCTTTTCCCTCGCCACTTGGTTCGAAAAAACAATTGCGCTTAATAAAGCGTTGATTATATTTGTTTTTCATACCCATGTAACGAAAATGTTTCTTGGTTCTACCGTTTCCTAAAACTTCTGTTTGTATTAAATCAGATGAAACTAATTTTATTCCTCCCTTTGATAAAGTTGAAAGTAAAGCATTATTCATTGGTCCATTTGGAGGGACAAAATAGGTAGCTTCATATCCAAAAGTACGTTTAAATAAAGATAAGCCATCTTTAATGATTTTATGATGTTCGTTGATGTCAATAGGAAATTCAACATCAAAAGCAGCTTGATAAAACAGATTCTTGGGATGTGTGTTTATGTGTCCCCAAACACCATAATCAAATGCCAATCGAGCATCACCAATATTGTTTTTCAACGCGCGCATCCAAATGGGGACATTCACATGTTCTCTACCATGAAACTGCGGTATAAATATTCTTTCGTCAATGCCTTGGTAATATAAGGACAATACGTTTCCTTTTCCATATTCCTCAAAAGATTGATTTAAATCTTTATACGAATAATTTTCAAAATCCGATTTTTTAATTTGATCAAAATCTGGATTTGCAGTTAATGCCAAAGCGGTAAAATTCGCCGATTTACCCATACTGTCATTAACCGAGGTTAACGTTTCAAATAGCAATTCCAAATCATGCGTATTTTCCAAAGTATCATATAGATTAAATTGATCAGAGCCGGGAAAATTTAGCTGAACTTTGCTCTTTTCGAGTTCTTTATATACTTCAATTGATGGCATCCTCAAAGAACCCCAATCGTCTGATTCTATAACTATATATTTAGATTTTAACGAAGGACCAAGATTTTTAATAAATTGAATCAAAATGAAGGAATAAATATTTTTAAAAAATTAACTATTGTATAATCATCTCCATAAAATAGTTTTAATATGACTCCACCAAATAATGTTGTTATACCAAGAAAATCAAATAAAATTCTAAATCTGATGATTAATACAAATACTAAGAGAAAATAAATAACTGATTTACTTTTTGATATAAGCACATTGTCGCCCACATGTACAATAATAAAATATGCCAACATGAGATATTCTAAAACAATCAAAAATCTTCCTCCACTCGTTTGTGTCGCCATAAAAAAGGCAACTATTCCAAAAATAAATATTATCCTCAATAAGAAATCATATTTCAAAATAGATACATTTTGTAATTTATCTTTCAAATTAGAATACACCTGAACTATAAATAAAAACAATATCGTATTTTTTAGGAACTTTTCATTTCCCGCTACATACCAATTTGTTAGTTGAGCACTAGATGCTACTTTGGACTTGTAATCTGAATTTGTATAACTATTTAATTGTTTTTGCATATTTTCATCTCCAAAATTAAATTGTTCCAAAAATATGGCTATGGTATTTTCTAACAATTGCGAAAATAATAATGCACACAAGAAAGCATAAAATAATATTTTTATATTGAGATTTTGAGTTGTTAAATGTAACAAAAATATTACCACAACAATAGTCATACTATAGTGTAAAAAAGAAGCAGCCAGTAATAATAAAATCGTCCGGATGATATTTTTATTTACTGAATAAGATAACAATGCCGTGATTACAATGTGAGAGGAAGTCCAAAAACGAAAACCATTCAATTCATTAATTCCGATGATAAAGGACAAAACAAACAATAAAAATAAAGAAAATTTACTTTTTTCTAAAATATTCTTATAAACAAACTGTATATTATAAGAATAAAAAAATCCAAAAATCAAACCAATAACAATTAAAAATACCCGATTGCTTTGAGTAACAAACGTCAAAAAATAAATAATTAATCGGAATAAAAAATCTGGTTTATCATTATCCAAAAATACATATTTAATAATGTTTGGTTTTAAGATTCCTAGATTGCCTAATTTTTGAAATTCTGCAACATATCTAACTAAATCAGGTTCCCCAACCAAAATCTTCAAATCAATAGCCATTGCGAAATAACTAATGAATGCAATAATAATAATTCTCGTATGCGTCTTATCAAAATCTCTACAAGCCATAACCAAAGAAATTAAAGGCGAGATTAAAAACAAGAGAACACTATACATTGAAAAACAAACGCGATTAAAATGAATTCAAAAATGAATTTACAATAAATTCAATTCTAAAATTATCCTTATTTATTAATAACTGACTGCTATAATTACCATTCAAAAAAGAAACAAAACTAGTTTTATCTATGTTGAATAGATTCACACTTAAAATAGGTCTATTTATAATAGACAATTCAATTAATTTCGATGGAATTTGTCGTAAAACCTTATTTTCAAAATTTATGTTAAAATCCATCTTGCTTTGAAATTTCAATAATTCAAATCTAGGAATATAATTATTTACGATAATTCTTCCATTCGAATTATTTACATTGTTCATAATTAAGTCTTTCTGATTTGTAAATACATAAAAACGGAAATCTAAATCTAATTTTATTAAAAATTCAATAAACACATTTGGGTCTCTGCCACCTTTAAAGATTGTCCCTGCATACGAAAAACTAGGAATATCATTTTTTTTATACTGACTAATATGTTCTTCTATTTCACCAAAATTAAAACCTTGAGGTATGATTTTAATTTTGTCATGGAATTCTCTATAATAACCCTGCTTGGCGCCTTCAAATGGTACAGAAACATAGGTGCATTTTTTGAAAAAATACTTTTCAAGATATTTGAAATAAAATGGCTTTCTAAATGAATCCATAATGTCACCCATGTATGGATCACCACAATCAGCAATCCATTTTTGAGCTATTGGCTTTTTCAAATCCCATGCAAATGCAACACCCCAATGAATTGGGTACGGAACTGCAATTGAAATAAGCAAATCAAAATTATTCGCTAATTTCAATGCTCTCTTTACTTGAAAGAATAACTCGATATCAGGGTACTCAAAAAATAAATTTAGTGCTCGTCTTAATATGTTGATACAAATTTGTAGGATTCTATTTTTTGATGATTTTGTAATTGGTTTGAATTTGCGTTGGCCTAAATTTAGCCATTCACAAGGATAATTGTCAAAAAAATCCTGACGTCCTTCAATATCATTCACACAAATTGTAACTTCATGGCCTTGTCTTAAAAACTCTTTAGCCAGTTCAGTTGCTCTAAAAGAACGTGGTGAATTTTCAGGGAAAAAAGCTCCTGAAACTATTAAAATTCTTTTACGCTGCATTTCTAACTTTAAATGCTTTCATCCAAAATCCAAATTGGATATATCGCCAATAAGTATAATCAAATGGAACTGATCCAGCTACCATATTATCAAAATATTCTAAAATATTTTCATTTAAAATACCATTTGAATATTCAATGGATTTTTCCAATAATTTACGAAATAATTGAGGATTTTCAATTTTTACCCATTTTTCTTCGGGAGTAATAAATCCTTTTTTGTCTTTTCTATTCTTTATTTCATTTGGCAAATACGAACTTAATGAATCGCGCATTAACAATTTAGAAATCGCTTTGTTTTCTAGAAAACTTACTGGTAACGCAGCAACAAAATCAACCAATCTATGATCTAAAAAGGGGACCCTCGCTTCGATACCATACCTCATAGAATTTCTATCCTCCCAACGCAAATAACGAGGTAATGCGTTATTGTACAATTGATTTTGGATAATGCCTATTTTGCTAAAAGTTGAATATTCAAAATTCGAATATGGATGACAGTAGTTATCCAAAATATCTTTTGAAACATTTATATACTTAGGTTTTTTAGCGATAAGAAAATTAAACTTTAATACATAAGATAATAATCCCTTAAAAATATTCAAAAAAGTTAAATTCTTATATTTATGAATAGCCTGAATACTTTCAAAAAAACTTCTAAACTGTAATTTTTTTAAATTACTTGCAAGTGCCAAATTTATAAATTGACCATAGCCACCCAAATATTCGTCAGCTCCTTGCCCATTAATTAAAACTTTAATATTTTGCGAATGAGCCAAATTAAAAACTTTTGAGCCTAAAAATGCACTCATTGACTGGGATGGTTCATCTAAAGAAAACAACAAGTTATGTAATTCTTGCTCCAAGTTTTCTATGTTGGGATAACAAATAAATGAGTTTAATTTCAATTCATTTTTTACGATATTAATCCACTTTTCTTCACTGAAATCAACATATTCAGAACAAGAAGAAAAAGTTTTTTGAATATCTGTTTTATTTAATTCGGTTAACTTTTGATTTATTGCAGAAACAATTGATGTTGAGTCTAATCCTCCACTTAGCGCGCTACCAATTTCCACATCAGCCCTTAATTGAAGTTCAATACTCGATTCAAAAAGTTCTTTAAACTCATGACAAGCATTTTCATAGGTACCTAAAAAAACACTTTCATTTAATGAATAATAATTAACAAATTCAATTTTACTCGGTATGGCATCAATGGTAAATTCACAAAAATGAGACGCCGGAAAAATGAAAATATCTTTGAACATAGTTTCATCTGTATGGTCAGTAAAACCATAATTAAGAAAATCTAAAGCCCTATGGAAATTTAATTTAGCCTCAAATTTCGGTAAATTTAAAATTTGTTTAATTTCAGATGCAAAAAACAAATCACCAGAAGGAGAATTATAAAAATATAAAGGTTTAATTCCAAAACGATCTCTTGAAGCAAAAAATTTATTCGTTTCTGAATCAAAAATAATAAAAGCCCACATTCCAATGAACTTATTTAAACATTGATGACCCCATTCAATATAACTTGCAAGTATAACTTCTGTATCCGTTTCAGTTTTAAATTCATAACCTAATTCGACCAATTCCTTTTTGATTTCCAAATAATTATAAACCTCACCATTATATGTAATCCAATATCTATTATTGAAAGACATTGGTAAATGGCCATTTTCAGATAAATCTAAAATCGACAAACGTCTGTGGGCCATTCCAAATTTTACATTTAAATCTTCATTTTCATTTTGAGCATTTGGAGTATATGCAATTGGAGAATTATATACTGTTTGAGGTGTTGAATTACCACCAAAAATTTGCAATTTATCAGATTCATCTACAATCAAATATCCTTCATCATCAGGCCCACGGTGCCCAATTGGCTGATTTAAAGATATTAAATCTGAATATTTTAGTGAATTATTGGAGATAATAACAGAAATACCGCACATTGATTAATTATTTAAATTTTTCTTAATAACTGCAGGTATACCCGCAATCATAACATTGGAGGGGACATCATTTGTAACAACCGCTCCAGCCCCAATAATTACATTATCTCCTATCGTAATATTTGGAATAATAGTTGCATTCGTTCCAACAAATACACCATTACCAATTTTACAATTTCCACCAACATTTACTCCAGGGCATAATTCCGAAAAATCTCCAATTATTGTATCATGGCCAATTGTTACTTTTAAATTTACCAGACAACATTTTCCGATAGAAATATCACTAGTTATTATTACACCGGAACAAATGCTTGAACCTTCACCTATGGATGTACCAAAGGTACTTATATCAGTATTTTTACTTATCAAAGAAATGTTTTTTCCACCCCAATCATCAAATAAATTATTTAAAATTACTCTGTTTTTCGGACCACCTACACCTATATGAAAAGTAAAATCATTGGTACTTTGAAAATGATTTATAACTTCTGTCTTACAAGTTAAAATGGGATACCCAAAGTATTGATATTCATCATATTTGTTGATATTGTCAAATAAGGCAATATTTGAAATTTGATTTTGTTTTGCAACATATAATAATTCTTTTGCAAATCCCTTTGCTCCAACTATAATCATGTAAGTGTTTTAATAATTTTATCTAATTCTTCATATTTTAACTCAATATATAAAGGAAGACACAGAATACGTTGAGATATTGATTCAGAAATATGCATTTTTAAAAAAGGCTTGTTTATAAAATTTAATGTATTCAATGAAGGATTAAAATATCTTCTTGGAAAAATATCCATTTCATTTAATTTAGTCATTAATTCCAATAGCAATGATTCCTTTTCTATAACAACAGGATAATAGCTATAATTCCAAATTGTATTTTGACGTATTTTAATCGGTCCGAATTTAGAAATATCTATATTAGCATTATAAAAATCTATAATTTCTTTTCTTTTTCCTAGAATAGAATCCATGTAAGGCAAAACTGACAATCCCATAGCTGCTTGTAATTCTGAAATTTTTCCATTAATTCCTACTCCATAAAAATCAATAGGTCCATTATGACCGAAGTTATGACTGTAAAATATTTTATGTCTTAATTCATCATCCTTACAAAAAATCGCCCCTCCTTCACCTGTATGGAACAACTTAGTTGCATGGAAACTGCAAGTACTTATATCACCATACTCAAAGATTGATTTTCCTTTATATTTTACACCGAAACAATGTGCAGCATCATAAATAACTTTTAAATTGAACTTTTTTGCAATTCTGTCAATTTCCTCAACATTACAAGGATTACCAAATACATGTGTTGCCAAAATACAAGTAGTTTTAGGAGTAATAGCAGCTTCAATTAATGTTTCATCAATTGTTAAATATTCTGGATGAATATCAACAAAAACCGGAGTGCAATTTTCCCAAACAATTGCCGCAGTTGTCGCAACATAACTAAACGGGGTCGTAATAACTTCACCCCCATTTCCAAGTAACTTCAAAGCAATTTGCAATGGAATTGTACCATTATTGGTTATTAAAATATTTGAAACATCCAAATATGTTTTTAATTTCTCTTCCAATTCAAGAACCAACTCTCCTCGGTTTGTTATCCACTCATTATCATAGGCTCTTTGAACTTGAGCCATATATTCATTAATTGGTGGAAGAAACGGTTTAGTAACTGAAATCACTTTTTAAAATTCCTCCATAGTTTTTTAATCTCATTCACTGATTCAAAGTGTAAAAGTTTCGCTAAAAATAAATATATCATTATCCCTCCAGTAAAACCTAAAAATAATCTGATAAAATCTGAAAAATTTAATTGAAACAAGTAATTATCAATTTGATTAACAATCAAACTAATGAACCATGCTAATGAAATAATTGGCAAAAAATCTTTAATTTGGTCTAAAAAATTATATCCAATTAAAATTCCAGAATAATAACTGTTAACAAAAAATGCAATAACCGAAGTAATTACACTTCCTATAACAATTCCTTTTATCCCCCATTGAAATGAAATTATCAAAATAATAACTAAGATAACTTTTTTGAAAATTTCCAATCTTAAAAACAAATCTGATCTCCCTTTAACTTTTAAAATATTTAAATTATAAGAATGGATAGGATATAATATTCCTGACCAACATAATATTTTAAAATATTCTGCCGCTGGAATCCACTTTTCCGAAAATACAAAGGCAAAAAAAGGATTTGACAATGCAGAAATTATTAATAAAATCGGAGCAATAATGAATAAAACAATTTTCATCAATCTCGCATAAATATTCCTTAATTCCAAGTTGTTATTTTTTAGCTCAGAAAACATTGGATAAGTAACTTTATTTAATACAGACGCTAAACCATTTATCGGGTATTGTTTAAGACTTTCCGCTCTGTTGTATTGTGCAACCAAAATATAATTGAAATATTTTCCGATTAATATGGTATAAATATTATTAAAAATCGTATCCAATAAACCAGAAAGAAGTAATTTATTGCCAAATTTAAAGTGATGCTTAAAAACAAAAAAATCAAATTTCAATTTGGGCCTCCAATTTCCATTGAACCACAATATCAAAGCCAAAATTAAAGATTGTGATAAACCACTACCAACTAAACTCCAAACTCCAAAATTTAATAAAGCCATAATAATTCCAACCAAACCACCAAAAAGCACTGCCGGAAATGTGTAATAAAAATCCGTCTTGAAATCCATGCTTTTCGATAGTCTCGTCAAAAAAATACTAGACAAAGAATTAAAAACAAAAATTAAACAATAAATTTGAATTACAGTAGTTAAAATTGGAATTTTATAAAATGACGATATTAAAGGTGCTGAAAAAAAACATAGTATATATAAAAGTATACTAATTGAAAAATTATAAATAAAAACTGTCGAATAATCCAAATCAGTTGGGTTATCCATTCTAATTATGGATAATCCTAACCCCGACTCCATTAAAATTGTGCCTATATTAATAAAAACCGTAATCAATGCAATTATCCCAAAATCCTTAGGTGATAGAATTCTAGACAATATAATTGCAATCGAAATTGATGTTACTTGGATAAAAAATTGATTTATCGAAGTCCATTTAACCGCATTTATGGAACGTATTTTAAGTGATTCCAAATTAATCAATTTTTAATATATTTCCCATCATAGCAATTTCATTTTCGATATTAAAGAAGCTCATGAAAACTTGTTTATTGTGTAATTTCTGCTCATTAGAAAGAGAAGCAAGATCTAACACCGATGAAAAATCATCTTCAAAACTAAAAACAATAAATCCCAGATCCTGAAAATATTGCAATAAGGAATTATCATTTCGAAGGAAAATTTTTACTCCATTATTAAGCAAATAAAATAAATTCGCTCCGCCTTCTTGGCGTTTGGCACCAAAAAAAGCAATTGTAATTTCATCTAATAAACTAAAATAATCGTCTATTCTTATATAATCTAAGATAGGAAAAAATTTACTGGAAAACAACTTAACACCTAAATCAACAGTTTTCAATTTAACGATTTCATCACCATAACTTAATGGGACCACCAATTTATCTATAGGATCGTGGCCCACCAATGCATGCAATTTATTAAGAACTGTTGAATGATTACCTGTTTTTGATGATGAATGGTTAACCAAAATATTCCGAAGATTATTTTCAGAAAATGTATTTTTATTAATTACAAAAGAATTTGCGTAATAAAAGTGTACGAATTTTGCTTTTGTTTCAAAATTATCAACTAACAGTTTATAATCGTAATAATTCCAAAAACAGAAAAAATCTAAATTAATGAAAAAATCAAATAATGATTTTGAACTTGATTTTCGGAAAATAAAATAAAAATAAAAGTCTTTTATGTAATTAAATATTTTATTTTTTAAATTTATTTCAATATCCAAACCTTCATCTACATATCTAAAATTTCTATATTTCACTAATGGTACATGTAAATCGTAACCGTAAAATATCCAGAATAATTTTAAACCACGTTCTGATTTCAATACGTTTGCTAAAGCTGCCTTTACATAATTTAAATCATGAATATATAAAGCACTAATGCCATTCTGTTCTATTAATTTCAGTAATTTATTTTTACAACTTTTATTAAATAATTGTAATGGTATTATATTTTCTTTTTCAACTACATTTCTTAATTTTATTTTTGTATTTATTATGTAAATATTCTCATTAGAATATTTATCAAATTGATTTATTGCTAATTGGGCGAATTTGTCGTCATTTAAAAAATGTAAATTTTTAGCCATTAAATATTAACTTTATCATCTACCTAAAAACTTCTTAATAAAATAACTATATCCTGTTTTCTTTCGGCCACCATAGTAACCGTAGCCACCGTATCCATAGCCATAGCCATAATTATACCCGTAGCCATAATATCCATATCTACCTAATCCCTTTTGCTTTATTCCGTTATATATGATTCCCATATTTTGAAATACACCGGAATTACTCGCCTTTTCCAAAACCTCTTCTACTGCCTCTTTATGCGTCACATCATAACGAACTAGGAATAAATTAATATCCGAATAATTTGCTAAAATCTCAGCATCAGAGACTAATCCAATTGGTGGTGTATCAATTATTATTAAATCAAATTTGGTCTTCAAATCACTCATTAATGTCCCGAATTTTTCACCTTCAAGGAGTTCTGAAGGATTTGGTGGAACGACTCCAGAAGGCAATACAAATAAATTTTCAAAGTCCGTTTTGAATATAATATCGTCTATGTTTTCATCAGAAGACAAATAACTTGACAATCCTTTTCTAACTGAAATTTTAAATGGTTTATGCAAAACAGGTTTGCGCATATCTCCCCCAACCAAAAGAACTTTAGCACCGGTTAAACTATAACTAATCCCCAAATTAATTGTTAAAAAACTCTTTCCTTCACCGGGCACACTTGAGCTCATTAAAATTACTTTGGTTTTGGATTCAATTGTATTAAAATATGAAAGTTTAGTTCTAATTGTTCTCAATGATTCAGCAATAATTCCGCGGTCTTTCAAACTAACAACAAAATCTCTTCCCTCAGAATCAAACATTATTTCACCAATTACAGGTATATTGGTCAGGTTCTCAATTTCGTTTTTAAATTGAATTTTAGGATTCAACAAAACGCGCCAGATAAAGAAAATAAGTGGAAAAAACAATCCCAATGTAAACCACATGGCATAAGTTAAACCAGTTTTTGGACTTGTTAATTCCCCACCATACGCGCTTTCAATGATGCGTGAATCTGATACTGTAGATGCATACGCGATTGCTGATTCTTCCCTTTTTTGCAATAAGAAAGTGAAAATCTCATTTTTAATGTTTTGTTGTCTACCTATGTCTATTAACAATCTCTCTTTTAAAGGAATACCTTGTAAAAGACCATTTTGTCGATATAATTCTTCAGTGATTCTTGCTTTTGATATATTTAAATTATTGCGAATATTTTTAATATTCTCTTTGATACTTTCCTTTACTTTGATAATTTCATCTTTAAATGAAATTAAAACTTCATCCCTCTCGCCAGCTACTTTACTTCTTTTTGCAATTTCAAATTCCAAATCATATAATTTCGGCAACAAACTCAAGAGAACTGGATCATCAAAACCAATTACGGACGGCACCGTGCCTGGATTCAATCCTTTTCCGTATATATAATTCTCAATGTCCTTTAATATATCCAATTTTACATTAATATGACTTAACTCAACATCTTTTTCCTTCACATTGTTTAGAAACATAGTAGACTGTGAAGAAATATCAACAGCGCCATTGTTCGTTTTAAAAACCTCAATCTTACGCTCTACACTGTCTAACTCTTTATTGATGAGGGACAATCGATCGTCGATAAAGTCCAATGTATACTGAGCAACTTTTCTTTTATCATCAACTGCAGAATGAATATAAACCCGAATAAACTCATTGAGAATGCGTTTGGCATTTTCAACATTTGGATGAGCAAATGTCAAACCTATGATGGTCGTATTTTTACCAGTTTGCACGGCACCTAGGCTTGCCATAAGTTTATTAATTTCACTTTCTAAAGAATTAATTCGGACTAAATATTTTCCGGGTTCAATAGAAGGAAGCGCATTTGAATCAACTGTCATAAAAAATGATTCATTACCAATTGAAACTAATTGATTCCTTATAATTAATTTCTGACCTTGTATACTTATATATTTTCGATCACCAGATATTTCAAACTCAGTGGGTATAATTCCAGACAATGAATCTTCGTTAACAGCTTCCAAATGAATAGGAAACTGCCAATTTTCTTCATAATCTGCGAGTTTACCTCGGTACAAAAAAGTAACATAAGAATTCAAATTCTTCGCTACCTCTTTTCCTATAGTTCTAGACTTAACAACTTCGAGCTCATTATCAACTGATTTTTGAGGAGCGAATATATCTAGTTCTTTCAATAAGTCACCTTCAGAGCTTCCATTGACCTTTAATAAAACTTTACCATGAACTTCATAAATCGGCACTTGAAATCGCAAATAAAAATTAGCAATTACTCCCGCTATCAACAATGATAAAACATATATTGGCCAATAAGGTAGAATCGCCCGCCTAACTATTAGATAAGGTGACAGGTTCGATTCTTTATTTTTTTGACTAAAATTTTGATTCTTGTTATCCATAAAATTACCTTACAAACGTAGCAAAAATTACCACTAAAAATGACAGTGAACCGGTTACCAATGGCCAAATTTGATATGTTAAACTTGTCTGATTCTTCTTTGCCTTATTTGGTTCAACAAAAAGAAAATCGCCGGGTTGTAGCTGAAAGTATGGATTGCGGAATAAGTTTGGATCGGTTAAATTTAATCTTTTTACAATTCTCGTTGAACCCGATTTTCTCACAAGTAGCACATTATCTCGCCTCCCAAAAGGTGTAATATCACCTGCTAACCCAATTACCTGTAAAATGTCTGATTGAGGAGTCGTAATGATTATTTGACCAGGTCGCGTCACTTCACCCAAAACCGTAATTTGATAATTCAATAAACGAACATTTACAATAGGATTTTTGGTATATGGATCCAATAATTTTTGGAGGGTATCCTTTAACTGCTCATGTGTCTTTCCTTCAACATAAATTGAACCTAGCCTTGGCATGTTTATCGAACCGTTTTCATTTACATAATAACCTATAACATTGGTGCCCGCGTTTCCTACAATAGAATTAGAAGCGCCACCACCTGAATTAGATTGGTTAATAATTGCATCAGCCTCTGAATTTAAACTCGACAACGAAATCGACAATTGATCTCCTGGATGGATTGTTAACGGATTCGTAAAAACTGAATCAATGACGGCAGTATCTTGGATGCCCATCAGATATATTGCCTCTTTGTTTGTGCCACAAGAAAGAAACATTATCAATGATAACCAAAAAAATATAAATTTATACTTCACTTTTTAACAAAATAAATCAAATTTGCGTTTATTTCAATAATTATTTCACGGATTCATTAAGCTTCGCCACTTCAATTACAAATGCAAAATTTGTAATTGATTGAATACAAAACAAATAACCCTTAGAAAAAGAAGTAATTTGTAGAAACAAATAATCAATTCTAATTTCCTTCGCAAAAATACAATTTTCAACCCATTTATTTTTCTGAAATCCTTTAAATTGCTCATTAATATGAATAAATCATTCAATTTACTGATTAGATTTTTTTAGGCTTCCAAATTCAATTTCAATACGACTTTGTTTTGCACTTGAATCAAACCAATTCAATGCATTAAAAATCAATTTCTTCAAGCATTTCATTCCCGATTTTACCATGAAAGTCGCTTTATTGCACTATCTTTGCCGAATGAGTCGTATTGTTGCCATTGTTGGACGCCCAAATGTAGGAAAAAGCACATTATTTAATCGCCTTACAGGAGAGCGAAAAGCCATTGTAGATGATTTTAGTGGTGTTACACGTGACCGTCATTATGGACGAAGCGATTGGAATGGTATTGACTTTACTGTTATTGACACTGGCGGATTTGTGCCATTATCGTCCGACGTTTTTGAAGCAGCAATTCGCGACCAAGTTCACATTGCCATTTCAGAAGCCTCTGTAATCATTTTTGTAGTTGATGTTCAAACAGATGTGAATCCAATGGACGAAGAGTTTGCAAAAATTTTACGCAGAAGTAAAAAACCCGTATTGCTTTGCGTAAATAAAGTAGATAACGATAGACTTAGACTTGAATCTTCAGCCTTTTACTCTTTAGGTTATGATACCTTGTATGAAGTTTCTTCAGCAAATGGATCGGGTACTGGAGAATTGTTAGATTCAGTTGCTGAACATCTTAAAAATGAACAACCCCTTAGCGATCATGAATTAGATTTACCTAGAATTGCCATTGTAGGTAGACCAAACGTTGGTAAAAGTAGTTTGATTAATGCCCTTATTGGTGTAGATAGAAATATTGTTACTGAAATTGCAGGTACAACAAGAGATAGTATTGATACCATTTATAATGCTTATGGTAAAGAAGTAATACTTGTTGATACAGCTGGAATTCGCAGAAAAAGTAAAGTAAGCGAAAATATTGAATTCTACTCTGTGATGCGTTCGTTAAGAGCACTCGAAAATTCAGACGTGGTTGTTTTGGTTATTGACGCAACTTTGGGATTAGAATCACAAGATCAAAATTTATTTTGGATGGCACATCGCCTTGGAAAAGGAGTTGTAATTCTTGTTAATAAATGGGATTTGGTTGAAAAAGAAACCAATACACATCTTGAATTTACAGCACATATTCAAAGTCAAATTGCACCTTTTGTAGACGTTCCAATTTTATACATTTCCGCTGTAACCAAACAGCGTTTGTTTCAAACTATGGAAACAATTTTGAATGTCTATACCAACTTGACTCAAAAAATCCCTACAAGAAAATTGAACGATTATCTTTTACCTATCATGGAAAATACTCCTCCTCCAAGTAGAAAAGGTAAATTTGTTAAAATTAAGTATGTTACACAATTACCAAGTAAAAGACTTGCCTTCGCTTTGTTCTGTAACTTGCCACAATACGTAGCAGAAAGTTATACGCGTTTCATTGAAAATAAAATGAGAGAAGAATTTCCACTTACAGGTATTCCAATCAGCTTATTTTACAGAAAAAAATAATTTTGAGGGACAGGTTAAGTTTAAAATTATTTAACCGTTTTGCATGACAAAAGACATTCGAGATCTAGATTTAACCGAGTTATCCGAAGAATTAAAAACTTTGGGGCAGCCATCATTTCGTGCCAAACAAATATGGCAATGGCTTTGGCAAAAAGGCGCCAGAAGTTTTGACGAAATGACAAATCTATCGAAAGATTTAAGGTCAGTGCTCTCAGAAAATTTCACGTTTCACAAAACGGAAATTATCACTTCACAATATTCAAACGACGGTACAATTAAAGTTGTCTTTGAATTACACGATGGAAATAAAATTGAAGGGGTATTAATTCCATCAATGTCAAGAACAACAGCTTGTGTAAGTAGCCAAGTAGGTTGTAGTTTAGATTGCAAATTTTGTGCAACCGGATATTTAAAAAGAAGCAGAAATTTAACCGCTGCTGAAATTTTTGATCAAGTTTGGCAGATTAACGAACTTGCTGAAAAACATCATGGAAAACGATTAGATAACATTGTTTATATGGGAATGGGAGAACCATTACTCAATTATGCCAATGTTCTAAGAAGTGTGAATATTATTACAAGCGCCGAAGGGTTGGGTATGTCACCAACACGGTTAACCCTTTCAACTGCTGGTATTGCCAAAATGATTGTGAAACTTGCCGACGACGGAGTTCGCACCAATTTGGCATTGAGTTTACATTCTGCAAACAATGCAAAGCGCAGTGCCATTATGCCAATCAACGATTCTAATAATTTAGAAATGTTGGCTGAGTCTTTGGCTTATTGGTATGATAAAACTGGCAACAGACCTACTTTAGAGTATACGGTTATTGCCGGCGTGAATGATGGCGTTGAGGAAGAAAAAGAATTGGCAACTTTTGCAAGAAAATTTCCTTCAAAAATCAATCTAATAGAATACAATCCAATCACATTGGCCGATTACCAACCAACAAGTCGGTTAGATGCATTTGCCGATAGTTTAATTGCAAAAAAACTCATTGTAAATGTTAGACGCAGCCGCGGTAAAGACATTGATGCTGCCTGTGGTCAATTGGCATTAAAATCCTAAAAAAATAACTTCCAATACATTTTTTCGGCATCGGGATTCCATTTACCTCCGAATAATTTTTCCATTTCTGTATGTAGCATGAGCTTTGTATATTGCTTTTGCTTCTTTTTAATTGGTAATTTTGGATTATATCCTTTTGCATTGAGCACAACTTTTTCTGCAAACCAATTGGTATAAAACATGGGAATGCCAAGTCCCAAAACAACACCTGGAAGTCCTCGTATAACTTCAGGCCCTTGCGACCCTATCAATTCTTCTGCAAAGAATGCATAAATAATAATGCTATCTTGAAATTTAGCAATTGCCTTTCTGCAATTGTAACCCGCAATATTGCGCTTGTCATTGGTGATTCTCCACTTAAAATTAAAATGCGAATCACAAATCATGAATTCACTGCCTGCAAAATCTTTTTTTAATTTTAATGAATCTGGATAGAGAATTACCTCGTTCGCTGCCGATGGTATTAGCCACTCTGGAGCTGTAAAACTAGTTTCATTTTCAGGATCTATTCTGTAAGTTGAAATACCATTCTTACCAACGAGTATATATTTTTCCTTCTTAAACTTTGGAATACCTTTCTTTATTTGTTCTACCCATGGCTCATCTGGCAATTGCTTATGAATATTTGTTGTTTTCGTATAATAAATGGTGAAAGAATCCGAAAACTGAGCACTTAATTCCGAAGCAACCAATAAAAGTATACCCCAAACGAATGCTTTTTTATTTAACTGAACCGATTTCATTTGAAGTTTCGTTATTGGTTGAACTTTTAGGTTTGTTTTTGAATTTGTAAACTACATTGAATAGAAAATACCTTTTAAATGCAGAATTTGTAGTTTCATAAATTTGATTTCCTGACACAAATCGAGAGTAACTGATGTTTTGATTCAACAAGTCATTCACCTTTAAACTGAAAATAATCTCTCTTTCCTTTTTATACGTATAACTAATTTGCCCATTAACCAACTTATTATTTGGTACGTTATAAATGGAAGTTTGCTGACGGAAATTCGCTTCATAATCAACCGACAAACTCCAACCATTGCTCTCATCCTTAGTTTTTACCTTTTTATCAAATGTAGTTTTATTAAATGGGCCAAGATTGATTCCTGCAGAAACACTTTGAATATAGTTTACATTGCTAAAGGATGAGTTCAACTCACTGGTATTGCTATATCGGGTAAAATTATAATTTAAATCTATCATAAAAATCCCACCTAATTCGATATAAGTAGTTGGCTGCAAAGTCAAACTCTGGCTCATGTTTTTGCCCAAAGTTTCATTTTGAATTATTTGACTTGATGACCGATTAATTCCAGCACTCAATCCAAAGGAAATTGGTGTTCCAGAAATCCCCTTATTCAAGTAAAGCCAACTATTTAAATTGTAATTCCCATTCCCCATTTCTGTAGATGACAAGGTTCTACCCAAGCTATCAATGTTAGAAGTACTTATAAAATTACTCGCATAATAATTGAAATTACCAGATAACATATACCAAGATTGTTTTAACATGTTTCCACCATGATAACTCCATCCATAATTATGCGACAATCCTTGACTCAATTTCGTATTTCCCTGAGAAATATAAAGCGGATTAGAGTTATTAAAAATCGGTTGAAGCATTGATGCAGTTGGCAAATTCACTTGCGCATTGTAAAATAAATTAATTGAACCACTTTTAGAATAATTCCAAACCACATTCACACTTGGCAACAAAGCAGAATAAGACTTATCCAAGTTTAATTGTCGTGTTTTTTCATCCTGAAGGATATTCGATGTTTGGGGTCTCATACTTAAACTTACATTCCATTTTTTGTTATGCCATTGTACACCAAAATTTCCGCTCATTTTTGATTGTCCCAGCAGATAATCATTTCCCAAAGAATCTATTTTCATAATTCCCCCTGAAGAATTAAATACATCCAATAAATTCCATTGTTTTGATAAGTTATAATCGACTCCGAAGGTTAAATCAAACGCCTTATTCAATGGTTCAATATAATTTAATGAGGCTCCATAGTTTTGACTTTTAGAAATATTATTTCGAGTTTGATTCAACGTAAATTTATCATATCCTGAAATTGCATTGGCATTTCGGAGTGCATTGGTTGAATTTTGCCTATTGCCTCCATCTAAATTGGAAGTTGAAAATCCCATAGTGCCGCTCAAAATTCTACCCTTTTTTGAAAAATTATGAGAAAGCCTCATATTGGTATTAAACGAATAACTAAGCGACGAATCCAATCCTTGTTTACCTTGATTATTCACCGTGTCAGTTTGATTCAAAGCTGACAATCCATTATAAAATGAATTTGTTAACGACCCACCAACAATTCCTTTTGCAGTTACTAATAGAGATGTAACCGAATCAATTTGATAATCCCAGTTCCCTGAAATTTTGAATTGATTTTTATTGGATGTATCATTCATTTCAGAGGCATTCCAAAATTCCTTGTTCGTTAACAATTGAATTCTCTTAGAAGTATTTCTATTGATAACTCCCAAATCTTTATAAGAGGCATTCATATTCAATTTATGCTTTCCCCATTGATTAGAATAAATCATACCCAATTCCTTTGAAGATGGTAACCCTTGGTTCGAATTTAAATCGTCGTCACTTCTAGAGCTTATTGTGGTGCTTCCATCCCCATTTATCGAAATATTATTGCCACTACCAAACTCACTTCTTTCATTCCAATTCATTCCTATATTGGCAGTATTTCCGCTTAGTCCAAATAAGCTAAACTTGCGTTTTGCCTTAAATGAACTAAATAACAATCGCTGCTCTGAAAATTTCAAATCTGTAGAACTGGCCAATCCAATTTTGCCAAAATATCCCTTTTTTGAATCCTCGTTCAATCGAATATCCAATGTTTTGACTTTAGATGCTGTATTATCACCGGTTCGTTTTGCTTCATCGCTTTGGGCGTCATAAACTTTTACCTCTTTTACATTTTGAGCATCTAAATTACGGGTAGCAATGGTAGGGTCATCGCCAAAGAATTCTTCTCCATCAACCAAAACCCGTTCGATTTTCTTGCCTTGGGCTGTAATTTCACCGCTTCTATTCACCTGTAAACCTGGTAATTTCTTTAATAAATCTTCAACTGTGGCATTGGCCTTCGTTTTAAAACTGTCGGCCAAATAAATGAGTGTGTCACCTTTTATTTTCATTTTACCCCTTTGAGCCTTAATGAAAACTGCTTCAATTAATTGCGACATTTGAATCATATTCATATTGCCTAAGTAGAGTTGATTATTTTGAATTTCAACCCTATCAATATAATCTGCATAACCCGGTGAGGTAGCAATAAGAATTATAGAGTTAGATTGAACATTTTTCAATTCAAAAACCCCAGTTTTATTGGTTCGTGCAAAACCAATTAAAATGCTATCGGCGGAATTTAATGCCATAACCGATACATTTTCTAAATTCAAATTATTCGTAGAATCAATAAATCTTCCAGAAATGGTTTGCCCATACAAACCCAAAGCATTGATCATACATAAAATGGCTAAAAACTTTTTCACGAATTCAATGCCATAAATTAGTTAAAACAAAAATAGAATTGTTGAATAAAAACTCTATGATAGATTTCTATCATGACACTTGGAGCAGAATTGAGATTTGCCTTAGAATCAAGTATGTAAGAGCGTATTTTTCTTTTCATTAGGAGTATAACGTTAAAAATATGAAAATGTTACTTTAATACAAAAAAAGGCTCTTTCGAGCCTTTTTTTAACCTTTAAATTCTCTGTGATGAGAATCTTCATATAGTCTTTCTTTGGGAAGTGCTTTGAAATAATCCCAAGTAATTTTCAATCCTTCGGCTCTTTCTACCTTAGGTTCCCATCCTAAAATTTCCTGTGCTTTTGTAATATTAGGTTGGCGTTGTTTTGGATCATCTGTTGGCAACGGATGATAAATCACCTTTTGGTCTGTACCCGTTAATTTGATGATTTCCTCAGCAAACTGAGCAATGGTAATTTCAGAAGGATTTCCAATATTCACCGGATCAGCACAATCGCTCAATAACAATCTAAAAATTCCTTCAACCAAATCATCTACATAGCAAAAACTACGTGTTTGACTTCCATCACCAAATACAGTTAAATCTTCACCACGCAATGCTTGTCCCATGAAAGCAGGCAAAACCCTACCATCATTTAGACGCATTCTCGGTCCATAAGTATTGAAAATACGTATTATTCTGGTTTCCAACCCATGATATGTATGGTATGCCATAGTAATAGCCTCTTGGAAACGCTTTGCTTCATCGTATACACCACGTGGACCAACAGGGTTTACATTTCCCCAATAATCTTCCGTTTGAGGATGTACAGTTGGATCACCGTATACTTCACTCGTACTTGCAACCAAAATTCTTGCTTTTTTTGCCATTGCCAAACCGAGAAGGTTGTGTGTACCCAAAGATCCAACTTTTAATGTTTGAATTGGAATTTTAAGGTAATCAATAGGACTGGCTGGAGAAGCAAAATGGAGAATATATTTAATTTCACCAGGCACATGAACAAAAGTACTTACATCATGATTGTAAAATTCGAACTCTTTCAAATGGAACAAATGTTCAATATTACGTAAATCACCCGTAATTAAATTATCCATACCAATTACTTGGTAGCCTTCTTTGATAAATCTATCACAAAGATGACTTCCCAAGAAACCGGCAGCGCCAGTAATTAAAACTCTTTCTTTTTTCATTTAATATCTTGTCTGCCAATGCTGTAATAACTGAAGCCATGTTTTTTAACCACTTCAAGATCAAATAGATTTCTACCATCAAAGATAACCTTTTCAGTTAATTGCGCACCAATTTTCTCAAAATCAGGCGTTCTAAATTCTGGCCATTCAGTTGCAATTACCAAGAAATCTGAACCAATTAAAGTATCATAGCTCGTTTCACAGAACGTAACTTTATTGCCCATTACTTCCTTTACATTTTCCATAGCTTCAGGGTCGTAACATTTCACTGAAGCACCTCTTTCAATTAATGCATCAATCATTTCTAAAGCTGGAGCTTCACGAATATCGTCAGTATTTGGTTTGAAAGCCAATCCCCACATTGCTACAGATTTACCAGCAATACTTCCAAAATGACCATCGATTTTAGGCAATAAGGCTTTTTTCTGATCTGCATTCACATCTTCTACCGCTTTCAAAATTTTGAAATCGTAGTTCACTTGAGCTGCGCTATGAACCAATGCTTTCACATCTTTAGGGAAACAACTTCCCCCATAACCAATACCAGGAAATAAGAAACGCTTTCCAATACGATCATCACTACCAACTCCTTTTCTAACCATATCCACATCTGCACCCATCAATTCGCACAAACGCGCAATTTCATTCATGAATGAAATTTTTGTTGCTAAGAAACTATTTGCTGCGTACTTGGTTAACTCAGCACTTTTGCAATCCATATGCATTACAGGATTTCCTTGTCGCACATAAGGTGCATACAATTCATCCATTACGTCGAACGCTCTTTGATTTGCAGCACCAATAACCACGCGATCTGGTTTCATAAAATCATCAACAGCAACACCTTCGCGCAAAAATTCAGGATTTGAAACTACATCAAATTCACCTTTATAGTTTGCAGCAATGGCAGCATGCACTTTATCTGCTGTACCTACAGGCACTGTACTCTTATCTACAATAACCTTGTAACCGGTCATGATTTTACCCAAATGATCGGCAACACCCAAAACATAGCGTAAATCGGCCGAACCATCTTCACCCGGAGGGGTTGGCAATGCCAAAAAGATAACCACGCTATCTTTGATGGCCTCTTCCAAATTGATGGTAAACTTTAACCTACCTTCTTTTAAGTTGCGTTTGAACAAGACTTCTAACCCTGGTTCAAAAATCGTAATTTGACCATTGCTCAAACGATCAACTTTACTTTGATCAATATCTACGCAAATTACATCGTTACCCGTTTCAGCGAAACATGTTCCACTTACCAAACCTACGTAACCAGTACCAACTACAGCTATTTTCATATTATTGTTATTTATTTTTATAAAATTTTAAAATTGTTTGTATTATATATTCTTGATTTTCAATAGATAATTCTGGACAAATAGGTAAACTCAAAACACGATCACTAATTTTTTCTGATATTGGTAAACTCACATTTTGAAAATATGCCGGCTGCTTATGCAATGGAATTGGATAATATATCATTGAAGGTATGCCATTAATACTCAAATTTTCTTTCAATGAATCCCTATCCTCTTTCGATTTTAACGCAAGGGTATATTGATTAAAAACATGTGTAGAATTCATTTCTTTTTGAGGGACGCGCAGCCATTCGAAAGATTCAAAACTTTGGTTATATCTATCAGCCACCGCTTGCCTTGAATGTGTAAACGATTTCAAATGTGGTAATTTAACACCAAGTATAGCAGCTTGTATCGAGTCTAATCTTGAATTAATGCCAATAACTTGATGTTTATATTTTTCAGCTTGTCCATGATTCGCAATCATGCGAATTTTCATGGCCAAATCGTCATCATTGGTGAATACGGCGCCGCCATCACCAAAGCAACCTAAATTTTTTGAGGGAAAGAAGGATGTGGTTCCAATGTGGCCCAATGTCCCTCCAAAACCGGAAACACTTGTCGAACAATACTCAGCGCCAATGGCCTGTGCATTGTCTTCTATTACATAGAGATTGTGTTTTCTTGCAATTTCTAAAATGAATTCCATATTGGCTACTTGACCAAACAAATGCACAGGTGCGATTGCCTTTGATTTTGGAGTTATGACTTGTTCAATTAGACTCACATCAATAAGAAATGAGTTTTCATTGATATCTATAAAAACCGGTTTTAACTTTAGTAAATAAATCACTTCAGCCAAAGCTGCATATGAAAAAGATGGGGTAATTATTTCAGATCCTTCAGGTAAATCCAAAGACATAAATGCCAATTGTAAGGCATCTGTTCCATTGGCGCAAGAGATTACATGTTTTACATTTAGCAGTTGAGCCAAGGCATTTTCAAAGTTCTTTACTTGGGAACCCTGAATAAAATCAGCAGATTCCATTACCTGGATAACAGCAGCATCAATATCATTTTTGAAGCGATGATATTGGGCTTGTAGGTTTACCATTGGCATAGTCTGCGGCATAAATGTCGCAAAAATACAATTAATTGCAATGAAATCTTACAAATTCTTTGCGCGTTGACGATTTACTTCGTAAACGAAAATACCGGACGCTACCGAAACATTTAATGATTCAACTCCGTTTGGCGATAAAGGAATTTTTAAGAGTTGATCACACAATTTGGCAACATCTAAACTAATACCGGTTTCTTCGCTTCCCATGATAATGGCAACCGGCCCGTCAATCGTAGATGTAAACAAATTTGAGGCGCCTTTTTCAGAGGCTCCTACAATTGATAGTCCGCTATTTTTTAATAATTTTACAGTTCCGTACATTGAATTTGTACGACAAACTGGGATTTTAAATAAGGCACCTGCTGAAGTTTTAATGGCATCAGGATTTATGGCGGCTCCTCCTTTTTCAGGAACTACAATTGCATGAACACCGGCACAAGAGGCAGATCTTGCAATGGCCCCAAAATTACGAACATCAGTAACTCCATCCAATATCAAAACGAATGGCTCCTCACCTTTTTCGTATGTATCGGCAATAACATCCTCCAGTTTAGCAAAATCTACAGCAGAAATTGCCACTACAATTCCTTGGTGATTTCCACGAACTAAAGTGTTTAATTTTTGAATAGGAACTTGCTTCCAAATGATATTTCTATCACGAAGCATCATTAAAATGTCTTTTAATTGACCTTGAAGAACTCCTTCTTGAATCCAAACTTTATCAATAGTTTTGCCTGATTCTAAGGCTTCAATTACAGGATGAACCCCGTAAACAAATGAATCTCTTTTCTGTAATGGATCTTTTCTGAACATAAAAAAGTCCCGCCTTTCGGCGGGACGAAATATCATTAATTAAAATAAACCTGCTGACTCACGTTTGTATTCCGCAGCCCAAGCCATTTTGTTTTTACTCGTTGCAAATTCTACAGCCCTGTTGATGAAATATTGACTATTGCTCAACTCTCTTTCAAATACTCCGTTTCCTTCTTGTCCTTCAGCCAACTTTTTGAAGAATTTAGCAAATTGAACATTTTCTTTTACACTTGCATCCAAAACTTCTTTGGCTTTTTTCTCATCACCCAATTGAAGCAATGCAATACCATATTCTGTTCTGTACTCTCTACGCAATGGCATTACCGATTCAGGAATTTCCGTCAAAATATGGTTTAACACTTTAATTCCTCTTGTCTTATAATTTGGAATTGAATCTTTGAAAGCTTCATAATAAGCAATTGCATTTGCATAACCTCTCAACGGCGATGGAACTTGCGCCATTGGCACTTGAACATCTCTTCCACCAGCTGTCATCATAGAATATCCATTCTTAATGTCTTTACCAATTTGCTCTAAACCATTGATTCTCTCAATATAATAATTGGCCAATAACAAAGACATTTGCTGCAAATCATTTGGAACGTATGCTGCTTTATCATCTAAGAAGAAATTTTTCTTTTCCTTCATGTTGTAATATTTGAAGCGCTTAGTCAAGTTATTATACAATTTAAACTCTTGAATACGAATTGGTTGACCACGATCAGCACCTCCTTTAATTGGCACAAAACGGTAAACCAAACCTTCTAATTGTAAATAGTTATTCAAGAAAGCAAAATCATATCCAGAAACAGACGTGAAATAAATTGGTCTCTTCCATCCTTCTTTTGCCGCGGTTGCAATTAAGTCGTACATAACCAAATCGCCTTTTGATAAACGACCACTTGCAATGTCAACTGAAATTGTATCTTCAATTAAGTTAGCCTCACTAGGAGCAACTATACCAGCTGCAATAACTGCTGCCTTGTCAACTTTAATGAAAAATTTGTTTCCGTTCCATTCAATACCTTTGGTTTCTCCACCATTTCTCTTTTTTGCGTCTTGCATTTCTTTAATAATTTGAGAAAGTTCACGGCGCTGAGGATAAGCAGCAGCATTGATTGTAATTCCGTATGGTGATTCAAACGCACCCGTTTGCAAATCTTCTTTGTTCCATGATAATGGCAATGGAGCAGATTTATAAACAGTATCTTTTAAGATCATACTATACCAATCTGTAGGTAATAATGATTGATTGATAATTCTAACATCCGTTCTTATGCCTTCAACGTTTTGTGCATACCACAAAGGATAAGTATCGTTATCTCCATTACAAAATAAAACTGCATTTGGTTCTAATGGTTCTAAGAAATTCTTTGCCATGTCAATACCAATATAACGTCCAGAACGATCGTGATCATCCCAGTTTTGATACCCCATGTTTATTGGAACCAATACAATACTCAGAGCGGCAGCTCCGATTGCAGAAGCACCTTTTAAATATTTCTTAAGGATTTCGGCCAACGAAATTACCCCTAATCCAATCCAAATACAGAATATTTGAAAAGAACCAACAACTGCATAATCACGTTCGCGAGGTTCTGAAGGAGGCTGATTTGTGTATACAATAATCAATAAACCGGTAAATACAAACATGGTCATAATTAACCAAAAGTCATGTTTCTTTTTCCCATATTGTAAAACCAAACCTAAAATACCTAAAATCAAAGGCAAGAAGAAAAATGCATTTTTAGCTTTCTGATTTTGATAGTATTCTGGCAGGTCTTTCATCGGACCTACATTTAGATTGTCAATAAATGGAATACCTGAGTACCAATTACCATCGATTTTGCTGTTACCGGAAACTGCTTGTTGGTCATTCAAACGGCCAATAAAGTTCCATGCGAAATAACGCATGTACATATATCGGATTTGATGGGTGAAAAAGTATTTTAGGTTATTGCCGAATGTAGGAGTTTCGTATTCTAAGGTTTGCAATTCTTGTTTGTCTTGCTCTGTCAAGGCCTTGCCCGAATTTTGCAATTCATCTATCCTATTTTGAACATCATCCATGCCACTGTTGGTTCTATAACCTCGGGCATGACGTTGCTCCATACTTCCCATACGAGGGAAAATAGTGTTGTAATTTTCTGGCCGACCATCACCATCCATGTCGTAGGGCTCGAACAATGTCTCGATATTTTCATCTCCTTCTTCATATCGATCTTTTGATTTAAAAAACCTTCTACCTTTGTCTTTTTGACCGGTTGCAGGAGCATTAAAGTAAGGACCATAAAGTAAAGGACGATCACCATATTGTTCACGGGTTATGTAACCATAAAATTTGAATGGATCCTCAGGGTTATTCATATCAATCGCTGGATTAGCCATACTACGAATAATTACCATCGCATAAGAAGAATAACCAAAAATGATGAATCCCATTGTCAAGAAAATCACATTCCAATTATGACTACCTTTTTTGTGTGACCAAACTAGCAAATAAATAATTGCCGCAAAAATCAAAGCAATTGCAAAAATAGATCCGCTATAAAAAGGCATGCTAAATCCATTCACGAACAATTTGTCCATATTTGCCAATAACCAAGGAATACCTGGGTAAATGATTTTCATTACAAAGCCCAATGCAACTGCACTTCCAATAAGGGCCATGAAAATTCCTTTTGGTGAAACTGTATATTTTTTGAAATAGTACGCCAAACAAACTGTTGGAATAACAAGTAAGTTCAACATATGCGTTCCTAATGCAAGACCAATTAAGAAACCAATAAATACGATCCAACGATCTACTCCTTCAGATTCCTCGCTTTTGTACCATCTTAATAATGCCCAAAAAGTCAAAGAAGTAAAGAATGATGACATTGCATATACCTCGGCTTCTACCGCACTAAACCAAAAAGAATCAAGGAATGTATTTGTTAATGCTGCAACAATACCTGCTGAAAAAATCAAGGTATTTCTTTGTGCATTCTCAGGAGAAACCAATTTCTCAGCAAACATTACCGTAATCCAATAAGTAAACATTACGCAACCTGCAGAAGAAACAGCAGACAACATATTTACCCAAAATCCTACTTGATCTGGAGATTTCGCCATCAAAGCGAATAATCTACCAATCATCAAAAACAAAGGCGCCCCCGGAGGGTGAACTACTTGAAGTTTGTATGCTGCGGAAGCAAATTCACCACAATCCCACAAACTTACAGAAGGCTCTAAAGTGAGTGTGTAAACTACCAAAGCAATGGCAAACATGAGCCATCCTATGATTACATTTAATCGAGAAAATGAATTCATCGTATATTATTTTTTTCGTTAATTGATTATTTAAAAGGCGAAAATAAGGATTCCAATTGCCAAAAGGAAACGTTTTCTATAAATATATGTTTTAAGATTAAAGTTTTACCGTATTCGTACAATTAGTTAATCTATTGGTAACAATGGGCAAGGTTAATAATGCCAACATATCAAAAATTGGAGGACCAACTGGTTGTCCGCTAACAGCAACACGGAGTGGTTGTAAAATTTCTCCGGTCTTTATAGCCTTAAATTCGCAGTAATTTTTAAATTGTTGTTCGAATTCCGCAGGATTAGAAGCTCCATTTTCTTGAAAATAGATACCCAAATCTAACAAAAGTTGATTTGTTTCTTGTTTCCATTTCTTTGCAACAACATCCTGATCATATTGCGTTGGTTCAACAAAAAAGTATGCAGCAGCAGCAGGAATTTCATTTGCAAACTGTACTTTTTCCCTCATTAAACCAATGATTGTTTCCGCATAATTGCGATTAATATTTCCAAATTTTTCTTCAAAAATCGAAGCAATTGCATCGTAAATTTCAGAAACAGATTTTTTATTCATGTACTGATGGTTGAACCAAAATGCTTTGTTAACATCAAATTTGGCTCCACTCTTACTCACCCGATCCAAACTAAATGCTTGAATCAGTTCATCCATTGTAAACATTTCTTGGTTATCACTAGGATGCCAGCCCAAAAGAGCAAGCATATTGGCCACTGCTTCTGGATAATAACCTGATTCTCTGTAACCAGAGCTTTTTTCATTTGTATTTGGATCTATCCAATCAATAGGAAAAACTGGGAATCCCAAACGATCACCATCTCTCTTGCTTAATTTACCATTTCCTTCAGGTTTCAACAATAAAGGCAAATGTGCAAACTCAGGCATCTTTTCTTCCCAACCCAAAAAGCGATAAAGCATTACATGCAATGGAGCACTTGGCAACCATTCTTCACCGCGAATTACATGAGAAATTCCCATCAAATAATCGTCAACTACGTTGGCTAAGTGATATGTAGGCATGCCGTCTCCTTTCAAGAGGACTTTATCATCCATGGTATTGGTACTTACAACCACCCAACCTCTAATCACATCATGAAAACGAACTTCTTCTTTTCTAGGGAGCTTAATACGAATTACGTAATTATCACCACGTTCTAAACGCTCTTTTACCTCATCGGCAGACAAAGTCAAAGAGTTTTTCATACTCATACGGCTAATTGAATCGTAAGCCGGCTGCATTTTACTCGCTTCTAATCTCTTACGCATTTGCTCCAAATCGTCTTCCGTATCAAATGCGTAATATGCCAATCCCTCAGAGATCAATCTTTCGGCATATTGGCGGTACATTGGCTTTCTCTCACTTTGGCGATAAGGTGCGTGAGGACCACCTTGCTCTGGTCCCTCATCAATTTCAATGCCAACCCATTTTAAACTCTCGCGGATATACGCTTCAGCACCGGGTACAAATCGGTTTTGATCTGTATCCTCAATACGCAAAATCATGGTACCTCCATGTTTTTTTGCCAATAAATAATTGTACAAAGCTGTTCTTACACCACCAATGTGTAAAGGTCCTGTAGGACTTGGAGCAAAACGTACGCGAACGGGTCTTTCTGTTGACATAAAAATTGAAAGGCGCAAAGATACGGAAACAAACTTGTTTTGTATCTTTGCACCATGAATCTAATTGAACAAGTAAATGCTGGGGTAATGGCAGCGATGAAAGCCAAAGACGCCGATAGGTTGAGAGCACTTCGTGGTATCAAAAGTGCATTTTTGTTATTGCAAACTGGAGAAGGTGTAACAGAAGTAACCGACGACATGTGCATTAAGGCCCTACAAAAGCTTGCGAAACAGAGAAAAGATTCGTTAGAAATCTACAACACACAAGGCAGAGAAGACCTTGCGGTTGTTGAAAGACAAGAACTTAGCATCATTAAAGAGTTTCTACCGGCTCAAATGAGCGAAGCCGATGTTCGTGCAAAAATTCAAGCAGTCATTACCGAATCAGGTTTTTCTGGTCCAGAAAACATGGGCAAAGTAATTCCGCTGGCAATGAAAGCATTGAGCGGACAAGCCGATGGTAAATTGATTTCACAATTGGTAAAAGAGCTTTTATAAGCCTTTTGCCAATTAATTTTTATAGAAAAGCGCCAAGGCTGCGCGTATTTGGCCGTCAATAATTAACTTTTTGGCGGTTTGGTGTATATCACCCAATCCAAATTGCTCCAGTGCATGGTCTATTTCCTCACTTGTTGGAATATTAGGTTGACCTGCAAGTTTCCCAATATCATTTGCAGTTAGCACTCTGCTCTGCTTAATTTCTTCAGGTAATGCATCATATCCAATTGTTTTTTGCATGGGTTGAGCCAATTGAAACAAGCTGTTTTCGTCTGTTTTGCAATACCAATTTCCACCCAAACGTCCAACCAAATTGATCTTTAGCTGTGATATTTTACCATCTTCACCCAAGACATCCTCGTTGATATGTACTTTAATCACTTGACAAATTACCAAGTTTCCGGCACCACCACCCGTTCCCATTTCTTTCACTTCAATTACTTTGCACTCTAATTGAACGGGACTTTCAGCCACCCTAAATGGTTTGATTAATTCAGATGCTATGGGTGAAAACCCAGCTTTTTCAAATTCATTTACACCTTGTTCCCATGGTGCTGCCGCAACATTCATCTTTTCAACCATTTCAAGGGTAACCACATTGATTACAACCTCAGGAACTTCTTTCACATTTAAATAAGTGTGCTTTGGAGTACCGTCTCTACCACTGTTATTTGGGGCAAAAATAACAATCGGAGGATTTGCACTAAAAATATTGAAGAAACTAAATGGTGCCAAATTTGGTTTGCCATCCTTATCAATTGTACTTGCAAAACAAATTGGCCTAGGGCCAATGCTGCCTATTAAAAATTGATGCAATTGAGGAATCGGTGTTTCTTTGGGATCAATGGTAAGCATTTTCATCATATTACATGGCCCATCTTGGCTCTTTTTGTATCTAAATATTTGGCATTATGTGGATTAGGCACAACCAACAAAGGTACATTTTCAATAATTTCCAATCCATATCCAATCAAACCTGTGCGCTTTTTGGGATTATTACTTAACAATCTCATTTTTTTAATTCCCAAATCACGAATTATTTGAGCACCTACACCATAATCTCTTTCATCCATTCCAAAACCAAGTTGCAAATTCGCTTCAACCGTATCTAAACCTTGTTCCTGTAATTTATACGCTTTTAATTTGTTCAGCAAACCAATTCCACGTCCCTCCTGATTCATATATACAATAACACCCTTGCCTTCTTCTTCAATTTTTTCCATTGCCTTTTGTAGTTGTTCACCGCAATCGCACCTACAACTTCCAAAAATATCACCGGTTAAACAACTGCTGTGTACACGAACCAAAACAGGTTCATCTTCAGTCCAAGTTCCCTTAATTAAAGCCAAATGTTCTTGGTCAGTATCTTTCTGTTTGTATGCTATTAAGTCAAAGTCTCCAAATTTGGTAGGCATTTGAACAGAGATTTCGCGTTTTATCAAGCTTTCATGTGCAATTCTATATTTGATTAATTGTTCAATACTTACAATTTTCAAATCAAACTTCTTAGCCACGTGAACGAGATCAGGCAAACGTGCCATGCTTCCATCTTCATTCAAAATTTCAACAATGCAACCTGCTGGTTCAAATCCCGCCATTCTTGATAAGTCAATTGCCGCCTCTGTATGTCCAGCTCTACGCAAAACACCTTCTTTTTTTGCCCGCAATGGAAAAATATGTCCTGGTTTACCTAATTCATCATTTTTGGTATTTGAATCAATTAACGCCATAATGGTTTTTGACCTATCCTGAGCAGAAATTCCGGTAGTACAGCCATTTCCCAGTAAATCAACACTTACTGTAAATGCCGTTTCATGTGTAGCGGTGTTTTTACCTACCATCATGTCTAATGCCAATTCTTCGCAACGCTCCTCTGTTAATGGAACGCAAATTAATCCACGTCCTTCTTTGGCCATAAAATTAACCAACTCGGGAGTCATATTGCGTGCAGCAGTTAAAAAATCTCCCTCATTTTCCCTATCTTCATCATCAACTACAATGACAACTTTGCCATTTTTAATGTCTTCAATGGCTTCTTCAATGGTATTTAAAACGATGATATTTTCTGACGACATATGCTAATTTTTTACAAATTTACAATCAAATTTACCGTGTTTATTTTTTTTATTTTTTAGGATAGAAATATCTCTATAAATCGCTTACTTCGAACAATGGAACAGCCGAACAAAACAGAAATTATTTTAGCGGTAAAAAATCGTATTCTTTCCATGCTAAATACGGTAACCGAAAGTTTAGAATCTGAAAGAAATGCAATTCAACAAGAAACCAAAAGTTCTGCTGGTGACAAATACGAAACGCAACGCGAAATGCTTCAAGCTGACATTCGACGTTCTGAACATCAATTAAATGAATCTACACATCATTTAGATATCATAGACCATTTATTTGATTTTCATGGAAATATTATTGTAGGAACCGTAATTGAATTAAAACAAGACAAACAGAACATGTGGTTGTTTATTGGTCCGGCAATTGGTGATGTCATTGTGAACCAAGTTAAAATCAAAACGGTTTCGCAAGCTTCCCCATTTGGCCATTTACTTATGGGCAAAACCATAGGCGATACAATTAATTTCAATCAGAAATCATTTTCAATCATTAATTGTTATTAAGATATGGTGAACTTTAAATCATATTTTTCAGAATTAAATCAAAAGCAATCTGATTATTTCCATGAGGGAATTACCCTATCGGTTGAATTTAGAAAATCGCAACTCTTGTTATTAAAAAAAGCAATTGAAGCCTATCAAGATGAAATCACAGAAGCCCTTTTAATTGATTTAGGGAAATCTGAATTTGAAAGTTACACAACCGAAATTGGATTTGTTCTAAGCGAATTAAAACATACAATTAAAAACATAGGAAAATGGAGTGCCGACATCAATGTCAAATCGCCAATGGCCTTATTTCCCTCAAAAAGCAAAATAATCAATCAGCCCCATGGGAAAACGCTGATCATTGCGCCATGGAATTATCCTTTCCAATTATTAATTGCACCACTGATAGCCTCTATTGCCGCAGGAAACACATCCTTACTAAAACCATCTGAATTAACTCCGAAAACTGCAGCTGTATTGAGTAAAATTATTCATGCAACTTTTTCTGAAAACTATATAGATATTGTGGAGGGAGATGGTGCAGAAGTTGTTTCAAGTGCAATTGATTACTTCCAACCTGATTTTATCTTCTTTACAGGATCAACGGCAGTAGGAAAAATCATTGCCAAACAAGCCGCTCAGTACTTAATTCCAACGGTTTTAGAATTGGGTGGAAAAAGCCCATGTATTGTAGATGGCTCTACCTCTGTGAGCTTGACTGCCAAAAGAATTTTAATGGGCAAGACAATCAATGCAGGACAAACCTGTGTTGCCCCTGATTATATTTTGGTTTACGAAAAACATTTGCCAGAATTTGTGCAATCTATGAAAACTGCCATCCATGAATTTTTTGGCAACCACCCTTTAGAATCAACAGATTACACAAAGATTGTAAATACACATCATTTTAATAGGTTATTGAAATTAATGGAAGGTACTGAAGTCATTCTAGGTGGAGAATTTGATGTTGAAAATCGAAAGATAGTACCCACATTGGTAAGAGTTCCAAATATGGAACATCCAATTATGAAGGAAGAAATTTTCGGACCCATTTTGCCAATTATTCCCTTTACCACCGAAGAAGATATTTATAAAATTATTGCCGCAAACCCAAATCCGTTAGCACTTTATATATTCAGTTCTAACAATGTTTTTTCTGATAGAATTACTCAAAAAGTTTCATTTGGTGGCGGCTGTATCAATAACACACTCATGCATTTGGTTTCTCCGGAAATGCCGTTTGGAGGAGTCCGTAGTAGTGGCCAAGGTGCTTACCACGGAAAATTTGGATTTGATGCTTTCACACACAAAAAGAGCATATTAAAAACAGGATTTTGGTTTGATTTGAAACAAAAGTATCCTCCATACACAGCAAGTGCATTAAAACTGGTAAAGAAGTTTTTGTAAATTATATTAAAAGTTCTGCAAAAATTGCAGCTTAACTTTCAAGTAACTCTAACAACGCATCGTAGGTTTTGTCTGCATTTGGCAACATCACAGCTTCCATTCCCATATTTAAAGGAATTGCTGGAATATCGGCACTGCCTAATGTTTGAACCGGTGCATCCAAATATCTAAAACAATCGCGACTAATTCTTCCAGCTAGGGCTTCGGCAAAACTATTGGTTATAGTTTCTTCTGTTAACACCAAAATTTTACCATGCTTTTTAGCCAAATTGTAAACTGCTTCTTGGTCGTAAGGCGCCAATGTCCGCAAGTCTAATATCTCAACCCTATTGTTTAATTTTTTTGCTGCTGTTAATGCCCAGTATACTCCCATTCCATAGGTAACAACACCTACCGTTTCGCCGTTTTCGAGAGCTTCTTTTGAGGGACTTAAAACAGTTCTGCCTTTACCAAAAGGAATGACATAATCGTCTGAAGGTTCTGGCGATTTAGCCATTTCTGTGCCTGGAACTTTGCTCCAATACAATCCTTTATGTTCAAACATAATTACAGGATTTGGATCATAAAAAGCGGATTTCATTAACCCTTTCATATCGGCAGCATTGCTTGGATAGGCAATTTTCAATCCTTTGATTGGCAAAATACTACTTTCTACCGTACCCGAATGATAAGGTCCGCCTCCGCCATAAGCACCTGTTGGAACACGAATTACACTTGCAACTGGGAATTTACCCATACTCAGATAGCAACTTTTCGAAAGCTCGGTTACCAATTGGTTTATACCTGGCCAAATATAATCTGCAAATTGAATTTCAACGATAGGTTTGCATCCAACAGCACTCATACCCGCTGTACTTCCAACAATATAGGCTTCCTGAATTGGGGTATTGAATACGCGTTTCTTGCCGTATTTATTGGCAAGTGTTGCGGCTTCCCTAAATACACCACCCAATCTATGTCCAACATCTTGACCGTACAACAATGCTTCAGGATGTAATTTTAATATTTCATCTACTGCAAAAAGTGCAGCATCAACCATCATAATTGGTTCACGGCCTTCTGGCTCACGGATCCCTTTTTCCTCGGTTATTGGCGTAGGTGCCAAAATATGGTCATGGAGTGTTTCTGGTTTTGGATCATCAGCAGCTATTGCTCTTTCAAAATCATCTACTACCCTGGCATGAGCAGTTACTGAAATTGCTTCGAGGGAGTCTTTGGTTTCAGCCAAGCTCAAAAGCAATTGTTCAAGTCTTGGCAGAGGATCTTGTCTCATTTGACGTTCTAAGTCGTCACGGTACCATTCACTACGAACCCCACTGGTATGGTGTCCTAACAAAGGCACTTTTACGTGAACCAACATTGGTTCACGGTTTGTTCGCACCAAATCAATGGCACGTTTCATTTCGTCGTAACATTGTACAAAGTCAGAACCGTTGATTCGAATGCGCTTCATGCCTTTAAATCCTAAAGCATAATCGAAAGCATCCATTGCTCTCATTTCATCGCCACTTGCCGAAATACCCCAATCATTGTCTTGAACGAGATAAATGATTGGTAATTTGTGCAATACAGCCATTTGCATGGCTTCGGCAACTTCACCTTCTGTCACTGAACCATCGCCTAAAGAACAAACAACAATAGGTTTTTCAGCGCCTGTGAGTAAATTTTGATCTTCTAAATATTTTATTCCATGAGCTGCCCCTGTAGCGGGAATCGTTTGCATTCCTGTAGCACTACTTTGATGAGGCATTTTAGGCATGTCGGGTCTCTTTAATGACGGATGTGCGTAATATGTTCTTCCACCAGAAAATGGATCGTCGGCTTTTGCCAACAATTGTAACATCAATTCATAGGGTTGCATACCTATTGAAAGCAACATACTTTCATCTCGGTAATAGGGATATACAAAGTCAATTGGTTTTAAGAGAAAACCTGTAGCAATTTGAATGGCTTCGTGACCTTTTGATGTACTGTGCACATACTTAGTAATTGGCCTATTTTCTTCATAAATTTTTGCCATTGCCCGGGCTGTCTGCATCAAATCCCAAGCCTTTAAAAGCACATCTTTTTCTACCATTATTTTCGAAGTGCAAGTTTAAGCAATTTTCATATTTTATTAACACACTATTTTTGCCAATTATAAAGTTCAATTGTTATTCTATTTGGGTATTTGAGTATATTGCATCAATTATACTGAATTATATATGATTAGAACCATACTTTTAGTTACATTTTTTATCGGAATTCCTTCATTATTTGCTCAAGGTAAAATCAAAGGGAAAATCATTGATTTATCAACTCAAAATGCCCTTGAAGCAATTATTAAAGATTCAAAAGGCAATATACTAGGCAATTCAAATGAACAAGGCGATTTTGAAATCGAAAAACCGTCCCTCAGAGAAAAAATAAGTGTGGTTTTTAATGATGATAATTTTAATGTTGAATACAACAATGAAGACTTTTGGACAATCAAAATTGATTTAAAAGTTGAAAAGATTGATGCCGTAAATATTAAACAAAACCGTTTGAAAGAAAAGCTCAAAGAATCGGCATTAACAGTTGAAAGCATGAGTGCCCAAAGTATCAAAGAAACTCCAGCAAGTGACTTTTACGAGGCCTTAGGACATTTAAAAGGCGTTGATGTGACGGCTGCAAGCTTGGGATTTAGAATTGTAAATACCCGAGGTTTTAATAGCACATCACCAGTAAGAACCTTGCAAATTATTGATGGGGTGGATAATCAGAGTCCCGGATTGAACTTTTCATTGGGTAATTTCCTTGGTGCTTCAGAATTAGATGTTGCAAACCAAGAGATTGTTGTAGGCGCAAGTTCTGCATTTTATGGGCCTGGTGCATTCAACGGAGTTATCAGTATCACAACCAAAGATCCCTGGAAAACCCCTGGATTGAGCGTAAAAACTAAGGTTGGAGAACGCGGTTTAGCAGAATATTCATTGAGATATGCCCACATATTCAAAAACAAAAACAAGCGAGAATTCTTAGCACTGAAATTCAACGCATTCTATATGAAGGCTTATGATTGGGTTGCAGATAACGCAGCTCCGGCAACAGACTCAAAACAAGGTGCTTCAAATTTAGGTGGCTATGATGCAGTGAATAAATATGGCGATGAAATTTTAAGAGCAGGTGAAAATGACAAAACCAACAGGGGCGGTCAATATTCTGTGCCTGGCTTGGGAATGTATTACCGCGAAGGGTATTGGGAAAAAGATTTGGTAGACTACAATACCTATAATGTGAAAACATCTTTGATGGCAAGTTGGAAGCCAAATAAAAACAGCAACTCCGAGATTCAGTACCAAGTAAATTTGGGTATGGGAACTACGGTTTATCAGGGGGATAATCGTTATAGTTTGCGCAATATCCAATTCATGCAAAACCGTTTAGAGTGGAAACAAAAAAATGGATTTATTAGGGCTTATGCAACCAATGAAGATGCAGGTCAAACCTATGATGCCGTTTTTACAGCGCAATTGATGCAGAACTATGCAAAGCGAGATGACCTTTGGTCTGGAGATTTATATAGCATTTGGTTAAACACATATGCCAAAAAAGTGAAGGGACTTCCTGGTTATCCAAATGAGAATTTAATTAATCCATTCGATCCGAATCCGGCCATTCGAGATTCATTTTATAGATTGGCACAAAAAACGATTCAAAACAACCAAAATCAAATGGCCAAATGGTTTGCAGAAGCTAGGGCTTTGGCTAACAGATGGTGTGATTTCAAAGGATTAAACTTTGCCCAACAACCCTTTACCTACGATAGATATCAGCCTGGTACCGAACGATTTGATTCGTTAAAAAATGCAATTACAAATAGAAAAAGTTTTGGGGAAGGAGGAAGTGGGTTTTTCGACAAAAGTGGACTGTACCACATTCAAGGAGAACGCCGTTGGAACAAAGAAAAACCATTAAATTTTGTTACAGGATTTAGCAGCAGATTATACAATCCCAATACTGCAGGAACAATTTTTTGCGACACAAACGGCCGAAAAATTATCAATTATGAAGGAGGTGTTTTTGGAGGGACAGAATACCGTTTCAAAGAAAATAAATGGAAAATAAACTTAACCGCAAGGGTCGACAAAAATGTTAACTTCCCTGTGATTTTTAGTCCTGCCGCTTCTATTGTTTACACACCAGATAAAATTACCTTTTTGAGGGTGTCATTAACCAGTGGAGTAAGAAATCCAACCTTGGCGGATCAATATCTTTTTTACAATGTGGGCAGAGCCATTTTGTTGGGTAACTTAAACGGTTATGACAGCCTAGTAACAATTGGATCTGTTTATGATGCACTGGGTGGAGCACAGCCCGATTTGAATAAATTACAGTGGTTCAATGTAAATCCAGTAAAACCAGAGCGCGTAAAAAGTATTGAAATAGGTTATAAATCATTCCTATTCCAAAATAAGTTGAACGTGGACGCTTCTGCTTATTACAATGTTTACACTGATTTTATTGGTTATAAAATTGGATTTGATCCGATCATTGGATTTGGGACAATTTTAGGTGGTCAAGGTTATCGAATTGCAACCAATGCAGAATCACAGGTTTCAACGATGGGAGTATCAGCTGGATTTTATTATTTCTTTGGTAAAGTATATACTTTCGGGGCAAATTATTCATATAACAAATTGAATAAAAAAGAAAACCAAGATCCTATTATTCCAGCATTTAATACACCAGAAAACAAATTCAACCTGTCGTTTGGTTGTAATAATGCATCAATCAAATTGCCACAATTTTTGAAAGTGAGAGGAAATAAAAGCAAATATTGGGGGTATAATATCAACTACAAGTGGATACAAGGCTTTATGTACGAAGGATCCCCTCAATTTACAGGCTACATTCCAACTTACTGGATGTTAGACGCAATGATTTCAAAAGAAATCCCGATTTACCATACTTCCCTCAAAATAGGAGCTTCAAATATTACGAATAATATGAATTATCAAGTTTATGGTGGACCCAGAATTGGTAGATTGGCCTACATATCACTTTTGTATACTATTGATTGATTCTTATTAAAATAATACGGATAACTATACTTAAAAATAAAGATTTTCTTACATTTGCATAAAAAAATAACAAATATAAAATGAAAAAACTACTACTTAGTGCAGTTTTATTGCTTTCAGCAACTGCTGCAATGTCTCAGATTAAATACGTAGATCGTGTTTTGAATGAGAGTCAAATTACAAAAACCATGCACCTGATGTATGGAGCTAACTACACTGTTATGAAAGGTGCTTGGCAATGGGATGGCAAACCAACTACCCCTCTTAGACTTGACACTTTAAGAATGGATGTATACGAACCAACCGACGGCGTTACAAAAAGACCTTTGGTTATTTTCATGCACTCAGGTAGCTTCTTGCCACGTTATGCAAACAATTCACCTGTAGGTTATAAAGATGACAGTGCAACAGTTGCTTTCTGTAAAGATTTGGCTATGCGCGGTTACGTAGTAGCTTCTATGACTTATAGATACGGATGGAATCCAACTGCAGCAACTGAAGATTTGCGTAAAAGTGGAATTATCAACGCCGCTTACAAAGGTGTTCAAGATCTTTCTGCTTGTATCCGTTATTTCAAAGAAAATGTAGCTATTTATGGCAACACTTTTGGAATTGATACTACCAAAATTGCTGTAGGTGGTAACGGAACAGGTGGTTATATCTCAAGTGCTTTTGCATCTTTAGATCGACAAAGTGAAATTAAAATCAACAAATTCAAAGATCCTAATTCAGGTATAAATTTCGTGAATGATACCATTTGGGGCGATCGCCACGGATTTGGTGGATATCCAGGATTTGGAAAGAACAATACTCCAGGTTATACGTCAAACGCACACGCAGCTTTTGCAATTGGTGGTGCTTTGGGAGATTCTACTTGGTTAGAAGCGGGTGAAATTCCAATCATTTGGGCACACTCAGTGTATGATCCATTTGCACCGTATACAACAGGAGTAGTAAACGTACCTGGTACTAGTTTACAAGTTGTTGAGGTTTCTGGTGGTCGCGATGTTATGGCTCGTAGCCAACGCCTTGGAAACACTGCTCCTTACAAAGGAAAAGTAATGGATGATTATACACGTGAAGCTAACAAAATAAACGAAGGTATTGATGGATTATACCCAATTGCAGGTATTTTAAACGCATCTGGTCCTTACGAATGGTACGACACCAACAAAATCAAAATGCTTCCTAGCCCTCCATTTAGCCCAGCTACAATCTTAGGCGGTATCAAAGCAACTAACCCAATGTGGAGCAAAGCGAAATCAATGACTTATATTGATTCTATCGATGGTTATATCGCACCTCGTTTGGCAGTTTCTTTAGGTTTGGTTGCCTCTGTGGGTATTGAAAATAATAACTTAGCTAGCAATGTTACCATTGCTCCTAACCCAACAAAAAATCACTTGGTAATTCACAACAATTGGGAAAATAACAAATTAAATGCAGCTTCAATCTACGACATGAATGGTCGTATGGTGCAAAAATTAATTGTTACTGGAATTCACAACGAATACAACTTATCATTGCCTTCTGGATTGTACATTGTTGAAATGCAATTTACAAACGGTACAGGTAACAAAAAATTGGTTATTGAATAATATTTATTTAAATTAACTAATTAAAATCCTATCATTTAAGGGGTGCACACTATGCACCCCTTTTCTTTTGTACTTGCCACAAAAAACGCGTATTTTTGTAACTTTATTGTATTAACCATTTATATCCATGTATTCAACCCTTAAAAACCTTAATTGGCCAGAAATTGAAAAGGAAATCCTCGAATTTTGGGATACCGAAAATATCTTTCAATTAAGCGTAAACCAACGTCCCGAAAACAATACCTTTACCTTTTTCGAAGGCCCACCTTCCGCAAATGGTATGCCCGGTATTCATCACGTTATGGCAAGGGCTATGAAGGATATTTTTTGTCGTTACAAAACCCTTCAAGGATTCCGAGTTGCCCGTAAAGCCGGTTGGGATACACACGGTTTGCCCATTGAATTGCAAGTTGAAAAGCGCTTGGGCATTCGCAAAGAAGACATTGGAAACAAAATCAGCCTGGAAGATTACAACAAAGAATGTCGTAAGGATGTTCTTATGTTCAAAGACAAATGGGATGAACTTACCCACCGCATTGGTTTTTGGGTTGATCTAAGCGATCCTTATGTTACCTACGAAAATAACTACATTGAAACTCTTTGGTACCTTTTAAAACAACTGCACGAAAAAGGATTTTTATACAAAGGTTATACCATCCAACCATTTTCGCCTGCTGCTGGAACTGGTCTTAGTTCACATGAATTAAACCAACCTGGAACTTACCAAAATGTAAAAGATACCACCATCGTTGCCCAATTTAAAAAGGCCAATACCACTAACGAATATTTCATTGCTTGGACAACCACTCCTTGGACATTGCCTAGCAATACCGCATTGGCTGTGGGTGCAAAAATCGAATATGTAGATATCCAAACATTTAACCAATACACCGGAGAACCCATTATTGTTACCATGGCTGCTGCCCTTACAGGAAAGTATTTTGCTGCTGAAAATGAAAATGGTGATTTTGAGGGATATTCACTCGGCCAAAAAAATATTCCTTGGAAAATATTGAAATCATGCCTGGGTAAAGACCTAGAAGGAACCCGCTATGAGCAACTTCTACCTTATGCACAACCAGAAACCGGCGACGCTTTCAAAGTAGTTATTGGTGATTTTGTTAGCACAGAAGATGGTACTGGTATTGTACACTTGGCTCCAAGTTTTGGTGCAGATGACTTTAGAACTGCCAGAGAAAATGGCATTGGTTCATTGACGTTAGTTGATAAAAAAGGACGTTTTGTTGAAGAGGTTACAGACTTCGCAAATGAGTTTGTAAAGGAAGCCTATCTCACCGATGAAGAAAAAATTGAAGAGACAGCAAAACAAGGCCGCGACAAATATTTAGGCGTTGATGAACGTATTGCAATCAAACTGAAAACCGAAAACAAAGCGTTTAAGGTTGAAAAATACGAACATACCTACCCTCACTGTTGGAGAACAGACAAACCAATTCTTTACTACCCATTAGAAAGTTGGTTTATCAAAACTACTGCAGTAAAAGACCGTTTGGTAGAACTTAATAAAACCATCAATTGGAAACCAAAAAGTACTGGCGAAGGACGTTTTGGTAACTGGCTCGAAAATTTGGTTGATTGGAATTTAAGTCGTTCTAGATTTTGGGGAACGCCACTCCCAATTTGGCGCACAGAAGATGGTTCTGAAGAAAAATGCATTGGTAGCATTTCTGAGTTAAAATCTGAAATTGAAAAAGCAAATCAACAACTTGGTTTAAACCAAGATGCTGAAAATGCAACCCTAGATTTACACCGTCCTTACGTAGATAGAATTACTTTGGTAAGTAATAGTGGCATTGCCATGACCCGTGAAACGGACCTTATTGACGTTTGGTTCGACAGTGGAGCTATGCCATATGCACAATGGCATTGGCCATTTGAAAACAAAGAAATCTTTGAAAAGAATTTCCCAGCAGACTTTATTGCTGAGGGAGTTGACCAAACCCGTGGTTGGTTTTTTACCTTGCATGCAATTGGTGTGATGTTGTTTGATAATGTTGCCTTCAAGAATGTAATTGCAAACGGTTTGGTTCTTGATAAAAACGGGAATAAAATGAGCAAACGCCTTGGAAATGCGGTCGATCCTTTTACCACGGTTGATACATACGGAGCAGATGCATTGCGTTGGTACATGTCTACCAATTCACAACCTTGGGACAATCTAAAATTCGATACCGACGGTGTTGTAGAGTCACAACGTAAATTTCTTGGCACACTTTACAATACTTATGGTTTTTTTGCAATTTATGCAAATATTGATCATTTTGTTTTTCGCGAAAATCAAAAAACTAACATTGGAACACGTTCTGAATTAGACCGTTGGATATTAAGCAAACTAAACTCATTAATTCAAGAAGTTACAACTGCATTTGACGATTACGATCCGACAAGAGCAGCCAGAGCAATTGAAGAATTTGTAAGCGAGCAATTGAGTAATTGGTATGTTCGTTTGTCGCGCAGAACCTTTTGGAAAGGTGAATTGAATACTGAAAAACAAGCAGCCTACGAAACTTTATATACTTGCTTGGACGCCATTGCAAGAATGATGTCGCCAGTGAGCCCATTCTTCTCAGATTGGTTATATAAAAATTTGAATGCACCATTGATTGAACAGAATTTGGCTCCTAAATCGGTACATTTAACAAATTGGCCGAAGACGAATCCGGATGTTATTCATTCTGAGTTAGAATTGCAAATGCAAAGGGCACAAACAGTTTGCAGCTTGGTATTGTCCCTCAGAAAAAAAGAAAAAATCAAGGTACGTCAACCCTTACAAAAATTAATTATTCCTGCGTTAACAGCCCAAATGCAATCGCAATTGGAACATGTTGCAGATTTGATTTTGAGTGAGGTAAACGTAAAAGAAATTGAATATTTGAGTGCCGATAATGCATTGTTGATAAAGAAAATTAAACCTAATTTCAAAACTTTGGGTAAGATTTTAGGACCAAATATGAAAGCGATGTCGGTTTTGGTAGAGGCATTTACCCAAGATCAAATTCGTGAGATAGAATTGAAAGGTAGCATTGAAGTTTCAGTTCAAAACGAACCTTTCAATTTAAAAATAGAAGATGTGGAAATCATTACCCAAGATATGCCGGGTTGGTTGGTGACTTCTGAAGGCGATACAACAGTTGCATTGGACATTACATTAACTGAAGAATTAATTCAAGAGGGAATGTCGAGAGAGTTGGTAAATAGAATTCAAAACTTGCGTAAAGACTTAGGATTTGAGGTTACCGATAAAATTACAATTGAATATAATGGTTCAGAACAACTTAAGGAAAGCGTAAATAAATTTTACCCTTATATTTGCAGTGAAGTATTGGCAAGTCATATTATGTTTAATTCATTATGTAATACAAATGAAACGGATGTAAATGAGGAGGCAGTATTTCTTAATTTAACCAAAGAATAAGACCAATATCCAAGAATAACCATGGAAAAAACACGTTACACCGACGAAGAATTGGAAGAGTTTAGATTGCTAATTGCTCAAAAACTTGACAGTGCCAAAGCCGAATTCCGCACGTTGCAAGGAAATTTAAAAGATGGGAATGAAAATGGGGCTGATAGCACCAATAACAATTACCTAACTTTAGATGACGGAGCAGACACGGCTGAAAAAGAAAATTTGAACCATTTGGCAGCTCACCAACTTAAATTTATTAAAAGTTTGGAAGCAGCTATGGTGAGAATTCAAAACAAAACGTATGGTATTTGCAAAACTTCGGGCAAACTTATTCCAAAAGAACGTTTGCGCGCAGTGCCTCATACTACTCAAACCATAGAAGCCAAACTTAAAAAATAATCTTTTGAGTCAGGTTCATTCAAAATGGTTTCACTCACCAAAATTTTGGTGGGCTTTTGGTGTGCTTTTTTCGGCGATTTTAATTGATCAAATCATTAAAATTTATGTAAAAACTCATTTTATTTATGGTGAATCATACCCGATTTTTGGCAATTGGTTCAAAATCTATTTCATAGAAAATGAAGGTATGGCCTTTGGTATGAAACTTTTCGGTGGTGGCACCATTGGTAAACTCATTCTCACATTCTTCAGAATTATTGTTTCGGGTTTTGGTATATGGTACCTAACGGCAATTATTAAGAACAAAGGTCATATTGGCTTACTCATTGCAGTTTCGCTTGTTTTGGCGGGCGCAATTGGGAATATTATTGACTCCGTATTTTATGGATACTATTTTGGAGACAGGGCAATGATGCCATGGGAAACTACCAGTCATTTTATGAATGCATATCCCGGAAAATGGTTTGAAGGACAAGTGGTTGATATGTTCTACGCACCCATGTGGGAGGGTGTTTTTCCCAATTGGATGCCATTTTGGGGTGGTGAATTATTTACCTTTTTTGCACCTATTTGGAACTTCGCCGATGCTTGTATCACCGTTGGTGTAGCCATCATGATAATAGGTCAAAAGAAATTCTCTTTGCCTTCTCCCTCAATTGTTTTAAACAAACCTGAATCACAATCAGAAATAAATACCCAAGAAAATTAGACTTCCTAAATTTCAAAGGTTAATTTTGCAGTACTTTCAATGGAACTTTCTTTAAACGAACAACAACTATTACGCAGACAATCTCTAGAGCAATTAAGAGCATTGGGCATTGATCCTTATCCAGCAGCTTTATATCCTGTAAATACTACTGCAGAGGAAATCAGAAATGAATATCCCACCAATCCTGACAAATTTAAGCAGGTTATTGTTGCGGGTAGAATGATGGCCAGAAGAATCATGGGTAAAGCTGCATTTGCTTCTATTCAAGACAGCACTTCTAAAATTCAAGTATATGTAAATAGAGATGAAATTTGTCCTGAAGAAGACAAAGAAATGTACAACACTGTATTTAAAAAATTGCTTGATATTGGCGATTTTATTGGTGTTGAGGGATATGTTTTCACAACACAAACAGGTGAAATTTCTATCCATGCAAGCAAAATTACTTTACTTTCAAAATGCCTAAACCCGTTGCCTCTTCCAAAAGAAAAAGACGGTGTGGTTTATGATGCATTTACCGATCCTGAATCACGTGCACGCATGCGCTACGTAGATTTGGTTGTAAATGCTCAAAATAAAGAAACCTTTATCAAACGCAGCAAAATTGTTCAAAGCTTGCGTAATACTTTCAATGACCGCGGATATTTAGAAGTTGAAACACCAATTTTACAAAGTATTCATGGTGGTGCTGCTGCACGTCCTTTTGAAACCCACCACAACGCATTAGACATGAAACTTTATTTGCGGATTGCAAACGAACTTTACCTAAAGCGTTTAATTGTAGGTGGATTTGATGGTGTTTACGAATTTGCTAAAAACTTCAGAAATGAAGGAATTGATAGAACCCACAATCCTGAATTTACAGGTTTAGAAATCTATGTAGCATACAAAGATTATTTCTGGATGATGGACTTCGTGGAAGAAATGATTGAAAAATGCGCCATGGACGTAAATGGTTCAACCACGGCAACTGTTGGTGAAAACGAAATATCTTTTGCACGTCCATACCAACGATTAACTATGGCTGAGTCTATTCAGAAATATGCCAACTTTAATATTGAAGGAAAAACAGAAGCTGAATTAGGCGAATTTGCAAAATCTATTGGTTGTGAGGTAACTTCACAGATGGGTTATGGCAAATTGGTGGATGAAATTTTTGGTGCTTCGGCAGAAAAACATTTGATACAGCCAACTTTCATTACCGATTATCCAATTGAAATGAGTCCACTTACCAAAAAGCATAGAAGCAAAGAAGGATTGGTAGAGCGTTTTGAATTGTTTGTAAACGGAAAAGAAATTGCAAATGCATATAGCGAGTTGAACGATCCTATTGAGCAAAAAGCGCGTTTCGAAGAGCAACTCGTATTGGCTGCAAGAGGCGACGAAGAAGCAATGGCTATGGATTCAGATTTCATTAGAGCCCTTGAGTATGGCATGCCGCCAACTAGCGGATTGGGTGTAGGTATTGATCGTTTAACCATGATGCTGACCAACCAATCTTCTATTCAAGAAGTGTTATTTTTCCCTCAAATGCGACAAGAAAAATTCGATTAATCTATGTTTGAAATTGGGGCTGATGAATTAATGATTCTCAATCTTTTAATTCACGCAGAAAACGCCGAAAACATTATTCAAGAATCGGGGCTACCCCAAAAAGTTGGAATTGACATTATTCGTCAATTGTTTCACTATGGGTATATCCAATCTTTGAATGCTTCAAATCAACGCCAAAATAGTTTTGATGTGGATGGAATTAAGAAAACAAGATTCCAACTTACAGCAAAAGGCATAGACGAAATTAACGCGTTGAAATAACCTTCAAACCTGTGAAAGAAATACCCTTTGGGGGTTTTCAACATTTTCGTGATATTTTGTGATAAACTTCCCTTTAAAACAATTCATTTGTTCGACCAAACTTTTTGTGGCAAGATTTGTTTAATCTATATTTGCACAACTTCATAAAAACAGCCAAAAACAACATGTCTGAAACAGTAAAAATCATTCTAGAGGGAAAAGAAATCGAACTACCCGTTATCCTTGGTTCAGAAGGAGAAAAGGCCATTGATATCAATAAATTAAGAGATTTAACCGGTTATATTACCTTAGACATTGGTTATAAAAACACAGGTGCAACCACTAGCAAGATAACTTTTTTAGATGGTGAAGAAGGAATACTAAGACACCGTGGTTACAGCATAGAAGAGTTGGCAGACAAATGTAGCTTTTTAGAAGTTTCATATTTGTTGTTGCATGGTGAACTTCCTACAGAAGCACAACTAAAAGATTTTGAAGATAAAATTTCTGAGCATACTTTGGTAAACGAAGGCCTAGAAGCCATGTTCAAAGCATTCCCAACAGGGAGTCACCCAATGGGACAATTGAGCAGCATGATCTCTGCCTTAAGTTTGTTTTACCCAAAAAGTTTAAATCCACACAGAGATGAGGATGCAATCAACCGTACCGTTATTCGTTTGCTTGCAAAAATGCCTACCATCTGTGCAATGATCTATAAAAAACGTCATGGCCACCCTATCGTTTTCCCAAGAAACAATATGGACTATGTTACCAATTACTTGAACATGACCTTTGGTCAAGTTACTGAGCCAGATTATACGCCAGATCCAGTAATTGTAAGCGCCATGAACAAACTTCTTATTCTTCACGCAGATCACGAACAAAACTGTTCTGCAAGCACAGTAAGAATGGTAGGTAGTAGCCAATCTAATTTATATAGCAGTATCTCTGCCGGCATTAACGCCCTTTGGGGTCCATTACATGGCGGTGCTAACCAAGAAGTATTGGAGATGCTTGAGCAAATTAAAGAAGATGGTGGCGACGTTGAAAAATGGATTAACAAAGCAAAAGACAAAAACGATTCTTTCCGTTTGATGGGATTTGGTCACCGCGTATACAAAAACTTCGACCCTCGCGCAAAAATTATCAAAAAAGCATGCGATGATGTTCTTGAAAAATTAGGTGTTAGCGATCCAATTCTTGAAATTGCGAAAAAACTTGAAGAAACTGCGTTGAACGATCCTTACTTCGTTGAAAGAAAATTGTTCCCTAATGTAGATTTCTATTCTGGAATTATTTATAGAGCCCTAGGCTTCCCAACAGATTTCTTCACTGTATTGTTTGCATTAGGCCGTCTACCAGGTTGGATCAGCCAATGGCAAGAAATGCGTAGAGAAAAGCAACCAATTGCACGCCCTCGCCAAATATATACCGGCGAAGCTCCACGTCCTTTCGTGGCAATGAAAGATAGATAATTGAACTTTTCATATATTTAAAAGGTTGCTCTAGGGCAACCTTTTTTTGTTTTTATTCAAACCTCATCTCGTCCCTAAAAATAAAAAAGGAATCATTTTGAAGCAACTTGCAAAATTTATCGCCTTTTTACCTACTTAAACCGATGTTATACAAAGATTCATGGGATTTAATTTAACTTTGTATCCAATGTTACGCAGAGCAGTTTTAATTCTAATATTTTTTACAATATTTTTTCAAGTCCAAGCACAAAAATATACCCTAAGCGGTTTTGTGAAAGATAGTGCCAATGGCGAAACCATTAACAATGCATTTATTTCTATAAAAAACAACAAAACAACGGCCGTTTCTAACAACTACGGTTTTTTTAGTTTTACAATAGAAAAAGGGAAATATGAAATTTCTATAGCTGCCGGCGGTTTTAATCAATCTGACTTAACTATTGAACTAGATAAAAACAAACAAATTACCATTGTTTTGCTTCCCGAATCCGAAACCATTCAAGAGGTAAATATTCGTGCAAAAAAGAACGACAATGTTAAAAAGATTGACATTTCTACCCAAACAATCAGCGGAAAAACCATTAAAAAGATTCCTGCGTTTTTGGGGGAAGCCGATGTTATCAAAAGTGTTCAACTTTTACCCGGTGTAACCACAGTAGGTGAAGGTGCCTCAGGTTTTAATGTGCGAGGTGGTGCCATTGATCAAAATTTGGTACTTATGGATGAAGCTCCTGTTTTCAATTCTGCCCATCTATTCGGATTCTTTAGCATATTCAATCCAGATGCCGTAAAAGATGTACAACTCATCAAAGGTGGAATTCCTGCAAACTACGGTGGCCGATTAAGTTCTGTTTTGGAAGTTTTAACCCGTGATGGAAATAAGAAACAATTCCAAGCCAATGGTGGAGTAGGTACAATTTTTAGCCGACTTACCCTAGAAGGGCCTATTGTTAAAAACAAAGCGAGCTTTATGGTTTCTGGAAGAAGAAGCTATGTAGATATATTGGCAAAGCCATTATTAAATGAAGGTTTAAAAGATTCAAGATTCTATTTCTATGACCTTACAACCAAACTGAATTATAACTATAATGCAATGAATACTTTCTTTGTTTCATCTTACATCGGCGATGACATCTTTTATGCTGCAAATGCCTTTGGTGTGAAATGGGGAAATACCACGTTAACTGCTCGTTGGAATCATATCTTTAACAAAAAACTCTTCTCAAACTTCACTTACTATTATAGCCGTTACCGATATAATCTCGAATTTGGTTCAAATGATGCTTCCTTTAATTGGTATAGCTACATCATCAACAACAGTGTTAAAGGCGATTTAAAATATTATCTCAGTCCGAAAGTTGAAATTGGAACTGGAGTTCAAAGCACTTACTACAACTTCATTCCAGGCAATGCCACGTCTATTACCAACGGTGAATCTAGAAGTTTCAGCTTGCCCGACAAATACGGAATGGAAAACGCTGCTTATGTAACCTCAGATATCAATTCAACCGGCAAATTTTCAGTTCGTGCTGGACTGAGACTGAGTCAGTTTTTGTATTTAGGTAAAGGAAATTATTATACGTTCAAAGATCCGTTGGTGGGACAAAGAAAAATTGTAACCTCTACCAGTGTTGCAGAAAACAATGAAGTTATTGCCAATTATTTCAATTGGGAACCACGCTTGGGATTCAAATACGCAGTAAATAAATCTGCGTCTATCAAAGGTGGATATAACCGCATGGTTCAGAACTTACATCTGATTTCAAACACAGCTGCAAGTGTTCCATTTGATGTATGGACACCATCTACAAACAATATCAAACCTGAAATAGCAGACCAATTGACTATTGGGTACTTCAAAAATTTCAGTGGCAAAAACAACGATTATGAAGCTTCAGTTGAAACCTATTATAAAGCATTACAAAATCAAATTGATTACATTGACGGCGCAAATTTGTTGCTGAACAGATATTTAGAGGGAGAATTATTTAGCGGCAAAGGAAGATCATATGGCTTAGAATTGTATTTGAAGAAAAATACTGGTAAACTCACAGGTTGGATTAGTTATACCTTATCTAGAAGTGAGCGTCAAGTTACAGGAATCAGCAATGGCAATTGGTATCCAAACCGTTTCGATCGTTTGAATAACTTATATATTGTTGCACAATATAAACATAGCGATAAATGGGAATTTGCAGCAAACTTTGTATTCAGTTCTGGAACACCTACCACCTTTTATAGTGGGCAATATAATGTTCAAGGATATACAATTCCAGATGCAGGAAACAATACCAGAAACAACGTACGCAACCCCAACTACCACAGATTAGACCTTTCTGCTACTTACAATGTAAAGAAAACGAAAAATTGGGAATCTAGCTGGGTATTCTCAGTATACAACGCCTACAACAGAAGAAATCCTTTTTCTATTTATTTCTCTACCAATTACGGCAATTTGGGTCAGAACAAAGCAATTCAATTCAGTGTTATTGGGGGATTCATTCCTGCGATAGCTTACAATTTTAAATGGAGATAAAAAACATGAAAGCAATCAAACAAATCAGCTTCATTTTATTCGCAATGTTAACATTGGGATCATGCGAAGATATTATTAAAGTAGATGTTACACAGTCACAAGTAAAACTTGTCATTGACGCATTTGTAAATAATCTTGACACGGTTCAAAAAATACGTTTAACAAAAAGTATCAATTACTTCGATTCAAGCAACACTGAACCACCGGTTACAGATGCCACTGTAATCATTGCAGATTCAGCCACATTAAAGGTTTTCCCTTTTGTATATACAACAAACGGGAATTACGAATGGAAACCAAATAAAAATACCGGCGATACATTTACTGTTGGTCATACCTATGCCTTGTTGGTTATTACCAAAGAGGATACGCTTTTGAGCTTTTCCCACATGAATCCTACTATTACAATGTTCGATAGTTTACGCACAGTTCCAACCGAAGGCAATGGTCCCCCACAGATAAGACCAGGAAAATTTGTTGAATTATTTGCCAAAGACTTAACAGGACCAGGTAATTACTATTGGATAAAAACCTTCAGAAATGATTCATTTTACAATGAAGTGCAGAAATTAAACATATCGCAAGATATGGGCAATGGATCACCTCAGCAAGATGGGGGTTTGTTTATTTATCCAAAGAGATTCAGCGGAATCAATAAATTCCAAAGACCTTATTTTGATGGTGACAAGGTTCGTGTTGAAGTCCATTCCATCAATCAGTTGTGTTATTTCTGGTTTAGTTTGGTTGTGAATGAAAACCGCAACAGTGGTTTGTTTGCAACACCTCCCGTGAACATTCCAAACTATTGTTTCTATTCGGTATCGTTTACTAATCCGAGTAATCCATTCAGCTTTAAAATAAAAGATCCTAAAAACCCACCACCAATAGGAGGCTTCTTTTGTGTAAGTGAAGTAAGGACTGCTGAAATTGGGATAAAGATGTAGGCGATTTTTTAAGCCATCTCTTTTACCTTATTCCTCAAAACTTCCAATTCGTCGCGGAGGCGCGCGGCATCCATGAATTCCATGTTTTTGGCAGCACGGTGCATGTCCTTTTCGGTTTTAAGAATCGCTTTTTCTAAAGCAGGCTTATCCATGTAAGCAATGATTGGATCTGCTGCAATAGACATTTCTGTTTCATAGAAGTTGTAAGCTTTTGGATCATCACTAAACACCCCATCAGCAACCGCAGTTTGACGGAATATTTCATCTTTCGACTTGATTACCGTGGTAGGTGTAATTCCGTGGTCTGTATTGTATGCAATTTGTTTCTCACGGCGGCGGTTGGTTTCATCGATGGTTTTCTTCATGCTCTTGGTAATTTTGTTTGCATACATAATTACCTTACCCCGGTCGTTTCTGGCTGCACGCCCTATGGTTTGCACCAAACTGGTTTCGCTGCGCAAAAATCCCTCCTTATCCGCATCCATAATCGCCACCAAACTTACTTCAGGCAAATCAAGTCCTTCCCTCAATAAATTTACACCAATCAAAACGTCTATCACACCCAATCTCAAGCTGCGTAGGATCTCTACCCTCTCCATGGTTTTCACATCGCTGTGGATGTAACTCACATTGATATTTAATTTACCTAAGTACTTAGATAATTCTTCTGCCATACGCTTGGTTAATGTAGTAACCAAAATACGATCACCCATTGCAATGCGTTTGTCAATTTCTTCAATCAAATCATCCACTTGGTTATCCAAAGGACGCACTTCAATTACAGGATCCAATAGGCCCGTAGGACGTATCAACTGCTCAATAATCACCCCTTCAGATTCTTTCAATTCAAAATCAGCTGGAGTGGCACTTACGTAAATCGCTTGGTTGATCATGCCATAAAACTCTTCAAACTGAAGAGGTCGGTTATCCAATGCAGCTGGTAAGCGGAAACCGTAATCTACCAAGTTCATTTTCCGAGACCTATCACCGCCATACATGGCTCTGATTTGAGGGATAGAAACGTGGCTTTCATCCACCACCAAAAGAAAATCTTTAGGGAAATAATCTATCAAACAAAATGGCCTATCTCCTGCATTTCGTCTATCGAAATAACGGCTATAATTTTCAATACCATTGCAATAACCCAATTCGCGGATCATTTCCAAATCAAAGTTCACACGCTCTTCCAAACGTTTGGCTTCTAAATGTCGGCCCTGCAGTTTGAACTCTTCCAATTGCAAAACCAAGTCATCTTGAATTTGGTAAATTACCGATTCAAGTCTGTCCCTTGGAGAAACATAAATCTGTGCAGGATAAATGGCGCAGTCAACCAAGTTCTCAATTTTCTTACCTGATTCAGGTTCGAAACTGTACATTTCTTCAATTTCGTCACCAAAGAAAATAATGCGGTAAGCAATATCGTTGTATGCCAAATGAATGTCTACAGTATCTCCTTTTACGCGAAAAGTAGATCGTTTAAACTCAGCCGTAGTTCTACTATATAAACTTTCTACAAAACGATATAATAATTGCTGACGGGAAATTCGTTGTCCTAAATTCAAACGAATGATGGTATTCTCATAATCAGAAGGATTACCCGCACCATAAATGCAACTGACACTGGCAACAACAATTACATCTCTTCTTCCGGAAAGTAAAGTTGCAACCGTTTTTAAACGCATTTTTTCAATTTCCTCATTGATATTTAAATCCTTTTCAATGTAGGTATTGGTGGTAGGAATAAATGCTTCCGGCTGGTAATAATCGTAATAACTTACAAAGTACTCAACCGAATTATTAGGGAAAAACTGTTTGAATTCTCCATACAGTTGGGCTACCAAGGTTTTATTATGACTCAACACCAAGGTTGGTTTTTGAGTTTGCTGAATTACATTGGCAACGGTAAAAGTTTTACCTGAACCTGTAACTCCTAAGAGGGTCTGCGACCGAATGCCATCATTGATACCCCTCACCAGTTGTTCTATGGCTTGTGGCTGATCACCTTTGGGTGTAAACGGTGATTCTAATTGAAATTCAGGCATACTGCAAAGTTACAGAGAAAACGTCCCTCAAAAGAAATAGATTCTATTGAAGTACAAATTTCTTCGAACGGAATTCACCGTTTGAAATCACAGAAAGCGTATACATTCCTTTAGGCAAGTCTGATAGATCAATTGCATTTCCATTTTGTATTTGAATGCCTTCCTTAATCAATTGTCCCAAAGAATTATACAATGAACAAGTTGCATTTTTTGCAATTCTTTCTGATACATTTAGATGAATGATGCCGCTGCTTGGATTCGGAAATAACTCAAATGCGTTATCGTTGTATTTTTTTATAGAAACAGGTTTTTGCACGATTACCGATTTTGACTTTTGTAGACCCACACAACCAAAACTGTCGGTTTCTGTTACTTTGATAGATGCTGTTATTGGAGGTGTATTCCATTTTACGACAATTTGACTCGTTGTTCCACCAGCTAATTTTGTACCACCTGTAATAACCCAATTGTAGTTCGACTTGATTTTAGCAACCACAGCATTGAATGTATCTTGGGCCGAAAGTGTGGTTGATTTTCCAACAACAGAAATATCTATTGGCATTGGCAATACGGTAACTGTATCAATCATTGAATCGCTACATAAGGTACCCAAACGCTCTATCAATTTCACGCGATAACTGCCTTTCAAGGTATATTTCTTATAGCCCATTTTCATAGTATCTAATGCACCCACGCCATAATTCCATTCGTGTTTCAATGCTTTGATGGGCGTTGAAACGTTGGTAAATGAAAATGCATTGGTAGCCAAACATTGGCTATCGTTATTCACGGTGAATTTGGCAACTGGTTTATCGTAAACTATTACAGAATCGCTTTTTGTTTCAGAACAACCATCTTCGTTTGTAACTGTTAATGAAACTTTGAATTTACCCGCATTTGAAAAAACACATTGTGTAGTTTTATTCAAAGTATTCATAATGGTATCACCAAAGTTCCAAGTTGTACCGGTAATTAACCTACCAAAGCTATCTGTAGTGTTTTTAAATTCCATTGGAGTTCCCAAACAAGTAGTTGTATTTTTAAAATCAACTTTCATGCATTTGGTATATACATACCACAATTCGTTTCCAAATTCTGGATGATCAGCGGTAAAAAACAACGTATCGTTGTGTAATGTCAACAATGAAGGATTTGTACTTTCTGGTCCTTCATATACTTCAGCAAGCATATAAGTTGCTTTGCCATTGGTTTTCCAAAGCTCTTGACCATGTGTTCCATCATTTGCAGTAAAGTACAACCATTTACCCACAGGCGTTAAGTTTAATACATTTGAAGTTGCACTTCCTTTCACAATGTCGCTAACCAAATAGGTACCGTTTTGCGTTCCATCGGTTGCCCAAAGTTCAATTCCATTTGTGCCATCGTCGGCAAGGAAATACATCAATGTATCAACAACCACAAAGTTTGAAGGAGAGCTACTCGCTGAACCTGAATTAATATCGCTAAACAATACCGTACCCGAAGCAGTTCCATCGGTTCTCCAAAGTTCACGCCCATCGTTTGCAGTAGTTGCAGAGAAGTAGATATATTTTCCAAACTTTTTCAAATTTGAGGGACCTGAACTGTTTGCACCAGAAACAATGTCCTTCAATAATTTGGTTCCAGATAGGGTGCCGTCTGTTGTATATAGTTCACTGCCAAAATTATTATTGCTTGCCACAAACAACATTTGTGCTGTATCTAAAACAGTCAAATTGCTAGGGTTGCTTGAACTGTAACCAGAATAAATGTCCTTCACCAAAGAAACAGCATTCGTTTTAGACGCTTTATATAATTCAACACCAGTTCCTGAAGTGCCATCAGATGCGCAGAAAAATAGTTGGTCTTTAAATACGGTTAAGTTTGAAACCCTGTCGCCGAGTTTACTAATGTCTAGTGTCATTACTTTTGAACCAGAATTGGTTGGAGTAACGTAATATAAATCAGGATAAAAGCTACTTTGGTTCCAAGTGAAATATACTTTTCCATTGAAAGATGTCCAGTTGTCGGGTTGTCCATAATAGCTACTACTCACAGTAACCTCTGTTACATTCTTTCCATCTGAATAGAAATGCTCACCATAAGACGAATAAGGTTCGGTAGTAAAGAACACCTTGCCATTTACACTTCTTAATTTTCTTGGGGTAGATGAATAAGGCGAATTGGTTCCTATGTCCTTCACCATTTTTGTTTTAGAAGAATCACCTGCGCTTCTCCAAAGTTCATCTTTGAAAGTTGGCTCATTGGCATTGAACATTACTCCACCCGGATATTCTGCAATGGATGTAATGCCGCTTCCCAAAGTTCCGTTATTGACATCTTTCAACAACACGGTTCCAGAAGAAGTGCCATCTGATGTCCACAATTCTCTACCTACAATATTGTCGTTTGCTGAAAAATAAAGTTTGTTATTCCAAGCGTAAAAATTTGTAGGTTGACTCGAACCTGCTGCGCCAGCCCAAATATCTTTTACCCTTGAAATTGAAGTACCCATACATTTAAAAAGTTCTATATCTCCATAATTTGGGGTTTGTTGAGCAGTAAAAAACAAGGTATTGCCAACAGCAGTCATGTTGTTGATTTGAGCATCAGTTTGAATGGGGTATAAATCACGGATCAATCCAGTTGTTGCGGTAGTTCCACCACAACGGTGAAGTTCTCTTCCATTATAACCTGTAGCCGTAAAATACAAAATAGTATCAACTGCAACCAAACTCATCGGTGCAGAACCCGTATTTCCCGGATCAATGTCCTTCATCAAAAAAACTTTTTGACCATTGGTACGAAACAATTCTTGTCCTACCGTCGCGTTATAAGCCGAAAAATAAAGCCATTTATTACAAACCGTAAGATAATTAACACTTGAGTAAGCGGTTGCAGTTGCAGAGGGGACTTTTTGGGTACCGGTGTCTGTGCCATCTGATTTCCACAAACCAAGGTAGGTTGAGGGAGTTCCGGGACTTGAAGCATTAAAGTAAAGTGTATCTTTATAGGCTGCCAATGAAGAAATACTGGAACCCGAAGTTCCAGGATAAACATCTTTCACTAAATAGGTTCCATTTGCGGTACCATCGGTACGCCAAAGCTCCTGACCCGAATTTGAAGAAGTGGCAACAAAGTAGAGAATATCTTTACAAATTGTAAACAAATAAGGCTGAGAGTTGGCTGTTCCCGAATTAATATCTTTCACCATATAAGTACCAGTATCTGTTCCATCGCTGGTGTAAAGTTCATAATCACCGCTTGCACTTGCTCCTGCAGAGAAATACAATTTATTTTTGTAAGCAAACAAACCAACAACACCAGAATTACCGGTTCCGGTTCTAATGTCTTTTACCATCACAGGCGCTGAAGCACCGCTATCAAGCTTCCAAAGTTCACGTCCAAATTCAGCTGTAGTGGCAATAAAAAACAGGGTACTCCCAACTTTGGTAAGCGCTACTGGATCAGAAGAGGCTGTACCTTTAACAATGTCGGCAAATAGTTTTGTGCCAGCGGTTGTTCCATCTGAACGCCACAACTCTGTTCCTGAACTTACATGGGTTCCATTGAAATAGAAATAACCACCTACAGCGCATAGGGCAGTAGGGTATCCATTTAAATAAGTGGTGTTAATGTCGCGTGTTAACTGAGGCGTTTGGGCATTGGCAGAAGTTGCCATGAAAAAGATCGCCCAAAAAAGCATTTTCAAAAATTGCATGTTCAAAGTTAAGGCTAGTGATTTTAAAAATTAGAATTCAAGGAAAAATACCAAAAAGATTACATTGCCTTGAATTACAGATCCAAAATTTCTGCTGTAAAAAACGCTTTTATTCTTTCAAAAAAGCCATCTATTATCTAACGAATATTCGGTAAATTTAAAATCCTGCTTTCAATTGAACGTGAAATTATTTCAGCTTATTTATAAAATGATGTGAGTCAAATTATTCATGTCTAACTGAATTTTAATCAGTCAAAAAAGCTTTTCCTTTGGTTAGTCTTAAAAAAGGAAATTTCAAAAATGGCAGCGACATTGATATTGCTTTTTTGGCAATTCCAATCTAATTTATTTGCCTATCTTTGCGGTAATGCAAGAGGTAGTAAAAAAACCAGAAGAACTAAGCAAAGATGCATTTATAAATCAAGTTCTTGACGATTATCGCATTGCCTTTGAAAGTAGACAGACTTCACTAACAGGAAGAAAAGAAGTACTTACAGGCAAAGCAAAATTTGGAATATTTGGAGATGGTAAAGAAGTTGCCCAGTTGGCAATGGCTAAAGTTTTTGAACTTGGCGATTGGCGCAGTGGCTATTACCGCGACCAAACTTTTATGTTTGCAAAAGGGCTATCCAATGTGCAACAATTTTTTGCACAACTCTATGCTGATCCATCCGTAGAAAAAGAACCAGCCAGCGGCGGTCGAAGCATGAATGGACATTTTGCTACCCGTTTGCTCGATGACAAAGGCGAATGGCTTACCCAATCGGACCGTTTTAATGTGAGTGCCGACATTTCGCCAACTGCAGGACAAATGCCCCGTTTGCTTGGATTGGCAGTTGCTTCAAAGCTTTATAGGGAGAACAAAGACTTACATCAGTTTACTGATTTTTCTAACAAAGGAAATGAAATTGCTTTTGGTACTATTGGAAATGCATCAACATCCGAAGGTGTTTTTTGGGAAGTATTAAATGCTGCATGTGTAATGCAAGTTCCAATGCTTATGAGCGTTTGGGATGACGGTTACGGAATTTCCGTTCCTGCAAAATATCAAACAACCAAAGAAAATATTTCAACCATTTTAAAAGGTTTTGAAACCGATAAAAATGGTACGGGTATGGAAATATTTCATGCACGCGGTTGGAACTATGCTGAGCTTTGCAATGCATATAAACAAGCTGCCGATGTTTGTCGTACAAAACACACTCCTGCTTTGGTGCATGTTACCGAAGTAACTCAGCCTCAAGGACATTCTACCAGTGGGAGCCACGAGCGTTATAAGACCAAAGAACGATTGCAATGGGAAATCGATTTTGATTGTATTACCCAAATGCGTAAATGGATTCTAGACAATCAATTTGCAAACGAAACTACACTTGATGAATTGGAAAAAAATGCAACCGAATATGTAAAAAATGCGCAAAAAAGCGCATGGTCAGATTTTTCAAGTTCTATCAAAAGCGAAGTTTCAGAATTTGTTGCGGTCATGAATTCCATGATGGTAAATAATATCGAGCGGGAGGCAATTGAACAAATTTCATTGGGTGTGCAAAGTATCAAAGATCCAATACGCCGCGATATTGGAAATGCACTTCACAAATGCTTGAGAATTACTGTTAGTTATAACCCGGCTGCTCGCCAACCGTTGTTAGATTATTTGGTGAAATTTAATGATTTAAATGGCAACCGTTATAGTTCTCACCTAACCAGTGAAAGCAAATACAATGCACTTGATGTGCAAGAAATTCCTGCAACTTATTCTGATGAAATTGTTGATGGATACCAAGTTGTTCGTGCTTGCTTTGAAGCAAACATGGATCGCGACCCTAGAATCTTTGCTTTTGGTGAAGACGTAGGAAAAATTGGAGATGTAAACCAAGGATTTTCAGGTTTACAAGAGAAATTTGGTGAACTCCGCGTTACCGACAAAGGTATCCGCGAATGGAGTATTCTAGGTGAAGGAATTGGTGCCGCCATGCGTGGATTAAGACCAATTGCTGAAATTCAATATCTCGATTATTTGCTATATGCTTTAGAACCGATGAGCGATGATTTGGCAACCATGCAATACAGAACCAAAGGTGGACAAAAATCTCCGGTTATTGTGAGAACGAGAGGACACCGTTTAGAAGGTATTTGGCACAGTGGTTCTCCAATGGGAATGATCATCAATGCGGTAAGAGGAATGCATGTTTGTGTTCCACGAAACATGACCCAAGCTTCTGGTATGTACAATACCCTTTTGAAATCTGATGATCCTGCCTTGGTAATTGAATGTTTGAACGGTTACCGTATCAAAGAAAAAATGCCTACCAATATTGCAGACTTTACAGTCCCTCTAGGAAAACCAGACATACTTCGCTTTGGTGAAGATGTTACTTTGGTAACCTATGGTTCATGTTGTCGCATTGCTACCGAAGCAGCAGATATGCTTGCAGAAGTGGGTATACGCTTGGAAATTATTGATGCACAAACCTTATTGCCATTTGATATAAACCATTCAATTGTAGAAAGCATTAAAAATACCAACCGCGTGGTTTTCCTTGATGAAGACGTTCCTGGTGGTGCCTCTGCTTTTATGATGCAACAAGTTTTAGAAAATCAAGAAGCTTATAAATATTTAGATAGCAAACCATTAACAATTACGGCCAAAGCACATAGACCTGCTTACGGTAGTGATGGTGATTATTTTTCCAAACCAAGTGCCGATGAAGTATTTGCCTCTGTGTATCAATTGATGCATGAAGCGAATCCGACAAAATGGCCTTCCCTATTTTAAAATCAAGTGACTAAAACTGTTATTCATCCATATCTTAGGCTAAGTGGTCTTGAACCATTTACGCTAACTCCCGACATTAACTTTGTAAATATTGGTGAAAGAACCAATGTAACAGGAAGCAAAAAGTTTGCCAAACTTATTTTAAATGGCGACTATAATGCCGGTTTAGATATTGCGCGTCAGCAAGTTGAAAATGGCGCACAAATCATTGATATCAATATGGATGAAGGAATGTTAGACGGCGCGCAAGCCATGACAACATTCGTGAATTTAATTGCCTCTGAGCCAGATATTTCTCGTGTGCCTATCATGATTGATAGCAGTAAATGGGATGTGATTGTGGCGGGACTTAAGTGTTTGCAAGGGAAAGGTATTGTAAATTCAATATCCCTCAAAGATGGAGAAGAGGCCTTCTTGAAAAAGGCTTCTCTCGTTAAACGCTATGGTGCCGCAGTTGTGGTGATGGCTTTTGACGAAACTGGACAAGCCGATTCATTTGAAAGAAAAATTGCTGTTTGCAAACGCAGTTATGATTTGTTGGTTGGAAAAGCCAACTTCAATCCCAATGATATCATTTTTGATCCAAACATTTTAACCGTTGCAACCGGTATTGACGAACATAACAATTACGCTGTTGACTTTATCAATGCCACCCGTTGGATTAAGCAAAATCTTCCAGGGGCTAAAGTAAGCGGCGGTATTTCAAATATTTCTTTTTCTTTTAGAGGGAACGACCCTGTAAGAGAAGCCATGCATTCAGCTTTTCTTTACCATGCAATTCAAGCTGGTTTGGATATGGGAATTGTAAACGCTGGTATGATTGAGGTTTACGAAGAAATTCCAAAAGACCTTCTTACCCACGTTGAAGATGTTTTGCTAAATCGCAGAGACGATGCCACAGAGCGTTTGGTCACTTTTGCAGATACTGTAAAAGGCAAAAAAGTTGAAAAAGTTGAAGAACAAGAATGGAGGGGATTTTCTGTTGAAGAACGACTAAAACACAGTTTAGTAAAAGGAATTACCGAATTTATTGACCAAGATACCCAAGAAGCATTAGACAAACTCGATGATCCTTTGGGGGTTATTGAGGGACCTTTGATGGCGGGAATGAACTATGTGGGAGATCTTTTTGGCGCAGGTAAAATGTTTTTGCCACAAGTGGTAAAATCTGCCCGCGTAATGAAAAAGTCAGTTGCCTATTTGCAACCATTTTTAGAAGCACAAAAATTAAACAATCCCAATGCACGCGCACAAGGTAAAATATTGTTGGCAACGGTAAAAGGAGATGTTCACGACATTGGGAAAAATATTGTGGGGGTTGTTTTAGCCTGCAATAACTACGACATTGAAGATATGGGTGTAATGGTTCCTGCCGATAAAATTTTAGCGCGTGCCAGAGAATGGGGTGCCGATATCATTGGTCTCAGCGGATTAATTACCCCAAGCCTCGATGAAATGGTACACGTTGCCTCTGAAATGCAGCGCTTGGGAATGAAACAACCATTGCTTATTGGTGGTGCCACCACTTCGAGAGTGCATACAGCGGTCAAAATTGCTCCGCAATATCAATACCCAATTATTCACGTTTTGGATGCCAGTCGTTCGGTGCCAGTTGCTGGACAATTACTAAGTCCTGATACTTATCATATTTTCTCAGAAAAACTTCGTCAAGAATATACTGAGTTGGCAGAATCTCACGCAAAACGCCAATTGAACAAGGACATCATTGCATATGCCAACGCTTTGGCAAACCAATTGCCGCATAACGGCATCGTTGCGAAACCTAATAACGTTGGTTTCTTTCAATTGAAAGATATTGATTTAAAGGCCTTGAGGGAAACAATTGACTGGACACCATTTTTCCAAACTTGGGAACTAGCAGGACGTTTTCCAGATATTCTAACCGATGAGATTGTTGGTATTGAAGCAACAAAGCTATTCCATGATGCCCAAGCGATGCTTAACGACTGGGAAAATACCCAACCTATTTCTTGCGAAGCAACCTATTTCATATTGCCAGTAAAACGCACAAACGACGATGTTGCGGTCTTGAATGCAGAAGGTACTGAACAAATTAGCCAGTTCCATTTCTTGCGTCAACAACGTAAAATGTCGGTTGGTGTTCCAAATTTATCACTTGCCGATTACCTTGCTCCAAATGAAATTGATTTTATGGGGGGATTTGCGGTTACTGCAGGTTTAAACCTTGACCCAATTGTAAAAGCGTTTGAAGAAAATCTAGACGATTATAATAGCATTATGGCCAAATCCTTGGCAGATAGATTGGCTGAAAGTTTGGCTGAATATTTACATGCAAGAGTGAGAAGAGAATTTTGGGGGTATGCATCGAGTGAAAACCTTTCAAACGAAGAACTTATTCATGAGAAGTATGTAGGAATTAGACCAGCTCCAGGATATCCTGCTTGTCCGGACCATACCGAAAAATCGACATTGTTTAACCTATTTGATACTGAGTTCAACTTAAATATTTCACTTACAGAAAGCATGGCAATGATGCCGGCAGCAAGCGTAAGTGGATTCTATTTTGCCAATGAAAACGCCAAGTATTTTGGTTTAGGCAAAATTGGAAAAGACCAAGTTGAAAACTATGCAGATAGAAAAGGAATGACGGTAAAAGAAATTGAGCGTTGGTTGAGTCCTGTTTTGGGATATTAATTACTTCTTAAAAGGATTGCCATAGGCAGGATTTGTAATTAACTTATTGTCGGTCATCGTCATTAAGTATGCCTTTAAATTTGCCTTTTGTTCAGCAGTCAAATTTAATTGAATACCCCCATGCGAACTTATCAATGTATGAATATTCGGAGAATTAAATTTCATTTTATCTGAATAGTGTTCAATAACCTCATCAAGTGTTTTGAATCTACCATCGTGCATATAAGGGGCTGTCAAAGCGATATTCAACAAGGAAGGGGCTTTAAAAATTCCATATTTCTTTGGATCATTAACAATTCCGCCATAACCCAAGTCTGTGAACACTTCATCTAATCCATTATTGGAGAGACCACCCATATTAATATTCTGTTGTTGAACCAATTCTCCACCATGGCAGTGAAAACAATCTGCTCCTGGTGTAAACTTTGTTACAGGATTAAAATTCACCAAGCCATTAAATAATTGAGCACCCCTTAATTCAGACATATTGAATAGTTGAATACTATCACCAGGGAAAAACCTATTAAACCGAGACCCATTACTTACAATTGTTAACATGAACTGCTCAATAGCTTTCGACATGTCTACAAGGTTTGGTGCGTGCCCAAAAGCTTTGTTAAAATAATCAATATAGCGCGTTACATTCCTAAGTTTTCCTTCTAATTTTGGCAATGTCATTGCCATTTCATTGTGGGCCTGAATAGGTTCAAACACCAAATCTCGCAAATTATTTATCCTTCCATCCCAAAAGAAATGTTTGCTATACGCCATATTAAACAAGGAAGGTGTATTTCGTTGTGCTTTTAAACCAAACGCTCCAGATGAAAGAGCAACAGGATCACTAAACGCGAATTCTTGCTTATGGCAGGAGGCACAACTGATACTGCTATCGTAGGATAAAATGGGATCGTAAAACAGCATCCTTCCCAAATAAACACCTTCAACGGTTAATAGATTGTCGGAAGGTAAAGACGGCATTCCTAATTCCGCAGGAAATATTGAAAATGGGTCAATATTTTTAGGGACATATGTACTGGTAGGATTGTGTTTTGCATTTTCGTCTTCCTTCTTGCATGATGCAAAAAACAAGACAACAGCAAATAAGGATGCACATGCGATTTTTAATCCAACCCGTTTCATAACCTTTATTTATAAATTATTGAACTTTAACAATTTTATAAACGTTTTGTGCATTTTCTAAAATTGCCTTCATCAAAATGATTTCGGCAGGGCTCTCTGAGTGACTCACAGCTGTGTTTTTTAATAATATTGGATTTGGCGATGCAAACATCTTTTCTAAAGCACATTCAATGGTTGCAGTTTTAACAGTTTTATCAATTGTATAATTGAAAGGCAAATTAAACATTGTTTTCATTTGGTCTGTTGCTGCATGGAAGCTAAATCCATTGGTTGAAGAAGTAATAGAATCTTTGGCGTAGTTTCCATCTAACGCTTGGAAAATATAACCTCCAGACCAACCCCAATGCAAACCCGTTGTGAAAGCATTTAACGGATGATTTGCAGGCCATTTATTTGGATCTCCATGGTTAATTAATGAATCTAAACCTAACATAAATGAAATACCTTTATAATCTCCCTCTGGTATATTCAAATATTGAAATGAAGTACGCCCATCTGTAAAATTTACCCATTGGTAACCATCACCAAGTTGAACAGTATCTCCATTTTCCTTAACCAATGCCAAATGTGAAACCAAAATTGACCAATTGGTAACCGAAAATAATTCACCACCAAATTTGCCAGCCATTTTTGTGTTGCCTGCCATGTTATCTCCATTGATTAAACCAACAAAATTCAGTACCACGCCATTGCTTGGGATGGTAGTAACCGGCGGCTTTTTTTCGGTTTCACAAGAAACTAAAAAAGCGACAATTGCAATCACCGAAAAGAACAAAACTGATTTCAAAACTTTATCCATTTCTTCGAATATAGTAAATTTCCTGCATAAATCCTAATAATATAGGTACCCGTGGACCATTTTGAGGTGTTTAGGTCAACAAATTTTTGCCCTTGACTACCATAATCAACACTAAAAATATTTTGCCCCAAACTATTAAATACTTGTATTTTTGACATGTTCGAATTCCTGCAAAATACCGATGCCATATCCGTTCCAGGGTTAGGTGCAATTACAATTTCTTCAGGTTGAACAAGGTCTACATTAATACCCGCCACACTCGCTTTAGCAAGCACTGTCACATTTGGGTCAAATATTGCAGTGTCGGCAGAAAATGGCAACTCAATTTCATAATTCTCTTTCAAATTTTGAGGTTCCCAAACAAATAATTTGCTTTCAGACTTATTTTTAAACAACATCGGAACTTTCACATACCATATTGGCACCGTCATATTAGAAGGTGTTTGTTCTACCGAAACCGAAACTTTGCTTCCCCTTTGTTTCCAGTTGATTTTCAAATAGGGGAATCCTTCACCATAAAACCACCGTTGAAAATAAACAGCCAAATTCTTTCCTGAAGCCTGCTCCATATAATTTTTAAGCCCAACTGTATTTCCAAAACCATATGCGTTTGCGCCACTTAAATAGTTTCTACATCCTGCATAAAACGCACTATCGCCAATTGTATTTCTCAACTGATGTAAAATCCATGCGCCTTTGTTATAGGTTAATCTGCCGTTAAAAAGCACGTTAACCTTTGAAGTATCCGCAGGACAAACTGCCCCGTTCGGATCTCCTGTAATGTCGTTCCTCATTCCCCTTAATCTGTCCTTGGCAGACTCAGGTCCTTTCAAATATTCAAACGCCAAACAAGTTAAGTAGGTTGCAAAACCTTCGTTTAGCCATAAGTCTCGCCAAGTGCCACAAGTAACCATATCACCAAACCATTGGTGGGCCAATTCATGAGCCATTAAATCGAAACTGAAATTCACCATGAAGCTCATGGTTTGGTGCTCCATGCCACCTCCCCATGTAAACTGGGCATGTCCATACTTTTCTTTTATAAAAGGATAACGCACAAACAAGCTATCAAATAATCGCATCATCGGCAAGACCTGTTGAATTTCTTTATAAGCCGATGCAGTAAATTGAGGAAAAACGTAATTCAATACAGGCAATGAATCTGTCCTACCAACTAAATGCGCGTAATGAGTAAACTCGTCGTAATTTGTAACAACAATTGCCACTAGGTAAGTAACAATTGGATATCTATGTTTCCAATGATAGACATGATTGGTATCGCCTTCTTTGATTGTTTCAACCAGTAATCCATTAGAACCTGCCTTTAAGCTTTTATCGGTGTGCACATAAATGTCTATCGAATCAATTTTATCGTGCAATGTTTGTTTACAAGGCCACCACGACAATGCGCCGTAAGGCTCACTTAAGGTATGAATTACGGGTCCTGTTTTATGATTGTCGTAAATAAATGCACCAAAACCGTTGTTGTTTGCAGGATATCCCTCATAATCAACTTCAAAAGAATCTTGGTCATTAAACTTCCAACCGCCCGCTTTTTTCACATATACAGCATCGCCATGCCGGCTGTAATCCATGTTAGTTCCGCGGTATGTAATTGCGTTAATTTTAAGCCCAGAAATCATATCAAACCCTAGAGAATCTTTGTTTTCAACAACCCTAAATTGAAACAATACCCTTCCTTTCAAATAGGCATTCTTTATTGGGTTTAAATACCAATGACAACGGTGATAATTAATTTCAAACCCATGGTGTATGTTTGATATGCCGCGTTTTTCAATGCGATTGATAATTCTATTTTTTTCGGCACATATCAAATCCTCATTTACTTGAGAGAATAAATTTCCGATTTGCAGAAAACACAAAATTGCAATAATTTTCATTCGCATAATTACAAAGTACGGAAATTTTGGGGACACATTTTAATGCGCCAATAAAAAGCACTTAATTTGTACGGTGAAGTATAAATGGTTGCCCGTTTTCTTAATTATTGTCTTAGGTTGTATTTGGGGTAGCTCATTTATTATGATTAAACGTGGACTTGAAGCATTTAGTCCAATTCAAGTAGCAGGTTTACGCCTTTCAATGGCCGGGGCGTTTTTGTTGCCTTGGTTCTTAAAATACAGCGTTTTTAAACCTTATCACAAACCTTTTATCAATGAACATTTACACCCAAACCAACATTCAAAAGTACTGGTGGTTCAACCAAAAGATTACTTTTTCTTGTTTTTAAGTGGTGTTATTGGAAATGCAATTCCTGCCTATCTTTTTGCAATGGCGGGACAAAGAATTCCTTCAGGATTAAGTGGCATCTTAAATGCATTTACTCCTATGTTTACATTGCTTTTGGGTATTTGGTTTTTCAAAGACAAACTCACTAAAAATGGAATTTGGGGCGTGGTTGCAGGGCTAATAGGTGCATTCTTTCTTTTTGGACCAAGTCTATTTAAGGGAGGATTTAAAATGGACCCAATAGGAGCATGTTTACCATTAGTTGCTGCAATTATGTATGGTTATAACATTAACATTATCAAGCATAAATTAAGTCATTTACCCTCAATGGTCAAAACCGCTTATCCCTTTGTATTTATAGCTATAATTTATATTTTTATCATTTGGAAATCAGACATTTCCAGTGTTTGGGTAAACAAACCAGACGTTGTTTGGTCGAGCTTTAAATACCTACTCATTTTGGGTTTTGTGGGAAGCGCTGTGAGCATGGTACTCTTTAATTATCTCATATTGCACACATCGGCATTGGTGGCTTCTACCAACACATTTGTGATACCTGTAACCGCAGTCATGTGGGGATTAATGGACCAAGAAGTATTATCGTGGAACATTTTTATTGGATTGGGATTCCTTTTGGGAGCCGTCTATTTGATCATGCGAAAAGAACAATAAATAATACTTTCGTGCTAAATTGTTAAATGTGCAACCTATTTTTGTGTTGCCATGACAAAACAATCTTTTCTAACCCAATTACAAATTCATGAAAACATTCCGAGTGCGAGCACCGGTTTAAATCATATTATTTGCAACGATACGGCATCGCATGTTGATTTTAGTCCTGTCGACAATCAAATCATAACCAATGTAACGGAATGTGATTTAGATACTTATAACAGAGTTGTTTCTAAAGCACTTGAAGCCCAAAAAATTTGGCGTCAATGGCCTGCTCCAAAACGTGGCGAAGTTGTTCGTCAAATTGGCGATGCACTCAGAAAAAACAAAGAAAGTTTGGGTTCGTTGGTGAGTTATGAAATGGGCAAAAGCCTTCAAGAAGGCTTAGGCGAGGTTCAAGAAATGATCGATATCTGCGACTTTGCTGTGGGTATGAGCCGTCAATTATATGGATTAACAATGCACAGTGAACGTCCTAACCACAGAATGTACGAACAGTGGCATCCTGTGGGAATTGTTGGAATTATTTCTGCTTTCAACTTCCCTGTGGCCGTTTGGAGTTGGAATGCAATGATTGCTGCCATTTGTGGAAATGCTTCTATTTGGAAACCGAGTGAAAAAACTCCAGCAACAGCGCAAGCTGTGCAAAATATTTTAGCAGATGTACTAAAAGAAAATCAAATTCCTGAGGGATTATTTTGCGTTATCCAAGGGGGAAGTAAAGTGGGAGAATGGTTAACCAAAGACCACAATATTGCCTTGATTAGTGCTACAGGAAGTTCGAGAATGGGCAAAAAAGTGGGTGAAGTAGTTGGTGCCAGATTGGGTAAAACCATATTGGAATTGGGTGGCAACAATGCCATCATTGTTTCTGAGCAAGCCAATTTGGATATTACCCTAATTGCGGTGTTGTTTGGTGCTGTTGGCACAGCTGGTCAGCGTTGTACCACCACAAGAAGATTGATTATTCAAGAATCTATTTATGAAGCATTCAAAGAAAAATTGGTGAAGGCCTATGGACAATTACGCATTGGAAATCCTTTAGATGCGAACAACCATGTGGGTCCATTGATTGACAAAGATGCCGTTACCAACTATTTAAATGCGATTAACAAACTGCAAATCGAAGGTGGTAATGTATTGTGTGGAAATCATGTTTTTGAGGGACATGGGTTTGAGTCTGGATGTTATGTTGCACCTACCATTTGTGAAGGCGAACCACAATATCAGATTATTCAGGATGAAACATTTGCACCCATTTTATACTTACTAAAATATTCAACACTTGAAGAGGCCATTGCAATTCAAAACGGTGTCAAACAAGGATTATCGAGCGCAATTTTCACCGACAATCTTCAAGAAGCTGAAACATTCTTGTCGGCATTGGGTTCAGATTGTGGTATAGCCAATGTAAATATTGGAACATCAGGAGCAGAAATTGGCGGTGCATTTGGCGGCGAAAAGGAAACTGGCGGTGGCCGCGAAAGCGGTTCAGACGCATGGAAAGCATACATGCGACGTCAAACCAATACCATTAACTACGGAAAAACCTTGCCATTGGCACAGGGCATAAAATTCGATTTATAAGAATTAAATATATTGATAAACAAAAAAATCCCTCAATAACCTTGAGGGATTTTTTTATGATTAAGTTGTTATCAAATTAAAACTGCTGTCCAATAAAGAAGTGAAGTTGGGTTGGTTGACCGCTCTTCGGAACATCTCTATAATCGAAGCCCCATGCGTAATCTAATCCGATAAGTCCAAACATTGGCATGAACAATCGAATACCAACTCCTGCAGAACGCTTTAATTGGAACGGATTATATTTTTCAATACCTGACCAAGCATCGCCTGCTTCAATGAAAGCCAACGCATATACAGTGGCAGTTTGACCCGTTGTAATAGCTTGACGCAACTCCATGGTGAATTTATTGAAAATTGGAGCACCCGCTGAACTACCCATCGCAGTTTGTGAAATGGTGTAATTGTCGTAACCACGTTGTGAAATGATTTCAGTTGCGGCAATATTGAATCCAAAAATACCAGCACCACCTACTTGAAATCTTTCAAAGAAAGTTGGTCCAATTTTAGGATTATAATAACCTAAAAAACCGAATCTAGTTTTACACATTAAAACCAATTTCTTATAAATTGGGGTATACCACTCTGCATCAAACTTGAATTTATAGAACTCAGCCCATTTATACTTTTCTGTCAACGCCATTGAGGTATAATCTTTATTATTAAAGAAACTTAATGGAGGCGTTGCTTGTATCGATGTGGTAAAATTACTTCCTGAAGTTGGGTAAATTGGGTCACTTACGGAGTTTCTTGACAATGTAATTTGCAATGATGGGTTATAAGAAATTCCCTGAAAACCTGTTGGAAAGCCATAGAAAGCACCATCCATATTTTGCATTCTGTATTGCTGGAAACTCAACAAATACTGAATATTAAAGAAATCATCTGGCCATTTCAAACGTTTACCCAAACTCACATTCATCCCGGTATTGAAAAATGCTTTACGCAATGGATCAGAGGCTTGACGAAAATCAAAGCTATTTACCGTATGGAAGATTGAAACCGAAAATGAATTTGGTTTATGTCCACCCAACCAGGGCTCTGTGAACGAGAATGTATAACCTTGATAATTGGCACCATTACTTTGCGCTCTTAAAGATAATTTTTGTCCGTCACCCACTGGAACTGGGTTCCATAATTTGGGATGAAATAATTTTCTAGCACTGAAGTTATTTAGAACAACTCCGGCAGTTCCTATCAAAGTAGGTGTGGTGCTGAAACCATTACCACCCCAACCACCTGACAATTCAATTTGATCTGAAGGTTTTTCTACCAACTTATAGGCAATATCTACCGTACCATCCGATGCATTGGGTTTAGGATCTACTTTCATCTGTTCTGGATCAAACAAACCAATTGCGGCCAAATCGCGCATAGTACGCTGAATATCCGTCCTCGAGAAAGTATTTCCTGGTTTTGTGCGTAGCTCTCTTAAAATAACCCTGTCAGTTGTTTTTGTATTTCCAGACCAAGTTACATGTCCAATTATTGCTTGAGGTCCCTCAGATATTCGCACTTCCATGTCAATGCTATCATTAGACACACCCACTTCAACCGGCATCATGTTAAAGAACAAATAACCGGCATCCATATACAAACTTTGAATATCAAATCCGCCTGGATTGCTAAACAAACGCTCATCTAAAAGCGATTGATTAAAAATATCACCCTTTTTTATTCCAAGCAAGGTATCTAACAACGTAGTTCTATACTTTACATTTCCTTTCCAAGCAATATTTCTAAATCGATATAAATTTCCCTCAACTAATTTTATGTGAACAATAATTCTATCATTTCGGAACATTGAAATACTGTCCGATAAAATTCTCGCATCTCGATAACCTTTTGCATGATACTGTTGAATAAGGTTTGACTTTTCTTCTTCGAATTGAGATTCTGTGAATTTAGAACTTCCAAAAATGTTCCATTTTAGATAAGAACGTTTAATTTTTTTGATAGATGCGCGAAGATCTTTATCCGTTAAAGCAAAATTTCCATCAAAATCAAAATCATAAACCTTTACTTTTGGCCCCTTTGTAATTTCAAAATCAAAGTTCTCAAACCCTAACATCGGCTTTCCATCTTTGTTTTTGGCTGGCAAACGAACAACCTTTACACCAACGTTGTAAAAACCTTTGTCTTGATAAAACTTTTCAATCTTTTGCACCGATCGATTCACCAAATTAGGAGTAATATACATTCCCCTTTTTAATCCAATTTCATCTTTTAAAGTTTTTGACTGTGAATTCGATATATTGTTGAATCGATGTCCATTCAAACGGGGTTGTTCTTGCACAATAAACTGCACAATTACATTGTTTCCACCAACTGTTTGGAAATAGACTTGAACATCACTAAAATAATCTTGACGCCAAATATTTTCAATTGCTTTTGAGATATCATTTCCCGGAACTTTAATTTCCTGACCAATTGACAAACCAGAGTATAAAATAACCATGGCTTTTTGAACTTGTTTGCCATTTACTTCTGCAACTTGAATACTTTTTATTTTATAAACCGCTGGTTCAATAAAATTATACTCAACTGAGGGTGCGCTTTGGAAGGCACTATCGTTTATCTGAGAATAACCCAAACCTGCAATACTTAAACACAATATTAAAAAGAGTATCCTCATGAATTATTTTGTAATTTGCTCCGTAGTTTTTCCAAATCGTCTTTCACGACTTTGATAATCTAAAATAGCGTCTAAAAAATGGTTTTTTGTAAAATCAGGCCATAGCACATCTGTAAAATAGACTTCAGAATATGCAATTTCCCAAAGTAAAAAATTACTTATGCGCTGCTCGCCACTGGTACGAATCAATAAATCTGGATCCGGATATTGAGCTGTATTTAAGGCAGCACTCACAACAGAATCATCAACCTCATTGGGCTGAATTTTTCCTTCTTTTATGTTGTTGCCTATTTTTTTCATTGCTTCAATAATATCCCAACGCCCACTGTAGCTCAAGGCCAAAACGAGTGTGGTTTTTTCATTGTCTTTTGTTTTTTCTTCTGCCTTTTTCAATTGTGCCGCACAATTGCCCGGAAGTTCAGCAATGTTGCCCAATGTTTTCAATCGGATTCCATTCTTCATAAGAGCGGGTAATTCTTTCTCAACGGAATCAACCAACAATTGCATGAGCGCATTCACTTCAATGGCTGGCCTGTTCCAATTTTCAGTAGAAAAAGCATACATAGTCACATATTCAATACCCACTTCTGCTGCAAATTCAATCGCACCTCTTACCGCATCCACCCCTCTTCTATGTCCAAAAATTCTCATCAGGCCTTGTTTTTTGGCCCAACGACCATTGCCATCCATAATAATAGCAACATGTTTAGGAATTCTATTGGCTTGAATTTGGGGGTAATTTGTAATTTGTTCCACTGAAATTGAAATTATCTGCAAATAAAGGGTGTAAAACGGTAAGATAGGTTAAATCCATAGAAATAATACCAGTCTTTTAGATGAACATCACCACGAAAGGTTCCAGCTTGAAAAGCTTTCCCACCGTTTAACGTTTGTGCTTGACTATACTGCGCATTCCCAATGCCCTTATCATTTTTCATTTCACTATAATCTGGATACACATCGTCTACATCGTCCAAAAAGTCTATGAATGTTTTGCGCCAAATAGCTTCCACACCAAAAACCCAAGCCCCTTTATGTCTTCTCACAGCGCTCATAGTTTTATAACCTATGCCAATTGGCACAGCAAGTTGCAATGGGCTATAGGTGGCAGATCGGTTTTCAGTATTCAATGCGCGTAAATCAATATCACTATTTTCAAGTCTCGTAGGATTAAAATAAAAAGCCGACAAACCAATTACTGCATAAGGAGTTTCAGTCCCATTTCTAACATTGGTACCAAATGAATGAAAATCTAATGACAGCATACTTGCAAACTCATAAATATCCGTTTTGAAATTCAAATTTTGAACTTGATAATTCATATTTCCTTCTGTAGTACCTGAAATTTTCAGGTAATTCAATTGGTTTCGTAATGAAAAATAGTTGCTCAAGTTGTAACGTTGATATACACCATAAGACGGATGAAAGTGTTTTAAGTTTTGCCCTTGCGATAAATCACCGTAATAATTACTTACTCCATAAACAACGCCAAACTCATTTCTCCCTGAAAAATACTTTTGGCCATAAACATGAAAATGCGCCACAAATGCAGCGCACATTATCAAAAATCTTTTGGTAACAGGATTAAAATTGAAAACAAGTCTGCTTTCCACCCACTATCTTCCTTGTCAATGTAAAGTTAAAAAACATATACCAATCTTTATTTTGAGAGGCATCACCACGAGCTGCACCCAATGTTTCGTTGGTTCCTACATCATTGGTCCCTAAAGATGGATTTTGTAATTCAGGAGTTCTATCTGCAAAAGCAGTGCTTAAACCCGTATTTGCACCTGTCGTAATTTGAGGATCAACGTAAGTTAAGCTCACATCGTCGAGGTAATCAGTAAATGTTTTACGCAAACCAAATTCAATACCCCAAGCCCAAGTTTCACTGAACTGTTTTTTGTAACCAACACCAATAGGAATGGATACTTGAGTCAAGGAATATCTTTTGCGGCTATTGTATTTGGTTGTTTCTTGGCCTTCAGTACTCAATGGTTGTAATTCAATCCACTTGCCATCATATTTAGCCAAATCACCATATTCTGCAGGATCGTACAATCCGGGTATATACTTAAATTGTGCCATTGGATTAAATTTAAAAACACCAACACCTACAAAAAGGAAGGGAGTACCCGGATTGGTTCTTTGTGTTTCACCAAAGCCCAAAATATTCCATTCTAAAGTTCCACTGACCTCCATAATATTGCTTTTAAAACTCAAATTCCTTTTATGAAAGGCGGCTTCACTACTGTAGTTTTGATCATTTCCACTAATTTGACCAAAAACTGCATTTCCACGCAAAGTCAAAAAGTCTGAATAATTAAAACGACAAATAATACCACCCATAGGATGGGTTTCATTCAATGCAACCAATGGGGTCAAGTCACCCATGTAGTTTGAAGCACCTAGGGTAATTCCAACTTCAATTGGTTTGCCCCTAAAACGTTTCGGCTGAGCGTTCAACTTGAATGCGAATACTAGAGCAAACAAGAATATAATCCCAGATTTAAAGGTTTTTGTCATCATGGTAATAGGCAAATTTAACGAATCACTATTATTTTTCCTAACTTTATGCACAAGAACAATGTAAAAGTAAAAAAAAGGCAATTTAACCCCTTACTAAATAGTACATTCCCATAACCAAATAGTTACGTAAATAAGGAATATTTGCAATGATATTCAATTGTTTTCGTGGTTTAATTCCAAACTTGTATTCATAAATTGGGTTAAATAAATAACTCGATTTTTTTGCTACCGAAAATTTTGAATCTTTACATGTGCGCTCAAATCTTTCAATAGAAATTCCCGTATCACGAATTTCTTCCATGGTTTTTATTCCACTTTCATTTACACCAAACATTTTCATTACTGCCGGATAAAGTTTACCCGGTAGCAAATGGTAATATGGCATTTTACTGGCCAGTTTCCCAGGAAGCACTTGTTGGTGGCCGCCATATGGCATTTGCCAGGGTGGAAAAGCAAAAAAAACAACTCCACCCTTGTTCAGAAAACGATGCAATTGCGGCATAAACTTCTCTTGGTTCGGAATATGTTCTATCACATCCTTCAAAATAATTAAATCAAATTTAGTACCCAAATCAACCTCAGGGTTTACATCGTAGATATCCTTATTCAAGAACTGAATTTGGCCATTTTCCAATTCATCTTTCATAAATTCTCTTGCAAACTCTAACCTTGATTCTTCCAATTCAATTCCGGTACATTTATATCCTAAATCTGTAAAAGCCTTTAAAACACCCGCTTCCCCGCAACCAATTTCCAAAACACGCATGTCGCTTGGAAACGGAAATTGCGCTTTAATGAATGGCACAATATGACCAACAGTAACTTTGTGGGTCATGTCAAAATAATAACGCTTATCGCCGTGAAATTCGTACATAATTAAGGTTTTTGCAAAACCTCTCCACAGTTTTTACAGGTTCTCAAATGTTCCGAATCATAAAACGCATTAAAATGATTCAAAAAATCTGTTTCAATATTCTTCAATTCAAAATAGGCTTCATGTAGTTTGTGATTACAGCTATCGCAAAACCAAAGCAAACCATCAGTAAAGCCTTTTCCTTCCCTAACTCTTTCAATCACCAAGCCTATGCTCCCGGCAGTTCTTCCTGGAGAATGAGGCACTTTTGCTGGCAATAAATACATATCACCCGCTGTCATTTTCACATCTTCCCTCTTACCATCCAATTGAATTTTAATGGTAATTTCCCCTTCTAGCTGATAAAATAATTCTTCAGTTTCGTTGTAGTGGTAATCTTTTCTCGCATTTGGGCCACCAACAACCATTACAATGTAATCTGATCCTTCAGGATAAATATTTTTATTGGCAACAGGTGGTTTCAAAAGATGCTTATTCTCTGAAATCCACGCTTGTAAATTAAAAGGTTTTCTAATATTCATGACAACATTTGGGTTGGCTTTAATACAAAAATAATCAATTTTATTGAATCTCTTTTTTTAGTACTCACATTTTGAAAGTTTATATCGTAAATTTGCACCTTAAACACATGAGTGACGCAATAAAGCACGAATGTGGGGTGGCATTCATTCGCTTGAAAAAACCCCTCGAGTACTATTACGAAAAGTACGGCACCTATTGGTACGGACTGCATAAATTGCAGTTTCTAATGACCAAACAACTCAATCGTGGCCAAGATGGTGCGGGTATTGGTGTGGTAAAACTTGACCCAGATTTCGGCGCCAGATATCTTGCTCGAAAAAGAAGTGCTTCAAAAACTGCTCTTTCCGATATTTTCGATGATGTAGCTACTGCCCTAAAAGATATCCCTCAAGAAAAACAATTTGACGGTGATTTTCTAAGGAAAAATTATGCTTATGCCGGTGAATTGCTGTTAGGACATCTACGTTATGGTACTTACGGTGGAAATTCAATTGAAAACATCCATCCTTTCTTACGTCAAAATAACTGGATGGCTAGAAACCTCATGTTGGCGGGTAATTATAACATTACCAATACCGAACAATTGTTTCAAAACCTTATTGAACTTGGGCAGCAACCCAAAGAAAAAAGCGATAATGTATTGATGCTAGAAAAAATTGGGCACTTTATTGACGAAGAAAATCAACGTCTTTTCGGAATTCTAAAGTCTCAAGGATTTAGCAACAAAGAAATTTCAGATAAAATTAAAGAAGAAATATCCATCCCCAATATCTTAAAACGCAGTTTTAAAAATGTTGATGGGGGATATAATATGATTGGATTATTGGGTCATGGCGACGCTTTCATTATTCGCGACCCAGCAGGGATTCGTCCTTCCCACTACTATGCAGATGATGAAGTTGTAGTGGTCGCTTCTGAAAGAGCAGCCATTCAAACCGCATTTAACCTTTACCCAGAACAAATTTCAGAACTCGGGCCAGGCAATGCATTGATTGTAAAAAAAGATGGCTCTCATTTTGAAACCAATATCAACGAACCTGTTGAAAGAAAAAGCTGCAGCTTCGAACGTATTTATTTTAGCCGTGGTAACGACCAAGAAATTTACGCAGAACGCAAAGAATTAGGTCGTTTACTCGCTACCCCAGTGATGGAAATGCTCGGAAATGATTTGGTGGATACTGTTTTTAGTTATGTGCCAAATACAGCTTCTACTAGTTTTTACGGACTTATTGACGGAATCCATGAAATTCGTTTGAATATTCAAATTGATGCCCTCTCTCAAATAGATGCCAAAACAAATCCTGAAAAAGTAAAAGAAATCTTAAGCTGGCGTCCACGTCGTGAGAAAATTCTTGTGAAGGACGTAAAAATGCGCACCTTTATTACCAATGACACGGATCGTGAAGATTTGGTTGGGCATGTTTACGATATTACCTATGGCGTTGTGAAATCTTGGCAAGATACTTTGGTAATTATGGACGATAGCGTAGTTCGTGGTACAACATTAAAAACAAGTATTTTAAGAATCTTAGACCGACTTGAACCAAAGCGCATTATTCTGGTAAGTTCTGCACCACAAATTCGCTATCCAGATTGTTATGGAATTGACATGAGCAAAATGGGTGACTTTGCAGCTTTTAGGGCAGCAGTTGAATTGTTGAAAGACAAGGGAATGGAATCATTGATGCAAGATCTTTATGTTAGAGCTTTGGGAGAATTGAAAAAACCGGCTACAGAACAGCAATGTATTGTTCAAGAATTATATGAGCCACTTACCCAAGAAGAAATTTCACAAAAAATTGCCGATATGGTAAAACCAGTTGGCTTGAGGGCAGAATTTAATATACTTTTCCAAACCGTTGAAAAATTGAACCAAGCTTGTCCTAAAGATTTGGGCGATTGGTATTTCACCGGAAATTACCCAACTCCTGGAGGAACAGAAGTAGCAAACCGCGCTTTTGTTTATTACATGGAGGGACGAAAAGAAAGAGCTTATTAATATTTTCATACAATTTCAATAAATTTGCATTAATTCGAATTATGAGCACAGTTAAAGAAGTTATCAGTAAACTACAAGAACAACTCGACAAAAACCTTTCACATACTTCTGTGGAATTCACAAGAATACGCGCCGGAAAAGCATCTCCAGATATGCTTGATGGTGTAATGGTTGAATATTATGGCGCTGCTACTCCTTTGTCGCAGGTTGCAAATGTGAATACCCCAGATGCACGTACTATCAGCATTCAACCTTGGGAAAAAACATTGATTCGCCCAATTGAAACAGCAATTATCAATGCGAACTTAGGTTTTGCTCCTCAAAATGATGGTGAGTTCATTCGTATTAGCATTCCTCCGGTAACCGAAGAACGTCGTAAAGAACTCGTTAAACGCGCAAAATCTGAATGTGAAAATTCTAAAGTAGGAATTAGAAATTTACGCAAAGATGCCAACGAGAGAATCAAGAAATTGAAAAGCGATGGTACCAGCGAAGACGAGTGTGCTGCAGGTGAAGAAAGCGTTCAAAGAATAATTGATAATTATATCAAAAAAACTGACGATTTGTTCACCACAAAAGAGAAAGAAATTATGACGGTATAATCGTCAAATTTTCTTTTACGTATTCAGCTCTTTCAATCAATTTTTCAAAAGTATCTGCAATCACAGTAACATGTCCTAATTTTCTATTGGGTCTTGTTTCTGCTTTTCCATACATATGAATGAAAACATCACTTTGTTGTTTCCACATTTCTTCTTTTTCTAACTGATACCCGCCTACAATATTCTCAGGACCCACAATGTTTAACATGGCACTGGGTTGCTTTAATTGGGTGTCACCCAATTCTTGTCCTAGCAAAATACGATTTAATTGGGCAAACTGACTTGTAACACATCCCTCAATAGTATGATGACCACTATTATGTGGGCGAGGTGCAATTTCATTTACTAAGATTTCACCAGATTTGGTTAAAAACAATTCTACTGCAAATAATCCTGGTGACTGGAAAGCTTCTATTACGTTTTCGGCAATTTCACGGGCTCTGGTTTCAACATCAATGGAAATTTGAGCGGGAGAATATAAAAACTCTACCAAATTACTCTGAGCATTAAAGTACATTTCTATGGAAGGAAAAGAACTTTTATTGCCTTGCTGATCAACAGCAACAATAACCGAAAGTTCCAAAACATCCTCTACAAATTGCTCCAATAAAACAGCACCCTCAAAAGGAATGATGCCATTTTGTACATCTGATTTATTGCAAATACCCACCCCTTTTCCGTCGTAACCGCCGGTCCTGGTTTTTACAACTATTTTATTTTGAGGGAATTTCGAAAAATCAACAGCTGCTAGCATGGTTGAATCAACCAATTCAAATGGAGCCGTTGGAATATTGTTCGCTTGAAAAAACAACTTTTGCGCACCTTTGTCTTGAATCATTTTCAAGACAGAAGGTTTCGGAATTATCTTTTTACCTTGCGCTTGCAACTGTATTAGCGCATCAACATTGATGTGTTCAATTTCCCAAGTTATTACATCAGAAACAGCTGCCAATTTTTCAATTGCATCTACATCATTTAACGAACCAAGAATGAAATTCTGGCAAAAAGAGCTCGCCGGACAATCGATAGAAGATTCTAAAACTGTGTAAGTAGCAATATCGAAATTTGCCTCTTGCAACATCATCATTCCTAACTGACCACCACCAATTATACCGACTTTAATTTTCGAATCCATTACTGCAAAGTTAATTTAGAATAGCGCATTTTTTTTGAGATTCATCTAAATCTAATTTAAATATCGTGTAATTAATGTATATTCGAATAAATATGCCTGACCCCCTCTCGGTACAAATTTTACAAACTCAGTTAGAGGCCCCAACTTTTTCAAGTTGGATTACTGTTTTAATTTGCCTTTTAACCATTGCTTTTTTCTCGGGAATGGAAATTGCTTTCATTTCTGCCAATAAACTCAGAATAGAATTACGCAGCAAACAAAACGTTTTTGGAGCAAACCATTTGGCAAGATATATCAAACAACCTAGCGAATTTATTAGCACCGTTTTGGTTGCAACAAATTTAAGCTTAGTTATTTATGGTATTGCGATGGGCAATATTCTTGAATATTATTTAACGTCCTACATTCATTCAAATATTCTAAAATATGTCATTGTAACTTTAGTGAGCACAATGTTGGTTTTGGTAACTGCTGAGTTTATACCTAAAACTATTTTTAAAATGCAAGCAGATTCTCTCATTTTCGCGCTTGCTTTGCCCTTTAGAATGATGCATCTTATGCTTTGGCCTTTGATTGCCTTCACCAAAGGTGCATCTTCTTTTTTACTTAAAATTTTTACCAAAACCCAAATCACAGAACAAACTCCAGTTTTTTCAAAAGTCGATTTAGATAATTATATCTCTTCTATAGAAAATTCAAATTCCTCCGAATTACAAGAAATAGATACAGAGGCATTCAGAAATGCACTTGATTTTAGTGATGTGGTTGTGAAAGATTTTATGGTACCTCGAACTGAATTGGTAGGAATTGATATTGATTCGAGTATCGAAGAATTAAAAGAGAAATTCATTGAATCATCGCTTTCAAGGATCTTAATCTTTAAAGATACGATTGATAATATAATTGGATTTGCACATCACAGTGATCTATTTCATAATCCCTCAAAAATTGAAAATATATTAAGACCCACGTTAATTGCAAACGAGAGTCTCGAAGCACACGATATGCTCAGGAACTTCATTCAAAATCGCAAAAGCTTGGCAATTGTGGTAGATGAATTTGGAGGGACAGCGGGTATTGCAACGATTGAAGATGTGGTCGAAGAAATTTTTGGCGAAATTGAAGATGAATTCGATACTGAAGATTCAAACGAACATTTGGTTGGTGAAAATCACTATCATTTCTCCTCCCGTTTAGAAATAGATTATTTAAACGAAAAGTATGATTTCAATATTCCAGAAGGCGAATATAATACCCTTGGCGGATTCATCATTTATTGCTCAGAGAAAATTCCAAGTACAGGAGAGACAATTCGATATCAACAATTTGAGTTCCACATTAAAAAGATGGTTGGAGCTAAAATTGAAGAAGTTGAAATGAAAATTGCCCTTTAATTTTTGAGTTTAATACGAATCACATCATTGGTGTAACCGCCTACAACTCCAAACCCATTTGTAATATTCCCTTTCACATTTGCCGGAAGTTGGGTAATTGAGCTTTGCTGCCAAAGATGTGCATTTCTCGAATTCAAAAAGTTGAATATATTGACATCAATGTTTTCCAAATAAATATCAATTTGATACAAAGCGATAGAATTTGACACTGACCTTGGCAACGTCTCGTAAAATTCCAACATTGATTCTGTTCCATTGATAATTTCATCGCTAAAAAGAATCTCTTTGGTTGTGTAGTTGTTGTAACTGTTTCTTAAAAAACAAACTTCTGTGCCTCCAATTGGCAATTTGTCTTCATATAAAAAACTATCAACCTTTCCCAAAACAGCATCAATGGTGTATTTTTTATAATGTCGTACCCCATAAATTCGGTAGTAATTTGTATTATAGGCACTATCCTTAAAATAAATGCGGTATGCTTTTGTTTTACCTACATTGGAAATCAATGTTGTAAAAGTGTCTAAGCGTTTGATGTGAATTCTTGAGGGAATTTTAATTGATATGATATCATTAAGTAGTGAGTGTTTTATTTGAAACAACAAGCTATCATTGGGTAAGAAATTCTGATTCAAAGCGTATTTTCCATTGCCATTATTAATGAATGAAAATAATCCTTTTGATTTTGAAAGCATTGTTAAATTGGCATCATTAATCCAATTATATGCACTCGTAATTTCTGATACCTCAGAAACAGTTGTATTTAAAAAGCTATCCGGGTGAATAAAACTATGTATGACCAAAGATTTAGGACTATCACTGATCTGATTAATAGGTACTTCGTCTATACAGCTGTGTAGGCAGATAAACAAAAAGCAATATTTCAGATACTTAAACATTAGAATGAAATTTGATAGTTAGCGAAAGGCATAATTGGTAATAAACTCACTTGATATAATTTTCGAGAACCTTCTGAATCTAGACCCAAATTCAAAAAAAATGGGTTATGTCTATTGTATACATTGTAAATGCCAAACGACAGATTACGCGGATATTTAGCATTCTTTGAAGAAATAGTCATGGACAAATCTAATCTATGATTATCTTTTGCCCTATTATTATTTCTGTCACCATAAATATAAATATCCCTGTAAGGATCGTTGTTTGTAGATGAAGGATAAACACCAATTGGCATTGTATATGCAAAACCGGAATTGAATACCCAAGTAGCACTGATATTGATTCGTTTTGATATCTTATAAGAAGCCATCATATAAATATTATGTCGTCGGTCATATCTAGAAGGGAAAGGATTTCCCTGATTTAATTGATCAAACTTCCTTAGACTTGTCATCCAAGTATATGAAATCCAACCAGTGAGTTTGCCTTTTGTTTTTTCAACCAATACTTCTATTCCTTTTGTTATTCCTGTTCCTGCACATACTGAATTTTCCCAATTCTGACCCGAAGTTACATAAACCGCATTGTTATTATATTCAAGAATATCATCAAAAACTTTTTGAAATAATTCCAAACTCAGTTGAAAATTTTCTAATTCTTTGGTTAATCCAATTGAACCTTGAGTTGCTTTGGCAGGTTTGAAAATTGTATTTGAGGGTACCCACAAATCAGAAGGCAAACCCATAGTCAAGTTATTCAGTTGATGGAAAAATTGTCGGGTTTGTGAAGCGGCAACTTTTAACCACAATTCACCAGGTAAGGAATATCGCATACTAATTCGAGGTTCCGGAAGAATATAATATTGTCCGTAACCCAATCCATAATAAACACCTCTAATCCCGAAATCATAATAGCCCCATTTGGGATTGTGATATTCTAATGTCAAATAACTAAATATTTCAGGTGTGGTTAACAAATTATCTTGGTATACAATTTCTGTTTTTACACTGTCTGTCTCAGATGATATTACCCTTTTATTTGGAATAAACGTATGAAGAATATAACCTATTCCAATTTTTGCAGCCAATTTATGTGTTAGCTGCTTTTTTAGATGTGCAGAGAATTCAATGTCCCTCAATCCATTCGAAATTACATAAAGTGATTTTTCTAATTTTTGATTTCCGAATAAATCCGTTTGCTGATTAGAGTACAAATGTGAATGTGAATATATATAATTGGTAACGTAGGATTTAAGAGAAAAGTTCGCACTCGGAGTCAACATATAATCCCATTTAATGCTTGCCAATTGATTACCCCAAGAAGATACATCATCTAATTTTAAATCTTGGCTAATGTTATTATTTTTATAAGTGGTATTTCTATTTAGTAAACCCGCATAATCAATACCCAAATAACCGGAAGCGGATAACCTACTGCGCTCACTAAAACGGTGTGTAATTTTAAAATTAACATCATAAAAGTAATATCGATTGGCAAAATTACCATTTTGAAATTGCACCAAACTCGATAGTGGTTGAACCAAGTAATCAAACAAACTTCTCCTAAAAGCCATTGAAAAGGACGTCTTCTTTTTGAAAATTGGTCCATTCAAAGACAATCGGCTCGATAACAATCCAATAGAAACAGATCCTCCAAATTTTTCGGCATTTCCTTCTTTGGTAGTTACATCAATTACACTGCTCAATCGTCCTCCCTTATCTGCCGGAAAAACTCCCCTGTAAAACTTGGCATTTTTTACAACATCACTATTAAAAACACCAAACATTCCATACAAATGATAGGCGTTGTAGACAGGAACTTCATCTAACAATATCAAATTTTGATCAGAAGCACCTCCCCTTACATACATCCCAAAAACCCCTTCGCTGCCTGAAACTACACCCGGATTTAAGCTCATCACCCTTAAAATATCTGGTTCACCCATCAAATGAGGGATTTTATCTAGTTGGGCCCGGTTTATGTTAAATTCATCAGATTTTCCAGAAACAACCTTTGGACCATTTTTATTGCCATCAGAAGTTACAAGTGTAATTTCCATGCTTTCTGCAGTATCAGGAACCAATGGAATATCAATAAAATAATTTCTTTTTTCATCTTCAATGGTATCATAAAATGTTTCAAATCCAGGATAAGAAACAGCATAAATTAATTTACCACTTAGTGTTTTCAATTGAAATATACCTTGATCATTTGTGAATGTATTTTGATTTCTGCCTACAAGCGAAATCATAGCATTTACCAATCTTTCTTTTGAATCTGCGTGCCAAACCCTACCTGAAATAACAAGTTCATCATTTGGAGATTCCCACTGTTGAAGTACCAAAAAATTATCACCTAATAAAATAAAATTCAACCCCAAACCCTGCAAAAAATCTCTTAATGCAACTTTGGCAACTTCATTCTGGTAATTGACTACAAACCTTTTTTTCTTCGGCTTTAATGAAGCATCATATTGGAAATAACAATCTGTTTTTTGTTCGAAAATCTTTAAAATTTTCTCAAAATCATTGCCAGTATAAGAAATTGAAATCCGTGAATTTAATGAACTGGTTTGACCAAAAAGCACAGTAAATTGTGCAAACAAAACGATCAAAACAATCCTTAATTTCATAAGGCAAAAACGCTTGTATTAGTGTTTATCAGCGTAATCAAATGCCTTCTTCAATAAATCAGAAGTTCTTGAAATAGGGTCTTTTCTAATTTTATTTTCCTCAGATTCAATTTGAGTAAATAAAGCAGCAGTTGCTTTTTCAGTTACATATAAATTTAAATCAGGTTGGATATCGGCAGATAATCCCAATAATTTCTTGTTTTGATTGATTTTGGTTACCACAGGATTCCAGGTTTTCGCAACTGCAACCTCGTCAAGTGCCTTTTTTACTTCTGGCATGAACAATTGTTGAAGTTCAGCTTGTGAAGAACTCTTCAAATAACTTGTTGCAGCACCTTGTCCACCGGTTAATATTTTCATAGCATCGGAAAACGACATATTCGTAATTGCCTTTTTAAACACCGGAACTGCCAATTGCATTGATTTTTCGGCACCCGCATTCATTGCGTCGATGGTTTTATCTAATTCTTTTCCAATAGCTGCATTCAACAAAAAGTTGTCGCGAATTTTCTTTTCAATATTTTGAACATCAGCAGGTAATAAAATTTTTAATGAGGGATTATTGGCAAATGCACCCACTTTACCCAATGTTCCAGTTCCGTTGATTACTCCATTAATCAACGCTTCTTTTAATCCTCCTGCAGCTTCATCACCAGTTAATGATGGAACAGCCGGTTTGCCATTCGTTACATTACTTAATGCCTCATTTGCAACATCAGTTGCAGCAGTTTTTAAAACATCACAAGCAGCAAAGAATACGCTTGCTACCAAAGAGAAAATAACTAGTTTTTTCATATATTCGATTACTTCAAATATAATGCCTCAACCTAAAAAATGTCGAATATTCGATAAGAAGATGTAAAATAATTACTAACTTCGTTTCATATGAAGCTTAGTTATTATTCAACAATCTTTCTATTATCCATTTTAAGCCTTTTATCTTGTAATTCAACAACTGCACAAGGAGTTAAAAACATAACTACCGATGAATTTGTAGAAGCAATAAAAAAATCAGACAAGAAAATAATATTAGATGTTCGCACGCCTGAAGAATTTGCAAATAGCCACATTGACGGCGCTATTAATTTGGATGTTCGTTCAACGGATTTTAACCAAAAAATTGCCAAACTTGATAAAGATCAACCTATTTATGTGTATTGTCTTTCGGGAGGAAGAAGTGCAAACGCTTCCAATATTATCTCCGAAAATGGATTTGCAAATGTTAATAACATGCTAGGTGGAATTTCTAAATGGTCGGGTGAAAACAAACCAACCATAACCGCCGAAGGTGCAAATGAAAGAGGTATGTCTGTTGAACAATTCAATGCACTTATCAATGCAAAAGACTCAGCAGTTTTTGTCGATTTTTATGCACCTTGGTGCGCGCCATGCAAAAAAATCAAGGCTTATCTTCCTGAATTACAAAATGAGTATAAAGGAAAATTGAAAGTAGTTTTAATTAACTACGACGAGAATCCTAAATTGGTAAAAGCACTTGGCGTTACTGGAATTCCGTATTTGAAAGTGATTACGGCAAAAGGTACCACCATACTTCAAGATTTCCATACCAAAGAAGAAATACTGGCCGTACTAAATAAATAATACCCATGCAATCTCAATTCGAAGCGCTAGAAGAATTATTGCATTCTTATGCCGTTTCCTCCAAAAGAGAAGGCATGGAAAAGTATATGAAAAACCTCTTTCCCTATATGGGTGTACCTTCCCCCAATAGAAAAGAAGCTTTGGCTATTTTTAACGAAGCTTGGAAACCTGCAAATCATCAAGAACTTATCGATTGGACAAGGCTTCTTTGGAATTCCAGTGAACGTGAATTTCAATACGTTGCAATGGAGCACTTTTATAAATACCGCAAACTATGGTTAGCATCAGACATTGATTTTGTTGAATGGTTGGTGGCTACTAAAAGTTGGTGGGACACAGTAGATGCTCTTGCGGCCACAATTGTGGGTGAGTTTTTCAAAAAATTCCCTGCGCTATTTGAAACTTATATGACAAAATGGATTGCAAGTGAAAATATGTGGATTAACCGTACTGCCATCATTTGTCAATTGAAGTATGGAAAAAACACGCAAACCAATTGGCTTGAAAGTGCAATATTACCGCATACCAAATCAAAAGAGTTTTTTCATCAAAAAGCCATTGGTTGGGCTTTGCGTCAATATGCCAGAACTGATCTAGATTGGGTTGTATCATTTGTAAATACCCATGAATTAAAGCCCCTTTCTCGGAGGGAAGCTTTAAAACATCACAAATATTTGTTATAAGTCGTTTCTGCCGCCCAGAACAATTTGAATACCCTCGGTTAAACTGTGTGGTGTATATCCCAACTCTTTTCTCGCTTTTGAAATATCCAAACCTGTAATTGGTGGACGTTTGGCCGGTTGATTTAATGTTGTGCTGCTCACTTTTTCAATGTTCTCCATTGAGAAATTAAACATTCCCGCAACCTTGTCTACCAATTCATAAATGTTCAGGTAATCCTCACCAGCTACATTATAAATTCCCTTTGCTTTCTGACTACCAGCCAAATAACAACCTTGAGCCAAATCTTCAGCCAATGTTGGGGTTCTGAACTGATCAAAAACAACCTTTGCTATTTTTTTGTCTTTCAATGTATTGTAAGCCCATAAAATAATATTCGATCGGCTCATATCGGCAACTTGACCATAAACCAAAACAGTTCTTAATATTGACCAACTTTTGGCATTTTCAGTCACCATTTTTTCGGCCTCCAATTTACTCCAACCGTAATACGACAATGGGTTTGCCTCATCGGTTTCGGTATACATCGGTTTGGTTCCATCAAAAATGAAATCGGTACTTAAGTGCACCAAATGAAATTTCATTTCTGCTGAAAGTAACGCCAATGTTTTTACGGCTTCAATATTCAATGAAACGCAAGATTCTTTCTCAAATTCGCAATCGTCAACTTGCGTCATTGCCGCAGTGTGAATCACAACATCTGGTTTGTACATTGCCAATACATCTGCAACTTGTGACTTGTTTTCAATGTCCATTTCTTGGTAAACATATCCTTCTTTTGAGGGATATCGGTTTGCACCTCTGCCAGTGGCAATCAATGTAATATCAGATTTTTGAAGATATAAATCTGTAAGTTTTTGACCTAAAAGGCCATTGCTTCCGGTTACCAATACAACTTGCGACGCCATTTTTATAATTGTCTTCAAATGTCTTATCGAATTTCTCATTCTGCAAATCGAGTTTTCCCCCAAAAGTTCAAACGATTGCGTATTTTTGCACCATGAAATTTGTTACCTACATCAATCAACAAACTCCTGAAGTTGGAATTATTGTAAATGAAAAGATTTACCCCGTAAATAAAATTGACAATACCATTCCGTCTCAAATGTCTGACATTCTCAAAGATTGGGATGCACACATGGCAAAAGCAAAAGAAGTAGAAACACAAATTTTATCTGGCAATCACGAATCACTGGCAACTGCGCTCGAAGGTTCAAACCTTTTGGCCCCAGTACCAAATCCTACCAGTTGCCGCGATGGTTATGCCTTTAGACAGCACGTTGCTGCAGCGCGTAGAAATAGAAACGTTCCTATGATTGCTGAGTTTGATCAATATCCGATTTTCTATTTCACAAACCACAACGCCATTATGGGACCTGGTGAAATATCTTGTATGCCCGATCATTTTCAAAAGTTAGATTTCGAATTAGAGGTGGCGGTTGTCTTAGGCAAAAGAGGTAGAAATGTAAAGGCAGCAGATGCCGATCAATACATTGCCGGATACATGATTATGAACGACATGAGTGCAAGAACCTTGCAAATGGAAGAAATGCTTTTGAATCTTGGACCTGCAAAAGGGAAAGATTTTAGCACCGTTATTGGTCCTTGGTTGGTTACACCAGATGAATTGGAATCGTTTAAAATCCCTGCAAAACCAGGACATGTTGGAAATAGTTACGACCTTAAAATGAGTTGCCATGTCAATGGAATTCAAGTGAGTGGTGGAAGTGTTGGCGATATGGATTGGACCTTTGCTGAAATCATAGAGCGTTGTGCCTATGGTGCAGATATTTTCCCTGGTGACGTTATTGGCTCAGGCACTGTGGGAACAGGTTGTTTCCTTGAATTAAATGGAACAGGATTATTAAACGATCCAAACTTTAAACCCCAGTGGTTGCAAGCTGGTGACATTGTTACTATGGACATTACTGGCTTGGGTCACTTGAGTAATACCATTGTTAAAGAGAATAGCGATATGTCGCTATTGGCACTTAAAAAAATGAATTAATGTGAATTTGATGGAGTTGGATTAAAATCCATCTCCATCAAACATATTTCCGAGTCCACCAAGAATACTTCCTTCTTCTTTTCTGCCACCCGTAGGTTGGCCGTAACTCAATATTCTGCTCGCCAAACGACTCACCGGTAAACTTTGTAACCAAACTTTTCCTGGCCCTGAAAGTGTTGCATAAAACAAACCTTCACCACCAAAAATTGCATTCTTTATGCCTTTTACCATTTGAATGTCGTAATTTACATTAGATGTAAACGCAACAATGCAACCTGTATCCACTTTCAATTGTTCGCCTGGAGCTAAATCTCTTTCTAAAATAAACCCTCCAGCGTGTACAAAGGCCATTCCATCACCTTCGAGTTTTTCCATGATAAAACCTTCACCACCGAATAAACCAGTTCCAAGTTTACGTTGAAATTCGATACCCACACTTACTCCCTTAGCAGCACACAAAAAAGCATCTTTTTGGCAAATGATTCTATTACCCAAACGTGATAAATCAAGAGCCACAATTTTACCTGCATAAGGCGCTGCAAAGGCAACTTTCTGTTTATTGTAACCGGTATTTGTAAATGCAGTCATAAATAAACTTTCACCCACAAGCAATCTCTTTCCAGCACCCATCAATTTGTCGAAAAAACCACCTGAATTTTGTTGGCTTCCATCTCCAAAAATCGTTTGCATTTCAATTCCATTGTCCATGAACATGAAACTGCCGCTTTCGGCAATTACCGTCTCTTGAGGATCTAACTCAATTTCTACACACTGCATTTCTTCACCGTGTATGTAATAATCAATTTCGTGATTGCTTATCATATAAATTCAAATTTGAAGAAAAAAACTGAAGATTCTAGAGAGAATCGTTTAATGGTAAAATTTTTCGATAATTAAAACCAATAAACCAGTTTTGCTGCAATGCTTTTACCCTGAGCCATCCAAGACTCGGTGAGCGCATTTGGCGTCAATGCATATTGCTTCCAATTTTGAGAGAACACGATAAAAATATCACTCATTGGTCTATAACGCCATTGGAATCTTAAGTTCATATTCATTAGCTCTTTTTGAGCATTCAATTGCCAATAACCAGTTATATACATTGTGGTATTTAAGCTGTGCTCAATTTTTAATCCAACCAAATCTATATTATACAAACCACTGTCCCTCAAATCAATTCTAATTCTTTGGAAATTCGAAGAAATATACCATTTGGGTAATTTCTTTTTCCCAAGTCCCGGAACACGGTAATTTAATGTGGCATTAAATTCATTTTTATAACCAATGAAATATTTTCCAGTTGTAAATTCAACGGATGCTGTGATTGGCTTTCTGCTGTTTGTTGTAAACTCTGTATGCCAGTTAAACCAATTAAACTGTCCTGTAAAATAACCGCCACCCGGCAAATCTACCGGTGCAAAAGGTAAGAACAATCGATAATATTCATGATCTATACTCGTATGGATTATCGCACTATTTTGAAAATTAAAATCAAAACCTATTTCTGAATTTGATTCTGTTGGAACAAGCATACTATCATAATAACTTGAATTATATGCCATCACAGAAATATTATTGAGTGTACTATTTTTACTCGGATAATAGGTATACTTTAATTCCGGTTCCAATCGCCAATAATCAAGTTTTTTAACTTTATTGGTTGAAGGATCATAATTATCAACCCTAGGAACAAATCCACTCCTGGCTTTAAAATGTTTACTCACATATTCATGATTCCACATGAACATCCAATTTAGTGTTTTGCGAAGAAACCAAGTTGCGTGTGAATAACCCATAGCATTCGAAAGCCCTGGGTAAAAAGATTTCATAACAAAAGCTTTACCTGTCCAAGTGTTGCCCTTTGTAAGTAAATTATACTCTAATCCCAAAATGCTGTTGTAATCTGACTTCTGACTTAGTAAGCCAGAATCGGCAAATTTCCTTCCTAGAACAACATCATTTACGAAAATCATTCCAATATTTGAAGAATGAAACACCTTCTTTTGAAATGCTAAGACGGTGTAATTGGAACGATTAATAAGTTTATTATTTTTACCAACAACCTCATCGGTGGTTAAGTTCATTGCACCAAGTCTCAATCCATTTCCATATTTTCCAGAAATGCGCAATCCATACAAGATTGGAATATTGCCATCGTATTGATCATTCAATCCAATCCTTCTGGAAAAGAAAGGGCGAATTTGACGAAAACCAAAGTTGGCAAACAAGTCACTGTTCTCAATAAAGAACTGTCGGCGTTCAGGAAAATATAGACTATACCTTGTTAGATTTAATTGCTGAACATCAACATCCACGTTTGCAAAGTCGGGATTCACGGTTATATCCAAATTCAAGCTCGATGTTAAGCCAATTTTTGCATCAATTCCCATTTTAGGTGAATTTACAAATTTAGCGCCGGGTCCAGTAGAAAGAAAGTTACCACTAACGTATGGAATAAGTACAAACTTCTTCGTTTTTACCTGCAATGGTTTATTCCAAATCAAAGAATCTGCGAATACCAAGGAACTGATATTGAAATTTCTTGGAACACGCACATAACTGCTAATTTCATTGTTCCTGTAATCGATTCTAGAAACATTAAAGCTCCAAACTTTTGAGCCAGTTGTGAACCTGATACTCGAAAAAGGAATGGCCATTTCGGCAATCCAAAAACTATCAGAAATACTTGTTTCACTGAACCAAACTTGGTCCCATGCAGTTGTTACTCCCATGGTTCCACCGTTCTCGATGGCTCCTTCTCTTTGGGCATTATGTGGAGTAACACCAAAAGAAAATCCATTCTGGCCATCTAAAAATGGAGAAATAGTTAGAATGACTGCATCGTTCGTCATTACGCTGAAATCTCGCTTTAAACTCTGAACTACAAATGGTTTATGGCTATTTTTATTCTCACAGATGAAAGCAGCGTAAATAAATTTATCATCGTATGCCAATTCAAAATTTGTTTGAGTTTGTGATTCAGAGGTATCGTATGGGTAATGCTGTATAAAACGATGGTTACCCGTTCTTGTTTTCAGGCTATTCCAAATAGTTTCATTTAAAACACCATCTACTTTAATTTGCTCTTGAATAAAATGCACTTCAAGTGGTTTGGATTTTTTATTGTCTAAATTCTGACCTTTTAAACCAAAAAAACAGAAAAAAACAAAGATAAAAAAAACAAACTTTTTCATTAATCCTGTTCGGCAATATTTCGCTTTTCTAAAGTGGTTAAACTATTCAAATTTGTATAAAATGCCTTTTTGCTTGCATACACATAAAATTTCAGCGAACGACCCAAAGCCAATTCATTCCCTCTCATTCTATTCCAAGAGCGCATTTGTGTTGGGGTGCAATCAAAAATATCTGTCAACGTAAATAATCCATCTCCTTTTTTAACTGTGTAATAAACCCAAATTTTCCTATCTGCCAGAGGTTTTGGAATTACAGTACTTTCTACATCATGGGGTTCCTCAGATGTCTTCAAAATTGTAACAGTATCGTTGTTTTCTAAAACTTCAACCATAGTATCGTATTCAATAGGTTTCACCGGCTTAACTATTAACCAATAATTGATTGAATCTTTTTTAGCATTGAACTTAGAAACAATATTTTTTGGCATTCTAAAAACAAATGGTTTGCCCATAAATGGAACGTAATCAGTTTTCAATGATGGATTTAAATTCCTCAAATCATTAACTGAAACATCAAAATGCTCTTGAATAAGCGTAAAAGGCAATATTTGACTAACAGAAGAAACTGTATCTGAAACAATTTGTTTAAATTCAGTTTCTTTTATCTCCCCTTCTTCAATGCAATAATTTAATGCAACCATTGCTGAATAAAATTGTATCACTGGAATTCTTTCATAAGGTTCTAACAACAAATAAATTTTGTTAAAATCTAAAGACCCTGCCTTATGAATAACTTGGTTTAATCTGGCTGGCCCAATTTTAAAAGCGGTAATTACTTTAAGCCAATCGCCGTAAATGGTATACAAGTCTTTTAAATAACGGCAAGCAGCAACATCGGCAGCATTTGGATCTCTGCGTTCATCGTATAAAGCCATTTGCACCAACCCATATTTTTTTGCTATTAAATAGGACAATGGCCACATCCCAGAAAATCCAGATTCATCTTTATACCTCGTTTCAAAACCAGAATTTCCGGCAGGAATCATGGCAACAAACCAAGGCAAATCATATTTTCTTCGCACTGCATCAATGTGAGTACTGTAGTATTTGTATCTACCTAAAACAATAGATGTTCCACCGTTTTCATTCATCAACCAATCTTTGGTTGTTTGTTCAATTTCTTGATTATAAAAATAAGGAACACCCCTACCCTCTAATTTTTTAATTTCCTTTTCAACTTTTACAGATTGCGCGCCCAATGCACTCCACAAAAGAGAAGCCAATAATAAAATCTTAAATCCTTGTTTCATTAATTGCACGTTTCAATCAATAATTGCGACAAATTAAACAAATCTTGCTCTCTAAAAGATTTACCCATCAATTGAATGCCCATTGGCAAACCAGCTTCGGTTTCAAATAATGGAAGAGAAATTGCAGGATTTCCGGCCAAATTTGCCTGAACTGTAAATAAATCCGCCAAATACATGGCAATTGGATCTTTGCTTTTTTCTCCCAACTTAAATGCAGGTGTGCTTGTAGTTGGAATCAAAATTGCATCTACATTTTCCAAAACTGCATTCGTCTGATTTTGAATTACACGCCTCACTTTTTGAGCTTTGCTGTAATAAGCATCGTAATGATCGCTTGACAAAACAAAAGTACCCAACATGATTCTTCGCTTTACTTCTGGGCCAAAACCTTCGGTTCTGCTCAAGGTATAAGTAGACTCTAAATCATGGGCATTTTCACTTCGTTTACCATAAAACATTCCTGTGTATCGCGACAAATTGCTACTTGCTTCTGCGGTGGTTAACACGTAGTAAGCGGGCACCAATTGTTCCAAAAGTGGGAAATCGAAATAGGTAATTTCATGGCCCGCACTCTCTAACTTTTGAATTAATATTTTGAAGGATGATTTCACCTCTTCAGCAACCCCTTGATGATGAATTGCTTCATTCATGACTGCAAATTTGGCCTTTTTAGGAGCCACAGCTGCAGTATATTTATCGGCAGATTGCTGACGCATGGTTGCGTCGTGCTCATCAAATCCCGCCATGATTTCAGTCAGAAGCATATTGTCTTCCAAACTTTTTGTCATTGGTCCAATTTGATCAAAACTCGAAGCGTATGCCAACAATCCATAACGAGATATCAAACCGTATGTTGGTTTAAATCCAAATGTACCTGTAAAAGCACTTGGTTGGCGAATAGACCCCCCCGTATCTGTACCCAAAGCACAGTGACACATATTTGCTTGTACCGCAACAGCGCTTCCTCCTGAAGAACCTCCGGGAACACGACTTTCATCGGCTGCATTTTTTACGGGACCATAAGCACTATTTTCATTTGAAGCACCCATTGCAAATTCATCACAATTTGTTCTGCCAATAAAAATGGCATCTTCGTCAAATAGTCGTTGAACAACGGTTGCAGAATACAAAGACTCAAATCCCTCCAAAATTTTTGAAGAAGATCCTACCTTGTGGTTTTTATAAGCGAGTACGTCTTTTAGTGCAATAACAACACCAGCCAAGCGACCAGCGGTACCTAGCTTTATCTTTTCATCGATCAAAGTTGCACGTGACAAAGCTTCATCGGCCCACACTTCTAAAAAAGCATTAAGATGCTTTTTATCTTCAATGGTTTGAAGATATTGATTCACAAGTTGGACACATGAAACCGCACCCGAATTTAAGTCTGACCGAACTTCGGAAATGCGATTGTATGTTTTCAATTGTTAGAATCTGGGTTTTTCTCTTCGTTCATTCCTTTTTGAATCTCATTCTTAATGCCTGATTTCGCGTCATTAAATTCACGAACTCCACGGCCAAGGCCACGCATTAGTTCTGGAATCTTTTTACCACCAAACAACAATAATAAGATCAAGGCTACAACAACGATTTCGCCAGTACCCATACCTAAAATTAACATAGTATTTAATAAACTGCTCATGAGACCTCAAAGATAATAAAGAAATATCAGTTAATAATTGCAGATTTTACGGAATTCCGTAAAAAGACGATTAACTATTGGCCCAATTTCCCTTATCGTTTTGATTAAATTGCCATGGTGCACCATTGTTCTCCATATTGGTGAACATTCCATTTAATTCTGAAGGCGCTGCACTTTGCTCCATTACTTTGTATTGGCGCAACTGATAAATGATATCAACAGGATTGATATTTACAGGACAAGCTTCGGCACAGGCATTGCAAGTTGTGCACGCCCATAGCTCTTCGGCCGAAATGTAAGAATGCAAATCTTTGCCATCATCAACTCTTCCATCAATAGGCGTACCCGCTTTTTTAGCTGCATCCATTGCTTTACCCACTTCTTCTAATCGATCGCGAGTATCCATCATGATTTTTCTCGGACTCAACAATTTACCGGTAATGTTTGCAGGGCAAACGCTGCTGCATCTCCCGCATTCTGTGCAGGAATAAGCATCCATCAAATTCTTCCAAGTTAAATCTTGAACGTCTTTGGCACCAAATCCCAATGGGGCTTCATAGCCCTCTGGCGGCTGCGCCGAAGGATCCATCATTAACTTAACCTCAGTGGTAACTGAAGCCATGTTTGTGAATTGGCCTTTGGGTTGCAATGAACTATAATAAACATTTGGAAAGCTCATGATGATATGCCAATGCTTACTGAAAGGCACATAATTTAAAAACACCAATATTCCCACAAAATGGAACCACCATGCAGTTCTTTCCAAAAACACCAAAGAACCGTCAGAAAATCCCTCAAAAAATGGAACTAGAAAATGACTAATTGGAAAACTTCCATGCTCGGACATTACTCCTCTGTGTTGCAAAACTTGCTCTGCCGCATTCATTTGTAGCAAAGCTCCCATCAAAATAATTTCAACCACTAAAATAATTGCGGCATCCTTCATTGGCCATCCTTTTAATTCCGGCATTTGTAACCGAGGAGTTTTGGCAACGTATCTACGTAACAAAAACACTATACAAGCCAAAATAACACCGAAAGCCAATATTTCAAAGAATCCAATGGCAACATCATAAATATTTCCTATGTAATGGGCAAAAAATCGATGGGTTCCAAATAAACCATCAATCATGATTTCCAAAACCTCAATATTTATAAGCACAAATCCCAAATAAATCAAAATATGAAAAAAGCCAGCAACCGGTCTTTTTACCATTTTGCTTTGACCCATTGCAACCCAAAATAATTGTTTCCAACGGGCTGCAGGATTGTCACTGATATCTATGTCTTTTCCTAATAAAATATTACGGCGAATAACACCAACACTTCCTGCAAAAAAATAAATTCCAGTAGCTAGGAATAGGGCAAATACAATTTGAGATATTACCATTGTGGGCGAATTTAGTATTAAAAATTAACTAACGAAAAAGATTGAATGAAATTAATTCATTACCAAACGAACAACTTCGAACACCTCAGCATAGCGTTGGGCAACTTGCACTCCGCGCATGCGCAATTGTGACCTTAAAAATTCTTCATTGGCATAGGGGCGATGCGCTTGGCTTTTATACTGCGCTAAAGCATTTACCTTGCATTGTGCATCATCTTCAGATACTACTTCAAAAGCACATGTATTGAAATTTAAATTATTCCAAGGCAATTCGTAAGAGAAAATATTCATAAACTTAAAGGCACGCAATGCCTCTTCTGCCATTGTTTTATGGTCTTGGTGAATGTCATTGATACTCGGAATTAAAACAGTATCCGGCTGGATAGTTTCCCTCAATTTAATTAAATCATCTAAAATTGCTTGACGGTGATAATTAAAAGTTCTTACATCGTATCGAAATAATTTCAAGTTTTCGGCTGGAATTCCCAAAGTAGCAGTGGCAGATTTCACTTCACTAATTAAAATATCTTTAGGGAAATTCGGTAGAACACTTTGTTCGCATGCACTAAAAGCTGCATAAAAAACCTGTTTGCCTTGGCGAATAAGTTTAGAAATTGTGGCACCACAACCCAGTTCACCATCGTCAGTATGTGGCGATAACAATAATATTTTCTCTCCTACCATAACGGTTTGAATTCTTCTGTTGCTTTCTTCTTACGCAACTTAAGTATTTCTTTTGGCAATTTTACCATCACACTTTGATTCATCGCTTCAATGCTTACTAAAATAAATGAATCATCGCCAATTTTCATAATTTCTGCTTCCCGTCCTTTCAAAGGGCCACCCAAAATTTCGGCTACATCGCCAGATTCTAAGATTTCGCGATCTGAATATTCACTTACAGTATACCCAAATTCAATGAGTTCTTTGATTAGGCTAATTTGTCGTTCAGGTATTAATGCATCATCGCTATTGTATCGTAGAAACTTAACAACACCAGGAATTTGTAACACTTTGTCTCTTTGAATTTCTGTAGGTCGTACAAAAACATAACCATTAAAAAGGGGCATTTCAACCCATTTTTTTCGGTCTTTCCAAAATCTTAAACTTTTATAAAGTGGTAAATAGTTTTGTATTCCGAATTTCTCTAGATATACTGCAACTTTTTTCTCTTGGCGACTAGAAGTATAAATTACTTTCCATTTCCCATTTTCCACATTTGATAATTCCATTTTACCTCGCTTAATTTACTGTATTTGGTTTAAAAATGAATGAATTCAAGTTAAAAAAATAATGAAGTTGCCTTAAGTGTTGAAATGCAATTGGTCATCAATTCATCAACGACCTCCTTGGCTGAAACAATCCCAACAATACAGGCACTTACTTGACCAATTTCTAATTCACCATGAACCAAATCACCTTCAAACATTCCTTTTTTTGCTCTTCCCCTTCCCAAAAGTTGGGTTAATTCTTCTTTGGTTGCATTGTTTGAGTAAGCGCGTTGCACTTCATTGTAAAATTCATTTTTAAGCAATCTTACAGGAGTAATTTCTTTTAAAGTCAACTCAGTTGCTCCATCACCCGCATTCAAAATTTCATTTTTGAAGGATATATGTGCGCTGCTTTCATAGGTTGCAGCAAATTTGCTGCCTACCTGAACTGCTTCTGCTCCTAAACACAATGCCGCGGCCATTGCCTCTCCAGATCCAATTCCACCAGCCGCAATTAAAGGCAACGTACAATTGGACTTTATTAAAGGAATCAAACACATTGTTGTTGTTTCTTCTCTTCCATTATGACCACCGGCTTCAAATCCTTCGGCAACAATTGCATCCACACCCGCTTCTTCACATTTTTTAGCAAACTTCAAATTTGCTACAACGTGTACCACCGTGATGCCATGACTTTTAAGCCAAGAAGTATATTTTGCAGGATTACCAGCCGAAGTAAAAACAATTTTTACACCCTCTTCTACGATAATCTCTAAATGCTTTTCAATATCTGGATATAGCAAAGGCACGTTCACACCGAAAGGATTTGATGTGGCATTTTTGCACTTTTGTATATGGTCCCTCAAAATTTCAGGATACATACTACCACTGCCAATTAATCCCAATCCACCGGCATTGCTAACCGCAGATGCAAGTTCCCATCCACTACACCAAATCATTCCACCTTGAATTATTGGAAATTGAATATCAAACAGTTCAGTGATGCGATTTTTCATGGTGTTTAGATATTTTATTAAAAAATTAAGGATATTTTATCCTTATACAGACTCAACCACTACACCCATTTTAGAAAATTTATCAATACGAGATTGAACCAATTCATCAACGGGCAAATGAATCAAAGAGGCAAACTCTTTTAAAATTGCCGCTTTGATATTTTCAAAAGCTTCAGAAGGATTGTGATGTGCGCCGCCAATTGGTTCTTTGATAATTCCATCAACCAACCCGTTGTTAAACATATCATCAGATGAAAGTTTTAGTGCATCGGCAGCCAATTCTTTTTTATCCCAAGTTCTCCATAAAATGCTAGAACAACTTTCTGGACTAATTACACTATACCAAGTGTACTCCATCATCAATACCTTATCGCCAACACCAATACCCAAAGCTCCGCCGCTAGCTCCTTCGCCTATTACAACGCATACAATTGGAACTTCAAGAGTTGCCATTTCAAATAAGTTCTTGGCAATGGCTTCACCTTGTCCGCGTTCTTCTGCTTCCAATCCAGGACTAGCACCAGGAGTATCAATCAAAGTTAAAACAGGAACATGGAATTTCTCAGCCAATTTCATCAATCGCAATGCCTTTCTATATCCCTCAGGATTAGGCATTCCGAAATTTCTATACTGACGTTGTTTTGTATTTCTACCTTTTTGCTGACCAATAACCATTACTGGTTGGCCATCTATTTTAGCAAAACCACCTACAATTGCTTTGTCGTCTTTGATTTGACGATCGCCAAACAATTCTACAAAGTCTGTGCAAATGTGTTCAATATAATCAAGCGTATATGGTCGTTCCGGATGACGGCTAATTTGTACTTTCTGCCATCCCGTTAATTTGCCATAAACATGCGTTTGTGCTTCTTTAATTTTAGATTCAATCGTTACAACCATGTCGGTCATATCTAACTTGCCTTGTTCATGAGTTGTTTTTGCTTTTTCAAGCTGCTCATACAATTCAGCAATATCTTTCTCAAAATCAAACCAATTTTGATTCGCCATAATTTTTAAATAATTAATGCGCCATTTGCGCTGTTAAACAAAAATTGAGTTATACCCAATCCATTGCCATAGCCATACCACCAAAAAAGGTAGGCAAACCTAACCAAAATGCTTGTGGCAAGAAAATGGTAGTCAAGGTAAGAGCGATACCACTAACAATGCATAATGCCCAATATCCTTTTGTGTTGCGTTTTTCGTTACTCATAGGTCCCGCGAAGATAATATCTATTTTTATACTAACAATACTTTTTTTGATTATTCGAATCAACTAACTACAAGTCAATTGTTTATAATATCGTCTTCCCAATGACGAACAAACTTACTTCCCCATTTAACCTTCAAATTTGTAAAATTAATATCTTCACCAATTGCAAGTTTTATAGATAACAAAGGAAAATTCACTCCCGCCAATTCACAAACAGATGTTGTTCCCTGTAACCTTGGGTTGATTTCTAACAAATGTGGCATTCCTTGAGCATCTTCCTTCCATTGTATACCAATAGGGCCATGAAGATTTAATTGGTTTACCAACGACATACAAAAAGCTTTCAGGGTGTAATTGTTTTCAAAGGTTCCAGCAACACTTATTCCACCTATTATTTTATCTCTGGTTCTTGGCACACAAGCCAATACTTTGCCATGGTCACATAACAAATCTACACTGTATTCAACTCCAGGTAAATAAGCAGAAATCATCAATAAATCTTCAAATTCCTTCGGCATTCTGCTTGTCCATTCCCTTAATGTCATAGGCAAAATTCCTGCCTTTTCAGTAAGAAAATTATCAGATACTTCTTGGGTAATAATTCCAAAACCCCTGCTGCCATTTCCTTCTACTGGTTTGAAGCACAAGGTTTCATGGGCTTCAAACAAGGATTTAGCCATTTCGGTAAATCCAACTTTGCCCATTGCAAATCCAAAATCAGGGACTGGAATATCAGTTTCGTTCTTGATTTGATGGTGCAATAACCTTCCTTTATTGTTGGCGATTTCAAGTCCCTCCAAATCAGAAATAATAACTTTGGCACCAACAGCTTCAATTTGATTTTTATTCGATGACAAAGGAATTAACTCTCTCGTTGTAATCGGCAGCACCACATCAATTTGTTTATCAGCACAAATTTGAACAACCTTGTCAATATATTGATCGTCGGAACTAGGGGGCATAATAAAAAATTGATTTGCAAGGACCTTTCCATAAGCATTGTGATTTGTATCACCTGCAAAAATTTCTATGCGTTTGTCTTTTCTTAAACACCTGACAATACCAGCAAAACCGGGGGCTCCGGCACCAGAAGGAATAAAGACTTTGATGTTTGTTTTTGCAGTCATTTCTTTGGCGAAGTTAACTCAAGCATCTTGAAATAAAAAAGTATCGTTATGTTGATTTATGCTATCCAAAGGGCGAAAAAAAAGAATTATCTTTGTAAAAATTTAAAAATGAGTCATCAATCGTTTATTTCAGGTTTAAAAAATCAAATTGGGCAATCTGTTACACTCAAAGGTTGGGTTTCTAACAAAAGAGAAGGTAAAGGTATTGCATTTGTTATTTTGAGGGACGGAACAGGTTTCTGCCAATGTGTTGTTACTGCAGAAACAGCCGGAGAAAATGGTTTGAATTGCGCTCAAAATGTAAACTTAGAATCAAGCGTAATTCTAGTTGGAACAGTTTTATCAGATGAAAAACAAATTGGGGGAATTGAAATTCAAGTAACTCAAATTGAAGAAGTTGGTACGAGTATAGAATACCCTATTTCTAAAAAAGAACACGGTATAGAATTTTTGATGGATCAACGCCATTTGTGGTTGAGAAGTACCCGACAATGGGCCATCATGCGTATCAGAAACACCATCATTTTTAGCATTCATAAATACTTTCAAGAACAAGGATTTGTTCAGATGGATGCCCCAATTTTTACGGGAAATGCTTGCGAAGGAACTTCAAATTTATTTGAAACTGATTTTTATGGAGATCCTGCTTACTTAAGTCAAAGTGGTCAACTTTATGGTGAGGCTATGGCAATGGCAATGGGTCGCATCTATACCTTCGGTCCAACTTTTAGGGCCGAGAAATCAAAAACACGCCGTCACCTTTCTGAATTCTGGATGATAGAACCAGAGATGGCTTTCTACGATATTTTCCAAAACATGGATTGTATTGAGGGAATGTTGCAAGCGGTTATCAAAGATGTGCTTGCAAATTGCAAATCAGAACTTGAAACCATTGGAAGAGATCTTTCAGTTCTTGAAAGTTCTTTGGGTGAATTTCCAAGAATGACCTATGATGAAGCTGTAAGAATTATCAAAGGAGAGCAAGATGTAAATGGCGTAAACAGCATTACAAGTTTAGAAGATGAACTTACTTCCAAACAAACCAAACTCGCCGGCATAGATACTGAAATTGCAGATAAAGAAAGCAAAATTGCAGGTGGTGGTTTGAAAAAAGGAGAAATTAACTTCTTTACAAATAAAGTGAACACACTCAAACAGGAGAAATCAGACATCGAAGAAGATTTACGCAATATTCCACAATGGATCAATAGCGCAAGAACTTTTGAATATGGAAACGATTTTGGCGGTAGTGATGAAACCGTTTTAACCCGTTTGTTTGACCGTCCAGTAATGGTTTACGATTGGCCGCATGAAGTGAAAGCATTTTACCTAAAACGCAACCCGAACGATTCTCGTTTTGCACGTGGTGTAGATGTTTTGGCTCCTGAGGGATATGGTGAAATTGTTGGTGGTGGTGAACGCGAAACAAACTTAGAAAGCCTTATTGAGAAAATAAAAGAACATGAATTGCCAATGTCCGAATTTGAATGGTATTTAGACTTGCGTAGATTTGGTTCAGTACCTCATTCTGGCTTTGGATTGGGATTAGAAAGAATGGTTACTTGGGTGTGTAAATTAAAACATGTGAGAGAAAGTATTCCATTTCCTAGAATGTACGGACGTCTGAAACCATAACATTTGACCTTGAAAGTTTGCCTTTTTATAGCTTATGGGCAAGCCAAATGACTAAAGTAGGATTATTTCTACTTTCTTATTACACCTTAAAAAAATATTTGTACTTTCACAAACAAAAATAAATGCCAAATAAATTATCAATTAGATTTACAACTTATTTTTTTAAATGTCAAATCACCTATGCTAGACTTTCATAATCATATTATTCCCGGAATCGACGATGGTTCAATTAATGTTGAAACATCAATTGAGCTAATTAATGGTTTGAAAAATCTAGGATTTGATGATTTTATTTTTACTCCACATATTATTTCAGATACGCATCCAAATACTCCGGAATCTATTAAAGCAGGTTTCGACGTTCTAAGTATTGCATTGCAAAACAACAATATGAATGTCCCACATTCATATGCAGCTGAATATATGTTGGATGATACCTTTCATCAAAAATTGCGCAACAAAGAAGCACTTCTCAAACTTCGCAACGAAAAAATCTTAGTTGAATTTTCTTATATTCAGCGACCAGACCATGTTGAAAATATTAGTTTTGACTTACAAATTCAAGGGTATGAACCCATTCTTGCTCACCCAGAAAGGTATGTCTATTACCACGATAAATGGGAATATTATTATACCCACTTAAAGGAACTTGGGTTTGAACTTCAATTGAATTTATTATCTTTGACACCTTATTACGGTAAGGACGTTCAAAAAATTGCTAATAAAATGCTTAAAGCCGAGATGTTTGATTTTGCATGTACTGACATTCATCATCTTCGTCACCTAGAAGCATTAAATAGTTCTTTCACCAAAGATTCATTGGCAGAACTATTTGAAAACTATCATTTGAGAAATAACGAGTTACAAGCGTAATTCGTTATTCTTTAAATACAAGTATATAGAAAAAGGGGCTCACGCCCCTTTTTCATTTTTATTCATTTTAAGAACTTAATCCTATCAATATCCAAATAATTCTTCAAGGGTTAATTCTTTAACCGATCCGTATTTGGTCATATCTTCTTTGCTAATTTTATCTTTACTCGCAACAATAGCCAAATGATAAATCTTGTTGGAAATTTGATTCTTGTGGAAATTTGAAATATCAGAGATTTTTAAATTCCCAATTTCTTGATACACAGATTTATTTGGGTCTTCAGTTAAACCTTTTTCTTGCATTGCCCACATCATGCCCACATAATTTTCAGGCATTATCCTTTCCGTTTCTATTCTATTAACAATGCTTTGTTTTGCCAATCCAAAAACCTCTTCGTCTGCCGGCATCACTGTTAAAAGTTCATTCATTGAAGCAATTGCATCGTGAAATTTATCGGCTTGCGTTCCGATAAATGACGACATCATGTATGGTTTGGTTGGTTTCTTTGGTTCACTAAAAATAGCGTAAGTACTATATGCCAGTGCTTTTGCTTCCCTAATATTCTGGAATACCACACTACTCATATCACCACCAAAATATTGGTTAAATGATACAACCGTCGGATGTAAAGCGAAATTATAATCGCCAGCATTTGTCCACCAATTGATAGTTGCTTGTACTTGTGGGTAATGCGTAAAATACACTTCCTTTTCTGTCATTTTTCGTTCAGTAAATACCGGAATGTCTTTTTTGCTTTGTTTGAATGCTTTTGGAATAAATCCACTTTCGCTCAAATTACTTAAAACAGAATTTTCGATCTTCTCATCTTTCAATTTCCCCTCTAATGCCCTTGGTCCGTAATAGCTAATTTCATAGCTACCCATTAAAACATCTTTTAATAATTTCAAAAGTTCACCTGACTTGATATTCTTCAAATCACCGTTTTTAATAATCCATGTACTTGGATTGTTTGGACCATACACTACATACTGCGACAATTGTCGCTGAATGATTCTTGCATTGAATTTATTATTTTCACGGTTTTTTAAAATATCGCCAATCAAACTTTGTAAAGCTTTTTCATTTGGCATTGGATTGCGCAATACATTTTGCACCATTTTTAACGCTTCATTGAAATTCTCATCTGGACCATTCAAATTGATATATGCATGTTCCTCATCATTTGAAACACTGTATTTGCAACCCAAATCATACATTTTCTTACTGAAATCTTCAGAACTCATTTCTTTGGTTCCTAAAAATTTCAAATACGAAAACAATAACGATGTGCGTTTGTCATGCCAACTTCCTTGATTAAATTTTAAAGTCAGGTTAAACAAACGATTATCAGCATTTTTTACATAATAAACTGGAGCAATACCCGATTTAGAAACTGTAATGCTTTTCGCATCAAAGAAAGCAGGAGCAATTTGCACTGAAGGCATTTCCAACCAATCTTTTACAAATTTGCTCTGTTTATCTCTATTTAATTCAACTGGATGAATTTCAGGCTTTACAATCTTATTTGCCTTCGGTGCCTCGCCTTTTCTTTTATAAACTACAACCCTATCATTACCCAAATATTCATTTGCAAATGCAACAATTTCCGCTTTCGAAATCTCAGCCATCAAGGCCAATTCACTGGCAGCCGCGCGGTAATCCAAATCATTTACAAAAGTGCTCATTAAGAAACTTGTTCTTGATTCATTTTCTTTGAAAGATTCAATTTTGCTAATTTCTTCGTTTAACAAAATCGACTTCAACATTTTTTCGTCGAACTCACCTTTTCTGATTTTTTCTAACTGGGCAAGCAACAAATCTTTCAATTCCTCTAATTTTTGACCTTCTTTAGGTTTTCCAGTTAAAATAAACATAGAATAGTCCTTCATAATGTCGGTTCCACTGTTGGCGGCCAAAACAAGTTGTTTTTTTACCAAATTCAAATCAATTAATCCCGCCGATGAGTTATTCAATAACAAGTCTATTAACTTAATAATTGTGGCTTCTTTGCTTTTCGCACCCGGAGCCCTGAATCCAATGGTTAAATTATCGGCATCTGGACCAACCAATTCAATTGTTCTTTCAGTATTCCTTGGAGTTTCTTCTTCAAACTTGTAAATAGGCACTTCTGTTTTCTTCATGTATGAAAATTTGTCTGCAACCATTTTAGCCGCTTCATCAGGATTAAAATCTCCTGCCATAATAATGGCCATGTTGTTTGGCACATAATACGTGTTGTAATAATTACGAATGGCTTTTAAAGATGGATTTTTCAAATGCTCTATGGTACCAATAGTTGTTTGTAAACCATAATTATGTTTTTTGAAAAGTTCTGCATACAAAGCTTCCCAAACCTTGTCTCCATCGCGATCCATGCCAATGTTTTTTTCTTCATACACCGCTTCAAGCTCAGTATGAAACAAACGTAAAACTGGATTTCTATATCGTTCAGATTCCAATGTTAACCATTTGTCCATCATATTGCTAGGAACATCATTCACATAAACAGTCATATCATTAGATGTAAACGCATTAGTGCCTTCAGCACCCATGGCTTGACACATTTTATCAAATTCGTTGGCTATAGCAAATTTGGCAGCAAGCTGACTTGTACTGTCAATTTTGTGATAAATTGCGGTACGAAGAACCTCGTCTTTAGTTGAATTGTATTGCTCATACAATGCATCAATTTGTTCTAGCAATGGCTTTTCCTTGCTCCAGTCGTAGCTGCCATATTGGTCAGTTCCTTTGAACAACATATGTTCTAGGTAATGAGCCAAACCCGTATTGGTTGATGGATCGTTTTTAGAACCCGTTTTAACGGCAACCATGGTGTTAATTCTCGGTGATTTCTTATTTGTAGATGTAATTAATGTTAATCCGTTTTTAAAGGTATAATACCTCACGTTTAATGGATCGTTCTGAAACTTACGCATTACCCAGTTTTCTGATGGATAATCGGCATAGCCATTAATTTTTTGTTGTGCACCTAAAACACTCGCTAAAAGACAAAGTCCTACGAAAATATATTTTTTCATATTTTACAAAAATACAATTCTATTTTCTTCGTCCAAGCGTTTTATCTTCGCGGCTGTGTCGAAACTTTTTCATAGAGTGTTTCTTTCCACTGGAAGTAACCAAGGAAATTCAATTGCCAATTTGAACCTTGCGAACATCCTTTTAAGCCAACAAATTGGTCTGGTAAAAACCACATCCTCTTTTTACAAAACTTCAGCGTGGGGCAAGACAGATCAACCAGATTTCATAAACCAATGCATTGAAATTATTACCCCCTTCCCTCCCAAAATGCTTATGCAAAAAATCCTTCAAATTGAGAAACAATTGGGTCGGATAAGAAATGAAAAATGGGGACCAAGAACTATCGACATAGATATCTTATTATTCGACAATATGATTTTGAGGGACAATGACCTCATCATTCCGCATCCACAAATGCAAAATAGAAATTTTGTTTTAGCTCCACTGTCGGAATTAGCTCCCAGCCTCCCCCATCCATCATTGAAAAAATCCATGAAGCAATTGGCTATAGAAACTTCAGATAAACTGCCAATTAAAAAACTTCTTTTCTTATGATCTTGATTCCAGAAATTTTTCCAAGCATTCAGTGGTTTATATTGGCACAAAAACAAGGAAAAAATAATCTGTTGCAGCATTTCTCAGCGCCAAATAACAAATACACCAATAAATATATCATTGCCGGACCCAATCAGATTCAAACACTCATTGTACCAGTTATCGCAAGTACCAAATCTGCAGATTTTTGTCAAGTTCAAATAGATTACTCACAAAAGTGGATCCGCGAACACAAAAATGCCTTGCAAACGGCCTATGGTAAATCTCCTTTTTTTGAATATTACGATTATAGAATCTTCAATGTTTTTGATCAACAAATCCCGGAACTTGCTCAACTTAATGAAACTTTACTCGCATTAATAATTAAGCTTATTGGTCTAGAAAATGTTGCTTTTTCACCTCTATTGAATGTGGAAACTACTTCGATTTTTAACTCTGATGAAATAGAAATTACAACTCCGCCATTTTCACAAGTTTTTGATGACCGATATGGTTTCAGATCTAACGTGTCTATTATCGATTTGCTATTCAACTTAGGGCCACTTTGTAAAGATTATTTCCAAGCAGAATTTTAATTACATTTGTCTCATTCATGTCAATTGTTAAAAAACTAGCATCGCAAACAGCCATTTACGGACTAAGTACTATGGTAGGGCGATTTATAAACTACCTCTTAGTTCCTCTTTATACGGCATATCTGAGTGATGTTTCAGATTATGGGGTTGTTAGTGTTATGTTTGGTTATGCAAGTTTATTTTCAGTTGTTTTTGCCATAGGGTTAGAAACTGCATTCTTTCATTTTGCGCAAAAAACAGAAAAACCAGAAAGGGTATTTTCAACCGCCACCCATACCCTAATTATAACAGGATTTATTTGGGTCATTCTATCTCGCTTCTTCGCAGATTCAATCATGACTGCTGCAGGTTATCCAAATCACCCTGAATACGCAATTTGGTTTACACTAATTTTGGCCATCGACTCGATTACCGCCTTGGGGTATGCATGGTTGAGAAACCAACAGAAGCCTTGGCAGTTTGCAATTATCCGTTTATCGAATATTGGCATCAATGTGCTTGCAAATATTTTCTTTTTAATTGGTTGTCCTTTTTTATCAAAACACGGTTACAACTGGGCTGATAATTGGGCACAACCTGAAAATATGGTTTCAAATATTTTCATCTCAAACCTAATTGCTTCTCTGCTCACCTTTCCAATGATGTTCAAATCTTGGAGAAACTTAGTCTATGGACTTGATTTAGCTCTTTTAAAGCAAATGTTAAAATATGCCTATCCTTTGATATTTATTGGTTTGGCCGGGATGATTAACGAAACTTTCGACAGGGTATTACTCAAACAATTGTTACCCGAGAACATTGGCGATTACGAAGCAAGTATTTACAGTGCTTTTTACAAATTAAGTCTCATTTTAACATTATTTGTGCAAGCCTTTAGATTTGCAGTTGAACCCTTCTTTTTCCAACAAGCAAAATCATTAGATTCAAAACAAACTTACGCCTATGTAATGAAATGGTTTGTTTATGCGGTATCGATCATTTACTTGTTTACCATTGTTATTTTACCTTATATAGCACCATTGCTAATTAGAAACAAAGCTTATTTTAACCATCCCTCAGGAATGAAAATAGTGCCAATATTATTGGCGGCTAATTTGTGTTTGGGTATTTATTATACCTTGTCTATTTGGTATAAAGTATCAGGTAAAACCAAAATTGGAGCATTACCTGCCTTCGCTGGCGCTTTTATTACCTTGGCTTTAAACTATTTTCTTATTCCAAAAATTGGATTTTTAGGCTCCGCTTATACCACATTGATAGCTTATGCAAGTATGGTTATTTTAGGCTACCTCCTTTGCCAGAAGTATTTCCCAATTCCATATCCATTGCTGCCAATTCTAGGGAGTATTTTTATTGCCATAGGATCTGGGTATTTGATACTGAATATAGAAAATACGGCACTCTCTATTTGCGCAAAATTGCTTTCTCTGGCCATATTGGTTGGTGGAATATATATCTACGAAAAATTCATTTACGTAAGCCCAATTCATAATGAAAACAACAATCAAAATTAAAAACCTTTCAAAACATCCTTTGCCAAAATACCAAACGGCATTAAGCGCAGGGATGGATTTACATGCCAATATGGATCAACCTATTGTAATTCAACCAGGACAAAGGGAAATTATTTCAACAGGTTTGTTTTTGGAATTGCCCGAAGGTTATGAAGCTCAAATTCGCCCGAGAAGCGGTTTGGCTTTCAAACATGGAATTACAGTATTGAATTCACCCGGAACAATAGACGCCGACTACAGAGGTGAAATTAAAGTTTTGTTAATTAATCACGGACAAACTGCCTTTGAAATCAGCGATGGCGAAAGAATTGCTCAAATGATAATTGCTGAATTCAAAAGCATTAAATGGGAGGAAACTAACCAATTAAACGAAACGGAAAGAGGTGAGGGAGGATATGGTAGTAGTGGTAAATAATGCCTTTATCTATACTATAAATGAACTTCATAACCATAAATTCGCAGTTTATAACGATATTTGCACAAAATTTTGATTTTAGTTTAAGATGAAACTTATTATTCCAATGGCTGGTATGGGCAAAAGAATGCGTCCACACACCCTCACAACCCCAAAACCTTTAGTTCCAGTTGCTGGTAAGTCAATCGTAAATTGGTTAATCGAAGACATAGCGGCTGTTTGTGGTGAAACCATTGATGAAATAGGTTTTGTTATTGGCCGATTTGGCGATGAAACCGAAACAGAATTGATCAGAATTGCTGAGAGCGTTGGTGCAATAGGCAAAATCTTTTATCAAGATAAAGCCGAAGGAACAGGACATGCCATTTTGTGTGCCCGTGAATGCCTTAAAGGCGAAGTAATTGTTGCTTTTGCTGATACCCTTTTTAGAACTGAATTCAACCTAGATAAAACCAAAGATGGCGTTATTTGGGTACAACAAGTTGACAATCCAAGCTCTTTCGGTGTTGTGAAATACAACGAAAATAATATTATTACCGATTTTATTGAAAAACCAAAAGACTTTGTTTCTGATCTTGCTATCATTGGAATTTACTATTTCAAAAGTGGCGAAACCCTTGAATATGAATTGCAATTTTTGATAGATAACAACATCAAAGAAAAAGGTGAATACCAATTAACCAATGCCATGGAAAATATGAAAAACAAAGGCATGCAGTTTGTTCCAGGTAAAGTTGATGAATGGTTAGATTGTGGAAATTACGCAGCTACTGTTTATACAAATCAACGTGTTTTAGTGAACAAATCTTCACAGATGAAAATTGATATGAATCAATTTGATAACACTGTTTCTATCATTGAACCTTGCTTTATTGGAAACAACGTTAAACTGATAAATTGTCAAATTGGTCCTTTTGTAAGCATTGGGAACAATACTTCATTGGAAAATTGCGTTATTAGCAATACAATTATCCAAGATAATAGTAATTTAAAGAACTTTAAATGCGAAAACTCCATGATAGGCAATCACGTTGTGCTCAATGGCGACAGCTTGGAGTACAGCATTGGCGATTACAGTTCTCAGGGTTAACTCACTGGATTTTTACAATTTTCTTTTCATTTTGGGGGACATTTGCCTCTGCCCAACTAGATACAATTCAATCAACAAATGCCGCTTATCGCAGGGCTGAAGTATTGTATCAAACTTCCGACTGGACAAATGCGTTAATCGAATTCAAAAAACTTGCCGAAAATCCTATTTCCACTGAAGCCGCAAATTTCAGACTTGCAACCATTCATCAAAAATTAGGAAAAATAGACCAAGCTCTCTATTATATTGATCAAGCCCTCAGATTAAATCCAACTGAAGATACATACATCATTTTAAAAGCACAATTATTAACAGTTTTATTCAAATACAATGAGGCAGAAAAATACTATTTCAAAGCAATAGAAATTAATCCCAAATATTGGTCTCGCTATAAAGAAGCAAGCGAGTTCTTCAAACAAAGCCACAACAGTATCGATCTATTAAAGGTTTGCAGGCTTTGGGAAAAACAATTTTTGTTTCGTCCAGAAATTGCAAAAGCCTATTTGTGGGCTTATCAAGACTTGAAAAAAACGGACTCTATTACCTATACACTCGAAAAACTTCAAGCCAAATATCCCAATCAACCAGATTATTTCAAGGAACTAATCTCGATATATTTGTCATCGAATCAATTTGAAAAAGCAGAAAAAATGGTGCTTCATAAATACAAAAATGACACAGCAAATATTTTCTACAAAAACGAAATTATTCAAATCAAAGCCATCACATTAATGGGTGCTAACCCAAAACAAGAAAATCAGTTTAATGGCAAGAAAAGTGAAGTTTATTTAAAACTTTATACTGAAAATAAATATCAAATCTTACAAATTCTCAACTCAAAACTATACTTTTTACGTGCATTCAAAGAACCTTGGTCAGAACTTCAAAATTCAGCAATTGGCATTTTCTTCGATTGCGAACAAAATACAAATTTGATTGACTCCATTTACCTATTGGCTAACAATCTTGGTTTTCCAAATTATGAAATAAAGCGAAAGTTGAATGAAACTTTAGGACGTAAATTTTACAGCAAATCAAATTATAATCTGGCCATTAAATATTATGAACTAACAGGTGAATTGAAATTGAGCAATGAAAATGAAGTAATGCCTTACATTTTTTCTTTGTTTGCAATTCAAAACAAAGAGAAACTATCGATTGTAATTCCCAAGTTAATTGAGGCATTTCCATTTGCACCAATCAATGAATTGGTAAATTGTTATTCGCTTTTATTTGACAACAAAAAGGAAGAACTTAATACCTCAGCAACAAATGTTTTAAGAACAAGAAATCTAAGCAATTCATGGAAAAATGAATTTACATGCCTGATGCTTTTGGGAAATATCAATTTAAACAAGCCATCAAAATCAATTCCACAATTAGATCAAATAAATATCCAAAATATCAACCCACCGTATTTAAGTTCATTTTTAAGCTATTTCCGATCACAATCAAATGACTTAAAAATAAAGGAAATATTGTATTTGGCACAAATTTTGGGACAATTAATCGAAATCTAATTTTAACTAGAAATTCATTGCTTATAATAAATCTCCATGAAAAAAATACTGCTTATTTTCGCCCTTATTTTATTGTTCAACAATCAATCCAATGCACAAAAGACAATTCAAAATGTAAACTGGAAGTATTGCACAGCAAAATACGATTGTGATATTCAATCACCTCAAGGTGATTTATCTGGGAATGTAACTTTCCGCATGCAAAAAGACAGTATTGTCTGGTTTAGCGTTTCAGCCATAATGGGTATCCAAATATTAAAAGGAATTATTACCAAAGATAGCGCCCATCTAATTGATATTTACAATCAAAAATATTACCCATTATCACTGGCTGATTTAAGTAGCATGCAAGAATTACCTGCCGACTTATCTGCCATACAAGCCTTAATTGTGGGAAATACACCAACAAATTCGCTGATTCAATACGACAGTACTAAGCCAAATGAATACATTGGCGCAACGCCGCCTTATTTGTCTTTTGGATTAACCACAACAAATAATTTGGTTTCTTCTTCAAGATTTTCAGATAAGGGTAAAATGAAAAAACTGAAAATTTCTTATCTCGAAAGAATAACCGATAAGGAAGTGGCGCTGCCAAACCAAATGGAGTGGGAAATACAAGACATGAAAAGTGACCTCAATAGTCTACGACTGAAATTATCGTTAAAAACTGCACGATTTGATTCTATACCTTCGTACCCATTCTCAGTACCGAATGATTATGAGCGCGTTTCGATTCAAAAAAATTAGTCAATTTTTCATTGCCACAGTTTTTGTAATTGGCATTTGTTGGCCAAAGTCAATGGCGCAAACAAATCGCCAACAGCTTGAGCAAAAGCGTCGTAAAGTTGAACAAGAAATTGCCGAGAACAAAAAAATTCTACTCTCCACACAGAAAGAAAAGCGCAATACACTTCATCAATTAACTACAATCAATAAAATTATTGAACAACGGACTGAATTAATTGAAAATATTCAAGTCGAGATCATTGCAACAGATGGAGATATTTTTTCACAATCTGAGCGCTTAGAAACACTAAAATTTGATTACGACAGAGAAAAAATCAAATTAAACAAAACAATTCGCAAAGCCTACAAAACAAGAAAATCTGGAAAAGAGCTATTTTTTATCTTTACATCCAACAATGTAAAACAAGCTTTACGTCGTTGGAAATACCTGCGTAAACTTTCAGATTATCGCAGAAATCTTGTTTCATCCATCCAAATACAGGCCCAACAAGTATCTGATGCACTTGCTGAATTAAACCATACCCGGAAACAAAAGGTAGTGCTTTTGTCAAGTAAAGAAACCGAAAAAAAAGAATTAGAAACCGACAAATCTACCAAGCAAAAGTTGGTTGTTGAACTATCTTCAAAGGAAAAAGAACTAAGAGGGAAAATCAAAGAAAACGAACGCCAGGTTTCTAAATTGAACCGAGAAATTTCAAGGGCAATTGCCAAAGAAATTGAAGCTGAACGCCGCCGTCAAAAAAGAGAAGTGGCAAAATCCGCACCCGATAAAACTGGAAATAAAAAGTCAAAATACAATTCATCAAGTTCAGAAAATGCTTTAACACCTGAATCAAAAGCACTCAGTGTGTCGTTTGAAAATAACAGAGGTGGTTTGCCTTGGCCTGTTGAAAGAGGATTTATTTCTCAAGGATTCGGCCGACACAGACACCCAGAGTTTCAAGATATTGAAGAGGTCAATAATGGTATTGATATTACCACACCAAAAAATACAACAGTAAAGGCTGTATTTAAAGGAACTGTTTCTGCCATTCTGTCTATTCCCGGACAAGGAGAAGCGATATTGGTTAACCATGGAGAATATTTTACTGTATATTCTCGATTAAGCGATGTTTTTGTTCAGCGGGGACAAATCATTTCTGTTGGAGAAAAAATAGGACGAGTAATGACCGACGATGATGATAAAAACATCCTTCAATTCCAAATTTGGCAAGGTCAAGAAAAACAAAATCCTCAAAATTGGCTAAAGTCTCGCTAAATTTGTATAAATGAAAAATGTAATTGTTATTGGTTCGGGGGTAATGGGTTCAGGCATTGCTATGTGCAGTATCCTTTCTGGTTATCCAACCATCATCTATGATTTAAAGAAAGAAGCTTTAGATAAAGCGATTGACTATATTCATAAGCAATTAAATATTTCTGTAGAAAAAGGCAAAATTTCACCCGAAAAGAAAGAACAATCTTTAAAATTATTATCGATTACCGAAAATAAAAATGAACTAGTTGCTGATTTCGTTATTGAGGCAATTTTAGAAAATTTACAAATTAAGAGAGAACTGTTTCAGCATTTAGAAACCATAAATTCTGCAGAATCAATTTTCGCAACCAATACATCTTCTATTCCAATTACACAAATTGCTAGCGGATTAAACCACCCAGAAAGATTGGTTGGTGTACACTTCTTCAATCCTGCACATATCATGAAATTGGTTGAAGTCATTAAAGGAGCAGCAACAAGTGATGAAGTAGCAGAAAAAGCTTTTAATTGGTCAATATCATTGGGTAAAACAACGGTTTACGCTCAAGATGCTCCTGGTTTCATTGTGAACCGTGTTGCACGCCATTTTTATGTTGAAGCGCTGAAAATTACAGAAGAAGGTGTTGCAAGCATTCCAGAAATCGATAATTTAATGGAGTCTACCGGATTCAAAATGGGGCCATTTAGGTTGATGGACTTAATTGGCGTTGATACAAATTACTCGGTTACCAATTCTATGTTTGAACAATTCAATTACGATCCGAAATTCAGACCCAATAGAATACAAAAACAGAAAGTGGATGCAGGACACCACGGCAAAAAATCTGGAAAAGGTTTTTATAATTATGAATAAATTTACAATCTTCATCTTATTTGTTTTTGGGGGACTTTATTCTTGCAACGATTCTAGAACGGTTACTCAAAACATTCAAACCGGACCGGTAAGTATTTTCATAGACCTCAACTTAAGTTCATACATGCATTTAAATAATCCTGGTGAATTTCAATATTTTGAAGGTGGTATAAAAGGAGTCATTGTAATTCACGACTATGACGATCAGTGGTACGCTTTTGAAAGAACTTGTGCCTATGAGCCTTCAAAAGCATGTTCAAAAATATGGATAGATAGCATGAATATCCAAATGAAATGCGGCGAATATATTGGCAATACTTTTAACAAATGTTGCGAAAGCCAATACAATTTTCCCGGTTTTCCAACCAAAGGACCCGCTGCCGGGAGATTAGCGCAATACAAGATTCAAAAAGACGGAAATATTTTACAAGTCTACAATTAATGAAAAGTTGATTTAATCTATTTTTTAGTTTGAATGACATAACATTTGCATTTTTTGCCTCTGTTGAAAAAAAATGTGAAGTATATGTGTAAAATTTATCAAAAAACTTTTTTTTAATTGAGAGTTTCTTATATTTGTCAACTACTAAACTTACTAACGTAAACAAGAATATGCATAAAAACTACTTAAAATCAATTTTTTTACCTGCAATTATCTCTTTATTTGTAGGAAACCTATCCGCTCAAGGCCAAGGTTCTATGGGTGTTGAGGTTAATGGGGGTTACAGAGAATACCTTGGAGACATGGGTACTAGCCTATTTTTCTCAACCAAACCTATTTATCAAGGTGGAGGTGCAACTTTTACCTATGGTATTAGCCCTTCATTTGATGGTGTAGCAAATATTTCTGCCGGTGACGTAGGTTTTTGCAGAAGCTTTGACAGTTTTGTAAAAGAGAAAGACATTATTTGGAAAAGTTTTAAAGCAAACACTGCTGACTTGTCTTTCGGTGTGCGTTACAAATTTAATAACGGTGTTATTCTCTCTGAAGATTCTAAATTTGCTCCTTATTTATATGGTGCAATTGGAGCTTACTATGTACATTCTACAATCAAATGGGGACCTAATCCTTACGTAGCTGCAACACGTATCGACCAATGGGGTGTATCTCATCCAATTGAAAATACAATTCAAGATATTGGAGCTCAATTTCAAGGTGGTTTAGGTTTTAAATATAGTTTAACTGAAAAAATTGCATTAAGCTGGTCATATGTTTTAACTTATACTTTCAACGATCGTTGGGATGGCTCAAACGATGCCGACCCTAATCCCGATAAACCTCTTGTAAATAAACTATACAGAAGTAATGATGCTTGGGGTTATAACAACATCGGCGTTGCATTTGCACTTAATGAAGGTGCAGGCGGAAGCGGTCGTGGACCAAAACGCATGAAAGATACTGATGAAGACGGTGTTCCAGATAAGTACGACCGTTGTAAAGGTACTGAAGCTAAATACCGCAAATATGTAGATAGCTTAGGTTGCCCTGCCGATACAGATGGTGACGGTATCTTAGATGCTGATGACAAATGTGCTGAAGAAAAAGGAACCAAAGAACTAAACGGTTGCCCTGATTCTGATGGTGATGGTATCGAAAACAAATTAGACGTTTGCCCGAATGTTAAAGGTACACCAGAATTTAACGGTTGCCCTGATACAGACGGAGACGGCATTGCCGACAACGTTGATGGTTGCCCGAATGATAAAGGTTCGAAAGAACTTAACGGTTGTCCAGACTCCGACGGTGATGGTACCGCTGATAAAAATGACAAATGTCCTAACGCTGCTGGTCCAGTTTCTAACAATGGTTGCCCAGAAATCAAGGATGAAGTTAAAGCTAAAATTAAAGGTTATGCAAAAGGTATTTTGTTTGAAACAAACAAAGCTGTTATCATAGCAACTTCTAACAAAAGCTTAGATGAAATCGTGAAAATTTTGAACGAGTATCCAGGTGCGAATATTGAAATTCAAGGTCATACCGACAATGTTGGTGATGCAGTTGCAAACAAAACTTTGAGCAAAAACCGCGCTGAAGCAGTGAAAGCTTATTTTGTTTCTAAAGGTATTAGCGATAGCAAATTGAAATCAATTGGCTATGGTTCTGAAATGCCTATTGCAGATAACGCAACACCAAAAGGCAAAGAGGCTAACCGTCGTGTTGACTTTATTTTAACATATTAATTTACAAGCATATTCCAAAAAAGGCTGCCTAAGGGCAGCCTTTTTTAATTTATACCCACACTACATTTCCATTTATAAATTATTTCTGAGTTTAATCAATTCAAAATTTATCATACCCTATATTTTATTACCTTCGCAATATGTCTAACGACTATTTTGTTCACGAAACGGCAATCATAGATCAAGGAGCACAAATTGGTATTGATACAAAAATTTGGCACTTTACCCATGTCATGGGTACAGCCCAGATTGGTCAAAATTGCAATATTGGACAAAATGTTTATGTCGACAAAAACGTAACCATAGGCAATGGTGTTAAAATACAAAACAACGTAAGCGTATATGCCAATGTAATCATTGAAGATGATTGCTTCTTGGGACCAAGTATGGTTTTTACAAATGTGATGAATCCACGCGCATTCGTTGAACGCAAAACAGAATTCAAAAATACCCTGGTAAAAAAAGGATGTTCAATTGGCGCCAATGCAACCATAGTATGCGGCACAACGCTAGGTGAATATGCATTCATAGGTGCCGGCTCTGTAGTTACCAAGGATGTCCCAAATTTTGCCATGGTAGTTGGAGTTCCTGCAAAACACATAGGCTGGATGAGCAAACATGGCGAAAAATTAACATTCAATAACAATGGATTTGCCATTTGCACTGCAACACAAGAAAAATACAAATTAGTGAACAATATAGTCTCAATAGTTTTAGAATGAAAAAAAAGATATTAGTTACAGGCGGCCTTGGTTTTATTGGCTCACATACTGTTGTTTGTTTACACGAAGCAGGATTTGAACCAATTATTATCGACAACCTGAGCAACTCTCAAATGAGTGCAATGGGTGGCATAAAATCATTAATTGGATTTGAACCAACATTTGTAAATGCCAACGTGAACGATACAGAAGTGCTTTCACAATTGATCATTGACCATAAACCTGAGGCTATTATTCATTTTGCTGCATTTAAAGCCGTAGGCGAAAGTGTTGAAAAACCACTCATGTATTATGAAAACAACGTAGTCGGTTTAATTTCAGTTCTTGAAGTAATGAAAGCACAAGGCATTTCAAACTTGGTATTTTCAAGTAGTTGTACTGTTTACGGTGAGCCCGATCAAGTTCCAGTTTTAGAAACAACGCCTACAAAACCTGCGCAATCACCTTATGGCGCTACAAAGCAAATGGGTGAAATTATTTTGAAAGACAATGCTTCGTGGTGCAAAACCCAATGTCTACGCTATTTTAATCCAATTGGTGCACATCCAACTGCCGCATTAGGGGAATTACCCTTGGGAATTCCCAATAACCTTATCCCTTACCTAACACAAACTGTTGCTGGTCTGAGAAACGAATTAACAGTTTTTGGCAACGATTACGATACCCCCGACGGAACTTGTATTCGCGACTATATCCATGTAATGGATTTGGCAGAAGCACACGTAAAAGCAGTTGAACGATTGGTTCAAAATAAACAAGAAGAGAATTTTGAATTGTTCAATATCGGCACTGGCAATGGGTTCTCAGTTTTAGAAGTAATTCAATCCTTCGAAAAAGAAAACAACATCCAAGTCCCTCATAAAATAGGACCTCGCCGCGCGGGTGATGTTGTAAAGGTATGGGCCGATACAACGAAGGTAAATAATGTATTGGGATGGACAGCAAAACGTGGCCTTGATGAAATGATGCGCGACTCTTGGAATTGGCAATTAAAACTTCAAAAAAATTAATTGTTTCTTTTGAAATAGGTACCCAAAATCATTCCTAAAAACAAAATCGCCATTACACCAATATCACCAATTGCGGAATAAATGGTTTTATGTTGATTCGAATAAATACTCTGTTTGATGCATACTTTATCAAACCATTCTGTATTTTGATAACTATTGCCTACCGGATCTATAAATGCACTTGTTCCAGTATTTGCACTGCGTGCAATCCATTTACGCATTTCTATGGCCCTTAATTTGGAAAATGAGAAATGCTGTTGATACCCAGCCGTTTTCCTCCACCATCCATCGTTCGTTACAATTCCAATCCAACCAGCGCCTTTGTTTATGTAATCACGAACATAATCACCATAAATACTCTCATAGCAAATTACGGGTGCTACTTTCCCTTCCCCTCTACCAAAAACCTCGGCACTGTCATTCTTTCCCAAACTTCCAGTTGCACTATTCTCATCTAAACCCAACGCCAATTCCTCTAGAAATGGAAAATAGTGAAGAAAAGGCATTTGCTCCGTTCCCGGAACCAATTTCGATTTGTGGTAAAATTTAGGAAGTAAGGAACTATCTAAATACATCGCATCATTAAATACTTCGTACCATAAATTTTGATCATATTGAGATTTACGCGCAACAGAAGTTGGCTTTTCAACTGAATTGAAATAACGAATTGTGCTCGCTCCAGTCAAAATTTGAAGCTTGGAATTCCAACGGTACATGCTTTTGTCTGATCCAAAAACTATTCCCAAATCACCGCCACTTTTCAATCTTCGATAAAGTCCGTTGAGCATTTCTACTTGACCATCGCGCTCAGGCAAATTTAAATTGATATTGTCAACCAAAGAAGTTTCCGGCCACAAAAGCCAATCCGTACTTGAATCAATTACTGACGCAGAAAGTTTAATCATCTCTTCTTCCATTTGTAATGAGGGACGGTTAAACTTCTCATTCCAAGGGTCGTAACTCGGCTGCAAGACTGCCACATTTATTTTCTTCCCATCAGTGATATTGATTTGAGATTTTAAATAAAACGACAATCCATATAAAGCACCAAAAACAATGAGTATCCAATAAAATTTTCGAAACTTACCGGAAAATACTCCATTTCTTTTATCATTGTTTTGATCATTTGAGAGGATAGAAAATCCCTCAAAAAACAAATAATTAATCCAAAGCACCAACGCAGTTCCTCCAAGAGTTCCTGTCCACTCATACCATTGAATAAAACCCGTCCAACCCGAAAATCCATTCCCCAAGCACAACCACGGCCAACTTAAATCCCAACGGTGATGTCCGTATTCATATAAAATCCAAGCAATTGCAAAAACTGAAAATGCCCATTTGCCAAAATTCCGTTTTAGAGCAATCCGATAAAAAATAAAAGGAACACACATAAACAGTGCATTCAAAAGCAGCATAAAAATTGCACCCACATCGGAAGCATAATAAACCCACCATGTGGTTGTGATGTTCCAACCCAAAAGCGCTAAAAAAATTGCACCGTAATATCTAAATCTTTTTTCTAACGCAAAACGGTTTGCCAATACAATCAATGGCAAAAAGGCAATAAACAAGATTGGCGCAATTCCATTCGGCTCCCAAGCCAAATAAAACAACAAAGATGGAAGGCAAATCCAAAACCATGTTGGTGCTTTTTTGAATGTTATATTTTGCAATTTCTGCAACATAATTTCAATAAATTTTTTGCACTTATTCCGAAACCTCTTCTACTTCTTCAGTTTCATAAGCACTTCCCTCCAAAACTACAACAAATTCTCCTTTCGGATTATGGGTAGTAAAGTGTTCAATTACAAAGGGTAACGTTCCGGTAACAGTTTCTTCAAATTTCTTGGTAATTTCTCTTGAAACACTCACCTTTCTATGCGGTGAACAAAACTCTGCAAGCTGTTTTAAAGTTTTTAATATTTTGTGGGGACTTTCATAAAACACAATGGTGTGATCGTCTGCAGCCCATTGTTTCATCTTGGTTTGACGTCCTTTTTTATGGGGTAAAAATCCCTCAAAACAAAAACTATGAAGTGGAAATCCACTCTTTAATAATGCAGGAACAAAAGCAGTAGCACCAGGTAAAACTTCAACCGAAATGCCTTCTTGCAAAGCCATTCTAGTAAGCAAAAACCCAGGATCAGAAATACCAGGAGTACCCGCATCAGAAACCTGTGCAAGCATTTTACCCTGCTTTAATTCGCCAATTAAATAATTGAGTTTTTGATGTTCATTGTGCTGGTGAAAACTCTCTAATGTTGTTGAAATTTCATAATGATTTAACAAAACCTTAGTAGTTCGCGTGTCTTCAGCGAGAATTTTGTCAACGGTTTTTAGCACTGCCACAGCGCGATAAGTCATATCGCCAAGGTTGCCAATGGGCGTTGGAACCAAATAAAGTTTTCCAGACATATTTTTATTTCTTTTAAATGCAAAAACCAGAGAAACTCTGGTTTTTGCATTTGGTATTTCATTTAGGACAAAGTCCGATTCATTTTTATTTTGCTACACCAACAGCGCGCTTTTCTCTGATCACAGTAATTTTTACTTGACCAGGGTAACGCATTTCCGTCATAATGCGGGTTGATAATTCAAATGCCAAAGTATCAGCTTGGTCATCGGTGGTTTTTTCAGCACCCATGATAATACGAAGTTCACGACCCGCTTGAATAGCATATGCTTTTTCAACACCTGGATAGCTCAACGCCATATTTTCCATTTCCTTGATACGTTCAACATATTGCTCATCTCCACGACGTGCACCAGGACGAGAACCGCTAATGGCATCACAAGCTTGAACGATTGGGCTTAATAAGCTTGTCATTTCAATCTCATCGTGATGGGCACCAACTGCATTACAAACTTCTGGATGTTCGCCATATTTTTCACACAATTTCAATCCTAATAATGCGTGAGGAGTTTCTTCATCGTTATCAGGGCATTTTCCAATGTCATGCAACAAACCAGCGCGTTTTGCTAGTTTTACATTCAATCCCATTTCGGCAGCCATAGTTGCACACAAACGAGCAACTTCGCGACTATGCTTCAATAAGTTTTGGCCATAAGAACTTCTAAATCTCATACGACCTACATAACGAATCAGTTCTGGATGTAAACCTGTAATTCCTAAATCAACTACAGTTCTCTCTCCCCATTCAACTACTTCCTCTTCAATTTGTTTTTTGGTTTTTTCAACAACCTCTTCAATACGGGCTGGATGAATTCTACCATCTTTGATCAAACGCTCTAACGAAACACGTGCAATTTCACGGCGAATTGGGTCATAACAACTCAATACAATTGTTTCTGGGGTATCATCAATTAAAATTTCCACTCCAGTAGCCGCTTCAAATGCTTTGATATTTCTACCTTCTCTACCAATGATTCTTCCCTTAACATCGTCAGATTCTAGAGGGAAAGCAGTTACTGTATTGTCAATTGCCAATTCAGCAGCGGTACGTTGAATGGTTTGCAAAACAATACGTTTTGCTTCACGTGTTGCACCCAATTTCGCTTCATCAACAATGTTTTTCGCCAAAATCATTCCTTCATTGTAGGTTTTTGCTTTGATGTTTTCAAACATTTGCTCTTTTGCAGCATCAGCAGATAAACCTGCAACTTTTTCTAACTGTGCAAGCTGTTGATCACGCAAGCTTTGAACTTCCTTCTCTTTTGTCTTGTAAGACTCTATTTGAGAATCTAAACGCTGACTTTTGGAAGCAACTTCGTCTTCACGAGATTTGAAGTTTTTAAGTTTGTCATCTAAAGATTGCTCTTTTTGACGAATTCTGTTTTCAGATTGTTGAATTTCTTGATTGCGTTTGTTGGTTTCTTGCTCGTATTCAGAGCGAAGCTGCATGTATTTCTCTTTGGCTTCAAAAATACGATCCTTTTTAAGTGTCTCGCCTTGATTGCGAGCTTCTTCCAATACTTTAGATTTCTCCTTTTCTAATTGTCCTTTTCGCGCTGCGATAAAAACAATGTACCCAAGCCCTAATCCACCGATTAGTCCAGCTAGGATAAATACAATTACGTCCATTTTTTTTCTCCTTTTTTATGTTGGAGCATTGGAATAGTAAAACGAATTAATAATTCTGCAACAAAGATTCAAGTTTGAGTAAAACTGGAGGAATTTCTTCCTGACTTTTGGGTTGATTTTCGCTTTTTTGTAAGCGAACTACGTCGCCTGCCAAATCTAAAGCAGCCCATGAAAGTCTATCTATTGGCTCATTTGCACTAAACTTACGAAAAGCTTCTATGCGTTTGTTGAGCGTTTCTGCTGCCAACAAAACCTGTTGTTCATCTTTGCTAGCCACACGCAAACGCATAGGCCTAGTGTCTATATTCACGGAAAGAAGAACGGTTTCGTTGTTATCCATTATCTATATATTATTCGTTTAACAAATCAATGCACCGGTCAATGTCTCTCACTAATTCATTAATCTTGATTTTTAATTCGTGATTGTCTGAACTATCGGGCGACATTTCTTTTGCAAGTTTTATAATTTTATTCTGTTCCTTTAACTCGTTTAACGTATTTCTTTGAATATCTATTGTGCTCTTCAGCGTAGAATTTTCATTTTGTAGGTCGAGTTTGTCATTTTTCACTCCCAAAATCTGATTTTTTAATTCTATTATCTCATTTTCTAGAATTATTTTTTCGTTTTTGAGGGATGAATTTTCCTTCAATACACGTTCAACCTTTACGAATAAAGTATTTAAGCGCGCATCTAAGGTAGTACTCATATTACTACAAAGGTACTAAAAAAAATTACAAATTAGCACCCCATTCAGATGGGTTTTGTGCAAATGCTTTGATGCTAGCAATATCCTCTTCGCCAATATAACCTTCAGCAGCAGCAACTTCACACAATGTATCGAAATTGGTTAAGGTAAACACTGGAATTCCTTCGTTTGCAAATCGTTCAGCAGCAGCCGAAAATCCATAGGTAAACAATGCCACCAAGCCAATTACTTCAGCTCCAGCAAGCCTAACACCATCAACCGCCTGCATCGAACTTTTGCCTGTAGAAATCAAATCTTCTACCAAAACTACCTTATCTCCAACAGCCAAATATCCCTCAACCTGATTTTTTAATCCGTGTTTTTTGGGCTCTGGTCGAACATAACAATATGAAATTCCCATTCTATCCGCACACAAAGCGCCGTGCGCAATTCCTGCCGTTGCAATTCCTGCAACGCTGTCAACCCCCGAAAACTCTGTCTTTATCAACTCCGCAAGGGCGTCTGCTACATAACTTCGTACCTCCGGAAATGACAAAACCATACGGTTGTCACAATAAATTGGACTCTTAATTCCAGACGTCCAAGTAAATGGTTCTTTCGGCGATAATTTAATTGCCTTTATTTCAAGAAGAAATTTTGCTAATTTTGCACTTTGTTGAGACATGGAGCCACAAACCTACAAAATTTATTTTAATGAAGGTGCAATTATCATCACAGATTCTCCAAGTGCATTGAGGGGCATTCCTAATTTGTACTTTATAGGCGACGATGAGTTGTTAACTAGTTTTAAAATTCTTACCTCTAGCGCATCTAGCGGTAAGGTAATGACATTCGGATTGATTTCATCTGAACCATCTGAAACGTTCAAAGAGTTTTCAGATAACTATACCGTTATTCAAGCCGCTGGTGGTTTGGTTTTCAATAAAGAAAACCAATTACTCACCATCAAAAGAAATGGATTATGGGATCTTCCAAAAGGGAAAATTGAAAAACACGAAGATCAACGCGCTGCCGCCTTAAGAGAAGTGATGGAAGAAACTGGTATCAATATGATAAACATTAGCGAAAAAATTGGTGAATCTTATCATGCCTATTTTGAAGATGATGCTGTTTTAATGAAAGTGACCCACTGGTATATTATGCACAGCAATGGCAAAAGCAATTTGAAGCCTCAAATTGAAGAAGGAATTTCTGAAGTGAAATTCGAAAATTTAGATTGGTTTAGATCACCAGATTTCCTATCCTATAACAGTGTGCGTGACATCGTGAACAAAGCACTGGCACAAATAGATCCTTCCTAAAGGTTTACTTGAACTGCCTCAGGCAAAAATGGCCTGTAGTTGCCATTGTGTATGATTAAATCTCTTACCAATGTACTGCTGATATAGCTTAACTCCGGTGAGCTCAAAATAAAAACGGTTTCTATGTTTTCATTTAAGGCCTTATTTAGTTGCGCAATGTGAGATTCATAATCGAAATCACTCCCATTACGAAGTCCTCTCAATAAAAAATTAGCTCCGACTTTCTTGCAATAATCTACCGTTAATCCTTCGTAAAAATCAACTTCTACTTTAGAATTATGTGCAAAGGTTTCTTTAATCCAAGCAATTCGATTTTCTAATGTATACAAAGTTGTCTTTTTTGTATTGACACCCACTGCGATAATAATTTTATCAAAAATTAAAGACCCACGGTCAACAATATCCACGTGACCCTTTGTAATTGGGTCGAATGTGCCAGGGAAAACTGCAATTTTTTTGATTGTCATTTTATTTTTGTTTGGCGAATATAGTACAAGTTGTACTACCGTATTCTTTTTTTAATAAATGCTCCTCATGAAACTGTAACTGAGGCTTATGTTCCAAAATAATGATTCCATCATCGGCCAACCATTCTGAAAACATTTTAGGAAATTGCTGAATGTTGGGAATATCGTAAGGCGGATCTGCAAATATGATATCAAATTGTTGCCCATTCTTAGGCTCAAATCTATATATATTCTGCTTGATAATTTCCCATTGATTGAGCTCCCTATCTTTTTGCATTGCCTTTTGCTGTAAAATATTTTTACCATCTAAATCAATCGATGTAACCAAAGTTGCTTCCCTACTCAAAAACTCTGCAGCAATAATTCCAGACCCGGAAAATAAATCCAAAACCGATTTTCCCTCAATGCCAAATTGATGAACCAAAGAATTGAATAAACTCTCTCGCATTCTATCGGTTGAAGGCCTTACATGTGTAGCAAATTTGGTGGGTATTACCCAGCCCTTTAAAATTCCTCCGGTAACGCGCATGAAGAAATGATCAATAAATTTGTTGCAATATGCAAATCTGGAATTTGATTCACAGAAGTATAAGGCATTTTGCTATTTACCAGTTGTAAATCTATACCAAATCTTTCAAATTCAATTCCCAACTGATCTGCTTTCGTGTCGGTAACATCTGCAACTAAAAAATAGGGCATGGTGTCAAATTTGGCCTCTTGCATGATGGCAGTTACAAAATAAATTACTTCCGCTATATTCATTACACCATACGAATTGCCCATGTAAAATTGCTTGTCCTTAAATGCCAATACAACCAACTTTCCCTCGTGCAACCAAAAATAAACCAAGTTCTTATGCAACTCCGACATTTGCTTGGCCTTGGTAAACATCGATTGTGCTAAGTGGGACTTATTTCCCTCAGAATTGTAAACCAAATAAATAGAATCAGATAAATATACCCTAGTATTTAAAGTTAATCCCGGAATTTTTGTTTGAATAAATTCCTTCGGGTAAAATGAAATACCCGCAGAAAAATCAACCTCTCTGTCGTTTGTACGAATTTCTAAATCATTCCCAATTTCATGAGAAGTCAATTCGCCATTCTCACCCACAGTAATTCTATGAATTTCACCCTGATTGTATACGAAAAATCCAACGTTTTTTTCATCATAGTTAGCGCTACGATATTGCCATGGTTGATTCATTAGAGCAAAATTGCACAATTTATAGCGACTTCACAAGTGAATAGTTTTCTGCAATTTGATTAACTTGCACTCATGTTCAAAAAACTCACGTTTTCTGCAATTTTTTTTACATTCTTTTTTTGCAATTCTGCGTATTCTCAGCAAGAGATTGATAACCTTCATAATTCCTCAGATCCCAACTACTGGAAAAATAAAAAACCTTATGAGGGATATTGGCAACAAGATGTTTACTATAAAATTCATGCCCATTTAAACGACACTTTTGAATATATCAAAGGCGACGAAAGAATTACCTATTACAACAATAGTCCCAATACCCTAACCGAAGCTTACTTCAATCTCTACCAAAATGCTTTTATCAAAAAAAGCCTAACGCACGAATTATATAAACTCAATAAAATAAAGGTTGTAAACGGCCAATATGAAAACGATGGCAAGGGAATTGAAATCACTTCGTTCACTATCAACAATGAAAAAATTGACTTTGAAATTCACAATACCATACTCAAAATAAAATTGCCCAAACCCCTCCTTCCTGGTGAAAAAGTTGATTTCAACATCGATTTTATCACCTACTTCGATAGGGGTTCCATTCGTCGGAGAATGAAAGTATTTGACCACCATGGCGTGAAACATTTCAATGGCTGTCAATGGTTTCCTAAGATTTGTGTGTACGACAGAAAATTCACATGGGCTGCCGACCAACACCTTGAAAAAGAATTCTATGGCGATTTTGGAGTTTTTGATGTGCAACTCGATTTGCCTGAAAACTATATTGTTGAAGCAACGGGTGAACTCATGAACCGCAACACGGTACTTCCTGATTCCCTCAGAAAAAAAATCGATATTTCAAATTTCTCCAAAAAACCAATTGGTGAACAACCTTCCGTAATAATTTCACCGTCCAACAAAAGAAAGCAATGGTGGTTTCACGCCACAAATGTGCACGACTTTGCATGGACAGCCGACCCAACATACAGAATCAGTGAAACCAACTTCAACGGCGTAAACTGTGTTGCCATAGCCCAAGAAAATAATGCCGCTGGATGGCAGCAAACATCGGGATTTGTGAAAAAAATCATTGAGCTTTTTAGCAAAGATTTTGGACAATATAACTATCCCAAAATAGTAGCAGCCGATGCCGGCGATGGCATGGAATACCCCATGATAACCATGGATGGCGGCACTTATCCAGGACACCAAAGTTTACTTATTCATGAAATTGGCCACAACTGGTTTTATGGAATGGTGGGAAGTAACGAAACCTACAGAGCTGCGCTTGATGAAGGATTTACACAGTTCTTAACGGCTTGGGGCTTAAAAAAACTAACAAACGAGAACTTCCCTGAATATGGACGGGTTTATGCCGGCTACATAGAAGATGCCATCGACGCTAATGACAGCAAATTGAATACCCATAGCAATGAATTTAATGGTGCTACGGGCCATGGTGGTGGATACAAACATGTGTATTTGAAAACAGCCACCATGCTTTACAACCTTCAGTATTTCTTAGGTGATTCGGTGTTTTCACAGGCCATGAAAAATTATGTGTCTCAATGGAAGTTCTGCCACCCCTACATCGATGATTTTAGAAACTCTGTAATTCAAACTGCACAAACAGACCTAAATAAATTCTTCGATCAATGGTTTGAAACATCTGATGCCTGCGATTACGGCATTAAAAAAGTGAAAAAAATATCAAAGTTAACTTATGAAATTACCATTGAAAGAAAGGGATTAATGGTAATGCCGGTAAACCTTGATTTGGTATTTGTTTCTCAATTAACAGGTAAGCCCACCATCATAAAAAACACCATTCCCGTTACTTTTTACAAAAATCCAGAACGCCAAAACTTGATTCCTTGGATTGGTTGGGACAGAATTAAACCCGAATATACCTTTCAAATAAACATGCCTCCTAACTATACGTTAGAACAAATTTTCTTAGATGGTAGCTACCGATTAGCCGATATTAATCGATCAGACAATGTTTGGAAACACCGAAATTCTATCGATTTCGATTACATAAATGGTTCCGATGATTCTTATTTTGGGGGATATAAAACCCTTTGGAGACCGAGTTTAACCAACAATGCGTTCAATGGCTGGATGGCCGGGGTAAAACTATCAGGGCAATACCAAGGTAGAAAACATGTTTTTGAATTAGAAACATTTTATTCCCTCAAAAAACAAACTTTACAACCCAATTTGCTTATCAATCGTGGAACACAACCATTAAGCTACAACTTTAGTTACGCCCATACAATTGCAGGTAATGGCACTTATTATATAGAAAGCAAATACTATAATAATTTATTTATCAATAAATTAGGTTGGAAAATGAAAGTTAAAAATCATACCTTTGGTATGTACGGTAAATACATGAAAAACTATTTCCGTGAAACATTTGATGAATCAAATTCAAGTTCGATTTTTCAAACCAATTACAACAATTACACATTGGGACAATCATTTTGGAGCAATCAAGATAATATCAGTTTGAATTTGTTTTGGACAAAGAACTATTCAGGTTGGGGACGTTTTGGAAGCTTCAATGTGAATACCCGTTTGCCAAGTCCTTGGAGCCAAACCCAATTTGGATACGTTCAAGGTACCTGGAAACACAACCAACCCATTGGCAAAATATTGCTAAAAACACGACTGTTTGGTCAATATGGCGGCGGTCAAAACCCAACAACTGAATCGGCCCTTTATGCGGCAGGAGCAAATCCAGAAGACATGATGGACAATAAACTGATGCGCGACTTCGGATTTACACAGCTAAACCAAGCAATGTATCTTCAATACGGTGGGGGACTCAATCTCAGGGGATATATCAATTCGCCCATTGCATTGAAACAAAACGATACCTCGCTTGCATTTTTTAGAGGGAATTCGGGAGTTTCTGCAAACGTAGAAATTGATTTCACACGATTCTTTTCGGCAGTTCCAAGGTTGAAATGGATCAATATCCAAACCTATCTGTTCGGTGATGCCGGTATTATTTCACAACCCGTAAATCAAAAGCAACTGACAAGTCCCATCATTGCCGATGCAGGAATTGGGGCAATGGTAAATTTGAAAGCCAATAAAAAAGTGATATTTAAGAATTCTACATCTCAAAGAAGTATACTATCAGAAGTAAATCCACTCCGTTTGAGAATTGATATTCCTTTCTTCAAAAGCATCACGAACATCAACGAAAACAACCTTCAATTTAGACTTCGATTCGGAATTGAACGTGCCTTTTAACCATGAAAATCATAGCTAAAATCATTACTTACATTACCTTTCCTGGCCTTTGGGCCATATTGGGTGTCTATTTTATGTCGCGAATCGACATTTCCAATATTCTAGAAATTCAGAAACTCACACAATCAAAATTACTCACAGCCAGCTTGCTGTTGTACATCATTATTCCCATGTTGTTTCTGATTTTTATGGTTTATAAAAAACGGTTCGAATCCATTCAATTGGCAAGTGTAAAAGAACGCAAAATTGCGGTACCATTTGCATTGTTGTCGGCCATGTTGATGATGTTCTACTCACATGAATTGTTGAATACGAAAGAAAATCTCATTACTTACAACAAATTATTAAACCTACATCCTTTGTTTGAATGGGAGCAATTGGTGGTTTTGTCACTTTTGGTGCAAACAATTTTTGTATTTCTCAACTTTAAAATCTCCATTCACATGCTTTCCATTACTGCATTTACCACTTTTGCATTTGGAGAATTCAACAGAATCAAGAACTTTGTTCAAGGAGATTGCCTGGTGGGTGAAAACTTATATCATTGGCCTAACGCATTATTAGTCCCTCAAAATATCAATCTTATTTTAACAACGTTGGTGGTATTAACAGCCTTGGTTTTCATTGCGCGAAAAATATTGAAAGCCCATACATACCAGGAATTAATCATAGGGAGCATCGTTGGAATTTCTATTACATTTGTAAACTCAATTTTATTGTACACAATATGGAACTAACTTGCGTTTTATACGAGAAAAAAGGCAACATTGCCTATGTTACTTTAAACCGTCCCGATGTTTTTAATGCATTCAACGATGAACAAAGCTATGACATGCAAGCCGTGTTCAAAGAGATTAAGAAAGACAACGAGGTTCGTGTTGTGGTGCTTACCGGCGCAGGAAAAGCATTTTGTAGTGGTCAAGATTTGAAAGCCATTGCAGGTTCTAAAAATCGCTCCCTTTCCGATAGCTTATACAAACGTTACAATCCAATTATCAAAGCAATGCGCGAATTGCCAAAGCCTATCATTTGCAGAATGAATGGCGTAGCAGCGGGTGCTGGCGCCTCTTTGGCCCTTGCTTGTGATTTTATCATTGCCTCTGAAAGAGCCTCCCTCATTGAAGTTTTTGTAAACGTAGGATTGGTTCCAGACTCTGGAAGCAGCTACTTTTTGCCTAAAGCAATAAGCCCAGCCCGTGCATTCGAAATGGCCACCATGGCTCCCAAAATCAGCGCACAACAAGCATTAGAGTGGGGATTGATTAACCGCGTTGCTACCGAAGAAGATTTGGATGCGACTGTTCAACAAATTGCCGATTACTACGCTCAGGCTCCAACGCTTTCAATTGGAATGATCAAAGCAATGTTAAATAAAGCCGCCCATTCTGACCTCGACACCATGCTCCAATACGAGGCATATTGCCAAGAAATTGCAGGCCGATCAGAAGACTACCAAGAAGGAGTAACCGCTTTCAACGAAAAAAGAAAACCTGAATTCAAAGGGAAGTAAACAAGTATAACAGTGTAAACGGCTTTTAAAAAAAAAGCTGTCCCTTTTAGAAAGAGACAGCTTTTTGATAGGTTAGGTATTTCCTTACAAACCTAGTTTGTAAGCGGTGATATTGTATCCCACACGACTTTCACCTCTAAAAGAAATTGTAGCAGGTGTATTGTGGTTTCCACACTCGCGATCCATTTTAGTTTTCATTACGTCAGACATATAGAAACAACCCTTAAATTCTGGAGCACCTTTAAAATTCAAGTTTACTTGAGAAAAACCACGTGGTGGGCGACATGGCGTGTTGTTTGGCGCACTTGGAGATCCTGCAGGACCTGGAACACCGACTGACATAGAACCAGCAGGTCCACCGATTGAAGGCCCACCAGTAGCATTTTCTTGAACGATTTCGATGTTCTTGATGGTAGTGGGTCTACCGTTGAAACGAGCAGGGTTAGCTGCGAAAGTTTCACCAGGAATAACCATTTGAGCCATTGAAGATCCAACCAATGTGAATCCAATGACAAAAAGTAAAGATAGTTTTTTCATTTTTAGTTTATTTTACATGAAGCCTCAAAAACCGTGCCCAATATTATAACTGAGTTCAAAGAGAAGTAATCTAAAAGATTACCCTAACATTCCTTCTCTATCCAAACTTCTGAAATGTATAGCTTCGGCCAAATGCGCTATTTCTATATTATCAGCTCCCGCCAAATCGGCAATGGTTCTACTCAATTTCAAAATTTTGTCGTAAGCGCGTGCACTCAAATTTAATTTCTGCATCGCAGCCTTTAACAAAACTTGTCCAGCAGCAGGTATTTCACAATATTCATGAACCCTATTGCTCGGCAACATGGCATTATTGAAAATCCCAGCTTCATTCTTATACCGCACCTCCTGAATTTTCCTCGCTTCTATTACCCTGGACCGAATATCAGCACTCGTTTCACCATCTTTCTTTCGAAAGGCCAACTCGTCATACGATACCGGAGAAACTTCAATGTGAATGTCTATCCTATCTAACAATGGACCACTGATTTTACTCAAATATCGATTCACCGCTCCAGGTGCACAAGTGCACGCTTTTGAGGGATGATTGTGGTATCCGCAGGGACAAGGATTCATACTCGCAACCAACATAAACGATGCTGGATAATCAACTGACCAACGCGAACGCGATATTGTAACCTTCCTCTCCTCCAAGGGTTGTCGCATTACCTCCAAAACTGACCGCTTAAACTCTGGCAACTCATCTAAAAACAAAACCCCGTGATGCGCCAAAGAAATTTCGCCCGGCTGAGGATTATTGCCTCCACCAACCAAAGCCACATCTGAAATTGTATGATGAGGCGATCGAAATGGCCTCACAGCCATTAACGACGCATTCGTACCTAGCTTTCCAGCTACCGAATGAATTTTGGTAGTTTCCAAGGCCTCATGCAAATTCATGGGAGGCATAATCGATGGCAATCGCTTTGCCAACATGGTTTTACCAGCACCTGGAGGTCCAAACAAAATTAAATTATGACCACCGGCAGCAGCAATTTCCATGGCCCTTTTGATGTTGTCTTGTCCTTGAACATCTAAAAAGTCTACATCATACCCATTCATTGCCGACTCGAAATCGCCACGTGGATCAACTACAACCCTTTCTAAATTTCGTTCACCAGCCAAAAATTCAACAACTTCGCGCAGATTCTCTACCCCATAAACCTCCAAATCTTTGACTATTGCCGCTTCTTTTGCATTTTCTTTCGGAAGTATAAAGCCCTTAAACTTGTCTTTAAATGCTTGAATTGCAATTGGCAAAGCGCCTTTTATTGGCAAAATATTTCCATCCAAACCCAATTCCCCCATAATGATGTAATCACCCAAGCGATCATCAGTAAGTTGAAAACTTGCTGCCAACATCGTAACGGCAATTGGCAAATCGTATGCGCTCCCCTCCTTTCGGATGTCGGCGGGAGCCAGATTGATTACGATTTTCTGTCGTAAGGGCTCAAACCCTGAGTTCTTAATCGCTGCATCGCAGCGAAATAAACTTTCTCGAACCGCCACATCGGGCAGTCCAATAATAAATGTTGCAAAATCGGGCGTTGTTGTGGCGTTGGCCTCAACAATTACTTTTGTAGCATTCACCCCATGCAACGCCGATGCATATCCCTTCACTACCATTCTCTTCGCTACTTAATTTATTACAATATCAACTGACCTCGAATCACCTGAAGACCAATGTTATTTACGTCTTTCAGTTTTTCATCGCGCATGTTTTGATTAAATTCAATGGTGTATACCCCTTTTTCAAGTTTCTGTTGTCCCATAAATGGCACTTGAAAACTAATCAAATTTGAAACACCTTGTCCATTCCATTTCCCCAAATTATCAGACAAAACCATCTGAAATTGCTCTTTGTGCATAAACTTCTTAGGACCCCTGATTGTATAAATCAACCAAATATTACTGTAAGCATAATTGGCTGAAATACGCAATTCACAATTCAATCCGTAATAATGTTGATCATCATCAATCTTGAATGTAAATTTCTTTTTCTCCTTCCAATCCCATCCACTGGGATCAACAGATGTAAACTCTTCAAATGCAATATTTTTTGAAGGACTACAACTTGGCAACAAGCATGTTGACAGTGCTATGATAATTCCAAAAATAAAAATTCTTATATGTTTCATATTAAATTAATTAAACTATTCTTAAACTGCTTTTCTTGATTAAATAAAATAACTACTTCCGTATGTATTTCGTAAAAAGAAATACCCTTGGTATCAATGTCATTCATTTTAATGATGTCCTTGATTTTTCCAGCATCTTTGCGCGTAACAACAATATTCTGAACGTTCAAAAGAAAACATTCACCCAACCATTCTTTGATGTTATTTGCATTGAAAACTTTATGGTCGGCAAAATTAAAATGATTCAATACTTCAAAACTTTTCAATTGTTTTTTAACCTCCGGTCCATTTGCAACCCCTGTAACCAAAATTACTTTTTCACCGTGGTTCAACTGCAATTCTTTCCCAAACAAATGCTGTGGTTTGCTCATTTCATAAGTTGCAAAAAATACATTTGAACTGTACTTGGCCAATCGCGATTTAATTGAGTTAGCTTCCTTTTCATTTAATTCTGATGGACATTTACTTACAACTATAATATCGGCATTTTTTGCCGAAAAAGCAAATTCCCGCAAACGGCCTGCCGGCATTACCCAATCTGAATAAAATGGATTATTGTAGTTACACAACAATATATATCCATTCGCTTTTAAAGGCAAATGCTGAAATCCATCATCCAACAAAACCAAATTAACATCTTTAAAATGACTTGAAATATTTTCAATTCCCTGAAGCCTGTTTTCGCAAACAACAACAGGAACTGAATCCAAATTTTCAAACATCTCTAACGGCTCGTCACCCACCTCGGCTACTTGAGAATACCCATTTAATTCCAAATACCCTTTGGTATTTCTTCCATAGCCCCTGCTCAATACTGCCAAAGAAAAAGTATCCTTCAAAACGTTTGAAACAAACATCACCATGGGTGTTTTACCCGTGCCACCAACAGTAAGGTTCCCTATTACCAAACTTGGTAATTTGCCAACCTCACGCCATCCAAAAACTTCGTAAAACATTCGCCTTAAAAACGCAATTGATCCATATAAAACAGACAACGGCCAAAGCAATATGTTTACTGAAATTCTCAATTCAATTCAAACTGTTGTCCCCGCATTGGTGTAACCACTTCAACCCCTTTGATATCATTTGCCAAAATATCCATTTGGATGGGATCGCCATGCACCAAGAACAATTTCTTTAATTTTCCATCGTTTGAACGCTCAAAATAATCCAACAATTGTGGATGATCTGGATGTGCACTAAATACATCGGTTCTCTTGATTACCGCCCTAACAGGACGTTTTCTATGCTCAATTTCTACGAAATCCTGTCCCTTCAAAAGTCTATCTCCCAAAGTTCCTTCCGCGCAAAAACCTGCTATCAAAATGGTATTTTCATCATGTCCCACATTATTTCTAACGTGCATTTGAATTCTACCGCCTTCAACCATACCCGCCGCTGAAATAATCACACAAGGCTCAGGAATTACACTCAGAATTTCACTTTGACGCTCATCTTCAATTACATGCAATAAAGGGAAATCGAACAAACTGCCATACTTCGCTTGAAACTGTTTCGCCTCATCGTTCAAATATTGCAAGTTGTATTGATAAACCTTTGTGCTTTTAATTGCCAAAGGACTGTCGGTAAATATTTTAATGTTCGGTAATTTTCCCTCTCTGTACAATTGATGAAGCGTAAAAATAATGGCTTGGGTTCTACCAACACTAAATGCAGGAATCACTACTTTGCCACCTCTTGTCACACAGGCATCTATCACTTCTTCCAAAATAAACTCTTCTGCCAAACGACTATCGGTAATATGTCGGCGGCCACCATAAGTACTCTCAGAAATCAAATAATCCAAACCTTTCATTGGAATAGGATCTGGAACCAACTTCGATCTGTAATTACCCAAATCACCCGTAAATCCAATGGTTTTTGTTTTACCATCTTCTTGTATTTCAAGTCTTACACTCACAGCGCCCAAAATATGCCCTGAAGTATGAAAACTGATTGAAATGTCATCGCTGTAGGTATAGTTCTCACCAATTTCAAGAAGGCGAGCCATCGACAACATATCCATAATATGCTTTTTCGCATACAATGGCTGAGGAACGCTACCAAACTTTATTCCCCCCTTTTTGCGTGAACCCATTTTCCGCTTCTTTTGAATTTCCATTCTCTGAATGTTTAAACTATCGTGCAATAAAAAATCACTCAATTCTAATGTTGCACCCGTGCAAAGTATTTGACCAGCGAATCCCTGCTTAATCAAATTAGGAACATTACCAGTGTGGTCAATATGTGCATGTGTAACAATCAATAAGTCAATTTCAGAAGCTTGAAATGGGAAATTTGCATTCTTGTTTTCAAATTCCTTTCTGTTTTCATAATCCAATCCGCAATCTATCAATATACGTGTGCCGCTAGATAACTCAAGCAAATGCATGCTCCCAGTAACTTGCCTAGCGGCACCCCAAAATGTCAATCTCATTTTACAAAATTAACGCTATCTAGTTGATTCATTAGTAAATGTATAAAAATGTTTACCCCCACCTATTCAACAACCAGAAAAATTGAGTTTAGCATATTGAATAATTAACAATATATCAATTGGTTACAAATATTTTCTTTGAAGAAATACCTTCACTATTTTGTACTTGTACAAAATAAATTCCGGTAGATAATCTAAAGAAATTCGTTCCAATCTCTTTTGTAATAGATTTTAAGACCAATTGACCGCTTACATTAAACACATTTACCGTTACGTTGTCGCCCACTATTTCAAAACCATCTGCAATCGGTTTTATCAAATCTAAGTTAATTATTTCTATCTTATTCTCACCTCCATGAAAGCTAGATTTTAAACCACTGCCAAAATCAATATTTTTAATTGGATCAATACAATCTAAAAACTTATTTCTGGATGCTATACTTCCGTACAATTTCAAAGGAATATTCGCGCCTCCAGAAGTATAAGAAACATCTACGCAGTTTGCATCTACAGAGTCAATGTTATACTTTTTATTGTTGTTAATCCAATAATTTCCGTTTACATTAAATTTGGTAAATGTATTGTCCCAATAAGGCAAATTATAGTCCATCACAATGGTGCCATAAATTTGTATCTTATTTTCTGTATGCGTTTTGGTGTAAGTAAAATTATTACCTCCGTCTAAAAATGGCATTGCCTCTTGCATGTAAATGGATGCTGATTTTTGATTTAAAAAAGCATTGTTCCCTGCAATTAAAGATGCATCCAAATAATCACTGTATTTGTAAAACTTACTTCCCAAAAACAACTTTGCATTGCGAATATCAATGCCAATCTGATTCAATGAAAAGACATTGCACTTCGACAATAATGATTGTTTTTCCATTCTTACAGAAACGTTGTTTTTATAAAAACTGTTACCCATAACAAAAGCAAATGAGGAATTTAAATATGCATTTTTAACATTCAAACCCATCTTGTTGTTGCTAATTTCACAATCTTTTACAATCAATTCTTCGTTTAAATTTTCAAAAACCGCACCAATTTCATTATTCTCAAACTGTGAAGCATTAATTTCTATGCCACGTCCTCGGGAAATTAATCCAACAACACATTCTTCAAATACGTTGTTATTTAATTCGTTATGTCCTGAATTTTGTTTAGTAAAGATACTAAGTCCTGTATCTAAACTACTAAAATTACACTTATTTACAACAATTTCATCTCCCAAATAACACAATCCTTTTCCAGAACCATTTGCCCAACTTACCGTTTCAAATTTGCTATTGTTTAACAACACATTGTTACCCGAAATCAATTGTCCCGACCCGTCAAATAAAACATGACAAGAATCTATATTCAACACGCCCAGAGGATAGGTGGTCAAAGATTTCTGATATGGAAAGCTAACTTTACCTTCAATTTGTAAATTGATATTCCCCCTTTTACCATTACCTCTAAATTTCATTGATACATTTCTGCCCAACGCTTTGATTGTTGCATCGCCATATCCATAACCCACGTTGGTAAATTTCACCAATCCCATTTTAGTCATTGAACTTGGTTCAAATTTTACTCCTGAGTCTAAAACTAAATCACCTTTAACATGCAACATTGTATTTTCACCATTTAAAAAGATTTTACTCCCTCTTTTTAAATACATCTTAGCGCCACTTTCAATACGTAACTGAGATTTATCATCTAAAACCAAACTGCAATTCTCCCCAATATTCAATTCTGAACCTTCATTCAAAATCATTTTGCTCCCAGAACGAATGCGTAATTTACTTCCTGAACTTAAATTCATCACGCCGCCACTATTTATTGTAAATCCAGTCACATTTTTGTAATTGCCAATACTAAAAGTAGAATTTCCTGTTACTTTATAAGTTGAATTCATACAAGTAGATGAGTAATAGTTATGTACCTCCATAGTGCGCTCTAACATTGAATCTTCTTTTGATATAGCTGGAAATACACCCAAACCATTCAATTCAAACATTGCCCCATTTAACACTTCCAGCGATTTCACTTTTACAGCGTTCGGTCCCCTATAATTGTAATTTTTATTAACCACAGTGATATGATTTGCGTCAGAAATTTTATTCAACTCAGATAATAACCACATCATATTCCCTTTAGAGGAACTATCCAAATAAACATGTTCTTGATTTTTTTGAGGGATAAAAATACGCTCAAATGGTGTTGAAAATTCAGAACCCAATGGCATCAATAACGAGTTTGGATTCAAAGTCAATGGCATGTCATAGATGTTCTGTTTGCTATTTGAATGTTTCGCAAACTTCAAATCTAGCGCACTTACGGTATTCACAAACGTAGTTTTGTCTGTAAATCGCTTTGCCTTCAAAAACAAATTACCCATTCTGCCAAAATCATTTACCCGGCCAATGGCATTATTCCAACTTCCATTAATATGGTCATGCTGTACATTGCTTTTGTGACTATGAAAATTAGATTTTCTTCCAAAAAATCCAAACATATCTGCTACAAAATAACTTGAACCCGCTGATTTGTGCGCCGCATATATCGTTGCCACGTTGGTTGATGAAAGCCATGGAAAGCTCTTACTAAATAGTCTTTTAAATTCAATTTCAACTAAGATATCTGCAGGTTTTAATTGGTTTCCATCAAATTTTTTAATATTCCCTTTACTTCCCAATCCAGAACCATTTATGATTGACAATAAAGGCATATTACTCGGATAACCACCAATTAATGTATCTGTTCTCACTAATTTTTTACGTTCATTATCGCAACCAGCATTTACAGATTCATGTAGTTCTAATAACTGTTTCGAAGCTGGCCTTCTCAACATTTTTTCTAATACAAACTTAGAATCATCGCTCACTTCACTCAAATAATTTACAAACCTTTGCAACCCCAAAGGAATATTTGCGCCTTGATGGGGTCCATCAAAACTGGTATAACTGGCAACACAGCTATTTAATTTTCTGCGCTCCATTTTCTTCAAAGCTATTTTTGCTACAATACTGCCCATACTCACCCCAACCACATGAATCTTTTCACCACACATTTGCGATTGTATACTCTGTATAACCTTAATCACCGTTTCAGAATTAAAATCCATGTCGTTTGCACCATCGTAAAAATCAACATAAAGAATGTCGTAACCTGCCGCTTTATAACGCTTTAAAATTTCTGGAGCTTGGGCAATTGACTCACAATTTTCAAATTTCTGAGTTTCAACATTCCACTGCTTCCCAACCACCATGTCTCTATAACCCATTATGCCACACTTGTAATCTCTTTCTCCAAACCCATATGATTTGTATCCAAAATCAATTCCCTCAATAAAAACCAACGGTTTCTTTAAACACGTATGAATTTTATTATTGTCTGATCCATAATCTAACGTTACCAAAGCCTTCAAATCTGGTAATCCAGGAAAACCATCTATTGTTTCTACCCAAAGTTTTTGAGCAGGCACATAAACAAAACTACCAGACACAGGATAATGATTAAATCCGTCATTTGGCAAATCATAACCACCGCTGCTGCTGCCTGATGTACCTAAAGTAGCCTGTTGATTCTTTGAGATTTCTGCCCTCCCCAAAATTTTTGTTTTTCCACCTGAAACAGGCCATGGATTTTCAACGTAACTAACCCGAATATCACTCTCTGGAACTACATACCCAATTTCTACTTTTATAAGTGTATCAATTGCAAAAGGAATATCAATAGGCACGTTGAGCTGCAAATCGGCTTGGAAACTTCCGTATTTTAACTTCCAAATCCCTGCAGAATTCAATGCAATATTGGATAACATTAATCTTTCATCTATCACAATTCTATTGAAATCCGTTCTGATTCTCTCTAAGGGAAAAGATACCCCGAAAGCATATTTGTCTTCATACAAGTTTCCCTGATAAGCAGCACCCAATTTAAACTCATATAAACTGTCTTTTGCATTGATTATTATTCCATTGATTTTTTCTATCGAGTCATGAATCGCTTGATACTTATAATCAACCAATGTAATTGGAATGATATTCTGTTTTATATAAGACTCTTCAATTTCACTGCGCACACTATCAATAGCGTGCAATTCATTTTCGTCATTCGTGTTTAACCATAATATTTGTCGAACCAAATCTTTCCCGTTCAAAAAATTCAAAGTATCTGCATTTATTCCTCCATTGGTTCTACTCGAATTGTAAAAGGGCATGGTGCTTTCTATGACTTTTGAGTTTGGTGGTTGAATTTTTCTGAATTTCTCTAGCCATTCACTGCGCAAACTCTGCGCATTTAATCCAAACGACATTAAACCGAAAGCCATCAAAACAAGTGTATTTCTTTTCATAATACACCTCCTTTCTGTGAAATTAAATCAAGCTTAAACCTAAGAAGATTGAAAAACGCCATTGCTGTTTTTTGAGTAAACCACGTTACCCTAACAAGCTGCTTTTTAAGAAGAATAAGTATTTTCATAAGTGTATCAATTTTGATAATTCAAATTTGAGACTTGCCAACTGCTTATCCTTGGCAGTTTTGCCCAAAAAACATCCCCCCTAATTATATTTTTTGTATTTTTCGCAAAACGATTGGGTGTAAACTCTTATTTAATTGTATAAGTCATCGAAACACTTAAAAATCTCAAAACTTATGATCGACACTTTTACAGACATTTTAACCCAAAAAACGAAAAAAATGGGTTTACGTACAGCAGCAATGATGGCTGACTTATTAAACATCTCTGAAGATTCTGCGTACAGAAGAATCAAAAACCCACAAAGCTTAAAAGCCGACGAACTTATGAAACTCGCGAAAGAGTTCGATATAGATTTAAATACTTTGGCGCAAACCAATCTCAATTGGCTCAGTGGACAATACAAACCCCTAAATTTTGAAAACTATACTTCTACTGATTTTTATAAAGAACTAGAAGTGAAACTCGATCGTTGTATTCACTTGCCACATTCTCAAATTACCTACGGAGCCAAAGAAATTCCTTTCTTCTATTATATGTGGTTTCCAGCTCTGAGTGCTTTCAAAACATTCATTTGGAACAGAGAGTTTATTAAAAATCCAAAATTCCACTCTGGTCCATTTACCTTTTATAACGGACAAGAAAGCTTCCATATCAAATTGGCAGAGAAATATTTGAAAGTGGCTTCCCACGAAATATGGAGCTATGAAACACTCTATTCTACCCTCTACCAAATTCAACATTATAAAGAATGTGGCATGTTCGAAAACGAAGAAATATTTAAAAAAGTAATGCACGAATACGACATGCTCGTTGACCTCATTCAAAACCAAGCCGAAGCAGGGGTAAAACTGAACCCTTATGTTCCAAATTTAAAAGGTGCGAAATACAAACTTTTCTTTACGCCGATGATCAATGCCGACAATAGCATGATATTTCACACCGTGAAAGACAAAGTTGCTATAGTCTGCTCCCAAATGAGTGGTGTTGTAATTAGCGAATGCTCAAAGTGGGTTTGCTCAACCGAGCATTGGCTACAAACTTGTAAAGAAAATGGAACTTTATTAAGCCAAACTGGACAAGGTGCCAGAAATAAATTTTTGGTTCAAGATTATAAAACCAAAAAGAAAATGCTCGATCTTTAATCTCTTAATTATGCACTTGCGGCAGTGGCCCTTTGCGCATTGCGTGAAGGGTCATTTACGTACAATACATCAATCAACTGCTTTTGCAAACCACTTACCATCGATGTAAATACATCTTTAGAAGCACGGGTTTTTGCAATGGCATAACATCCATGCAATTGGCCGATGAGCAAGTACGACATTGACCTAGAATCAACACCAGGTTTGATTTCATTGCAGTTTTTACCAGCCAACAACGCCTTTTGTAAAATTCTAACTTGCAACTCCAATACTTCCTCCAATTTTTGACGGAATTTAGCATCTACCCCGCTCATCTCTAACATCAAATTATACAACACATCTCCACGAAGAATTTTCTTCTCTGTTGCATTGTGCTTTTCAGTTTCAATTAACTCGTAAATGCAATTTGCTATGCCCTCAGAACGGTCAATCAAATCAGACCATTTCTTTTCATACATTGGCTTGATAATTTCATCAACCATTGCATAACCAATGTCTAATTTGCTAGGAAAGTAATGATACAATGCTCCTTTTGAAATCTTCAAATTCAAAACTTCTTTATCGGCGCGCAACGCTTCAAACCCAACAATCTCCATCGCCTCAAAACAACGTTGTAATATTTTCTCGCGTGTAGTATTTTTCGACATAACACCGCAAATATACCAACTAGTCTGTTAAAATGTTAATAAAAATGTGGAAAAGGTGTGAAATTTAAATTACCAAATCATATACTTTTGAATACCATTATTTTAACAATGTTAATATCGTGCAATTATTTTCAACATTCGATATGTTTCACAATAAAATTGCAAAAAACAACCACCAATTACAGCAAAAAGAATTTATTTCTTCTGATTCAACATGGCTTCTTTGCGCAATCGCTTTATCCTGAAATACATCATAATGCTAAACGCAAATACAAAAACCATCAGCCAAAATTCAACCGATGTATAATCGCCTTTAGTGGTGTAATAAACCGCTAAAAACTCAATTAGGCTAATACCTGCCGCGACCAGGCACAACAGAGCGAGGATGTGGTATTTTATCATGGGGTACATTTAATGAGCCAATTACATCTAAAATTTCCCATTCGGTAAACGACTGGTTACTTTCTAATCCTTGGCCCGTAATTATTTGATCTTTCGTGGTAATCTCAACAAACTTATTGGTATAAATTCTACCCGTTGCCTGATCCCACATTAATTCTTCTGTATTCAATCGCTCGCCTTTTACGTTCAAAATTTCAACATCCCTACGAACAATTACTTTTTTGTCATCAGGATAACTAATGCCATACTCCGCAGTTAGATAACTCTGTATGTCTCCATTTGCCTCATAAAAATCTACCTTCAAACCCTTTGGCATTTCCATGTAAGGCTTTCGAACTAGTTTAACAGCTACCAACAGTGGACTAAATACCCTTGCCCTAATTCTGCCAGAATCTGTATAATCAATACTAATTTTCTCAGCAAACTCCTTGGTTACAATAGAATCCCTACGCTTATTTCTGTATGCACTTGTATCCAATTCTGTGCAACCCAAAAGTCCCACAAAAGCAAACAAAAAGAGAATTCTACCCAACATCGTTTAATCGTATTTGCGCTTCGCAAACCAAATGTCGCCAAGCTGTAAGCCCAAGCCCAAAACCAAATATTGCTCACTTGGCATACCTCCCATATTAAATCCACGGGTCAAATATTGAATATTAACATTTACCATATTCGTAATCACCGAATTGTCGTAGTAACGCTGCACAAATGGCAAACCAAATCCAACAGACATTCTTTGCTCAATCACCTGATGCTCAGCACCCGCATAACTATATACGTTTTGGGTGGTTGAATATACATAGCCAAAACGAATTGGCATCTTCATTTTGCGCTCATTTGGCGCTTTTTCGTCAACAGGATTCAACACCAACGACACGCCATAATCCATTCTATCTTTGTGCTTCGTTTTATCAAAGAAGGTATTTACATTGCCCCAAACTTGCTTACGAAAATCAAAATTCAAAGAAAACGCCCTTCTAAATTGAAAACTGTAACCAACGCCTATTGCCGTAGGCATCGTGAAATCTTTCTTTGATCCATTATCCAAAGAAATGGTATCCATAATAGAAGTATAACCTCCAGAAACTTCAAGATTTCTGATCAATCGACTTTGAGTTCCACTTAACCCCGAATACATTTCATAAGACAAACCAATTTTATGGTAGGTACTATCCAATTTGAAATTGGCCAACAAACCAAATTGTTGCTGCACCCCTCTAATTACATTCACCTTAGAATCTTCAACCACCCCCAATGATAAACTATCAGGTATAGAAAACAAAGAATTCTCCTTCAAGCTTCCGAAAACATACCCCAAACCGTAACCAAAATTTACCTTGTTGGCTAATCTGAATCCCAAATTCCATTGAAAAACATCAATACCGCCAGCTCCTCTGTATGAAGTTCTAGTTGGCAGAACACTTTTATTATTATCTAAAAAATAAGAATATCCTACTGTGGTTAGTGGTTTCAAAACAAAAGACGAAGCCGCGCCATAAGGCACATACTTAAATTGCTTTATTTTCTTGGCGCTGTCGTACCCAATTACTTCCTTTTTTAAATATTTCCAAACAGGAAATGCCAAACTCAAATAGTTCAATCCACCTCCCGTAAATGATTGCTCATCAGAACCAGACGTTACCAAACCTTCTTTGTATCCTCCAGATAAATCCAAAGTAGTATAACGCACACTACCCAAAGTAGCAGGATTATACAAACTATAAGAATAATACCCAGAGTGGGTATTCATAGAAGTATTGGCCTGTAAAAAGTTAGAACCTGTCCATTCTCCCAACCCATAACTACTAAAAGGAGAACCCGTAAAGTTCTGTCCACTTGTGCCTTGGGCATCCAAATGAACACCAAATGTTGCAAGAAATCCTATACTAAATAAAGCCTTAAGCTGTTTGAATTGCATGATATAAACCGTAATGTACCAATAAAGGTTCCACAAATATCTCGTATTTAATGTGTTTCGCCAAGAACTTGGCATCGCCACCAGTGAAAATAACGATAGAATGATCATATTTTGCTCTGAATCTGTCTATACGGGCATTCACTTCATCGAAAAATCCATTGGCAACCCCGCTGTGAATGGCCCCTTCGGTTTCCTTTCCCACATCGTCAAAATTATCTAGGGCTTCATCGGTATTGAGGGACGGCAATTTACTGGTGAACGCATTCAACGCCTTATATCTCATACCAATGCCCATTGAAATTGCACCACCCAAATAATCGCCATTATCCAAAAGATAATCATAAGTAATGCAAGTTCCTGCGTCAATAACTAAACAATTTTTGCAGCCAAATAGAAACCTAGCTCCCATTACCGCTGCCAATCTGTCTTTTCCTAAAGTTTCCGTATTTCTGACCAAAATTTCAATGTCCCTACAAAGTGAAACAGAAAAGTCAATCTTGTCGGCCAAATGCGCATCGATTTCTGCCAGTACTGATGAATAAATTACCTTAGACCCATCAAATCGATTCATCACATCAACAATTTTGCAATCAGCGCCAGCGTCTAAAATAGTTCCATCTGCACCAAAAACTGCAAACTTCGTTCTCGTATTCCCAATATCGAAGGTAATTACAGAACCCATAACAACCAATTATCTACGAATTACCGCACCTGACTGCTCAAAAGCAGTCATCAATTTTTGCATCACCGCATCGGCATCTTTGTCTGTCAATGAGGCATCGGCCTTATTCAAATGAAACGACAACGCAATTGCTTTTTTACCTTCATCCAATGGTTTTCCCTCAAAAACTGAAAACACCCTTGTTTCAGTCAAGAAATTAATCTTTTGCGCTTTCACAATTTTCTGAAGTTCACCAAAAGTAACAGTAGCATCTACCACCAAACTCAAATCCCTTCTCATTGTAGGATACTTCGGTGGAGCCATATATTTCAAAGTCTTCTTACCAGACTTCAACAATTTTTTCAAAGGGATTTCAACTGAAAATACAGTGCCACTTAAATCGGCCTTTTTCAACCAGTTTGGCTTAACCAAACTAATTTCAATGTCTTCAACATTCAAAGCACTATCTATCACACCCAAAGCACCTTTCAACAAACGTTTGATATCAAAAAAGTCAACCCCGCGTTGCTGTGATTCCCAACTCTCCACCGTATTTTTACCCCAGAAAACCATCGTCAAAACAGGAGTTTCCTTAAATGATTGCTCCGTTTTTTCATATGTGCGGCCAATTTCAAACAAGGCAACTTTGTCGGCCTGTCGATTTTTATTAAACGCCACCGACTGCAACAAACCTGGAACAATGCTCTTGCGCATCACACCCATATCTGAACTTAAAGGATTGCTCAATTGCACCAAATTTTCATCGCCTTCCCACCAAACAGAGGTGGTTAAACTGTTGGTTGAGGCTTCAAAAACTCCCTGCGACACCAAATATGCACGTAACTTATTTTCAATTTTACGCTTACGCATTCCCTCAAAATTACCCAAAGAAACTTGCATTTTGCCGCTCATTGGAATTTTGTCGAATCCGTAAATACGCATTACTTCCTCATATAAATCAACGAGTTCTGAAATATCATTTCTCCAAGAAGGAACAGTAACCGATATGCTGTCCGCATGTTCTGAAATTCCAAATCCCAAGTTTTTCAAAATTGAAGCGGCTTCATTTTGAGGGATTTCAATGCCACTGAATGCATTCATTGCAGCAATACTGAGAGAAATGGTTTGAGGCACAAATGGCGCAGGATAAACATCCTGATGTGCCACGATATTTCCACTAGCAATTTGCACAATCAATTCTGCCAATGCACGTCCGTATAAATCTATATTGTCTTTGTCTATTCCCCTTTCAAACCTGAAAGAAGCGTCGGTATTGATCACATGTCGTTTCGCAGTTTTGCGAACCATTCCGGGGTGAAAATGTGCAATTTCAAGAAACAAATTGGTCGTATTTTCAGAAACTGCTGAGTTTTTACCTCCCATCACACCGGCAATTGCCAGGATGTTTGCGGCATCGGCAATTACAATATCATCGGCGTTTAGCTCTTTTTCATTGCCATCTAGCAATACAATTTTTTCACCTGCAACTGCCTTTCTTACAGACACATTGCCAGCAATTTTGTCGGCATCAAACGCATGAACAGGTTGTCCAACCGAATGCAAAATATAGTTTGTGGCATCCACCACATTGTTTTTAGGCTCTATGTCAATTGCGCGCAATCTATTTTGCAACCACTGCGGAGAAGGTGCAATTTGAACACCGTCAATTTTAATTCCATAATACCTTTCACACAACGCAGAATCAGCAATTTGAATGTCTAATTTTTCCGTTGTATTACCAATTTGAGGGATATTTTTTTGAGGGATTGACAATCCCAAAAGTCCTGCCAAATCTCTTGCCACACCCAAATGCGAAGCTGCATCACCGCGGTTGGCGGTAAGTCCTATTTCAATTACAGTATCTACTTCAATACCAAAATAATCAGCAGCGGCAGTACCCACTTGAACGTCATTTGATAAAACCAAAATTCCATCGTGGTTGCTGCCCATTCCCATTTCATCTTCTGCGCAAATCATGCCTTCGCTTGCTTCGCCACGAATTTTAGATTTGGTAATTACGAAGGGTTCTTTTCCCGTCATATTAATTTCGGTTCCAACGGTGGCAACAATCACTTTTTGTCCTGCAGCCACATTGGGTGCGCCACAAACTATATGTAAGGGTTCGGCAGCCCCTATATTTACGGTTGTAAGTCTCAATCGATCGGCATTGGGATGTTGCTCACAAGTCAAAACTTCACCCACAATAAATCCCTTTAATCCACCTGCCAAACTTTGCCATTCGTCAATATGTTCTACTTCTAATCCACTCACCGACAATCTATCAGCAATTTCAATTGCTTCAACATTTGTAGGAAGAATATCTCGCAACCAATTGATTGAAATTTTCATTACAACAAAGATATGAAAATAAGTTTAGAAGAGCTTCGCTCGTTTAGACGGCTGCGCCGTTTAGACAACCTCCCGAAAGCTTTCGGGAGGTTGTTTAGTTTTTTTGCAACCGCTAAAACAACCTTTATAAACTTTTATAAACCTTTATAATCCTTTTCTCAGGTCGTCTAAACTTTTATAAACCTTTGAATTCCCAACAAAAAGGGCCACACTTTCGTGCAGCCCCATCTCTTATTTCTCAGTTTTTTCAGATTACAAAAAACCCGAATTTAAACTTACAAACCTTGTCTATTTAGAAAGCCAAACGCTTATAAACCCTTATAAACTTTTATAAACCCTAGCATTCCTTACCTAAGCTCCAACTCCGCAATAATATTTCCCGCGCCACCCAATTTTTCAACAATGAAAAGGGTAAAACGAATGTCAACGCTGATTGTGCGCTGTACAGATGGCATAAATCCGAAGTCGCTCGCAATTGCTTCCCAGTTACCATCGAAAGCCGTGCCAATCAATTCACCGTTGCCATTGATAACAGGACTACCAGAATTACCACCAGTAATGTCGTTGTTGCTTAAAAAACAAGTATGAAGTTCACCGTCTGCATCCGCAAAACGACCAAAGTCTTTCTTTTTGATAATGTTGATCAACGATTCTGGAGCATCAAACTCAAAATCACCAGGAATGTACTTCTCAAGGATACCGCGTGATGTTGTGAAATAATTATAATCTACGGCATCGCGGGCTTTGTAGCTTTCGATCGTACCGTAGCTCAAACGCATAGTACCATTTGCATCTGGTGCAAACACTTTGTCTTTCTCCATCTCGAATTGAGCCGCCATGTACAAACGATTTGCACGGGCCAATTTGTTTGATATTTCGTCGAGTGTTGGTTTTAAATCAACATTCAACATATTTACATAACCTGCAATAATGGTATACAATGGATCCTTTTCAATGTTCTTTGCTTTGAAATTAGACATTGCCTTTTTTAATTTCACTGTATCGCAGAAAATAGAGCTGCTCCACAAAGAATTTGCCATAGCGGTATAGTTATGTTTGAACTTTTCGTCCATTTTCAACATCGAAGCAGGCAAAGACGCATGGTCTAAGTCCATCAAAATGTGTTTCAAAACAACTGCAATTACTTGTTTTTCAATGTTACCGTTGAATTCGTGGTAAGCCTCTGAAATTCCCTCAGCATAACCTGCAATCATTTTAGCAACTGCTGCATTCATTTTGCGAATTTTCGCAGAATCTTTCACAGCATCCATTGCTGCAATATCTTTTTGGGTTTTGATAATGCCATAAATTTGAGACACGTTCGACATTGGCACGCTGTTAGAAATACCGTCTTGAGAATAAACTGCATACAAACCGTATTTATTCATTCCGGCGTAAGCTTCGTCGTAAAGACTGGTTACATCACCATAAACGTCTTGTTTGTTATTCGCTCTAACCCATTGCTCGAAAGCCATTTCAGCACTTTTGCGTTTTTGGTAGAACTCAGGCTTTGACAATTCTTTTGCTTCGCCATTGAATTTGTTCCAATAGTTACCCAATCCTGCCAATTTAGAACTGTACATCAAACGTACGTTTTTGTCGGCCTTCATGTAAGTTTCGTAAACGTCCATGATGTCACGGCGCACTTGCACACGCATCGGACGCTCTTTACCTGAAAGGTAACGAATTCCCTCAGAATAAGTATAACGGGTAGTTCTACCTGGATATCCCATGGTCATTGCAAAATCACCTTCTTTTACGCCCTTGAGGGATATTGGAAAGTGGTGGTAAGGGGTGAAAGCTTTATTTGCTGCGTTATAGTCGGCAGGCTTGTTATTTGCGTTTGTATAAATGCGGAACATAGAGAAGTCGCAAGTGTGGCGAGGCCATCTCCAGTTGTCGGTTTCACCGCCAAATTTACCCACGTTTTCTGGTGGCGCACCAACCAAACGAATGTCGCGGAAAACTTCGTAGTACATTGCCAAGAATTGGTTTCCATTATAGAATGGAGTCACTTCGATGATATAGTTAGCAGCTTCATCGCCAAGTGCTTTAAGAAGATTGCCTCTTACTACATTCACTTGAGCGGCAATTTTTGCAGTTCTTTCTGTTTCAGGAGCGTAAATGGCAACACCATTAAATACTTGTGAAGTTACATCTTCAATTTTACGAAGTAAACCAATGTTAAAACCAGCGCGACGCTCTTCTTGCATTGATTTCGCCCAAAATCCGTTTGCAAGGATATTGTCTTGTGGGGTAGCAATTTCTTGGATTGCATCGTAACCGCAATGGTGGTTGGTAAGGAACAAACCTTTGCTAGAAATAATTTCACCTGAGCAGAACATTCTGCCTTGTTTAGACATGAGTCTAACAACAGCATCTTTTGCAGATGATTTATTAATAGCATAAATATCTTCAGCAGATAATTTCAAACCGCGGGCTTGCATTTTGTCTTGAATCTTGCTGAGCAAGTTCAAAGGCCACATTCCCTCATCGGCACGCAAAGCAAGTACACTGCAAGCTGCCAATAGTAAACTTAAAATTCTATGTTTCATAAAAAAGCAAAAGTAATAAATAAGGTTTATAAAAGTTTATGAAAGTTTATAAGCGTTTAGATGGCTTCGCTTGTTTAAGAAGCCTCCGGCGTTTAGTAGACCTGCCGGTCGTTTATTAAATATTTTAATCACATTTCTAATATAACCGCGTAGCGGTCTAAACGCATGGCAATGCTTCTAAACCCTAAACGCACGAAGTACTTCTAAACAGAAAAGGTTGTTTGAGTGGTTGCATAAAACTAAACGACCGGCAGGTTGTCTAAGCGAGCGAAGCTCGTCTAAACTTATTTTTTGTATCTTTGTGATAATGAAAATTACTTTGATTGCAGGTGCTAGACCGAATTTTATGAAAATTGCTCCAATAATTAGGGCAATTGATAATGCGAAGAATTCTGGTAGCAACATTGATTACAGATTGGTGCATACAGGTCAACATTATGACAAAGCAATGTCTGGTAGTTTTTTTGAACAATTAAATATTCCTGAACCACATGTAAATTTAGAATGTGGGGGTGGAACCCAAGCCGAACAAACCGCTGCCATTATGGTGGCATTTGAAAAAGAATTGATAGCCAATCCTTGTGATTTTGTATTGGTAGTTGGTGATGTTACTAGCACCATGGCTTGTGCCATTGTTGCCAAGAAATTGCACACAAAAGTGGCCCATGTTGAAGGAGGCATAAGAAGCTGGGACATTGAAATGCCAGAGGAAATCAATAGATTGGTTACTGATAGCATCACTGATTTGTTTTTCACTACTTCGGAAACTGCAAATAATAACTTAAGAAATGCGGGTTTTTCAGAAGATAAAATCAAATTTGTTGGCAACACAATGATCGATACATTGTTGTTCCACGATAAAGATTTGATTGCGCCTTCACTTTGGCATTCTGAAGAATTGAAGGAAAAAGATTATTACGTGATGACACTTCATCGCCCGTCGAATGTGGATCACGCGGAACAAATGCGCAACATTTTTGAAGTAATCGAAAAATCGTTATCGGCAAGTAAAGTAATTTTTCCTGTTCACCCTCGAACCCGAAAAAACATGGAATTGTTTGGTATCAAACCAAACAATGTAATTATGGCCGATCCAATGTCTTACTTCGAATTCAACTTTTTGGTAAAACATGCAAAAGGTGTTGTTACCGATTCTGGTGGGATAACAGAAGAAACTACAGTAATGGGAGTTCCTTGTATTACTATGAGAAATAGTACCGAACGACCTGAAACCTGCGAAATTGGCACAAACGAATTGGTAGGCACAAAACCTGAAGATTTGGCAAAGGCCTTAGATAAACTGCAATCAGGAAATTGGAAAACTGGCGCCATTCCCCCAATGTGGGATGGTAAAACAGCGGAGAGGATTGTAGAGGAATTTAAGGGTTTATGAAAGTTTTCCCGATAGCTATCGGGAGGTTAACTCTCTATACTTGAAAAAGATTGTAAGTTTATATATAGGTTTTTTGTAAATAGATAAACCAATTAACAAGAATTTCGATAAGCGAAGGCCTCAAATTCGTGAACTAATCTATGTGAGAAGTATTAATCAAGAGCTTCGAAAATCGAATTTTGACTCTTGTACTCAGGAATTAATTCTTTGAGTAATTTTACAATTTCCCAATCGGTTGCGCCATTAAAAGCCGCATCATTCAAATTGCTGTAAATAGGTGAAATTTGTGCATCTTCATATTGGCGCACTTGAGCTATCAATATTTTCGGATGATGCGTTGGCAACGTATTCTCCGAATTGCTCAACAGTTCTTCATATAACTTTTCACCTGATCTCAATCCAGTTTCAACAATTTTAATATCCTTATCAATAGTTAATCCACTTAACTTGATCATTTTAACAGCCAAATCATAAATCTTAACGGGTTCTCCCATGTCGAAAACGAAAATCTCTCCACCATTTCCCATGGTAGCAGCCTGGAAAACCAATTGACAAGCTTCAGGAATCGTCATGAAATATCTTGTGATATCCTTATGAGTTACGGTTACATTTTCACGATTCTCAATCTGACGGCGGAACAATGGAATTACCGAACCATTCGATCCCAAAACATTCCCAAAACGAGTGGTGATAAACTCAGTTTCAGATTTACCACTCATATTTTGTACCAAGATTTCAGCAGCACGCTTGGTAGCTCCCATCACGTTGGTAGGATTAACCGCCTTATCTGTAGAAATCATTACAAACTTCTTAGTACCATATTTCACGCTGGCCTCGGCAACAATTCTTGTTCCCTCAACATTCACGCGAACAGCCTCTTTGGCATTCACTTCCATCATTGGCACATGCTTATACGCCGCTGCATGAAACACCAACTCAGGTTTGTATGTTTCAAATATTTCAGAAACTCTCTTGTTCCGGGTTACATCTCCAATTATACAAACAACGTTGTTATCAAATTTTGGATGCTTTTGTAACTCCAATATAAAATCATTCATTGCCGTTTCACCATTATCAAACAAGATAAGCTGCTTAGGCTGATAAAAAAGAATCTGACGACATAACTCACTGCCAATACTTCCGGCAGCGCCAGTTACAATCACACACTTATCGGCAATAAAAGAATTTAGCAAATTATTTTCCAAAGAAATCGAAGTGCGATTCAATAAATCTTCAATCTTTACCCTTCTCAACTGCTTGCGACTCAAAGAGCCACCAATCCAATCTTTGATATTTGGCACTTTGTGGAAAGACAAATTAAATCCCAAACAAGATTCTCCAACCTTGTGAAAAGAAGTACCTGTTTCAGATTGTATTGACCAAACAACCTCGCGTACCTTATTCTTCAAAATAAACTCACTGTCAAAAACTTCTTCAAATGAATACACTTTTACCCCATCAATGCGTTTGCCAATTAATTTTTCGTTATCGTCTATAAATCCAACCACTACAAAACCTGAAAAACGATCTTGCTTAATTGCATTACGAACGGTAACACCCGTTGTACCCGCACCATAAATTAAAATACCCAAATCATTCTTGCTTTTGGTATTCAATACATATCTGCTATAAACCAATTTCACAAATAACCGAATTCCCAAAACACCAAAAGTGAATGAAAATCCCTGCAGAATCAAAAACGACAATGTAATGTGTTTTACTTCAAAATAACCCGCTAATGCCGCAATTCTTGTAATTGCAAAAGTTAGAAACAAGGCCAAAACAGTAGACAAAAACAAACGCATCAAATCTCTCACACCCGTATGCCTGAATGCACCCTCATAAGACTTCAACAATACAAAAGACAATGCATATGTCAATTCTAAAACTCCCAAAATCTGCAAACGAGAAGGAGAATAAATTTTATAGAAAGAAAAATCAGTGAGCAACAAAATGGCAAAAACAAAAGAAGCATATACAATTACCAAATCCAAAATCAGAATCAACCACGTAGGCAAGTATCTTTTCCCAAGCAGTTTTAATATCCAATTTTCTAATAAAGTATCCATAAATTATAAATTATTGTTCCCCAAAATGATTAATTGTTGTATTTTTAAATCGAAATACTTCTACAATTAGCAAATTTCAAGCCAAACTTGTAAAAATCCATCATCACTCACTAAATAAATGGGATGTTTACAAAAAACGAAAACGTAACACGGCTAAAAAGTTAAATTCTACCACAAACAATACCTAGAGTCTAAACACCTTTATAATATTCAACAGCTTCCGTCAAAGCTCTCTTCAAATCACTTTCAGGCTTGTAACCGAGTATTTCCTTAGCAAAAGATACATCGGCCAAACTAAACAAAATATCGCCTTTGCGCACAGGGCCGTGAACCGCATTCACATTGCTCTTTGCAATTTCCTTTACCATTTTCCAAATACTCAACAAATCCGTTGTATTGCCACACGCCACATTGAATACATAGTGTTTGCTTCCCTCAAGATAACCTAACAACGCCAAAATATTAATATTTACAACATTGGCAACCGGTGTAAAATCTCTTGTTATGCTGCCATCACCATTAATTGTTGGTGCAACATTGTTTAATGCACTCTTTACAAACAAAGGAATAACAGCTGCATACGGACCATTCGGATCTTGTTTAGGACCAAAAACATTGAAATACCTGAAGCCCGCGATACTCAAATTGTAATTTTTTGCATACGCTTCGGCATACAATTCATTGGTCATTTTGGTAGCAGCATAAGGACTCAATATTTTTCCAACCCTCTTTTCTATTTTGGGGGACTCATTCAAGTCGCCATAAACCGATGAACTCGAAGCATACACAAAACGCTGAATGCCTTTTGCACGAACCGCTTCAAGCATATTCAAAAATCCATTTACATTTACATTGTGCGAGTTAATTGGATCAGCAATGCTTCTTGGAACTGATCCCAATGCAGCTTGGTGGCTCACCGCATCGATACCCTCACAAGCCTTCAAACAATCCTCGGAATTGCGAATATCACCTTCTAAAAATTCAAAACGTGGATTATCTATAAATTCATGAAGATTATTCAAATGGCCGGTTGCTAAATTATCAAACACCCTCACCAAAGTAACATCATCTCTTTTTAGTAATGCCTCAACAAGGTTTGAGCCAATAAAACCGGCACCGCCTGTAACAAGAATTCTCATACTGCAAAGATACAAAGGTTTTGGAAATTCTAGGGTTTATAAATGATTATGAAGTTTATAAGTGTTTATAAAAGTTCAATCAAGATAATTACATAATAACTCACCAAGGCTAAAAGCGTGAAATCAATTTTTATCTAGAAAAAGAAAACGTGTCAACTTTATTATAAAGATGGTGAAAGCAATTGGTTAAAAAACGACCTACAATAATTATCAAAAAAAAAGAGTCTTTGCAGACTCTTTTTCATTCTTATAAAAAGTAAAAAACATTAAAAAGGTATACGGCTATAATTAATTTTCACTGAATCAACAGAGTACGTACTCGTTTTATCAGGACTTTCATATTTAATCCTAAAATTGGCCTTTACTATATCCTTATAATAAAACTTATCAAAGTAGAAATACCCCGAAATAGGCGACCACGTTTCAGAACGATTTTTAAAATTGGTGAATTGTTTTTCAGTAGGACTAATTTCATACTTCTTCTTTCCATCTACCAAACCCAAACCTATCTGAAGTACTTTACCAAATTCAGGGATTAATACTATGGTTGATTCTGGATTAAATTCGTTACCACCCTTTACATCAATATCCCATGAAAACGGAGATGCAATTCCTCCATTCACCCAAACCCTTACATAAGATTTTTCCACCAAAATGTTCTTAAAGGACATTTCAAAGGAGTCTAATGGAAAATCGGGTGATTCGGTATAAACCTTAATATCCCCATTCATTACAAACAAATCCTCACCTTTGTGCAGTATTACAAAATTCTTTGATACGATTTTCACTTGCTGCGAAATAAATCTAGCTAAACCTGTTTCAACAATTTTCGCAGTAAAATTTTCATCTTTCAAAATACCGCCCACATCACCGTTCATTATTTTAAAACCCAATGTCTCTATTCCTTTGAAATTATTCTTTATACCTTTTGGAATTCTTACCAAAAACGACCATTGCGTATCAGACAAGACTTCAAAATTTGAACGAACAATCACTGAATTTGAACTATCATTTAAACTAAAATCACCTGCACAATAATCACTATCTGAATAATCAAGCCAAGACTTTGAACTAAAAGGCGGTGCATGAACAAACGCTGGCTCGTGTTCACAAGAGACCAATAATAATGTAAAAATTAAAACTGGAACGAGCTTAAAAAGAAACTTCATTAATCTAATATTTCAACTTTACCTATGTAATTGCCACTTTTTACTACGTAGATACCGCAAGCTATGTTAGACAAATCAATCTTATTCTCGCTCGCAGTCAAAACCAATCTACCTTGCATATTGTAAATAAATACATCGCCTACTATTTTATCTGAAATCGTTAACATAGCACTATTGCTTTTATGAATAGGATTTGGATAAAATCTTAAATTTCTGTTCACATCTTTTATTGAAGCATTGTTCTTACAAGTTACTCCATTAATGAAATTATTAACAAATCCATCAATCCATAAAACAGAGTCTCCACCATTTGTTTTTACTGACTTATCCTTGATTGTTCCAAAAAACGGAATATAACATTCCTTATAATCAGCAACTACCATATCTGTATTCTTTGGTAAAGTACTTAATAATTTAAACGATGTTTTATCAATTACTCCATCACTTGGAATTTGTGCTACATATACTTCATTTTGCAAATCTAACGCATTTGATAAGCGCGTTGGATTCTGCTTGTCTTCGCTTGTAAATACAGATTCAACCAAAGTCATATACTCCAAAGATTGTATCTCATTAGCAGAGTCCTTGTAACTAAAAGTATTCACACTCAAATTTCCTGGATTCGATATAAATTTATTGTTAACTCCAGTATTACCCAAAGTAACACCAGTGATTAATTCATTATCATCCAAATCCAAATACAACAAAGAACCAAACTTTACATTAAGTTCTGCACCATCATCAAAGCTTAAAAAAAGCTTAGACAAAGTTGAGTTTTTTACTATGTTTACATTAGTAAATCTTGTACTTTGAAATTTTCCACCTTTTACCCCTATTACTAATTTGCCAATGTTTGCAGAATACACAATACTTGAAATTCTTGGAAACAAAGTTGCTCCCTTATTGATAGCCAATGTATAGATATCCAATAATTGTTCTTTAGTTAAAGGCAAGTCAGTACTACCGACTCTATCGTTTAATAAAACAAAATAATCTTCAATACTATTATTCTCATTATATACATAAAATTTTTGAACACCATTGGTTAACGATGTTTTTATGATAATAGATGCTGTATCTCCAAAAATTTGATAACTACTACCCACGGATGCCAATACATTACTAGTACTGCTACTGCGAACTGATTGAAGCCAATAATCAATTCTATTGCCTCTACCTAAATCATATCTTCTACCGTTCAATTTGTCACCCAGTCTGTCAATTTCACCCATCCATCCTGTATTTTCAAATGCCTTTAGATTACCCAAAATCGTTTGATAATTAGCATTATCACTAGGATACTTCGCACCTTCTATTTTCTGTAATGTACTTACAGCGGTCGTATCTCCAACCTTTACAAAAAGTTCTGTATTACTTTTTGTCATGTGTTCATCAAAAAAATAGTTACCTTTTTGTTGGCTACTAGAAAAAGATGTGACACCTAATTTAATTTTTCCCAGATCAGATAATTTATTGTTACCAAAAAGGGTCGTACCACTCAATTCTGTAACACTATTGACAGAAACATCTTTCGCTGATGGCTCTCGTTTCGCATTAGCTGTTAACTTATATATATGACCCAACTGAAGACCATTTCTGTTTTCAGTGGTTGTAACATACATCACTGCATTATCGATGGACGCAACATCACCAACTGTACTAACCGTTGCTCCAAATTTATTAACCATAATTCCATTTATGCTACCTTGTAAGACATTATTTGACAAAGAAGAAGCATTGAAATCAGAAAATACAAAAGAACGAGCCGATAAACCCGAACTACTTAAATTTAGTTTACCATTAAACAAGGTATCGCCATCACAAAATAAATTTTCATACTTATTTTGACCAAATAAACCCGAAAAAGTAAATAGAGAAACTCCAATAAAAATATATTTTTTCATAATACAAAAAAAGGAGGGGAATATTCCCCTCCTATAAATTATTTGTTAAGTTAATATTATTTATTCAAAATTACTTTTGAAGAAGAAACAACACCACCACAATTGGTTTCTACAATGTAAACACCATTTGTAAGGTTAGTAGCATCCATTTCAACGTTACCAGAAGTATTGTCTAAGTTCATCTTTTTAGAAGCAACTTTCTTACCTGATAAATCGTAAACGTTAACAGTCATTTTATCAGTTTTCACATTGTCAAAACCAATGTTAATTACATCAGAAGACGTTGGGTTCTCAACATGAAATTCAGGTTTAACTGTTTCTAAAGTAGCACCATTGTCAGAATCTAAAGGTCTTACAAAAGCACCAGAACCACTACAATAGTCACCAGTTGGATCAATATCAAAACCACCAGCTGTCCAGAAAGCTTTAGCACCTCTATTATCAATTCTTACAGCGTTTTTCAATACTACATGAGAATCTAAAAGGGTTACGCATTTACCATTTACTCTAGGAGACCAAGAAGTTCCCAAAGTTTGTAGCGCTTTGTTTGTAGCTGGGTAATCTTTACCATACAAAGAATAGAAAGCAATTGAAGACAACGCAGGAGTAGCATTCTTTGTGAAAGTAATATTGTAACCTTGCGCTTGAATAGCGTCACTCGCTAAGATATTATTAAACTGTTGGTCATATTTCAACCAATTTAAAGCAGAAGAACGCTCTAATTTAGTAGTACTACCAAATGCGTTAAGAGTTGCAGAAGTTAAATTACTCAATGTTGAAATAGGATTGGTACAATTATTAATTGTGTTGTAAGCAAACATCAAACCATTGTAAGCAGAATCGATTCTTGAAGCAGTAGTAGCATCAACGATGTTTAACGCTTGGTCATAACCGTGAATGATTGAATTTAAAACTTGGATTTTTGCACCAGTATTAATTTCTACACCACGATAGTAGTTTCTACCAGCTGCTTTAACTTTACCCCAAGTTTTGGTAACATAGTTGTATACCGCAAATGAATCTTTTGAATAGCTAAAGTTTTTACCCAAGAAACTACGAGGACCAAATGCAGTCATGTTCGTGATAATTCCATTTGTTTGACGTGGATGATTTACGTTTCTACAAGAAGCTTCTACCAATTTAGAACCTGAAATATCATGAGCTGCAGTATCTAAACGCATAACTACAACATTTTGAACTACACCTTTGTAACCATTATCCATATCAATATCATCATCTAATGTATTGATGATTAATAAATTTGAAACATTCACCGAACCACCAAAGAATTCAATTGCATCATCGTTAGCTTCAGTAATTTGAATGTTTTTCATGATAGTCTTGTTACCAACACCATACAAACTGATACCATTCAATTCATTTCCTGAACCACCAGCACCTACGTTGAAACCAGCATAGTTCACTTGCAAAAATTGAATAGAACCTGAATTAGAAAGTTCATCTGTACCACCAGCCAAATAAATATTTTTACCCTTTTTATCGTTGCTAGGTAAATCTTTCAAACCTTCCATAGGCGATAAATTACCAGTTGCAGTTGTACCACTTGCAAAACCTGCAATCGGAGCTCTACCTGCAATTACCAATCCACCCCAATCACCACGATTTCTCTTTGAAGGTTCAAGAGCAGAAGTCATAATAACTGGAAGAGCAGCAGTACCTTTTACGTTTAGCATTGCTTTTGGCAATACAACAAAAGCAGAAGGTGATAAATTCGAACCATAGAATTTAGTTCCTGCAGGAACGTTCATAGTGATACCTGAATCTAAATGAACGATACCTGGCAAATAGTAGCAAGAGTTGGCTCTTAAATTAATAATTTTACCAACTACTTCCCAACCAGCAACAGACGTGGTCGTTTTAGCACCCCAAGCACCCCAACCAGCAGTAGCAACGTACTTTGGTTTTGAAACAGTACCAGTGTTTTTGTTCTCCACACTGAACATTGTGTCTAAGACGAAACAACCACAAGTGTTGTAATCGCCAGAAATAGAATCTAATCTCACTTTGAGATTCCCCACCTTAGTGAAAGCCAATGCCTCACCAGTTTGTGCCATAGATGCTTTTGCCGAGAAAGCAATCATAGCCATTAAAATTAATTTTTTCATGTTTTTTATCATAATTTAGTATTGCAAAGTTGAATCAACCATATTTATCCACAGTAAAAACAATATTATCTTTTTATTAAAAGTTTACACTTGCACTGACATTACCCCCAAGGATATTTCTGAAAGAAGTAAAAATATTATCGCCTTCGATTCCTCGGGTATATCCTTTGTAATAATCCAATTTTCCATTCTTGTTTAAATCCTGATAAACAATATTCTCATTGTTCAACAGATTGATCAAACGCATTCTCAGCGTAAACTTCTTGCCAAAAGACTTTTCCACCGTTACATCCAAATTGGCTGCCACTTTTTCAATCAAACTATACAGGGATAAATTATCACCAATAAAAATTACGCGATCACCTTGCTTGAAATAAGAAATACCAAATTTTAAACCATATTGCGGCAATTTATAAAATACCATTGCATTTACGGTATAAGGTGATTGACCCACCATGGTTTGATTTAAACTTACAATATTACCTGAACTATTAAAATTCCATACATTGCTCATCGAATATGTACCATTAAATAAAAATTCAATATTCCTCAAAGAAGATTTTACATTCTTAATAAATGAATTCGATTCAAAACGCAATTCAAACTCCGATCCGTAATTAATTGCATAAGCAGCATTGCTGTATTCATATCGTGAAGGATCGGTCATTTTTGTAATTACAGGATTTTGGGTGTTTTTCCAAAACAAACCAAAGTGAAACATTGTTTTTCCTTTGTAATATTCATAGCGTGCATCGCCATTATAAATCAAAGAAATTGGTTTTATTTTTGCATTACCATATGCAGTCAACCAATTTTCAATGTCTAGATAAGCCAATGGCGATAATTCTCTGAACTCAGGCCTATTACAAGTAACACCTGCTGCCAATCGAAATTGTGAAAACTCACTCTTTTTATACGTATAATTCAAAGAAGGAAAAAGATTTGCCGTATTCAACACCAACCTATCTTTACCAATTGCAGGAGCAAAACCCGCACTTTGTATATCAAACTTGAAAGCTTCATAACGCACGCCAATGTTTAAACTGTGGTTATTGAAAGACCCTTTGTAGGAAACATAACCTGCATTTTTAATAGATTTTGCAGTATACGAATTATATGGCCATGTATACTCATCCACGAACACACCGCCGCGGGAAGGAGTAATGCTATCACCGTTCCATGCTTTTGAAACCATACCCAAACATCTCAAATCAAATTTTCTTTGAATGGATTCGAAATAATACCCATATTGAAGGGTAGCGTTTTCTGAAAGTTCATATTTAAAATTAATCGATGCTTGGTTGGTTTGTTCGGGTAAACTATAATACCACCTCCCAAAACGCAATTGATCCATTGTGCTGGCATAAGATGTATTAAATGTCTTTGTAGCAGCAGAACCTGTAGGATCATCGTTTCTTATTTGTAATGTTGATTTTCTATCTTGATCCAAATAGTTTGAATAGGTGATTCCGAAATTACCATCTACTTGTAATTTTTTATTGATGTTATAATAATAACTCAATGAACTATTCCAAAAATTTCTAAACGTATTGGCAGTGCTATATTGAATAAATGAATTAAACTGGTACAAACCATTTTCACCGTATGCACCATCAAGTGCACTACCATTTCTTTTAAGAACAAAGTAGTTCGCATCATTCACCAAAAGGTTTTTAAAATCCAAACGCAAACCATTCTTAAATGCCATGGTAAAATTATTTAGGAAAGTTACAATTTTCTGGTTATTGTAGTTTTCATCAGAGAAATTCAAAATTCTTTGTCTTTCTGGTACTGTAGTTATTGATGACCTACGTGCAACATTGTGTATGTAATTATCGCGGTAAGAAATAAAATGGGTACTTCCATATAGAAAAGCATCCGTTTTGAATCTAAATCTTTTTTCAATCGATAAACTTTGATTCAACGGTGCATTGATGGTTTCAGGATAAAAATTATTATTCAAACCATTCGTTAAATCGATACGCTCTTTCAATGATATACTTGGATCAGCATCCAAATGCCTATTCTTTAATAAATTTGGCATATCATTGGCAGCGTAATTTAAACCAAACATTTTATCTGATTTTTGAATCTGAGACAAAAACGGTTGAAAAGTAGTAATGCCATCAAAACCAATTCCGGCACTCACTGTCCAACCTGCTTTATCAGGCATAGAAATAGTTTCAAGTTTTATCAAACCACCTGCAAAATCTGCCGGCAACTCTGCACTTGCCGTTTTGTACAACTTTAAATTGTCAATAACAGAAGCAGGCAAAATATCAAAAGAAAAAACTTTATTGTCTGGATTAAAACTAGGTGCACTAAAACCATTCAACATGGTAAGGTTGTAACGAGGGCTAATTCCCCTAACTACCAAAAATCGATCACCCAAAATTGTCACACCTGGTACTCTTTTTACTACATCATTTGCAGAAGAAACCTGAATGCTTTTGATTAATTCAGAAGTTACACCACTTACGGTTAAGCTAGCACCTCTGATTTCTTTAATCATAGAACTTTCTGTTTTGGACTTCTTATACGTTTTAATTTCAAGTCCTTCCATTTTTACTGTATCTCCTTCTGTTTGCGCATTCAGTATTGATGCACCAAACAAAGCAAAAACAAATGAAAATTTTCTAAAATTCAATTTCAATAACATTTTGCAAAAGAAAATACCGTAGATTACTATTGTGTTAATTTTCTGTAAAAATATATACAGATATCATATTCTGAAGACGAAAAATCAGAAATCTTATTATCTAACTTCATTCCTTACAAAAATAAATATGTCTTTCACAAAAAATACAGTGATACACAAATAGATTTATTTAACTTTACACCAACGTTAATTACCCGTTAACAAAAATTAAACAATCGTTGTATTAACATCAGTAAAATGTGCGGAATCGTTGGAATCATAAATAAGAATCAAATACCAATCAATCCTGAAAAACTCATCATAATGAGAGATTCATTGGTACACCGAGGTCCAGATGCAGCAGGCATTTACATTGACGAACATATTGGATTTGGACACAGACGATTAAGCATAATTGACCTCTCAAGCAATGCAAATCAACCATTTCACTCTAATTGCAAACGCTATACACTCACTTTTAACGGTGAAATTTTTAATTACCAAGAAATAAAAACAGACCTCATTCAGAATGGATTCCATTTCCAAACAGAATCTGATACTGAAGTCCTTTTACAACTCCTTATCCATGAAGGTATTCGTTGCCTTGATAAATTAATAGGATTCTGGGCGTTTGCTTTTTACGACCATCAAGAAAAAACCACACTTTTGGTTAGAGACAGAATGGGTATCAAACCCCTTTTCTACGCTCAAACAAAAACAGAGTTTGCATTCGCTTCAGAACCCAAAGCTTTCTTTGCTTATGGAATTGAAAAAGCCGTTGATGAATCGCATATTGATGAATTGTTCTTTTACAGACATGTAAGTGGTGAAAATACCATATTCAAGGGAATTAAAAGAATTCTTCCTGGATATTATATGATCGTAAATTCGGAGGGACAAATTACCCAAACTTCCAGATGGTACCATCTCGGTGAAAAAGCGAAAAAATATCCCTCAATAGAAAAACCATACCAATGGTTTGAAGAAACTTTTTTAAGCAGTGTAAACTACAGAATGGTATCCGATGTAAAAGTGGGCACCATGCTAAGTGGAGGCCTAGATTCCAGTTCAGTGATTTATGCCCAAAACAAATTGGGTTATAAAAATATTAGCACATGGAACATCGCTTTTCAAGATTCTAAACACGATGAATCGAAGATTGCTGCCAGATATACAAAAGAATTGGGACTCGATTTTCATAGCTTTGAATTTACGGGTGATCAGCTAGCGACACTCACCGAAGAGGCCATCTACTATTCTGATGAACCGTTTATGCATGTTCAAGAGCCTCATTTGCTTGGATTGTCGAAAGAAGCAAAAAAAGATGTTTCTGTTTTATTAAGTGGAGAAGCTGCCGATGAAATATTTGGAGGTTATGTGCGGTACAAAGTACATGGCAATCAATTGCGCTACAACATATTACAATTACTTATTTACATACCAACAAAATACATCAAAGACGAACGTTGGCGTAAAATGCAAAAGTATTTATACACCAAAAATCAATCTTCTCAAATTATGATGAACGCAAACAATTTGTATATCAAAGATTTGGAAGAAAACAATATTGGTGGATTCAACTTATTACCAAGCTACAGGCTAGAAATTCTAAAAGAAGCGGAAACTTATTTTCCCAATAATCCATTGCGTCAATTGATGTATATGGAACAATTTACACATATTGCTACTCTTAACGACAGAAATGACCGTGTGAGTATGGGTGCTTCTATTGAAAACAGAGAACCTTTTGAAGATTACAGAATTGTTGAAGGCGCATTTAGCCTACAAGATGAATATTTCACTACGAAAGGAAAAGGAAAACAGATTTTAATGAATTCAATTGGTAAAAAATTACCAGAATATATCACCAATCATAGAAAAATTGGGTTAAGCATTCCCTGGGATCATATCATGCTGAATCAACCTTATTTTAGAGATCATTTCGACAAAATGCATTTGTCTGATTTTTTCAAAATAGGAAACATGAGCCAAATTGATGTTGTTCAATTGATGAATGATTTTAAAAATGGCAAAAAAGATAACTATGCCTTTGTTAGACAAATTTTCTTTTTAAGCCTTTGGTACGAAAAGTATTTTCAAAATAACAATTAACAATTTTGTGAATTATACGCTAACACCATTAATTTTATTCGTTTGAAAATACTTTTCCTCGGAGAAACATATAGGGCTGATGCCCAAACTTGGATTCAAGGCATTGAAAGAGAATCTGGTGTAAAAATTGACACCGACGAAATAAAGACAATTAATAACCGAGCAGTAAGGGCGCTTCAAGCACTTTTTTTTATCTTTCGTTTGTTATATGGAAGATTTTTTGGACCAAAATATGATATTGTCCTCGCAGAGAGAAATACGAGTTATGGCTTTTTTTCACTTTTTACAAACGCCAAAATCAAAGTCGTTGCCCAACAAGGTATTTCAGATGTATTTCCAGAAACAGGTATACCAGGATTTTATAAAAAAATTCTACAAAGAGCCGTTTATACCCGGGTAGATCTCATTCATGCCTGGGGTCATGCCATGGTTCCAGCCATGTTAAAATCAGGAGCAAATCCAAATAACATTATGGTTTTGGCAAAAGGTTTGGATTTAAGCAAATATACTTTCATAAATCAATTAGCAGAAAATCCAGTTCCACTTAAAGCAATTGTTACACGTTCCTTAGAAAAGGACTATCAGCATTGGAATATTATTGATGCTGTAGCCATTTTAAAATCAAAAGGCATTTTTTTAGAAGTAAACATTGTTGGGGGAGGATCGTTGCTAGGAATGTTACAACAAAGAGCAAAAGACAAAGAAGTATCAGAATTGATAAACTTTTTAGGAAGAATTCCCAACGAAGAATTGCCCAAATTACTTACTCAGTGTCCGCTTTATCTTTCCGTGCCAATATCGGAAGGAGTTTCTTCATCCTTATTTGAAGCCATGGCCAGTGGATGTTTCCCCATAGTTACAGATTTACCAGGCAATCGGGCATTTATCCATCCTAAACAGAATGGCGATTTGGTTCCAGTCAACAATGCAGAAGCATTGGCTAATGCCATTGAGAAGTTTCTAGAAAACCCGAATCAATATGAAAAGGCAATCATTCAAAACCGCAAATTAATTGATGACAATGTTGATCGCGGAAAAAATATGAAGATATTTTGGGAAAAATACCAAGAGTTGCTCAAGAGTAAAATTTAATCCCAGTTTAATCATATTTGACTCTAGGTTTACAGTTTAAATATTTCATCAAGGATTTAATTGCCGTATCGAGAAAATCAAAATTTAAAAATACACTTTTATAAAGATAACAATCTTTTGTATTCTTCAATAAAAGCCAATGTATTGGTTCTTTGATTTGCTCTTAATTCAACAATTTCTCTATTTTTAATTCTAGATTCAGTGAGGACATGTAAATTTTCAATGACAAATTGAAAATCTTGAAATACCAGTTCTTCTTCTTTAATTTTCGTTAAAATACCATTCTTTTTATGTGCAATCCATTCCCTATTCGATGGCAAATCTGATACTATTGGGATACATCCACATGCCATTGCCTCTAATAACGAAGCTGAAACACCCTCTGTAACAGGTAAAGAAACATAAATATGTGAAATAGTTAGTAATTTAGACAACTCCGAGTTGGTAATTCTACCCAAAAATGTAACATGCTTATGAATATTCAAATCAACTACCAGTTGAGTTAAATAACCATGCAATGGACCTTCTCCCGCGAGATACAAATGATGTTTTCCAACACGATTAATTATCAATTTAGAAAAACATCGAATAATTATTTCATGATTATATTCCTTTGACAATGAACGAGAAACAATCCAATTCAATGTTTCAATATGATCAAACTGATTGCCAAATGAGAAATTATCCAAATTAATTCCACGAGGCATAACTAATAACTTACTAGGATTGGCGCCATTTAGCAAAGCGTTTTGCTGTTGCGTCATACCCCAAGCCTGGATAAGTGAAGCCCTTCGAAAGGTCTGATTTTGTATTCTTTTTTTAATTGGTGCCGCCCAATTATTAAATGGGAAAATATCGGATACTCCTTGCATTGCAACAACAATTTTTGCATGCCTATGAAATCTTGTTGCTATAAAACCATATGAAGTTGTGCGATAACCCAAAATAATGTCTGGTTTAAATTTGCTCAATGTAATACGAATTTTAAAAAAAATTGCAACAAATGCATATACCCTTCTTAAATGAGAGAATCTGGATTCTTTTTCAGATTTTTTTAAATCAAATGTTAAAACTTCAAGATCGACCAATAAAGTATTCTCAAACGCTTCGACAAAATTCAAAGAATTTGCATGAAATTTATCTGCCAGCAATAAAATTTTCAACATCTATTTAAAAAATCAAACTTAATCACAAACAATACTTTCAAACATTAATAAATCAAAATTATTTTGTTACTTTATAAAAAGCGTATTGAACTTTTTAATTTACCAAAATAAAATTTATGCATATTAAGCATTATCGATATTACCCTGCTGAACAAAACCACAAAATATTAATCCAACGCAAATTTAAATCTAACAATCAAATAAACAGTTGTAATTGTTAAAAAGGCCAACAAACTTGCTAAAAAATTATTGGCAATAACCAAATAACTCAACCCACATTGCGCTACACCGTAAATGAGTGACACTGAAATATGACTCATTCCCTTTTCATTGGCCAAATATTGATACAAATGTGTTCTGTGGGGTTTAAAAATGTTTTCCCTGCGCTTTAAACGATACAAAATGGTAATAATAGAATCAATGCCATAAATCCCTAAGAGAAAAATCCATTTAATCTCCTGTGTTTGAACCATCAACTTAGCTACACAAAATGCAACAATATAAGCCATAGTTACCGAGCCAACGTCCCCACTAAAACAAACTGCCTTTTTTCTAACATTGAAAATGGCAAAAACAAGTATGGCCACCATTAAATATTGCAAATTCATTTCGGGCATTAAATAATGTAAACTTCCCACAACAACCATTGAATACATCGCCGTAATGCCATTGATTCCATCCATAAAATTATACGCGTTGATGCTTCCGATAATCAAAATAATGGCAATTAAGACCGCCAAGATACCCAAATCAAAAATTCCAGTTTGCCAAATCAGCAAACCAACCGCAATCAAATGTACGAGAACCCTAATTCTTGGCGATAGCTCAGATACATCATCCCAAAAACTAATTGTTCCAATTAGAAATATACCCAATAAGAACCAGACAGAAACGGGCTGGTAACCAAGATACACACTCCACAAACCAACCAAAATATTCATAATGGGAAACAAAATTCCACCACCCCTCAGGGTAGGTTCAATATGAGAACTTCGGTTATTGGGTTTGTCGATGATGCCAAAGTGCTTCGCAACTTTAAAATAAATTTGGATGATTAACAATCCAACACCAAAGGACAATAACAGTTTAAACAACATTCACTTCAAATATCTAAATAGAATTGCAATTGTCAAAATCTATCTACAAAATAAAATATGTACCCACAAATTCTCCTATTTCCAATCCAATTCTCTGCGCGCCTTATCATCGTTGAATGTCAAAGACTGTTCTAACTTCCCTAAACGATACGTATTCAACGGAAAACCAGGAATAAAATCACCCAATTTTGCTGCCCATTTACCCATCCAAACGGGTATTTTTTTTACGGTTTTACCATGTTTTGTTGCCAAAAATGTATCCATTTCTGCAAAGCTTCGGTGAAGCCCATCGGTAAGATTATATACGCCATTCTTATCTACCAAACTCGGAATCAATTTGGCAACATCAACCGCATTCACCATACTTCTGCGTGCAAGACCACTACCCATTCTAAAATAGTATCCTTTTCGAATCGCCTTTTCCATAGCACCCAAATTCCCCGGCGCATTTTCACCCAGTACCAAGGGTAAACGCAATATCACACAATTCACATTATTTTCAGAGCACCAAACTTGAACCAATTTTTCAGCTTCAATTTTACTTCTTGCATACGGCGTATTGCCAATTAAAGCGTTTCCTTCATTTATATTTTCGCCCAATTCCAAACCATACACCGCAACGGTAGACAAAATTACAAAGCACTTGGGTTTGTTTTTGAGGGACAACAACGCTTCCAATAATTTCTCGGTTCCACCAACATTCACATCAAAAAACACCTTTCCCTCTGCTTCATTTTTAGGAACAAAATGGGCCTTCCCTGCATTGTGAATCACCATTTCATAATTGACATCTCTAGGCAACGTCATATCGTCCTCGGACAAATCGCATTGAAAGGTAGATTCAGAAGATCTTCCAACGGTATCAGCTTGAATTTTCCGAGCCTCAAGTTCAGAAAGCAAATACTTTCCTAAAAAACCTGTAGCGCCTGTAAGGAGCACTTTCATGATTCAAATATCTACAAAAAAATAAAGCGCCGAAGCGCTTTTGAAAAATTTTTCCAAGTTATAATAATTTATAATTTGCATAGAAATTGATAATAATTTTCTGCAAGAATATCACGACTAAACTTGGTTAAAGCCAGCTTTTTTGCATTTTGACCGTGTTCAACAGACTTGCTATAATTATCTACGTATTCTATCATTGCATCTGCCATTTCAATCGGCCTTTCAGGATGTACATTGATTCCGCATTCATATTTTTCAAAAACATCTTTTATCCACCCTTCCGTTGTTTGAATTACTGGTTTGGAAGCTGCAAAACTATCAAAAACTTTATTTGGTGAGCATGTATTTTGTACGGGAAAATTTAAAGTACAAAAAAGAGTTCCAACACAATTGCTTAACCATGGAACAATTTCATTTTTCTGCATTTGTCCTAAAAAAATAACATTGTTTAATTTCAAAGCATTTACCTTTTTTTCGAGATCAATCCTTTCTTTGCCATCTCCAATTAATAAAACTAAAATATTAGAATTCAATATTTTTAGATGATTTGCAGCTTCAATGATGTAGTTCACATTGTGAATAAAACCTAATGAACCAATATGAAGAAAAAACTTATTTCCTGAAATAGTTGATTTTTGAACTTGAGTCAAACTTTTAACTTCCCCAAATAAATCATTGTCACTTGCATTGTATATAATTCCAATTCTATTCTTAGATACACCTTTTTCAATGAGCACCTGCTGTTGCCCGTCAGAAGCAGTGACGATAAAATCTGCTTGCCTGTAAATTAATTTTTCAAAAAAAGATGCAAATTTAATTACCCATTTGCCTTTAATTAAACCCATTTCAATACCACCATCAGGCCATAAATCTCTAATTTCAAAAACCCATTTCTTTTTAGAAAACCATTTTCCAAACAATCCAGATATTCCAACAGTGATGGGGCCTGAACTAGTTATAAGTACATCTCCACTTAAAAAAATAGCATAGTAAGTAGAGATTAGCGAAAACAACAAAGACCTGAAAACCCTTTTAATCAGCATAAAACGATTTGAATCACCTGAATCTATAATTATCAAATTTATTCCATCAATAGACTGTCTCGATATAAAACCACTGGCCTTGATATCTGATTTATCATAAGGACTAGTTATTACAGTTACATCACATCCTTTTGACACCCACCTTTTAGTCAATTCATAAATCCTCGTTGACCAAGAGCCTTTTGGTGTTCCAAAATATTGATATACTAATACAATTTTCACCTAAATCTCAGAAAAAAAATGTTTCAATTTACCAGCTTTGGTTCTTTCTATTTTATCACTTCGTAAAAAATTACAAATCAATCCACGTTCTAAATACAAATCCATCGCTTTTTGAATTTCAAATTTCTCCGAGTCTGTTAAGGCTTCATTCGAAACATATTTAAATAAAAACGTATCTATTGTTTTCTGAATAATGATAAACTCTTTAATTCTCCCGCCAGATTCCAATAATTTCTTTGAGATGTAATAAAATGTCAAACCGGGTGATATTTTACCGCTTGGAAGTTTTATTATATCATTTGTTCTGCCAACAACCTTTTCTAAAACTCGGTTCCCATTTTTGATTCTATCAGTCAATATCGCCCTGTCGCCCAACTCATAACGAATAAACGGCATTGCCTTGTTATATAATGATGTAACGATTACTTTTCCCTCAACTCCTGCTTCTACGGGAAGATTGTTTTCATCCAAGATTTCGATGAAGAGAGTTTCTTCATTTAACACAAAATCACCATCCTCATCTTCAAAAGCCAAAATATCCAATTCCGCAGCCCCGTATTCGTTTCTTACTCTCACACCAAACCCTCGTTCCATAATATTGCGATCAATATCATCAACCACTTCGGAAGTTGGAAAAACTACCCGCAATGAGGGACAAATATCTTTCAATATAATATTTCTTTCAATTAAAAATTTAGCAAAAATGACCAATGAACTGGTGTAACCATTGATGTATTCAAATTTCTTTTGTTTAAACTGATTTAGGACTAAATTCAATTTTTCATCGGACAAATCAAAAACTGGAAATCTAACCCGATTTGCCAAAAAATCCTTCAAACGTTCTTTATAATACTTGATACCACGTAAAGGAATTCCATAAAACCTCGCTTGTTTGGATGCTCCAACGTTAATGCCATGCTTTAACAAATGATAATCTGTTTCAGCCCAATTCATAGCATGACAAAACTTGTCTTTGGCAAAATAAAAGGGAGTGCCAGTAGATCCAGAAGTATTATGAACATGCAATACCGATTTTTTTAATCCTTTGGAAATAATTTCATCAATATTTATCTGAAAATCTTGTTTCCTAATTACGGGGATATCAATCCAATTTTGAATTTTTTGTCTATTATTTGAATCTAGAAAACTGCGATAAAATAAATTGTTCATGTCATGAAATCTAAAATTATCAAACGCTTTTTGAGTTTTAGAAACTTTATCTCTTGATTCAAATTCCAATTGTGCCTTCCTGATTGGAAAGCCACTTAAAGTTAAAGTAAATCTAAATATCCAGTTCATTTTATTAATCTCTTAATTTCAGAGCCAATCTATATTAATTTTTAGTGTAATTTATGTATTGTGTTGTAAATTATATTTGTATTCAGGAATCCAATTTTTTGTTCTTTTCTACATATTCGTTTCGAGATAATTGTCCTATCACAATAAATGGCATAAATAAAGGACTTACAAAAGTTCTTGTAGCAGCATGAAATGTTGTGAAAAAACCAATGAAGTACAAAATAAAAATGACACTGTTGAAAAATGATTTATAACCGTTTATAAAGCCAATAACCAATAAATATATAAAAATGATACAGATCAAAAGACCGAATAAACCATGTTCCGACAATAATCTGCTAAACTCAACGTGTGTACTTGTACCTATTGTATTGTTTCTCTTATATACAGACTGACTTACGCCTACTCCTAGGAAAATATTGTCATTAAAAAGATCTAAATCTTCAAAAAATATTTCAGATCTTCCAGATGTCAATTGATTTAAATCCTTCTCTTTTGATCCAACTATTGTTCCATGTGTTTCTCCGGAATATCTCAATAACAAATTTCCATCTGTTATTTCATTCACTCCATATAGTGCAATACCAAAAATAGATACAGCTAAAATCGCATATAAAAGATTTACTATTTTTTTTGAAGCTATTAATTGAAAATATATAAGAAAAAAAACACCTAAAAAACCAGCCAACATCCCTCCTCTTGAAAATGTTAATAGCCCATAAATCAGGAATAAAATTATTATTAATATATCAAACCACTTAGAAAATCCAGAAAATGGAATATTTTTATTATATAATAAATAAAGTACAAAAAAAGCAATTCCAAAAATTGTTGCTATTTGATTAGAACCAAAACCACCAACCAAATTATTGGCGCCCAATTCAAATGTTACATCCTCAAAATTTGGCGACCTAATTATAGAATAAGCCAAAATTGAAGTTAACGGTAAAACCAATAACCGTAACAAAAATAGTAATTGCTTTGTTGTAATTTTTTGATATGCAAACAAAGCAATACCCAAAGCAATATTTACAATACCCAATACATTAAATATCATGTCTTTATATGAAGAATAATATGTAAGACCAAGCAAAATACTGGGCAACAAAAATAAAAAGATTACCATTCCAGTTGTTCCCACCTTTTTAGATTTGAACAATCCTATTACAATTAAAATGAAAGTTACATATTTACCCAATTCGTAAGGAACATATGGACTAGCCTTTACCATTCTCCCCAATATCTCGAAGGAAGAACTGTACATTAAAAATATTAAAATATAAAAAGTAGAATTTGGGGATTTTTGTTTTGTTATTTGTTGAAAAAAAACAATAAATATTGCATAATACCAAAGAATAAACAAAAACGGTGTAAATAATGAAACCCACCCCAATAGAATATGAAATATTAATTGCTGCTTATTTTTAGAAGATGACAGTAACCAGTTTATCATAATAATTTCAAAACTAAATATTGTTGAATTTTAAACTATTTTTTTTGATTCACCAAAATATAAGATCTGAGCATCAATAAATAATTCTCAAATGTGAACTTTTCAGCAACGCATATTACTTCAGTTGATAGTTTTTCCAAATTATAGTTTTCCTGATTGGTTACATTGAGAAGCGCATGTTTAAGCTCTTGTTCTAATTTTTTTGCATCACATATAAATCCATTTTTGTTTGAAATATAGTGTGAAATACTACCAACATTAGACACAATCGGAATTGTGCCATAACAAGCAGCTTCAGCAATCACTTTCGGAAAACCTTCTGAAGCACTCGGCAATAAGAAAAAATGTGCTTTACCCAAAATTTCATGGACTTTTTCACTTGGTAAAAATCCATGAAAATGAACTTTATCTCGCAAATATATTGATTCACCTTTATAATGACTTAGCCTTTCTCCATTGCCAATAAAATCTATCGATTCCACTAAATCTAGGTTAACGGATTTAAAAGAATCAATAATCCTCTGTACTCCCTTTGCATCTTCCAATCTCCCAACAAATACAAAACGATATGGCTTGGTAAATACTTTATTCTTTGCTATGATACCACCACTTTCAATTTGCTCCATTGTTAAACAAGGGTTCTCAAATGAAATACAATTTTCAGGTTGGTTTGGCCAAAAACCATTCATGGTTACTTTGCATTTTGCAAAATTCTTTATCAAAAACCATCTTTGAAATCTATAACCCATTGGTGGATTATTCTCAGCCCAATTACCCGCATATTTTACCCAAAATGTAAAATTACGCTTTCTGAACCAAGCGAAGTATGGCAATAAAAATACACCAATACCTGTTGGTAATCTCAATTGAACATAGGACGTACCTTCTATATGTTCAGCTATAATTTTTATTATCTTAGGTAACTTAAAAAAGATGCTTAATTTATCAATTAAACTTGGACCACCAAATGGCGGAATTGGAACAAACTTAATATTTTTATTCTTATATGGATTTGAACTTGGCGGTGCGATACCAACATGTAAACATGCAATATGCACTATTTCTTCAAAGTAGTCCGCTAAGTAGTTGATTTCATTCACAGTAGGACCCCAACCCACTGGGACACCAGTTTCATCTAAATAATGCTCTGTATGTGAAATGATCACTAATTTTTCAAATTTCATTTTAATAATTCATGATATTGTTTGATGACTTTCTCCCATGCAAATTTTTGACTCCACAAACGCGCACTTTCTGAATATTCATCATAATTAAGTTGAATGTCAAACACCGCATCACTTATTTCATTCACATTAGAATGGTCTACCAAAATACCAGAAAAATGATTGGAAATGGCATCTTCAATACCCGTATTTTTTGAACCTATTGCTGGCAAACCCATTGACATTGCCTCTAAGATAGCAATTCCAAATCCCTCAAAGTCCCCGTTTTCCAAATTTTCTGATAACATGATAAATATATCCGATTTTTTTAATACCAATAAAATTTCACTATTTGTCGGACAATTATAAAAAATAACATTATCTAATACATTTAACTTTTCTGCCAATTTTTTCAACCGTTCTAATTCCTGTGGTATACCCGCAATGTTATATCTAACGTCTCCAAAGCGAGATATTATTTTTGGAAGTGCATGAATAAAATTATGTTGGCCTTTTCTTTGATGCATGCCACCTACCGTTATAAACTCCAAAGGAGAACCAAATTTTTTTGCTCTAGAATTACATTCATTATTTTCAAAATTAAACCCGTTATTTATTACAACGCATTTTGTTACATCTAATTTATAATTCCCCAATAATATATTCTGAGTGTATTTAGAAACAGAAATAATTTTTTTAACTTTATTAAGTCCTGAATGGAAAACTCTCTTCCAAAAACCTTTACACTTGATTTCACTCCCATGAATAATTGCAAATGAATCGTTTTTAGATGGATTTATTGCTGCCAACCAAATGGAAAATTTGCCTGAAAAAAAAGTTACGGGATTATATTTTATTGAAAAATATAGAAATAAAATCATTCTCTTCAAATATGTATATAATATGAATTTATTACGCTTAACCCCTATTATTTCAAATTCGGCAGAATCATAAAAATTATTCCACTCAACTTTGGAATTGGCTCTTTCCTCTGTAATAACAATCACTTTTTTATGATTTTTGGAAAACTCTTTAGCCAAATTGTACGCATGGTTCCCAATTCCACCCGGCAGAGGTGGAAATTCAGTTGTAACAATTAGAATTGAATCTTTCAATATTTATAAGTATTCTATTTTCGAACCTTGCTTAAGCTTTATGGATGAAAATCGCCAACTTCTCATTACCGAGACTAACAATAACGGACTTAAAACAAAACCAACTAAAACACCAAAAATCATTAATTTTTTACTCCTTTTAAATTTATAGGGTACGATTGAGGGTAACACAGAGATAATAATTTCTCTGATAGCGGCCTGAGTGCCAAAATATTTTCTAATTAAATATAAAACACTTGGAATTGGCCTTGGTGCAAAAAATTTCTTGGGCCTCCAAGAATCCCATGAACCCATTTGCCTTAGCCCACCCTCAGAAACTTTTAGATGTATTCTTTTTGCAAGTGGATTGCTAATGTTTTTGAAACCTGCTAAATATGCCCGCAATCCAAATTCCCCATCTCCCATTCTTTGACCCTCAAATTGACGATCAAACAAGCCAATCTTTTCAAATACTGCTCGTTTTAACATTACATTTCCAGTATCAATTTGATCACTCCACCTAAAATATGAATAATGTTTCGGCACTTCGCCTCCAACTACTGAAATACTCGCACCACTTGAAATTTCGCATTGGAAATAATCCAAACAATTCAAATGATTTTTGATCCAATCTTCATCAATTAAAGAATCATCATCATACAGCAAGATTAAACTACCGTTCGACATTTTTATAGCAGAATTACGTGCCAACCACAGCGCTTTCTCTTCTTGGTGAATTACTTTTAAATCAAAATTCCAATTTTCATAAAATTCTTGATTAAAAGGCTCGCTTTGATCAAAAACAATTACTTCAAAATTTTTATACGATTGTTTCTCCAAATCTTTAAGAACATCAGTTAAATATTGATATCGATTCAAAGTTGGAATAATCACACTCACCAATGGGTTTTCATTCAACAATAGATGCGAAGATGCATCTATGTCATGATGAAAATAATTATTTAATTTGGTCTGACTTATTCCTAGCGCTTTAATAAAACAGAAAAGTTCATTTATTGGATTGTTTAATTCCAATAATCTGAAAAACAACACCAAAAATGAGCGGTGTTTTTTGTAAAATCTATTAACAAAGAGGTACTTGTCTTTTAATGAAACGTCTTTTGCATTCCAAACCAATTCCTTATTCGAATCGACACAAATATATCCCAGTCTCCACAACTGGTATGCAATATCAATTTTTTGGGCAATTTCATTAGAATAACCAGCATACACATTGCAATTTTCGATAATTGCTCCATCTAAGCTTGTATAATCAACAAAATAAGGAATATTTGCTATTTTTCGATTAAAGTACCAGTTAGGACTAATATACTTAATGAAATCTAACATAATGATTTTAATTCTACAAAAAATCCATTTAAATTTAACAAATTTTGCCAAAGAGTTCTATTTGAAATTTGTAAGTTCTCAAATTGTTCATTACTTAAACTGTTGTGAAAAGAACTCACTATCTCATTTAACTCGTATCTTTTTTTCCAAGGTATCCGAATAATATGATTATCCCAATTAATTAAATCTTCAAACGGGAGTTTACAATCTGTATCGATTAAAACTGGAATTCTACCCATATGTAAAGTTTCATAAAATCGAACCGAAAAATTACCAGCGCCTCGAACACACAATACATAATCGGATTCCATCATATTATGATAATATTCCCTTATTGATTTGGCTTTTGTAATTTCATCAACAAACCCACCTCTGTATTTTTCTCTCAAGATAAAATTTTGTGCCGTCAAATCCGTTTTCTCTATATTTTCCAAGATTTTTTTTCTGTTGTAAGCTGACGGAAAATATGTTTCAAAATTGAAATTAAAATACAAAACACGTCTAATATTTAAATTCATATATTTAATATTTTCATACATAAATTTAAGCAAATTAGCACTCGCATGACCACAAAAACCAATCACAGGTTTCAATTTTTTATCGCTAACAATAATTGAATCCAAATTCAATATACCTTTTAAATGATTAGATAATAAGAATGGAAATATTCGATTATTTCTATCTAGTTGTGAATTAAAACCTCCCATCCTATAATATATGACATTACTAATTTTAGGATAAACAAATCCAAAATCACCACTTATATAAATAATAATTTTATGGTGATTATTTTTATTAGCAAATTCACTGAAATCTTTAAACTTTCTCCTTTCCGCACCGGAACTCAATAAAATCAAAGGATATAATATAAAATCACATTCACATTTATTAACTACACTTATTATTTGATTTTGAATGCCCCATCTTTCTAATTGTTCGGGAAAATTACCTATTTTATTCTCTTTTAAAAAAGGTCGAATCGCAGGAAATAAATCACTTTTATTGTATTTTGAATAGTCAATATCAGGAATGTAAATTTTCATTTTAATAAAAATCGATAAATCTTTGTTTTTGAACTTCCAAATTAAATTCGGTCTTCAATCGAGATACACTGTTAGAGATCATTTCTAATTTTAGTTGCCTCTCCAAATGAATAACTTCTTTTATTTTTTCGGATAGTAATTCTGGTTTTCTTTTTTTGACTACATATCCAGTTAGACCGTCTAATACATTTTCGCTTAGACCTTCTGCATCACTTACAATGCAAATACAGCCCATCGCCTGGGCTTCCAATACACTATTCCCAAATCCTTCTTGAATGCTATATTGAATATATATATCCGTTGTTTTTAACATTTCAATGATTTCTTCTTGACGTTTTTTCCCTAAAAATTTCACATTTTTAAAAATATCCAATTGATGCGCTGCAAATTTCAAACGTTCAAAATCATTTCCTTCACCTATGATAGAATATTCAAAATCAATTCCTCCTTTTTTAAGATAACTTAAAGCCTCAATTGTATATTCTAAGCCCTTTTTCCAATTTAGTCTCGCAACAGTTGTAATTCTCAAAAGCTTATTTTGAATGTGTTCTGAATATTTAAATTTTTCAATGTCTATAGCAGGGGTAATTTTCATATGTGAAATACTTTCCCTAAAACCATTTGCAATGGCTAATTGCAATAAATCATCTGATATAAAATGCAATTTATCAATTTTTTCCCATACCAAATCATAACAATTCGTACATTTTAATGGGTATATTGCAATGTCGTAACCCCTAATACTTACAGCCATTTTGGCTCCAATGGTCTTTGCAACATTTTCGCGATTAATAGCCATTGTTGCAAATCCAAAGTGTAACCAATCTAATTTATACGATAAAATATGTATCGATGAAAAAATAGATATCAAATTTTGCCTTAGCCCCAATCCATCTTTACGGTTTTGACTAAATAAATTAAATACTTTAACAGGTGATAAGCATAATCTAAAAAAAGTAATTAATTTTCTTCTAGCGTCTTCAATAAATCCATTTCCCTGAGAATAACCTACAATACAATTCTCATTGCTCTCTGAAGAAACTTTATCAACAAATAAATAAACTTCAAATCCTGCCTCTTTTAAAAACTTTATTTTATTTACAAAAAATGTTTCCGAATAACCAGGCGGATTTGATAGTACAATTCCTATTTTCATTTTTTTAAATTTGAAAATAAGCTCAAAGTCAATAGTGTAGACACCGAATGAGCATATTTCACGGAATCTTCATTCAAAAATTTCTGATAAAACCCACCTACCAAGTTTGGAGAAATGAATTTTGAAAATTCTGAATTATGAAGAATTCTATCTTCCAATTGTAATTTATTGTCTTTTCCAATAAATTGTAATTCCCAATTTCTTTGAATTGTAGGGTTTTTACTAAAACTTCTCCTTGCTTTATCAATTACCCTAAACGGCAAATTATATGGAAATTTATTGAAATAATAATTGTTTAAATTAAACGGCCTCTGATCTTGCCACATGATTGCTGCCAACTTCGGTGCACGTAATTTTAAATATTCTATTTGTATTTGCCTTCCGGCCAAATGCTTTTCTGGAATGGTACAAATAAATTCACACATACGGTTGTCATAGTAAGGCAATACAATAGGTTTTACATTTTCAAAAACAGATAAATTCACACTTGTCCAACGAGGTACCCAATACATACTCTTGAATGCGCGTATTCTGGCATTTGCTGAGTGAGGAATATCTATTTCCCCCAATAACTTCACTACCCTGCCGCGCAAATAATCCATAAAATTTCCTTCTAAACTCCACTCAAACCAAAGTGATTCAGCCAATTCTTGTCCGCCTTTTTTAATTATTTTTTTAAGAACTACCTCAACTTGCTTTTCAAATGTTAAATCATCAGGAACACCCAAATCACCAAATAAAAGATCACCCATGTGACCTAAACAAAAAACATCACCCATTTGCATATATTCATCAATAAAAGCCATTTGACGGGGATGCGTAAATTCAGAATAACACTGATTGATTTCTGCCAAACGATCTATGCAATTCCACAAATACCCGGATTGTATGGTAAATTTTTTAAATGGAAAATTACACACTTCTGCTATTTTTTGACTGTATCTGGTTTCATCATGTCCATTTAAAAAGCTATAGCTATATGCATTTACATCGGCACCAATATTTTTAAGCGCAGCTGCTTGGGTACGACTATCCAGTCCGCCAGATAAAGGCAAAATAACTTTCCTACCCGCAATTTGTTCCTTGACAATAGATTCAAATAATTCAGTAAATTCATCCGTTGCCTGTTTTAGGCTAATATCTCTGGGATTATAATTCCAATGAAAGTATTGTTTAGAATCAACGATTTCATTGTTAATTATTTGATAATTGGTGGCTGGTTTCAGCGTTTTATGATCTATATAATAAGTATCGTCATCTAGAAAAAAGCCTATTGCTGCAAATATACAAATGGCTTTATAGTCCAAAAAATTTTTATTCTCATTATTAAATACAGTATTTATTGGAAGTATTTCGATTTTTTTCATATTATAAAAATTAATAACTTAGTATATGATGATATAAATTCAACATTCCATCTACCATATTACCTTCTGTAAATCTTTCTTCAATTGTTTGCCTTGCGTTTTTCGTGATTCTTTGATATTCTTCATTTTTAAGTTGAGAAACCAACATTAATTTTGACAACAAACTTTCTTTTGATCGATTTTCAAACAAAAAACCGTTTACTCCATCCTCAATTACTTCAGACATTCCACCGCAATCACTCGAAATTACCAAAACACCGAAGGCCATTGCCTCTAATACAACATTGGCTATACCTTCTTCATAGCTTGATAATAAAAGCACATCTGCTTTATATAAGTTTGATTTTACTTCTTCAAAAGGTAAATTACCCAATAATTCAATGTTTTTTTCGACGTTAAGTTGTTGTGTTTGAAACAATGTTTCTTCCGAATGTCCACCAATTATCTTATAACGAATATTCGGATTGAATTTTAAAAACTCACTTAATACATCAATTGCAAATGGATATGCCTTTTTCCAATGTGCCCTACCAATTGATAAAATATCTATTTTACCTTGGTTAAATATTTTTTTCTTGTATTCAAATTTATCTAATTTTAAACCACTGTATACAACTTTGCAATTGGAAGTATTCAAATTATACTTTCGAGCTTCTTCAATAATTGCTTGAGAAACTCCATGAAAACCATCCACTGATGGAAAAACATTTTTGTACATTTCCCCTAGATGTTCATCAATAATTGGTGAATAATTTATATGCGCACCGCGCAAACTTACTATAACTTTAATTCCAGCTTCTTTTAAAAAAATCCATTCTTCAATAGATTTGGCCCATTGAATATGAAAAATATCTGGTTTGTGAAATAGCACAAGACTTATTTCTGATAATTTTTTTAGCTTTACTTTTAATGATGACCGGAATTTTATTTGTGAACGTACTAATCTCTTATGCTCAATAGGTAGGGGTAGATAATATTTCAAAATAAACAGCAACTGAATGAACTCATTTTTATATGTTGCATTTATTACATTAGAATTATATTCAATTTCCTTATTTTTTCTTCCAACCAATAAAATCTGATTATTGGATTCTGAAAGTCCAACAATGAGTCTTTCAATAAAAGTTGTCGAAGGTGATACACCAGAATAAACGCAAATTTTTTTATCAATCATTTATTAAACTATGGAATCAAATCCAATAAAAAAATCTATAAACCAATTTTTCAATTTTCTTTAAAAAATTATTCCATTAATTCCCAAAATGTTTTATCCGATTATTATGATTTTTTCCTTCCGACAACAACAATAGATGCAGACCAAAATTTAGAAGGAAATTTCTCGACGATCTTATTTAAACCAAAAGTTTTAAATATTAAACGGAATAATTTATAAATTAAGAATCTAAAATTTTTCCTTCCATTATAATTATGTAAAGTAAATTGAAATGGTCCAGTGTAATCGATAGCCAATAACTCAAATCCCATCTCATTTAATACACTACTAAATACACGCTTATTCATTACTTTCAAATTATGCGCCTTTAAATTCTCATAATCTGCAATAAAACCGTAAAAATAACGCAAATATCTTTTGTTGGGGACTTGAATAAAAATATAGCCATCGTCATTTACTAATTCACAGTGCATTTTTAGAACTTGATTAAAATTTTCAAAATGCTCGACAAAGCCAATACTCATAACCAAATCAAATCTTTTATCGAATGAATAATCAAAAAAATCCGCAGATATTATTTCATATTTTTTAATATTGCACAATTTGAAATATTCATTTATTATACTCAGATCAGTCTGAAAATCAAACGCTGTTGGTTCTAATTTGTATTTATCGGCAACATATGTCAAATATCTACCTGGAAAAGCTCCAATTTCAATCACAGTTTTTAAATCAGATTTAAATATTAAATCCCAATAATGATCGTATGTTTTGCCAATTACTAAATTTTCTATACTTACACTGCTTTTGCTGTAATAGTTTTCCCAATAGTTTTTATTTGTTAGTCTTTTCATAAGTATTCAATGTCAATTTGAGGAACAATCATTAATTTTTTATTATATAAATAGTCACTTACACTATAATTTACATTAAATTGATTCCACTGAATTCTATTTTCTAAATATTGTAGGTTCATAATGTCGGTAACAAAAGTTTCAATAAAAAAACACCCTGGCATTAACCTTGGATTAACAACCTTTATTTTTATCAGTTTATCATTATGATTTATAGGTCCTAAAATTTCATGCCGAAATATTGTTACATTCTCTTCATTTTTTAAATTGAAAATAATCTTTTCATTGAATTCTAATTGCTTTTTCAGCGATATCACAACAAAAAAAGATGAATTTGAAATTTCAAAATTTTCATTAAATTCAATTGTAAGTTTATCAATATATTTGGAACTAAACAAACTATGTGTATCAAATTGATATTTGTCAATAACCTTATTTGTAAGATCAAAATCGCTAATGAAACCTTGATCCAATAAAATACTCCTTTCGCACAATTTTATAATACTCGACATATTATGACTCACAAATAAAACCGTTCTTCCCTCTCCTTTACTCACCTCACCCATTTTGCCAAGGCATTTCGCTTGAAATTCAGCATCACCAACGGCAAGCACTTCGTCTACAATCAAAATTTCCGATTCTAAATGAGCAGCAACCGCAAATGCCAAACGCACATACATTCCTGAACTGTATCTTTTTACTGGCGTGTCAATATAACGTTCTACTCCGCTAAAATCTACTATTTCATCGAATTTACGCTCAATTTCCTTCTTGCGCATACCCAAAATAGCACCATTCAAGAATATGTTTTCTCGGCCAGTTAGTTCCGGATGAAAACCAGTACCTACCTCTAATAAAGAAGCAATTCTTCCTTTCACCTTAATCTTTCCAGTAGTTGGTCCGGTTACCCTGCTCAAAAGCTTCAATAAGGTACTTTTTCCAGCGCCATTTCGACCAATGATGCCAACAGCATCACCTTGTTCGATTTCAAAGTTAATGTCCTTCAAACTCCATACAATGTCTGATTCCCCCTTCACTGTGCGATCATTTGTTTGACCAATTTTCAAAAATGGATCTTCCTTACCCCTAATTTTGGTTGTCCAGAACCTCTCTAAATCCCGACTTATTGTTCCAGTTCCAATTTGACCGAGCTGATAAGCTTTCGACAAATTTTCAACTTTAATTGCAATGTTCTTTTCCATTAAATTGTATCTACGAAACTGCGTTCTGTTTTGTTAAAAATTATGATACCCAGCATGGTAATGACCAACGTAAAAATTGCTGAATAGCCCAAACTCCATGCTGTAAAATATCCCTTCCCTAAGAATGCATAACGAAAAGCTTCAATAATTCCTGTCATTGGATTTAATTCAATAAGCTTCCTGTATTTTTCGGGTGCAGCACTTAAGGGATAAATAACCGTTGTGCCGTACATGAGCAATTGAACACCAAACGTAACCAAAAAACTTAAATCGCGGTACTTTGTTGTCAATGCAGTGATAATTAAACCAAGTCCCAATCCTAATAAGGCCATCAACAAAACCAAAACCGGAAAAAGTGCTATTGCCCAAGTTATATGAAAATTAGCACCTTGCAAGCCAAAATAAGCCATCATTCCAAGAAATAAAAAAAACTGCACACCAAAACGCACCAAATTACTAACCACTATGCTCAAAGGCATAATTAATCTTGGGAAGTAAACTTTGCCAAAAATATTCGCATTATCCTTAAAAACTGTACTTGTTTTTGTTAAACAATCTGAAAAATAATTCCATGCAGTGATACCCGCCAAATAGAACAAATATTGCGGCAACCCATCGGTACTAATACCTGCCAAATTTCCAAACACAAAAGTAAAAACGATGGTGGTAAAAATGGGTTGAATGAAGAACCACAATGGTCCTAAAATTGTTTGCTTATAAAAGCTGACAAAGTCGCGTTTTACAAACATTAAGAGTAAATCTCTGTAACGCCAAACATCGGCAAATTTCAGGTCAAAAAGGGAAGATTTCCCTTCTATAACCAAATCCCAATGTTCTTCAATATTGTTTTTTTGATTCATTAAATTTTATAATAATTTTTATACCAATTTACAAAGTTTGTAATTCCGTCCTGAATTGGAGTTTGAGGTTTATAACCAATGTAATCTATCAAACTTTGCACATCAGCATACGTTCTTTCTACATCACCATCCTGCATTGGCAATAATTCTTTTTTGGCATTTTTACCAATTGCCATTTCAATAGTTTCAATAAAATCTCCAAGTTTTTCTGGAGAATTATTTCCAATATTGAATAAGTTTGAAGGCAATTCACTTTCAATACTCGGCTTTAACATGATACGATAAATACTTTCAACGATATCATCAATGAATGTAAAATCACGACTTAATTTTCCATGATTAAACACTTTTATTGGTTTTTCGTTAATGATGGCATCAGTAAATAGATGCATTGCCATATCTGGTCTTCCCCAAGGACCATAAACTGTAAAAAATCTCAAACCTGTTGTTGGGATTTTAAATAAACAGCTGTAAGTATGAGCCATAAGTTCATTGCTTTTTTTAGTGGCGGCATAAATACTTACAGGACTATCTGTTCTATCGTGAACAGAGAATGGAATTTTAGCATTTAAACCATAAACCGATGAACTACTAGCAAATACCAGATGCTTTACCGGATAATGCCTACAACATTCTAAGATATTCAAAAAACCAGTTATATTCGAATCAATATATCTCTGAGGTTCTGTTAACGAATAACGAACACCTGCTTGCGCAGCCAAATGAACAACATAATCAAACTTTTCTACATTGAACAAATTCATGAGCACTTCCTTTTCTAAAAGATCTGCCTTGACAAATTTCAAATTGGGATTTTCAGAAACCCATAAATTGTTTTCAAATTCGATTTTAAGCTCTTTTAATCGATCTATTTTGAGTTGCACATCATAATAATCATTCAAATTATCAAAACCAATAACTTCGTATCCTTCACCAAGTAATTTCTTACTTAAGTGATAGCCAATAAATCCTGCTATACCCGTAACTAGAATTTTCAATTTACTTACAATCTAGAGTCAACAAAATCACCAACCATACAACCTTTTACATCGTAAAATACCGCTGTGTCATTTAGTAAATTTTGCAAATTCATTTTCAAAAACTCTTTGTGTGAAACAGCCAAAATCACTGCGTCATACTTTTCTTTTGGCATATCTTTATGCGAAATTACCCCATATTCATGTTCTACTTCTTCTGGGTTTGCCCAAGGGTCAAAAATTGTTACTTTTACTGCATAAGATTTCAGTTCATTAACAATATCAATTACCTTGGTATTACGCACATCGGGACAATCTTCCTTGAAAGTAAAACCTAGAACCAACACATTTGAATTTTTTACTTTGATGTCTTTTTTCAACATCAATTTAATCACTTCAGTGGCCACATACTTTCCCATTTCATCATTCAATCTGCGCCCAGCCAAAATAATTTCAGGATGGTAACCCAATTCTTGTGCTTTTTGAGCCAAATAATAGGGATCAACCCCAATACAATGTCCCCCAACCAAACCGGGTTTAAATTTTAAGAAATTCCATTTGGTTCCCGCAGCTTCCAATACATCATGGGTATCTATTCCCATTAAATTGAAAATCTTAGCCAATTCATTTACAAAGGCAATATTGATATCACGTTGACTGTTTTCTATCACTTTTGCGGCCTCGGCAACTTTGATACTCGGCGCTTTGTGGGTTCCGGCAGTAATGACACTGTTATAAACTGCATCAATTTCAGTCGCAATTTCCGGAGTGCTCCCACTTGTCACCTTTAAAATTTTAGTTACCGTATGTTCTTTGTCACCCGGATTGATTCTCTCCGGAGAATATCCTGCAAAGAAATCCGTATTGAATTTTAATCCACTTATTTTTTCAAGTACGGGTACACATTCATCTTCGGTAACACCGGGATAAACCGTACTTTCATACACCACAATATCTCCTGATTTCAAAACCTTACCTACGGTTTCACTGGCTTTGATTAAAGGAGTTAGCACAGGACGGTTATATTTATCTGTAGGAGTTGGGACTGTAACAATGAAAAAATTGCAATCAGCCAAATCAGACTGATTCATGGTTGTGTACAAGCCGTTTGAATAATTATCACTTACATAATTTTCATCTGAAATAACTACATCCTTCAATTGTTCATTTGAAATTTCAAGTGTACGGTCGTTGTATTTTTTCAATTCACCTATGCGTTGCAAATTGATATCAAAACCAACCACTTTATACTTTTCAGCAAAAGCCACAGCCAGGGGTAGTCCAACATATCCCAAACCAATAATTGCAATTTTATATTCTTTGTTCATGGTATTATATTTTTAAATTAGTCTTATATATGGTATTCCAAATAGTTGCATTTCATCAAAATCAGATTCAAAAACTGCCACACGAATTTTCTTCTGTATTAGTTTTTCGGCATGTCCAATCAATCGATTCATATAATTTTTATTTACATCGCCCACTACTACCAAATCAACAAAAGTAGATTCTTTCCCTTCCGCCCAATCATTAGTTACATAAACAGACTCTAGATCACCTAGCTTTTGAAAAACCTGTTCAATTAACGATTCAAATCCGAACTGTTTTAAAATGAAATTCCTTAATGGAATAAACATGGGGTGTAAGGTATTCGCTTTATATTGTTTTACCGCGCTTACAGATTCATCTACTTCAATAAGCTTTAACTCACTCAATTTGTTCAATTCCATTCTCACCGTATTCGAACTTACGCCAAAATCCTTCTCTAGTCCGCGCAAATACACTCTGCTGTCAGGATTCAATAGCAATCGGGTAAGCAGTTTTACCCGAATTTTTCCATGAAGGAGGGAGTCGATTATCATTAATTAAAAATTAGAGGTTGTTTGCGTTTTAATCTTAACAGAGCTTCGCCACTTCAGTTACGTTAAATTTTTGTAACTGCCACAATATTGAGTAACAAATTTAGAACAAAAACTGTTCCAATTGTAAATGTTTGGTAAACGCACAAAAAAATTTGTAAATGAAACAAGGAAGCATATTTACTCCTTTCTCCGACCAAAAAGCGCTATAAATGGAACGATAATTATATTATACGCAATTGAAAATAAATTTGACGATTTTTTCTTTCCCGCACCATAGTATCCATAATTGCCACCATAACTACTGTATCCATATCCGCCATAACCGTAACCATAAGCTTTGTTGCTATAAGAATAACCATAACCGTAGCCAGAAATACCTCCTGTTAATCCATTAAAAACAACCGCCATTTGTTTGAATTTTTTGTCCTCCCGGAGTTTTTCTAGGAGTTGCTCTACCGCAATTTTTGGGGTATATTGATGACGTATCACAAAGATTACTGCATCAACCCATTGACCAATCACTTGTGCGTCCGTAACCAAACCAATTGGAGGACAGTCAATAATAATATGATCATATTCATTTCCGAGTTCTTCCAATAAACTTTGATAACGGCCATTCAAAATCAGTTCAACTGGATTTGGAGGTATTGGACCGGAAGGAATGACAAATAAATTTTCAAATTCAGTGGTAAAAATAATTTCATCTTTGGCTATATTTCCTGTTAGATAAACAGATAAACCCGTTCTTCTGGCAATTTTAAAATGTTTGGCAACGTTTGGTTTTCTCAAATCAGATTCAATCAAAAGCGTTCGTTTTCCCGCCATCGCATATCCAATGGCAATATTCGATGCAAGAAACGATTTTCCTTCACCTGGAATACTGGATGAAATCAATAATTTTGATTTCCCATGAGAATCTAAAAAATAACTTAAATTTGTTCTTAGTCCACGAAATTGCTCGGAAATCAAACTGCGATTCCCTTCCTTCATAATCAAAGGATTGTCACTTTCTACTTGAACGATATCCGCCAATATTGGTACTTTGGTTCTATTTAAAATATCCGATCTAACAGAAATTTTATTATTAACCGCACTTTTGATCAATAAAATTACCAATACAAACAGCACAAAAACGAGCGTAAACTGGGTCTGAACAATTAATCTCTTGGGACTAACAATCCCATTGTTAATGGGTGCTTGTACAATTCGTACATCACTTAAGGTACCTGCTTGTTGAATGGCTGACTCTTCACGTTTTTCCAACAAAAAAGTATACAATGCATTCTTAATATTTTGTTGTCGGGTGATATTTAATAACTTTCGTTCTTTGCTCGGAATAGAACGCATCATTTCATCGTATTCACCATTGTATTTGGCAAAATCTTGTTCTGCTTTTTGCTTGAACATATTCAAGTTTCTGCGGGTATTTGTTATTGCTTCTAACAACTCTTCTTTGTATGTTTGAATTAATTTCTTTAGCGATTTTACGGCATCATTTTCATATCCATTCAAATCTACCAATTGATTGTATTTGATTTCAGCCTCATTCAGTTTTTCAAAATATGCAGTCAAATTGGCATCACCCAATCCAATTAAACTAGGCACCATTCCCGGTTTTTTAATTCTGCCTTGTACATACTTTTCAATTTCAGAGAGGACCATGAGTTGTAGATCAGTTTGGGCTCCAAGCTGATCACCCGCCTTCACTTTATCTAAATAGAGACCTGCCTCAGCCGAAACACGCTGAATATCATTTTGTTTTTTAAAGTTCTCTAGGTTACTTTCTATTGAATCTAAATCTTGCCCAACGTAAGCCAAGCGATCGTCAATAAAATCCATGGTATATTTGGCGCGTTTACGCTTTTCATTTTGGGTTTCTAATTGATAACTTTGAATAATTGCTTCTAATAACCCTTGAGCTCTTTCTGGTTTATCTGAGTTAACTTTCAATGTAATGGTAGAATTTTTTTTACTTTGTTCAATACTAAAATTTTCTCTTAAATCTTTAGAAGCATCCTCAAGAGAATAAAAATGCATGGTTTTCTTTGCATTAACATTCTTTTTGCCCCAATTTTCGTTACCGATAACCTTTTTAAAAATAACTTTATTTCCGCCAAGTTCAACCACCTGGTTATATGGACAAATTTGATTCCCATTTACAATTATATTTCCTTCTTTATTTAAATAAATAGAAAAAGAATAAGTTATAATCTTCTCTTTATCCAAAAATTCAACCGCATAAGACATAGAATTATTAAGTGTATAAAAGTTGTTAAACTGACCAACTGATTCAAGTTTATACAACGAATTTGATAAAATAGCTGCACGTCGCATCACATTAGAACCTTTTAAAATTTCTAACTCATCTTCAACTGGCGTTTCTTTCTTGCCAACCGCCTGTTTTAATAAGCTTTCAGTGCTTTCATTTTCATTTTTCAATAATATCCCAGCTTCAGCTTGGTAGGAAGGTCGTTGATAACGTAAGTAAACCTTGGAAGATACAAAACCAATGATTGCCGTTGCAAAAATTACTGGCCAATAAGGCAAGAAATCTCTCAACAAAGTCTCTGCTACATTTGAGTTTCCACCCTTTTCATCCGTTTCGTTATTATATTCGCTCATTTTAAACTCTCTATAAATTTATTTGTTCAAACCATTGATAAACAAAACCAATATGCTTAAGGTGCTTGCAATTGTGGTCAAATAACTAAACAATTGTATATTGGTTTCCAAAAACTTTCTTTTGTTGGGCTCTACGTAAATTATATCGTTCGGTTGTAAATAATATGCCGGACTTTGAAATATAGAGGCATCAGTTAAGTTTACCCTCAATATCTCACGCTTGCTGTCGATCTGGCGTATTACAAGAATGTTATTCCGTTTATCCATCCAAGAAATTCCTCCCACCGTACCTAAAAATTGTAAAATGTTGGTTTTGTTGTTTGTTACGACAGTAGTATTTGCCCTATCTGAGTTAATGAAAGTCACGCGAAAATTTAACAAACGCACATTGATAATTGGTTCTTTGACATACAGTGATAACTTAGATTTAAGCGTATCTCTTAATGCTTGCTGTGAATAACCCATAACATTTATTGTTCCCAATTTTGGAAATTCAATGTTGCCGTATTCATCAACCAAATATCCAATGATTCCACCTCCCTGACCACCTTGTTGCATCAATTGACTCATATTACTACCATTGCCGATACCCATTGGAGAATTGAAAAATTGGGCGTTGGCTTGATCTAATGCATAAACCATGATACTGAGGTGATCGCCGCGCTGTATAATAAGATCGGGTTGTTTCGTACTGGCAGTGTAAGTAGTATCGGTCAAACCTTGAAAAAAAATTTGTTTTTTATAACTCACACAGGAGTTCAGTAAAACAACAAAAAGAACGGGCGCAATGATTTTTATAAAATTGACTTTAAAAATATGTTTAAACATGTATTGATAATAAGTTAGTTTAATTTAAAATTGTTCACTCATCCTTTTTTGTTCGGCTAGTGAAATGGAATGTGTTTTTGAAGGGCTTGATTTGATTTTAATTTTATTCAAACTTTTAGAATTTGAATAATAATAGGCACTTGTTTGATAATTTTTCCGTGGCAAGGCAAAAATAAAAAGTCCAATAAGAATGGTAAAATATGGACCATTTTCAGCGTTTATTACCACACCAGGCATTACAGTTTCGGCCATAAACGCTCCACCTACCAAACTAAAAATGAGTCCATTGACGGATTTAAAACCGGTAATCACCCACCATAAAAAGCCACAACCAATCCAAATAGCCCAGAAGACCGGCCAAAATGAAAGGATTTTTTTAAGCGTAACTCCAGATGTACCATCACTTGAAACCTGAAAAAACTCCCACACCAATCCCGCAAACAAGAAAATAAGACCTGTAAAAAAACGTTGAACACCAACACGTTGCACTGATTTACGAATCTTCTTTTTGAATTCCAATTTGGACATTGTTACAAATGTAGTATTTAAATGATAAATTCTAAGAAATGAGGAATGAATGCATGTTATTTTTTTGTGAATAACCTGATTATCATTTTAAAAACAAAATAATCTCATAGATGTTAAAAAAGTTATTTAATCAATTTGTTCAAATCATTGGTAAGTTTATGACTATCCCCATTCCAAAGATGATTTCCATCCGTATACAAATAATTGTATCTTAAAGGCATCATGTTAATGTATTGAATATTGAAATCTTTACAAATACCACTCACCAACAAATCAAAATTTGGTGATTTTATGTTTTCCAATTCTAACATTTTGTCATGCACGGGTAATCTTACCAAAACAATTTTACCATCTCTTTGTAAATATGAAATTATTTCTTTCAAGATTTTTATTCGTTTATTACTCAAATATCCAAATTTGAATTCTTCTTTTTTTCTGTATTGACCAATCTTTTTAATAAGATTAACTGTAGAATCACCAACAACTTTTTGATAATCCATATTAATCACCAACCTTCCGCTAAGATTCACATATTCATATTTTAATCGTTTGAAATAAAAATCGTAAATATTTATATAGTCTTTTATATAAAAATAGTTAGGATTTATAATTGGATATTTCAATATTTTATTAAAATTTGGATTTACCATTTCAAATTGATCATTGGGAATAGTAAAAACTGACCAAGGGTCTACACAAATGATGTGTTTTCTATTTTTATCGAATTCTTGAGTTGTATGATATTTTCTTATTAAATTTAAATATGTAGAATCAAAAGGAGTATTGTTAATTGAAAAAGCAAAATTATATTGATCTGAACTGATAAGTGATGGTTCTATTGCTTGGGCAGCCTTACTTGTGCCAATAATTAAACCTCCATTGTGTTTACTTGTGAACTTCAAATAATAAGAATCCAAGAATTTTCCATCCTTTAAGCCGATAATTGTCAGTAAAAAAAACAACAATAAAACACTTATTGTCAAAAATATAAAGAGTTTTTTTAGAAAATACTTCATCAGAATTGAAAATAAATGAATGACTGATCCGAATTTCCATTAAAGAATCCTAGTATCACCAAGATGAAAACAAGCATATACGTAATATATCTAAGTCGATTATTTTTTATGTATTTATAAAAATCTAGACTTCGCTCATTCCGTCTTAAACACCAATCACCTAATATCAATGGAATTATAAATAGGAATACCATTTTTCCGCCAGGCATTTTAAAAAATTGAGTCGGATTAGAAAAAATACTAGAACAAATTCTTTCAATATATCCAAGCGCTTGTTCCAAAGTATCTGCCCTAAAAAACACCCATGCAAAGGTTACAAATGCAAACGTGCTTGTCATTTGCCAGAGTTCTCTTAGGCTAGGTATTTTACGATTTTGGGCAACCACATCAGTGAGGTGTTTACGGTTACGGTTAAGTAATAACAACGGCAAAAAGCCGCAAGCGTGAATAAAACCCCATGCAATGAAATTCCAACTTGCACCATGCCAAAATCCGCTTACCAAGAAAATGATAAACGTATTTCGAATGGCTTTGTACTTTCCATTTTTTGAGCCACCTAGAGGTATGTATAAATAATCTCTAAACCAGCTGGATAAGGAAATATGCCAACGTCTCCAAAACTCAGCTACGTCCCTCGAAAAATATGGAAATTTGAAATTGCTCAACAATTCAAATCCAAAAAGTTTCGCTGTTCCTAATGCGATGTCAGAATATCCACTGAAATCGCCATAAATTTGAAAACTGAAGGCGATGGCTCCAATGATTAATGTGAAACCATTTTCATGTTGGTAATTGTTGAATATTGCATCTACTGTTCCTGCCAAAGAATCTGCAATCAACACTTTTTTAAACATCCCCCAAAGAATTAACCTACATCCCTCAACAGCCTGGGTATAGTTAAATTTACGTTCTTTCTGAACTTGTGGCAACAAATGACTCGCTCTTTCTATCGGACCAGCCACCAAAAGTGGAAAGAAACTGACAAAAACTGCATAATCTACAAAGCTTTTAACCGGTTTTTGATTGCCTCGGTATATATCAAAAACATATGACATTCCATGGAAGGTATAAAATGAAATACCAATTGGTAAGGCAACATTTAGCAATACAGGATGGGTATGTAACCCCAGGATTTCAAATCCTTTCTGAAATTGTAGGGCAAAGAAATTGTAGTATTTGAAAACCCCCAAAATTCCAAGGTTATTTAAAATACTCAAATATAGAAAGAACTTGGCTTTTTTGCGGTTTGGCGATGCAACCCAAAATCCATATAAATAATCCAAAAGTGTACTGAGCATGAGCAAGCCCATGAACTTCCAACTCCACCATCCATAGAAGAAATAACTTGCTACCAAAACAAGCCCATTCTGCCAACTCAATTTTTTATTGAACACAAACCAATAAAGTATAAATACGATTGGCAGAAAGAGTAAGAATTCAAATGAATTGAATAACACAGAGCGAAATTAAACTTTTTATAATAAAGGTTAAAGAAAACTTTGTAAATCAACAATAAATTAGGTTAGATTGGTTGAGGAATGGTAGTGTTTATAAATGTTTAGTACGTTTATGAGCGTTTATAGATGTTAATTTTTGATTAGATTCAAAATTAAACAGGCGAATCCTTAAACAGCTCAACGTATAGAGGGGCTTTAGACTTCAACTTGCGCAGTACATCGCACGAAGTGACTCCTTTAAACTATTTCATAAACACTATCCGCGCTCGTACTCACCACCAAATCTTTGCTTACCGGAAAAGGAATTCTTAAGAAATCAAAAACTGATGTAAGGCCCAATAATAAGGAATAGACCCAGCCTTCAATGCGAATGGATGGGGCTTTTTTGCCTGCAAGCTTGGCAATATTACTAAAAAGTATGGTATATTTTAGGTTATGAGTTACACCGAGCATGCGCTTCCCAAACACCGCATTCTCAACCATCTGTATCATTTGAACACACAAATCGTCTACCCAAACGAACCCATTTCCCCCAATAGGAACAAAAGGATTGCCCGCATTCACAATGCCAATAAACTGATTTTGAGGTGTGTTTCCACTACCTACTCCCAATATTATACCCGGATTAATTACCCCAACATTGAGACCCTCTTCCTTGCCACGCCATGCCTCTAATTCAGAATAATACTTGCTCTTGGCGTAATCCGTGTTGTATTGAGAATCCTCCCATTCAGAATCCGCTGTAATCAAATTACTGCCCTCTTTCCGCGACAACGCCGCCACAGAACTCACATGAAGCAAGGTTGGTATTCCCAACTTGATACACGCGTTTACTACATTGGCAGTGCCCTGTATGTTGTTATCCATCATAACATCCCTATCTTTTCTCTTGAAGGACACCATAGCCGCGCAATGAAATACCGCATCTACCTTACAAGAAAAAGCCTCAACCAAAGCATCGGTATCCAGAATATCTGCAGTAGCCCAACTCAAACGGTTCAACAACCCCTCACGCAGTTTCTCCAAATCTAGCTCCACCGCAATCCCACCAAAAAGCAACTTGAGTTCATCTTTTTGCTGCTCCAAATAATGCAACTTCACCGACTCAAACAACTTCATATCGCTATGCACCCGCTTAATCGCCACCACGTGGTAGCCACGTGAGAGTATATGCATTACTAAGTGGGAACCGAGTAAACCCGTTGCACCGGTAATTACTATTTTTTTCATTTCATTCAAAAAATAAAGGTTTATAAAAGTTTAGGGAGTTTATGAAGGTTTATGAGGGTTCATTGGTAAATCAAAAATAAGTTATAAATTCCAGTATCAGTTTTTATTTATTGCAAATCAACCCTTATAAACTTTTATAAACCTTCTAATTCCTACCATTCAACCCTCATAAACTTTTATAAACACTCATAATCCTTAATAAACACTTATAAACCTTTATAAACACTTATAATCCTTCTAATTACTATCAATTAACCTTCTAATTCCTACCATTCAACCCTCATAAACTTTTATAAACACTTATAATCCTTAATAAACACTTATAAACCTTTATAAACACTTATAATCCTTCATAAACCTTTTTAATCCTTTCTAATCCTTTTTTTTTTTTTTTTTTAAAAAAAATGAAACCGCCAACGCATAGCTATCACTTCCTAAACCAAGCACACACCCATGTGCGTTGGCTAAAAGCAAATCTGTATGTCGTTCTGGCTCTCGGGCGTAAATGTTACTGAGGTGGACTAATATTACTTTTTTGCTCATAGCTTTAAGCGTATCGGCAAGTGCGATGCTGGTATGGGTGTAACCGCCAGCGTTGAACACAATTCCATGAATAGATGTATCATTTTCGCCTTGTTGCAAACAATTAATGAGTTCACCCTCCACATTCGATTGAAGCGCATCAATTTCCACCTCCGGAAACTGCTGTCTCAACGCGTTTATCATATCATCCAATCCCTCGTTTCCGTATATTTCAGGCTCTCTTTTCCCAAGCCAGTTTAAGTTGGGACCGTTTAGTATTAGTATTTTTTTCATTACATTCAAAAAATATAGGTTTATAAAAGTTTAGGGAGTTTATGAAGGTTTATAAGAGTTCAACGTGTAATCAAAAATAACTTATAAAATCCAGTATCATTTTTTATTTATTGCAAACCGAACCTTTATAAACGCTTATAAACCTTTATAAACACTTATAAACGCTCTAATTACAAAGGTTTACAAACTTTCAAATACCAACCTTCCGTCTGAATTGAGCAAATACTCCGCCGCACATCTTTCTGGATGCGGCATCATGCCAAATACGTTGCGGCCGGCGTTGGTGATTCCTGCGATGTTGTTAATTGATCCGTTTGGATTGGATTCGTCGGTAGTGTTTCCCTCAGAATCACAATAGCGGAAAATAACTTGGTTGTTGGCTTCAATTTCAGCCAAGGTAGTATCGTCGCAATAAAAACGTCCCTCACCGTGGGCAATAGGAACTTGAATTACCTGATTGTCAGATAATTTATTGGTTACCATGCTATCGGTGGTTCCTGGTTTCAGGAAAACATTTTTGCAATTGAATTTGATATTGGTATTTCGAAGCAAAGCGCCTGGCAACAAACCGCTTTCGGTTAAAATTTGAAATCCGTTGCAAATTCCCATCACAAAACCGCCATTGGCAGCGTGTTGAGAAACGGCATCCATAATAGGACTCAATTTTGCAATGGCACCGGAGCGAAGGTAATCGCCGTAGCTGAATCCACCCGGAATAAAGATATGCGTACATCCCATCAAATCGCTTGATTTGTGCCAAAGTTTTTCAACTGCTTCATTTGAATACCCCGACAAAACGTCAATTAGATCTTGGTCACAGTTTGAACCTGGAAAAATTACCACTCCGAATTTCATGGTGCAAAGGTAAGAAAAAAGTTTATAAGAGTTTAGGGGGTTTATGAAGGTTTATAAGGGTTCATTGGTAAATCAAAAATAAGTTATAAAATCCAGTATGAGTTTTAATTTATTGAAAATCAACCCTTATAAACTTTTATAAACACTTATAAACCTTTATAAACTCCTAATTTTAGGAATTAATTCCTAAAATTAGGTTTCCGTTTCTCTAAAAACGCAACCGTGCCTTCTTGGAAGTCGGGGGTTTCAAAGGCGCTACCAAATTCATAAATTTCGCGCTGCATGCCGTTTACGTTGGGACGGTAAAAGTCGCTCACACATTTTAAAACTTTGTGCACGGCAGAAGGGCTTTTCGATGCAATTTTTTGCATCAATTGCATGCAGTATTCGAGCAATTGATCTTGTTCCACAACATGGTTCACAAGTCCCAATTGCAAAGCAGTTTGGGCATCAATGGCATCGCCGGTAAGGAGAAGCTCAAGGGCCTTGCCTTTTCCAATCAATTGTATCAGTCTTTGGGTACCGCCATAACCTGGAGGCACACCTAAGTTCACTTCAGGTTGACCAAATTTGGCGTTTGCACTGGCGATTCTGAGGTGACAAGCCATTGCGAGCTCACATCCTCCACCCAAGGCAAAACCATTCACGGCAGCGATACAAATTTTATTCCCATCTTCAATGGTGTTCATCACATCGTGACCATCGGCACTCATTCGGGTAGCTTGCTCTTCGTTAAAGTGTGCAAATTCAGAAATATCGGCACCAGCTGCGAAAGCTTTTTGTCCCGCTCCGGTAATGATCATTCCATACACAGAATCATCTTCATTGGCAATTGTAACAGCCTCTTTGATTTCGCGCAAAGTATCAATTGTAAGTGCATTCAATTTGCTTTCACGGTTAATTGTGATGATGGTAATATTATTTTCAGTATGAGTGGAGATATTCATTTTTTTTCTTACAAAAGTAAGAAAAAAAGGTTTATGAGAGTTTAGGGAGTTTATGAAAGTTTATAAAAGTTGCTTAGGGAATTCTTAGGTTTATAAAAGTTTAGGGGGTTTATGAAAGTTTATGAAAGTTCAACGTGGAATCGAAAATAAGTTAGAAAGTCAATTTTCGGATTTTTCTATGCAAAATAACGTTTATAAACGCTTATAAACCTTCTAATTACATGCTATGAAACCTTCTAATTACAAACACTTAAACCCTTACTACGTCTGAATAAGTATTAAACCTCAAACAAACCTCCAAGTCAGACTCAATATGCAGCGATTTAAACCGTTGCACGTGCGAAGCGTCTGCAAGAAATTCGGCAAGATTGGGTTTTGCTAAATTCCACAAAGAACAAGCCATTCTCGTGGCGTCGTCATTGGTAGTTAAGCCATTGTCGAGCAACTGCTGCGCCAAAGCGCCAGCAAAAACAGTATCTTCTAAGTTGAATTTGTCTTTCCAGCCGGCACAAAACAAAAGCACATCTACATTGTTTTCAATGATGGTTTTTACCATGGCATCAATGTTTCGAAACGATGATATATAACGGAATTTGGCAGCACTACAAGCGTTGATTGCCTTTGTTCCATTGGTGGTAGAAAGGACAATATTTTGTCCCTCAACAACATTTTTAGTAAATTCTTGGGGAGAATTTCCCATATCAAAGCCTTCAACTTTCACCCCATTCCGCTCACCTGCGATTAGGTATCCTTTTTCGCGATAAACAAGTGCATCTTCCAAATGTTCAACCGGAACCAGACTTTTGGCTCCATTTTCGTAAGCCACCACCATGGTAGTTGTTGCCCTAAGGATATCAATTACAACGACTTGCTTACTTTCAATATCAGTATTGTGTAGATGAAACAAGGCCGGGGTGAGAATGGTATCAATGGTCATGAAGGGTTTATAAAGGTTTATAAGCGTTTATAAAATTTGGGTTTGTGAAACCATAAACCTTAATGCTTCTAATTTCTGTTTTCCTTTACCCAATTTTGGATGTAGGAAACAATCTCTGCCATTTCGGTACCTGGTGCAAAAAGTCGTGCTACGCCCAATTGGTTGAGTTCAGACATATCAGCATCGGGAATGATTCCGCCGCCAGTTAACAAAACATCATTGATGTCATTATCTTTCAATAAATTCAAAATTCTAGGAAATACTGTATTGTGGGCACCACTCAAAATACTTACGCCAATGGCGTCAACGTCTTCTTGGATAGCGGTTTGAACCACCATTTCAGGTGTTTGTCGCAAACCGGTGTAAATCACTTCCATACCAGCATCACGCAACGCCGAAGCAATCACTTTCGCTCCACGATCATGTCCATCCAATCCCACTTTCGCAATCAATACCCTAATTGGTCTGTTTTCAGAAATTTCCATAAGGAAAGCAAAGATAATGATTTTTTTATTGTTTAGGGTTTAGAAGAGCTCCGCTGGTTTAGTGTTTAGGATTTAGAAGAGCTTCGCTCGTTTAGGGTTTAGGGTTTCCAAACCGTCTAATCTTCCCGAAAGCTTTCGGGATAATCCGTCTAACCTCGAATAGTCTAAACTTTTATAAACGCTTATAATCACTTATAAACCTTATAATTCTCTTTTCGCAACAAATGCCAAACAAGCATTGATCATTTCAACTGTTAGTTCAGGAAAATCAGAAATAATCTCATTTTTTTCTTGACCATCAGATAACCAACCAATAACATCACCCACCGAAATTCTGGTGTTTTTTAATATTGGTTTACCGAAACGAATATTAGGATCAATTACTATAAACTCTTGAAATTTTTTCATTTAGCTTTTATCAAAGATACAAAAAATATAATAATTATCAAAAAACACTCCGTTGTATACGGCTCCGCCTATTTTTGTTTAAAATAGTTTAACTCGTTTAGGGCAAAGTGATTCCAAACCCAACTTTTATAAACACTTATAAACTTTTATAAACCCTACCGGTTCAAACCCTCCATCGCCCTGTCAAACCCTTGCCAAACCAATTCCTCAATTCCGGCAACTGCGCGCTTCACAGACTCATCAATAACAGGTTGTTCTTCACCTGTCCATTTTCCTAACACAAAATCAACTTGCTGTCCTTTAGCAAATTCACTGCCTATTCCAAAACGCAAACGCGGATAATTTAAAGTATTCAACGACGCATTGATGCTCTTCAATCCATTGTGGCCGCCATCGCTCCCTTTTAATTTCAAACGAAGCTTACCAACAGGAAGGGCCAAATCGTCGGTTATTACAATTACGTTTTCCAATGCCATTTTCTCTTGCTGCATCCAATACGAAACAGCCTTCCCAGACAAATTCATATAGGTATTCGGTTTCAACAAAAGCAGTTTTTTACCCTTGTGCGAAACTTCAGCCATCCAACCATGTTTCACAGATTGCCAAGATCCACCCTTCGATTCACAAAGAGCATCTAAAACGTCAAACCCAATGTTGTGACGGGTATGCGCATATTCATCACCGGGATTACCTAAACCAACAAATAAAAATTTCATATCAACTTATTTTAGAGGGATGTAAAAAACGATCGCCTAAAACTACACTTTGCTTGGCCAAAAACGACGTGAACAAAGCCAAAAACGTATTCAACGCGAGCACAAGTAAAATGTCCCCCGTAGCCAATTTAACTGGATAAGCCATTGCAAATGTAGATTGTGTGGTAACAAAACCGTATTTCTGTTGCAACAAAACCAACCCCACTCCCATTCCAATTCCCAAGATACTTCCTATTACGGCCACTAAAAATCCCTCAAATAGAAAGACCCTGTGTATATGGTTAAACCGCATTCCAAGTGCATTTAACATGGCCAAATCGGTCTTCTTATCAATCATCATCATTCTAATGGCGCCAAACAAATTGAACGAAATCAAAAGCAAAATAAATGCCAACAGGGCAAACGACACCCATTTTTCGGTGTTGAACATTTTATACATGGTTTTGTGCTGCTCTTTTCTGTTGAGAAGGGAAAATTCAGGACCCAGCAAAGCTAGAATTTCATTGTTGCACTTTTCAAATTGGGCAGGATTAATTTTAATTTCGAGGGAACTCATTTCGTTTTCACGCGAAAACAAACTCTCAGCAACCGACATTGGCACGTAAAGCGTGGCATCGTTATGATCTTCACCCAAATGAATCATTGCCGAAACATTCACCATTTCTTGGTTTAGAACTGTTTGCGAAACACTCGACGATGTTCTGTCGGGTTCCATCAATTCTAATTCGGCATTTTCCTGGGCAATATTTAGTTTGTAAATCAAACCTTCCGATAACCAAGCCAAATTACGCTCGCTTTTAACATCGTACAACAACTTTCGGCCATCAATAATTAAACTATCAATGCTTAATGTCTTCATAATGCCATTGTCGACACCGCGCACCAACGCAACCGTTTGTTGGTCGTTATATTTCACAATTGCCTTGTCCTCCAGGCATTTGAAATACGACGTAACCCCTTTAATTTTCGCTAGTTTCTTTAAAGTGTCATCACCCAATTTGAAAACTTTTCCCTTGGTTGCAACCACCTTTAAATCGGCATCGCCGTGAGTGTATCCCCCAAAAATAGTAGACTCAAACCCATTCAAGGCCGACAACAAAATAATCAAAGCCAAAGCGCCTACGGCATAGCCAGCCATCGAAATTCCCGTAATGATATTGATTGCTGAGGGATTTTTCCGAGAGAAAAAATATTTACGCGCTATGAGCCAAATTAACCTCAAGAATCTTTGTTTTCGTTGTTTATTTTCGTGAATAAATCATCCATTTTGCTCACATAATCCAAAGTGTCGTCTTCATAGAACCTTATTTCAGGAATTTTCTTCACGTTGTTTTTAATTTTCTTGGCAATTTCATGGCGTATTTCTCTGTCAACCACTGTGTTCAAATGCTTTAATACATCTTTCCTATTCACAATATTAAACAAACTCAAATAGACCTTTACGTAGCTCAAGTCTGGACTCACCAACACATTCGACATGGTAACAAAGGTTCCACCCAACCACTCGTTTCGGTGTAATGTCATTAACTCAGCCAAATCGCGCTGAATCTGTTTTGCAAATTTTTCTTGTCTTAATCCCATGTTCTTTTTTCTTTTAACCCTTATAAACCTATTAGTTATAAACTTTCATAAACGCTTATAAACCTTCATAACCCTTTTAATTTTTTTCCAAAAAATTAAAGTAATTTTCTAAGCCTTGCGACAGGAATATTCAATTGCTCCCTATACTTCGCAACTGTCCTTCTGGCAATCAAATATCCTTTTTCCTTCAATAATTCCATCAAAGCTTCGTCGGTTAGGGGCTTCGCTTTGTTTTCGGCATTAATGGCATTTTCTAAAATCTTTTTAATTTCTCTATTGCTAATTTCTTCGCCATCTTCGTTCGACAATCCCTCAGAGAAGAAATGTTTTAGCGGAAAAATGCCAAAATCTGTTTCTACATATTTTGAATTGGCCACCCTCGAAATGGTACTGATGTCTAGTCCCACTTCTGTTGCTATATCCTTCAAAATCATAGGCCTCAAATAGGTATCATCGCCTTCCAAGAAGAATTCTTTTTGGCGTTTCACAATGGCTTCCATGGTACTCAAAAGCGTATGGTGCCTTTGTTTTACACTATCAATAAACCAGCGAGCACCATCCAATTTCTGTTTGATATATTGAACAGCATCTTTCAGTTGCTGATCTTTCACATTTGCTTCTTCGTAGGTTTTTAAAGTATCTGAATAGGCGGCACTAAGCTTTAGTTCGGGAGCGTTTCTAGAATTTAGAGTAACGGTTAAAATTCCATCATCGGCAACCACAGTAAAGTCTGGAACAATATATTGCGTTTTCACACTGCCACTGTTTGACTCACCGGGTTTCGGGTTCAATCGGATAATTTCATTGATGGCGCTGCGAAGCTGCTCATCTGTGATTTTAAGGGACTTGGTAATTTTGTCGTAATGTTTTTTACTGAATGCCTCCATTTGTTCAGAAATAATCTTTTCTGCCAACGTAATGGATTCACTATCACCGTAATCTTTTTTATACAATTGCAATAACAAACACTCTTGAAGGTCTCTGGCACCAATTCCTGGAGGATCAAAGTTTTGAATTTTAATCAAAATTCTCTCCAATCTATCTTCAGTGGTTTGAATGTTCTCATTGAATGCAAGGTCATTGACAATGCTCCTCAACTCTCTACGCAAATAACCATCTTCCTCAATAGAATTAATCAAATGAAAAGCGAGCATAAAGTCGTGTTCATCAAAAAAAGTTGCCCTTGCTTGTTCCAATAAAAACTCTTGAAACGACGACTGCGCAGCCATCGGCATTTCTTTTTGATCTTCGTTGGAGTAATCTTCGCCCATAGTAAATGTTGAATATTCATCATCATTTCCACTGGCCCTCATAATCTCCTCTACATCAATATCATTCTGATAATCAGAATCCCATTCGTCTGATTTACTTTCGTTTATATCAATGGTATTGTCTGAATAATCCATTTCGGTATCGCTTTTTTCAAGCGCTGGATTATCGAGTAATTCCTCATCAAGTTTCTCTTCAAAATCGAGCGTACTCATTTGCAACAGTTTAATAAACTGTATCTGCTGCGGAGATAACCGTTGCTGCTGTGACAGTATTTGAGATTGACTTAACGCCATAATAACACATCAAAGATACAAAAACTTTGTTTATGCACCCACCCAAAATATCCGTCTAATCTGTCTAACCCTCCCGAAAGCTTTCGGGATAACCTGTCTAATCCCTTTTTGGTTTAGAAGAGCTTCGCTCGTTTGGAAACGGTTTTTAAATTTGATTTAACCCTAAATGGCGCAGCCCCTAAACGCATTTACGGCTGCAACTGTTTAATTCTAGGTAACTAACTACCAAAACTAAACCCTCATAAACTTTTATAAACCTTTATAAACCCTAAAATTCCTTCAAACTTAAAGGAATTAAGTTACCGCCCAAACTAAACCCTCATAAACCTTTATAAACACATATAAACCTGGAATTCGTTAGAATTCCTTAATTTTGCTCCAATGCTTTCAAAACTCGAAGCGGTTCACGCACATTACAAAGAAATTGAATTGCTACTCAGTAGCTCTGAGGTTTCTTCTGATATGAAACGATTTACCAAATTGAACAAAGAATACAAAGACTTGGAAGAAATAGTTAATTCGTATTTTGAGTACAAACAAATTACTGAAGGAATTGCCGAAGCCCGTGACATTCTCAAGAATGAGAAAGACAAAGAAATGCGTGAGATGGCTAAGGAAGAATTAGAATCTTTAGAAGAAAAAATAGGACCATTGGAAGAGAAAATTCGCTTTCAAATGCTTCCCAAAGATCCTGAAGATGCTAAAAATTGTGTTATTGAAATCCGCTCTGGTACAGGCGGCGATGAAGCTTCAATATTTGCCGGCGACTTATATAGAATGTACCAAAGGTACTGCGACAAAAAAGGTTGGAAAACAGAAATCGGTGAAGAAATGGAAGGTTCAATGGGTGGCTATTCCAAAATTGTGATGGAAGTAACCGAGCCAGGTGCCTACGGTGCTCTGAAATACGAAAGTGGCGTTCACCGCGTTCAACGTGTGCCAGCAACCGAAAGTCAAGGGCGTATTCATACTTCTGCAGCAACCGTTGTGGTGATGCCCGAAGCCGAAGAAGTTGATTTCCAACTCCGCGACGCCGACGTGAAAATGGAAACCTCTCGAAGTGGTGGTGCCGGTGGTCAGAATGTAAATAAAGTTGAAACCAAAGTAATGCTTACCCACATTCCGTCTGGAATGGTGGTTATCTGTCAAACCGAACGAAACCAGCTGGGTAACAGAGAAAAAGCAATGAAAATGCTTCGCAATAAACTCTACGAAATTGAATTGAATAAACACCTTGAAGCCATTTCTTCACGCAGAAAAACCCTGGTTTCAACTGGCGATAGAAGCGCTAAAGTTAGGACGTATAATTATCCTCAAGGAAGGGTTACGGATCACCGTATTGGGTTAACATTGTATAATTTACCCGCAATTATGAACGGCGATATCGACGAAATTATGCAAGCCTTAATGGTAGCAGAAAACGCCGAAAGATTAAAAGCAGAAAATCAAAATTAACCTAAAGTCCTGCTGCTTTCTGAATAAAACCGTTACCACTTTTTCTGTTTGGCTCTGAAACGGGTGCCTGTTTTTCTTGTGCTTCTTGTTTTGCCTTGTTTTTCATAACGGTTCTCCTTTTATTTAATGCTTCAACAATTGTACCATTTTGATTGCTACAACTACCAAACGCTCTCAATACAACTAAGACGTAACTATCCCCCAAAATATTTTTTTGAAATGTAACTTTATTGTCAATTATGTATATTTGTAAAAAGAAAACTATGAAAACATTTAAAAATATTTTGTTAATGACCGCAGTAGCAGGGACATTATTTGTTGCAAGCTGTACTAAAGAACCAGTTAAAACAACAACTACAACGCCTACAAATTCAACTGGTGTTTTAAAATGTAAAGTAAATGGAACAGCTTGGCAAAGTGAGCCAGCTAGCAAGATGTTCATTACTCCAACCGATACATCTTACGGTACTGTAGCAACTCTTGAAAAAGGAGAATTGTCTATTCAAGGAATGAAAATTACCGGTTCTGATACTTCTAATCTTGGTATGGTATTGGTATTGACACCACAAAAAACAGGTACTTATACTGGTACTTTCAGTATTCAAGCTGCAGATGGTGCTTTGTATTTACCAAAAAGTGACCTCAACACATTGTTTACAATTGTAATGGGATACACGACTACTTACTCAGTAACTTTAACCAAGGTTGATGAAGTAAATAAATTGGTTTCTGGTGTTTACACAATCACTATGCTTGCTCCTGCAGGACAAGGATTGCCTGATTACAAAATCACTGAAGGTACATTTGATGATATAAAATTCTATTAATCTTTAATTATAAATATTCAAAAGGCCTGTTCATTAGACAGGCCTTTTTTTGTTATTTGTTTTTTGAAAAATATTAATCCCTCAGTATAAAAAATATGGGAATTTTACAAATTGAAATAAAATAAATGGTTCCCGTCAAATTTTGCATAACCGCCACCGGAAAACCACTCTCCTAGGTTAATATAGCGTGATTTTTCATGAGAATCGTTTTGCGTAAGCGGATTAGGATTATCCAATTCTACATTGATTTTCAAATGTCTATGTCCAAAAATGAAAAAATCAATTGCCTGAGATTTTAATATTTCTAAACAATGCTGTGTTAGGTACTCATTATCGGTCCCTTGATAGCTCTTTTCAGACTCTGGTTGAGACAATCTGCTTTTCTTACTAAAACCGTTTGCTAACTTAAAACCAAAATTTGGATGCAACCTTGCAAATAGAAAATGATTGATTGGTGAAAGAAAAATTTTCTTCAAAAATTTATAACCGTTATCACCAGGACCCAAACCATCACCGTGATGAATATAAAAATTCTTTGTTCCAAATTTTTTGATCATCGGATCTCTGAAAATTTCCACTCCACATTCATCCTCCAAATATTCGCGCATCCACAAATCGTGATTTCCAACGCAAACAAATATTTTAATTCCTTTATCGGTTAGTTCAGCCAGTTTTCCTAAAAACCGAACGTAACCACGTGGAACTACAGTTTTGTATTCGAACCAAAAATCAAACAAATCACCCAACAAATATATTTCATTCGCATCGGCAGAAATTTTTTCTAACCAATCACAAATTTTTTTTTCTCTCACTTTAGAAATTTCCCCTTGAGGCATACCTAAATGAAAGTCACTTGCAAAATATATCATGTCAGCTAAAATTTGTTATAACTATAAATAAAACTAAACCCTCATAAACTTTTATAAACTCTTATAAACGTTACCATTCCAACTAAGTCTAAACCTTTATAAACTTTCATAAACTCTTATAAACCTTTGAATTCCAAACTAAGTCTAAACCTTTATAAACTTTAGCATTACACACCTTTGAATTGCGATAACATCCTTGTGTCGTTTACGAAAAGATCACGAATATCGTTGATTCCATATTTCAACATGGTGATTCTATCCATACCCATACCAAAAGCGAACCCTGTATATACTTCAGGATCGATATTACACGCTTTTAATACATTTGGGTGCACCATTCCACAACCTAGAACTTCAAGCCATCCAGTGCCTTTTGTAAGTCTTTTATTTTCTTCAGTTTCCGTACCAGCCCAAATATCCATTTCTGCACTTGGCTCAGTAAATGGAAAATAACTTGATCTGAATCTAATTTTTGTTCCCTCCCCAAAAAACTGCTGCACAAAATAGTACAGAGTCTGCTTTAAATCGGCAAACGTTACATTTTTATCAACGTACAATCCTTCTATTTGATGGAAAAAACAATTGCTTCTTGAACTAACCGCTTCATTTCTATATACTCTACCTGGCATAATCAAACGAAACGGTGGTTCGTTTCTTTCCATCTCTCTAATTTGAACACTGCTTGTATGGGTTCTCAATACATTCTCACCAATGAAAAAAGTATCTTGCATATCTCTCGCAGGATGATCTTCGGCAAAATTCAATGCACCAAAATTATGATGGTCGTCTTCAATTTCTGGTCCTTCACTTAAATCGAATCCCAAAGAATTAAAAATATCTACCAATTCATTTTCTACAATTTTTAACGGATGAAAACTTCCCAACTCGTTTTGATAAACAGGAAGGGTAGTGTCAACCGATGCTGATAAATCGACTGCGCTATTTTCAAACTGTTCTTTGAAAGTTGTAAATTTTTCTTCAGCCAAACTTTTTAGAATATTCAAAGGTTTGCCAATATCTTTCTTTTCAATTCCTGGCAATTCCTTAAATACTTCGAACAATTCAGAAATACTTCCCTTACGACTTAAGAATTTCAAACGATACAATTCCAACGCTTCTGCATTTTCAATTATAAAATCATTTACTTCTTGGGTTATTGTTTCAATATTCTGAATCATGGTACAAATCTAATATTCACTTTTGATGATTGTGAAATTTTCTATTATTGGTTTTCCCCAGCCCAAAGTATTAATTAATATCTTTCATTTAAATGTAATATGTATTATATATTATAGCTCTGTGGATATGGTGATAATTCTTTTTGAATGAATTATAAATGTTTCTTTTTATTTTATAACCTATTATTATATAGTATTTTATATTTTAAATTTCTTTATTTTATTAAATTCTTTGTTATATTGTTTTAGTGAACTTTTTTACATTGAGTATACATAATGTGGTCTATAGAATTAACTAAATTAACACGTTTGAATTTGGTTATTTTTGGTTTGAGTATTATGAATGTTAAATTAATATTATCCTAAACCTAATTGATCTTTTTTACTGTTATTCCACAGTAATTGTGTTCTCTAATTTCCCGTTTATTGCCGTTTCCTTATTATATACCTTTACTTTCTCAGTTTTTAAGCCGTCTTCAGCTATGTATATATCCATTTCATTGTTGTTGTTGCTGTCTTCCCATATAAAATAATGATAGGTATCTTGGTCTAAGTAGATGTTTTGATCTGTTAACATCATGAATACCTGAACGTAATTTTTACTATTGATGATTTTTATTTTAAGGTTGCTGCTATTTTTATCTTTTAACTTGATATTTAATAGTCCAATTTTATATTTTATATTTTTGTAAAAGGTATCTTTCTTCGAATTGATATACTGTTTTGTTTCTTTTTGGATATTCAATTCAAATGGATTGCTATAAATACTGGTATTTTTAAGCGTATTATAAAGTTTGTATTTTTTAGTTTCCTCTTTTGAATAGAAATAATATTGATTCTTTCTTTTTTTATTCAGAATGTATCCAATTGTATTTTCAGTTTTGATAATTGTGTCCTTTTCGTTTATTGCAATCTTGTATTTGATATTTCCAGTAAGTGGCAATTCAATCTTTACTTGACTTATTTTAAATTTTATATTTTTATTATTGAATTGATTTTCTATTTCAGCTGTATCTTCCAAATTGATTAAAGTTGTATCAATATGATTTACGATGTATATTTTTTCTTGTGTTCTAATTGTATCCAAAATAGATTTTGGTATACCTAGATATATGGCCAATGAATCTTGTTTATTGATTCCTCTTTTGATTTCTCTTTTTAATGGGGGATATAGTAATATTGAGGTAGTATCTTTAATTGAATTTTTGTATAATTGATTTGATTTTATCTGCTGGAAGTAATAGTCCTCCTCGATGTCGTATTGATTGTTATTATTAATATCGTTGAACAAAGTTATTCGACTATCTATATTTTTTAATCCTCCAAATTGAATGATTCCTTTGTCGCTATTGTTTCCCGGATAGTATAAGCTATCAATTTTAAAATAGCCTTTGATTTTATCTTTTGTTGGATTCTGACTCTGGTATTTGATGATATAATTTAAACTGTCTTTACCTAAGATTATAAAAGGATACTTTCCTAAATTATTTTCATTTACATCTGTAATTACATCATTCAAACTAATTGAATTGGTATTAATAGGAACAGTGAAATTTAATATGTTTCTATATTTATTGAGAGATATGTTTTGTTTTTGGATGTAGGGACTAATTGTGATTTCTCCTTTGGTATTAATATTTTCATCAAATACAATACTGATGTTTCTTTCTTGATTTACAGTTTCAAATTTTACTTTTTGTATAACGGGGGACTTTTCATCTTTATCTCCTCCTGTTGGTCCAACAGGGTTTGCACATCTTATAAAAAGAGATGTGATGATGAAACCTTTTGAAATAATTTTTATCATCTTCCGAAATGAATTAAAAGTACAGATATATCTGATGGAGAAACACCACTAATGCGTTTTGCCTGGGCGATGGTACTTGGTTGTATTTTTTTAAGTTTTTCTCTTGCCTCCATACTCATGGATTGTAATTTAGAATAGTCAAAGTTCAAAGGTATTTTGATATTTTCTAAACGAACTAGTTTATCGGCTTGTTCTTGTTCTCTTTTAATGTAGGTTGAATATTTAATATTAATTTCTGATCTTTGAATTGATTCAAGGTCAAAAGATTGTATGACATTGAATTGGGGTATTTTTTGAATGTCATTCAATGTAATTTCTGGACGCAATAATATTTTTCTTGCTTTTGTTTTTTCTGTGATTTCAGATGTCAATTGTGGCAGATATATTTTACCTTCCTCCAAGCCAATACTTTCTTTTTGTAGTAGCTCTGTAATTTGTGTTGCTTCTTCGTTTACCAAATTCAATCTTTCCATTCTTTGGTTTGATGCCAAGCCAATTCTGTGTCCTATTGGTGTCAATCTTAAATCAGCATTGTCTTGTCTCAATGAGATTCTATATTCAGCCCGCGAGGTAAACATGCGGTAAGGTTCTTCTGTACCTTTATTAATGAGGTCGTCAATCAATACCCCAATGTATGCTTCATTTCTACCAAGAACCAAAGTTTCTTTTTCTTGTGCATGTGCATGCGCGTTTATACCTGCCATGAGTCCTTGAGCTGCAGCTTCTTCATAACCTGTGGTTCCATTGATTTGACCAGCGAAGAATAAATTTTCTATGGCTTTGGTTTCAAGTGTATCTTTTAATTGTGTAGGTTGAAAAAAGTCGTATTCTATGGCGTAACCGGGTCTAAATATTTTTACTTGTTCAAATCCAGGTATTTCTCTCATCGCCCTTACTTGTATTTCATCGGGTAGGGAAGTGCTAAAACCATTTACATATATTTCAATGGTATTCCAACCTTCTGGTTCTACAAATATTTGATGACGTTCTCTTTCTGCAAATCTATTTATCTTGTCTTCTATACTTGGGCAATATCGGGGACCCAATCCTTGTATGCTTCCGTTGTACATAGGACTGTCTTCGAATCCTTCTCTGAGTATATTATGTACGTTATCGTTTGTATAGGTGATATGACAACTACGTTGATGTTCAAGTGATTGCGTTTGATTGGTGTAAGAGAATTTTGAGGGATTTTCATCTCCTGCCTGCTCTTCCATTTTGCTATAGTTGAGAGATCTGCCGTCGACTCTTGGAGGAGTCCCTGTTTTCATTCTGCCTGAAACCATTCCTAATGATTCCAATTGTGATGTGATACCGGTTGAACTTTTCTCTGCCATTCGTCCGCCGCCAAACTGTTTTCTACCTATATGAATGATTCCATTTAGAAACGTACCTGCGGTGAGTACAACTGTTTTTGATTGGAAAGTCATTCCCATGCCGCATTTTACTCCTGTTACCTTATTTTTTTCAGTGGTAATTTCCGTTACTGAATCTTGGAAGAAGTCTACATTTAGATTTCTTTCTAAAGTCAATCGCCATTCTTCAGAGAATCGCATACGATCGCTTTGTGCTCTGGGACTCCACATTGCAATGCCTTTGCTCCGGTTTAGCATACGAAATTGGATCATTGTTTTATCGGTGATAATGCCCGACATCCCGCCAAGAGCATCTATTTCACGGATTATTTGTCCTTTCGCAACCCCACCCATTGCGGGATTGCAACTCATTTTGGCGATGGTTTCCATATTCATGGTAATAAGGAGCACTTTGCTACCCATGGAAGCGGCTGCATTTGCTGCTTCACATCCAGCATGTCCGGCGCCTACTACTATGACGTCGTATAGATTATTTTTCATATTGTTTCACGTGAAACGGTGTTGTTTTTACAAAGTTAATGGGGTAGAGGCCTGAGATAAAAGTTCTAAAAATGCACATTTGTTTATTGTGAAATTTGGCTGAAATTCGTCAAACACGCTGCTTCTTTCTCCCTCATTTTTATGATGTCGCTGTCGGATTTATCTTTATATCCAAGCAAATGTAACAAACCATGCGATAGAACCCTTACGAGTTCTTGTTCAGTCGTGCAGTTAAATTTGGCGGCATTGTCTTTGATACGGTCGATCGATACATATATTTCTCCATCGACTGAGGCTTCTATATCCGATAAATCAAAAGTAATGATATCGGTGTAATCGTCGTGTTGCAAATGTTGCTGGTTTATTTCCAGCAATTCATCGTCGGACATAAAAATATAAGTGATATTTTGGATTTCGTATCCTTCGTTGTTCGCTGTTTGGTTGAGCAATTGTCGGAGTGCTTTTCGGGTTTTGGCATTAAGGAATTTGCTTTTTCCTAGAAATTGTATCGATTCAGACATTTTTTAGCGCATTAAATTGATAGTTCCACGTGAAACTTCACGTTTATTTCTGTATTTGGCTTCTATGATGTAGATGTATAATCCTTCTTGAACGGATTCGTTCTGTGATTTTCCGTCCCAGCCACTGAGTGCGTCTCCTTTAAAAATCATTTCACCCCAGCGATTATATATCTGCATGATGGCTTGACCAGGGAGAATGGCAGGGTTGGATATCTTGAAAATGGGATTGAGACCGTCGGGAGTGAAGCCAGATGGAATCAAAGTTGTGTCATAAGCACTTGAGTCGTATCCCAAATCAACCTGTAGTTCATTCGAATGGCTCCATTCGGTTTTTGCAGGATTGGTTGGTTTTGCTGTGACCCTGTATTTTGCAACTCCGTAACCAGTGCCGTTTAAGGAGTATGTTTGTGTGGAGGTATTTCCAATGGTATTCCACGCAGAACCATTCCATTTTTCTACGTTGTATGAAAAAGGAATGCCTTCTTTAGTCCATCCGTTGTATGCATTCCAATTGATTTTCTTGCTCGCTCCCTCTGTCAAGAGAATGTTGTTGTGAAGCGAGCTGCTGTCGGCTGCATCGCCACAAGAATTGTATCGAATGAGTAAATATTCGGCAATTATATAGTCCGAATTATGTGTTAAATCATTGTATGTAAATGTGTTGAGTGTTTTATTATACGGAATTTTATTCGACCATAACCCAGCTCCTTGTTCTCTTACATATAACGTGGCACTGTCGCCCATTTGCCAGCTTCCAACTGCTTGAATCTGCATAGGAAATTCAACGCTCACTTGGGAGATTGTTGTTTTGTTTGTTGGTTTTGGAAAATCGGGGACGAAGCTACTTACAATGTTTGACGTAGATGTTGCATTTTTTCCTGTTCGTTTAGATCTTACCATAAACCCAAATGTTGTATTTAAATATGGCAGAGTGTAAATGTAACTGGAGGTAAGGCCAGAAAGTCGAAAACATTGAATGCATTTATTTAGTGTTAAGTCAAATACAAACAAATAGTTAGAGTCAGTATTCCATCCTACATAAGGCGTCCAACTTAGGTTAATCTTCTTTTGGCACCTGTAATTGGTGGGGGTTGAAACTGAAAGCAATATGGGAGAATGAAATGCGCTAATGACACCTCCATTTCTACAACTATCAAAGGCAGCAATCGCCAGTTTGTTTCCGGAAGTGGTTGAATTGAAAGTGGTTGTAACAAAAGTATACGTTAAAACATTTTTCTCGTCTATCACTGAATTGCTTCCACTTATTGGATCAACTTTGAATAAACTGTATCCCATAATATCAGCATCAGGGGGAGTGGTCCATCCTCCAAAAACCAATTGTGTAACCATATTTACCGAAACGCTATCGGGCTCAATTGCCGATGGGGCAACGTCGTCAATCCATATTTTATTTGAATTGAATGTGTCGGTTCCGTTGCAAGCATAAAACGAAGAAATATACAGCTGCCACTTCTTTTTATTCGATAAAGAAATATTTATTGTATTTGTGTTAAGTGTGGTTATTTCACCTAATTGTTGAAATGAATTGAATGAATCGTCGCGACCAAAAATGCGGTAAAATTTGAAAGAATTACAAGGATCCGAACTCGGTTTTATGTAAAGTGTAACAACCCCCGTTATCTTATCGAGGCAAGCCCTCTGTAATACAACGGGACTACTCAAGGCCATTAAAGAAGAACTCAATGAAATTGATATACAAAATGCAATGATATTTTTCTTTAAGGTATTCATTTATTGAATTTTACCCGACATCACTTTTATAAACGATTTCGGATCCAAATAATTTTGCGCTACAGATTTAATTTGTTCTGGGGTAATACTCCAGATATGTTCAAGTGTATCTGCAAAAAAAACATCGCTGTAGTTACGGAGTATTTTTTGTTGAACCTTGGCGGCAATTGAAAATGGTCCATCAAAACCAGATCTGAACTGACCACTGTAATAACGTTTGGCTTTTTCGAGCTCTTCGTCTGACACCATTTCTGTTCTAAGTTTTTCCATGATTTCCAAGGTGCAGTTTAATGCCAACTGGGCATTGGTGCTATTCATTTCGCCACTTATGATCCAAGTTCTACCCTGCATTGCAGGTCTGAAGTATGAACCTATTCCATAGGTGAGTCCTTTTTCTTCTCTGATTTCTTGCATCAATCGGCTGCCAAAATATCCACCTAAAATCATGTTCAATAAGGTAAATTTGTGCAATTCAGTTTCACGCAAATCGCCTACGTGTTTGAGTAGTTGTAAGCTCACCTGTGAACTATTTGGCAATTCGTGGTAAATTATTTCTGGGTAATTTCTGTCGCTATTGATGTCTTCCGAATCAATATTGATTTGGAATTGCGATTGAAAATAACTGTTTTGTAATGATTTAAGTGCTTCCTGCAATTCATTATTGCAATCACCTGCCACCAGCAACATGCTTTTTCCTGGATGAATAAACTCATTTCGGTAAGCCAAAATATCTGACTTCTTAAGCGATTCAATTTCTTCAAGATGTCCGTGTTTGCCTAGCAAATGGTTGCCTCCATAGTAATTTTCTGATGCCAAACGCCCCGACCAATATTGTGGCGTTTGCATTTTTCTTTCTACAGATGCTTTTTTGATGAGCTTGTAATTTTCGAATTCTCGGTCTGGGTATTCCGCATGAATCATATGATTTACAATCCATTCCAAAACCGACACTGCACATTCCTTGGTACATCTGATGGTAGCGGTTGCTCCAAAAATTTCACAATCGATGTTGATGCTTGCCCCCAAATGATCGAGATAATCAATAATTTCCTTTTCGCTTTTTCCATTCCCACCAGACAAAATCAAACTGTATGCTGCATCTGCAATAAATGAAGCGGTTTGGGTAGATTTTCCATGTGGAAACCAAAGCATCATTTTTACCACACCTAAGTTTTCAGTATTCGAAACAAACAATCTTTGTTTTTCGCTTATTTTTTCTTGGATTTCAGGAACCGGAAAACTCTTGATTGTGCGTGTATTGGGAGGGTTTTTTCTAAAAACTTGGTTCATGACATTGGAGAATAGTAAATTACAGACATATTATTTTGTTCAAACGTGGTAGCGGCATGTTGGAGTACGTCGGTTAAATTTAGGTTTTTAACCAATTCAGCTTCTTCGTTTATCCCTTCTAAGTTTCCTAGATTCTCAAAATAAGCCAATTTCTGTGCGCGATTCATGGGGTTGATTTGTTCGAAAAGGATATTGGTGTAGGCCTTATTTTTAATTCCTTCAAACGTAAATTCATTGCTATTTCCTTTTGAAATAAAATTTTGCATTGTGTTAAACAATTCAATTTCAACCGATTCGTGTGTTTGTCCTTCGTTTAAAATTCCGTAAAGAATAAAAATTCCCTCATCAATTCCCCGGATATAAAAGCACTCAGCGGCGTTGCAAATCTGTTTTTCTTTTACAAGAACTTGCTGTAAATCTGAAACTTCAGAACCACCTAACATGTCTGAAAAAATATCCAATTCCAAACTTCCAGATTCTTTGAACGAAGGACCTCTCCAAACCAAGAAAACCGCTGGGTTGGGAGAAAGATCGGTGGTTTCTAAAAATTTTCTTTCCGTTTGAGGGATGTCTTTTACATAATTGTTTGTATTGGTTTCACCTGGTTTTTCTATGTTCTCAAACCATTTTTCACAAAGTGATTTGGTTTCTTCTAAGGTTAAATTTCCTACAATTGAAACAATGGCATTTTGAGGGATATAGTGTTTGTTGTAAAACGATTGTACATCTTGCAAATTGGCAGTTTCCACGTGAGAGATTTCTTGTCCAATGGTTGGCCAACGGTAAGGACTGTTTGTATACAACAAATTTCTGATGTGATGCCAAAGTTGTCCGAAAGGAGCATTGTAACAGCGTTGCTTAAATTCTTCAATTACAACACCTTGCTGTACAGAAAGTGATTTTTCATTGATATTTAACGCCATCATTCTATCGCTTTCCAGCCAGAAAGCAGTTTCAATATTTTCCAAAGGAACATTGATGTGATAATTGGTGATTTCGTTTGTGGTAAAGGCATTGTTTTGCCCCCCCGCATTTTCAATGGCTTCATCAAATGACGGAACGTTTTCACTTCCCCCAAACATCAAATGCTCAAAGAGATGGGCAAAACCTGTTTTGTTTGAATCTTCATCTCGTGCACCCACATTGTAAAGGGTATTCAACACAACATTGCTTTCTGTAGGGTCGAATTGATGAACCACCCGCAATCCGTTTTTTAATGTAAAGCGATTATATACTATCACAATACAAATTTACCTGCTAACTAGTGTGTCGAAGCTTTATGTTTTGAACATAAAGTGTAGATGGGTGTTGATTTGTACAGTTTTTAATAAACAATACTTTTTGCTTGCATTTCACTGCGAATTCTCCAACCAACCGGCCATAAATTATTCAGTCCATTCTTAACGCTGTTTGCTGTTCCAAGGTTTAGGCTGTTCCAACGTAAGCCCACCGTTCCTTTGTGGCCAGAAATAACGTTTAAAAACTCTCTGCGGTAATATTTAAATGCCTGTTCAATGTCTAACTCAACCGTGGGATAAAGATTTAGTTCGCCACAGCCCAAATCAAATGCGGGTTCAACTTTCCATTCTCCATTGAAAATTTTACCAATGGCCACGCCAGGATGTATAATAGATGGAATGGTATTCAATAAAGTGGGATTGTTTTCAAACCAAGCGCCAGTTCTCAAAGCGTAAGTGCCCTCAGCTCCAGAAAAAGCATCCCAATCATTTGCCTCAAATGGCAATGTTAAAATTTCCTTTTTATTCTTTTGTTTGTTTCCCGACTTACTCGCTTGGTTCTTTTTATACTGTGCGAAGTCTTTTTTTGATTGATTTTCAGTAACATCCGCTTGATCGTTTTCTATGCCATCGCCGTTTTTTTGAATTACTGCAAAAAAGAAACCTTCTCCCAAAGTTCTATGGGGCATGCATCTGTACATGTTTTCTTCCAAGCAATAAAGGTTTTCATGTCCCTCCAAATCAACAGGTACTGTTTTGGCATTCAGTTCTTTGCAAAATCGATTTACGTTGTCTTCATTTTCGGAACGATTGAAAGTACAAGTGCTGTAAATCAAATAACCATTCGGTTTTAGCGATTTCCAAATATCGTGAACAATTCGCTGTTGGCGTTCAGCGCAAAGTTGCACATTTTGCATAGACCATTCTCTAATTGCAGTTTCATCTTTGCGAAACATGCCTTCTCCTGAACAGGGAGCATCGCAAACAACAATGTCAAATACTTCGTTCAATTGACCGAACTGTTTGGCGTCGGCCCGAGTAACCACAGCGTTTGCATTTCCCCATTTGCATAAATTTTCATACAAAATGGCATTTCTACTTTGAATGACTTCGTTAGCTATCAACAAATCGCCTTGACGTAAAACTGACGAAATATGTGTGCTCTTTCCACCAGGTGCTCCGCATAAATCCAACACTACTGAATCCGCTCCGTTTTTTTCATTCAAATGTTTAACCAATTCTCCAACCCACATACTGTTAGACTCTTGCACATAATATGCACCCGCATGCAACGCAGGATCGGCCGTAAACAATGGCCTTTCCTTCAATAAAAATCCATCGTTACAGTGTGGAATATTGCTGTGTTCCACGTGAATATTTTGAATTTTATTTCTGTTAATTCGGATGGAAGTGCCAACCGGCTCAAGCATAGAATCAAGTAAAAGCTTTACTTCCGTTTCTGGAAGTGTTTTGTTAATGAGGGATATAAAATCTTGATTCACAATGTTTTGTTAGGTAAAATTACGAAATATAAAATAAATGTTCTTTGTCCGTTTTTGTTTTTGAAGGGAAATTTTTAACAAACAAAGATCCAGTTCCAAGCCCTTGAGGCATTGAAAGTTTGTAAGTTGAAACCCATTGGGCAATATCAGAAAGTCCAATATTTCCTTCTAAAGCCGAAGTACTCCACCAACCTATGTTTTGTTTGGAAGCGGCGTTAATCCATGCATCACAAACATCAAATCCCCCCAAAAGTGTGGGTTTCAGAATGATATACTTTGGAGAAATTACAGACAACAATGCTGCTGCCCCATTAATATTCACACCAATAAGTTCTTCGTCTAACGCAATGTCTATTTTGCTTTTGGCACAAATTTCTCCCATCATTTCAGGCTGATAGGCTTTAATCGGTTGTTCTAACGAATGAATTTCAAAACGAGAAAGTTCTTTAAGTTGAAAAAGTGCGTTATCCGAAGAAAAGCCTCCATTCGCATCTAATCTTAATTCAATTTTGAAAGCGTTAAATTGTTTTCTGATTTTTTCTATCAAGCGGCATTCTGCATCAAAGTCTAGCGCCCCCACCTTTATTTTGATACAAGAAAATCCTGCATGAATTTTTTCAATGGCCTCTTGGTACATAGAATCAACGTCATTCATCCAAACCAAACCGTTGATTTTTATTCCTTCTTGCCCAGTTGTAAAAGTATTATTAACCCAAATATTTTTATTTTCACTTTCAACTTTTAGTTTTTCTATGCAACAAAACAAAGCGAATCTCAGTGAGGGATAGGCTTTCCAAGATTCTAAAATTTCTAATAAGTCTTGAGATGTTAATTTTTGATTTTCATAAGGTCTTACAACTTCAGCCAAATCTAATTTGCCGTCAATACTCAAATCGTGCAGGGGTGAAGCTTCACCGCAAACCGATAAATTTCCGTCTTTGATCCATAAAAGATAAGCGGACTTTTCTGCGTATTCTCCTCTACTCGTTTTTGCTGGTTTAATAAACTCTAGAATATGTTTTTCAATTGAAATGTACATATCAATTTTTAGGCAAACCAATAATATTTAACAAATACCAAACAAAAGAGCAGTATATGAATATGAGCAAAAGAATGGTAAGCGATAATTTTTTCAATTGCGGATTGATCTTTTCTCTATCACCCGGTTCTAAGCGACGCAAATCAGTAAAATGAGAACTTAATAAAATGGCAGCTGGCGAAAATATGCCGAAAACCATAAACATTTCCAGTGAAGTATTTGTCTCACTTAATTTAAATATCTCATCGAGGTAATTTAATATCGAAAAAAAGATGGTTGAAAAACCCAAAATCAACAAAATTCTGTGGTAAAAAAGGGTCCATTTTATTCCCAAACGGACCGCAATTGTAATTTTGTTGCTCAATTTATCTGATTCAATATCTCTGTAGTTATTGGTATTGAGAACCGCCATACTTAATAAACCCATACCAATTGCAGCCAATCCAAAATTCAAGTTCAATTCGCATCCCAACAATTTAGAAATTCCAAGCACAGGAGCCAAACCGAAAAATACAAAAACGAAAATATCTCCTAACCCCAAATATGCATAGGCTTTTCTCCCAATGGTGTAAGTAATTGCACTAATGATCGACAGAATTCCCAATCCAATGAAAAAGTAAATATTGTTTTGATTGATGAGTTTGTATTGGAATGATAAATAGATCATGTACAAACCGCAGAAAAATACAATACCTGACAATATGAATAGGGCTCTTTTCATGGCCGCCTCAGAAATACTTCCCGTTGTTAACATTCGGTCGGTTCTGCCGGCAAGACTATCGGTTCCTTTTTTGAAATCGCCATAATCATTGGCAAAATTTGAAAGTATTTGAAGCAGTATGGCTGTAATTAGTGCCAAGGTAGAAATTTGCCAATTTGCATGTCCATGCAATTTAGAAATTGCCGAACCCAATAATATTCCTGCAATTGCCAATGGCAAGGTGCGCAAACGGGCCGATTGAATCCAAGGTTTGATCATAAATTAGAAAGCAAAGTTCGTTGAATTATGTAAAATGGCTCATTGATGGGGCCAAATTTTTTATAGAATTGTGCAACCGATGGAATAGATGAACCTTCAAAATCAATTTCATGGTTTGGAAACTGTATCGCAATGTGATTGATAATGCCATGCATGATTCCTATTTCTTTGCCTTCTGTTGTTGGTCCAGCGCAAACATAATGAACCCTCTTTTTAGAGATAAGAAAAATGGCGCCGCCTAGGTTGTTGCCATCAATCGACTTTGCCAAAATCGGATAAATGAGGTCTTGTTTTTCTAAATTCAAACAGGCAGCTTCAAATCCTTCATAATCGTTAAACCATATATACGAATTAAAACTCGCCCAAGCGTCGTCGTAAATTTTGATTATGTCAATTATTTTGTAAGGATTTTTATAATAAACACCGGCTTCTTCAGTACGTTTCACGTTTTTGAGGGCATCTTTATTGAAGCAGGTTTCTGGAATGTGAGGACATTCAAGTATGAAATTTGTTTTGTCCTTTGCATTTTTTGGTTTCCCAAAGAAAGGATGGATTTGTAAGTGAATTTTCAAGAATTTTTTCGGAATGGCCCTTAAGAAATCTTCACTTTGTAAGCTTTTTGGATTTCCGAATAATCCGAGTTGTTGGCAAAAGCTAGGTTGGTAAACGTAGTGAATTCCATATTTTTTTCTCCAAGGCAATGGAAAAACCGCTTCGTAGTCATTCAATACCAATGCACCCCATTGTCCATAAAGTTCAGAATCGTTGTCATTCTCAAATTCAATATTTGAATAATCCGTAATTGGATCACAAACTCCGTCGAGGTAACCCGATAATGCGTAGCTCAGTGAATGTGCGCTTGACAAAACACATTGATCCCATTTTTGGGTGTCAATTTGCCAGCGTTCTAAATATGTGATGCCCATGATGTGATTGTGTTTTTCCATCCTTCCCAACCGTCGGTTTCAGAAACAGATTCGTTGTGAAAAATGAAGCAAAAATTTCCTTTATAGTATTGAATATTTTGTTTAAATAAAATTCCCAATTCATTGGCTTGTAAAGAATTTATTTTCAAATAGTTTTTACAACTAACGTCCATGATTGGAAATGGATTTATGAGTAAGTCGGTTTTTTTATTTTCATAAATATCAAACCAATGGTAGGGAATACAGGTTCCCGTTCTGTATCCTATGTTATCATTAAATCCCATACTCCAATCTTGTTGAATGTTAATTTTGTTTAAAATTTGATAAGTTTTTGGAAGAGGCAAATGAATATAATGTTGGCGGCTATGAATGATTGTTTGATTAGATATTTGCTCTAACCAATTTTTTTCTTCGGTGTACTTTTGGATTTCCTCCGATAACTGGTAAGAAGGATGAAGCCCAATTTCAGAATATTTCGTACTTTCTTGAATTTCGTTTTGAAATTCAATATTGTTTCTTTTGGCTTGTTTATTTAATTTACTTTGTTTGCGGTTGCACAGCCAAAAGATTTTTGAATTGGGATTTTGTGATAAAATAGTTTGAACGGTTTCGCTTGGTGTGAATGAATCAGTTTCAGAGAAAAGAGAATATATTCTTCTCACGAGTGATTTTGGATTTTTTAAAGCACCCCCTATTATTTTGTAAATTGGTTTTCCTTTGAATCTAAAACATTGGTCAATATCCGCTGTTGGAATAATTTGGAACCCCCTGTTGTTTGATGTTTCAAGTTTTAAAAATTCCTTAAGTCGATCAATGGCGATTTCCACCATTGGCAGAAGATGCATTTGGGTTTTTACAAAAGAAAGTTTGTGTGATTGAATTCTGCCAAATTGATCTAAATGAGCGGAATCTTTTGAAAGGATAATTTCTTCCATGTTCGACAACAAAAGAAAGATATGTGCGAAGACATCAAATCCCATCTCTGATTTTATACAGAAATAGACCGGTCGAAGTGAATATTGTTCATGAAATGTAAAATTGTTGTTTTGTAAATTGAGCAATTTTAACATTTTTATGAATGTTGAATCGATGACTTCAACTTTTTTCATTGGTATCCATTCAATTTTCGTAAATAAATTGATATCGTTTAATTCTGTAAAATTGGTATTTAAAAATTCTGAATTTGGAATCCATAAACCATCTATTTCTCTGTCGTTTAGCGATATGTACTTTATTTTTATGTTATTTTTAGCTGATTGATAATATTCTTGATCGTTGGTAATTTCAAATTCCACGTGAAAATACTTCGAAAATATTTCTTCTAAAACATAATTGAGTGCATGTGAAACTTTTCGAGTGAAGACCAAAATCATAAAAAAGGTTTTATTTTTGTGCAAAATAATGAAAGTTGCATTAATCACGGGTATTACCGGTCAAGATGGCGCATATTTAGCCGAGTTTTTATTAAAAAAGGGCTACATGGTGCATGGAATCAAGCGTCGTAGTTCGCTTTTTAATACCGAACGTATTGAACATATTTATCAAGATCCACATATTGACGGAGCAAGAATGAAGCTTCATTATGGTGATTTGACAGACAGTACTAACCTAATTCGTATTATTCAGGAGGTTCAACCCGATGAAATTTACAATTTGGGTGCAATGAGTCACGTACATGTGAGTTTTGAAACTCCAGAATACACTGCAAATTGTGATGCAATGGGTACTTTGCGTTTGTTAGAAGCCATAAGAATTTTGGGTTTAACCAAAAAAACAAGAATTTATCAGGCTTCAACTTCTGAACTTTACGGTTTGGTTCAAGAAGTCCCTCAAAAAGAAACAACCCCATTTTATCCCCGTTCTCCTTACGCTGTTGCTAAAATGTATGGATTTTGGATAACTGTAAACTATAGAGAAGCTTATGATATGTTTGCTTGTTCAGGTATATTGTTCAATCACGAAAGTCCTATTAGAGGCGAAACTTTTGTAACTAGAAAAATTACACGCGCTGCAGCGAGAATTGCTTTGGGGTTGCAAGATAAGTTACATTTGGGTAATTTGAATTCAAAACGTGACTGGGGACATGCCAAAGATTACATCGAGGCAATGTGGTTAATTTTACAACAAGAGAAAGCTGAAGATTTTGTGATTGCAACTGGAATTACTACAGAAATTCGTGAATTTGTGAGAATGGCCTTTGGTTATTTGGGTGTGAAATTAAAATTTGAAGGTTTAGGTGTTGACGAAATTGGATCAGTTGAATCTGTTGATCATGCTTTATTTGAAAAAGTAGTCGGTGCTCCATGTAAATTAAGTATTGGTGAAGAACTTATTTTCGTTGATCCTAAATATTTCCGTCCAACCGAGGTTGATTTATTGATTGGAGATGCAACCAAGGCAAGAACGAAATTGGGTTGGATTCCAAAATATGATTTGCCAGCGTTGGTTAACGATATGATGCAATCTGATATTCGTTTGATGCAGAAAGAGAATTATTTACGTGATGGCGGTTTCGAAGCCAAAAATTATTTCGAATAATATGGAGAAATCCGCTAAAATATACGTTGCTGGCCACAGGGGTATGGTGGGAAGTGCAATTGTTAGAGAACTGAATAAACTTGGCTTTAACAATATTGTCATGAGAACTTCTGGCGAGTTAGATTTAAGAAATCAGGCTCAAGTTGAAGCCTTTTATCAAAGTGAAAAGCCGGAGTATGTATTTATTAGCGCAGCAAAGGTTGGTGGAATTTTAGCTAACAATACCTATCGTGCTGAATTCTTATATGATAACCTGAGCATTCAAAATAATTTAATTCATTTTGCGCACGTTTATGGCGTTAAAAAGCTAATGTTCCTAGGTTCTAGTTGTATTTATCCAAAATTAGCGCCACAGCCTTTAAAAGAAGATTATTTGCTATCTGGATTGTTGGAGCCTACCAACGAACCATATGCCATTGCAAAAATTACAGGAATTAAAATGTGTGAAGCCTATTGGGATCAATATGGTAGTAAATTTATTTCTGCTATGCCAACAAATATGTATGGTCCAAACGACAATTACCATCCAGACAATTCTCATGTTTTGCCAGCATTGATTCGTAAGTTTCACGAAGCCAAAACAAATGGGAGTGATAGTGTTACAGTTTGGGGTGATGGTTCTCCTTTTAGAGAGTTTTTATACGCCGATGATTTGGCAAATGCTTTGGTTTATTTGATGTTGAATTACAATGAAAAGGAATTTGTAAATGTTGGATACGGCGATGAAATTACCATAAAAGATTTGGCTTTATTGATCAAGAAAATTATTGGTTTTGAGGGACATTTAGAGTTTGATGCATCAAAACCGAATGGCACACCAAGAAAGTTGATGGATTCTTCTCGGTTGTTTAACACCGGTTGGAAACCTAAAACAAATTTAGAAGAAGGTATTGCTTTGGCCTACCAAGACTTTTTGAACCGAAATTTATAAATTTTGTAAAAGATTTTTAATAGATTATTTGCACAATATGCAAAAAAAAGACGCCCTAAGGCGTCTTTTTTAATAAATACACTTAATAGATTAACGTAAAACGTCGCGAGAAATTACTACTCGCTGAACTTCACTAGTACCTTCATAGATTTGAGTGATTTTTGCATCTCTCATTAATCTTTCAACATGATACTCTTTCACATATCCATATCCACCATGAATTTGAACAGCTTCTACAGTTGTTTTCATTGCAACTTCAGATGCGAATAATTTCGCCATTGAACTTGCTCTGTCATAATTTAAATGTTGGTCTTTTAACCACGCTGATTTTAAACATAGCAAACGGGCTGCTTCAATTTCTGTAGCCATATCTGCCAATTTAAATGCAATTGCTTGGTGGTGCATGATTTCTTTTCCAAATGCTTTACGTTCTTTCGAATATTTCAATGAAAGCTCGTAAGCGCCACTTGCGATACCTAAGGCTTGTGCAGCAATACCAATGCGGCCACCACTCAATACTTTCATAGCGAAAGTAAAACCAAAACCATCTTCACCAATTCTATTTTCTTTTGGAACTTTTACATCTTGGAACATGATGCTGTGTGTATCACTTCCGCGAATGCCCAATTTATCTTCTTTTTTACCAACTACTACACCTTCCCAGGTTTTTTCAACGATAAATGCGTTAATACCCTTGTGTTTTTTCTCGATATCAGTTTGAGCAATAACCAAATAGTAAGAAGCACTGTTACCATTTGTAATCCAGTTTTTGGTACCGTTTAATATGTAGTGATCACCCATATCTATTGCCGTAGTTCTTTGACTTGTAGCATCTGAACCCGCTTCTGGTTCACTTAATAAAAATGCACCAATTGCTTGTCCTGTAGCCAGAGGCACCAAGTATGTTTGTTTTTGATCTTCGTTGCCGTATTCTTCAATTCCCCAACAAACCAAGCTATTGTTTACACTCATACAAACTGAAGCAGATGCATCAATTTTAGAAATTTCTTCCATTGCCAAAACATAGCTAATGGCATCCATTCCGCCACCACCGTACTGAGGACTTACCATCATTCCCATGAAGCCAAGTTCACCCATTTTTTTGATTTGTTCGGCAGGAAATTCTTGTTTGGTATCTCTTTCAATAACTCCTGGTAATAACTCAGTTTGAGCAAAATCTCTTGCAGCTTGTTGTACTGCCAAATGTTCTTCAGATAGTTCGAAATGCATAATTTTTGTAGTCGCAAAAATAAGTCTAAAACTTTGATATTACTAACAAAATGAAAATCGCGATAAGTGTCAAAATGACACCAACATTTCCACAATTTGGTTATTATCTTTGTAAAATAATTATGGCAACAATTACATTTAAGTTTGAAGAAAAAGGCAAACAACCTGAAACTCATGAAATATTTCAAGGTGAGTCAATTTTAGACGTCGCATTAGACAATAATATTCCTTTAAATCACAATTGCGGTGGTGTTTGTGGATGCAGTACTTGTCATGTATACGTTGAAAACGGTGAAGAATTATTTCCAGAAATGAGTGAGAGAGAAGAGGAATATGTAGATAGGGCTCGTGATCCTAAATACAATAGTCGCTTGGCTTGTCAATGTAAACTTTCAAAAGAAGGTGCTTTGGTTGTTGTAATACCTGATCAATCTGGAATCATCGGACACTAAATTAAACCAGAATTTAAACAATAAACCCTAAACATTGATTATGGAATTACCTATACACTGGAACGATTATGAAGATATTGCCATGAAATTGTACGAACGATTTGGCAATGAATTTGGTGAAAAACAAATATATAGAATCCGCTTTACTGAATTGTTGGAATGGATTTTAGAAATTCCTGAATTTATTGGAAAGAGAGAAGATAGCAACGAAGGACATTTAGAAATGATTCAATCTCAATGGGTTTACGAATGGCGCGATAACCAAAACTAAAATTGAGTAATTGTCAAAAAATGATCATTATTCGATAAAAATATGACTATCTCTTAAAACTATCACAAATGGGTTGTTAATTGCAACTCCATTATTTTATGCGCAAGTTATTACTGTTTTCTTTTTCTTTTTTTGTTTCAATTATTGCTTTTTCCCAAGTAAGTGGAACCGAACCTTGTGGTCAACGTGAGTTGATGGATCAATTGGAAAAGCAATATCCCGGATTTAAAAAGCAAATGGATATTGATTATTTGAAAACCGTTCATCCAAAGGTTTCAATTGATCCAAGAAGAAAGAAAATCACAGATACCATTTACTATTATGATACAATTTACACAATACCAGTTGTGTTTCATGTATTATATAATGTTCCATCTGAAAACATTCACGACAGTTTGCTTCTAAATCAAATTGAAGATTTAAATAGAGACTTTCGTAGAAACAATGCTGATTCTGTAAATACAAGAGCTATTTTTAAACCCAGAGCAGGTGATGTAAGAATTCAATTTGAACTGGCTAAAATTGATCCCAATGGAAAAGCAACTAATGGAATAATAAGAAAGCCAACGTCAGTTGCATCTTGGGGTAGCAACGGCATCAATAATAATATGAAATATTCTGGTACTGGTGGCGACGATAATTGGAACCCATTGAAATATATGAATATTTGGGTTTGTGATTTGACATTTAGAAATAACGATGGTCTATTAGGTTTTGCTTATCCTCCTTATGGTCACCCAAGTTGGGGCGGTACATCGTGGGTTGGTGGTCCAGAACAAGGTGTGGTTTTACACTATAAAATGGTGGGTAGAAACAATCCATTGGCAAATACACCTTTATTGGCTTCTGCCAATAAGGGCAGGGTTGCCGTTCACGAAGTTGGTCATTTTTTAGGTCTTAGACATATTTGGGCAGATGACCAGGGCTCATTTAATCGCTGTATATTGGATGACTACATAGACGACACTCCATTGCAAGGATTAGGTTCAAATTTCGATTGTAACAAAAATGTGAATTCCTGCATTGAACCTAAAGATGACATGCCAGATATGGTTGAAAATTATATGGATTATAGTACCCACCAATGTCAGAATTTGTTTACCAAACATCAGGCAATCACAATGAGAAATGCCTTGACAGATTTCAGAAAAGATTTACCGATTAAAACAGAAATTATAGTTAAGGCCCGTATTTACGATACAATCGTGTACAACGAAGTTCTTATTTATCCTGTTGCTGCTCAAAGTAAATTGGTTATTGAATTGCGCAACCAAGATTTACTTGATAATTTGAGTGTTGAGATTTACAATATGATTGGTCAAACTGTACTGCAAAATCAAACCATTGTAAAGAATTTTACCGAACTTTCAACAATGAAATTCCCTCCAGCAACATACATTGTTGTATTGAGAAATCCAGAAGGTAGGGTTGTTCGGAATAAGAAAATTGTGATTGACAGGGTAGATTAACTGATTTTCTCTATCGCTATTTCTAACCGAGTCATTAGGTCTTTCAACTGAATTTCAAAGTGTAAATATTCTTCTTTGCTAATTTCACTTCTATGAAATGCTTGTATGATATAGGCCATTAAACGGTTACACTTTACAAATGCCTTTAATATGTCTTGTGAAATATCATGTTTGTTTTCGCTATTTGTTTGATGCAAATGTGAATTCACTTCAATAGCTGTTTTTAAAATATTTGCACCCAAATTATAGTTTGTTTGCATGTTGTTTTTATTTTGATTTAACGCCATCAGGCTGATGTTTAGCGCTATATTGTTTAGCTCTGGAATATTTGATAAGTTCATAATACAACTTTAGTAAATCATTTTTATTTGAGTCGTCTATTAAACGATTATAATCGTTTTTAAGCGTTAATGGTTAAAATTAACTATCTTTGCACAAAATTTACGTTCTGATGATTTCAAGAAGATTAGTGAGAATTAAAACGTTACAAACGTTGTATTCGTGGAAGCAAAGTAATATTGACGATGAGTATCAATTTATTGAAAATTTAAAGGTAAGTATTTACCAAAGTCACGCATTTTATTTGTTTCTTCTAGACTTTCCTTACCAGCTTCAACAATTTTTGAATCAAAAATTGGAACTTGAACGTACTTTATATTACCCAGATGCAAAGAAAATTCAACTTTATAGCATTTTAAATAACACCCCTCTAATACAAAAAATACATCAAGAAGTTCTTTTAACTGAAGAAAATATAAAATTTTCTTGGGATGAAATGGTAGTTCATTTTGAAACTTGGTTTCAAAACATGTTGACTTGGGATTTTGTAAATGATTATTCAATTTTTGAAGAGCCAGATTTTCAATTACAAAAGGAGTTTTTAGATAATCTTTTCTTTTCCTTTATAGATTCTCATGAACATTTTAATGAGATTTTAGAAGACATTAATCATACTTGGCCCGATGATGCTTCAATGACGTTGCGTGAAATTAACAAAACAATTATGGTATCAAAGCAAACATCAGATTTAGCTATTTCTAATTCGATTCCGTTAAACGATGAAGATTTGATTTTCGGGTTGAATATGTTAAAATATACCATCCGTAATTCTGAAAAATTTGAAGAAATGGTATCTGAAGTAACAGACAATTGGGACCCTTCAAGAATTGCTGTTGTTGATTTGTTGATTATCAAATTAACACTTTCCGAGTTTTTATATTTCCCAGAAATCCCAGTGAAAGTTACAATTAATGAATACCTAGAAATTACCAAAAATTATAGTACTCCCAATAGTTCAAAATTTGTAAACGGTATTCTTGACAAATTACGGATACAATTAGAAAAAACTGGTCAGATTCAAAAAACTGGTAGAGGATTGAGAGAAAAATAAATACATTTGTAATATGACAATTAGGAAGTTTTATTTTATCCTTGTGATTGCAGCTTCGGTTATGGCTTGCAGTCCTGCAAATCAGGAAATGGAAGCTGAAGATATTGAAAACAGCAATCGTGAAAACAAGCCCCAGGGTCCTAAAGGCGAAGCCAAATTTAAAGACACTGTAATAAATTTTGGTAAAATTACCGATGGTGAAGTTGTTGAACACACTTACACTTTCACCAACGTAGGAAAAGCACCAATTTCAATTGGTAAAGTTGAGGCATCATGCGGCTGCACTACCCCAGAATACTCTAAGGAAATCATTCAACCAGGAGGTACTGGCAAGATAAAAGCTACATTTAACAGCTCAGGTAAAGGTGGACCAGAAAATCCATTGGTTGAAAAGAGCATATCAGTTTATTTCGATGATTGTATCAATGATCTTGTGGTATTGAAATTTGTTGCCAATATTTATGCTGCCCCAAATGCTGAGGCACAACCTGAAAATAATAGTCACTAATATATGCAAACAACTAATATAATTTTACAAGCAGCTGCCGCTCCTGGTGGCATGAACCCAGTGGTTTTGATGTTAATCATGGGTGTGATGTTCTTTTTTATGGTTTGGCCTCAAATGCGCCGCCAAAAGAAAGCGAAAGCCTTCGTTGAGTCATTGAAAAAAGGCGATAACATTGTTACAACCGGAGGTGTTTATGGTAAAATTTCTGTAGAAACAGAAAAACATTATGTAATAGACATTGAAGAAGGTAAAATGAAGATTGACAAAACTGGTGTAAGCATGGAAATGACCCAAGCTGCTTATCCCGTTGCCAAAGATTAATCATTTTTATGCTAAAAGTGGGTATTACCGGTGGCATAGGCAGTGGCAAATCAACCATTTGTCAAGTCTTTTCCGAACTGGGAATACCCATTTATAATGCAGATTTTGAAGCCAAGCAATTGTATTTTACAGATTTTGATTTAAAATCTGAACTCATTGAAAATTTTGGTAAATCAATATATTTGTCAGATAACGAATTGAATAAACCGGTTTTGAGGGACATCATTGCTCAAGAAAAAACCAGAAATATTTTAAATTCGATCATACATCCCAAAGTATTTAAGCAATTTGAAAATTGGGTAAAATCACAAAAAGCACCTTATGTTTTAAAAGAGGCTGCCATATTATTTGAAAGTGGTGCCGATAAAACTGTGGATATTGTTATTGGTGTTTTGGCAGATGAATTAACGCGCATAAGACGTGTGGCACACCGCGATAACTTGCCCATTGAAACCATAAAAAAGATTATTGAGTCTCAAATCCCTCAAGAAGAATTGAGAAAAAAATGCAACTACATTATTCACAATAATGGTGATGAGTCAATTCCTGACCAAGTAATGAAAATACATCAAGATTTACTAAATCAAAGCGCTCATTTCTAAAGCTAATTTTTTAGCTTCAATGCCTGCTTTTTCTGCGTAATCTTCATTATTGCTGGCATAAATAATCCCTCTTGAGCTATTTACAAGTAAACCAACTTCCTCATTTGCGGCAGCTTTAGTAATGTCGCTTAATGAACCGCCTTGAGCCCCAACACCGGGTACCAATAGAAAATGATCTGGAACCATGGTTCTAATTTCGCCTACTAAATTTGCTCTCGTTGCGCCAACTACAAACATTAAATTATTTGGATTACCCCATTTACAAACCGTGTTAATTACCCTTTCATAAAGTTTTAATTCACCTGTTTGTTGAAGTTGAAAATCTGCATGACCTGCATTGCTCGTTAAGGCCAAACAGATCACATATTTATCTTTGAATTCTAAAAACGGTCTCAAGCTATCTTCTCCCATATAAGGAGCAACGGTAATAGCGTCAAAATTCATGGTTTCGAAGAAAGCTTTGGCATACATGCTACTAGTGTTGCCTATATCGCCGCGTTTTGCATCAGCAATGTTAAAAGTGTTTTCAGGTAGGTAGCTCAAAGTTTCTTCCATCCACTGCCAACCTTGGCTACCGTATTGCTCATAAAACGCAGTATTTATTTTATAAGCTACGCTGTATTCTTTGGTTGCTTCAATTATGTTTTTATTGAATTCAAGCAATCCTTTTCCATTTTTTTCGAGGGAAATTGGGAGTTTTCCAATTTCAGAATCCAAGCCCGTGCACAGGTAGCTTTTCTTCTGAAAAATCTGTTCTATGATTTCTGATTTTTTCACTTTAACTGCAAATAACGGAAATCATTTTTGTATTGGTTACATTTGTATTATGCGGAAATGCTTCTTTTGGTTAATTTTTATGTTTTTCATGTTTAATTTGAACGGGCAATATGTTCAAATTGGTACAGGAAGCTACCTTGGAAATTTTGCTGGACCCATACGTACATCTGCCGTAAATCGATATTTTAACAGCCGATTTGCTTATATATTTCCTAAATCTGAATTGGGCAATTTAATGCATGGCGATACGATTGAATCGTTGGAGTTTTTTAGAGCCGATGGACCCGCATTTGACACTTCTTGCAACTTAAAAATGTGGATTACCACCACTTCAATGTCTGATTTTGGTAAAAATAAAGTCTCTTTTTTGTCAGAAACTGCAAATGCCCAACAAATTTATAATCAAAATCCTAAGCAACATATTGGAGCAGTTGAGTCGTTTTATAAATTGCCGTTTTCTAAAAAGTTCCTCTATGACAGCTCCAACGGGAAAAATCTGGTATTGATGGTTGAATTCAATCAAAAGGATACTTTAAAAGGTGCATATAATTTTTATTTTGAGAGTAGTTCAACCATTTCTGGCTATGCACCAGACCAAGTAAAATTTACATCAGGAACTACCTTGGCAGACAGTTTGAATTTTAGCACAGAATATCATCCCTCAATAATTTTTAATTATCCAAGACTTGCAAAAGATTGTGAAGTCAAAGGAGTATACACTTTGGGAAAAATTCCATTGCCTTTAGGAAATCCGGATAGCGTGAAGGTTTTACTTAAAAATGTAGGTAAAAATGATGTGACAGGATTTAAATGTTATACGTATTCTATTGGCAATAACAAACAAAAAGATAGTTTTACCGTTGATTTGCCGAGGGGTGAACAAAGGTTTTTTAATGTTCCTTCGTTAAGTCCAATTAAAAAAGGTACCGATACGGTTTATGTAACATGTGTTGATCAAAATTCATCAAATAATTTGGGATCTTCAATTCGATTGGGTAACGAAAACATATATAGTTACAGAGACATTAACAAAAGTCCTGCCCCTGGCGGTATAGGATTCAGTGGTGCACAAGGAGATTTTGTTGCTAGATTTCAAAGCAACACATCAAAAGCCATCAATCAGGTTTCAGTGATGTTTTCAAGTACTGGCTTGTTATTTAAAATTGGAATTTGGAGTTACGACAGCATTAAAGCCCGTCCAGGGAAATTGATTTACCAAAGTGATACTTTAAAAACTGTAAATGGAACATATATTCTAGATTTAAAAAATCCAGTAAAAGTAAAAGGATCATTTTTTGTTGGCGTCAGACAAATTGATAAAAATAATATTGGTTTTGGATTTCAATATGAAGATCCAATTAGACCCCAAACTTTTTTCTATGCCGAACCTTTGGGTGACACCAATTGGGTGGATTTCAATCCGGGAGCACCATATAAATTTATTATTGAACCAAGGTTACAAGCAGATTATGACGTTGCGGCGATTTCGGCCGATTATCCAAAGGATTCATTCAACCGTTATGTTGCAGATACTATGGCGCCAATTGGAACAATTGGCAATATTGGATCGTACAAGCCAAAAGATAGCGTTGATATCATTTGTGAAATTTGGGGCCCAAATGCAAGACTTTATCGAAAAGTTATCAGAGATACCATTTCTCCCAATATAAAACGACAATATACTTTCCCGAAAACCTTTTATCCATCTGAACTTGGTGAATACAGGTTGTTCATTATTTCTAAACTTGTGAATGACCAAATTAAGGACAATGATACAGCTATTAAGAAATTTTATGTGGGATTAAAGCAAGATGTTATGGTGAAAACTATGCACGAACCTGTAGCTGATTTTACTACTTATGAATACTTAAAAGATACCTTACAACCTTTGGCAACGATAATGAATATGGGTTATGACAATACACCCACTTTCAATACGAGGTGCATCATTTTGAAGGGTAAAAATGTTATTTATAATAAAATGAATACCGTTACGTTACCGAAATTTCAGTCGAAGATAATGTATTGGCCAACATATAAATCTACTGATACTGGCAAATTAGAGTTATTGATTATTACTGAAATGGCATCAGATAAGTATCGATATAATGATACCCAACGCAGATGGTTAATCGTGTATAAGAAAACAGATTTTGGTTTGGATTCTCTCAAATCTCCATTGGTAAACGGTTATTACGACCAAGGCGTTCCTATTCCAATTAAGTTTCAGGCTTATAACCAAGGAATTTTATCCTTATTTAAAATTCCAGTTATCGTTACTGTATACGATCCTGCCAATAATTTGGTTTACCTTGATAGTGTGAAAACGGACATCGATGGTTATACCATTTTGCCAGTTGCAATGCCAAAGTCCCTCAAATGCTCTAAAAAGGGCGTTTATAAAGTTTTTATCACTTGTAGGGGCAAGTTTGACATGTACCCTAAGAATGATACGATGATTTCAACTTTTAATATTGGTTTGCCCAATGATTATTTGCCGACTAAAATTTTGATCGTTGACACAATGAGTATAGGCACTGGTGGTTATACAATTGCGGCAACTGTTAAGAACAATGGATTTATAAAATCGTTTAATAATTGTCCTGTAATTTGTGAAATTGAATTTGCCGGAAAGCAAGTGTATTATGCAATTTCTAGTGTAAATTTAGATACAGCTGCCCAAACCTCAATTTCGTTTTTTAAGAAATTTAACCCAATGTATGTGGGTCAATTTAAAATTAGAATTAGAACGAATTACAATGGCGATATGAATGTGAAGAACGACACCATTGAAAGAACATTTGTTGCAGACATTGGAAAAGACGCTTTGCCAATTGAAATTATTGGTTTAAATACGAAGTATAATTTTGGACAAACATTAGGGAAATTAGAAGTTTCCATTAAGAACCAAGGTAGGGATAGTTTGGTGGGGGTGCAATCAAAACTTATGATTAAAAACGCCAACAAAGTGGTTTATAATTCCAATTATGTAACAGACACTTTTTCGCCACGACAAACAAAAGGGAATTTTATAAATATAGGTTTAAAACTTAATAAAGTTGGAATGTATGAAGTTTATTTGATAACCTCTCATCCTTTAGATAACAATGTAATGAATGATACATTGATCAATATTTTTAAAGTTGGAGTTGATAAAGATATCATGGTAGATTATGTTGATTCGCCACAAGCCAATAAAACTTATCAAACCAAACAAGGAATGTATCCGAGTGTTTTGATTAGAAATATTGGTCAAGATTCAATAAGTGCAGCTGGAAATATCATTTATACCATTTCAAACGGTTTCCCTCAAAAAGTGTGGTATACCGATACTTCAAGTGTTGCTTCTATACTTCCTGAAGATAGTATTTGGATTACATTCAAAAAGCGGGTTGAAATCAAGGATATTGGCCTTCACTATGTAAAGGCTTATTTATCAAGTAAATTAGATTCAATACCTGTCAATGATACCCTTGGTTTTGCTTTCAATGTGGAATTAAATAGTTTGATTGATTTGAAGAATGAAAGCTTAGAAATTTCGCCAAATCCAGTCAAAAATAGGTTTACGATAATTTCAACAAATGCAATTTTGAACTTTATTCTTTATGATAATTTGGGTAGGGAAATACAATGTAAGATTATTGAAGGTCAATTGAATAATAGCGCGATAGAATGTGAATTGCCTAATAAACTTAGTTCCGCGGTTTACTATTTAAAGGTAGTGACTAACAAAGGTTTACTAAGTTATCCTATTTTTGTGGAATAATGAAAATGCATAAATTTTATATATTTTTAACTGGCGTTGTTTCTGTTGTTTCGTCTTGTGGAATCATTAAACCTCAGCCGCCAATGGATATGAACGCCGTGGTGGAAGTAAAGCCTTTGCCAGTGGTTGTGTCGCAAGTAAATATTCCTTTGGAAATTGACTTGATGCCATTTTTTAAAATGGCAGATGACAAAGTAGACAAAACTTTTTCTGGGCAAGATAAACCTTGTCAAGGCTTGAGATACGAGTACAAATTAAATAGATCTCCTTTTATTATTGAGGGACGTGGAATTGGTCAAATATCATTGGCGTTGGATTTACAATATGGAGCCAAGGGTGAATATTGTCCGTTGTGTATCATGGACCAATGCGCAACACCACCGGTTGGATTTCAAATTGGAATGGATGAACCAATGAAAAGAGCCAGAATAGGAATTGAGAGTAAGTTTAAAATTTTGCCTACTTATAAGATACAATCTGTTACAACCATTCAAGAGGTAAAGCCTATAGATCCTATCAAAGTAATTTTAGGTTTTGATGTAACGAATCTTTTAATAAATAGGGTTAAACCATATTTCGGAGAATTATCGAAAATGGTAGATAAGGAAATTGCGAAAGTAGATCTGAAACCATTTATAAAGCCAGTTTTTGATCAAATGCAGAAAGATATATTCGTTCCAAATATTGGTTTTTTGAAAATTCAACCAAAAGAATTGTCGTTGAGCGATTTGTCATTTAACAAGAGCAAATTGAGTTTCTCCATTGGGTTAAAAGCTACACCTGCCATTCAATCTACGAAATGGACAACACCATTGATTCCTTTGCCGAATTTAGCTCCTTACAAGGCTTCAGACGGATTTCAAGTGTTCACAGACGTAAGTATGAATTACGATACCTTGTCGAAGCAAATAATGGGGTATTTGAAAACGCAGAAGTTTGTTGTGGGTAAAGATTTTATCATTATTCAAAATATCAGGCTTTTTGCTGCAAAAGATAAATTAGGCGTAGAAGTGGCATTTATCGGTAGCAAATCGGGCACGTTATATTTGTTGGGCAATCCTGCATTCGATTCTGAAAAGAAAACAGTAAGTGTGAAGAATGTTCAATACGATTTATCTACAAAGAATTTATTACTAAAGTCTGCAAAGTGGATGTTGAATGAAACCATTCGCAAAAAAATGGAGGAGGCTATGGTAGTAGATATAACTTCAAGTTTAAATGCCGCGGAAAAGGGTATCAACGAATCTTTAAACAAGAAATTAGAAGGTGGAATCACATTGAAAGGCAATTTGAAAAAATTGAACATTACAGATATCTCTCCCCGAGAAAAAGAAATTTTGGTTAGGGTAAGTTTATCTGGAACTGTGGGTGTTACTGTAAATCAGTAATCATTAATTTACCACATAAAAAAAGGCGATCGTTAGATCGCCTTTTTTGTGAATATAAATAATTAGCTATTAACCAATTTTTGCAATTAGGTCAGCAACTCTCGCACTATAACCAGTTTCATTGTCGTACCAACCTACAACTTTTGCAGTGTTGCCAATAACTTGAGTTAAGTCAGCATCGAAAATACAGCTATGTTTGTTTCCAACGATATCAATACTAACAATAGGATCAGTATTATACTCAAGAATTCCTTTTAGAGAAGTTTCAGAAGCAGTTTTCATTGCTGCATTAATTTCTTCTACAGTAGCTGCTTTTTTCAAAACAACTGTAAAATCTGTAACTGAGCCATCTGGAATAGGAACACGCATTGCGTTACCATTTAATTTACCTTTTAAATGAGGCAAAACCAAACCTACAGCTTTAGCAGCGCCAGTACTTGTTGGAACAATGCTATAAGCAGCGGCACGCGCCCTGCGCAAATCTTTGTGAGGAGAATCTTGTAGGTTTTGATCTGAAGTATACGCATGAATAGTGGTCATAAAACCACTCTCAAGACCGAAAGCTTCGTCTAAAACTTTTACCATCGGAGCCAAACAGTTTGTGGTACAAGATGCGTTACTTAAGATAGTTTCAGTTCCGTCAATGATATCATCATTTACACCCAAAACAACTGTTTTACAGTCGCCAGTTGCTGGAGCAGAAATAACTACTTTTTTGGCACCTGCTTCAATATGCGCATTTGCTTTTGCAGCATCGGTAAAGAAACCTGTGCTTTCTAAAACAACATCAACGCCCATTTCAGCCCATGGAAGATTTTTTGGATCTCTTTCAGCTAAAGCTTTGATTTGTTTACCATTGATAATCAAATGTTGATCGTCGTGAGAAACAGTTCCGTTGAATTTACCGTGTACTGAATCATATTTTAACAAATGTGCAAGAGTTGCATTATCTGTCAAATCATTGATTGCTACAACTTCAACTCCTGGTTTTTCAATTAAAAATTTAAATGCATGACGCCCAATACGTCCAAATCCATTAATGGCTACTTTCATGATTATTGTTGTTATTTTAGTGGTACAAAAATACGTTAATTATTTAAATAATGTTTAACCTCGTGGTTTTAATGGTCTTATTTCTATGTTCACGTGGTGGAAATTATTTGGAGATTTTAAAGCATATACAATTTGACTTGCAACATCTTCAGGCATCAACATGTTATCATGCGCTTTGATGTTTTCTGAATGTCTAAAGAAGTCCGTTTTTACAGAACCCGGATAAACACAAGTAACCTTCACCCCAAAATCTCTTACTTCTTTGTACAATGCATCGCTAAATCCCCTAACTGCAAATTTTGTAGCGTTGTATCCTGAAACCTGTGGATATCCCTCTAAACCAGCAATGGAAGAAATATTGATAATATGTCCCAAACCTTGCTTTTTCATTGAAGGAAGGGCCAACTTTGTTGCATAAAAAAGTCCGTTCACATTGGTATTAAACATCGTATGCCATTGGTCTAAAGACAATTCCTCGCAAAATCCGAAATATCCTAGTCCAGCGTTATTGATAAGAATATCTATCTTGTCGTGTTTCGCTAAAATGGTATTAAAAGCGGTTTCCAATTGATCAAAGTGCTGAACATCAGCAATGAGGCAATGGTAATTTTCATGTTGGGTAGTGCATCCACTTCTGCAAATACCATAAACAATTGCACCTTCAGCCAAAAGTTGCTCAACACAACAAAGTCCAATTCCTTTGTTTGCACCAGTAATTACTGCAATTTTATTTTTTAAATCCATGAGTTATATTTTTGATATGATTGTATTTATGCATTCTTTTTGATCAGCCCAATGAAAATCCAAATGGGTTGATCTGTGGGTATTCTTTTCAGCCGAATATTGGTAGGTTTTATCATAATAGACCAATAGTTTTTCAATCCATTTGGCAAAGTTTCCTTCGTGCAGGTATTGAATGGCTTCTTTGGCATGTTGCCCACCTAGTTTTTTTTGTAAAATAAGTGTTTTTTCTTCTAAATGGTCACGATTAAAGTGTGCATATTCTTCAATTAGTCGATTTGTACGGGTTAAACTATCAACATTGATTTCAATAATTTGCGCATTTTGCATTTGTGACCATAGTTCTAAAGGCAAACTACATTTTCCAATTAACCGACTTTCATTTTCAATAATTACTGTTTGGTTTTCATTGATTTCGCTTAATTCAAGTGCCAAATTGTTTTCGAACATTTCTGTGGTTGGTTGTGGGGGCAAACCCAATCCTCCAAATGCACTGCCCTTGTGCGAAGCTAATCCTTCCAAATCAATAATTTGGATGCCTTTTTCTTTTAATAAATATAGAATCTCTGTTTTTCCGCTCCCTGTTTTTCCGCTTAATATTTTAACAGACAGTTGTCTTTCAAATTGTTTATGGGCCCAAGTTCTGAACGACTTATATCCCCCAACCAAAATAGTAGGATTGAATCCGCCCCAGCCATAAATGGTGGAACTTATTTGGCTTCTTAAACCACCACGCCAGCAATAAAAAAGTATGGGTTTTCCTAAATTTTCAACCGCGCGGTATTGTCTAAAAAGCGATTGCATTTTGGAACCGACCAATTCTAATCCCAAAGCAACAGCCTCTTCTCTGCCTTGCTGTTTATAGCAAGTGCCAACAAGAACGCGATGTTCATTCGAAAGCAAAGGAATATTTATTGCACCCGGAAAATGGGCTTTTTGGAATTCAGATTCGCTGCGAACGTCAACCCATTGAAAATTTGACTTCTTGCTGAGTGCATTTTCAATTTGAATGGGTTTAACAGACATTATTATTCTATAATTTCTAAAACCGAACGATAAGCTAGAACCTTATTGCCATATTTTTCCAAAGTTTTGGCTTGTAAACCAGGGCCAAATTCACTTCTATAGCGTTCTAATGTTTCTATATTATTGCAAGTATATTGAATTGCATAATTGATGCCCTCGTCGTCGGATTCAGGATTGTGTAATTTCAATATTTTATTTTCAACGAAGCAACCTGTTGCCATTACTTCAGGAATGTGAACGGTTTTCATCCATTCTAACCATTCGCTGGCCAATGGATTTTCTATATTACAAGTTACGTTGTAAACAATCATATTGCCTTTACTCGAATATGAAAGCTTTCCATAATTAGGTTAGCCAATAATTTTTTGCTTGCAGTTTCTGCTGTTGCTGTTGCTTCAGCTTCACTTGCAGCTTCAATTTCCATTGTAATGAATTTTCCAACACAAACTTCGTTCACATTGTTTAATCCTATTGATGGCATACTGTGTGTTACCGCTTTACCTTGAGGGTCTAAAAGACCTTTTTTTGGAAGAATTTCGATTTCTGCTAAGAATTTCACATTGCAAAAATACCTAAAATTCACCGTTTCAATGTAATTTAGCCAAAATTTATGAAACGATTTTTAAATGTTTTTTTAATTGTATTGGGTTTGATAGCCCTTCTGTTCTCTTTTGGATGGTTTTTTTACCAAAATACAGCCGATTCTGAAGTAAAATTGAATGCATTGGACACGGGCAAAGTTCTTAAAAATGAGGGACTTGTTTTGTCTGATTCTAATTATGTGTTAAAGCAAACCGAGAAGCCAAATATGCGGATGATAGGGAAGGTCTATAAAGCAAAATATGAAGATTTGGCTAAGTTAATCTCGCAAACTGCTTCACCTTTAATGAATTATATTGCTCAGAATAAGTTAATCATTACGGGATCAATTATGTGTGTGTACAATGAGCTTCCTAAGAACAAGAAGGAAATGGATATTTTTATTGGCATCCCTGTAGATAAAGAAATTAAGTCTGCAGAGTTTTTATATCGAAATATTGTTGGGGGTAAATTTCATAAAGTAACTGCAAATGTTGAATTAGGTAAAGGTGCTCAAATTTGGAATACAGTTTCATCTAAATTGGAAATGAATGGAAGTAAAATTACATTTCCAATTTTAGAATATCCGTCGGATTCGCGAAACAACGAAATGACAACAGCAATTACCCAAGTAAATTTATTAATTTCTGTAAAATAGAATGAATTTGATTGTTCCCTCATATTTAAAAAAAGGTGATACCATAGCAATCATTGCACCCGCAAGATTTATTGAAGTATCTGAAATAAAGGCGTTTCAATTATGGGCCAATGCAAATGGTTGGAACGTTGTTGCTGCCCCAAATTTATATGGAAAATACCATCAATTTTCCGGGACCATTGATGAAAGAGTTTCTGATATTGAATGGACATTGAATAACGAGGACATCAAAGCTGTTTTCTGTGCAAGAGGGGGGTATGGTTGTACGCAATTGCTTGAGCACATTCAAAAATTTGATTTTGCTAAAAATCCAAAATGGTGGATAGGATTTTCAGACATTACTACGCTTCATTTGACACTTCAAAATAAAGGAATTGCTTCAATTCATGGTCCTATGGTAATGCAATTCAATCTTGAAAATGAATTTAACGAAACCAATCAACGATATCTATTTAATGCCTTAACTGGGAATAACATAAATATTGGTTTGAGAGACAATGAAATTTTGAATAAATCTAATTTTGAGGGACAATTGGTTGGTGGTAATTTGTCGTTGATATTTGCACATGCGGGTATTGCTAAAATGGATAATCAAGGTAAAGTGCTTTTCATTGAAGATTTAGATGAGTATCTGTATCATATAGATAGAATGCTTTGTTCATTAAAATTGGCTGGAGTTTTTGAGGGACTCAAAGCGCTGGTGGTAGGTTCAATGATGCAAATGAATGACAATGCCATTCCATTTGGCAAGAATGCAAAAGAAATTATTTTAGCGCACTTGGGAAAAGAAGGATTTCCTATCATTTTTGATTTTCCATCTGGACACGATAAGGAAAATATTGCAATGAAGTTGGGAATGTATTGTACCTTTGAAGCCAATACATTTTCTCAAATTTAATTATTTTGATTTCTAGTAAAACATATATCGCATTAACCAAGTTTGGTATCGTAGGTGGATTGTCTTTTGTAATTGATATTTCTGTATATTATTTTTTAAGTCAGTTTTTACCAACTGCAATTGCCAAAAGCTTAGGAATTTTGGTTGCAACTTATGTAAATTATCAACTGAATAAATATTGGACTTGGGGCAAAAAAGATAGCGATAAAGGGACATTGGTGAAATATTTGGCTTTGTATGCGGTAAGTGGTGTTACGAATGTTGGAACCAACGAATTGCTATTGCATTATCTTCCAAATGCCGAATTTTCCATGAATTTGATATTCCCATCAAATCATGAAATAAAGCATTTGTTAAGTTTTAAAGTTGATAAAATTGCCGCAGTTTTGGGAGCTACCTTAATGGGTATGGTGATTAACTTTTTAGGACAGAAGCTTTGGGTGTTTACAGAAAAAGATAAATAATAACTTTTTCTCTCATTTCTAACCTTAAATTTGTAACATTGTAAAACAACTGCTTTGGCAGTTTTAAAATATATATATGTCTTGTTCATCATGTGGTACTAAAAGTGGCGGTTGCGCACCCTCGGGGTGTCAGAGCAACGGAACTTGTGGAACAAGCGGCTGTAATGCATTAAACGTCTATGACTGGTTTAAGGACATGGACCTTCCAGATGGTTATAAACCATTTGATATTGTTGAAGTTAGATTTAAAGGCAGTCGCAAAGAGTTCTACAGGAACACTCATAATTTAGATTTATTCACCGGCGATTACGTTGTTTGTGAAGGTAGTTTGGGCTACGATATTGGAACTGTATCTGCAACAGGCGAAATTGTTCGTTTGCAGTTAAAGAAATATCGTGTTCGTGAAGATTCAGAAGAAATAGCTCCAATTCTTCGTGTAGCAAATGAAAAAGAAATGGAGAAATATGAAATTGCCAAGGCAAAAGAAAATGCAACGCTTGAAAAAGCACGCACAATTTCTTTTGAATTGAATTTGGCAATGAAAATTTCTGATATCGAATTTCAAGGAGACGGCAGAAAAGTAATATTCTTTTATACCGCTGAATCTCGAGTAGATTTTAGAGAGCTTATCAAGCGTTATGCCGATGAGTTTAAAGTAAAAATTGAAATGCGCCATATCAGTTACCGCGAAGAAGCTTCACGTTTGGGTGGTATTGGTGTTTGTGGTAGAGAATTATGTTGCTCTAGTTGGTTAACCGACTACAAGCAAGTAAATACGGGTGCTGCTAGATCTCAGAATTTAAGTATCAATATGGAAAAATTGGCCGGTCAATGTGGTCGTTTGAAATGTTGCTTGAATTTTGAATTAGATATGTACCTTGAAGCAACTGAAGCTTTTCCAAAAGCGAAAATTGTTAAAATTGATACAGTTACCGGTGTTGCGTATGCAAAGAAAACCGATATTCTAAAACAATTAATTTGGTTCTCATATGATGATAATCCTACTTGGGTGCCCTTGCCGGTTGCTTTGGTAAATGAGTGCATGGAGTCTAATAAAAACGGAGTTCAAAGTGCTACATTAACTGACTTGGCTCCTGCAAATGAAATTTTAGATAAAATTATTGCAGACGAAAAGGCAAACGGATTTATTGACAATGCTGAGTTATTGAAGGACAATGAATTTGAAGGATTAAAGAAGTTAGATTTCAAAGGTCCTAGAAATAACAATAACCGCAACAGAAATAATAATAACAAGAGAGAAGGAGGAAATGCTCCTCAAAACCGACAAAATAATAACCGACCTGGATTTAATAATAACAAACCAAACAATAACCGTCCTGCAAACAATAGCACTGCAGCACCAACTGTTGAAGGTTCTGTTGTGAATTCTCTTAAACCCAATAATCCGAATCCTCAAAACCCGAATCAACCAAATCGCAATCCGAATAAATTCAAGAAACCTTACAATAAAAATAAAGGTCCTAGAAACAATCAAGGTGGCAATAATGCCGGTGGTAACACACCACCAAGTGCTCCACCACAATCATAATTAGATATTATTTATAACAAAAAAGGCGCCTATGGCGCCTTTTTGTTAGTATGATAAATACATGCTTTTTTGTTTGTAGAGTTCTCTAAATTTAGGATCTTTTAAGTCTTTAATAAACAATATAGATTCTCCTGTACTTTTCATTTCCGGGCCCAATTCTCTGTTTACATTAGGGAATTTATCAAAGCTAAATACCGGTTGTTTAATTGCCCAACCCGCTGGTCTCTCCGATATTTTGAAATCGGTTACTTTGTTTACACCCAACATTACTTTCATTGCCATATTTACATATGGAACATCATAGGCTTTGCATATGAAAGGAACCGTTCTAGAAGCCCTAGGATTTGCCTCAATTACATAAACTTTTTCTTCTTTTATGGCGAATTGAATGTTTAATAATCCGACTACTTTTAATGATTTTGCAATCTTTTCGGTGTACTCAGTCATTTGATTTAACACATTTTCACTCAAATTGAATGGAGGCAAAACCGCGCTGCTATCACCACTGTGAATTCCTGCTGGTTCAATGTGCTCCATCATTCCAATAATATGAACATTTTCACCATCACAAATACAATCAGATTCAGCTTCTTCTGCTCTATCTAAGAAATGATCAATCAAAACCCTATTTCCAGGTAAATCACCAAGAAGTTTAACTACCGCCTTTTCTAAATCCTCATTGTTAATTACAATAACCATACCCTGTCCACCCAAAACGTAACTAGGTCTAACAAGAACTGGGTATCCAACTTTATTGGCAATAACTATAGCTTCTTCCGCATCTAATGCCACGCCATACTTAGGATAAGGAATATTTAATTCAGCCAATAAATCGCTAAAACGACCTCTATCTTCGGCAATGTCCATGCTGTCGAATGAAGTTCCAATGATCTTGATGCCTCTTTCGTGTAGTTTTTCTGCCAATTTCAGTGCAGTTTGTCCGCCTAATTGAACAACCACACCTTCTGGTTTCTCGTTTTCAATGAGTTCCCATAAATGCTCCCAATATACAGGTTCAAAGTAAAGTTTGTCGGCCATATCGAAATCCGTACTCACAGTTTCTGGATTACAGTTGATCATGATTGCTTCATAACCAGATTCTCTGGCTGCCAAAATTCCATGAACACAACTATAATCGAATTCGATACCTTGACCAATTCTATTTGGACCGCTTCCCAAAACAAAAACTTTCTTTTTATCTGAGAATACACTTTCGTTTTCAGCTTCAAATGTTGAGTAGAAATAGTTTGTAGGACTTGGAAATTCAGCACTACAGGTATCAACCATTTTGTATACTCTTTTGATTCCTAAAGATTTGCGTTTTTCGTAAACTTCATCAGCAGTGGTATTTCCACCCATTAACCAAGCAATTTGCTCGTCTGAGTATCCTTTTTCCTTAGCCGATTTTAAAATCAATTGAGGAATATTGTCTAAGTTGAATCTTCTGATTTCAGTATCGGTTTTAACTAAATCTGCAATTTGCTCAAGGAACCAACGGTCAATTTTGGTAATTTTTTGAACCGATGAAATTGGAACTCCCAATGATAGCGCATCTTTAATTTGGAAAATTCTGTTCCAACTTGCATGTTCTAATCCATCGATTAATTCCTCTAAATTTCTACTTCCTTTTCCATCAGCACCCAATCCATGGCGCCCAATTTCAAGACTTTGACAAGCTTTTTGAAGTGCTTCCTGGAAACTACGACCAATGGCCATAACCTCACCCACGCTCTTCATTTGTAAGCCCAATGTTTTATCTGATCCATGGAATTTATCGAAATTCCAACGTGGAATTTTTACTATTACATAGTCAATGGCTGGTTCAAAAAATGCACTAGTTGTTTTTGTTACCGGATTTTTTAATTCATCCAGGTAATATCCAATGGCTAGTTTCGCTGCAATTTTAGCAATTGGGTAACCTGTTGCTTTTGATGCCAATGCAGAACTTCTACTTACCCTTGGGTTGATTTCAATAGCAATAATGTCTTCGTTCTCAGGATTTACCGAAAATTGAACGTTACATCCTCCCGCAAATACACCCATTGAACGCATCATCTTGAATGACATGTCGCGCATTTTTTGGAATGCGGTATCACTTAATGTCATTGCTGGTGCAACTGTAATACTATCTCCGGTGTGAATTCCCATTGGGTCAAAATTCTCAATGGTACAGATGATTGCGATATCATCTTTTGAATCACGCAATAATTCTAATTCGTATTCCTTCCATCCAAGCACAGCTTTCTCAACCAATACTTCATGAACCGGACTCGCTTCTAATCCTCGCTGTAATGCGCGATCAAATTCTTCTTTTTTGTGAACGAAACTTCCACCAGTTCCACCCAAAGTATAGCTTGGTCTAATTACCAAGGGAAATCCAATGCGTTGCGCAATTTCTTTTCCTTCTAAATAACTGTTTGCAACTTGGCTAGGAGCTACGCCTATGCCTAATTGAACCATTAACTGACGGAATTTCTCACGATCTTCCATATTGTCAATTGCAGCAATATTCACCCCAATAATACGACAGTTATATTTCTCCCATATGCCAAGTTCTTCGGCTTCTTTTGCAAGATTTAATGCAGTTTGACCTCCCATTGTTGGAAGTACAGCATCAATTTTATGTTCCTGAAGAATTTGCTCAATGCTTTGAACCGTTAATGGCAACAAATAAACGTGGTCTGCGTTTATTTTATCGGTCATAATGGTTGCCGGATTGCTGTTAATTAAGGAGACAGTAATGCCCTCTTCTCTTAGGCTTCGGGCTGCTTGTGAACCAGCATAATCAAATTCACAGGCTTGGCCAATAATAATTGGACCACTGCCAATTATAAGAACGTGTTTTATAGAGTTGTCTTTTGGCATGTTGCAAAAATTAGGCAAAGTTAGATGTCTCAGCTGATATTTCTATCAATGTTGATAAATCTTAATACAATAACACGAATCCCAAATACTCTAAAAAGAACATTACCCAGTATAACATATAAAATCTTTTTACTGAAGTTTGGTTCTCTGTATTCAAAGTTAGTCCTGATATGCAAATAATGCCCAAGCATATTATTTGGAAGATACCGAAAGCTATTTTTTTACTTGGAATATTCATAGGGTTAGGACTAAAATTAAGTCCGAAAAATTCCGGGTAAAACGCATAAATAATTGAAATTAAATATGCCGTAGAAACCATGATCAATCCCAAATAAAGGGTTTTCTTCTTGCTTAACTTTACAGTTAATGTATTGATGTTATATAATTTGTCGCCTTCATAATCTGGAATGTCTTTAAACCATGCAATGCCAACACTAAAAGCGGTTATGATAAAGGTAAGTAATATTATTTCAGAATTTAAAGTAATGGGCAATCCATGTGTGGTGATGTAAAAATGGAAATAAATTCCCAAGTTTACCATCGGACCTCTCACAATAGCAATGGCAGTTGCTGCCCAAAAATGGTATTTTTTTAATCGTATGGGTGGAATAGAATATAAGCTTCCAATAATTGCTATTCCTGTAATGAGTCCCCCAAAATAAAAATTTTGTAAATATGAAAAGAAAAGTGCTATTGACAAACTACTTACAGCGATTTTCTTAGCCGATGCTGTTGATAATTCGCCGCTTGCAATAGGCAAATTGGGTTTGTTTATCTTGTCTAATTCAACATCGTAAATTTGATTCAACCCTGTAATGTATAAATTACATCCCAAGCAACTCACTAAGGTTACAACGAGAACAACCCAATTTTGCAAATATCCAGTTCCTTGGATTTGGTTAGAAATGATAAATAAAGTGGTAACACTTACAATTGTGCCAATGATTGTATGCGGACGGCTAAATTTCCAAAGTATTTTTAAATTTTTCAAAATGAATTGAATTGTTTAACAAATATGGTTCATTTTTGTGGTTATATCATGGAATATCTGTCAAAGACATATTTGCTTTATATAGGTTTGTCAATTCTATGTATTTCTGCTTGCTTTCTCTGGGCAAAAATTTTACCGAAACATTTATTCTATTCTAGGAAAGTATTACACATTGTTTGCATTGGTATTTTGGCTGTTTCAATTCTTTCAGTACAAAAAGACAATATATATCAATTTGTTTGTCTTCTTTTTTTCATAGAAATTTTATTAATTGTTGCTGTATTTAAAGGTTTTTTTTATTCTGAGGGACGCAAAAGCTGGGGAATAGTTTATTTCTTGCCCGCTGTAATTTCACTTTTGTTATTATTCCCGAACGATAAATTTTTAATTTTCCAATCTGTTTTGATATTGGCATTTGCTGATGGATTTTCTGCTCTTTTTGGCAGAATGTTCGAACAATATTTGGAAAAATATAGGTTTGTGAAATTTCAAAAATTCAATTTGATACATTGGGGAACTGATAAGAAAACAGTTTTTGGTTCTTTTGTTGGGTTTGTTTTGATTAATCTTATTTGTTATCTGCATTTTCCATACAACAGAGATGGCTTTTTTCTAATCTCTTGTTTTCTAATTTCACTCGTTGTAACTGCTACAGAAATACTCGGTAGTAAGGGGAATGATAATTTTTTTGTTCCACTGGTTTCCTTTGTTTTAATGAAGGTTTTTATACAATTGGATTCTGTATGGAATTATTTTGAGCATGGTGAACCCAATAACTGGTTTTGTCTGTCATTGTTTTTTATAGCTGCATTTCTTTTAATTAGATTGAAATGGCTCTCAATTTCAGGCACTGTATTCGCCGGCTTAATTGCTTTTATGTTATTGCTTTCCCAATGGAGTTTGATTCCCATTATTTCTTTTTTTGTAATAGGAACACTTGCGGGTAAGTTGAATAAAAATGTTGATTCTGATAAAAAGCACGCGAAACCAAGAGATGCTTTTCAAGTATTGGCAAATGGTGGAGTCACTTTGGGATTGTCTGTTTTGTTTATTTTACATAAGATTTGGTATTTAGAAGTCCTCATGTTGGTTTCAATTTCAGTAGCGAGTGCAGACACTTTAAGTAGTGAAATTGGAATGAGATTTGGAAAGAAAACTTATGGAATTTTGAACTTAAAAAGTATGCCAAAAGGTGTTTCTGGAGGAGTTAGTTTAGCTGGATTTTTAGGTGCAATTATTGGTGCAGTTACCATTGGATTATTTAACCAACCTTATTTTTGGATTATCGTAATTTCTGGATTTTTAGGATCAGTATTAGATAGCATACTGGGATTGCTATTTCAAGCGAAGTATAATCGTGATGGCCAAATTACAGATATTGAAAGTGGGGATTTAGCAGGTGGATATCGTTTTATCACCAATGATACGGTGAATATATTGAGTAATGTGATTGTAGTTGGAATTTGTTGGTTTTTCATTTCCAATTTTTAACGTCCAATGTTGTTAATAATAAAGCATAGGTAATAATAATCAGTTTGTATTCTATTTTTAACTATTGAGTATTGATGCATACTCAGAATGGTTATTCATTTAGATTTAGCATCGATAAGATAATTAGGTATGATTATTGCATGGAACGATGAGTTGAATAAAATGCAAAAAATTGAATGGCATGTTTTTTATTTCTTTGGGGGAAGTATGTGCTTAGATTGTCTATTATTCAATACGATGTATAAAAAATTTTCAGAAGCATTCAAAGAATTGTTATCTTCGTTGTGAATTCATTGTGAATAACTAATAAAGAAACTATTAAATAATTTAATATCAGAATATGAAATTAATAAATAAAGCAAGTCAATTTTTGAAATTGGCAAAAACGATGAAAGGGGCTTGGCTGTTGCTATTTCTCTTAGGATTGCAAGGCTTTGCATCGGGGCAGGTGGTGTTTGATACTCTAAATCCTGGCTGTACTGCGACAGATGGTTCAATTAAAATAACTGTAACCGGATCGACCTCAACAAACACATTTGAGATTTATAATGGTTCTACATTGATAGCAAATTATACGGGAACAAATAATCCACATATTTTTAATGGATTAGACACAATAAAGTATCTAGTTAAAGTTTTTGACAATTCGTCAGCATTAATTTCAAGCGAATATGTATCATTGAAGAGATTGGATTTTGTAAATATGAGCCAAACAATTGTTACATGTTTTAATGGATCAGATGGAACTCTTACAATAAAAGGGACAGGTGGAACAATAACACCAGTTACGAGCGATTATTTATATACAGTTTCAAGCGGTGCATGGCAGTCTAGTGGTACGTTTAACAATTTAGCTTCTGGAACATATTCTTTTAGTGTTAAAGATAATACTGGTTGTATAATTTCCAAAAATATTACTATCATTCAAAATAGTGTAATTAGTACTTTTGTTCAAACAAATACATCTGTAAAGTGTAAAGGAGGTAATGATGGACTTTTAAAAATATTAGCATCAGGTGGTGTAGCTGGATACCAATTTAAAAATGGAATTTCGGGGACATATCAACTATCAAATACGCTAAATAATCTTTCAGCGAGTATTCATACAATTTATGTAAAAGATTCTAAAGGTTGTGAAGTAAATTTTTCAGAAACTATCACCGAACCGGCAACGTCAGTATCAGAAATTTTATCAACTACAAATGTTAGTTGTAATACATTGACAGATGGAAAAGCAAGTTTAACAGCATCTGGTGGTACGGGCACGTTAACATATTCATGGGCGGGTACAGGTTCCGTAAGTTCATTTACTTCAACATCCGCAAGTTTAACAGGATTGGCAGCAGGTACATATAATTATGTAGTAACAGATGCAAATAGTTGTACAAAATCAGGAAGTGCCACAATTGTTGAGCCAACAGCAATATCAATTTCTTCATCGAAAACAGATGTATCATGTAAAGGTGGAAGTACTGGTTCAATTACATTAACAGTAAGCGGTGGAACCGTGGGTTCTGGTTATTCATATTCATGGACAGGCCCATCATTCACAGCAACAACCAAAGATATTTCGACTTTAAAAGCGGGCAGTTACACAGTAACCGTTACAGACGCCAATAGTTGTACAAAATCAGCAACAATCGTTATTTCTGAACCAGCAGCAATTTTGGATGCTACAGCTTCAACCACCAATACAAAATGCAAAGGATCTGCCGATGGGTCAATCGATTTAACTCCATCAGGTGGAACAACACCATACACATATTTATGGAGTAATGCATCAACAAGTCAAAATCAAACAAATATTGTTGCGGGAACATATTCTGTAACAATAACAGATTTCAAAGGATGTACTTCTTCTAAATCTTATACAATTACTGAACCAACAGCATTGAGTGTTATTTTATCAACCACCAATATTACATGTAATGGTTTAAAAGATGGTAAAACTAGCTTAGCCGTATCAGGTGGAACCTCAGGATATACCTATGCTTGGACAGGCACTGGAAGTGTTTCATGGAGAACAGGCACAAAAGATACCATGATTAATTTGCCAGCTGGTACATATAATTATGTCGTTACAGATGCAAATAGTTGTACAAAATCTGGAAGTGCAACCATTCAGAATCCTGACACAATAGCAATTTCAAATGTAAATACCAATGTTTCTTGTAACGGTGGTAATGATGGGGATATCAAATTAACCCTTCTTGGTGGTAGTCCAATAGGTTCACCAGTTTATAATTATTCGTGGACAGGACCAGGAACATATACTGCTACGAGTAAAAATATAACAGCATTAGAAGCGGGTACATATATAATAACCGTTACAGATAATAACTCTTGTACCAAAAACAAAACAATTGAAATTGCTGAACCTTCTGCTATTTGGATAAAAGATTCTACCATCCAAGTAACGTGTAATGGATTATCTGATGCTAAAATCTTTTTGAAAGATTCTGGTGGTACTGGAGCACATACATATTCATGGGTAGGTCCCGGCGCCTTTAGCTCAACGAATAAAAATATTTCTGGTTTGATTGCTGGAGATTATACAGTGACAGTAAAAGATAATTTAAACTGTACAAAAGATTTAAAAATTACTGTTACAGAGCCCAATAAAATTGTCCTTTCAGCTATTGTGACTAATTTAAAATGTAATGCCGATAAGTCTGGTGCTATTTCTTTAACTATTTCAGGTGGTACTCCGGCTTATAATTATGATTGGAAAGGACCTGGTACATACAAAAACACGGTAGACAAAGATCTTACTGGAATTGGTGCAGGTAGTTACAAATTGATATTAACAGATAACAATAATTGTGTTGATTCAATAACTTCAGTAGTCACTGAACCTTCCAAAATGATGTTGACTTACGATTCATCAAATGTACTTTGTAATGCTAGCAATGAAGGTTCTATTGATTTAACAATTTCTGGTGGAACAGTTTCTGGTTCATATGTATACAATTGGGACGGTCCTAGCGGTTTCAATAAATCAACAGAAGATATTACACAATTAAAAGCGGGTGCATATATCTATACAGTCTTAGACGATAATAACTGTCAATTGTTAGATACAGTCACAATTTTTGAACCAGCAAAATTGCAATTGAATATTGCAACCGTTGCAGTTTGTAATGGAGATGGAACTTTAACATTTAATGCTTATGGTGGTGTGAAGCCATATATGTATTATGTGGATGGCAGTGTGTCAACCAGTCCAATTACCAATTTACCAGATAAAATTTATAATGTATTAACACAAGACTCAAATAACTGTTTTGATTCTGTAAAAGTGAATTTAATACATAACGATGGCATATTGCCAACGGTTAATGTAAATAACATTACAACATATCTAGACAATACAGGAAGCGTAACTATCAAAACATCTGATATTGACAATTCATCATTTGATAACTGTGGTGTGGACACGGCGTATTTGAACAAATACACATTTAATTGTTCAGATGTTGGAATTGATACGGTAATTTTATCTGTTGTTGATATTAACGGAAATATCAAAACTAAAATAGCTCTAGTTACTGTTTTGGATACTATTTCTCCAACTATTACTGTTCAAAATAAAATTATTTCAATCGATACTTCGTCAAATGCTTATTTGAAGCAATCAATGGTTGTTCTAACAAGCGCTGATAACTGTTCTGTTGATACAATTGTATTAAGTAAAAATGTATTTACGCTTGCAGATGTGGGTGTGAATTCAGTTTTAATTACCATAACAGATAAATCAGGGAATACAGTTAAAAAATCAGTAGATGTTACAGTAATTATTGGGGATATTGATAACGACAGTATTCCAGATTATTTAGAGAAAAATTTCGATACTGATAAAGATGGTATAAAGGATTACGCCGATGTTGATTCTGATAATGATGGTATCCTAGATGTTGTTGAAAATGAGGGATTAAAAACATTGGTAGACTTTGATGGCGATTCACGTGCGAACTATGTTGATTTAGATTCCGATAATGATGGAATCAATGATGTAATAGAAGCTGACGTTACTGACGCAAATAATGATGGAATTAAAGATGATTTGACATATTTTGTTTCTAGTCCAAATAATCAAGATGGTACAGGTAAAGCAGATTATTTAGATTTAGATGCAGATGATGATGGTATGTTTGATGCATATGAAAGCAAGCAAAAATATACAGATTCTAACAATGATGGTGTAATCGATGGTGTTGATTTAGACGGCGATGGAATTGTTGAATTTGCGGATGGTTCAAATAACTGGGGTGACGCATTTGATGTTTTTCCTATAGATAGTGATTCTGATTTAATTCGCGATTGGAGAGATACAGATTCAGATGGTGACAAAATTCCAGATTCGGTTGAATTAATGGCCGATACAGATGGTGATGGAATTTCTAACTATTTAGATTTGGATTCTGATGGTGATAAAATTCCAGATGCAGTTGAAGCTGGCGCCAATCCTAGCACACCTGTTGACACGGACAGTGATGGTAAAGCTAACTACTTGGATTTGGATTCAGATGGTGATAAAATTCCAGATTCGCTTGAAGCGGGATCTACTCCAAATACACCTGTTGATACAGACAATGACAGTACACCTGATTATATAGATTTAGATTCAGATAACGATACAATTTCAGATGCTGTTGAAGCAGGATCAAATGGTAATAGCCCAACTGATACAGATGCAGACGGTGTTTATGATTTCCGTGAAGTTGATTCAGACGGAGATGGAATAATTGATTCAATTGAAGTAGGGTCAGATAAAAATAATCCGGTTGATACTGATAGTGATGGTACACCTGATTATCAAGATTTAGATTCTGATGGAGATACAATTCTAGATAGTGTTGAAGGTAATATTGATACTGATGGCGACGGTAAAGCAAATTATATTGATACAGATTCAGATAACGATGATTTGTTGGATGTAAATGAAGGAATTTCAGCATATAAAATAGCAGAAGTTACCATTCCAGAGGGTTTTTCACCGAATGGAGATTCAGACAACGATGTTCTTTACATCCAAGGATTAAAAGTATTCCCATCTGCGGAAATCACAATAATTAACAGAAATGGTCAGGTTGTTTATGAATCTGGTAAAGGATATAAAAATAATTGGGATGGTACAAACAAAGGGTTGAATCCGAGCCTTGGTACAAATCAATTACCAGAAGGAATTTATTTCTATATATTCAAATTTAATGGTCAAAACCGCCAACCAATCTCAGGTAACATTTATATTAAACCTTAATAATTAAAAAGAAAATGAAAAAAATGATAAAATATACTTTCTTGTTAAGCCTTTGCATGTTGTTGTTTTCAAACAATAAGCTTAATGCACAACAAGAACAAATGTATTCGCATTATGATTACAATTCATTTGCATTGAATCCTGCTTATGCTGGTTCAAAACGTACATTAGTTGCAAATTCTTTAGTTAGAAAGCAATGGGTCGATTTTCCAGGTGCTCCAACTTATTACAATTTTGGTTTACATTCCCCATTAATTGGTGATTTTGCAGGAGGAGTAAATATCCAATCTGGTAGCATAGGTAAGTTTGCAAAGGCAAGTCCGATTTCTGAAACTCAAATTGCAGCTTCAATTGCCTACAATAAGAAAATCTCAAAAGATTTAAGATTGGCAATAGGTTTACGTGGTGGTTTGTATAATTATAACTTTAGTTTATCTAAGCTACAAAATGTTGGAAACGATGATGCGTTTAAAAACAATGATTATAATTTTAATGCGCCAATGATTGGTTTTGGTGCTTACTTATATTCAGAGAAGTTCTTTGTTGGATTATCTGCACCGAGAATGGTTTTTGTCCCTCAAAATACCGTAAATAATATTAACATTGAGTACGCTGCAAAAACACAATATAATTTTTCTGCTGGTGTTGTATTAGACGTGAATGATGATGTTAAATTGAAACCAACAACTCAAGTTAAAGTGGGTTATGGAATTCCTGTTCAAGTAGACATAAATTTACATGCTATTTATAAAGAAAATTATTCGATTGGTGCTTTTTATAGAACAGAAGGGGACATTGGAATCATGGCAACTGCTGCTGTAAGCCCTTCGTTTACATTGGTTTATTCATACGATAGTAAATTAAAACCATTAAATACTTACATACAGGGTTCGCATGAATTTGGATTACAATATATGATTCCATATGTTTCGAATAGCAGAGTAAGAGTTCCTAGATATTTCTAATATTTTAAAAAAAAAGATTCATGAAAATTATAAATAAAAATCTAAAAAGATTTGTTTTAATATTTGTTGGTTTGATTTCTTTTTCTGTGGTTAATGCGCAGCAAAAGGAAATTAAAAAACTAGATCAACAGCGATATCATCAAATAATTAAAGAAAACAACAATAAAACCACATCAAGAAAAAATGATTATTTGTCTCAAAGAGCATTGGCATTTTCTTTTGCTCAATCTGAACTCACAGACAAGGCATTTGATGCATTTGCTGAGTTATTAGATAGGTATCCATCTCAAGTTGATGCAATTGACAAATTAAATTATGCATTGGTGGCACGTAAAATGGAATTGTATGGTTTATCTGATAGTTTAATTTTAATAGTAAAAGCAACTCCAGAATTTCAAGATAAACCTCTTTTTGGTGACTTAACAGCCGATTTTTATGCAGAAAATAAAGAAAAACGCAGTGATTATTGGTCTGATTATGACTTTAATTCGAAATATACCATTAAGCCATTTCCTAATGCTTCTGCCTTAGGAGAATATGGTATTGTTTCAGACAACAATGGAAGCTGTTATTATACATCTCATACTGAAAAAGGATTGAGAAAAGTTATTTCTGCTTGGTTTGAGCAACCTTATTACAATGTATTTAAAGCAAAATTTTCTGATAGCAGTATTTCGAAATCAGTTGAACTGTCTAGCAATGCAAAAGCTTTAAATCAACATGTAAGCTTTTATGACGCTAAAAATAGAATGCTTTACATTACAAGAAATGCAAAAAAAGCAAATGCCAAGAAAGAAAAAGTCTTACAGATTTTTGCACTTCAACAAAACATCTTTACCAAAAAATGGAAAGAAATATCCTTTCAATTGAATAATTTAGATTTCTCTGTGGCTGATTTAGTAATTTCACCCGATGGATCTAAAGTTGTTTTTGTTTCTGACATGCCGGGCGGTTATGGTAAATCAGATTTATATGAAGCACCAATTTTGCAAAATGACCAAGATGGAATAAAAATAGGTGAAATTAGAAATTTAGGTCCGAAAATTAATACAGCTTTAAGAGATAATTTTCCTAGGTTTTCCGATTCTGGAAATTTATATTTTTCTTCTGAGGGACATTTGGGCTTTGGTGGATTAGATGTATTTACCATTGATAACAATTCTGGTGTTGCAATTAATTTAGGTAAGCCTGTTAACTCTAGTTTAGATGATTTCGCTGCTAGTTTCCATGAAAATTGGGGTACTATGTCGTCTAATAGATCTTCAAACGGAACTTTAGCTACTGGATATAACGATAATTTATATTTCTTTAAATGGACTCAAGAAAATGATTCTAACGCAACTCCAACATCTAATGATGTAGTTGTGAAAGTAATTGATAAAGACACAAAAGAAGCAGTACCTAATGCAACAATTGCTTTAGATAATTTGAATGACAACGAAAAGGCAATTCAAGCAGTTACAGATGCAGATGGAAATTATATTTATGAAGGAATTTCAAAAGACGTAAAGGTCCAGGTAACTTCTCATCCTTGTGGTTATAAATATGCTCTTTCAGAAAAATACTCTTTGACTGATAAAGGTCAAAAAATGGTGACCTTAATCGTTGAAAAATATAAAATAGGTGATGATTTGGGAGCCTTATTTGATGTTAAACCAATTTATTATGGATCTAATTTATTTGCTCTAAATGGAGATAGTAAAAAAGAGTTAGACCGTGTAGCTATCGTTTTGAAAGATAACAGTGGTTTAAAAATTGAACTTGGTTCACACACAGATTCAAAAGGAAGCGATGTATTAAATTTGGAGTTGTCTAAAAATCGTGCAAAAGCAGTTTATGAATATTTAGTTTCAAGAGGTATTTCTAAGAAGCGCATGAGTTTCGAGGGATATGGTGAAACTAAAATTAAAAATCGCTGTAAAAATGGTATTAACTGCAGAGATGAAGAGCATAAAGTAAATAGAAGAACTGAATATTTGATTAGTGGTATTATTCCATGTGGCCAAATTCAAGTTGAAGAAGACCCGAATATTCCTGTAGTTGATTCATCAAATATTTCGAATGAAATTGCATCAAACACAAAAGCTAAGTCTAAAGGACCTAAAAAGAAAACTCCTAGGGTGGATGTTACAGAAGATTTAGCATCTGGTCCAATTAAGTGCGGCGATGCAGATGGTGATGGTATTCCTGATTATTTAGATAAAGATTCAGATAATGATGGTATTCCTGATGCCGCTGAAGGTAAAGGTGACTCAGATCATGATAATCTGCCAAACTTTATTGATTTGGATTCAGATAATGATGGCATTTCAGATGCAATAGAAAAATCTGTAGATTTTGATAAAGATGGTAAAATTAATTTAGTAGATTTAGATTCTGATAATGATGGAATTTTAGATGAAAATGAAGGCGAGGATGATGCTGATGGTGACAACAAAGGAAATTTTGTTGACTTAGATTCTGATGATGATGGAATTTCAGATAGGATTGAAAAAGACAATGATTTTGACAATGATGAAATTCCAAATTACCTAGATTTAGACTCAGATAATGATGGAATAACAGATCGAGAAGAAGGAATTAAAGATACTGACCATGATGGTAAATTGAACTTCATTGATTCAGATTCTGACAATGATGACATTCCAGATAATGTAGAAGGTAAAAAAGATTCTGATAACGACGGCAAACCCGATTACGTTGATACAGATAGCGATGAAGATGGGATTCTTGATAAAATTGAAGCACCTGTTTGTTTAACAAACAATAAGCAAAAATCTAAATATGAAAGCCCAGCTTCTAAACCTTCTGTGAAAGTTAAAAAAGCGGAGCCAGTTGCTAACGATGAATCGTTATCAGTGGATTATACTGAGCCTAGTAATATGGTTTCTGGTTCATCTAGAATTGAATATCGAGTACAGTTCTTAATGTCTAAAAATAGAGTGAGTTTGCAATCCTTGGAAGATAAAGGAATTTCAAATGCATTTGAATATAGAGATGGTGGTTATTATAAGTATGCAACCGGTTCTGGATTTGCAACTGAAGATGAAGCACAAAGGCAGAAAACAAAAATTCGTAGTTTAGGTTATCCTGATGCGTTTGTGGTAACTTTCCAAAACGGAAGACGCGTTAAATAACATTTAAGAATATAAAAAAGAGGGGCGTAAGCCCCTTTTTTGTATCTATGAAAATAAAAAATTTCTTCCTGCAAAATCAACATTGGTTTTTGCCTTTGTTATTTTTACTCGTTGTGGTTTATGCAACATTAAGAAATTATTTTTTGCCAATTTCAATGATGGATGGTGTTGATTGTGGCGTTACACAATACAATAATTATATAATTTTCAAAAATTCATCTTTTCACTTATTTCAACAATTAAATTTATATACTCATTACCCAAAAGAACATTATGATTTATTTAAGTATACGCCTTCATTTGCGCTGATTTTTGGATTGTTTGCAGTAATGCCCAATGCGCTAGGTTTATTTGTTTGGAATTTATTAAATGTTGGGTTGCCAATTTTGGGCTTTTCTCAATTATTGGGTTTGAATAATAAAACGAAACCTTTGTTGCTATTGCTGTTAATACCTGAAATGCTTACCTCCGTTCTAAATAGCCAGAGCAATGGTCTTATATTGGGTTTAATGATGTTAGGTTTGGCGGCAATTCAGAGAGAAAATACTTTAAAAGCAGTTATTTTTATTTGTATTACAGGTTTTATTAAACTTTTTGGAATAGCATTGTTTGCAGTTTTTCTGCTTTATCCAAATCAATTAAAAAAGGCAATTTTAATGTCTTTTTTAATTATTTTGATTTTGTTCGCACTTCCTTTAATTGTTACACCTTTTGAAACATTAATTCAGCAGTATAAAAACTATTTTGATTTGTTAAAAAATGATGGAAATACATTTGTAAAGTATTCTGTAATAGCTTGGTTAAACACCTGGTTTCATTTGAATATTGGTAAAAATGTAATCATAGGTATAGGATTAATTATACAGCTTATTCCGTTGTTTTTTCAAAGTGATTTTTTGAAGGATAACCGCATAGTTTATGGTTTTTCTTGGATGATTTGGGTTGTAATATTTAATCATATGGCTGAATCTGCAACTTTTATTATTGCTGTTGGAGCAATTATGGCATTTTTGTCGTTGAAAGATAAAATTTCAAGCTATTATTTAATTGCATTGGTGCTTTTATTTTTCCTTACTGAATTAGGTCCATCAGATTTATATCCAAGATATTTACGAATATGGATTGTTGAAACAGCTCAATTGAAAGTTTTTCCATGTATCGTATTTTGGGTGATGATGCTTTTTGATATGACGAAATTTGATCTTGGGAAATTGAAAAAATTAATTGGTCATTTCTGATATTGATTTAATTCTATTCACTTTTTAAAATAAAAAACCCCCAAGAGTATTCCTGGGGGTTTGTATTCTGATTCTATTTTTAAATTATCTCGGTCTACGATCGTTTCTGTTGCGATCATTCCCACGGTCACGGTCGTTTCTTTCAGGACGTTCCCTTGGTTCTCTTTCAACATAACCTTCAGGCTTTTCTAAAAGCGCTTTTCTGCTCAATCTGTATTTTCCAGTTTTCTTGTCAACTTCTACAAGTTTCACTTCAAGCATTTGTCCTTCAGTAAATACACCTTCCATTGTAGGAATTTTTTCCCATGCAATTTCACTAATGTGTAATAAACCATCTTTATTTGGCATAAACTCAACGAAAGCACCGAATTCAGTGATTGTTTTAACCTTGCCTGTATAAGTACCTCCAACTTCTGGAATAGCAACAATGCCTTTTACAGCTTCAATTGCTTTAGTCATTCCTTCGCCATCGCTACTCAAAATTTCAACAAAACCTTTGCCATCTCTTTCTTCAATAGAAATTGTTGTTCCAGTTCTAGCTTGTAACTCTTGAATAATTTTACCACCTGGGCCAATGATTGCACCAATAAATTCTTTCTCAATTACAATTACTTCAACTCTTGGAGTATGAGGCTTCAATTCAGATGCTGGAGCAGAAATGGTTTTTTCCATTTCGCCTAAAATATGCAAACGGCCATCTTTTGCTTGCTTCAACGCCTGAGAAACCATATCCCATTTCAATCCGTTGATTTTGATATCCATTTGACATGCAGTAATACCGTCTTTGGTTCCAACTACTTTAAAATCCATGTCACCCAAATGATCTTCATCACCCAAAATGTCAGTTAAAACTTGGTATTTACCAGTTTCATCTGTAATCAATCCCATTGCAATACCACTTACAGGTTTGTTTAATTTAATACCTGAATCCATCAATGCCATAGAACCCGCACAAACTGTTGCCATACTGGAAGAACCATTAGATTCTAAAATATCGCTTACAATACGAATTACATAAGGAACATCTGAAGGAATCATAGTTCTTAAACCTCTTAATGCCAAATTACCATGACCAATTTCACGACGTCCTGGACCTCTATTCGGTCTAACTTCACCTGTAGAGAAACCTGGGAAATTATAATGTAACATCAAACGACTATTACCGTGGTAAAAAGGTGCATCTAACAATTGCTCATCTAATTTACCTCCCAAAGTTACAGAAGTAAGAGATTGGGTTTCACCACGCGTAAATACTGCAGAACCGTGAGCAGCTGGCAAATAGTCAACCTCAGTATAAATAGGTCTAACTTGAACAGTTGAACGACCATCTAAACGACGTCCAGAATCTAAGATCATGGCTCTCATTTGATTGTATTCAGCTTCGTGGAAATATTTCTTAGCCAAACGAACCATTCTAGATTCAGACTCATGTCCCTCAAATTGTTTAACATATTCAGAAATGATTGCTTTGAAAGATTCACTTCTTTCATGTTTAGGTTTGCCACTTTCAGCAACTGCGCGAATTGCTGCAGATGTTTCAGCAATAACTTTAGTGCGCAATTCTTCGTCATTATCTTCATGATTGAACTCACGCGCTGGTTTACGACCGCCCATTTGCTCAAGGAATGCCAGTTGTTCAGCACATTGCTTTTTAACAGCATCATGACCAAATTTCAAGGCTTCCAAGAATTCATCTTCAGACAATTCTTTCATTTCACCTTCAACCATATTTAAGTCGTCAGCCGTTCCACCCACCAAAAGATCCAAATCAGAGTTTACCAATTCAGATTTGCTTGGATTAATTACTAATTTTCCATCAATACGTCCAACGCGTACTTCTGAAATTGGACCTAAGAAAGGAATGTCAGAAAGCATTAATGCAGTTGATGCTGCTAATCCAACATAAGTATCAGGAATGATATCTTCATCTGAAGAGATCAATTGTAACATAACTTGGGTATCTGCATGGTAAGTATCAGGAAACAAAGGACGTAAGCAACGGTCTACCAAACGAGAAATCAAAATTTCATAGTCAGACAAACGCGCTTCACGGCGCAAAAAGCTTCCTGGGATTCTACCCACGGCAGCAAATTTTTCTTGATAATCAACGCTCAATGGAAGGAAATCAATTCCTTCTTTGGCATCGTAACTACTTACTACGGTTGCAAGGATCATGGTTTTTCCAACCTTTACTACACAACTACCGTGCGCTTGGCGAGCAAGTTTTCCGGTTTCAATTTCAATGATACGGCCATCTCCGGTATCAAAACTTCTTTTTTGTATGTTCATTTTAATAATAATTTTTTAAATAAAAAGCCCCGATTCGCTTTGGCGAACGGGGCTTTTCTATCATAAGGAAGAATTTGAGATTACTTACGCAATCCTAATTCTTTAATTAGAGCACGATATTTGAAAATATCTTTCTTCGCCAAGTAGTTTAACAAACTACGACGTTTTCCTACAAGTTTAATCAATGACAATTCAGCGCTCGTGTCTTTCTTTGCAGTTTTCAAGTGACCACTGATGAAATTGATTCTTTCTGTAAACATTGCAACTTGCGCTTCTGTACTACCTGTGTTGGTAGAAGTTCCACCAAACTGAGTAAATATTTCTTTTTTTCTTTCTGTTGTTAAATGCATAATTCTAACAATTGGGCTGCAAATATACAAAATAATTAATCATTGTGGAAATGTTTGTGAAAAAAACTGAAGAATATTTTATGTTTCACCTCGAAATATCATTTCTTTATCTTTTTTGATCTTTCTCCTTCGCTATATTGGTTAACTTTGCACCAGAATTACCCACCCACGTGAAAGAACTTTTATCCCTCAATAAATATATTAAAAAATACAAATTCCTCATTTTAATGGGAATTCTTTGTGTTATCCTATCCAATTTTTTTGCCATTTATGTTCCTGTTTTTGTTCGACAAGGATTGGATGACGCTTATTTTAATTCACAACTTTTTGGATATTCACAAAGCAGTATTCTCTATAAAATAATCATGTTTAATGCCTTAGGATTTGGAATTGCCATTGTTTTGGCTTCCGTATTAAAAGGTGTTTTTATGTTTTTCATGAGACAAACTTTAGTTGTGGCTTCCCGTGAAATTGAATATGACCAAAAAAATGAACTGTTTTTGAAATATGAAAAGCTCGGTGAAGATTTCTATCGTGAAAATTACACCGGCGATTTAATGTCTCGCATTACCGAAGACATTTCAAATGTGAGGATGTACATTGGTCCTGCTATCATGTATTTTGCCAATGTTTTGTTTTCATTCATTATGATTATTACTCAAATGATAATGGTTAATAAACATTTGGCATTTTGGGTTATTGTTCCTTTGCCAATTCTTTCTATTTCAATTTATTATGTTAGCCAAAAAATTAATTTGGGTAATAAAAAAATTCAAGAGCAACTGTCTGTTATTACCACCCACGCTCAAGAAACGTTTTCGGGAATTAGAATTTTAAAATCTTTTGGTGCTGAAAAGTATTTCTCAAAAGATTTCAATGATCAGGGAGTAGAATTTCAGAATAGAAATTTGAAATTGGCCTTGGTAAATTCTTTGTTTTTTCCCCTGATGATGCTGCTTGTAGGTCTTTCAACCATCATTGTTTTATATGTTGGGGGAAGGGAAGTTGAAAAGGGCATTTTTACCCCAGGAAATTTGGCGGAATTTGTTATTTATTTGAATATGCTCATTTGGCCAGTGGCTAGCTTGGGATGGACAACTGCTTTGGTGCAAAAGGCAAGTGCAAGCCAAAAGCGAATCAATGATTTTTTAAACCGGGAAGAAATTGACTTACAAGTGAATGATAATGATTTATCCTTTTTAAATCAAATTGAATTAATTCAGGTTTCTCATAGATATATTGACAAAAATGAAAATGCATTAACTGATATTTCTTTGAAAATATCAAAAGGAGAAATTATAGGTATTACAGGTAAAACAGGTTCAGGAAAAAGTACATTGTTGCAATTGCTTACGAAACAAATTCAAGTTCAAACGGGGCAAATAACAATTGATAATCAAAAGATTTCAAATTTGCCTCTGAATGCGTACAGGAAAATGATTGCCTATGTCCCTCAAGATGTATTTTTATTTAGTGATACCATTGAGGCAAATATTGCATTTGGTGTTAGCGAATATTCCCTAGAACAATTGGATGAAATTATTAGAATTACTTGCCTAGATAAAGATATTGCATTATTCGAGCATGGTAAAAATACAATTTTAGGCGAAAGAGGTGTTTCGCTTTCTGGTGGTCAAAAACAACGTGTTTCTTTGGCTAGGGCCTTAATGAAAAACTCGGATATATTAATTTTGGATGATTGTTTGAGCGCAGTTGACGCAGAAACTGAGTCGAGAATTATTTATAATTTGAAGGAAGTTTTTAAAAATAAAACAGTAATCATAACAAGTCATAGGGTGTCGCCATTGCAACATGCCAATGTTATTAATATTTTGGAAAAAGGTAGAATTGTGGAGTCCGGTAACCATGAATTTCTAATTTCTTTTGGGGGATATTACCAGTGGTTGTATGAAAATCAAACATCATAATTGAATGTATAACAATTCAATAAATGTTTTTTATATCTTCTTACATTTGAGTAAGTGTCAAATGAACAACACCTCAGATTTTTTTAGTTAACAAATTAATGCAAAAAATCAATGATTTAATATTGAATAAATCGATAAATTTCGTTTATTTGCTTAATTAACTTTTATTTAAACCAAATAGAAATGCCTATGCAGGAAGACAACTACAACGACCAATCGCAGGAAGAGATTTTTTCTAAACGCATTAGGGCCGGCAAAAGAACGTATTTTTTCGATGTGAAAGCGACAAGAAATGTTGATTATTATATCACCATTACTGAAAGCAAACGCAGCAGATATGACGATGGTTCTTTCGTAAAAACTAAAATTCATCTTTATAAAGAAGATTTTAACAAATTCGCCGATGCTTTAAATGAAACTATTGGACATGTTAAATCGAATTTACTCCCCGAATATAATTTCGATGAGTACCAACGAGATGACAACCAAGTTAGCGAGGATTAATTTAAATCTTGTTAGGAGAAAGGCGGTTTTACACCGCCTTTTTTTATTTCTTTTTTATTTCAATTTTGTAATTGTTTCCGCTCATAATTATTCTTTCTGAGGTTTGATAATTTTTGCTATTCAAAAAGCTGTCAATTACAAAAATTTCGTTTGTTCTATTTAATTCTCCTTCAATACAAACTATATAATGAGAGGTATCTGAAACAAAAAGGTTCAAACTATTTTTTCTGCTTGTATAAATATCATTTTCAGCCAATTGCTTTTCCATGTGGTCGTAGATTTTTGAAGGTGCAAAATTTTTAAAATTTGAAATGTCGTTATAATACAAATAACTAAATGCACCGTAGTATGGTTGTATTAACGTTTTTTTAGGCATTGAATCTCGATTGATTTCTGAATATTCTTTGAAAATATTTGTATTCGTATTGTTTTTTAATCCATGACACATGATAAATCCAAAGATCAAGGGCAAGTATTTAAAGTAATGTGATTTCTTTTTTAATTCATTCGCAGTTTGTACCAAAAATATAGCAATACCTATAAAAAATGCAGGCGCTACAAAACTTACGTATCTTTCAATGAACATGGGTATCGAAAATTTATGAGGGAGTGAAAGCAAAAACATCATCAAAAATGGTATCCAGAACCAGATTGAAATAAAATTTTGATTAGCGTTTTTTTGTTTAATGGCTGTGTAAGTGAAATAACAAAATCCTAAGAAGAATAAGATTGTAGCAATTGGGTTGTTACAAAATTGCCAAAGAACAAAATAGATGGAATCAAATTTTGCGGGTTCAACCCAGGTTCCTTGGTTTTCAGTAGCTGAAAAACGTTGTATTAGAATTCCCAAATAGGGTGAAAAAAGCAAAATGATGAATATGCATCCAATGATTAATTTTTTGATTGGCAATGATTTAAATTTGAGCAGGGTATAAATGATTTGAACAATAAATATCCAAATTGTAAAGAAATGGGTATACCACCCAAGAACGGTAGTCAGTATCCATACCAATTGCCAAATATTTGTTGATTTGGTTTGGATATTTTTCAAAAATGAATAGGAATTTATTGTCACTAGCATAATCATCAAGGAATATGCGCGGGTTTCAATTTGCAATGTTGAAATGAAAAGCGAGAGTGTAAATAGCAAACTTGCTAGTAAGCCACTCTTTTCGTTATTATTGGATACGAGCTTTGCGGTATAATAAATAAATATGGTGCTTACTATTGAGAAAATAATTGATGGAATTCTTACCACGTTTTCATTTATTCCGAATAGTTTTATCCAAAAATGTAAGATTGTTTCAAATAATGGGGGATTATTTCCCGTTGAAAGTTCTTTAAATAAATCAAGTACATCCATTTGGGCGTGGTAAATTGAAAAAACTTCATCATTACTTAAATCTGTAATTCCATTGATAAATAATTTTGAAACAATGCCAAGGATGAGAATGATAAAAAACAAAACTCTGTTTGGTATTCCGAATGATTTTTGCTTCATGATAAATCGCAACCGTTTTAAGTTGCCAAATTCACGCGAATATAAACAACCAACTTTAATTGATATTCATTCTGAAAATCAATAATTTCAATATTTATTTCAATTCAATAGAATGGAATGCAAATTATGGCACTTATTTTTGTGTTATGATAAAAAAGGTATCTATATACGGATTGGCGTTTGGATCGTTAAGTGCATCAATGTTGCTAATTATGTATTTAAATAAATTGTATTTAAAACATACTTTGGTAAGTGCACTTCCTGTAATTGGAAACTTGGTGATTTTTGGGGCTGGGGTATATTTTTTAATTAAGAGTTTGATGAACGAAAAAACAGAGAAGCCTATTACGTTGGGTAAAGCTTTGTTTGCTAGTTTATTAATGGGTTTATTAACTGCTATGATCAATATTGCTGCCTATCAGCATATTGTTAAAAATAAAAAGGCAATTTTTGGAGAATATAAAAATATGCAAATGCAAAGTATTCCTGTAAGAGTGAAAGCCCAATTTCCCGAACTGTCAGAATCAGAACAACAAAAGAAAATTGCCGAATATCAAAAGAACTTTGAAGAAAACCTTTCGGTAGAATCATTTTCAATGGTTGAAATTCAAATGTTTCTCTCTGTGGCATTGGTTGTTACCTTATTGGTATATATTGCAAATCAAAAAAAGCAATGAAAAATATATTTGGTAAAATTTGGTTGGTTTGGTATGGAATATGGTTCGTTGGAATATTCTTACTCTGTTATCCTTTTTTATATCTTTTGCTTCTAAATCAAAAAACCTACAGACTCGCTGATCATTTACGTAAATTTTGGGGTAAAGCTTCAAGTTATTTGGGGCTAATGATTCCTCAAATTCATTATGAACAAAAACTAGACGTTAAAAAGCAATATGTGATTTGTCCAAATCATATGTCTTACATTGATATTGTAACAACAGGTGGATTTTTGCCAACGTTTAATTTTTTTATGGCAAAAATGGAATTAAATAAACTCCCTTTATTTAATATTTGGTTTAAAACAATTGATGTGCCAGTGCAAAGAGAAAGTTTGAGAAGCGCACATGGTGCTTTTGTAAAAGCCTCAGATAAATTAGATCAAGGTGCTAGTTTAATTATTTTTCCTGAGGGAAGAATTCCTGATGATGCACCTAATTTGCATAAATTCAAACCTGGTGCTTTTAAATTGGCAATTGAAAAGAAAATTCCAATTGTTCCTGTAACATTGGTCGACAATATGGAGCGCCTGAATATCGAAACTTGGTCTTGTTTGCCAGGTAGAATGAGAATGTTCGTGCATGCGCCGATTGAAACTGCACATTTATCGATTGATGATGTTCCAGCCCTGCAAGAACAAGTATATTCGATAATATCTTCAAAATTAAAAGAGTTAGGAGTGATATGAAAATTACAGAACAAACAGTAGACAATTTAGCAAAATTATCGCGCCTTAATTTTGAAGGTGAGGCTAAAGAAAATATGCGTAAGGATTTAGAAAATATCCTGGAAATGTGCGAAAAATTATCAACTGTAGATACCGAAGGTGTTGAGCCTTTGATATATATGACCGATAGCCATACAATCTTAAGACCAGATAACATTTCACAGGAAATTACCCATGAGGAAGCCTTGAAAAATGCTCCCAAAAAAGATAGTGACTTTTTTAGAGTTCCGAAGGTAATTGGTGGCAATGAGTGATGTATTAATTTCATTAGAATCAATTAAAAAGACCTATATTCTAGGTGAACAAATTGTTGACGCCCTCAAAGGAGTTGATTTAAAAATATTTAAAGGTGAATACATCGCTTTAATGGGTCCAAGTGGATCTGGAAAAAGTACGCTAATGAATATTATTGGTTGCCTCGATACACCCTCATCTGGTAACTATTGGTTGAATGGCAAAGAAGTAAGCCAAATGAGCGATGCCCATTTAAGTGAAGTAAGAAATACTGAAATTGGTTTTGTTTTTCAAACATTTAATTTATTAAATAGATTAAATGCAATTGATAATGTTGCATTACCATTGGTTTATGCTGGCGTCCCTCAAAATGAGAGAAATGAGCGGGCAAGAATTGTGCTTGAAAAAGTAGGTTTGAAAGACAGAATGAACCATAAACCAAATGAACTTTCAGGTGGACAACGACAAAGAGTTGCCGTTGCTAGGGCACTCATTAACAATCCAAGTCTTCTATTGGCCGATGAGCCAACTGGAAATTTAGATACCAAAACTTCCTACGAAATTATGCTGCTTTTTGATGAAATTCATCAGTCTGGAAACACAATTGTTTTGGTAACCCATGAAGAAGATATTGCCAAACACGCGAAACATATTGTGAGAATGCGTGATGGAGAAATAGAGAAAATTTAAATTCTATTTGTTTAACAGAATTGTTTTGACCAAATTGCAAATGAAATAATGATTTCTACTGCAATCTCTTGGTATTTTAGGCAACGTCATGATGAATTGTGGCAATTGATTGGTGAAGCTGAAAAGTATCAGCTAGAATTGCTCGAACAATATTCAGATAAACTTTCAAGGATAACCTATGGTAGAAATTTTGGAGTAAAGGGAATATTGAAATATACCGAATTTTCAAGGGATATTCCAATAGTAAATTATGAAGATTTAAAGCCTTACATTGAAAGAACAATGAACGGCGAACAGCAATTGTTGTGGCCTGCAGATATTACTTGGTTTGCCAAAAGTAGCGGTACAACGGGAAATGATGCCAAATTTATTCCAATCAGTTATGAAAGTTTAGAATATACCCATTATATGGGTAGTAGGGAATCTTTAACCCAACATTTTGCGTTTTATCCAGATGCAAAATTGTTTGAAGGTAAGGGTTTGCTTATTGGTGGTAGTCACAAAGTGCATCAAGTAAATAGCAAATGCTATTATGGAGATTTGAGTGCTGTATTAATGAACCACATGCCATTATGGGCCAATTGGAAAAGTACACCCGATATCAATATTGCCATGATGGATAATTGGGAAGAAAAATTGGAAAAAATGGCTCAAGCTACTATTTCTGAGAATGTAACCAGTATGAGTGGCGTTCCAACTTGGACATCTGTTTTATTAAATCGTATTTTAGAAATTACCGGTAAAAATAACATTCATGAAATTTGGCCCAATTTGGAATTGTTTATCCATGGAGGAATGAATTTTGAACCTTATCGACAAGCATTTGCCAAATTGTTGCCAAATAGCAATATGCATTATGTTGAAACTTATAATGCAAGTGAAGGATTTTTTGGAGTTCAAGCCTACGCCGATAAAACGGATTTGCTTTTAATGACGCATCATGGTACTTTTTTTGAATTTTATCCGGTTCAAAAAGGTCCGGATTTTATTGTGCCATTATGGGAGATAGAAGTGGGTATTAATTACGCAGTTGTAATTACAAATAACAGTGGATTATGGCGTTATATCATTGGCGATACAATTGAGTTTACCAATAAATATCCATATACCTTCAAAATTACCGGTCGCACCAAATTGTTTATCAATGCTTTTGGAGAAGAGTTGGTCATTGAAAATGCTGAAAGAGCAATTTCTGTAACTGCCCAAAAATTTGGGGTTGAAATCATTGATTATACCGCTGCTCCTATTTTTGAAAAACATCATGAGGGACATGAATGGTTGATTGAATTTTCAAGTGTTCCTAGTAACATGGAAGCCTTTACCCATTCTTTAGATAGTGAATTGAAAAAGGTAAATTCTGATTATGAAGGCAAACGGCTTGGAAATCTGGTAATGAAAATGCCAAAAATAACCGCCGTTCCTCAAAGGACATTCCATAGTTGGTTGCAATTGAAAGGTAAATTAGGTGGGCAAAATAAAGTCCCTCGATTGTCTAATAATCGCATCATTTTGGAAGAAATTTTAAATCTTATCCTTTAATTATCTAAAACTAAGTAAGGACTTTCATATTTTTGTTCTTTCAAACGAATTCATATGTACGGAGCGATAAAAGATCATTTAGCAAACGAATTAAAGACCATTGAAGAAAATGGGTTATTTAAAAAGGAAAGAATTATTACTTCTGCGCAAGATGCAGTTATTCAACTAAATACTGGACAAGAAGTTATAAATTTTTGTGCCAATAATTATTTGGGTTTAAGCAGTCATCCAAGAGTTATAGAAGCTTCAAAACGTGCAATTGACACTCACGGTTTTGGAATGAGCAGTGTTCGTTTTATTTGTGGAACACAAGACATCCATAAAGATTTAGAAGCAAAACTTGCAGAGTTTTATGGTACTGAAGATACTATTCTTTATGCTGCTGCTTTCGATGCGAATGGTGGAGTTTTTGAACCTTTGTTGGGTGAAGAAGATTGTATAATCAGTGATTCATTGAATCATGCTTCAATTATTGATGGGGTTCGTTTGTGTAAAGCCAAAAGATACCGTTATGCAAATAATGATATGGCCGATTTAGAAAAGCAATTAATTGATGCAACGAATGCGGGTTGCCGTTTTAAATTGGTTGTAACTGACGGTGTTTTTTCTATGGACGGTTATGTTGCTCAATTAGATAAAATTTGCGATTTGGCTGAAAAATATGATGCAATGGTTATGACTGATGAATGTCATGCCGCTGGATTTATTGGTGCTACAGGCCGCGGAACACCAGAATATTGCAATGTTATGGGTCGTGTAGATATAATTACTGGAACATTAGGAAAAGCTTTGGGCGGTGCAATGGGTGGTTATACAACCGGTCGTAAAGAAATTATAGAATTGCTGCGTCAAAGAAGTCGTCCATATTTATTCAGCAACTCTCTTGCTCCAAGTATTGTTGGTGCAAGCATTGAAGTGCTAAATATGTTGGGTGAATCAACGGAATTAAGAGATAAACTTGAAACAAATGTGAATCGATTCAAAGCAGGTATGAAAGAGGCCGGATTTGATTTTAAAGATGGAGATAGTGCAATTGTTCCGGTTATGTTATATGATGCTAAGCTAAGTCAAGTAATGGCCGATAAATTGTTACAAGAAGGGATTTATGTAATTGGATTCTTTTATCCAGTTGTGCCAAAAGACCAAGCTAGAATTAGGGTTCAATTGAGCGCAGCGCATGATTCTGAGCATATTGATAAGGCTATTGCTGCATTTACCAAGGTTGGAAAAGAATTGGGTGTAATAGGTTAATATCCTATATTTGCTTTTTACGTATATAAAATATGTCTTTATTTAGAAAAAAGTCCCTCGAGGACTTACTTGTTCAAGCTCAGGGAAGTAACCTGAAGCGTACGCTAGGTGCAGGAAGTTTAATTGCATTGGGTATTGGAGCAATCATTGGAGCAGGTTTATTTGTAAGAACTGCTGCTGCAGCTACTGAAGCTGCTGGATCTGGTGTAACCCTTTCATTTATTGTAGCTGCCATAGGTTGCGCCTTTGCTGGTTTATGTTATGCAGAATTTGCAGCTATGATACCAATTTCAGGAAGTGCATATGCCTATTCATTTGTAACAATGGGTGAATTGGTTGCATGGATTATTGGTTGGTCGTTGATCATGGAATATGCACTTGGTGCTGCAACGGTTTCAATTGCTTGGAGTGAGTATTTGAATAATTTATTGGGAGGAGCAATACCCTATGAATGGTGCCATTCTCCATTTGAAAAACTCTATAAAGTTTCTGCCGATGTTGTTACTCAATTACAAGCATTACCTGGTGATTGGAAAGGAATTGAAAAAGGTATTTTAAGCTCAGATCAATTTACTTATCTATCTGAACACTATACCAATATGGTTTCTACAGTGAGTGTTACTTCTGGTATTATAAATGCACCAGCTTTGGTTATCTTATTGGCTTTAACTTTATTGTTAATTAAAGGAACCAAAGAATCAGCTACAGTAAATGCGGTTATTGTATTTATTAAAGTTGCAATTGTTTTGGTGTTTATTGTTGTTGGATGGAAATTTATTAAACCTGAAAATCATACTCCGTATTTAATTCCTGAAGGAACCTTGGGCCATGAAGGATTCTTTAAATGGGGTTGGGGTGGCGTTTTAGGCGGTGCTGCAATTGTGTTTTTTGCCTTCATTGGTTTTGATGCTGTAAGTACTACCGCTCAAGAAGCTAAAAATCCAAAACGCGATATGCCAATTGGTATTCTAGGTTCATTGGCTGTTTGTACCATTCTTTATATTTTGTTTGGACACGTTTTAACTGGTGTAGCTCACCATAGTGAATTTGCTACTGCAGGAAAAGAAGCGTCAGTTTCTTATGTAATTAAAACGTATATGTCTGGTTATGAATGGCTAGGAACAGGTGTTACCTTGGCTATTCTGGCGGGATTTTCTTCGGTTATTTTGGTTATGCTTATGGGTCAGAGCAGGGTGTTTTATTCAATGAGTCAAGATGGACTTATTCCGAAAGCATTCGGTGAATTACATCCAAAGTTTCAAACTCCATTTAAAGCCAATTGGATTCTGTTTGTATTTGTGGGTGCTTTTGCGGCATTCGTGCCGGGAAGTATAGCGGGTGATTTAACATCATTTGGTACTTTGTTCGCATTTGTATTGGTGAGTTTGGGTATTCTTATCATGAGAAAAAGCAATCCTGATATTCCAAGACCTTTCAAAACTCCTTTGGTTCCGTTGGTTCCTATTCTTGGTGTTTTGGTTTGTACAGCCATGATCATTGCTTTAGATGCATTCACCTTAAAAGCAGCTTTGATATGGATGTTAATAGGTTTAATTATTTATTTTACATACAGCCGAAGAAATTCACATCTTCATAAAAAAGATTAATTCAAATTAATTTAGTATAATCGAAAAACCCTTTTAAAATACAAAAGGGTTTTTTGTTTCGTTTGCTTTTATAGAATATGGAAATTAATTCAAAAAAAATAGGATTGTTTGATGCTACATTGTTGGTTTCCGGCAGCATGATAGGGAGCGGTATCTTTATTGTTACCGCCGATATGGGTCGTTTGTTAGGCAATGCCTATTATGTTATTTTTGCATGGGTATTAACGGGAATCATCACCCTTTTGGCCGCACTTTCTTTCGGGGAGTTGGCAAGTATGATGCCTACTGCCGGTGGGCAATATAATTTTATTTCTAGAATTTATGGCAGGTTAACGGGATTTGTGTATGGTTGGTCGGTTTTTTCAGTGATTCAAACTGGAGTAATTGCTGCTGTTGCCATGGCATTTGCAAAATATTTGGGCGTATTTAAACCTGAATGGGGGCCTAATTCTTTTCTCGTAAATTGGCATATTACTGATAGTTTTTCGTTCAAATTAAATAAAGCTCAGCTAATTGCTGTGTCAATGATATTCTTTCTCTCTCTTGTGAATACTATGGGTATTAAAGAAGGGAAGTGGATTCAACGTATTTTTACCATTGCAAAGCTTGTTGCTTTATTTTCGATTATTGCAGCGGGTTTGTATTTGATTTTTGGGGGAAATATTAGCGGGGTAACCAATTATTTTTCTTCTAATTTTAACAATGGTTTGGTGGCTAGTTCTTTTAAATCGACAATTAATATTGGTGACTCATTTACATTGGGAAGTTGGGAAGTATTGGCCGGCTTTGGATTATTAATGGCATTTAGCTCCGCAATGGTAGGTAGTTTGTTTAGTTCTGATGCTTGGCAGGGAATTACTTTCATGTCAAATGAAATTAAAAATCCGATTAAAAATATTCCCAAAGCCTTACTTTTCGGCACTACCTTGGTAACAATAGTATATGTTTTAGCCAATTTGGCTTTTATGGCGTTATTGCCATTGAAGGGGCAAGATGCACATCATACTAAAATTCTTCAAAATTCCACTCAAAATGTGGTTATTGAAAATGGGATTTCTCATGCTGTTGAAGACAGGGTTGGAGCTGCAGCGGCAACAGCATTAATGGGTGTTTCCAACAAAACAGCTCACAATTCATCGGATCAATCTGAAAGAAACAAAATGGGTTTGCTTATTATGTCGGCGTTAATTATGATAAGTACCTTTGGATGTAATAATGGACTGATTTTAGCAGGAAGCAGACTGTACAAGGCAATGGCTGATAACGGATTATTTTTTAAATCAGCATCTAAGGAAAATAAAAAAGGAGTTCCAGCAAATGCATTATGGATGCAAGCAGTTTGGTCGAGTTTACTCTGTTTGACAGGGACTTATGGGGATTTACTGAATTATTGCACTTTTGCCTCTTTGTTGTTTTATATCATTACAGTGATTGGGTTGATAAAATTGAGAATTGATGAACCCAATGCCGAAAGGCCTTATAAAGTTTGGGGTTACCCGTTTTTGCCAATTTTTTATATTTTACTTGCTGGATGTGTTGCGGTTGGTATTTTAATTAGCCAGTTTGCAATCGCTGTAAATGGAATAATCATTGTTTTGATAGGAGTACCTATTTATTACGGAATAAATAGAAAGAAGGCTATTTAAATGACTTAATTAAGTCTTCTAGTTGAAGCTCGGCTTCAATGTATTTGTTTCATAATCGAAACGCTTATTTCTTAGGTTTGCTTGGCTACTAAGTATTGGAAGTAAGTTTTCAAACTGATCTAAAAATAAACTTTGTTCACCATCGCTCAAAGCTTCTTCAGGTTGATTATGAACCTCTATAATTAATCCGTCTGCACCTGCCGCTATAGATGCAGCAGATATTGGCGAAACAATTTCTCTATGGCCAGTTCCTTGACTTGGATCTAAAATAATTGGCAAATGACTCAACATTTTAACTACGGGAATTGCAGAAATGTCAATCGTATTTCTTGTCGCAGTTTCAAACGTTCGAATCCCTCTTTCACATAGGATTACTTTTTCATTTCCACTTGATACAATATACTCTGCTGCTAAAAGCCATTCTTCAATGGTACTGCTCATTCCTCTTTTTAAAAGTATAGGCTTTTCTACTCGGCCAAGTGCCCTTAACAATGGATAGTTTTGCATATTTCTAGTTCCAACTTGAAATATATCAACATATTCATTGAATTCGTCAATTTTATCTATGCTCATTATTTCAGAAACTACGCCCATGTTATATTTATCGGCTGCTTCCCTTAACAATACCAAGCCTTCGGTTTTTAAACCCTGAAAAGAATAAGGGCTTGTGCGTGGTTTATATGCACCACCTCTAAGAAACTTTATGTTTTGTTTTGACAAAAACTCAGAAATAGTAAAAATTTGTTCTTTGTTCTCAACCGCACAAGGTCCGGCAATCATAAGCAATTCTTTGCCAATTTCTGTACCTTTAACTTTGAAAGTAGTATCGTTTGATTGCCACTCTCTACTCACTAACTGATAAGGTTTTCTGTCTGCCATTTCTTTGAATGTCAAATTTTAATTTGGCTTGGTATAAAGGATTTTGATTTTTGTTTTGCTATGGTCAATAACACAACGTGCTCCAATAACGGGTTGATCAGAGGGGATAGCCAAATACAAACCATTGCTAATATTGATATTGTCAAAATATTTTTTGTTAAAAATATTTTGAAGGTAACGACTAATAATAAATTTATATGATTTGCGAATTGGATCATAAACTCCTCCATAAGACGCTGTTGAAAGGGCGTCTTGTATGAAGTAATTTCTGATACTTGTGGCGTTCGATGGTTGGAATAAATTCATTCTTGGTGGTGCAAAGAAATCTTCACTGTAATTGGTAACAAACAATTCAATCTCTGCATAGTTTACAGCAATGTTGCCATTTTTAACTAAATTTAATAAGTTTGGCATTTCTATCTTGGTTTTAACACCGCTTAATGCTTGACAGTAAGTATATTGATAGTTATTTGCTTTTTTAGAAATTTGATCAGAAATATTTTGATTGTAAGGACCAGTTTTGCCATTTGTTACAGAACTTGAACTGCCACCAAATCCAAAAGTGAATGTGTTTGTGTCCTGATAATAAAGTAAAATTTTTGCTCTGTAGCTTAAAGAAATGATATTGTTTACGTCATAAACCGCAAAGCCACCATCTCCTGGAGCAAAATTCTTATCTTCTGCAGAAATGGCTATGCCTTTAAAGTGTTTTGATAAAAGTATATTTGTTTGGTAAGCTTCTTTGGGCATCGACATTAAAAAATCGGCCATTTGCTTACTTAATTTAATTCTCAAACCATTGTAAGGAGCAAGTTTTGTTTTTCTGTACTTCATGCTATCTGTGTAGTAATTAATTAATTTACCATTGTAGCTGGTTGTATAGTTTTTGTCAATTGTAAACTTATCCGTTTGGTAGTAAGTGCTTGAACTTAAAATGGTATCGTTTAATTTGTCAATTACTAGGGTTTGAGGTGTTGTAAGATTTCCATAAAAATTCAAGCCATCAACTGATGGTATAAATAAAACAGCTGAATCTGCAGTTACTGTGTTCGGAAAATTGGTATTGGGTTCAATTAATGTAATATTGGCGTATAAACTTGCCGTACTTTTGCCTAAAATTTCATCGTTGATATTTCCTAACAGGGAATATCTCAATCCATTCCCGGGCAATGAATCCTCATCTACGGTCCTTGCTGTAAATGATAGTGTATCACACGATATGAGATTAAATGGATTTTGACTTTCTTGTCCCTCAAGAACAATATTACCTTCTTTTTTGGTACATGAAAAAAGAAGTATAACTGTCGCAATCAGAAGATAACGATTCATTTAATCTTAAATTAAGGCATGAATTGTTTGTAGAAAGTTACATAATTTTGTTCTGCATCAACATCTGAATGACGCATTACTAATTTCCCTTCTAGGTGATTTTCTACTGAACGATGGGCTTCATCGCTTCCAGTTACAATGCCATCTGAATGCATAACAGCACCAATATTCACTTGGTTAACCGATGCGTTTTCAAAACATTCCAAGCAAATTTCATCAATCGAATTCATACTTGCTTTACGCACGAAATCTGCACCCAAACTATTGTCAATATTTTCGTGATAAACACTGTAAATTACTTTTGTTCCTCTAAAAACGGGTTCATCCTTGTAAATTGTTTTCAAATACAAAGGAATTAAACTGGTCATCCAACCTTGGCAATGAATAATATCTGGCGACCATCCTAATTTTTTTACAGTTTCCATTACCCCTTTACAGAAGAATATAGTTCTTTCGTCATTATCTTCGAAAAATTTGCCGTTTTCGTCATTGAATACTGCTTTTCTATGGAAAAAGTCTTCATTGTCTAAGAAGTAAACTTGCATTTTTGTATTTGGAATAGATGCAACTTTGATAATCAATGGATTGTCATTGTCATCAATAGAAATATTAATTCCAGACAAACGAACTACCTCATGTAAGCGGTTTCTTCTTTCGTTAATTACACCAAATCTAGGAACCAATATTCGAATTTCATTTTCTTGTTCCTGCAATGCTTGTGGAAGCATTCTAGCAATTGTAGCTAATGGTGATGTTTCAAGGAAAGGAGACATCTCAGAACTTACAAAGAGAACACGTTTTTTTTCTTGGCTCATGGCTTGTGACTGTAGTGTTTTAGTAATCGGAATACAAAATTAACGAAAAAAAATCGAAATTTCAAAATAATACCTCCGTAAATTCCTTTATTTGTGGGCGATTTCAACAATGAATATTTTATTTTCAAATCATTCGCTTACTAATTATAGAAAATCTCTATCCAAATCATTGGCTTTTGTGCCCACCATGGGTGCTTTGCACCAAGGTCACCTTTCTTTGGTTGAAGAAGCAAAAAAATCATGCGAAAATGTGATTGTGAGTATTTTTGTTAATCCACTTCAGTTTAACAACCCTGATGATCTCAATAAATATCCAAGAATGATTCAAAAAGACTTGGAGTTGTTAAAACACGCAGGTGTAAATGCCGTTTTTTTGCCAAGTTATGAAACCATTTATCCTCCCAATCAAGAATTTAATATACAACTTTCAAATAATTCTATAGAGTCTGTTTTTGAGGGACATTTTAGGCCTGGTCACTTCAATGGCGTAATACAGGTACTCCATCGTTTTTTTAGTTTAATTAGTCCCCATGAAGTTTATTTTGGTCAAAAAGACTTACAGCAGTGTATGGTTGTGAAAATTTTGATTGATGAATATTTTAAAGAAATCAAATTTAATATTGTTGAAACAAAACGTGAAAATTCTGGTCTTGCAATGAGCAGTAGGAATATGCGTTTAACAAATGACGAAATTAACGTAGCAAACCAAATCTATCAATCGTTACTCTTATTGAAAAACGAGGAAAACTATTCTCAATTAGCGTGCGAACTTGAAATTAAACGACTCAGTATTTTGGGATTGAAGACAGAATATTTGAATTACGTAAATTTGCCAAATATGGAAATTACTTCAATTAAAAATGGCAATCAGGCAATCGTTTATGCTGGGTTTTTAGGCAATATTCGGCTGATAGATAATTTACTCTTGTAAATATTTATATCCTTTGATATCAATGTAAAATTGTTTTCCTTTTAATTCTACAAGCCCAACGCCATTCACAAAATCATCGGCGCTGTCAAATTCATTTGGAATTAAAAATTGGCCATTCAATCCAATATAACCCCATTTGCCATCTTTTTGAACCTTGGCAATGTTATTTACAAAATCTGAAGCATTTTCAAATACAGCTGGAATTGTTAAAATTCCATTTGCATTATAAAATCCAAATTTTTCGTTTATTTGAATTTTGGCCAATCCACATGAAAAATTACTTATTTCAATTTCACCCAGTTCAAGTTTTAACCTCCCCATGGCATCAATAAAGCCAATCGAATTGGCAATGCTTATTTTTGCTAGGTTGGTTTTAAAATTCCCTACTAAATCGTATTTTGGTTCAATTTCAAATGTAAAATTTTTGTTTACAAACCCCCATTTATCTTCTAATTTAACTGCTGCGAGTTTCTGATTAAAAGGAAGTGCTTGATCAAAATTTGCCGTTCGAAAAATCTGGGCATTTCCGGCTTTGTCTATATATCCCCAAAAACCACCATTTTTGATATTGGCAATTCCTTCGTGAAAAATTCCAACTTCATCGTAATTAAATGGAATAATTAATGCGCCAGTTTGATCAATAAATCCCCACTTTTTGTTCATCTGAACTGCGGCCAATCCCTCATGAAAAGATGTTGTATTTTCATAAGTCGGAGCAATTATAATGGTACCAGTTTTATTAATAAATCCCCATTTGTTGTTAATATTTACCCCAGCCATTCCTTCACTGAAGTCATTTACCATATTAAAGTTAAAAGGTATTGATTTGTTTCCTTTTTTGTCTATAAATCCCCATTTTCCGTTTTCTCGAGCAGCTGCTAATCCTTCATGAAATGAATATACTAAGCTAAAATCCAAGGGTATAGTAATATTGTTTGTCGTATCAATAAATCCCCAATTTTGGTTATTTGAAACCGCCGCCAATCCTTCACAAAATGTAAGTGCATTGTCGTAAATATTTGGTATAATGGGACTACCGAATTTGTCAATGTATCCATATTTCCCTTCGTAAAATACAGGTGCTAATCCATTTTGGAAATCATTTGCGCCATCATACTGAGGTGGAATTAAGATTTTTCCGTTTTTGTCAATATAACCGAATAAGCCTTTTTCATTTACCCAAATACACTCTTCGTTGAGTGTTCCAATATTTTCATATTTCGCAGGTACAACCAATGCCCCACTTTCGTTAATCAATCCGAAATTTCCATTAATTTCAACTTTAGCAAGTCCTTTTGCAAAGGGTTCTATTGAATTGTAAGTTGGGTTTATTGTGAAATTTGAAAGCTTATCGATGCAACCATAGAGCCCATTTATTTGAGCAATGGCCAATCCATTTGAGTAATGCGATGCACTTTCGTAAATTGGAACTACAAATTCACTCAATTTGCCATCAGCGCCCATAAACCCATTACCACCTTGCAGTGATGTCTTGGTTAATTCAATTGAAAAATTTCCGCAGTCTTCTAAATTGGGTTGTATTATATATTGACCGTTAGAATTGATGATTCCATAAAAATCATTCGTTTTCACTTTTGCATATTCGCCAATAAAATCTGAGGGCTCATCATAAATTGGGTAAATAACAAATTCACCAGATAAATTTACAAAACCGTATTTTCCATTTTTCTTGGCATTTGCCAAATCATTATTTACAAAAGATAAATCTTCAAACATGGGTTTAATCACTTCCATACCTTCATCATTGATTAACCCGTACAAAGATTCCTTTTCAACAAAAGCATAGCCATTTTTAAACTCACTGGCATAATTGTAGATTGGTTCAATTGCCATCGTTCCGGCATTATTAATAAATCCCCACTTATCGCCAATTTTTACAGGCGCAAGTTTATTAGAAAATTTTCCTGCCAAATTGTATTTGGGAATGAAAACTGAATTTCCAAATTTATCTACATAACCCCACTTGTTGTTGAATTTAACATTAATTTGGTTTTCGTTCAGGGTACCTGCATCATCAAATTTGGGGTTAATTAGAAATTTTCCATTTTTATCAATCAAACCCCATTTCCCATTTAATTTAACATTCGCGGTTCCAAAATTAAATTCACCAACCAAGTCGAATTTTGTTTCAATGACAATTTTACTTTTTAAATCTACAAATCCCCATTTGTTTTTATCTTTAATAGGCAGCAAACTATCTGAAAGAACTCCCACTGCTTGAAAAATAGGTTTGATAATTTCAGTGTTTTTCAATACTGAAAACAATCCCCAATTACCAGACAATGAAGCAGTAAAATAGTTATCATAAATCCCGCCAATATCATTAAATTTGGCGGGAATGATAGTCTTTCCTTTAACATCAACAATGCCATAATATCCATTTTTTCTAAAAATGGCAAAACCATTTTGCGAAAAGCCCGTTGCAAATTCAAAAGTAGAATCATTGGCTTTATTACCAAATTGATCAATAAAGAAAAACGTGTCTTGATATTTTACACAAGCCAATTCATTAGAAAAGTTGTATGCCTGTTCAAATTTCTCAGAAATTACTATTTTGCCTTTTGTATTTATATAGCCCCAAAACCCGTTAAGATAAACTGGAGCAAATCCATTTTGAAAATTTCCTGCATCTTCAAATTGGGGTTCAATAATTTCTTTACCTTGAACATCAATAAAGCCAAAAGAACCATTCTTTTCTATTTTAGCAAATCCTTCGCTGAAATCAAACGCATTTGAAAATTGAGGTTCTATTACTATGTTTCCCATATAGTTTAAATAGCCCCAGTTTTCACCCACTTTAATTCTGGATAAACCCTCTTTAAATTCACCGGCATAGTCATAATCGAATTTTGACGAAACAATATTGTTACCAGACTTGTTGATGAAATCTGATTTTCCGCTTAATTCAATTTTGGCAATTCCATTAATGAATTCTTCAGCTGAAGAGAATTTTGGTTGAATAACATATTCACCTGTTAAATCAATATAACCCCAAAATCCACGCACTTTAATTGCTGCCAATCCTTCAGAAAAATTCCCATGATCTTCAAATCTGTTTAAAAATAAAAATTCTCCATCTTTGCCAATAAGTCCAAATTCACCATCAAGCTCTACCCAAGCAACCCCATTTGAGAAATTGCCAACACCATTGAACTGAGGTGGAATAATTTTATTTCCTGTTTTGTCAATATAACCCCAAAGTTCACCAGTTTTAACACCCGCTAAGCCTTCATGGAAGTCATTGGCATAATCGTAGTTGGCTTTAATAATTTGATTGCCTGAATAATCTATAAAGCCAAATTTTCCATTTATTTCAATCCTTGCCAAGTCTTCACTAAATTCATGGGCAGAAGAAAAAGAACACTTGATCGCCATTTTGCCTTCTTTGTCCATGTAGCCCCATTTTCCTCCCTTTTTTACATTGACTAAGGAACTTGAACTGCTATTTTTGAATTTGAAATTCTGGTTTCCTGAGGGAAACATAATCCCTTGTTTATTGATATACCCCCACTTTTCACCCACCTTCACATTTGCTAAATCTTCACTAAAATCTCCAGCGTCGTCGTAAATGTAATCAATTACAATTTTGCCAGTTGAATTGATAAAACCCCATTTTTTTGAAATTTTAACGCAAGCCATCCCATTTGAGAAATTTCCTGCATCGATGAAAATTTCATCGGTAATATTTTCTCCTTTTTTGTTGATGAAACCGTATTTGTTTTTGGACGAAATTTTTGCGATTCCTTCACGAAAGATACCCGCTTCGTTGTATTTGGGATCAACTATTACCTTTCCTTCTAGGTTTATATATCCAAATTTTCCCAAATTTTCAATGATCGCAATTCCATCATTAAATCGGCTGATTGTTGTAAATGATAAATTATTAATACTGGTTTTTGTTCCCTTTTTAACCAAAGTGTATTTGCCATCTTGTTGAAGTAAAGGAACAATAGAGGTATCAGAAAATGTTGATATTTGTGAAAATAAAAAATTTTGTAAAACAAAGCAAGTGAAAAAAAGAATTGCTTTGCAATTATTTTTTGAAGGGAAATTACTAGATATTGAAAACATTTATTGATTTGAGATTACAAATGCAAGTACAAAAATAACCCCAAAAATGTAATTAACCACCATTTGCATTATTCCCGAACTTTGGAATCAATAATTATTGTTACTGGCCCGTCGTTAATTAACGACACTTCCATGTCGGCCCCAAATTGACCCGTTGCAATTTTTAAAGAAGTTTCTATTTTGATTGTATCAATGAATTTTTCATAAATGGGTATAGAAATATCCGGCTTTGCAGATTTTAAAAAAGAGGGTCTATTTCCCTTCACAGTAGAAGCAAAAAGTGTGAATTGGCTCACTATTAAAAGCTCGCCCTCTATATCTGAAACTGATAAATTCATTTTTCCTTCGGCATCTGAAAAAATACGTAAACCAAGTATCTTTTGAACGAGCCATTTTATGTCATTTTCATCATCTACATTTTCAATTCCCAAAAAAATCAATAATCCTTGGTTGATATTTCCAACAATTTGTTCATCTATTGAAACACTGGCTTTTTTTACCCTTTGAATGACTACACGCATACCTTTTCAGTACAAAAATGCTACTTTTACTTTAAGTTTGTTTTTCAAAGAAAAAAATATAAATGTTAACCCCTTCAAATCAACTCATAGGATTAATCTTGGCAGCTGGTGAAAGTAGCAGAATGAAGGTTGATAAAGCATTTATAAATTATCATGATAAACCTCAATTTGAATATGCAGCAAATCAGTTGTTGCCATTTGTAAATAAAGTAATTGTTAGCGGCAAAGAAAATGCTGCTTATGGAAATTACGAGGTTGTGTTAGATCAAAAAGAGTTTGAAAATAATGGGCCAATAAGTGGTTTATTGTCCGCGCTGAAATTTTATCCAGATTGTTCGTTTTTTCTTCTCGGATGCGATTATCCGTATTTGTCAAATGAAGCGTTAAAAAGTTTAAAGGATAATTTTTTAGAGTCAAATAAATCGGTCTGTTTTATGAACAATGCAAATGGATATTTAGAACCATTGGTTGCCATTTATTGTTTAGAGGATTTGAAAAAACTTCATGATTTTTGGCAATCTAAACAAACATCGCTTCGGCATTTTTTAGAATTGATAAAACCGTTAATTTTGAGAACACCTCACAATAATGATATTTTAAGTATTGATACACCAATAACCCAATGACAAAGTTTGCTTTAACTCCCTCAGAAATAATAAAAGTTAATCATTCAGATATAGAATATGTGAATGATATGCTATCTGTTGAAGAGCCATTAGAAATTATTTTGGTTCATTTTTTAGATGGTATTTGGGTTGAAAAAAATATTGCAGTGACCATGAGAACGCCTGGCAACGACATTGAGTTAACCACAGGTTTTTTATTTACAGAGGGAATTATTCAATCTTTTAATCAAATAAATAAAATTGAAGAATTTGGCTCAGTAGAGCCATTTGATGGATTGACATCAAATCAAATCAAATTTCATTTAAATGGAAATATTCAATTCGATTTATCAAAATTAGAACGGAATTTTTATACCACTTCAAGTTGTGGAGTTTGTGGCAAAGCATCAATTGATGCTGTAAAAATTGCATGTCCAATAATCGTTCCTTCAGAGAAATGGAAAATCGAGAAAAAGGTACTTTTAACCTTGAATGATAGGTTGCGAAATGCCCAAGAAAATTTTAATTATTCGGGAGGAATTCATGCCTCAGCATTGTTTAATTTGATTGGTGAACTCATTGACATTAAAGAGGATGTTGGAAGGCATAATGCGCTCGATAAATTAATTGGTAGCGTAGTCCAAAAAAATGAAATTCCATTATTTAACCATATTTTATTTTTAAGTGGTAGGGTAAGTTTTGAATTGGTGCAAAAGGCAAGTATGGTTGGATTTAGAATGATTTGTGCCGTAGGTGCGCCATCAAGTTTAGCCGTCGATCTCGCCCAAGAATTGGATATCACATTGGTAGGTTTTTTGAGGGACAATCGATTTAATATTTATGCGGCACCTGAAAGAATTGTATTATAAATTTTACATGATAATCTATTTGAGGGTTAAATTATTTGCATAATTCATTTGATTTCCGAAGTTTTCAGTATTTTAGCATGATCATTTAATATTATGTCAGAAAACAAGCATATTCCTAAGGCTGAAAACCCAGAAACACTTTTAAATTTAAGGCTAACATTGCCAAGTGAATCAGCTGCCGGATTAACCGGTGTTGGTGTTGCTGTGAAGCATGTTTTTAGTGAAATGAATATGGTTAGGGGTGTGAAAGCGTTATTTAGCCTAAACCAAAAAGGAGGTTTCGATTGTCCAAGTTGTGCATGGCCTGATCCGGATGATGATCGATCTCAAATTGGTGAATATTGCGAAAATGGAGCAAAGGCTGTGGCGGAAGAGGCAACAACCAAAAAGTTAACAGCTGATTTTTTTGCAAAAAATAGTGTTGCCGATTTGTCTGAATTAAATGATTACGAAATTGGTAAAAAAGGTCGTTTGGCTGAACCAATGTATTTGGCAGAGGGTGCAACACATTATCAACCCATTTCTTGGGATACTGCGTTTGAGAAAATAGGAACCCATTTAAATGCCCTTCAATCTCCTCACGAAGCGGTTTTTTATACCTCAGGTAGAACAAGCAATGAAGCTGCCTTTTTGTATCAGCTCTTTGTTCGAGAATTTGGAACCAATAATTTGCCAGATTGCAGTAATATGTGCCATGAATCTAGTGGTGTTGCTTTAAGTGAATCTGTTGGTATTGGTAAAGGAAGTGTGAAGTTGGAAGATTTTTATGAAGCCGATGTAATCATGATCATTGGTCAAAATCCAGGTACAAATCACCCGAGAATGTTGAGTGCTTTGCAGAAAGCCAAAGAGCATGGTGCAACCATTATTTCAGTAAATCCATTGCCAGAAACAGGCTTGGTTGCATTTAAAGATCCTCAATCAATCAAAGGAGCTTTGGGTATCAAAGCCAAGCTAACCGATATATTTTTGCAAGTGAAAATCAACGGCGATTTGGCCCTAATGCAAGCATTAGAATATTTATTGTTAAAGGAAGAAGAGAAAAATCCCGGTACCGTTTTAGATCTTGATTTTATTGAAAATGATACTGCGGGTTTTGAGAGTTGGAAGGAAAATATATTAGCCCAAGATTTTTCTTGGCTAGTTGAAAACTCAGGAATTTCCCTCGAGCAAATTCAAGAAACTTTTGAGGCAATTAAACACAAAAAGAAAATTATTGCGTGTTGGGCAATGGGCTTAACCCAACATAAAAACGCTGTCGTAACAATTCAGGAAGTTGTAAACTTATTAATTGCCAAAGGAAGCATAGGTAAAAAAGGCGCAGGAACTTGTCCTGTTCGTGGACATTCAAATGTTCAAGGCGACAGAACAATGGGTATTTATGAAAAACCATCGCCGGTTTTCTTGGAGAATATTGAAAAGTCATTTGGTTTTAAACCACCTCAAGACCACGGTTTCGATGTGGTTGATTGTATCAAAGCCATGCACCAAAATAAGGCCAAAGTTTTTATTGCAATGGGAGGGAATTTCCTTTCGGCTACCCCAGACACAATCTACACTGGCGAAGCTTTATCAAAATGTAATTTAACCGTTCAAATTTCAACCAAGTTGAATCGTAGCCATCTCATAACCGGCAAAGAAGCAATTATTCTTCCTTGCTTTGGTAGGTCCGATGAAGACAAAGTCAATGGAGAACTTCAATATGTAACCTGCGAAAATTCTATGGGCGTTATTCAAATGTCTAAGGGAATGTTAAAACCGGTTTCTAAAAATTTACTCAGTGAGCCTTTGATTGTATGTAAAATGGCAAAATCTGTTTTCAAAGAGAAAACGGTAGTGAATTGGGATAAATATATGGAGCACTACGACAATATTCGTTGGGATATTGAAAGAACCATTCCAGGATTTGATCATTACAACGATAGATCTAAGTTGCCTGGCGGTTTCTATTTGCCAAATTCTGCCCGTGAAGGTGTTTTTAAAACAAATACCGGTAAAGCTAATTTTAAGGTTGCCACAGTTACTCCAATTCAAATTGAGAAAGATGAATTGATTATGATGACCATCAGAAGTCATGATCAATTCAATACAACCATTTATGGATTAGATGATCGTTACAGAGGGGTTCATAACGAAAGGAGGGTAATCTTTATGAATCACAACGATATTGTAAAATTAGGCTACAAAGCCGGAGATAAGGTTGATTTGTATAATCACCACAATGGTGTTGAACGAGTTGCTAGAAATTTTATCATTATTGAATTTAGTATTCCTGAAGGATGCTCAGCTACATATTTCCCAGAAACCAATGTGCTGGTTCCTATTGATAGTGTTGCAGATAGAAGTAATACCCCAACTTCAAAAATGATTATCCTTAAAATGAAACCGCATAAGGTTGCGTAATTGTTAAATTTATTAAAGTAAAATTGCGCTGCTTTGACGGAAGATAATTCTAAAATAAATTACGATAATATTTCTGCAGAAAAGGATATGGATTCTGCCGTGAAAAAACCATCTAGGTGGCTTATCGTTTGGGCTGGATTGAGTATTTTTTTACCCTTGTTGGCAATATATATTTATAGTTGTAGTGACAATACCATTAAAATTGGTTCGGTAGAAATTAAGCAAGTTTTAGGTAATCAAGATGTTGATTTTTTAATTTCTGAAATTGATAAATCTCATAAAAGTTCTAAAAATTCATTATCAAAAGTTTCCTTAGATTCCAGCGGAAAAGTTGTAAAAAATAATATTCCTGTGTTAACTGACACTACCAAGCATCGAATTTTATTAATTGGTGATTCAGAGATTGGGGGACTTAGGTATTCAATCAACGATTATTGTAGAGAAAATGGACATAAAATCGTTTTGGCAGTAGAATGGTATTCTGCTACCACATTTAATTTTGGACGCTCAGATACCATTGATAAAATTATTGCTCGGTACAAACCTAGTTATATTTTTATGGTTTTAGGCTTGAATGAATTGTATGCCAAAGATTTAAAGGCAAGGAAAATAGCTGCAAATCAATTGGCAGAAAAACTCAAAGGCATTCCATATACATGGATAGGTCCAGCTAACTGGCAAGAAGATTTTGGAATTAATAAAGTTTATGAATCATCTGCTGAACCTGGTGCGTATTTCATGTCGAAAAATTTGACCTTGCCTCGTTCAAAAGATGGCCGACATCCTGATAATAAAGGGTATAGGTTATGGATGGACAGTATTGCAGCATGGGTGCAAACATCGGCAAAATATAAAATCAAATTGAAAGTGCCGGTGAAACGAGCAAGACCGTATCTTTCGCCTGTAATCACCATTAATGCAGCCAAATATCGTGGATACTAATTGGATAAATCAAATTTTGGCTCCACTAAAGGATCCAAAATTGCTAGAAAAAATGTTTGGATATTCAACCAAAGAACCTTGGTTTTTTACTGAATTTACCTTTCTTGCGGTGTTTGGAATTTTCTTGTTGATTTATGCTGCCTTGGTACAAAAAAACACTTGGCGTAAAATCTATATCATTTCATTTTCTTTGTTTTTTTATTACAAATCGAGCGGGCCATTTTTGGGTCTGTTCGTTTTAATGATTGTCTCCGACTATTTGTTCGCATTGGCAATTGAAAAGCAACAAGGATTAAAAAAGAAAATTCTATTATGGTTATCATTGTCATACAGTTTGAGTTTCTTGTTGTATTTCAAATACGCCAACTTCTTTTTACATAATATAAATTCAATTTTTCACACCCAATTTACAGATCATAATTTATTTCTACCCATTGGTATTTCCTTTTATACATTTCAATCAATTAGTTATTTGATGGATGTATATAGAAATGAGATTAAGGCAACAAGAAATGTAAGTGATTATGCATTTTATATGACATTTTTCCCGCATTTGGTGGCTGGTCCTATTGTACGTGCAAAAGACTTTTTACCGCAGATTTTTACACCGCAAATAATCAATGCTGCACTTTATAAAGAAAGTCTTTTCAGGATTTTAATTGGGTTGCTTAAAAAACTGTTTATTGCCGATTACATTGGGAAATTTGTTGATATCGTTCATCAATCACCTGCGAATTTCTCGGGTGCCGAAAATTTATTGGCAATGTATGGATATAGCTTTCAAATTTATTTTGATTTTTCGGGCTATTCAGATATCGCAATTGGTATTGCTTTGATATTGGGTTATCGCTTAAAAGAGAATTTTGATAATCCTTATTCATCTTCAAATATTACAGTTTTCTGGCGTAAATGGCATATTTCATTAAGCAGTTGGCTTAGAGATTACATTTATATTCCGTTGGGGGGAAATAGAAGAGGTGTATTCAATACTTATCTGTTTCTAATGATTACCATGTTGGTTGGTGGTTTTTGGCACGGTGCAGATTGGCGATTTATCTTCTGGGGATTCGCGCATGGCTTTGCCTTGGCATTTCATAAAGCCTATAGCCATTATTTTACCAACAATAAAAATTCACTTTTCTCTAGATTTTGGGGGACCGTATTAACCTTCCATTTTGTAGCATTTTGTTGGATATTCTTTAGAGCAGCTTCCTTTCAATCCGCGTTTACAAGCATTACACAGATTTTCAGCAATTTCAATTTGAAAGACTTTGGAGGCTTTTGGATTTCGCGTTCAGAAACTGGGTTTATGTTGCTTTTTGCAGCATTGGTTGCATTCTTTTCTCCCAAATGGAAAGATGCTTGTTACCAAAAAATTCAAACTTTGCCCTCTTTTACCTGGATTATTTGGGTGCTGGTTACATTACAAATTATTGTTCAATTCAAAGATGATTTGGTTCAACCTTTTATTTATTTCCAATTTTGATAAATTCGAAAATTAAAGGGTTTTTATTTTCAATTGCTTTGTTATTCATTGCTGTTAACTCAGCAGCGCAAATAAATCAAATTTCAAATAATAATTCCATTATTAATTTGAAAAGCAATGAGATACAAGAATCTTTAAAATTGAAAATTGTACTTAAGAAATTGCACAATGTTTACCTGAATAATCAATTTCAAAACCTAAAAAATCCCATAAAAGGAGATACTTTGTTTACAATTTTGCATATTGGCGATAGCCATGTGCAAGGCGATTACTTTTCTGGTGAAATTAGAATGCAATTGCAATATCAATTTGGTAATGCTGGCAGAGGTATCTTGTTTCCATATGCATTGGCCAAAAGCTTTGGCCCCAAAGGTGTAGCGGTGAAACAGTCGGGTATTTGGACCGGCCTAAAAACCATGTCGGGTTCACTTGCCGAGCCAATTGGTGTTGCCGGATATTGTGCAACTACGAACAGTCCATATTCTAAAATTCAAGTTTCACTTACAGAAAAGTTTAGAGAGGAAAATTCATTGGGCGTTTTTTCAATACCTGAATTTCAAAAAATTAAAGTTTGGCATTCTACCGATAATCAATCTTTTAAGCCACAGTTGGACTCAGAATGGCGATTGATAGATTCATTTCGTCATTCAGATGGTTGGGGATATAGTATTTACCAATCTGACAATGTTTTGCAAAGTTTTAATATCAATCTTTCGAGAACGGATGCAATTCAAAATCATTTTGCATTTTATGGATTTGAGATATTACCTGTACATCAAAAAGGAATTGCGTATCACCATCTCGGTGTTGTTGGAGCTCAATTCACTCATTTAATTTATAAAGCGCCACATACAGTTGAGCAAATTGGAAAAATAAAACCCGATATATTGATTTTTTCATTTGGTACAAATGAAGCTTATAATGGAAAGTTAGATACCGCGGTTTATACCCCCGCAATTATGAATTTCATTGATGAAATCATGAGGGTTAGTCCCAATACCGCAATTATATTTACTACGGCACCCGATACCCGCAGTAACAATAGAATTCCTCCTGTCCAAGTGAAAGTGAATAACCAATTGCGTAAAATTTCAATGGAGAAAAATCTTACACTCTATGATCTCAACGAGGCTATGGGCGGATGGGGATCAATGTATGCTTGGTATCAAAATAAATTGACAATTTCAGATAAATTACATTTTAACAAGGTTGGATATGCGCTACAGGGTCAATTGTTTTCGCTTTCATTGCTCAATGCTTACAACAGGGTAAATAAAAATGATCAACTAAAGTTAGACTCACTAATCTTCAAAGTTACTCAAGGTATGGATGTGCTATCTAGGAAAAGAGCAAATGTCCCTCAAGAAGAAAATAACGCTTTTGATACTGTAGCACAAATAGATTCAGTACTTCCTATGCCAATTGTTATTGCACCGCGTGCACCGCGATATCAAAATAGAGAGATTATTCATGTTGTGAAACATGGTGAAACCCTTTATCGAATTGCACTGCGTTACCATGTTTCTGTTGCGGCAATTGCAAAAAAGAACAAATTGAATATGCGAAAAAAGTTGAAATCTGGGATCAAATTAAGAATTCCTGATCCAGCGAACTAATTTTTTAAGGCTAAATTATACTTTTTACATCTTCACTTGAAAAAGTTCATTCATAATATTTTTAATAAATTTATTTTTAAGGTTTTACAGCCAAACGAAAATTTTATTACCCATATTTTGGTTGCGTTGATATTGATTCCACTGCTTATTTTAACGGGTGGTTCGGCATTGTATACCCCCGATTCTGGTGCTTATTTGTTAAATGCCCGAGAATTGAATGTTCCAGGAGACCGCAGCATTTTTTACAGTGTTTTCGTTCATTATGCTTCTAAATTTTTGGAGTTTTTTCATCAGCCACATATTGTTGAAATTCTGTTCATTCAGTCGCTGATTGCCTACCTTATAATCTATTCGTTTATTGAAAAGTTCTTTCTAAATAAAAATCGTTGGTATGTCTTTCTCGGTTTTTTGTTGTTTTGTGTTGCCACTCCATTGCCTTGGTTATTTATTCAATTGATGCCCGATTTGTTTACTTCAATTGCATTTTTTACAGCTTTGCTTTTCTTAAGATCTAAAGATAAAACGGAAACAATTTTATTTGCTTTGGTTCTTGTTTTCTGCTTGGTAATGCACACTTCCAATGTGTTGTTGTTTTTTGTTTTTTCTGGAGGGATATTTATCCTTCGAAAAAAAATTACTGTTTTTGAATTTATCGAACAACGTTTTTTACAATTATTTCTGGTTTCGGTTTTGGCTATATTTTGCGTTGTGGCAACAAACGTTTATGCCCATAAAAAATTCACATTGGGTACCGCAAGTCACATTTTTTTAATGGGAAGATTGTCTGAAAATGGGGTATTAAAGAAATATTTAGACAAATATTGTGGTGCCGAGTCAAATGCACTTTGCGCTTATAAAGAAAAGCTTCCGGAACATGGTTGGGATTTTGTTTGGGAATCTGACGGTGCATTTACACACTCTGGAGGATGGAATCATTCCGATACTTTGTACAAGAAAATTATTGCCAAAACGATTACTGATCCAGAATTGTTGTCTGCCAATATCGTTGCGGCGATAAAGGCAACGGCAAATCAATTTGTTTTAACAGGAGCTGGAGATGGAATGGGAAAAGTTGATACAACAGGAACTTTGGCAACAGAATTGAAACAATATTATCCTCATGACTACCGCCGATTAATTACAGTCAGTAAGCAGCAAAAGGAAGAAATTGATTTTGCTGCATTTAATAGGGCGTATGTGTTTTTGCAGTGGTTTTTTGTATTAATGGCAATTGTTGTAATAATAAAACAACAGAATCAATTTCACAGGGTTATGTTTTTATTGGCTTTGTTTTATGCCATTTGCAATGCGTTTGCAACAGGCGCTTTGGTAAATGTATTGGTTAGGTTAAATACCAAGGGCATCATTGTGTTGGTAGCAATCAGCATTTTTATTGTGATGGATACAGTTCGAATAGCACTCGAAAAAAGGGTGAAAAAGAATAAACATACCCTATAAAAAAAGTGTATTTTTGCAGCCCATTCAATGGTCCCGTAGTTCAATGGATAGAATAGATGTTTCCTAAACATTTGATATGAGTTCGATTCTCGTCGGGACTACCAAAAAACCACCAAATAGGTGGTTTTTTTAATGTATATTTGATTTAAATAATAATATATCATGTTCTTCGAAATAAAAACTACCGCAATTTTTAATTGTAGCCTAGAAAGAGCATTCCAAGCTCCAATGCTTGCTGATGTTACAAAAATTCATACAGGATATGGACTAATGCCAAAAATTACGCATGTAACCGATGATGAAAATTGGGGGAAAATTGGTTCTACCAAAAAAGTATATGCAGCCAAATCTTTTTCACAAAAGGGTGGTTTTGTTTCAATGGACAAAGTAGTTGAACGTATTGAGAATGAGCGTTGGAATATTGAAGTCTGTAATTTCCAATCTTGGATGCTAGGTTACTATAAGTTTTGCGGTGAATGGAAAACCAAAGAACTAGAGCCAAACCAAATATCTATTGATTATACTTACCAATTGCACTTTAAAGGAATTTTAAATTATCCTCTGGCCTGGATGTTTGCGCATCTGTTCTGGAAAAAATACATGCATCAGGTTTTAGAAAATGTAAGGAAATTGGCTTACAGCAATGAGCTATTGATGTATAAGTAAAAACCTTCCTTACCCAATCGGTTCTTCGATTTTACCATCTGCAAATTTTGCAAATCGGCCTTTGGTTCTCTCGTGAACTTGGTCATACCTTGGCCATGGCCAACCACCATATTGCGTTTCATGGTAATCGCTGAAGGCTTGTTGAATTTCTTCTTTGGTGTTCATTACAAATGGTCCATATTGAATCACCGTTTCTCCAATAGGTTTTCCCTGCAATACCAAGAATTTGCAATTCTCAGAGCTGGCAACAATTTCAATTTCTTCGTTGGTGCGCAATCTAACCGATTTGTAACTTCCAACTTTTGCACCTGCAATGCTTATTTCTTGTCCCTCATAAAAATACAACATTCTATTGGTACCTTCACTTGCCTTGGGAAGTTGAATCGACGCCCCATTTTCCATAATTACATTCCAAATGGCAACTTCATGATCTTTGATTGATGCCCACGAATTAGGCGGCGGATTTAAACTCTGTGTTTTTCCAAAATTACCCGCAATAATTTCTACCAAACTCTTTTTCTTATCTTTATTTTCGAGGGATATTTTAGGAATATTTTCCGACCAAAACATTGAAAAGTGCGGCTCAGACATTTTTTTAGCGCTTGGTAAATTCAACCAAATTTGAAAAAGCTCTAGCGGATTTTCCTTGTCTTCTCTGAGTAAGGGAAACATCTCTGAATGTTGAACACCCTTACCGGCTGTCATCCATTGTACATCGCCATTTCCATATCTCCCCGCAGCTCCCATAGAATCTGCATGATCTACCAACCCATTTCTGACAATGGTTATGGTTTCAAATCCCCTGTGAGGATGTCCCGGAAACCCTGGCACTTTTTTTCCATGGTACATTCTGTACCCATTTTTAATGATGAAATCATCCCCCAAATGTCTTCCTGCCAATGTATCGGATGGACCCATTTCGGCATTTCCTTTCGGAAAATAGTCTTCGTGGTGTACACAAAATAGAAAAGGATCAATGGTTTCCCATTGAAATCCCATGGGCTGAATGTCTATGATTGGGTTAAAAATTTCCATATTTTTCTTGATTGTATTGCTGGCAGTATCAAATGAGGCTGTTACCAACGCCCCAATTCCTAATCCCAGTCGTGTTAAAAAGCTTCTTCTTTGAATAGCCATATTCAAATATAAGAAAATTTATTGTGTTAACGTAGGTTGTCAAATCGAGTTGTGTTTTATCAAATTAATGATCATCGGTTTTATTCTTTTTGAGGGACAATGACTTTGTAGAATCATAAGTGCATTGCATTATCTTTGAGCCACTAAAATCATGATTTCGGACGGGAAAGATTTACGTAAAGTTCAAGTTACACGATATGTAACTCCTTTGAGAGAAGGTGGTTCCATGCCAGCATTGGTTGAGGCCGATGATGATTTTTTATATGTATTAAAATTTCGCGGCGCTGGCCAAGGTCCAAAAGCACTAATAGCCGAATTGTTAGGCGGTGAAATTGCGAGAATACTTGGTTTGAAGGTCCCGGAATTGGTTTTTACAGATTTAGATGAAGCCTTTGGCAGAACCGAACCCGATGAAGAAATTCAAGATTTGTTAAAAGCAAGTACGGGTTTGAATTTGGCTTTGCATTTTCTTTCAGGTGCATTTGGTTTTGATCCCGTTGTTAATAAAGTAGATGCACTCCTTGCCTCTAAAATAGTATGGCTCGATGGTTTTATCATGAACATGGATAGAACGGTTAGAAATACCAATATGCTTATATGGAACAAAGAACTGTGGTTGATTGATCATGGAGCAGCCTTGTATTTTCATCATGCTGGGCAACCTTGGGATGACAAGTATAACAATGCTTTTGAGCTCATTAAAAAGCATGTATTGTATTATTCTGCCACCAAATTGGATGAGGCCGATGCTTGGGCTAAACAACAAATTACACCTGAAAAAATTGATGCAATTGTTGAGTTAATTCCCGACGCATGGATTCAAGCCGATTTGATTTATGAAACAACCAATTTGCAAAGAGAAGCGTATGCCAATTTTTTAAAAAATAGACTTTTACATTCATTCGAATTTATTAAATCAGTTCCACATGGCATCAAGTAACAAGGTTTTTGAATATGCCATAATTCGAATTGTGCCCGTTGTAGAACGAGAAGAATTTATCAATGTGGGTGTTGTTTTGTTTTGCAAGGAAATGGATTTTTTGGCCGTTAAAATTGAAGTGAATGAAGTTAAACTGAATGCAATTGCACCTCAGATCGACAAAAAATTAGTCTCAGATTATTTGAGTTCTTTTAAAATGATTGTTGAAGGACAAAAAACAGGTGGAGAAATTTCGGAATATGTTCCTGCTGAAAGATTTAGATGGTTAACGGCAACGAGAAGCGCAATTTTGCAGTGCTCTAAAATACATCCTGGATTTTGTGCTAATCCTGAGTTGAAACTAAATCAACTTTTTTCTGATTACGTTGAACCAATAGAAAAGTAATAATTAGGCCGATGTTCGCAAGTCCCAATATTCCATAGTCTTCAAATTTTCCAGATATGTCCCTCCCCAAGATGTCAGTTGAATTGATGCCGTAAAGGATTGATAGTATTGCAAATAAAATTGTGTAATTCGAATTGGTATTTAAATACAAATAATAAATTGAAAATAAAATAATGGGAGTTGAATACAAAAAATGTTCGGTGTCGGTTATGAGTATATTTGGTAACAATGCAAGTAAACTGAAATAAGAAAATATCAAAGTCTTGTTATTGTATTTTTCCGAAAAGGCTGAATATTTTTTTAGTGAAATAAAATAAATAATCACATAACTAAAAATTACTGCTATTAGAAAATACAAATGCGAATGATCATTTACGCGAAGTGTAATATACCTTCGAATGAGTGATGTAAATGTATGGTTGCTATATAAGTAAGCCCCATGTTGGAATATTTCATGAATCCATTGGCTGTTTATTTGTATAAACTTATCCAATCCAAGAAATACAATAGGTGCAATGAATAATACACCACTCCAAATACCTAAACTCCAAATTGACTTAAGTTTTTTATGAAATAATAAGGGTATAGCAAGGATAACCAAATAGGGTTTGATAAAGATTGCCAATGCAATGAACAATCCAGATGCTATAAATTTTTCCTCCAATGTTTTTTGAATGCCCAAACAGAGCAACATCACAATAAACATATTTACATTACCCAAATGTATTTCTCTAAATATATGATTTAAAATAACCAAAATTACAAATAACAGCAAATATTTGTGTTTAATTTCATGGTGTAAAATTGTGTTTTGAAGGATGTTTTTTATGGTAACGATTGAAATAATGGTCGCAAATGAAAGCATAAATCCATGAATAATACAGGCAGTTTTATAGCCAAATAACAAATACGGACTAAAAAAAAAGATAAAAACCGGTGAATATTTATAATACCCCGAAGTGAGTCCGAAATTTACTCCATAAATAGGATTTCCATTAAAAAATGCCTTTCCCGCCAAATAATACACTTTGAAATCGCTCATTTCAAATCGATTATTTTTTATTTCCAATAAAATAATTATCACAAAAAGACAGAGGGTGAACCAATAAAATACTTTGTTCTTTTTATAATTTTCAAGAATGGAATGCATGTCTATAGTTTCACTTATTGCAAATATATTTTATATTCAAACTATATTTGCTCATAGTATGGCAAAGATATTTAAAGGTTTTGTTATCGCTTTGATTTGTTGGGTATTATTTTCGAATAAAGCAGTTGCGCAAAATCATTCCGATGAAACTAAAGTTCAAACAAAGAAATCAACGATTGATGATATTGCTGCGTTTCAAATATTTGATTCAAAGGGTAAAAAGGTTTCTTATGCAAAGTTTATCAAGGCTTTACAAAAATCACTTCCAAACAAAACCGGTTCTAAAGGTGTTCTGCTTTTTGGCGAGCTCCATGATAACCCAATTGCGCATTGGTTAGAACTTCAAGTTACCCAAGATTTATATGCGTCTCAGCCTAATATGGTTTTGGGTGCTGAAATGTTTGAGACCGATCAACAATCTGCGTTGAACACATATTTAAATCCCCCTGTAGACACTACAAAAAAGAGCACTTCGATGAATCCAATGGGAATGGGTTTTGGTCCTGATCCCAATTATATAAAGTTGAAAAAGTCAATCAAGCTTTGGAATAATTTTGTAACCGATTATCAACCTTTGGTTGATTTTGCTAAGGAAAATCATATGCCATTTGTAGCAACAAATATTCCAAGGCGTTATGCATCCATGGTTTATAAAAGCAGCATTGGTGCTATTTATGGTAAAGAAGGAGTGAAAAATGGAGCACAACGAACTTTTTCAGTTGGAACAAAATTACCAAGTTGTGATACTGGAATTTTCAAGAAAGATTCAATGAACTATTTTTCTGAAATTAATAAAGGACAATCTATCCCTCCAATATTTGTTTATGATTCAACTTTGCAATGTTACAAAGATATTTTTGCAATGGCAGGTGGTCATGGTGGTCAGAACTTGCCAATGAGTCAAGCCATTAAAGATGCAACCATGGCTTATCAAATTTATACGCATTTGCCATCTGATGGTATTTTTGTGCACTATAATGGTTCTTACCACAGCGACAATCACCAAAGTATTGAATGGTACTTAAATGAGTACAATCAAAATATTTTGAAAAACAACTACCAAATGAATGTGGTTACCATTGCTACCCGCACACAAATGAATGTAAGCGAATTAGAAAATGATAACAAAGGAATTGCCAATTTCATTATTGTTGTGCCTGAAAATATGACTAGGACGTACAAATAATTACATCGCTGCCACTTAATCTCTGGTTCCAACGGTTTTGCACGGTTCTCACAAACGGGTTGTAAAATTAATTATCAAGCAAAGCGATTTCCAATATTTCATAAAGGGTAAATAAAGAATAATTTTTGAAATTATTGTTCAGTTTTGACATTGTTCAATGCCTTTTTGCTTAGGTTTGTAAGATTAATATGTTGTTCGACTCATTTGGCCGCATCCATAACTATTTAAGAATTTCTGTGACCGATCAGTGCAATTTTCGTTGCACTTATTGTATGCCAGAAGAAGAATACGCTTGTGCCGGTAAAGATGAATTGATGTCGGCAGCTGAAATAACTAAAATTGCGGAAGAATTCGTAAAACTTGGTGTAAACAAAATCAGGTTAACCGGTGGTGAACCCATGCTTCGAAAAGATTTTGCCCAAATAGTTGAAAGTTTGTCGCGATTACCGGTAGAATTAACCATTACCACCAATGGTGTTTTGGTAGATAAATATCTTGAATTGCTTCAAAAATCGAATATCAAAACAATCAATGTAAGCATTGATTCATTAATTGAAACCGAATTCGAAAAAATAACTGGCCGCAATATGTTTCAACGGGTTTGGCAGAATATTCAATTATTACTCAACAATGGCTTTGAAATAAAGTTAAACGTTGTGGCTATGAAAGGACATGTTGAATCGGAATTTGAGAATTTTCTTTCCTTAACAAAAGATTATCCGTTGGAAGTTAGATTTATAGAATTCATGCCTTTTACAGGCAATCATTGGGAAAGCAATAAAGTAATTACTGAATTAGAATTGTTAGAACTTGCTAAGTTAAATCATGAAGTAAAGGCTATAGTAGCACCTGCGCATTCAACAGCAAAGAAATACCAAATTGACAATAATCAAGGCCGCATTGCGTTTATTTCAACCATGAGCAGCCATTTCTGTGGCGATTGCAATAGATTGAGATTAACTGCCAACGGGAAAATTAAAAATTGCCTTTTTGGAAAAGATGAAATTGATGTTTTATCGGCCATAAGAAATAACCAATCCATTGAAAATCTAATCATCAAATCTGTAAGTAAAAAGCACAAAGCATTGGGAGGTCAGTTTTCTACAGATTATAAAGAAATTAAAGCCGAATCAATTATTAACAGTAGCATGATTGCAATTGGAGGTTAGAATGATTTCTGTAAGCGAAACAATTGAAATAATTAAGGCAAATATTGAAACTCTGTGTGTTGAAAAACGCCCTTTGATAGATGCATTGGGCCATGTTTTGTCTGCCGATGTTTTGGCAAAAGTAAACGTCCCTTCATTCGATAATTCTGCAATGGATGGCTATGCCATCTGTTTTGAAAATGGAAATAATGAATATCAAGTTGCCCATCAAATTCAAGCTGGAGATACCAACTCTTATTATTTGAAAGCAAATGAAGCTGCTAGAATTTATACGGGTGCTCCAGTACCTTCAAATGCAAATGCAGTTATACAACAAGAATTGGTTTCAACCTCAGAATCATTGATCAGTTTCGACCCTGAAAAGATAACATTGGGAATGAATATTAGAACCACGGGTTCCCAGTGTGTACAAAATCAATTAATTGCTTCCAAGGGTGTGTTAATTAATTCAGCAATCTTAGGATTATTAGCCTCTGCGGGGGTATTTGAAGTTGAAGTTTTTAAAAAGCCAGTGGTTTCTGTAATTATTACTGGAAATGAACTGCAAAAGCCAAATTACGAATTAGAATTTGGCCAAATTTACAATTCAAATGAATTTGCTTTGGTTGGATTGTTGAAATCATTGGGAATAACTCAAATAAAAACCTACCAAGTAATTGACGAATTAACGGAAGTTGAAAAAACGATTCAAACTGCATTGGGGGAATCTGATTTTTTAATTCTAACGGGTGGGGTATCAGTTGGGGATTACGACTTTGTAAAACTTGCCTTAGAAAGGAATCAGGTAAATACTTTATTGTACAAGATAAAACAGAAGCCAGGAAAACCTTTGTTGGTAGGAAAGAAAAAAGACAAATGGGTTTTTGCTTTACCAGGAAACCCAGCTGCGGTTATTACCTGCTTTAACCAATATGTAAAACCTTGCTTGTTGGCAATAAGTGGCTACAAGAAAACGTTTGAACCCATTGCAGTGTTGCCATTGAAAAATAGTTTTAAAAAATCGGCAGGATTGACATTTTTCGTAAAGGGTAGATTTGATTATCAAGGTGTTGAAATTTTGCAAGGACAAGAATCTTTTAATCTATTGTCGTTCAATGTTGCCAATTGTATTGTGAAAATAGATGAGAATACTGAAACGCTAGAAATAGGAAGTTTGGTAGAAGTTTATCCCCTAGATTAAGTTCGGTTTATGAGTGAATATGCATATTTAATTTTGATTATTTTTATGCCAATTATTGCTTTTTTATATGCATCGGTTGGTCATGGCGGTGCAACTAGCTACATTACTTTGCTTACTTTGGCTGGTATTGCTTCGGCTCAGGTTAAACCAACCGCGCTAATTCTAAACATAGCTGTTTCTGCCGTTGCGTTTGCTTTTTATTACAAGTCGGTTAATTTCAATTGGAGACTGTTTTTTACGCTCGCTGTTTTTTCAATTCCCGCTTCTTATTTTGGGGGAAAAATTACCGTAAACGAAACTTTATACCGTCAAGTATTGGGTGTTTTGCTATTGTTTCCAATTGTACGGTTTTTGAATTTGATACCAATTTCTCAAACTCGTTGGGTTAAGGAATATGTATGGTTGACGCCAATTCTAGGACTCTCAATTGGACTTATTTCAGGAATGATAGGTATTGGTGGAGGTATCATTTTGTCGCCAATTTTGTTGCTTTTGGGTTGGACAAATTTAAAGGAAACGTCTGCCATGAGTGCATTGTTTATTTTTGTAAATTCTTGTGCGGGATTGATTGCAAAACCTACTCACTTTTCCATTAGCAATGAGGTTTATTTACTCATGTTTTTGGCTTTAGTAGGAGGGATTTTGGGTGCATATCTAGGTGCGAAAAAATTCGATAACAAATTTCTCAAAATACTTTTAACCATTGTGCTTGTGGTTGCGAGTTTGAAATTAATGATTCAATAAATTCAATTGCTATTTATCTTCGCAAAATATGGTTGTTAAAATTTTATCTTTTGGAGTGTTAAATGGCATACTTCCTGCAGAAATTACAATTCAAAATGAAGAAATTGATTTAGATTCTTTTCAAGAATTATTGAAAGAAAATTATCCTTTACTAGCCAAATACAATTTTACAGTTGCTGTAAATCATGCCATTGTAAATCAAAATGTTACATTAAAGAACAACGATGTAATTGCTTGCATGCCGCCATTTTCTGGTGGGTAACCTATGGGAAATCAGCAAAAAATTGAGGATTCAAAAGTGCTGATAGTTGGCATGGGTGGTTTGGGCTGCCCGGTTTTACAACAATTATGTTTACTTGGGGTATCTAAAATTGGTTTGGTTGATGGTGATATTGTTTCACAGTCTAATTTAAGTCGCCAATTTTTATTTAGTATCCGTGATATTGGTTTGGTAAAAGTAGATATTGCTAAAAAATACGTCGACAATCAATTTAAGCATATTGAATTAACTGTTTATAATGAATTTTTAACGTTAGATAATGCGATTGGAATTATCGAAGCTTACGATTTTATTTTTGATTGCACCGATAATTTTCCATCGAGGTATATGATCAGTGATGCCTGTGTGCTTTTGAAGAAACCTTTATTTATGGGCGCTGTAAATGGTTTGGAGGGACAAGTATTTCAGTTTTCAAAATTGGGATCTTGTTATTACCGAGATGTATTTCCAACTCCACCGAATTCACGTGATATTTTGACATGTAATCAGTCGAATGTCCCACAAGAATTAACGATTAAGATAGGCGCTATGATCGTTTCAAATTTTATTAAACATTTTGATTCAATAAATGAATATAATTCATTTATAAATTATCACTTAGAAAAAAATGAAATGTATAAATTTGATGTTTTTACAAATCCAATAGGATATGAAAATACACCAAAAACCATCGATCAATTTTTGAAATCCAATTATCAAGTTCAATGTTTTGGAAGTACCGCTATTACTTGGCAAGAAATTGATCTGAACAACTCGAATATTTTAATTCTTGATGTGCGCGAAAAGCATGAAGTTCCTGATCTAAATATCGATCAAGTATTTCGATTGACATTTGATGAAATTCAAAATGGCGATATTGATTTTTCGAATCATAATGAAATTTATACTGTCTGCAATATTGGAAACAGGAGTTTGCTAGTAGCGCATTATTTGAGGTCTATTTTTCCGAATAAAATGGTTTTTTCTATTTTGGGAGGAGTAAATGATGCGTTTTCACCACTAAATTTGAAACAACATGGATCGTAAACCAAAAACTATTTTTGTAGAAGGACCAATTACCGCTGAAAAAATTGCCAGTTCAATTCAAAATCATGCGTCTAAGCATGACATTGGTGCACATAGTATTTTTTTAGGTCAAGTTAGGGCGGATCATTTGGATGCTGGATTGGTAACTGCAATTGAATATTCGTGCTATCAAGATTTAGCTCTAGAAAAAGCCTTTGAAATTAGAGAAGATGTTATTGGCAAATACGATTTAACCTGTATGCATGTTTACCATAGTTTGGGATTGGTAAATGTGGGTGAAATATGTTTGTTTGTATTTACATCGTCTAAACATAGAAAAGCTGCCATTGAAGCGTGCAATGAATTGGTAGAAAGAATAAAAGCTGAATTGCCAATTTGGGGCAAAGAAATATTTCAAGATAATTCAACTCAATGGAAGGAGAATAAACCGCTATGATAAACATCACGCACAAATCAAATACTTTAAGAACTGCAATTGCTATTGCAAACGTAGTCGTGAGCAAAGTAGAAACGATCAAGGCATTGAGAGATGGAACTGTACCCAAAGGGAATGTGTTTGAAGTTGCAAAAGTGGCAGGTTTATTTGCTGCAAAGCGCACAAGTGACATGATTCCAGATTGCCATCCTTTGCCAGTAGAATTTACAGAAATTCGTTATTTAATCCATGAAATGTCTGTTTATATTGAGGTGGAAATTCACACAATATATAAAACAGGTGTTGAAGTTGAGGCTATGCATGCTGCGTCTGTTGTTGCGTTAACAATGTATGATATGTTGAAACCTATTGACAAGGGCGTAAGCATTGAAAAAATTCATTTAAAAGAAAAAACTGGAGGCAAAAGCCAAAAGAAATATAAAGTCACATCTGATGTCACTGCTGCCGTTATTGTTTGTTCAGATTCAATAAGTGCTGGCAAAAAAGAAGACAGGGCAGGCAAAGGCATCATTGAAAAACTTAATAAATTCAATGTTGAAGTTCCTGAATATGACATTATTCCTGATGAAATTGATGAAATTCAAAAGCTCATTTTGAAGCATTGCCAAAATAATATATCCCTCATAATTATAACAGGCGGCACAGGTTTGTCTCCAAGAGATTGTACACCTGAAGCAGTGATTCCGTTAATTGATAGAAGAATTCCGGGAATAGAAGAAGCCATTAGAAGTTATGGGCAACAGCGCACACCTTACGCCATGCTTTCGAGAAGTGTAGTGGGAATAAAAGGAAATTCTTTGATTATGGCATTGCCTGGCTCAACCTCGGGTGCATTGGAATCAATAGATGCTGTTTTTCCATCAATTTTGCACGTTTTTGATGTGTTAAAAGCATTCAATCACGACTGAATTCAGAGGAGTAACAAGTTATGTTTTTAATTACATTTGTAAATTAGATATGAATTCAATTGATTATAAAAAGTATACGCGGGTAGTTTTTTTTATTTTTGCATTGCTCATACTTTGGCCATTTTTTAATTCATTATCAAATAGCAATGATTTTGAAATTTTCATGGGCGCGGCCAAGAGATTTCAGAGTAATTTGGAAATGTATGATGGTAAAGTAGTCTATGAAAGATATTTACATTACTACTATTCTCCATTGTTTACATTTTTACTTCAGCCCTTTGTTTCATTGCCAGAATATAGATTTCCAGCTGATTCAGTACTACCCAATATTTTATTATCCATGCTTTGTGCAAAATTGGTCTGGAATACTTTGAATTTGTTTTTTATTTATAGAATTGTAAAAATCATCTTGGATATTTTTAGTTTTGATAAACCATCAACCAAAATATTGTTTTATTCAATTTTGATCTTTTTGGGATATAGATGGTTGCACATTAATATACGCTACGGGCAGCTAACAATTTTTTTATTGTTTGGAATATTGGAAGCATTTTGTAATCCCAAAGCCAATAAATGGTTAAAATGGTGGCCAATGATGATTGCTATCAACATAAAAATTCTGCCAATTTTCATGTATTTGAAATTGTTTTTTGATAAAAGAATTAAGGTGATGGTTGGCATTTTTTTAGGTGTTTTATTTGTCACATTTATTCCATGGTTTTTTATTGACAAGGCTTATTTTATGAGGGAATTGGTATCGTGGTTACATGCAATTAATCCAGTTCAAACAAGTCATGTTGTGCAAGTTGGTGAAGGGGGATTTATGGATATCGGTGCTATTCTTACTAAGTATTTTACGTCCACCAATGCTCCTAGAGAATATTATATCTATTTTACTAATTTGTCAGTAAGTCAGTTATTTGGGCTAACGCAAATCCTGCGACTTGCTTTTTTAGGTGCCATTACTTTTTTAATCTTAGAAATTAAAAAAATCCCTCAAAATAAGTTTAATAATTATGTCCAGGTGAGTTTGGTTTGTGTTGGAATACCGATGATTTTCCCTCATCAACGCGATTATTCGTTTGCATTTTTTATTCCAGCGCTCACAGTGGTAGTTTTTTATTATTTACAAAATAAGAATTTGTTTAATGCTATTCAAAAAACAATCTTTTTCACCTCTTTGCTGTTTATGGGATGCTTGGTGTTTTTTGAAATATTTTCAATAGAAACCAGGTATTTTATTATTGGACTTAGAACCCAAGGAATTGGTGGAATCTTATTTGCAATTGGGTATTTTAGGCTAATTTATCAATTAAAAGACAAGGAACTTACGGGTAGTTTTTAAATGTCTTTTCCAATAAACTTGTAGTTGATTTGGAATTGAAAAAATCTTGGAGCATTATAATCTGCAGGTCTTGACATGTAAATTGTTTGAAAAATATTACTTGCCTGAATTTGAATTTTAATGCTTTCATTGAGTTGATAACCCATTCTAATGTCTGTAATTAAGCCAGCATTTTTACCATTTCGGTATACTTCCTTAACTCCTTGAATTAAACTCAAAAACATAGAGTCAACATTTTCAAATGCACTTTGATAGCGGTTGCTAATACCAAATTCGATAGATTTCTTGCTGAATTGAATATCAGATCTAAAAACATGTCTATTTCTATATTTTGATACATTGGTATTGTTGGCTGCTGTATTTGAGAATGTAATATCTTGTCCAGAAGGATATTTGGCGATTGGTAGATTCGGGTTATCTACAATTGGATTTGCATAAGTATAACCTAATAACCATTGGAGTTTCATTCCTTTTTTATCTATGCTTCCTGCAGATTCAATTTCAAAACCTTGGATGGTTGTATTCCCAACATTCAAACTTTTAAAACCAAAATCTGGAATGGGCCCATTGCTTTTCCAGATGCCAAAAGTATATTCCATCATGTTTTGGTATTTATTTTGGAAAACGGCAAAATCAATGTAAGTTGAAATGGTTCCCAGCGCGCTTGATTTGAATTTCAAACCTTGTTTTATGCCAATTTCAATATTGTTTCCAGTTTCAGGCTTTAAATCCCCGTTTGGAAGCACACTAATTGCCCCCGTGGTTGTGGTTGTAAATAATTCAGCCATGCTTGGATAGCGAAACCCTTCGCCGTATGATGCCCTTAAAAATGTAGCCCTTGAAATTTGTTTGTTTAATCCCAATCGAATTACTGGTTTCGATTGTTTATTTCCATCCAAATCATAATGCTCATAACGGGCTCCCATTTGAGCAATCCACCCATTTGATTTGTATTGAGTTTGAAAATAACCGGCTAAATTTCGAATATTGTGGGTGCCGTTGAATAATGGAGAATTTGAAGTTGTTCTGCATGAAACTGCCCCTAAAATGATATCAATTTTATCGTTTAATGAACGCTTACTTTTCAATTCGTTGTATAACAGTGCATTTTTATTGTCTTGATTATTATTGATATCTCCATTTTCTATATCGTTGCTTATAGTGAAGTATCTATTTAGGAATTTATGTTTCCATTTTTTGCCATTCCATTCAATTACAGGATCAATATTAAACCTACGTCCTATGTTCATTGAATATGAACTATCTTGTGTAGAATATCCTTTTTGGTCATTTTGCCAAATGAGAAATGAGCCACTTTCTCCTTTTTGAATGGAACCATTTAGCCATAATTTCAAAGGATTTAATATTGACTTTGATTTAAACTCGTAACCATATTTCCAACCAACACGAACGCGATAATCATGTTCTGTCATTCTATATCCATCATCGTTTAATTGATTCCAAGTAAAAACAAAAGAATGCTGGTCGATTTTTTCACTGTAAACTCCATTAACACCATAACTGACTAATGTATTTTTTGTAAATTTTAAATTTTGAGGGACATCGTAAAAACCTCCATTGATATTTACATTAATGTATTGTTTTTTGGTTATGGGAATTGAACGCATATTAACAATGCCATTCAATGCTGAAGATCCATATAATACGGATCCAGCGTTTTTAATTACTTCAATGCCGCCAATTCCTTCAGTAGGTAAAAAATTGAAGGGTACTGATCCAACATCACCGGAGAGCATGGGCATTTCATCAATGGTTACCATTACGCGGCTTCCAGCGCCATAGCTCCATCCACTCCCACTACGAATATTTATTTGGCCATCATTTACAACTACACCAGGAATTTGATTTACAATTTTACTTGCGTCTAAAATTATCTTATTTTCAATCAAATAAGGTTTTAAAATGGATAATCCAACAACGCTTTCCTTATATTTTGTGGCGTCTTTGTTTGTACTTACAACAATTTCATTTAACCAATCAAAATTTTCTAATGTGTTTTTAGAAGTATCTTTTTGCGAAAAAGCTTGTTTTGAGCCTAAAACCAACAAAAAACAAACAAAAGTTTTTAGGTTGTTAGAAATTTCCTTGTAAATTCGTGAGCAATTTAATAACACACTACAATGATACGAAAGTTTTTAAGTTTTTTGGTAATTGCAACAATCAGCATGAGTCTGAATTTTGCTAAAGCGCAAGTTTGTACCCCTGATACAAATTTGAAAGCTCCGGGATTTCTTCCAAATGAATTGCAGGATGCTCAGATTAACCAAGCATACTCAGAATCTATGACTGTTCTTGCATTTAAAGATACTACCGTAAAACAAGGTGCCACTACTATTAAAGTTTACATTGATTCAATGAAAATCACTGGTTTTATTGGTTTGCCAAACGGTTTAACATACAACTGCTTGAGTCCATCATGTGTATTTACCCCAAAAGCACTGAGTTGTGCTGTTCTAAAAGGTACCCCAACTGAGTCTGGTATATTTCCACTCAAAGTAGTAATCATGATTTACTCAAAAATTTCTGGAATCATTCCTTATTCTACTACCGATACAGTTCGTTCGTTCACCTTGAATGTTACAGGTTCAGCCGGAATGAAAATGATCAATTTGAATGAATTGAATGCTTACCCGAATCCAACATCTGGATTAACGTATATCACAAGTTTGGTTCAACCAAGAATTTATAATGCTGTAGGCCAATTGTTAGAAGTTGATTTTACTAAAAACGAAGTAGGATACTCTTTCGATTCTCGCTCGCTTATGTCAGGAATATACTCAGTGGTTTGCGGTAATAAATCCATCAAATTGGTCGTTGACTAATGTCAGAAACTAAGGAAATTTATTTTTCCATACCCAAAAAACGTGCAGAAATGCCGGCCATTGCAGTGCTGGCAGTCCTTGTTTTTGTGGGATGGGCTTTTCACTATGGTATTTTTCATGCAATTGGAGGAATTCTTTGGCTTTCAGCTGCCATACCCATTGCATTTTTAATTTACAAAAAGAGAACCGGTGAGTATTTCGTTAAAGTTAATGATGAAGGAATTTCTTTTCGTCAACATTTCTTTTCAAATTATGTATTTGTGCCTTGGAATTATATGCAGAGAATCGATTATTTGGTTTTTGAAATCAATTTCATGATTAAAGAATCTGCCCAAGTAGTTTGTTTTCAAACAAGTGGTTTGGATGATGAGCAAGTAGATGATTTAAAAAAATACATTTCTGAAACAATAAAGAAAAAGACAATTTCCGAATAACTGTTTATGTCCTTTACACCCAATTTTGATTTTATTGAAGAACTTCAATGGAGAGGTTTATTGCATGATGCCATTCCTGGTACCCAAGAGCTTTTAACGAAAGAACAAGTTACAGCCTATATTGGCTTTGACCCAACAGCAGATTCGCTTCATATTGGTAACATGGTTCCCATTATGATGTTAACGCTTTTTCAAAAAGCAGGCCACAAACCTATTGCTTTGGTTGGCGGTGCTACAGGTATGGTTGGTGATCCAAGTGGTAAAAGTGCAGAGCGTAAATTGCTGGATTTTGACAGCCTTAGTGCAAATTTGGAAGGTCAAAAGAAACAGTTAATGAAGTTTTTGGACTTTGAAAATGGTTCAAATGCTGCGAAACTTGTAAATAATTACGATTGGTTTAAAGAATGGAACTTTCTAGAGTTCATCAGAGATGTGGGAAAACACATTACTGTGAGCTACATGATGGGAAAAGACAGTGTAAAAAATCGATTGGAATCTGGTGGTTTGTCATTTACTGAATTCAGTTATCAATTGGTTCAGGGCTATGATTTTGTACATTTATACAAAAACGAAGGCTGCAAACTACAAATGGGAGGAAGTGATCAGTGGGGCAATATAACCACGGGTACTGAATTAATTCGCCGCATGGAAGGTGGTGAAGCATTTGCTATCACCGCACCTTTGGTTACCAAGTCTGATGGAACCAAATTTGGAAAAAGTGAAGGTGGAAATGTTTGGCTAGACCCAAAGAAAACAAGTCCATTTAAATTTTATCAATTTTGGTTAAATGTTGCCGATGACGATGCCATTAAATTTATCAAAATATATTCTTTAAAAACAAGATCTGAAATACAATCTTTAATTGATGAGCATGTTGGCAATGAATTTAAAAGAGAATTGCAAAAAGCTTTGGCTGAAGAATTAACCGTTAGGGTACATGCCAAAGAAGACTTAGAAATGGCACTCAAAGCCACTGAAATTTTCTTTGGAAATGGAAGCAAAGACGATCTTTTGTCCCTCAATGAAGAAACCCTTACCTCATCTTTAGATGGTTTAGAAAAATTTGTAATTGCTAAAGGTGATTTTACCGAAGGAATTGGAATTTTAGATTTCTTGGCAACCAATACACAAATATTTGCATCCAAAGGTGAAGCTCGAAAAATGATTCAAGCAAATGGATTTTCAATCAATAAAGAGAAGTTTACCGATGTAAATGGAATCATTGATGCCTCCTATTTATTGCATGGAAAATTTATTTTGGCTCAAAAAGGCAAAAAACAATACTACGTTATTGAAATAGTTTAACATACTATTCACAAGGTTTTTCATATCCAACAAATTATTAATAATATATTTGTAGCATGAAGGGAATTATTCTCGCTGGAGGCTCTGGTACTAGATTGCATCCATTAACATTGGCTGTGAGTAAACAACTGATGCCTGTTTACGACAAACCAATGATTTACTATCCGTTATCAGTCTTGATGATGGCAGGAATTAATGAAATATTAATCATTTCTACACCCCACGATTTGCCAAATTTTGAAAAATTATTGGGTGATGGCTCTAGGATTGGGTGCAAATTTGAATATTGTGTTCAACCATCACCAGATGGTTTGGCTCAAGCGTTTGTTTTGGGTGCCGATTTTATTGGTGATGATTCTGTTGCGTTGATATTGGGCGATAATATTTTCTTTGGATCGAACTTACAAGATACATTACACAGTTCGGTTGATCCAAAGGGTGGAATTGTGTTCGCTTATCATGTTTCAGATCCTGAGCGTTACGGGGTTGTTGAGTTTAATGATAAACTTCAGGCGATTAGCATAGAAGAAAAACCTGAAAATCCAAAATCAAATTATGCTGTTCCGGGTTTGTATTTTTATGATAATCAAGTTGTAGAAATTGCAAAAAATTTAAAACCTTCTTCAAGAGGTGAGCTAGAAATTACCGATGTAAATAAGGTGTATCTCGAAAAAGGTGAATTACAGGTGCGAACTATGAGTAGAGGTACTGCTTGGCTTGATACAGGAACTTTTAATTCATTGATGCAAGCAGGTCAATATGTTCAGGTGATTGAAGAGCGTCAAGGACTTAAAATAGGCTGTATTGAGGAAATAGCATGGCGCCAAGGTTTTATTAATGCTGAGCAATTAATTGAAATTGCAAAACCATTGAGAAAAAGTGGTTACGGTGAATATTTGGAGAAAATAGTTTCTCGCAAATATTGATTTATTGTTGATATACTTGAATCCAATCTACTTGGAAGTCTTGTGGCATTTTTGCGGTACTGATTTCTTTTAAATAATTGTGATCCAAAGCATTGTTGACAATTAAATACATTGGTTCTTTATAAAATTGCCTCATCCACTTACTTAGCTTTACGGTTTTTATTTTGACGCCATCGGTGTAAAAGGTAATCTTTTTTGGTTCCCAATGACATGCATAAATATGAAATACGGTATCTGTATTAGCAGGCAAAGTCATTGCCTTTAAAATCATTCTTTTTGTATGGGTTTCAGTTTTACCTAAATGAATCGTCATTGTTTGGCGGTGAATGCTGTTTCCATCTTTTCCTCCGTACATTTCAAAAATATCAATTTCTGGTGGCCAATTGTTTTTGCCTGTTAACCAGAACGCGGGCCATGTTCCTTGTCCTGTTGGGTTTTTACTTCTAATTGCGAAATAACCATATTGAAAACAATTTTGATTAAATGAATTGATTAAGCCAGTTGCATAAGGAATTGTTATAGAATCGATTTTGTTTTTATTGAAAGTGAAAGAATTTCTTTCATTGAGCAAATGTAGGATACCATCTTTTACAAATACTTGGCTATCTCCATAATATTGGTGTGGAAATGAAGGATGGTATCTACCCCAAGGTTGCCCGGCCGACCATTTTGATTGATCAAAGAAATTGAATGAATCTACAAATGTTCTTTGAAAATTTTTACAAGTTTTAGGTAAGATTAAAACATCAGAATTTTTTGTTGCATTGTTATATTTTATTCGAGAAAATGTATTTCTAAAATCAAATGTATTTTTACAAAATAATGAAATTTGGGCTCTGAAATAACCTTTTTTGGTGCTGTCGATATTGTTTTGAGCACTTAAAATTAAAGGCATTGTAAGAATAAAAATAAATAAAATTGTATTTATTTTTGGGAAAGTAATTGTATTGCGCATTTGTTTTTAGTGTTTTATACTGAGGTTTTTAGAAAAATGAAGTAATTGTTCTTTTTACAATAATCAAATTGTTATATTTGAAAATGCAACTCTCAAAAATACTTAAATTCTTGAAAAACAAATTAGTCATTGTTGCTTTTATTTTGGTAATCATTACAGTCGTTTTTTTATTGAGTGGTGACAATAAACGCAATCGCAACAATCATTATTCTTATGATTCTGCCAGAATGTTTCTTAAAACGGAAATTGTTGGTGAATATGAAAATCCCGTTGGCAATACGTTATTATTCAAATTTTCTTTAAAAGACACGGCAAAAGAATTTAAAAGTTTACTTAATGATTATTATGTAGTTGCCTCGAAACAGAATAATAAACTGGCATTGGCATTTTGTAAAATTTTGTTGAGTAAGTTAAATACAAATAGAATAGGTATTGATAGTTTTTACAAGTGTGAGAAGGAGGCCTTTTGGATAGGTTGTGAGTTAAAGGATACCAATATATTATTAAACAGTTTAGGTACTTTGTCTACTGGATATTTAATGAATAATGAAATTGACAGTGGTTTATATTTTAGTCGTTTAGGTTATGACATTGCGGTAAAAGCAAAAAGGAATTTCTTTCTTTATTTTTTTGCAGGTAATTTGGGTTATGTAATGAATAGCAAAATGCTTCAAGGCGCTGCTCAACTTTATTTTGAACAAGCATTGAAAGCACAACCAAACATTGGTAAAAAGAATTTGATATTGCTCAATAACTTGTTAAGCATCATGATAACAGAAAAAAATTATCAAGATGCTGAATTATTTTGGAAAAAGCATTTTAAAAATATAAGGTTGGATTTGAATTCTTACGAAGGTCAAATTTTGTTTCTTAATAGAACTTTATTGTATCAGGGTGAAAAGAAATGGAGTGAAAGTAAAAAGTGCATTGATGAAATAAAAGATATTCATATTATTGATCAACTTAAAATGCATTTTCTTCGCTTACAATTGGCACAAGTAGATAATCAAAAAGATAACTCTAGTAAATTATTGATTGAAAACAGACAACTAATTTTTAATGAATTCCCATATTCCTTCGTTGAGGTTGCAGATTATTTGGTAAAGGAAATTTCAAAAAATTCTCATTTCTTAACGCTAAATGAATTTTTAGATTTAGAAAAGAAAGCAGGTGGCGAGTTAGAATTGATAAAAGATTTAAATAATTTTCCAATTTATTTTATAAAAGCCGCGATTTATGAAAGTCATGGAGATTTAAAAAATGCTTATTTTACATCTAAAATTGCGTCGGATCTTAAAAATAAATTTTATGATCAAGAAAGTGAATCTCGTCATGCTGATTTGGCTGAAAAATTGAGATTGAGAAATTTATCAGATCAAATTGAAACTGGCAAAAAAGAATTAGATAGTCAAAACAAGCAAACCAGAATCTTTAAAATATTTACAATTCTATTTATTATTTTAAGCCTACTTATTTTATATGTGGTTTATAGAGAAAGAAAACTTAGTGTTTTACGTGAACAATTATTGGTTAAGGAGCTTGAGAATAAAAGATTATTGGCAGAAAATTTGACCACAGAAAATGAATTAAATAACCGAATCATAACACTTTCTAAAATGATAATTACCAAGATTGAGTCTATAAATAAATTATTATCATCAATAAATGAAGTTAATTATCATGCTGCTATTAAAGAAGTGAGATCAGAGTTTTTTAATATACAAAATGCTGTTTCAGATGCACAACCACAATTGGCAGATAAATTACTTGAAGATTATTCTAATATTCAAATTGATTTTCCCGAAATCGCCCTGTTAAGTATCACCGAAAAAAGGATTTTTGTGCTCAGTATTAACGGTTATCCCACTAAAGAAATTGCGGGTCTTTTGGGTTTAACAAGTCAATATATAAATAACGCTAGAACCAGTATTCGCAAGAAAATGGGCATTGAAGATAATTGGAAGGAAGTTCTTTTAAATAAGAAAAATCCAAATCTGCGTTCTTCCGAATAACTTGTATTAACTTTGAAGGGTGTCAGAATCACCATTTAATTCCGGGTTTGTAAGTATCATTGGTATGCCCAATGCTGGAAAAAGCACCCTTTATAATCATTTATTAGGCGAAGCCTTAGCCATTGTTAATCCAAAAGCACAAACAACCCGTCACCGAATTATAGGCGTTAAAAACGGAGAAAATTATCAAATTGTTTACAGTGATACTCCCGGTATTTTAACCAAAACAAGTTATGGAATGCATGAGAAAATGATGCATTTTGTGAATGAAAGTGTTCGTGATAGTGACGTTTTGGTGTTGCTGATAGATATCCATGGTAAAGAGTTTTCTGAAGATATTAAAGAAAAATTCCATCAAGCCAAAGCAAAGAAGATTATTTGTATCAATAAAATTGATACGTCCAATCAAGAAGAATTAGAGTCTGCCTTGGTTCAATTGAAAGAAGAATTTGAAGCAGATGTATATTTAAGTATTTCTGCTCTTAACGGTTTTGAAACGGATACCCTAGAGCGCTATATTGTTTCGTTTTTACCACCACATCCTCCCTATTTCCCAACGGATCAATTGACAGATAGGTCTGAAAGATTCTTTGTGAATGAAATTATTAGAAATAATATTCTCAAAATATACAGTGAAGAGATTCCATACGCTTGCGAAGTTTCTACCTTGGCATTTAAAGAAACCGAAAAGATAATTCGAATGAGTTGTGAAATAATTGTAGAACGTGAATCGCAAAAACCAATTTTGATTGGTACTGGCGGACAAACAATGAAGCGTTTGGGAATCAATTCAAGAAAAGATTTGGAAATATTTTTTGGTAAACAAGTTTACATAGAACTTTTTGTTAAAGTGAGAGAAGATTGGAGAAACAATCAGAACATGCTAAAGCAATTTGGCTATGACTTTGAATAAAAAATCCATATCCGTATTCTTATTTTTACTTTGTGCTTTTATTGCAGTAAAGTCTTTTGAGGGACAAAAATCTTCCGTCTCGAGAAAATCTTTGAACTTCAAATTTGAAAAACCTTGCAATTTATTTGACACTTCCTATTTTGTAAATTTCAACAACCATCCTGTTCAAGTCAAAATCCTTTGTCCCTCAAAACAAATAAAAGGGGTGTTGTTGCTTTTACCCGGATGGAATTATCCTGATTTAGATTGGATTACAAAAACTTCTGTTGCCAAAACAGCGCTGAATAATCAATTTGCATTGTTGTTGGTTGAAATGGGTAAAAGCGTGTACATGGATAGCTTTTATCCCGATATGCGCAAAGATTACAAAAATCACCCTACTCGAACTTGGTTGTTTGATTCGGTATTGTGCCCGCTCAATAAATTTGGTTGGTTTACAAAGAATTCGAATTCGTTTGCTTTGGGATTGTCTACCGGCGCGCGTGGCGCGGTTATTTTGGGATTAGAGCACCCTGATTGCTTTAAAGGAGTTGCAGGCCTCAGTGGTGATTATAACCCGTTATTAGACAAAAACGACGGTCTAATGGTAAACTGTATGGGAAAATATGAAAAAAATGTATTCCGTTGGATTGGCACCAACAATATTTCGCTCAGAGCAAATGAATTTCAAACCAATATTTTTCTAGCACATGGAACCAATGACCAAATTGTTCCATTTAGCCAATCCATAGATTTATTGGAGAAGTTACTCAATATAGACGTATTGATATCACCACAACCAAAATATTCAAATGAAGGTGTTTTTATTGGCAATTACATGATTCATTCTAAATCTAAGAAAATTCGCTTTGTAAGTGTTAAAAATGCGAACCACGATTATCAATTTTGGAATAAAACGGGTTTAATGGCATTAGATTTTTTTAGTGCTTTATTGAAATGAATAATAATTAGTATTGGTTTCAATAATTCCAAATTAGCTCTTGCTAATACTTTGTAATAACTGTGCAATCAGTTTTGTGAATTTGACGTTTCCATAAATGCAAGTATGTTGGATGTCGGTAAAATCAGAGCTTTCAAAACCCGCATTTTCAATTAGATTGAAGAATTGTACATTGGTAATTTTTTACGTTTGTAAAATTTCTGAAACTTTGGCGATTTCTAACTTTTTAGAAGGATACGAAATGGTGGTTGATCTGTCGAAATATTTGAATAGGCAAGATGATTAAAATTTCATGCATGAAGTCTTGTATCGAATCCGATACAAACTTCTGAAATGAATTATTGGGAAAAATGCTGAAGAGGGTGTGTAATTCTCTAAATAGGTGTATGTAAATAAATGGGGGTAAATTGTTATTTTTGGGAGCAATTAATTTAAAATACATCTGTAATTGCAAAAAGAATAAAACGAAATAAAGTTTCGCATATCACTCCATTATTGTATGGCTAAGCGAAGGTTTGTTTCGTGTATATACAAGTTGGTGGCAAGTGTGATGGACAAAACAAACAACTGACATAAACAATAAAAAAATGTAAAATGACAAAACAAGAATTAATCAAATCGTTTTATGACAATCACAAAGAAATGAGTGATTATGTTAATTCATTGACTGACGAACAGTTTGTTTACAGTCATAACGAAAAATGGACAGCAGGACAACAATTCAGTCACGTTTACTTGACTTTGTTGCCATTTCCTAAAATACTTCCCTCAAAGGAATTTATTGAGCAGAAATTTGGGAAAATAGACCGACCGATTTGGGATTACGAAACTGTTCTTAAAAACTATTTCAAGACAAGTCTTAAAGCACCACAACAATTTTTACCCGAACAAATAAATCCAGAACAAAAGGCTACAATTACAGACGATTTGCAGACAATTTTGCTGACCATTCAGAGTTTGTTAGAACAATACACAGACGAAGAACTGGACACGCTAGTTTTGCCACATCCTTTACTTGGTAAAATGACAATTAGAGAAATTTTTTACTTGATGACTTACCACGCCACGCATCATCTTAGACAAACAGAAAAAAACTTGGAACAACTGAAAAGATGAACAATAAAAAACACCAGCCACCAACAGCACCTACCCAAAAGGCGGGGTTTTGTGCTCTAAAGACAGATTTGTGGTGAACGAAACTTTAGTACTTTTAATCTACATTTGTGGTGAATCGCCCGTCCTTCGGGTAGCTGCAAAACGTTATGCGTTATGCTTTAGAAGAAACTACTCACTTGAAACAGCCTAATTAAGAACGAGAAATGATTGAAATAAAAAAATATTTCCAAAAAATGGTTCCTATTTCCAAAAAAGATTGGGAGTTCTTTTCTTCTAAACTTATAAAACGTGAATTTGCCAAAAAGTCAATAATTTTAAAAGTAGGTCAAAAAGAAAACTACTTATCTTTTATTGAAAAGGGAATTGTTAGAAAATGTATTCCTCAAGAATTTGATGATTTAACTTTTGAATTTGCATTCGTTAATAATTTTGTGTCCGCATATGATATTTTCTTGACACAAGTACCATCAACTTACCAGTTAGAAACCTTAACAGACACTATACTCTGGAGTGTATCGTATAACGACTTAAAAGTAATTTATGACAAAACGGAAATTGGCAATACGATAGGAAGATTGGCAAGCGAAGACCTGTTTATGAAAAAATCTAAGCGAGAATTATCTTTATTAATCCAATCTGCCCAGGAACGTTATTTGAACTTATTTACAGAACAGCCTGAATTGTTGCAATTTATTCCATTAAAGTATATAGCCTCTTATATTGGAGTAACGCCACAGGCACTGAGTAGAATAAGGAAACGTATTTCTTAACCCAAGTTCATTATTTGAATTTTAGCTTATTAGTAATTTTGCAACTCATCAATTAAAAAAAGAGTAATGGAAAAATTATTATTATCGTTAGTATTATTTATCGTTGCGGCAACTTCGTTAAATGCCCAAGATTTAAGCCCTTATCATAATATTATAAAGGGAATTGTTAGGAAGAACTTCAAATCTATAACAGAGCACCGTTATGACGAGGTTTTAAAGGGAGTGTCTGATAAAGAATTAGAACATACTTTTGCAGGAGATAATTGCTTGGGTGGTACACGCCATGATAAAGAAAGCTTGAAAAGATGGTTTGAAAGAGTGGGAATTGTACTTCCAGACCTTAAATTTGAGGTAACAGACATTCAGGTTAAAGGAAATCCAGCCAAAACCCTTGTTATTGCAAGGTGGACAGCAACTTGTTATTTATTAAATGGTGAGCCTTACATAAATAAAGGAGTTCATTTTATCACATTGAAATGGGGAAAGGCTGTTAAATTTGATGTTTATGAAGATACTAAAACTGTATCTCATGGTTTAGATGTTCAATTTGAATCAGGTATCAAGGATGCTAAAGCTCCCAAAATTGAAAGCTAAAAATTACATATAACTCGAAATGTTAATGATTTTTTCAGCTAATCCCTCTATTTACGGGGGATATCGAAGGTCGTAAAACGAAAAAAGCCAATCATTTATGATTGGCTTTTTCTTTGTAGCGGGAATAGGACTCGAACCTATGACCTTCGGGTTATGAGCCCGACGAGCTACCACTGCTCCATCCCGCGATCTATGTTAATTTATTGTAGCCCGTAGGGGAATCGAACCCCTCTTTCCTCCGTGAAAGGGAGATGTCCTAACCGATAGACGAACGGGCCAGTTCGTTTTCGTTGGGGGTGCAAAATTAGTAATTAATTCGATAAAAACAAATAGTTTTTCAAATTAATCTTCATGCTTCGTTAATTTCCCGTCGCCCCACAACTCTTCCAATGCATAAAAATCTCTTTTTTCTTCTGAAAAGATATGAATAACAATGTTATAGTAGTCTAACAATACCCATTCTCCATTTTCACTGCCTTCTCTGTGTTTTGGCTTTTCACCCAATGTTTTTCTCAATTCATCTTCTACACTATCAGCCAATGCGTCTACTTGACGGCTAGATGAACCATGGCAAATTACAAAAAAATCTGTAAAAGCCGATGCCACTCCTCTTAAATCTAATGTTGTAATATTAATCCCTTTTTTCTCTTGTAAACCATGAACGGCTACCGCTACCATTGCTTCTAATTCGTCTGCTTTATTTTTGCTCATTTGTTTGTTTCTTTGTGCAAAGTTCGGAATTTTGGAAGACATTCAGTTTGAACAATTGTATTCTGAGGTAGAAATTTATTTTTCTAACCAATGTAAATCCACACAATCGCTGTGTAAATTGCTTGTTCAAAACAAAGCAATTTCTCCTTATGCCCCGTCTTTATTGGTGAATCCGATAGCAGTGTATTGTTTGAATCAAACAAATGGCATAGGTCAAAATAATAATCTCTGGCACTCAGAAAATGGCAAAAATTTGGCAATCACTTTTGCTATTTCCATTCAAAAACACTGGAATTTGATAGAATTGAATAAATTGCTCACACTTTCTGTGTTACTTACAATTCAAAAATTTAGTCATTTTCCGTTATCAGTAAAGTGGCCAAATGATATATATGCTGATAATAAAAAACTTGCAGGGATTTTGTTTGAAATTCAGAATTTCAACAATCAAAAGGTTGCATTTTTTGGAGTTGGAATAAATGTCAACCAAAGAGATTTTCCCTCAAACCTAAATGCTGCAACTAGCCTATTTCATCTGAATCAAATTGAAACCAATATTCACAGCGTTTTAATGTCCCTCATTGAAAATGTGCATATTCAATTGCAGCAGTTAAACACCCAATCTCATATTCATGCTGATTTTCAAAAGCATTTATGGAGATTAAATGAAACCATTACTTTACGAATTGTGGATGGTGATGGATTTAAACGTGAACAATTTAAACTTATAGATGTTGATTTTGAGGGACGTATTTTGGTCGTAAATGAATCAGGCGATCATTTAAAATTTCATCACGGTCAAGCATTTATCGACTTGTAAAAAAGAGCGTTATAAAGCAGATAGTTAATAATTTAATTGTCATTTTTTGATGAATTTCTTTTTTAATCATAACTAACTTTATATCTTCACAAAATAAAATATTAGAAATTCATGGATCGCAGAGAATTTTTTTCTTATAAAAAGACTTCATTAGAGGAAGATTTTGGGAAACCCAAAATTGAAAGACGAACCACAACGGGTTTGGCAAAATACAGTGGCACATGGACAAAAAAAGAAGCAGCTCATTTGCTTCGAAGAACTTTGTTTGGTCCTAAATTGTCGGAAATTAATTTATTTTCAAAAAAGTCCGTTTCCGAAGCTGTTGATTCACTTTTAGATACAACCAATTATGTATTTAATCCGCCAATAAATAATTATCAAAATCAGACAGCTGATGCCGCAGTTCCTTATGGAAGCACTTGGGTAAATGCACCATTGAATGTGGCTTTAGAGCCCAATAGAAAATATAGTGTAAAAGCGTGGTTTTGGTCGTTGACAGCAAAACAGTCAACCTCAATCATGGAAAAAATGATTGTTTTTTGGCATAACCATATGCCCACACAAATGCAGGATACCCCTGTTGCTTCGTTGTGTTATACCTATGTAAAAGTGTTGAATGACTATGCTTTGGGCAATTACAAGACATTGTTAAAGCAAATGACGGTTGATCCATCTATGTTGTATTTTTTAAATGGAAGATTAAATACAAAAAAGGCCCCTGATGAAAATTACGGAAGGGAACTTCAAGAATTATTTACATTGGGCAAAGGTCCAAACAGTAAATTCACCGAAGATGATGTAAAGGCTTCAGCGAGGGTATTGACTGGATTTTCAATAAATTTTACCACAACCCCTTTTACTACATCATTTAGTTCCGCAAAACACGATACTACGGATAAAACATTTTCTTCATTTTACAACAATACCACAATTACAGGAAGAACAGGTGTTTTTGCAGGTTCATTGGAGTTGGATGATATGTTAACCATGATTTTATCTGTAGATGAAGTTTCAAAACATATTTGTCGTAAATTATATCAATATTTTGTTTATTTCGATATCGATTCTAATGCTGAAACCAATGTAATAGAACCTTTGGCTAAAATTTTCAGAGATAACAATTATGAAATTAAACCAGTTTTAAAGGCGCTTTTAGAAAGCGAACATTTTTATGATAACTGGAATAGGGCTTGTATAATCAAAGATCCTGTAACTCATCAGGCAGGATTTGTGCGTCAATTTGAAATGCCATTTCCAGCGGCAACAGACTATGATGCGAATTATCAGGTTTATGCGCTTGGAAGCTATTATGGGCAAATCACCCAAATGAATTTGGGTGATCCTCCAAGTGTTGCAGGTTGGGAGGCTTGGTATCAAATGCCACTTTATCATAGAATTTGGTTGAATAGTGATTCATTGCCGAAACGCAATCAGTTTCAAGATTATTTAATGATGACGGGACATAAAGTGAATTCGTTTAATTTTATCGTTGATCCATGGAAAATTTCCAATCAATTTTCTAATCCAAAAGATGCGGATTCATTTATACAAGAAGCTTCTGATTTTTTATTAGCCCTTCCGCTGTCTGTGAGTCAAATTTCTAATTTGAAGGAAATTTTATTGCCCGGTGGAATTCCTGATTACAACTGGTCTGATGAATATCGAGCTGCTCTTGATATTGTTGATCCAAATCACGCAAATTCCTTGGCAATTGTTACCAGTAAAATGAGAAATTTATTTAAGTCTATCATGAACCTTTCTGAATACCAATTAAGCTAAATATGAAAAGGAGATTATTTTTAAAAGCCGCAGCCTCAAGCAGTGTTTTGCCAATTTCCTTGAATGGAATGAGTTTAAGAACCTTTGGTAAGGAATCATTTTTTAGTGTTTTAGGAAAAAGGGCAAATGTATCTGATCGGGTATTGGTTATCATTCAATTGAATGGTGGGAATGATGGTTTGAACATGGTAATTCCAATTGACCAATACAGCAATTTGTCAAAAGCCAGAACCAATATTTTGATTGATCAAAAGAAAGTGTTGTCTTTAAATGGTACAAACAAAACTGGATTGCATCCCAAAATGGATGGCTTGCAAAATATGTTTAATAATGGACTAGTAAATACCATACAGGCAGTTGGTTATCCTCAGCCAAATTTTTCACATTTTAGAGCAACCGATATTTGGAATAGCGCTTCTAGTAGCGATAAAGTTATAACGACAGGTTGGATGGGAAGGTATTTGGATAAACGATATGTCAACTATCCTAAAGATTATCCGAATGCAACCATGCCTGATCCTGTTGCGATTCAAATTGGCTCGATGGTGCCTCTAACATTTATGGGTCCCAATGTAAGTATGGGAATGGCAATTAGTGATCCCGCGTCATTTTATAATTTGTTAGATGGAAATACGGGTGGAAGTTTAAACACGCCCTCTGATATTGAGTTGGCCTTCATTCGAGAACTTACACAACAAACCAATCAATATGCATCTGTTGTTAAAATGGCTGCTTCCAAGGGTAAGAACTTATCTACCAAATATGTAAAGGGCAATGGTTTATGTAATCAATTAAAAATTGTTGCAAAATTAATAAGTGGCGGTCTACAAACCCCAGTTTACATGGTAAACATTGGGGGTTTTGATACGCACAGCGATCAAACCGATAGCGCCGATACCAGTACTGGATCACATGCTACATTGATGCAAAAATTGAGTGAGGGAATTGCTGCCTTTCAGGATGATTTGAAACTTCTGGGCGCCAGTGATAGGGTGGTTGGAATGACATATAGCGAATTTGGAAGAAGGGTGCAAAGCAACGCAAGTGGTGGAACAGACCATGGAGCCGCTGCGCCATTGTTTGTTTTTGGAGAAGCAGTTCAGCCTGGAATTATTGGAAAAAACCCTACAATTCCAAGTACCACAACGGTTAACGACAATGTCCCGATGCAAAATGATTTTAGGCAAGTTTATGCGAGTGTTTTAGAAGATTGGTTTGAGGTTCCGGCAGCTGAAGTGAAAGCATTATTAGACAATCAAGATTTTGATACCTTACCAATTTTCAAAAGTAATGCTGCCAGCATTGAAGATTTTGCAGATTTGGTTACCCAAATACAGATTAGTCAGGTATACCCAAATCCAACTTCCGATTTTATAAATATAAAATTTGGATCAGACGGGGGAGGAATGTTATCAATTTCAGTATATGACCCATTGGGAAATCGGGTAATTTATTTAGAACCCAAAGTGTATGGAATTGGAGATTTTACTGAGGTTTTAGATTTGCGCGGATTGAGAAAAGGCAATTACTTTGTTCAATTGAGTTCTCCAAAACACAAAGTAGCAGAACACTTTATGGTTATTTAAATTTATGAAAAGAAGTCAATTACACCTTTTTTTATGATAGTTGCTTAGTCCTAGATAGGTTATTGATTATAGTTTTAGGAAGCTCCTAAACCCGATAGGAATCAAAAAGTATTGATTAGTAATTATTTGAAAAAACTTCCAAAATAAGTTTGATTAATTGATTTTTTCTTTATCTTTGCAGTCCGAAAATTGTCCGATGGTGTAACTGGCAACACGTCTGGTTTTGGTCCAGAAGAGTCTAGGTTCGAGCCCTAGTCGGACAACAAAAACAGGTTTGATGATATCCATGCCCAAAGGCATTGAGAGAAAGTAAAATCGAAGTTATGGCATCACTTATACATCCAGTCAAAATATTCGGCGGTTCCGCGTCGGATTCCCTCACCAAAAGTATTTGCGAGTACTATGGCTCTGCGCCAGGTGAACTTATCGTTAATCGTTTTAGTGACGGAGAATTTCAACCAAACTTTCAAGAAAGCGTTCGCGGTTGCGATCTTTTCATTGTTCAAAGTACTTATCCAAACAGCGATAATATTATGGAACTTTTAATGGCAATTGATGCCGCGAAAAGGGCCAGTGCAAATTACATTACTGCAGTTATTCCATATTATGGGTATGCACGCCAAGATAGAAAAGATAAACCTAGGGTTTCTATTGCTTCCAAATTGGTTGCTGATTTGTTAGGCACAGCTGGTGCAAACCGTGTAATGACTATGGAATTACATGCACCCCAAATTCAAGGATACTTTAATTTCCCAGTAGATCACTTAGAAAGCTCAATTATTTTTGTTCCTTATATCCGTGCGCTTAACCAAGATAATTTGGTGATTGCTGCGCCTGATGTTGGAGCAAGTAATCGAATTCGTGAAGTTGCTAAGGCCTTAAATCTTCCAATGGTAATTTGCGACAAAGAAAGAAAAAGAGCCAACGAGATTGCCAATATGACTGTTATTGGGGATGTAGAAGGTAAAGATGTTGTATTAATTGACGATATCATTGATACCGGAGGAACTTTGTGCAAAGCTGCTGCTATGATGATGGAAAAAGGAGCTAATACTGTGAGAGCACTTTGTTGCCATCCAGTATTAAGTGGCAAAGCGTACGAAAATATCCAAAATTCTGTTTTAACTGAATTGGTTGTAACTGATACAATTCCTTTGAAACAACATATTGATAAAATTAAAGTTCTCTCTGTTGCCCCATTATTTGCAAGAGCAATTAGAAATGTGCATGAAAACGGAAGCATTAGCTCTCTGTTCAAACAAGTCTTTAATTCACAAACCAATTTAGATCTCAAACAAAATCAATAAAAAAATATTATAATTCTATATGAAAACCATTTTATTAAAAGGTGAATCACGCGGTGAGCTTGGAACAAGAACTGCCAAAGCGTTGAGAAGCGAAGGTAAAGTACCTTGCGTAATTTATAGTGAAGGTAAAGAAGCTACACATTTTGCTGTTTACCAAGCTGATTTTAAAAACTTAGTTTATACACCTAATGTATACAAAGTTCGTATCAATTTAGATGGCCAAAACCATGAAGCTATTTTACAGGATATTCAATTTCACCCTGTATCTGATGCAATATTGCATGCCGATTTCATGACAGTCGATGCTAACAAAAAGGTGGTGATGGAAGTTCCTATTCGTGTTGTAGGTAATTCTCCAGGTGTTCGTGGAGGTGGTAAATTGGTAGTTAAAATTAATCGTTTGCGCGTTAGAGGTCTAATTGCCGATATGCCTGATTTTATTGATGTTAACATTGATGTTCTAGAAATTGGACAAAGCGCAAAAGTTCGCCAAATTTCAATTGATAAATTGGAAATTTTGGATGCACAAGAAAATGCAATCGTATCTGTGAAAACAACCCGTGCATTGATGCAAGCGGCTGCTGAAGCAAGTAAGAAATAATAAATTATTTAAATATAACTGGGAAGGCCTCTTTTCGAGGCCTTTTTTTATGCTTTGTTTGCGTGGTCGAATGTCAATTCTTTCTGCCATTCTTTAAAACCATAAATGGCCATTATGATTAGAAAGATATACAGGCAAGCAGTAATATATTGCTCTCCAAAAATATACATTGGTACATACATGATGTCTACAATTATCCAAATTACCCAATTTTCAATCCACCTTTTTGCTTGCATGTATAATGCCGTTAAGCTAATAATAGTTGTTAATGCATCTATTTCCGGAATTCTTGCGGTGGGATTTATTATTTTATAAAAATAAAGCCATATTCCATAGAGTAGGAGTGAAATTACGGCTAGTAATAATGTGCTTTTTCTGTTTATTTTACTAATTTTTTGTAGTTGTTTTGAGGGATTTAATTTTGACCAAAACCACCATCCGTAGAGTTGGAATATTACAAATACCAATTGCAAATAGGCATCTGAAAAAAAGTGATTCTGATAAAAAACATAAAAATACACGATTGATGCCAAAATGCTAATTGGCCAGTTTGTAATTTTGTTTTGAGCAGCAAGATACACACACCAAATTGTAAGTATAGCGGCAACGCTTTCAGGAATCCAAAGTGAAATTATCATTACTGCGCCTTTTGATAGGGTTGTTTATGGGTTCAAAGTTACTTCTTGTAGATAAACGTTGCACTTAAAATATTTACTCCGTAAATTTGTCTTACCAAAAAGAAAAAATTATGTTCGAAATCCCTAAATTACCCTACGATTACACTTCGCTTGAACCACATATTGATGCGAAAACCATGGAAATTCATCATGGCAAACACCATCAAGCTTATGTTACCAATTTGAATAACGCTGTTAAAGGCACCCCTGCTGAAAATATGTCGTTACTCGAATTAATGGGTTCAATAAGTAAACTTACTCCAGCTATTAGAAATAATGGTGGTGGACATTACAATCACAGTTTGTTTTGGACCATTATGGGGCCAAATGCAGGTGGTGAACCAACTGGTGCACTCAATGATGCGATTATCGCTACATTTGGCAGTTTTGCCGCGTTTAAAGAGCAATTTGCAAGTGCTGGCGCGACAAGATTCGGTAGTGGTTGGGCTTGGTTAATTGTTCATGATAACAAATTGGTAATAACTTCAACTCCTAACCAAGATAATCCATTGATGGATATTGCTGAGGTTAAGGGCACCCCAATTTTAGGATTAGATGTTTGGGAACATGCATATTATCTGCACTACCAAAACCGCAGACCTGATTATATTGGTGCATTTTGGAATGTTGTAAATTGGACTAAAGTATCTGAATTGTTTGCAGAAGCAACGAAGTAATTGAATATATCCCCATAACAAAAAAGCCAGCTTTTAGCTGGCTTTTTTGTTAATATAAAGTGTAGAATTCGTATTTTTCCAAAGTGTGACTTCGAATTGCCTGCACTTTCATGAGACTCACAAGAATGCGTGCTGTTCTTCTATTTCCTAGATTGAACATTTGACAAATCTCTGCTTGGGTTACCTTTTGATGTTCTTTTAAATAATTTAATATTCCTTGCTCAATTTTACCCAATGTAACTTTGCCACCTTTCTTTTGAGCATGCATGAAATCTACAGTTGTTTTTGACGCCAAAATACAGTTATCGTTTACCCTCACATAAACCCACCATTTTTCATCCTCACCTTTGGCATAATAGGGTTGATTTTCGCCTTTTGGAATATCTACCAATATTATTTGTTTTCCATAAATAACGTGAGGTTCAACAGTAAATTTAACTTCAGGTTTTGTAAAAAAATTGGCAGCTAATTCTAGCATGTGAAACTCTTCTTCTGGGTTTATACCAGAAATATTCCCATTGTCTTTCACTCCAACGAGCAAAATTCCACCATGGGTATTGGCAAAACTTACCATGGATTTGGCAATTTTATGGGGGCTCTGAATTACTTGTTTAAAATCTAAACTTATGCCTTCGCCTTGTTCTATAAGTTTTAAGATTTTTTGATTCATTTTTCTGGTAAATATTGTAAATGACTGAATTGATCGAAATCAAATACTTCATTTGCAATAGCTAACAATTGTTCTGATGTTAAGTTTTTAATTTTTTGAATTGTTTCTTGCAAGCTCATTGCCTTATTGTATTTGATAATTCCTTTGCCAATATGTATCATTAAACCACTTCTCGATTCATTGCTCATGATAATTTGACCAATAAATTGATTTTTTGCTTGACTTAATTGAACTTTGCCAAGTTTCTGTTCTTTTAGCTTTCTTAATTCTTTGATAATTAAATTAATGGATTTATCAATGTATTTTTCCTCAGCGCTTAAATAGCAATGAAAAAGTCCCCCATCTAAAAAAGCTTGATAACCACTTTCAACGTGATAGGTATAACCATGCTTTTCACGAATTGATAAATTTAGTCTACTGTTCATGCCCGGTCCCCCCAATAAATTATTCAATAACAACAATCCAAATCTATTGTCATGATCTTCCGAATAAGTTGGCACTCCCATGATTGCGTATGCTTGATTAAAATCACTTTCTTTTTTTAGGGTTTGTGGTTTGTAAAAAATGGGTTGTTTAATATTGCTAATTATAGGATTATTTAACGGCTCTTTAGGTAAGAATTTGTTCAAATTGGCAATTACTTTTTCAATTGAAACATTTCCTACCACCGAAAATACCATATTAGGATATTGGTAGTAATTATTTACAAATGATTTTAGTGCTTCGGTTGTGATTTGTTCTACTGAATCGTGGGTACCTAGAATATTATGAGCCAATGGATGATTTCCAAAAACCATTTCTTGAAATTCATCGTAAATATTTTCCTCAGGGGTATCAACATACATATTGATTTCGTCTTTAATTACCTTTTTTTCCTTTGTCAATTCTAATTCAGGTAAAACTGATCTAAAGGTAACATCACAAAGAATATCGACAGCCCTACTTAAGTGGCGTTTTTCAATGGTTGCATAAATAGCAGTAATTTCCTTGGTAGTAAATGCATTCAATTCCCCCCCAATTACTTCAAGATGATTTAAAACATGAATTGTTTTTCTTTTTTGTGTTCCCTTGAAAACCATATGTTCAAGACAATGTGCCAGTCCAGGAAATTCATTGTCGTTCCTGCTTCCTGCATGAATAATGAAGCCGCAATGCACCAATAATGTTGATGATATTTTTTGGTGTGCAACCCGCAACCCGTTGTTTAAAGTATAGATTTGATATTCTTTGCTGCTCATTTAATGCAAATTTACCTATCGTTTGCCGTATTTTTGCAGTAACAATGAGAATAGATTCAACTGAATTATTGGTTCAGAGATTAAAAAACAAGGAATTTAAACGTGCGGTTATCACTACCCACCATAAACCTGATGGCGATGCAATGGGCTCAACACTTGGTTTGTATGGGTTTTTGAAGCAAATTATGGATGAAGTTTTTTTAATTACTCCAACTGATTATGCCGATTTTTTAAACTGGTTGCCTCAGAATAATGTTGTAATTAATTTTGAGGAAAGTGAAGAATATGCAACTTCGGTTTTAAATGACGCAGATTTGGTTTTTTGTTTGGATTTTAATCGGTTGTATAGAATTAATAAATTAGGTGAACTTATTGGTGAAATGAATATTGACAAAGTTATGATAGACCATCATTTGGATCCGGACAACTTTGCAAATTATGTTTTTTGGGATAGGCAATCTAGTAGTACTTGTGAATTGGTTTTTGAATGGGTAGAACAATATTTTGGTTCTCATTATATCACCGAAGATATGGCTAACTGTTTTTATACAGGCTTAATGACAGATACGGGCAATTTCCAACATAACAATACCAAACCTAAAACACATAGAATTGCGGCTCAACTTATGGAGCATGGAGCGAATCACATAAAAATTCATGAACGTATTTTTGATGTTTTTAGTCCCAACAGAAGCAAACTTTTTGGTTATGCGCTATACAAGAAATTGGAACTAATTGAAGATGGCAAGGTAGCTTTGATTTATTTAGATACCCATGAACTTGAAATGTTTAATGTAAAAACTGGAGATACTGAGGGTCTGGTAAATATGGGATTGAGTATTACAGGTGTTGTTATGAGTGTGTTAATTATTGACAGAACTGAGAGGGTGAAAATGAGCTTTAGAAGTAAAGGTGATTTTGCGGTGAATGAATATTCTGCTAAATATTTTAGTGGAGGTGGACATAGAAATGCAGCTGGTGGTCAAAGTGAAGATACATTGGAAAATACCGTAATTAAATTTAAAGAAACAATAAAAGAATATAAAGAGGAGTTATCTAAAATATGAATTTTCTTCCCAAAAACAAGTATTTGAAATGGTCAGTAATTTCGTTGCTAATTATTTCTGTGGGCATATTGATTTATCAATTAAATAGTTACAAAACGTCAACAACCGGTATGAAATATCGGTTTGTTAAAGGTGGCGAGCTTAGTGAACAACTCGGACCAGAAAATTACTGCTTGGTTGAATTTATGATTATTGGGCCTAATGATGATACATTGCAAAACTGCTTCCATGACGATACACTTAAGGAAATCCCTTACCCAGTTGAGGCCCGCAATGAATTGATGGAGGCTTTACAAATAACCAAACCTGGCAGTACTATAGAAGTATTAATTTCTACAGATAGTTTGAAGCAAAAAATATCGAATCATTATAAGATTAAATTATTGCCAAATAATGAAATGGCAAAGTTTATTATTCGGGTGGATAAGATCTTAAACGCACAGCAATATGAGGCTTATGTAAATGCGAAAAAATTGAATAGGGCAATTGCTGAAAATAAAATTATTGATGAATATTGTGCAAAAAATGAAAAAAATGGGCAATGGCTATTAGATTCGTTTCAAAGCATCAAATATAGAGTAAAGGATGAAAAATCAGGTACATTTGTTTCTCAAACGAATTTAATGAGTATGCCTCCGGTATTATTTCATGCTACCATAGTTGAATTCGATGTGGTTGTTTCAACATTGAAGGGAGGTTTAATCTACGATAGTAGGTTGGAAGGCCGAAGATATAAAGCTGAGCAAATGGCTAATCTAAATGGGGTAAAAGTTTTAGACTTCTTGCCTTTTTTTGTTAACGAAGGTTCAGTTGGTGAGTTTGTAACAAGTTCTGATCATGGATTTGGCGCTTTTGGAAGAATTGGAGTACCAAGTTATGCTCCTTTGTATGTTAAAATAAGTAATGTCAAAGTAATTCAATGAAAAATATAATTATTACAGGAGGTGCCGGTTTTATTGGCTCACATGTTGTTAGAAGGTTTGTAAATCGTTACACAGATTATCATATTATCAATTTAGATAATCTTACTTATGCGGGTAATTTGGAAAACCTAAGAGATATTGAGGGATGTTCAAACTATGAATTTGTAAAATGTGACATCACAGACACAAAAGCGGTTGAATCTTTGTTTTCTTCAAAGGAAATTCATTCTGTAATTCATTTGGCAGCGGAAAGTCACGTAGACAGAAGTATAACAAATCCAATTGATTTTGTTATGACAAATGTGGTAGGAACAGTTGTTTTGTTAAATGCATTTAAATCATTTGGAAATGTAACTCAGGGTAGATTTTATCATGTAAGTACAGATGAAGTATATGGAACATTAGGCGATGAAGGAAAATTCACTGAATCAACTCCTTACGATCCTAATTCTCCATACAGTGCGAGCAAAGCAAGCAGCGATCATTTTGTTCGTGCTTATCATGAAACGTTTAAAATGCCTATAGTAATTAGCAACTGCTCAAATAATTATGGTAGTCATCAGTTTCCAGAAAAATTAATTCCCTTGATGATTCACAATATCAAGAATAACAAACCTTTGCCAGTTTATGGAAAAGGTGAAAATATTAGAGATTGGCTTTGGGTGAACGATCACGCTTCGGCAATTGATGTTATTTTTCACAAGGGAAAAAATGGGAATACTTATAATATAGGTGGAAATAATGAATGGAAGAACATTGATTTAGTGAATAAATTATGTGAAATCATGGACAGAAAATTAGGTCGCAATAATGGTGAATCTGCAAAATTGATAACCTATGTAACAGATAGAGCTGGTCATGATTTCAGATATGCCATTGATGCAAGTAAATTAGAGTTAGAATTGGGATGGAGCCCAAGTGTTGCGTTTGATCAAGGTTTCGAAAAAACGATAGATTGGTATTTGGAAAATAATGAATGGTTAGATAATGTAACTTCTGGTAATTATCAGGCCTACTATCAAAATATGTATACAAACCGTTAAAATAACAATGTCTAATTTATATTTATATAATACATTAACAAAAAAGGAAGAATTATTTGAAAGTATTTTTCCAAATAAAGTTGGCATGTATGTTTGTGGCCCAACCGTTTATGGGGCGCCTCATTTAGGTCATGTTCGAGGACCAATTGTTTTTGATGTATTGCGTAAGTATTTAATTCATAAAGGTTATCAAGTTCGCTTTGTAAGGAATATTACAGATGTAGGACATTTGGTTGGTGATGCCGACGAAGGTGAAGATAAACTTCAAAAGCAAGCCAAAATTGAAAAGCTCGAACCTATGGAAATTGCCCAAACTTACACAGATATGTATAATGAGGTGATGGATAATATTGGGGTGCTTAGACCAAGCATTGAGCCTAAAGCTAGCGGTCATATTTTAGAACAAATTGAAATGATAGAGAGTATTATTTCTAAGGGATTGGCCTATGAGTCAAATGGTTCCGTGTATTTTGATGTTTTGACTTATAATGAAAATCATAATTATGGTGAGTTAAGTGGTAGGGTTTTAGATGATTTAATGGCTGGTGCTGGAAACCAATCTCGTGAACTAGAAGGTCAATCTGAAAAGCGAAATGCCAATGACTTTGCTTTATGGAAAAAGGCTTCACCTGAACATATAATGCAATGGTCTAGTCCTTGGGGTAAAGGTTTTCCCGGATGGCATATAGAATGTAGTGCAATGAGCGCAAAGTATTTGGGTGAAGAATTTGATATTCATGGCGGTGGTATGGATTTGTTATTTCCTCATCATGAATGTGAAATTGCCCAAAGCAGGGCTGCGCATAACCATCAACCTGCAAAATTTTGGGTCCATCATAATATGATTACCATAAATGGTCAAAAAATGGCCAAAAGTTTGAATAATGGGGTAACTGTGAAACAGCTTTTCGACGGTTCACATCCCTTATTATCAAAATCATTTACCCCGCAAACTTTAAGGTTTTTTGTATTGCAGGCACATTACAGGGGTACCTTAGATTTTAGTGAGGAAGCCTTAATGGCTTCTGAAAAGGGTTTGGCTAGATTACAAGCGGCTAGTTCTTTGCTTCCAAAATTGAAAATATCGGATATTTCTTCGGTGAAGTTTGATGATATTATTCAGGAAATAGAAAATTGTTTAAATCATGATATCAATACACCACAGGCAATTGCACAACTTTTTGAAGTTGCACGACGCGTTAATTTGATAAATGATGGCAGGGAAACAGTAAATGCAGAAGAATTGGAGAAAGCAAAGTTTATTTTTAGCATTTATTTTAGAGGGATATTGGGTATTACGGATTCTGTAACCAATGAAATTAGTCATTTAGATTCAATTTTAAATGTATTGATTGATTTACGTTTGCAAGCTAAAACGGATAAGAATTTTGCATTAAGTGATGCAATTAGAGACAAGGTAAAGGCTTCAGGAATTGAAATTATGGATTCTAAAGAAGGAAGTACGTGGCGTTTTATTGATAATTAATAAGAGATATGCCTGGGCATTTTACATTTTATTCAGATAAAATTGAAAATAATGTGGCTTATTTTTCTGAGCAAGAAACAAAACATGCAATTTTAGTTTTAAGATACAAAATTGGCGATTTAATTGAATTTACCTCAGGCGATGGGATATATTACTTTGGTAAAATTGTTGAAATTCAAAAAAAATCATTCCTAGCATCAGTTGAGAGTTTTAAAGAATTGCCACAACGAAATTTTGTTTTGGCTGTTGGAATATTAAAGAGTTCTGACAGAATGGAATGGTTGGTTGAAAAATGTAGTGAAATTGGAGTAAAGCAACTCGTTTTTTTAAAGTCTCAAAATGGAGAGCGATCTAAAATAAATATTGAGAAGCTTAAAAAAACTGCTATTGCAGCAATGAAGCAATCTCATAGTGCTTGGTTAATGGATATTCAAGAGGATAGTTTTGAAAATGCAATAAATAGAAATCAGGAAAATAAATATATTGCTTACTGTAATTCAGACATAGCGCAATCGCATCCTTTGAAATTTGGAGATGACAGTATTGTATTTATTGGTCCTGAAGGTGACTTTTCTCTCTCAGAAATTGATTTAGCCAAATCTCATGGTTTTCAAGTAATTGGTTTGGGGTCGCAAATACTCAGAACTGAAACGGCCGCTATTGTTTGTGCGAGTTGGTCTTTATCTTAAACATTTATAACCGTTTATAATCATTTATTATACGATTCGGTCATTCGAACTGTATGAACTTTGTATCACCGAAAAGGAAAACAGATAAGGCCTGCTGTTAAACTTGGAAGTGTTTTTTAATGTGAAAAAGAAATAGAAAAAAGAAAGGAAACAAAATGCAAAGTTTAATGAATTCAGTAAGATTAATTGGAAATGTTGGCATAGACCCGGTGTCTACAACATTGGAGAATGGCAACAAAGTTGTGAAATGGAGAATGGCAACTTCGGAAAAAGTGAAAAACGGAAATGGTGAAGTCACCGAAAACACGCAATGGCATCAGCTAATAGCGTGGGGCAATCTGGCAAATGTGGTTGAGAAGTATGTGGTAAAAGGTACTAGATTGGCTGTTGAAGGTAGATTGAATCATCGTAAGTATGTGGCGAAGGACGGTCAGAACAAAGAGGCGACGGAAATTGTGGTGAAGGACATTATGTTCGTAGGATCAAAGAAAGAGAAGAAGGCTATTGAGGCGAATGATGAAATTCCATTTTAATTTAGTTGGCTAGAATCTGTTAAAAAAGAGGGCGAAAGCCCTCTTTTTTGTGTTAAATGCAAATATTAAATCTTATTACTTTTAGGGGTTGATTAATTTAAAATTGTTTGAAGTTGAAAAATCAACTTATGGAAACTAGAAATTGCCTCGAATGCTCAGATAGACTTATTGGAAGAATAGATAAAAAATTTTGTTCTGATTCTTGTCGCACAAGCTATCACAATAAAAACAATGGGATTGAGATACAATCGATTCGATTCATTGATAGCCGTTTAAAAAGAAACCGTAAAATATTAATGGATTGTTTTTTGGAACAAAATGTATTTGATTCTCAAATTGAATTACGGAAAATATTAAAAAAAGGATTTGTTTTTGATTTTCATACGCATATAGAAAAAATGCCGAATGGAATCGAATATCAATTTTGTTATGAATTTGGATATTCTCAGCTGGGTGAGAATCAAATTCATTTAATTAAACAACAGCCATACTAATGGTTTGGTAAAAATTGACTACCTTTGCAGGTTCAATTTAATCAATATGTCAACTCCCAAAAAATCAAACTCAGGCGGTAAAAAATTTCAACAAAGACAAACGGGAGAAAAGCGTCCTCGTACAGGCGGTGATGAAGGAAGCGTAAAAAATAGCTTCAAACGTGAGGATAGCGGCTCAAGAAATTTTGGGGGGAATGACAGAGGTCCACGTCCAGAAGGTGGCGGATTCAACAGAGGTCCCCGTCCAGAAGGTGGCGGATTCAATAGAGGTCCACGTCCAGAAGGTGGCGGATTCAACAGAGGTCCCCGTCCAGAAGGTGGCGGATTCAATAGAGGTCCCCGTCCAGAAGGTGGCGGATTCAATAGAGGTCCCCGTCCGGAAGGAGGCGGATTCAATAGAGGTCCCCGTCCGGAAGGTGGCGGATTCAACAGAGGTCCCCGTCCAGAAGGTGGCGGATTCAACAGAGGTCCCCGTCCAGAAGGTGGCGGATTCAACAGGGGTCCACGTCCAGAAGGTGGCGGATTCAACAGAGGTCCACGTCCAGAAGGTGGCGGATTCAATAGAGGTCCCCGTCCAGAAGGTGGCGGATTCAACAGAGGACCACGTCCAGATGGCGGTGGATACGATAGAGGTCCCCGTCCAGAAGGTGGCGGATTCAACAGGGGTCCCCGTCCAGAAGGCGGAGGATTCAACAGAAGACCACGTCCAGAAGGTGGCGGATTCAACAGAGGTCCCCGTCCAGAAGGTGGCGGATTCAATAGAGGTCCCCGTCCAGAAGGTGGCGGATACAACAGAGGTCCCCGTCCGGAAGGCGGTG